>NZ_FQUQ01000008.1 GCF_900129215.1 Pedobacter caeni | reverse complement strand
AAAAAGAAATATGCTGAAGTAAAACAGCGGTTTGACGTAGTAGAAGCTGATTATTTACAGCAAATGAAGAACAACAGGGGGAATCCCGTCGATAGTAAGGCATTCCGAACCCTGGAAAAGGAGTATCAGGTCCTTAAAAATAAACTGGAACACCTTCCCGGGAAGCCTGGTTAAGCAGGTTTAATAATTTACCGGAAGAACTTTCATGTATTCGCTTAAAGGCATGTGGTCTGCTTTTCTGAAAGGAGAATCAGTTTGCCTTACCTTTACAATTCTGGATACCCGGAAGTCCCGGTATTCTTTCCGTAAATGACACCAGCCTATTAAATGCCAGTTAAAAGCATAAAAAATTAATCCTATGGCTTCGACTTCGCGTTTGCTTGTTTCTTTGTTGTTATTGCTATACTCTATTTCAATGATGCATTGGGCCGATATGGCATTTTGTAAGAGAGAAAGATATTCAAACTCATTATTTATAGATTGGGGTAATTGGAGCTTGATGTTGTTGTTCAGAAACTCCAGCTTTTCCTTTTGAGAGTTTCTCAGCACTGCCTTTACTTTGTTCAGGGCATTGGTATAGTGGTTTAGAATAGATTTATCTGCAAAGCCGGCCACAAGCCGCTCCATAATAAGTAGTGCATTTGCCTCTTCTGAGTTAAAGGAAACCGGAGGGAGGAAATAACCTTGTACTATATAATAACCTTTAGGTTGTTCAAAACTGATCGGGATTCCCTGCTCTGCCAAAGCTTTAATGTCACGATAAACCGTACGGACACTAATTTCAAAGCGGTCTGCGATTTGGTCTGCGGTTACGTGTTTCTTGGTTTGAAGTAAAAGCAGGATACCAAAAAGTCTGTCTATGCGGTTCATGAGGTTTGATTGATTAGAGGCTGATAAAGTTAAGCATCTTATGCTTTTTAATGCACAAAATATAAAAAGGAATTTAGGGGATCATCTAAAGGTTGGGAGCCTTGTCTGATTTTAAATAAATTTTGAAATATACATATTATACAATAAAGATATTTATTGTATAATATGTATATTTGAGGTGTTGAAATTCATTGAAACATGAAGGAAAGATTAAGGATGTTAGAAGATAAGCTGGATACCTTTATAGATGCGGTTCAGTCGGCTTTTGAAAAGATTGATAAAAATTTCGAATCGTTTAACAAAAGATTTGACACCATTGATACTAAGCTCAGTGCAATCAATGAAAAAATAGATTTATTACAAGGTGGTTCTTCTTCAACTATTGAAATCCTGGAAACAGGGTTTAACGATATTAAAACAAAAATCATCAAAAATGTAATCGTATGGCAAAGATAAATATTAAAGGGACCGAAGTAAGATTGATGTCTAAAGATAATGATGATCGAATTTGTCTCACTGATATGATAAAAGCAAAAGATGGGGATTTTTTTGTTAGTGACTGGTTGCGTAACCGCAATACTCTGGAATTTTTATCTGTCTGGGAAAAACTAAATAAGCCGAATTTTAATTATGGCGAATTTGCCATAATAGCATCAAAAGCAGGTTTAAATAATTTTAAGATAAGTGTTAAAGACTGGATTGAAAAAACTGGAGCAGTAGGCGTATCTGCAACTGCAGGAAGATATGGAGGAACATATGCTCATAAAGATATTGCATTTGAATTTGGCATGTGGATTAGCCCTGAATTTAAATTAATACTCATAACCGAATATCAAAAGCTAAAGCAAGAAGAGGCAGGCAGATTGAGTTCTGGCTGGGATTTTCGACGATTCTTGGTTAAAACAAACTATACTATACATACTGATGCTATCAAGGAGCATATAATTCCAGAGTTAACGGAGGAGCAATCTAAGTATGTATATTCAAGTGAGGCTGATATGTTAAATGTTGCCTTGTTTGGTTTGACGGCAAAAGAATGGAAAGATCAAAATCTAAGTCACGCAAAGAGAGGGCTTAATATGCGAGATTTGGCGGATATTCATCAGTTAATCGTATTAAGTAATCTAGAAAACAATAACGCATATTTAA
Source organism: Pedobacter caeni (assembly GCF_900129215.1). GTDB lineage: Bacteria > Bacteroidota > Bacteroidia > Sphingobacteriales > Sphingobacteriaceae > Pedobacter > Pedobacter caeni. The sequence continues at coordinate 319,143 of NZ_FQUQ01000008.1, read as the reverse complement.
TAGAAAAAGGAATGTCTCAAGAGGGGAGATTGCTTGAATTAAGAAAGATAGCCGTCACCCAATTAAAATCATTAAGAAAGTCCTCTTATACGACGGAAAAAATCCAAGCAAAACTTAAAAAATCCATTGATAAAAACAAATGATAGTGTTGAATCTGATTTAATTATTATTTATAATAACAAGATGTTGTGCAAAGAAGTCCCTCGCTTTGAGGCAATAATTTGTGACCTCAAAGGATAATTTAGAGATAAGTTTACGCTATTGAGTTTTACACAACAGGTGTAGAATATTAACAAGGAATTTGATAATTGGAGGTCACAATTTGTGGCCTCAAAGCCAAAAAAAGTGGAGAGTTTGAGAAAGGTTCAGCTACTCGAAAAAATTCGAGTAGCTCAAAAAGGGGGTAGCAGAGATATAGCCCAAGAGTTCGGCTTATTGGTTATGGTGTTACCACCCGGTAACCAATAAGTTTTTAGCGGCACGAAGGCTGCATTTTTGATATTTGGAATAAGCTGCTGCTGCGCGTTGCTGAATTTGCTCATTGCTTTCATTGTTCATGTAGCCATTGAGTGCATCGTGCAGACTGTAAGCTTCTGGGCACATGAGGTTGCTGGTCCAGACCAGAGGATTAACCATTTTTTTGTCTAAATGGGGACCGAAAAACCTTTTGCTGTAGCAAGCCAGAATGATCACATCCCGTTTTTTCTTGTCTACATTGGCAAATTCATTATCCAGATTAAAGTCCATCAATCCATCGTGGCCGATATAGGCCATTAGCCTGGCGTTACCAGAGATTCCAATCGTTTTTTGATCTACCTGTAGCGTTTCCTTTAACTGACCGCTGCTACTTTTTAGAAAATTGATGGTACACTGCTTAATCTCTTTACCATTATACGCATCTGCAATCAGGTAATAATTTTTAGACCTATGCTTGTAAACCAGCCGCTCCAGAATTAAGCTATTAAGTTTTTGTTTTCGGATTAGTTTCCATTCGTTGCTCCGGTTAAAATATGTTTTGATTCCATATTGACAGCCCCAATAGAGGTTATTTGCTGGGTCTTGCCCATTGCCAATAGCCTTCGGTACGGGGACAATGCCCTGATGAGCATTGTCACAAAGGGCTACGAAGACATGTATAGTTTTTGCTGTGGAGTCATAAGAGGTGCTCGCTGGATTGCCTTGTTGAGGTATTTTGTTTTCCTTATTTTTGGAATTGATACAAGCCAGGTGGATTAAGCAGGATAATAATAAGAAAGAGTAGTAGTGATAAGGTTTCATTGGCTTGATGTTTAAAGGCCTATCTAAGGTAAAATAATTTTGATTACTTAAATGATTACAGAATTTGTTTAATCTTGTTCCTGAAAATGAGGTTTGGGTAAGACAGTTTAATTGATATATGAATTTTATAAAAGAGATTTTAATTAAAAAAAGCATATCAATGGAGGAGCTGTTGAATTGTTTTGAGCAGGTAAAAAATAAGGGTGATATCGCCTTAATAAAGTTTGATGGTCAAAGAAACGAAGATGAGTATACTGTACTTATCGCTTTTCCAGAGATCAAAAAAAGAGAAATGATTCGGGCTGACGAAAGCAGTTTGAGAATTGCATTAATAAAAGTGCTGACTGAGTACGTAGAAGGAGACCGTTAAAATTGATTTTCAAACGAAATGTCTTTTCTTTGTGATTATGGTTTCCTACATTTCTGCATCATACATCTATCCCGTATCAGCCGCCCCTTTGAAAGACGGGGTGATTGGCGTCGATTCCGAAGGCTTAATTAAAGAAATCCTTACTGCTGATGAGGCCGCGACTAAAGGGATCACTGACATCAAATACTATAAAGGAGCGTTGGTTCCCGGATTCGTGAACGCCCATTGCCACCTGGAACTTTCACATTTACAAGGTAAGATTGCCAGACATACCGGACTTCCTGGTTTTGTGGAGCAGGTGATCCGCCAAAGACAGGCTGAAGAATCAGAAGTAATTGCTGCAATGGAAGCGGCCGACAGAAAGATGTATGAAAACGGAATTGTGGCGGTAGGAGATATCTCCAATAAACTCATTTCAAAAGAAGTAAAGGAGATTAGTGGTATCTATTACCATACTTTTATCGAAGCAATGGGTTTCAATCCGGTTAAAGCCGGAGAAATTATCAAAGCTGCTATTGACTTAAAAAATGCTTTTAAGCCTTTGTCTGGTTCGATTGTTCCTCATGCTCCTTACTCAGTCTCTGATGAATTGTTTCATGAGATTCGTACAGAAGGAGAAAAGAACAATGACCTGATTAGTATTCATAACCAGGAAACTCCGGATGAAAATGCCTTTTTTGAACATAAAACAGGAAGCTTTTTGAAATTGTATCAGTTTCTGGGATTGGATATTGATTTTTTTGAAGCGACAGGAAAACCCTCTTTACCTTCTTATCTGCCTGAACTTTCTGCTACGCAAAAAACGTTACTCGTACACAATACGTTTACCAGTAAATCAGACCTTGACTTTGCTGAAAATCATCACCAATTGTTATACTGGTGTTTATGCCCGAATGCAAACTTGTATATAGAAGATAAACTGCCAGAACTAAAACTCCTGCAGGAGGCAAATGTTAAAATTACCCTTGGTACCGACAGTCTGGCAAGCAATGATCAATTGAGCATCATTGAAGAGATGAAAACCTTACAGGAACATTTTAAAGTTTCTTTTGATGAGCTGTTGAAATGGGCTACATGGAATGGTGCTGAGTTCTTAGGAATTGAAGACCGTTTTGGTAGCTTAGCTGTTGGAAAGACGCCTGGTATTGTCCTCCTGGAAATTGTGGAGAACCTTGTGGATAAGCCTGTGGATAACTATGTGGATATCCTGGTAAGTGGCAAAATTAAAAGAATAGCTTAGTTGATATGTCGAACAGAATTACAACTTTATTTAATATACAATATCCTGTTATTCAGGCGGGAATGATTTGGTGTAGCGGATGGAAACTTGCTTCGGCGGTTTCTAATGCTGGCGGATTGGGAATTATTGGCGCAGGGTCTATGTACCCGGAAGTGTTGAAAACTCATATTCGTAAATGCAAAAATGCCACTTCAAAACCCTTTGCTGTGAATGTTCCCTTGCTCTATCCAAATGTGGAAGAAATCATGAACATCATTGTAGAGGAAGGTGTAAAGATTGTATTCAGTTCTGCAGGGAATCCGGCCAGCTGGACCGGCTTCCTGAAAGAAAAAGGAATTACAGTGGTGCATGTCATCGCCAACACAAAATTTGCGTTGAAAGCTGAAGCCTGTGGGGTAGATGCGATCGTTGCAGAAGGCTTTGAAGCCGGTGGGCACAATGGTAGAGAAGAAACCACTACCTTATGTTTAATTCCTATGGTGAAGGATCAGGTGAAAATTCCGGTGATTGCTGCCGGAGGGATTGGAAGTGGGAGGGCAATGCTGGCAGCTCTTGCTTTAGGTGCTGATGGGGTACAGATCGGATCAGCTTTTGCTGTTGCAGAAGAATCCTCTGCACATCCTGATTTTAAAAACAGGGTCATTAATGCCACTGAGGGAGATACCAAGCTCAGAATGAAAAAGCTCGTTCCGGTCAGGTTGCTGAAAAATACGTTTGATGAAACCATTGCCCAGGCAGAAGCCGAAGGCGCGGATGCAGAAACATTGAAACAGCTTTTAGGGCGTGCACGCGCAAAATTAGGTATGTTTGAAGGAAATTTGGAAGAAGGTGAGCTGGAGATCGGACAGGTATCCGCCATGTTAAAGGGGATTAAGCCCGCTGCATCCATCCTCAACGAGATCTGGCAGGAGTTTTTAACAGAAAAACAACGAATCAGTTCGCTGGAATTTTAAGACAATTGAAAAATAATATTTGAATAATAAATGAATCACATCAAGATAAGAATTACCGGAAAAGTGCAGGGTGTATCTTTCAGGCAAACCACAAAAGCAATCGCAGATCAGATGAGTGTCCGCGGGATTATCAGGAATGAGAAAGATGGTAGTGTGTATATGGAAGCTGAAGGTGATGAGACTTCATTAGAAGTTTTTCTGGAATGGTGCAATGAAGGTCCGGACAGGGCGAAGATTGAAAAGGTTGAAGTAATTTCAGGGGAACTGAAGAACTATCGTAATTTTGAAATCCTCAAAAAATAGCACGTGTCTGTAATTAAAAAGTTCCTCGGTCAGACAGCAATTTATGGTTTGAGTACTGTGTTCTCCAGACTGTTTAGCTTCATCCTGACTCCAATCTATACCGGGAAATTTGCGGCAGGTACTTATGGGATCATGACGACCCTCTTTGCCTATGCCTCGATGATCAATGCGGTATTGGCCTTTGGAATGGAGAGTACCTATTTCAGGTACCTGAATAAACATGAAGACAGAAAGCAGGAGGTTTACAACAATTCCTTTTTGTGTGTGGCCTTTATTTCTGTTTTGTTCCTGATGACTGGCCTGGTTTTTTCCAATTCGATTGCCAATTACCTGACCGATGATCCTAAAAAACTGGAGGATTATAAAAACTACGTCCAGTATTTTCTGTGGATCCTGTTTACCGATGCGATATGCGTGATTCCGTTTGCCAGGTTAAGAGCTGATAATAAAGCCTTCAAATATAGCCTGATTAAGTTTTTGAATATTGGATGTTTTGTGGGGCTGAACCTCATGTTCATTTATGCCATTCCTTTTATCATTGATCAACAATGGCCTTTATCTGGATGGTTAAGTTCCTGGTTTCGCGGAACCTGGCTTGGGTATATATTTATCTCAAACCTTGCTGCAAGTGTGCTGACCTTTCTGTTATTGTTACCACAGTTCTTAAAGATTCAGTTGAAGTTTGATAAGGAGTTGTTTGGTAAAATGTTCTCTTATTCCTGGCCCATTCTGGTGGCCAACCTTTCCTTTATCGTCAATGAAAACCTGGACAAGGTGGTTTTGAGCTGGTTGTTGCCAGAGAAAATTGCAGATCATGAGGTAGGGGTATATGGTGCGGTTTGTAAGATTGCGGTATTTATCAGCATCTTTATTACGGCCTTCCGTCTGGGTGCGGAACCTTTCTTCTTCAGTCATGCGAAGAATGCAAATGCGAAAAAGACCTATGCTGCCATTCTGCATTATTTTGTAATTGCGCTGGCCATTATGTTTGTTGGCCTGGTCACCAATATCGAAATCCTGAAATACTTTATCCGTAAAGAGGAATATTGGGTTGGCCTTCCAGCCGTTCCTTTTCTGTTATTTGGTTATGTTTGTTTAGGGATCTATATGAACCTTTCCATCTGGTACAGGTTATCGGATCAGACCCGTTTCGGGTTATATATTTCGGTGATCGGAGCGTTGATTACCATTGCCCTTAACTTTGTGCTCATTCCCAGGTTCAGCTATATGGGCTCTGCATGGGTGTCTATGCTGGCTTACGCGGTAATGATGGTCATTTCGTACGTACTAGGGCAGAAATATTATCCGATTCCTTACAACCTGAAAAGAATCCTGACCTATCTGTTCATTTCTGTGGTTCTGGTGATTTTATCTTTCTGGGTATTTAACAGAAATATTTATATCGGAAATGCAATGCTGATCGTTTTCATTGCAGGTATTGCTTATTTTGAGAAGGACGATCTGAAGGCTATATTATTTAAGAAATAACCTGAAAGAGAAATAACCTGAAAGCCGTATTATTTAAAAAATAAAATAACAACAATATATACAACAATGAAGATTAATATCATTAACAATTCCGGACATGCATTGCCTCAATATGAAACTGCTCATGCCGCGGGAATGGACATGCGTGCTTTTACAGAAACTGAAATCACCATTAAACCTTTACAGCGTGTGTTGGTTCCAACAGGTTTACATATTGAATTGCCGGTAGGTTATGAAGCGCAGATCCGTCCACGTAGTGGTCTGGCCTATAAACATGGCATCAGTATTGTGAATTCTCCGGGAACGATCGATGCCGATTACCGTGGAGAGATTAAAGTATTGTTAGTGAACCTTTCTGATACAGATTTTGTAGTCAATAATGGTGACAGGATCGCGCAGATGGTGATAGCCAAGCATGAAACAATTTCATGGGAAGCAGTGGAAGAGCTAAGCGACACTGCACGTGGTGCAGGTGGATACGGACACACTGGAAAGTAAAACATACAAAATATGAAGCAAAGGTTTCTTTTACTGCCCTTACTTGTTGTGGGCCTGTCGGCTGTAGCACAACAGCCTGTAAAGCCCCTATTGGATAGTAATGCAGTAAAAAACCTCTTCTTTGCCGGCCTGAAAGAAAAGCTGAATGAAAATTATAGCAAGGCCGGGGAGAGCTTCAACAAAATATTAACCATAGACCCGAATAATGCAGCGGTGCATTATGAAATTGCAAACCTTAACTACCGGCAGAATAAGCTGGAAGAGGCAGAGATTTCGATTAAGAAAGCAGCGGCACTGGATGCCAATAACCTTTGGTATTGGAAACTCCTGGCCGAATTGTATAAGCGCAAAGGGAATATGGACGGGTTGGTCACGGTCTTTACACAAATGATCCGTTTGTCACCGGAAAATGATGCCTATTATTTCGATAAATCCAATGCTTACCTTTTAATGGGCAAGACAGAAGAGGCCCTAAAGGGTTATGATGTACTGGAACAAAAGTTTGGGCCATCAAAAGCATTGACCCAGGCCCGGCAAAGAATTACGCTGGGCACAGGGAAAGCTGCTACAAAACAGGAAGTGGAAAAGATTCTTGCAGAAGGGCAGGAGGATGTGAAAGGACTACTCGAAATGAGTGAGTCGCTGATGGAAAAAGGGCAATATGAAACCGCCCTGCCATTGCTTCAGAAAGCCAAAACGGTAGAGGCCGATAATTATGAGGTGGATCTTGCCCTTGCGGATTATTATAGAAATACAAAAAATAGTGTAGCGGCAGGTCAGTCGTTAAGGACTGCCTTCGCCAGTCAGATGATGCCTCCGGAGCGGAAGATGAAGATTGTCATGATGCTGCTTGGAGGAACAGGTAAAAACAAACTAAGGATTCAGGAAGCAGCAGATCTGGCAAAGATCATGGTACAGTCTAACCCAACGGATCCGAAAGCTCAGGCCTTGTATGGTGATGTGTTATACCAACAGGGGAATCTCCCTGCAGCCCTGGAGCAATATCAGGGAGTGTTGAAAATAACCGAAGATCTATATCCGGTTTGGGAGCAGGTATTGAACATTCAGACCAGTCTGGGATTATATAAAGAAGCGGTGAAAACGGGAGATGCAGCCCTGGGAATCTATCCCAATCAGGCGGTGTTGTACTATTATATGGCTTTTGCTTTACACCGCGATAACCAGAATGCGACCGCTTTAGGAAATATCAAATCGGCCTTGCAGCTGGATGGCGACAATAAAGAGCTTCAGGCACTGGTCTTGGGATTGCAGGGAGAAATATTCATTGATGAAAAGAAATTCTCTGAGGCCAATGCTGCTTTTGATAAGGCAGTGGCTCTGGCACCAGGCAATTACCTGCTTTTAAATAATTATGCTTTTTATCTTGCTTTGCGGGATCAGCATCTGGATAAAGCAGAAGCGCTGATTGCCAAAGCAGCTGCAGCAATGCCCGCTAACTCTTCCATTGCAGATACTTATGCATTGGTGTTGTTGAAAAGGGAAAAATACGAACAGGCTAAAGTCTGGGCAGAAAAGGCTCTGCTGGATAATGGTTCAAAAAATGGACTTTATCTGGAACGTTATGGTGACATTCTGTTCCTGAAAGGAGAAAAAGACCTGGCATTGACCCAATGGCAAAAAGCAAAAGAAGCCGGAAATGACTCCCCGAATTTAAACCGAAAGATCAATGAAAAGAAATATATTAAGTAAGGTCATACTCCTGGCATTGGTGGCATTCACGATGGCTTGTAAGACGAAAAAGAAAGTCGTTGTGGTGGTACCCCCGGTTTCGGATTCTGTGGTGGTAGACCGTAAAAAGTCAGAAACCTTACAGTTATTGCAGCAAAAAGATGTGGCTTTTACCACTTTGTCTTTGAAGGGAAAGGCCGTTCTGGAAATCAATGGGAATCCGAACGATGTCAGTATGAACATCCGCATCAGGAAAGATGAAGGAATCTGGGTAAGTGTTACCGGATTCATGGGGATTGAAGGGGCCCGCGCACTCATCACGCCAGATAGCATTAAGGTGTTGAATAAATTGCAGGGTGTTTACCTGAAAAAGCCTTTTAACTATGTTCACCGCTTCTCGAACCAGCAGGTGAATTTTAAAATGTTACAGGCGATCTTATCGGGGAATACGATTAATGAGCTCATGACTGAGGGTTCAGACCTGCAGCTGGAAAACGGCGTTTGGGTAGTGGAAGGGGAGCAGGCAGCGCTGGGCTACCGTGTTTTATTTAATACCCTGATGAAAGTTTCCGAGAACAACCTGAACGACCTGAAGTCATGGAAGTCGCTGAAGGTAGTTTACGGAGATTATCAAAATATGAACGGTGCTTTATTTCCTACCAGTTTAAGTATCAATTCGATGGCAGGTACACAAAAGATCAACCTTAAACTGGATTTTTCAAAAGTAGAAAGCAATGTTCCGGTTGAATTTCCGTTTAATGTTCCAGGTAAGTATGAAGTAATAAACTGATTTTTTTCATACTTTTGACGCAATGAAGCTAAATAAATTACTTTTACTCCTATTATTGGTATGCTCCGCAACAATCGCCGTTGCGCAAAACAGTTCAGAGCTTAAAAGAAAAAAGGAAGCTATTCAGCGTGAAATAGAACTCTTGCAGAGGAACCTCACTAAGACTGCAAAGAATAAGAAACTTACTCAGGCCCAGATCAATGCATTGAATACTCAAATCACTTTGATGCAGAACAAGATCACGGTCATCAACTCTGAGATCAAAAACCTTGACAATCAGATCCATGAGAATACCAATACCGTAATTAACTTAAAAGGGCAGCTTTCGCAGCTCAAAAAAGAATATGCAGGCATGATCCGTTTTGCACAACGCAACCGGAATGCCTACGAAAAGATCATGTTTGTCTTTGCAGCCAGCGATTTCAACCAGGCTTATAAGCGGATCAAATACCTTCAGCAGTTCGGTCAGTACCGTAAAAAGCAGGCCGGATATATTCAGGGAACACAAAAAGATCTGAATTATAAGATCGTTGTACTGGATAAAAATTTAAAGGAAAAAAGCAGTCTTCTGCACGAACAGGAGAATGAAAAAGATAAACTGGGCAAGAATAAAAACGAACAGGCTCAGGTACTGAATAAGATCAGTAAGCAGGAAAAGCAATACAAACAGGATATTGTAACCCGCAAGAAACAACAGGCACAGATCGATAGAAATATCCGTGCAGCCATTGCCCGTGAGATTGCCATTGCTAAAAAGAAAGCGGAAGAAGCAGCAAGGGCTGCGGAAAGAGCTGCCGCTGCAAAAGCTGCTGCCGAAAGGGCTGCTGCGATTGCCAGAGCGAAAGCTGAAAATAAACCAGCTCCTGTAGCTGCGGTGGCCAAGCCGAAAACGGTAACTGCCAATAGCAATAACAATTACCTGACTGCCACTCCGGAAGCTGCAAAACTGTCTGCTGCCTTTGAAAGCAACAGAGGCTCTTTACCATGGCCAGTGGCTACAGGTACCACTACAGAGAGCTTCGGTAAGCATAAAGAAGGTCAGGCGAGTTACGATAATGCAGGGATTACCATTCAAACGAGTGAAGGTGCTGCGGTAAGATCGGTATTTAACGGAAAAGTTACTAAAGTAGGAAATGCCCTTGGAAGGTATTATGTGCTGATCAAACACGGACAGTTCTTTACCGTTTATCAGAACCTGAAATCGGTGAGTGTAGGGCAGGGAGACGATGTGAGCACAAAACAGACCATTGGTACAGTGGCCTCATCGGGAGACATGCCGGAACTTCAATTCCAGATCTACAGAGGAACAGTTGCTCAGAATCCTGCAGGATGGCTTTCTGCAAAATAGAGGATTGAGCAAGAAATGTTTATATTTGTATTATAGATTTAAAAAATAGGGAGTAAAATGTATACAGGACCATTATTGGACTTCTTGAATATGGGTAGTGGAGAGATCATGCTCATTCTTGCTGCGGTGCTTTTGTTGTTTGGAGGTAAAAAATTACCCGAACTGGCACGTGGTTTAGGAAAAGGAATCCGTGATTTTAAAGATGCCTCGGAAGGGGTGAAAAGAGAAATCCACCGCAACATTAATTCCGTAGGTATAGTGGACGACATTGAGTCGGTGATTAAGGACAACAACAACGACCGTCACCACCCGACGGAATCCAGCCTGGATGAGCAAATGTATCCTGGCAGCAGTCCTGCGAAAGAAGGAATAGATTTAGAAAAAAAGGAAGTCGTTGCTGAGCCCAGCAATGAGAACCCTAGAATAGAAACAGATAAAACACAACTTTAACTAAAATATCATGTTAAACACAACCATATTAGCCGCTATTGGTGGCATGGAAATCGCCGTTATTCTTGTCATTGTATTGCTACTTTTCGGTGGTAAAAAAATTCCTGAATTGATGCGCGGTTTGGGTAAAGGTATTAAAGAATTTAAAGATGGAAAAGAAGGTGTGGACGGTACTGATGCAGTAGAACAAAACCGCACTAACAAACCTTTATAGGTTTTATAGTCCAATTTTTAAATTTAACCTATTCTTGAAATTTGAAGAAGTATAGCTCCTTATCAGAGATACAATCCCTTATTGCTCAAAAAAAACTAAGTTTATCTGAGCTTCTGGATCACTATTTTAAGCAAATAGAAAGTCATCAACACCTCAATGCTTTTAATGAGGTGTTTTTTTATTCTGCGGCCGCCCAGGCTAAAGCAGTACAGGAGAAGATTGATCAGGGAACTGCCGGCAAGCTGGCAGGGATGGTGATCGGTATTAAAGACAATATCTCTTATAAAGACCATGAGGTTACGGCCTCTTCCAAAATGCTGGAAGGTTTTATTTCTCCTTATTCCGCTACCGTTGTTGAACGTTTACTTGCCGAAGATGCCATCATCATCGGAAGGTTAAACTGTGACGAGTTTGCAATGGGTGGTTCTAATGAGACTTCTTATTATGGAGTGGTAAAAAATGCGGCTGATACTTCTCGTGTGGCCGGAGGTTCTTCAGGTGGATCTGCAGTAGCAGTACAGGCAGACCTTTGCTTATCGGCTCTGGGAACAGATACCGGTGGCTCTGTCAGACAACCAGCGGCATTTTGCGGATGTATCGGATTGAAGCCTACTTATGGCCGGATTTCCAGATATGGCGTGATTGCTTATGCTTCTTCTTTTGATCAGGTAGGAACCATTACTTCTTCGGTAAGCGATGCGGCCATTTTACTGGAAGTACTCGCAGGAGCAGACGATTATGACAGCACCGTTTCTCAAAGTGCAGTGCCGGATTATAAAGCTGCCCTGGCATCAGGAGGACCTAAAAAAATCGCAGTTTTAAAGGAAACGCTGGAAAGTGAAGCCCTGGATCCTGCCATAAAAGAAGCGATATTACAGGCAATTGAGCGTTTTAAAAGTCAGGGGCATACAGTGGAATATGTGTCTTTTGATTTGCTGGATTACCTGGTGCCTGCGTATTATGTATTGACCACGGCAGAGGCTTCTTCGAACTTATCCCGTTACGATGGGGTTCATTACGGACACCGGAATACGGAAGCAGCCAACCTGAACGATTTGTACAGGACTTCCAGGGCGGAAGGTTTTGGAGAGGAAGTGAAAAGAAGGATTCTTCTGGGAACTTTCGTGCTCAGCGCAGGATATTATGATGCTTATTATCAGAAAGCACAGCAGGTGAGAAGACTGATCCGTGAACGGATGGAGCAATTGCTGGTAGATTTTGATGTGATCTTAAGTCCCGTAACACCAACACCACCTTTTAAAATCGGAGAAAATATTGAAGATCCATTGGTCATGTATATGGCAGATATCTTTACCGTATTGGCTTCTTTGACGGGAATTCCGGCAATCGCTATCCCATTGGGCAATAATAAAGAAGGATTGCCGTTAAGTTTACAGCTTATGGCAAAGCACTTTAAGGAACAGGAACTACTTTCCCTGTCCCATACATTTTTAACCTAGACCCATGTCACGACACATTGTCTGTGAAACCTGCCTGCAAGTTTCATAGCCATTGAAGACAACTAAATGCCTATGAAAATAAATGTACTTTTTGCATCTTGTATTTTAGCACTAACCAGCTTTTCAGCAATTGCTCAGCAACAACAGGCTTTAATTCTAAACGACACTGTTTCAGTCCCTGTTTTACCGGAAACCCCAACTTTTTACAACCATAATTACGGCTACAAGGCCAGACTGGATTCCATTCAGAAAATGGTGCCGCTCAGTTATAATGAACATGTACAGAAATACATCGATATTTATAGCGGACGGAAAGACATGATGGGAAAAATGATCGGTCTTTCCGACTATTATTTTCCGGTTTTCGAGAAAGCATTAAAATATTATAATATTCCTGAGGAGATCAAATACCTGCCCATCATAGAATCTTCTATGAATGCACATGCGGTATCCAGAGTAGGTGCCACAGGTCTGTGGCAGTTCATGTTTGCAACAGCAAAAGATTATGGACTGAATATGGATAACTTTGTAGACGAAAGAAAAGACCCTATTCAGGCGAGCTATGCGGCAGCAGCTTATTTCAGAGATGCTTACGAAGAGCTGGGCGACTGGCTTCTGGCCATCGCGGCTTATAACTGCGGAATGGGAAATGTGAAAAAGGCGATGCTGAAAGCAGATTCCCAGGACTTCTGGGAAATCAGGGCTTACCTTCCTCTGGAGACCAGAAATTATGTGCCTGCATTTATTGCGGCAATCTATGTGATGAATTATCCGGGGCAACACCAGATCAGGGCGCAGAAATCACCATTTGTAAAAAATACCGACACAATTCATGTGAACCGCTTCGTTTCCCTTCCTCAACTGGCAGGGGCACTGAGCATCGATGAAGATGCTTTATGTAGCCTGAATCCTTCTTATAAGAAGAAAATTGTCAATGGAACAGAAATCGAACCTAAGCGGATCATCATTCCTAAAGTGAATATGGCTCAGTTTGCGCAGATCTATGAAGTGTTAAACAATACAGAACTGGATGTGAATCAGCATGTGGTATTGGCTTCCAATGACGACCGCAGAAGAAAGAAAAAAATCACTGAACGCCCTTTGGCTGAGGTTTCTTATCACAAAGTCCGGCCAGGACAGACCCTCAGCGCTATTGCGGATCAGTATCATGTGGAAGTTCAGGATTTAAAAGTCTGGAACGGACTCAAAGGCTCTTCGATTGTTCCGGGTCAAAAACTCAAAATCCACAATCCTAAATCTTCGAAAAAGCGGAAAATGGCTGTAAAAGGCTAATCACTGCTGCGCTATCCTGATTCTTTTTTATTTCTGGGCTAATTAAAAGATTGTAACTTTGGCCCTTTATAAATGACTGATTTATGAGTAAAATTAACAGGAAGCAAGATGCTTTGGACTACCACTCGCAAGGGCGACCGGGAAAAATACAGGTAATACCTACAAAACCAACCAACTCGCAGAGAGATCTGGCGTTGGCGTATTCACCGGGTGTGGCTGAGCCTTGTTTAAAGATTGCAGAAAACACAGAAGATGTTTATAAATATACAGCAAAAGGAAACCTGGTTGCTGTTATTAGTAATGGAACGGCGGTTTTAGGTCTTGGTGATATTGGTCCTGAAGCAGGTAAACCTGTAATGGAAGGTAAAGGCCTTCTTTTCAAGATTTTCGCCGATATCGATGTTTTCGACTTAGAACTGGATACCAAAAACGTTGATGATTTTGTTAAAATAGTAAAAGCCCTTGAGCCTACTTTCGGTGGGGTGAACTTAGAAGATATTAAAGCACCTGAATGCTTTGAAATTGAACGTCGTTTAAAAGAGGAGATGAATATCCCTGTAATGCACGATGATCAGCATGGTACAGCCATTATCTCAGCCGCAGCATTGATCAACGCCTGCGAATTGCAGAAAAAGAAAATGGATAAGATTAAGATTGTGGTAAATGGTGCCGGTGCTGCCGCGATTTCCTGTACCCGTCTTTACGTTTCTTTAGGTGCTAAAAAAGAAAATATCGTGATGTGCGACCGTAATGGCGTGATCCGTGATAACAGGGAAAACCTGGATGCCATTAAAGCAGAATTTGCAACTTCAAGAGCACTGACTACACTTGCAGATGCCATGAAAGATTCGGATGTATTCATCGGTCTTTCTTCGGCAGATTGCGTAACGGTAGACATGTTGAAATCAATGGCGAAAAACCCGATTGTTTTCGCAATGGCTAACCCTAACCCGGAGATTGCTTATGAACTGGCCATCAGCTCCCGTAAGGATTTGATTATGGCAACAGGACGTTCCGATTATCCTAACCAGGTGAACAATGTACTGGGTTTTCCATACATCTTCAGGGGAGCATTGGATGTAAGGGCAACGAGCATCAATGAGGAAATGAAAATTGCAGCAGTGAAGGCAATTGCTGAACTGGCCAAAAAATCTGTTCCTGAGGCTGTAAATATGGCCTATAATGAAAAGAATATTAAATTCGGTAAGGACTATATCATTCCAAAACCGGTGGATTTGCGTCTGATGACCAATGTTTCTTCTGCAGTGGCTAAAGCGGCAATAGAATCTGGTGTGGCACGTAAAGTGATTACCGATTGGGATGCGTACACCGAAGAGTTGAAACAACGCCTTGGAATGGATGATGCAATTATGCGTGCCATCACCAATAAAGCGAAGTCTGACCCTAAGCGTGTGGTGTTTACAGAGGCCGATAACTATAAAATCCTGAAAGCAGCTCAGATTGTAAAAGATGAAAATATTGCCATTCCAATTTTATTGGGAAATAAAGAAATCATCAAACAAATCATTGAAGAGAATGCTTTGGAACTGGATGGCGTGGAAATCATGGATCCTTTCTTAGAGCCTGAGCGCATGAAAAAATATGCGGAAGCTTTGTATCAAAAGAGACAAAGAAGAGGCGTAACCTTGTTTGAGGCAAATAAATTTTTGCGCGACAGGAATTATTTCGGTGCTTCAATGGTAGAATTTGGTGAAGCAGATGCCATGATCTCTGGTCTGACCAAGAATTATGTATCTACGATTAAGCCTGCATTACAGGTGATCGGTACAGAGCCGGGTGTAAACCGGGTTGCAGGAATGTACATGATGATGACCAAAAAAGGACCCGTATTTTTCGGTGATACCACCGTTAATGTAGACCCTACTGTAGAGGAATTGGTAGACATCACTTTGTTACTGGAACGTGCGGTACGTAAGTTCAATATCCAACCTAGAATTGCCTTACTTTCGTACTCAAACTTCGGTTCGAACGAAGGAGTAGTACCTGAAAAAGTAAGAAAAGCAGTAAAAATTCTTCACGAAAAGCACCCTGATATTATCGTAGACGGTGAAATGCAAGGAAATTTCGCAATTAACAATTCTTTGCTGAAAGATAACTTTCCTTTTAGTAGCTTAGTAGATGCTCCCGCAAATACCCTGGTATTCCCGAACCTGGAGTCCGGAAATATCGCATACAAGCTATTACAGGAACTGGGTGGTGCAGAAGCAGTTGGTCCGATCTTACTTGGACTGAACAAACCTGTTCATATTGTTCAGTTGGGAAGTTCGGTTCGTGAGATTGTCAACATGGTGACTTTAGCTGTTCTTGATGTGCAGTCGAAAGAGCAGGAAGCAAACGCCAGAAAAGGCGGTTTATTAAAAAGAATAACTAAGAAATAAGCAATTATGTTTGAATATATTGATGGTAAGCTGACCTTTAAATGCCCCGCTTATATTGTTGTGGAGGCCGGAGGAATTGGTTACCATATCAATATTTCACTGAATACTTATAGCAGTCTGGCTGATGTGGAACGTTGCAAGGTATATACCTGGCTCCACGTGAAAGA
Source organism: Pedobacter caeni (assembly GCF_900129215.1). Taxonomy (GTDB): domain Bacteria; phylum Bacteroidota; class Bacteroidia; order Sphingobacteriales; family Sphingobacteriaceae; genus Pedobacter; species Pedobacter caeni. The sequence continues at coordinate 303,203 of NZ_FQUQ01000008.1, read as the reverse complement.
AGATGCACATACTTTATACGGATTTGCAGATGAGGGAGAGCGCAGGCTCTTCCTTCATCTGATCTCTGTTTCCGGAATCGGACCCAATACGGGGAGGATGATGCTCTCATCTATTACGCCTACAGAAATTCAAACAGCTATTGTGAATGGTGATTTGCCTTTAATCCAGCGGATTAAGGGAATTGGTGTGAAATCTGCCCAGCGCTTAGTGCTGGAATTGCAGGATAAATTGAAGAAAGAAGGTACCGGATCATTGATCGCAGCACCTTTAAATAATACTGTTAGAGAAGAAGCTTTATCCGCTTTGATGATGCTGGGCTTTGCAAAGCAACCCGCAGAGAAATCAATTGATAATGCAGTGAAAAACGGTGGTGTGGACTTATCAGTAGAACAAATGATTAAAATAGCCTTGAAGAACTTATAAACTTACCCTTGAGAACCTTATTAACGCTCCTTCTTATTTTTCTTCTCTGCCTTGGCGGACAGCAAGCATTTTCCCAAACGGGAACGCCCGGAAAAAGAACCGATACTACTAAGAACTCCTTCAGTCTGAAGGAAAAACAACGATTAGGACTCCGAAACCTAAACAATTCTTTTAAACCCCTTCCGGAAAATGTGAAGCGGGAAGTCGAATACGACGCAAAAAACAGAAGATATATCATCAGGCAACTGATTGGTAACCGACTCTTTGCTGCACCCCAATACCTGACTGTTGAAGAATATCAGCGCCTGGTGAACAGTGAGATGAAACGGGACAACTGGCGGATGTATTCCAGTGAAGAATTAAATGAAGTCAGAAAAAATGGGTTCATTCCAAGCCTTAAAATCAATAGTAAGGCTTTTGAACGTATTTTTGGAGGCACAACGATAGATATTCAGCCTCGTGGAGAAGCCGAACTGACCTTTCTTGGCAGAATCAATAAAAACGAAAATCCGCTGTTCAATGAACGCCAAAGGGTACAGTCGAACTTCGACTTTAACCAGCGTATCCAGATGGATGTCATCGGAAATATTGGTACACGGATGAAAATCAATATGAACTACAATACGGAAGCTCAGTTTGATTTTGAAAACCAGGTGAAACTGGACTATACCGGAGGGAAGGATGACATCATTCAGAAGATCGAAGCGGGAAATGTTAGCTTACCGCTGAACACGACCCTAATCAATGGAACACAGGCCTTATTCGGGGTTAAAACACAATTACAATTCGGGAAACTTAGTGTGAGCTCGGTCTTCTCTCAGCAGAAATCCCAATCCCGTGAGATCCGCATTAACAACGGAGCTCAGCAGAATGAATACCGCGTAACTGTGGACAATTATGAAGCGAATAAACACTATTTCTTAGCGCAGTATTTTAGAAATAACTACAATAAAACCTTATCAACCCCGCCTACGATTACCTCCGGGGTGCTCATTACCAAAATCGAGGTCTGGATCACCAATAAAACAGGAAATACACAGGATTCCAGAGATGTACTCGGGTTTATTGACCTTGCTGAAAATGCACCTTTTAACCCAACCATAGCGGGTGGAGGATCGGCCTTGCCTTCGGCATTTGACAATCCTCAGTTTCCAAGGCAATCCAACGACCTTCTGTCGCAATTGCCTCCAGGAGCAAGGGAGACAAATTCCAATGACATCATTGGTTTCTTTGCTGCAAATAAAGGAACAGACAATTATGCCAAGCTGACCTATGCGCGGAAATTGGCCGACAGGGAATATACCTTTCATCCTCAACTGGGATACATCTCCCTGAACAATGCTTTAAATACAGATGAAGTATTGACAGTAGCCTACCGTTATACCTATCGTGGGCTAGAATATCAGGTGGGAGAGTTCTCGACTGATGTTTCCTTTGATCAGGCGAAACCAAAGGTATTGTATACGAAATTATTAAAAAACGAAACAACAAAAACCATTCTGCCTACCTGGGACCTGATGATGAAAAACATCTATTCTATTGGCGGTTACCAGATCAGCCCGATGAACTTTAAGCTGGACATCTTCAGGATTGATGACAAGACCGGGGTAGAGAAACCATACATTGATGAGGGCGAGAAGCTGGATGCCGACCGCAGGCCATTGAAAAACAAACAATGGATTCAGGTAATGGGTTTAGACCGTTTGAACCAGCAAAGAGAACGGAGTCCGGATGGGATTTTTGACTTTGAAGCCGAGAACAAACCTTTTGGCTCTAACCAGAACATTGCCTTTAATACCCCGATTAATAACAACAACAATCCTAATGGAGGAAATACAAATGGCTCCAATACCAACCTGAGTAATTTCTCTACGAATACCAGCAATGGTTATGTAACGATAGATCCATTGAACGGACGGATTATCTTTCCATTGATTGAGCCTTTTGGTAAAGATTTAGCGAGTCAGTTTAGTCCGGCAGAGCAGGCATTGATTGACAAGTACACCTATCAAGCTTTATATGATACGACCAAGGTGATTGCCCAGCAATCGTTTACGAAACAAAACAGGTATATCATTAAGGGCGCTTACCAAAGTCGGGTGGCCTCAGAGTTCAGCTTAAATGCGATCAATGTTCCGGAAGGATCGGTAAAAGTATTCGCGGGAACAATCCCCCTTCAGGAAGGTGTGGATTATACGGTGGATTACCAGGGAGGTAGGGTAAGGATATTGAATACTGCGATCCTTATTTCCGGTCAGCCGATAAAGATTTCTACAGAAAATAATGAGCTTTTTGGTTTGCAGCAACGCTCGCTGTTTGGAACCAGGCTGGACTATAAGGTAAACAATAAGCTGAACCTGGGGGGTACGATTATGAACCTCACAGAAAAGCCGCTTACGCCAAAAGTAAACCTTGGCGAAGAGCCGATCTCAAACACGATGTGGGGATTGGACCTGAACTACAGCTCTCCTTCCAGGTTCTTAACAAAGCTGGTGGATAAGTTGCCCTTCATTTCTACTAAAGTACCATCGAGCTTTACGGTCTCAGGAGAGTTTGCACAACTGATTCCCGGACACCCTTCTGCTTTGAACTTCGGTGGTAAAAAGGGTGGGGTAAGTTATCTGGATGATTTTGAAGCATCGCGTTCGATCATTGACCTGAAAAGTGCGGTTGCATGGCAGTTGTCGGGTACGCCTCAGATGTTTTCTGAATCTTCAAGAATCAATGACCTGAGCTATGGATACAATAGGGCGCTGATTGCTTTTTATAACATCGACCCTATCTTTTACAACAAGAGTGACGCAACTCTTCCTTCCGCATTGAGGAATAATAAAAACGAACTTTCCAATCACTATGTGCGTCAGGTGGTGGAACAGGAAGTATTCCCTTTTAAAGAAATCGGTACGGGACAGCCTTTTGCATTGCCTACTTTAGATGTGGCGTTTTATCCGACTGTTCGTGGTCCTTACAATTACACGCCTACAGGCTTTAATCCTACAGGTGCCCTGAATAACCCGCGTTCCCGCTGGGGAGGTTTATTCAGAAGAATAGAAACCAATGATTTTGAAGCTTTGAACATTGAGTTTATCGAGCTTTGGGTGATGGATCCGAATATCTATAAGCCCAATTCTGCCGGTGGGGATCTGTACTTCAACATTGGTAACATCTCGGAGGATATTTTGAAAGACGGACGCAAGTCGTTGGAAAATGGTTTGCCTGCAGATGGTGATCCTAATAAATTTGAGGAAACCGTTTGGGGAAGAGTGCCAAAATTACAACCGGTAGTTCAGGCATTTGACAATAGTCCGGATGCACGTAAAGCACAGGATGTTGGTCTCGACGGAATGGGCAATGCGGATGAACAGAGAAAGTTTAGTACGTTAATCAATCAGATCAAAGGACAGCTAAACCCTGATGCCGCTGCTCAGCTTGAGAGGGATCCCTCATCTGATGATTATACTTACTTCAGAGGACCAGACCTTGACCGTGAAAATGCAGGGATCTTAAAACGTTACCAGAAATATAACGGAACGGAAGGAAACTCAAAAACAGCACAGCAGTCGCAGGCTGAACTGGGTGTGGAAAACTCTGCTTCAACTTCTCTGCCTGATGGTGAAGACATCAACAGGGATAACAACATGACACAGTCTGACGAGTATTTCCAGTATAAGGTATCTATGCGTCCGGCTGATCTGATGGTAGGATCGAAATATGTGACCGATAAAGTGACTTCACAGGTGAAACTGGCGAATGGGCAGACACAAGCGGTTACCTGGTATCAGATCCGTATTCCTTTGGCACAATATGACGAGAAAGTTGGAGGCATTCAGGATTTTAAATCGATCCGTTTCATTCGGATGTTCATGACCAATTTCGCAGATACTACGATCCTGAGGTTCGGTAAAATCCAGTTGGTAAGAGGAGAATGGAGACAATACAATGCGCTTAATGAAGCTTCACAGACCATCGTTGATCCGGGTTTAGGAACCATCAGTCCTGATGCTTCTACGATTGAAGTAGCCACTGTAAATATTGAAGAAAACGGTAAGCGTACTCCAATCCCTTATGTGATCCCTCCGGGAATCGAAAGGGAACGTGATTTCAGTAATTACCGCGGAGATACACGCCAGAATGAGCAGTCTTTATCGGTAACGATTAAACAGCTTCGTGATGGTTATGGCCGTGCAGCTTTTAAAACCGCGTTTAACGATTTCAGGTCTTACAAACATCTGGAGATGTATATCCATGCGGAAGCCTTAGGTTCAACGATTCTGAACGACAATGACCTGAGCGCATTTTTACGCATTGGTACAGATAATCAGGACAATTACTACGAATATTCGCAGCCTTTGAAGGTGACACTTCCGGGAACGAGTGATCCGGGAAACATCTGGCCGGAACAGAATAAAATGGACATCCAGCTGGAGTTGTTCCAGAAAGCCAAACTGGCAAGAAATAATGCAAAGACAAATACCGGCGCTCCATGGCCGATTAACATTCCTTTTAACTATATCGTAGACGGTAAAGTGATCACGGTAAAAGGGCAGCCGGATATGAGTAAGGTGAGGGTCTATATGCTTGGGGTGAAGAACCCATATAAGAATGTGACCGGCAATGACGATGGGCAGGATAAGACGGCAGTGGTCTGGTTTAATGAGCTTCGCTTAACAGAGTTTGATGAGCGCGGAGGTTGGGCAGCTACAGCGAGGTTAAGTGCGAAACTGGCTGACTTTGCGGATGTGAATGTTTCGGGAAGTAAATCGACGATTGGATTTGGTTCACTGGAAACCCGTGTGAGTGAAAGAAACAGAGCAGACAATGTCTTCTTTGACATTTCTTCCAGCATGGAGCTTGGTAAATTTTTCCCTAAAAAAGCAGGGATCAAGGTGCCGATGTTTATCAGTTATTCGAGCCAGGTAAGTACACCTCAGTACAACCCAAGTATGCCGGATATTGAGTTGAAAAATGCATTGGATGCAGCGACGAAATCACAGCGTGATTCTATCCTGAACTTTGCACAGGACTTCACCACAAGGAGCAGCATCAACTTCACCAATGTGAGAAAAGAAAGAACCAATCCGGATCAAAAGCCAAAGATCTGGGATATAGAAAACTTCAATGTCAGCTATGCCTATACCAAATATTCGCATAGAGATTTCATTATAGAAAACAACTTCCAGAAAACATACCGTGGTTCCCTGGCTTACAATTATGCGGGGCCGACAAAAACTTATGAGCCTTTTAAAAAGCTGATCAAGTCGAACAAACTGGCCTTGTTAAAGGATTTCAATTTCAGTCTGATGCCTACGGCGATTAATTTCAGAATTGATGTGGACCGCTTCTATTCGGAAAACAACCTGAGAAACAATGACCCGATGAATTCTATTCCTGTAAACACCACTTTCAATAAAAACTTCCTGGTATCGAGGGTTTACGGAATTGCATGGAACCTGAGTAAATCATTGACCCTGGATATCGATGCAACCAATTATTCGATCATCGATGAACCTTATGGACGGATAGAGGGATTGAAAAGAGATACTTTATGGCAAAACATGATGAAACTGGGCAGGACAACGGATTATAACCACAACCTGAACATTACTTATGCACTGCCAATCAATAAGATTCCCGGCATGGACTGGATCAATGTAGCCACACGTTACGGAACCAATTTCAACTGGCAAACTGAACCGCTTTCTACCCTGAGAGATCCAAACATCAATCTTGGAAATACAGTGCAAAACTCAAGAACGATCCAGATTAACCCGACGTTTAACCTGGCTTCACTTTACAATAAATTTGGTTTCGTCAGGAAATCGGGTTCAGGAGGAGCAGGGGCTGCACAGACCGGGTCTGGTGTGTTGGTCGGTTTGCTTACGAGTATCAAAAATGTGGTGGGTGCCTATACGCAGACCAAAGGAACTTTCTTGCCTGGTTATTTACCAAAAACAAATGTTTTCGGGATAGATAATGCCACAGGTGCTCCCGGACTGGGCTTTGTTTTAGGAAGTCAGCGGGACATCAGGGAAGAAGCATTGAGAAGAGGATGGATCACGACAGATACTTTGCAATCTCAGCTTTACATCAATACCATGAGAGAAGACCTGAGCATTACAAGTTTAATCGAACCAATCAAAGACCTGACCATCACGCTGACAGCGAACAGGAATAAGACGATGAACTATTCTACGAATTTCAGGTATGACGACCTGAGCAAAGGGTTCCAGAATTTCAGTCCTTTTACAACAGGTGATTACAGCGTTTCCTTCATCAGTCTGGGAACGGCATTCTCGGAACAATCAGGAAGTACGATGTCTAAATTGTTTGAAACGTTTATGTCCAACCGATCGGTGATCTCCCAAAGATTGGGTTCAGAAAACCCCAACTCTGCAGGAACAAGAGGAGGTTATGCCGATGGTTACGGACAGAACTCACAGGACGTGGTGATCTCTGCCTTCCTGGCGGCTTATACCGGCAAGAGCGCTTCTTCCTCAAGCCTGAATTCTATGCCTAACATTCCATTGCCAAACTGGCGTTTGAACTACAGGGGGCTAACGAGAATCGCTTACCTTGCGGAACACTTCAGTTCGATTGATCTGAGGCATTCTTACCGCTCGGTTTACAGCATCAACAGCTTTAACTCTTTATTAAAATATCAGGAACGTAATGGCATGTCGAGCAGCAGGGATCAGAACGATAACTTCCTTCCGAAATACCAATATGCACAGGTGACGATTGCGGAACAGTTTTCGCCACTGATCGGAATAGATACCCGTTTGAAGAATAACCTGACCGCAAACTTTGAGATTGGCAGAACACGTTTATTAGGGCTGAGCCTGGCCAATAGCCAGCTGGCACAACTCACAGAAAATAACATGGTATTCGGTCTGGGCTATCGTACCACGAAGTTTCGCTTCCCTTTCGGCTTGTTTAAACAATTGAAAATGGACAACAATATGGACTTTAAACTGGATATTGCCATCAGGGACAATAAGACGGTGATCTATCGTGCGGATATTCTGGAAGCAGAAGTTTCCTCGGGAGCAAAGAACATCACCTTAAGACCAAGTGTGGATTATATCCTGAACCAACGTTTTAACGTAAGGGTGTTCTACGATTCTAACATTACCAAACCATATACTTCTCAGACGTTCAATACTTCATTTAGTAATTTTGGATTTAGTCTGAGGGTAACACTGAATTAGAAAAGACTTTCATTTTGCCGCTTTACGCGCATATATTCTTAGAAATATATGCGCGTTTTTTATTGCCTTTACTTTTGGCCTCCTTTGTAGCCCTATGAAATTTGTATATTTAATTCCCGGATTGCAAATAGACCTAAGGTTGGGGCGTTTGCTAAATAAGCTAAGTGATGTGGAGCGACAGGTATAATTATTACAATATACAAAGTGATGAAGGTTACACTAAAAATGTAGCGCGGGAGAGGTTGTTGCAGCTTTTTCTGAACACCGGAAATTTCCTTCAGAAAGATCATCAGACCTTAGGTAACGCTGATCATTTTCCCTGGCTGGAAATTGTGTTGGCTGAAACAAAAGATGGTAGTTTTGCCACCTCTGAAAGGGAAGTCCCTGATGTGAATCTGATTGCAATTGTTTGCGCCAAAGGAGCACATATTGACCAGCAGGTTTATCTGAAAATTTTCCTGGAAATAGCCGGGGCACTGAGCTGGAAACTCTATTTGGAAGAGGATGACGAAGGAAATGAAGATGTTGAAATTAAAAATAATATGAATACTTATAAATAATAGTAAATTCGCAGAGGATAACGCGTGTTTTTTGCTGATTCCTATTTAAGTAACACATGATTTTTGTGCGTAACTAATTTATTATTAATATTATATAAAATGAATTTTCCATCAGAACTAAAGTACACTAAAGACCACGAATGGGTTAAGATTGAAGGTAACGAAGCCTATATCGGTATTACTGATTTTGCACAACGTGAGTTAGGTGATATTGTATACATCGATATCAATACCGTAGGTGATGAAGTAAGTAAAGACGATGTTTTCGGAACAGTGGAAGCTGTTAAAACGGTATCTGATTTATTTATGCCATTAACTGCAACCGTATTGGAAACCAATGCAGAATTGAATGACAATCCTGAACTGGTAAATTCTGATCCTTATGGAAAAGGCTGGATGGTGAAAGTATCGATCTCAGACGCTGCACAAGTGGATGGTTTATTAGATGCTGATGCTTATAAAGCCCTTGTAGGAGCTTAGTCAATGAACAACATAAAAGCGTTAAAATATCAGATCTGGGCCATAGTATGGACAGTTGTTATTTTGATCCTTTGCAATATAGAAATGCCTGCCTCTAATGGGACAGGCTTTTTTTTTGAAGGATTTGACAAGATGGTGCATCTGGGATTTTTCTTTGTCCTTACGATACTACTGTTTTACGGGAGAATCAAATACAGACATAACTATAGTTTTCGCTCACTGACTATATTTAAGGTGATCCTGATCACCGCAGCATTGGGAGGAGCGATAGAGATGCTGCAATGGAAAGTGTTTACCTACAGGTCTGCAGAATGGTGGGATTTTGCCTGCGACATGATCGGTGTATTTATGGGCGTTTTCAGCTTTATACTCTTACATAAATCTCATTATAATGAAAAAGAATCTCAGTAGATTTTTCCTGTTGATACTGGTACTTACAGCGAGCAGCTGCAGTATTTTTAAGCCAGGCTGTAAGTGTCCTCCGGTAAGTTATCGCAGCTACCCGCAGCGATAAAAACTGCCTGTATTCATTATGTTACTTTATCGTGACTTTTGGATTGCAGAATTCATCCTTTAGCTGCCCTGAAAGCCCTTTCCGGTAGGTCAGGGTGTTTTCGTTTATTTGGAACTATTATAAATTAAGCCTAAATTGCGCCTTGATTAGAGAAGGAATCAATATTGTCCTTCAAGAATTAAAATAAATTAATAAAGATGAAACTTTCACAATTGAATCCAGGGGAACGAGGAACTATAGTGGCATTTACTGATTTAGAAATGTCTGTTAAACTAATGGAGATGGGCTGTTTGCCTGGAGAAGTTGTAGAAGTGGAACGGTTTGCCCCACTGGGCGATCCGATTGCCATCCGTGTTTCAGGTTATCAGCTTTGCTTGCGTAAAAGCGAAGCATCGAGTATTATAATTCAGTAGTAATTTGGCAAAGGATTTGAAAATAGCTCTGGTTGGGAATCCCAATACAGGCAAGTCTACTCTTTTTAATCTGCTCACAGGATTAAATCAAAAAATTGGAAATTTTCCGGGTATTACCGTTGATAAAAAGGTCGGTTACTGCAAGCTTCCTGATGGCAGACGCGCAGAGGTGACCGATTTACCGGGTACCTATAGTTTATACCCTAAAAGTAAGGATGAAAGTATTGTCTTCCAGGTATTGGCCGACAAGAACAATTCCAGTTATCCTGATATGGTGGTATTGGTTGCCGATGCGACCAATCTGCGAAGAAATTTATTGCTTTACTCGCAGGTAGCCGACCTGCAGCTGCCGGTTATACTGGCGCTTAACATGACCGACCTGGCTAAAAAGGAAGGGATTAATGTAAATGTTAACCTGCTTGCGGAAAGATTGGGCATCCAGATTGTCGCGATCTCTGCGAGAAGTAATACCGGGCTTACCGAGCTGAAGCAAGCGATCGGCAATACCACAAAGATTGCCACGCAGTTAAAAGGTACCGATGTACTTGCCCTGGCTCCTGAAGCGATTCAGAAAGTCAAAGCCAAGATCGGAACAGAGAATGACTATTTTGCATTGCAGGTATTACACCAGCATTATAACCTGGATCATTTTTCTGAGGTAGACCATGCAGGATTTGATCAAATCAAAAAAGCAACTGGTTTTGAAACCTCTAAATTGCAAACTGAGGAGACGGTTGCACGTTACCGGGATCTGGGAAAGGCCCTGACGGGGGTAATTGAAGATACCGGAGCAGCAAAGAAGTTTGCTTTCAGTGATAAAATCGATTCGGTCCTGACCAATAGGTTTTGGGGGCTGATTATATTTATGGGATTGCTGTTCTTCCTGTTTAATGCCATCTTCTCCTGGTCGGCTTATCCGATGGAGATGATTGAATTTATCTTTGCGAAACTGCAGGAACTGGGACATGAATATTTACCTGCCGGACAGCTCAGTGATTTATTGCTGGATGGGGTGCTTGCAGGTTTAGGCGGAATTGTGGTTTTCATCCCTCAGATCGCCATCCTCTTTGCTTTTATCTCTATTCTTGAAGACACAGGTTATATGGCCAGGGTGACCTTTATGATGGATAGAATCATGAGAAAATTTGGTTTGAGCGGTAAATCTGTCGTTCCAATGATCGGAAGTCTGGCCTGTGCCGTTCCCTCCATCATGAGTGCCCGAAACATAGAAAACTGGAAAGACCGTATCATTACCATTATGGTGGCTCCTTTGGTGAGTTGCTCTGCAAGGTTGCCTGTGTATACCTTATTGATCAGCCTTGTTGTTCCTGAAAAAATGATTTGGGGATTCATTAACCTTCAGGGCTTAACCTTGATGGGAATGTACCTGATCAGTATTGTCGCAGCTATACTTGTGGCTTTTGTGATGAAGTTTATCCTGAAAGCAAAAGAGAAATCTTATTTCATCATGGAGATGCCGGTCTATAGAATGCCAAGGTGGGGGAATGTGCTTTTTACCATGTACGATAAGTCTAAAACCTTTGTATTGCAGGCAGGTAAAGTGATCATTGCCATTTCTATTGTGTTATGGGTAATGGCCACTTATGGTCCTTCAGAACGCTTTGAAGCAATTGAGAAAAAATATGCTGCTATAGAGGCGCAAAAAGATAGTGTGCAGATTTCCACGCTGGAAAGAGATAAGTCGGCTGAGAAGCTTGAAAATTCGTATGCAGGGATTCTGGGCCATGCCATAGAGCCGGCAATCCGGCCATTGGGGTTTGACTGGAAGATTGGTATCGCATTGATCACTTCATTTGCTGCAAGGGAAGCCTTTGTGGGAACGATGGCCACCATTTACAGTGTGGAAGGGGGAGACGAGAATGTATTGCAGATACGGGACAGCATGCGACAAGCGGTAAATCCGGCAACAGGCTTACCGGTGTTTACTTTTGCTACAGGATTTTCTCTGATGTTGTTTTATGCCTTTGCCATGCAGTGTATGAGTACGGTAGCGGTTGTGTTCAGGGAAACGAAATCCTGGAAGTGGCCGATCATACAGCTGGTATATATGACGGTAATGGCTTATATAGCCGCTTTGATTGCTTATCAGCTTTTAAAATAATATATTGAATCCTAAAATACACAGGTCATGAATAAAAGAATGGAAAAATTGCTCAATGAGCAGATCAATTTAGAGATGTATTCGGCAAATGCCTATTGGGCAATGTGTTCCTGGTTTTCTGATAAAGACCTCGATGGATTTGCCAACTATTTTAAAGTTCAGGCAAAAGAAGAACTTTTCCATGCAGAAAAGCAATTCAATTATATTCATGATGTTGGGGGTAAGGTAACGATCGGAGCGATTCAACAACCTGAATCTGATTTCAATTCCGTGCTGGAAGTTTTTGAAATTACCCTGTCACATGAAAAGGCAGTGACCAAAAGCATCGGGAATTTAATCAAAGCAGCATTTGAAGAAAGTGATTTCGCTACGCATACTTTTTTACAATGGTTCGTTACCGAACAGGTAGAAGAAGAAGCTACCGTATCTCAAATCATCAGTAAGCTGAAAATGATCGGTGACAATTCTTCTGCATTATATCTGCTGAATACAGAATTGGCTCAAAGGACATTTAATGCAGCTACAGGTGGTGCAGCCTAAGCGTCTCTTTTAATAAATTTCCTTATCTTGGGGGAGTGAAAAAGGAGGAGATTTTAGCGCAATATATGCCCCCGGCTGCAGCGCCAATCATCGCGAAGTGGATAGACTATTTTCAATGCGAGTTTAAAATATCTAAAAACAGAACGACGAAACTTGGTGATTACCGGCATCCTTACCGGGATTTAGGGCATAAGATATCGGTCAACAATGACCTGAACGCCTATGCCTTCTTAGTGACCACGGTGCATGAATTTGCACACCTGCTCACCTGGAATGACCATAAGAACAAAGTGAAGCCCCACGGTGCAGAATGGAAGCATAATTTCAAACGCATGATGGCTCCTTTTATCGAACAGGGGGTCTTTCCTCAGGATGTTCAGCAAGCGATCGTAAGTTACCTGAATAACCCTTCTGCAGCCAGCTGCACTGATCTGAAACTATCCCGCGCTTTAAAAAAGCATGACCTCCCCAGGGATGCTTCCAGACTGGAAGAGTTGCCTTTAGATGCTGTATTTACCATAAAAGATGGCCGGCAGTTCAGAAAGGGAGAAAAGCTGAGGAAAAGATACCGTTGCCTTTGTCTGACCAATGGTAATGTCTATTTGTTTAACCCCCTGGCAGAAGTAACTCTGGCAGCTACAGGTACATAAACGGCCTCTTTATCTTCCACTTTCCATTTAAAATTTAGTTTTTCATTTTTGAAATTTCCAGGCAGGGCTTTGAGGCTGTCTGTAAATGCGTCTGGTTCTTTTACCAGGATGCTGGCTGTAAAGCCATTTTGGGCCTTGCTTTTCAGCTGAATGATGTTTTCGCCAGGAATGTCGATATACTGATCAAACCACATTTCGTACTGGTTAGTTCCGGCAATGGCCTCATCCCATGTCCTGATGTTTTGCTGGTAATCATCTTCTTTAATGGAATTGTCTTTAATCGATTTAAGGGACAGGTAGGGCTGGGTTAGTAAGGCAGAGGCGGAATTGCCCTTGCGCTGTTCTTTGCTGAAAGCAATGTTATTTCTCAGAAAAACCCGGGTATCGGTATATTCATTATTGGATTTATTGCTTTCCTGTACCATTATTAAACTGTCGTTTTTGAAGTAGTATTTTTTAGTGCTGCTGTTGATAAGGCCATTATCTTTCTGTTCCACATATAAGATGGCTTTGCCATTGGAGCTGTACCTTTCTGCGTACATGGATTGCTCCCCCTGAAGGTACACCAGGCTGCTTTGTTTTTCCAGGTGATCCAGGTTGGCATCTATAGAATCTGCTAAAATCCGAATGGTTTTATCTGTCATTGCCGTTGCGGATGATTGCGTAATGAGATCTGCCTGCGGGTGCCTTGGCTGCTGGTTACAGCCTGATATTAAAAGACTGGCCGAAAGGGAGTATACAATATAAGAGATCTTCATAACGTTTTATTTAGGTATTGATAAAGGCGATTATCATGCCAAATGGCTTTCCTGTTATTAAAAAGAAAAAACCATGAAAAACAAATTATCCCCTTTCACTCTATTTCAACCTGCCAAACTAAAGGTCCTGTTGTCCCTGGGCTTTAAAGGTTATCTGGCCGAAAAAGGTTGGTTTGATGCCTACCGGACCAAGTCAGCAATCAGTGAAGATGGCGATCCCATTGCCTGGGTCACCTATTCTTTTATTGATTTTATTAAGGAGAGAATCAATAAGCAACATTCCGTGTTTGAGTTCGGTTCCGGTAATTCAACCTTATTCTATGCAAAACTTTCCAAGGAAGTTTATTCCGTAGAACATGATAAAAGCTGGTTTGAAAAGAATGCAGAACTGGAGGCTGCAAATGTCAATATGATTCATTGCGATCTTGCTGAAAATGGCGATTACTGCCGGAGTGCGAAGGACACCGGAAAGAAGTTTGAGCTCATTGTTGTGGATGGGAGAGACCGGCTGAATTGTTGCGAACAGGCCATTAGCTCCTTAACTGAAGATGGGGTGGTGGTGCTGGATGATTCTGAAAGAAATAAATATGCAGCAGCATTTGAGTTTTTTAAAAGACACGGGTTTAAACACCTTCCATTTACAGGAATGGCGCCCGGAGTGATCGTCTCTAAATGCACTTCTATCTTTTATAAACCGAATAACTGTCTGGATATTTAATAATGAGACGTTAATAAGCTGTTAATTTCTGGATGCTTGCTTTCAGGCGGCTTTTGGCAAGAAAACTTTCTTCCAGGATTTTGCTCATTGGAATGGCAGTGTCTGAACTCGCACAACGCATTACAGGGGCATCCAGGTGCTCAAAACAATGTTCGGCAATCCATGCTGCCAGTTCTGCTCCAAAGCCGTTGCTCAGGGTATCTTCATGCAGGATCAGTACTCTTCCTGTTTTCTTTACAGTTGCGGCTACTGCTGCTTTATCCCATGGTTGCAGACTACGTAAATCCAGGAGATCCGCACTGATTTCCGGATGTTCGTCCAGATAGGAAAGGGCCCAGTGTACGCCGAGTCCATAAGTAATGATACTCAGTTGTTCCCCTTCTTTGATCAGATTGGCTTTGCCTATTTCCAGGTTATATTCTCCAGATGGGACTTGTCCGCTTAAGCTGCGGTATAAATATTTATGTTCAAAAAATAATACAGGATTTGGATCGTCAATTGCCGAAAGCAATAATCCCTTCGCATCGAAAGGGAAGGCCGGATAGACGATTTTTAAACCAGGCGTTTTTGTGAACCAGGCCTCGTTGCTTTGGGAATGAAAAGGGCCTGCACCGGTTCCGGCTCCTGTAGGCATCCTGACCACCACATCGGCTTTTTCTCCCCATCGGTAATGGGTCTTTGCCAGGTTGTTTACGATCTGGTTGAATCCACAGGTCACGAAATCAGCAAACTGCATCTCCACCACCGCTTTATAACCATTGATAGAGAGGCCTAATCCGGCCCCTACAATTGCCGATTCACATATTGGGGTATTCCGGACCCTTGATTTGCCGAAAAGGTCTACAAACCCGTCAGTGATCTTAAACGCACCCCCATATTCCGCAATATCCTGTCCCATCAACACAAGGTTATCGTGTTTCTGCATACCGGTTTTTAAGGCATCAGTAATCGCATCAATGTACCTGACTTCTGTGGATGCTCCGACTGGTTCAATAGCTTGATAAATATGAGGAGCATACATGTCTTCCATCTCCCTGTCAATATCTGCTGCCGGTTCTTCTTCCAGGAAGGCGGCTTCCACTTCCTGTTCGATTCCGGCTTTAAAATCCGCCTTAATCTCTGCAATACTTTCCCGGCTAAGCACTTTCTGTTCCAGCAGGTATTCCTCAAAACACTTTACTGGGTCTTTCTTTGCCCAGAGGTCAAATAGTTCCTGTGGAACATATTTTGTTCCTGAGGCCTCTTCATGGCCCCTCATTCTGAACGTAAGGCATTCTACCAGAACAGGTTTAGGATCATTCCGCATCTTTTCTGCGATATCAGAAAGGGTGTCGTAAACTTCAAGAATGTTATTCCCATCGATTTGAATGCCTTCAATTCCATATCCTGCGGCTCTATCCACAAGGTCTTTACATTTAAATTGCTCGTTTATTGGTGTAGAGAGGCCATATCCGTTGTTTTCAATTAAAAAGATCACGGGCAGGTTCCATACCGAAGCCACATTTATGGCTTCATGAAAATCACCTTCACTTGTGGCTCCTTCGCCTGTAAATACAAGGGTAGCCTGTTTCTTATCTGCAATAAGATCTGCAAGGGCAATCCCATCGGCAAGTGCCATCTGAGGCCCCAGATGGGAAATCATTCCAATAATTTTATACTCCTGTGTGCCGAAATGGAAAGAGCGGTCCCGACCTTTTGTAAAGCCGGATATTTTACCCTGCCATTGGGCCATCAGCTTTTTTAAAGGGATGTCCCGGGCGGTAAATACCCCCAGGTTTCTATGCATTGGAAGAATATATTCGGTTTCCTTCATCGCTAAAGTACTTCCTACGGCGATGGCCTCTTGTCCGATTCCGGAAAACCATTTGCCTATTCTGCCCTGACGTAATAAGATAAGCATTTTTTCCTCTACCATCCGGGGGTAAAGCAATTGCGTGTATAAATCTAATAAGGTAGCATCATTCTTATCTTTTCTGTCAAACTGCATAGTTATATGTTTTTGTCCGCTTTATTTTTCTCCTGATAGCGTTTGGCAAAGGACTTTGGTGCAACTTCCGGCATACTGCGGTATTTGCCCCAGGTCTTCTTGAAAAGGAACTTCAAAAAGAAGTTTTTGATCTTTCCGCTTACCATATCCATTCTTGATCTTTTTTGCATCCCTGTATTGAACAGTTTCCAGCCAATCTCTTCAGATTTGCTGTTCTCATGATCTGCAGCTGCATCTCTTCTGTTGAGCAGGAGCATTTTATGGATGTCTATCTTTACCGGGCATACTTCAGAGCATTTACCGCATAGGCTGGAGGCATAGCTCAGGTGCTTGAACTCTTTCATTCCCTTCAGGTGAGGGGTAATGATGGAGCCAATAGGGCCACTATAAGTGGTGTTATAGGTATGTCCACCAATATTTTTATACACAGGGCATGCATTCAGGCAGGCTCCGCATCTGATACAATACAGACCCTGGCGCTGGTCTTTCTGAGCCAGCAGATTGGTACGTCCGTTATCCAGTAAGATGACATACATCTCTTCAGGGCCATCGGTTTCATCCGGTCGTCTTGGGCCACTTAAGATGGTATTGTAGACGGTTAGGTTTTGTCCGGTTCCATGGCTGGCAAGCAGCGGCCAGAAGAGGTCGAGGTCTGCCATAGAGGGGATGATTTTCTCAATTCCCACAATGGCAATATGGATTTTAGGAAATGTAGTACATAACCTGGCATTTCCCTCGTTTTCAGTCAGTGCAATACTTCCGGTATCTGCGATTAAGAAGTTTCCCCCGGAAATACCAATATCTGCTTTCAGGTATTTTTCCCTGAGCAGTTCTCTTGCTTTTTGTGTCAATTGCTCCGGTGTGGCATCGACAGGTGTTCCAAATTTGTCATGAAACAGCTTGGCGATCTCCTCTTTACTAAGGTGCATGGCCGGGGTTACAATATGGTATGGTGGCTGACCAAGAAGTTGTACGATGTATTCGCCCAGGTCACTTTCCAGGGATTCAATATTGTTCTTTTCCAGGAAATCATTAAGGTGGATTTCCTCGGTGGTCATGGATTTCGATTTGATGACCGTCTTCCCGCCATTCCGCTGAATGATGTTCAGGATTTCTTTTTGGGCCTCCTCAGCATCATTTGCCCAGATCACTTTTCCTCCTCTACGCTGAAAATTGGATTCAAATTCAGGAAGAAACTTGTCAAGGTTCTCCATCACCCGCCATTTAATCACATGGGCCTTCTTCTTTGAGTTTTCTAAATTCTCAAACCTCGATATGCCCCTGTCTACCGCAACATTATATTTGCCAATATTATGATTAATTGTCTTGCGATGCCCTAAATCAAAAGCCTTTTCATCGGCCTTAACCAAAAATTCATCAGATATCTTCATCATCTTCAAATATAAAAATAATTAGGCTTCGGTCATGATCTGCCTGATTTATTTCCCAATCTAATGTTTTTTATTGCTTCTGAAATGTAATCGGGTTCCGGAAGCTCCTGTTTCGCAGGTTTCGACGAAATTTTTTGTGTCCGTTGGTCGAATAGTTAGGGCAGTTGGTCGACAGTTACTGCGGCATGGTCTAATGCGCCAAAAAACGCTGAAACGTTTCTCCAGAGATGATGTCTTATCTACAAAACAACAATTAAATAATTAAAAACTTAAAATATAAAGTCATGAAAACTTCCATCAAAACCTTATTCGCCTCAGCTTTAACTGCTATCGTTTTAACTTCTTCAGCCTTCACTACTTTTGCAAAAGACACCACACCCGTAAGTGCAGCAGCTAACGTAAAATTCAACAAAGTAGTGGTAACCGGAAATGCCAAAGTGGTATTGGTACAATCAAATTCAGAAAGCATTACCAGCTATGACGAATTGAGTGCAAGCACTACAGTTCAACAAAAAGGATATACTTTGTACATCAACTCCACAGCGGTTAATCCAGAAACCATTTATGTATCGGTAAAAGACCTGCAAAGAATTGATGCATCCAACACTGCTCAGGTAAAAACCCGTGGTAACTTTGACCTGGCTGTTCTTCAGATTTTCCTGAAAGATGGGGCAAAAGCAAATGTAAATGCAAAAGTAGGTAGCCTTTATACTGACATGAAAGACCAGTCGGACTTGAAATTAAGTGGTTCATCAGCAGAACACAACCTGGTAAGAAATGATGTATCTAAATTAAACCTGAATGATTTTGTGATTGCCAAACTATAAAAGACCGACCCCATAAGAAAGAAATGAATTCATTTCTGCAAAAAACCGCTCATCCGAATGTGCGGTTTTTTTGTGCATAAAAAAACCTGCACGAGGCAGGTTTTCAGCGTATTGAAAATTTTTAGTTCTTTGGTGATCCGTCTTCGTTTTTATCTACTTTAGGACGGGTAGCACGATTGGCCAGTTCCCATGCGGTGTAATAAACCAATCTTGCTCTTTTGGCAAGCATAGGGAAATCTATTTTGCTGATTTCATCTCCTGGCTGATGGTAATCTTCATGCACCCCATTGAAGTAGAAAATTACAGGAATTCCGTGTTTGGCAAAGTTGTAATGATCAGAACGGTAGTAGAAGCGGTTCGGATCCGTTCTGTTGTTATATCTTTCATCCAGATTGATATTTACATAGTCCTTATTTGCTTTTTTACCGATTTTGTCCAGTTCAGTGCTTAACATATCCGAACCAATGATGTAAACGAAGTTGTTGTCGGCAGCATGATCTTTATCACCTCTTCCAATCATATCAATGTTCAGGTTGGTAATGGTGTTTTCCAAAGGAAATATTGGGTTTTCGGAATACCATTCCGAGCCTAACAGTCCTTTTTCTTCGCCGGTAACTGTCATAAACAGGATACTTCTTTTAGGGCCTTTACCTGCTTTTTTCGCTTTGGAAAATGCTTCTGCCATCAGGAGAACTCCCGTTGTTCCGGAACCATCATCATCAGCTCCATTGTTGATTTTATCGGTTCCTTTTACTTCAGGGGTAATCCCGATATGGTCATAATGGCCGGTAACGACTAACACCTCATGTTTAAGCTTAGGATCTGAACCTTCCAGGAATCCCAGTACATTTTCTGCCCTTACTTTAGTTTCCTGTTTCTTTGCATTTGCAGATATGGAAACGTTGATTTCCTGCGAAGCAGGTTTTCCAGTGTCGGTGATCTTCTTTTTGAGATCAGTGATGTTTGTTTTTGCAACAGCGAGGATCTGGTTGGCCACAGTAGTGCCAATTGTAATGGTTGGAATTCCTTTCGGTGCTTTCATTCTATCCAGCTCTTCTTTGGTTTTCATCACCATTTGTGAAGAAAGAAGATAGCTCCTGAGGTTTTCCGGCATCATGTCAACCGTAGGGTCGATGACCAATATGGCAGCGGCCTTATTTTCCGTTAAGTATTTTATTTTAGCGTTGATGGCTGTTTTGCTGTTCGAAGAAGCCGAACCGGCAGGATCTCCGGATTTGAAGAGCATGACTACTTTTCCATTGATATCGATCCCTTCAAAGTCATTGTAACCTTCTCTGTTTAACCCGTAACCAGCGAACACCACACTATTGGCGTTTACGGCAAAACCATCTGATGAAACGGATTGAGGGACGATATAAAAGTCTTTAATCGCTTCTGCCGGCTGTCCGTTAATGGTTAAGACTTGTGAAAGGTTAAAGGTAACCATATCAATTGGCTGAAAATAATCTCCGTTTACCGGTCCTTTCAGGCCAAGACTTTTGAAGTAATTTTTAATATAATCAGCGGCCATCCATCCTCCTTTAGTACCTGTTTCCCGGCCTTCGTAGGCATCAGAAGCAAGTACAGACAGGTGTTTATAAGCATTGTCTTTAGTGATGGTTTTACTGAACCTCACGGCATCCGGGTTTTGTGCGGAGGCCGAGCAGGCCATGGTCAGCACAAAACTGGCATACAGGAAATGTTTTTTCATCAGTTTATATTGGTTTTTAAGGTAATGAAACCATCATAAAGCTTATGATGGTTTCCTGAGTTGAGTTTTTATCGGTTGGTTGAGTTGATGATTCCGGAGCTTAGCAGGAGATTTTGTTCACTCTGCCTTCATGTCTTCCGCCTTCGAAAGGTGTATTTAAGAAAGTAGTGGTCATTTCTTTTGCCAGGTCTTCAGAAACAAATCTTGCCGGGATGCATAAAATGTTGGCATTGTTGTGCATTCTCGCCAATTCGGCAATCTCATTTAGCCAGCAAATGGCCGCACGGATATGCTGATGTTTGTTTGCCGTAATTGCTACTCCGTTTGCACTTCCACAAACCAGAATGCCAAAGGTGTATTCCTTGCTTTCTACTGCTGAAGCTACCGGGTGGGCAAAGTCAGGATAATCGACAGACTGTGTCGAATGTGTTCCAAAGTCTTTGACTTCATACTCGGTTAAAAAGGATTTTAACAACTCCTTGTATTCAAAACCAGCGTGGTCAGCGCCGATTGCAATTTTGATTTTTGTTTCTGTTGACATCTTCAAAAATATATAGAATAATAATAAACGAACGTAAGTATCTTGTTAGTCTTTTCTCACTTTAGCTACCCCGTAAAGTTCTTTATTTTTCTTGCGTTCTATGTTTGCTGAGATGTAAATACTCAATTCATATAGCAGGAATAAAGGAAGGGCAACAATCATCATGGTATAAGGATCGGCAGTTGGGGTAACCACTGCAGCAACGATCAGAATTAATATGGTGGAGTACCTTCTGCTGGCACGCATAAATGCAGGCGTCATGACCCCTAACTTTGAAAGGATATAGATGATTACCGGAAGCTGGAAGATGACACCCGAACCAAGGGTTAGGGTCATTACAGAAGACAGATAAGAGTCTATGGTAAACGTATTCTGAATCTCCGGACTGACAGTGAAATTGGTCAGGAAGTTGATCGACAATGGGCAGATCATGTAATATCCGAAAAGGATACCGAGAAAGAAAAGAATGGAAGCAAAGGCAACGAAACCACTTGCAGATTTTCTTTCATTTTCATGAAGGGCTGGTTTAATGAACAACCAGAGTTCGAACAAGAGGTAGGGGATACCCAGGATGATCCCTACCATCACACAGGAATTCAGCTGGAGGGTAAATTGCCCGGCCATTTCCGTGTTGATGATCTTTGCATCAATTTTGGTGATACAGAAGTCGGGCCCGATTGCAGGGAACTTCTCCACGAGTTTACACATCATTCTGTAGGTCCAGAAATTAGGGTTTTTAGGCCCCATGATGATGGTATTAAAGATAAAGTCAGTAAAATAAAACGCTCCGGCGGTTAAGACCAGGACCACGGCTAATGCGCGTAACAGATGTTTTCTAAGGACATCTATGTGGTCAAAGAATGACATCTCTGCCTCTAAAGTTTTTCCTTTTTCTTTTATAGCACCAATAAGGTCCCTTTTCTTAGTATCACTCATGTACGTTATTTGTAAAACAAAAATACCATTCTATTGTATTCAGAATGGTATTTACGTTTTAAATCTACTAAATAGTTTTTCTATTCTGAAAATTCGAAGGTTTCCATAAACTTCGTGGTAAAATTACCAGCCCTAAAGTTAGGATCTTTCATCAGTTTTAAGTGGAAAGGTATCGTAGTTTTTACACCTTCGATCACAAATTCGCTTAAAGCACGTTCCATGGTACTGATGGCTTCTTCCCGTGTTTGAGCCACACAGATCAGTTTTGCAATCATTGAATCGTAGTTTGAAGGGATTTGATAACCAGCATATACGTGTGTATCCACCCTTACCCCATGACCACCCGGAGAGTGGAAGTTGGTAATTTTTCCAGGAGAAGGTCTGAAGTTGTTAAAAGGGTCTTCAGCATTGATCCTGCATTCGATGGCATGCATATCCGGTAAATAATTTTTTCCGGAGATTGGAACGCCTGACGCAACTTTAATTTGTTCTTTGATCAGGTCATAATTGATTACCTCTTCTGTAACCGGGTGTTCAACCTGGATACGGGTATTCATTTCCATGAAATAGAAGTTGCGGTGTTTATCTACCAGGAATTCGATGGTTCCTGCACCTTCATATTGTACCGCTAGGGCACCTTTGATGGCAGCGTCACCCATTCTTTCTCTAAGCTCTGGCGTCATGAAAGGAGACGGTGCTTCTTCTACCAGCTTTTGATGGCGGCGTTGAATAGAGCAATCACGTTCTGACAAGTGGCAGGCTTTACCATACTGATCTCCGATAATCTGGATTTCAATGTGGCGTGGATCTTCGATATATTTTTCTAGGTAAAGACCATCATTTCCAAAGGCTGCACCCGATTCTTGTCTGGCACTGTCCCATGCATTTTCAAAGTCTTCATCTTTCCAGACTACGCGCATTCCACGGCCACCACCACCGGCAGTAGCTTTCAGAATCACAGGATAGCCCATTTCATTGGCAATTTTAATACCGTCTTTGAAGTTGTCAAGTAAGCCTTCCGAACCTGGAATGGTTGGAACACCTGCTTTTTTCATCGTTTCTTTTGCGGAAGCTTTATCACCCATAGAGTTGATCTGCTCCGGAGTAGCTCCGATAAATTTGATTCCATAATCACGGCAAACGGAAGAAAACTTCGCGTTTTCAGAAAGGAAACCGTAACCTGGGTGTATGGCATCTGCATTTGTTAATTCTGCAGCCGAGATAATATTTGGGATGCTCAGGTAAGAATCCTTACTTGGCGGAGGTCCTATACAAACGGCTTCATCGGCAAAGCGTACGTGTAAACTCTCTCTGTCTGCAGTAGAGTAAACCGCAACGGTTTTGATGCCCATTTCTTTACAGGTGCGGATGATGCGTAAAGCAATCTCGCCCCTGTTGGCAATTAGTATCTTTTTAAACATATATGTCTATTAAGTAATGAGCTGTTGATCTTTGTCTTTTATCAGGCAAGTTTCAACAAGACAGATTACATAGGTTCAACTAAAAATAACGGTTGGTCATATTCTACTGGAGAAGCGTTTTCTACAAGAACCTTAACGATTCTTCCGGAAACTTCACTTTCGATTTCATTGAACAATTTCATGGCTTCAATGATACAGATCACTTTACCTACCGCGATTTCATCACCTACATTGGCGAAAGAAGGTTTATCAGGGCTTGATGAACGGTAGAATGTTCCGATCATAGGTGATTTTATAGTGATGTATTTAGAATCGTCTTCAGCAGCAACGCTTGCTTTTGTTTCTGTTGGTGCTACCGGTTGAGGTGCTGCCGCCGCCGGAACTACTGCCGGAGCAATCTGAGCCGGAACGGTTGCATGAACAACTGTTGGTGCCTGATTGGTTTTGATAGTAATTTTGAAGTCTTCCTGCTCAATAGCGACTTCATTTACGCCCGAACGAGAAACAAATTTAATAAGTTCCTGAATTTGTTTGATATCCATTTTTTGGTGTTATTTAGAGAAAACAGTATGTCTTAACAATTACCTAAGTTAAGATTAATTATTTTAATAAAATTTAATAGGCCCATTTTAAGTACACGGATCCCCAGGTAAAACCACCTCCAAATGCTGCAAGGATAATGTTATCGCCTTTTTTTAACTGGCTTTCCCATTCCCATAAGCAAAGAGGTATTGTACCGTTAGTGGTGTTTCCGTAACGTTGAATGTTGATCATTACTTTTTCTGTGCCAAGGCCCATTCTGGATGCGGTAGCATCGATGATCCTTTTGTTGGCCTGATGAGGAACCAGCCAGGTTACATCATCTGAAGTCAGGTTGTTCCTGTCCATGATCTCTGCAGCCACATCTGCCATATTGGTTACGGCAAATTTGAATACTGCCTGACCTTCCTGGTGCACAACGTGCTCATTGTTGTCTACCGTTTCATGGCTTGCCGGTCTGGCTGAACCTCCGGCTTTCTGATGCAGGAACTGACGGCCGGAGCCATCGCTTTTCAGGATAGAATCCTGGATGCCCATTCCTTCTTCATTAGGCTCTAAAAGAACAGCACCGCAGCCATCACCAAAAATGATGCAGGTGGTGCGGTCCTGATAATTGATGATAGACGACATTTTATCGCCACCAACAACCAATACTTTTTTATGTTTACCCGATTCGATGAACTGTGCTGCGGTAGAAAGTCCGAAGATGAATCCGGAACATGCCGCCTGCAGGTCATATCCCCAGGCATTCTTTGCGCCAATTTTATCGGCTAAGATATTTGCTGATGCAGGAAAAGGCATGTCGGGGGTGGTGGTACAAAAGATGATCAGTTCGATCTCTTCGGCAGTAATTCCACGTTTTTTAAGCAATCCGTTCACGGCATGAACCGCCATGTCTGAAGTGCCTAATCCTTCACCTTTCAATATTCTCCGCTCCTTGATACCGGTTCTGGAGGTTATCCATTCATCCGTAGTGTCTACAATGGATTCAAGCTCTTTATTAGTCAGTACGTAATCTGGTACGTAACCATTAACAGCCGTAATCGCAGCGTGAATTTTATTCATTTTCAATGTTCTTATTTAAATGCAGCTTGAATTTTACCTACCAAGCCAGTAGTAATCATGTCCCTGGATTGCAGGATCATGTTTTTGACCGCAGTCGGACTTGAAATGCCATGACCTATGATCACAGGGGCATTGACACCTAAAACCGGGCTTCCGCCGTAGTTTTCGTAGTTAAAGCGGTCAAAGAATTCATCTTTTAACCCTCTTTTTAGTGTCAGTACATAAAATGATTCTGCCAGTTTCAGCATCACATTTCCTGTAAATCCATCGCATACAATAACGTCGGCTTTATCGTTGAATAAGTCCCTTCCTTCTACATTTCCCACAAAGTTAAAAAGATGGGTATCCTTCATTAAAGGGAAGGTAGCGAGACTGAGCATATCACCTTTCTCATCTTCCTCACCAATATTCATCAGGGCTACCTTAGGATTTTCTATCTGCATGACATATTCCGCATACAAACTCCCCAATATACCAAACTGAAGCAAGGTATCCGGCTTACAATCGGCATTTGCGCCAACGTCAAGCATCAGGCCTACGCCACCGCTAAGTTTAGGAAGAAAGGTTGTGAGACATGGTCTGATGATTCCGGGAATAGTTTTTACGCTAAATACGGCACCAACGAGCATAGCACCAGAGTTACCGGCACTGGCAAAAGAATCCAGTTTACCTTCTTTAAGTAAGGAGAAACCTATAGCAATACTGGAATTAGGCTTTTGAACAATAGCCTTAGTGGGATGTTCGCCCATACCAATCACTTCTTCGGTATGAACATATTCAAAGTGATCCGGATTGAATCCGTTTTCAGTGAGAAGGGGCTTAATCTGCTGCGTATCTCCGATCAGCACTATGTGCTCTCCGGGAGATAACAATTGATGGGCAGCTATTGCTCCTAAAACGTTTGCTTTAGGAGCATAGTCTCCGCCCATTATATCGAGACCTATTTTCATAGTAAAAAATCAGTTTGTGTTAGAAGGCACAATTGCCTTTGTTTCCAGTCGCTAAAGGTAAACTTAAACCGACTTAAAACACAAACTATTTTTCAAGAAAATTAACCTATTGACGTGTTTTCAATAACCAATTTACCGTTGTAGTATAGGTTACCATCAACGTTATATGCATGGTGAGGTACGTGAATTGCACCAGTGGTTTGACAAGTAGCCAAAGAAGGAGCTACAGCTTTATAGTGAGTTCTTCTTTTATCTCTTCTACTTTTAGAAATCTTGCGTTTTGGATGTGCCATTGCTGATTTGTTTAATTATTATTTTAATTTTTTTAATGCTGCCCAACGCGGGTCATCATCGTTGTTTTCTTCTACTTCTGGTGTTCCGGCCGACAAGCTTTTTAATCTGTCGATCATCTCCTGATCACATTTCTGGCCATCGCCATCCTGTTCACAGATTTTAATATAAGGTACTGAAACGGTGATGAGTTCATAAATAGGAAGGGCTACATCGAGCTCACTTTCTTTTTTATTCAGGATAATGATTTCTAAATCATCACTTTCCAGTTCATCTTCAGCAAACTTTACGATCTGCCTTTCCTGTACTTCTATTGGTGCATTAAATTCTGATAAACATTTATCACAATCCAATACAATTGTTCCTTTGACATGGATCTGCAAAATTAACATTGTTTCCTGTTTATCCAGTTCAATGTTCACTTTTACCGTTCCCTTTTTTACTAAAGAGTATTCAAAGGCGTCAAAAAAGCTGTTATCAACGTCAAAGTCAAACTGATGCTTGCCAATTTTTAAGCCGGTAAAGGGGATTGAAAATTGTTTTAATGGTTTCAATTGTAACAAAATTTTAGCCCGCAAATGTAGGAATTATTTTATAGAATTAAAATGTTTTTTCATTCTAATTTGCATCATCTTTTGTATCTGCTGCAGTTTCTATAATTTTTCCGCCACTTCTGAGCTGGTTTTTCAATAATTCTTCCTGTTCTCTTCTGTTCCTCACGATGTGAGTTGCTGCAAATAAGGCTTCTATAAATGAAGTCGGATCTGCGAGGTTCTTTCCTGCAATGTCGTATCCTGTGCCATGATCCGGCGAGGTACGGACAATTTTAAGGCCTGCAGAGTAGTTCACACCTGTGCTAAAAGCAATGGTTTTGAAAGGGATTAAACCCTGGTCATGGTACATCGCTAAAACAGCATCAAATTGTTTGTAACTGCCTTTGCCAAAAAATCCGTCGGCAGGGTAGGGACCGAAGCAAATTACCCCTTTATCGAAGGCTTGCTGAATGGCCGGCATAATGATTTCTTCTTCTTCTTTGCCTAATAATCCATTATCCCCTGCATGTGGATTCAGTCCAAGGACAGCAATTTTCGGTTTCTCAATCCAGAAATCTTTTTTTAAGCTTTCGTTCATCAGCACCAGTTTTTTAACGATTTTATCGATGGTAATGCTTTTTGGAATGTCGGCAATCGGAATGTGTCCGGTCACGACCCCCACCCTGATGTCTTCACTTAACAGGAACATCAGCACATCATTACTTCCACTGCGTTCCATCAGGTATTCGGTATGTCC
Organism: Pedobacter caeni; assembly: GCF_900129215.1. GTDB lineage: Bacteria > Bacteroidota > Bacteroidia > Sphingobacteriales > Sphingobacteriaceae > Pedobacter > Pedobacter caeni. The sequence goes on along the minus strand of NZ_FQUQ01000008.1, from coordinate 275,866 downwards.
CGGGAACTTAAAGGTTTCTGACTGGATGTTATGTTTGTTGATTGGTGCGGTAACAAGTGCATCAATCTCTCCTTTTATTAAATCTTCTGTTGCTTTCTCCAGCGAAAGGAGTGCATATTTGCCTCCAATTTCATTGGCCACGCCCAGGTCGATCTTTACATCTTCTTCCCAGCAGTTGATGATATTTGCCTTTTTGGGATTGGCAAGTTGTGCTTCAGTAATTACGTTGAAGTTGAAATCACTTAAGCCTAAGGCCTTGCGGTGGTATGAAGCAACCTTTGTATGTCCGTAAACGATGGGTGTACAGTAATCAAGGATCCTGCTTTCTGATAAAGTTTTAAGGATGACCTCTAAACCAATACCATTGACATCACCTATGCTTATTCCAATTTTAATTTTATTGCTCATACTTCAAGAAAAATTTAGCGCAAAATACAGATTTCATTTTAAAATGGCCGGATTTTTCCTTTTGAAGGGTATTCTATAGTGCTGGATCTACTGCTGACCAGGTTATTTTTCTATTGGTAAAGTGCTGAAAAGCATTAAATCCTGATTTTTCTCTGAGGCTCAGTATTTTCTGCAGGTCTGCTTGTTCCGCAAGTTGCGTGTCTGAATTGAAATAGCTGATGATGTATGGGCTTGCTTTTCCATTAATAAGTGGGATTTGGAGGGTGCAGAAGGCATTGAAAATCCCCCGGTCACCTAACATTAGAGCGGTTATTTCTTCTGGTGTCTCAAATATATAAAGACTGATTTCAGGCAGATGTCCGATGTATTCAAAAAGAAAATGCTCCCCTTTAAGCAGATCTCCTTCTACTTTATCAGGTTGTTTGAGCATCAAATCCTTGTGTATATCCTCTAATTCAAGAGACAATTCTTCTTGCCCGATTTGATTTATTTCTTGCCTGATGGTCTCAAGGATTTCATTTAGCCTCATTGTTGCTGATTTTTATCATTCAAATTTCCAATAATTTCAGCTGTAATTCAAAGCCCGATGATCAGGCTAAGATTTGATCGTCTTTCTTTGTGAAAATGAAAAGCCCGGTTTTAGTACCATTGAGGGGCTTTCAGCCGAATGTTAGCCCAATACTCGTAAAACTTTGCTTATTTTGCAGCTTTTAGGAGGAGTATATATGAGTTTGGTTAGGGCAAAGAAGCATTTAGGACAACATTTTTTAACCGATAAAAAGATTGCGGCAAAAATTGTAAACGGCCTGGTGCATACCGATCAGTACAGGCAAGTGCTTGAAGTTGGTCCCGGAATGGGAATTCTTTCCGATATTTTATTGGAAAGGGAAGATCTGGAAACTTTTCTGATTGATATTGATGTGGAATCTTACCATTTTCTTCAGGAAAAGTACCCTCAATTGGGAGGCCGCCTGATCAATGGCGATTTTCTGGCTTTGGACCTCTCGTCGATATTTAAAGAAAAATATGCGATCATTGGGAACTTCCCTTATAATATATCCTCACAGATTCTTTTCAAGATCCTGGAAAACCGCGGACAGGTAGTAGAGATGGTAGGGATGTTCCAGAAGGAAGTTGCAGAACGTTGTGCTTCCAAGTCAGGAACCAAAGATTATGGAATTTTAAGTGTGCTGATCCAGGCATACTATGATATAGAATACTTATTTACCGTGAAACCGGGAACCTTTAACCCGCCACCAAAGGTGAATTCAGGGGTAATCAGGCTGAGTCGTAACCAGGTAGAAATTCTTCCATGTGATGAAAAGCTTTTCTGGCGTACGGTAAAAGCAGGTTTCAATCAAAGGAGAAAAACTTTGAGAAATGCCCTTTCAGGTGTGGTTCCAAAGGATAAGATGGATGACCATGTTTTCTTTGATAAACGTGCAGAACAATTAAGTGTGGAGCAGTTCATTGAGCTGACTCAGCATTTGACCCATCTTTCACAATAACAACCATTCATTTTAAGCGTAATGAGCAAAGGGAAAATTTTAATTGTTGACGAATTGCATCCTGTTTTTAAGGAGCGTGCGATAGCTTTAGGATATGAAGTGGACGATGAGCCTCTTTTTACCAGAGCTCAGACTTTAGCTGCGATTTCTGCGTACCAGGGAATTGCAGTAAGAACCAAATTCAGAATTGATCAGGAATTGATGGAGGCTGCGCCTTCACTTAAGTTTATCGCCAGAGCCGGAGCAGGCCTGGACAATATTGATGAGGCTTATGCATTGAGCCGTAACATCGCTTTGCTGAATGCTCCTGAAGGCAATATGGATGCGGTAGGCGAACACGCTACCGGTTTGCTGCTGGCATTGATGAACAATTTCCGGAATGCCGACCAGGAAGTGCGCAATGGCATCTGGGACAGGGAAGGGAACCGGGGCTATGAGCTCAAGGGGAAAACTGTCGGCATTATTGGTTATGGTTTTATGGGAAGGAGTTTTGCGAAGAAACTTTCCGGATTTGAAGTGAACGTGATTGCCTATGATAAGTATAAAACTGGTTTTACAGATGCTTATGCAAAAGAAGTCAGTATGGAAGAGATCGTCAGACAAAGTGATGTCCTGAGCTTGCACATTCCATTAACGGGAGAAACACGTCAGATGGTGAATGAAGAGTATCTGTTTCATTTCCGTAAGCCTTTCTTTTTTATCAATACTGCAAGAGGAGAGATTGTGAATACTGAGGCAGTACTGACCGCCATCAAATCAGGGAAAATTTTAGCTGCCGGACTGGATGTTCTGGAAGTGGAGAAATTTCCTGCATTGGCAGATCAGCGCTGGTTTTCTGAACTAAAAGAGGCAGGAAAAGTCATTTTGACCCCGCATGTTGGGGGCTGGACCTTTGAATCTTACCGTAAAATATCAGAAGTTTTGGCAGAGAAGCTTTCTTCTGTCATTTAAACATACATTTTACTTAAACTACAGAAATTCAAATTAAATAATTTGTTTTTGTGGTTGTACCCGATTATCTTCGTTTTTATTGAAGCAAGACTATGTAGGTTTAAAAGCCGATGTAGTCTTGTTTGTTTTTATAGTAATACATAAAATAAATTGAGCTATGACAGAGGTTACCTATTATACCCAAGATGGTTTAGACAGACTAAAGGAAGAATTACATCATATGAAAACTACCGGAAGACAACTGATCTCTAAGGCAATTGCCGAAGCAAGAGATAAAGGTGATCTTTCTGAGAACGCGGAATATGATGCAGCAAAGGAGGCGCAGGGTTTGCACGAAGCTAAAATAGCAAAATTGGCAACAACGCTCTCTACGGCTAGATTAATTGATGAATCTAAGCTTGATACCTCCAAGGTATTGGCATTATCTATAGTAAAGATCAAAAATGTTAAAAACGGGGCTACCATGTCTTATCAATTGGTAGCGGAAAGTGAAGCCGACCTTAAAACCGGTAAGATCTCCGTAAAATCACCGATTGCCCAGGGACTATTGGGTAAATCAGTAGGTGATAAAACAGAAATTCAGGTTCCTGCGGGAAAGATTGAATTCGAGATATTAGAGATCACCCGATAATCCTTTAAAATTTTATCCAATGGCAAGCATATTTTCAAAAATAGTAGATGGTGAAATCCCTGCACATGTTGTAGCGGAAACCACCGAATTCCTGGCTTTCTTAGATGTAAATCCCCTCACCATGGGCCATGTCCTGGTGATTCCTAAAAAGGAAATTGATTATATCTTTGACATGGATGAAGAAAGCTATTTCGGACTAACCTTATTTGCTAAAATTGTAGCTACAGGCTTAAAGGAAGCTTTTCCTTGCAAAAAAGTAGGTGTAGCTGTGATTGGCCTGGAAGTACCCCATGTACATATCCACCTGATTCCTATGAATTCGGTGAGTGATATGAACTTTAGTAAAGAAAAGCTGAAACCTTCGCAGGAAGAACTGGCAGAAGCTGCGATAAAGATCAAGGCTGCGCTAAGTGAAAGCACCTCTTAAAGGGTAAAACATATTAGTTTATACCGTATAAAAAAGCGGATATTCCTAATGAATATCCGCTTTTTTATGTTTAAAGGTTTTTTAAAACGTACTGGAGAAGTCCAGGTTCTTTATTTGTTCGGGTATGTTTTTATGAAAGGTATAATTGATTTTTTCCGGATCAGAAATGATATCGCAGATCAGTTCATCAATTTGATCTTTGTCTACATTTGGCATGCAAATGATGTGTGATAAACCGCTTTCTGAGGCGAGTTGCCATTTCTGACACACCCATTTTGAAGGGGCAGGAAAAACAACGGTAATGGCATTCTGATTTCTCCAGGCCTCAATTCCCAGGCTCTTCAGTTGTTCTTCCGCATAAGCTGCGATGGACAGACTGTGCATCGCCCGTTCTTTCAATCCCTTCATGCCCAGTTTTTTTAAGGTATACCAAAGAAAAAGTGGGCTATGTCCATTTCTAGATCCGGTAATGGTGGTATCCACACTTCCGATATAGTCGATGGAACGGGCGATCCTGTCGCGATTTGTTTTTTTAACGATCACCAGGCCGCAAGGCATCGGAGAGCCAAGAAATTTATGACCGCTGATGGCAATGCTGTCTACACCATCGGCAAAGTCGAAAGCGGGGCGTGGTTCAATAAAGGCACTGTAGCTTCCTGATAAAGCACCATCTGCATGGATATAATGGTTTTTGATGGCGAGGTTTTTCAGGATGCTTTTAATTCTTTTCACATCATCTCTTGCCTCTGTCATGGTGGTGCCTATGTTGGCAAAGATCACTACCGGCAGGTGGCGGTTCATTAACAGACTGTTGTGCAGATCTTCATAATCCATCTCCCCGTTTTCCTGAGAACGGATGGCAATATTGGGCATGTTGAGCAACAGGAGGTTTTTCTGAACACTATAATGTGTGGAGTCGGAATAGTAAACCATTGCTTTCGGATACAGTTCTCTGGCGAGGTAAAGGCCATACATGTTTCCTTCTGAACCACCATTGGTTACATATCCCCACCAATTGTCCTGCTGTGCACGAAAGAGCTCTGCAAAGAAACGTACTACATCCCTTTCCATTTCCCTGGTATCCACGGCATAGGTAGATTCCGTGAAGGGATCTCCAAGGTTATTTATGGGATATTGCAGAAAAGGGAGAAGTGGCGTATAGTCGAAATCTTTAGATACAGGATAGCCAAGGAACAAACGGGTTTTCGATTGCACCTTTTCATATAGCTCCGAGAGTCTTTTATTATCTTCAGTTGAAAGATTAAATTCCATGGTTATTCAGATTGTTTAGACTTCAAATTTATAGATATCGATTTAATTGATCTTTAAATTGGATTATAATAGAAAATAAACACTTAATTTGTTGTGTATTTAGATTTATTGATCTAAAATGAGTTCAATTGTACCAAAATTCAGAAAAACTAAACTAGATGGAACACTTTGATAAGATGGATCAGCGCATTTTAAATGCCTTACAGCAGAATGCCCGGTTGAATACGAAGGAGATTGCACACAAGGTCGGTTTAACCATTACGCCAACTTATGAACGCCTGAAAAAGATTGAAAAATCGGGAGTGATTAAGAATTATGTGACTTTGCTGGACAGGGAAAAGATTGGCAAAACGCTGGCTGCATTTTGTAATGTCACGTTACAGGTGCATTCCCTTCCTTTATTAAAGAAGTTTGAAGCGGCAATGAGCAAACTTGATGAAGTAATGGAATGTTATCACGTAGCGGGAACCTACGATTACTTGTTAAAAGTAGTGGTCAATGACATGAACAGGTACCAGGATTTTTTAACGAATAAGCTGGCCGCTATTGAAAATATTGCCAATGTGAACAGCTTATTTGTGATGACAGAGATCAAGCACAGTACGGCCTATGTGATCGATAAATAAAAGATTATTTTAATTTCTCGTTATTTTTATGGCGGTCGGCATCTCTGATGCTTTTCTTAATCAGGTTTTTTTCCATGGCTTCTGTCAGGTCAATGCCTGTTTGGTTGGCCAGACAGATGAGCACGAACAGGACGTCAGCCATTTCATCCGCAAGATCTACTGCCTCATCACTTTTTTTGAAGGATTGCTCTCCGTATTTTCTGGACATGATTCTGGCCACTTCACCTACTTCTTCCATTAAGATTGCCGTATTGGTGAGCTCATTGAAATAGCGGATTCCTGTATTTTTGATCCATTGGTCTACGGTTTCCTGTGCTTCTGCTATGGTCATATTATTCTTTGTTTTTGGTATCTATCATGATGGTTACAGGACCATCGTTTAATAAGCTGATTTTCATGTCTGCCCCAAATATTCCGGTTTGTATCTCTTTTTGCAGAAGAGCAGATAACTTTCTGATCATTTCTTCATAAAGAGGGATGGCTTTGTCTGGTCGGGCAGCCCTGGTAAAGCCTGGTCTGTTGCCCTTTTTGGTAGCTGCGAATAAGGTAAACTGACTGATCAAAAGAATATTTCCATCAATATCGCTCAGTGATTTATTCATCAGGTCGTTTTCATCCGCAAAAATCCTCATGTTGACGATCTTTTGGCTAAGCCATTCCAGGTCTTCGGTGGTATCGGCATCTTCAATGCCTAATAATACGAGGAAACCAGAATTGATACTGCCGGTTGTCACTCCTTCGACTACACAGCTTGCTTCGGTAACTCTTTGGATAATTGCTCTCATGGAAAATTAAGCGCGGGTTTCGTTTCCGTTATAAATGCTCAGGTAGCTTTCGTACCTGCTGATTTCAATTTCTCCGTTTTCTACAGCTTTAATTACTGCACATCCGGGTTCGTTGACATGTCTGCAATTGTTGAATTTGCACTGGTTAAGCAGGGCCCTCATCTCTCTGAAATAATGTCCCAGCTCCTCGGGTCTGATGTCAAAGATGCCCAGTTCTCTGATACCCGGTGTATCGATCAGGTATCCTCCGAAAGGCAAAGTATGCATTTCTGCAAAAGTAGTGGTATGTTGTCCTTTGTCACTAGCTTCAGATATTTCGCCGGTTTTGATGCTTCTGCCAGGAAGCAGTACATTGATCAGGCTTGATTTTCCTACTCCGGAGTGCCCGGAGAATAGGGTGGTTTTATCTTTCAATAAACCTTCTATCTGAGGAATATTGGTTCCTTCCAATGCCGAAACGGTATAGCATGGATAACCAATGTTCTCATAAATACTTTTATAATCGTCCAGAATGGCTAAGCCATCTTCGTTGAACAGGTCTAGTTTGTTAAAGATCAGTACTGCCGGAATGCTGTATGCTTCGGCCGTAGCGAGAAACCTGTCGATGAAGCCTAAAGAGGTACGGGGTGAAGCAAGGGTAACGACTAAGAAAGCCTGATCCATATTGGCGGCAATGATCTGTGCCTGCTTAGACAGGTTTATAGACTTACGGATGATGTAGTTCTTCCGGTCATGTAATTTATTAATGACACCATTGTCTGAATTGGGTTCCAGTTCAAAGTCTACCTGGTCGCCAACAGCAATTGGGTTGGTGGTTTGAATGCCCTGAATCCGGAACTTCCCTTTAATGCGGCAGTCGTAGTCGATGCCGTTTTCTGCATGTACCTGATACCAGCTTCCTGTTGATTTTATGACTAATCCTTGCATATGATGGGGTAAAGGTAAGAAATTGTTTCAGGCTAATTATTTTTTGCGGAGATTGATCATCTTTATCGGTTGTTGGAATAGTTATTAAATAATAAAAGTATGAGTTACATTAATGTGATAGTCGATGCGGAAAGATTCCTGGGCTTTGTCAAAAGACTGGCGCTGAAGCATCATGTGTATTGTTATTTTGAATACAGATCTCTACTGGACAGGACGAAGAAGAGTTATGTAAAGGTTGACTTCAACTCAGAGAATTATGGTGAATTGTTAAATGAGGAGTATGAACATTTCTTTTTCAGTTCAAAGGAAGTGGATATTACCGGGGCTTTGAGTTTTTATGGTGGCAGCCTCTTTGAATATTCAATTGAAGGAGGGGGAGGTCGAAAATCAGCACATGAAATTGAGCTTCTCCAGCTAAGGATACTGGCTAAAAAACCGGATAAGGCTATCAAATCTTTTTTCAATGCGATTAATAACGGTTTGAAGAAAGATGAGAATTTCTCACAGGGTATTGGCCCATCCAGCTATTATAAAAAGTTTTTTTATCTGGAGGAGCTGGCTGATGGTCGTTTTGAAATCTGGAACAATCTGAGAAATAAAAATGTTCCAATGACCATTATCCGGCAGTGATTTTATTCAGGGTGTAATGTTTGTCGTTTTTATTGATTATTGGAATGGTTGTTGCGCTAAGAAATTATATTTGTCTTGTAGTAAATGTTGGTTTTTTATATGATATATGGTTAATGATGATAAGAATTCAGACTGGTTCTGGGATATAATTTTAAGGGCGGGTCAAAGCAGACCGAAATTGAAAGCCATCCTGTCTGCTTTTAGCAAAGAAGAACTCCTGAAATTTCAGGAGGAATTTGTGGAGGCTTCAGTGGAGTTACAGGATGATCCTTATTTAGAATTTATGGAAGAATCCGAAGATGGGGTAGAGGACATTGCCAACTGGGTAGTTAGTAAGGGTAAAAGTTATTACGACCACATTTTGCAGCACCCAAATGAAGTTCCAAATTCAGTAAATGATTATACTGACGAGATCTTGCATGGAGTGGCAGATGAGGTCTGTTATGAAGTTTTTGGGGAATCAACGGGAATTTATTAGTTGCTGCGTCGTATTTCTCGGTCTGCAATCCGATCATCAAAATAAATGAATCATAAGCCAGGTATGAATATAGAAGAGGCTTTAGAAAAGGTGCTGGATGAACTGTCAGATGACAGCAGCCCAAAACCCGTTGTTTCTTTTGAAAAAGGGATTCCAACATTGAAGGCTGGGTATTTCAGGCCATTGAGCCCAATGCTTAAATCACGATTTGAAAAATTAGGTGGCTGGGAGGAATCTACTCACGGTGATTGGCTGGATCCGGCTGAAATGGAATGTTTTTGGGAAAGTCAAATTGTTGATGAACGATTGAATGAAATTGTTCAGCAGGTGAAGGCTGCTGCTGATCATTGGCAAAATGATGCAGGTTCTTTATTCAGTTTGCACCGGATCTCCGTTTTTGCAGCAAGCAGGTACACTTATGAAAGGATATATCTTGTATGGTTTGATGAGACAGAGGAACCTGAACTATGGGTGTATGATGTGAATGGAGAAGCCAGGTATAAAGATTTGTTAAGCTATCTGGAATCTTATATAAAGGATGATCTCTCTGCATTTCTGAATAAATGGAAGCTCGGAGAAATGGAATAAATAAGGTTATTGATAGAAAAATTGCGCATAAAAAATAAGAATACTAATATAATCTTCAGATTAAAAATCCCCTGAACCAATGCTCAAGTCAAAAGACATCAACGATGCAATACATAATAATGATACTGATCAAATCGCATCAGTTTTGGCCGAAAGACCAGCTTTATTAACAACTGAATATTTTGGTGTTCTTGAAACACCACTACATTATTGTGCGAGGTATGGCTGTCTTAACGTCTTTAAATTTCTTGTAGAAAAAGGATTAGATATAAATGTTACCATAAAGGGGTATGAAACGCCTTTAAATACCGCCGCCGGAGGTAATCATATGGAGATTGCAGTCTGGTTATTGGAGCAGGGTGCATATGTAGATGGCGTGGAATCAAATTTGTTGTCTCCTCTCATGTGTGCAGTAATATCCGGACATTTCGAAATGGTACAACTACTGGTTAAACACGGTGCGAATGTCAACAGAATGCACATCAGGAATGGCAGAGTGCCTCTGGATTATGCCATTTCAAGAAAAGATACGAGAATTGCCGACTATCTTAAATTGCAGGGTGCTAAGAGTTCTTACATTTTACCGGAATGGGCCGAAAATGAAATCCCCGGAAGTGGCATCCTGGGTCGTATAACATTAAAATTAGGGAAAATATTACCAGTAGATATTACTGTTGACAGTGGGAATAAACCTGTTGTGCAGAAATTAATTCATAGTCAAAAATACTGCCTCTTGTTTACTTTTGGCCTGTTTGATTTTCATCAACCAATGATGGAACTGCTCATCGTATTGCCTCAATATTGGAATTTTTACGTCCAAACCGCAAAAAACCAATTTCCAATACAATTGTTAACAGGAATTATACAACTGCTTAAAACAGGAACGAATCTTTCAGAAGGTGATTATATCTTATCAGATGATGAGCATTTTAAGGCACTAAGCTGGCCGGAGACCATTGCGGCATTCCGTATAGTTCGTATAAAATGGTCCGAATTGAATGATATGGATCAAAATTTGACAAATAAGGAAGAAGAAGGCGTTTTATATACATTGAGGCCTGTTAAAAGGACAAAAGCCGGATTCAGCAGAGAGGACATTGAAAAATCCAGGTCTGCAGGTTGGAGAAAGCTGACACTTCAGATCTGATTTTTATATTTAATCAGTTATGCACATGATGTTGGGAACTTGTTAAGTAAATTTTTCTGTAATGCTCCAGTTATGAAATTGAATTTAAGTGAAATCAACTGGTTTGAAAATATTGGAAAGCCAGTACAGGAAGGTGAATTTGATATTCCAACACGGACTGTACTAAATATTGATGAATGTTTAAAATGCGATAGTGTTCTGAAGTGGGAAAATTTCATCTTGTACGCAAGGAATCGCTTATCCTGGTATGTTCAGTCTTTTCATAAAGAAGAATCAAGAAAATGGAATGAGATTTCCGTAAAGGCACGTTTGGACGACTGTGCAGATCTTGAACCAATGGTAAAGAAGATTTCCAAAACCTTCTGCCAATCGTGACGGAGCGCTTCGGGCAGTCTCCATTGATTTTTATTAAAATTGGGTAGCACTATGGATAATTTTATAAATAAAGAAAAATGAGCCGGTCATTATTTGCAAAGAAAGATATTGAAGAATTATTGCACTTGTTAAAAAGGCGGAAAGCCAGAGTTGAACATGTGGATGAAGTGCCGGTATCTGATGTTCATTATCTAATGTATATTTCAGCATATGAAGGTGTTGAGGTAACTCCTGATATTGAATTGTTTGGATATGAAAAGGCTTTAAAGGAGAATCGTTATATAGAAGAGAATTATCCTGATTTATCTCTTTCTCTTTGGATGATTGGCAGTTCAGGTCAGGGAGATGGCTGGTTTCTTGATCGGAACTCAGGATTCATTTTGTTTTATGACCATGATCAGGGAGAATACAATGAGAAGTCAGGTTTTTTGAGTTTTCAGATCGGCTTTTTGGAGTTTATTCAAGCTGCTTTCCTGTTTCAGGAGTTTGAATCGTTACTTGAGGAAGATCATTCCGTTGAAGAATCAGAGAAATTGTTAAAAATAGGATTAGATGCCATTAATCCTATTATTTTTGATTTATATCCATATAAATATTAATCCCTATTGTTATGAAAAAGATCGAAATAATACCATTGGAAGGAATTGATTTTGAAGAAGGAATAAGTATCAGATTTGGACAAACGATTCCCGAAATAAAAGCAGTGCTTGGTGACCCGACTGCTGAAGAGCCTCATCAACTTTATTATGATCATTTAGAGTTCAGGCTGGATTTTGATAAAAACGGAGAACTGGAGTTTGTTGAAATTCAGGGGCCGTTTTCCAGGCATCTTGCTCCTCAGATATACCATGTTAATCCTTTTGCCATTGAAGCGGATGACTTAGTGAAGTTGCTGACTGAAAAAAATGACGGAAGAATAGATGATTCAGAAAAACCTTATTGTTATTGCTTTTTAGAGAACTCTGTTGGCGTGTGGAGGGAATTTGTTGAAGATGATATCCGGGCCACTATTGATGAATTAAAAGATAATGGGGAATATGAAGAGTCAAAAGACTGGATCGAGCAGGATTTGGAAAAAGCAAAGTTCTTCTGGACAGTCGGAATAGGGAATAAAAATTATTATCACACTATATTATAAAAAGAGATCATATGAAACTATCAGATTACCCTTCAAACAAAACCGTTTTCAGCACAATTTATGTGACCAGGAAAAACGCGCCTCTTACTTATGTTTCTATCGATGAAGATGGAGATATTCAGGCCCTCAGTGATGACGAAGCTGAAATGGAAGAAGCAGTAATCATTACTGTAGAACAGCTATTATCAATTGATCCCTCTTTGAAGACAATTGATGATATCCATAATGGTGCTTCCTATGATAAAGACCCGGAATCCGATATTTGGGTTAAATCATAAAACAAGTTGGTATTGTTCTGTTTTGGGCCAGAGCTGGGAATGAGCCGCTTATCTGTTGCAGATCTGAAAGAATTGCCTGATATGCCTCAAACGCAAACTTTTGAAAAATCAGATAAATATTTTGCTAATCATTTGCTAATTAGAAAAATATAACTTTACTTTACGTCTGAGCACAGTAAGTGTAAAAAATACAATGTATAATAATTCAACCATTATTTCCATTATTACCACCACCGGGATATCTCGGAGGGAGGCTAGCTAATGGGTAAAAAATAAAAACTAAAAACCACAAAAAGCGCCTTCCTCTAATCGGGGAAGGCGCTTTTTTTTTAACCGTAAATTATGAATATTTTAAAATTTGGAGGTACATCAGTCGGTTCTTTACAAAGCATAACTGCCTTGTTAAGTATCCTTAAGGATCAGCAAGGAGCTGAAAATCCTATTGTCGTCTTATCTGCCATGAGCGGGGTAACCAATGCCCTGGTCGAGATGGCAGAAAACGCGGGTCATGGTAGTGATTATAGTGAGGAGTTAAAAATAATTGAGAAAAAACATTTTGATGTGATCCGGGCTTTATTGCCGGCGAATGCACAGAACCCGGTATTGACCAAACTTAAAATCTATTTTAATGAACTGGAAGAGATCTTACAGTCAGTCTATAACCTGCGGGAGCTGAGTTTGCAAACGAAAGATCTGATTTTAAGTTATGGAGAACGTTGTTCAACTGTAATGATCAGTCATATTGCCAAACAGAGCTTCTCAAATGCGCTATATGTTGACGGATCAGAGCTCATTAAAACAGATCATAATTTCGGGCAGGCAAAAGTAAATACTTACCTGACAGAAACCCTGATCAGGGACTTTCAGGAAAGCAATTCAGATAAGTTATTGTTCGTTACCGGCTTTATTGCCAGTAATGATGATGGCCGGATTACTACCCTTGGGCGTGGTGGAAGTGATTACACTGCTGCAATCTGGGGATCCGCACTAAATGCCGGAGAAATTCAGATCTGGACAGATGTAGACGGAATGCTGACTGCTGATCCAAGAATGGTTAAAAAAGCGTTTTCGCTGCCAGAGCTTAGTTATACAGAAGCGATGGAGCTTTCTTATTTTGGTGCAAAGGTGATCTATCCTCCAACAATGATCCCTGCATTCTTAAAAAGAATCCCTATAGTGATTAAAAATACATTCAATGTAGATTTTCCAGGAACTTATATCAAACATGGCACCAGTGCTTCGAAATTACCTATAAAAGGGATTTCTTCTATTGATGAGATCAGTGTGCTGAACCTTACCGGAAGTGGAATGGTTGGGAAAGCTGGTTTTAGCGGAAGGCTGTTCTCCCTGTTATCACGTGAGCAGATCAACATTATCCTGATCACACAGTCTTCTTCTGAGCACAGCATTACTTTTGCCGTTAAACCTGCAGATGCCCTGAAAGCATTAGCACTCATAAATAAAGAATTTGAACTGGAGCTTCAGGCTCGTAAACTGGAATACCCGGAAGTTGAAAATGGATTGGCTGCCCTGGCTATTGTTGGGGAGAATATGAAAAAAACACCTGGAATGTCTGGGAAATTATTCAATGCTCTGGGTAGGAATGGTGTAAATGTGAGAGCAATCGCGCAGGGTTCTTCAGAGTACAATATCTCGGTGATCATCTCCAAACCTGATCTTTCAAAAGCAGTAAATGCGGTTCATGACGCCTTTTACGCCAATCTGAAAAGAACTTTACACGTATTTTGTCTTGGGACCGGCAATATTGGAAAAACCTTATTCGCACAGCTAGAAGCTCAGATGGACTTTTTGGCTACCAACAATGACCTTCAGGTAAAAGTGATGGGTGTAAGTAATACCCGTAAGATGTACCAGAATGTGGAAGGAATTGCGTTAAGCAATTGGGAGAAAGACCTGGAGACAAAAGGTGAACCTGCGGATTTAGCGGTATTCATTAAGCAAATGAAAGCCATGAACTTACCGAACTGTGTGTTCGTAGACAATACTGCGAGTCATAATCCGATTCAGTTTTATCAGGATATCCTGCAATCAAGCATCTCTGTGGTGACCTGCAACAAGATCGGTAACTCTGCAGATTACGAACAATATGTGGCCTTTAAACAGGCAGCAAGGAAATATGGGGTTGATTTTTACTATGAAACAAATGTAGGTGCTGGTTTACCGATCATCCGGACTTTAAAGGATCTGATGATGAGTGGCGACCGGATTGACCGGATTGAAGCCATCTTATCGGGTACAATCTCCTACATTTTCAATAATTATAAAGGAGATAAATTATTCCATGAAGTGGTGAAAGAGGCACAGGACAAAGGGTATACCGAGCCTGATCCGAGAGACGATCTGAATGGAAAAGACTTTATGAGAAAAATGCTCATTCTTGCCCGTGATGCAGGTTATCCATTGGAAGAAAGTGATATTGAGATCGAAAGCATGCTTCCTCCTGCTTGTCTGGCAGCGGCTACAGTGGCAGATTTCTATCAGGAACTTGAAAACAATACCAGCTATTTTGAAAAACTGAAGCAGGAGGCTGCATCAGGTCATAAAGTATTGAGGTATATCGGTAAGCTGGAGGCAGGAAAAGTAGTGATTACACTGCAGATGGTAGATGATAGCCATCCCTTCTACATGCTATCCGGAAGCGATAATATCATTTCCTTCACCACAGATCGGTATAAGGACCGCCCCCTGGTGGTTAAAGGACCGGGTGCTGGTGCTGAAGTAACTGCTGCAGGTGTTTTTGCTGATATTATTAATGTAGGTAAACGATGAAAGAGTCTATAAAAGTTTTTGCCCCTGCAACTGTGGCCAATGTGGTTTGCGGATATGATGTTCTTGGATTTGCTGTAAATGAACCTGGGGATGAAGTGATCATGAAACTAACGGAATCTCCGGGAATCAAGATCACAAAAATCACTGGTGATGACGGCCGTTTGCCACTGGATCCAAAGAAGAATACAGTGAGTGCCAGTGTGCAGCATTACCTGAACCATATCGGCAAGCCAGATACCGGAATAGAAATTGAGTTGCATAAAAAAATGCCAATAGGTAGTGGGCTGGGTTCCAGTTCTGCCAGTACAGTTGCCGGTTTATTTGCGGTAAATACCCTTTTTGATCAATTACTGACAAATAAAGAGCTGGTTCCTTTTGCAATGAAAGGAGAGGAGTTGGCCTGCGGTTACGGACATGCTGATAACGTAGCGCCCGCACTTTTAGGTGGTTTTGTATTGATCCGGAGTTATCAGCCCCTGGACATCATCAGCTTGCCCCATCCGGATGACTTGTATGCCGCGATCGTATATCCTGAGGTTGATGTGCCTACAAAAGATGCACGACAAATGATCCGCTCCAAAGTGCTGTTGAAAGATGCCGTTACCCAATGGGGAAATGTGGCCGGTTTGGTAAGTGGTTTATTTCTGAAAGATCATGACCTGATTGGCAGGAGTATGACCGATATTCTGGTGGAGCCTACCCGCTCTATTCTGATTCCTGATTTTTATAAATTAAGAAGCTTGTCGATGAAAACAGGAGCTATAGGCTTCGGTATTTCAGGTTCTGGTCCTTCTGTTTTTGCGTTAACAAAAGATGAAGCCACAGCCAGGGCAATCACTCAGAAACTGCAGCAGCATTTAAAAGGAATTGGTATCAATAGCCTGTCTTTTGTGTCGGAAGTAAATAAAAAAGGTCCTGTTATTTTAGATTAACCCCATTATGAAATTATATAGTACGAATAACCACGATTTAAATGTAGACTTTCCTACTGCTGTCTTTAACAGCATGCCTTTGGATAAAGGTTTGTATATGCCGCTAAATATTCCGGTACTTGATCAGGAATTTATTCAGCAGATAGATCAATATACCCTACCTCAGATTGCTTTCAAGGTTGCCTCGGCCTTATTGGACAATGCCATTCCGGCATCAGATCTGCAAAAAATCGTTGATGAAGCATTTAATTTCGATGCACCTGTGGTACCACTTGAAGCAAATACTTATGTCCTGGAGTTGTTCCATGGTCCTTCGCTGGCTTTTAAGGATTTTGGCGCAAGATTCATGAGCAGGGTCATGGCTTATTTCTTAAAAGATGGAGAACAGTTACTGGATGTTCTGGTTGCTACTTCCGGTGATACCGGAGGAGCGGTGGCACTGGGCTTTCTTGGGGTACCCAATACCAGGGTCACGATTCTTTATCCGAAAGGAAAAGTAAGTGAAATCCAGGAATTACAACTCTGTACAAATGGAAATAATATCCATGCAATAGAGGTGGATGGGACTTTTGACGATTGTCAGCACCTGGTGAAACAAGCCTTTGCAGATGAAGAACTGAATAAAAAACTCCGCCTGACTTCCGCGAATTCTATCAATATTTCCAGGCTGATCCCTCAGACCTTATACTATTTCAATGCCTATGCGCAACTTCGCAGAGCAGGAAAAAAGGAAGTTATATTTTCTGTGCCCAGCGGTAATTTCGGCAATATTGCTGCGGGACTATTGGCTTATAAAATGGGCCTCCCTGTGAAACAGTTTATTGCCGCTACCAATGTGAACGATACCGTTCCCCGTTATTTAAAAACAGGGGTATATGAAACCAGACCTTCTGTCCAGACTTATGCAAATGCAATGGATGTAGGTGCCCCGAGTAATTGGGTGAGGATCATGGATCTTTTCGATCAGGATAAAGCGGCTTTACAACAGGTTTTGAAAAGTTATAGCTATACTGACGAGCAAACCATGAAAGGAATTCATGCCATTTATGATCAGTTCGAATATATTGCCTGCCCGCATACCGCAATTGCATGGCTGGCACTTGAGGATTATAAAAAAGAAAACCCGCAGGAAAATGCTACGGGTGTATTTTTATCTACGGCTCATGCCTGTAAGTTTCCTGATGTTTTTTCTGAGGAGATCAGCAGCAAAATCCAGATTCCTGCTCAGGTTAGGGAATTAAGTGCCAAATCAAAGTATGCAGAGCAGATGGATATTGAGTATGCTTCCTTTAAAAATTACCTCACTACTTTTTACTAAAGCGCATGATGGCAATATCACCCATCATAAAATTAAGGGTGCTGTCAGTTACATAATAAGTACTCGCTTTCTTTAACATGTCTAAAAAAGTGGCCTCTCCTTCACCAGGGCAGGCCATTTTTGTCATGGCTAGTGGCTGAGTCAGATTGATGGTGGTGTCATCTGCGATTAAAGCGCCTGAAAAGGAATTACAACTGGTATTTCCGCTTAATTTCTTTCCTGTGACATCAAAGGTAATGGTTGGTCTTGTTGCCGGATATAAACCATTAAAAGCTATTCTTGGGCCAGAGATGTAGCTCAGTTCCCAGGTTCCTCCCAACTCAGACAATCCTCCATTTCCTATTGTTCCCGGTTTTAGGGTGGTGCACGCAGCAAAAGTGCTGGTCATTACAATTGCCAGTAACATGATTCTTTTCATAGCCTTATTGTATTAATGATACCCGAAAGGTACAAAGAGTATTCGAAAATACACCTATCGGGTATCAGGAAAAGGCTAGAATACTGCTTGTACGATCTTCTTTGTAGGTTCTGGATTGCCCATCGTGTAGAAGTGAAGAACGGGCGCACCCATCTCTTTTAACTCCTGACATTGGTGGATCATCCATTCTATTCCAACTTCTTTTACGTCTTTCTCTGACTTGCATGACTGGATTGCTTCGCTCAATTCCATCGGAATATCCAGATGGAAAATTTTAGGCAGACTAACGAGTTGTTTGCTGCTGGTAATGGGCTTAAGTCCCGGGATAATAGGGACGTTAATGCCATTTGCACGGCATTTATCAACCAGGGCCTTGTATTTCTTATTGTCGAAAAACATTTGTGTAACGATGAAATCTGCACCGGTATCAACTTTATGTTTCAGGTATTTAAAATCAGTATCCAGGTTTGGCGATTCGTAGTGTTTTTCCGGATAACCCGCTACACCGATGCAGAAATCAGTTTTTGCGGCATCCTCCATATAATCATGCAGGTAACGGCCATTGTTCATGTCTACTACATGCTGTAACAATTCTGAAGCATAAGCATGCCCATCGGGAGTTGGAATAAAAGAATTGTCGCTTTTACGGGCATCCCCACGCAACACCAATACATTGTCGATTCCTAAGAATTGAAGATCGATCAGTGCATTCTCCGTTTCATCCTTTGTAAAACCTCCGCAGATTAGGTGAGGTACGGCATCCACATTGTATTTATTCATAATGGCTGCACAGGTTGCTACTGTACTTGGACGTTTGCGATAGGCAATCTTTTCCAATAAGCCATTTGGATGTTGTTTGTAGATATAATCTTCTCTTAAATAAGTTACATCAATAAAAGGAGGGTTAAACTCCATTAAAGGGTCTATTGCATCAAAAATCCCCTTAATGCTTTGTCCTTTTATGGGAGGCAATAGTTCAAATGAGAAAAGGGGTGTCCCTTTTGCATTGCTGATATGGTCTACGATCTTCATTAATATTTCTTGTAAGGTTGGTTGTCTGTAATTAGTAAGCCAGGTTAGGACTCAGCCATCTTTCTACTTCTTCAATTGGCATGTCTTTTCTGATGGCGTATTCTTCGATCTGATCTTTTGTGATTTTACCCAGGCCAAAATACCTGGACTGCGGGTGGGCGAAATAAAATCCGCTTACTGCAGCCGTAGGATACATGGCATAGCTTTCGGTTAAACGAAGGCCAATTTTATTTTCTGCATCCAGTAATTCAAAAAGAGTTCCTTTTTCAGTATGCTCCGGACAGGCAGGGTATCCTGGTGCCGGGCGTATTCCTGCATACTCTTCCTTGATCAGTTCTTCATTGCTTAAATGCTCATCTTTGGCATAACCCCAATAATCTTTACGTACCAGTTCGTGCATTCTTTCTGCAAAAGCCTCCGCAAGCCTGTCGGCCAGCGCTTTGGCCATAATGCTATTATAATCATCATAGTTCGCTTCAAATTCTGCTACGAGTTCATCACAGCCTATTCCTGTAGTCACTGCAAAACCTCCAAAATAGTCGGCAACACCGGATTCCTTTGGAGCGACAAAGTCGGATAATGCATAATAAGGCTCTCCTGCTACTTTTTCTGCTTGCTGACGAAGTGTATGGATGGTGACTTGCTGCCCTTCTACATCAAGGATAATGTCATCTCCAACGGTGTTTGCAGGCCAGAAGCCGATGACTCCTTTGGCAGTTAACAGTTTCTCATCGATGATGCGTTTTAACAGTGCCTGAGCATCATCAAATAATTTTTTGGCTTCATCTCCAACCAATTTATCGTTAAATATTTTAGGATAGCTGCCACGAAGCTCCCAGGTATGGAAGAAAGGTGTCCAGTCGATATAAGGAACCAGTTCTGCCAGTGGGTAATCTTCAAATACTTTTGTTCCTGTAAACACCGGTGCCGGAGCAACCAGGTCAAGATCTATTTTAAACTGATCTTTTCTGGCTTCTTCCAATGTTTTAAAACGCTTATCGGAACGTTTATTTAAGTGTGCTTCCCTTGCTTTATCGTATTCCTTTCTGATGCCATCAATGTAAGCGCCCCTGGTTTCTTCATTCATCAAGGTACTGCATACCGTTACACTTCTGGAAGCATCCAGTACGTGGATGGCTGGTCCTGAGTAATTTGGTGCGACCTTTACAGCAGCATGAATCCTGGAAGTCGTTGCCCCACCGATGATCAGGGGAATGGTAAATCCTTCACGTTCCATTTCTTTGGCAAAGTGTACCATTTCATCCAGCGAAGGGGTAATCAGACCACTTAATCCGATAATATCTGCATTAATTTCTTTGGCTTTCTGAATAATGGTTTGTGCCGGAACCATCACTCCAAGATCTACGATCTCGAAGTTGTTACAGGCCAGTACCACGCCAACAATATTTTTCCCGATATCATGAACATCACCTTTTACGGTAGCCATTAAGACCCTTCCCGCAGATGAACTTGCTTTTCCATCAGGATTATCAAGTTTTTCCTGCTCAATGAAAGGAAGGAGATAGGCCACGGCTTTTTTCATTACCCTGGCAGATTTTACCACCTGTGGAAGAAACATTTTTCCGGCACCGAAGAGGTCTCCAACGATGTTCATTCCATCCATCAAGGGGCCTTCAATCACATGTATTGGTTTGGGATATTTCTGTCTGGCTTCTTCTACATCGGCATCCAGGTATTCAATAATTCCCTTAACCAGGGAATGTGAAAGCCTGCTTTCTACACTTTCTTTCCTCCATTCTTCATCTCTGACAATCTCTTTACCCTTAGATTTGATGGTGTCTGCAAACTCCACCAATCTTTCTGTGGCATCTTCCCGGCGGTTGAGTAATACGTCTTCTACACGCTCCAGAAGCTCCGGTGGAATTTCCTGATAAACTTCCAGCATTCCGGCGTTTACAATCCCCATGTCCAGACCAGCTTTAATGGCATGGTAAAGGAAGGCCGAGTGCATGGCTTCCCTTACGGTATTGTTTCCCCTGAAAGAGAAGGAAATATTGGAAACCCCTCCACTTACTTTGGCATAAGGCAGGTTTTCTTTGATCCATCTTGTGGCGTTGATGAAATCTACCGCATAATTGTTGTGTTCCTCCAGACCCGTTGCTACGGTCAGGATGTTTGGATCAAATATGATGTCTTGAGCAGGAAAACCTACTTCATTTACTAATATATCATAAGAACGTTTACAGATTTCTTTTCTTCTTTCGAAGTTGTCTGCCTGTCCTTGTTCATCAAATGCCATCACCACCACAGCTGCGCCATAGTTCATGATTTTTAAGGCACTTTCTTTAAATTTTTCTTCTCCTTCTTTCAACGAGATGGAGTTGACGATCCCTTTTCCCTGTAAACATTTCAATCCGGCCTCAATTACTGTCCACTTGGACGAATCGACCATGATGGGAAGTTTAGAGATATCGGGCTCAGAGGCGATCAGGTTGAGGAATTTTACCATTGCGGCTTCCCCATCGAGCATCCCTTCATCCATATTTACGTCGATCACCTGGGCACCACCTTCTACCTGCTGACGGGCAACAGTAAGTGCGGCTTCGTAATCACCACCTAAAATCAGTTTTGAGAATTTAGGAGATCCGGTGATGTTTGTTCTTTCACCAATGTTAACGAAGATGCTTTCGGGGGTGATGGTTACGGGTTCCAGACCGCTCAGGCGTAAGTATGGGGCTACTTCAGTGATTTTTCTTGGGTTAATGTTTTTTGCTTTGGCAGCGATGCAGGCAATATGCTCCGGCGTAGTGCCACAACAACCACCCACAATATTGACAAACCCATGCTGGATGAAATCTTCTACCAAATGGGCAGTTTCATGTGGCATCTCATCATAAGCACCAAATTCGTTAGGTAAACCTGCATTTGGATAGGCCGAAACATAACAAGTGGCTTTCGCTGAAAGTTCTTCAATGTGCGGCCTCATGTCTTTAGCACCTAAAGCACAGTTAAAACCAATGCTGATCGGGTTGGCATGGATCACCGAATTTAAAAACGCTTCTACGGTTTGTCCAGACAGGGTTCTTCCGGAAGCATCAGTGATGGTTCCGGAGATCATGATGTCTATCGTTCTGCCGATTTCTTTTTCGTATTTTTTAATAGAATATATGGCAGCTTTGGCATTCAGGGTATCAAAGATCGTTTCGATTAACAAAAGATCTGAGCCTCCGTCTACCAGTCCGCGGACCTGCTGATCATAAGCGTCAACGAGTTCATCAAAGGTAAGGGCCCGGTATCCCGGATCATTTACATCCGGTGAGATGGAAAGGGTTCTGTTGGTTGGGCCTACAGCTCCCGCCACGAAAGACCTTCTATCCGGGTTTGAGGCCAGGAATTCGTCTACAGCTTCGCGGGCAAGTTTTGCGCCGGCAAAACTCATTTCATAATCCAGCTCTTCCATCTGGTAATCTGCCAGTGAAATGCGCTGTGTGCTGAAGGTATTGGTTTCAATGATATCTGCGCCAGCCTTAAGGTATTCGGTGTGTATGGCTTTAATGATGTCAGGGCGTGTGAGGTTCAGCAAATCATTATTGCCTTTCACATCACATGGATGATCTTTAAATCTTTCTCCTCTGAAATCTTCTTCTGTTAGAATATAGCGCTGGATCATGGTTCCCATGGCACCATCAATAATCAATATGCGTTTCTCTAACTCTTCTCTAATGTTCATTTGTCTTCTCCGGTAATGCGTAAGGAAAAGGCTTCCGGATATGTACTTCATATCGGTTACGATTTTATACGCAGTCAAAAGCTTATTGAAAAGTCCGGTGTAGGGTCGACTTTAACTTATCTTTCGGGAGCCAATGGTCCGGTTCCAGTAGAATGTAGCACCTTGTAAGCACAGGTTGCTAAGACTTCGCAGGGTCTAATCCCTCCGTCTTTCTCTATAAGCTCTGCAAAAGTGCAACAAAGAAAAATGATTTCCAAAAAAACAGTACGGAAAGCATATAAAATTGCAAAGGCCATGCAAATCTGCATGGCCTTCGGAATAATATTCTGGAAAATCTTGATTATCTTCTGCTTCCGAAGATTCTTAATAAGAACAGGAAGATGTTGATAAAGTCAAGATAAAGCGACAATGCACCCATGATGGCTAATTTTTTAGCGTCAGTAGCAACCATTTGATCGCCATTTTCTTCGATACCTGCACCAATGCGTTTTAGTTTTTGAACATCATACGCGGTAAGCGCAGTAAAGATGGCTACACCAAAGAAGCTCATCACATAGCTGAAAGTTGGACTTCCAAGGAACAGGTTAATGATACTGGCAATGAACAGACCTGCAACACCTACCATTAAGATTGGCCCGAATTTACTTAAGTCTACATCAGTCGTGTAACCAAGAACAGCCATGATTCCAAATATACCTGCCGCTGCGGCAAAACATGCAACGATAGATCCTGCGGTATAAATTAGGAGGATAAAGCTTAAACTCACCCCTAAAAGGATGGAGAATAAGACGAAAACGCCTAATAATGCACCATAAGAAAGGCGGCTAAAACCGGCTCCCATTAACAATACCAGTCCCAGAGGGGCAAACATGGCAATATATCCTAATACTGTTCTTTGTCCTGTTTCAAAGTTCACCAACTGGCCTAAAGCTGCAGGCGAAGTTGAGATAACCAAAGCTGCTACTGTTGATAGACTCAACGCTACAAACATCCATAAGAATACATTTGCAAAGAACTTCTTGGCAACCATTCCGGTTTGCTGCTCCACGAAAACAGATTTGTGAGCCCACTCGTAATTATTGTTGTTATCCATTTTATTTAAATTTTAGTTTAAAGTTACTAATTGTTTATCTTCTTACAAAACCTATGCCCCGAGTCTTTTTGTCAGGATTTCTTCTACTTTCTTAAAAAACTGAAGCGGTTTTAGGGTTCTCCATGCCAAATCGTCAAGCTGACCGCCAAAGTTGATGTAATAATCAATGTTGGCGCTTCTGAATTCATCGATCACATGTTGCTGAAAGTTGATTCCAGTGATCCATCCATCTTCGACATCCTGGAACCATTCCTCATAATAGCTGTCTTCAGAAGCATGAAAGTTCAGGACGTTTTCGCCAACAAGAATAAATTTATTGATTCCTTCATCGATCATCAGCTCAAGGATTTCCCGTTTCAACAACATAATGTCATTTCCGATGGCATCATTCCATTCTCCGATGAACTCGATGATGGTATAACCCCTTTCGTAATCTGTATACAATACCTTAAGATATAGGGTGTTGGATCCAAAATCATCCCATTGAGGGTGAATCAGAAAGTTGTACAGCTGCTTGTCGAAATAGAACTCCGAATATTCGGTGTTATAAAAAGGCGAACGATCATCTTCAGCAGCAATGTAATCATCGCGCCAAAGGTAGAAGGGCTCAATTTCGTGCATAATTTTTAGGGATTATTTAGTACCTGCTTCCACGGCTTTACGTACGCTTCCATAACGGATCAGTAAATCAGCAGCCTGATCATGGTCGATGTGCAGTTCTTCCATTACCATTTGCGTACCTCTGTCAACCAGTTTGTGATTGGTCAGTTGCATATCTACCATTTTATTTCCTTTTACACGGCCCAGCCTTATCATCACTGTTGTGCTGAGCATATTTAGTACTAATTTCTGTGCAGTACCTGATTTCATACGGGTAGATCCCGTTAAAAATTCTGGTCCAACGACTACTTCTACAGGGAAATCACTTTCGGCAGCGATCGGACCACCCTCATTACAAACAATACATCCGGTTAAGATACCGTGCTTGCGTGCCGTATTTAATCCACCGATCACATAAGGGGTAGTTCCTGAAGCAGCGAGTCCGATCAGGCAATCTTTTTCATTGATTTTGTATTCCTGAAGGTCTATCCAGGCTTGTTCCACATCATCTTCTGCATTTTCGACCGCTTTCCTGATGGCGGTATCGCCACCTGCAATGATACCCACTACCCAGTCAAAGGGAACACCGAAGGTTGGGGGGCATTCTGAAGCGTCTACTACGCCCAGGCGGCCACTGGTTCCTGCACCGATATAAAATAAGCGGCCTCCATTTATCATACGTTCTGCAACTGAGGTAGCTAGTTTCTCGATTTGTGGGATAACCTTCTCCACAGCCTGAGGAACAGTCTGGTCTTCTTTGTTGATGTCTTGAAGAATTTGAAGTACGGACATCTGATCGATGTTATTATACTTTGACTCCTGCTCAGTTACTCTTATCATATATGGTTTTTTTGATAAAAATCGGGATTTTCTTTTTAAACCGGAAATATTCCCGGAAATCAGTTTAAATAATACGATTTTAAGGCAATTCCGGGTTTTTGTAAAAATTATCAAACAATTATAAATGAATAGGACTTAATTTATTAATTGACAGGGTTATTTTATAACTTTACGCAGCATTTAACCATGAAAAAGACCACCCGATATAACCTTTTGATCGCCCTTACTTATTCCACTGTTTTGATAGGTGGCATGTTTGTAGGCTATAAATTTTTAAAAGATCAGGGATATCAGGTGAAAAAACAGGCTGGTTATCTGGCCGGGAATACTGAAAAAGTGGATGAAATCATTCATATCATCAATAAAAACTATGTTGATGAAGTCAATGCAGATAGCTTACATCACCTGCCAATAGACAGTCTGCTGCATCAGTTAGATCCTCATAGCGCTTATCTTCCTCCGGCAAAAGCAAACGAATTTGCCGAAACGCTTGGAGGTAATTTCGAAGGAATTGGAATAGAATATTATATCCTTAATGATACCCTGCTGGTGACGAATGTCATCAAGGAGGGGCCCGCTTTTCTTTCAGGCATCCGCCAGGGAGATAAAATTCTTAAAATTGATACCACTTTTGTGAGTGGGAGGTCATTACCGAGAGAAAAAATGATTGGTAAGATCAAGGGGAAAAAAGGAACTGCGGTGAAATTAAGTATTTTGCATCCCGGAAACCCTTTACCCGTTTTATTTACTGTTAACCGCGGGCGTGTAAAAGTGAGTAGTATAGACGCTGCTTATATGCTCAATACAGAAACCGGCTACGTACGCATCAGCAATTTTGGTGCAGAAACTGATCAGGATTTTGTGGAATCTGTCCGCTCACTCAAAACAAAAGGCATGAAAAAACTGGTATTGGATCTCCGTGACAATGGGGGAGGGTACCTGACAGCTGCTACAGGTCTGGCGAATCAGATTTTAGCAGAAAACAGGCTGATTGTATACACACAGGGCAAGCATGAACCCAGAACTGATTATTTTACCACTGGTGGCGGAGAGTTTGAACAAGGTAAACTGGCCATCCTGATCAACGAAAATTCAGCCTCTGCAAGTGAGATCCTTGCCGGTGCGGTACAGGATCTGGATAGAGGAATTATCATTGGCCGTCGTTCTTTTGGGAAAGGCCTTGTTCAGGAACAGTTCCCGTTTGTGGATGGTTCGGCCTTAAATCTTACCATTGCCAGATATTATACACCTTCCGGAAGAAGCATTCAGAAATCTTATAAAAAGGGCTACAATGCTTATCAGAATGAGATCGAAGATCGTTTTAACGATGGAGAGCTGACTGCAAAAAATGTGAGCGCAAAAGACAGTGTTAAGAAAGGAAAGTTGTTTTTGGGCGGTGGAATTCAACCTGATGTCTATGTGAAAATGGATACCAGTGGGTTTAACAGATTTTATGCGAAGCTGATTGCCAAAAAGGTGCTTTTCGATTTTGTCTATGATGTGCTCGCAAACCGTTATACCTCTTCTTTTATAGAACAGAACCTTGCCACCTTTAACATCAATGATGCCGATTACAAGGATCTGTTGAAATACATTCAGACCAAAGGTATAGTGATTGAGCCGAAGCTATTACAGGCGGCAAGACCTTTGATCTATAATGATGTGAAAGTATTGTTGTGCAAATACCACCTGGGTGATGCCGGTTATTACAAAGCGCTTAACTTAAGTGACGCAATGGTCAAACAGGCATTAACCAGTCTGCAGTAATTGTTTTTATTTCTGTCTGAAATAGATCTGAATCGGTACTCCGCTGAAATCGAAATTTTCTCTTAGCTTGTTTTCAATGAAACGTTTATACGGTTCCTTGATGTATTGTGGCAAGTTGCAGAAGAAAGCAAACATTGGTGATGTTCCGTTGATCTGGGTGATGTATTTGATTTTGATGTACTTTCCTTTTAATGCTGGTGGAGGATAGTTCTCGATGATCGGCAGCATCACATCGTTCAACTTCGAAGTAGGAACTTTCTTACCTCTGTTTTTGAATACCTCTAATGCAGTTTCAATAGCCTGGAAAATACGTTGTTTGTTCACTACTGAAGTGAAAACGATAGGTACATCAGTGAATGGTTGTAGTTTCTGACGGATCTGATCTTCAAAGATCTTAACCGTTTTACTGTCTTTCTCCACTAAATCCCATTTGTTAACCAGGATCACGATTCCTTTTTTGTTCTTCTCTGCAAGGTGGAAAATATTAACGTCCTGCGACTCTAATCCTTCCATGGCATCTATCATTAAGATCACCACATCAGCTTCTTCCAGCGCCTTAATGGTACGCATAACGGAATAAAACTCGATGTTCTCTTTTACTTTGGTTTTCTTGCGAAGTCCGGCAGTATCGATAAACATGAATTCGTGTCCGAATTGATTGTAATGGATATGGATGGAATCTCTTGTTGTACCTGCGATTGGGGTTACAATATTTCTTTCTTTACCGATTAATGCATTGATCAAAGATGACTTTCCTACGTTAGGTCTTCCAACGATGGTGATTTTAGGTAAAGCATTTTCTTCTTCCGGGATATCTTCGAAGTGTTTGATCACATCGTCCAGTAAATCACCTGTTCCTGAGCCAGTCATAGAAGAGATCGGATAGATCTCACCTAAACCAAATCCGTAAAATACGGAGGCATCATTTTGCAATTGGGTATTGTCTACTTTATTTACAACGATAAATACAGGTTTGCTGCTGCGTCTGAGTAATTGTGCGATTTCGTCATCCAGGTCGGTAATACCGGTTACCACGTCCACCATAAACAACAATACTGTTGCCTCTTCGATGGCAATAACCACCTGTTCGCGGATGGCTGCTTCAAAAACATCTTCAGAGTTGGCTACATAGCCTCCTGTATCAATTACTGTAAATTGTCTGTCTGTCCATTCTGCCGATCCGTAATGACGATCACGGGTTACACCGCTAAAATCATCAACAATGGCTTTGCGACTCTCTGTTAAGCGGTTAAATAGGGTAGATTTGCCTACGTTTGGTCTTCCGACTATTGCGATAATGTTGCTCATGTGTATTGGTATGAATTGTATTAGTTATTAAGGGGTTGCAAAGGTAAGCTTAATTTTCGTACCCGAAACTTTTTAAATAGTTCTTTTTACTTCTCCAGTCTGGTACCACCTTTACAAAGGTCTCAAGGAATACTTTCTGATCCAAAAATTTCTCAATATCCTTACGGGCTTCAGTACCTACTTTCTTTAACATTGCACCACCTTTACCAATCAGGATGTTTTTCTGTGAATCGCGTTCTACGATGATTTCAGCGCTGATTCTGGTGATTTTCTCTTCTTCTTTAAAGGAAGTAATTACCACCTCTGTACTGTAAGGGATTTCCTTCTGATAGTTGTTAAAGATCTTTTCTCTGATGATTTCAGAAACAAAGAATCTTTGGGTACGATCGGTCAGGTCTTCTTTATCATAGAAGGGGGCATGCTCCGGTAAATGATCCAATACCATATCCATGATTCCTTCTAAGTTATATAGATGTAATGCAGAAATGGCATAAATATGCTTTGGATTTAACTTCTCCTGCCAGTAAGCAGTTTTTTCTTCTACTTCTTCCTGTGTAGCATTGTCGATCTTATTAATGAGTACAATCATTGGAATGGTGGTGTCAATAATTTTTTCCAATACATCGTTTTCATCATACTGTTCATTAATGTCGGTAACGAACAGAATTAAATCGGCATCAGTAAGGGCTCCTTTTACAGAACTCATCATAGAATCTTGTAAACCATAACGCGGTTTTATGATGCCCGGAGTATCAGAAAATACAATCTGATAGTTTTCTTCATTGACAATTCCCAGAATCCGGTGACGGGTAGTCTGAGCTTTCGGAGTGATGATAGAAAGCTTTTCACCCACCAGGGCATTCATTAACGTTGATTTGCCCGCATTGGGCTTACCAATTATACTTACAAAACCTGCTTTATGTGACATGAAAATATTTTTTAAAATAAATTTGCACCACAAAGAAACGAATTATATCTTTGCATTCCAATTCGGAACAAGAGTTAAACAATTTAACAAAAGCGACGAAATGTATATAGTGCGGGGTGGAGCAGTTGGTAGCTCGTCGGGCTCATAACCCGAAGGTCATCAGTTCGAGTCTGGTCCCCGCTACCAAAAGGTTCGTAACCTGTAAAGGTTAAGGCAATCTTAAAATGGCCCGTTCGTCTAGGGGTGAGGACGCCAGATTTTCATTCTGGAAACAGGGGTTCGATTCCCCTACGGGCTACAGTAATCATTAAGCAGAGGCTTAGTGAAGTTTTTAAAAGGTATAGTGCGGGGTGGAGCAGTTGGTAGCTCGTCGGGCTCATAACCCGAAGGTCATCAGTTCGAGTCTGGTCCCCGCTACCAATTAGGTTCGTAACCTGTAAAGGTTATGGCAATCTAAAATGGCCCGTTCGTCTAGGGGTGAGGACGCCAGATTTTCATTCTGGAAACAGGGGTTCGATTCCCCTACGGGCTACGATCCCGCTTTACGATAAGTAGAGCGGGATTTTTGCTTTTTTAGGAGTTTTTTGCTTTTTCGTATTGAGAGTAATATTTGAAAACAGAATCAGCATATGCCTTAATTCTAGGGTTTTCTAAGTTTAGAGACATTTCCTTCTCTAAACTTATTTTATTTTTTTTAACAATTAAGCCTGTGATTTTACCCACATTTCTGGTGTAATGTATTTTTTTCTGGTTTAGAAAAAAACCATTTTGCTTGATTAAAGCAATTATTTGAGGTGTCAGGTGTTTAAAGTCTTTTTTTGCAGAAAACGTAAGGTCATCGATAAAACTAGTGAAGGTAATACCGTGATTCGCTGAAAATCTCTCTAGCGCCAATGCGGTCGAAGAGAATACGAGGTTTGCCAAGGCCGTTGATGAAGGAGCTCCTTGGGGGAGAGAGCCCTTGAATGTTGTTAATTTTGTTAGAATCCTAGCTTCTTTCCATGGAATGTTGTAACTAATCAGAGTTTGGTAAACCTGTTTATTGGTGATGTTGGTAAAAAAGTCCTTTAGATCTACGGTTAGAAAGAACCTGCTTTCCATATGCTCTAAGGCATTTAAAATGTTATTCCGTCCTCGTACTCCGCCAAACATTGAAAGTGGTAGCTCCATCGTTTGAATGTATTGGTTTATTTTTTGTTGTTTAATTTTTAACCTGCCGATAGGTTTGAAAATGGTGCGCATTCTGATTGAATGATCTTTGTTTTCCTGAGGGCGACCAAATCTCATCTTTTCTCTTTGATGCTCGCTGTAGAATGCATTCGGATTTAGTGTTAATTCTTTTAGGAAATTACAACTAGTTTGCAGGTTTAAAATGAATTTTGTATCCATAATTTGCGATCAAATGAACCGGGTCTAGAGCTTTAGTCATTTAAAATAGTTTATTAGTCTAAATAGATTGCGCATCACCATAATAGGAATACAATCCATTTTTAAATTGATAATAAATAATCTTAACATCCATCGCTCTGTCATTGAAAGATGTTTACTGTTCTTAACCTTCCATTTCTTCATTTGTTTAGATAGGCGTTTACGCTTTTTCATGGTTATTTTGTTTGTTCCGAAACTATTTTCGGCCGCAAGAACCATATACGTACCATGAGCATTTCAAAAAACTTCGACCCGGTTTTGTTGGTCATTATTTTTGGCTGCCTTGCCGCAAGGCAGCCTTTTGTAGTGCTTGTCGGCACTTTAAATAATGGTCCCGTATCACAAAAGAAGATTTGTTAAAGAACTTATCTCGAAAATAAAGAAAGAGATATAAAGGAGTGAAAAATATTTTATCAACAAATATTGATAACTAAGGAATGCATCTCATTCCTTTTGGATAGAAAACATACTCTTTATTGACCATCTTTTAAATCAATAGGAGGTTTAATGGATTTATATAAAGCTCTCTAGTTTTTTTATATTTAAAAATCTAAATCATCAAGAACAAACAGTTTATGATACTAGCGCTCGACTCTTATTATCCAGATAATGCCTATACGATTTGCCTTAGCTTTGAAAACTGGAATGATCCGGCTCCAAAGGAAATTTTTACAGAGATTACTCCATTGGCAGATGAATATGAACCTGGTTTCTTCTATAAAAGAGAACTCCCATGTATTTTGAGTATGCTGAAAAAGATCAATCTTGAAAACGTTGAGACAATTGTAATTGATGGTTTCGTGACCTTGGATGATTCCGGGAAATTGGGATTGGGAGGTTATTTACATGAAACACTGAATCGGAAAATTCCCATTATTGGTGTTGCAAAAAATGATTTTAAAAGTTTGATTCACCATAAACGACTGGTATATCGTGGGACAAGTTCAAAGCCCTTGTATGTTACTGCTGCCGGAATGGAAGTGGAGGTCGCTGCGAAGCTCATTAAGTCTATGCATGGTGATTTTAGAATCCCAACTTTGTTAAAGGAGCTGGATGTTCTGACAAAGAAACCTTTCTCCACCCAATGAATTTTGGTTAAAATCGAATCCCTTCGCAAATGGTTTTCATCCGCAGTATTGACTTTCTCGAATTGAGACTTTTATCTAATTTCAGATAAAGACGGCCTTCTGATGTTTTGATGCGAAATCTGGTCCGGTCACTTAGCGTAATTTCTTCATCCAGTTCATCAGAATGCCTGAAGATATGGCTTGGTTTTAAACATTCGTTAAGATAATGTGTGACGCTGTCCGTTTGATCTTACAGTCTGAGGGGCAAAAGCGGATTTGTCGCCATTTAGTATCTTTTCAACTAATTGCCGGTCTTTATTGCTGCTGTCATTTGAATGGCTCATCAGGTAGATTAGATCGGTCAGTGCCAATTATGTTGCAGGAAATTTATGGAAGGATCAAACTTTATGCATCTTTATCGTATTGTTATATAGAAGTATTAATTGATTATCCATTTGAACCCATAAACAGACATGAAAAAACCAGCCTTTTACCTTGCAATTCTTATGTTTCCCGCTTTTTTTAGTTGTACTCAGGGGGGAAGCGAAAAGACCTCATCAGGTGATACAGACTCCTTGATCAGCAGCCAGTGTTTTGTAGCCGTTGATGGCACGGACACTGCAGACCTTAATATAAAGACCCTCAAAAGCGGGAAAGTTTCCGGTGTACTTACCATTAATTACAAGGAAAAGGGAAAGAATGACGGACAAGTGGAAGGAAAGTTCAGGGGAGATACTTTATTTGTAGATTATACCTTTAAGATCGGAACTGAAAACAAAACCATTTATAAAAACCCTTTGGCATTTCTAAAGAAAGATGGTAAACTAGCCCTTGGGGTTGGTCAGATTCAAACTACTCTGGGCAGATCTTTTTTTGTAAAAGGGAAGCCAATTTCTTTTGAAAAAGGCAGGTTTACATTTGCCCCTGTTGATTGTAAAAAGTAAGACATTTAACTCCATCCGAAAGCCGTTTATCTACAGCATAAACGGCTTTCTCTTTTTATCTCCCAGACTAAGCTTTTATTTCTTCTTTGTTGTCATTAAGTATTTAGTTGTTAGTGTTTTATGTTTATTTTTCTGAAGGTTGAAATGAACGATTTGAATGTTGCTGAAAATCATTGTTCATTTTTTGGATAAACCTTGTTTCTGTTTAAACAGGGTGCTTTTTGACCATTTATCCTGAACTAATATTGGTTTTGGTCATTTTTAAGATAAGAGGTTCAGAAACACATATTGATTAACTTAGTTTTAGTGTTTGGCCACACGAGGCGCATCCCGAAAAGCCTTGGATAGAGTAGGGACCTAAATAACAATTATTCCTATTATGAAAAGTTTAGAATTAAAAAATCTTGATGTTCAGGAGATGAGTGCTACAGAAATGACAACTGTTGAAGGCGGAGGTTTATTAGGGGACTTCCTTACCGGAACTTTAGCTGTAGTTGTTACTGCCGCGGGGACTGTTGTAAAAGACACGGTTACTTATGCAGTAAAACAAGTAACTACCGTATTGGGCGCAATTTTTAGCCTGTAAAAATGCAATAACAACCGTTATTCAATTATAACGGTTGTTATTTTATGAAATTATGTCTTGAGTTTATGGAAGGGTGTGACTGTAATTTCGAAGGTCTTTTTCGTAAATACTATTTAATGTAGGTTAAAAACAATCCGTTATTAGATAAACAACTGATTGGTGTGTCTTTTTTTTGATGAACTGATTTTTATTGAATAATCGATGTCTTTTTAGGAAAACATGATGAATGTCATGATCATTTGCCAGATAAAAAATGAATAAATTGAACAAATGGGTGTAAAACGGCTAATAGGTAGAGTAAAACCATGTTTTTCGCTTTAAAGAGCCACTATTTTGGAGTTTTATTCAGAAAAACCGACCCCTCATCTGAAATGCCCCTCTTTATTCTTTCTGGATACTATCATTATATTCGTTTCAGCGTTTGGCCAACCTAGGCGTACCCTGAAAAGCCTCGAATAGAGTAAGGACCTTAAATTAAAATCCCTAATCATGAAAAATTTAGAATTAAAAAACCTTGGTGTTCAGGAAATGAACGTAACTGAAATGACACAAGTTGAAGGTGGTGGTTTAATCGGTGGTATCTTAACTGGTCTTTTAACCAGTGTTGCCGGAACTGTAAATGCTATCGCTACTGATACTTCTGCATTTTTAAACAAAACATTAACCAATGTTTTGAAATTTGTTTGGAGTCTATAAGAAAATTATAAATAACCGTTATTCTGAATTTCAGAATAACGGTTATTTTAATTCCTGAAACATGCCTCTATCTCCCTATTCAGCCGAAACCATTTCCAGTACCTCTATTGTCTACCGCTCACAAATCAGCAAATCATCCCAACTCATTTACCAGGTTACCCTGTTGGTTGTATTGTTGACTTTTGCGGCATTGCCATTTATTAAGACTCCCATCACCATTAAAGGGAATGGTGTTTTACAATCCTCTCTCGAAAAAACAGAATTAACTATACCTGTTAATGGCAGATTGATTAAGTATACACTTACAGATAATAAAAAAATAAAACAGGGAGACACCATCCTGGTAATTGATGCCGGCTTGCCAAAGCAGCAAAGTGTGCTTGTGCAGGGAAGGGAAGGACAACTCAGTCAGCTCCTTCAGGACATTAGTATGCTGCTATCTTTTGAAACTCTTGATAAAACAAATTCTCCAAGCCTGCAAACCGGGCAATACAATGCTTCCTGGCAACAATTTGTACAGGAACTTGAAAACGCAGGAATTGCAAAAATGCAGGCTGCAAGTACGTTTGCGCGATACAAAAAATTGTATGATAATAAAGTGCTCACCGAATCTGAGTACGAAAAATATAAATTCGAATTGGAACATGCGACCTCGACTTACCAAATGGTCCGGGCTAAATATAAAACACAATGGCAAACGGAAGCTAATGGTTTTCGTAATGAATTACGTCAACTCTCCGGCCAGCAGGCGGAGTTAACCGAACAGAAAAAACAATACGTATTGAGGGCACCGATGGCAGGCTCTGTTCAAAACCTCAGTGGTGTACAAAAAGGGGCCTACGTATTTGCGAATCAAAAAATCGGAGAAATATCTCCGGATGCCAGTCTGACGGCATTCTGTTACATCAAACCATCAGATATCGGATTGATCAAAAAAGGTCAGGAAGTGCGGTTTCAGGTCGATGCTTACAATTACAATCAATGGGGATCTGCAGCAGGTGAAGTCATCGATATCTCCGACGACATCATTATTTTAAATGGTAATCAGCCGGTATTTAAGGTTAAATGCAGCCTTAATCAGGATCATCTGATGCTAAAAAATGGGTATAAAGGTTATCTAAAGAAAGGAATGAATTTTACTGCCCGTTTCACGGTAACCAGCCGTAGTTTATATCAATTGTTATATGATAAAGTTGACGATTGGGTAAACCCAAATGTTAGCAACAAGACCTAAAGCTATGAGCACTAAAGTAAAACAAAGAGACATTACAGATTGCGGTGCAGCCTGTCTGGCCTCTATTGCATCTCATTATAAGCTGGATCTGCCAGTGGCAAAAATCAGGCAATATGCAAGTACCGATAAAAAGGGAACCAATGTTTTGGGGATGGTGGAAGCTGCTCAGAAGTTGGGTTTCGAAGCTAAAGGAGTAAAAGGACCTTTTGAAAGTCTATTTAAAATACCAAAACCAGCGGTTGCCCATTTAATTGTAAAAGATATTTTGCAGCATTATGTGGTCATCTATAAAGCCAATAATAAATTCATCGATGTGATGGATCCTATTGATGGTCAGATGCACCGCCGCACACATGAAGAATTTAAAAAAGAATGGACCGGTGCTTTAGTCTTACTGCTGCCTTCGGAAGATTTTGAAACCGGAAATGAAAAAACCTCTGTTCCCGGACGTTT
The DNA here is from genome assembly GCF_900129215.1 of Pedobacter caeni. Taxonomy (GTDB): domain Bacteria; phylum Bacteroidota; class Bacteroidia; order Sphingobacteriales; family Sphingobacteriaceae; genus Pedobacter; species Pedobacter caeni. The sequence continues at coordinate 240,572 of NZ_FQUQ01000008.1, read as the reverse complement.
CTGGAGCCTGATCAGGCCACACAAGAGTATTTTAATTCAGGCATTGTTCGGTGCAATTGTATATACTATTTTAGGCTTATCTACTTCCATCTTTGTACAGAAGCTGGTCGATTTTGTATTGGTCGATGGCAACAGAAACCTGCTGAATCTGATGAGTATTGCAATGGTGTTGATCCTGATCATCCAGTTATTTGTAGGAATGACGAAAACGATATTTACCCTGAAGACAGGACAGATGATCGATGCTCAATTGATCTTAGGATATTATAAGCACCTGTTAAGATTACCTCAACAGTTTTTCGATACGATGCGTGTCGGAGAAATCATTTCCAGAATTAATGATGCTGTAAAAATAAGGACCTTTTTAAATGACGTCAGCATTAACTTTTTGGTGAACATTTTCATTGTGGTATTTTCTTTTGCCATGATGTTCACCTATTACTGGAAGCTGGCTTTATTGATGCTTGCGGTAATTCCGTTGTACCTGTTGATTTACTTTATCACCGATAAGCTCAACAAAAAAGCACAGCGCTTATTGATGGAAGATTCTGCAGAACTGGAATCACAGTTGGTAGAGAGCCTCAACTCAGTCGGAACCATTAAACGTTTTGGGCTGGAATCGTTTGCCAACGAAAAAACCGAAGTTCGCTTTGTGAAACTATTGAAAGATAGTTTTAAATCTAATATGAACTCGGTCTTTGCCGGAACGTCATCTGAACTCACCTCCCGCTTACTGACCATCATCTTGCTATGGGTAGGTGCAGGTTATGTGATCGATAGTAAAATTACCCCTGGAGAACTGCTGTCATTTTATACACTGATCGGGTATTTTACAGGGCCTGTGTCCTCTTTGATCGGAATGAATAAAACCGTTCAGGATGCCGTAATTGCTGCCGACAGGTTGTTTGAAATCATGGACCTGGAACGTGAAAATGACGAAAATCAGGTAGAGCTGGATGCGGATAAGATTGGGGATATTCATTTCGAAGGGGTCTCTTTCCGATATGGAACGAGGGTTGCTGTTTTCGATAATTTAAACCTGACGATTCCGAAAGGCAAATTCACTGCTATTGTTGGTGAAAGTGGATCGGGTAAATCGACCTTAATGTCGATCCTTCAAAATATTTATCCCATACAGGGTGGAAACGTACGGATTGGGAAGTATGATCTGAAATACATTAAAACGGGATCTTTGCGTCGCGCCGTCTCCGTAGTTCCTCAGCAGATAGATCTGTTTGCCGGGAATGTGATTGAAAATATTGCCATCGGGGACTACGAACCGGATATGCAAAAAATCATCGATATTTCGACTCAACTCGGACTGATTGGCTTCATTGAATCATTGCCCAGAGGTTTTCAGACCTATCTTGGAGAAAATGGAACAACTTTGTCTGGTGGACAACGGCAGAGGATCGCTATAGCGAGGGCATTATACCGTGATCCGGAAATTCTGATACTGGATGAAGCCACCTCTTCACTCGATTCTGCTTCTGAAAAGTATGTGCAGAAGATGATCGAAATCCTGAAATCAAAACATAAAACAGTGATCGTTATTGCGCATCGCCTGAGTACCCTGAGCAATGCAGATAAAATCATTGTGCTGGATAAAGGAGTGGTGGTGGAACAGGGAAGTCATAAAGAGCTTCGCTTTAGTCCAAACTCAGCCTATGCTAACCTATGGAAGTTACAACTGCCTGAAGAGATCTGACCGGATATATAATGCCTTATTCTTTGTCCTGAAGCATCCCGATACCGGATGAGATGCGGCTGGGCTGAAAAACAATCAACCTGATTTGTCTGTTTATTAATAGTCCCTCAGTTCAATGAAAATAGCTTGTTAGTATTTCCCTCGGGTTGCACTTATATAAGCCCCTATGCGCGCGCTGAAGTGTATTATGAGGCAAGTCAAAGTCGGCTGTAAAGTTTTCTTTATTCTCAGAATCCATTTAAGTACCTGATCATTTCCCTCTTCTGAAGTCAGAAGGGGTTTTGTTGATGATTTTCTTAAAGATCTTATTGAAATAGGTCACATTATTGAATCCACATTCAAAACAAACCTGGGCAATGGTCTTGTCCTGTTGCAGGAAAAGACAGGCTTTTTGAATGCGGTAACGGTTCACAAACTCAGTAAACGTAATATGGGTTGTTTTCTTGAAGTAATTGCAGAAGGAGGGAACCGAAATGTTAACCAGCCCTGCCACCGTTTCTATGTCGATTTCTTCATGATAATAATGTTCCACATAGGTGAAAATCTTCTGTAACCTTGACCTGTGTTTGCTGACCAGATCGGCAATAATGGCCTTTTCGTTTAAAATGTGATAATCCTGACTACCGCCTAAAAGATGGAGCACCCGCAGAAAGCTCATCTTTTTTTCGAATGGGGACATGTCTTTCATTTTTACCAGTATCTCTTTGACTTCCTCCTTAATGGCACCATTAAATTTTATCCCATGTTTCGACCGTTCCACTAATGCTGCGATGGTTTGCATCTCTGGAAAATCTGAAACCCACTGTTGCATGACTTCGGGTTTGATCTGGACTACAATCTCCTCATGCGGATCCCGGGCGTTCAGCCCAAATCCAGAGTGCGGCACATTGGAGCCAATAAATACCAGATCTCCATCTTCATACATGCTGATATGAGAGCCCACATGGCGGGTTCCTCCACCTGCAATCACACAGACCAGTTCGTATTCCGGATGGTAATGGTATTCCCAAACAAACTCATGGATAGGCTGGTTCTGATAGAGGAAGCGCATGGATGAAGCTTCATCAGGTTTTACGATCTCAAAGTGAATTTTCATCCTTATTAAGGTAAGTTGATCAAATATGACTAATTAAATATTAATATAGTTCAATAAATAATGAATAAAGGATAATTATTGCAATTATAAAAACAAGAATTTTATCATACCCGATGAGTTGCCTGCAGCTGGTCGGAACTACTAACCAAATATATTTATCTTTTTAAAGCCTGGTTTAATGGAATTCTTAAAAATTAAGATCTCGGTATTCATCAACTATTTACTGTTCGGTATCATGTTGAATAGTGTGGGTACGGTGATCCTGCAGGCACAACGGTATTATGGAGTTTCGGCTTCTTCCGCTTCTGTACTGGAAGCTTTTAAAGACATCACTATTGCCGTCGTATCGTTTATTGTTGCTTCATTTATCACCAGGATAGGGTATAAGAAATCTATGCAGATTGGTCTTGCTGCGGTTGCAATAGGTTGTTTTATTGTCCCTTCGGTTAAGACTTTTATCGCAGTTAAGTTGTTATTTGCCATTACGGGAGCCAGCTTCGCCCTGATCAAAATTTCTGTATTCGGAACCATTGGATTAATTACCAAAACAGAGAAGGCACACATTAGTCTGATGAGCTTTATAGAGAGCTTTTTCATGATTGGCATCTTATCTGGTTATTTCATCTTCAGCTATTTTATTGACGATGCTGATGCAGGATCAGGGAGATGGTTCACAGTTTATTACCTTATAGGGGCCTTTTATGTGCTGGCATTGATCTTACTCAGTATTTCTCCCCTTGACGAATCTGCGGCAAAGCCGGAGGCCGGGCTTAAATTTAAACAGTCATATAAAGACATGCTCAGACTGCTGATGCTGCCGCTGGTGGTTTCTTTTGTGGTCTGTGCATTCCTGTATGTCCTGATTGAACAAAGTATCATGAGCTGGTTGCCAACATTCAATAACAAAGTCTTACACCTCCCTTCTTCAATTAGTGTGCTGATGGCGGGGATTATGGCCAGTTCAACTGCAATCGGACGTTTCCTTGCCGGTGTGGTTTTGAAAAGAATTTCCTGGTATATCTGTCTTACAGTTTGCCTGATTGCTTCTGCATGCCTGGTGCTGATCGCAATTCCATTGGCTTCCAATACACCCCCACATGACATCCGTTTATGGGCTGACGTGCCCTTTGCTGCTTATATCTTTCCTTTGATCGGATTCTTTCTTGCACCTATATATCCAGCCATTAATTCAGTTATCCTGGGTGCACTGCCAAAAAACCAACATGGAACAATGTCCGGATTGATTGTGGTGTTTTCGGCATTGGGCGGCTCATTAGGGTCTTTGATCACGGGTTATATTTTCCAGCATTACGGTGGTCAGACTGCCTTTTATTTTTCCCTTATTCCAATAACTGCCCTGGCGCTGGCCTTGTATCTGTTTCAAAAAATGAAGCAAAAACACCTCCTTCAAAGCAGCTTAAGTTAATTTATTACCCTATTTCATACTGATATGTCAAGTCCCTTATTCTATATTGAAGATTTACAAGAATTGTTTTCTGATGTTCAAACGCAACGGATCTTTGCCGATCAGAAGGTTTTTCCAGATTGCAAACCCAGGTTTTCTGCGCCCGAAATCCTGAAAAATTACCGCATTCAACAGCATAACCCTGGTTTTGATTTGCTCGGTTTTGTAAAAACATACTTTGTATTACCCAATAATGAGGAGTCAGAAACCGGAACACAGGCAACAAATCCAGTAGCCCATATCGAACTTTTATGGGATAAACTCACCAGAAAAACAGAGAATGAATTCAGCTCTTTAATCCAGCTTCCTCAGCGATTTGTGGTTCCTGGTGGTCGTTTCAGGGAGTTCTTTTATTGGGATAGTTATTTTACGATGCTGGGCTTACAAGTGTCAGGAAGAATTGACCTGATCGAAAACATGGTGGATAATTTTGCCTACCTGATTTCAGAGTTTGGCTTTATTCCAAATGGCAACAGGACCTATTTCCTTAGTCGCTCGCAACCTCCTTTCTTTTCCCTGATGGTAGAATTGCTTGCAGAAGAAAAGGGAGATGCCTGCTATTTGAAATACCTGCCTCAGTTAAAATCCGAATATGCCTTCTGGATGAACGGAGTGGAAAAATTAAGTGCATCTGAACCGGCTTATGAACACAGTGTGAAGTTGCCTGATGGAGCCATATTAAACAGGTTCTGGGACAAAGAAAATACACCTCGTCCTGAAGGATATTATGAGGATCTGGAGATTTTCAATCATGCAACTACAGATAAAAAAGAGCTGTACAGGAACATCAGGGCAGCATGTGCCTCAGGATGGGATTTCTCCGGAAGGTGGTTTGCCGATGGTCAGGATATCGGAACGATAAAAACAACTGATTTAATCCCTGCCGACCTGAACAGCCTGCTTTGGCACCTTGAAGCTACACTCGGAAAGGCTGCAAAGTTAGCCGGCAATGAAACTGAAGCCGGGTATTATGAGAAAAAGGCAGAAGAACGCAATTCTGCAATTAGAAAATACCTGTGGAATGATGATCAGGGAGGGTATTTTGATTATGATTTCAAACAGAATATTTCTTCTGAAGCATGGTCCATAGCCATGGCTTTCCCTTTGTTTTTTGGTCTTGCAAATGACGCTGAGGCGGCAAAAGTAATTGCTCATCTGCAAAACACTTTTCTCAAAGAAGGTGGTTTGCTGACGACGCCAAATACCACGGGCCAACAATGGGATGCGCCAAATGGATGGGCTCCTTTGCAATGGATCGGTTATAAAGCTGCGTTGAATTATGGTGCAGAGGCACTTGCTGCTGGTATTGCGGGGAATTGGATCGCTACCGTAGAGCGGGTGTTCAAAACCACCGGAAAGATGATGGAAAAATACAATGTTGTGGATACATCCCTGGCTGCGGGTGGGGGAGAATACCCCAATCAGAATGGCTTTGGCTGGACGAACGGCGTATACTTAAAAATGAAAATGAAGGAATAAAAATTAATCATACGGTACTAAACGAGTCTAAAACCTAACCATTAAATAACCAAATTATGAAAAAACAGCTATTATTAATTGTGGCCTGCTGTCTGCTTGGCAGCATAGAAACCGCCTATAGTAAAGAACCACTAAAACACCATAAATCTATAGAAACTGTGACAGGCATAGTGGTTGATAAAAGTGATCAGCCAATTGTAGGGGCGACTGTGGTGATCAAAGGAACTAAAACCGGAACCTCTACAGATAGGGACGGTAAATTTGCCTTAAATCTGACTCCGGATGCAAAAATTCTGATCATCAGTGCCATCGGTTTTAAGCCTGTTGAGCAACCGGTTTCTACTTCAGGAGCATTAAAAATCACGCTTTTGGAGGATTTGATGGAGCTAAATGCAGTCGTGGTAACCGGTTCGGTTAATCCACTAAAGAAAATAGAGTCCAGCGTGGCCATTACCAGCTTTAATAGCAAAACCATTCAGCAGCTGGCGCCTTCCAGTGCGGCCGATTTATTAAAACATGTACCAGGTTTTGTCGTAGAAACTTCTGGTGGTGAAGTGGGAAATAACCTTTTTTCGAGAGGTATTCCATCTGCAGGAGCTTATGAATATGTGCAGATTCAGGAAGATGGGATGCCTGTTTTTGAAGATGGAGCATTGCAATTTGCAAATGCAGATGGCTGGCTGCGTATAGATGAAACAATTTCTAGAATGGAAGCATTAAGAGGTGGTTCCGGTTCTATTTTTGCCACCAATGCCCCAGGAGGGATCATCAATTTTATTACTAAAACAGGAAGTAATGATTTCTCCGGAACAGCTAAAATGACCACCGGAACTTCCGGCCTGTTCAGGACAGACCTTAATGTCGGAGGTGCTTTGATTCCCGATAAATTGTTTTACAATATTGGAGGTTTTTACAGAACCGAAAACGGAGTCCGCAACCCGGGATTTAAAGGGAATGATGGCGGACAGGTAAAGATGAACTTAAAATACATCCTGGATAAGGGCTTTATCAAACTGTCTTACAAAAAACTCAATGACAGGAATTTGTTCTTATTGCCTATCCCCCTCACCGATAAGAACAATCCTAAAGGAATTGATGGCTTTAATCCCAATACAGGAACATTGACCTCCAGAAATTTTAGTCAGCTGGATGTTCCTCAATACGGAGGTGGAACTTTTAGAAGAAACCTGGAAGATGGGGTTCATCCTATCGTAGATGCATTGGGTGCGGAGTTTAAAACTGATTTAGGAGGTGGTTTTACCTTAAGTAACAATACCAGATATACTAAAATCAATTTGGAATATACGGCGATATTTCCAGGAGCAGAGCCACAATCAGCGGCTGATTTTGCGGCAAAATATAAGGCAAATAATGACATTGCATACCCTGTGTTAAATCCGGAATACACCAATGTCAACACTGGTGCGGTAGTGGATCCTGCACTGGTTGCTAAAGTTGGTTACTGGGCAATTGACAAACAAATGAAAAACTTCGCCAACAACCTGAGGTTTGATTATAAAAATGATAAAGTAGCTTTGTCGCTGGGTTATTATTATTCCAACTGGACTTCTGATCAGCAATGGAACTGGAGTAATATTCTGGTGTCGGTCTCCGACAATCCTCAGCTTTTAAATCTGGTTGATAAATCTGTTCCTGTTGGTGGGCCGAACCGTTCAAGAACCTATAATGGGGTGACTGATATTTCCTGGTTAACGAGACAGGCACAAACAAAAGGCAACTTAAATGCCGTTTTTGGAAATGCCGAAATTAAAGCAACGGAACAATTGACCTTTGATATTGGTTTGCGCTATGATATGGACCGTTATACCGGATACAAGGTCAACTCCAGAGATGGCTTCCAGAATCTGGACAACAATACGGCCTTTAACAATGATTTCGCAGGGACTACGGCTGATAACTCTATGAAGGTTTTGCAAGGTGCTTATCAATACTGGAAGTATGATGTGAACAGGTTGTCGGGGAGTGCTGCTGCAAATTATAAGTTTGCAGATGATATGGCTACTTATTTCCGCTATAGCAATGGGTTCCGTTCTCCAATTGAGGAGGCTTATTTTGAGAATGCGGATAAATTAGATCAATTGAAACCAACGGTGATCAATCAGTTTGAACTGGGATATAAATACCAGGCGAAGCAGTTCGCACTGTTTGCAAATGCTTTTTATATGGACCTGGCCAACCTGGCTTTCACAGATGTACTGCTAAACGGGAAATCTGAAAATAAATTTGCAAAGGCCCGTAACTATGGAATGGAGCTGGAAGGGCAATTCACCGCAGGAGATTTTAGTTTAACCATAAATGCAACTTTACAAGATCCTAAATTCACCGACTTCTCGGGAGAAGGAGTCGATAACAATGGGAATAGGGTGCGTAGGATTCCAGCTTTTTATGGAACCATTCGTCCGGCATATAACCTGACAAAAAATCTTGCCATCTATGCGGAAGTAAACCATTTTGGGAAGAAATATTCCGATAATGAAAATGTATTTGCGTTGCCTTCATTTGATGTGCTGAATGCGGGTGTATCGTTGAAAGTTAAACGGATGCGTTTCGCATTGGATGCTTCAAATTTAACGAATACAATAGGCCTTACAGAAGGAAATCCAAGGGTAACTACTGCCCCGGGGGCGATTTATTATGCCAGACCTATTTTAGGCCGGTTTGCTAAACTCTCTGCGGCATTTGATTTCTAAATCCGGATCATGAATTAAGCAATCGTCTGGAGTATCTTCTTCAGGCGATTGTTATTTTAAGGCATCAATTCTCAGGATAAAATCGGTGTCACCTGTAAGTTGTAATCCTTTCTTTAAAAGACCTGTTTTGATGTCGTACAGCCAGATATAGTTGCCCTCTTTGGTCGAGTTCACAGCAATATAAGCGATGTCTCCCTTCACGATTATACAAGCTCTTCTTGTTCCTTTATCCAATGGAAGCTCCAATTTTTTCAGGACCTTTCCGGAAGGTAAATCCAACAAATAAAACTCAAAATGGGCCGTGCTGTAATGGTCACTCAGTCCTTTAAACAGGTCTTTTCTTTCTGTCCGGATGATGGCTTGATTTCCTCCAAGGTACCATATGCCATAAGCATGGTTGTTGATCACCGAACCTGAAATGTTGAAAAAGTAGTCTTTATCCAAAGCATCTTCTCCGGCATTGATCCGAAATATTCCTGTCGGCCGGTCCGCACGGTTTCCCAATGCAATTCCCGGACAGCTCATAAAGTAGTAATTGCCCTTTTCATCATTAAACGAATACGGCTGCACCATGTTTGTTCCCCCGGGATAAGTGGACCGGATATCTTTATCTATCCTTACTTTAGTCATTTGAGGATAGTTGAATAGGGCAAGATAAGTGGTGTCGCTGGTGGTATAATCGTAAGATGTTAATCGTTGATGATAAGTATAACCTATAAAAAGTTGTTTATTTTTCAATTCCACAAATCCGGTAGAAACAGAGGTGTATTTTCCGGAAGGGGCTGGGATAGCCAGTCCACCCACGGTGAGGACTTTCATGTCGTCGGTTTTTACAATTACATATTTTACCTGGCTAAAGTCAGTCGTATTCGGGCCGATGAGCAGAACAGTATCCTGGTTTAACCAATAGTAATTGTCGATCGAAAAGTTTTCTAAAGCTGCGGATGCAACCTCCTCCATTTCAGGCCCTGCCGTTTTATATTTTACAAACGCGGCTCTTTTCCTGTTTAATTTATAATAATAGCCATGTGAGACGATAAGGTCACGGTCGAACTCCTGCCCATTGAGCAATACCCCGGCCTTCTCCGGGTATGCGATCCCACTGTCAAGTGTATTGCACTCTAAAATGTACTCCTTTGCGTCTTTACCTAAAATATAGAGGCTATAATTTTTTTCTATCGCAACCTTTGGATCGGTTTGTTTTTCCCGACAGGAGGCCAGACTATACAAAAAAAGAACTGAGGTAAGGTAAAAGACAGCTTTTTTTGCTGATAATTTCATGACGGCTGGGATGATCTAAGTTTATTGATTTCTATCCTGCAAACTTAGATAAAAAAAAATCACGATTTCAATAACGCTGATAAATCAATGGTCATCCTGCACCTGCCTTCATTTTTTTCCAGCGGAGGGCATTTTAGTGGGTGTATTTCCCCATTTTCCCTGATAATAGATGACCTCATTCAGATGGATGTCTTTGGCGTTCCTGATGATGATGGCCTGTGGTTGCACGCTTGATTTCAACATTTTTATATCCTTCAAACGGGCACCTTCAACATCTTCCAGGAATATGGCTGGCCTGTCATCTTTCTGCTCGAAATTGAAACTGCTGTTTTCCAGCGTCAGGTCCTTTGCATGCCGGGTCCAAAGGCCATAGGCCGGGATCGTCTTCAGGTTGGAAACATTGTATTGTCCAACGCCCAGTTCCGGCGGGGTCTGCTCCGAATCTGAAAGCGGATTGCCTCCTTTATCAAGAAAGTGAACATCTTTAAATACCACATTTTTTATATGCCCGGTATGCAAACCATTGGGCAAGCGAAAGTCGAGTCCTCCCTCAACAGCGGCAGAAGAGGGGAGTTGGTAACCGGCAATAATGGACGTTGATCTTTTTTGTGTGCCGTCATAGGCTTTCCAGCGATTTCCATTATATGAACTGCCATTGTAAACTTCACAAATGTCAATTCCCTGAATAATGATGTTTTCTACCCGTCCTATGTTTACATTTTTTACCAATAATTCTTCTCTTCTTTTTCCGTTTTCCAGGAAGGCATATTTTCCCACATCGGCACCCAGAATTCTTCCCCGGTTAGAGATAGAAATAAAGAAAGGAGCAGTAGTCCGGAACATCTTTGAACGGGAATGGATCTTTCCGGTATGGCCGCAATTGAGGTGAATATCCCTGATCAGTGCCCCATCATTGGTTGATATAGAGAATCCTGCTTTATTTGCGCCAAGAATATAGATATTATCTATACATATGTTTGTGATGTCATCCGCAGTTTCGGAACCAATCTGAAAGAGGTTGCAATTGGTATCCCCAATGATGTTTCTCACCCTGTAATTCTTCGCTGGTCTGGTAAAGCCGAGGGAACAATCAGAACCGGGCTTTACAATATCATCAGAACTTACCTTTGAGTAAATGTTGGTCACCTTTACCTCGTTACATCCCATAAAATCGTATATGTCCCGGGCATTAGAAACCTGATTCTTTCCAAAATAGGTGTCATGAACATTGATGGAGTCCGTTCCTGTGGCCAATAAGACAAAATGGCCTGCCCGTTCAATTTTGAGCATATTTTCGGAATCAAAGCGTTTAGTCCCATTTTTTGCCAGATAATAGGGCTCGTCTTTATCGGGGTCGTACCAAAGATCGTCTGAAGTATGGAGGCCGCCAATTTCCAGATTGCTGCAAAGTTTAAACGTAAACATCTTATCTCCGCGTTGCTCAGGGGGGTTGTTCATCACTTTATCGCTTGTTGCGAGGTTTCCATCTCCTGTGATCAAGCCCCGGCCTATGATTTTTACATTGTCCAGCCGCTCTCCGAAAAACATCGAATTCCTAAAATAATGATGGCCTACATCCTGTTTGGTCAGGTAGTTTTCCGGATCTTCATATGGACCAGGATCAGTAGGTGAAAGGCCGGATCTGTACTTTTTATCACTGAACCAGGTAGCTTCGGGGGCATCTGTCCCTTTGATTGCCTTGATGACGGCATCTTTAGCTACATACAAGTATACATTACTTTTCAAATGTACTGTCCTCACCCGATAGGTCCCCGGACTAAACAAAAGTGTTCCACCACCATTTTTGCTCAGCGAATCTATGGCCAGGTTGATGAGTTCAGTGTGGTCTTCCTGTTCATTACTCTTAATTCCAAATTCCTTAACATCGATTTTTCCAGTATAAAACTTAACCTCATTTGAAAAGTTCCGGGTGCTGCCATCAGTAACTTGTAGCTTAAAACGATATTGTTGATTTGGGATTAATCCTGAGATAACAGCGGTGGTGCTTTTTAAGCTTAGTCTTGCCGGAATAATTTTCCAGATTTTCCCTTCGTCTGTTGACTGAAGGACCTGTATTTTGCTGGCTTTAACAGGGCCACTCCATTTGAAATTCAGTTGAGTGTAGGTTTCGGGACCTTCTTTGTAATGTAAATCTCTGTATGGAAGTCTTTGGAAATCTGAAATATGAGCAACTGCAGAAAGAACTGCGACTTCAGTTCCTGTTCCGGGGCTTTGCAATGATTGGGGTTTGAAACTGCGGTATTGTGCTTTAAAAACATAGGTGCCGGTTTTAGCCAGGTTTACATTGCTAATGGTGATTTTAAGGTCGCTGCCATTGGCAGGTCGTAAATCCAGATGACTGAAAACCAATGTCTGGCCAGCAGATGGGCTCCCCCCAATTGTAACATTTCCTACTTTGGAATAAGAATAGTTTGTTCCTGTTCTTCCGATAGATTGGCTACCGAGATCCTTTAGTCTTCGCGCTCCGCGGCCAATTACATCAACGGTTGTATTTTCCATTGTTACCTCGATGCCTGCCGGAAGTTGAATGTTTATTGCTGCATCGGGACTCCGTTGTCCGGCAGTAAAGTACAGGGTTAGCTGCTGCGGACTATTGATGGTGATGTTTTGTCTGGACAGTGAGAGTTTCCCGGAAATTGCCATCTGTTTTACTGAAATATAATATGTCTTTTCGGATTTTCTATCTTCTGAAAATACAAAAAGACGATCTCCTTCAGCCAACTCTCCTGTCTCCTTTTCTAAACCGGAGCCATTGGTTACTTTATATTTTTGCAGGGAGTGATCTGCAGATCTGATTTGCCTGAACAGTCCTTTTACCCCGATGTTGGTGGAAACCAATCCCTGGTCTGTCGGGGTGTCCACGGTAAAAGAGTAGGTGCTGCCAGTGATTACAGTAATGGTGTCTTTATGAATTCCTGCAATATGGCTTGCATGATCAGCGACCAGTATGGCTGTTCCTGATGCCTTTTGGTTGGTAATCTGGGCATTTATGGGATTCAGCATCCGGCTGAAGAAAAATATAAGCAGAAGGAAGGACTTCTTCATTTTTATGAGGTTAAGAACAAACGTTAAAAATCGTCAATAAGTAATAAACTTTCCTGCCTAAGTACTCAGCAATACTGGCAATTGCTCTCTTTATCAGGGGAGTTAAAAATTAAATGAAAATAAATTCTATTAAATTAGTAGACTTTATTATATTTGCTCTCAGTAAGCTTAGAGAATAGAATTCTCAGCCCGCCCGGGCTGATGCTTAAAAAAAATTAGATGTTTGGTTAGATCTAAGTTTTGTTTGGTTAAAAGCCAGGTTGGATGACCTGGCTTTTTCATTTTCTATGCAGATTAAAGCCTGGGTGTTGTGGAATAAAATCTTAAATTACGACACACAAATAAATGAACTTGAAAATGACCAAACAACCATCAAAAAACAACATTTTTCCGATCCATGAAGACTGGGCAGTAGTTATCCTCGGACTCCTCGTCATCTTAATTTCTATTTTATTTTTCCAGGTTCCTGTTCCTGCTTTTAAATGGGATAATTCTGCTACCTTATTCGATAAAGTGCTGCATTTTGATAACCTTAAGGCTGTATTCCTGCAGTTCTTATTTATCCTTTCCATAGGAGCGGCAGGGACTTTGATCATGGGGAAATCGGTCAAAAACTTTGTCCTGGGTTTTCCCGTAGTTTACGTGCTTACCATTATTGCGTTGGTGATTGCAGGCAGTTCTACGATGCGTTCTTTCAACCTGGAGGCTGTAATTTTTAGCCTGATCATTGGTTTGGCTATTGGTAACTTCTTTAAATTGCCCGATTGGTTCCGTACAGCACTTTCTACTGAACTTTTCGTGAAGATCGGATTGGTGTTACTGGGAACGACAGTGATCTTTGCAGACATTCTGAAAGCAGGTTCTCTTGGTTTGATCCAGGCATTGGTAGTGGTGCTTTCGGTTTGGTATTTCGCTTTCTGGTTATGTAAAAAACTTAAAGTGGATGATGAGCTGACTATGATGATCTCCAGTGCAGTATCTATATGCGGGGTGTCCGCAGCGATTGCCACTTCCGGAGCGATTAAAGGGGACTCGAAAAAATTATCTTATGTCATCTCTATGGTGTTGATTACTGCAATTCCTATGATGCTCTTTATGCCCTATATTGCCAATTACTTCTCTTTCCCGCAGGCCGTAACCGGAGCCTGGCTTGGTGGAAGTATCGATACCAGCGGAGCGGTGGTGGCATCCGGCTCTATGGTAGGTGAGGAAGCCCTGAAGATCAGTACCATCGTTAAATTTTCACAGAACGTATTGCTGGGAATTGCTGCTTTTGCCATTAGTATTTATTGGTCATACACCAACCATAAGGACGAAAGCGGGGAACGGGTTAAGCCAACTATAGGTGTGATCTGGGAACGCTTTCCTAAATTTGTACTGGGCTTTATCGGGGCCTCTCTGCTGTTTTCTTTCTTCCTTTCGAAGGGGACGGTGACTGAGGTGAAAGACAGCCTGAAAAACTTACAGGGAGCCTGGTTTGCATTGGCATTTACCAGCATCGGACTGGAAACGAATTTTAAGGATCTCTTTAAGAACAACAGCAAAAAACCGCTTTATGCATTCTTAATTGCACAGCTTTTTAATGTGATCATCACCTTGATTGTAGCTTTCTTTTTATTCGGTTAATGTCATTCTTTTCCCGGAAAAGCGGATAATGGCAGGTTCCTTGCTGTTCTAATTACTTAATCAATAATTGTGATCCTGAAAAATGAGTAATACCTCCAAAAAGAGTTTATTTAAAGCGATTAAAGGAAAGATCATCATCGCGGTGTTATTGGCCTGTTTTGCACTGGTCATGGCCTGGGGGGTGAGTAAAGTAGCCTTTAATGAGATGCTGAATACTGTTGAAAACATCTCTGCTCCAAGTGAACGTCTGAGGATGGTGAATCTCATTTCACTTAAGATCAGTAGATTGGATCAGATGCAAAAGCGGCAGGCCTCCAATGATCCGAAAAACTATGGGAAGCTTTTCAAAGAATCCAGACAATTGAGAATGGTGCTGGATTCTTTGTCTATGTTGTACCATAAGGATACCGTGCAGCTTCACCGCATTGCAAGTATCCAAAAGCTTTTAAGTGAACGGGACAACCAGTTTGTGAACTATTTAAAGGTAAGGGAAGGATTGGTGAACAATAAGTCTTTTTCCACGCAGGTGCAAAACCTGAGCGATCTTGTGAATAAAAGTGGGAATGACAGTACCATCCTTGCTTCTCAGCAACAGACTTCAACCACTACCATTTACTCTACCGAGGATAAGAACAGAGGATTTTTCGGGAGGCTGTTTGGAAAGAAAAAAGAGAATACAGAAGACAACAAATCTTATAAAATCATCAACGAACAAAACGTAAAGGTGGACACCATTGCGCTTTCAAATGAGGAGAAAATCTCAAAAAGCCTGGAAGAATCCCTTCGGACTATTGAAAGAGAGCAAAGGATGAAAAGTGCAAGATTCCTCAATAAGGAGGCTGAACTGGCAAATGCAAATAACAGGCTGATCAACCAGATGCTGGATATCCTTAGGAAAGTGGAGTCTGAAGTCGTTACCCAGATTGAGCTCAATGGTATTCAGGCTAAACATGTGGTCAATACAGGAATCAATACCATCAGTATCATCATGCTGGTGTTTTTTCTGTTGATGTTGTTATTGCTATATTTCATCCTGACAGACATCACGCGAAGCAACCGGTATAAAAATGAACTGGAACTTGCCAGAGATGAGGCCGAATACCATGGACAGGCGAAACAGAGGTTTCTGTCCAATATGAGCCATGAAATACGAACCCCACTGCAATCTATTATCGGATATGCGGAAGTGATCCGTCAGCAGGAGCATCCCAAGGCCAAAGACATTGATGCGATTTATCATTCTTCTGAACATTTGCTGCAGATCGTAAATGAAGTGCTGGATTATAACCGGATTATTTCAGGCAAATTTACCTTCGCAGAGCAGCCTTTCGATATCATGAAGCTGCTCGATGAGGTCGTGTCGGTGATGCGGCCACAGGCAGAGCGGAAATCTCTGGGACTCTTTACAGAGGTAGCCCTTCATGATACCAGATACATTACCGGAGATGCTTTTCGCTTAAAACAGATCTTATATAATTTGTTGGGAAACGCCATTAAATTCACCAATCAGGGAGAAGTATTGCTGTCTGTGTTTTATAAAAGACAGGCAGAAAATCTCCATTTTACTTTTATGGTGAAGGATACCGGCATTGGCCTTTCTGAAGCTGCAACCGGGGTGATTTTTAATGAATTTGAACAAGTAAATGCGCCGGATCATGAAGTATTAAACCAGGCCGGGACGGGATTGGGATTAACCATCATCAAATCCTTAGTGGAGCATCAGGGAGGCCGGATTTATGTGAAAAGCAAAGAAGGAGAAGGAAGTGTTTTTACAGTATATCTTACTTTTAAAGTTGCTGAAGAGCCTAAAGAAGAGATTTTGCTGAGCGCAAAGGAAAAAGTATCCTGGAAACCCTTTAAAGTATGGGTGGTCGATGATGATCCGCTCATTCTGGATCTTTGCGGAATTATTTTTCAAAGGAATGGGATTGAGTATAAAAGTTTCAACTCGCCGTTGGAATTGTTGAATGAGGAGCCTGTTGATCATTTGAAATATATTCTGGTGGACATGCGGATGCCTGAGATGAACGGAATCACACTTTGTAAGCTCCTGAGGGAAAGAATGGGGGCGGAGGTAAAGATCTTTGCCATTACGGCACAAGTGCTGCCAGATGAACGGGAATTCCTTTTGAACAATGGTTTTGATGGTTTGGTGATGAAACCATTTAGGGAGAATGAGTTATTGGGGGTGTTTTCAGACGAAATTAGCTTTTCGGTCGCCACAGAAGTGCATATTGAAAAGGAAGACGGGAGAGGTGTGGAAGCCGAAAAAGCTGGTGATGAAATAGAACTGGATCTCGGACCACTCCGGAAGATGACTTTCGACGACGAAGATCAGTTGAAAAAGATACTGGCCAGGTTTACACTGGATTCTGAAAATGATGTGCTGGAAATCCAGGATGCCTTAAAAGAAGAAGATTCAGGAACACTTCGTCTGGTTACGCACCGTCTTGCGGGTAGAATTGCTCAGATTGGTGCAGGAAAACTCGCTGCTGCTTTCCGGGAAATGGAAATCACCTTATCTGAACAAAAGGTTCCTGATGAAAGCACCCGGAACCTCATAGCTGAACTATCAGCGAAATTAGAAATACTCATTAATCAGATCAAAAAAATCTGATTCTTATTCTATTTCATAACGTTCCATTTTACTGTACAGGGTCTTACGATCTATATTCAATAATTTGGCTGCCTTTGACTTGTTGTATTTAACTTTTACAAGGGTTTCTATAATCAGCATCTTCTCATTCACCTCGTTGATGGCCTTCAGGTCAGAGCCATTAGGCTTTGGAATCTGGTTAATAGAAATGATCATTTCTTCAGGTAAAGAATCTACTTCTGCCGTTTCAGTAGGGGTCAGTAAGACCATTCTTTTGATCACGTTCTTAAGCTCACGTAAATTACCTGGCCAATCGTACTGTAATAAAAGATCTTTTGCCTGTTGAGACAGGTTTTGCACATTCCGTTGTAACTCTGTATTGGAGAGTTTGATGAAGTGATTGATGAACAGTTCTATGTCTTTGCCTCTATCTCTTAAAGCAGGAAGCTGGATCTTAAATTCGTTTAAGCGATGGTAAAGATCTTCTCGGAAGGAGCCATTGGCAACACTGGATTTGAGGTCGTCATTGGTTGCGGTAATGATCCTTACGTCAACTTTTACTGTTTTTGTACTCCCCAGGGGTTGGATCACACGCTCTTGTAAGGCCCGTAGCATTTTTACCTGGACTTCGTAGCTGAGGTTACCCACTTCATCCAAAAATAAAGTGCCACCATTGGCTGCTTCAAACTGGCCTTTTTTATCGTTCAGGGCACCTGTAAAAGCGCCTTTTGCATGTCCGAATAATTCGCTTGCCGCCAAGTCTTTAGAAAGTGCGCCGCAGTCAATTGCGACAAAAGGTTTGTCCTTACGTTTGCTTTGCATATGTAGGGCCCTTGCCGCATATTCTTTTCCGGTTCCACTTTCCCCCTGAATGATCACCGACATATCTGTTGGTGCAACCAGGTTGATGTGCTCATAAAGTTTATCTGCAATGCTGCTTTTTCCTTTGATGGCATCAGCATGTTCTATAGAGTTGCCGGAACTGACCGTTTCTTTTTTACCCAGAGAGTTGTTGATGATCATCAGCAATTCATCAGGGTTTACGGGCTTGGTAATATAATCGAATGCGCCTAACTGGATTGATTTTACTGCAGTTCTTACATCATTGAAGCTGGTCATGATAATGACTGGCTGGGTTAAACCCTTCCCACGAACGTGGGATAAGACATCAAGACCTGTTCCGTCGGGTAAACGATAATCAACCAATAAAAGGTCAAAACTTTGCTGTTCTATTAGTTTTAGACTTTTTTTTACATCATTTACCGGAGTTGGTTCATGACCATGTTTGGTCAAAAATCCTTCCAATAACTGCGAAAAAGTGAGGTCGTCTTCAATAATCAGTATTTTTGCCATAGGGATTTCGCTTGTAATATATAGCAAAAATACAAAAGCCGGAGGACATCCGGCTTTTGTGAAGTATATTTAATTGATATTTATTGTGGGCTTACTCAATAACTGCACCTTCTTTAGATAATTTCAAAGAAGCAGTTTCTTCTCCTTTTTTAGCATCAACCTGATAGTATTCTGATTTATCTGCTTTAGTTACAAGGAAAGCAGCAGTTGGAGTCCACTCTTTATATTTATCAGATGCCAGTGTAGTTTTAACTGCATCAGGAAGATCTTTCAATTCAACCGGTGCTTTTGTCACACTGTCTTGTTTTACAGTTATTGCAACCGGACTTTTAACGTCACTTGCTTTTACTTGTGTTAACCCTGCGAATGCTAATAATGCTGCTGATAAGATGATCTTTTTCATAATGATATATTTTAAAAGTTTATGATTCTCATTTCAATGATGATCAGATAGGTTACATAATGATGCCAAAAGCACTGAAATCCTTTAAACTGCTTGTAATCAATGGTTTTTGGTGTTTCATCAGAAAAGACCTGTTGAATTATTCCACACTTTGTTGCTAAAAGAAACAGCGGAAGCTGGAAGAGCACAGACCTTGTCCGGGTTTAGAATCACGAGGATATCCGAAACATGCACGAACAATAGGAGTTCTGTTTCCCTACTTTATGTGGCGATCTTACGTTATGAGAAAGTAATGTATTTTTTCTTAACTTTGTATTTATGCTATCTAAGAAGACTAAATATGCAATAAAGGCGCTTGTTGCGCTCGGAAAAAATACTGGAAATCCTCCTATGCAAATCGTAAGGTTGGCAGAACAGGAAATGATCCCCAGAAAATTCTTAGAGCAGATCCTGTTGGACATGCGTAATGCAGGTTACCTATACAGTAAAAAAGGTGCTGGTGGCGGTTACAGTCTGAACAAAGAACCGGGTGATATTTACCTGGCAGATATTCTACGCATCACTGACGGACCTATTGCGATGGTTCCTTGCGCCAGTCTTAAATTCTACCGTAAATGCGATGAATGTCATGATGAAGTGACCTGTGGTATTAGAAAAACTTTTATCGACGTTAGGGATGCTACGCTAAAAGTGTTGGCTCAAACCTCTATTGCAGACGTTATTGCCCGCGAAACTGACGAAAGTATCGTCCAATAAAAGGTAAAATATACCTCCGCTAATATTTAATTTCAAATAAAGTCTACTACTTCTATAGTCTTTTTATATATTTGTATCCCGAAGACAAATATGTGATACCTATAAACGTAAGGCTATGATTTTAAATAAAATAGAAAGTGGTGTAAAAGAACCTAAAATTACATTGGTAGGAGCCGGTCCCGGTGATCCTGAACTCATTAGCCTGAAAGGTGTTAAAGCAATCGCAGCTGCGGATGTGGTTTTGTATGATGCACAGGTAAATGAAGCCTTGCTCAATCATGCCCCTGAAAAAGCAATTAAAATATTTGTTGGGAGCAAATCTGATGATGAATCATTTTCGCAGGATGCAGTAAACAAGTTGATGATAGACTACGCTTTGAACTTTGGTCATGTGGTCAGGTTAAAAAGTGGTGATCCCTTTGTTTTTGCCCGTGGTTTTGAAGAGGTTGATTATGCAGAATCCTACAGTATTCAAACGGAAATTATTCCGGGTATTTCGAGTGCTTTAGGCGTTCCCGGATTACATAAAATTCCAATGACCTATAATCACCTGAGTGATAGCTTTTGGGTGCTTAGTGGAACCAATGCTGCGGGAGAGCTTTCTCCTGATTTGCAGGTAGCCGCAAAATCAAAAGCAACGGTTGTCATTTTAATGGGAATTGAGAAAATCAGAGAGATTACCGCGATCTTCCAGGCAGAAGGTAAAAACAGACTACCTGTAGCAGTGATCGAGAACGGATCTTCTGTAAACGAACATATAAAAATAGGGGTGGTAGACACCATCGCTGAATTAATCGAAGACCATAAGATTTCAGCTCCGGCATTGTTGGTGTTTGGAGATGTGGTTTCCCTGCATCCTTCATTTGCCAGGATCAAGGATTTTTATGAGCTCTTGTCCCTGCAATAGGAAATTACCTTATTTTGTTGAAAAAGCCAGATATTAGTATCTGGCTTTTTACGTTTATGGGGTAATAGTTTGGTGATTGTCGCATATCTGTTATAAACACCATAACCTATTTATTAATTAACTTTGTTAAAATATCAATTTATGAATAAAATAAATGCAAATTTTTGCTACCGTGGGATTTTAGGATTGTCCTTATTGGCAACTATCCCATTCCTGTCGATGGCACAAAAGCCAAACTGGCAGAACCTGGACCTTAAAACAGATTCTGCTTTTGGTATCAGTACGGAAAGAGCGTATAACGAATTGTTAAAAGGAAAAAAATCCAAGCCTGTGATTGTTGCTGTTCTGGATGGGGGAGTAGATACCAACCATGAAGACCTGAAAACGATCATTTGGGTCAATAAAAAAGAAAAAGCAGGAAATGGAAAAGATGATGATAAAAATGGATACATCGATGATATCCATGGCTGGAATTTCTTAGGTTCAGCAAAAGGTTCTGTAAACCAGGAAACACTCGAGTTGACCCGTCTTGTACGCAGAGACAATGCTAAGTTTGGTAACGCGGATGCGACTTCCGTAAAAGCAAACGACCTGACTGCTTTTGAAACGTATCAGAAAAATAAAGCAGAGCTGGAGAAAGAACTGGCTGAAGCCAAAGACGGATATCAGCGCTTATCTGCAATTAAAACTGCAATTGATGATGTCGTAAAGAAAATAGGAAAAGAAAATCCCACGGCTGCGGATTTCGAAAGCTTTGTTCCTACCAATGATATGGAAAAGAATATTCAGAGAATCATGGTTCAGCAGTTGAAAAATGCGACCTATAAAGAATTCTATGAAGGACAAATTGCAGCGGGCTATGATTATTTCAAAACAAAGGTTGATTATAACCTGAACCTTGATTTCGATCCGAGAAGTATGGTAGGTGATGATCCTAACAATACAAAAGAACGTTTTTATGGCAATAATGATGTTGCAGGTCCTGACGCACGTCATGGTTCCCATGTTTCAGGTATCATTGCTGCAGTAAGAACGAACAACCTGGGCATTAAAGGTGTTGCTGATAATGTAGAGATTCTGGCTGTCCGCAATACACCCAATGGTGATGAACGTGATAAGGATGTGGCCAATGCCATTCGTTATGCAACAGACAATGGTGCTAAAGTGATCAATATGAGTTTCGGTAAGTCTTACTCATGGGATAAAAAAATCGTAGATGAAGCTGTTAAATATGCAGTTTCTAAAGATGTTTTGCTGATTCATGCCGCTGGTAATGACAACAATGACCTCGAAGTAGAGAAAAATTTCCCGAGTCCTCAGTATGAGGACGGTGGTGTGGCGAGCTCATGGATTACAGTAGGTGCTTCCGGCTGGTTAAATGACGAGTCAATTAAAGCGAGTTTCTCTAATTATGGTAAAACTACTGTAGATGTTTTTGCACCAGGCGTGAGAATCAATTCTACTGTTCCGGGTTCTAAATATGAAAATTTAGACGGAACAAGTATGGCTGCACCGGTTGTTGCAGGTTTGGCTGGTTTGATCCGTTCTTATTACCCTAAGCTGACCGCAGTGGATGTAAAGGATATTATCCTTAAATCTGTAGTGAAAGTAGATCAGGTAGTGAAGGTACAACAGGGAGAAACTACTAAGGATATTCCGTTTGCTGATCTTTGTGTAACTGGAGGTATTGTAAATGCTTACAACGCTTTAAAACTTGCGGCTGAATACAAAAAGTAGCAGGTTCATTCCGCAAAAAAAGAAAAGCCATTAATCAAATTAATGGCTTTTCTTTTTTTAACTGACGGTGACCAGTAATTTATGTGGTATTTTTCTTTCCTCCATAAAACATAAACGTTCATATTTATATTCGTTTACTTTTACAGGATCTTTCAGGTCTTTGAAGATGGAAATAATGACATCATACATCATGATACAATTCAGGTTCAATTCATTTCTTTTGAAAATCTGAATGCATTCATTTGAATATTCATAGGCAAGTACATATTCCCCTCGTGTCCGAAGTTGGTTGGCCTGCATCATCCTTAAAATGGCTTCAGAATATTCCGTTAATTTAAACCTTGTTTTGTTGTTATGGATCTCTATCAATATATGCTCTATCTGATCTGTTTTCTTTCCTGGATTTACCTTTGAACTTGATAAGGCAAAGACATTCATCATAAAGATGGTAAAGGCCGTTCTTTTGGAGAATACACGTGGGTGCAGTCTGGAAATTGTCCTGATGATTTTGATGGTTCCTTCATCACTGCCATAGAATGTATTGAGGATAAGGAACAATACATAAGCAATTCCTTGTTTAGTATCGAGTGCCGCTTTTGTCTCTAAGAAAGGGTAATTGAAATTTTCCAGATCCTGAATCATAGGGTGTGGTTCAATAGCCCTGTTGCTCAGCTTCAGGTAAATCAGCCAGGTCATTTCGTAAGGATTTACCGGCCATCCTTTTGTATCCAGCGAACTTAATTTGTTTAGTCTCAAAGCTACCCGGTCCTGGTCCATACTCATGATGTCAAAGATGGCGAGTATCGACTGATAAATTAACCTGTTTTCATCGGTGTCGGCAACATCGGCAAGCACAGTAACTGCTTCTTTATAACAAGAATCAACGAAATCAAAATTGATCAGTTGTTTGATCAGGATATCATGAAGTTTGTGCTCGGCTAAGAGCTTGGTGGTATCCGGACTATAGCGGGCACGGAACCGCAGGTTTTCTGCAATAAAAAGAATGAGGTAATTGCGTTCAAAATAGTTTAATTGCAGGTCGAAAATATGAGAAAGGGACCTGAAATCCCCAATCCTGATGATAAAGCGGATCGTCCACTGTAAAAGGTGGAAACGGACATTGTTGCTTTCATAGGAACTCTGGATAAACTGAAAGAAAGTCCAGTCTACCTGCAAATGAAATTTCTCCAGTAATTCAATAAACAGGAAGTACTCAAATATATGGGGATAGATAAAACGGACGTATTCCCTTGGCTGGTAATCATCCTGACTTTTTTCTTCCATCAGAATACCTTCCGACAAGAGTTCCATGTAAGCATTTTTAAATGCCGACAGCTCACTGATCAAAAGATCCTTTGGAACAGCATCTACTTTTTTGCCATAATCTGTAAGCTGAATCACTTTTTTTAGAAAAAGGATTTTCTCTGTGTAATAATTTGACCTGTAAATCTTCTCCTGAATAAATCTGGATATCAGTTCGTGAAAGGTGATACTCGTTGAATAATTAAAATACGGGTCTTCTTCTTTCAGCTGATAATACAATTGTATATATAAGGGAAACTTTAGCTGTGACTTAAGTTTAGGGTTTAATTCGTATACGTCTGAATGGTTGATTTTAGAAATAATCTGATCAACTTCTTTGCCCGTCAGGGGAGGGACGTTGGATACTTCATTTTGATTGAAGTAGTTTCCGGTAAACCATTTGGATTTTAAAAAAGCTGAATGTCTGATGCAATCATAAAATCTCATCCAGGTGGTGGAGCGCATACTCATCACCAGTTTGATGCAATCTATGTTTTCAATGGAACAAATGAAACTGATAATGCTCTCAAATAATTGTTTCTTTAAATCTTTCTTAATGATGAGTTCCGAAAAACCATCCAGGACAATGACGAATTTTTTACCAGTCTGACTATAGTTTTCCCGGATGTGATCCAGCAAACTCTCTTTATGATAAATCCCCAGTTGTATTTTTAGCTGGTCTTCGAAGTTGAGTGTAATGTGGTCCGCGTTGAAAAAACTATTTGCGGTGATGAACATTACAGTGGAGTCTTTGTGTGTCGAAAATTCGCTATTGAAGAATTTTTCTACCAAATGGCTAAGGAGAATTGTCCTCCCGTATCCTGGTTGAGAGATAAAACAGGTATAAGTGTAATTGCTTTTGAAGAAGTCATCAAAGTCGTGTTCTGCAAATTTTCTGCTGATGGTCATCTCATAAGGAATGCCAGAGCGGTTTTTAATCCCTTTTAAGGTAAAGTCTGTGATCTTTCTGGCATTGTGCCTGATATCTGTCCAGTTGGTGGCGCTTTCCTGTGCATTCAAATGAACGGGTGCAGACCAGTTTCCAATTTGCTCTTTATTAACGTATTCGGATAAAGTCGTTAGGGTGAACTTTGAAAAGTTATGTTTGACCACTGCAAATCCAAACAACCTTTTAATGGTTGTCTCACTCACATTCTTGTTTAACGTTTTACTGATTTCAATGGAGATCCTCTTACAATCAGCAGGAGTGATAGTTCGAATTCCTGTTTTTAATAGGATTAGACTCTTTACTTCATTTAAGGTAGATATATCGTCCATATACAGTACGAGTGAGCATTAATTTCTTCAACTAAACGAATATAATGCTTTCGGGACAATAATGAACGCGAAGATATGAAGTAAATAAATGAATGAAAATTGTTTTTTGGCACTAATGCATTGTCATATAGTGCTTTAGCTTAATTTTCGACAACTGAATTGAAATGGGTGTGATCGAAAATGAACAAAATGAATAGCCGATTCATTTTTCAAAATAGAAATGAACAATTCGAACGGGCATTGCGACGCATTCTATGATTAAAATTGCATCAAAGTAAAATTTTGACATCTCAATTCCGTTCATATGAAATGCACATCTACCCCGCCAGGAAAACTTAAAAAATCCTTTCTCGTCTTTTTAAGTATTATATTAGCTATAACGCTGATAAATCTAAAATCGTATGCCCAATCTCAACAACGTGTTTACGCGACGACCGCAGATGACGGAACTTTCGGCGTTTGTTTACTTTGTAGCGTATCGGCCCCAGGTCAGGCTGTGGATAACAATGTAAATACAGCATCGACTGTTACTGCCGGAGTCAGCTTGTTAGGAGGAGGAATATATCAGAACCTGATATTTCCAGCTGGTAACTTACCTGGAAATAACACCGGAGTAGTAGTTAAAGTATCTACGGGCACAACTTTATCACTAAGTGTGCTTGGTGCCATAAAAGTTCAGGCCTATTTTAACAATACGCCGGTAGGCGTTGTCCGCGATGGGGGAACAGCTTTATTAAATCTTCTGGCAAATGGGAATCAGGCGGAGATCTTTGTACCCGGTCCTGGTGTACCTTATAATAGAGTGCGGGTGACCGTGGATGGAGGGGCCTTGGCCGCATTAACTTCTATTAATGTTTTCCATGCTTATTATCTGCAGAATACCACAAACATAAACTGCGATGCACCGATAGATGAATTACATGGAATTTCCGGAACTGTTGGTGCACTTGGTGGGGTAAACAATGCGGCGAATGCCATAGATGGTGTTGAAAGTACTTACGCAACTTTAGGATCTGCATTAGGCCTGGTTGGCTTTGCTCAGGAAACTGTTGTTTTTCCGGGTTTGTCTGCAGCTACAGATTCGGTGAGGATGCTTGTTTCATCGGGACCAACGCTGCTCTCTCTTGAGTTACTGGGCTCGGTTAGCATAGAAACTTTCAACGGCAATGTTAGTAACGGACTGGTCCCTGGTACAGGCGGCTTGCTGAAGCTTAGGTTATTGAGCCCGGGAAGTAGCATCGGTGTACTGAGTTTTGCACCAGGCGTTCCCTTTGACCGGGTTCAACTGAGAATCGGTGGAGTAGCCAGTTTGCTAAATTCCATTAATCTCCATGAGGTTTCCCGTTCGATGGCTTTGCCAACAATAATAAATATAAATAGTACGGCTTCAGCAACTGGTATTGCATGTACAGGTGACGGAGTAGTTTTAAATATCAATTCACCTGAAGTAGGTGCCATCTATACCTGGTATACCCAGGCTACAGGAGGTACAGGAGTTACAGGTACAAGTTATACCCCTACAGGTTTAACGACTGGTGTTAATAATTTTTATGTATCTGGAAAAAGAAATGGATGTACTAATGAATCTCCACGCAAGCTGGTAAGTATCACTGTAAATAATCCAATCCTGCCGGTAGTCTCAACTGTTACTCCTATATGTAGCGGATCTAAAGCAACCTTGCAAATTGGTGCTCCGGTTGTCGGAGAAACTTATCGTTGGTATGATGCTGCTGTTGGCGGAACATTAGTATTTACCGGAGAGACTTTTTTAACACCAATATTAGCAGCTAACACTAGCTATTATGTAGAGTCTGTAATTGGTGCTTGTTCCAGTGCACGTCAGCAGGTAGATGTAACCGTCAACCCACTTCCGGCAGATGCACAGGTTTCTTCAACGAACGTAAATATCTCTACCGGACAAACAGCAACACTTACAGCAACGGCGCCAACAGCTGGAAGTACCATCAACTGGTATACAGTTGCAACAGGTGGAAGCCCGGTTGCAACGGGAACCAGCTTCACTACTCCGGCGCTAACTGTAAATACTACTTACTATGTAGGCACACAAAGTGCTGGTGGTTGCCTAAGTCAAAACAGAGTTGCAGTTAATGTGATCGTAACGAATGTCACTCCAGGGGTAACCTGTAAATCTGCGAATGCCCAAAGTAATGGTATTCAGGGAATCTGTATCGGCTGTGAAGTGTCGGACCCTAATTTTTCAGTAGACGCAGACCCTCTTAATTTTAGTAGCATTCGTCTTGCGGTGGGCGTATTAGGGGTTGGTTATCAAAAATTGATTTTTCCTACGGCAGGTGTACTAACAGATAGTATCCGTCTTGATTTAAGATTACCTGGAAACATCGTGGATCTTTCCCTTCTTGGAGGAATATCTGTGAATGTGAAGAATGGCAATGCTACGGTAGCATCTTATGATCTTAACTCTGCGCTGATACATCTTACGCTTTTGGGTGGCGACCGCTTTAAAGTAACTGTTCCTGCGGGTGGAGCTTATGATGCTGTAGAAGTACGCTTCGGTGCGGTACTCTCAGCAGTAACTGCACTTGATATTTTTGGTGCAGAAGTTATTTATCCAAAACCAACTGTTGCCGCTGCAGGTCTTAACATTTGTTCAGGTGCATCGACTACACTGACTGCAACCCCAAATGGTGGAACAGATCTGAAGTGGTATGCCGATGCAACCGGTGGTGTGGCCCTTGCTACAGGAAATACATTTTCTCCGGCAAACCTGACTGCAACCACTACCTATTATATAGAGGTAGGTAAAGGAAGCTGCGTAAATACAGAACGCGTGCCTGTTACAGTAAATGTAAACCCGGCGATTGTTTTTGCAACCGCACCTTTAAGTAATGCCACACTTGCTTCAGCTTATTCAAAACAAATTCCTGTTGCTACCGGAGGAACACCAGCATTTAATTATACACTGGCTCCAGGCAGTACACTACCTGCGGGATTAACACTATCGGCAACCGGACTGATTTCCGGAACGCCGACTGCAGTAGAAGGACCTTATACATTTTCTGTTCTGGCAACAGACAGTAAAGGTTGTACTGCGACCGCTGCATATAACTTAAACGTAACTGCTGGTTTATCTCTTCCGGCTGCAACCCTTCCAAACGGAACGGTAAATACAGTTTATCCAACACAAACCCTTCCGGCTGCAACTGGCGGAACAGGTCCATTTACTTATGTTGCTACTAACCTTCCTCCGGGATTAACCTTTGATCCGGTTACCCGTGAAATTACAGGTACGCCAACTCAAGCCGGAACTTATCCGGTTCATGTAACGGTAACGGATGTAAATGGAAATACTAAAACAGCAGACTATACCATTATTGTCAGAGACCCTCTTGCTTTACCTACGGCAACACTTGCCAATGGTACTGTAGGAATTCCTTATCCAACTCAGGCTATTCCAGCTGCGACAGGTGGGATCGGACCTTTTACTTACAGTGCTCCGGCAGCAAGTCTTCCTCCGGGATTAATCTTTGATCCGGTTACCCGTGAGATTACAGGTACACCAACCTTGGCCGGAACCTATACCATTCCGGTAACCGTTACAGATGGAGACGGAAAAACTACTACCAGAGATTATACCATTGTAGTAGGCAGCCCACTGGTTCTTCCTCCGGCAACACTTGCTGATGGAAATGTAAATGTGGGTTATACCTCGCAGCCTATTCCTTCCGCAACTGGTGGAACAGGCCCTTATACCTATGCTGCAACAAACCTTCCTCCGGGACTGACCTTTGATCCGGCTACCCGTGTCATTTCAGGCACGCCAACGCAATCGGGTTTATACTCAGTGAGTGTAACTGTAACTGATAATACAGGCACTACCGCAACAAATACTTATCCACTAAGGGTAATTGGTGCTTTGAACCTGCCAACAATGGTTCTTGCCGACGGTACAGTAGGAACTGTCTATACAGAACAGACTTTACCTGAAGTAACAGGCGGAACAGGACCTTATACTTATACATCAGCTGATCTTCCTCCGGGATTGAACTTTGATCCGGTTACACGTAAGTTAACTGGTACACCAACACAAGGTGGAACATTTACTTTCTCTATAACTGCGAAAGATGCAGCTAACAACTCAACAACAACAGCCTTTACGGTAAAAGTGAAAGTTGATGCGCCGGTTGCGGCATCAGTCAGCATCTGTTCAGGAAGCACAGCTACCCTGAGCGTAAGCAACACCTTACCGGGAGTAACTTATAACTGGTATGCCTCAACTGGAAATACACCTGTATTTACCGGAGCTACCTATACTACCGCTGCACTAAGCAGCAATACTACTTACTATGTAGAAGCGGTTTCAGGAACAGCAACAAGCAGTCGTACCGCAGTTACTGTAACTGCACGTCCAACTCCTGCATTAGCTGTAGTTTCTGCCGGACAATCCATCAGTGCCGGACAAACTGCTACCCTTACCGCTTCTGCTGAAGCAGGAAATACCATCAACTGGTTTACTACCCCAACAGGTGGTACTGCAGTTGGTACTGGTACCAGCTTCACCACACCAGCATTAAATACAACTACTACCTATTATGCCGAAACAGCAAACAGCACTGGTTGTGTGAGTGCCACCAGAGTTGCAGTTGTGGTAACTGTGACCAGCGGTCCGGTTAATCCTAACTGTAATGCAGCAACTGCTCAGGTAACAAAAATTGAATCTCTTCTCTGCTTACTTTGCGGCATAACTGATCCGGCTGGTTCAACAGATGCAGATCCTGCAACATTTACAACCATTAATCTTGGAGTTAATGTAGCCGGGGTCGCTTACCAAAAACTAATCTTCCCGAATCAGGGTGCAGCCACCGACAGTATCCGTTTAGATTTTGAAACTCCGGTAGGTCTTGCAGACATCGGGTTAATTAACGGTGGTACCATTACCGTTTATAATGGAAATACTGTGGTAAAAGTTTACCCGCTAAGTTCTCCTTTATTAAATCTTCAGCTTTTAAGCGGCAATAGAATTCTGGTTACAGTTCCTGCAACCGGCGCTTTTAATGCGGTCGAAATTCGTGTTGGAGCGGTGGCCAATTTGTTAAGCCGCTATAATATTTATGGTGCTTCTATCATCTATCCTAATCCAACGGTTGCTGCAACTGGCCAGACCATCTGTGCCGGAAATACAACAACATTAACTGCTACTGCAAATGGTGGTACTACTTTAAAATGGTACGATAGTGCCACCAGCGGAACAGTGTTGGGAACAGGTGAGACTTTCACTACACCTGCACTAACTGCAACAACAACTTATTATATTGAAGTAAGCAAAGCTGGTTGTGCGAATACTGTACGCGTTCCTGTTAAAGTAACCGTAACTGCCGCTCCAACAGCACCAGTGTTGGCAACTGTATTACCGGTATGTTATGGTTCTACAGCCAGCCTGGCAGTAAATGCCCCGGGAGCTGGAGTAAGCTATAAATGGTACACTGTTTCAACAGGTGGTACTTCAATATTTACCGGATCTACTTTCGTTACTCCGGCATTAACTGCAAATACTACTTACTATGTAGAAGCTTCGAATCCGGGATGTGGTACCTCTACACGTACCGCAGTTCCTGTGACCGTGAACCCGATCGTAACCTTACCACAGATTCAGGCTTCGGCTACAACTGTTGGTTCTGGCCAGACTGTAACTTTAAATGCAACTTCACCGGATGCAAATGTGACCTTTAACTGGTTTGATTCTGCAACAGCAACAACACCGAAATTTACTGGTGCAACTTATGTTACCGAACCACTTACTGCAACAACAACTTATTATCTGGAAGCAAAATCTAATGCAACAGGTTGTACTTCTGTGAGCCGTGTACAGGTGACGATTACAGTAGATAATAGTTTACCTAGCCCTGTTCCTTGTCAGGCGGCAGTTTCTGAAACACATGATGTGGTTGGTGTAGCATTGCTTTCTGCAATATTCAACCCACAACTGGCAATTGATAACGATACCAGAACTGGTTCTTCATTGGTGATGCCAGTTGGCCTTTTGGGTGCTGCGGTTTATCAACGCCTTGGTTTCGGTTCTGTATCCAGCATTGGAGATACTGTTAAAGTATTGCTAAGTGCACCAGGCAAATTGTTATCTCTGGGATTATTGTCCAGCATTCAGGTTGGAACCTATAACGGAGCAACAAGTAACAACGATGCCGTTTCTATTAATAATTCATTAATCCATCTGGAACTGTTAAGTAATAACAGTCAGGCTCTGATTAGCTTTGTGCCAACAGCAGCGTTTGATCAGGTGGAAGTTCGCTTAAATTCAGGTCTTGCAGGGGTACTTTCAACTGTAGATGTGAATTATGGAAGACGTGTTTTAGTCGCACCAGCATTAACTGCTGCTAACCCTACGATCTGTGCTACACAAACTGCAACTTTAACTGTACAGAATCCGAATGCTGCACTTACCTATAAATGGTATGACTCAAGATTACCGGCAGCAGTAGCTTTGGCTACAGGAACATCGTTCACTACTCCTGCATTAAACGCAACTACTAATTACTATGTAGAAGCCAGCAGTACTTCTGGTTGTGCGAGCTACAGAACACAGGTGACCGTAACCGTGACTCCTGCTCCGGCAGTACCAGAACTGGTAACAGCTAATATCAATACTTGCGTAGGAACGACGGTTACCTTAGCCGTGAAAAATCCATTAGCTGGAATTACCTATAAATGGTACGATGCTACCGGAGTTACTGAGCTTGCAACAGGAACAACATTTACTACTCCTGCGATAGCTGCAAGCATCAATTACCAGGTAGCTGCAGTATCAACGGCGTGTAATGTGCCTTCTGCTTCAAAAGCTTTAGCTCAAATTACAGCAACCGGTTTAGATAGCCCGGTAATTACGCCAACAAGTGCGACCGTAAGATCGGGATCTGCAGCAGCGTTAACTGCGTCATCAAGCACTGCAGGTGTCATCTTTAAATGGTACGATTCACAAGCTCCAGGTGCGACCCCGGTATTCACTGGTGCTAATTTTGTGACAGGTCCACTAACAAATACAGGTGCCACACCAATCGTATTTACTTACTATGTATCAGGAGAAATTGCTGGCGGATGTACATCTACCACGTTGACCACTACAACTATAACCGTATTGCCAGCTGTTAACCCGAATAATGACCTTCCTTGTGAAGTGGCCACTATTCAGAAAAGAGCAGGAGTCGATGGCGTAGCACTACTGGGAGGAGTTTTTAATCCTGGACTTGCAACAGACCTTAGTTCTACAACAGCTTCGTCACTGGTGATTCCGGTAGGACTTCTCGGTGCTTCGGCTTATCAGCATATCGGATTTACCGGTCTTTCCGTTGTCGGAGATACTGTCCGTATTGGTATCACTTCCCCTGGTAAACTGCTTACTTTAGCCGTTTTACCTTCTATAGAAATTACCACTTATAAAGATCTTGTAAGCAATGGTGATATGATGGTGCTGAGCAATAGCAATCCATTAATCAAACTGGAACTATTCAGTGACAATAGTGGCGGAGTTATTTCTTTTGTTCCTTCGAAACAATTTGATGGCGTAGAACTGAGATTAAGATCAGGTCTTGCTTCAGTTCTTTCGACTTTAGATTTTAATTATGCCAGAAGATCACTGGTTGTACCAACCGTATTAAGTGCAAACGTTTCTGCTTGTTTGGGAACTGCTGCAACATTAAGTGTTCAGAATCCAATAGCAGGAACTACTTACACCTGGTATAAAGGAACAGCGCCTGCTTCTGTCGGAACAGGAACTACTTTTGCAACAGAGACTACATTGACAGCAGGAACATATGATTACTATGTAACTGCAGACCGTAATGGTTGTGCAAGTGCGAAAACCAAAGTTACCGTAACGATACTTGCTGCACCAGATGCACCGGTAGAACTTGCTGGTAATCCGAAAACAACTTGTCCTAACGTTTCAGTATCACTTGGTGTGACTCCGGTAGCGGGTATCAGTTTCAACTGGTTTGATGCCTTAACAGGTGGAAATAACCTGGCAACAAATACCAGTACTTATACTACTGCTGCGAACCTGACTCCGGGAGTGTACAACTTCTATGTAGAAGCTTCGAATGCAAATTCATGTACCAGTACAGCTGCCCGTACAAAAATCACACTTACTGTTAACCCGCCTGCAACTCCTGCTGACATTACCGTAACAGGAGCTGATGCGCCATTGTGTAAAGATACCAAGGCAACTTTAACGGCGAGCAGTACAACTGTAACCGCTCCAGTATTTACCTGGTATAGGGATGCAGCTCTGACCGACCTGGCATTTACAGGTCCGTTATATGAACCGGTGATTACCGCCAGCACTACCTTCTACGTAAGTGTGAATGGTACCAATGTTTGTGCAAGCACTCCTGCAAACGCAAAAGTGGTAACCATTACGGTGAACCCACCTGCAATCGCAAGCGACATTACCGTAACAGGTGCAGGTGCTCCATTATGTAAAGGATCAAAAGCAACACTTACTGCAAGTTCAACTACAGTAACCAATCCTAAGTTCACCTGGTACGCTGATGCTGCATTAACTACTGTATTGGCCAGCACTGCCATCTATGAACCAACATTAACTGCAACCACTACTTTCTATGCAACTGTTAGTGGCGACAATAAATGTCCAAACCTGCCTGCTGATGCTAAAGCGGTAACCGTTACAGTGAACACTCCTGGTACAGCAGCAGACATTGCTGTTGCAGGAAATGACGCTCCGTTCTGTCTGGGAACAAAAGCAAGCTTTAAAGCCAGCACAACAACAGTAACCAACCCTACATTTATCTGGTATACCGATGCGGCCTTAACAACTGAAGTGTTCAGAGGAGCAACCTTTGAACCTACATTAACAGCAAGCATCACTTATTATGTAACCGTTAGCGGCGACAATAAATGTCCGAATGATCCTGCAGATGCAAAAGTAGTGGCCGTTGTGGTCAATACTCCTGCAACAGCCGCAGACATTACCGTTGCCGGAAATGATGTTCCATTCTGTAAAGGAACAAAAGCTAAATTCACTGCAAGCAGCACCACAGTAACTGCCCCGGTATTTACCTGGTACAGAGATGCTGATCTGACAGATGTTGCTTTTACAGGTCCGGTATTCGAACCAGTATTGAACGCAAATGCTACTTATTATGTAACTGTTCGCGGAACCAACAGATGTGAAAGCCTGAAAGCAGAAGCAAAAGTGGTAACTGTAGTGATCAATCCACCAGCAGTGTCCACAGACATCACGGTTGCCGGAAATAATGCTCCGTTCTGTAACGGTGCAAAAGCGCTGTTAACTGCGAGCAGTACTACAGTAACAAGCCCGGTATTTACCTGGTACTCTGATGCTGCTTTAACAACCGTAGTATCTACAGGACCAGTGTTTGAACCTACATTAACCGCAACAACTACATATTATGTAACCGTTAGCGGAACAAACAAATGTGCAAATCTATCTGGTGATGCAAAAATTGTAACGCTGATTGTGAACACGCCATCAGACGCCTCTGATGTGATCGTAACAGGAGCAGACCTTGCGGTTTGTGCAGGTGCAACCATTAAACTAACAGCAACCAGTACTACGGTAACAAGCCCTGTGTTTACCTGGTACACCGACGCTGCCCTGAGCAATGCGATATTTACAGGAGCAGTATTGGAAAGACCGGTTACCGCTGCAGTTACTTACTATGTAACGGTAAAAGGTGCTAACAAATGTGAAAACCTTGCCGGAACAGGTAAAGCAGTTGCAGTTTCAGTGAATCCACCTGCTACGGCTGCTGACATTAATGTTACTGGAAATCAAGCTGCCGTTTGTGCGGGAGCAAAACTGACCTTAACGGCTACAGCACCAACAGTAACCAATCCTAAATTTATCTGGTACAGTGATGCATCCTTAACAACCGAAGTGTTCAGAGGACCAATCTACGAACCAACAGTTACTGCAAACACTACTTATTATGTAACCGTTAGCGGAGACAACAGATGTCCAAACGGACCGGCAGATGCTAAAGTGGTAGCAATTACCACAAACACACCTGCTACCGCTGCAGATATTACTGTTGCAGGAAATGACGCTCCATACTGCGCAGGAACAAAAGCAACCTTAACTGCAGGTACAACGACAGTAACTAATCCGGTATTTACCTGGTATAGCGATGCCGACCTGACTACAGTAGTTGCCAATACTGCAGTATTCGAACCGACACTAACCAGTACCACTACCTTCTATGTAACTGTTCGCGGATCAAACAGATGTGAGAACCTAAAAGCAGGAGCAAAAGCGGTAACGGTAGTGATCAACCCACCTGCTTTATCAACAGATATCACAGTTACCGGAAATAGCAACGCATTATGTGCAGGCTCAAAAGCTTTATTGACAGCGAGCAGCACGACAGTAACCAGCCCGGTATTTACCTGGTATACTAATGCGGCCTTAACAAATGTTGCAGCTACAGGAGCGATATTCGAACCAACACTTACTGCAACCACTACTTTCTATGTAACCGTTCGTGGTGCCAACAGATGTGAGAATGCAGCAGCAGATGCTAAAGTGGTTACGGTAACAGTAAACACTCCGGCTGACGCTTCAGATGTAGTCGTAGCAGGAGCAGATGTCCCTGTTTGTGCTGGAACAACTGTTAAGTTAACTGCAAGCAGCACCACAGTAACGAATCCGGTATTTACCTGGTATACTGATGCTGCCTTAACTAATGCAGTATTTACAGGAGCAATACTAGAAAAAGTACAGAATGCAACCATTACTTATTATGTAACTGTAAAAGGAGACAATAAATGTGAAAGCCTTCCTGGCACAGCTAAAGTGATCACCTTAACTGTAAATCCTTTACCGGATGTACCAGTGATCGCAAATGCAAACAGCCTGGCTGTATGTTCGGGAGATGGAATCACATTGAATATCCAGAGCCCACAAGCAGGAGTTACTTTCGAATGGTACAATGCAGCAACAGGAGGTACCTTATTAGGTACCGGTACGAGTCTGCCAACAGGACCATTAGCGATAGCTACTGATTTCTACGTGCTTGCGAAAAGTGCTTCAGGTTGTGGTAGTACAACAGGCAGAGTTAAAGCAACAGTAACGGTAAGCCCTAAACCAGCTGTACCAACAGTAACTTCTGCTACAGCCACCGCCTGTCCTGGAAGTACCACCGTATTGAGTGTTTCTGGTCCGGTTCCCGGCATTACCTATAGCTGGTACGATGTAGCAACTGGTGGTACAGCACTGGGTACAGGTACCAACTTTACCACACCTGCAATTACTGCCGGTAAAACATTCTACGTAGGTGCATCAACCGCTACTTGTAGTAGCGATAGCCGTACCGCAGTGAGTGTGAGTGTACAAGTTTCTCCAAACGCACCTACTTCGGTGAATGGAGCAACAGACCCAATATGCGCCGGTAATACCACTGTCCTGTCTGTTAACAATCCGGATGCGGCACTTACTTATCGCTGGTATACTTCTGCAGCCGGAGGTACTTCATTATCCGAAGGAAGCAGTTTCACTACTCCTTCATTAGCCGCAACCACTACTTACTATGTTGAAGCGGTGAATAAAGCGACCGGATGTTCAAGTGCTACCCGTACATCGGTAGTCGTTACCATCCTGCCTAAACTGACTGCCCCGGTAGTATCAGTACAAGCAGCAACTGCAACAACTGTGAACTTCGCATGGGCTGCGGTAGCAGGAGCTAAAGGATATGAAGTCTCTGTTGACGGAGGAACAAACTGGATTGCACCAAGCTCAGGAGCTGCAGGATTAACACATCTGATCAGTGGTCTTAAACCAGATCAGGCAGTAACGATCAGGGTAAGGGCTGTAGGCCAGTTGCCTTGTCAGCTAAGTGATGCTGCAAGCCTGAACTCGAAAGCAGAAAATCCATTGGGTAATCAAATCTTTATCCCGAATACGTTCACGCCAAATGGTGATGGTAAGAATGATGTCTTGTATGTGTACGGAAATACGATAGCTAAATTGAAGCTTCGTGTCTACAACCAGTGGGGACAGTTCATCTATGAATCATTAAATGTTCAAAGCGGATGGGATGGAACCTATAAAGGAGAGATACAGCCTAACGGAGTATACGTATACATCGCAGAAGTAGAGTTCAATGACGGAACAAAAACAAGTAAAAAAGGAACAATAACCCTATTGAGATAATAAACACAATTGTTATGAAGAACCTAGTAAAAATTATAATAGCAGGAGCGTTTTTGAGTTTAGGAACGCAAAGGGTTATCGCGCAGATTGATCCTCATTTCTCACAATATTACGCACATCCACTGTGGTTAAACCCGGCATTGACCGGGGTAACCGATGGTGAGTACAGAGTCTCCATAAATGCGAAACAACAATGGGGCGGTGTTTCTAATTCATTCTTAACGGGGGGCGCGTCATTTGATATGGCCCCCGTTAAAAACCTCGCCTTTGGGGCTATGGTGCTGAACCAGAATGCGGGAGATATCAGTTATAACCACCTGAGTGTCCTGGCTTCTGCAGCCTATCGGATTCACTTTGGTGAAACCGGACAAAATATGGTCAACTTCGGTGTACAAGCCGGAATTCTGAACAAAAGTTTTGATGCTTCCAAGATTACATTGGGTAGTCAGTTTAATCCGGTAACGGGTTATGACCCTAATTTTGGAATCAGTGAATCTTTTGCTTCATCTAATACCCTTGTTCCAGATGTGAATGTCGGAGTGATGTATTTTGATGGAAACCCGGATCAGATGATCAACGTTTTTGCCGGTGCAACGGCCGCTCACCTAACCAGACCAATCGATAAATTTCTGGGAACAGACGTCCGCATGCCGATCCGTTACGCGGGTCATGGTGGTGCAAGGATTAAAGTAACCGACATGTTGGACATCACTCCGAATGCATTGTATATGAGACAGGGGAATGCGAAAGAAACCTCTGTGGGTGCTTATGCTAAAGTGATGTTGAACCCGGAAGCTGACCTAATGTTTGGAACGAACTACAGGGTAGATGATGCAGCGATTGCCTTCTTTGGCCTCAATATTAAAAACATGGTGTTTGGGGTGAGTTACGACTTCAATACCTCAAGTTTCAATAAAATGGCCCGTAGTCAGGGCGGTCTGGAACTGTCCATCTCATTCACCAGAAGAAGAGGAGTGACAGGCCCGAATTTCTTTTGTCCAAGATTATAATATAACGCGATATGAAACTTAAATTATTACTCGTCCTCTGCTTGCTTAGCAATGTTGTCAGTGCTCAATTTGTAACCAATAGCAAACGAGTTGCTGATGTTTATTACCTGAATAAGGAATATTATGCTGCGGCAGAATATTATAAAAAAGCGTTACAGATCTCGCCTGATAGCTCCGGTTTTGTGGTGCCTTATGGTTTTCAGACTAAACTGAAACAGGAGAGCCCAAAGAAAGAAGATTATGAATATAGTGTCTTCCAACTGGCAGAATCACTCAGGCAGTATAAGAACTTTACTGATGCAGAGAAATGGTATGCCATCGCTAAAGATTTCAATAACCCGAAATATATCCTGAGTACCTTTTGGTATGGGGTGACGTTAAGGGCCAACCAAAACTATACAGAAGCGATTACTGCTTTTGAAACTTTCCAGAAAAAATATACTGCAAAAGACGAATATGCAGCAAGGACTAAAACGGAAATTGCTTCCTGCCAGTTTGCCTTATATGAGGTGAGCCATCCACGCTTGTTTAAACTGGCAAGATTAAAGAATGACATCAACCAGGCAGGATCCAATTATACCCCTTTGCTAAGAGGTAATAATTTTTACTTTACCTCTTCCAGACCAATCGGAAGTGGAGGTAAAAATGTGGTGTTATCTGATGCAACGAGCAATTCAAAAGTTACGAGAAAACAGACGCCGTATGTAAATGCGATTTATGAAACTTCCGGAAACCCTTTAAAAGAAAGCATTTCAATCAAGAAAATTCCGGCAATCAGTAAAAATAAAGA
This sequence comes from Pedobacter caeni, assembly GCF_900129215.1. Classification (GTDB taxonomy): domain Bacteria; phylum Bacteroidota; class Bacteroidia; order Sphingobacteriales; family Sphingobacteriaceae; genus Pedobacter; species Pedobacter caeni. Next base: position 201,827 of record NZ_FQUQ01000008.1, on the reverse strand, counting down.
ACTTGCTACACCGGCTTTCCTTCCAAACGGAAAAGTAATGTTCATCACCGGATGGAGTGCCAAAGAAACCAGAAAGATTTATCAGCTGAATTCTGCCTCTGCTACAGGATCAGATTGGTCAGAACCCATAGAACTTGGAGGCAATATCAATGTGAAAGGATTTAATGCCATGCAGCCTTCAGTAAGTAAAAATGGTAAATATCTGATCTTCTCTTCTGACCGTCCTGGCGGGCAAGGAAAATATGACTTATGGTATTGTGCAATTCGTCCTGATGGATCACTTGGACAGGCTGTAAACATGGGCAGCACGATTAATACTCCAGGCGATGAAGAAGCTCCGTATTATAATGTGAAGACTAAAAAATTATTGTACAGCAGTAATGGAAAAGTCGGACTGGGTGGTTTTGACTTTTTTGAAAGTGATGGCGATTTCGACAGCTGGTCTGATCCGCGTAACCTTGGTTATCCGTTTAACTCTTCGAAGGACGATTTATATTTCACTCCTCTGGACGATAATGATGTGGAAGGTTATATCAGTTCAGACAGGGAATCCCTGTGCTGTCTGGAGATCTTTCATTTGAAACGCGAATACCTGAACATCAAGGGGGCGATCGTTGATTGTATCACCGGAAAACCATTAGACAATGTGGTGGTGACACTTGCGGATTCTATGCAACAGTTTAAATTTACAACAGGAGCGGATGGAAAATACAACTTCAGGCTGAACTCTAACCGTCAGATTAAAATTACTGCAGAGAAAGCCAAATACTTTATCAAAACCTTAAGCTATACCTATGATCAGCTGGCGCAAAAAGATACCTTGTTCAGCGAAGAGATCTGCCTGACTCCTTATGAAAAAGATAAACCAATTGTGCTTAAGGACGTACTGTATGAATTTGATAAAGCAGACCTGACCGCTGATTCAAAAGTGAAAATGGATTACCTGTACACGATCATGGTAGACAATCCAAAAATTGAAATAGAACTAAGTGCGCATACGGACAGTAAAGGAACACCGGCTTATAACCTGGACCTTTCCGACAGAAGAGCTAAATCATGCGTGGATTACCTCATTGCAAAAGGTATTTCACAAAACAGGATGACAAGTAAGGGCTATGGAATGACCATGCCGGTTGCGCCAAATAAACTTCCAAATGGAAAAGATAATCCTGCAGGAAGAGCACTGAACAGACGTACTGAATTCAAGGTTACCAAAAATTAAATACAAATTCTCAACTTAAGGCCCCGGTCTGAATATTTAAGATTTATGCTTAATATTCGGATCGGGGCTTTTACCTTTGCATCAAAAAGATATGCATACTGAAGCACATGTTAAAATGGTTGCGGATACCTTACTTCCGGGGTTCTTGCCAAAAGATCCCAATGAAAAGATACTCGTTTTTCATTTTACGTTACCTCCAAATGAGAATTATAAAGTTAGTTATCTTAAAACTGCTAAAAACGAATGGGTATTTAGCAGTTCGGAAAAAGTCGACAGATAGCAGGCCGAAATTGTTTTTTTAAGAAAATCGATGTTTTTGTTTACTTTTAACTGATATTCAGTTCTATAGCTGTTTTGGGTGTGAGGGCACCTCGATAGGGAAATGGGATAATATAGCGGATAACATGAATATGGCGTAGTAAAATAGGCTGATTAATCATCAAAGTGAGTAAAAATTGCCCGTATAGAATCATGGGCTTTTGCCAAAGCTTCTATTGGTCTTTAGGCTGGATGAAGGCATTTTGCCCTATTCAATCTGTTTATATTCACGATCTAGTTCTTCCTGTGTGCCAAATAGATAAGACCTCCCAATAGGTATGGTAATTGTTAAAGTGTATACGACTAGATTTTAATAAATTGGAAGATAACATAGGAAATACCTTGGTTCCGTCGGACGAAGAAGCCCGATTGGAAAATTTAAAAAAGTATAAGATTCTATATACTAAAACTGAGCCTATATTCGATCAGTTGGCTGCGCTTACTGCAACAATGATGAATACTCCCATTGCAATGATCAACTTTGTTGACCGGGATAAAGTATGGACTAAAGCAGACCAAAGCGGGCAGGTAGGACTGGAAGTAGACAGGGAAGTGAGTTTGTGCTCCCTTGCGATCTTAAACGATAGTGTGACGGTCTTTGAAGACCTGATCCAGGATCCATGCCTCATCTCGAATCCCCTCATTGTAGGAGAGTCCGGATTGCGCTTCTATGCTGCGACTCCCATTACAACAAATGAAGGCTTTAGAGTAGGTGCAGTGTGCATCGTAGATAAGAAACCAAGAACATTCAGGGATGAGGACCGGAAGAAGCTGGAGCTGATCGCATTGATGGTGAGAAGAGAAATGAACAAGAGGGTAGGGATCGCAGAATTTGAACCTCAAACTGCATAATTGTATTTTTGTATCAAATGAAGATTACAAAAATTAATGAACCCGTCCCAATGGATTTGTTCTTACTTGCAGATCCGGAAGAAAAGAGCATTCAGGGCTACCTCCCGGATTCATTGGTTTATATTGCCAAAATTAAAGAAGAAACCATTGCTGGCTATATCCTCCAACCAATAGGGGAAGCAGCATACGAACTTAAGAATATCGCTGTGATGCCCGGATATCAGAACCAGGGAATCGGCAGACAATTACTCGATCATCTTTTTAAGGTGGTAAAAGAACGGAATGGAGAAAGCGTTGAAGTAGGAACCGGAACCTTTGGTTATCAGCTGGCCTTTTACCAGCGGGCGGGATTCAGAGCCGACCGCATTGATAAAGATTTCTTTTTACTGAATTATAAGGAAGCCATTTTTGAAAATGGAATCCAGCATAAGGACATGCTCCGGTTAGTGATTAAACTGTAATTCCCTCTTTTCTCAGGATGTAATTATAAATCCCTTCAATAGGCTTCTGGTAAATCTTTCCTACCCTGACCTCATTGTTCAAACAAACTTCTCTCAAAATATCCTGGTAGTAGAAAGCAATGGAACCTACAAAATGGCAGTCCAGACTTTTATAATTAGCGTAATCTTTAATATTGCTGTCTACAAACTCCTGAAAGCCTTCCCGTAAAATATTAACAATGAAAGGGTGGTCTGTATGCTCTGCCATGAAACGGCTGATGGAGGCGAGATAGGTGTTTGGTGATGATTTTTGATAAAGATTGGTCACTACAGTTTCTTTATCAATCTGATAATCCTGTGCAAACTTTGCACTCAGCTCTGCCGGCATATTTCCGTAGAGATAACTTGTAATGAGCTTCCGTCCAAAAAAGGTACCCGAACCTTCATCTCCCAGTACATAACCAAGGCCGTGAGAGCCGCTATGAACGTTTTTACCGTCGTAATAAGAAATGTTGGAGCCTGTACCCAGAATACAGGTTAATCCCTTCTGATCGCCGCATGTGGCGTAAGCAGAGCCAATTAAATCATGTTCTACAGATACATAGGCCTGAGTGAAAAAGGAAGAAATCCCATTCGAGATCACTTCAACCTTATCCGGGGAAGAACAGCCTGCCCCAAAGAAATATATTTCCTTTACTTTCTCAGCATAAGATGCGATTTCCTTCTTCTTGGAAAACAGTTTAAAAATATCATGTGCGTTCAAAAAATAAGGGTTAATACCCTGTGTGCTAAAGCTGATGGTCTCTTCCGGGCTATAACCCATCCAATCAGTTTTAGAGGAGCCGCTGTCTGCTACTAAAATCATTTGCTAAAAATAACAATCTTATTGAATATTTAAAGTGCCGCTGATTTCTTTTAAGCTGATTTCTGTAAGTTTTGCCTGATATTGTGCATCCAGATAACGGGTAATTGCTGTTATGGAGTTTCTTTGTGCCTCTCTGAGCTCTAATGGAGAAATACTCCCCAGCCTGTATTTTTCAAGTGTGATGTCCAGGTTCTGTTTCGCAATGTCCACGTTGTTTTTCTCTATTTTCAACAGGTCAAGATTGGTCTGGTAGTTCTGATACGCAGAAAGAAGTTGTGCATTGATGTCTTGTTTCGCCTTTTCAAGATTCAGTTCTGTCGTATTGATCTGTACTTTTGCATTACGCTCATTCTGGCGTTGCAGGAAGCCGTTAAACAAGTTCAGACTTGCTGTAACCCCATAAGTGAAACCCCGTGCTCTGAATTGTGTGTTGAAGCCCGTCGGACTGGTGCTGTTAGAAAATTCGTAGCCACTGTTCAGACCTACAGTAGGATAACGCTGCCCTTTTACCTGTTTCAGGCTGAGTTCTGCAATTTTTTTATTGATAAACGCGGATTGTAAAGCCGGACTGAGTTGCTGAGCCAGACCAGACAATTCCGTATAGTTTAAATCCCTTTCTATTTTCATGTTCTGATCCACTTCGAAAACCAGGTTCAGGTCTCTGGCCATGACCTGGTTTAAGGTCACCATATTCGTCCTGAGCAGGTTCTTCTGTTGCAAATAAAGAGAAGTATCCGCATTATAATCTACGGTAGCGGAAAGGACATCCAGTTTAGAGCCTCTTCCAATCTCCAGTTTGTTCTTGGCAATGGTTAAGCGCATCCTTGAAATGTCGAGGGCACTGTCTGTTGCCAAAACCAGTTGTTGCTGTCTGACCAAAGCATAATAGCCATTGATCACATCAGCTACCGTGGCAATGACTGTTCCTTTTGCATTTACTTCTCCCAGCTTCTGCAATTCCTTAAGCCGGTCGTAATTGGCAAACATCTGAAAACCATCAAATATGGTCCATCCCAATGATGCTCCGTAACTCTGGTTGGTGCTCCTTGCCCCATCTGTTCTCCGTTCCGTTCCAGATGCCTGAGTCTGTACGGTATTCTGATTACTCCCTCCTCTGCTATAATCGGCAGTAAGTTTAGGAAGCATCCCCGCGTTTCCGGGATTGATGTTATTTTTCGCAATCTGGATTTCATTATTTACGAGCTTGATGTCGTAATTGTTCTTTAGCGCAGTGCTGATGGCTTCTTCCAAACTTAGCTTTTGCTGTGCAAAACCGGTACTGCCGCCACTAAGCAGCAGCAATACAAATAGAAGTTTCCTGGTTTTCATTTTCGTATGGAGTTGAAACTGGATCATGGGTTAATGTGCGGTTTTTTCTAGGATTTCTTCAGCTAAGGCCGCTTTCAGCGAAAGTTCTAATTCTGTATTTGCTTTGTGCTCTTTAGACCAGTAAGAATAAATGGCAGGGATCACAAAGAGGGTTAAGATCAGGGCGAACAAGGTTCCTCCAACGATCACAATTCCCATTCCCATCCTGCTCTTTGCTGCGGCACCTAAAGCCATGGCAATAGGCAATGCCCCAATTGCAATGGCCAGACTGGTCATCAGAATTGGTCTGAGCCTGGAAACCGAAGCTTCCCTGATGGCATCATGAACACTTTTTCCGGTTTCCTTCAGCTGATTGGCAAACTCTACGATCAGAATTCCGTTTTTGGTTACCAGTCCGATCAGCATGATCGTTCCGATCTGGCTGAAAATATTCCAGCTTTGGCCAAATAGCCAGAGTGATAAAAATGCACCTGCAACGGCCATCGGTACCGTAAGGATAATGATCACCGGATCTATAAAACTCTCAAACTGTGCAGAAAGAATCAGGTATACCAGCAATAAGGCAAGCCCAAAGGCAAATAAGGTATTCGAAGAACTTTCCTGGAAATCCCTGGACTCGCCACCAAGATCGGTAGAAAATGACTCATCCAGTATTTTGGCTGAAATTCTGTCCATGGCCTCAATGCCTTCCCCGATACTTTTGCCAGGTGCCAGTCCGGCAGAAACTGTTGCCGAGATAAAACGGTTGTTTCTGTACAATTGCGGCGGACTGCTTTTTTCTCTTGCCGTCACCATATTGTCTACCTGAATCAATTCGTTTTTGTTATTTCTTACATAAACAGAGCTCAGATCTAAAGGATCTTTACGGTCGTTCATCTCAAATTGCCCGATCACCTGGTATTGTTTGCCATTCATAAAGAAATAGGAGAAACGCTGGCCGCTTAAGCCCAGTTGAAGTGCCATCCCGATATCCGAGACCGAGACCCCAAGGTTTTTCGCCTTATCTCTGTCTATGGTTAAATCGATTTCCGGTTTATTGAATTTAAGGTCTACATCCGAAGTGGTGAAAGTCGGGTCTTTGGCTACTTCGTCCATAAACAAAGGCACTTTATCCCTCAGCTTCTCAAAGTTCTGGGCCTGGATGATATAGTTGACTGGTAATCCGCCTCTGCGTCCTACAGAAATCGTAGGTTGCTGGGTAACGACAACCTTTCCTTCAGTATACCTTCTGGTAATTCTGGTCAGCTTGGCTGCAATCTGATCCTGAGTAAGGCCACGGTCGCCGGGATCAGATAATCCCATCCTGATAAAACCACTGTTCGTTGATCCTGATCCGCCAAATCCCGGAGAAGTAATGGTAATGTTCACCTTTGTGTCCGGAATAGAATCGCTGATCATTTGCTGGATTTTCATCATGAACCGATCCGTATAGGCAAAAGAAGAACCTTCCGGTGTAGTCACGCGCATATTGATTGCACTACGGTCATCATATGGAGCCGTTTCCTTTGGTAAAATTTTCCAGAACAAGGCAATCATGGCTACGCAGACCACAATAATGGGAATCGACAGCCATTTTTTATTGAGGAATTTATTCAGGTTATCTGAATAACTATCATTCAGCTTTACAAAATAAGGTTCTGTAAGGTTGTAGAACTTAGATTTTTCGTGCCCTGTTTTTTTCATCAGGTAGGCATTCAGCATAGGTGTCAGTGTGAGGGAAACAAAGGCCGAAATGAGCACGGCTGCACCAATTACAATCCCGAACTCCCGAAAGAGTCGCCCGACAAATCCTTCCAGAAAGATCACAGGTAAGAATACAGCTGCCAGTGTTACAGAGATCGAAATGACCGCAAAAAATATCTCATTAGATCCTTTGATTGCTGCCTCAAAAGGAGAGTAGCCTTCTTCCACCTTTTTAAAGATGTTCTCGGTCACCACAATCCCGTCATCCACCACCAGTCCGGTGGCCAGAACGATGGCCAGTAAAGACAATACATTAATGGAGAAACCAAAAATATACATGATAAAGAAAGTGAAAATCAGTGATACCGGAATATCCAGTAAAGGCCTGATGGCAATTGCCCAATCCCTGAAGAAGAGGTAAATGATCAGGATCACCAGGATCAGGGAAAGGATAATGGTCTCTGCAACTTCCGTTACAGACATTTTAATGAATTTAGTGGTATCTAAAGAGATGTTCAGCTTAATGTCTTTAGGGACATCTTTCTGCAATTGCTCAAATCTTTTATCGAATTCCTTAGAGATGTCCAGGTAATTTGCTCCCGGTTGAGGAACAAGTCCTACAGCAACCATGGGTTTCCCTGATTCCCTTAATATGGTTTCTTCGTTCTCTGAACCCAGAACAGCATAACCTACATCTTTTAAACGGACCACATTGTCGCTGTCGTTTTTCAGGATAAGGTTGTTGAACTCTTCCTCATTGGTTAGTTTTCCCAGTGTTTTTACGATCAGTTCTGTATTTGCACCCGTGATCTTTCCGGATGGAAGCTCCACGTTTTCATTATTGAGTGCGGTAACGATATCCTGAGAAGTCAATCCATAGGCGGCCAGTTTATCCGGTGAAATCCGGATCCTCATTGCATATTTCCGTTGACCCTGAATCTGTACACTACTGACACCAGTGATGGTTTGCAGGCGGTCTGCGATGACATTCTCTGCATAATCACTCAGCTCCATTACATTGCGTTTATCACTTTGGATGGTCATCGTGATGACCGCATCGGAGTTGGCATCTGCTTTACTCACCACAGGATTTCCGTCGATATCTTTAGGCAGGCTTCTTGCTGCTTGTGATACTTTATCACGAACATCATTCGCTGCATCATCAATGTCCTTATTCAGGTTAAATTCTATGGTGATGTTGCTGCTTCCCTGGTTACTGGAAGAGGAGATGTTCCTGATCCCGTCAATCCCGTTAATGGATTTTTCCAGGGGTTCGGTAATTTGCGATTCGATGATGTCTGAATTTGCTCCCGGGTAAGAGGTCCGTACAGAAACGACTGTAGGGTCAATATTCGGATATTCCCGGACGCCCAGGAAATTATAACCGATGACACCAAAAAGAAGGATCATCAGGTTCATCACGATGGCCAGAACCGGCCTTTTTATACTGGTGGTTGAAATGCTCATAAGGATACTTAATTTTTAACCACAGTTACTTTTACAGGGGCATCCTGTTTTAAGGCCATTGCACCGGTAGTCAATACGGTATCGCCGACTTTTAATCCGGAAGTGATGACAATATTTTCGGCAGTCCGTGTTCCTGCTTCTACTTCAACTTGTTGCGCCTTACCATTTTTGCTGATGAAGACTATTTTCCCCTTTAATACCGGAATAATGGCTTCATTTGGAATCATGATCGCATCTTTGGTTGTGGTAAGGGCAAGTTTGATCTTTGCGAAAGATCCTGGAAAGAGCTCATTATTTGGGTTAGGCACAAGGGCCTTTATCTGCAAGGTCCGGGTCTGGGTATTGATTCCCGGCTCTATCGCAAAAACTTTTCCGGTAAACGTTTTTGAATAACCATCTGTAGTGAAGGAAACTTCTGATCCGTTTTTAATTTGTCCGATGTATTTTTCAGGAACAGAAAAGCTGATTTTTAATGGGTTGATGCTGGATAAGTTGGCAATGATCGCTGCGGGGGTTAAATATACCCCTTCAGAGATGGAGCGTAAACCAATCTTTCCACTAAAAGGAGCGAAGATCGAAGTCTTTGCCAGTTGCGCACGGATCAGTTGTGCCTGTGCTTTCAGAGACTGAAGATTGGCAAGGGAAGTATCGTACTCTTCCTGACTGATTGCGCCTTTTTCTAACAATTGTCTGGAGCGGTTTTCGTTGGTTGCCGAGAGCTTCTGTTTTGTTAAAGCATCCTGAAGTTGAGCCTGAATATCGCGGTCATTGATTTTAACCAGTAGACTGCCTTTGGTCACATTTGAGCCTTCTTTAAAATTGATGCTGGTGACCAGTCCGGAAACCTCGCTGTGCAGTTCTACCGATTCATTGGCTTCCAGTGTTCCTGTAACTTCCAGGTCGTTGCTAAAATCTCCTGTTCTGACCACAATCCCATTCACCTGTAATCCCTTTCCGGGGCCACCTTTTCCTTTGCTCATTCCGGCTCCTTCATTGGCGATTTTTTTATTGGCAGAAATCCGGTAATAAATTAAATAAGCAATACCCAGAGCGATCAGGATATAGATGATGTATCTTAGTTTCATATGTGGTGAATAGGATAAGTTAACGTGCAAAAATATTTAAATATACGGCCTGTAATAGCTTGTATTAAGGATGTTACAGCTTAATATTCTTTTTAAGGACGACGAAAAGAGATAAATTATACATTTGTTTATCGCCCGTAAAAAGTAAATTAGCGCCTTCTTTAACCTATGACTTAAAAGAACGGAGAAAGTTTAGCCTGGTTTAATTAGGTTAATATAACAATTATGATACTGAAAAAATAGTGCTGGTTCCGGGAAAGGCCAGATCAGGGGAAAAGAAGGGGTAAATAAAACAACAACATTAAGGAATGAAAAAATCAATTGCAGGATTAGTAATATTACTATCAGTAGGTATGACAGCCAGATCGCAGGTAAAAGTAGGATTTGAGGTGAGCTTTAAAGAGCCTCAGGCGCATTATGTAGAAATGGAGATGAATATTTCCGGATTGGTTAAAGACTATGTAGACGTAAAAATGCCGGTATGGGCACCAGGTTCTTACCTCGTTCGTGAGTTTGCAAAAAGTGTAGAAGATTTTAGCGCGACTGCCGGTGGTAAGTCCGTAAAAGTTGAAAAAGTAAAGAAAAATGCATGGAGGGTGTATTCCGCTAAATCCAATGCCATAAAAATTAAATACAGGGTATATGGTTTCGAAGTTTCCGTTCGTACCCCATTCATCGATGAACAACATGCATTTTTATCCAGCACTGGTATATTCATGTATCCAGATGGATTATTGAAATTGCCAAGTACAGTGAAAGTGATTCCTTTCAAAGGATGGAATAAAGTTTCTACCGGATTGGAGCCTGTGGCAGGACAACCTTTTACTTATACTGCTTCAGACTTTGACGTCTTGTTTGATAGCCCTATCGAAGTAGGAAACCAGGAGGTTTTTGACTTCATGGCTTCAGGTGTAAAACACGAAGTAGCCATGTTTGGTGGTGGCAACTACGATAAAGAACGTTTAAAGGTCGATATGGCTAAAGTTGTAGAACAGGCAACCGCCATATATGGAGAGAACCCGAATAAACATTACACTTTTATTGTTCATAATTTTGAAAGAGGTGGAGGTGGTTTAGAGCACTTAAATTCTACAGTTTTAGGGGCTTCCCGCAACGCTTACAATACTCCTGAGGGTTACCTTGGATTTTTAAATCTTGTAGCCCATGAATACTTCCATTTATGGAATGTGAAAAGAATGCGCCCGATTGCTTTAGGTCCATTTGATTATGACAATGAAAACTATACCACCAATTTGTGGGTAGCAGAAGGATTTACCTCATATTATGAGAACAAATTGGTGTTGCGTGCAGGTTTTGTAGACCAGAAAGCATTTGTGGATGGTCTGGTAACTGCCGTCGCTAACGTATCCAATACTCCGGGTGCCAAAGTGCAGTCTGCAGCAGAATCCAGCTATGATGCCTGGATTAAAGGTTACAGACCGAATGAGAACTCTAATAACACAGGTGTTTCTTATTACAGCAAAGGAGAAGTCGTAGGACTGTTGATGGATCTGGAGATTGCACAGGCCACTAAAGGAGCAAAAAGCCTGGATGATGTAATGAAAGCGATGTACCTGCAAGGTAAAACTTTAAAAAGAGGATATACCGATGCGGAATTTAAAGCAATGGTGGAGAAGATCAGTGGCAAAAGCTTCACTGATTTCTGGGCAAAGTATGTGAACGGAACCCATCCTGTAGAATATGATAAGTATTTTGGATATGCCGGAATCAGCATCAAAAATCAAAACGAAGGCAATAACATTCCTTATATCGGTGTGGCTTCTAAAAAAACAGAAGGCAGGATCTTCATCTCTGCAGTTTCGAGAAACTCTGCTGCATGGGTGGATGGCTTAAATGTAAATGATGAAGTGATCAGTGTAGATGGTGTAGGTGTGGAAGCTGCATTGGAGCGTATGCCAGTGGTAACCAGCAAAAAACCTGGTGATGTGATCACCGTGAAAGTAAGAAGAGACGGAATAGAGAAAGACATTAAACTGACTTTAAAAGCCAGTCCGAATATTAAGCTGGTAGCCGAGATTCAGAGTAATGCTCCGGAATCGCAGGTATCGGTTCGCAAAGGCTGGATGGGAATATAAATTCAGCTAAACAAAAAAAGCGGGGTTAAGAATGTACATTCTTAACCCCGCTTTTTTTATGAGTTCTTCCGACTTAGAAAGTATAACGTAAAGACAGACCAACACCAGAAGCATCAAAGTCTGTATCAGGAACCAATCCTATGGTTGGTTTCCAGTCTAATGAAATATTGATTGGCGCATCAGCAAATTTGTAATCCAAACCTAAAACACCATCAATACCTAAATAAAGGTCACTTTGGTTTTTTGGTTTGTATTTAACCGTTCCTACTGTACCACCCACACCATAATACCAGTTTAATCCTGCTGCATTGCTGATCGGGTTATAGATTTCATATAAACCGGTTACACGGAAATAGTTATAGTTGCTGTTCGATCTAAAGTTGGCAATGATATCTACCATTTTGTTTCCACCAAGCGTAGTTTTGAAAGTAACCCCATTTGCAGCGCCAAAACGACCACCAATAGCATTATCGTAACCTTGCGCGCTTGACTTTAAATTGAAAGCAAAGGTTGCAATCACGGCTAAACAAATAATAGTAAGTAATTTTTTCATAATCTGTGTTTTTATTAAATTTTCAATGATGATTTCTACCTTATCAACTATTGTGCCGATAAATTAAGAAATGTGCGATCTAACAAGCGTTTTGCCAGTAAACAAGCGATGATTATTTCGATCTGAGGAGGTAAGAAGCAGATTAAATACAGCTTGCAGAAAGCCTTGTTTTATCCCCCATATTCACTCGTTGCTTACCCGTCTTTAACACGCTTCTGACCGAGTGTGCACCGAGTTAGCACCGAGTATAGACCGAGCTTAGACCGAGTATAGGTAAAACCAGATATTAGCCTGTGTCTTGTACTGAAATAAGTTTACATAAAAAGTGTTTGATTTTGTGATTTTCCTACCAGATGTTTACAGCCTGACTTTACCTGAAAAAAATATTTGGTAAGCACTAAACCGATCCCAATTAATTATTACAGAAAGAAAACATACCAATATTTAAATTGGTTTTGATAGAGGATTTAATTTATTAGATTTGGGAAACACCAGGTACAAATTATAAAATCACGGTTATGGCTGTAACGATCACACGAGTATTTGATTTACTTCAATACAATTTAGAAAAGTTTCCAAAAGAAGAGTTTATAAGTGGTAAGATTAAGGGGGAATGGAAAAAATATAGCACCAAAGCGATTATCGAAGCAGCCGATGCACTGAGCCGGGGCTTGGTGGGTATCGGTGTAGCAAAAGGTTCCAGGGTTGCGGTAATGTCCCATAACCGACCGGAGTGGAACATTTCCGATTTCGCTATTGTACAATTGGGCGCTTATCAGGTGCCATTGTATCCTACCCTGGCAGAGCATGACATTAAATTTATCCTGACTAATGCCGAGATTACTGTAGTATTTGTCGCCGATGAAGAAATTTATAAAAAAGTAAAACCCGTTTGTGATGAACTGAATACTTCCATAAAGATTTATTCCTTTAATCCGATTGAAGGGGTTGCTTCCTGGGAAGAGCTGTTAAAGGCCGGAAGAGAAAATGCCAGCCTTGATCTGGAAGTCTATAGAAAAGAAGTTACTCCTGATGATATCTTAACCCTGATCTATACTTCAGGAACTACGGGTACTCCCAAAGGTGTGATGCTGACACACAATAACCTCGTGAAAAATTTTGAACACTCTTCGGTATTGGTGCCTCCGGGTTTGGATAAAGCCTTAAGTTTTCTTCCATTATCCCATATTTTTGAAAGAATGATCGTGTACCTGCACATGTATAAAGGTGCAGCTGTATATTATGCTGAAAGTACGGAGACCATTGTTGCCGACATTCAGTTTGTGAAGCCAAATGGTTTTTCTACCGTTCCCCGTTTGCTGGAAAAAGTTTATGATAAAATCATTGAAAAGGGAAAAGCACTCAGCGGCATAAAAAAAGGCATCTTTTTCTGGTCGCTTTCCGTGGCCGAGAAATTCGATTTCAACAATGGGGCTTTCTATAATTTTAAATTGGGAATAGCCCGGAAGCTGGTTTTTAAGAAATGGCAGGAAGCAATGGGCGGTCAGATCGTTGTGATTGTTTCAGGGGGAGCTGCTTTAAATCCCCGCCTGGCAAAAATATTTTATGCTGCCGGAATGCCGGTTATGGAAGGTTATGGTTTAACGGAGACTTCTCCGGTAATTACCGTCAATCGTTTTGGAGAAACCAGGTTTGGAACGGTGGGACCGGTGATTGAAGGAGTGGAAGTTAAAATCGCTCCCGATGGGGAGGTTTTAGCACGCGGGCATAACATCATGAAAGGTTATTATAACCGTGAGGACCTGACTGCTGAAGCGATCGATACCGAGGGTTGGTTCCATACCGGCGACATTGGTGAAATGATAGAAGGAAAGTATTTAAAAATAACAGACAGAAAGAAAGAAATATTCAAAACCGCAGGAGGAAAATATGTGGCTCCTCAGATGTTGGAGAATAAACTGAAAGAATCGCCGCTGGTAGAGCAGGTGATGGTATTGGGAGAAAACAGGAAGTTTCCTGCTGCTTTAATCGTACCCACCTTTGAAGCCCTGAAAGGCTGGTGTGGTAAAAAAGGAATTCCATATACCAACAATGAAGAGATCATCAAAAACCCATTGGTGATTAAAAAATATGACGAAATTGTGGCTTATAGTGTCAAAGATTTTGGAAAATGGGAACAGGTGAAACGCATTGCTTTATTGTCGAAAGAATGGAGCATTGTAAATGGTGAGCTGACGCCTAAACTTAGTTTAAAAAGAAAGGTCATCCTGGAAAAGAATGCCGCAACAATAGAAAAGATTTATGCAGATGCAGAAGGATATAAAGGATAGACATATTTCATTTGTGCTGGGGCTGGTCCTCCTGTTCGGGGCATTGTTCTCCGGATGTGCAGGTGGACAGCTGGGTAAAAAGAATAGTGAAGAATACCGTAATGGAATGGTGGTCTCGGCAAGTCCGGAGGCTTCAAAAGTTGGCCTTGATATTTTAAAGAAGGGTGGAAATGCCGTTGATGCGGCGGTTGCTGTTCAGTTTGCTTTGGCCGTGGTTTATCCTAATGCCGGAAATATTGGTGGCGGAGGCTTTATGGTGTACCGTTCTGCTGAAGGAGAGACAAATACACTCGATTTTCGCGAGAAGGCAGGGGCGGCAGCGCAGAGAAACATGTACCTGGACTCGGCAGGTCAGCCAATCGTAGATAAGAGTTTGTATGGGCAACTGGCTTCAGGAGTTCCCGGATCTGTAGCCGGAATGGTAACTGCCCATGAAAAATATGGCAAATTAAAATGGGCGGAACTACTGGAACCGGCAATTTTACTGGCCAGAAATGGATTCGCGATTTCGGAAAGACAAGCGGCCGAGTTTAATGGTCTGCATGATAAATTGGTAGAATTTAATCCGCTAGGTACCGCACTGATCAAAAAAGGTCAATGGATAAAGGGTGATTTGTTGTTGCAGAATGAGTTGGCAAACACCTTGGAACAGATTCGTGATAAAGGTAGGGCCGGGTTTTATGAAGGAGCGGTAGCAGACAGTTTGTTGCTGGAAATGAAACACGGTGGCGGGATCATCACTGCTCAGGATCTGAAGAACTATCAGGCCGTATGGCGCAAGGCCATTACCGGAAACTATAAAGGGTATAAAATCATTACGATGCCACCTCCTTCGAGCGGAGGGATAGCGCTGATTCAATTGCTGAAATCTGTGACACCCTATCCCCTGAAAAAATGGGGCCATAATGCCGATTCTACTGTTCAGGTTATCGTGGAAGCGGAGCGTCGGGTATATGCTGATCGGGCAACGCATATGGGAGATCCCGATTTTTATGCTGTTCCCGGGAAGGAATTGATGGCTGATGATTACGTTAAAAATAGAATGAGCACTTTTAACTGGGCAAAAGCAACAGCCAGTGCAGAAGTTAAAGCCGGAGTGGTAAAAGGTAAAGAACATGAGGAAACCACACACTTCTCTATTGTGGATAAAGCGGGAAATGCCGTTTCGGTAACTACTACATTAAATGGTTCTTATGGGTCTGCAGTTGTGGTAAAAGGAGCAGGATTTTTGTTGAATAACGAAATGGATGATTTTTCAGTAAAGCCTGGAGCACCCAACATGTATGGCCTGGTTGGGGGGGAAGCCAATGCAATTGCTCCCGGAAAGAGAATGTTAAGCTCTATGACGCCAACAATTATTGAAAAAGAAGGTAAATTGTTTATGGTGGTGGGTACTCCCGGAGGTTCTACGATAATAACGTCTGTTTTTCAGACCATATTAAATGTAGTGGAATTTGACCAGAATATGCAACAGGCAGTGACCTCAAAACGCTTCCATCACCAATGGTTGCCAGACGAAGTTTATTTCGAAGAAGGAGCCTTGGATAGTCTAAATCAGGCTAAATTGAGGTCCAGAGGATATATTCTTACACCAAGAGGTCCCATTGGCAGGGTTGACGCCATTCTGAAAACCAAATGGGGCTACTATCAGGGAGGTGCGGATCCGCGGGGAGATGATGACTCAATGGGATGGTAGCCTGTATAGAATTCTACACACTTAATCTCAAATAACAGTCGTTTAAAGCTGTTTTAATGATTGGCCTAAGTATTGAAATGAATTATATGATTAAACATTGTAACAATTATTTAATACTTATTTTATGAAACAAAATTTATTTAAAACCCTGCCTGTTGCTTTAGCTGCGCTCCTAATCGGAGGTTCTGTTCAGGCTCAGGATCAAGCAGGTACAAATTCAAATCAACTGACTACATGGTCATTTGGTGTTAATGCTGGGGTTTTAACTCCTACGTCTCCCCTTGGTGGTAAAAACGATTTCTCTAACAACAAATCAAGTTTAGGTTATGGTCTTTACATCAAGAAACAATTTACACCATATTTCTCATTGCGTTTAGACGGAGTTAGAGGTAAACTGAAAGCTGATAACACTGAAAAATGGAAAAGTGGTGGAACTAACACAGGTGCTGTAAATGCTTTCGAAACTGATCTTAGTTATTCAGGAAGTTTAAATGCAGTAGTTAATATGTTCAATATCGACATGTTTAACAAAACCAGTGCTTTGCAATTGTATGCTTCAGCTGGTGCTGGTTTAGCAGGTTACAAAGTTAAAACTTCTGCCAGCAATACTGGTGCGTTGACTAACTATGCTGGTGACAAAACTATCAGCGAACTAATCATTCCTGTAGGTATCGGTGCTAAAGTTAAATTATCTGAGAAGATCAATTTAGATTTAGGATGGACTGTAAACTTTGTTGATGGTGATAACCTTGATGGTTTCTACCGTGGACAAAACGATAAGTATTCATATGCTTATGGTGGTTTAGAGTTTGCTTTAGGAAAAGGAAAACAATTGGCATGGCATAACCCTGTAGCTTTAACTTATGATGAAGCATTACAGGCTAAACAAACTGCTAACGCTTTAAAAGGTGATTTAGATGCTCAGAAAGCTGAAAACGCCAGATTGAGATCAGAAATGAACGACTTATTGAAAGATACTGACGGTGACGGTGTTGCTGATAAATTGGATAAATGTCCAGGTACTCCTTCAGGAACAGTTGTTGACGGTTCAGGTTGTCCTCTAAAAGTTCCTGCTCCGGTTATTCAGGAAAAAGTAATCATCACTGAAGCTGACCGTAAGGTAGTGGATGAGGCGATCAGAAACTTAGAATTTGATTTAGGTAAAGCAACTATCCGCTCTAAATCTTATACTACTTTAAACAGAGTTGCTGCTTTATTAGTAGAGAAAAACTTTAGCTTGAAATTAGCTGGTCACACAGATAATACAGGTTCAATGGCTTTAAACTTACGTTTATCGAAAGAAAGAGCTGAGTCGATCAAAGCTTATTTAGTTTCTCAAGGTGCAAATGCTTCACGTATTGAAGCTACAGGTTACGGTCCAAACCAACCTATTGCTACCAACAAAACTGCTGCTGGTCGTCAGAAAAACAGAAGAGTAGAATTCACACTTTACTAGTCTGAAATAGAATTTAGTTTAGAAGCCGCCTTACGCAAGTAAGGCGGCTTTTTTTATGACATATTTTTTATTATTACGCTTGCATATAAGGTTTTAATTCTATAGCTTTGTTATGCAAGCATAGTAATTCATGAAACAACAAGAGACAGTAGATTATTTTTTGAAAGTGGTTTGGCAGAATGTTTCCAACACTTATAATCAGATCGCATCCGGATTCGGAATCACACAGGCCATAGGTTATGTGCTGATTAATATTGAGAAGGAAGGTACAGCGGTTTCCAAGCTGGCCGGATTGCTGGGCGTGAAGGCTACCAGTTTATCAAGAATGTTAAACAATATGGAAGAAATGGGGTTAATATACCGGGAGACTTCCATCGGAGATAAACGCTCAGTTAAAGTATATCTTACTGATCTGGGCCGTGAGAAAAGACAGCTTGCAAAAGGCGTGGTGATCTCTTTTAATGAGTATCTGAACGTACACCTCAGCGCACAGGAAAAGAACAACCTGATCTCAACGCTGCAGAAATTGAACAAACTTACATTGGCATATAAAATTCCTACAGAAAATTATGAACAAGAAGATAAATAGAGTAGCGGTATTGGGCTCAGGTATTATGGGTTCACGTATTGCTTGTCACTTTGCGAACATTGGAGTTGAAGTACTTTTGCTTGACATCGCTCCGAAAGATCTGAGCGCAGAGGAACAAGCCAAAGGACTGGCCCTGGACCATCCGGCAGTTAAGAACAGAATTGTAAATGCCGCTTTACAAAATACAGTGAAGACCAATCCTTCCCCTGTTTATACGAAAAGCGTCCTCAACAAGATTACAACAGGTAATTTTACTGATGATATGGCTAAGATCGCAAATTACGACTGGATCATCGAAGTCGTGGTAGAAAATCTGGACATCAAGAAAAAAGTGTTTGATCAGGTAGAGCAATTCCGTAAACCGGGTACCTTGGTTACTTCTAATACTTCCGGAATCCCTATTCATATGATGGCAGAAGGAAGAACAACAGATTTCAAAGCAAATTTTTGTGGAACACATTTCTTCAATCCTCCCCGTTATCTGCGTTTGCTGGAGATCATCCCTACTCCGGATACCGATCCGAAACTGGTAGATTTCTTAATGCATTATGGCGATAAATTTTTAGGTAAAACTACAGTACTTTGTAAGGATACCCCTGCATTTATCGCAAATCGTGTAGGTGTATACTCTATTATGTCTTTATTGCATCTGGTAGAGAAAATGGACCTGACAGTAGAAGAAGTAGATAAATTTACAGGACCTGCCCTTGGAAGACCTAAATCTGCTACTTTCCGTACCACTGATGTGGTAGGTTTAGATACCATGATTAAAGTTTCTAAAGGTTTATATGATAACTGTCCGCAGGACAAGGCCCATGACCTCTTTAAGCTGCCTGCTTATGTCGAAAAAATGGAAGCCAACAACTGGCTGGGCGATAAGACCCAACAGGGATTCTATAAAAAAACAAAAACTGCAGAGGGCAAAACAGAGATTTTAGCTTTAGACTTAAAAACACTGGAATACCGTCCTCAGCAAAAAGTGAAATCAGCAACGCTGGATCTGACCAAAACAATTGAGAATGTAAAAGACAGAATGAAAGTCTTTGCTTCAGGAAAGGACAAAGCTGCTGAATTGTTCCGCGCTTCTTTCTTTGGTTTGTTTGAATATGTATCGGATCGCATTCCGGAAATCTCTGATGAGCTTTACAGGATTGACGATGCGATGCGTGCAGGCTTTGCCTGGGATTTAGGTCCTTTCGAAGTTTGGGATGCCGTTGGAATCGCTGATGCAGTAGCCGGCATGAAAAAGTATGGCCATGAGGCTGCGGCATGGGTGCATGAAATGCTGGCTGCCGGACATACGACATTCTACAAAGTAGAGGATGGAATAAAGAAATATTACGATATCCCTTCGAAAAGTTATAAAGCAGTACCGGGAACCGAAGCCTTTGTGGTATTGGATAACCTGAGAGGAAATAAAACGATCTGGAAAAATTCCGGGGCTTCGATTATAGACCTTGGTGATGGAATCCTCAATGTAGAGTTTCATTCGAAGATGAATACGATTGGCGGAGATACCTTACAGGCCATTAATAAAGCAATTGACCTGGCTGAAAAAGAATACAGAGGAGTAGTGATCGGAAATGATGGTGCTAATTTCTCAGCAGGAGCCAATGTAGGGATGATCTTTATGATGGCGGTAGAGCAGGAATGGGACGAGTTAAACCTGGCGATCAGGATGTTCCAGAATACTTCTATGCGTATCAGGTATTCTTCTATCCCGGTAGTGGTTGCACCACATAACCTGACCCTTGGTGGTGGTTGTGAATTTAGTTTACATGCCGATCATGTTCAGTTGAATGCAGAAACCTATATGGGATTGGTGGAGTTTGGTGTAGGAGTGATCCCTGGTGGTGGTGGTACGAAAGAATTCGCCCTGCGTGCATCAGATGAGTATAAAGAAGACCAGATTGTTCAAAATGCACTGAAAGACAGGTTCCTGACCATTGGTATGGCCAAAGTATCTACTTCAGCGGTAGAAGCATTTGAGTTGGGCTATCTGCAGAAAGATAAGTATTCGATTTCCATGAACAGGAGCAGGCTGATTGCGGATGCAAAAGCTAAAGCAATAGAACTGGCTGATGCGGGATATACCAAACCCGTACAGCGTAAGGACATTAAAGTATTGGGTAAACAAGGTTTAGGGATAGTTTATGCCGGAGCAAATACCATGTATTCCGGTCATTATATCTCTGAGCACGACAAGAAAATCTCTGAGAAACTGGGTTGGGTAATGTGTGGTGGAGATTTGTCTTCCCCAACGGAAGTAACCGAGCAATACCTGCTTGACCTGGAAAGAGAAGCCTTCCTGTCGCTATGCGGTGAGCGTAAAACGCTGGAACGGATTCAAAGTATTGTGACCAAAGGAAAACCTTTAAGAAATTAATTTAGGCTAATAAAAGATACGGACATGCAAGAAGCATATATTATAGCAGGATATCGTACAGCAGTGGGCAAGGCCCCTCGTGGTGTATTTCGTTTTACAAGGGCCGATGATTTGGCTGCCGAAGTAATTAAACAGTTGGTGGCTTCAGTGCCTAACCTGGATAAAACACAAATCGATGATGTGATTGTAGGGAATGCAACCCCGGAAGCGGAACAAGGCCTGAACATCGGGCGTATGATTTCCCTGATGGGACTGGATACCGATAAGGTTCCGGGAGTAACCGTGAACAGGTATTGTGCATCAGGATTGGAAACCATTGCTACTGCAGTGGCGAAGATCAGAAGCGGAATGGCCGATTGTATCATTGCCGGTGGGGTAGAAGTGATGTCTGGAATGCCTTTTGGCGGATGGAAAGTGGTTCCAAATCCAGATGTGGCCATGAAAAATCCGGATTGGTATTGGGGGATGGGCTTAACTGCTGAAGCGGTGGCGAATGAATATAAAGTGAGCAGGGAAGATCAGGATGCTTTTGCGTATCAATCGAACATGAAAGCGGTGGAAGCGATTAAAAACGGACACCTGAAAGATGGGATTGCGCCAATCACGGTAGTGGAGAATTACCTGGATGCCAATATGAAAAAGAAAACCCGCAGTTATGTGGTGGACACGGATGAAGGGCCAAGAGCAGATACTTCACTGGATAAACTGGCTAAACTAAAACCTGTTTTTGCTGCCGATGGTAGTGTAACTGCAGGAAACTCTTCACAAACTTCAGATGGCGCCGCCTTTGTTTTGGTAGTGTCCGAAAGTAAAATGAAAGAATTGGGAGTAGATCCGATTGCCCGCCTGGTAAGTTATGGTATTGCAGGGGTTCCGCCAAGGATCATGGGAATAGGGCCAATTGAGGCGATTCCTAAAGCGTTGAAAATGGCAGGAATGAAACTGGAAGAACTGGACCTGATCGAGCTGAATGAGGCTTTTGCTTCTCAATCACTGGCTGTGATCAGAACTTTAGGGATCGATGCCACAAAAGTGAATGTCAATGGAGGTGCAATTGCCCTTGGACACCCGCTGGGCTGTACAGGGGCGAAATTATCAGTACAATTATTTAATGAATTAAAAAGAAGAGATCAGAAATATGGTATGGTGACCATGTGCGTGGGTAGCGGACAGGGTGCAGCCGGAATTTTTGAAATGCTTTAAGAAGATATTATGGAAACTACAGACAAAAAAACAATTAAAGGTGGAGAGTTTTTGATAACAGAAACCAATTACCAGGATGTATTTATTCCTGAAGAATTTGATGAAGAACAATTGATGATTGCACAGACCTGCCGCGATTTCTTAGTGGCAGAGGTTTACCCTAACCTGGATCGTATTGATATGCAGGAAGAGGGATTGATGCCTTCGTTAATGGATAAAGCAGGTGCTTTGGGTATCCTGGGGGTGTCTATTCCGGAAGAGTTTGGTGGTTTTGGAAAGAACTTTAATACTTCTATGCTGGTAGCTGATGTAATTGGCGCAGGGCACTCTTTTGCCGTAGCACTTTCTGCACATACCGGAATCGGAACTTTGCCGATTTTATATTATGGAAATGAAGCACAGAAAGCGAAATATATTCCTAACCTGGGAACAGGAGAGTGGAAAGCGGCTTACTGTTTAACAGAGCCAAACTCAGGCTCTGATGCGAACTCAGGAAAAACTAAAGCGAAATTGTCGGAAGATGGGAAACATTACCTGATCACCGGTCAGAAGATGTGGATCACAAATGCTGGGTTTGCGGATATCTTTATTGTGTTCGCTAAAATTGATGACGATGCCAATTTAACTGCTTTTATTGTAGAACGTGAGTTTGGTGGAATCACCATGAATCCTGAAGAACATAAAATGGGAATCAAAGGTTCTTCGACCAGACAGGTGTTCTTTAACGATTGCCCGGTGCCGGTAGAAAACATGCTTTCTGATCGTCAGAATGGATTTAAAATTGCGGTAAACATCCTGAATATCGGAAGGATCAAATTGGCTGCTGCAGCGATTGGTGCTTCTAAAGCAGTGATTGATACGGCTATTAATTATTCTAATGAAAGGATTCAGTTTGACCGCCCGATTTCAAAATATGGTGCCATCAGGTATAAACTGGCAGAAATGGCCGCTAAAGTATATGCAGTAGAGTCTGCAAATTACCGTGCGGGTCAGAACATCGATGATGCTTATGAAACATTGGTAGCCGGAGGAATGGATGCCAGTAAGGCAAAATTGAAGTCTACGGAACAATTTGCTGTGGAATGTGCCATTTTGAAAGTATGGGGATCTGAAGTATTGGATTATGTAGTGGATGAAGGCGTACAGATTTATGGTGGAATGGGCTTCTCTGCGGAGGCACCAATGGACAGGGCTTACCGTGATGCAAGGATCAACAGGATCTTTGAGGGAACAAATGAGATCAACAGGCTGCTGACGGTAGATATGATGTTGAAGCGTGCGATGAAAGGTGAATTAGACCTGATGACCCCTGCAACTGCCGTGGCTGCCGAGCTGATGTCTATTCCTGATTTTGGGGAAGAGGATGATACGTTGTTCGCTGCAGAAAAGAAAATCATTAAGAACCTGAAGAAAGCAACTTTGATGGTGGCAGGTGCCGCAGTGCAGAAGCTGATGATGAGCCTTTCTAAAGAACAGGAGATTTTGATGAATATCGCAGATATGGCTAGCTATGTATATGTAGCGGAGTCAACCTTACTGAGAACAGAGAAATTAGTAAACCTTCGTGGTGAGGCTGCTTGTGAAGGCCAGTTGGACATGATGCGCATTTATTTTGTAGAAGCCGTTGATGGACTTCAGAAAGCAGGTAAAGAAGCATTATGGGCTTTTGCAGAAGGAGATGAACAGAGAATGATGATGGTAGGATTACGCAGGTTTACCAAAATGGATGCCTTCAACGTAAAAGAAACCCGTCAGAAAGTAGCGCAACAACTGATTGCTGCAAATAAATATTGTTATTAAGATAACGATTCATAATTAAACTGAGCGCCCTTAATTTATTAAGGGCGTTTTTTATGAGGGTATTGGTAATTGTTAAAATTGGTTAAAAATTGTTCCGTCACTTAGAAAAGACTATTTTTGTCTATTATGTTAAAAAACAAGATTTTCCTGGGCTTTCTACTCCTGTGTGGCTTATTCGCAGCATGTGAGAAAAGGAAGGAATACGACCCGGAAACTCAGTTGCAAATTGACATCGCAAAAATTAAAAAATACGTAGCGGATAGCAATATCAGAAATGTGGTGAATGATCCTTCAGGTATGTCATATGTTATTCTTGCACAAGGTACAGACCCAAAGCCCATCTTAAGTGACAGCATTTATGTTTATTACAAGGCCAAAGTTGTAGGTGCAAGGAGTACATTTCAAGAGGTTCCGATCACAAAACCAATTTCACTGAAACTCGATACTTTAATCAAAGGATGGAGAATCGGGCTTCCGATGATTGGTAAAGGTGGACAGATCAGGATGATCATTCCTTCTACTTTAGCCTATATGGATTTTCAGGATGGAACGAGTATTCCTCCATTTTCAGTATTAGATTATACCGTTACCCTAGTGGATATTAATTATAAAAAACCCAAATGATTAAAAAGTTATCACTTTATACCTTTGCCTTCTTAGCGGCAGTTGTTCTTTTTAACTCCTGTAAAAAGGAATCTCAATCTGTTCAGATGCTGGATGATGGTAGATTGGCCGATTATCTGGCCAAAAACGATATTAAGGCAGTACCTGACCCGGCTAAAACCGGATATTTTTACGTGCTCACGCAACCTGCTGTGAGCGACAAGCCTACCTATAAACTATCGGACTCGGTTCGTTATAACCTGTCTGGAAAATCAATGCTGAACGGTACTGTTTATTGGAGTTCTCCCCTGATCCGTAACATGGGGATGTCTGCATATTATGCAGGCGATGCTAAGGAGAGCAGTGGTGGTTTTATGGGGATCAATGTTCCGGCAATCACTGAAGTTCTTACTCAATTGAAACCGGGAGGTAGTGCCAGGATCTTCCTGCCTTCTTATCTTGCTTTTGGTAAAAATGGATTTCCGACAGCAAATATTCCTTCGAATGAAATCATAGAATTGAATATCAGCACTTATGCAGAGAAGCAAGCCGTTTTAGATGAACAGCACATTCAGGCATTTATCACAGCGAAATCTTTGACGAATGTAATTAAAGATGAATCCGGTGTTCATTACATTGTAACAGATGCAGGAACAGGAACTGACCCGATTACCATCAATACAGACGTAAAGTTGAAATATACACTGAGAATGCTGGATGGAACAACCTCAGATTCAGGTGAATTTACTACTGCACCAAAAAGTCTGGTACTGGGAATGGAAAAAATATTGGTGAAATTTAAAAAAGGAGCGAAACTACGAATCCTCATTCCTTCAGTATTGGGCTATGGAAATACCTTTAAAAGCTCAGGTACTGGTGGTGGAATTCCAGCCAATTCTGTATTAGACTTTGACGCGGAGATTGTAGACGTTACTAAATAAATCTATTAAAAGGCATTTTCATTTAATGCTTCTTTAAAGACTTTCAATACTCTTTCTCTTGCAAAAGCATGTTCAACTATAGGTAGGACATGCTTTTGTTGCTTATAGGCCGGGAGCCAGCGGTTTATATACCTGGATTCAGGATCGAACTTTTTGGTTTGAAGTTCGGGGTTGAAGATCCGGAAATAAGGTGCTGCATCGTTTCCTGAGCCACATGCCCATTGCCATCCGCCTACGTTGCTGGCCATCTCATAGTCCAGTAACTTCTCTGCGAAATAAGCTTCACCCCATCTCCAGTCGATCAAAAGATGTTTGGTCAGGAAGCTGGCTACGATCATTCTGACCCGGTTGTGCATGTATCCGGTTTCGTTCAGCTGCCTCATCCCTGCATCAACAATCGGATAGCCTGTATTTCCCTGACACCAGGCTTCAAACTCTGATTCCTCATTTCTCCATTTGATATGGTCGTAGGCAGGTTTAAACGATTGGGTAGCCGTATAAGGGAAGTGCCATAAGATCATCATATAGAAATCTCTCCAGGCCAGTTCCGATAACCATTTTTGTGCATTCCGGGCAACGGCTTCCCTTGCGGCTTCCCGAATGCTGATCGTCCCGAACCTAAGGTGGATGCCAATATGAGAAGTGGCATCGGCTGCCGGATAATCTCTTCTGTTTTCATAAGCATCCAGCTTAGCGGCAAAATCTTTTGATGGGAAACTGATGGACGAAGCTTCAAAGCCCATTTCTGCAAGTGAAGGGATCTCCAGTCCCTTCAGGGGAAAGAAGTTGTCAGCGTATTTTTTTACCGGATAAGCTTTTATATAAAATTCATTTAATTTTTGTTGCCATTGGCGGAAGTACGGCGTAAAAACGGTATAAGGCTTGCCATCGGCTTTCGTGATTTCTCCTTTTTCGAAGATCACCTGGTCTTTAAACGTATGGAAAGCAATTTGTTCGGATTGCAGGTATTCGCCAAGGGTGTCGTCTCTTTCTCTTGCGGCAGGTTCATAGTCGTGGTTGGCATATACGGACCTGACATTGTACTTGCTTAAGACTTCTGGCCATACCTCTTCAGGAGTTCCATATTTCGCTAAAATGCCTGTTCCTGTTTTTTGAAGGCCGGAGTTTAGTTCCTCCAGTGTTTGCTGAATAAAAGTAACCCTGGCGTCCTTTTTGTCTGCCAGTTTGCTGAGGATATTTTTGTCGAAAATAAAAAGTAACAATACCGGGAAAGGGCCTTTTAATGCTTCATATAATGCAGCATTGTCTTCTAATCTTAAATCTCTTCGTAACCAACAGATGCTAATTTCTGATTTCATTATTTTAAGGGGGATTTTGTTAAGCGGAGTAAATATCGGTTAAAGCATCCTCAAGTTGAAGGTATTTAAATTGAAAACCAGTATCCAGGATTTTTTGAGCGGAAGTATTGTTACTGATCAGGGCCACACTGCTCATTTCCCCTAAGATCAGTTTAAGCAGCACTTCCGGAACATTTACCGGCCATACCGGACGGTGTATTTTTTTTGCAATCGCCCTGGTCAGACTGAGGTTACTCACCGGGAAGGGGGCACAAAGGTTGTAGGCGCCTTTTATGGATTCCTCTTCGACAGCGCTTACAAATGCCCCAACCACATCGGCCACATGTACCCATGGAACCCATTGCTTTCCGGTACCCAATCCGGCTCCGGCAAAAAAGCGAATGGGTTTTTCCAGGGCAGGAAGGGCTCCTTCGCCTTTACAAAGGACGAAACCTATCCTGCATTTTACAACCCTCAGGCCTAAACCTGTACCCTCGTCTGCTGCGGCTTCCCATTGCTGGCAGCATTCCGCAAGAAAGCCCTTGCCATTTGGACTTTCTTCAGTGAGGATTTCATCTCCTCCATCGCCATAATAACCTACGGCAGAGGCTGAAATGAACGTTTGTACACTTGTCTGCTGTTCTTTGATCAGCTGGTATAGCAGTTTTGCAGATAAGGTTCTGCTGTTGATCACTTTTTTCTTTCTTGCAGCGGTCCATTTCTCCCCGGCTACATTTTCTCCCGCAAGATGAACGATGGTGTCGATTCCTTCCAGGCAGGCAGGGTCGATTTTCTGCTGTTCAACATCCCATAAAAAGACCTTAACATCTTTTATGACAGCTGGTTTTCTGGAGAGGATCGCAATTTTATGTCCTTTTTCCTGTAAGGCCAGGATGAGTCTTTTGCCGATCATTCCTGTGGCTCCGCTGATCAGAATCTGCTTATTCATACTTTTATAACCGCTTAACGTCATTTTAGTTTGCAATTGCGTCTTTTTCTTGTAAATGTTTGTTGCGCTTATGTAAATATTGCTTTATGCATTCGTACTAACATAAAAATTCGTATATTTTTGTGAATTATATACTTTATGTCCCCCTCATTAATGAAGTCGAAAAGAATATTGGTTTGGTTTAGAAATGATCTTCGATTGCACGACAATGAAATGTTGGTAGAAGCCATTGCGAAATCTGACAGTATTTTGCCGGTTTATTTTTTTGATCCGCATTATTTTCAGTCCACTAATTTTGATACGGCAAAGACAGGAGCCAACAGAGCGCAGTTTCTGCTGGAAAGTATAGCGGCATTAAGGCTTGCTTTTCAAAAACTTGGCGGAGATGTGCTGTTGCTTCAGGGAAGTCCGGAAGAGCTGATGGCTGATCTGGTAGAAAAATATGAAATTTCTGAAGTTTACCACCACCGTGAGGTTGCACCGGAAGAGACCTTAATCTCTACTAAAGTAGAAGACCTCCTTTGGAAGCTTAAAATCAATTTGAGGCACTTTATTGGCCATACCTTATATAATAAAGAAGATTTACCTTTCCCCATTAAGGACATTCCTGATGTATTTGCTCAGTTTAAGAAGAAAACAGAAAGGGATGCCATTGTGAAGTCCTGTTTCTTATCCCCTGAGGAAATCATTTTTGTGGAAAATGAAGAATGGGGAGAATTGCCTTCAATGGCTGATTTAGGATTTGAGCCTGGTGTAGATATCCCATCAGAACAACCATTTTCAGGAGGGGAAGATGCAGGCTTACAACACCTGAAGGATTTGCTGGTAGAAGGCGCTGATATTTACCTGAAACCAGTGAAACATAGTGCCGATAAACAAGGGTTTTCTTCCAGGTTATCCGGTTGGCTGTCCTTAGGTTGTTTATCTCCAAGGAAAGTATACTGGCTGGTGAAGGAAGCTGAGGGGGCTTTTGGAGGGAATGCCAATTTCAACCAGATCCTTCTGGGCTTATTGTGGCGGGATTATTTCAGGTTTATGTTTAAAAAACATGGTATTGAATTTTTCCAGGAACCTGATTTTGAAAAGGAATTGTTCTCTGTGACCGATAATGATAACCCTGAACTGCAAAAATGGAAAACCGGAAATACTGGCCATACTTTGATTGATAAATACATGCAGGAGCTGAATGAGCATGGTTTTATTCCTCATGCAGGACGTTTATTGGTGGCGACCTTTCTGGTTCATGTCTTAAAAGTCCATTGGACAAACGGAGCGGTATATTTTGAGGATAAACTCATTGATTATGCACCGGCGAGCAACTGGGGAAACTGGGCAAATGTGGCGGGGGTAGGAAAAGATGCGAAATCAAAGAATACCTTTGACCTGGATAAACAAATCAAAATCCTCGAAACCGCTGTTTCTGACGCGGCCTCACTCGCTTAAAATCACTCAATAAAGTGCTTCAACGCCTGTTTTAGTGTTTATTTTACAGAAAAATTAAACAAAAATTGTTTTTTAAACAAAGTTGTTTAACATTTGTTGTAAACAATAACGTGAGGAAATTTTCAATAAGTGATATAGAGGGTCTAATTGGGATTAAAGCACACACGATCAGGGCCTGGGAAGTAAGGTACAATCTGGTGCCTCCCAAGAGAACACCTACCAATATTCGTTTTTACGATGAAGACGATTTAAAAATGCTGCTCAATATTGTGGCCCTGAACGAGAATGGCTATAAAATCAGCCGGATTGCGAAGATGACCCACAAGCAGATCTCTGATCTTGTTACCCAGTTAAAAACAGACTGGAGTAATGATTCTGTTCAGATGTTGAGCCTTTCCAATGCAACGATTGCCTATGATGAAGTAGAGTTTTCTCAGGTACTGGGAAAATGCATTGAAGAGATGGGCCTGATCAAAACCATGGATCTTGTTCTCTTTCCTTTCATGAAGCGGGTAGGAATGTTATGGCAGACCGGCACAATTGACCCTTCCCATGAGCATTTTGCGTCCAACCTGATCCGCGACCGTATTATCGTTGAAATCGATAAAGTGGAAAAACCGGAGAAAGCTGAACTGAAAAGATTCCTGCTTTTTCTTCCTGAAGCCGAAATGCATGAAACTGGCCTGCTTTTTGCCAGATACCTTTTGAAAAGGTGTGGTCATGATACCCTGTATCTGGGATCAGAAATACCTTACGCAGATCTTAAAAAAGTTGTAGCATCCTATCAGCCGGACTTCGCATTTATGGTGTTAACTTCTTTAAATCTGGGCAAAGACGTCAATAAAATCATAGGTAAAGTTATGGACAATCTGAATGTTCCCCTGTTAGTCGCAGGCAGTTTAATCTCCGAATTTGATATCCTTGTGAAGGATCGGCTAACCCCATTAAAGAATGTCTGTGATATGACCGATTTTTTGGAAGATTTATAAAGAAAATTGCCTGATTTAATAGGTAAAATCCTAATTTTGCATCACTTATAGCATATTCACACATAATGGATAATTTATCTTATCTCAACGGCGCAAATGCCGAATACATAGAGTCCCTTTATCAAACTTTTAAAGAAGATCCCAATTCGGTTGAATTTGGTTGGCAGAAATTTTTTGAAGGCTTCGACTTCGGCAGTGGCTCTTCTCCGGCAGCAGCAGGAGGGGAAACCCCTGAACATTTTCTGAAGGAGGTTAGTGTTTTAAACATGATCAATGGTTACCGTCAGCGTGGCCACTTGTTTACACATACCAACCCGGTAAGAGAAAGACGTCAGCACCTCCCAACACTGGACCTGGAAAACTTCAAGTTATCTGCAGCAGATCTTGATACCGTATTTAATTCAGGTATTGAGCTGGGTATTGGCGCAGCAAAATTAAGTGATATTGTTGCTTTCCTAAAACAGACTTACTGCCGCTCCATAGGTGCAGAGTACAAATATGTCCGTACACCGGAGGTATTGTCCTGGATCGAGCACAAGATGGAAAGTGTGCGCAACACTCCTAATTTCTCTATTGAAGAGAAACGGAGAATCTTAAAAAAGCTGAACGAAGCCGTAAGTTTTGAGAATTTCCTTGGAACAAAGTTCCTTGGTCAGAAACGTTTCTCGCTGGAAGGTGCAGAGGCTTTAATTCCTGCATTGGATTCTGTAATTGAAAAAGGTTCTGAGCTTGGAATCGAAGAATTTGTGATTGGGATGGCGCATCGTGGAAGGCTGAATGTTCTGGCCAACATTATGCAAAAAACCTATAAGGATATCTTTGCTGAGTTTGAAGGTAAAGGGTATAGCGCAGCATCACCTTTTGGTGGTGACGTAAAATACCACCTGGGTTACTCTACCGATGTAACCACTAATAATGGAAATAGTGTCCACCTGAGTTTATGCCCTAACCCATCCCACCTGGAAACAGTAAATGGAGTGGTAGAAGGAATGACCAGGTCTAAAATAGATTTTAAATACGGTGGTGATGATGCACGTATCGCACCAATTCTGATCCATGGTGACGCTTCTGTTGCCGGTCAGGGAATCGTATATGAAGTGATTCAGATGGCAGGCCTTGACGGTTACAAAACCGGAGGTACCATTCACCTGATCATCAATAACCAGATTGGTTTTACCACCAATTTTAAAGATGCACGTTCGAGTACTTATTGTACAGATATTGCTAAAGTAACCTTATCTCCGGTGTTCCACGTGAATGGTGACGATGTAGAGGCTTTGGTTTATGCGATCAATCTGGCAATGGAGTACCGTCAGAAATATAAAAACGATGTGTTCATCGATATTTTATGTTACCGCAGATTCGGACATAATGAGGCGGATGAACCTAAGTTCACCCAACCTTTATTGTATAAAGCAATAGAGCAACATGCCAACCCGCGTGACATCTATGTTCAGCAGCTGATCAAAGAAGGTAAGCTGGAAGCCAGCATGGCAAAAGAAATGGAAAAAGAATTCCGTGGTATTTTGCAGGAACGCCTGAATGAAGCTAAAGAGATTACTTCTACTTATCAGGATGTTAAATTCGGTGGTGCCTGGGCAGATATGCGTATTGCAACAGTAAAGGATTTTGAAACCTCTCCGAATACAGCGGTTAAGAAAACGACCTTGCTTGAAGTGGCAAAAAGAATCAGTACACTACCTTCAGATAAAAAATTCTTCAAGAAAATTGAGAAGCTTTTTGATGAGCGTAGCAAAATGGCAAATACAACTCATGTGTTTGACTGGGCTATGGGTGAACAACTGGCTTATGGTACTTTGCTTGCAGAAGGAAAACGTGTCCGTTTAAGTGGGCAGGATGTGGAAAGAGGTACTTTCTCTCATCGCCATGCGGTGCTGACCCTGGAAGATTCTGAAGAGGAATATATCCCATTGGCTCATGTTTCGGATCAGCAAGCTCCTTTCGATATTTACAATTCGCATTTATCGGAATATGGTGTACTTGGTTTTGAATATGGTTATGCGATGGCTAACCCTAATGCGCTGACGATCTGGGAAGCACAATTTGGTGATTTCTTTAACGGTGCACAGATAGTTGTAGATCAGTATATTGCCAGTGCGGAAACAAAATGGCAACGTGAAAATGGTTTGGTAATGTTACTGCCTCATGGTTATGAAGGTCAGGGACCTGAGCATTCATCTGCACGTATCGAGCGTTTTATGGAGCTTTGTGCAGATTACAACATGCAGGTGACCAATTGTACTACACCAGCGAACTTCTTCCATGCGATCCGCAGACAGTTTAAACGTGATTTCAGAAAGCCTTTAGTGGTCTTTACACCAAAGAGTCTTTTACGTCATCCTTTATGTGTTTCTAAATTAGAAGAGTTTACAGACAATAAATTCCAGGAAGTAATTGACGATGCAAATGTGAAAGCAGCATCGGTAAACAGGGTATTGTTCTGTAGCGGTAAGATCTACTATGAGTTGTTGGAAAAACAACAAAAAGATCAGATCAAAGATGTGGCTATTGTAAGGGTAGAACAACTGTATCCAACTCCGCTGGCACAAATGGAAGCGGTATATAAGAAATATAAAAATGCCAAAGAAGCCGTTTGGGTTCAGGAAGAGCCTGAAAACATGGGCGCCTGGCCATATTTGCTACGCAGGTTAAGAAAAACTACTTTTAATGATATTGAAGTGATCTCAAGAAAGGAAAGCAGCAGTACTGCATCAGGTTTTGCAAAACAACATGCAGATCAGCAAGCGTATATTTTGGCAAAAGCTTTCGAAATGCCGGTAACGGAAACCGAAAAAGAGATTGCTAAAAAGTCTGTGAGTAAAGTTTATAATGTAGATTAGAAAATATAATACATCAGTTATGAGTATAGAAATAAAAGTTCCGCCGGTAGGCGAGTCAATCACCGAAGTTGTTTTATCACGTTGGGTGAAAAATGATGGGGATGCAGTAGAAATGGATGAGGTAATTGCTGAGTTAGAATCAGATAAAGCAACTTTTGAATTAACTGCAGAACAGGCCGGAACTTTAAAAACAGTGGCTAGCGAAGGCGATACATTGGCTATAGGTGCAGTAGTTTGCAAAATTGAAGATGGTGGAGCTGCTCCTAAATCTAAAGAAGAGCCTGCAGCACCTGCAGCGGAAAAAGCTGCTGTTACAGAAGACAAAAAACCTGCTCCGGTAGCAGAAAAGTCTGGAGATAGCTATGCAACAGGTACTCCATCACCGTCAGCAGGAAAAATCCTTGCAGAAAAAGGCGTAGATGCCGGATCTGTAAAAGGAACAGGTGTGGACGGAAGAATCACTAAGGAAGATGCATTAAATGCAGAAAAAGCACAGCCTAAAGCTGCTGCTCCTGCAGCGGCCCCAGTTGTTGCCCCGGTTGCGGGAGCAAGAAATGAGCGCAGACAAAAAATGTCGCCATTACGTAAAACCGTTGCAAAACGTTTGGTAGCAGTGAAAAATGAAACGGCCATGTTAACCACCTTTAACGAGGTGAACATGAAACCGATCATGGATCTTCGTGGAAAGTATAAAGACCAGTTCAAAGAGAAATATGGTGTTGGTTTAGGCTTTATGAGCTTCTTTACCAAAGCGGTTTGTGAGGCGATGAAAGATTTCCCTGCAGTAAATGCAAGGATCGACGGAGAAGAGTTGGTTTACAATGATTTCGTAGACATCTCTATCGCTGTTTCTGCACCTAAAGGATTGGTTGTACCAATTATCAGAAATGCAGAAAGCTTAACACTTGCACAAATTGAAAAATCAGTGATCGAATTGGCTACTAAAGCACGTGATAGCAAATTGACAATTGAAGAAATGACAGGCGGAACATTTACGATCACCAATGGTGGGGTATTTGGTTCAATGATGTCTACACCAATCATCAATGCACCACAATCTGCCATACTAGGTATGCACAATATCATTGAGCGCCCTATCGCAGAAAAAGGTGAAGTAGTGATTCGTCCGATGATGTACCTTGCATTGTCTTATGATCACCGCATCATTGATGGAAGAGAGTCTGTAGGTTTCTTAGTAAGGGTAAAACAATTACTGGAAGATCCTGCAAGATTGCTTTTAGGCGTGTAACCGTCAATATAAAGCATAAAAAAAGCCGGACTCCTTAACGGAGTCCGGCTTTTTTTATGCTTTATTTCCAGCGTAGATCCTGGATGTTCTAGTCCATCTTTCTTACTTTCCCTGAACCACCAATAGCTTTGGTCACTGTTGGGTTTCCGGTATAGTTGATGTTTCCGGATCCTCCGATAGCAGCATTGATTGTTTTTTCTGCATTGATGTTAATATTTCCTGAACCACTGATGTGTGCATTCACCTCATCTGAGGAGAGGCTGTTGCCAGAGAAACTTCCGGATCCGCTAATGGCTACATCTGATTTTTTTGCTTTGCCTGAAAGAATCAGTTTTCCTGATCCACTGATTGCAGCTTGCAGGTTCTTCGCATTGATCGTTGCTTTGATGCTTCCTGAACCACTGATTGCTGCATCAAATTCATCTGCATTAGCGGTATTTTCTACTTCGATACTTCCTGAGCCGGACATCGCTAAAGCGGTTAATTTCTTTACTGTAATGTAGGCAGTGATTTTTGAATTTGATCTTCCAAACCAGTTATTGGAGTTCGACTTTTTTGGTCTGATGTTTAAGCTGCCATTTTTTACCTCTGTGATCAGTTCATCTATACCTTCCTGATCTCCTTCCAATCTCAGACTTTCAGTATTCCCGATTTTGACAAAAACTTTAAGTGGTCCGGCAATGCCGATTGAAGTAAAGTTGCTTACTTTTCTTTCTTCATCACGGAGACTGGAACTGCTGATCCTGATTGGGTTTTCAGCTTTGCTGATGGCAACAAGGCCGAAAAAAGCAAATGTTAATATTAAGCTAAATTTTTTCATGTTGTTTAAGGTTTCCTATAAGACGCAACCTATATCCTGATTGTTGCAGAATGATGAAAAATTATTGCACATTTTTAGTTTTAACATAAAAATTTGGGTCCGCCTGGAAGTTATCCCTGGTGATTTCTTTGCTCACTGGCTCGCTTTTCCAGTGAGTACCAGGATGAATGGTTTCAAAGCCTTTGTTTTTTAAGGTGACTTTCAATGGCATGTCAAAATCTTTGACACAGGCAGTCCATCGGTAAGAGAGCTTTCCAGCCCCAATTTTGTATTCCAGGACAGGAACCATCGTTGTTCTTAAATACTGGTCAAAAACCTTATTTAGTTTTAAGCCGGACTGTTTGATGATATAATCTTCTACCTGTTGGGTGGTTACTGTCTGGTGATAAAATGTTTTGTTCATGCCCCTCAGAATTGCCCTGAACTGCTCGTCGTTGTTGATGAGCTGCCTGATCAGGTGAACCAGATTTGCCCCTTTGTAATACATATCTCCCGAGCCTTCATGGTTGACGCCATAGGTACCGATGACCGGAACATCATTGGCAATACTTTTTCTTACCCCGATCACATAAGCTGAGCCGGCTGCTTTTCCCTGGGTGGATTCTGTAAATAAGGCTTCAGAATAATTGGTGAAACCTTCATGAACCCACATGTCGGCAATATCTTTTGTGGTGATGTTGTTCCCGAACCACTCATGGCCACTTTCATGAATGGTGATGAAATCAAATTTCATTCCCCATCCTGTACCCGAAAGATCCCTGCCCAGATAACCCATTTTAAAGAGGTTTCCATAAGCTACGGCACTTTGGTGCTCCATGCCCAGATGAGGGGCTTGTACGAGCTTATATCCATCTTCATAAAAAGGGTAAGGGCCGAACCAGTGTTCAAATGATTTAAGCATCGGCTTGACATCCGCATCCCAATGTGGGCGGGCCTTGGTACTGTCTTCTTTCAAAGACCAGTAATCGATAGAAAGTTTTCCTTTCTCGCCCTGATACTGATCTGTCCAATGGGCATATTTGCCAATGTAAAAACTGACATTATAATTGTTGATGGGATTACCTACAAACCAATTGTATTTGGTGTATCCGTCCGGACGTTCTTCGATGCTTCTTAAACGTCCATTTGATATTTCCTGAAGTCCTTTCGGGACGCTGATGCTGATCAGGATACTGTCTACCTCATCGCTTTGGTGATCTTTGTTTGGCCACCAGCTGCTGGCGCCTAAACCCTGACAGGCGACTGATACCCATGGGTTTCCCGATTTATCCTTGCTGAAAATGAAGCCGCCATCCCATGGCGGGGTTTTGGCAATGATGGGATTTCCGGAGTAGAAAACCGTAAAGCTTTCCTTACTGCCTTTGCTGATGTTTTGCTGAAAATCAACAAATACTGCGTTAAACTCCCGCTTAAACGGCACATTCTTGTTTTTATAGACCACCTTTTCTACCCGGAGGTTTTCGAAGAGGTCGAATTGTAACTTGCTGAAATCCAGGGTTGCCGTAAATTGAAACTCATTACTTCCGCTAATGTACTTTTGGTCGATATCCACCTTTACATCCAGGTGGTAGTAATTGATGTCGTAACAACTGCGCAAAGGGCTTAAAGTTCCTCTTAAGCTGTCTGCACGACTGAATTTATTTTTCGGAGTCATCAACTGGGCCTTGCTGAACTGTGTGTAGCTCAGCAAGGCCAGTAGTAAATATAAAGTCTTCTTCATGGTTGGTGTTATGGCTTTAATACCGTCACGGATACGGATGAAGGATTTTGTCCATCATGGTAAATGCGATGGATTGCTTTCTGGAAATCACTGTCTGATGCATGGTAGATGTCTGTGAATTTCTGAGGGTTGCGGTCTACCAGCGGGAACCATGAGTTTTGAACCTGAATCATAATCCGGTGTCCTTTTTTGAACGTATGTGCCACATCAGGAATGCTGTAGTTGACTTTCGTTACCTGTCCGGGTACAAATGGTTCGGGTTTCTCAAAACTGTTTCTGAATTTACCACGCATCACCTCTCCACGTACCAGCATCTGGTATCCTCCCATGATGATGTTCTTTGGATTAGGTTGCATTGGAACTGCATCTTCCGGATAAACATCGATTAGTTTTACCACATAATCGGCATCTGTTCCGGAGGTCGAAACCACAAGATTGGCATTAACAGGACCCGCTAAAGTGAAATCCTCTTCAAGGACTTCCGTTTGGAAAACCTGCACATCCGGCCTGCGGGCAGCAAAACGCTGGTCATCGATCATGTATTCCCTTGTTCTTCTGGCCTGTACACCATCCTGATAAGGTACGGGATTGGCCGGGTCGCTTTCATATTGATTGTAACTGTTTGAAGCTGTAGGTTTCTGAAAGCTGAGTTTGCCTTCCGGTTGAAAATACAAGGTTTTATTTTCCGTATTCTTTGGTGGCCAGGTTTCAAAACCTTTCCATTCATTGCTTCCGGTGAGGAAGATGTTGGCTTCAGCAAGCTTCGCATCCGGAGCATCTTTCAGGTACTGCATGAAGAAAGGGAACTCCAGATTTTTCTGGTACCAAGTGCTGGTTGCCTGTCCGAAGCTGATGTCGCCAAAGCTTTCGCCTGTTCCTCTGGACCAGCCTCCATGAAACCATGGGCCCATTACGAGGTTGTTCTTAGTTGCAGGATTTTGTTTTTCTATGGCCTGATAAGTATGCAGGGCGCCATAAGCATCTTCTGCATCAAAAAATCCACCTACCACAAGTACAGCTGGTTTTATTCCGGTTAAATGTGGTCTGATGTTCATTCCTTTCCAGAAGGAATCGTAAGTGCCGTGCGCCATCATGTCGTCCCAGAATTTAATGCTGTCGCCAAAATATTTTTGTTTTACATTTTTCAATGCACCAACACTCAGGTAAAAGCGGTAATTATCCGTGATCGGGTATTTAAAAGGTTTAGGCCCTTTATCCGGAGTAATTGGTTTTGGTCTTGGAACACCAAATGAAGAGTAGAAACTGAAGGCATCTGCGAGCATAAAAGCGCCATTATGATGGAAATCATCACCCATAAACCAATCGGTAACGGGTGCCTGAGGAGATACTGCCTTTAATCCGGGATGTGCGCCGGGAAGAGCAGCAGTGGAATAAAATCCCGGATAAGAGATTCCATAAATCCCTGCTTTGCCATTGTTATCCGGAATGTTTTTGATGAGCCAGTCTATCGTGTCATAAGTGTCTGAACTCTCATCAATGTCTTTTTTGCCTTTTTTCTGATCGAGATGAGGGCGGACATCCACAAATTCGCCTTCACTCATCCATTTTCCACGGACATCCTGATAGACGAAAATAAATCCTTCCCTTAAAAACAAGGGGGATGGGCCAAGGGTGGTTTTATATTTATCTTCCCCATAAGGAGAAACGGTATAGGGAGTCCTGTTGATCATAAAGGGATATTTTTTGCCTTTATTTTTGGGGACATAAATTGCGGTAAATAATTTAATACCATCGCGCATAGGGATACTGCGTTCGATTTTTGTGTAATTCTCACGTACATACGCAGAATCGGATTGCTGGGCGAAGCCTGAAGCACCTGCAAAAAGCAGGATCGTCATTAACCAGGAAAATTTAAAGCGGGTCATGTTGGGTATCGGTTTTTATTGAAGCTTAAATATACAGAAAACGTCTGCTCATTTTGGTCATTGTAACATTAAAGATGAGGAAAGAATTGGAATATGGGCGATTATTAGTGTTAGGTTTATTAACTTTGTGCAACAAAAAAAATCCTTTATATGCAATACGATGTAGTTGTTATTGGCTCGGGCCCGGGCGGTTATGTTGGAGCAATCAGATGTGCCCAACTAGGTCTTAAAACGGCAGTGATAGAAAAATATAAAACTTTTGGCGGAACCTGCTTAAATGTAGGTTGTATCCCTTCAAAAGCATTGTTAGACTCTTCAGAGCATTTTCACAATGCGGCACATACTTTCCAGACTCATGGGATCAACCTTAAAGATCTGAAAGTGGATATGCCACAGATGATTGCACGTAAGGATGATGTGGTGACACAGAATACGGTTGGAATCCAATATCTTTTCAAAAAGAATAAAATTGATTCTTTTCAGGGAGTAGGGTCATTCGTAGACAAAAACACGATAAAAATCACTAAAGAAGATGGAACTACAGAAACGGTGACTGCAAAAAATGTGATCATTGCTTCGGGTTCGAAACCTACTTCTCTGCCATTTTTACCAATCGATAAAAAGAGAATCATTACTTCTACAGAAGCTTTAAATATCAAAGAAGTTCCTAAAGAAATGATCGTGATCGGTGGTGGTGTAATTGGTCTGGAATTGGGGTCAGTTTATGCACGTCTGGGTACTAAAGTATCGGTGGTTGAGTTTATGCCATCTATCATAGGAACAATGGATGCCGGCTTAGGAAAAGAGCTTCAACGTGTGTTGAAAAAATCTTTAGGCATGGAGTTTTACATGGGACATAAAGTAACAGGTGCAACTGCCAAAGGTAAAAGAGTAACGGTAACTGCAGACAATGCAAAAGGAGAACAGGTAAAACTGGAAGCCGATTATTGTATCGTTGCTGTAGGACGTACCGCTTATACTGCTGGTCTGGGTCTGGAAAATATTGGCATCACACCAGAAGAACGTGGTAATAAAATTCCGGTAAATGAGCATTTGGAAACTGCTGTTCCCGGCGTATATGCAATCGGCGATGTAATTAAAGGCGCAATGCTTGCACATAAAGCAGAAGATGAAGGGGTGTATGTTGCGGAAACTATTGCCGGACAAAAACCACATATCAATTATAACCTGATCCCGGGAGTGGTATATACCTGGCCAGAGGTTGCTTCTGTAGGATTTACAGAAGAACAACTGAAAGAAAAAGGTACTGCCTATAAAGCAGGGTCATTCCCTTTCAAAGCAAGCGGACGTGCGAAAGCAAGTATGGATACTGATGGTTTTGTAAAAGTATTGGCTGACGCTAAAACTGATGAAATCCTGGGTGTTCATATGATTGGCCCACGTGCGGCAGATATGATTGCTGAGGCTGTTGTAGCAATGGAATTCCGTGCTTCAGCAGAAGACATTGCAAGAATTTGCCATGCTCACCCAACTTATACAGAAGCAATTAAAGAAGCGGCAATGGCGGCAACTGAAAATAGAGCAATACACATGTAATCATTTGTCTATTGATCATGAAGAAAGGCTGCAGATTA
The DNA here is from genome assembly GCF_900129215.1 of Pedobacter caeni. Taxonomy (GTDB): domain Bacteria; phylum Bacteroidota; class Bacteroidia; order Sphingobacteriales; family Sphingobacteriaceae; genus Pedobacter; species Pedobacter caeni. The sequence continues at coordinate 162,142 of NZ_FQUQ01000008.1, read as the reverse complement.
ATCTGTGGCCTTTTTTATGCGCTCTGGATAGCTTTCTCTCAATGCCCTGACTCCGGCCTCTATTAACATCAGATTGTCTTCCAGGTGTCCGTGCTGTACTTCCACGTTCAGATAAGGAATTTTGTGCTTCATGGCATAAATAGAAAGGGAGCCATCGTCTTCTGCTTCCCGGTGTTGCAGGACCACATTCACATTTTCTTTTTTTAGTTTACTGAATAACACTTTTTCGGTAACCAGGATCATGTCATCCGGATCCATCATTGGGTTAATATGTACCGAGTCTGCAACGCTTTCCAATTCTTCACCCGGGAGATAGGAGGAAATCCCAAATCCTTCATCTGCATTGTTATGAAGCGTAAATATATAACCCAGTTTTGCCGGCTGATAAAAGTTTAAAATTTCTTTACCTATCTGTTCCAGCTGATCGGATACCACTACATCTGTTTTTCCATATTTTTCCAGACCAAAGGTTATACCTTGTCTGGAGTAGATGCTGTTTGGGTCTGTCTGAAAATTCTGTCCGTTGTAACTGAATGCAAAATTCCTTTGTCCTCCGTACTGGCAGTCGATAATGGTTCCCCCGTTTAAGCGGATAAAATCGAATGCCGCTTTTACACCTGTGTCTTCATCATCATGAATGGCAAGGAAGCTGATTTTTTCGGATCCATATTTATATTTCACGAGCTCAACAGGGAGGTCGTTTAATTCCAGGATGGTAGAATCCATGGTCATCCCTTCAAAGACAGGAGGATGCTGGGCGTTTGAGGTCAGCCAGCCAAGACTGAGTAAGATCAATACAACATGTTTCATGACCTGTGTATAGCAAAACTCTGACCATTAATTTGTAATAAAAAAAGAGGAACCCTTTTACGGGGTTCCTCTTTGATTGGATCAGGGATGGCTGGTTTAATGCCCGCCTTCCAGATCGTATTCTTTTACTTCTTTATGGTCGTAAGGTTCTGCAATCAGTTCCTCCATACTTTTGCCTTTTTTATTGAAGCCAAAGCGTTCTAAGATGCTGTCAAATACCTGGTACATTACCGGTACAACGATCAGCGTCAGGAACAGGGAACTGGTTAATCCACCCACGATTACCCATGCCAGACCATTTTTCCATTCCGCACCTGCGCCACTTGCCAATGCAATTGGAAGCATACCGATTACCATGGCAATGGTGGTCATGAGGATCGGACGTAAACGGGCATGGTTGGCTAGTACTAATGCCTCATGCGTTGACTTTCCTTCTGCTTTCATCTGGTTCGTGAAATCGACCAGGATGATCGCATTCTTCGCCACCAAACCAATTAACATGATCAAACCTAAAATGGTAAAGATACCCAGCGAGTTATTGGTTAATGCCAGTGCAAGTAAGGCCCCGATTACCGATAACGGAATCGAGAACATCACCACAAAAGGATAAACAAAGCTGTCGTACAAGGCTACCATGATCAGGTATACCAGGATGATAGAGGCCATTAAGGCGATCCCTAAGGTACCAAAACCTTCGCTTTGGTTCTCCTGGTCACCGGCCCATACATAACTTACACCTACGGGTTTTTTCAATTGACCATTTTTCTCCATTTCCTCCAGTTTCGCCTGTAGCTCGGCTACGATAGTACCTGTTGGCCTACCGATAGATTGTGCTTTTACAGAAACCGAAGTACTCTTATCCCTACGCTCCAGCTGACTAGGCCCGGCACCTTCTTTAATATCGGCGAACTGAGATAGTTTTACCTGTTGTCCGGATGAATTGATGAAAATAAGGTTTCTTACATCATCAATATCTTTACGGTTGAAAGTCTGGTAACGGATGTTAATGTCGTATTCGTATTCTCCTTTACGGTATTTACCATCTGTATTTCCACTAAATGCAGTTTGCATGGTGGTACCCACAGTTTGTAAGGTTAAACCTAAAGCAGCCATTTTATCACGGTCTACCTGGACATTGATCTCCGGACTACCTTTCTCTACAGAAAGTTTGATCTCCGCAGAACCCTGGATTTTACTCAGCACTTTCATTGCACCTTCTGCATATTTCATGGCACTGTCCAGGTCTGAACCCATAACTACCATATCGATAGGAGCATTTTCAGCAATACCTAAAATACTGATCGGTACTGTTTTTACTTTCGCGCCGACAAGGAATTTGGCCAGCTCGCGACTAACTTTAGTGGCATAAATACTGGATTCATCCTCACGATCTTTACGTTCAACGAGTTTTACGTTGATCTCTGATTTGTAAGCCGTAGCCTGAGTACCTCCAAAGTCACCACTTGATTGTCCTACGGTAGTAATCAGCTGTGTAATCTCTTTCTTTTTCGTTAAGAAAGCTTCTGCCTGTTGTGTGATCTGGTTTGTTTTCTCAATAGAAGCATCTTTAGGAAGTTCTATCTGCACCAGGAACTCTCCTTTATCACTTTTAGGGAAAAACTCTGTTCCAATGAAACCACCGATGGTTAGTCCGCATGAACTGAGTAATAAAAGGAATACACCAATTAAGGTGATTGCTTTATGGTGTAAGGTCCATTCTAAGATACCAGTTACCCAAACCGTGAATTTATGCAGCTGACTTTCGAACCAAAGGATGAAACGTCCAAATACATTTTTACCCTCAATTTTTTCCAGTTTACCGAAGCGTGAAGACAATAACGGAACGATGGTAAATGAAGTGACCAATGACAGGAGGGTAGCGATAATTACCACCACACAGAACTGGCGCAGGATGTTGGATACCAATCCTGAACTCACTGCAATCGGGAAGAACACCACCACAATTACAAGGGTGATGGAAACTACGGTAAACCCGATTTCGGAAGTGGCATCATATGCCGCGCGAACCCTGTTTTTACCCATCTCCATGTGTCTGTATATATTCTCCAATACCACGATCGCATCATCCACCAGGATACCTACCACCAGGGAAAGGCCCAGTAATGACATCAGATTCAGGGTATAGCCAAATAATCCGATCCCGATAAATGTTGCAATCAGGGATGCAGGAATGGATACCATTACAATTGCCGCATTACGTAAACTGTGCAGGAAGAACAACATCACAAATGCCACGAGGATAATCGCAAGGATTAAATCGTGGATTACCGCATCTGCAGATTCCAGTGTAAAGATGGAACTGTCATTTACGATCAGCATTTTTAAGTCATTGGCTTTATAATCTTTCTGAAGGGTTTCTACAATTTTATGCATTCCCTTACTCACCTCTACGGCATTGGCATCAGATTGTTTAATGATCTGAATTGCAATCGCGCCTTTTCTGTCGATACGTGCGATTTTCTCTACCTCTTTCTGCGCATCCTGAACGTCGGCAACATCACTTAATCTGATTTGTGCTCCGGCTTTGCTGGTTGCTACTACCAGATTTCTTAACTCGTCTATCGATTTATATTTACCAGATAAACGAATCAATACGTCCTGGTTTTCAGTCTTCACACTTCCGGTAGGGAAATCGAGGTTGGACGTTAGAATAGCTTGCTGAATTTGCGGAACAGAAAGGCCGTAACCTTGTATTCTGTCTGCATCAAGTCCGACAACGATCTCACGTTCCTGTCCACCTACCAGGTTGACCTGTGCTACCCCTGTTACCCTGGAAAGGATCGGGGCAATACGTTTGTCGATTAAGTCGTAAAAAGCAGCATCGTCCATTTTTGCGGATGCCGACATGGTAATTACCGGTAAATCATCCAGTGAGAACTTATTCAGGGATGGTGGTTTTACGTCTGTAGGTAGATCTGCAAGGATCGCATTTACTTTACGCTGAGCCTCATTTAGTGATAAATCCACATTGGCTTTATCATTTAAGGTGATGGTTACCACGGATAAACTTTCATAAGATACTGCGTTCAGTTTCTTAATGTTCTCCATGGAGGAGACCGCATCCTCAATCTTCTTGGTCACGGTGTTTTCCACCTCATTTGGTGAAGCTCCGGGATATATGGTGGAAATGGATACTACGTTGTTCGAGAACTTCGGTAACAACTCGTAACTAAGCCCAAAGTAGCTCAATAGCCCCATCAGTGTTAATACGGTAAAAACCACAATAACAAGGGTCGGGCGCTTTATAGAAATTTCTGTTATTTTCATCAGAATGTATTTATATTTTTCATTGTAAGGGCCTATTCTATTTTACAGGAGCAACAGGGGTACCATCAATAAGGTTGATCTGACCACTGGTGATTACTGTCTCGCCTTCTTTCAGACCATCAAGGATTTCCACATTCTCTCCAAGAATTCTTCCGGCAACTACTTTACGCAATACGGCTTTATTACCTTCTCCTAAAACAAAGATCTGGTTACTGCTTACACTACCTACAAACGAACCACGTGGGATCGTTAATGAAGGAGCCTGACTAGGGAACTTGAAGATGGCAGTACCGTACATTCCTGCTTTGATGGTATTTTTCTTGTTGTTCTCTACCATAATCTCAATAGGGAAGTTTAAAGAAGCATCAGCTTTAGCGGCGATGAAAGTGATTTTACCCAGGTAATCATCTGTAGGGAATACATTAGATTTGATTTGCACCTGGTCGCCAACTTTAAGGTTAGCTACCTGTGATTCGTTTACACTTACTTTTAATTTAAGCTTGGAAACATCCACCAATTCAAACATCTGGGTACCCTGTGCATTTACAAAAGCACCTACTTCAATGTATTTTTTGTTGACAATACCGTTGATCGGAGATTTGATGTTGGCATCGCTTACTCTTCTCTGGCTGCTTTGTAGCCTTAGTCTTGCATTCTGAACAGCCAGTTTTGCCTGATCTAATTGCTGTTGCGTTACGCCACCTGTTTTGAATGAACTGCTATATCTGGCTTCATCTCTGATGGCATTTTGAAGGTTTGCTTCTGCAGTTTCTTTATCTGTATTTAAAATCTCAGCATCAATACGGGCTATAGGTTGTCCTTTGGTTACTCTGTCACCTTCTTCTACATAGATTTTGGTTACACGTCCTGCGTTTTCTGAAAGAAAATTCAGTTCCTGATTAGGAGCAAATGTTCCGTTTGCACTAAAATCAAGATTGATCGCCTGTCTTTCAATCACTGCTGTACGAACACTGATCGCACCGCTACCTTGAGCTACAATTGCCGTTTTTGCCGCATTTTTCTTTTTATTATTGGTTAATACCAGGACGATGCCTGCGATGGCAAGTATAATTACTAAGGCTGTAATAATTCCTCTTTTCATTGTAGTAGTGATTTTATATTTCCGTTTGATTTGATTAATTGAATTTCGGCAATTTTATAGTTTAATAATGCCTGGGTATAGCTGTTCTGTGCTTCTGTAAGTGCATTTTCTGTATCTAAAAGATCAGTTAGCGCAGCCAGACCGTTGTTGTAGTTGTTTTGAGTACTATTGTAAATTTCCTGAGCCAACAACACATTCTGGCGTTGGGAATTGATGGTGTTGATGTTATTTCTTAATTCAATTTTAGCATTCTCATAAGAAAGGTTCAGGGAGTTGCGGGTTTGTCTCCTGTCTTCTTCTGCTTTTTTAAGATCCACATCTGCCTGACGCACTCTTGAACGTGTGGCGAAACCATTAAAGATCGGGATTTTCAGGGTAAGACCTATTGCTGAGGCATCGTACCAAATGGCAGGACTGTTACCTCTAAAGAGGTCAAACTTATCGCTTTGTCCGGTATAACTGTAATTGGCGGATAATGCCAATGAAGGGTAATATTCTGCTACATAGGCTTTCCTTTGTAAAGTAAGTAAGTCCTTTTGTATGTTTAGCAGCTTCATTTCTGTCCTTCCGTTTACGTTTACACTATCGGCAAACTGAGGTAAGACTGGCTTACTGTTTAGTTCTGTTGCCGGCAGCAGGATAACCGTCTCTATTGGCATACCCATCGAAAATTTCAGCTGGTTTTCCAGTTGAACAATTGCATTTGAAGTTTGTTCACGCCTGGTTTGCAGATTGGTCAGGTTCACTTTAATCCGGTCTACATCAATTTTTCTTGCCAGGCCATTCTTGTATTGATTGCCTATGATCTTCTCTACCACTTTCACGTTTTTGATATTGGTATCAATGACGTTTAGTTGTTGTCTGTTGACTAAAACCTGATAATAGTTATTAGCAACCTGCTCAATAATCTGTTCGTCAGTTAATTCTGCAGTCATGTTGTAATAACTTTCACTTGTCCTTGCTGCTTTTAATCCAGTGAAGACCTGTTGGTTAAACAGCTGTTGGTTGAGTTGAATTCCTGCGTTGGCATTCCATGTTTTTCCCATTGGAATTTTGAAATCACCAGCCACCAACTGGCCAATTACCGCATTGTAAGTCATTCCTGCATTACCACTGATGTTTGGTAAAGCCTGAGCTCTTATTTCTTCGGTTTTGTATCTGCCTCCTTCAATATCGAGCTTCGCTTTTCTCGTATTTGAGCTGTTCTGAACGGCGTAATTTAATGCATCCTTAAGGCTCAGTGTTTGCTGGGCTATTGCTGCATTCGATAATAATAACCCCAGCAGCAGTAGTGGAATCAATCTTATCTGTTTAATTAAAGTATTCATGTTTATGATAATTTGTGGTCTGTTTTTATTTTAATCCTTTGATAAATATTTTAGATAAGCTAAGTTGCTTCTCCAAGATGGCTTTCATGTCTTTTTTACTTGGGAACAATTCTTTGTTGCCATGGAGCAGACATAGAGAAGTGATTCCCGACAGGCTGTCTAAATACAATTCTGCCATTTTATTCACGTCGCAAGGTGCAATTTCCTTACTGTCAATTGCTCTTTGCAGAATTGTGGCATGAAGGTTTTCATTTTTTGTTTTCATTTTCATGAAGGACTCCCTGAGCTCATCGGAACTAAGAGAGGCGTCCGGGCTGCCACCTGAGAGGTGTAGCATATAATATTTCTGAAAAAAGCGATGTTTGACCTCAACGAAGGCTGCTAAACGCTCTTCCAGGGTGTCTTTCGCAAATTGATCTCTTTCCAGAATTTCAAAATAATCCGAGAAAATCCTGGCGATCACTCCCATTACCAGGCTACTTTTATCCGGAAAATAATAATACAAGGAAGGTTTGGATACCGATAGGTCATCAGCAATCTCATTCATTGTGGTCTTGTTAATTCCATAATGGATAAAACGCTTTATCGCACCCTCTATAATCAACTCCCTTTTTTTATCTGTCTCTACCATTCTACTTTTCTACTTTCTGACTTTTTTCTTTGAACGGTCAAAAATACTGCCATATTTTAGCAATGGAAATTTTAGTATGAAAATCACACAAAAGTTACATAAAAATGACGAATTTTATTGTTTTATTTTTAGCCCGTTAAGAAAGATGTCGGCAAACATTTTTTCTTTGAGAAAAATCTGTTTGAATTGTTCCTTTCCCGGGAACATGCTCTTATCCTTGGACAGGATATTGAAATGAATGCCAGATAAGGCATCAATGAATATTTCGGTGGCTAATTTGGTGTCTGAGATCGCGAATTCTTTATTCGTTACTCCTCGGCTAAACAGGGAACCAATAATGATAAACTCGAAAGTCCGGGCTTTATGGAATTTTTCTGCAAGGTTTTCGGGAAGTTCATTTCCAATGATCTGACTCGATTCCAGGATGTTGTAGTATTTTTGGATAAAAGCCTGTCTTTTTTGTAGCAGTTTAAGTACACCTTCAGTAGCTGTTTTTGTCTTGTCAACAGATTTAACCAGATCTCTGCTGATGATTTGCATCAGATGTTCTATCGCGCTGACGTAAAGGCTCAGTTTATCAGGGAAATAGTAATAAAGTAACGCCTTTGAAAAAGAAATATCTTTTGCGATTTCTGTCATAGTTGTCTTTGACAAACCATAGTGAGCAAATCGCTTTAAAGCAGCCTCAATAATTAAAATTCTCTTTTTATCCTGATTTTCCATACAAATTCTAATGCTCCCCCTTCTGTCGCCAATGGTTTTTAGTTTCAATAATCGAGACGAAAAATAGACAAAATTTTTAAATATTTATTTAAACATGTTTATTCCCCTCCTTAACAATTACATTTGTACCCTATAGCAAATCAGTTCATTTTATCTATGACCATCTTCCAGGAAAATATCTCGTTAAAACCTTATAATACCTTTAGTATACCTGTCAGCGCCCATTATTTTGCTGAAATATTTACCCCCTCTGCATTGGAAGAGCTGTTGGAATCCAAACTCATTAAGGAGCAGCCGCTATTGATTTTGGGAGGTGGAAGTAACCTGTTATTTACGAAAGATTTTAATGGGCTGGTGATCAAAATAAGCATCCCGGGGATTTCAGCTAATGTTCAGGGGGATGACGTGATCGTTACTGCAGGTGCCGGAGTGGTCTGGAACGACTTTGTAAACTATTGTGTACAAAATGGTTTTGCAGGTGTAGAGAACCTGAGTCTGATTCCTGGTACAGTAGGAGCTTCACCAATACAAAATATTGGGGCCTATGGTGTAGAACTTAAGGATGTGTTTGCATCTTGTTCGGCTTATGAGATTGCTACTGGTAAGCGCAGGGAGTTTAATCATGAGGAAGCCCGGTTTGGATATCGTGACAGCATTTTTAAAAATGAATTAAAAGGGCAATATATCATTGCAGAGGTGAGTTTCAGGCTGAGCAGGGTAGCTCGGATCAACACGCAATATGGCGCAATCCAGGAAGAGCTGACTAAACGGGGTATTGATCTGCCAACGATCGCTGATGTCTCTGCAGTTGTTGCTCATATCCGGGTAAGCAAGCTTCCTGATCCTTCTACAATTGGCAATGCGGGGAGCTTTTTTAAGAACCCTGTAATTGAAGAAAAAGCCTTTAAGGAGGTGCATGAAAAGTTCCCTGAACTGGTGCATTATCCTGCTGGAAAAGGTAAAGTTAAACTTGCAGCGGGTTGGTTAATAGAGCAATGCGGATTTAAGGGGAAGGTGGTTGGACAAACGGGTACCTGGAAAAATCAGGCCCTGGTACTGGTCAATCATGGACAAGCAACTGGACAAGAAGTGTATAGTTTTTCAGAAAATATTATAGATACCGTAGCGGCCAGATTTGGTGTCAGGCTGGAAAGAGAAGTAAATATTCTGTGACATAGGCTCCTTTGTCATTGCCAACCCGAAAAAACAATTTGTTAACATTCGGATTGATTTTTTGGTACATATGTTGTATAGCATTTAGTGTATAAGATTAAACAAACTTTGAGCGCCACTCCTAAAAACTGTTTGTTTGCTTTTTAACCTTAAAACTTAAAACATTATGACAAAAAATGAATTCAACCTCCAGTTAAACGACCATTCGGTTTCTTTGCAGTCATTCGCTTTAAATTTTACGAAAGACATTGAAGACGCAAACGACCTTGTACAAGATACCATGCTTAAAGCGGTAACTTATTACAGTAAGTTTAAAGAAGGTACCAATCTTAAAGGATGGTTATTTACCATCATGAAGAACACCTTCATTAACAATTACAGACGTTTGGTAAAGACCAATGCATTAATTACTAAATCAGACGATATTTCTTCTGCCAATCTGCACTATAGTGCTGCAAAAAACACGAGCGACAGTAAGTTTATCATAGGTGATATCAATAAAGCCCTTTCGACGCTTCAGCCGGAATATTATGTTCCTTTTATCAAATACTTTGAGGGATATAAATATCATGAAATTGCCGAAATGTTAGAGATACCAATAGGTACAGTAAAGACCAGAATCCACGTTGCCCGTCAGATTCTTAAGAAATATCTGAAAACCTATTCTAAAGAAATTTTGGGTGCGGAGGTCGCATAACCCTTTCTAAAGTATTTAGAAGCGCTTTAACCCCGATGTTAAAGCGCTTTTTTTATGCGATAAAAAGAAAATTGGTAAACGCCATCAAAATCATATTTTTGGGCTTAACTAATTAAATAAATGAATTTTACTTATCTGTTGCTGGCACTTGCCATGCTGGTTGTTCCGGTAATGTTGCTCTTTGTTAAAAAGATAGGGTTTATCAGGATGATAAAGCCAGCCATTCCTGCAGTACTGATTACGGGCCTTGTGTTTTCCATAATAGCTGCTATACTGGTGTTAATGGGAGCCTGGAATTTTCATCCGGCTTACCTGACAGGTGTTTTTCTATGGAAAGTCCCGGTAGAAGAATTTCTTTTTTCTATGACGGTTTCTCTGGCCGGAATAGGGGTGTATGCGACTTTAAATACATTCTTTCCCAACAATGCTTTAGATAAATTCAGCCTTTCTTTTAGCAACCTGCTGATGGGCATAGGCGTTGCTATGCTCATTTTTACCTACACAAAATGGTATAGTGCAGCTTCATTCGGGATATTGTTCCTGCTGATTTTTTATATAGAATACCTCAATAAACTCCGCTTTATGTATCGGTTTTACAGGAGCTTCCTGGTATCACTGGTTCTTTTTTATGTGGCTTATGGTGTCATTTCTACCTTACCCATTATTTCTTATACTGATGTGATCAATTTGAAACTTGGGGCAATTCCTTTTGAAAGCCATTTTTATTTTATGGGAATGCTTTTGATGAGCATTTACCTGTTCGAGCTATTTAAAAGTAAGGCTAAAGCGTAATGGATCTGCCCATCTATACCAAACAGCAGCTGGCACTCCGGAACGGTCAGGATAAACCGCAGATCTGGGTGGCTTACAGAGGATTGATTTACGATGTTACGGAAAGTCGTTTGTGGCGTAATGGCAAACATTATGAACACTGGGCCGGACAGGACCTTACGGATGAACTACCGGATGCGCCGCATACAGAAGCTGTTTTTGAGAAATTTACAGCAATAGGGAAACTAAATAGCTATACAGAGAAGCCTATTTAGGACAGTCTCTGTGTAGCTATTTGGTCTTTTTATGGGACTTATCTATGCATCGATGGTAAAAGCACTCAGTTTTACAAATTCCTGAATACGTGCAGCTACTTCTTCGTCTGTAAGGTTGAGGATCTTTTCCGTTCCAAACTTCTCTACACAGAAAGAAGCAAGGGCAGAACCATAGATGATGGCATTTTTCATGTTATTGAAGTTGATCGTACCAACTTTTGCCAGATAGCCAATAAAACCACCTGCAAAGGTGTCACCGGCTCCTGTTGGATCAAATACTTCTGCTAATGGTAAAGCCGGAGCAGAGAAGATTTTGTCTTCATGGAACAACAATGCGCCATGTTCACCTTTTTTAATGATCAGGTACTTAGGTCCCATCGTTAAAATCTTTTTAGCGGCTTTAACCAGGGAGTATTCACCTGAAAGCTGACGGGCTTCTTCGTCATTAATGGTCAATACATCTACCAGTTTAAGCGTTTCCTTAAGGTCATCCATCATGATGTCCATCCAGAAGTTCATGGTATCCAGAACGATTAGCTTTGGTCTCTTTTTTAAGCGCTCAATAACTGTACGCTGTACAATAGGAGTCAGATTTCCCAGCATCAGGTATTCACAGTCCTGATAGCTTTCTGGAATAACAGGATCAAAATCAGCTAAAACATTCAGTTCAGTAACCAAAGTATCTCTGCTGTTCATATCATTGTGGTACTTCCCTGACCAGAAGAAAGATTTTTCGCCTTCTTTTACCTGTAGTCCTTCGGTGTCAATTCCATGTTCATTAAAAGCATCAATGTCTGATTTTTGAAAATCATCACCAACAACAGCAACGATTTTTACTTTGTTATAGAAGTAAGAAGCAGCTAAACTGGCATAAGTGGCAGCTCCTCCAACTATTTTATCCGTTTTTCCGAAGGGAGTTTCAATGGCATCAAATGCCACAGTCCCTATGATTATCAGGCTCATAGATATATTTTTAAAATTATTTTCAATTATTTTGCTACAAATATTGCATAAATAAATTAAAACCCCTAATATTGCATTCCCAAAACGAACGAAACTTAATGTTGTTTAAGACTTCAAAAAGCCGTTTTTTTGGATAACCAGTACTCCCGAGTAGCTCAGCTGGTTAGAGCATCTGACTGTTAATCAGAGGGTCACTGGTTCGAGCCCAGTCTCGGGAGCATCAATCTGCAAGTCGGCAGATATTTAAAAACCCCGTTTCTTTATTGAGAAACGGGGTTTTTTTATTGCATGATCGCCAACCGCCCCTCCAATGAAGGGACCAATGTCAAATGTTGTGGAGCGCTAATATGTTTTTCGATTTTACACCTAGCGTTGAGTTGGGCCACCTTTTCTGCTGAACTTCTCTAAAAACCGTTACAAATACGTTACAAGATTTTTCCCCGTTTTCCTGGTTGTTCTGGTCACCAATTAACTAAAGACGGTTATCGGGCAGCGATAATTTTGTGTAAACTCCGTTGTATTTTTAGTTTATAATCTTATTTTTGTTTAAAAATTATAAACATTTATAGCTCTCAAATAGCAACTGATACATTCGCTAGAGTTGATAACTAAATTTTATTTTAATGAAAAAGACATTAACAATCCTCATCCTGGCATTTCTCTCATTCAATGCTTTCTCTCAATTCAATGTAGGTAGAACCAAAGCCGAAGTTAAAGCGGACGAAGCAAAAGCGAAGCCCAAAAGAATCGGAGTTAAGCTCACCATATTGACACCGGATTATGAATTGTATTCGCTGGGAGATACTGAATTCCTCAGGTATGGAACTAAGGGGGGCGGAAACTCTCAGATTTATGAAAATATCCACTTTTCATCAGCAAAAGAAGAAGCTGATTTCTACAATTATATTTTAGGCTTGTTTGATGAGTTTAAAGACAATGAATTTACTGTAAACGGGACCAGAATTGTGCCTCATCCGATGAAATTATTGGGCATCAATAACATCATGTTTGATGTTTATCCTTACAAAAACAATAAGAATTTCAAACAGGAAACGATAATGCTTTCCAAGAAAGCCTGGATCAGACTTTTCGAAAAATCCAGAATTCACGCCTTATAAAGAGCTTATTGATTGATTTTTCCAGAATAATTAACTTTCAATCTCTCTCTTTATAATACACATCTTTCCGGGTCTGTCCATACAAAGCCTATCAGTACTGACAGGCTTTTTTGTTTTTAGTACTCTTAAATCCCCTCTTAAATTCCTATATTAATAAATATTTATCACCATTTGGTGATCTATCTTATGATAATGGAAAATATGGATTCGATAAAAAGAAGAAATTTTATTAAAATAGCTGCACTTTCCTCAATTCCACTTAGTCTGCCCATTCTTCCTGCTGTAGCCAGTGCAGAGAAACCATCATTAAATCCTGAAAAGGATACGGAGCGTGTCTATTTTGTTTATGATGGTATTTTTTATCAACCCATAGATTTTATACAGAAACTCCAGGATATACAGCAGTTGCGTCCAATCCAAAAAGATTTTTATGCTCAGGGTGGAGTCATGAAAGATTTGTTGGCAAAGTGCTGTGAGATCACCGGAAAAGAAGCCGCAATTTATATGCCTTCAGGTACAATGGCTAATCAGCTTGCGATTCATGTATTGGCTGGAACAAAACCAAAGGCTCTGGTTCAGGAAACAAGTCATGTTTACCGTGATGAAGCTGATGCTGCTCAGACGGTTTTTAATAAGCGGTTGATTCCGCTAGGGAAGGGGATGGCTGATTTTACCCTTGAAGAACTGAAAGAGGTGATTGGTTACCATAAGTCAGAAGAGGCTTTTGAAGCTGATATAGGTGTGTTGTCTATTGAAACACCAGTTCGGAGGGCTACAAACGCATTTTTTCCTTTCGAAGAAATGAAGAAAATCACAGCCTATTGCCGGAGTCAGGGGATACGGACACACCTTGATGGAGCAAGATTGCATATGTCAGCAGCATTCACAAATCGCAGCATTATGGAATATGCCCAGCTTTTTGATACGGTGTATCTTTGTCTCTACAAATATCTTGGTGCACAGGGAGGGGCCGTATTATGTGGCGAGAAAAAGGTGATTGATCAGATGCATCATCTTGTGAAAGTCCATGGAGGAAGTATTTTTAACAACTGGAGCAATGCAGCAATGGCACTACATCATTTGCAGGACATAGATATGGTCATGAAAAAGGTGATAGAGAAATCCGAAGCCCTTATTGTTGCGCTAAATAAAATTAAAGGCATTAAAATCAGTCCGATTGTGAACGGAACAAACATCTGTCATCTCCGTTTTGATAAATCTGTTGATGTTTCTAAAGTGAAGAAATGGCTTCGTGATCAGAAGGGTATTATTCTAGGAAAGCTTAATGATGATGGGCTGATCGGGATGGCTTTGAATCCTACCTTACTCAGAATGGATAATGAAACATTGATCTCAGCTTTCAGGGAGGCATTATCCCAATAAAAATTTCAATGACAGCTGTTAATAAGTTCAGCAGCAATAATACAATGTTGATCCTGACTGACTTTTTATCATAAACCCATAATGCAATAATAAAAAACAGAAGGAAACAGAAACCTATGATCATGGTGTAGTTAGAATAGTATTCACTACTGGAATAATACCATGGAACAGTGTTTTTTGAACCAAAAGTATAGTCAGAAGTTTGGTCAAGTACTCCGACTTTAATCCATTCGTTTAGATTAATGGAAGCAATTAATCCGGCAAGCAATATATTGATGATGGCAAATAACCGGATACGTTTTGCAAACATAGAGATCACTCTTTAATGGGATTGAAATCTATGGTAAGATAATGATCGGGTGAGGAGGCGGCAAAAAATAGAAACATTCCACCCCGGGAACTTACATTTTCTAAAATAAGCGTTCCTTTTGCAGATTTGCCTATTCTGGTTTTCTCTGAAAAAACGGCCCAATAGATGGGAGGGATACCTGTCAGATTCGTTTTGTCGCTTAACCGGAAATATCCTTTCCTTAACTTGCCCTTAAAGATCCGCTGTTCTATTTCAATACCCCCGCTGAAAAGTGTGGCTTTAAGCCGCTTCTTATTCATCATTTTCAGATCAATAGAGAGGTCTTTCAGTAGTAAGGTTTTTTCCATAGGCTGTCTGCTGAGGCAGGACCATAAATTGAAATCATTAGATGATGTGGAAGTGTCAGTCCGGGCCGTGTATTTACCATTAATCAAATGATAATTGCTGGAACTTATCGGGACGATTGATCCCTCCCGGGGGTTCTTAAATGCTCCGCAGCCTGTTAATGAAACCAAGAGCATACCAGCGATGAGGATTCTTTTCATGTGAATACAAATTGGATAAATTCCTGATCAAGGATATAAAAAAGGATTCATGGAAATCCGGAAGATTAGTAAACGCCTGGGCCTGATTAAAATACGTAAGGTTTTGGTGTGTGTTTATTTTTGCGCAGCCAGATGAGCAGGTGCTTTCTTTAGAATGTGAAAATTATTGTTAGATTCGTTAGGGGATAAAATCATTAATCCTTTTTAATAATTTATTTGGTTCCTACAGGATTCATTAGTTAAAAGCAAAAGCGTAAATTAAAATTGAAAAGAATACTAGTTGTAGAGGATGAGCCACTTATCCGCAATTCGATTGTCAGGATTTTTGATAACCGGACTGATGTCGTGGTGGTTGGTTCCTGTGGAAGTGTAGAAGCTGCGCTGGTAATGATTTCTGGTACTTCACCAGATATCATTCTATTGGACATTAACTTGCCTGACGGAACTGGTTTTGATATCCTTGATCAGGTGAGGCCGGGTGGTTTTCATGTGATTTTCATTACTGCATATAATGATTTTGCCATTAAAGCGATTAAATATGGGGCTCTGGATTATTTGCTGAAACCATTAAATGAAGAAGAACTGGAACTGGCAATAAGAAAGATTATGGAGGAAAAGACTCCAGGAATTCATGAGAACCAGTTGTCAGTGAGTAAACAACATTACAGGGAGCCTGAGAAAGACAATAGAATCGTACTTCGTTTCCAGCAGTATTTTGATATTGTGTCATTTGAAGATATCGCGTTTTGTAAGAGTGATGGTGGTTATACTACTTTCTTTATGACAGATGGACGGGAAATCATGATCTCTAAAACGCTTAAAGAATACGAAGAATTATTACCTGAAAAACTCTTTATCCGTACCCATCGTTCCTATCTGGTGAACAAACGATTTATTGACCGTTACCATAAAGAAGGTTATCTGGTTTTGAGAAATGGCAAAGAAATTCCTATTTCTACCCGCAGAAGGGATTATGTGATGGACTTTCTGGATTCTTTTTTAACTGTATAGCTTTTAATTAAATCAGAGTTTTGAAGAGGACCGCTCCCTATCTTTTATTGTTTTTTTTGATCTGTTTTTACGGTAGCTGTAAAGAAAAAAAAACAAATTCCAGCGCTTTACAAGGGAACATATTGAAGGAAGAGCGCATGATGGCTTGTTTGAAAAAAGAAGTCAATCCGTTATTTGGGGAGTTGGAATTTCAAAAGGCAGGAAAGAAACTGGATAGTCTGGGCAGACTCCTTGATGAAAATAGTACTTACGGCATGTTATGCTCGTTCTGGAGACTTAAATCGACCTATCATCTAGGGGAGAAAGAATATGATAGTGCCAGGTTTTATCTGATAAAGGCTCATGAATTGGCCTTGGAAAAAGACACCATAAAGAAACACATCATTGGGGCAACCATTCAGTTTGCAGATCTTTACGAAGGAGAGAAAGACCTGCCTAAGGCCCTGAAATATGCCAGGGAAGCCTATTTGATGACCGACAAAACAGACAGCAATACGATTTCCTTTATTTGTGTACGCTTAGTAAAGCTTTATATGAATATGAACGATCCGGAGTTGTCTTATAAATATGCAAAAGAGGGTTTTCGATTGAGCCCGGATCCCGGACGTAAGCTGAGCTGCGCAACTAATATCGCCAATTATTATACCAATAAAGGTAAACTGGATTCCGCAGAAATCTTTTATAAAAAATACTTATTGTCAGATACTATTTTCAAACACCCTGCTTTTCAGGCTACGAATCATGAAAATTATGGACTTTTTCTCCTAAAAAAAGGTGACCTGAAAGCTGGTTTTGAAGAACAGCAGTTCGCATTGTCTATTTATCGGAAGATGGATATGCTAGATGCGGAAACCTGTTTTAATATGGCCTCGACTTACCATAAACTGGGGAAATATGAAGTTTCAAACCGATACCTTGATACTGCGCTGGTACTCTCCTATGAGGAAAGTGAGCTGAGCAATCTGAAAAAAAACTGGTCATTAAGGGCAAATAACCTACAGGCGCTTAAGCATTATAAAGAAGCTTTTAGCGCGTTGGATTCTTCTTATACTTATTATCAGCAAGAAGTTGGAGAATCGTTAATCAGCCAGGCCAGAGAATTGGAAACCAAATATGAGGTAAAAGTAAAAGATCAGAAAATTGAATTACTGACGGTCAGCAATGCTGCAAATAATAAGATTGCCAGACAGAATAAGATTCTCGCGATCGCATTGACCGGCCTGATGATCCTACCGATCATTGTTATTTTCCTGCTTTCCCGTCGCAGAAAGTTAAAACAGCAGCTGAAAGAAACGGAACTGGAACAGCAGCTGTTGAGAAGTCAGATGGAACCTCATTTCATCTTTAATACCTTATCGGTTCTGCAGGCCCTGATCAGAAACGGAGAAAAGGATCGGGCAGTGGGGTATCTGAGTAAATTTGCCGGGCTGTTAAGGTTAAATCTGAAAAACTCCAGAACAGGATTGGTGCCGCTTTCTGAAGAGCTGGAGGCTTTAATCCTATACCTGGGTTTACAGTCCACCCGCTTTGAAGGAACTTTTGATTACGAAGTAAACTGTTATGAAGATTATGAAGAGGATGAGATCATGATTCCTCCAATGCTCCTGCAGCCTTTCGTTGAGAATGCCATTCAGCATGGCTTGCGAAACCTTCCTTACAAAGGAAAACTGAACATTACCATCTTAAAGCAGGAAGAGCACCTGATCTATTGTAAAATCGAAGACAATGGCTGCGGGGTAAATGCAGTCCGGACATCGGCAGAAGGGAACTCCCTTTCTACCTCAATTACAAGGGAGCGGCTGGCTATCTTTGGAAAGAAAACGAAGCTTCAGGCAAGTTTGAAGATCACAGACAGAAGTGATTTTGGAGAACAGGGAACATTGGTAGAGCTGGTCATTCCGGCACCATAGTTTCTCGTTGAGCGATTAAATTTGTAATTTCACGGTATTACATATCTATTCTATCTTTTATCTATTAATCATTATCTATGAAAAAAACAGCCTTACTATTGATCATTTCTTGTTTTAGCCTGATGGGCTATGCCCAGGAACCCGCCGCAACGGATACCACAAAAAGATGGACTATCCATGGCGAGAACACCTTTTTAATCAACCAGAGCTCGTTTTCGAACTGGGCCGCAGGTGGTGTAAATGCCTTTGCAGGAAACCTGCTTTTTAATTACGACTTCAACTATAAAAAGGACAAATGGAGTTGGGACAATAAAGCAATCGTTGGTTTCGGGTTGAGTAAACAGGAAGATGTAGGTGTTCGTAAGAATGACGATAAGATCATTTTAAACAGTTTGGTAGGGTATAAGGCCGCGAAATACTGGATGTATACCTTTTATGCAAATTTCCAGACCCAGTTTGCAAAAGGTTATTCTTACAAAGCAGACGGTACAAGAACTTTGATCTCATCAGCTTTCGCTCCCGCGTATCTTACTTTCGGGCCTGGTTTTGCTTATAAGCGTTCTGATAATTTCAGAATCAATATCTCTCCTGCAGCATCAAGGATTGTAATTGTTACCGATAAAATGCTCAACTCTCGGCCTGAAGGTGCTTTCGGGGTTAAACAGGGAAAAACAATTGATTACCAGTTTGGAGCCTCTTTAGATGCCTACTATAAAGTAAATCTAATGGAGAACATCAGCTTCGAGAACATCTTAAAGTTATATGCCAACTACCTCGATAAACCGCAAAATGTAGTTACTGATTATACCGGTAATATATTTATGAAAGTAAACAAGTTTGTAACGGTGAACGCCGGAGTACAATTGATTTATGATGATAAGACTAAAATCGAAAGAGAGAATGGTGATAAAGGTGCTGCCTTACAAGTGAAGCAGATCTTTGGTGCCGGACTGACTTATAAATTCTAAACATGAAATTTATCTATTTATTTGTAGCGATTCTTGCAGAAGTAATCGCTACAAGTGCTTTAAAAGCATCAGAACAATTTTCTAAACTCATTCCTTCTCTTATCGTAATTGCAGGATATGTAATCGCCTTTTATTTTCTCAGCCTGACTTTGAAAACAATGCAGGTAGGTATTGCGTATGCATTGTGGTCAGGTGTAGGAATTGTACTGGTTTCTGCTGCAGGATACTTTTTATATCAGCAAAAACTGGATTTGCCGGCAATTTTAGGAATTGGATTGATCATCCTTGGTGTAATTGTCATCAATGTGTTTTCCAAATCAGCAGCCCATTAGGTACCGTTGTTAAACCATTTCTTTGATGAAGATTTCTTCAATCATTTTGATCTCATTTGCATAGATGGTCTTTTTACGGGTGGAAAAATAAAGGGTATTTTCAATCACATCATTGCCTTCCCAGATCACTTTAATATTGCCGCTCTCAATTTCTTTTTTGCATAAAAAGTCGGGGATGATGGCCACCCCATTCTGACCGCTGATGCAACGTACAATTGAGCTCAGGTTGGGTACAATATAGTTTGGCTTAAAGTCCGGACGTTTATTGAAATTGAGGTGCCAGAACCTTCTTAAATGCTCCATGTCTGCAGTGGTGCCGTACCAGGTCTGCTTTTTAAGCCAGGCGTGGACTTCTTCCATGTTTCCTTTTTTGATCAGTCCCTCAAAATCAGCAGTAGGGGTTTCCGATCCTCCCACCAATACAATCTTTTCTTTTGAAAAAGGAAGATAATTGATGTTACCGGACTCGCCTTTTTGAGGAGTAATGATCAAATCAAGAATGCCATTGTCCAAATCGCTTAACATCTCCGGATACTCTCCAAACTTAATGATGACGTTAAATGGCAAACCCGGAAGATAGGATTCTAAAGTAAACTGAAAGGTTTCAAAACACATCCCTATACTGATCGTAGGAGTGTCTTTTTCTGTACTCTTATGAAAGTGATGCTCCGCAGCTTCCAGCTTGGTTACCGCATCCAGTACATAGTTGTAAAGAACCTTACCCCGCTCTGTGGATACCATCTTCCGCGAAGTCCTGTCGAACAGCTTATAGCCTACATAGGCCTCCAGGGAATTCAGGTGCAGACTGACTCCTGGTTGAGAAATGTACAATACTTCTGCCGCTCCGGTTAGCGTTCCGGTTTCATAAATCGCTTTAAATGTTCTGAACCATTCCAGATTAACCATGATCTTGTGTATTATAATTATGATACAAAGGTATGATTTAAGTTATTTTAATTATACATCTTCTTGTCCTAATTTTGTGGTCACAATAGAAAAATAAAAAGAGGGCATAAAGAAAATGAAAATATTTATCATAAACGGCGGACAGGTTTTTGGTCATTCGGGTGGTCGTTTCAATGCAACAGTTACAGCGGAAACCATTTCTTTCTTTGAAAATCAACCAGGATTTGAAGTTAAAACCACGAGTGTAAATGACGATTATAATCCTCAGGAAGAAGTAGAAAAATACAAATGGGCAGATGTGGTCATTTATCATACACCAATCTGGTGGTTTCAGGTACCACATGGTTTGAAAAAATATATTGATGTGGTTTTTACTGCAGGGCACAATAAAGGCATCTATAAAAGCGATGGACGCTCCTCGGATAACCCGGCAATTAATTATGGTACCGGAGGAATGCTCCATGGGAAAAAATACATGTTAACCACTTCATGGAATGCACCTAAAGAAGCATTTACCTTACCGGGTGAGTTTTTTAATGAAAAGAGTGTTGATGAAGGACCTTTGTTTGGCTTTCACCGGATGAATGCGTTTACAGGAATGAAAGCTCTGGCCGGGATCCATTTCCATGATGTAGAAAAGAATGCGGATATCAAAACCGATTTAAAACGTTACAGAGCCCATTTGGAGCAGACATTTGTGGCCGAATTACAAGAAGAATATAGCTTATAAATACAAGAAAATAAAGAAATGGAATATAGAAAATTAGGTAAATCAGACCTGGAATTATCGACGATCACTTATGGTGCTTTTGCGATTGGCGGAACGATGTGGGGTGGAAATGAGAAGCAAAATTCAATAGATGCCATTCATGCATCCTTAGACCATGGGATCAGTACCATCGATACTGCACCATTCTATGGTTTTGGCTTAAGTGAAGAATTGATTGGCGAAGCAATTAAAGGAAAAGACAGAAGTAAAATTCAGATCTTAAATAAGTTTGGTCTGGTCTGGGACGGGAGTAACCATGGCAAAGGAGAACATTTCTTTGATGCAGAAGATAATGGAAAAACCTTGCCCATTTATAAATATGCAGCTAAAGAGAATGTGATCAAGGAGCTCGAAGAAAGTTTAAAACGTCTGGGTACAGATTACATCGACTTATTGCAACTGCACTGGCCTGATGCCAGCACTCCGATAGAAGAAACTATGGAGGCATTGGAAATCCTGATCGGGCAAGGTAAGATCAGGGCAGCAGGGGTGAGTAATTACAATCTGGATCAAATGAAAACGGCTAATGAAACGACTGCTTTGTCTTCCAATCAATTGGCTTATAGTATGCTCAACAGGGGAATTGCAGACGATATCATTCCTTATGCAATAGACAATGAGATTGCGATCATTGCTTACAGCCCGTTGGAAAGAGGTTTGCTGACCGGAAAGTATTTCAAAGATGCTACCTTAAAGGCCAATGATCACCGGAACGGGTATTTTGGGCAATTTGATGCAGAGAAGGTAAAAGGGTTTTTGGCTGCCATTCAGCCAATTGCAGATGAGAAAAATGCTTCTTTATCTCAATTGGTTTTGCGCTGGACAACACTTCAGCCTGGGATTACCATCGTGTTGGCAGGTGCAAGAAATGCCAGTCAGGCGATAGACAATGCCAAAGCAATGGAAATCACTTTTAAAAGAGATGAAATTGATTTTATCAATGAGCAGCTGAATAAGATCAGCCTTTAACAGTATAAAATGCAAGCAAAAAGCCTGGCCCCGAAAGAGCGCCAGGCTTTTGTATTTAGGGCTAAAATGTGCTTTCTGCTTCAGAAGGCGGAGATTTATTGTTACCTTACCACTAAATGACACCTATGAACATCGAACAAGTTAATGACGAAAAAAAAGGCTTTTTCAAAGCCCTGGAAAACGATAAAGAAGCCGGAATGATGACCTATGTCTGGGCTGGCCCCGGGAAAATAATTATTGACCATACAGAAGTGAATCCCGAATTCTCTGGTAAGGGAGTAGGGAAGGCATTGGTATTGGAAGCTGTTCGCTACGCCAGAGAAAACAAAGTGAAAATTCTTCCTTTATGTCCATTTGCTAAAAGTGTTTTTGATAAGAATGCAGATTTGCAGGATGTCCTTTTCTAAACAAAAAAACGATACACATGAAAATTTTGGCTTTTGCCGGTAGTAACAGCAGCAGATCAATCAACAGGAAACTCGTTATTCATACGCTTTCCCATTTTCAGGAAGAGAAGATCACGCTTTTAGATTTAAACGATTTCGAGATGCCTCTTTTTTCTGCGGATAGAGAACGTGAGGAAGGCTACCCTCATAAAGCCCATCAGTTGTTGGAACTCATCGAGTCAGCCGATCTGATCATCCTGTCCCTGGCAGAACATAACAATAGTTATACAACCGCTTTTAAGAATGTAATGGACTGGTGTTCGCGTATCAATGGAAAGTTTTTTCAGAATAAGCCAATGTTATTGATGAGCACTTCCCCCGGGGGTTTTGGTGGAGGCAATGTGATGAATTCTGCTAAGGCTTATTTTCCGAAATGTAGCGCCAACATTCTGGATACCTTTTCCCTTCCTTCTTTTAATCAGAATTTTGATGAAAATGAAGGAATCATTCATCAGGAGATCAGGGAAGAATTTCTCCATAAAATCAGGGAGCTTAAGGCAGGCTTAAAAAAATAAGCCGGAAGATCCCCCCCGGCCTATCCTTATTAATCTCCCCTAAATAACTATATTTATGTATAGCTTGTATCAAATGTATTTCTAAATATGAAGCAAAAAAATACCTAATATTAGGTATTTTTTTGCTTCATATAACAAGGTGTAAATGAGGGTTTAGTGATTGAAACGATCGTGAAATGCCCGGTCAAGTGCTTCCCGGTGCATGGGATGTGCAAGACTGATCAATGCCCTTGCTCTTTGCTTTAAACTCTGCCCAAACAGGTTCACTTTGCCATACTCCGTTACGACCCAATGGACGTGCCCTCTTGTGGTAACGACCCCTGCGCCTTCTTTCAAAAAGGGAACGATCCTGGAGATTCCTTTTGAGGTAACTGAAGGGAGCGCGATGATCGGCTTACCGCCCTCAGAAAGTGAAGCACCATGGATGAAATCCATTTGCCCGCCTATTCCTGAATATTGATAAGTACCCATAGAATCTGCACATACCTGTCCGGTTAAGTCGAGTTCAATTGCTGAGTTGATTGCCGTTACCTTAGGATTCTGACGGATGATACTCGTGTCGTTTGCATAGGAAATGTCCATCACCCTGATGCTGGGGTTATCATCCACAAAGTCATAAAGCTTTCTTGTTCCGATCATAAAGGAAGTGATGGATTTACCCCGGTTTATTCTTTTCAGGCTGTTGTTGATCACCCCGCTTTGAATCAAGGGGATCACCCCATCGGAAAGCATTTCTGTATGTAAGCCGAGATTTTTATGGCCGCTCAGATTTTTCAATACCTGATCAGGGATCCCGCCAATACCTAATTGTAAGGTCGCACCATCTTCAACGAGATCGGCAATATTTGCACCAATGGTCACCATGGCCTCACTGGTTTTTGAACCATAATCTACTTCCGGTAATTCCTCTTCATGCCATACCAGTGACTGGAATTTACTGATGTGGACAAAACCATCCCCATGAGTTCTGGGTACTTTTGGATTCACCTGGGCGATGATGTGTTTTGCAGTGTCTACGGCAGCCCTCGCAATGTCAACAGAGGTACCTAAAGAACAATATCCGTGCACATCGGGTTCCGATACTTGAATCATGGCCACATCAAGAGGAAGAAAACCTTCCTTAAATAGTTTTGGAATCTGACTCAGAAAAACAGGGACATAATCTCCGTAAAGACTATTGGCTACTGCGCGGGTATTTGCCGAAACAAACAAGGAGTTGAAGAAAAAACTTTCCCGATATGGAGCCGCGTTGAAATCAATATCCCCAAGTGTGGTGATGCTGGTGATTTCAACGTTTTTTAACTCATGATGTCTTGCCTGTAAGGCTTTTACCAAATGAACGGGAGTTGCGGCACTACCATGGATAAACACACGGTCGCCTGATTTTATAGCCTGGACTGCTTGTGCAGCAGTCAGATAAGTCGGAGAATTCATTTGCTTAATGGGCTTGGGTAAAAATTAATGGATCCGAAGGACCTAAAATACCTTGCTTTACAGATTGGAAGTCCTCAAACAAGGTGTTGATCTCCTTTTCCATGTTCAAATGCTTATTGAGTAGCAAGATAGTGATATTTTGAGTTGAACCGAGTACCAATGGTTCCAGAAATTTAAGATGGGCATGGATATTTACGGATACTTCTTTAATCCTCTGTTCCAGAATTTCTGTTTTTTGAAGCAGCAAATGAAGGTTGCCTATTTTTCCTTTGATATTACTGATGTAACCGGAAGATAACTTCCTGAAGAAGCTCAGTTCTCCTTTACAAAATTCAAGTCCTGAAATCCAGTATTTGGTGACGAGGTACAGTTCCTGTAGTTCATTTTCCAGTTGAAGATCATCTATTGTTTTCATGCTTTCCCGGTTTTAATTGCTACCGTAAATTTCTGGATAAATCTCAGGGGGATAAGTGATATCGGTCATGCTTAACCTTGATAGTCATCAGTTAGATGACGATTTATGAACTTTAAGAAGCCAGGAAACAGCCGCTGAAATTAAGGTGAGATAAAAAAATAGTAGCTGAATATCTTTTAGAAAAGATACTCAGGCCTACTTTCCGGAAGATAACTCCTGTTGGATAAACAGGTCTATTTCCTGTAAGACCCTGTGGTCAGTTAACAATTTCGAATGACTGGTGTCCTGATATGCAGCCGCTCTTATCTCCGGGTTCTCCTTTAAAAATCCTTCTATATCACTGCTTGGAGAGACAAGGTCATTTGTATCGTATAGCAGCAGGTGTTTCAATTGGTCTGAAAAGTCGTAGATCTTATTCAACAAAAAGTCTTCAGTTTTTTGATCAAACAATCGTTCAAAATCTTCAAAGAATAGTGTTTGTGCTTCATTGGCCGTATTTACTGAGTTCATAGAAGCAATAAAGTTGTCCTTTAAGTTGACCAATGGGGCGATGCTGATCAGTAGTTGCGGATAACTTTTTATTTGTTGTAAAGCCAAAGCATTAGCCATTCCGCCCAGAGAATGACCGATCATCACCTCCGGCGTTGTTCCTATATGTTCAAAAAGTTGTTTAATGGATGCAGCATAAAGGAAAAGATTGCTGATCTCCCCCTCAGAGCTTCCGTTTCCGGGAGCATCAAAAGACCAGATCTCGAAGTTTTCGTTTGTTCTCAGCATGGAAATGATTTCAGAAAAATCACTTCCTTTAGAGCCCCAGCCATGACAAAGGAGTATTTTAACAGACCCATTTCCCCATTTAAAGCAATTAACGTTCAAATCAGACTTGCTAAAATATTGGTCGTATACCTTTAAGGGGATAATTTCCGATTCATCCAGCAATTTTTGCTGATGAAGGCGGCTGGGTATCTTTGGTGAGTAACAGATCAGCTGCCACAGTAAGGACTGCAACTGATCCGGATCTGTTAAGTTTTGGATGTCGGCTACGATCTTCCTCAGTTTCTTCATGATTTTGTACTTATCTCATTTGATATCCAAAATTGATCAATAAAACCGGAAGATTATTCAGCTCCGGGTCAGGATTGATCAACCAGTTCTTTTTGCAGGCTCTTGGAGGTTTTACTGCTTCCATTGTGGCTCCATCCCGGAGGATACAGGATATATTTGATCTTGTTTTTCCATCCCGGTGCTTTTTTAACATCACTGGAAAGGGCAACCAGTTCATGAAAAATAATGTTCACTGCTCCCGGTTCCGGCTGACTGGTCAAACCGTATTTGATTTCTTCTCCCGGAATCTCCTCCTGAAAAGTACCAAACATCCGGTCCCAAAGGATCAGCACCATACCCATATTTTTATCCAGATAACGGACATTACTGGCATGGTGTACCCGGTGATGAGATGGGGTTACTAAAATATATTCAATAATCGGATGTAGTTTTCCAACTGCCTGGGTATGTACCAGGTTTCCATAGATCTGTGTAATCAGATAGGCAAAAAGGATATCGTAAGCATTGAAGCCCATTAATGCCAGCGGGAGGTAAAAGAATACCCGGTATAATGGTTCAAATACAGTCGAACGGAAGCCTGTGGTCAGGTTAAAGTACTCTGAGGAATGGTGTGTCACATGCATTGCCCAGAACAGACGCACATAATGTCCGGTGGCATGGAGTACCCAATACAGGAAGTCCTGTGCAAGGATCAATACGGTCCAGTAAAGGAATAAATTGGAGATTTCAAAAAAACGGTACTCGTGGTAAAAATAATCGAGTAGAAAAAAGGTGCCGGTTTTCATGGTCAGGTTGATCACAAAAGCGGCAGTCATCAGGTATACGTTGGTCCAGGTATCACGCCCATGATAAACTTTTTTATCATGGGCGTAGCTGAAGTACATTTCTACTAAAGTAAGTAGGATAACAAATCCAAAGAGGGAAACTATGCTCAGGTTTTTGTCTAATAACTCATTCATTTTTACGGAATCACTAAAGTTCTTTTTTGAACGGTGTGAGCACTGAAAAAACCAAGAGCACCACCGTTTATGTTACTTATCGGGTTGGCTGGCGAAGCTCCATTATCAGAGCCTTCGGCATTGCCTAAACTGTGAAGGTAAAGATAAGCAGAAGCATCAATACTGTGCATTTCTGCTGTTAATTTGTCTCCTTTTTTAAAATCCCTTGACAAATCATCGGTTTCATTCTGAAAACTTACCGTCGTGTTTACTTCCTGACCAGGCGTAAATTCATCGTTCATCAACGAAAAATTCCTTTGTTTTTTATCATTGACAAACAACTGAAACCAATAGTAGTTCTGAGGTTCCAGCGGGTCTTTATATTTTACATAGGCAGTTGTCCGTTTTTTGCCGAAATCCGATGCCTTCATATAGAAATCATCAAAAGGGACATTTTCAGGCATGGTGCTGGAAGCTGTAAATGTTTTTCCATCAACAGTAACGGTCATCAGATAAGTCTGACCCGGAGTTCCATTAATGGTATTGACCTTGTAAACACCGGGGCTGCTTTCCGGAAGTATCACTGCCACACCATTGTTTTCTATTTTAACAACCGCTCCGCTAACTCCGATAAACTGATTGTCGTCTTTAAAGTTTTTTGTTTTACTTAGCAGGACCGAACAAACACCAGGTTCATTGGTAATCGTTCCCTCGATCACATATTTTACTTCATTGTCGGCACGGTCTAATTCTATCACTTTTTCACAAGAGCAAAACAAGGTAGAGAAAAGTGTCAAAAGCAATAATTTCGGTATATTTTTCATATTAATTACTGTTTGCAGGGGGGATGCGGATGATGTTTTCATCTGTATATTTTGAATAGTAGGTTTAAAACTTGAAATCATAAGAAACTGAAGGAACAAACCTGAATAAAGTGGTTTTCACTGCTTCAGTTTTGGTAGGGTCATTTTCATTTTCCCTGAAATTGATTCTATATGCATTTGATCTTCCATAAGCATTGAACAAACTAAAGTTTAGCTCAGAAGAGAACTTTTTCGTCTTTTTCAGGGTACGTGTAGCACCAAGGTCTAACCTGTGGTAAGCCGGCATCCGCTCTGCATTCCTGCTGGAATAATAGTAATAACTTTCTCCCAGTAAGTTGTATTTCGCATTGGGATAGGTAACCGCATTTCCTGTAGCAAAAACCCAGTTGGCAGATAAAGACCATTTTTTATTGAGCTGATACATCGTCACGATGGAGATATCATGGGTTCTGTCCTGTCTGGTATTGTACCATTCGTTATTATTGATCCCATCTACCTGTCTTTCTGATTTAGAAAGGGTATAAGCGATCCATCCGGTGAACTTTCCTGTTTTCTTTTTAATCAGCCACTCTATTCCATAGGCACGGCCTTTACCAAAAAGCAATTGGGTTTCTATCGGCTTGTTGGTATAGATATTGGCTCCGTTGCGGTAATCAATCTGGTTTTTAAGGTCTTTATAATAGGCCTCAACAGTAAACTCATAAGCATTTTGGGCAAAATCTTTATAATAGCCTAATGAAACCTGATCGCTTGTTTCCGGTTTGATGATGTTTGTACTGGCTACCCACCTGTCTAAAGGAGAAGAAGCATTTGAGTTGGAAATTAAGTGAAGGTTTTGTGCATTACGGACATAAGAAGCTTTAATCGCTGTTGACTCGTTCAGCTGAAGGGCTGCAGCAAGCCGGGGCTCCAGGTTCAAATATGTTTTTACGATTTCTCCCTTTTTGTAACTCGTTTGACCAGTAACTGCGCCCGCCTCATTGATTGTGTAGTACTCACCTTTTCCGAGGATACTGAAGGCTGATAACCGAAGACCGTAAGTAAGGCTAAATGCATCGCTGGCCTTCCAGGTGTTGCTGGCATATATCGAATTTTCCAGAGAGAACCTGTTTTGCAGGTCTTGTGAAATCATCCCTGAATTTCCGGATGCGCGGACCTCTCCCGGTTTTATGGTATGGTATATTGCATTCAGACCAAAACTTAAAGTGTTTTTATTGTTGATGTACCACTGAAAGTCCTGCTTGAAGTTCCAGTCTTTAATCTGTGAAAATAAAGAAAGCGAACTCTCGTCCTGGTCGGTCTTGACCTCATAATTGTAATTGCTATAGATGATGGAGGTATTGGAGAAAAGTTTGCTGTTAAAAATATGATTCCAGCGGACTGTCGAAGTGATATTGCCCCAATCTATTCCATTTACCTTATCCGCACCCAATACATCACGCCCTAAATAGGCAGAGACGAATAAGCGGTCTTTATTTCCCAGAATGTAGTTTGCCTTGGCATTAACATCATAGAAATACAACTTTGCATCTTTTACTGTAGAATCAGAAGACAGTTTTAGGAAAGCATCCAGATAAGTTCTCCTTGCAGAGATCAGGAAAGAAGACTTTTCTTTTTGTATCGGACCCTCTACATTGATACGTGCAGCGATCAGGCCTACACCTCCGCTAACACCAAATTTTTGATTGTTTCCATCATTCATTCTCACATCCATCACAGAAGATAAACCTCCTCCATACTGAGCGGGCATTCCACTTTTATAGAGGGTTACATTTTTAATGGCATCTGAGTTAAAGGTCGAAAAGAAACCAAGCAGGTGAGAGGCGTTATAAACAGGGGCCTCATCCAGAAGGATCATATTCTGATCTGCACTTCCTCCACGAACAAAAAGACCACCGGTACCATCTCCTGAAGATTTAACCCCTGGCAGCAACTGTAGTGTTTTTATCACATCCCGTTCCCCAAGTACAACAGGAATATTCTTTGTTTCGCTGATGTTCAGGCGTTCCATTCCCATTTGTGGGTTGTCCAGGTTTCTTTTTGCAGTTACCGCACTAATGGTTACCGTCTCAAGCTCATTCGCATCATCTTCCAAAGCGATATTCATGGTCATCGGTTTATTCAGCTCTATTGATTTTTTTAGCGTTTTAGAACCGACTGCACTGATTTCCATCACATAGTTTCCACTGGGAACTGAGAGCGAGTAGAAACCATACTCATTACTCATGGTCGCAAATTTGGTTCCGCTTAGTCTGATCGTTGCAGCAATCAGCGTTTCTCCATTTTTAGAAGAAGATATTGTACCACCTATTGTATGTCTTTCTTGATTTAGTGCCGGATTCGCCGCCGGGTCGGCTATGGACTTTTTTGCTTTTTCAGCATCATAACGGATGTAAATTTCGTTATCCAGTTCTGAAAATTTAAAAGGATGATTGGAGAAAGCAGTAGTCAGGATCTCATTCAAACTCTTGTTTTGAGCCTGGACACTCAGCTTTACTTTACTGTTGGCAACCTGTTCGTTATAGGTGAACTTAACCCCGCTGGCGGTACTGATCTTATCTAAGGCTGTTTTTAAGGGCTCATCTTTAAGGCTGATGCTTGTTTTTTTCTCCAATGGGGCCTGGGCATACGTTCTTGCCTGGACAAATACCAAAATGAGTAATAGAAGGGCAATAAATGCCAGGAACCTTTTAGGTCCGTATTTTTTCATAACTTTATGTTTAAATATTGATTTTGATTTGCCCTATAGTTCTCAAGGCTCGGGCATTTATTAAGTTGATTCAGATACTTGTCCGGGATTCTAGCGCTAGAACCCGGACATTTATTTTAGGATTACATACTGTCCTCCGTCTTTTTTCCAGTTGGCTTCCATTACTGTGCTTAATTTATTGAGTGTTTGTGTGATGGTCTTTGTCATGTCCAGGTTGCCATAAAACATGCTGTTGTTCAGTTCCGGGCTTAACTGGATTTTAATTTGATATTGAAGTTCCAGATCTTTAACTACTTCTGCTAAAGGACTTCCTTTATAATCGAAAAGCCCCAATCGCCTGTTTAAGTAATCACCAGCATGGGGATAATCTGTTTTACTGATTTTTCCTTCCGCTTTGTTGACCGTTACACGTTGATTGGCAGTGATCATGACCTCGTTAATATTGTTCAGGGCAACAGCAACTTTTCCGGTCACCAGTGTTACGTTGATATTGGGGTTTTGGGCATAGGCCGAAACACTAAAGCTTGTTCCCAATACTTTGGTCTTTACCTGTCCGCTTTGAATGATAAAAGGATGACTGGCATCGTGTGCTACTTCAAAAAAAGCTTCGCCATCCAGGCTAACCAAACGCTGTTCTCCTCTGAATTGATCAGGATATGTCAACTTACTGTTTGGGCTAAGCCATACCTGGGTGCCGTCCGAGAGTTGCAATTGTTTTCTTTCCGACTGTGCACTAAGGATCTCTACCTGATGAACAGGGTTGATGGTTTCCCATACGTTTGTTCTGAAAAAGAATAGCCCTGTAATTATAAGCAGGATTGCTGCGGCTGCAGCAACAGGCCAGAAGCCGTAGCGAATCCTGCGGGTTGGGGGAAGTTTAATCTCTTTTGCTGTTACTGGAAGGAAATCTGGAATAAGACCTGTTTCAGGAACGTGCTCGGTTTGATCCCAGCTGGCAGACATCAGTCCCAGAATGGTTTCATCTTCCTTACTGTTTTTAATGAGCACAAAGAAGCGTTCCAGTTCTGCTGCTGAACACTGGTTTGTCAAATACAATTGATATAGCCGTTTTAATTCTTCTTTTTCTTCCATGGTCTTGACCCTTTCCTACATACTATACAATCGTAATGCAGGGAGGGACTAGTTGGAATGAAAATAATTTGAAGAAGCCATGATGAAACAGATAATTCCACCGTTTTTACGGACATACTCGCGGACAAACCTGCTGGCTTCCACCATATGGTTCTTCACGGTATTTCTGGAAATGTTTAATTTTAATGCAATCTCCTCATGACTGAGTTCTTCCGTCCGGCTCATCTGATAGATGAGTTTCTTTTGCGCCGGAAGCTGAGTAATCGCCTCTGCATAGATTTTTCGGAGTTCCTTTTCCAGTAACTCATCTTCAGTGCGGTTATGGCTGACTTCAATCAGCTGGAAGACTTCTTCCTGCAGGGATTTTTCTCTTGATATTTTCTTCAGGTGATTTAAAACATGGTTGAGCGTGATTTTCTTGATATACCCGTTAAAAGAGAGGCCAACATTGATCTGTTCCCTTTTTTGCCAGATCCGGATAAATACCTCCTGAACAATTTCTTCAGCAACATCCGTGGATTTGCTGAGCTGATAAGCATAAGTATGTATTTTATGGCGGTATTGATTGTATATTTTCACGAACGCAAGCTCATCGCCCTCCCTGAGTTTAATCAGTAGGTCCTTATCTTCGAGCTGTTCTGATGAATATACCTGCATTGCTTTATAATGCATCAATGTTAAATAAATTTTTCCAGATAAGGATGTTTAACCCGTGATTTGGACATTCTGCTTATAAACCCTGCCAATCGGAAGCTCATGTCCGGATTTTAATTTGGCCATACTGGAAGAATAAGATTCGATATCCCGGGCAATAACCAGATATGACTTGTGGATTTGAATAAAACCTAAATAGCCATATTGAGCAATAAAATCACTCATCCGCTGCAATAAAGTAAAGGTTTTAAAGCGGCCAACAATTTTCAGGTATTCCCCAAAACCTTCTATCCATAAGATGTCTTGCAGCTTCATTTTCTGAATCATATAATCAGCCTTAAACATAATGATTTGATTTTCTGTGTCATTAACGCTGGTAAACCTTTTATAGTCTAGTGCCTTATTCACGGATTTTTGAAAACGCTCAAAAGAAACAGGCTTGATCAGGTAATCGATCACATCCAGTTCATAAGCCTGAACGGCATAACCGGGGTCGGCAGTAATAAAAATGCAAAGTGGTTTATAATTTAGCTTTCCCAGCAATTCAATCCCGCTGAGTTCAGGCATTCTGATGTCCAGTAATAACAGGTCTGGCTTTGTTTTCTCTAAAAAAGCAATGGCTTCTGCCGGTTTTGAAAAGGTACTTAACAGCTCGATCTCCGGGACTTTGCTGCAATAATCCTGCAGGAGCTTGAGGGATGGCAATTCATCATCAACACAAATTGTTTTTATTTTAGTCATAACTGAATAATAAGGGTTGCCAGATGGGTCTCTTTTTCAATTGAAGTTGTTAAACTATACTTTTCCGGGCCAAATTCAAGGTTTAGTAATTGCCTGATTGTAGCAATCCCTATGCCTTTATAATCGTCGTTGATCCTGACTTGTTCCGGATGTGCAATGCTGTTGATCAGGCTGAAATGAAGTCCTTTGTCATCAAGATTGGCATTGACACGAATCCAGGCTCCCGGAACATGGCCTATTGCCGCATATTTTAAAGCATTTTCATATAGAGTGAAACATACTGTCGGAGGAATTTCCACATCTTCTATCCAGTCTGAGGTAGGTAAGTCCAGCTGAATATCCAGTTGATGGTCGTATTTCAATTGATACAGGCCAGTCAGGGATTTGATCATCTGAAGCTCTGTGGCAAAGCTGATCCGCTGATGTGCCGTTTCATAAATGGTATATTGGAGCAGCTGACTCAGGTTGAGCACAGATTGCGACTGCAGGTCTTCAGTATGGTTTCCGGCAGCATAAATGTTGTTCAGTGTATTGAGTAGAAAATGAGGGTTGATTTTGGATTTAATCAGGTTCAGGTCTGCTTCTTTCTTTACGATTTCCAGGGCCTTGATGTCGTTCTCAATGATAAATTTGTGTTTAGAGATGCCCAGCAGGCTTGCCGTAAGGATCACCACCACCTGGCTGGTGTAAATGAAAATAAATGAAAAACCATCAATCCCGGGTTCTGTCAATATCCTCAATAAGCTGACCAGCACAAACACCAGCATGGTGTAGAAAATGTATAAGGCATATTTTTTTGTCACATAAAAGGCAGGGACAAAATAGTTGAAGACGAGGTAATAAATTGCCGCATTGATCAGGAGTGCTATTCCTGCACGGAATAAGCTATTGGGGAATCCGACAAAATAAGTGTAAAAATAGACGGTGACAAAGGAAAAGCACAACCAGAACAACACATGCTGTACGGTTAATAAAAATTGCCACTGCTTCCGTAAAATAGATTCAATAATCCTCTTTTCAAAAGACAAGCGCAAAATGACCAGCAGCACCAAAATATTGATCAGCATCATGATCAAAGTTAATATTTAAGCATGGTTTTCCTCAGCTTATCATTTCAATTCTCAAAATCCTGCAAGCTGAATGTCGTTGATCTGGTTTTTGTGTCGTTCACTGAGTTTATTTCCGTTATCCTCTTTATAGCTTAATATTTGGTTTTGAGCAACCTAATCCTAACCAGATATAAGACCATGAAGTACACATTATGTAAAGGCATTGCTGTCCTTTTATTTTTAATGACCGCAACTCTGATTGGCAGGGCACAACCCGGAAAGTTCAATCAGTTTTATATGCTCAGTGTTAAATCAAAACTCAGCAGTCAATGGCAGCTGACCACTTTAGCGCAGTACCGGGCTTATGAAGGCGACATCACCAATACCCGCCTGTTTCTGGTCAACACTTACCTCGATTATAAGCTAAAGAATGCTCCCGTTCAATTTGGAGGGGGCTATATGTTTCTCAAAATTATGCCTTTTAATGCTGCCGGAGAGAAGTTTTCTTTGCCTGAACACCGCGTTTTTCAACAGGTCAGCATTGCGCATAAGCTGTCAGAACACTTTAACCTGTCCCAGCGTTTTCGCTTTGAAGAGCGTTTCCTGTTCTCCGACCGCTTTATCATCCGCGCCAGACATATGCTTACTGCAACCTATAAGCTCGGGGATGCCGAAAGTTCAAAATGGTCGCTTATTGCTAAAGAAGAGATCAGGATGAACCTGAAGAAAGAGGAAGCGTTTGACAGTTTCCGGCTATGGGGAGGAGTTGGTTATAAAATCAGCCCTTCCCTGGAAATTGAACCCTATTGGATGACACAGTTTGAAACCTTAGGCGCTTCACATTTTGCAGTGTTATCCGTCCGTAAAAGCTTTGACTTTTCTAAAAAACAATAAGTCCGGATCTGCATCTACCTTGTTTCACCGGCTTCCCTCTCCTTCGGGGAGGCCGGTAACCGGACTAAACCTTCCTGATATTCACCATAATTAAATATAAACGATATGTTAGTTTTCCTGGGATTTTTAATGATTATCACTTTTATGCTCTTAATTATGAGCAAAAAAATGTATGCCCTTACCGCCCTGATCCTTGTTCCTGTGTTTTTTGGCCTGATTGGCGGATTTGGAATGGAGCTGGGAACGATGATGATGGATGGCATCAAAAAGATAGCCCCAACAGGGGTGATGCTCATCTTTGGAATTGTATACTTCAGTATTATGATCGACGTTGGGCTGTTCGATCCCCTGGTCTCCAAGATTTTAAAAGTGGTAAAAGGCGACCCTTTGAAGGTAACTATAGGTACAGCAATCCTGACGCTGTTGGTTTCTCTTGACGGTGATGGGGCAACCACCTATCTCATTGTGGTTTCTGCCATGCTCCCCCTATATAAAAAACTGGGCATTAACCCGCTGAAATTAACGGCGATCATTATGTGTGCGGGGGGAGTGATGAATGTTTTGCCCTGGGGCGGACCAACGGCAAGGGCGATGACCTCCCTGCATTTAAGCTCTGCAGAGCTGTTCATTCCTGTGATCCCTTCTATCATTGTGGGCAGTCTTTGGGTCTTGTTTATGGCCAGAATCTTTGGGATGCAGGAGCGGAGAAGAATGAAAGCTGCCGGGATTTGTATTGACGCCCTGAACCTTGATGCCGATAACAATGGCTATACTCAATTTGCTGACCATGGGGATCAAAGCCTGAAACGCCCGAAGTTATTGTGGTTTAATTTTTTGCTGACTTGCACCTTATTAATTTGTATGGTGCTGAACATATTGCCTTTAGCGGTTTTGTTTATGATAGGTTTTGCATTGGCTATTGTGATCAATTATCCTAAACTGGAAGATCAGCACAATAAACTGAGGAGACATGCCGATAATGCTTTGTCGGTATCTGCAATGATTTTTGCTGCGGGGATCTTTACAGGAATCCTTTCGGGAACAAAAATGATGGATGCGATGGCAACTACGCTCATTAGTGCAATCCCTGCAGCCTGGGGAACACATCTGCCAATCATCACCGGACTTGCCACTCCTCCACTCACCTTTTTTATGAGCAATGATGCCTTTTACTTTGGCATTTTGCCCCTTATTGGTCAGACAGCCGAACATCTTGGAGTTCCGGTTGCAGAAGTAGGAAGGGCTTCTTTATTTGGAGGTCCGGTACATTTGCTGAGTCCATTGGTTCCTTCTACTTATTTGCTCGTTGGTCTGGCTGGGGTGAGTTTTGCGGATCACATGCGTTTTACCCTGAAATGGGCAAGCATTACTTGTCTGGTGATGTTGTTTGCCGCTTTTGCCTTTGGTGTGGTTAGCTTATAATTTATAAGCGATGTTATAGAGATTAGTCATAAATTGCAGATCGATCATGTACAGCCGTTTGACCCAGATATTTTCGAACCTTGCTTTTCAGGTGCTCATCGCGTTGATTCTAGGATTGGCGCTGGGCCATTACTTTCCTGCATTTTCCATTAAACAACATTTTGTAAGTGCTTACTTTATTGCCGCTGCCGAATGGTTTGCTGCACCAGTGATCTTTCTGACCGTTGCCAGTGGAATTGCCGGGATTGCCAGCCTGAAGAAATTAGGAAGGATCATTTTAAAGTCGGTGGTCCTGTTTGAACTGGTCAGTACCCTTGCCATTGTCTTTGGCCTTGTGATGGCGGTATGGTTAAAGCCCGGAGTGATCAATACGGATAACCTTCATGAACAGGTTGGAAAATATGCGGAATTGAATGTCAACAGTCTTAAAGAAGGAGGGCAGGCCTTTTCACAAAGTGCACTGATTGTATTGGTGCTGGCAATTCTTGTTGGGCTGTTGCTGCATTTACTTCCCGCCAGAGACCGTTTTATCCAGGGTCTGGATAAAGTGCGGGATGGCGTATTCAGGCTGATCACGCTCTTCTTTAGGTTAACTCCTTTGGCTGTACTCAGCGGTATGGCTTATACCGTGGCCAGCTTTGGTTTACATTCTATCCTGCCAATGGGCAAGCTGATTGCTGTCATGTACCTTTCGGTGATCATTTTTGTATTTGGCTTCCTGGGCCTGATGTTGTACTTATACCGGTTTAACATCTGGCAGCTGCTGGTACTGATCCGCGATGAGCTCCTGATTGTTTTCGGAACTTCTTCTTCCAGATCTGTTATTCCTTTGGTGATCGATAAGCTGGATAAGTTTGGTTGTAGTAAACCGGTAACGGGCTTTGTCCTTTCTGCAGGATATTCCTTCAACCTGATCGGAACTTCCATATACCTTGGGATGAGCATCATCTTTGTAGCCCAATTGTACCATATCCACCTTGTGTTTTCGGACTATCTGGAGATTATCCTGGTGCTGATGTTGGTGTCTAAAGGGGCTTCAGGAGTTCCCGGAGCTGGGTTTGTGGCCCTGAGTTCTGCGGTAGCACTGCTTCCTCAGATTCCTTTTGAAGGACTGGTGTTCATCTTCGCTGTAGAGCGTTTTCTGAATGAAGCGCGCTCCATCACCAATACCATTGGCAATGCAGCGGCAACGCTTGTCATCGCAAGGACCGAGAACGATTTTATCTCCCCGTCAGGTCAACCGTAAAACGGTCAAATAAGCTGGCTTCCTGATCGGTATGTTGACTGTCTTTTCCGGGAAGGGTATAATACTCTCCTTTGATGACGAAACTGAAAGGTGTTTTTTCAATGGCAATCTTTAGGAAACCATGTCTGTTGTCGCAATAGTTTTCCAGTTCAACCTGCTCAAATAACTCGCTTTCGGCACGGTAATTCGGTTCGTAAGGATCGGCCAATCCATGAAGTTCATCAAAACCTCCGGCTCCGGCAACGATAAAAGGAACTGTTTTCCCATCCGCATAATGTTTGCTGAACCGCTGATAGTTGTGTACATGTCCGCTAAAAATAATGTCCGGTTTAACTCCTGCCTCTTCAAAAGCAGATTCCAGGAATTCTATCATTGGCTGACTGGAACCATGATTCACATCTGCTGAATAAGGAGCATGGTGCATACATACGATAATGGCTTTATCAGCGCTATGTTTTGCCGCTTCTTTAAGTTCTTTGATGAACCAGCTTTTCTGTTCTTTTTGAATGCATCCGTATTTCGGAACATTGGTATGAAGACCGATAATGGTTGCTAAAGGAGCCTGCATGGTCCAGTATACATTCGGTTGAACCTGACTTTTTCTTTGAAGCCCGCTGGCGAAATGAATGGTGGCAGGGCAGGTATTGCAGAATGCTGCATAAAAAGCTTCCAGGCTTTCGTAATGTTCGCAGCAATCAGGGTTGATATCTGTATCATGATTTCCGGCAATGGCATAAATAGGCCCCGGATAGGTTTCATAAGGCTCCAGGAATTGAGATTCATACTGATCTGCTTCTCCATAATGATAAACAATGTCTCCCAGGTGATATAAAAAGGAAGGGCGATCTTCCGGGCATACTGCATTTAAATATTGTTGAGCCATTTGTCCGGCAATTTGTTTTTGCAGGTCTGGCTGTTTGAATCCACCGGTATCACCTACCATATGAAATACCATGGCCTGAGGTGCTTCAACAGCAGGTTCTGTTTCCAGCTTTAAGCGGTATGGATAACTTCCTGAAGGCAATGGCAGAGGCTGAAAAGTATGACTGTCATCAATCTGATCTGTTTTAAAAACTGCTTTGTAAAGAATTTTCGTGCTGATCATAGTTGTAGATTTTTGGTTTGTCATGAAGTTAAGGCATCCATATTAACGCATCATTAAGTGTAAAATATTTAACAGAAGTTTAAAGTAATCCTAACACAGGCCCTGCGTTTTATCAGAAAAATTCATGGCAAAAACAGGGGATTCCAGAAATCAGATATAGCATGTATCTTTGAAAAGAGAATAAAACTTTGAAAAAAATAAAATGGACGGCACTGAAACCCGAAGATTGTCCAGGCTTACGGCAATATTAACGCAACTTCAAAGCAAGCGGCTGTCGACTGCGACTGAACTGGCGAAAAAATTTCAGGTCAGTATACGTACCATCTATCGCGATATCAGAGCCCTGGAAGAGGCAGGGATTCCTGTGTTTGCGGAAGAGGGAAAGGGGTATTCTTTGGTAGAAGGTTACCGGCTTCCTCCGGTTAGTTTTACGGAAAGTCAGGCCAATGCATTGATTACTGCCGAGCAACTGGTGCTCAGAAATAAAGATGCTTCGTTTGTAAGAGAATATACGGAGGCCATCACAAAGATAAAGGCAGTTTTACTTCATCAGACAAAGGATAAGGCCGATCTGCTTTCTAAAAGGATTGCGATCAGAAATAACCCTGAAAACAGCAGCACGAGCAATAGTATGTCGGCGATTCAACTGGCGTTAACCAATTTCAATTTATTAAAAATGGATTATCAGGCTGAGCAGGCAGCGCTGAGCACGAGAGTGGTGGAGCCTTTTGCCATCTACAGTACACAGGAAAACTGGATCATGATCGCTTTTTGCCGGTTGCGACAAGAGTACAGGGCTTTCCGCCTGGATAGAATCAGAAAACTGGAAATTCTTAAAGAACATTTTGAACCTCATAAAATGACTCTTCCGGAATATTTTGCCATTTGTTTAGAAAAATCCAGACCCCTGACATAGGGCTGTCAGCAGCCAGGGATAATTTTGCTTCCATAATCAATTGAAAAAAATCAAATGGAAAAAGAAACACTTAATCCCTTCTACGTGCTGGGAATTTCAGTTAGAACATGTAATGCAAACGGAGCTGCGGCAACCGATATTCCGGCGCTCTGGAACAGGTTCAGATCAGAAAATATCGGAGCAAAGATCGACAATAAATCAGGAGAGGAGGTCTATAGTATTTATACCGACTATGAGGGCGATCATACCCAGCCTTATACCACGATCATCGGATATGCGGTTGAGCATCTGGATCATATTCCTGAAGGGATGCGGGGATTGACCGTAGAAGGAGGCCCTTATGAAAGGCATCGGCTGAAAGGAAATTTATTACAGGGCCTGGTCTATAATGCCTGGGTAGCCATCTGGAATAAGGAAATCCCCCGTGCCTATACTGCCGACTTTGAAGTGTATGGTGCAGGCGCTCAAAATCCGGAAGATGCTACCGTAGACATCTTCATCGCCACGCGTTAATTTACCCCTCGTTAGGTCCCATTCCATATCTTTTGTTAAATTTGAATCATACCTAAATATTTTTTATGATAAAAATGAAAAAATCTATTGGAATTCCTATGGTAGCAGGTTCCATGTTATTTCTCGCTGCTTGCAGTAACTCTGATACTAATAAAGAGCTGCACTCGGGAATCATCCTTAAAAATATGGATACCACAGCATCCCCGGGAAATAATTTTACGGAGTATGTGAATGGTACCTGGATGAAAAATACGAAGATCCCTTCGGATAAGGCTTCCTATGGCGTAGGTGCTATCGTTAACGATAAGGCTCAGGAAGATGTCAAGGCAATTATCGAGAATGCAGCCAAAGGCAGCGCTGCTGAGGGATCTGATGAACAGAAGATCGGTGATTTCTATGAAGCTTATATGAACATGAAGGTTCGTGATTCTATCGGACTGGCACCAATCGCTGCAGAGTTTAAAAAAATTGATGCGATTGCTTCGGCAAAAGACCTGTCTGCATATTTTGCTTATGCAAATAAGATCGGAAATATTATTCCTTTTAATGTAGGTGTTATTGAGGATTTTAAAGATCCCAAGAAATATATGCTGTATACCTGGCAAGGTGGTTTAGGGCTTCCTGAACGTGAATATTATTCATTGACAGATGCAAAATCCAAAGAGATCCGTGCTAAATATCAGGTTCATATTGAGCGCATGTTAACTCTTGGCGGTGTGGCCGATGCGAAGGCGAAGGCTGCTCAGATTATGGCACTGGAAACACTGATTGCTTCTAAACACATGAAGAAAGAAGAAACCAGGAATATGACTGGCTTATATAATAAATATGCCATCAAAGACCTGGGTAAATTGATGCCGGATTTTGACTGGACAACTTTGCTTTCTGAAGCAGGCGTTAAAAACCAGGATAGTTTGGTGGTAACGCAGGTTGCTTATACTAAAGAGTTGAATGCAATTCTGAAAAACACACCATTAGATACCTGGAAGACCTACCTGAAATGGAGCGCCTTAACCGGAGCGTCATCAGCACTGAATACAGCTGTAGATCAGGAGAATTTTGATTTTTATTCTAAAACACTCTATGGTGTGAAAGAACAAAAACCGCAATGGCGCAGGGCAGTAGATGTGGTGAATGGCAGTCTGGGTGAAATGGTCGGTAAACTATATGTGGAGAAACATTTTCCACCTGCAGCAAAAGAACGCATGCTTAAACTGGTAGGTAATCTATTGAAAGCTTATGAATCAAGCATTAAAGAGCTGGACTGGATGAGCCCGGAAACGAAAAAACAAGCTTTAGAGAAAATCAGCAAGTTCACCCCTAAAATCGGATATCCTGATAAATGGAGAGATTACTCTGCATTAAAAGTGGTTAAACATGACCTTTATGGCAATGAGAAACGCGCTGCGGAATTTGAATATAACCGTACACTGAATAAATTGGGTAAACCTGTTGACCGTACAGAATGGGGAATGACGCCTCAAACGGTGAATGCATATTACAACCCTACAATGAACGAAATTGTATTCCCTGCTGCGATCTTACAACCTCCTTTCTTTGATATGAATGCAGAAGATGCTGTAAATTATGGTGGTATCGGAGCTGTAATTGGTCATGAAGTTGGTCATGGTTTTGATGATCAGGGCAGTACTTTTGACGGAGACGGAGTAATGCGTAACTGGTGGACTGCAAAAGACAATTCAGAGTTCAAAAAAAGAACGAATGCTTTAGTGGCACAATACAGTGCATTTAAAGTGTTCCCGGACCTGAATGTAAATGGTGAATTTACACTTGGTGAAAACATCGGTGACCTGGGTGGATTGAGCATTGCCTTAAAAGCCTATAAAGCAAGCCTGAATGGCAAAACTGCTCCAGTGATGGACGGTTTTACCGGTGAGCAACGTGTGTTTATTGGCTGGGGACAAGTATGGTCGAATAAATCTAATGCAGAAGCATTGAGAAATCAGGTAGGTACAGATCCGCATTCTCCTGCAAAATTCAGGGTAAATGGCGTGGTTAGGAATATTCCTGAATTCTATACTGCCTTCAAAGTGAAAGCTACAGATTCCTTATATCTGGCACCAGAAAAGAGAGTTAAAATCTGGTAATCGTATCGAAATGATCATAAAGGCGGCCTTGTTTAAAAATAAGGCCGCCTTTTTTATTTAACTGCTGATATAGCTCTCCAACTGGGAGATGGTTTGTTTCTGATCTTCCATGATAAATTTAACGACATCACCGATGGATACCATCCCGATTAACTGGTTTTCCTGAATCACAGGCAGGTGACGGATGTGTTTATCAGTCATGGTTTGCATGCAATGGTCCAGGCTGTCTTCCGGTGATACCGTGATCGGTTCGGCAGTCATGACTTCACTCAACAAAGTGTCCACTGAAGCTTTTCCCTGAAGAATGATCTTTCTGGCATAATCCCTTTCCGTAAATATTCCCAATAACTTACGCTCCTCCAGAATGAGTAAGGCACTGATGTTCTTTTCCATCATGACCTGAAGGGCTGTTAGAACGGATGTGTTTGCAGGAACAGAAAAAATGTTCGCTGATTTAGTGCTGAGTAGATGTTTTACGGTTTTCATAACACATTAATAATTAGCTAATTAAATTTACTGAAATAAAAGCTGATTTACAATGGGGTTATGCCGAAAAATTCTTTTTACTTCATCATAGGCAATATTTCGTCCACATAAGTCCGTTCGTTGGCCAATCTCGGTACTTTATGTTGCCCGCCCAATTTTCCTTTAGACTTTAACCAGTTGTAGAACGTGTTGTAAGGAGCATTGTGGACTTTTGGCCGGCGTAACGCCATGTCTTTAAAACGTTTTGCATCATAATCAGAATTGACCTCCCGAAGGGTCTGGTCTAGGATGTCTACAAATTTTTCAAAGTCGTTGGGTTGCTGATCAAATTCGATGATCCATTCATGGCCTCCCACTTCTTCCCCTTTAAAATAAATAGGACAAGCGGTATAATCCTTGAAAACAGCTCCCGTTTCGGTACATGCCTTACAAATGGCCTGTTCTGCATTGTCGATGATCACTTCCTCTCCAAAAGCATTGATGAAATGTTTGGTCCTTCCGGTAATTTTAATGCGGTAGGGGGAAAGACTGGTGAATTGAATAGTATCGCCGATCATATAGCGCCATAGACCTCCGTTGGTAGAGATGATAATGGCGTAATTTTTATTTAACTGTACCTGATCCAGGGA
Organism: Pedobacter caeni; assembly: GCF_900129215.1. Taxonomy (GTDB): domain Bacteria; phylum Bacteroidota; class Bacteroidia; order Sphingobacteriales; family Sphingobacteriaceae; genus Pedobacter; species Pedobacter caeni. Next base: position 118,958 of record NZ_FQUQ01000008.1, on the reverse strand, counting down.
TAAGGTATCCGGATTTTCGTCTTCTAATTGCTCGATGGGCAGGAATTCATAATAAATACCGTAATCCAGCATCAACAGTAGTTCATCGGAATTGACTTCATCCTGAATGCCAAAGAAGCCCTCAGAAGCATTATAAGTTTCCAGGTAATACATTTCACTAGAGGGAATCAATTCTCTGAACTGCTCTCTGTAAGGCTTGAAATTTACGGCACCATGAATGTATAGTTCCAGGTTTGGCCAGACTTCCAGCAGGTTCTGCTTTCCGGTCATTTCCAGCACCTTTTTTGCCAGGACAATCGTCCAGGTCGGCACCCCTGCAATATTGGTCACATTTTCTTTGATGGTGGCCTCAGCCATTTTTTCCATCTTCTCCTCATAGTTGTCCATGAGTGCGATGGAAATGTTTGGTGTGCGGTAATATTCTGCCCACATCGGCAGGTTTTTGATCAGTACCGCAGAAAGATCGCCATAAAAGGAATCTTCATTGAGCTGGTTGATCTGATGGCTTCCACCAAGGACCAGGCCCTTTCCCGTCAGGATCTGATTGTCGGGACGGTTATTGCAAAAGATGGATAAAAGGTCTTTACCTCCTTTGAAATGGCATTCCTGCAAAGATTCTTCCGATACCGGAATAAATTTACTCCTGTCGCTGGTTGTACCTGAAGATTTTGCGAACCACTTTATTTCCGATGGCCAAAGGATGTTTTGTTCTCCTTTGAGCATCCGTTCGATATAAGGTTTCAGGGTATCATAATTTTGTATGGGAACCCTTTGCTTAAATTGTTTCGGGGAAAGAATGGAGCGGTATTCGTATTTCATCCCCCATTCTGTATCCGCTGCGCTGGAAATCAGTTTCTGAAACCATTCTTCCTGTACATCATGCGGGTATTTCATGAAAAGCTCGATCTGATGAACGCGCTTTTTCATATACCAGGTAAAAATCGAATTTACAATTGCCATCTGTTACGGTGAATAAGGGTTATAGTTTTTTAGTACGGAGCACGAAGTTTGATCCCAGATATACTCTTCTTACCATCTCATTGGCAGCGAGGACTTCTGGTGTTCCGGATTCTAATATTTTACCTTCAAATAGTAAATAAGCCCTGTCGGTGATGGAAAGTGTTTCCTGCACGTTATGGTCGGTAATTAAGATGCCTATATTTTTTTGTTTTAATTTCGCTACAATGCTTTGGATCTCTTCTACCGCAATCGGATCGACCCCTGCAAAAGGCTCATCCAGCAGGATGAAATTAGGATTTGCAGCCAATGCCCTTGCAATTTCTGTTCTCCGGCGTTCCCCACCTGAAAGCAGGTCACCGCGGTTTTTACGTACTTTATGTAAACTGAATTCACTGATGAGTTCTTCCAGTTTCTCATGACGTTCTTCTTTGTTCATCTTAGTCATCTCCAGGATGGCCATAATGTTATCTTCGACGGATAGTTTACGGAATACCGAAGCTTCCTGTGCGAGGTAACCAATCCCTTTCTGTGCCCTTTTGTACATGGCATCAGAGGTGATGTCCTCATCATCTAAAAAAATAGTGCCTTCATTGGGTTTGATCAAGCCGACAATCATATAGAATGAGGTCGTTTTTCCCGCTCCGTTAGGTCCAAGTAAACCTACAATTTCCCCTTGGCTCACAGAAAATGAAACGTCATTTACTACGGTTCTCTGTTTGTATTTTTTGATTAGATTTTCAGCTCTTAATATCATTTATATCTTAATCCCTTTAATATTCAATTGCAAACGTCTCTGTTCTTTCCAGATATTTTCTTCTATTGTATAACAAATAGAAAAAGGCTGGTTTGGTTGTAAAAGTGTTTCAAACTCTGCCAGGCCAAATCCAATGCTTTCAAAAATAGCTGAATTTTGTTGTTTTACATTCAATTTTAAATGTTTTGTCGCCACAACATAAGGTTTTGCTACCAGACTTACGTTATGCGTTACAAAAACAGGTGCCGGATTATGTGGCCCAAAAGGTGCCATTTGAGAGATAATACGTTGAAATTTACCGTCAATCTGTGAAAAATGAATCTCAGTATCTATCTTAATTTCAGGGCATAAGAGGTCGTCAGTAATGGTGGCTGCAACAATGTTTTCAAATCTTTCTGAAAAAGCATCAATATTCTCCGGCTTCATGGTGAGGCCTGCGGCGAATTTATGGCCGCCAAACTGTACCAGCAAATCTTCGCAACCAAGTAAAGCTTCATAAAGATCAAAACCGGCTACAGAACGTGCGGAGCCGGTGAGTAAACCATTGGATTCCGTCAGCACAATGGTGGGACGGTAATATTTTTCTGTCAGACGGGAGGCCACGATACCAATCACGCCTTTATTCCAGCTTTCATGATAAACTACAGTGGTTTTTTTGTTGATCAGGATCTCACAGTCTGCAATCAAAGCCAGTGCTTCGGCCGTGATGTTCTGGTCTGAGACTTTGCGGTCTGTATTCTGCTGGTTGATGAATTCGCTTTGAGAAAGGGCAATGCTGTCTTCTGCACACAATAACATTTTTACTGCTTCATTGGCATGGTCCATCCTGCCGGCGGCATTGATCCTGGGTGCCAGTACAAAAATCACATCGGTAAGGGTATAATCCTTATTTTTTCCGGAGATGTCCATTAATGCCTTTAGTCCCATGCAGGGATTCTTGTTCAGTTTGATCAGCCCATGGTAGGCCAATATTCTGTTCTCATCTTCTACAGGAACAATATCTGCTGCGATACTGACCATTACCAGGTCTAAATATTGCTCATATCTTTCTGCGGGAAGTTCATGGCGGATACAATAGGCCTGTGCCAGTTTAAACCCGATCCCGCAACCAGCCAATTCTTTAAAAGGGTAGGGGCAATCGTTCCGCTTAGGGTCAAGTAAGGCTGCTGCTGCGGGCAATTCATCTCCCGGAAGGTGATGGTCGCAGATGATAAAATCGATACCCAGCGAATTTGCATAAGCGACTTTATCCACCGACTTGATCCCGCAATCCAGGGCAATAATGAGAGTTTGTCCGTTTTTATGGGCATAATCTATCCCTTGTGTAGATATGCCGTATCCTTCTTTATGCCGGTCGGGAATATAATATTCAATGTTTTCTGTAAACTGGCTAAAGAAGCTATAAGCCAGGGCTACGGAAGTCGTTCCATCAACATCGTAGTCGCCATATACGAGTATCTTTTCATGATTACTGAGGGCCATATCAATTCTGACGATCGCCTTATCCATGTCTTTCATCAGGAAAGGATCATGCAATTGTGCCATTTGCGGCCTGAAAAAATCTTTCGCTTCCTCAAAGGTTGAAATGTCCCTCTGTACTAATATCTGTGCTAAGCTGTGGTCTATATTTAATTGCTGTGCAAGCAAATCTGTTGTTTCTTTATTCCCCTGTACAACTTGCACCCATCTTTTTTCCATTAGTGGTTATTCTCTTTTTTTGTTGGATTATTTGGTTTTGCCGGCCGGCTCTTCCGGGCTGCTGAGGCTTCCTTGCGCGGTTATGACGCTGCTATGAACCTCTTGCTTGTGTTTTTAAGCGATAAGTTCCTGCAGGTTCTCTATCTTTGCAACGATTCGTAAATATATCATTAAATTATTTCTTCTTACTAATAACTACGCCATTGCAAGTTTTCACTTTATATGAAGGATCTTATTCCGTAGATGCGACTAAAAAATTCCTTCCTTTTAATTCGGAAACGGACAACCCTAAAGACCGTCCGGCTTCTTTGTTTATTCATGTTCAGCCTTTCCTGGTAAAGTTAGGTAAGGAGCTGGTCTTGTTTGATACCGGCTTGGGCTACAGTAATGAAAAAGGGCAGTTGATTTTGCACGAAAACATTAAAAAAGCAGGGTTTAAGCCGGAAGAGGTGACAATGGTGCTCATGTCTCATTTACATTTTGACCATTCCGGCGGGATGATCCACCAGGTAGGAGACAAGGTTGATCTGAGTTTTCCTGATGCAGTATATGTGATTCAGCGCGGAGAATGGGAGAGTGCGTTTACGAATTCTTCTTCTTCCTATAAAACAGAAATTTTTGAATTCTTACAGCGGAATGCACAATTGAATTTCATCGAAGGCTCAGGGCAACTGACACTTGAGATCAGTTATGAGCTTACAGGAGCACATACCCCTTTTCACCAGACTTTCCTGCTGGACGATGGAACGGATAAAGTATTCTTTGGTGGTGACGTGTTACCGGAACCGGAAGAGTTATTGAGAAAGTTTATTGCCAAGTATGACTTTGACGGTAGGAAAGCCATGGAACTCAGGGAAGAATTCGGACAGAAAGCAGCCTTAGAAAACTGGAATTGTCTGTTTTATCATGGAAAATCCAGGGCTACAGGTTTTGTGACTTACAATGAAGGGCAGTTTAAGATTCATTAATCTGCCGTTCTACCAGCTTCAATAATTCTGTCAGTCTTTCTATAGACAGTGGTTTCGAAATAAATCCTTTAACTGTAGTATAGGTCTTTGCCTTTTCAATATCGTTTTCATATACGGAAGACGAAAGCATATACATGTCTACTTTTTGAGGAATTCCTAATTTCTCGTAGGCCTCCAGAAACTCCCAGCCATTCAGCACGGGCATATTGATGTCAATAAGAATCAGCTGTGGAAGCGCATCTCCTGAGCTGACCACTCCTGCAAGGTAATCGATCGCGATCTGCCCGTTTGTTTTAGAGATCATTTCAACGTTGTACCCCGTTTTTTCTACTATTTTTTTTATGATGAAAATATTGATGTCGTCATCATCAATTACAAGTAGCTTAATTTTTGAGGTCATCATAGAGGTCAATGCGTAACGGTAAATTTTTTGTGTAACTATAAAGTTATAAAATATGTATAAATGGCAGGACTAATATCTATTATGTTACAAAAAAAAGGCCATTATACAATAATGGCCTTTTTTTAAATGAAATTAAACGAACTATTTTTTAGCTACCAGTTTAATTGCAAGTTCAAATTCATCGTTTATCATCTTGTCGCCTACATCAGGGAAGATGCTTTTGGACTTGTATTTAATTCCGAATTTAGTTCTGTCAACGCTTACTTTGTCTGCTGAAGCAGTCACAGAGCCATCCGCATTCCATGCTAAGGTAGCCGGGAAAGTGATCGAAGTCGTAATTCCTTTGATGGTTAAATCACCAGTTACATTTACTGTGTTTCCGTTACCGGCTACTTTTTTGATCGTGAATGTAGAGGTTGCAAATTTATCCGTTCCGAAAAAATCGTCTGCTTTTAAGTGCTTTTCTAAGTTTGCGCTTTTATCAGCATCCTTAATTGTAGTCATGTCAATCACGAAATTACCACCGGCTAATTTTTTTCCGTTGAAAGACAGGGAACCCGACTGAAGGTCGATGGTACCATTATGACTTCCTGTTAATTTTTTACCTACCCAGGTGATGGAAGATTTTGAAGCGTCAACTTTATAAGTATCTGCTTTAAATACGGGGGCTATAAAAGCCGATGAGGCAATTACTACAATCAGTAAGGCCAGGGAAGTTAATTTTAATTTCATGTTTAATGGTTTGTGGTTTTTTTATGCTCCGGTCAGTTTAGACCTTTTAATATATTCAGATGATAAATATATTAAAAGGTTTAACTGTTTCCGATATTTTAAACGGTTTCTTCTTCCATATAGCTTTCAATCGGAGGACAAGCACATACCAGTGACCTATCGCCAAAAGAGTCATTCACCCTACCTACTGAAGGCCAGAATTTATAGGCCGCAACATAAGGAAGCGGGAATGCAGCAGTTTGTCTGCTGTAGCTATGGTTCCATTCATCACCCGTTACAACCGTAGCTGTGTGTGGTGCGTTTTTCAATGGGTTATCTGTTTTGTCTGAATTTCCGTTTTCAACTGCGCCTACTTCTTTTCTGATGGCAATTAAAGCATCACAGAACCTGTCCAGCTCATGCTTAGGCTCACTTTCTGTAGGCTCTACCATTAGCGTTCCTGCAACCGGGAAAGATACTGTAGGTGCATGGAAGCCATAATCCATCAAACGTTTTGCAATATCTACCACTTCAATTCCGAAGTTTTTGAAAGCTCTGCAATCCAGGATCATTTCGTGTGCACAACGTCCGTTAGCACCTGAATATAATACCGGATAATGCTGCTCTAAACGCGCTTTCATATAGTTTGCGTTAAGAATTGCATGTTTGGTTGCGCTGGTTAAACCTTCGCCGCCCATCATCGCAATGTAAGCATGAGAGATCACTAAGATCGATGCTGAACCCCATGGAGCAGAAGAAACAGCAGGAATAGATTTCTCTTTGCTGATGTCTACTACCGAGTGAGCTGGCAAGTAAGGAACCAGGTGTTTAGCCACACCGATCGGACCCATACCAGGGCCACCGCCACCGTGAGGGATACAGAATGTTTTGTGTAAGTTAAGGTGACAAACGTCAGCACCGATATTACCCGGGCTGGTTAATCCTACCTGAGCATTCATATTGGCACCATCCATATATACTTGTCCGCCATTTTCATGGATGATGTTACAGATGTCGATAATGCTTTCCTCGAATACACCATGTGTAGATGGATAAGTCACCATTAAGCAGGAAAGGTTTTCTTTGTTCTCTTCTGCTTTGGCTTTTAAATCATCAACATCAATATTTCCGTTTTCAAGAGATTTTACGATGATGATTTTCATTCCTGCCATCGCTGCAGATGCAGGGTTGGTTCCGTGTGCGGAAGAAGGAATTAAAGCAATGTTACGGTGATGATCACCACGGTCCTGATGGTAAGCTCTGATCACCATTAAACCCGCATATTCACCCTGAGCACCAGCATTTGGCTGTAAACTCATGGCAGCGAATCCAGTGATTTCACTGAGCCATCTGTCAAGTTCATTAAATACAGTATAGTAACCGGCAACCTGATCAGCAGGAGCAAATGGATGGATTCTTCCAAATTCCGGCCAGGTTACAGGGATCATTTCAGTCGTTGCATTTAGTTTCATGGTACATGAACCTAAAGCGATCATAGAATGACAAAGTGAAAGGTCTTTTGCTTCCAGAGATTTAATGTAACGCAGCATTTCATGTTCTGAATGGTGTGCGTTAAATACCGGATGACCTAAGTAAGCTGAAGTACGTTGAAGTGCTGTTGGAATAACAGTTTCTACATTTTCATCAGCCAGTTCTACTGCATCAGCAGCGATACCTTTTACTTTAGAGAAGATCTTTACCAGTAACTGAACATCTTCGATTGCAGTCGTCTCATCTAAAGCGATGGTCACTACGCTGCCTTTGTAGTTCAGGTTGATTTCATTGTCAATACATTCTCTGTGGATAGAATCTACCAGGTTACCAAGATCTAACTGGATGGTATCAAAGTAAATTTTATTCAGTTGGGTGTAACCTGCTTTTTCTAATGATTCAGCTAAAGTAACAGCCAGTCCGTGTGTACGTTCAGCGATTAATTTTAAGCCTTTAGGGCCATGATAAACTGCATAGAAACCAGCCATAATAGCCAATAGCGCCTGTGCAGTACAGATGTTTGAAGTTGCTTTATCTCTACGGATATGTTGTTCCCTTGTTTGAAGGGCCATACGTAAAGCATAGTTGTTATTGCTATCGATCGTTACCCCGATGATACGTCCCGGAATAGAACGTTTGTACTCATCTTTAGTTGCGAAATATGCTGCATGAGGACCACCAAAGCCCATAGGTACACCAAAACGTTGGGTAGTACCTACCACAATGTCAGCTCCCCATTCTCCCGGAGGAGTCAATAAAGTTAAGCTCAGAAGATCTGCAACAACAGTTACTTTTACGTTCAGGTTGTGTGCTTTCTGTGCGAAATCAGTATAATCAAATACTTCACCGTTACCGGCTGGATATTGGATGATCGCACCAAAGAACTCGTCATTAAGTACTGTGGTCTGGTGATCACCTATTACTAACTCAATACCAAAAGGATTGGCACGGGTTTTTAAAATGTCAATAGTTTGTGGGAAAAGTAATTCAGAAACGAAGAATTTCTTTGCAGCCTGGTTTTTGCGTAAGCTGAATTGCATGAACATGGCTTCAGCCGCAGCAGTACCTTCGTCTAATAGAGACGCATTTGCAATTTCCATACCTGTAAGGTCAATCACTAAGGTCTGGAAGTTTAACAATGCCTGTAAACGACCTTGTGCGATCTCTGCCTGATAAGGCGTGTATTGCGTATACCATCCCGGGTTTTCCATTACGTTACGTAAGATGACACCCGGAGTTGTTGTGTCATAATATCCCTGACCGATATAAGATTTGAAAACCTTGTTTAAAGAAGCAGTTTGTTTTAAGCTGCTCAGGTAATCTTTTTCAGATTTCGCCTGCGGCAGGTTCAATGGCTGTTTCAACCGGATCTTTTGAGGAACGGTTTGTTCTATCAATTCGTCAACAGAACCCAATCCAAGGGTGTGCAACATGGCATTCACATCCTCAGTGTTAGGGGCAATGTGACGATCTTTAAAGTCTTCTTTGTAATGAATATTTAAGCTCATGAAATCTATATATAAAAAGTTCCGCAAAGGTAATAAAAAATCCCCTTAGCTCTAAGCCTAAAACTGTTTATAAAACTAATCTCCGACCAGTACCCAGCCCTCTTCTTTTTTGAACTTTAATTTATAGGTTTTAGTGATGAAATTACTTGCTGTTCCCTTGTCTTTCAGGAAAATAGCGAAATCATTCTGTTCCTTTTTCAGCGATACAGTTACCCTGGCAACTCTGGAATCTCCTTTGATCAGGGTGATGGGCTTTTCAGGATCCAACACATAATCAAGTACGCGGAGGGTGGCCTTTGACTCATCCTGTTTAAGGACATAAGGTTTTGATTTGTCTGTTAATGAAACCTGATAGATGTAAACGCTGTCTTTAGACAGGAACTTCTTTTTCTGATCCTGTAAGGTCATTTCTACCAGGCCTTTCCCTTGTAAACCTTTGTATTTTTCCAGCTCCAGTTTATCATTTTTACTTTTGAATTTCATTTCTCCGACATTAATCCGGACACTTTCAAATTCAGGGTTTGTTTTAAGGTGTGCAGCAATTACATCCGTAGCAGTACCTTCATCCAGATTGCCACCACCACCTTTACAACCGGCGATAAAGAATAGGAAAATTGCGGAGATGGTTAATAAAGTTGAGTTTTTCATTAATATAAAATTTTGATGATGTTCTTATCGGAAATTTAGTTTTTTAGTTGTCTTAAATACATTTGAACTGTGTTTTCTAATCCAAGGTACAGGGCATCACTGATTAAGGCATGGCCGATACTGACTTCCAGTAATCCCGGGATATTTGCTGCAAAATAGCTCAGGTTTTGAAGGTCAAGATCATGACCTGCGTTGATGCCAAGACCCAGTTCATTGGCCCTTTCTGCTGCGGAAACATATGGAGCGATGGCCTGCTCCCGGTTGCGCTGGAAATTGCGGGCATAATCTTCGGTATACAACTCGATGCGGTCTGTACCACTTTCTGCGGCAGCATCGATCATTTCGGTCACCGGATCTACAAAGATAGAAACCCTGATTCCTGCAGCCTGAAATAAGCTGGTCATTTCCTTTAGATAAGCCTGATTTTTAATCGTATCCCAACCATGATTGGAAGTGATCTGACCTTCAGCATCCGGTACCAGGGTAACCTGTGCAGGCTTATTGGCCAATACCAGGTCCACAAATTTTTGCTCCCTGCAATTGCCTTCAATGTTAAATTCTGTAGCAATTACGGCTTTCAGATCGAACACATCCTGATAGCGGATATGTCTTTCATCTGGTCGTGGATGTACGGTGATCCCCTCTGCTCCAAAGCGTTCACAGTCTAACGCTACCTTTACTAAATCCGGATTATTTCCCCCACGACTATTTCTTAGTGTCGCAATTTTATTGATGTTTACAGATAATTTTGCCATGACGTAAAAATAGTAGATTATTTCCTTATTTTGCTGTTAGCAATCACGATAATTTCTTACATCAATGTTCACAAAAACGCTTTTTACATTTCTATGCCTGTTGGGTTTACAAAGCACGCTCCATGCCCAGGAAACTAAGGTTGACCTGAAAGGATATCCTGTTATTGTCCATCAGGATACTTTATTTCATATCAAAAACAGGCTGGGTTCTTTATCCGCTTCGGAAAGGGCCGCAAGGACTTCAGAAAAAGTGGAGAAACTGGCAGAAGATCTTCTTTTCGTGGCAGATTCTGTGAAGATTGAGGATGATTCTGTGGTGACCGATCTGGTATACAAAGGAAACATTCTGATCAGTTTGTCTAAGGCTGATGCAGATTCTGTACGAATGGATAGAGCTGTACTGGCAAAAACATACCAGCAGATCATTGTGAAAAATGTAAAAGAATACAAAAGTGAGACTGATGTTACCGAGCTTTTAAAGCGTGCAGGTTTGGGCTTACTGATCTTACTGACCCTGGGTGCTTCTATCTTCTACTTAAATAAGTACTCCAACCGTTTTCGTGCCTGGATCAGCGTGAAGCTCCAGAAAAGGATCGGAAACATTAAAATCAAAGATTATGAGCTGATCAACAAGAGAAGCGAATTGTTACTGATAGGCAGGTTGTTGAACCTGCTTAAATTTCTGCTGATCTTTTTACTGATCTATATTACCCTTCCACTGGTATTCCGACTTTTTCCATGGACGAAACCCTGGGGGGATAGCCTGATCAGTTTTGTCCTGAATCCACTGAAGAATATATTCAGTGCGATGATCAATTTCATCCCCAATATGATTACCATCGTAGTGATCTTTTTTGTCTTTCATTACATTAAAAAGGGGATTAAATTCCTGGCAGATGAAATAGAAACAGAGAAACTCAAGGTGAATGGTTTTTATCCCGATTGGGCGAAACCGACTTATAACATTGTTAAAATTGTCCTGAATGCATTTATGCTGGTGGTGATCTGGCCATTTATTCCAGGCTCTAATTCAGAGATCTTTAAAGGGGTGTCTGTATTTTTAGGGCTTTTGATCTCTTTCGGTTCTTCTTCAGCAATCAGTAATGGAGTAGCAGGGATGGTGATTACTTATATGCGGCCTTTTAAAATTGGCGATGTGGTTAAAATAGGAGACATCACCGGAGCAGTACTCGAAAAATCTTTGCTTGTTACCCGGTTAAAAACGATCAAAAATGAAATCATTACCATTCCAAACAGTGCAATTCTGAATGGAAATACGGTTAATTATACCAGTTTATGTGCCAATGAAGGCTTGATCATTCATTCTACCCTTACACTGGGATATGATATTCCCTGGCAGACGATCCATGGCCTGCTGATCAATGCGGCATTGGCAACTGAAGGGGTAATTAAAGGAAAGCAACCTTTCGTATTGCAAACGAGTCTGGACGATTGGTACGTATCTTATCAGGTAAATGCCTATGTGGAGAAACCGGAAATCATGGCTTTGATTTACTCTGAACTTCACAAAAATATTCATGAGGCTTTTGACGCAGCTGGAGTAGAGATCATGTCGCCACATTATCAGGCGATCAGAGATGGAAATGCGAGCACCCTACCGGGGCATAGTTCCTGATCCTGCTATTGTTTTAATTTAAAATTAACCATTCATGCTTTTTTTTATCTTTGCCGGAAAAATAAAAAACCAGTATGAAGAAAATGCTCTTTCTTATAGGCATATCCCTGCTTTCGCTCCGGGGTATGGCTCAGGACACGGTGGTGTCATCCCCAAATAAAGATGCCTGGATTAATAAACCGGACGTGATCATTAAGGCAGAGGAGCTGAGAAATTTTCCTTCTGGTAAATTAATGGAAGCGCTGCTGGGCCGCTTACCTGGTTTGAATCAGAGAGGTCTGGCTTTTCAACGTATGGAATTGCTGTTTGTTGTAGATGGATTTGTTTGGGATAATATTGATGTGATCAATATTAATAACATAGAAGAGGTTGCCTACTATCGCGGGGGACTGGGCAGCAAGTTCGGGATCTGGAATTCCAGGGATGGAGTATTGCTGATCAGTACAAAAACAGCAGGCTTGAATCAGTCCCTTTCTACAGATGTAAATGTTCAGGCGGGTGTCAGTTCTTTTAAAGAGAATGGCGAACAAAAACACAATTATCCCCAGAGTTACCATGTTGCCCTATCTCAGGGACTTGATAAATTAGCCTGGAGGGGCTCAGCAACTTATCGCAGTGGTTATTTCCATGAGCGCATGTCAGAACGTGATGCACAGCTTCAATTGAGCGGAAATCTAAGATACGAGCCTTTGAAATGGCTGAGCCTCGGTGCGAATGCAAATTATGCCCCGTATACTGGCAATGAACTTTTTACTTCTGCAAATAAATATTCCACCTTTCAGCTAAATAATAAAAGAGATCAAAAAAACTGGAATGGATTGTTTACCGTCAGGGCTCGTCCTGTCAAAGGGTTGGTTAACGAATTCAGCCTGTTAAAAGACAACAGCAGGTCTGATAATGGAATCCATAAAATAATCGGCTACATTGGTGAGGGGGCAGGTGCAAGTGTTTATTCTGATAGTTTGTTTACAGCCCGTAAAAACAGTTTGTCCATATTAAATAACCTGAATTATAGTTTTAAACTGGATCAGGAAAGGGTTACTTTTAAAGGATCTGCAATCTACCAGTATGTCCATGCGAACCTGAAGGATCAGCTTAACCATACCATCTATAGCGTGGGGGGAACGGGAGAAACTGGTTCAAATGAGCAACAGGTCAAATATGGAACAAGGGACGGTGAAACCAGGGTTCATAGCTGGATTGGTGATTTTTCTGTGAACCTTTATGACATTTTGTTTCTGCAGACCGGAATACGCAGAGATAAAGTTAAACCTATGGATAAGGCTTTGTATTCACCTTATTATTCAGGAAGAGTAAATTTGAAGAATGCATTCCTGAAAGAAGTGGTTGTGATCGATGAGGTCAGTTTATTTGCTTCGTTTGGGAAATATCGCAACCCGGTATCCGTAGCACAAACAGGCTTCTGGGGAGATGGATCTATGATTTTTCCAAATGCTGATCAAATGAAGATGCAGAATTACGGGATCAATACCGCTTTCTTTAACAATAGGTTTCATCTGTCTGCTGATTGGTACAGAAATGAAACTTACGCCACAGTCCTGGAATGGTCATTATCGGGAGGGGAGCCAACAGGTATTTTTCTTCCTGTCCGGGAGAAGGGCTGGAGAATCTGGTCATCGGCCGGAATTCTAAGGAATACACCTTTTAAATGGAGCACTGGTTTGAGCCTTTACCGGAATGATATGAAAAAAGCGGTCATGAAAGGAATTGAGCCATCAGCGAACAACGAGATTAACAGACAAGGGTTGCAGATGGGGATGCAACATCAATTTTACTACCGTGATTTCTCTTTGGATATCAATGGTTATACTTATCTGAATCAGCACATCACGACTTTGTCAGACCCGAGATATCGTTATTCTCCTAAAATTCAGGAGAGATCCAGTTATTTAAATTTGAATTATATCGCGCTGGGATACGACATCGCAAAGCAAAAATCTTCAGGGACCTTTAAGAATTTAAAGGTGAGTGTAATAGGAAGAAATTTAATCCAGTACCGTAAAAAGACTGCTTTTGAGCGGTTACCGGGAACATTTGCTTTATCCGTTAATGCGACACTCTAAAAAAATAACACCATAAAAAAGGGAGCCTGTTTTTAAACAGGCTCCCTTTTTTATAACATTTATGCAGAGTCTTAGTATCTGTAAGCCTCTGGTTTGAATGGACCTTCAACAGGTACACCAATATAATCTGCCTGATGCTGATCTAAAACATCCAGTTCCACACCAATTTTAGCTAAGTGTAAACGGGCAACTTTTTCATCAAGATATTTAGGAAGAACATAAACTTTGTTCTCATATTTATCTGTATTTGTCCAAAGCTCCAGCTGAGCTAAAGTCTGGTTGGTGAAAGAGTTAGACATTACAAAACTTGGGTGACCTGTAGCACAACCTAAGTTTACCAAACGTCCTTCAGCCAACAGAATGATGTCTTTACCATCAATGGTATATTTATCAACCTGAGGTTTGATCTCAATTTTAGTATCACCATAGTTTGTGTTTAACCAGGCAACATCGATTTCATTATCGAAGTGACCAATGTTACAAACGATGGTTTTATCTTTCATCAGTTTGAAGTGCTCCGCACGAACGATATCACAGTTACCGGTAGTAGTAACTACGATGTCGGCTTCTTTAACTGCTGTAGCGAATTTTTTCACTTCATATCCTTCCATTGCTGCCTGTAATGCACAGATCGGGTCAATTTCAGATACGATTACACGTACACCCTGTGAGCTTAATGATTCCGCAGAACCTTTACCCACATCACCATAACCTGCAACAACAGCAACTTTACCAGCCATCATTACATCAGTTGCACGACGGATCGCATCAACCAATGACTCACGGCAGCCATATTTATTGTCGAATTTAGATTTGGTTACTGAATCGTTAACGTTGATCGCAGGTAAATGTAACGTACCATTTTTCATGCGCTCATACAGACGGTGAACACCTGTAGTGGTTTCTTCAGATAAACCTTTAATAGCAGCAATCAGCTCAGGATATTTATCAAATACCATGTTGGTTAAATCACCACCATCGTCTAAGATCATATTTAAAGGCTGACGCTCCGGACCGAAATGTAAAGTTTGCTCAATACACCAGTCAAAATCTACTTCATTAAGACCTTTCCAGGCATAAACCTGAATACCTGCAGCAGCAATAGCAGCAGCAGCATGGTCCTGAGTAGAAAAGATATTACATGATGACCAGGTTACTTCAGCACCCAGCTCAACTAAAGTCTCGATTAAAACTGCAGTCTGGATAGTCATGTGCAAACATCCTGCGATGCGCGCACCTTTTAATGGTTTAGAAGGACCGAATTCTTCGCGTAATGACATTAGGCCCGGCATCTCTGCTTCGGCTAATCCGATCTCTTTACGACCCCATTCTGCCAGTGAAATGTCCTTAACTTTGTAAGGAACGTAAGTTGTCTCTACTGATGACATATTTATTTTATTTAAGTTATTAAATGCTTGTTAGTTATTGGAATCGATACAGGAATAACCAATACCCTGAATCAATTCATTTGTTGTGCAAAATTACGCAATAGTTTGACCAAATTCAAAAGTACTGGTGTTATGCGGTTTAATATATTTGATTTTAGTTCATTCCCTCATTTTACTCAAAATAAGTTCACTCAAACTCAAATATTCAACCGGACATGGATACCGCAGAAGAGGTTGTTTTTAATAGGTAAAGGTTATTTGGTCATCTCTAAAGGCCTTTGCGCTTAAAATGGTCAAACAAACCTGAAATATCGGAGGAACAAAGCAGTGGCATCGCTTCCTTCAGTTCTTCGACTGGCCAGTCCCACCAGCACATCGTTAAGAGCATGGTTATTTCCTCTTCGCTGAAACGTTTCCTGATTACTTTTGCAGGATTTCCGCCAACAATGGCATAAGGTTCAACATCTTTAGTCACCAATGCGCGGCTTCCAATGAGCGCACCATGTCCGATATGGATTCCACCCATAATCATCGCTTCTGCCCCAATCCAGACATCATTTCCAATTACGGTATCTCCTGCGGGTTCGTAAGCATTCCTGGCTCCCGAAAATGCGGGCTCTTCGTCCATGAAAAAAAATGGAAAAGAAGAAATCCAGTCATGTCTGTGTCCCTGGTTGCCACTCATCATAAAGGAAGCACCTGTTCCAATAGAACAATAGCTTCCAATGATCAATTGATCCCGATCATTGTGGTCGGGGGAAAGGTAGCGGGCACAGTCATCAAAAGAGTGACCGTGATAATATCCTGAATAATAGCTATATTTTCCTACAATAATATTAGGGTTGGTAACCTGTTCTGAAAGTAGTTTTCCTTTAAATGGGCTGTCAAAATAATTTTCCATAAATTAGTGATCTTTTGTATCACAAAGGTAAAACGCAAAATGGAATAGTTAATTATTTTTCTGTTGAAGTTTTATTCAGGCATAGGGAATTAAAAGATGTGAATGGTGGGTAATGAAGATTAGAGCTATACCTGGATCAGAAGAATGATTAATTATTATATTGACGGATAATTTTTTTCTATGAAAATACGTTTTTTGATTGCTGCTGGCCTTCTTGCTTTTCTTTCGGAACAAACTATTGCTCAAAACCGATATAGAAATGAACCACTTATTCTTGCACAAAAGGATCAGGCCGACATTCTTGTTGGCAAAGACTGGCAAGAAAAGCGGTGGAGAATATCTCCACAGATTGCACACGACACCCTGAAGCTGAAACTCTATTCTTCAAATGAGAATGTCGGTTTCAGGACAGATAAGGACAGTATTAAGTTTAAAATTAAGATAGGGGAAACCAAATCTTTCTATGTAAAGATGGGAGATACTGATCCGGCTCATACCCTGATTACTGCAGAGGCTTTTGTCTGGAATCCGATTTCTTTTAGTAAGGAGCCAAAAAGAAAAGACATGAGGTTCTTTTTTGAGAAACCAAATCATGCTTACTTTGATTCCTTGCGCAGGATGTATCCGGTCAGTCAGCTGATGGTTAATGACCGTACTGATATAGAGAAAATCCTGTCCCTGATGAATTGGACTCACCACCAATGGAAACATGATGGTAATAAAAGCCCTAAACGTAATGATGCGATCTCTATTCTTAACGAGGTCCGGGAGGGAAACCGTTTCCCCTGTTTTGCTTATTCGATCGTCCTGCGTGATCAACTGATGGCGCATGGTTTTAAGGCAAGGGTACTTTATATAAAGACAAAAGATGCAGAGACCAGGGAAAGCTCGCCTGGCCATGTGGTAACGGAGGTTTTCGTTAAGGATCTCAGAAAATGGGTGTTTTTAGACGGGCAGTTCAATGTCATGCCTGTTTTAAATGGCAAACCATTAAACGGCGTAGAATTTCAGGAGGCACTCAGTAAAAACTACGACCGTGTGGTGCTATTGAGTAGAGATAAAGTAGATAAAAGAGGCTACACGGATTTTGTTTATGAATATCTGTACTACTTCGATACCGCCTTAGACAATCGCCAGTTAACGGCAGACAAGATGTATAAGATAGACGGTAAAAGGTCTGTCATGCTGGTTCCCGCAACAGCTCCTAACCTAAGTAAATTAGGAATTTGGAAGACTGCAGTTGATTACTGTGTATATACACATTCGTTAAATGATTTTTATGCGGTTCCTGAATAATCAGGTTTATTTTTTTAAAAGATATGCTCAGTGTTGAGGTTTGGCAATCACGCAAATTGCAGGTACGGGATTCATTTTTTTAAATCCAATGTTGTTTATCAATGCTCATATTAACTGCTGTCCATGTGTTCCCTTTAATGACCATCTGGGAGGTTTTATTCGCATTTAAAATGAAGCCAGCTTTTTCATAGCATTTTATCGCATTTGTATTCCAGTCGTAAACATTGAGTTCCACTTTTTCCTTCCCCAGTTGAAGGAAGGAAATTTTAAGCAGTTCATTGATGACCTGTTGTCCTGATCCCTGTCCGCGTTTTGTTTCTGCTCCAATAAGAACCCTGCATATTTTAATGGTTTTCTCTTCATCTGAAGGAAAAAGCTCCGCATGTCCAATAACCTCCTGATCCGGCAGGCTAATCACTTTAAAGGAAAGTCTGCTTTTGTCGTTCTTATAGTTCTGAAGTTGTGCAGATGTCAATGGAAAAGAAAATAAGGGGCCGCCAAACTGAACCAATAGCTCTTCATTATCCAGCCAGCTGATCAACCGCTGAAAATCTTCTTCTTCGAATGGCTGGAGTGTGATCATGTCGCATTAATCTGGTCAATCCGCCAATAGCCACCTTCCTTCACCAGCTTATAAATCAGTTTGTATCCCTGATAATTTTTAAAGACCAGGGTAATCAATGCTGTGGTCCCTGATATTAACGGACTGGATTTTTGCAATGAAGCCAACAGTTCCTTGCTGCTGGGAGGGTCCTGACTAAGTGTATAAATATCGCTGTCTCTGAAAATGGCGCTTCCATCTTTTAAAATACTTTTCTCTAAATCCTGATAGGCTTTATGTTGTGCTGCCAGATAAGCCCTGGAAAATAACCCTGTGTTTTTTAGATGAGTTAAGTAGGTCTTTACAAAAGGCTTATTCAATTTAAGTACATCCAGTCCATCCATCTTCGCAAAGCATTCGTTTTCTTTGTTGATGAGGTCATTGGGTTTGTCCAGTAAGAGGAATAGTTTCTTCATTGTGGCAGCAGGCCCCTGCTGGGCCAATATTAGCCCGGGTTTAAATAAAAAGAAAAATGCGGCAACTATAATAACAGGTACTTTCATCCGGCTGATATTAAAATTTAATCAGCAGTTTTTCAGAAACAAGATTGCCATTTTTATAGTAGTCAAAAAACCAGTCTCCATTCTTTTTTAATACGATCCCGTTGGACGTTCCATTCTCCGCGATGAAGTAATCATTTACTGAGCTTAGACGCAAAGTTAAAACTACTTTTGGTGTGGTATCTATGAGTTGAAATCCGGTAGCTGTTGGCTGAGCATATAGGGTTCCGACAGGCTGAACTGTGGTTGCAGCTGCGGCTTCGGCGATCGGTTTTGCTGCCGGTGTAACCACCGGGACTGTAGCTGGTGGGGCAACAGTTGGCACCACTGCTGGTGCTACAGGCTGAATTTTAGCTCCATTGTAAGCATATTCAGTTTCTTTCAAAGAGTCGAATGCATCTCTCAATGCAAGGTTGTAAGATGTTTTATACTCTTTCTCCCTGCTTTTTCCTTCTTTGCTTTTAAAAACGATATTTCCCTGACAATCTTTTAGTATAAACGTCAGGTTGGTACTGAACATTCCGTTCTTTTCCAGTAAATCTGCATTTAGTGCATTACACTTATTATTGGCAATTTCAGTAGGTACTTCAGAATTATCAAAATAAGTGGTAAAGCCCTTTTCTTCTAAGAGTAATTTAAGCAATGTGTTTAACCTGTACTGATCATTCTGCTTAAGGAAGCTGAACTTTTCTGGTACCAGTACATATTTGTAATTGTTTATGCTATTTTGAGCAAAACCACATAAGGGAAGCGCTAAAATGAATAATAAAAGATATTTCTTCATGTTGATAACGGTTTAATAAATCAAAGGCTAAATATAGTTTTATTGTTTCAAACTTAATAAGGGCGGGTGTCTAATATTCTTCCATTTTTAACGATCATTTTTGTAGAGATGAAGTGTTGATGATCTTCAAAAGGATTTTGATCCCAGATGAGCAGATTGGCTACTTTCCCTTTTTCTATAGCCCCCGTTTCGTGGTCAATTTTAATTGCCTTTGCGCCATTTATTGTAGCTATTTTAAAGGCATCAGCCACAGAGAATCCATATTTACAGAAAAGGATTAATTCTGAGAGATTTACCTTTCCTCCATTAGGCCCATCCGATCCTAAGCGGATTTCTATTCCTTTACCACTCATCTTTTTTATCCATTTCATCATAAAGGCGAAGTTTTGTAAACTTCTCTGAGTTTGTGCTGCTGTAAGCAGAAGATCTGCGGGTTGTGTATAATAAGTAGGTTGAAACTGCTCATATAACCGATGAATGGTTGTGGAGAAAGTTGCTTTACTTTTTGCAAGCTTATCCAGTAATTCATTCATTTCGACGGATTTATTTTGCTCAATAAAGCGAAACTGTTCCAGATAATATGCTAAGTACCTTGCTTCGGTATTTATTTCGCCGAAATTTTCCTTGAACTGTTGCTCCATCTGAGTTTTGTCTTTTTCGGATATAATTACTGCATTTGGAATGGTTGCAAGATGTTCGTAATTGATCAGACCAATGTCCAGGGTTTCATTGATGGTCAGGTAATCCGAGCTAAAATCACCAATATGACCATAAATGCCCATCCCAAGACTGTCTGCTGTCTGGAATGCTGCAATAAATTCCGGTTTTTGTAAACGATAGTATAGTTTAACGCGATCGATTCCTTTTTTATGGTATTCCAGTATTTTCTGCTTTGCTGCTGATGGTGTTTCTACTGTGGTATGGGCAATATAGGGTACCCTTTTTTCCTTTGAGATCAATGCTCCTCCGGAAAGGTATAGGTCAACATAACTGGCTTTTTGATCTTTTTGCCAGCTGAGCAATGGCCCGAGCCAATTTTCCGGTTGCCCCATCGTCAATACGGTACTGGTCCCAAAAGGCAGATATTCATCGGATAGCTTTTTGCGTAAAGTCTTTAAAGCATCCTTTGCCAGAAATTTTGGTGCTTTTTTGTAGTCGCCAAAGACATCAGTTGGATGAATGTGTGTGTCAATAAAAGCTGGTGTAACTAATTTTCCTCTGGCGTTAATGGTCTTTTTTGCAGAAAATTTACCTGGCCCTGTAGTTAAGGATTCAATTCTGCCATGATGTATAACGATCGTCTGATCTTCAGCTATATTTCCTGTTTTGACGTCTAATAATCTCGCATTAGTGATGATTAAGTCGTAGGCTTGATGTTGTGCGAAAATTGAAGTCAAAGACAGGAACAGAATTGTTGTTAATGTTGTTTTTAGCATCTTAATCTTAAATATCTGAGTTGAAAATAGCTGAGTTTAAAATCAGCTGGCGATTTTTTTCTACGGTAAATGTATGTCTAAAATAGCAATGTATTCCTTACTGTTCCTGGATGGTGACAACCGGGGACTTACAAATATGATCATATGGAATATAGTTTTATGTTAGTAGTTTGTTAATTCAATATAATTGATTAAACTTAAAAAATAATAATGAGCGGTTGGCTACTGAGTGGGCTGTTCGTATTTCCGGAAAGGCATTGGTCAATATCATAGGGATAGGCAAAGCTGAGTAGAATTAAATGAACTAATTATTATAAACATGATGACCTGGGAAGAAGTCAAAATGGACACACAGAAAGTTTATCCCAAAAGCAGTATTACTGTTTTTTTGATGGATACTGAGCAAGGTAAACCTGCTACGCATTGGGTAGATAAAGCTTACAAGGATTATTCGTATAAAAGATTTTGTCCATTTAATTGTCTGGTGAGTATTGACCTGAGCGACAGATTTAATGTTTCAAAAGCCAATATTGATACTGTAGAAATCGAAAACTATTTTAAGGAAGAATTGAGAAAGGTATGCGTCTGTCATCTTCTGGCAAGAGTGACCACAGATAATGGTTTTGATCTCGAGCTTTATCTGGATGATGTAGAAGAGGCATTGAAAAAATTTAGAACACTTGAAAATGACCCTGACCGCCTGCTGAATTTTAATTGTGAAATCACGGAAGATAACGATTGGGAGAACATTGAAGGTCTTCTCCGTTAGCCATAACCGATGAGCGGAACTAATGATGCATATTATTTTTTAGTAGGAGTAAACGATATTCCCTGGAACAGAATTGTTCATTGGTATGGGCGTGCAACCGGGTTTCCCGAATTATTGGCTGAGCTCAGGGCTGCTGATTTAACCAAACAGGAATATGCAATAAATAAAATTCTGGTAAATATTGAACACCAGGACGGTATAATCATGGCTACGCCATTTACACTGATCTTCCTTTTCAGATCTTTGTCGCTTACTGGTGTCAATAAACTGGGAATCCTTAAGGCCATTTTAAAGGTTGTAAAAGCGGCGAAATTTCAGGATGGCTTTTATGGCTCGGAAAATGCAAGCCCCGAAATAAAGAATATTCAGGACCTGATCACCGAAAAATACCTTTGGCCTGAGTTCGAAAGCGAAGAGCAGGACGAACTGAACTGGGAGGAGTATAGCTATGCAGAGGAGTATTGTTCCTGGATAAAATACACCCTTGATATCGCAAAATCCTTTATTGGAGTATGGAGTGTTAACTATAATAAAGAGGAAGAGGAGGTTGCAAAACAGATCCTTCAACTGATGAAGTAAAAATAAATTGAAATTAAAAATATGGGAATGATTGCCGAATACCTGATGGTGGATGAAGAAACTTTAGACGCTCTCATGGATCTTGATAATGAAGCATTAACGAATAAACTATTTGAAATTGAAGAAAGCGGAAAGTTTGAATTTATGGATATTGACAAGCTCTGGGATGCCTTACATTGCTTCCTGACTGGGGTTTCTGCATCCACACCTGTCGAAAATGACAAACTAAGTGAAGCTGTTGTAGGTATTCATAATTTCAATATTGAGGACGAAAATGCTGATTTCGTAACTTGTACCGAAAATGAAGAGCTGCCGGAGATCATCGCTGCTTTGGAAGCAATCGATTTCGAAAAGCTAAGTGCTGAATTTGATCCCATGTTGCTTAAAAAGAAGAAAGTATATCCAAATGGAATTTGGGAAGGCGATAAAGCGGGATTAATAGAGGAAATGAAAACAGCATTGAACGAAATCCTGAGCTTCTATAAGAAGGCCTTAAGCACAAATCACCACGTTATTGTAAGCATTCTTTAATATCTTATTAAATTTTTTACAATAAGAAACTACTTTTTCTGTTTTTGTTTAGAATCATTATAAATAAAGATCCTATCTTTGGTGTCTTACTACATAGTTGGACGCATCACTCAAGCAGGGAAAATGGATCATTACAGTTTTGAAAGCACATATAATTTATATTGGGAGGAATTGTATGGCTATTGCCTTCACCATTGTAAAGATAATTATCGCGCTGAGGGGATTGTTCAGGATGTATTTCTATCACTTTGGGAACGGAATTATCCATTAGAACTGGACACTGAGGGTTCTATAAAATCCTATCTTTATAAAGCCATTAAGAACAAGGTTTTTGACTTTTATCGGGAACAGGCAAAAAAAAATGCACTTCTCCAGGAACTCAGGTTAGGTCTTTGTGACGAAACCTGTCTGACTGAAAATGAAGTTTTCTTTAATGACCTGAATTTAAACCTGGGCAAAGCTATAGACAGTCTGCCCTGTCGCTGTCGCGAAGTTTACCAGCTCAGCCGCGAACGCGGACTGAATAACAAAGAGATTGCACTTCATCTTTCCATTTCTGAAAAAACGGTTGAACAGCACATGACCAAAGCTTTGCGTTTTATTCGTAAAAAGATTGAATCACTTTCCTGATAAATTAAATCTATTGATTTACAGTTTGTTATGTAAAGTTGATTTTCCTGACTAAGGGTAAATGCCTGATTTTACGATTAAGGTATGTATAAAGCAAAAATCAATGCAGATCAACCCACAATTACTTGAAAAATATCATCTGGACTTATGTACTCCCGATGAGAAAAAACTTGTGGCATTGTGGTTGGCAGATGAGCATACCTTGGAAGATTTTGAAAAGGACACTTCACTACACCATTTAAAAGAGGAGGCCGATAGGAACATGCGGCTTTTCCTGGAACAGAAAACAGGGGTCTGGCTTTCCGGAAAAGCTCCTCTGCACTCCGGAAAATCATCTTTATATAGATACGGCATTGCTGCTGCTGTTTTGTTATTCGGACTTCTGGCAGGTATCTGGTTTCAGTATAAAGCAACCGGCCAGCCGATCGCTTTGGTTATGAAAGAAATCAGAATTCCATATGGCAAGAAAGGTAAGGTTACACTTTCTGATGGAACCGGTATTTATTTAAATTCAGGCTCTGTATTGTCCTATCCGGAAAGATTTAACGATAGCATCCGTGAGGTCACCCTGACAGGAGAAGCTTTCTTTAAGGTTGCGCCTGATCCTCGACATCCCTTTGTTGTTACCAGCCTTCATCACACACAAGTAAGGGTCCTGGGTACTGCGTTTAATATCCGTGCTTACCCAAATGAGACTTATGTAGGTGTAAATGTGGAAGAAGGAAAAGTGAAATTCCTGAACACAAACAACAACACTACCCAGATTCTGCTTACCGCAGGGCAGTCGGCCAGCTACTCAGATCAGACCAGGGAAATAAAACAGAACGTTATTGAAACTCCTCCGGCAACATATGCCTGGAAGAACAACGAGTTGAGCTTTCAGGGAGAAAAACTGAACGATATTATAAAAAGACTGGAAAGGTGGTATAATGTAAAGATACAGGTTGACAATGTACAGTTGGCCTCACTGAAGTATTCAGGTTTTTATGTAAACCCTGAACTTCATCAGTTACTCAGGAGTATGGGCTTTGTAATGGGCTTTAATTATAAAATGAATAAAGGAGATACCGTAATTACGATATACTAAAGATAAAGAATAAAAGCCACGGTGCTAGTCGCTAAACATCACCGTGGCGAAATGAGACACAGTTAAATCATAAATATGAAACATTTTTACAAATGTAGGAAATCTACATTGGTTAGGGAGTTTAGTGCCAAAAAAATAATAGAAAGGCCTGGTGTTTACGCCCTTTTTTTTGCGCTGTACTTGTTGTGTAGCTTCCCGGTTTTTGCTCAGCAATCCTCATTGCTGCAACAAAAAATCAGTATTAAAACAGGCCGGATCACAAAAGCAAAAGCACTTTTGGAACTGGGGCGTCTGGCAAATTGTACCTTTTCCTATGCGGATGACCTCATTAAAAGTGAGGAACTGGTTCAGCTTGACTATCGAAATAAACCGCTGAAAGTCGTACTGAAAGGAATAGTTGGGGGAACACCAGACTTACTGGTTCAGGGAAATACCATTCATATCAAAGCGGTAAGGCCTCCGGTAGCCAAAGTGACAAAGGTGCTGAAACCCGACTCCTCAAAAGTGTCCGGCAACTTCGACCTGAATCCGGTAGTGATTACAGGACAGTACCGTCCTCAGACACTCAATAAATCTATTTACCGGGTTGAGGTCATAGGAAAAGAGCAAATCCGGAATATGGCAGTAAGCAATGTCGCTGAGCTGCTTAAACAACAACTGAACATTGAGATTGAAAACCAATCGGGAATGGGTCGGTCCAAAATCCGGGTACTGGGACTAAACAGCCAATACACCAAAATATTGATGGACAATATCCCCATTGCCGGGGATGAAAATATGGGGAGTGATGTGGACCTGACCACCATCAGTCTTGATGATGTGGAAAGGGTGGAAATTATTAAAGGGGCAATGGGCGTAGAGTATGGAGCAAACAGCATAGCAGGGGTCATAAACATCATTACCAAAAAAAATTCTGAGCATAAGACAGACCTCAGCTTCGAAATTCAGGAAGAGAGCATCAGAAAAGAATACAACCTCAGTTCTTCAGATCATGCAAAAGGCAGACATATCCAGAAAATAAATGCCAGCCATAACTTAACGAATCAGCTGTCCTTCGGGGGGTCAGTTTCAAGAGATCAGTTTAATGGATACAGGGGCCAATATACCGGCGCAGGGATGAGTAAAGAGATGACCGACAAAAGAGGATATGAATGGTCACCAAAAACTTCCTGGAACAGTAATGTTTATCTTTCCTATACCAATAAACATTTCTCCGCTTTTTACAAGTTTAATTATTTCAGTTCTGACCTCACCAATTACGGACATTTTGCAAACGGATTTCTGTTGAAAGACGAACAGCTCTACGTTAATGCTTCCGTAAATAATGATTACCGTAATGGACGTTATAACCATCATCTGAACCTAAGAGGGGATTTCTGGAAAAATGCTTACTATACTCTGGATGCCTCTTATCAGAAAAATGGACTGGAACACCGTAGGCAGGCCATTAATCTGGAGGACAATTCAGTAATCGATAAATCCAACGGTATTCCCGGAAGTGAAAAACTCCAGGCAACCGATTGGGAGAAATATTATCAATCTGCGGGTGTTTATGCAAAAGGAACATTCCTAAAACCGATACTTCATAAAAAACTGGACTTTAATGCGGGTTTTGAAATGGACCGGACTAAAGGTAATCAGGGATATACGAATTTTTTCAACGATGTATCCCTCAGCAGTCCTATTGAAAATACCCTTTTTACAGGTTCGACATATACTTCTGTAGAGTGGAATTTGTCGCCAAAGATCATGATCCGCCCTGGTTTCAGGCTCAATTTCAGCAATAAACTGAAAATGAGAACCAATCAATCTGTGACAACCCGATATAGATTGAATGAATATAACGATCTGAGACTGATCCTGGGTACTTCCACCAGATTCCCTAATTATGAAGAATTGTACTCCTGGTTTGTCAACAGTATCCATGATTACAGGGGTAATCCGGATCTGAAGCCGGAATATGGGAAGTCTGCTGAATTTCAATGGTCATTCAGAAAAGAATTGCCTGGAAATATTCATTTAGAAACCAATCTCAGTTCTATGTTCCAGCACATTACAGACAGAATCGTGAGCACTGTTTACAGGGTTGAAGGCGAAAGTTCACTGACGGGGAGGAATACCTATGCCAATGAAAATAAATATTATGGATTACTCAATCAACTGGACATTAATCTGGTCTCCGATAAGTTTCATTTCTCTGTGGGCGCATCCATACTTGGAAGTAAAGGGAATGATGGGGCTTCAGTTGATGATTACAATGAATTCTTATGGAATACACAAGTCAATGCGCAGTTTAGTTACCTGCTTCCCGCAGGATTCAGAACGGCATTTTTTTTCAGGCATGTGGGCAGACAGCCCTTATATGAAATTGTAGCAACAGGTAAAGGTGCTGATTTACAACCTACCGGATTTATAAAAATTCTGAACAAAACTGATGCTTATCAAAACCTGGATTTCAGCGTGGCAAAAAGGTTCCTGAAGAACAAGGTAGACCTCCGGCTGGGGGTAAAGAATCTTTTTGATGTTACCGACATTAATTATAAAGCGGTGAACAAACCAGACAACATTTACTATTCGCTCCGGACACTCCGGCTCTACTATGGCCGGAGTTATTTCCTCAGACTTTCTTATAAAATTTAAAAACCAATTCCTTAAATATCATGAAACAGAAACATTTACTATCCATATTTTTACTTAGTATTGTCCTTCTATCCGCCTGTAAAAAAGACAAAATTAGAGAAGAAAGCATTGACTATAATGCCCTGACCGAAAAGAGGATCATCGAAGTGTCGGAACAGGAAGTGATCAAGGCCGAAGACATTCCTCCTTTGGAACGCCTTCTTGAAAAGGTAACACAGAAGGATACCAAAGAGAAATTAACCCTGTTATTGGCCGATGTAAAACAGGTCCGGGAAATTCTTCCCGGAATTGTGCAGCTGCGTACAAACCCTGATATCGACTTTAAGGGGAAGTATGAGGAAGTTCAGGCACTGATCCAAAAAGTAAGCAATCAGCTGCCAAGAAAGGTCCGGCTGCAAAAGGACCTGGAAGATGCCAGAAATTCTTTCAATACCGAAGAAGTAGAGTTTGAGAATACGGTCTCAGGATCAGAGTCTTATCTGGACTTCCTGACCAGATTTCTTGAGCGTTCATACCAGATTAAACCCATTGCCGGAAAACCAAACCGTTTCCTCCGCGCTGACATTGAAAAAGTTGACAGCCTTGAATCACGTCCTACGACAATGAATAATATCAGGAAATTCAAGGGCCTGAAATATTTGGCTGCGACGATTCTTCAGGGGCCTGCCGATCTGAACAGTCTTGTTCATCTGGAAACAGTGGACGTTGCTTGTGAACAAGGACTAAAAATAGACCAGCTTCATAAATTAAAGCACCTGGTGCTTAATCATACCAATGAGGTAGAATGGGACTTCGGTGGTAAAAACACAGAGCTGGAAACGCTGAAAATAGGGGAGGCACTCGCTGGAAAAATTACGGTATTGTCGTTGTCTGGTCAGAAAAATCTAAAATCAGTAGTGATCGGAAATACAATCAATTTGCTGCGAAAACTAAAACGGTTGGTCATTGCTGGTAATGGAAATACCACACTCACTATGCCAATTTTGGATTCGGATATGGAAGAATTGAAACTCTCTGGTATCAGTGGAACCCTAAGCTTAGTTAGCAACCGGGCGGATCATCCTCCGGTAAAGATCAAAAATTTTGAACTCGTCAATTCTCCAAATATCGTAAGCATGAGTATTGGAGATCTTGATTTGCCCAAACCGATTGACTTTGCTCAGTTCAAAAAACTTAAAAACGTGTTCTTCAAACCTGTTTCTATCAATTCAAAAGAGACTGACTTTAATGAGTTACTCAACCTGATTAATCTAAATCAACTGGAGTCTTCTTTGGAGCAATTCAGCGCCGACTTTGTCCGTGTATCAAATGGTACACTTAACCTGGGTAAATTCAGTAAACTGAAAACGGTTGTGATCTCTACAGGTGCGAAAGCCCCCTTACGTAAACTGATACTGAACCGTGCCATCTCTAAAATGGTAGATCCGGGGGATGGAACTTGCGATGATTGTGGGGGTATATACCTGGACGGAAACATTGAAACCATATTTGTCGACTAAACAAGAAACACAAGGATAGAATAAACATAAATCAATAGTTAAACTTTAAAAATTAAGAAACATGAAAAAAAACAGTTTTTATGTATTGGCCTCGGCATGCCTGATATTTGGCGCGAGTTGCAAAAAACAAAATGACCCGGCGTTCGATAAATTAAAGCTCAACAATAGCGCAATCGCCTTTACACCGGTTACTGAGCCCATTACTACCAGAACCATTGGACCTGCTAACATGTCAAATATCCTCTCTTCGGACGGTGTAGCTCCAACAATAGACAATTCACAGGCCTGGTTTAATTTTACCAGCGCTAACCCGGCGGCAGCTTCAAAACGTGAATCCTGGCATCTCGGTTTTTGGAATGGCAATGATATGAACAGGATTATTCTCAATTATTCGGTTACAACACAGGCTTCTTTAATCAATGGTGTAAGTAGCCTCAATGCAGCCAGGACCAATACGGCTCAAATGGAATCTGCGTATAACCTTATTAACGGAGGTTCAATGGGTATGGGGGATATGAGTACTTTTGACTTTCACCGGGAGGGACAGTTTGTAATTGGTAGCCCTGTTGCGACCAATAAAGTTTACCTGATCAAGACACCTCCAGTACAAATGCATCCGGATACCGTAGGAGGTGCTCCTATATCGGTTACTTACTGGTTGGCATCCTTAGCCTATAGTGGTACTGCATACAATGTAAATTATCAGGCCGTAACGCGTAATGCATCAGGCACCTGGAATTTTGCCAGCAGCACTTCAACTCCGGTATCTATTGCAAAAACTGCAAATTATCAATATCAGTTCATCAAGTTCGGAACTCCCGGCCTGGCTACTGTACAACCGCAACAAAGCGAATGGAACCTCGGCTTAAGTGCGGTAACGCTTAAGCGTTACATGAGCTCTGGTGATTCTTACCCATTTGCCCTGAAAGGTTTGGTGTTAAACAACAATCCTGGTGTATCTGTGTACAGGGTGCAAACTACAGGAAGTACTGCAGGTGCTCCCGGACCGTATGATCTGAATTATACCTGGTCAAACGATCCTGCACTGAATGCAAGTAATTCCATTGAAAGCCAGTTTGCTTCCTTTAGTTCTGGTAATATCGACAACACGAAGTTTAGCAGTACCAGTCAGGAAGAAATCGGACAATACTGGAGAAATTTGGATATGGGTAATTATAAAATTTTTGTAGACAGGTTCTATGTGATCAAGCTACCTAATGGCGATGTCTATAAATTTAAATTTGAGAACCTTTCTCCAACAAGCACAAGTAATGCTGTGAACAGTGGAATCAAGTTTAAATATGCTAAAATAGCAACGACCCCCTAACCCCTGATTTCAGTCCTTGCGTTACATCATCATCCGGGCAGTTGTTTCAATACGACTGTCCGGATCTGATGTTTCTGATCTGTTTTATACTCCTATACACTATTTCATAATGATATTTAAAAACATTGCCTGCGTTTTTACCTGTATGTGGTTCGGTCTTCATCTCCAGGCGCCTGCCCAGGAACCTCATCAGAAACAAAGTCCACTGAGGAGCATTGCTTTTTCTTCCATAAAAAGAATCGACCAGGAAGACATTCGTCAGATGGCGGCGAATAATCTGGCGGATGTGTTCAGGTACCAGTTGAATATAGAGGTTGAAAATTCCCCTGAACTTGGTGGGGCAAGAAGCAGGACCGCTGATCTGAACAGCAGGCATTTTAAAATCCTGGTGGATGGAATACCATTAGCCAGTGCGGATATGTTTGGCAGTCATATTGATCTGAGCAGCATCCCTATGTCTGATGTGGATTATATTGAGATTTCTGAGGGGGGCATGGGACCGGAGTATGGAAGCGGCAGTCTTATGGGGGTGGTCAATGTGGTTAAGCATAAGGTAGCGATTAAAAATATCCTTAGTTTTTCCAGTCAGGAGGGAAGTGCGGGCAATGAGTATAATTTAAAATCAGGTAATGAGGCTAAAGGAAGGCATATACAAAATCTGGGGCTGAACTATTTGTTGTCAAAAAACTTGTCTGTCGGATTTAATTTAAATCGTGATCAGTTCAATGGTCATAGGGGCAGGTACCTTGGTAAGAATTACCTTTCGGAAAATTCCTACCAAAGAGGTTACGCATGGTCGCCCAGAACTTCATGGGATATCAATGGACATCTGGCTTATAAAGGAAAAGATTTGTCCGCTTTTTATCAGTTCAACAGGTTTAATGCAGATCTGACTTTCTATGGACACAATGTGGAGCAGGAGTATCTGGATAATATTCCTTTACCCGTTTATTCAACCGACGACTTCAGGTATGTTAACAACAGGTGGAAACACCACCTGAACCTGAAAGGTGCTTTTTGGAAAGATGCAGATTATACGCTTGATTTATCTCTGCAGGCAGCCTCGAACAAACGAAATATTAAAAAAGTGAATGCAGCAAATCATGATCCACTGGAGGACATGGGGCTAAAAAAATTGTATGCCATAAACACGTTCTATTCAAGGTTTAAGCTCAGCAAGCCATTAGTGAAAGATCAACTGATATGGGATATAGGGTACGAATTGGACCATACCAATGGATATGTCGCTGTAGAACCGGGAACCTACATCAGCAAACCGGTAGATGAAAATGTATTTTCCATTTCCGTTTTTACTCAGGTTCAATGGCAGATATCTGAAAAATTCGCCATTCAGCATGGTCTGAGGCTCAGCAGGTACCATCAGACCATGCTCTTTGTCTCGCCTGCTCTGAGTTTAAATTATCATTTAAACGGCCATAATGATTTTAAATTGATTCTTGAAAAAACAGACCGTGCTCCTAACCACAGGGAGCTTTTTACTTACCTGGAAAATGAGTTTAACCTGCTTGAAGGAGAGCCCTGTTTAAAACCAGAAACGGGGAAGTCTGTACTGCTTTCCTGGCAAAATTCTCTAAAAACCAGAGGAGGGATCGTGTTACAAACAAAGCTGAGCTCCGGATTTAGGCAGCTTAAGAACAGGATTGTTATTGCGACCGCAGCAAACAAAATACCTACTCAGGATGCCTATAGGTATACAAATCTGAACGAGTATTATGGTTGGCTGAATAAAATCGAGATGAATGCTTCTTCTCATCAGCTGAAAGTGAATCTGGGGATTTCTGTTCTTGGAACAAAGGGCAACGATTTTGGCACTGCCAGTGAATATGACCGGTATCTTTTTCATCTGGAAGGCATTTCAGGGATCGCCTGGCATTTTAAAAATTACTACTGGCTAAATGTAAACTATCGCTTCGTTGGCAACCAGTTTATCTATTCTTTTGAACGGGAAGCTTATAGTCAGACAAAAAACCGGGTATTAAACCGTACGCCCATGTACCATCTGCTGGATTTAAATACTGGTTCCTCCTTTTTTAGCAAAAGGCTGGAAACGGGAATCGGAGTAAAGAACCTGTTTAATACCAGGGAACTAAATTATAGTGCTACAGATGGGCAGGAACATTATCGGGGCGACTTAAGAACCCAATACATCGGATATGGAAGAAATTTCTATCTGAGCTTGAAGTATAATTTTTAATGTGTTTTTCTGTTTTTACTTGGATCCCTGTTCTTGTCTCTTCCAGTCTTCAAATTTTTTTCTTAAGCCTTTAACGGCATTCGTTGTTTCATCTTGTTGATTATAGATCAGATTAATACCTGGATGCTGCGGATCGTCACCTGGTTTTGCTACGGTAAGAAATGCGCTTGATGCTTTCCTGTCACCACAGCGTTTATCTCCCCCATATTCTGCTCCGGCTTCTAAAGCGAGCATCAATACATCCTGTATGCTCATGGATGCTTTTTGCGCTTTAATGACAACCTGCAGGATTTTATTAAAAACCTTGTTGTTGTTTAAGGTATTGCCCTGAATAGATATCCCTTTTGAAGTTGCGCTGCCATTGGCCGCGTTTGTTTCCGTTCCGGTATAAGTTTGCGGTTTATCCATCGCATTCAGGCACACGATTCCGTACTGTTGTTGTTCCGGATCAAATTCAGGCTTCCTGATGGCCTCCAGGATTTCTTGTGGTGATGCATCAGCAAGGATCATTTGTAGCCCTTTGTTCCGGGCGGCTTTATTGCTCATGGCTTGTACCACAATTGCTCCCTTACCAGGAATGATCCCGCCAATGCCATAAACACTAAATGTACAGGAGGCTCCAGCTATGCCAATCTTTTTTGTCCTGGGGTCGATCACAATAATGGACCAGGTTGCTTTAACATTCATGGTGAATGCCAGCAACAGACTTAACATTAATAACCGGTTTTTGAACTTGCTCATCACCTAAAGATACGTAATAGGTTGAACTAAGGAATACTGTAAAAGAAGCTTCTTAATTCTTTAGCAAAGGTATCCGGCACTTCCAGTGCCGCAAAATGCCCTCCCTTTTCCATTTTTTTAAAGCTGACCACATGGACAAAGCGCTCTGCCCATTCTTTTGGGAATTGTGCTTCTCGTGGAAATACAGCCACACCTGCGGGAACATTACTTTTTTGTAACGGTTTTGCCCCAGTCCATTGAGCAATAGCATCCACTTTGTACATTCTGACAGAAGTGGCGATGGTTTCTGTGACCCAATAGATCATAATATTGGTCAGTAATTCATCTCTTCCCCCAAATGCCTCTTCTAAAATATCAGGAGAAGCCCCGGCATTACCAAAACTGAGTATCCAGGCCGCAAGTGCAGCAGGGGAGTCATTCAAACCATAGGCCAGTGATTGTGGTTTGCTGGAGTGTAGCATCGCATATGCACCCTCGCTATACCACCACTGTTGTACAAACTGCGCAAATTGCTTTTCAGCATCTGTCATGGTATCGGGATCTTCCTGTCCCATTGGGTAACCAACGTCGGTAAAATGTACGCCAGCAAGTACTTCCGGATATTTAGAGGCGAGTGCTTTGGTAACACCCATACCTATATCACCTCCAGCTGCATAGAATTTAGGGTAACCAAGATTCTCAGTCATCAATGTTTTCCATAAACCGGCGACTGCTTCAGTGTCCATCGCTGTCTTTTCAGAGAACCCGAAACCTGGAATGGATGGGATAACCAGATCAAAGCTTTGATCACCTTCGGTTAATAGCGCAATGATTTTGTGAAAGCGAAAATAACTATCCGGCCAGCCGTGGGTCAGCAGCAATGGTTTT
Source organism: Pedobacter caeni (assembly GCF_900129215.1). Taxonomy (GTDB): domain Bacteria; phylum Bacteroidota; class Bacteroidia; order Sphingobacteriales; family Sphingobacteriaceae; genus Pedobacter; species Pedobacter caeni. The sequence goes on along the minus strand of NZ_FQUQ01000008.1, from coordinate 85,551 downwards.
GAGTTTTCCCCTTTCCCTTTAATGTACTGAAAATGTATTTTGACACCATTCACATCAGTAGTGTATTGTGGGTATTTGTTGAGTTCTGCTTCTTGCTTACTCCAATCGTACTTGTTGATCCAGTAATCCACCAGTTCTTTCAGATAAGTCTCGCTGGTCCCGAAGTTCCAGCCCGAGCCTTCTGCTTCACCTGGCCAGCGGGTATTTTTCAATCGGTTTTTCAGGTCATCTAATACGGAGGCTGGGACGGATAAATTAAATGTTGTTAAGTTTTTCATGGCGGATGTTTTCTATGGTTTAGGAATGATAAATAGTTGTTTTGCTAAACAAAGATATATTCAGAATGACCATCATTTTAGGCAGGATGTCGGGGGAACTGGTACAAATTTCTGTTGCCTTAAAGCTTGCGATAGGCAGTAGGGGTAAGGTTTGTCAGTTTTTTAAACGATTTTGTAAAATGAGAAGCATCTTCAAAGCCCAGCCAGTAACAAATTTCCTGTACACTGAGGGTACTTTGTTTCAGCAAGCTTCTGGCTTCCATCATCACATATTCATCGATAAAGGCTTTCGCTGACTTTCCCAACTCAGACTGTAAGATTTCGCTCAGGTATTTCGGGGTAATATTTAGTTGGGCAGCATAATAACTTACTTCTTTATGGTCGGGAAAATGCGCTGCTACCAACTTCCTGAACGCATAAGTGATTTTTTCCTTATTGGAAGTATTGGCGTTTTTAGATTTTCCATTTTGAAAGGAATGAAAAGAGTCTGCCAGCATCAGTAAGGAATAAACAATGCCGGGGATTGCTTTTTTGTCTTCTTTCAGTTCTTTAAGCAGGTTAAATGTTGAGGTCATTTTTTTTAGCTGTTCCTCAGTGAGCCTGATTACATGATTGCCACCGTGAAAAAAGAAGGAAAGTGATTGCAGAAAAGAATTGGTTTTTATGCCATTAAATAGCTCTTCTGTAAAATAGACGGTATCATGCTCTGCAGTATAATTACCCATCCATTGGCAGACCATGCCCGGTCCGATTGTGGTCAGACATCCCGTACTTAGCCGATAATCTGTGCTGCCTATTTTGAATACCTCACCTTCACCTGAATAGGTAACACCTAAGCCATAGGCAAATGTTCTGAAGGGGAAATTGACATGGGCATTCTTATACGTATGACTGTCGGCAAGGAAAAAAGGTATATTAAAGCTGTGGGAGTTTTGGTGTTTTAGGAACTCGTATAAGTTGAATGATTTCAGATTGTTTTTTTTCAGTACTTCCATAGTATTCACCTGATTTTATCTGTGCCACAGCTACCTTTACTGTGTATTTAATGTTGTTTTATTATTCCTGTCGTTCTACTTTTTTTTAATAATGTAAATTCCTTTTTTATCATTTTCGTGAAAATTGGTACTGTAATCGTAGGTCAGAAAAGATACCGCGCTTCTTTTGACAAAAGCCAAAGGCAAATCAAAAAGAAACATATCGGTCTGTACATTTTCGCCTATGCCGTTGTGCTTGTATGCTCTTGTTTTAAAATGTAAAATGTCCTGGTCTAAATTCAATGCGTAATAACTTGTGCCATAAAACGCGGAGGGAATCCCCGGATTTAAATACCCATCATCTGTGTATTTTTCTTTCGAAAAGGCAAGTGTTTTTAGGGTTCCTGCTGGCTGATACTTAAGCGCCTGGTCGGGGAAAAAAGACAAATCGCTATTGTAGGGTGTAATGTACTCGTCCGTATAACGATGTACATTGGAATAGGTGGCTTTCTCTACATCTTTCAGGTAATGCTCTTCGTGCCATTTATGAGGGATTTCCTTCTTGTTTATTTTGCACTTAATTTCTGAACCTTCGGAATAAATGTACATAGGGCCTTTACTACCAAAAGTATAGAGTTTTGTCCATTTACCTTCTGTACGGAAGTAAATACATTCTGTAGTTTGTATATCGGTATGCCAGCCATATAGCACAATGTCGGAAGACTGATACAGCTTTTCAAATATTTGTACCCATCTTTCAGGTTCAATATTTCTATCCCTGTTCAGTACTTCAGTAAAAGGTATGGCAACAGGATTATCCGCAGACAGATCATAAATACTGTCTGATTCAATAAGGAAACAATTAATGGCTTCTAAAAACTTAAGATGATGTTTTTCGTCAATATTCAATTCAAAAACATTATTGCCTGCGCTGTCTATTTTGATAGGATTGAAATGTCCATTCCTTTTAAAATTGCTAATCAGAAAGAAATTCTTTTGTGGGAAATACCGTATGTTGGCCTTACTCGTTTGGGTTGCTCTGTACAGTGAAAATTTAGCCGACTGTAAGCCATCGTTTAATTCCGGAAACTGCTTGTATTCGGAACGTTTGAAAAGTAATTTAGGCGACAGATTGATCACCGTAAGTCTATCTATTCCGAAGATGATGATGAAAATAAAGAATATAAGGAGAAACATTTTTTTCATTTGTGGGGTCAACTCTTTTTCGACGAATGTTGGCCTGGCATCTCGCATCACGTTGTGGCGCTTTGCGTTCGGGTAGGGACTTCGGAGCCGAAATGTTTAACTAAAATACAAAATTCAATTGAAGAACTGAGCTTGAATTTTGTACTTCTGCCAGTCTGATGCAAAGTCTTGTTCGCGGTTTGATTATTGTCATTCGTAAAATCTTGCTAAATCAAATCCATTATCCTTTGAAAGTTCATAATAACTTTTCTCCGGGTCAATTCCTATACTGTTATATATTTCGTTTCTTAAAGGTTGGTTGTAATATAAATCTTTATCTTTTAAATAAACCAGTCTTCTCAACTCTTCCGGAACTAAATCTTTTCGATTGTTAAAATCCAATGTTGCATTTAATAATATTCGAGGAACCAAACTTGTGCTTGCCATATTTATCTCTTCCCATTTTGAGTGTGGTAAATTGGTTTTTAAGATTAATTCCCCTCTTGAAATGTGAACATGATTAAACCCATAGTCAACGCTTTCAGGAAATTCGATTTTAGTATAGTCAACAGGGATATTTTTAATTTTTCCGCATTCTAATGAATTATAGGGTTTATAATTTAAGGAACTTACCAAAACTCTGGGTATTAATACTTTTTGTTCTTCAAATTCACTCTGACTTTTAAAAATTCCTTCATACATTTCCACCAATTGATAATTTTCATAGAACATACCAAGAATTGGATGGTAATTTTCAGTCATGAAATTTTTGCCAAGAACCTTATGGAGTTGCTTTTTAACGTCAAAAAGGACACGTCCAAAAACATATAACTCTTTATTTTCAACTTTTATATAAAATACATCTCCTGTTTTTATTGTTTTACTCATTTCTAGTTTACATATATTCTCCCACCTGCATTAAACCCCCTTTCATAACCATTTGTTTTTTATGTTTCGTTTTCAAAAAATCCTGTTTCAGTTTTGGTCCGTTGTTATGCCAATTATAACACCAAAATTTCCATCTGTTTGTATCCAATTTTGTTCGGGCAAATAGGTTCTTGAAACAAGACCGTCAAGATACAACGCATTTTTGCAACCCATCTTTTTAAAATAGTCAGCAAAGTCATAGAAATTTATTTCCCTTTTTGACATTGCAAAAATGATTTTATTGTCTGGTAAAATTCCAACTCCGTTTCTAATATTTAGATTTGCCGACCCTTTTTTAAAAGCCGAATGAATTTGTCCATCAATTACCAACATTGGTCCTGATTGAGTCGCATACTTTACTTTTCTATTGTCAATAAAATTCGTCGTAGTGCAAATTGTTGGCAAATTGTCAACCGTTATATAAAAAACACCATTTGGTTTTAAATAGAAATTTCCATTTCCAGTTGTCGTGTCTAAAGGTGTGATTTGTTTTTGATTTTCAATGAAGAGTCCTTGAGGCGAATTGTCCTGCTTGTACATCCCCGCATTCATTGCAAACAGTAGCTTTTTATGTTTTTGATCAAGCCAATTCTTTAAGTTCCGAATACTTTTAAAATTTTCCTGTTTCTCGTTTTTCCAATAAAATTTTATGTCTTGCTTTTTTCCATCAACAATATATCTGACAAAAAGATCGTCTGTACTTTTTTTTCTTTGGGCAACCACCAACGTCACTATGGTCACAAGAATAGACAGTGTGGTCAGTATGAAAAATCTATTTCTGTTCATAGGCTGTTTAGGAATGGTTGCAGGTAATACAAATATATAATATTAAAAAAAATGGAAGGTTGAGGATGTTCAGAAGGCGTCAATCTCAATGACTAAACTAAGGTATTGTCATTTGGGATGTTTTATTCTTCAATCGTCTTTATGTGACAAACGATGATGCTAATTTTCCTTTGGGTTGTTCAGGAATTGATCCCATATTATGGGAGGTAAAAAAGAAGGGCAAGCGACCGTTTTACCGTGCTTGCCCTTTTGTGCTCCCGAGACTGGGCTCGAACCAGTGACCCTCTGATTAACAGTCAGATGCTCTAACCAGCTGAGCTACTCGGGAATCCTTCGATCTAAAGAAATCTGGTTTTGTAAACAAAAACAGATCCTCTTTTTTCGGAGTGCAATATTAGAGAATCTGTTTGAATTTTAAAAGTGCTTTATTCAATTTTTTTAAAACTTTTTTTTAAGCGCTTATACCTGTGTGGATTAAATGTTAAGATTTCTGGTTGTAATCCCTGTTAAGGACATTGAATTCCTTAGAAAGCCGGAAAAACCAAAGTAATTTGAAGGTAAAATCGGAGCCTGCCGGAAGGTAATCCTTTGATGCTAATAAGTTCTGCTATATCTTTGTATAGATTAAAGAATTAAAATAGAAAATATGTATCCTGAATATTTAGTAGAACCTATGCGTGCAGAACTTACCAAAGTAGGTTTTGAGGAGTTGAAATCTGCAGCTGATGTGGATAGTGCCATCACTGGCGAAGGGACTGTATTTGTAGTAGTAAACTCTGTTTGTGGTTGTGCGGCAGCAAATGCGCGCCCTGCAGCAAGATTAGCAGCAGCAAATGAAAAACATCCTGATAAACTGGTAACAGTATTCGCAGGTATGGAGAAAGAAGCAGTTGACAGGGCAAGAGGGTATATGTTGCCTTTCCCTCCATCATCGCCATCAATGGCTTTGTTTAAAGATGGTAAACTGGTTCACATGATCGAACGTCATCAAATTGAAGGCAGACCTGCACAAATGATCGCTGATAGCTTAATCGGTGCTTTTGAGCAATATTGCTAATCATAAAAATAGCTAAACAAAAGAGGCCGGTTTTTTTACCGGCCTCTTTTGTTTAAAGGGATTTCCTGTCCTTTATCTCTTATTCCATGTTTTCTTATGGAGTAAATACTTTGCTTTGGATGTGTTCGGGATAAAGTCGATATGCCTTCGGACTGAGTCCATATTGACTGCATATCAGGTCCATAATGGCTCCACCTTTTTCCAGCAAAAACGTGGACTCACCGTGGACTCACTGTGGACTTAGCGTGGACTCAGTCCGAAGGCATATCGACCACATATCAGAGCAAGCCAAAACAGATGTCAAACAGTCACAGGACTTAACCAAAAGGAAAATTTAAAAATCTTTGTTAAGTAATTTCTCCAGTTCTCCAAAAGAAACATTCATGCGCACACGACCTTGCTTTGCATAGGCAATCTCTCCCGTTTCCTCGGATATGATCACCGCAACAGCATCTGTGGTTTCAGAAACTCCGATGCCCGCCCTGTGCCTCAAACCAAATTGAGGGGGAAGCTTATCATTGTCAGTTAGTGGAAGGATACAGCTGGCACTTTTTATTTTATTTTCCGCAATCACGACCGCACCATCATGAAGTGGGCTGTATTTTTGAAAGATACTTTCCAGCAGTCTTTTAGAGATTTTAGAATCAATGATTTCACAACTATTGGCAAAAAGCTGGTCATCATAAAACTTAACGAACACAATCAAAGCCCCTGTACGCGACTTTTTCATGCTTTTACAAGCATCAATGATTGGTTTGATGCGGACAAGGTTGTCTCTCTCAATATTTTTGCTTCCAAAGAGGTAACCCCACCAGGCTTTATTCTGTTGAAGAAAGGTGTTTTTTCCAATCATGAGGAGGAAACGCCGGATCTCAGGCTGGAAGATCACAATGAGCGCAATGATCCCCACGCTCATGAATTTGTTGATGATGGTAGACAACAAACGCATATTCAGCTGGTCTACTGCAAACCAGATGATCAGGATGATCAGCATTCCCAGCAACAAGTTTACAGCCAGGGTATTCTTGATCAGGTTGTAGATATAGTAAATGAGCAGCGCAACAAAAATAATGTCTGCCACATCTGTTAATGATACTTTTAGAAAATCGAAATCAAATCCTTTCATTATCGCCAAGTTAGGTATTTTTTGATATTAATGTGATCGGGTCTTTTCCACCAGAGCGATACATTCTGCTGCGGCTTTCACATCATGGACCCTTAAGATGCCGGCTCCTTTCATCAGGGCAATAGTATTGAGTACAGAAGTGCCATTGAGTGCTTCCTGCGGACCACCGCCTAAAAATTTATAAATCATCGACTTTCTGGAAAAGCCAACAAGAACGGGCAATTCAAAGAGATCAAGATCTTCCAGCTGATTTAACAACTGGTAATTTTCATCGGTTGTTTTTGCAAAACCAAAACCGGGATCAAGAATGATGTCTTTGACACCTAACTGATGGAGTCCCGCCACTTTGGAGGAGAAATAATCGACGAGGTCAAGACCTATATCTGTATAACCGGTTTGTTGCTGCATGGTTTGCGGAGTTCCCCTCATGTGCATCAGAATATAAGGAACCTGTAAATCCGCAACGGTCTGGAACATGGCTTCGTCCATTCCTCCACCTGCAATGTCATTGATCAGATGAGCACCTGCCTCAATACTTTCTTTAGCAACTTTTGCCCGGAAGGTATCGATGGAAAGCCAGGCTTCAGGAAACTCTTTACTGAGCAGTTCTACAATTGGAACGATACGGCTTAATTCTTCATCAGTACTTACCTCCGCTGCACCGGGACGTGAAGAATATGCACCGATGTCAATAAACTTAGCACCCTCATTCAGAAAAGTTTCTGTTCTTTTTAAGGCATCATCTGCAGTGCCCGCTCTGCTTGTGCTGTAAAATGAATCAGGGGTAAGGTTTAGGATTGCCATCACGGCCGGCCGACTTAAATCTGCCAGCTTACCTTTTAGGTTTAGTGTGCTCTTTCGGTTTAAAAATGTATCTTTAGCCATCGTATAAGACAAAAATACGGTATTTAAATAGCTTTAAACTAAATATTTTAATTGTTTTGGCAACAAACACATCTCAAGAATTCGATTCAGTAATAGCGATTTGTAAATCGCTTTTTTTAAAGAAAACAAAAGACTATGGAACCGCCTGGAGAATCCTCAGGCCATCCTCTATTACGGATCAGATTTTCATTAAGGCGCAACGCATCCGCACGCTGGAAGAAAAGAAAGTTTCGAAAGTAGGGGAGGACATCAGCTCTGAATATATTGGCATCATCAACTATTGTGTCATCGGGATGCTACAACTGGAACTGAATGCAGAGGATCCGTATGAAATGGAAGTCGCTCAGGTGGAAGCCCTGTTTGATGAAAAGGTAAACCTCACCAAAGAACTGATGTTTGCTAAAAACCATGATTATGGAGAGGCATGGAGAGACATGCGTACCAGCTCCTTAACCGACCTGATCCTGATGAAAATCATGAGGGTTAAACAAATTGAAGATAATTTAGGAAAAACAGTAGCTTCTGAAGGTATAGATGCCAATTATCAGGATATGCTCAATTATGCCGTCTTTGCATTGATTAAACTGGATCTGAAATAATGAAGAAAATAGCCCTTAATTTTGCCAGAATATTTGTCGGAGTCCTGTTTATTTTCTCAGGACTGATTAAAGCGAATGACCCGCTTGGCTTTGGATACAAGCTACAGGAATATTTCGATGAGTTCCATCATATCTTTTTTAAGTTTATTGGTTCAAATGTAGAGGGCAGCTTTTTCTTAAGTGAATGGGCTACCGGAATTGCAATTATTCTTTGTGTGCTTGAAATTGTATTGGGCGCTTTGTTACTTTTCGGTTTCTGGAGTAAAAAAGTAACCTGGGGGCTATTGGGAACAATTATATTTTTCACCTTTCTGACCTTTGTTTCAGCATTTTTCAAAATAGTGACTTCCTGCGGATGTTTCGGGGATGCCATTCCACTGACCCCATGGGAATCATTCTCCAAGGATCTGGTGTTGCTGGCACTGATCATTTATCTTTTTATTCATAAAGAATTGATTAAGCCTGTTACCCAACAGCCGGGATTACAAAAGGGACTGTTGGCCGGGGTACTGGCATTGTCACTGTTATTCAGCATATTTACCTACAGCAGGTCACCTATTCTGGACTTTTTGCCTTATAAGGTAGGTGCCAATGTCCCTGAACTGATGCGCATCCCTCCGGGAGCACAACCTGATGAGTTTCAGATCATGTACAACCTGACCAACAAAAAAACAAAAGAGAAAAAAGTGATGAGCGATAAGGATTACCTGAAAACGGAAATCTGGAAAGACGAAAACTGGGAGATCGTAGGTACACCGGAGAAAAAACTCCTTAAAAAAGGATATGAGCCTAAGATTAAAGATTTAAATATCACGGATGCTTCAGGTACCGACTATACGAAAGAACTGTTGGAAAATCCTTATTATAATCTGATTATTGTTGCTTATAACCTAAAGGACACCAATGAGGAAGCGATGGCTGCTTTAAATGCTTTGTCCTTAAACGCGGCAGAACAGTTTAACATCAGAACGGTATTGCTGACTTCCAATTCTGCACAGGACGCAGAAGCCTTTAGTAAAAAGATGAAGTTGTTTACAGAAATCTTTTATGCAGATGCGGTTCCTTTGAAAAGCATGGTCAGGGCCAATCCTGGTGTGTTGTTGTTGAAAAATGGAGTGATCATCAACAAATGGCATCACAATGCAATGCCTTCCTTTGAACAGCTCTCTGAAAAATATTTCACCAAATAGGATATGCTGCAATACGCCCTCAGGAAGTTTTTATACGGATTAGCTGTCATGGCGGGAGTGGTGAGTGTGGTGTTTATCCTGTTTAATGTATTACCTGGAGATCCGGCGAGAATGACGATGGGGCAACGCTCCGATGTACAGTCGCTGGAAGCAGTACGTAAGGAATTTGGCCTGGATAAATCCAGGCCTGCTCAGTTTTTCTTATACCTGAATGACCTTTCTCCGCTCAGTATTCATCCGGACGAAGAGGAAAGCCGTGAGAAATACCATTATGTCAGATTGATCGGAATCGGAAAGGAAGCAATTGTCCTGAAGTGGCCTTACCTGCGCAGGTCTTATCAAACAAAAAGAGAGGTGACTTCTATCTTAAGAGAAACCGTTCCAAATACTTTTATTCTGGCATTGACCGCCATGATCTTTGCCACCATTATTGGCGTTTTTCTTGGCGTACTTTCTGCCGTTCATAAAGATACCTGGATTGATAAAGCCGCAAATTCCTTCGCTATTCTTGGGATTTCCGCACCTTCTTTTTTTGCAGGTATTATCATTGCCTGGTTATTTGGATTTGTATTGAGCGATTATACGGGATTAAACATGTCTGGTAGTTTGTACAGTTATGATCCTTTTAAGGGTGAAATCATGACCTGGAAGAACCTTTTACTACCCATGCTGACCTTAGGCCTCAGGCCATTGGCCATTATCGTTCAACTGACGAGAAGTGCCATGCTGGATGTACTGGCTCAGGATTACATCCGTACCGCCAGAGCCAAAGGATTGGGACGGAATGCCATCATCTATAAGCATGCCCTAAAAAATGCCTTAAACCCGGTGATTACCGCAATTTCCGGCTGGTTTGCTTCGCTGCTTGCAGGATCCTTCTTTGTGGAATATATTTTTGGGTACAATGGATTGGGACGGACAACAGTTACGGCTTTGGAAATGTCAGATTTTCCGGTAGTCATGGGCTCAATTCTCTTTATTGCATTTATATTTGTACTGATCAATATACTGGTAGACGTACTCTATGCCTTTGTTGATCCAAGGGTAAAACTCGCTTAAAAGAATGAAGATATTTCTGATTGGATTTATGGGATGTGGTAAAAGCACTTTGGGACGAAAGCTGGCCACGAAACTGGGATATGATTTTATTGACCTCGATCATCAGATAGAAAAGCTGGTGGGGATGTCTATTGGTGCCTACTTTGCCGCTAATGGAGAGGCAGCTTTCAGGGAGTTTGAGCGTAAAACCCTGCAGGAATTTAATTATCCTTCGAATTGTGTGGTGGCAACAGGTGGGGGAGCGCCATGTTATTTTGACAATATGGCCTGGATCAATAAGAACGGTACTTCGGTGTACATCGAAATGTCTGCCGCCGCTTTAGCCAGGCGCCTGGAAAGTGGTAAAGAGAAACGCCCGCTGTTAAAAGATATGGATCAGGAGGAAATGACCAGCTTTATTGAGAAAAAACTGGAAGAACGCAATCCTTTTTACCTGCAGGCAGGTTTGAAAGTCAATGGCATCAGCCTTACTCCTGATGACCTCAGGGCTTTAATTCTGGCCGCCGTTTAATTGTCTTCTTTTGCGAATTGCTCCTCGATAAATTTGATATGTGTTTTGCCATGAGCAGCAGGATTACCATCCTCGTCTACATTCACAAATACCATTTTATCGATCGTAAGGATGCTTTTTCTGGTGATCTTGTTTCTCACCTCGCAGCGCATGGTTAAGGATGTATTGCCAAAGTCTGTAGCCGTAATTCCCATTTCTATGATGTCTCCCTGTTTGGCAGAGCTGACAAAATTGATCTCGGAAATGTATTTTGTGACCACCCTTGGATTACCCAATTGTACAATCGCATAGATGGCAGCTTCTTCATCAATCCATCTGAGCAGGCTCCCGCCAAATAAGCTCCCGTTAGGATTTAAATCTTCTGGTTTTACCCATTTTCTGGTGTGAAAATTCATATAACTGATTTTGCTCAAAAATAAGCTTTTAGCACCTATAGAATCTCACAGGGGCGTAATAAAGAAAAAATGAGGGTTTATCGCCTTGGTTTCCGCTTCATCTGATGGTCTACCGAAAACGGACCTGATCCGATTACCCAGAATAATACCAGTAATAACAGTACAATTACGGATAGCCACAATTCGGAGTTCAGTATGGAAAAACCACGCGATAGATTTACAAAAAATACGGCACATAAAAGGATCGGGATTTGTATCACTACGGCAAACCTGGTGAGCAGACCCAAGGTAATCAGGATTCCTCCTACCAGGTGTACAAACCCTACGATATGTATGGCCACACTGGCCATCATTCCCGAAAAACCGAATACATTGTTTTGCAATAACAGGTCCTGAAGAACCGCAGTATTGCTGACTATCGCAATTCCTTTGCTAAAGATGAGTAAGCCTAAAACAATACGGATTACATCCAGCCATTTGGCATGATGTACATCACCCCAGTGTTCAATTCTCTGAATAACAGTCATGATAAACCTCCTTTTTAAAATAATGCTGATTGAAGTTACCTAGAAAAATTGAGATAATCAATAGTTTATATGGCAGTTTTATATAGATGCAGTATTATATTTCTTTTTTAAACCAAAATATAATTCGCCATGTCACCACTTTCATTAAATTATCTGCGGTATCTTTAGCCCATAAAAATCCCGCGCTCAGATTATTTTTAAAAATATAACATTGCTACGTTTCAGGCCAGCTATCTGGGAGAACGTATGCTCAACAAGATTCAATATCCCCCCCCTATATTGAATAATCCCTCCTCATGGCAGCTGTTATCAAATGCCATGAGGTTCGTTTCTTTTACCCCTGATTTTAATGTGGTGAAGATCAGAGCAGAGCGCTGCTACTCAAAAATAATCTGCTGATAGTAGTTTGCTTTTTAGCTAAAAAATAATTTTTATTCCTAAATTTCCTCCATAAATGTCAATTCTTTTGAGCTGACTGTTGATTAACGCCTCTCTTAAACAACAGAATAGATCCTTTAAGAATACTTCCTGAGCTATGGCTGAAAAAGTAATTGAAAAACCATTAAAAAACCGTCTGCTGACGGAACGTAGATTAATAGATGCGGTAGGATCGATCATCAGGACCAAGGGCTATACCGGACTGGGGGTAAATGCAATTGCCAAAGAGGCAAAGGTAAATAAGAAGCTGATCTATCGTTATTTTGATAATGTAGACCGGTTGATTGAAACTTATGTGATCGAGAAAGATTACTGGCTTTCATTTAACAATAAGATTCTGGAACAGATAGACCTGAAGGATAAGAAAAACAGCCTCATTGATAATTTCGTTTCCATTCTTCAGAAACAGTTTGAATTCTTCTGGAATGAAGAGGAGATGCAAAAGATCATTTTGTGGGAAATTTCCGAAAGGACCCATCTGCTGGATAGTGTTTGCATGGTACGTGAAGAATACGGAAACTCACTTTTGGCCATGACAGACACTTATTTTAAGAATTCTGCAGTGAGCCTCAGAGGGGTTGCCGCACTACTTGTTTCGGGAATTTACTATCTCGTGCTCCATGCCAAGAAAAATGAAAGTACAATTTGTGGGCTGGACGTAAATACAGAAGAGGGGAGGGCCGAAATTCAAAAATCTATACGCCATATTGTTGAATGGGCTTTTCATGCCGGAAAATCGAAGATTAAACCTAGCCGAACTGATCCACCTGATGCTGCAGAATAGCAGAAAATTCTGTTCTTGGTGGCAGGTTCAGGTATGGATAGGTTACTTTCGACAAGTATAATCCCTGTGGATGGGCAGGCGTAATCAGCGCAGGGGTTTCTTTTGTAATCAGGTAGTTTTCAAATTCATCTACACTGAGTTCTCCTTTTCCGATTTTTAACAATTGACCCATGATGATCCGGATCATTTTGCTGAGAAAGCGGTTCGAGGAAATCTGGAAGCGCAGGCGGTCACCGGAAGAATCAACGGTAAGGCTTGCTGACATTACATTACAAATCGTATGTTCATACTTATCCGGACTGGTACAAAAGGGACGATAGTCTTTATATTGTGGCAATAAGGCTGCCGCCTGTTTCATCTGGTCGATATGGAGGTCTTTCAATAAATAGAAAGCACTAAGCCCGTTTAAGAAGGGACTTTTATAGGTATGGATAAAATAATCGTAGCAGCGCTGTACAGCATCGAAGCGGGCATGTTGCATCCCCGGCATAGGAATGATGTCAAAAACAGCAATACTTCCGGGAAGGAGCTTATTTAGCCTGAAAACAAGATCAAAGTCCCAGGACTGTTCAATGTCCATATGAAAGAAGAACTGGCTGGCGTGTACCTGTGCATCTGTTCTGCCACAGCCATTGATCACAACCGGTGTTTTCAGAATCTGGGTTAATGCCTGTTCTATCACCCCCTGAACATTCAGAATGCCGGGCTGTTTTTGCCATCCGTTAAAATGAAGGCCATGGTAGCCAATATGTACGAAATACCTCAATGTCTTATTTTCTTGCTCTCTTGTTCAACTCTTCTATTGGCATACTCAACATCCGTCCTACAGGTTGTTTTCCTTTATAAGTGATCACCCTTAGCATGCCGGCATCTTTCGGAGGATTAAGTTTCTCGGTGTACTTAGGATAAAAACGATCCGGGAACGAATTGTCGAAACTGTAATAGATGTCCAGTCCTTCTACTTCTGTGCTCAGCTCAATCAGCAATTGACGGTCTGCAGATCTGCTGACCTTAAAGATCGGATCGTATACACTAGGTGCATATTTAGTTTCTGCAATGTCCAGTCTTTTGAAATGTTGTTCTACTTTTCCAAAGAAATTATTCCAGTTTTTCTTTTCTCTAGGCGACCATACTGATTCGGCGATGGCCATACCTCTTGGCCAGGTCATGTATTCAGCCTGTCTGATGTTATAAACCTGTTCTGTCCATAAATTCGCTTGTCCGCCTTTGATATATTTAGGATCTACACCCAAAGGGATAGGGTCAAACTCGTAGGATTTGCTTAACCTCAGGGAAGCATATACCCTGGGTTCTGTAATCGGATCTGCCTGCATATAATCCAAATACGCATAGGTAGTCGGGCTCATCACGACATCGTGTTTTTTAAGCGCCGCATCAGTGCCATATTTCATCCCTCTCCAGCTCATCACCGCAGCACTTGGAGACATATTCCCGTCCAGGATCTCATCCCATCCCATGAATTTTTTGCCTTTCGATTCTACAATTCCCTGAACACGTTTTTCAAAATAACCCTGAACCTGGTGCATATTTTTTAAGCCTTCTTTTTGCATCAGCGCTTTAATGGCATCACTCTTTTCCCAGAAATTGAAAGGCGCTTCATCTCCACCCATATGGATATATTCAAAAGGGAAAAGTGCTGCAATCTGTGTAACTACGCTATCCAGGAAGCTGTATACTTTTTCGTTGGCCGGACAAAGCGTGTTGTCTACCAATGCTGTTGGAGGTGCTCCTCTTGACCAGTCCATAATTCTTTCTCCTGAACGGACACGGTAATTCTCGGCTCCGGGAGTGCAGGAAAGCTCCGGATAGGAAGAAATAGCGGCAAGGCTATGTCCGGGAACATCAATCTCCGGAAGGATATTGACGAAACGTTCCTGTGCATATTGTACGAGTTCTTTGATGTCTTCCTGTGTGTAAAAACCGCCGTAAGTACGGGGTTCATCCGGTCCCGGAGGACTGAAATTCCCGAATTCGCCAGTTTTTTTAACGCTCCATGCACCCACCTCAGTAAGTTTCGGGAAGCCTTTGATCTCTATTCTCCAGCCTTCATCATCTGTAAGGTGTAAATGAAGAACATTGTATTTATAGCGGACCATGGCATTGATGTACTGCTTCACTTCTGCTTTTGTAAAGAAATGACGGGCAACATCGAACATTAAACCTCTCCAGCCTACGCGGGGATAATCGGTGATGTCTGCGCAAGGACTTTTCCAGTTGATGTCTTCTACCAGTTCTTTGCTTTCTATTTCCTTTGGAAATAGCTGAATTAAGCTCTGTGCGCCATAAAAGAGGCCAGCTGCTTTATTTGCTTTGATCACAATATGGCTGGTGCTTACAGAAAGCTGATACCCTTCATTTCCCAAAACCGGATTTACCTTGTCGTTAAGTACGAGCCTGATGGTCGCTGTAGTTCCGGCATCATGGTGATTGATCACAGAAACATAACTCCCTGTAGGAACAGAAAGTCTTTCCTGTAAAAATGCAAGGACCTGTTTCAACTCCGGATTTCCGGGTGATTGAATGGTGATATTGGCTGGTAAAACAAAATGACCTTCGTTTTTAACCACAGATACAGGTTCCGGGATAATGGCAATTTCAGAAGGAAGGTTAGTTCCCGCAGCTGCTTCGGCGGTATTGGCGGATTCAGCTGATATGGCCTGAGCAAAGGTAAAAGTGCTCATCAGGCAGCAGGAGAAAAACAGGAAGAATCTTTTCATAGAACTGGCTAACAGTGTATTTCGAATTTTATAAACAGGCGCAATTTATCAATAAAAAGGCAAATAATCTTATTTAAGCGCATCCAGCACCTTGAATAACTTCCTGCTGATGCCTGAGCCCGTGTAATTATTGATGTTGATCACAATGATGTATTTATTGCCTGATTTATCTGTGTAATATCCCGCATAGGCAGAAACATCATTGATGCTGCCACTTTTGAGCTTCATACCATTGTTCTCCGGAAGTGATTTATAGAAGTCAGGAAACCAGTCCTCTTTCTGGGATTGAAACAAGACACTGGCCATTGTCGTTGCAGTAACCCTGGTTGCAGGAGAAAGTCCGCTACCATCCATAATATTCATTGCAGCCCCGTCCAGGCCTTTACCTACCCAAAAGTTGATTTCAGCCTGTGCCCCGTTTTTTGTAGTGGCGGCTTTGCCGGATTTCCAGGCGATGGTCCTTAACAGGTGTTCTCCATAAAGATTGACGCTCTTTTTGTTGAACCAATACACCATTTCACTCAAAGAAGGGGAGGAGATGGTGATCAGTTTCTGGCTGACAGTGGGTAAGGCCTGTTTGTCTACCGTCAGCAGTCTTGCTGTGGTTACACCTGACCCTGTATTAATTCCGATGCGTTGAAGGGTGTCCTGTAAACGGAAAGCAGCATCAAATGCAGGATCGGGTAAAGCTGCGGAAACACCGGATTTAGTGATTCCCAATGCCCAGGTTCCACGCAGGTAAGCCGTATGGCTATAGGGCGGGAGATAGGCATACACATTATCGCCTGTGCCCGGAGAACCTGCTTTAAGCTCATTGACGAATTTAAGGTAGGGCATTTCCGGAACAATTTTCAGCATAGAAACTTCCTCTTCTGCTGATTTATTGGCTTTGAGGTGGATGTCAAACTGATTTTCCCGCCAGCTAAGCGCCGAAGGGCCCGCGCCATAGTAATTTCCTATATCTTGCCAGATCCATCCGTCTGGTGTACTCTGACTACCCCACAAACTATCATCTCCGATGATTCTGCCTTCAATTTTTTTAATCCCTGCAGCCTGTATGGCTTTCAGCCATTGGTCCAGCACATGGGCTTCCTTACTGCTTTCATACCGCCAGGAGCCCAGGGTTGGGTCGCCACCTCCAATAATGATCAGGTCTCCCTTTAAAATGCCTTCTGCGGTAATGTTACCGCTATAGGCAAGGGTCGTCTGGTATTGAAAATCTTTGCCGAGTAAGCTGAACGCAGTAGCAGAAGTAATGGTTTTCAGGGTTGATGCAGTGGCCAGTCCGAGGTTTTCATTTTTAGCAAATATGGTTTTTCCTGTTGTCGCATCCAGTACACACAGGGCAACGATTCCGTATTTTGCCTGTGGATCTGCGGTTAAGTTATTATAGGCTTGTTCCAGCTTTTGTGCAGGGCCTTGTGCAAAGGCAAACTGCCGGAGCAGCAGCAGGAATAACAGGCAGGAGATTTTTTTAGCAATACTCATCAAAACAGGGTTGTTTGGTATGGGTTAATAACGAAAAAAGTGATGTACAGATTGCCTTGTTCAGCTTTCCATACATCACTTTGTGATTTTTATTTAAAGATTAAATCAATCCTTTTTTAACTAAGAATTCAGCAATCTGAACCGCATTCGTTGCTGCACCTTTACGCAGGTTATCGGCAACGATCCACATGTTCAGTGAATTCGGCATAGATTCATCGCGTCTGATCCTTCCAACAAATACCTCATCTTTTTCATGAGCATCTTTAGGCATCGGGTATTTCAGGTTGGCAATGTCATCTACTACAATGATTCCATCTGTTTTCTCCAATAATTCTCTTACTTCTGCAAGGTCAAAATCGTTTTCAAACTCAATGTTTACAGATTCAGAGTGACCGCCCATTACCGGGATACGTACTGTTGTAGCCGTTAAACGGATGCTGTCATCACCCATAATCTTACGGGTTTCATTGATCATTTTCATTTCCTCTTTTGTGTATCCGTTATCTACGAAAACATCGATCTGAGGAATTACGTTTAAGTCGATCGGGTAAGCATAAGCCATAGGGCCATCAAGAATACCTTTACGCTCATTCATCATTTGTTCTACTGCCTTTACACCGGTTCCGGTTACAGACTGGTAAGTAGAAACGACAACACGCTTGATCTTATATTTATCATGTAATGGTTTTAAAGCCACTACCATTTGGATGGTCGAACAGTTTGGGTTTGCAATGATCTTATCATCAATAGAAAGCTCATGGGCATTCACTTCTGGTACAACCAGCTTTTTAGAAGGGTCCATGCGCCATGCAGATGAATTGTCAATTACGGTGGTACCTGCCTCAGCGAAACGTGGTGCATGTTCTAAAGAGGTGCTTCCACCTGCAGAGAATAATGCAATATCGGGTCTCATTGAAATTGCAGTATCCATGTTTACAATTGCATACTTCTTACCCTTAAAAGTGATTTCCTTACCAACACTTTTTTCGGATGCAACCGGAATTAACTCGGTTAACGGGAAGTTACGCTCTTCTAACACTTTTAACATTACGGTACCTACCAGACCGGTGGCGCCTACAACTGCAATTTTCATTTTTTAAATGGTTTTTTTAATCGGTTTTTATTAATTTATATAGTATTCAGTTTTTATAATAAGTTCTTTATTCTCAATGGTCTGAGTATTTCTCAGATTTTTCAAATATGGTGATTTTTTTACGCTTTTTGCTTTTAAAGAACCTAAAACTTACATTTTGATTTGTTTTTAACAGGTGATCTTTACCCTTTTATGTGAAATCGCGCCTCAGATGCGAATTTCTGAACATAAAAAAGGGAAGTAGTTTTGTAAACCACTTCCCTTGATATTTTAAGATCTTTATTCTTAAATCAAATCGCGATTTACATGGTCGAAGCTTTTCTTAATGCTCACAAACGGATCCATGGAGAAGTTTTCCTGCTCTACGATCGCATGT
The DNA here is from genome assembly GCF_900129215.1 of Pedobacter caeni. GTDB lineage: Bacteria > Bacteroidota > Bacteroidia > Sphingobacteriales > Sphingobacteriaceae > Pedobacter > Pedobacter caeni. The sequence goes on along the minus strand of NZ_FQUQ01000008.1, from coordinate 67,135 downwards.
TTCAGCCCTGCCTGCTTGGCATGCTTAAAAATAGACTTGAAGTTGATGCTTCCGCTACCCACTTCTGTATTGATCGAAGGTTTCGCTTTATCCATATCCTTTACATGCCACATTGGGAAACGTCCCGGATATTTGTTAAATAAAGCAAGAGGATCGTTTCCTGATCTGACTACCCAATATAAGTCCATTTCAAATTTCACGTTGTCTTTGTCCGTTTCCTGAAGCATCACCTCATATCCGGTACCACCATCATATTTCTTGAATTCAAAATCATGATTATGGTAAGCAAGCGTTAAGCCTGATTGTTTACATATCAGGGCAGCTTCGTTTAAGCGGGCTGCTACTTTTTTATAATCATCAAGGCTGGACCTTAAATCTTCTCCTAACCATGGTACGGTCAGGTAATTCATGCCGATTCCTTTTGCACCTTCGATATTGATTTTTAAGTCGTCCTGATTGCCATCTTTGATGAAAGCATCCAAACCAAAATGTCCGCTTGGGGCTTTTAGTCCGTTTGCATCAAGGAGACTTTTGAATGCCTTTGGGTCCAATCCCCAATAACCGCCTTTAGCAGAATAACCATAGGTTTCTACTTCTTTATAGCCGGCTTTGGCCACTTTCTCGATTACTCCTGTCACATCTTTCCCAATCACATCACGTAAAGTGTACAATTGAAGACCAACGCGTTTCCCTTTTGCTGCTGCAAAAGCAAATGAAGGGAGTATAATGGCTCCTGCCGCGGCAATCCCTACATTTTTTATAAATGTTCTTCTTGAATTCATAGCTTTTAATTTATACGTCACAAATATTTACGGCATCTCTCAGTGATTTGAGTTTATCCTTGTACCTGGGAATAAATTCCTGTGCAAGGTAACCTTTAAAACCAGTCGCAAGGATGGCTTTAATGATTGCCGGATAAAACAACTCCTGAGTATCGTCTATTTCGTTTCTTCCGGGTACTCCGGCGGTATGGTAATGAGAAATGTACTGGTGATATTTATTGATATTGGCAATCACATTTCCCTCGTCAATCTGCATGTGGTAAATATCGTACAACAGTTTAAAGTTTTCTGAGCCCAGTCTCTTGGCCAGTTCAGCACCCCATGCAGTGGTATCACACTGATAGTCTTTATGGTCAACTTTACTGTTTAATAACTCCATCACCAATACTACATTGTGTTTTTCGGCGATGCCGATCACTTGTTTTAATCCTTCAACGCAATTGTTCCATCCTGTTTCATCATCTTTACCACGTCGGTTTCCACTGAAGCAGATCAGCTGTGTATATCCAGCTGCGGCTACTTTAGGGATCATTTCCGAATAGTTCTTAATCAGGGTAGCGTGGAACTTCGGATCATTCCAGCCATCTACAAGATTGATCTCAGCACCGTTACACATCGAAGAATACAAACCATGTTTCTTCAGGATATGCCAGTCTGCAGGACCAACCAGGTCGATTGCTTTCAATCCTATTTTCTTTGCTTCAATACATAAAGCCTCTAATTCCATGCCACCAAAACACCAGCGGCAAACAGAGTGGTTTACATTTCCTTTCAAGGCCGTAGATTTATAAGGTTCCAATGCAAAAGCAGGTAAAGCTGCCGATACGCCTAATGCGGCAGTTCCGGCAACAATGCTTTTCAATGCAGTTCTCCTGCTCAGTTCTTCGCTCATTAGTGATTCAATTGGGCTTCCACTTTCTTTTTATCCGTAAAGAAAAGTGCAAACAATAAAAAGACAACGAATGCGATTCCTGAAGGAATGATCCATACCATTTTCCAGTCGAACGAACCGTCGGCAAGTTTGTAGGTGTCGGTAATCCATCCTGCAACCTCGAAACCAACCAGCATTCCTACACCGTAGGTGGCCAGCGTAATTAGACCTTGTGCAGAGCTTTTGTATTTATCTCCGGCAGCAGAATTGGTATAGATCTGTCCCGATACAAAGAAGAAGTCATAACAAATACCATGAAGGGCAATTCCGAGAATCAGCATGAAGCTCAGGTCACTTGCATTTCCATAAGCAAACAGCGCATAACGAACTCCCCAGGCCAGCATTCCCACTAAAATGGTTTTCTTAAAGCCAAATTTGGTAAAGAATACCGGTAAAAGTAACAGGAAGAGCACTTCGGAAATCTGTCCGATGGTCATTTTCCCTGTAGGGTTTTCCAGACCGACATTGGAAAGGAAAGGGTGTGCATTCTGATAATAGAAAGCCAATGGGATACAGATCAGGATTGAAGAGATAAAGAAGATTGCAAAGTTCTTATCCTTTAACAGCTTTAAGGCGTCAAGGCCTAAAATCTCTGATACTTTTACCTTTTCTCCTGAGGATACTTTTGGAGGTGTTTTTGGTAAAGTGAAGCTAAATAAACCTAATGTTAGTGAAGCAATACCAGCCATTAGAAACGTGTTTTTCAACATTCCGGCTTTCGCAGCTTCGGCGGTATCCCAGTGGAAATAGAAACTGATCAATAAACCTGCTGCAATCCATCCGATTGTTCCCCATACCCTGATGGTAGAGAATTCTTTTTCCGGATCTTTCATCTGATTGAAAGAAACCGAGTTGACCAGTGCCAGGGTAGGCATAAACAGAATCATATAGCCCAAAACATAGGGGTAAAATACGTTGATGTCTGTGGCATTATACATCTGATACATCAGCACAGCACCTACCAGGTGCAGGACACCCAGAATTTTCTCCGCATTAAAATAGCGGTCAGCAATCAGTCCAATGATAAAAGGGGCAATGATCGCTCCCCATGACTGGGTAGAGAACACTGATGCACTCTGGCCTCCCGTAGCACTGAGGTTATTCCCCAGGAAGGTACCCAGTGTAACAAACCATGCTCCCCAGATAAAAAATTCCAGGAACATCATGGCTGACAATTTGATGCGATTGTTTAGGTTCATTTTTGGTTAGTTATATCTCGTTTTGTTTATCAATTATAGTTCTTTAATCATGATGTTGCGGTACCATACCTCATTACCATGATCCTGAAGGGCAATCTTTCCGGATTTGAAGGTAGCAAAACCATCCCATCCTTTAAATTTACTTCCTGCAACCAGGGCTTTAAACTGATCGTCCCACAGGGTGGTACTCACGATTTTGACGCCATTTAGTTTCAGTTCCAGTTTGCCGTTTTTGCTGATGATCTCCGCTGTGTTCCATTCTCCGACAGGCTTTACCGGCTCTGAGCTGCTTTTAATCAGGTCATAAAGGTCTCCAGCACGGTGTTTGGTGATCTTTCCGTCCGGATGACCATCATTGTCCAATACCTGCATCTCTAAACCAGTACTGTAAGTATTGGAATATTTATCCTTGTCTTCATTGATGTAGAAAATAATTCCGCTATTCGCTTTTGGAGCTACTTTCCAGTCGATTTTAAGGTGGAAATTACTGTATTCCTTATCGGTTACCAGATCTCCGCCACCTTCTCTTCCTGATTTAGGAACAAAATGAAGCGTGCCATCTTCTACCTGCCATTTGCTACCTGCTGTAGTCTGGCCATAAGTATGCCATCCGGCAGTTGATTTACCATCAAACAGTTTGGTAAAGCCTTTTTTACCGGATTGTGCATTTGCTGAGCCTATGACTGCAGTGAAAAGCATGGCTGAGAAAATATATTGTTTCATCTGTTTATTTTTAGGGTTTAATTGTCAGATGGACCCTTTGATACGGGGTCCATCATTTTATCTTTTTAGCTGAAAAAGGATTACCATCCTTTACGGTATTCGCGTTGTACGTATTGGTTTACTGCATCAAAATTGGTGACCCTCATTTTGTCATTGTCCCAAAGTAACTTGATGTTTCTTCCAGGGTAACTGGCTCTGCCTTTATCGTTTTTCAATTGGATGTCTGTAGCTCTGATCGCCAGGTTGGCCATTAATAACGCTTCTGTTAAAGGACCAGCGATGTCAAATGGTGAGCTGAGTTCTTTTTTACCATATCCGGCAATACAAGCTTCCACCCATTGTGCATAGTGACCGTCTGCTCCGCCTTTAACACGTGCAAGGCTTTCAGGAACCCTGATGTCCTTGTTCTTGCTCAATGGCAACAAGCGTGGATCTGCACTATACGTGCTGGCCATCATTTTACCTTTTGTACCGATAAATAAAGTTCCGTTTCCACCATCACCAAACACCTCGTTTGCTTCCAGTTCTTCCGGTCTTTCCGGCTGAATACCACCGTCCATCCAGTGAACGGTAACATCACCTTTGGTTTTATTTGTTTTCGGGAATTTCAAGGTTACGTGGCTTGACGGCGGACAGCTGTCAGGGAAATAACCCCTTTTAAACTCATCTACATATACAGAACCTACGCTCGCCTGAACTTCCGAAGCATATTTCAGATTTAGCATGCTGAATGGGGCCTCTAACAAGTGACATCCCATATCGCCCAGTGCTCCTGTACCATAATCCCACCAGCCTCTCCAGTTAAATGGAACTAATTTCTCCACATAATCTTTGTAAGGGGCAGTACCCAACCATAAATTCCAGTCCAGATCACTTGGTACCTGCGCTTTATTTGCTGACCATGGAATGCCCTGAGGCCATACCGGTCTGTCTGTCCAGGCATATACCGTATGAACATCACCAATTAAACCTGCATCATACCATTCTTTCATCTGCCTTGGTCCATCGTTAGATGCACCCTGGTTTCCCATTTGCGTCACTACTTTATATTTTGAAGCTGCTGCAGTTAAGGCACGCGCTTCGTAAATATCATGAGTTAATGGTTTTTGAACATATACATGTTTCCCTAACTGCATGGCAGCTAAAGCCTGTATGGCATGGCTATGATCCGGGGTAGAAACCGAAACTGCATCGAAGTTCTTGGATTCTTTGTCGAACAATTCACGGTAATCCCTGTAGTATTTTGCTTTCGGGAAGGCCTTTACACTGGCAGCAGCCCTGGAGTCATGTACATCACAAAGGAAGCCGATTTCGGCTTTGCCACTTTTGTAAAAACTAGCAATGTCCGATTGTCCTTTACCTCCGGCACCTATCCCTGCAATAATCAGGCGGTCGCTCGGGGCAGTAAATCCTCTTCCGCCTAAAACATGACGGGGAACAATCATAAATGCAGTAGCTGCAACTGCAGCAGTCTTAAGGAAACTCCGTCTAGACGTAGCGTCCTGGTTCTTATTGGTTTCTTCCATGGTTTATAGGTTGGTTCTGTGGTTTATGGGTTGGTTCTGTGGTTCAGTATTACTTTTTCAATGATAGGATGTACCTTACCATTTCTTTGGCATCGTCTTTAGAAAGGCTGGCATGCGGAGTCATTGGAACTTCTCCCCAAACACCTTTACCACCAGAAATGATCTTTCCTGCCAATAATTCGATGGTTTCGTCATTCAGGCTGTATTTAGCCGCAATCTCTTCGTAAGTCGGGCCAATTACTTTGGTTACTTTATTGTGACAGCCAATACAATCTGCTGTAGCAATCAGTCTTTCTCCAGGGTGTTTTTCTGTAGAAGCGCTGCTGGTTGCAGGTGTAGTTTCTGTAGTTGAGGCGGTGTTTGTTCCGTTTGATTCCGGGCTTCCGCAAGAAGCTAAAGCAAGAATAAAGCAGGCTAGGATAAAAAGTGTGTGTTTCATTTTGTGTTGTATTAATTTATAGACCTAAAATTTTATTGTTGAAATTGTCGTCTCCACCGGAAGCAGCAAAATCATCAAATGCCCTTTCGGTTACTTTAATGATGTGTTTGCTGATCAGCTCAGCGCCTTCTTTTGCACCAACCTGTGCATCTTTGATCGGGCATTCCCATTCCATTACGGCCCAGCCCTGATAATCGTACTGTGCCAGTTTACTGAAAATAGTTTTGAAATCTACCTGACCATCACCCGGTGAACGGTACCTTCCGGCACGGTTTGCCCAGCTTTGGTATCCACCAAAAGTACCTTGTTTTCCGGTAGGGTTAAACTCAGAATCTTTTACATGGAAAGCTTTGATGCGCTCGTGATAGAAATCAATGTACTGGATATAATCCAGTTGTTGTAATACAAAGTGAGAAGGATCGTATAACAGGCATGCGCGGGGATGGTTGTTTACTTTTTCCAGGAACATCTCATAAGTGATGCCATCGAAAAGGTCTTCACCAGGGTGAATTTCGTAACATACATCCACACCGCAATTGTCAAATTCATTCAGAATAGGGGTCCATCTTTTGGCTAGCTCTGTAAATGCAGCATCTACCAGACCTTCAGGGCGTTGTGGCCATGGGTGGAACATGTGCCAAAGCAGGGAACCGCTAAAAGTAGCATGGGCATTTAATCCCAGGTTTTGTGATGCTTTCGCTGCGTATTTTAATTGCTGAACCGCCCATTTGGTGCGTTCAGCAGGGTTATTCTTATATTGATCTGGTGCAAAGGCATCAAAAGCAAGGTCATAAGCAGGGTTCACTGCGACTAGTTGTCCCTGAAGGTGAGTGGAAAGCTCTGTAATCTCCAATCCATGCGCCTGTACTTTACCTTTTAATTCATCTGCATAGGTTTTGCTCTCTGCAGCCTTTTGAAGGTCGATAAAACGGGAGTCAAGCGTAGGCATCTGAATCCCTTTAAAGCCTAATCCAGCTGCCCATTCACAAATGGCATCCAGGGAATTGAAAGGGGCGTCATCTCCAATAAACTGGGCAAGAAATACTCCGGGTCCTTTAATTGTTGTCATGATGTTTATATGTTAAAATCAAACCACTTTTGATCAGAGGCTGAAGAAGCGACTACATTTTCAATAAATGCCATTCCTCTTACGCCATCTTCTACTTTAGGGAAGTCGAGCATTGCTGCTGTTGGTTCTTCTCCTTTGCTGATTGCTCCTATTGTTAACGCGAAGTTTCTGTAAATATTTGCAAAAGCTTCCAGGTAGCCTTCCGGATGTCCGCCCGGAACACGGGTATTGTGTTTGGCGATATCAGAAAGGTAAGGTTGTCCGGCACGGTAGATTTGTGCAGGCTGATCCAACCATTTTACGATTAAGGTATTGGGTTCCATCTGGTGCCATTCCAGGCCGCCTTTTTCCCCATAGATTTTTATTTTCAGTGCATTTTCTTCTCCTGCAGCAATCTGAGAAGCAATCAGGACACCGTTTGCGCCATTGTCAAATTTTAACAATACGTTCCCGTCGTCGTCTAAACCACGACCTGGGACTACGATATTTAAATCTGCACAAAGCTTGGTAATTTTCAGGCCAGAGATGTATTCTGCCAGTTGAGCAGCATGTGTACCGATATCGCCCATACAGCCGCTCTTCCCGCTTTTCTTTGGGTCTGTGCGCCATGCAGCACCGGAGTTGCCTTCTTTTTCAGTCAGCGTACTCAGCCATCCCTGAGGATATTCCACCATTATTTTTCTAATGGCACCAAACTTTCCTTCCTTCACCATTTCTCTGGCTTGTTTCACCATCGGGTAACCGGAATAGGTATGGGTAAGACAAAGGACAAGTCCTGTTTCTTTAACTTTTTGTTGTAATTGTTTTGCTTCTTCCAGGGATAAGGCAATGGGTTTCTCAATAACGACATTAAAGCCGTGGTCAAGTGCCATCATTGCGGGAGCAAAGTGAGCGAAATTAGGGGTCACAATCGTCACAAAATCTATGCGTTTATCTGCGGGCAGCTGACTTTCCTTTTCAATCATCTCCTGATAATTCTCATAGATCCGATCGTCATCAAGGAATAATTCTTTTCCGGATTGTCTGCCTACTTCAGGGTTTACGCTTAAAGCTCCGCAGCAAAACTCAACCTGACCATCTATATTTGCTGCAATGCGGTGAACGGCGCCGATAAATGCGTCTTTACCTCCACCGATCATGCCCATTCTCATCTTTCTGTTGTTCATCAGAATAATTTATTATTTGTTGTTTTTAATGATATCTAAACCGACTTAGCAGGGCTTAAATATAAAACCTGCATGCCAGTTTTACAAGCATGCAGGTTTAATTTTAAAGGTTTCCTTTTTTAAGTTCATTAACTGCAAAATCACATGCCCTTGCGGTCAGTGCCATATAGGTTAATGATGGATTCTGACAAGCTGCAGAAGGCATACATGAACCATCCGTTACAAACACATTTTTCACTTCATGCATCTGATTCCATTTGTTTAAAACAGAAGTTTTAGGGTCAAGTCCCATACGGGCAGTACCCATTTCATGGATGGCCATTCCCGGAGTAGAGCCATTATCATAGGTTTTTACATCCTTGATGCCTGCAGCTTCCAGCATTTCAGCCGCATCGTTCATCATGTCTACGCGCATTTTTTGCTCGTTGTCTTTGAATTCACAATCAATGGCCAAAACAGGTTGTCCCCATTTGTCTTTTTTGCTTTTATCGATGTACACGCGGTTTTCATGGTATGGAAGAGATTCTCCAAAACCACCTAATCCCATGTTCCATGAACCTGGAACAGTCATCTGGTCTTTGAAATCACCACCAAAAGCAAGTTCAGCAACATCAGCATGCCAGTTTCCGCGACCTGCACCGCCCTGGTATCCAAAGCCCCTTACATAATCACGTTTGTCATTGCCAATATTTCTGTATCTCGGAATGTAAATTCCGTTTGCTCTTCTTCCGAAGGTGTATTTATCATCAAAGCCCTCTGCTCTTCCTGAAGCCCCGCAACGGAAATGGTGGTCCATCAGGTTATGTCCCAATTCACCGCTTCCATTACCTAATCCGTTAGGGAAAATGTCTGAAGTAGAGTTTAACAATAAGAAAGTAGAGCCTAAAGTTGATCCGTTAACGAATACAATTTTTGCATAGTACTCGATCGTCTCCTTAGTTTCAGAATCAATTACGACTACTCCTTTTGCTTTTTGTGTTTCTTTATCGTAGATGATGGTATTTACCAGGGAGAAAGGACGAAGGGTTAAATTGCCTGTCGCCACTGCTGCGGGCAGGGTGGAAGACTGGGTACTGAAATAGGCCCCGAAAGGACATCCTCTGCTGCACAGGTTACGGTATTGGCATTTACCTCTTCCGCCATGTTCCACTGTTAAATTGGCGGTACGGCCAATGGTCATGATCCTGGATTTTTTCCATTTGTCTTCAATTCTTTTCTTCACATCTTTTTCCACACAGTTCATTTCCATTGGAGGAAGGAACTGCCCGTCAGGGAAGTGAGGATAGTTTTCTGCCTGTCCGCTGATTCCTGCAAATTTCTCTACATAATCATACCATGGGGCAATGTCTTTATATCTGATCGGCCAGTCAGTACCGTGCCCGTCTTTTGCATTGTCTTCGAAATTCAGGTCACTTAAGCGGTAACTCTGACGGCCCCACATCAGTGATTTTCCACCTACATGGAAACCACGGTACCAGTCAAAACGCTTCACCTCTGTATAAGGACAGTCGTGGTCATTTACCCAAAAGCTTTCATTGTATTCCTGATAAGGATAATCTCTGATCTGAACCGGATGCGACTCTTTTTGTGCTTCTGTTAACTTTCCGCGGTGTTCAAATTCCCATGGCTTTTTCATTGCCGTGGTATAGTCTTTTATGTGTTCAACGTTTCTTCCTCTTTCCAGAAGTAAAACTTTTAACCCTTTTTCTGTCAATTCTTTTGCAGCCCAGCCGCCACTGATTCCTGATCCTACAACAATCGCATCATAAGTATTCTGCGCCGTTGCCTTTGTATTTAAATTGCTCATTGTCTAAATTTATAAAAGATTTATGCCCAAACTTTTTGACCCGGTTTTAAGTCCACACAACCGTCGTAACGGCCAGGGATTTCTACATAGGCCAGGGCCTTGGTAGCACCGATCTCTGAAGTGAAATAACCCAGTAAGGTTAAATCCCTGATGATTGCAAAGAACTGAGGAGTTGTTTTTGGCTTGTCCTTAGGGGTCATTGCATTTCCTGGAGCTTCTTTTTCAGACTTTTTCTCAATAACGTTTTCTTTTTGTTTTTCTAAAGCATCTTTTTCCACTTTATTTGCTGCAATGGTCGCTTCGCGAACTTTGTTTAAAAGCTCCTGACGCTGTGCTACAGAAATTTCAAGGAATGATTTTTTAAAGGTGTCTTTGGATTGTTTTTCAAGATCTTCCAGACCCTTGGTGAATGCTTTTTGAGCATCTGAAGGGTAGCAATCTTTGACCATCATGGCGATGAATGGTCCTACTCCAGCTTCTTTAGCCCCTGGTGTACTTGTGGTGGGGATAATGATGTCTGCTACTTCGGTAATTAGTTTTTCCTGATCTGCGGAAAATAAACTACCGGCAGTTGATGTGGATGGTGAATTGCAACTCTCTAAAAATACTCCGATCGTAGTTGCAGATAATGCGGCCCCCATTAAAAAGGCAACACTCTTCACTGCTTCTCTTCTGTCCATATTAGGCGGTTTAGGTGTTTATATGTGGTTAAAGTGTGTTTTGTTTTGTAATAATAAGCAAAAATTAACGGTTAGTGTCATAAATACACAGTATTTATAAATATATAATGTTTTTGTTACTTAATCAATTTTTCCTGTTATTCTTTCAGGGCTTGAAGAGGAGGTTCTGAATAATTGTGCAGGAGTGTATTTACTTTATACGCAGATAAAAAGCAGATAGGTTCTTATAAATCATAAACATTTTATATAGGTTTGTTACGTTTTTTTAACTTTGTCAAAATCCAAATAATTCATGATTGAGAAAATATTAGTATTGGGCTCTAACGGTCAGATCGGGACTGAACTCGTAACCGCCTTACGTAAGAGCTACGGTGAAAATAATGTGGTTGCCTGTGACATTCGCAGACCTGATTATGACATCAAGAACTCAGGACCATTTGAGTTTGTGAATGTGCTTGAAAAAGACATTCTGAACAACATTTTTCAGAAATATAAACCTACACAGGTTTATTTACTTGCGGCATTGTTGTCGGCCACAGGAGAACAGAATCCTAAACTGGCCTGGGATCTGAACATGAATGGTTTGCTTAATATTTTAGACCTTGCCATCACTTACAAAACGGCTAAAGTATACTGGCCAAGTTCTATCGCTGTATTCGGACCGAATTCACCTAAAGATGCTACGCCTCAATATTGTGTGATGGACCCTAATACCGTATATGGTATCAGTAAACTTGCCGGCGAGCGCTGGTGCGAATATTATAACCAGAAATTTGGTTTGGATGTGCGCAGCATCCGTTATCCGGGATTGATCAGCTGGAAAGCTGCTCCGGGTGGAGGAACAACAGATTACGCCATTCATATTTTCCATGATGCGTTAACTAAAGGAAGTTATGCTTCTTTCTTAAATGCAGAAACGGAATTGCCAATGATGTATATGGACGATGCGATCCGTGGAACCATTCAGTTAATGGATGCGCCGTCAGATAAAATTTCTATCCGTTCGAGTTATAATTTTGGCGGGGTGAGCTTTACTCCGGAGGTTTTGGCAGCAGAAATCAGGAAACATATTCCGGATTTTACCTTAACTTACAAGGATAATGATCCACGTCAGGCGATTGCAAACAGCTGGCCACGTTCTATCGATGATAGTTTTGCTCAGAAGGACTGGGGATGGAAGCCGGAGTTTGACTTGTCGAAAATGACGGAAGACATGTTGAAAAACTTACAGAATAAATCATAAATAAGGGAAATCCTTAAATAGCATATACAATGGGAAGAGCATTTGAATTTAGAAAAGAAAGGAAATTTAAGCGTTGGGCTAAAATGGCCGTACAATTTACCAGGATAGGTAAAGAGATTGTAATGGCCGTTAAAGATGGTGGTCCTTCGCCAGATACGAACTCCCGCTTACGTACCGCAATCCAGAATGCGAAGGCAGTAAATATGCCTAAGGACAGGGTTGATGCTGCGATAAAAAGGGCATCGAACAAGGATGAAAACGGTTATGAGGAGTTTGTTTACGAAGGGTACGCACAACATGGTGTGGCGATTCTGATCGAAACAGCTACAGACAATACGAACAGAACGGTAGCCAATGTGCGCAGTTATTTCAATAAAACAGGTGGTACTTTAGGGAAGACAGGATCTTTGGATTTCATTTTCAGCCGTAAGTCTATCTTCCGTTTCTTACCGGGAGAGAAAGATCTGGAAGAACTGGAGTTTGAACTGATCGATGCCGGTCTGGAAGAATTATACCTGGAAGCAGATGAAGAAGGAAATGATATTGCAGTGGTTCAAACTGCTTTTGAAGACTTTGGAAAGATGCAAAAAGCTTTAGAAGATACAGGTGTGGAAATGAAGAGTGCAAAGTTAGAACGCATTTCTCAGTCTACCACCCCAATCACTGAAGAGCAGGCAGTAGATGTATTTAAATTAATTGATAAACTGGAAGAGGACGATGATGTTCAGGCCGTTTATCACAATATGGCAGAATAGTTAACGCTGTTTCTGATTAGAAAATAACCAGGGCAATAGTTTGGGATCTGCAAATGCAGCGTCCCAACTGTTGTGGTTGGCATTCGGATACAAAGTGAGCTTCGGTGTTTTTCCCAATACCTTTAGCTGATCGGAAATGATGGTAGAAAATACTACCGGCACCACATCGTCTTTCTCTCCATGAAAGATCCACAAGGGAACTTCTTTATATTTCTGAACATTGGCTACATGGTCGCCGCCGCAAATGGCAAAGGCTGCAGCAAAAAGTTTCTTTTTACGTCTCAGTAATTCATAGGTTCCCATTGCACCCATGGATAAGCCCCCAACGTATACCCGTTTCTCATCTACAAAAGGTTTATCCATAAAATTGTCAATCATGCCTAGTAATGCATGCATTGCCTTGGTGGGTTTTCCTCTCTTCTGAAAATTAAATGAACGCTTTCCCTGTGGATCGGTACTGATTTCTACATTGGCCCAATAGCTGCTTTCTGCACATTGTGGAAAAACGACAATCGCAGGGAACTGTTTGCGGAAATCGTCTTTAAGGAATTGTTTTGCCCCATGGGTCAATTGTTTCTGGTTGTCATTGCCGCTTTCTCCTCTTCCATGTAGAAAGAACAGGATCGGGTATTTCTTTGTGGCATCAAAATTCTCCGGGAAGAGGATGCGGTAATAAATACTGTCCTTGCCTTTGATAAAGCTTCCTTTATCATATTTCTTTAAATCCTGGGCTTGAGTGCCCATGCTACCAGTCAGCAGGAGCATTGAAATGAGTATTGTCAGGCGGTTCATTTGCCAAAATTAAACAATTTAAGAATCATTTAAAAAAAATAAACCCTGACGGCATTTCTGCGGTCAGGGTTTATAGGGAGTAGAAAGGATTATAAGGTCAGCTGGAAAGGAGCTTGCGCATTATCTCTCGAGTTGGTTCCAATGAAAATGGTAAAATCACCAGGTTCTGCAACAAACTTTAAATCTGCATTATAGAACTTCAGGTCATTTTCAGAAATTTTGAAACTGATCTCTTTACTTTCTCCGGCTTTCAGGTTGATCTTTTGAAAACCTTTTAATTCTTTCACCGGGCGGGTGATGCTGCCTACCAGGTCTCTGATGTACATCTGAACCACTTCTTTACCCTCCATTGCACCCGTATTTTTAACAGTGATGGTTGCAGTGATGGATTCGCCTGCTTTGAACTTCGCTTTGCTCAGTTTAAGGTTGCTGTATTCAAAAGTAGTATAGCTCAGGCCATATCCGAAGGGATACAAAGGCTCATTGCTGACATCCAGGTAATTGGAACGGAATTTAGAAAACCATTTTCCTGCTTCCAAAGGACGTCCGGTACTTTTCTGACTGTAATAAAGGGGAATCTGACCTACATTTTGAGGGAAAGTAGCCGTTAATTTTCCGGATGGGTTAACTTTTCCGAACAGCACATCGGAAATGGCATTTGCTGCTTCTGTTCCACCAAACCAGACATTTAAGATGGCCGGAACATTTTCATCTTCCCATTTCAGGGTTAATGGTCTGCCGGTGAATAACACCAGTACCACTGGTTTTCCCGTTTTTAACAAAGCTTGTAATAGTCTTTTTTGAGGTTCAGGAATGTCCAGATTGGTACGGCTGGAACTTTCTCCGCTCATTTCAGAGCTTTCGCCAAGGGCAGCAACCACCACATCAGATTTCTGAGCCGTTGCAACCGCTTCATTGATCATTTCTTCTTCAGAGCGGTTGTCTCTTGGGATATCACGGCCAAACATGGTCGCTCTTTTCTGATATTCAGGGTCTGTCAATAAATTGGCACCCATGCTGTGTAAGATTTTAAGATCAGCACCTGCATTGGCTTTTAGTCCTTCCAAAAGAGAAATGGTGTTTTTTAAATCACTGTTTACACTCCATGTTCCCGGCATATTGCTGCCGCTATTTGCCAATGGGCCAATCAGGGCTACGGTGCCGGTTTTTTTAAGTGGCAGAATTTGTCCCTGATTTTTTAACAGTACAAAACTTTGAGTAGCAGTTTCGCGGGCTGCTTTCAGGTGTTCCGGAGTCAGGATTTCGTTCTTTGCGCGTTCCTCACTGCAATAACGGAAAGGGTCTTCAAACAGTCCCAGTTTGTATTTTGCTTCCAGTACCAGGCGACAGGCATTGGTGATTTGTTGTTCTTTAACTTTTCCTTCCTGAACTGATTTTTTCAGGGTGGTTAAGAAACCTTCACCAACCATGTCCATTTCTACTCCTGCATTTAGTGAAAGTGCAGAAACGGCTTGTAAATCGCCTAATCCATGGTCTATCAATTCATTTACGGCAGTATAATCGGTCACTACAAAGCCGTCAAATCCCCATTGTTTGCGCAACAAGTCGGTCATTAACCATTTGTTAGCAGTAGCTGGAACACCATTGATGTCATTGAAAGAAGTCATCACACTTCCGGCACCGGCATCAACCGCTGCTTTATAAGGAGGCAGGTATTCGTTATACATCCTGTGCAGACTCATGTCGGTGGTATTGTAATCTCTCCCTGATTCCGCAGCACCATATAAAGCAAAGTGTTTTACACAGGCCATCATGGTATTGTATTTTGACAAGTCATCGCCCTGAAATCCTTTTACCATTGCTTTTGCAATTTCTGAACCCAGGTAAGTGTCTTCTCCTGAGCCTTCAGAAATCCTGCCCCAGCGCGGATCTCTCGAAATATCCACCATAGGAGAGAAGGTCCAGTTCAGACCATCAGCCGTGGCTTCAATGGCTGCAATTCTGGCTGTTTTCTCGATGAGTGCCATATCCCAGCTGCAGGATAGAGCCAATGGAATTGGAAAAGTGGTTTTATATCCGTGAATGACATCCTGGCCAAAGATGATCGGAATTTTTAAGCGGGTTTGATTTACGGCAATTTCCTGTGCTTTACGGATTCTGGCTGGGGTGGTCAGGGAGAAAATTCCGCCTACCTGTCCGTTTTTAATTTTGCTTTCTACACCTGTGCTTACTACAGAACCGGTAGTCGCTTCTCCACCTGTCAGCAGGTTGAGCTGTCCGATTTTTTCATCCAGTGTCATTTTTGACAGGAGGTTTTTAATAAAGGTATTCATCTTTTGATCGGTCGCTGTTACCGCTTTCTTTTGTTGTGCAAAGCCGGAGCTCAGACTAAAAAGGGCGGCCAGAAAAAATAAGTAAGTCGCTTTTCTCATTATATGTTGTTTTTTTATGTGTTTCAATCTATTTAACCAGGTAAGGAGTGATGGCTTTGATCCAGATGGCATAACCTTCCTGGTTCATGTGTAGCATATCTTCCAGAAAAAGCTCCGGGCGAAGTGCATTGTTTTTTAACATTTTGCTGTTGACATCAAGGAACTGAGCATGATGATAATGACTCAGGTATTCTTTAATCAAGGCATTGGCATGGGTATTTGTTGCAGCGAATCTGGTTCTCGACGGACTGTTTTTAATCGAGAGGTACAATACCGGAACATCAGGGAATTTATTTCTGATGCTGCTGAAAAAGCGGGCAAAGCGGTTTAAGGTTTCCAACGCGCTTACGCCATCCATGGCAATGTCATTCTCGCCACTGTAAATCACGACCTGACGTGGCTGGTAAGGGAAAACCAGGTCAGCCACATAATAGTTGGCCTGGGCAAGTGTAGAACCGCCAAAACCCCTGTTGATGGCATGGTAATTTTTAAAGACTGTTTCCAGGTCTTTCCATTTTTCGAATGAAGAACTGCCTACAAATAAAATCCCGTTTTTTGGAGGCATGGAAATGCTGTCTTTATGCTTGAACTCCTGGATTTCTTTCCAGAAAGCGGGTTTTTCCTGTGCTGTAGCTGTTCCGTAGCCAAGTGTTAATAAAATCAGGAAGTAATAAAATCGCTTCATGCTGTATTGTTTTTTATTGATCTGTGGTATTCTTTATTTAATTAACTGCCTGCACTTTTGTCCGCTCCGAAACGCCGCTCTCATTGATGGCTTCGATGCTGTAGTAATAGGTTTTTTCTTTGTCCATTCCTTTGAACCAGTATTCGTTCGCATTGTGAACCATGATGCAATTGTATAATTTATCAGGGTCTGTTCCCAGGTAAATGTTGTACGCATAAGCATCTTCAGACATTTGCCATCTGATCCAGGCGCTGCGTTTGTCTTTTTCTGTTCTCAGGATGATAAAATCTTTGACCGGTGCTGGTTTGGAAAGATTGCTGTTTCCAAAAACACGCAGTCCGCTGATGGCAAATTTACCAGTAGGCATGTGGACGTTTTCCAGTTTAATAAACCTTGCTTTTACCGGGTTCTGCAGTTCGACATAATCATGCGGCACATCTTTTTTATTGCTGCTTTTATCCGCAAGGATTTTCCAGTTGCGGCCATCCGCAGAATACCAGAGTTTATATTGATGGTAGGTATCTTGTTGTTTTCCTAAAAAGGCAGCATCCTGATCTGCATAATTAATCTGTACTGCGTTTACGGTAGAAAGTGTCCCGAGGTCTGACTGGATCCACTCTCCTTTTTTATCAGAAGCGGCACTCCAATAGGTCCTGATGCTTTCATCAACCGCATTATTGGCATTGTAATTTCCCAAAGTTGAGGATACGCTAACCGGTTTATTGTAGTTGAGTAACATCCAGCCTGTAAAGCCGCTTTTTAAATGATCTGAAGCTTTATTGGGCAGGTAATGGGGGTAATCTCCAAAAGCCGCATCCATGTACATCACATCGTCTTTATCAAAGCCAGCCGGCCAGATACCAATTCGTCTTTCAAAATTGTTTTTAATGCCCAGCACCATGGTAGAAACATGCCAGTAATTTTTCCAGTTGTCCTGGAAAGTAGCCCCATGTCCGGCACCACGGGCGAAACCTCCGGGTTTGTAAGAGAAGGGGAGCGACTGGTGTTCAAACGGTCCGAGTGGGGTTTTTCCAATTGCTACACCATCGGCATAGCCGCTGAATTCTGTTGCCGGGGCACCATATTGCAGGTAATATTTCCCATTGTATTTGGTCATCCAGGCACCTTCCATAAAAGGGTCGAGGAAAGTATTGTCCAGATTTTCCCCGAAGCGTTGCCAGCCAAAACGGTCTGGGTTGAGTAGTAAAAGTTCTTTTCTTGTGCCAATGGGCTGGAAAGTTTTGCGATTGAGCTCTATACCATAGAGTGGGTAAACATTGCTGCTGCCATTGTACATGTACAGTTTTCCATCGTCATCCACAAAATGCGCAGGGTCCCATCCGCCAATGTCGAAGTCATGAACGGCTTCTTTCCATTCGTTTCCTTTAGGATTGGTGCTCATCCAGATAGGGAAATTACGGGAATAGGTAGAGCCGAAAACGAGCATGGTATCCCCCTGGATCCATACAGAAGGAGCGCAAAGGTCGTCGTATACTTTATGTTCGGGTCTTAAGAATGATTTGGATACAAAGTTCCAGTTGCTGAGGTCGGGGCTCCACCAATAGCCCCATTGGTTGGTGGAAAATAAATAATAATCTCCTTTATAATTGACGATTACCGGATCAGCTGTTGCCCGGTGTTTCCCCTGGGTGGCAAAGTTGGGGATAGGGGTATAGCCGTAATCCAGGTTGACCGGATTGCAATAAGTGGTTTGCTTTTGCTGTGCAAATGTCATTAAGCTTTGTAACAAACAAAGTAGGAAAATCGTAATAAGCTTTTTATCAGACATAAGGTGTAGTTAAATGTTTAGCCAGTATCAGTTTAGTTAAAGATTCTTATATCGGCGCAGCTGACACAGGCAAGTGCCATTCCGTTGGCAACTAATCCGGTAACGTTTGTCTTATGCTCCCAGTAGATCCACATGTCATGAGCTCCTCCGGTGGAGGATAGGCTGACGTTATAGATGTCATTATTTTGTTGCAAATATCCAAGTACAATTGGGTTTGGCGTGTTGGGTGGAAGAAAATAAGTGACATGGCCTCCGGAGGTGGTATTCCACAACTGTACATACACGCCATCTACAGTGCTGTTTCTAGCCATCAATGGAATCATTGTCTGTGATTTTTTAACCTTTTTCTCTGACTTTATATTTGTTTTAGACTCGGTTTTTTTATTTGTTTTTGCAAAAGAGTGATTAGAAGGTCCAATCAGTACCACTGCTAGTAAGAGTACTGTTAAAACGGTGAGGGTTCTTTTCATAATTTTAGATTTAGTGTTTAAAGGATATGATATGGCTAAACATTTATAAATTGAATCCCCCGATTCTATAAACTATTTAATTGTGGGCGTGCTAAAACCTAGTTTTTTCAAGCCGATCTGTACTTCCGGGCTACTCATGAACAATTTCCACAATAAGCCGCTTCTATAATTTTCTATCATGACGATGATGGGGCCCTGGTCAATGGCCAGGTGGGATTTCGCCACCCATTTATGCTGTTCACTAAAGGCATCCGCAAACCCGTATTCGGTCCAGAGCTGGTCTCCCATATCCTCGTAAAAATGTCTTAATGCCTGCATGGAGTATTCCGGTGTATAAGGAAATGCAGATAAGGCTGCGGTAGGGGTGATGACGCCCAGATCTTCTGCAGGAGAGTGAGCAGCATAACCCTGCCAGCTGTCGCTCGCCGTTAAACCCCAGCTTTTTGCACTATATCCTTTATAATTTTTAGGATTTTCGATGCAATATGCCCTGTTGATCAGGGTATGGTTTTTATTTTGCTCCCAATAATCTGCGTATTTATCTTTTAATCCTCTTGGATCTAAGCCCAGGTAGGAATAATGAGAAAAGAATAAAGGACCACCACCATCAAAGCCTAGTGGAAGGGTAATGTCATTGAATTTCTTGCCATTGAAGAAGGTATTGCTCATAGCCCATCCTTCGTGGTATACTTTTTTATCAATGGCATATTTTGGTGCGGAAGCAGCAAGAATATAAGTGATCAGGCATTCGTTATATCCCCTGATCTGGTGGTTCATGCTCCAGCCATTATTTGGGCTCCAGTGCCAGTAAAGGACATTCTGGTTTTGAGTGAACCAATTCCATTCTATACCTTCCCACATCCATAATATTTTATTTCTGATGTCTCTTTCTGTGGCATTGTCTGCGGTATAATACTGACGTGCAGTTAATAGTCCCTGGAAGAGAAAAGAAGTTTCTACGATATCGGCTCCGTCGTCTTTAGGACTGAAACGGATGGTTTTTCCGGTTTCTCCGTTAAGCCAGTGTGGGAATGCGCCATGAAACATATCGGCTTTCCAAAGGAAGTCTACGATCTTTTTTGTTCTGGCGGCTGCTTGTTCCCGGGTAATAAATTTACGTTCTGATGCTACGATGGTAGCCATGATGCCAAATCCGGTTCCTCCGGTGGTCACTACTTCATTTCCGTATTCAAAGGCTACATTGCTGCGCTCACGTGCCATTCCGCTTACCGGATGTGCAAAATCCCAGAAATAACGGAAGGTTTGCTTTTGTACGAGATCCAGTAACTGATCGTCGGTTAAATTCTTTTGTATTTTTAGTTCTGGTTTGATACCTTCTGCGGTTTTCTTTTGTGCATTAACAGTTGTAGCCATGCCTGAAATCAGGACAAGCAGCGTTGGAATCAGGAAGTAAAATTTTGATTTTAACATGAAGAAGGGATTGAAAAAAAGGCTGCCGGCCTAACCCCGGCAACCTTTCGATATTGATGTTTTATTATGATTAGTAACCCAGGTTTTGTTTCAATAAACCGCTACTTTGTTCGATTTCTGTTTCCGGGATAGGCCACACTTCATTTTTGTTGGCTTTCCATCCTTTTATACCAAAAACTTCAGTACCTCTGCCTTGGCGGATGACGTCAAAATAACGGTCATTCTCCATCGCAAGCTCTACTTGTCTTTCTTTATAAATAGCATTGCGTAAAGCTGTCTGATCTGTGGTGGTTACATCGGGAAGAACGGTTGGATTACCTCCTCTTGCTCTTGCACGAACTTTGTTTAATGAAATCAGTGCCTGAGAAGGAGTCCCCAATTCATTTGCTGCTTCTGCATTCATTAATAGAATATCGGCGAATCTCAATACCCTGATATTTTGTTGTGCCCCTTCATTGTATCCGGATACTTTGGTGTTAAAAGGAACATAGGATTTTTGGTTGTACCTGTCGTTTGGTACAGTTGCCGGGATAAAATCTCCCTGAGGAGTAGTTTCTCCTTTAAAAATAATGGTTGCATCCCTTCTTGGATCTCCAGGCTCGAATGCTGCAGCCAATGCTGCTGATGGCGTATTAAAGCCCCAGCCCATATGTCCTGCCACACCTTGCACCTGGCTATATTGAGAGTTCGAAGCATCTTTATTGTCAAGAAGTAAAGCGGCCTGAATTTCAAACAGAGATTCTGAGTTGTTCTCGTTTTCTACTCGGAAACCTTTTTCAAAATCAGGGAACAGGGTGTAGCCCATTCCGATCACCTCATTGGTTAGTGAAAGTACTTCAGCCCATTTTTTCTGATAAAGAGCTGCTTTTGCACGCATACCTATGGCAGCACCTTTAGTTGCACGGCCAACATTTTCCGCATTGTAAGATGCAGGGAGAACAGCAGCAGCCTCTGTCAGGTCTTTTTCAATCTGGGCATAAACAGTTTCTTTTGGAGATTGAGGTAGATTTCTTTCTGCTTCATTTTTTGGAATAGTGAGTCTTAAAGGAACATTTCCATAAGCTCTTACTAACCTGAAGTAAGAGAAAGCACGCACAAATTTTGCTTCTGCGAGGAAACGGGCTTTTAAAGCCTCATCCATAGTGATGCCTGGCACGTTTTCTAAGACCTGATTGCAGAGTTGAATATTTTGATATTGTCCAGTCCAGAAGTCCAGGATAGTTCCATGAGTAGAAGTTACCGTAAACGTGTCGTAGAGGTTGAAAAAAGTAGCATCTGTGGGAGTACTTCCTTTGTCGGCCTCATCTGAGCCTGTACTTTCAATTGCTATTGCATTAAAGGCGACGTTATTCCAGCTGCGTAGGTTTGCATACACTGAATTGACTGCTTTGGCCGCATCTTCCGGTGTTTTCCAGAACTGAGTCTCGGGTTGTACACCCTGAGGATCTACATTTAAAAAATCTTTCTTACACGAAGAGACAAGAGTAGCCGCGAGTATTGCTGCGGTAACACACCAGGTTTGTATATTTTTATTTATTAATGTTTTCATCTTCAAATCAATTAAAAAGTAAGGTTTAGACCGAAATTATAGGTTGCATACAATGGATATACATTGATGTCAACACCTGTATTGGTTGGTGTACCTCCAACTTCAGGGCTAAAGCCTCTATAACCAAAAAGATTGACTGCATTTTGCGCATTGGCAAAGAAACGTAACTTCTGAATTTTCCATTTTGAAGTTATCGCCTGAGGCAAAGAATAACCCAATTGGATATTTCTTAATCGAACATAGGCTCCACTTTCTACGTAGAAAGAGTTGGTTGCTGTATTTCTACGGCCAGCTAAATCTGCAGAAGGGTATTCATTTGAAGTCCCGGCGCCATTCCAACGGTTATCATACATTTTTTTAGTGTAGTTCTCATTTCCAAATCTCGCACTGAGGTTTCCATTATAAACGTCCACTCCGGCAACACCCTGGATATCTACGGTCAGGTCGAAATTCCGGTAAGCAAAGTTAGTATTCAGACCATAACTGAATTTAGGATTTGGATTTCCCAGAGCAATTTTGTCTTTTCTGTCGATTGCACCATCACCGTTCTGATCTACATACTTAAAGTCACCTGGTCTTGCATCCTGAGATTGTGCAGAAGCGTTTACTTCTTCCTGAGTCTGGAATATTCCTGCAACCTGATATCCAAAGAACTCGCCAATTGGTCTGCCTTCAATTGTTCTTGTAGCCAGCTCACCACTTGTTAAACCTGCACCTCCCTTATAAATAGGATTTGCACCTGAACTTACATTTAATACCTTGTTTGTGTTGTATCCAACATTTCCACTGATCGTGTATTTTAGTCCACTGCTGGTTTGATCAGCCCAGGAAGCCACTAATTCAAATCCACGGTTTCTAAAATCTGCCTGATTTGCTATAATTGTACTTGTCTCTAGTCCCAGGGATCCGAAAACAGGAATATCAAAGATGGCCTTTTCTGTTGTTCTGTTATAATAATCGGCTTCGATGTTTAATTTATTATCAAGGAAACCCATTTCTAATCCAATGTCTGTTCCTGCACTACGTTCCCAGAAAAGGGCCGGAGGAACAATCATTCTGATATTTGCACCAGTTTGAGTGAAATCTTTTCCAAATACAGCCAGGAGTTGTGCTGCTTGAGATACGGTGAGTGTGCTTGGGTTAATTGGTACGCCTGCGTTACCTACTTTACCCCAGCTTCCGCGTAATTTTAAATTGCTGAAAAGTTTTTGATCCTTCATGAAGTCCTCATTGCTGATTACCCATCCCGCACCTATTGAAGGGAAATAACCCCAAAGATCGTTTCCACCATAGAACTGAGAAGCCGCATCGGCTCTCATGGAAGCATTTAAAAGGTATTTGTTTTTAAAGGAGTAATTAGCCCTGCCAAAATAAGAGGTAGCGGTATTTAACTTACCCGTATTGATAATCGACCTGCCATCACCAAGACTTAAATATAAATCACCTTCACTGCTGTACGGAACATTAAGTGCAGTTCCCTTTAAAGTATTTTCTTTGTAACGTTGTGCAGTCTGACCAGCTAAAACGGTTAGGTTATGGTCACCCCATTTGTTGTCATAGGTTAAGGTGTTTTCCAAAATCCAGTTTCTGGTTTCAATTCGATCAACTGCCAGGAGGCTGTTCGTAGCGCGTTGTGCTAACGTTGCTTCATATTTAGGAGTATAAGCTCTTTTCTCTTCCTGTCCGAAATCACCACCGGCGCTGGTTTTAAAAGTGAAATGTTTAGCGAATTTTAGTTCTGCAAAAACGTTTCCAGTAACCCTGTATTTTGTAGTCCTCTGGTTGAAGAAGTCCAAAGTAGCTTGCGGATTGATATCACTACCGTTACCAAGTTGGAAATCTGCAGGTTCTCCATAGGCTCCATTTGCTTTAAATACCGGAACAACCGGTGAGGCGGCGTATAGATTTCTGAAAATTGCATCGGGAACATCTTTTGAATTGCTGGCTGATCCGGTTACATTGTATCCTATTTTAAGGCCTTTTACAACCTGGAAGTCATTAGCCAGACGGGCAGTGTATCTTTTATAATTGTTGTTCTTTACAATCCCATCCTGGTTCAAATAACCCAGAGAGAAGTTATAGCTTGATTTTTCTGTTGCACCATTTACGGAAAGCTGATGGTTGGTCACCACTGCATCTCTTAATGCCTGTTTGTACCAATCTGTACCAGCGCCTAAATTAGTGTTTGCGAATAAAAATTCTTTTCCAGGCTGTGCCTGAATTTTATAGGCTTCATTTACTGCTGTAGCATATTCGCTGGCATTGGTCATTTTTACTGCATCGGTAATTTTTTGAAAACCCATGGTACCATTGTAATTGATCGTGGCATCTCCATTTTTGCCACGCACTGTAGTTACTAAAACTACTCCGTTTGCAGCCCGGATTCCATAAATAGACTGACTGGATGCATCTTTCAAAATACTGATGTTTGCAATATCAGCAGGATTTAGAAAGTTGATATCATCATACCATACCCCATCAACAACATACAATACATTGGTGTTTCCGTAAATTGTTCCGGTACCACGAATTGTAATCTGAGGTGAAGCTCCTGGTTTTCCAACATTGCTGATCGATACCCCTGCAACTTTACCTTGTAATGCACTTACCGGGTTTACGGAAGCTTGTTTTGAAATATCTTCCCCTTTTACAGAAGTTACAGCACCAGTCACATCAATTTTTCTTTGTGTACCATAACCTATCACCACTACCTGATCCAATTGCTGAGAGGATGAGGCGAGTACTACGTTTACTGTAGTTCTATTGTTTACGGCGATCTCCTGTGTGGTATAACCTATATAGGTAAATACCAGTGTCGCGTTCGCCGGGGCGCTGATGGAATAGTTTCCGTTGACGTCTGTTTGCGCTCCTGTTGTTGTACCTTTTACCTGTACACTTACTGCCGGGATGGTGGTTTTATCCCCCCCGTCGGTAACCGTTCCTTTCACAGTAATGTTCTGTGCGAAGGCTGTGTAATTAAAAAGAAAACAGAGAAATGTTAAAACAGAAAATTTTGTAAAGATTCTTTTCATGCTCGTTTAAGTTTTGTTTAATTGTTTGTTAAATTTCTGTGACTAGAACCGCTATTACAAAAAAATGGCCTATACATTAATACATCAAACCAGAATGTGTAGTGTTTTAAACAGCTTGTCCAAATCAGTTTTTGGACTAAAAACGCGGTTATATGACTTATTAGGCAAAATTATGTATGGTTTTGCAAGCCTTTGGTAAAATGCAGAAATGTGGGGGTAGAATCAGCGTGTGTGTGGTAATGATGTAGTCCTAAAGTTCCATTAAGAACTCAACGAGGTTCTTGTCGTGAGGAATTTCGAGCTTTTTGCGTAGTCTGTAGCGTCTGATTTCTACACCGCGAAGGGAGATGTTAAGTAATGATGCCATTTCCTTACTGCTCATATTCATGTGCAGATAGGCACATAACTTCAGGTCATTGGGTACCAGGTCAGGATGGTTTGCTTTTAACTTTTTGAAGAAACTTTCATGTGCTTCGTTGAAGCTGCTCTCGAATAAATTCCAGTCCCGTTCATCGTTCATTCCTTCATCAATTACCTTCTGAATTTTTCTCAACTGGTCCTCTGCCAATGGTTTTCCATTGCCGTCTTTCAGCTTCAGAATTTCCTGACTTAGCTTTTGCAAGAGCTCGTTTTTATATACCAGGCTCATGGCTGAGTTTGCCAGTTCCCTGTTCTTGCCCGCCAGCTCTACCTGTAGCTTTTCGGTCTGAAGTTTGATGATTTGTCTTTCCGTTGCTTCGGCTTCTTTTTTAAGGTAAGCTTCTTTTTCTGCCTGCAATTTTTTAGAGATGGATTGCTGGTCTTTTTTTAGTTTTTTCTCATAAAGACGCTTGGAAGAGATGAGTAAGACAATGATACATAAGATGTAAAAAGCAATTGCCCAGTTTGTTGCGTAAAAAGGAGGGAGGATGCTGAATTCAAACACCGTCTCTTTGCTCACAAGCTCATCGTTAAGCTTTGCACGTACTTTAAATACATAACTTCCCCGGCTTAAATTGGTGAAATCCTTTTGCGAGGCTGTACTCCAGTCTGACCATTGTTTGGAATATCCTTCCAGGTAGTATTGAAACTTCACTTTTGCCTGCCTGTAGTAGGGAAGGGCGTAGGAAATCCGGATGTTATTCCTGCTAAAAGGGATCTCCACCTCTGCTCCATTGTTTCCAATCTCACTAAGGGTATGGTAAGTGTCGGTAATGTCTTCTATCCTGCGAATGAGCACCGAAGGCAAAGTCGCTTTTTTATTCCCGCTCTGCCCATCTGTTCCATTGTAAATGACGAAACCATCATCTACACTAATCAGATAGATGTCATTGCTGATTTTACTGATGTTTTCATAATACTGAACCATTCTCCCATCAAGAATGCTAAACCTGTTGGAGTCGATGTTGAGCTTCCCTGGTTGGGTGAAGTGGGCCAGTCCCATCTTTCCCCGGTTAATGAACCAATATTTGTTGGGGCCGGCACTAATGATTTTGTTGGAAGTGGAAAATCCTTTTAAACCCTTGTTGAGTTCTTCGTAGTTCTTAAAACGGTTACTGATCTCATCATAAATGAAAAATCCCTGATCAGAAGAAAAGACAAGCTTGTTCGCGATTTTAAAGATATTGATGTTGTAATCATCAGGAAGGCCATTTTTTTCGTTGTAAGGCCAGGAAGAAATGACTCTGGAAAGGTCCGGGCTGAGGGTCAGTTTGTAGAGACCTTTATAAGCATGACTTACCCATATGTCTCCTTTTGCATCTCTCTCCACATATCTGGAGGGCTCATCAAAGCCGGCAATTTTATGGTGAAACCGCCAGATTCCTTTCGCATCTTTCTTATAAATGAGAAGCCCATTGTAAGTTCCCTGGATGAGGCAGTCCTGCCCATCGTCGAGCTTTTTGATGGTCCAGCCACCGTTGGCATTGGATATCTTTTCGAGTTTATTTCCGTCCACCTTAAAAGTGCCGTTATTGTGCCCGCAGATCAATTGCCCATCAATAATGGTCAGGTCCCAGACCTGCCCCTGAGAGCCGGGAATCAATTTAAAATCAAAAGAACTAAAGAGGTCCTGTCCGGATGTCCATGGGCTGTAGAATAAGCCCTGGTTGGTGCCCAGGTAAATGGTATTGTTGTAAATCAGACTAGAATAAACGGTCCCAAATTGCCCGGTTTTATCAAAATAGAAATATAATGGGGAGTTGAGTTCCACACGGTCTATCCCATTGTCCAGACCTGCCCACAGGTTCTGGTCATCATCGGCATAAAGGCTGAGGACGGTATTGTTCTGTAAACCACTTGATTTATTGATGCGCTGAACGATATTTCCCTGTTCATCAATGATGATCAGCCCATTTAATATCGTTCCGTAAGCGTAGTATTTGTTTAATATTTTTACCCCGTTATTTAACTGATATACTTTCAGAAAAGCATTGGCAGGTGTATTTAAAGGGCTGAAGCTATTTCCATCATAGGTAAACAGACCATCTTTACTGGTTCCGATCAGTAAACTTCCGTTTTTGTAAGGAAGAATAGACAGTACATCGGTGGAATTTGCAGGTGTACTTCCTTTTAGTGGGACCAGTTGATCATTAATCAGTTCGGAGAGCCCCTGACTGAGCACTTCCACAAAGAAACGTTTGCCCACCTGATGGAGAAACAAAAAAGGATGTGCCGCTTTGACGACCTTTATCTTGTTGTTTTCGTAGATATAGATCGCGTTAAAAGACTGAAAGATGACCTTTTTTCCTTCCGAACAGATCTTCCAGATCTCATCTTTCAGGGTGTTTGTCTGAGGAACAAGCTTCGTTAAAGAGGTATAGGTTAATTTTCTGTTCTTATTTGACCAATAACCAAGTTCTCCGAAGCCTCCGGTGTAAATGATACCTGAAGGGTCTGCAAGCACTGAACGTACAATCTGCCGGTTGGGCATTTTGTACTGCTGCCAGTATTTACCATCATAGCTGAGCAGGCCCTGTGCATTTCCGAAATACATAATGCCATTCTTATCCTTGGTAATTGACCAGTTTTGATTTCCGGAGAGGTATACCGACTTGGGATAATTCTGCACATAAGGAACCCCAATACTTTTAATGTTTTCTGCTTTGGCGGAAATTGAAATAAACGCAAACAGAAGGTAACATAAAAAGTATTTAAGGTATCCGCTCTTCATTAACGACTAAGGTAGTTATTTTGAAGTAAGGTTTACAGGTTGAGGTACTTTTACATAATATCCGGTTCCATCGTAAGCACGTTTTCGAGGGTTCGTGGTACAGGCTACAGAGCAGCATCCCTGTAGTTCTTCTCCACAGGCATCACATTGCGTAATGTGCTCATTACATTCCGGATTGGCACAATTGATCATTTTCGGTGTAGTCGTTCCACAGTTAAAGCATTTGGAAACGATAGTTGGATTTACGGAATTGACATCAACAGCGATACGGTTGTCAAATACATAACATTTACCTTCAAAATCTTCTCCGCCCGCTTCCTTACCGTATTTGATAATTCCTCCATGAAGCTGGTATACGTCATTGAAACCGTGATGTAGCAATAAAGCAGAAGCTTTTTCGCATTTGATACCACCAGTACAATAAGTGAGTACTTTTTTATCTTTATACTTGGCCAGCTCATTGATTTTATCCGGGAAATCCCTGAAGTTTTCAATGTCCAGCGTAACTGCATTCTTAAATTTACCGAGGTTATGTTCGTAATTAGAACGGACATCAAGAATCACTACATCCTCATCATCGATCATTTTTTGAAAATCAGCGGGTTCAAGGTGCTTTCCTGTGCGCTCATTTGGATTGATGATGCTGGTATCCCTTAATCCTGAATGCACAATTTCCGCTTTATAGCGACAGTGCATTTTGATGAAAGAAGGCTCTTCCACCTCATCAATTTTAAAATCAGTTTTAGCGAACCGTTCATCAGCCTTAATGGCTGCCATATAAGCTTCACATGCTTCTTTAGTTCCGGAAACTGTTCCGTTAAGGCCCTCATTGGCGACAATAATGCGTCCGACAAGGCCCAGAGATTTACAAAAAGTAAGATGATCAGCAGCAAATTGTTCTGCCTCTGCTATGTAACTATAGCAATAGTAAAGTAGGGTCTGGAATTTTTTCATATATTCATTGATACTGTTGCATACAGCGTTTAATGCAGGCGCAAAGTTAAGAAAGATAAATGAGATAGGAAAAAACTAAATGGAGGGTGTGCGCCCGCCATCTACCCTGATACTCGTCCCGGTTACATAGGATGCTGCCGGTGAAGCAAGGAAAGCAATTACATTAGCGATTTCTTCTGCTTTTCCAAACCTGGCCATTGGAATGGTCTTGACCATGTTTTTCTCCACATCGCTGACTTCGGATTGCTGATTTTTTGCCGTCTGCTCCATTAAACTGGTTAGTCTTGCTGTTTCGGTTAGCCCTGGTAGCACATTGTTCACCGTGATGTTGAATTTACCAACTTCGTTGGATAGTGTCTTTGCCCATGAGGCAACTGCAGCTCTGATGGTATTGGAAACACCCAGGTTTGGTAAAGGGGTTTTGACGGAGGTGGAGATGATATTGATGATCCTTCCATATCCCAATTCCTTCATTCCCGGAAGAACTGCCGTAACCAGGATCTGGTTGCCAATGAGGTGCTGTCCGAATGCGGATTCAAAATCAGAAGGAAGGGCTTCGGTAATCGGGCCGGATTTAGGACCGCCGGTATTGTTGACAAGTATGGCAATCTTTAGGGTTGAAGTCAATTGATGTATTGCGGTCTCTATTTGTTGCTTTTCAGAGAAGTCAGCCACCTGATAGCGATGTTGCTGATCCTGATCACAAGCCAGCTGCTGAACCACAGTTTTCAGGGATTCTTCGTTCCTGGCCATGAGAATACAATTTGCGCCCATGCCTGCCAACACTTTTGCTGTTGCCAATCCAATACCTTGTGTACTGCCACAAATTAATGCGTATTTTCCTTTTAGTGAGATGTCCATAGTATGATTTAAGGTTAAAATTATGGAAAATTTTCGCAAAGCTATTCGGTAACAATGTTTTTAAGCTGTTGTTGACTGGAAGGAATATTGTTAAGTTTGCCTCCGTCATTATAAATCATATCCTGATTTGTGAGGCGGATTAAATTTAAACACATAAAATGACTAAAATTTCTTTTAAACCGGTATTGCTGGCTGCAGGCCTTCTATTTACTGCCGGTAGTGGATTTGCACAAGATGATCTTGTGAATTCACTAAAAAACAACCAAAGTACAGACAGTAAAAATAGTTTTGTTTTTACTCCGGTAATCAATGCAGAAGCAACTTCTGTTAAAAATCAAAAATCTTCAGGTACCTGCTGGAGCTATAGCACGAACTCTTTCTTAGAATCAGAAATGATCCGTGCAGGTAAAAAGCCAGTCGACCTTGCAGATATCTTTACCGCACGTAATGCGTATATCGAAAAAGGAATCAACTATGTACGTATGCATGGTGCCTTAACACTTGGTGATGGGGGTGCATGTCATGACGTAATCAATATGTTTGCTTTGTATGGTGCCTTACCTCAGGAAGTTTATAATGGCAGGGATTACGGAACAGCGGCAAACAAGTCTGACGATATGAA
This sequence comes from Pedobacter caeni, assembly GCF_900129215.1. Taxonomy (GTDB): domain Bacteria; phylum Bacteroidota; class Bacteroidia; order Sphingobacteriales; family Sphingobacteriaceae; genus Pedobacter; species Pedobacter caeni. Next base: position 37,086 of record NZ_FQUQ01000008.1, on the reverse strand, counting down.
TAAGCTGACTAAAGCTATTCTTGAAGAAGCGGTTAAAGCGCCTAACGGAAAGCTTGATCCGAACTGGAAAAAGAAATACATCGCTACAATAGATTCATGTCTTGGTGCGGTTCCTGAAAACTTTACGTTTGAAGGCAAAAATTATACTCCTAAAACTTTTGCTAAAGAAGTGGTAGGCATCAACCCGGCTGACTATGTAGAGCTTTCTTCTTTCAATACTGCTCCATATTATACAAAAACGGTATTAATGGTTCCTGATAACTGGTCTTACGATCAGGTGTACAATGTACAGATGGACGACATTACCAAAGTAATTGACAATGCATTGAAAAAAGGATTTACAGTTGCCTGGGCAACAGATGTAAGCGAAAAAGGCTTTAGCTGGAAAAACGGGGTTGCTTTTGTTCCTGAGAAGGATTTCGATGCAATGTCTAAAGAAGAGAAAGCGACAATGTTCAATGGCCCTAAACCAGAGAAAGAAATTACTACTGAATTGCGTCAGGAAGCATTCGACAATTATCAGACTACTGATGATCATGGAATGCAGATTACTGGTATTGCAAAAGATCAGAATGGTAAAGAATATTATATCGTTAAAAATTCATGGGGTGCAACCAACGATTATAAAGGATACCTGTATGTAACAAAGAATTTTGTGAAATATAAAACCACAGCTTTCCTGTTAAATAAAAAAGGTCTTCCATCTGACATTCGTAAAAAGCTTAGTCTTTAATTAGTTACCTTGTCAATAAAGAAGGCGGTATCCAGATTTTGGAGCCGCCTTCTTTATTTTACAGAACATTTGACCCAAAAGGGTTGTTGATTTTTATATATAACAGTATTTATGAAAGTATTTGTAACCAGAGTTATTCCGGAAGAAGGACGAAAATTGATGATTGATGCAGGTATTGAAGTGGAAGAATGGAAAGAAAAGAGAGGGTTGAGCCAGGAAGAGTTAATCGCGCATACCAGAGACTGTGATGCTTTGTTGAGCGTAAGTACCCGGCTGGACAAAGACTTTCTTGAGGCTTCCTCTCATTTAAAAGTGATTGCCCTGCATTCTGTCGGTTATGATCATGTGGATGTAACTGCGGCTACTGCAGTTAAGATTCCAATTGGGAATACGCCTGGTGTGTTGAGTGCCGCAACTGCTGATACTGCTTTTTTGCTGATGCTGGCAACTTCCAGAAAAGCTTTTTATATGCATAAAAGTATTATTAAAGGAGAATGGGGCTTTTTTGATCCTACAGAAAACCTGGGAATAGAATTGAGAGGTAAAACATTGGGTGTTTTTGGCCTGGGGAAAATCGGATTGGAAATGGCAAAATGTTGTGTCGGAGCATTTGATATGAAAATCATCTATCACAACAGAAGCAGAAATGAACCTGCCGAAAAAGAATTAAATGCACACTGGGTTTCTTTTGATGAGTTATTGGAACAAAGTGATGTCCTTACCGTTCATACCGCTTTAACCCCGGAAACTGAAGGAAAGTTTGATTGGTTTGCTTTTGAGAAGATGAAACCCCATGCGATTTTTATCAATACCGCAAGGGGGGCCATTCATAAGGAGGGAGACTTGTTAAAGGCATTACAGGAACAGCAGATTTGGGGAGCAGGATTAGATGTAACCAATCCTGAACCCATGCGTCCGGACCATCCGCTGCTCAATATGCCGAATGTATCTGTTCTTCCTCATATCGGTTCTGCTACAGAAGAAACCCGCGCGGCAATGTCTGTTCTGGCTGCCAGAAATATTATTGCAGGTTTGAAAGGGGAACGGATTCCATTTGTAGTCAACCCGGAGGTTTATAAGTGATTCCCGATTACAAGTGATTCCTGGTTACTTTTCCCTTGACCAGGAACATTCTCTTGATGACTGCCCTTTGAAGCACGGTATCTCCTTTATAATCGGGGTTTAGCGATCGCAAGACAATCTGCTCTGAATTCGGATGTTCAAATAATAATTTTACGGTCGTGATGTTATTCGCCCGTTCATCGGTTACGATCAGGTAGGCTTCGCCCCATTGAATGACATCGCGGTTCCTGATTTCTTTTACAATAATGATCTCCCCACTTGTAAATTTAGGATACATGCTATCTCCATATATAGGAAGGTAAGCGTCACAATCATTGAAAGGGCGGTAATTTACATAGTATTCAGGTGGCTCCTGAAATACCTGAAGTTCTCCAAAAGTCATTTCACTAAAGTTAATGTTAAAATAAGGGACACCTTCTTCCAGATGGGGAAGCTGTTCATTGGGATCATCAGATTTCAGGAACATTTCTCCCATACCTGTATTAAGGTACCTGGGGTTGATTCTGTGGTGTTCCAGAATTTCTTTTGATAATCGTTTTCCGATTCTTCTTCTTCCACTTTCAATGGAAGAGCAATTCCCTATATGTTTAGTAATAGGAGTATAAAACTCAGATAGGGTCATCTGTTTGGCCAGTCTGGCTTCTTTAAGCCTGGCGCCTGTTTTTTCGGTCTCTAAATAAATGTTTTTCCTCATAGTTTTATTTATTTTCTTAATTGATTTGTCTTTTGATTAATAATGCGTAAGATTGCATTAATTATTTAGCTAATATAATGTTTTAAACTATAATTGTTATACTGTTAATTAAAAATCATTATTATGAAAAAACGTCACGAGGGATTAGAAAATCCCACATTCAGGTATTTAGGAAAAGAAGAAATAGAAAACCCTTTATTGGTGGTGGAAGAGTTTTTTGATGTAACTGACCTGGAATTGTTCAGGCAGGAACTCCGGTTGTTGTTAACCCTGTCCTTTACCAATTCGGATTATGGAAAAGAAAAAGTATATGACCGTTCCAGACTAATGTGTGTGCATCAACATATTACCAGGTTTCTTGAGATGGCCTGGTTAATGTTAAATAATGAGTTTGTGGAATTGTATATCGTAGAAGGTGATCCACTTTTCCAGAGTAGGGGGATGTGGAGAGAAACTTCTTTTATAGAGCTGAGGAAAAGATTGTCGAATGATGTAATGAAGTCCTGCCGTGTGCTGGAAGACCAGGAAATCAATAATGTAAAACTTGTATTTGATGATATCTTTCAATACCAAAGTCTTACGGAATGGCAGGATGAACTGGATCTGATTCTGTTCTATAGTGTCCGTTCAACTCCAATGTCTGAGGAACGGGATAACGGACATCTTTCTTTTCCCATGTATGAACTACTGGAGAAACTATTGGAATGTATTCATGTAGTCCATGAATTTAAAATTAAAGGAGATGAGGGCTGGAATGTATTGCCTTTCGAAGCCGAGATTAAAAATAAGGATTACAGTTATTTTCCGGCAGAGCTCATCATGAGTATTTATCACCGGATGATGAGTATGGAGAATTGATTGAGAAGGATCAACAAGGCAACACCTGATTGCCTTGTTGATCCTTTTTTAAAAACCGTAAGAAAGTCTGAAGCCATGATTTACCCTTTTATTGCCATCATAGGCAAAGCCGTATGCTGCCCGGAAGATCAAACGTTGCAGACCAAAATAGAACTCCGTGTAGTTTCTTTTTAAAGGCTGGCTAAGATAGCTGACACCGGCAAGCTCCTCCAGTTTCAATTTTCGGAGCAATGGCACCTTGTTTGTGAAAAATCCGGAAAAGTTATGTTCAAAATGTGCTTCAAAGTATGCTCTGTCTGTGCTGTATAAGTAAAAATCAAGGAAAAGGAATTTTCTCAATTCAGGTAAGCCAAACAAGGAGTTGTTTCCTCTGAAGTGTTGAAATTCGGGGTAGTATACCTGTGCGTTGTTCAGGAATTTCCCTGCACCCACTACAAAGGAGGAATAACCCCATAATCCGGAATTGATCTTATTTTGATAGACCTCAGCAGAGATCAGATCATAGTCGACATCACTGCTCAGGATACCTTTAAAGGCCTTTTTGTAAGATACGCGAATGCTTGGATATTTTGACTCCTGATAAATCTTCCGTTCAGGGCGGGTAATATAGCTTTGTCCGACGGTATAAGTAAGGGAAGCATTCAGTATAAAGGCTTCATAGGTGGGGAACAATGGGCTTTCTACCTCCGGACTAAAAGGGTTATTAGAGCTGAAAGTTTCTCCCTTTAGATCTTTGATCTTATAAGTGGTGGTATTTACCAGATTGGTATTCCGGTTAAATTCAGCAGATATGGTGGCCTGTAATCCATTGGTCAGTTCTCTGCTGGTTTCAATATTTGCAAATTCCTTTTTATAGAATTTAGAGAAGTTGGTTTCGAAGAATAAAGAGTTGAAGGAGTTGGATAGTAAACTCATACTTCCATAATTGTTGAGGTCATAGATTCCGGAGCCGGCGCTGGCACTAATGCTCGCACGTTTTATAGGATCATAAAAATAATTTCCACTTAAGGATCCGGTGAGCAGCTTGTTGGAAAACCCGTACCTGACCTCCGGACGGATGCTATAGAAAGCACCGTATTCCAGGTCTTTGGTATAAGTAACACCGTATCTTGCTCCAAACCCCTCTACTGTGTTGTAAAATAGAGCAGGGAGGATGGGGTCAAGCCTCAGTCGTTTGTGTTCATAGCGGTTATTAATGGTATATCCGGTAATCAGCATTTTAGCAATCCCAAATTTATTATTTGCCTTTTCCAGGGAATCCAGGTAGCGCTTAGAAGTCTTTAAAGCAGCAATGCTATCTTTTCTGATATAATCACGGCTCTCTTCGGGCGTGAGTGGGATGGGTCTGTTGTTCAGCCAGAAAAGAGAATCCTTTTTATTTACGGCTTTGGTGATTTTTAAGATCTCACCATTAAAATAATTCCTGGGGAAGTTGGGATGGATGTTGTAATTGCTATAAACCCCTGCATAGTATCCTTCAAACTTAAAACCAAAAACATTTCCGTTAAACTGGAAGTTCATATTGGAAGGCATATACGTGTCTTCCACTTTCAGAAATTGCTGGGAGATCTTTAACGTATCTATTAGGTTGATTCCTGAGTTTGCGGTAAGGTAAACATTGGCATTTACCAGGTGCCAGCTGTCCTCTTTAATATAGATGATTCCCCTGAATACAGGGTCATGCTCCCTTCTGGGAATGATTTGGATCTTATTAATGGTTGCTCCGTTTTCAATACTCGTACCCAATAATTTATATCGGTAATAACGCAATGCATGATCAGAAATAGGAGACACAAATCCCCGCGCACTCATCGAATTATCTAACAGGATGTTGTCATAGAAGTTAATAATCAGGTCGGAGGCTTTGTTAAAGCTAAACGCATTGTTCCGTCCGGAAATTTTCGAGGAAATCATTTCTTCATGGATTTTCCCCGGGCGTTCAAAGGCAAAAGTAGAGGTGGATTCAGATAAGTATAATATTCCTTTCCTGTTGGTATCCAGGTCCAGGGTTTTTCGAACATCTCTTCCGAAGAATTTCTTCGGGGCACCCACCAGTTTTTGTACACCTTTAATATAAACATCAGTGGTATATGCTTTTACTTCTGTTAAGTGTTCTTTCCTTTTTTTTATGGCCTGGCGGATAATCTCATAGGCAGGGTCTTCTGCATTGCCATCGATGGTTACTCCCGAAAGAGTGTATGCCTCGGCAGTCAGTACGACATCTTCTGTGGTGTTTTCAGCAATGCTGATCTCCTTTTCTATGGCTTTATAACCAATGGCCTTGAACACAATATTAAAGGTGCCCTTGTCTAATGCCAGGGAGTAGACCCCATCAACATTGGCTGAGGTTCCTTTAGTGGTATTCTTAATGTATATTGAAACAAAAGGAACTGCTGTTCCATCGGTGTCTTTAATACTTCCTTTCAATTTAAATTCCTGTGCAAATAGGGCGCCGATACTGCTGAATATGATTAAAAACGTTAGATGGATTCTCTTCATGTGTATATTAAGGCCTAAATATCGTTATGTTAATGTTAGTTAACACAATAATCTTGTTAAAGTTTGTTATTGATGATTAAATAAGGTTATCACTGGAAGACGATATTTTTATAACTTTGGTTGCAACAAGCAAATAATAGTATGTATAAAACATTACAACCCGTTCTGCAACAAGAACTGGAGCAAATAGAAAAAGACGGTTTATTTAAACGTGAACGTGTAATTGTTACACCACAAGGTGCAGACATTAAAGTGAGTACAGGACAGGAAGTGATCAACTTCTGTGCAAACAACTATCTGGGGCTATCCTCTGATCCACGTGTAACTGAAGCGGCTAAAAAAGCAATTGATAAATACGGCTACGGCATGTCATCGGTACGCTTTATCTGTGGTACTCAGGATGTGCATAAAGAGTTGGAAGCAAAGCTTTCTCAATTCTTAGGTACAGAAGATACCATTTTATATGCTGCGGCTTTTGATGCAAACGGTGGGGTGTTTGAGCCTTTATTTAACGATCAGGATGCCATCATTTCAGATGAACTGAACCATGCTTCTATTATTGACGGGGTACGTCTGTGTAAAGCAAAACGTTTCAGGTATAAAAATGCAGATATGGCAGATCTGGAGCAGCAATTGATTGCCGCTAAAGATGCCAGACACCGTATTATTGTTACTGATGGTGCTTTTTCAATGGATGGGGTGGTTGCGCCATTGGATCAGATCTGTGACCTTGCTGATAAATATGAAGCATTGGTGATGATCGATGAGTCGCACTGTACCGGTTTCATCGGAAAGACAGGCCGCGGAACCCATGAGCATTTTAATGTGATGGATAGGGTAGACATCATTACCGGTACTTTAGGTAAAGCATTGGGTGGTGCTTCCGGAGGTTTTACTGCGGGTAAAAAAGAAATTATTGACATGTTACGTCAGCGCTCACGTCCTTATTTATTCTCTAATACCTTAGCTCCAGCGATTGCCGGTGCTTCTGTTGCGGTGTTGGATATGCTGAGTGAGACCACTGATTTAAGAGATAAGCTGGAAAGCAATACAGTTTATTTTCGTAAGAAAATGACTGAAGCAGGTTTTGACATTAAAGAAGGCGTTCATCCGATTGTTCCGGTGATGCTGTATGATGCAAAATTAGCACAGGAGTTTGCGGCACAAATGCTGGAAGAAGGTATTTATGTTATTGGATTCTACTATCCTGTAGTTGGACAAGGTAAAGCGAGGATTCGTGTACAGTTGTCTGCAGCTCATGAACAACACCATTTAGACAAAGCAATCGCTGCATTTACCAAAGTTGGTAAAGCGCTTGGCGTGATTTAAAATATAGCGCTGAGTCCATTTTCCTGTTGGAGATCATCTTCAAGTTGATTTTTGGACTCAGCGATTATAAAAATATTGTATAAATAGCTGTATATTTGGCCTCATGTTACAAGAGAAGATAACACAATATACCGCCGAAATAAATGCATTTTCTACTGATCATGCAGATGAATTAGAACAATTCCGTATTAAGTTCCTTGGTACAAAAGGAATTATCAAAGATATTTTTGATGAATTTAAAGCTGTTTCTCCTGAGGAAAAAAGAACCTTAGGCAAGGTTTTAAATGAATTTAAGCAATTGGCAGAGGCTAAATATCAATCGCTTAAAGACCTGACTGAAGTGGCTGATACTGCTAAAGACTCAGGTCTGGATCTGACTTTACCAGGTGAAGGTTTTGAGGTTGGTGCACGCCATCCTTTGGCTCTGGTAAGAAGAGAAATTGTAGAAATATTTAATAAACTAGGTTTTATTGTTGCTGAAGGTCCCGAAATTGAGGACGACTGGCATAACTTCTCTGCGCTCAATTTCCCTGAAGAACATCCGGCACGTGATATGCAGGATACCTTCTTCATCAAAAAAGGTGGAGAAAAGGGTGACATCGCTTTGCGTACCCATACTTCTTCCGTCCAGGTAAGAATGATGGAAGCAGGAAAACCACCATTCAGGGCAATTATGCCGGGACGTGTTTATCGTAATGAAGCCATATCCGCAAGGGCACATTGTTTCTTCCATCAGGTGGAAGGATTGTATGTGGATGAAAATGTTTCTTTTGCAGATCTGAAACAGACCTTATTCTATTTTGTACAGGAATTGTATGGAGAAGGAACTAAAGTTCGTTTCCGTCCTTCTTATTTCCCTTTCACAGAACCTTCTGCGGAGATGGATATTTCCTGTACCATTTGTAAAGGAGCAGGATGCCAGATGTGTAAATACAGTGGATGGGTTGAGATTCTGGGTTGTGGAATGGTAGATCCTAATGTATTGGAGAATTGCGGTATTGATTCAAAAAAATACAGTGGTTTTGCATTCGGAATGGGAATTGAAAGAATTGCGAATCTTAAGTTTGAAATTAAAGATTTGAGATTATTCTCTGAGAATGATGCAAGATTCCTGAAACAATATAAAACCTCATTGATATAATAATGATCAAAAGGATAACCGGAGCACTGATGCTGTTGTTACTTTTTGCCGGTTGTGGCAAGGATGAAGGGAGCTATATTCCTAATATTCTTGTGAATTATCGTATTTCTATACAACAATTCAAGATTGAGTCTGCTAAGACGACAAATGGTATTCTAACTGTAGATAATTATGGGGTTGCCGGTTTAATTATTATTGAGGTCGCTCCCCGTAGTTATGTCGCATTTGACCGTTGTAGTTCTGTCAATCCTGAACAACGTTGTCAAGTAGTTGCAGATAACAGATTTACTGCTACCGATCCTTGTTCAGGGGCTAAATTTTCACTTATTGATGGTAGCCCTTCGAAGGCACCAGCAGTACGTTATTTAAAATCATATCGTGTCCATATAGGGAGCGATGACATGATAAATGTATCTAATTGATGGAACCAGAGAAAATTAAAGAAAGTATAATTAGAGCAGCTAAAGAGTTATTCAGGAAATACGGGTATCACAAAACAAGTGTAAACGAGATTGCGAAGAAAGCACGTATAGCCAAAGCAACGATATATAAGTATTTTGAGAGTAAGGAGCAGGTATTGGATGCCATTCTAATGGATTATCTGGATTTGAACCTACACGAAATCCTTAAAAACAAAGCTCAGTTTGCAAATGAAGAAGAGCATTTGAAAGCCCTTGTTATGAAAACCTGCAGGCTGACTTATACGGTTTGTAATGAATTTATAGGTTGGGATTTTGTAAGGGAGAATGCCAACTCTCAGGAGTTTTTAAAACACCTTTCAGATCAGCTGGAGTCTCTGTTGCTTTCTGCTTACCTTGAACTGGATCACTTTAAGAATAATCCTTCCAGAAAAGAAGGATTGGCTTTTTTATTGAAAGCAAGTAAGAGCATTGTATTTTCATTCGCCTTTACTTCTGTGAGTGATTCTGATGTACGGAAAAACTTCGTGAGCTTCCAGAAGGAACTATTGCCTTTTCTCGTTAAAGCTGCTTTATAAGCTATTTTTCCTTCCATCCCCAGGGAGCGGAAGGCGTATCTACGGTTTTAGATAAGTCAAACTTCACTGTAAATAGTCTGTCTGAGCCTATTCTTCTCAGGTTATAAGAAAAAACATCTTTATCCAGTGTGATCCACCATACATTGGTTGAAGCATTGGGCAGCAGGCTTGCAGTTTGTTGATCTGCAGGAAAAACCTGAATTTCCGGCAATCCGGAATTGGAAGCTGTTCCACCATATTGTGTTACTTTATCTTCTGAACCATCCTCATGGCGATGGTCATGTTTGAGCGTAATCCGGTCATTGGCAAAAGTCAGCACCCAGGTTCTGGATTTGTTTTCCCCTACAAAAAATGGAATTCTGATCGTATTGTCTTCACAGGAACGGACATGCATAATCAACGTTTTATTGCTGAAATCATCGTTTCCCACACCTGCAGAGATACTGCCTTCATAAGATTTTCCACAATGTTTCTTCAGGTTTTCCCAAAACTGTTTTGCCCCGGTTTTTTCCTGCGCATAAGTCATCGTGCTTATGCTGAAAAGCATTAAAAAAAACATTTTCTTCATGATTTGAAGGTACATAATTATAAATGTGTTTAAAATTATTTGACATAAACTTAACGTATACCGTTTTGGTATTTGGTATAAATAGCTTTATATTAGCGTCATTATCAATGAATAAGACAATGAGTAAAGAAGTTTTAGAGATTTCTGTTTTAGTTGATGAGAAGTTTGATATGAGCTTTAACCTCGTTGAAGGCATTTTTGGTTTAATCCTAAGTGTTTTTGATAAGTAGAAACTGATATCCCGATTTCTTGTTTAAAAGGCGTTAAACTGCCGGCAGGAAATCCTTATGTCTTAAAATTCGGATTCCCCTTTTTTTCTCCTATTGTCGCTGCCAACTGCTTATGATCAGCTCATCGCTGCTAAAAGTAATTACATTCCATTGAAACCATCGTAGGCCTGGCGTTTACAAACCGTGATAAGCTGAGCTGGTAAGCACATAAAGGCCATTGAAAAACAAGTATATATTCCAATGAAAAAAATCTTAAATTTGCGGCATAATGAGTAGAAATAGAAAATCCGGAACGGTAACCATTATTCCCAATTTAAGAATTATTGATATTGCCGAAGAAGGCAAAGGGGTAGGTAAAGCAGATGAATTGGTGGTATTTGTGGATAAGGCTGTCCCGGGCGACGTTGTGGACGTTCGTGTAGTAAAGAAAAAGAAGAATTTTGCTGAAGCGGTAATTGAATCATTACACGAAAGCTCGGAATTGAGAACTGATCCTTTTTGTCAGCATTTCGGAACCTGTGGTGGCTGTAAATGGCAACACATGGGATACGACGCACAATTGACATTCAAGCACAAGAATGTTGAGGCTGCTTTGCAAAGACTCGCCAAGATTGATACTTCTGCTATGGAGCCGATATTAGGCTCCGCAGAGAATAAATATTACCGTAATAAACTGGAATATACTTTTTCTAATAAACGCTGGCTGAATAAACAGGACATGCCAGCAGCAGATGCGGTTACAGAAAATGAAGATGAAGCTTCGGCGGAGAAAGCAGAACTGGAAATGAATGCCCTTGGCTTTCATGTTCCTTTGCGTTTTGATAAAATCCTTGATATTGAGCATTGTTATTTACAGGCAGAGCCTTCAAATACTTTGAGAAATACGGTGAGAAGCTATGCGCTGGAAAATGGCCTGAGCTTTTACGATCTTCGCAATCATGAAGGAAGCCTGAGGAACCTGATCATCAGGACTTCTTCCACAGGAGAGGTCATGGTAGTGGTGGTGTTTGCTTATGTATCGCAGGAGCAGGCAGAAGGATTGATGGAGCACCTGAAAGTTAATTTTCCTGAAATCACTTCGCTTTTATACATCATCAATCAAAAGAAAAACGATACGATCTTCGATCAGGAAGTGCTGACCTATGCAGGTAGAGATCACATCTTTGAGGAAATGAACGGACTGAAATTTAAGATCGGTGCAAAATCATTCTATCAGACAAATTCTGCACAGGCACATGAACTTTATAAGATCACCAAAGAGTTTGCGGGTTTTTCCGGAGATGAACTGGTTTATGATTTATATACAGGGGCAGGAACGATTGCCAACTTTGTAGCTTCAAGCGTAAAACAGGTGATTGGTGTGGAATATGTACCTACTGCGATTGAAGATGCTAAATTCAACTCTGAGTTGAACGGCATTGACAATACTGTTTTTTATGCCGGTGATATGAAAGATATCCTGACCACTCAGTTTATTGCAGAACACGGTAAGCCGGATGTGGTCATTACTGATCCGCCGAGAGCAGGAATGCATGCCGATGTGGTTGCGCGATTATTGGAGATGGAAGCGGAGAAGATCGTTTATGTAAGCTGTAATGCAGCTACACAGGCAAGGGATCTGGCTTTGTTAAAAGAGAAATATGAAGTGGTTCGCATTAAGCCCGTTGATATGTTCCCTCATACACAGCATGTTGAAAATGTAGTTTTGTTAAAATTTACAGGAAGCACTTCCCAGGAAGTCCTTTAAGCAAATAAGATATATTAGAATGGATATTGAAGAGTTATTGCCACAGCAGCCGGAGGGTTCAAAAGAAGAGCCAAAGAAACAGAGTCCGCTGGTGAGTTTAGAAAAAGACCTTGAGCTATATTCAGACTCTGTTAAAGAAGTTTCTGTAGCCATCATGTCGGAAGGAATTTCTACACATCCGATCTTTGTTGCCCATCAGCACACGGTGAGCATTGGGGAAGTGATCCTGGACAGGAAAGAACTGAATACCGACTGGACGATCCAGGCTTCTACAATGGATGAGTTTGTTGAAAAAGGAATCATCAATCCTGAAAAGAAAGCTTTGTTTCTGAGAAGCTACAAAAAGCCGGAAGATTATATGTGTGTATTTGTCATCGTTCCTGAAGGAGCCAATTTCATTTATTATCCATATAAAAAACAGATATAAAAAAATCCCTGCCAGGAATTCCTGTGCAGGGATAAACTAAAAACTAATATCTAAATTTATTTTATTCTCCTTACGTCTCCGCTTTTCGAAGATGATGTTTTATTTACTGCAGGATCTCCTTTGTAATTGACATCACTTCCGCCACTTGCACTGGCTTCCAGTCCTTTTGTCACATGTACGTTCGCATCAGAACCACCACTCGCAGATACTTTAGCATATTCGGATACCAAACCGAGGGCATTCACATCGGAACCACCGCTTGACTGGATGTTCATATTGGTTGCTGTTCCTTTTAAATCGGCATCAGAACCACCACTCACAGTTACTTCCAGGTCTTTTGCGGCGATATCCAGTTTGATATCAGAACCTCCTGAAGCCCGTATTTTAAGGGAAGCTGCTTTTAAAGTGTTTTGCCCATAAACGTCACTTCCTCCACTGGCGGTAATGGCCTGAAGGTTTTTATAATTGATGTATACTTTTAAAGTCTGACCTTTAAACATTCTCTGCCAGCTGATATTCTTCTTATACCTGATGTTCAGTGCAGATCCGCTCTTCTCTATTTCTACATTTTTAACCAGCTCTTCATGTCCGGTGATTTTGATGTTTTCTGAATTGCTTTGTGTCAGGTAAAGGTCTATTCCACTGGCCACATTGACTTCATTGAAGTTGGTCAGGGCAACATCTTTGTTCTGCTGTGCCGTTGCTGTTAATGTATTTATGGAAAATGCCAGAAGTACAGGGAGGGCGTATTTGAATATGGGTGTACTTTTCATGGTGGTTTTTTGTTAAGGTTTATATAGATTAGACGCAGGGATACCCGAAACGTTGCAACATTTAGAAATTATTTTTCAAATATTTGAATATGCCCCTTAAAATCGTTCTTTTTGTAGTATAAACAATGAAATAACAAATGGCAGAATCTCAATTGCTTGTTCTTGATAAGAAGCAGATACAACAGAAGATTAACAGGATTGCTTACCAGGTGTTGGAAGATAACCTGAATGAGAAGGAAATTGTACTCGCCGGGATATGGGATAGGGGCTATAAAATAGCTTTACGCTTAAAGAAAGTGCTGTCTAAGATTTCCGATCTTAAGATCATCATGCTTAAGATCGACCTCGACCGTTTAAATACCAAGCTCGTTGCCAATACAGATTTAGACGAAAGTCACTGGAAAAATAAGGTGATCATTTTAGTGGATGATGTGTTGAATAGTGGAAAAACACTGGCTTATGGTCTGGGCGTGTTTCTTAATACCCCTCATAAAAAGATCAGAACGGTTGTATTGGTGGATAGAAGTCACAAAATATTCCCCATTGCTACAGACTTTGTAGGACTGCAAATGTCGACTGTTTTAAAAGAACATGTTGATGTGGTGATCGATGTTGAAGGAGAAGAAGATCGGGTTTATTTGAGTTAGGTTTGCTTTTAAGGCTTATTTTTCTCATTTTAGAGGGATGTACCGGTCCCGTAAAAGCCCAATAATTTTTCAATTCTTTTCCTGGTATATTGCTTATATCATAAAGAAGGACTTTTCCAGTTATACTTACAACAGACTTCAGCTTAAGGAAGATGAAGCCATACTGCTCTTGTCTAATCATTTCAGCTGGTGGGATGGTTTTCTGATGTTCCAACTGAATAAGGTGGTTTTTAAAAGAGAATTTCATGTATTGGTAACGGATGAAGATTACCGGAAACAATGGTTTCTAAAATATCTGGGTGCCTTTGCTGCTGAAAACAAGGGCAAAGATGTGCTGGAAACATTAATGTATGCGGGAGCATTATTAGATCATCCCAAAAATCTGGTGCTTTTATTCCCTCAGGGCAAACTACATACCAGCTATATCAACAGCATTTCTTTTGAAAGGGGCGTAATGCAACTCATCAATGCTTCCAAAAAGAAGTTTCAGATCATTTTCTCTGCTACCCTCATAGATTATTTTGATAAAAGGAAGCCCAAAGCCGAAAGTCACCTTCTGCATTGGGAAGCTGAGGAATACATGAGCCTGCAGTTGTTGAAAAGAGAATATAACAAGCATTATAGCAATGCCATCAGCAAACAAAGTAAAGAAGTGGCATGATCATTTTTATTTATGCTGTCCTTGTTTTTTTAGTATTGCGTTTTTCAGTCACCCTGTTTAATTTCCTGTCCAACCCGAAAATGGGGAATTACGGAAGGAAATTTACAGATTTGGTTTCCATCATCGTCAGGATAGAGAAAGACGAAGCTGAAGCCGCAGGATTATTAGCTTCAATAGCAGCACAGGATTATAAAAATGTACAAATCATCATTCAGTCTGTTGAAGATACTGACTTTCTAAAACGAGCTAAGGGAGACTATTTTTTATTTTTGGAGGCGAATACAAACCTGAAGAATGGATTTATTCATAGTCTGATTTATCGGACAAAAGTGTTTAACCTGGCTTTGCTCAACGTGATTCCTACACAAAGAAATATTGGGTTTTTAGCAAACTGTATTTACCCTGTAAGTGACTTTGTACTGTTGAACTTATTCCCATTGAGATTGGTCAGGCTCATTAATCACCCGGTATTTGCGACAGCAAATGAATCCTGTTTGTTTTTCGATGCCGGAATTTACAGAGACTTTGAATGGGGTACAAGCGTTAAAGGTCTAACCTTCCGGGCACTGGAAATTGTTAAAAGGATTAAACAGGAGCGGTTAAAGGCAGATGTTTTGCTGGGAAACCGGTTGATTTACCTCGAAGAACAGCGGTTGATGCCCGATTTCCATCTTTTTTCTGAGCGTCTGATGATGAACTTCAATAATAATGTCTTTGTGGCGTTGATTTATCTGACTCTTGTGATTGCAGGGCCTATTGTAATGGTGATGGAGCTGGAGCCCGCACTTTTAGTTCTGCCGGCTGGCCTCATCTTTTTGTCGAGAGTAATGACCTCATTCCTGTCTTCACAAAACCCTGTCCCAAATATTTTGCTCCATCCCCTGCAAATGCTGGCCTTACTATTGTTATTGCTTAAGAACGCCTGGACCAGGGTATTCTTAGGTGTTGGTGAGAAGAAATAGCATATCAAACTCTTTTTGTGTAATTTTGTAGCCTCATTGATTTCTATATAATTGATTTATGAAATACGATTTAGCCGTAACTATAGATAAAGCATCAGGTTTTTGTTTCGGAGTGGTGTATGCGATTGACATGGCAGAGGATATTCTGGATGAAGACGAATATCTGTATTGCCTGGGCGATATTGTACACAACGACGAGGAAGTAAAACGCTTAACTGCTAAAGGCTTGCGCATCATTGACCATGAGCAGTTGAAAGGATTGAAAAATGAGAAAGTATTGATTCGTGCACATGGTGAGGCACCTTCTACTTATCAGCTTGCATTAGAGAATAACCTGATCTTAATTGATGCTTCCTGTCCGGTAGTGTTAAAACTGCAGAACAGAATTAAAAACTCTCATGATGAGGATGAACAGATTCTTATTTTTGGTAAACACGGGCATGCTGAGGTCATCGGTTTGCAAGGTCAGACGGATGGGAAAGCCATCGTCTTTCAGGACCTTTCGGAATTGGACGAAGTAGAATTACCTTCAAAATTTACGCTGTATAGCCAGACCACTAAGAGTACTGACAAGTTTTACCACATTAAAGAACAACTGATCGGCAGGGGGTATGAGGTAAAAGCAAATGACACCATCTGCAGACAAGTTTCTAACCGCTATGGTGATTTAGAGAAGTTTGTAGTTGATTTCGATAAGATCCTCTTCGTATCTGGTAAAAAATCCTCCAACGGAAAGGTCTTATATGACGTATGCAAAAAATATAACCCCAATGCTTACTTTATCTCCAATATAGAAGAGATTGAACTGGAGTGGTTCTCTCAGCATGATAAAGTTGGAATCTGTGGGGCTACTTCGACGCCAATGTGGCTGATGGAACAGGTTAAAGCAAAGTTGGAATCTTATTAAAACAGTTAAACATCATAAAAAAGTAATTATTGGTTTTCCCTTAGAAGATACAGGGTTATAATCAATTGATTAGTTATTTTTGCTCAAATTATGGGAAAAAAGGGCGTATTATTAGTGAATTTGGGAACTCCGGACAGTCCGGAAGTGAGTGATGTACGAAGATATCTGGATGAATTCCTGATGGACGAAAGGGTAATTGACATCAATGCCTTCAAAAGAACATTACTGGTAAAGGGTATCATTGTTCCTTTCCGTAGTCCAAAAACAGCTAAACTATATAAAGAAATCTGGGACGAGAATGGCTCTCCATTATTGTATTACAGCAAAATTCAGGTGGCTATGGTACAGGAGAAACTTGGTGACGAGTACCAGGTAGAACTGGCTATGCGCTATCAGAATCCTTCTATCGCTGCTGCTTTGGATAAGCTGAAAGCAGGATTGGTAGAAAGCATACAGGTGATCCCATTATTCCCTCAATACGCTTCGGCCAGTACAGGTTCAGTGATCCAGAAGGTGATGGAACTGGTGGGTAAATGGCAAACGGTGCCACCGATAAGTTTCATTAATTCCTTTCATGATAATGAATTGATGATAGATACTTTCGCGGAACACGCAGAAAAGTATCAACCGGAAAGCTATGATCAGATTTTATTCAGCTTCCATGGGTTGCCGGAACGTCAGTTGAAAAAATGTGACCATACCGGACAACATTGCCTGAAGAAAAATGATTGCTGTGCTACATTAACTGATGTCAATAAGTTTTGTTATTCTGCACAATGCCATGATACGGCAAGGCTGATTGCCAAACGTTTAAATATTCCTTCAGAAAAGTATTCTGTATGTTTCCAATCGAGGTTGGGAAAAGAACCCTGGGTACAACCTTACACCAGTGATGTTTTAAAGGAACTGGCTGAAAAGGGTAAAAAGAGACTATTGGTATTTTGCCCTGCATTCGTGGCCGATTGTCTGGAGACCTTGTATGAGGTGAGTGTCGAATACCATGAAGAATTCAGAGCACTTGGAGGAGAAGAAGTTCAGCTGGTTGCCAGTCTGAATGATAACCCTAAATTTATTGAGGCATTGGTAGCCATGATTAAAAACTAAAACTCCTTTTCTATAAATTCCAGAATCTGACGGGTTGATCCCGTTTTTTCGTTTACATATTTTGCAGCGGTCTTTCCAGCTTCTTCATTGTCCTTAAAGTGGATAAAGGCAGCGGAAAGATCGTTTTCTGTTTCAATACTCTTTGCTGCGTTCAATGCAATAAGGTCCTTTGCCTCCTGAAATTTATCGTATTTAGGACCGAATATCACCGGTGTTCCAAATGCGGCAGCTTCCAGTGTATTGTGAATTCCTACACCAAAACCTCCTCCGATATAAGAGATGCGGGCATATTGATACAGGGAAGAGAGCAGACCTATATTGTCTATAATTAAGGTTTGGGTAACATTGGTACCCTTAAGCAGATTGGAATAACGGACTGCCCCGGGGATGAGCTTTTCAATTTCCTGAATGTGGGCCTCATCAATTTCATGTGGGGCAATGATGAACTTCCAATCGGGTTGTTGCTGGATTAAGGTGGCAATTAAACGTTCATCTGATGGCCATGTGGATCCGGCAACGAACACCTTGTCCTTTGCCCATATGTTTTCCACAAGTGTTACCTTTTTAGGCGATAACGCATTTTCTGCAACCCGGTCAAAACGGGTATCCCCGCTCAAACTCACATTTTCCAGTTTCAGACTGTTCAGCAAGTCCACACTTTCTCTGTTTTGTACAAAGAAATGATCTGCGAAGCTCAGGATTTTACGATGAAAGGAGCCATACCAGCGGAAGAAAATCTGATCCGGCCGGAATATTCCTGAAATCAGGTATAAAGGGATCTGTTGCTCATTCAGTGTCCTGAAATAATGGTACCAGAATTCGTACTTGGTGAAGATGGCCATTTCCGGATTAACGAGGGCTATGAATCTTTTTGCATTGCCTGCGGTATCCAATGGTAAGTAGAAAACGCCTGCTGCAAGGGCATAGTTTTTTCTGATCTCATATCCGGATGGGGAGAAAAATGTGATCACTATTCTTTTTTGGGGATGTAATTCCTTGATTTTCTCCAGCACAGGTCTTCCCTGTTCGAATTCCCCTAATGAAGCAAAATGAAACCAAATGTGCCTTTGTGTGGTATCTATCGTTTTTTCTATATGGTCAAAGATGTTTTTTCGACCCTGACTAAATAGTTTGGCCTTGGAATTGAATATAGAAAATGCGCTAACGATTAATCCATAAAATGAGATTCCTATATTATAAAGCCAAAGCATTTTGTGTGTTTATTTATTATCTTAGCCGAAGATACTCCATTAAAATTAAAACGTAATTAATATATGAAAATAGCTGTTATTGGAACAGGATATGTGGGTTTGGTTACTGGTACCTGTTTGGCAGAAACAGGAAATAAAGTGATTTGTGTAGATATAGATGAAGCCAAAGTACAGAAAATGCAAGCTGGTGAAGTACCTATCTATGAACCGGGTCTTGATGTATTATTTCACAGAAATATTGCCCAGGGAAGGTTGACTTTTACCACCGATCTTGCTCATGGAATTAAGGATGCACAGATCATCTTCATGGCATTACCAACTCCTCCGGGAGGAGATGGGGCAGCAGATTTATCTTATATCCTTGGCGCAGCAAAAGACATTTCTAAATTAGTTACCGAATATAAAGTCATTGTTAATAAATCGACGGTTCCTGTAGGAACAGCGGATAAAGTACAGGCGGTTTTTAAAGCGCATACTGATATCGAAATTGATGTGGTATCTAACCCTGAGTTTTTGCGTGAAGGTGTAGCGGTGGAAGATTTTATGAAACCAGACCGCGTGGTGATTGGAACAGGAAGTGAGAAAGCCCAGAAGCTGATGGCCGAATTGTACGGCCCCTATGTCAGACAAGGAAATCCGATCTTATTCATGGATGAACGCTCTTCAGAGCTGACAAAATATGCTGCAAATTCCTTTCTGGCTACAAAAATCACGTTCATGAACGAAATTGCAAATCTTTGTGAGATTGTTGGTGCTGATGTAGATGCAGTACGTAAAGGGATTGGTTCTGATGCAAGGATTGGGAAACGGTTCCTTTTCCCGGGAATCGGATATGGGGGAAGTTGCTTTCCTAAAGATGTCCAGGCCCTGGCGAAGTCAGCCGATGAAAATGAGTATAATTTCCAGATCCTGAAAGCGGTAATGGATGTAAATGAAAAACAAAAGACGGTACTGGTAGATAAACTGCTGAAATACTATAAAGGTGACCTGAAAGGCAAGCATTTTGCCTTATGGGGATTGGCGTTTAAACCGGAAACCGATGATATCCGTGAAGCTCCGGCTTTGTACATCATTGATGAATTGGTTAAACATGGTGCAACAGTAACGGCTTTTGATCCGGAAGCAATGCCTAATGTGAAACGTCTTATCGGTGAAAAGATTAATTACGTAGAGGATCAGTATGAAGCATTACAACATGCAGATGCTTTATTGATTGCTACAGAATGGTCGGTTTTCAGAAACCCTGATTTTGAGAGAATGGAAGAAGTGCTGAGTAATAAAGTGATTTTCGACGGACGTAATCTGTACGATCTGGAGAAAATGATCGACTTAGGCTATTATTATAACAGTGTTGGCCGTAAACTTATAGACTAATGGGACGTAAAAGAGTATTGATTACCGGAGCCGCAGGGTTCTTAGGATCGCATTTATGTGATAGGTTCATTAAAGAAGATTACCATGTTATTGCAATGGATAACCTGATTACCGGTGACCTCAGGAATATTGAACATCTTTTCAAACTGGAGAACTTTGAGTTCGCACACCATGATGTGTCTAAGTTCGTATATGTAGCAGGTGAACTGGATTATATCCTTCATTTCGCTTCTCCGGCAAGCCCTATTGATTATTTAAAAATCCCTATTCAGACCTTAAAAGTAGGTTCATTAGGAACACATAATTTATTAGGTCTGGCAAAAAGTAAAAATGCCAGGATGCTGATTGCTTCTACTTCAGAAGTGTATGGCGATCCGAATGTAAACCCTCAGCCGGAAGAATATTGGGGAAATGTAAACCCGGTAGGTCCCAGAGGTGTATATGATGAAGCTAAGCGTTTTCAGGAAGCGATGACCATGGCTTACCATACTTTCCATGGTTTAGAAACCAGGATTGTAAGGATCTTCAATACTTATGGACCAAGAATGCGTCTGAATGATGGCCGTGTTTTACCTGCCTTCATCGGACAGGCATTACGTGGAGAAGACCTGACCGTATTTGGTGATGGTTCTCAAACACGTTCTTTCTGTTATGTGGATGATTTGGTAGAGGGCATCTACCGGTTGTTACTGAGTGATTACGCGATGCCGGTGAATATTGGCAATCCGGATGAGATCACGATTAAACAATTTGGTGAAGAAATCATCAAGCTTACCGGAACCACTCAGAAGCTGGTATTGAGAGACCTGCCTGTTGACGATCCTAAACAAAGACGTCCGGATATTACCAAAGCAAGGGAAATCCTCGGCTGGGAGCCTAAAGTGAGCAGGGCAGAAGGACTGAAAATTACTTATGAGTATTTCAAGTCTTTACCTCCGGAAGCACTGATTAATAAAGAACACAAAGATTTTACAACCTATAACCGTTAATAAAAAATGTCTAAAATACTAGTAACAGGTGGTACGGGATTTATCGGATCACACACCGTTGTAGAGCTCTACAATGCAGGATATGATGTGGTGATTGTTGATGACTTTTCGAACTCCAATCCTAAAATCCTTAACCAGATAGAAGCCATCACAGGAAAGAAACCTGAGTTTGTAGAACTCGATTTATGTGATGAGCTGAAAGTGAAAGAATTTGTAACTAAACATAAAGACATTACTGGTGTCATTCATTTTGCCGCATTTAAGGCGGTGGGTGAATCTGTGCAACAACCACTCAAATATTATAGAAATAACTTTTACTCTCTGATCAATATCATCAATGGATTTGACAGTAAGGTGAACCTGGTATTCTCTTCTTCATGTACGGTATATGGACAACCGGATGTTTTACCGGTAACAGAAAGTGCACCGGTTAAAAAAGCAGAATCTCCTTATGGAAATACCAAACAGATTGCAGAAGAGATCCTGCAGGAAACCTGTGCAGTTACTCCTGAATTAAGGGTCACTTCTCTGCGTTATTTTAATCCGGTTGGTGCACACCATACTGCGTTAATCGGAGAGCTGCCGATAGGAGTTCCACAAAACCTGGTTCCTTTTATTACCCAGTCTGCCATTGGAAAACGTGGTCCGATTACGGTTTATGGAAATGATTATGATACTCCGGATGGAAGTGCAATCAGAGATTATATCCATGTGGTTGATCTGGCTAAAGCACATGTTGCCGCAATCAGAAGAATGGAAAGTGATAAGGCGGAGTCGAATTATGAGGTCTTCAATTTAGGTACAGGTACCGGATCTACCGTATTACAGGTGATTGAGGCTTTTGAAAAAGCAACAGGCGAAAAATTAAGTTATACCATCGGTGCAAGAAGAGAAGGTGATATTGAAAAAGTTTGGGGAGATGTAACTAAATCCGCACGTGATTTAGGATGGAAGGCTGAGCTGGATATCAATGTCATGATGTCTTCTGCATGGAACTGGGAAAAATATTTAAAAGACAACCCTTTCTAGATGTTATTAAGCGAGCATAAAGACCTTAAGCTGGAAATAAAATCCCTTCCTGAAAAGGAAAAGGACAAGCTTTTGCTCAGGTTGATCGCCAAAGACAAGATCTTAACGGAACATTTGCATTTTAAATTGCTGGAAGATGAGCATGATCTGGTAGACAGGCAGGAGAAGTTGAGAGATCGTATTGATCTGGAAATTGCCGAACTGTTGTCGAACAGAAAGATGAATGCAAAAGATGCTTTGTTGAAAATGAGAAAGCTAAATGGAAGCATTACCCATCATTTTAAAGTGACAAAAGATCTGAACACTGAGATGGAGTTAAGGATACATCTTTTCAGAGGAGTACCAATTGATTTTAATGAGGGTGTTTTTTCTCCTTTGCATAAATTCAATGAAAAGCTCATGATCTATTTTGCAAAATCTGTTCTTTCGGTGTTTAATAAATATCAAAAGATGCATGAAGATATTCAATTTGATCTGAAAGCCGGTTTCAATGAGGTGCTGACAAAGTTATATACTTACAAAACAGCTGCTGTAGCAGCAGAATTAGGCTTGCCTAAGGAAATTTAATAATGAAATGAACCGGGTTTGCGAGCTCATGAATACCATTGAAAACAATAAATGTCAGTGAATAATACAAGGTCGTGATTGCTTCATAACCCTTGAAAAACAATTATATTCCAATGAAAAAGAAAATACTGATAACGGGTGGCGCGGGATTTATTGGCTCGCATGTCGTTCGTCGCTTTGTAAACAATTACCCGGAATACGAAATACTGAACCTGGATAAGTTAACCTATGCAGGAAACCTGGCTAATTTAACAGATATAGAGCATCAACCTAACTATCGCTTTGTAAAAGCAGACATCACCGATGCTGTTGCCATGAGTGAATTGTTTGAACAGGAAAACTTTGATGCAGTGATTCATTTGGCTGCAGAATCGCATGTAGACAGATCTATCTCAGATCCAACTGCTTTTGTGATGACCAATGTAATTGGTACAGTGAACCTTTTAAATGCGGCCAGAGAGCACTGGAAAGGAGCTTATGACCTGAAACGTTTTTACCATGTTTCTACGGATGAGGTATACGGTGCATTAGGTGAAACAGGGATGTTTACTGAAGCTACAGCTTATGATCCACACAGCCCATACTCGGCATCGAAAGCGTCTTCAGATCATTTTGTAAGGGCATATCATGACACTTATGGATTGGATGTAGTGATCTCTAATTGTTCCAACAATTATGGATCTCATCATTTTCCGGAGAAATTGATCCCCCTTGCTATTAACAACATTAAAAACAATCAGCCTGTTCCGGTTTATGGAAAAGGGGAGAATGTCAGGGACTGGCTTTGGGTGGAAGATCATGCAAGGGCAATAGATGTTATTTTTCATCAGGCGAAAACCGGAGAGACTTATAATATCGGTGGGCATAATGAATGGAAGAACATCGACCTGATTCATCTGTTGTGTAAGATTATGGACCAGAAGCTGGGCAGAAATGAAGGGGATTCGGCAAAACTGATTTCCTTTGTAACGGATAGGGCAGGACATGATTTGCGTTATGCGATTGATTCTTCTAAATTACAAAATGTATTGAACTGGGTACCCAGCTTGCAATTTGAAGAAGGACTGGCAAAAACGGTCGATTGGTATCTGGAGAATGAAGAATGGTTATCGAATGTTACTTCAGGAAACTATAAAGCTTATTACGACACTCAATACGAGGGTAGGTAATCTCGTTTGGATATACAAAAGGGCATCTTTTTTAGAAAAGATGCCCTTTTTTTATGGGAATGTGTTTCGTGTTATTCGTATCGGAGTGCTTCAACAGGATCTAATTTGGATGCTTTTTTTGCAGGATAATATCCGGACAGGATACCCACCAGAACGCAGAGGACAAAGCCACCAAAGATCCACAGCCATGGAATAATAAACGCACCACCCATGGCCAGGGATATGATGTTGCCTATCGATATTCCGAGAAAGATTCCAAATGCCCCCCCCATCAGGCAGATCATCACGGCTTCAATCAAAAATTGTTTTCTGATGACGGCAGGATTTGCACCGATTGCTTTCCTGATCCCGATTTCCCGGGTACGCTCTGTTACAGAAACGAGCATGATGTTCATCAGACCAATAGAAGCTCCTATAAGCGTTATCCCGCCAATTGCTATTCCACCCCAGACTACATATTTTAGATTTTCAAACAGTGTCTGCGCAATGGCATCACTTTTTGTGATCTCGAAATTGTTCGGATCTGTAATTTTAACTTTTCTGATCTTCCTGAATTCAGCTGTCGCTTCTCCGATAATCGTTTCCTGAAGGTCATTGCTAGGAACCATTACCGTAATGGTATAGGAAGGGTTGGCATTAGAGTTAATGAGCTTTGCTTTCAGCAAGGGAACGTACACCGCTCTATCGCCGCTAAAGCCCATACTCTGGCCTTTTGACGACAACAGTCCGATTACTCTGAGCCGGTTGTTACCAACGTTTATCACCTTATCAATTGGAGACTGTCCCTTAAATAACTTCTCACTTACTTCACTACCCACAATACAGACGTTACTGCCCTGGAGGGTTTCTGTCTGACTGAAATTTCTTCCCAGCGCGAGCTGAAGGCCCTGAGAATTCAGTCCATTCTCATCCACTCCCTGTATATTAATGTTTGGATTGGTCTTTTCTGTTCCGTATTTGATGGTTGAGCCAAAGCTGGCGCTTACACTGATGGCTACAGTGGCTGGAGTCTTTAGGCGTTCTTTAAAAGAAATGGCATCTTCGTAACGGATAGTTTTAAAAGGCTTGGGTCTTTTTCCACCTCCACCTATCCGGATGCCTATACCACGGTTTCTGATGGTGAATGAATTGGCCCCCATACTCGAAAAGGCTTCGGTCATACTTTTCTTAACCGCGTCAAGAGTGGTTAAAATTCCTACTAAAGCAGATAAGCCTATCGCAATGATCAATGCCGTAAGCATCGTACGTAATCTGTTACTCTTTATGGATTGGATGGCAATTCTTACGTTCTCTGTATAGGTCATTCTTTAGGAAATATAATGCTTTATAGGGTAAAAATAAAAAGTCCCGTTGTTAAGACAACGAGACCTCTTATAATGTTACAAAGGAACTCTAAATAAAGTTCATCAGAACGAATACTATCTATGCAGAGAAACTGGTTCCACAACCACAGGTACTGGCTGCATTTGGATTGTTAAAGGTAAATCCTCTCGAATTTAAACCATCCTGCCAATCTACCTGCATTCCCATTAAATACATCTGATGGGCTTTGTGCATAAACACTTTAATTCCATCAATTATAAATTCCTGATCTCCTTCTTTTTTTTGATCGAAACCTAAAACATAACTCATTCCAGAGCAACCGCCACCTTCTACTCCTACACGTAAGCCGAAGTCTTCAGCGATTTCTTGTTGGTCTTTTAACTTAAAAAGTTCTTTTACAGCAGTTTCTGTAAAGGTAACTGGTGCAAATGCCGTATCAACTGTATTACTCATGTTATTTAAAATTAGGAAGAACAAATATAAATAAAATGTACATTTTTGTCGGTGTTATTCGCTAATTATTACGGAATTCAAACAAAGAAATGAACATAGAATCTTTATTAACCGAAACGGCAGCACTGTCGATCGCCGGAGTAGTTACCGTTTCTGTTGGTTATTATCTGGTTAAAGGTGATATTCAGACCTGGTTCAGGTTAAAATCTGCAGGTCAGCCACAAAACGAAAAAGCACAGCTTTTGCCTTTACGTTTGCAGGCGCATGAACGTTTGATAGTATTTATTGAGCGTATTAATCCCTCGAATTTGTTTCTCCGCCTCCACCATCAGGGCATTGCAGTGAAAGATTTACAGTCGCTGGCCTTAAATGAAATCAGGGCCGAGTATCAGCATAATGTAACGCAGCAGCTTTATGTGACTGAAAGTACCTGGAATGTGATCCGGAAATTAAAGGACGATACTTTGGCGATGGTGAGTAATGCCGCGAAAGACCTGCCGGAGCATTCGACAGGAATAGACCTGAGCAGAAAAGTGCTGCAACACATGGCCGGGATTGCCGACAATCCTTACGAATTGACCCTTGATCTGATTAAAAAGGATATTCATCAGTTATTTTAATTATGGAAGATAAAAAGTTTACGACTACCTCAGGTATCGAAATCAAAGAAATATATACCAATGCTAAACCGGTAACAGAACTGCCGGGAGAATTTCCATATACACGTGGAATTCAAAAAGACATGTACAGGGGGCGTTTATGGACCATGCGTCAGTATGCGGGATTTTCCACTGCCGAGGAATCCAATAAGCGGTACCACTATCTCCTTAAACAGGGAACAATGGGTTTATCGGTTGCATTTGACCTTCCTACACAGATCGGATACGATTCAGATCATGAAATGTCTGAAGGTGAAGTAGGGAAGGTTGGGGTAGCGATCGATTCTTTAAAAGACATTGAAATATTATTTGACGGAATAGAACTTCAGAAGATCACCACTTCAATGACGATCAATGCAACTGCCTCGATTTTACTGGCGATGTATATTGCATTGGCCAGAAAACAGGGGGCAGATATCAGACAGATTTCGGGAACAATTCAGAATGACATCCTGAAGGAGTATGCGGCTAGGGGAACCTATATCTATCCGCCAAAAGCCTCGATGAGGATCATCACGGATATCTTTGAGTATTGCAGTAAAGAGGTTCCTAAATGGAATACCATCTCTATATCCGGGTACCATATCCGTGAAGCGGGTTCTACGGCAGTTCAGGAACTTGCTTTTACATTGGCCAATGGAAAAGCTTATTTAAATGCAGCTTTGGAAAAGGGGCTGGATATCAACGTCTTCGCAAAACGTTTGTCGTTCTTCTTTAATTGCCATAACAATTTCTTTGAAGAGATTGCTAAATTCAGGGCAGCGAGAAGAATGTGGGCAAAAATCACAAAAGAACTTGGTGCAACTGATGAGAAGGCGCAAATGCTGCGTTTTCATACACAAACCGGAGGCTCTACGTTAACGGCACAGCAACCTTTGAACAATGTCATCAGGGTGACCAACCAGGCAATGGCTGCGGTGCTTGGAGGGACACAGTCGCTCCATACCAATGGTTACGATGAAGCACTTTCTTTGCCTACTGAAGCAGCTGCCAAAATCGCTTTAAGGACACAGCAGGTGATTGCCTTTGAGAGTGGGGTAACTGAAACGGTTGATCCCCTTGCCGGATCTTATTTTGTGGAAAACCTGACGGACGAAATCGAAGCTGCAGCTCAGTTGTATATTGATAAGATTGATGCCATGGGCGGATCAGTGAACGCGATAGAAAACGGCTACATTCAGAACGAGATCGGAGATGCTGCCTACCAGTATCAGGTGGAGATCGAAGCAGGGACAAGGGTGATTGTTGGGGTGAATAAATTCACTCAGGAAAAGGAAGGAATCAATGATGTTTTTACCATCGATGAATCCATCCGGACGATACAAACTGACAAGCTGAAAAAGCTCAGATCTGAGCGGGATAATGCGGCTGTGGAAAAAGCTTTGAAGGATCTGGAGCTTGCTGCAAAAGGAACGGAAAATCTGATGCCCTATATTCTGGTCGCTGTAGAGGCTTATGCCAGCCTTGGAGAGATCGCTGATGTCTTGCGTAGTGTTTTTGGAGAGTATTAAAAAGAATGTTAAAAAATAGTTATCCACACAATAAATTCAGGTTAACTATGGTATGTTACTGATGTTTAGGTGCTTGCCAATTAAATTCAAATTAAGTTTTTTTTGTTGATAATTTTTTGAATATTCGATATCTCGAATCAGCATGAGTTTTGTGTTGTTCTCGTCGCAATAAACCAACAAATTATATTATGACAATGGAAAAAACTTGTACCGAAGTATGGAAAAACTGTCTCCAAATCATAAAGGATAATATACCGAATCAAAGTTTCAAAACCTGGTTCGAGCCAATATCCGCTCTCAAGTTGGATGGCAAAGTTTTAACGATACAGGTACCTAGTTTATTCTTCTATGAATGGCTGGAAGAGCATTATGTTGGTTTGCTCCGAAAGACAGTCAAAAAGCAGTTGGGGGACGAGGGAAGATTGGAGTATAATATTGTGGTGGATAAGTCTTCAAACAGCGGTTCTCCCTATACCACCAATATGCCCAGCAATGGGAACGGGGCAGAGGCCAAATTTCAGTCCATGCCCATTCCGGTGTCCATAAATAAAGACATTAAAAATCCCTTCATCATTCCCGGATTAAAAAAACTCACCGTTGATCCTCAACTGAATTCCAATTATACTTTTGAAAACTATATTGAAGGAGATTGTAACCGTCTGGCGCGCTCTGCGGGCTATGCTGTGGCAGCGAAACCAGGTGGGACATCATTTAATCCCTTGATGATTTATGGGGGCGTAGGATTAGGTAAAACGCATCTGGCACAGGCGATTGGAAATGAGATCAAAAGAAACATGCCTGATAAACTGGTCATTTATGTTTCCTGCGAAAAGTTCTGTCAGCAGTTTGTGGATTCACTGAAAAATAATACAATTAACGATTTTGTTAATTTTTACCAGGCTATGGATGTGATCATCATGGATGATGTACATAATTTTGCAGGTAAAGAAAAGACTCAGGATATCTTTTTCCATATTTTTAATCACTTACACCAATCTGGTAAACAGGTAATTTTATCTTCAGATAAAGCACCCAAGGATTTGGCCGGATTGGAAGAGCGCTTGCTGAGCCGTTTTAAATGGGGGCTTTCTGCAGACCTTCAGATTCCTGATCTGGAGACCAGAATCGCCATCCTGAGAAAGAAGATGTATGCCGATGGGATTGAACTTCCTAACGAGGTGGTAGAATATGTAGCCCATAATATTGATAACAACGTGAGAGAGCTGGAGGGAGCAATGGTTTCTTTACTGGCCCAGTCGACCTTAAATAAAAAAGATATTGACCTGAACCTGGCGAAGCAAATGTTGAAAAACTTCATTAAAAATACTTCCAAGGAGATTTCAATGGAATACATTCAGAAACTGGTTTGTGAATACTTTGAGGTCCCTGTAGATATGGTGAAATCACCAACGCGGAAACGGGAGATCGTGCAGGCGAGACAAATTTCAATGTATCTTTCAAAAAGTCATACCAAATCATCTTTAAAGACCATTGGTGCTTTCTTTGGCGGAAGAGACCATTCTACGGTCATCTATGCTTGTCAGACGGTCGAAGACCTGATTGATACGGATAAAAAGTTTAAGGGTTACGTTCACGACATTCAGAAGAAATTAAAAATGAGTTAGCTGCACCTGTCTCATTTAAACATAAAAACCGGGTAAGTTCTGCTTACCCGGTTTTTTATTTTTTGTTAACGCTGTTGCTTGCTAAATCTACCGGATAGCTTCCAGTTTCAGTAATCCGTAGAATAGCGCTGAAGCGTGTAACGACTGGTCAATTTTATTGTCTATGAGCAGTTGTTTAACTTCCGGGATGCTATATTTCTCTACATTGAGGATCTCATGTTCATCTAAATGTTGTTCCTGAGTTTTAACTCCCCCGGTTAACAGGTAGGTGTAAGTCACATTGTTTGCTGTTGCCGGATTGGGATAAAGGGTTGCGATGAGTTCTAAAGTTTGAAAAGAATAGCCTGTTTCTTCCAGTAACTCTCTTCTGACTGCATCTTCTGGTTTTTCATCGCCATCAATCACCCCACCTGGAATTTCAAGAGAAATGATGTCTCCTGCATGTCGGTATTGCCGGACCATGATGACTTCGTTGTCTGCGGTCAGTGCTACTGCATTCACCCAGTTTGGGTATTCCAGTACAAAATAGTCGTCTTTTACAATTCCATTTTGAAGGTCACAGGTATCTACACGTAAGGTTGCCCATTGTTCTTTAACCAGATATCTTGAGGATAGCTTTTGCCACTTTAATATTTCCATGTTAGGAGTTCAGGTATTGTTGAACCTTTTTTTGACGGTCCAGATTGATCATGCTGACGATGCGATGTTTCACCTCGAGCGTTTGATAGATTAATATAAGTTTTTCTGCCAGGGCATCATTTCTCTCCGAAGGCAGGGAAGGATTGAATTCTGCATATAGAAACTGACTCAGCATCTCCAGCTTTTCTGCCGGAAGTGCGGAATCAGTAATTAAAGGTTCAAATTCATCGTTCTGTTTTGAAAACAATTGTGCTTCAGTGATTCCAAATTCTTTTAATAAAGATTCCAGGAATAGTTCTTCTGCTTCTTCTTGTTTTCCTTCCAGCTTGAGTCCCATTATGCGGGCAAGTACCTGAGCAAGCTTTTGAATTTCCGCTGTGATTAAGTCTTTTCTATACATATGATTTACCAGCTACCGCTACTACCGCCACCACCAAAACTACCACCACCGAATCCGCCAAAGCCTCCGCCGCCGCTGC
The DNA here is from genome assembly GCF_900129215.1 of Pedobacter caeni. GTDB lineage: Bacteria > Bacteroidota > Bacteroidia > Sphingobacteriales > Sphingobacteriaceae > Pedobacter > Pedobacter caeni. The sequence continues at coordinate 6,698 of NZ_FQUQ01000008.1, read as the reverse complement.
TGCCTCCGCCTCCCCAGCCTCCGCCACCACCGGAACTTCTTCCTCCGCCAAGTAACATACTCCAGAAAAGTGCATCTGCGACACCACGGCCACCAATGACCTGGCCTCCGCCGCCGCCGCCGCCACCTCTTTTAAGGATAATGATCACGACAACCACAATGATGATGATAATTAATATTCCTGAGGCTCCGCCTCCTGACTCTCCCTTTTTAGGTTTGTCATTTTTATACTCTCCTTTGGTATAACGGATAATGGCATCGGTCCCCGCTTCTAATCCTGCATAATAATCGCCGGTTTTGAAGTGTGGTTTAATGTCATTGTCTATGATTCTTCTTGCATATAAATCTGGGAGTGCACCTTCTACACCATATCCGGTTTGAATAGAAATTTTTCTATCACCGAGGGCCACAACAATCAATACTCCATTGTTTTTTCCTTTGTTTCCAACTCCCCATTTTCTACCCAGTTCCAATGCATATTCACTGATATCGTATTCTCCAACTGATTTGAGAATGGCAATGGCAATCTGTGTAGAGCTGGAATCATCAAAAGCAACGAGTTTTTGTTCCAATTGCTGCACTTCAGTGGCACTTAGTGTCCCGGTATAGTCATTAACGAGCTTGTTGGGTTTCTCAGGAAAGTCCTGTGCAAATCCAATGGTAGAAATTAAGGTAAATAGTAAAGCTATGATGGATTGCTTCATGGCTTTACCGCTTTATATTGATCCATAAAAATGATTTCATTCGGTAGCTCATTGATATCCCCACCTTGAAAAGGAAAGAATGAAGCTAGTTTTTCGCCAGCAAGGACGATGCCTGCAATGATTCCCTGAACCAGGTTGCCACCAGAAAAATGAGCTTTCATGGCTACTTTTGTCGTTTCCCAGAAGTCGGGTGGTACAACTTTATTGATACCGCTATCGCCAATGATGGCAAACTTATGGTCCACATAAGCGAGGTAAATAAGAACCCCGTTGTGTTTAGACGTTTTTTCCATTCCCAGTTTTGAGAAATAAGACGTTGCTTTTTCAAATGCATCGCCTTCGCAGTGCTTGTCTACTGCAATTCTGATTTCGCCGGAAGTTGCTTTTTCAGCTTCTGAAATTGCGTTGGCGATTAATTCTTGTTCTTGTTCTGTGAATATTCCCATGATAGGATTATTTGATAAAGATAAGGGTAATACATGTTTGTTATTTAAACACGCATTACCCTTAAATGTTGTGATGGTATTCTAGAATTCTACTTTTGGTGCTTTCTCAGCACCGGCTTCAGCTTTGAAACCTGCTTTTTGACTGAATCCAAACAAACCTGCAGTGATGTTATTTGGGAAAGACCTTACTTTGGTATTGTAAACCTGTACAGATTCATTGAAATCTTTACGGGCAACACCAATTCTGTTTTCTGTTCCTGCAAGTTCAGCAGAAACATCTCTGAATTGTTCTGTGGCTTTTAATTCAGGGTAGTTTTCAGTAACCATTAGTAAACGTCCTAAGGCCTGGCTTATTTGCCCTTGTGCAGCCTGATATTTTTCTATATTCTCCGGAGTCAGTTTATCTGGGTCAATAGTTATTTGTGTTGCTTTAGCACGGGCTTCTGTAACCTGTGTTAAGGTAGATTGCTCGAACTTTGCAGCACCTTTAACAGTATTTACAAGATTCGGGATTAAATCCGCACGTCTCTGGTATTGAGTCTCTACCTGGTTCCATTTTGCCTTAACATCTTCATCTAGTTTTACCAAACCGTTGTAACCGCATCCGCTGATGGCTACAAATACGACCAAGATGGCAACTATTGCTAATACTGTTTTTTTCATAATTTCTGTTTTTAGTTGAACTGAAATTTGCCTGTTGCTGGTTTCAGTTTTTACGTTCTGTTTTTCTAAGTGTTAATTTACACATTAGAACTCAATTTCCGTTCCTTTGTTACGAATACGTATAAAAACCTGACAGCTTTTTACAAAAAGTCACCAAAAGTACGTTTTTATCCCTTGGAACGGCCCTTTTGTCAGTCGCTAAAAAGATGATGATCAATAATTGTCCTAATAAAAAAGGATCCGAACGGGGGTCCGGATCCTTTTAAAAGTGCTAATTTTGTTGTTAATTACAATCGAGGCATCTCCATTCTACGATACCATCACCAGAGCCAAAGCGCCACATGGTGTATTTTTCGATATCAATAAGAAAGTTAAGCCCATTTTGTGTTGCGTTGACAGTACAGCAATTGTCTTCGCAGTCATTGTCAGAACATCTATCATAGACTTTGGCGTCGATCGTCTTGTTTCCTTGTCTGATTCTAAGTGTTTTTAGTTTGTATTTTGCAGCATCTTTAGAATGGATAGAGATGATGTTGTTGGCTTTTACCCAGCTTTCCGGTTTAACCCCGGAAATAAAGGCGAATTGCCCGGCCCATAAGCAACCATTGTATTTTATACACTCCTCACTTCCCGGGTCAGGGTAAGATTCGTAATTGGTTAGATTGGCTTTGTTCCATACTTCTGCTTTTGCGGAAACATTTTGTGCTGAATTCTTTTGAAGTCCTGATTCTACGCTTTCAGGGGTAGCGGAATCCGAGTTTTGTTTGCAGGAAGTGGCGACGAACATTGCAGCCACGACGATGAAAAGCAGCTTTGCTTTTACATAGATTTGATTTTGGTAAGTTTTCATAAATTTTGTTTTGGGATGATTTATTTTATGTTTATTACTTATTTAGCACTTTTAATAAACATATTTAAATATACCAATAATTCAGTTTCATGAAGCCCGTTTGCTTTTGGGCGGTTTGGATAAGTACTTTTAAATCAACTTAATAATCGCCCTGAGAAATGGAGTGTTTTTAATAAAATTCAGGTTGGATTTTGTGCCATTTAAAGGAAGGATCAGATTTGAAACCAGCTTGTAATAATGGTGTTACATAGCTGAGGCGCCTCATTTTTGGAGTTAGGGTTTTGTTGGAGCAATTGATCCTGTGTAATTATTAAAGGACTGAACTCTGTTTCTTTTCTACACCCAAATGCATATTTATGGGGTAATCGGGGAGACATTTATGCCAATATGATAGAGTACTTTTTTCGCCATTGATCAGAGTCGGAACGCTATTTTTCAGGTTGGCCTGCTTCTGAAATCCTTCAGGATTTGCGTACCTTTGTTGCAGTTCAGGATAAAAACCTGACATATTTTATGCAAAAGGAAATAGAAATTACCCTTGCTCCGGAAGATGTGGGGCAGGAATCTGTGCTAAAGAAAAGTCTTTCTGTAGCTTTAAATATAGACATCTCAAAAATAAAAGGGCATCAGATTCTTAAAAGATCTATTGATGCCCGTTCCAGAAAGGTAATTTATCGTTTGCAGGTCCGGGTCTTTATCGAAGAAGAACCGGTAACTGAAGTTTTTGCTGTAAATTATCCAAATGTCAGCAACAATAAGCATGTAATTATTGTTGGTGCAGGACCGGCAGGTCTTTTTGCTGCTTTGCAATGCATAGAAAACGGATTAAAGCCGATTGTGCTGGAGCGTGGTAAAGATGTAAAACAAAGGAGAAGGGATCTGGCGGCAATCAATAAGGAAGGCATCGTAAATACGGAATCTAATTATTGTTATGGAGAAGGAGGGGCAGGGACCTATTCTGATGGTAAACTGTATACCCGTTCTAATAAGCGTGGTGATATCAATAAGGTCTTACAGATCTTTGTGGAGCATGGTGCTACAGATGATATATTAGTCGACGCCCGCCCGCATATTGGTACAAATAAACTTCCACACATCATTACTGCGATCAGGGAACGCATCCTGAGTGCCGGTGGTGAGGTTCGCTTTGATCAGAAGGTCACAGATATCCTGGTTGACTTTGGCAAAATAAAAGGAGTGGTGGTGAATGGGGAAGATCAGCTACTGGCTGATTCAGTGATCCTGGCGACGGGGCATTCGGCAAGGGACATCTATGAATTGCTGCACCAGAAAAATATTTTGGTGGAAGCTAAGCCATTTGCATTAGGGGTAAGAATCGAACATCCCCAGGCGATTATAGATGCAGCACAATACCATTGCGACATTAGAAGTGAATTTCTGCCTCCGGCTTATTATAGTTTGGTGGAGCAGGTAGGTAGCAGAGGGGTGTTTTCTTTTTGTATGTGCCCGGGTGGAATTATTGCGCCTTGTGCGACTTATGAGAATGAAATTGTAGTGAATGGCTGGTCTCCATCCAAAAGAAATAACCCTTTTGCAAACTCCGGTACAGTGGTGCAGATTACGCTGGAAGATGTCAAAGGGGAGGATCCTTTGAGGATGATGCATTTTCAGGCAGAGATCGAAAAGACTGCTTTTCAGCTTGGTGGTGGTAATTTGGTAGCTCCGGGGCAACGAATGGTAGATTTTGTGGAGAATAGGATTTCAGTAGATCTCCCAAAGAATTCTTATTTGCCTGGTACTAAAAGTGTGATGCTTAAAGAAACACTTCCTGATTTTGTGGCCTCAAGCCTAAGAAACGCCTTGCCGCTTTTTGGGAAGAAGATGCGGGGCTATTATACGAATGAAGCTATTCTTGTTGGTGTGGAAAGCAGAAGTTCATCGCCGGTGCGTATTCCAAGAGATAAAGAAACCTTTCAGCACCCTCAGGTAGCAGGTTTATTCCCTTGTGCGGAAGGTGCAGGTTATGCTGGTGGAATTGTTTCCGCTGCAATTGATGGGGTAAATTGTGCGAATGCTGTTCTAAAATACATTTAGTAGAAACAGATTTAAAATTAGTTTGTTTATCATATCATATGATCGATTTTGCTAAGGAATTAAGAAAGGCATATGATGGTGATGCCTGGCATGGTAATAACATCTCTACTGTTGTTGCTTCAGTGAAAGTAGCACAAGCTTTTACGCATCCGATCCCTGATGCGCATTCTATTGCGGAATTAGTGTTGCACCTGAGTTCCTGGACGGAAGAAGTGATTTCGAGGTTATCAGGGAATTTACCTAAAGAACCATTGAAAGGGGATTGGCCGGTTCCGGCGCATCAGACTGATGAATACTGGGAAGTCATTGTGAATGATTTTGACCGTATAAATGAAGATCTGTTGGCTTTGGTAAATCAATTTTCTGAAGAACAATGGTCTGCTGAATTGTTTACCGGCCCAATGCCAACAAGGACCTTGAGTCATTTTGAATTGTTAAACGGTTTAATCCAGCACCATGCTTATCATGCAGGGCAAATCGCCTTGCTGTCGAAATTTAAAAATCATGAGTAATACCTTAATTATTGGGGCTTCCCCGAATCCGATGCGCTATGCCTATAAGGCTGCTCATATGTTGAAAGCAAAAGGACATCATATTATAAATGTTGGAATCAAAAAGGGGGAGGTTGCCGGAGTTGCTATAGAGCAACCTGGAATCCTTCATCAGGATATAGATACCATTACCTTATATGTAGGAGAAGAAATACAGCATTCTTATTACGATTATATCCTTCAGACAAAGCCAAGAAGAGTGATTTTTAATCCGGGAACAGAAAATCCGGAACTGGAAGAACTGTTAAGTAAAAATGGAATAGAGCCGGTGGAGGCCTGTACCTTGGTTTTACTGTCTACAGGACAATACTGATCGGCTTTAATTGTTGCAGGATTATATTTTATTTTTATACTCATTCAGGTTGATGATTCTGTTTCCTGAGGGGTTGCTTCCTGAATTTATTCTTTAGCTGCTGTTTAACTGTCTTTATTAAACTACTTGCTGTGTTTACACTTTAATATTAACATTCTACCTGCTTGCGGGAAGCCTTGTTTTATGCTCCACATTTACTCGGTGCTTACCCGTCTTTAACACGCTTCTGACCGAGTCTGCACCGAGTATAGACCGAGGTTAGAGCTGGTATCGGTAAAACCTTTCCCGAAGCCATCTCGAAATGAGATTTTCCGATTGTCTCCCTGACTGGCCGTTGTCATATTACGGATATAGGTTTACATCATGTCTGATCCTGAGAAGAGTTTGTAACAAATATTCCTGAATGACCTTTACATAGTCTATATACAATGGCTATACGCTCCGTAGATTCTCCGGGGTTGGAAGGTAATTGAGAGGTATCTGAGTAGTTGTTGGAAGGCTGTTTAACCTTTCAACTACCTCTCAATTACCTTCCAACTCCCTCTCAACTACCTCCCAACCTCGGGCTATATATAGATAGTATATATACTGTCTTATACTACAATAAGTTTTTACTGTTTTCGGAAGGTTAATTTGTGGCCTGCGCCTTTCCGCTATGTTATATATGATCTATTTCTTCCCGAATCAGGTTCTTTGCTGGCGTTTACCCTTCCTTTTTCATTGATTTGACCTTGGTGTATATTTTACGTTAAGTTCGGGTGAAGTTTTTGTGCTTGTAAATCATGTAGTTAGCGGTACGATACAATTATAATGGTAAGATTGTTTTGAGAACGGTTAAATTTTCCTACTTTTGCATCCCGCTTCGGAGGAAGAGAAAGATTGAGAGTGATAAAGAGAGAAGGATTTGAAAGATTGCAGTAGAGATAAGTCAGACGTTGTTTTGGCGGTTTAAAGACCAAGAAAAACAAAATAAAAAAGTTTCAAAAAAAGCTTGACAATAACAAAAAGATTTCTACCTTTGCAGTCCCAACAAAAACGGGAGTTACCAAACGGAGTTTAGTAACAGAAACAAAAGACTGAAACGATCAGCAATTCAAAACTGAAACCAGGAACATTA
>NZ_FQUQ01000005.1:701055-701308 GCF_900129215.1 Pedobacter caeni | reverse complement strand
AAACTTGATCCGGTACCAACCCGGTTAGTAAGGGCTGCATCACTGTACCAGGTAAATACCGCTCCGGTAATAGCACTGGTTGCATTAAGGGTTACGCTACCGCCTAAACAGATGGCCTGATCATCAACCTGGATGTCAGTGGCAACACCATTGGCTTTAACCTTTACACTCACCACTTTGGCCTGGGCAACAACATTCTCACAAACCGCTGTCGATTGAACGGTCACATAATACTTTACATCAGCAGTTGGTG
>NZ_FQUQ01000005.1:0-700515 GCF_900129215.1 Pedobacter caeni | reverse complement strand
TCAGCAGTTGGTGCAACCACCTCAAAACTTGATCCGGTACCAACCCGGTTAGTAAGGGCTGCATCACTGTACCAGGTAAATACCGCTCCGGTAATCGAACTTGTTGCCTTAAGGAGTGCATTTTCTCCCAAACAAATGACATGACCGGTAACCTCAATATCAGCAGCAAGGCCATTAGCTTTGACCCTAACTAAAACAGTTGTTTTTTTTGTATCATTCCCTTTTGTCCCAATAGTAAAAATGAATTCTCCGGGGATGGTTGGAGGGGTATCAATAATAACGTTTCCGCTTACGTATCTAAAAGTTAAACCAACAGGCAAATCAGTTATTTCTATTTCAGTTCCCCCCGGCAGTAAAGTATACTCTATTGGAGCAATCAATGAATTAACGCAGACTTCTCTGGCCACGACATCGTTATACATTATATTATTACAACCAACCACAGATGCGACAGCAGCACATTCAGTGGCAGCGGTCAATGGTTTTTGAGCAAATTCGGTGTTTGTTGCATCCGGGTCCGTGACATCAGCCGGACGCATGATATTTGCTTCTACACGAAATGGTGGAGCGGACATTCCCGTTCCAATAATCCCGGTTATTGTATAACTGATTTCACAGTTATTCTTTAAATTCAGGGTAGAAGAATAATTGCTTCCACTTATGTTCTGGTTACTTTCAGTAGCACAAGTGCCGGATGAGTGTACAGCCTTAGTAATTTGAAAACCAGGAGGAGCAAGAAATTGGAAATTCGCTCCTGTTATGTCGCTTGGCCCATCATTTTTAACTTTAACAACATAACTCAATTCTTTTCCAGAAGCAAGACTATTACCTACAGGTGTGATGCTTACGATCTTCAGATCAGCAACCTTGATATTTACATTTAATTCTGCAGCCTCTTCATTACTCAGAATATAGGCATAGGTATCCATAGCCTTCTCATTCCCAAAACTGAAACTTCCACGGCCATCATTCCCATTCCGTGTAACCTCGTAGTCCCGATTATAAGTACCCCATATATGTCCAAGAGTCCTACTGGAAGATCCTTCAATATTGTTCACTTTTGGATCTGAACCTTCACCAGCCATTCCTTCAGAAACATCACTATCATCCCAGTAAACACGGTCATTGTAAACACTTTCATCAAGTGATTTATCCTTTACAAGGTATGGATGTTTGTTTTCTGTCAACTCTATAACTATCCCTTTAGGATTGATCTCCATGTCTATAAAGGGAAAATGGACTTCAGCGGAGGATAGCTTTACTTTGATCTTTGGGATGATCAAACCCGGACTCACAAGACGATCATTTCCATCTAAGCCCTTCCATTCAATCCGATTTTCACCAGCAGCAGCTAAACCTACTATAACTTTATCACGTCCTGGGCTTGCAATAGGTATAGTGATCCGAAATGTTCCGGGAACATTTGCCGTAAATGTAATTATTCCTCCCTTTTGACTTGCCTGGTTTGGAGTGGCAGCTTCTGACCCATTGAATGCAACCTTTGTAACAATCGGCACAATTGCGGTATTTTTAAGCCAGGTTTGTGTTTGAATTTTGGAGTTTGTTTTAGACCACAATATAACAGGGGCTGAAGAAGGCAAATCAAATGAAGGTGGCTGATAAAAAAGCTTGTGAGTGACTAAATTTCTAACATCATCATCAGCAATACGCGGATCATGAACACTATTTTTAATCACCAGGGAATTAGTAGTGTTTAAGCTTTTATAAATTGGGCTTCCTGCTGCGTCTATGAACCCTTTATTGTTCGAAAAAAAAGTAAATGCATATCCGTTATTTCCATTGTTTTTTACCCTATAAATCCTGCCGTCCTTGGTCAGCACATAATTTGTTCCATGATAAGCGCCATTTTCATATTCTAATGTATTGTATAGTTTAAGGTTTAATAGATTCGTATATACTCTGCCTTCCCTCCAACTTGTACGACTTTCATCTTCAACTGAAATATCCCAGGCGGCAATTACTACAGATCGTCTACCTTCAATGCTCCAATCCCCATCAGCTAAATCATCTGTAGGTTCAGGATTATCAGGGCTTGTTTCAGATCCTCTAGGAATAAATTCGATTTTCCATATACCTTCATCCCCATTTACCGGGATATAAGAGGGGGTATATTTATTGCTATGATTTTCTCCAAAATGGTTTGGCCCATTCAATTCTCTTAACCTGTCGGGAATCCTTCCATCGTAAACAGTAATTACGTCTCTGGATCCATTTGGAGCAGTTACCCTTATCTCTCCTCCATTACTTATCCCCTGTACACTTGAGGCAACTGCGATAAATTCATTTTTTTTTGCATATACATAGTGCGTACCAAGAGTTTTGAAAGGAAAGGAAACTGAGCTGCTGGCAGATGAGTTTGAATATAAAAAGGCTCTATTCCCACTTACCCCAGCCGGATATAAATCCTTACTCCCTTCAGCATAGGCAACCGAGAAATTAACCAATAAACAAAATGTAAACAGAAAGTGTAATTTCTTACCCAGTGAAACCACAATACTTCGGAGCGTTTTTAGCATAATATTTATTATACAGGCTTATTCTCCTTATGAGAGCATCACTCATCTGGATCAGATCCATTTAAATGATTGCTTTTTCTTTCAAGATGATCAGCCCCCCCAGCAACTTTCTTAAAGATTAACTATATTTATTACCACCAAATTAATCAGAATTTTGTTCATTTTATTAAAATTTGAACAAAAAAATCATTTTTCTAAATAAAAACTAAGCCAATAAAATAATAATCAGCAAAAACACCAACAAAAGCACATTAAATACGATTTTTGAAATTAAGTTAAAACGAACAGGAATAAAGATCAAAACATATTCGGGAATATTAGTGTAATATTTTCCCCAATACGGGGTAAATAATACCAATTAAATATAAATAAATCATTATGCCAATAAGAACAATCACAACAGATACTTAGGTAAAAAGGAAGATACAAACACTTAAAGCTGACGGACTTTAAAACTACAACGAAACAAATGAAAAACAAAAATCACTAAAATGAAATATATACATGATTTGAAATAAAAATTACCAAATAAAGAAACACAGACAAGACCTAAAAATAAGTATGGACTACAAATCTTGTCAGCAAACGAAGAAAAAGTAAAGAAAGAGGGCCTGGTAAAAAACCACTACATTAATGATCGGTTCCTACTCTTCGCTCCAGGGATTAGAAATATTCTCCCTTGATAGAAAATAACCCAGACACACGCCAAAAGAAAGCGCAGCAATCCAAAAGTATTTGTCAAAAATATAATTGACAGGATCACCGGAAAAGAAAGCGATAAGAAAGGCTGCAAGAAACATACTGCATACAGCGATCAAACATCCGGCTATATAAAGCGTTATTTTTTTCATTGGAGAGCAAAATTCTTAAAAACGCATAATGATATAAAATTACCGCATGAAGTATGTTTAATATTTCAGTAAGTAACTGCACTAAATTTACAAGATATTATGGCAATTACAAATTGTATTATTTTTCGAGATATTCTGCTCTCCGGTCTACTTCCGATCCATCTTCAGAGATTCCCGCTTTCCAATAAGAATAAGCATAGACCTCTTCCCTGGGCCAAAAAGCTTCATTACGAAGATACTGCCGAATGGCTTTGACTGATTTAAATTCAGCAGCGACATAAGCAAATTTGCCTGGCGTTTCTCCTTCCGGTAAACTCGTCTGCCGCACTGCTTCAGCCAGGAAAGTCCCCTCTCCGGCTACAGGATTATGAATCCATTTAATCTGGACCTTTGATTTAGTTTGCAACAACTGCTCCTCTGCTTCACTTGCCACTTCCAGATAAGCAAATCCTTCAGCTCCTTCAGGAAGATCTTCCAGGATTGCCGCCATTACCGGGATCGCTGTTGCATCCCCCGCTAAAAGATACCAGTCTGCTTTGGGGTAAAGTTCCGTCGACTTTGCCCTCATGCTGATCCCCAAAGGCGCTCCGGGTTTCGCATGTATTGCCCAGGCAGATGCCGGGCCCTGATCGCCATGCGCTACAAAATCAATGATCATTTCTTTTTTTTCAAGATCTATTCCACGATGAGTATAGGTACGGATTGCCGGCCGCACTTCTATTGGTGGCATATTCCATTTCTCGGCTTCAAAGTCCCAGCTTGGATAATGGACCTCATCCACTCCCACCGGGGGGATATAGATTTTATTGTTTACTCCTATCGTAGGTTCAGCGAATTTATAAACATCATCACCGGTAAGTCTGATTCTGATATAATGAGGAGTAATGTACTCCCGGCTCTTCAGATAAAGGGTAGTCGTTACGATTTGCGCAGCTAAATTTTCTTTCTTTTCCATAACGGTAAGTTTTAATTAATTTACTGCTTGCAAAAGTCCTATTATTTAGAACGATTACAAACAATAATCAAAACTCCGGTCTTTAATGACATTAATATTGCATTTTCAAGAATAAACAGCGCTCAAATACAGCCCAATCGCCATTTATATAAAATTGTGACGAAGATCATTTTTTAGGATTTATTGCGATGATATATTTGAGTATAATTTATTCTGACTCGATGGATGTCGACGATAAAGGGGTTGTTCCGGGAAGTTCAACCCCTTTTTTACAAGGTGATTCTGTATTTAGAATGTGCCATGGAAAGAAAGTCCGACCCCCCCGTTCTGATAGGCAGGTACCATGCTATAATTTACAGTAGTTTCCCTACCCAATACCAGTTTCTTTAAACGGGGATACAGGTAATAAGCCATTTTGGTGGATAAAATCCCTATTCCGGCTCCTGCAACCACATCGCTAAACCAATGCTTATTGTTGTACATCCTCAAAGCTCCTGTTGCCGCGGCCACCGTATACCCGGCGTAGCCATACCAGGGAGAGACCTCTTTATATTCCTGATTCAGAAATTCAGCCGCTGCAAAAGCATTTGCAGTATGTCCGGAAGGAAACGAGTTATATCCACTCCCGTTTGGCCTCAAGCGGTGTGAACTACTTTTTAAGATAGACACTGTTCCTCCCATAATTGCAGAAGACAACACATAGATTCCGGTGGCATCCGCCAGGTTATGCCTGCCCTTGATCCCGGCAAGGTTCAACGCATAAACAGCCAGAGCCGGAGCAAACTGCGAGTAATCATCTACATGCGCTGCAAACAAAGGATGGTCTTCCTTAAGCTCGTCTTTTGTCGTTTTATCCAGATCCCGAATGGCATTATTACCTAATGAAAGGGCTCCATAACTGATAAAGATGGCAGGAATGATCAATGACTTAATTTTCAGGGTATTTTCTGCGGCTTTTTTTATGGCTGTAGAATCAGGTTGCTGAATCTGTCCATACATCAGTCCGGGAAAGCAGCAAAGGGCTAAAAAACAAAGAAAATTTTTCATGTCATAGAGTTATTAGCCAAAGCTATCCTCTAAATATGGAGCAATTCTGTAGGGAATATGGAGCAATTCTGAAGCCGGTATTTTCGTCGTTTAAAATCTTCTTTATATTTAGAATCTTCCGGAAAAAGAAAACCCGACTGCTTTACCCTGATAGGCTGGCATCAGGTTGAAATTAGTTTGTTTTCTGCCCATGATGAGTCTTTTCAGATGTGGATACACCAGATATCCGAGTTTTGCAGACAGAATTCCGACACCAGCTCCTGCAACAACATCGCTTACCCAATGCTTATTATTATATAATCTGAAAACACCAGTTCCTGCGGCTACGGCATATCCGGCATAACCAATCCATGGGGAGACATCCTTATACTCCTGTTTCAGAAATTCCGCGGAGGCGAATGAGGTAGCAGTATGTCCGGAAGGAAAAGAATCGTAACTACTTCCATCCGGCCGGAGACGATGTGATTGTTTTTTGGCAATGGCTACCGCAGCGGTCATGATTCCCATCGTTACCACATAGTTTCCGGTAGCATCCAGCAAAGTGTTCTTTCCTTTTACACCAGCCAGATTTAATCCATATACGGCCAAAGCTGGTACGTAACGCATAAAATCATCCGCTCGTTTTGAGAACAGCGGATGGTCTTCCTGAAGTTCAGATTGTGTAGTACGGTCCAGATCCCTGATAAAGTTATCTCCTTTTGCCATTAATCCATAACCAATAAATACGGTAGGGATAATAAAAGGGGCTATCCGAAAGGTATTTTTCTTTGCCAAAGAATCCGCTTGCTGTGCCTTGGTTAATATAGGAAAACACAGGATCAGTAACAGGGCACATCTCAATCTCAACATCGTTATAATAATTCTAAACCAAAACTATACCCTAATTTTGTAGGAAATCTGAAGTTATTCTTCGTCTCTGGCAATGTAACCTTGCCCGACCATTATTCAGGGCTTTCAAAATGCAATAAAAATCCCGGTTTTGCAAAAATTGATTTTAACCTTAAGGTTAAGGTAAAACAGGCCCGGCTGAGTAATAAATGGCATTATAAATGTGTTACTCCTGGTAAAACTGAAAAATAACACTTTATGACTAATTTAGAAATCGGTATTGAACGCCTACTGAACAGATTAATTGACAGCCTCCCCTCTTTTATTAGTGCGATCCTTGTTTTAGTAATCGGCATCTGGCTGATCAAATTTCTGCTTCGCGTTTTAACGAAACGCCTCAATAAAGGCAAGATCGACAGCTCGCTTACGAACTTCCTTCTTAGCATTTTAAAAGCCATACTGTACATCCTTTTATTGCTTACGGTAACCTCTACCCTGGGAATTCCCAATACTTCTTTTGTCGCAGTTCTCGGTGCTGCCGGTCTGGCGATCGGTCTTGCCTTGCAGGGAAGTCTTTCCAATTTTGCAGGTGGGGTATTGATCCTGCTGTTTAAACCTTTCAAAATCGGACATTTCATTTCTTCCAGCAATGGTGTTGAAGGAACCGTTCAGAAGATTGACATTTTATATACGACCTTAAAGGCAAAAAATGGAACAACATTATATGCTCCAAACGGCCCATTGGCAAATGCGGTGATCAATAACGTTTCCGATAATGAAAACAGAATGGCAGAATATGTAATTGGCATATCTTACAACTCAGATATTGATGTGGCGAGAAATGTGATCCTGAAAACTTTAGCCGCTGATCCGCTTGTGCTCAAAGATCCTGCACCGGTAGTTCTTGTAAGTGCTTTGGGCGATAACGCCGTAAACCTGACCACCCGCGCCTGGTCTGCAAACGGAGATTTCTGGCCAACTTATCATAGAAATTACCAATTGATCAAACAGGAGCTGGATAAAAATAACATTGGCATTCCTTATCCGCAACGTGAGATCCACGTGATCTCAGATGGCCCTGCACCAGCGCTGGGTGCAGAATAAATTTTATAGCGCCGCAAATTGCGGCGCTAATTCAACTATAAATCTTATTTATGAGTTATCACAGGAAAACCAGAAATTACGAATGGGTCATTCATTTGATCATCAGGTTGAGTATTGGGATCTTCTTTTTCGTTACCGGATTCAATAAATTAACGGTAGATGCAAATCATAAATCTATGCTGGAAACCTTGACCGGCACCGGAATGCCCTTTCCTGTTGTTGCCAGCTATCTCCTCTCCGGTATCGAAATGATTGCCGGTACCTTCCTCTTCCTCGGTCTGTTTAAAAGGTTAAGTAGTGTAGTGTTAATTGTGGTGATGATTGCTGCAATCCTTACCGTTAACCTTCATTCCATCCCCTCTGGGTTGCCCCTGCATACCTGGTTAAGTTACTTCTTTTACCTGCCGGAATTCCTGCTGATTTTACTGCTGGCTTACCTGGCTGCAAGTCCGGTCAGAGATTTGGAATTACAATCCCTGTTCTCCAGAAAACGATGAACGTCAACACACTCTGTTTTTAATTTGATACGTCATTATTCCTGATCCCGCGCTTATTTTTCTTCAGGTTATCTTTTAATCCGCCAAAGTTGTAATTCAAACTGACACTGAACGACCTGAAATAACTTTGGGAATAGTCGGCCTGGTAAAATTGGGTACCTTCAGTAAGTGTTTTATTCGTTCTGAATTTTGTAAATGGGTTATTGACTCCTGCCCCGAAAGACAATTTATCTTTAATCAGCGTTTTGCTGACATTAAAAGAAGAAGAAAACATCCCGTTCGTTGTTCCCTGAAAACCGGTTGGATTTCGGCTATCCAGGTTAAAATTCATGCTGGCCCGCCAACCACTTTCAAAATTATATCCGGAGGATAAGTTGAAGGAATAGGTAAACAATTCTGTTTTCATTTTTTGCCCCATAGTCTCACCACTGATCCAGAAATAGATGGCACGTCCGTTCAGGCTCAGGTCCAGTCGACTGGCTAAAGGGTACCGGAGATAGATAAAACTGCTGAGTCCGGCAAGTTTTCCTGAATTATCAAAAGTCTTTCTTGTAATGTTGCGAACCGGATCAAAAGTACTCACTGCCAAATCTGCCTCATTTAAAAAGGAATAATCCATTCCAGCATTAAAGGTTAGCTTTTTGGAGCTGTTATACCCAAGAGAGATCGAGTTGACCACTACAGGACGTAAATCCGGGTTACCCGTAATTTCGAAGTCTGGATTTACTCGGTTTACAAAAGGATTGAGCCTGTTTATTCCCGGTCTTTTCATTCTTTGCGAAAAGCCGGCATTCAGACTATTCCCGGATTTTAATGTCTTACTGATCACCAGGGTTGGAAATAAATTGGTATAATTTTGCTTTACACTTGAAGAATTGGTCAGGAAATCAGCATCGATCAGGGTTCGTTCCAAACGCAGACCGGCCTGAAGATTCCAGCTTTTCCAATTCAACTGGTAAGAATTATAGGCAGATAAAACTTGCTGTCTATAGGTTAAATGATCGCTGTTCTGAGGATCGTGATCTACCTTGAAATCCGCATTGTTATTCCGGAATATCCCTTTTGCTCCCATTTCTATCGTCAGATTTTTATGAGGATAGACATAATCCAGCTGTACGGTATTTTCTTTGGTACGGTCGTACTGTTCCTGCCTGTAATCCCGGCCAGGGTAATTCAATACATTGGAGATCAACGCTTCAGTGGAAGGCCAGCTTTTATAGTTTTGATAACTGTAAGATAAGGTCAGCATCCGGTTCTTATCCGCTTTGAAGCCCAATTGATAGTCGGCCGAGAAATCCATTCCGGAGCTATTGTTCCTTGTGCGCTCCGCAAGCTCATAACCTTGCAAAATCCCCTCAGCTCCCTTCATTTCTGAATGTAAAAAACCATTGTCCTCAGACCGGTTTCCATTGGTATTAAACCTGGCTGAGATCAGGTTTAAAGTATCTATTTCATAACTCAACTCTGTTCCTAAATAACCTGTTTTCTGATCTGACCATCGGCTTCGCTCTTGAAATAAATCCGTTGGATTTGCACCAGAACTTTGCCTGAATCCCGTACTACCTAATTTTGGGCTATGATTTAAGTTTCCGCCTGTAAGAACTGACATTCCCCATTTGTCCTTTTTGTAAGTAAATGAGCTTCCAATACCCGTGCTTGCGTCTGGCTGACGGGCATTTAAATTCAGGGTACCATTCAATTCGTTATTTAATTTTTTGATGGTGATGATGTTGATGATCCCGGCCAATCCTTCAGCATCATATTTTGACGGGGGAATCGTCATTACTTCAATGCTTTGGACTGTTGATGCCGGGATACTTTTTAAAATGGATTTTAGATCTCTTGCAAACATACCGGATGGTTTTCCGTTTAGAAAAACCCTGAAATCAGGGCTTCCTTTTAACAGCAGATTCTGATTGCCATCTACGGAGACAAAAGGAATTTTGCGCATCATTTCCAGCAGCTGACTGCTTTTACTATCGGGATCCGCTTGCATGTCGTAAATGATTTTACCCGCCTTCTGCCTGACAATGGGCTTGTCGGCAGTAATCGAAACTTCCTTCAGGCTATTTTCTTTTGACTGAAGGTATAGGGTATCGGGAGCTCCTCCGGCAGGCAATTGCAAGAGCTGATAACCCAATGCAGATAAACTAAGGGTATACTGTCCGGGATGGAGGTCCCTGAACTGAAATGATCCATTGTCTGAGGTCAGCATGGCTTTGAAGATGATCCCATCTGCTGTTTTCAGGCGGACAGTAACATAACTTAAAGGCAGTTTCGTTGCCTGGTCTGCGACTACGCCTGAGACTGCGTTGTGGTTCGGAACGGTTTGTCCTTTTGCGTATGCAGCCAGGAAGAACATCGTGATGCAGCATAATATTCGGGTTATGTTTTTTATAGACATGGTATCTGGATTATAAGTTTTCAATATTTAAGGGCATAGCTTCGCCTAAGCGCTATTTTTGAGCACTCAAAAGCTATATTGCAGTAAAAAGAGGGTATTTAAGAGCCGCGGGAATACGGCCCCCTAGCCTGGGATCAGGATATTTTTCTGGTGATGATGTGGTTGAGGATCAAACTGATTCCTCCGAACAGGAAGATCATTGATAAAAAGCTGGTCGACTTCGCCATTCCATAATCACTGAGTACCGAACCCATGATCATTCCTATCGCTACACCTACAGAGAGCATCCCATATTTCAAAGTCAGAAAATTTGAATGTTTGATAGAATTAAAAGGTGATGCCTCTACCCCTCTGTCCAGCATCGCCATCCGTTCCCGGTGTCTGGTCATTAAATACACATATATGATTCCAAAAATTGCTACAAAAGCGGCTAAGGAAACGATGAGATCTCTTGCTGTTTCATCCATGATCGTAATTTTAAATTGTTGATATATGCCATAGGAGCGAAATACTTCATGGTTGGTTACAAAAAATATTAAATAAAAATATCTGACATTATTTGTAACCAACTTAGCAATATACTGCTCTTATGGGAGAATGGACCATACAGAAGATCAGATTTATGTTGACAGGGTAAAGAACGGTGATGCCGCCTCCTATTCATTTCTTCTGAATAAGTATAAGAACATGGCTTATACCATTGCGCTCAAAATTACCGGAAATGCAGAAGAGGCCGAGGATGCCGCGCAAGAGGGTTTTATTAAAGCCTATCAGGCCATTCACAGTTTTAAGGGAAATTCAAAGTTCTCCACCTGGTTATATACAATCGTTTACCGAACGGCCATTCTGATGATTAAAGACAAAAGAATAAAGACTTCCTCTATAGATGATGAAAACCACCAACATGATGCTACTGACGGCAATGTTCCTCAGCTGGATCAGATACAATCGGATGAGCAGGCAAAGTATGTAAAACTGGCCATTGAGAAACTTCCAAAAACAGAGGCACTGCTGGTTACCTTATATTATATCAATGAAAGTACCATCAAGGAAGTTTGTGAGATCACAGGATTGTCCATCCCAAATGTGAAAATCCAGTTGTTCAGGGCCAGAAAAAGACTGGAACGTGAGTTAAAGTTTCTACTATAATAAGAAAGGGTTTAGAAAATGGCAGCAAAGAAAAAGGAAAATTTGAAAATGTTACTTCAGAAAATGGAGCCGGATGCACCTGCTTCTGACTTTATGGCGCTGGTGATGAAAGAAATTTCTACAGATACTAACCTGGAAGTTCCCATCAATATCCCCTTACAAAACTTACTGAAACAACATGGAGTAGCCAGCTTATCTGCTGATTTCACGAATCAGGTGATGGACAGAATTGAGCTTTTGCCATTGAAGAAACAAGAACAGCCCATCATTAGCAAAAGAGCAGGGTTTGCCATTGTAGCCTCCTTTCTCTTCATTTCATTGCTATTCTTCTTATTCACAGAAAACACCTCTACCCCATCCACAAGCACAAATGCTTATCATTTGACTGACCAGTTTAGTAAAGTAACGGAGCAGCTGCAGGTGAATGGCAGTCCTTCTCTTTACCTGATCGTTATGGTGATGCTTGGTGTTCTTTTAGGCCTGGATTATTACCTGAGGTATTTTCAGCAGCAACAGAAAGCTTAGTCCTTTTCCGGTATTCTTTTGGACTTTCTTCTTTTTGTTTTCTGAAATATTTGTTCAGATGACTTTCATCAGTAAAACCAAACTCGTAAGCGATCTCGTTGATTCTTTTGTCGCTGAACTGCAGGCGGTGTTCGATCAGTTTAATCTTATAATTGGTGATGTATTGCTGCATCGTTTCATCTGCATGTTTTTTAAAGTACCGGCCGAGGTATGCATTTGAAATGCCAAAATTACGACTGATCCGCTCCGCCTTTAACTTATCCGGCTCATAGATATTGGTCTGGATATATTGCAGGATGTCCATTGCTTTCTCTTCGTTTCTCACATTGACCTGCTCTGGCAGGTACTTGGCAATGTTACGGGCAACAATAATGATTAAGGTATTGATCAGTTGCTGAATGAGTTCTTTATTGTAAAGGTCTTTATTGAGGAATTCCTGCTCTATTGCGGTCACCATTGCGCCCACCAATACTTTATCTGTTTTATTTTTAAGGATACAACCCGGCTGATGATTGGCATTGTGCAGGATGTATTCCAATCGTTTGACATTCTCTGCCAGCAGACTGTTGTTCTTGATATAGATGTCATTGAAACGGAGAAAGAAAAATTCAGTAGTGCTTTCCACATCTAAAGAATGGGAATCCTCCGGAGTAATTAAAAACAATTGCCCCGGATAGTATGCA
Organism: Pedobacter caeni; assembly: GCF_900129215.1. Classification (GTDB taxonomy): domain Bacteria; phylum Bacteroidota; class Bacteroidia; order Sphingobacteriales; family Sphingobacteriaceae; genus Pedobacter; species Pedobacter caeni. Next base: position 687,935 of record NZ_FQUQ01000005.1, on the reverse strand, counting down.
AAATTATTTTTATTGATGGTTTGCAGCCCCGTCCCGGAAATGACGTAAATCAGTTCAAAGAAACTATGCTGGTGATCATCCTTGAGGCATTCTCCGATTTTTTTAAAAGTAATGGAGAAAGGTTCATGTAAGTTTTCCTTAATCATGCGACAAAAATACCGAATTATAGAAAACATATACCATTTTAGATTAAAAAATCTGGTATAACTTTGTCTTATCATAAATAAATAAAACGAAATGAAAGCAATCATATTAAAAGAAGCAGGGAGTACTGACCAACTTTCGGCCACGGAAATAGCCATCCCTGTTATTCAGAACGGAGAGATTTTGGTGGAAGCCAAAGCAATCAGCATCAACCCTATTGACATCAAAACCAGGAAAGGAAAAGGCCGTTATGAAATATTAAAGGCAGAAAGTCCGATCATCCTTGGCTGGGACATTTCCGGTATAGTTAAAGAATCAAAATCCGATTCATTTAAAGCAGGTGATGAAGTATTCGGAATGGTTAATTTCCCCGGACATGGAAAAGCTTATGCAGAATATGTGAGCGTTCCGGCTACACACCTGGCCCTTAAACCCAAAAACGTCAGCCATGAAGCAGCTGCCGGAGCTACTCTTGCTGCACTTACGGCCTGGCAGGCGATTGTAAAAGCCGGAGTAAAAAAAGGCGACAGGGTTTTGATTCATGCTGCAGCTGGCGGAGTAGGACATTTTGCAGTACAAATGGCTAAGCATCTTGGCGCTTTCGTAGCCGGAACTGCTTCCCTTAAAAACAAAGATTTCGTATTGTCGCTTGGAGCAGACCAACACATTGACTATGCGGCCAGCCCATTTGAAACACAGGTAAAAAACATTGACTTTGTATTGGATACGATGGGTGGAGATCATATTGACCGTTCTCTGGAGATCATGAATCCTGGCGGAACCCTCATCAGCATTCCCAGCGGATTAAATAACGGAGTTGAAGAAAAAGCCAAAGCTAAAGGAGTATATGGCTACGCAACATTTGTTCAGTCCAGCGGAGAAGATATGAAAACCATTGCCGGATTACTGGAAAATGGAAGCCTGAAATCACACATTTCCGAAAGTTATACTTTTGATCAGATGGCTGCTGCACATCAGCAGATTGAAAGCGGAAGAACTGTTGGCAAGATTGTGGTTACCTTACCTTAATCCGGAATTGTAGCAAAAAAAGGGTCTGTATCGTGTGATACAGACCCTTTTCTATTTAATTAGTTTATCCTATGCCTCGTATTTTTTAAAGATAGACGTTGCGGTATGACCTCCAAAACCGAAGGTATTGTTCATTACATAGTTTACCTTTTTAGCAATCGATTTACCCAGGATGATGTTTAATCCTTCAGGAATTGCTTCATCAAGTGTAACCGTATTGGTGGTCGCAGGGATCATATCATGCTTTGCAGAAAGAATACTGATCACGCTTTCAATTGCACCTGCAGCACCCAGCAAATGGCCTGTCATGGATTTTGTTCCGCTGATGGCAACCTGTGAATCTTTAAACACCGCTTTAATTCCCTTAAGCTCACTTAAATCGCCAAGACCTGTTGAAGTTGCATGTGCATTGATATAGTCAATCTGTTCCGGTTGAATTCCTGCATCAGCCAATGCTTTCTTCATTCCCTGGATGGCACCTAATCCTTCCGGATGGGTACCTGTTAAGTGGTAAGCATCAGCTGCCATTCCACCTCCGACCATTTCACCATAAATGGTTGCTCCTCTTTTGATGGCGTGTTCGTACTCTTCCAAAACCAAAGCAGCAGCACCTTCAGCAATGACAAAACCATCTCTGTCTTTATCGAAAGGACGTGAAGCGTGTACTGCATCGTCATTATTTTTTGATAAGGCCTGAGCTGCATTGAATCCACCTACTGAAGAATCAGTAATTGCAGCTTCAGAACCACCGGCAATCATCACATTTGCTTTTCCAAGTCTGATCGTATCAAAAGCACTGATAATTGCGGTATTTGAAGATGCACAGGCAGAAACTGTACAATAGTTAGGTCCATGCAGCTGATTGCGGATCGAGATCACCCCGGCAGCAATATCTACAATCATTTTAGGAATAAAATAAGGATTGAATCTAGGAGTACCATCACCCAGGTGATATTCTTTCAGTTGTTGTTCAAAAGTACCTATTCCTCCGTTTCCTGTTGCCCAGATCACACCCACTTCATAGCGGTCTGCTTCCTCCATAGTGGAAAAATCAAGGCCTGAATCTTTAATGGCCTGGTCACTTGCTGCAATAGCAAACTGGGTAAAAACGTCATATTTCCTGACTTCCTTTTTCTCCAGGTAATCTTCTGCATTAAAGTCTTTGACTTCACAGGCAAAATGAGTTTTAAATTTGGTAGAATCAAATTTAGTGATTGGTCCTACTCCACTTTTACCTGCAAGGATATTCTTCCACAATTCATCTACAGAATTTCCTAATGGACTAATAACTCCCATTCCGGTTACGACTACTCTTTTCATCCTATTTTATTTGTTTTATATAATATTGTTGTTGGCAAACCTGCCCTTTATATCTTTTTATTTTCTTTTTTCTGTGCGCAAAAGGTTACTATATCCTCTGGCAATGATTCTGGTACGTGCTTCATTCCAGACTTCACACTGTACATTGGCAATCTGATTTCCCTTCTTGATCATGGTGGTTTCTGCAATGATGAGGTCGCCTTCTTTAGCAGAGGCAAAATAATCAATGGCCAGGTTTACCGTTACATAATAATGTGGTTCATCATACCCAAAAAGGGTGGCACCAATGGCGTCATCAATAATGGCAGCCGTCATTCCTCCATGAAGAATGCCCATCGGATTGGTCATCTCATTCCGGATGGTATATTTTAAAATCAGCTTTCCTTTTTCCACGGCCAAAATCACAGGCTTCAGCCAGTTGAACAATGGAGAAGGAGAAGTGGTCATTTCAGTGCCAATATTCTGTGTAAAAAACTCTGAGGGTGTAAGCATATTAATAGTTAAGATTCATTTGGGTTAGAGATCCTATCGATCAATTCCCCGATCACCGATACAATATCATCCATCAGGCTGGTATTATGGGTCACTTTGGACATCATCATCCCCCCTTCGATCAGCGCAATAATAGTGGTTGCCGTTTCATTGCTATTGGTATCCGGCCGGAATACATTTACTGCCATCCCATTTTCAATCAGTGTAGCCAGACTGCTCATCCAGCTCATAATTCCCTCTGCTGCTTTCTCCCTTAACACTTCACTGGTATCATCCGCTTCCACACCGGTATTCATCAGGGGGCATCCCCCTTCAGGAAAAGGCGTCTGCTCAAAGCTATGATAAACCTGAGCATGGGCAAACAATTTTTCCTTATAACCTTCAAATTGGCTTACTTTATCATGGATCAGTTGCTGTACCTGCGACAGGTTATAGTCAAATGCGGCAATTGCTACCGCTTCTTTGTTTTCAAAATTGCCGTAAATACTTCCTTTGCTGAGCTTCGTAGCCTCGATAAGGTCGGAGAGTGCGGTACCTGCATATCCCTTTTTATTGAAGACTCCTGAGGTGGACTCCACAATATACTGACGGGTACTTTCTGACTTTGCTACAAATTCCACGGGACAAATATACCGATCGGTATTTGAAAAACAAATTAAATGATCCAATCTGGCCAGAAAAGCTTAATAAACCGAATCGCTCTTTACATAAAGCGGATCTTCAGCTTCAGTGATGACCGGGTTTAAATCTTTGTTGATTGCATTATATCTGTTTAAAGCCTCAGGATGTAAGGCCAGGATTCCATTCACCTGATCTTCTTTTCCTGTTGCAAGAAGTTCATTCAGCATTTTGACATCCTCCACATTGAGGGTGTTATTCTCGAACTTTGCGGTCCAGTGGTTGATGAAGCCGGAAATCTTTTTCGTTTCTATTTCTGTAGTGATCGGGCTCAGGCTCTTTTTCAATTCATCAGCCTCATAACGTGTCAGGTTATACGACGGGTTAAAAGCTTTGAAAAAGGGCATGTTGTACCTTGATAATTTTCTGAATGAGAAGAAGAGATAAGGCAGAATGACAATAGCAATCAGGATTAAAGCGCCAATAGTGAGGTTGTTCATAGAATATAAATCGTCTTATGGCGGCAAAAGTACTAGAAAAATGAAGAATAAGAAATTGTATTCCCCATGTCATTTATGAAATCAGCAAAAAAACCATTCTCATTTCCGTTTAGTTTTGCAAGTATGAGGTTTACTTATCCACTGTTCATCGCTTTATTTGTTTTGTCTGGTTTCCAGGCACATTCCCAGATCAGGCTCATTGTGTTAGATCAGTACAACTTAAAAAAGGGGGATACGATTCGTGCAAATTTATCAAGCCACGTTCACCTGCAATCAGAATCTGCCCCCCGTTCTACCACTACCCTGTCTACCGATATCCAGCTGTTTCATAAAGGGAAGAACATCAATCTGAATTCATTCATTTCTCAAGACCATGCACTATTAAAGTATAAACCGGAACTAACAGGGCCGTCATTTCTGGAAATTTCACAACAGACTTTCGGGGAATATACCAAAGAAGAATACCTGACCAACCTTAAGGAACAAGGTCTGACCGCGATTGCAAAACAACTTGAGCCTATCCTGAATGACAATTACAAGGTAAAGGATAGCGCTGTATTTTATACCAAATCGTTGGTTTCCCCTGAAAAAAGCAAACCGTTTTCAAAGGAGCCCATTACAAAGGCACATGAGATTACCCTGAAGAACACGCCTTTTGGGGCAAGTTATGGAGATGAGCTCAGTGCACTGCTTACCTTAAATGGTAAAGCATTGCCCAATGCTCCGGTAATCCTTTATGTAAAAGCAAAATCAGGAAACATCATTAGTGAGCTGCTCAGTTCCGATGCTGATGGCATGCTGAGCGTTAAACTGGATATAGAAGGCGTTTATTTTCTCCAGCACTTCTCCATTGCTGAGGTCAGCACCAATAATGAGATCAAAAGTTTATGGACTACTTTCAGTTTTGAATTCCTGAATACAGTCCACAGACGTGAGACTTTTGCGGAATTTGGATTTTAAGATTCCTCTTTTTTGGGTGCCGGTGAAGCGTACCATAAAACCATTATAAGCATCACCACTAAAATTAGATACTAAGAAAAAATTAGGTTATTTTTGATAAAAAAACATGACGCTGCTTTCCATTCTGGACACCCCATTTGTTGTAAAACTGAGTTTTGACAAGTATATTGAATCTATAAAAAAGGCTCCTACTGAAAGTCAGAAGGCGCTGTTGGACGAAGTTGCTTTACATCCGGAGCTCAGAACAGGGATCACAGAATTGGCAGGAATTGAGCCTCATTTAGAGCTCTTGTCCCGTTTACTGGCAGATTTTTTCCCGAAAGGGTTGACTCATAACGAAATCAAAGCACTCAGCATCCCCTATACCAATAATATATTTAACCATACAGAACGGTTTAAGGCGATATTAGCGGCAGCCGGAGATTCCTTCAAAATGGACATCAGAGGCTTTGATGAGCACCAGTTTTATGTATTCAGTTGCTGTTTGGTCTTAAATCAATACTACGGAACCCAACTGGATTTTGGTAAGCCTTTGTTTTACGATATTCCCATGCAAAATGGCGTCGCCAAGCATTACAGAATCATGTATAACGGGGATTATTTAGAAGTAGAACCCAATCCGAACGCCGCGAAACTTAGTCCTGAGGACATCGATCTGCTGATCAATAACTTTGATGATCTGGAATTATGGAAAGAAAAATTCCCTTCTAAAAGCTGGACACTTAAAGGTTTTGCCCTGATGACCTTATTTGATGCGACCACCGAAAATGCAGTCTCGATCTTTAAAGAGAAGTTATTGAAGTTGCATGCGAATGATTTTCAGACGAGCATTGAATCTATATTTCAATCTATATACCGGACTTCCGATTTACAGGTAGGGATTACGCTTTACCATCCGGAGGAGCATACTTTTGGTATTACCACACTTGGGCAACCGATCAAAAGTTTTATTTTACCGGATGTTCAGCAAAGGGCTGACCAGGAAGTACTTTGTCCCGATTCTTACCGGCGCCTGGTTACGGAAAAATTAAGTTATGTAGTCTCGGATGTACCCCGACTTCAGGAATATGATCCGGAGAATGGTTTACTGAACCGCCTTTTGGCGCAGGATGTTAAAAGCTTTATACTGGCACCTATCGTCAGGAATGAGGTATTGCTAGGTGTTCTTGAAGTAGTTTCTCCGCGTGCTAAAGATTTTAACAGCATCAATGTAAACAAGTTAGGTGAGGTGATCCCTTTTCTGACGGATACCATTGAACGGCTCATTTCAGAACTCCGTAACCGGGTTCAGGTCGTGATTCAGGAAAAGTTTACCACCATTCATCCCAGCGTTTACTGGAAATTCCGTGCAGAAGCACAGCGGCTAATTTATAACAGGCAGCTGGGTTTGGGTTCAGGAACGACAGAAATTATTTTTCCTGAGGTTTATCCCTTGTATGGTCAGATTGACATCAAAGGTTCTTCGGAGGCACGGAACCAGAGTATTCAGGAGGATTTTAGTACTCAGCTAAACAGCATATCTGGTATTCTGGAGCAAATAGAGCTGTATAGCGCGTTTGAAAACAAAGAAAAGGAAACGGTTGACACATTTCTGAAAGCCCTTACTTTACCTCTTCAGGCAAGTACGGAGCAACAAATCAGCAATTATATAGAAACCAGGATACACCCACTCTTTCATGAAGTAAAGCATCCGGTTCCGGGTGCTTTGATTGATGATTACTTCCGCTGTACCGATGAGAAGACAGGAAGTTTTCACATCAGCAGAAGGCGGTATGAAAATACAGTCTCTATCATCAATGATGAAGTGGCGAAAATTCTGGATCAGGAACAACTCCATGCACAGGAAATATTTCCTCACTACTATGAACGTTTTAAGACAGATGGAGTAGAACACAACCTATATATTGGGGCCTCCATCTCACCCAAACGGGCTTTTGACTTCAGGAAACTTCATGAACTGCGCCTTTGGCAACTGCGGACTTTAGTGAAAATGGAAATTGCCCATCATCGTTTAAAACCACATCTTCCCTACCCTTTGGCAGTAACGACACTTTTGCTCAGCTATCATTCTGCCATCACGATCCGTTTCAGGATGGATGAGAAAAGATTTGATGTAGATGGCAGCTACAATGCGAGGTTTGAAATCGCGAAGAAACGGATAGATAAAGCCAATATCAAGAATACGGCGGAAAGGATTACAGAAGCTGATAAGGTGACGATCGTGTATACTAATGACACCGAATATGTAGAATACATCGGCCATATTGAAACGCTGAGATCGGAAAATCTGCTGGCGGCAGAAACAGAACATTTAGAGGTAGAAGATCTTGTAGGCCTTTCAGGTTTGAAGGCCCTTAGGGTAAGAATTATACATTCCGGGTCATAATTAAAATTTTCCTGCAGCAGGAAGCGGATAAACTGGACGAATATTTACCTTTAGGAATATGAAACCTATTACAATCAAAGCTTTACTACTGGATATCGGCGGCGTATTGCTAACCAATGGCTGGGACAGCGCCTCAAGAAGACTTGCAGCAGAACATTTTTCAATTGACTTTGCAGAAATGAATGACCGCCACCGGATCATTTTTGATGCCTATGAGTCCGGGAAAATGACTTTAGATGAATACCTGAACCTTTTGGTGTTTTGTAAAGAACGTGATTTTAGCATGCAGGAATTTAAGGATTTCATGTTTGGCCAGTCGCAAGCCTATCCGGAAACTATTGCCCTCATCAAGCAGTTAAAGCAACAATACGGCTTGCAGGTGATTGCGGTGAATAATGAAGGCAGGGAATTAAATGAATACCGGGTGAGCAAGTTTGACCTGAAAAGCTTTTTTGACATCTTCTCCTCTTCCTGCTTTGTCCATACCCGCAAACCGGATAAAGACTTTTATACAATTGCACTTGACCTTGCTCAGGTAAAAGCGGATGAAGTCATTTACCTTGACGACAGGTTGGTTTTTATTCAGGCAGCGCAACAGCTGGGCATTACCGGAATTCACCATAGTACGACAGAAAATACACGTTTGGCTTTTGCCGAATACGGATTAAAGGTTTAGCCTGGGTTAATGTTTCAGGTATTTGCATGGAACATTTTGAGGCTGATAATCAATGCCGTAGGCTTGTTTCAATAGTCTGGAAACAATTTCTGATTGAGTACGCTCATTTCTATGCATCTGGGGCAATAAACCCATCATGGCATAACTGATCGGATTGACAGCAGGAATCAGTGTTTCCCAATCGTAACCTTTCCCCCAGATTAGTCCGGGAAGGGTTATCTGGAGTGCTGCTCCCCTGCCGATTAAGTAATCCATCATTTCTGCGGATTGATGGCCATTCTGATTTACGGTATGAAAAAGGGGTGTTTGTCCGCCAAAACCGTTTTCATCAACACCTGCTTTTACATCTACATCCATCCCACGTTTTAATAAGACCCCTGCGGCTGCAACATGGTTAAATTCAGCGCAGATGTGTAATAGAGAGGCTTCAAATAAAGGTGTATAGGCACAACGGAGGCTGTATTTTCTATCGATTACTTCCGGGTCGTTTTTAAATTCCTGTTCAAGAGCAGAGGCGTCATCCAGCAGCACGGCTAAAAGTGCTTTATCTTCGAATTGAAGCCCATAATCTACAAATACTTTCACTATGGATTTAAGCGCGGGGCTTCTGGTGTATTCACTCGTCAGTTCATAAATCAAAGGTTCATTATTGAAAGATGAATTGGGATCAAGTCCATTGGCAAAACTATCTCTGATTCCTGCCACATCATGGACTTCTATGAGGTTGGCTAATTCCTGTAAATCTTTCATTCCAATTCCTTTAAAAACCGCTGTTTAATCGTGTCATCTATCTGTTAATTTACGATAATTTCCGGGTAATTGTATTTTTAATTTTGAGGTTTCAGGTCAGGCACTTACTTTTGGTAAATATTTACGTAAATACTTACCTATATGAAACAAAACATCATCAATGAACTGGGAGCTTTAGCCATTGGAAGCCGGATGCGGAGGCTTCACGATGCTTTATCCAGAGATGCATCGAAAATATATGAAGAGTATGAATTACAATTTGACATCAAATACTTCCCTATTTTCTACCTGATCAGCCGCAGAAAACAGATTGGGATTATGGATATTGCCGAAGAATTGAGCCTTACCCACCCCGCCATTATTCATCTCGCAAAAGAGTTGGAGAAGAAAGGATATATTGAGTCCATCACTGCTCCCGAAGACCAGCGTAAACGGATGCTTCGTCTATCGGCAAAAGGCAAAAAAAGCCTCCCTTCATTTGAAAAGGTCTGGGAAAAGATTGGCCAGCTGAACCAGCTGCTTTTTGAGCAACAACACCAGTTGCTTCAGACACTCGATGCCATAGAGCAAACCCTGGATGAAAAATCATATTACAGAAGATTTCAAGACACCTTAAAATAATGAATACAATTACCAATGAAAATCAGGTGCAGGATCAGCTGAGTCTACTTGACCGTCCCATCTGGAATGCTTTAAACAGCAAACATGCCAGTTTTGCCCTTGGCAACGAATATGCAAAAAGATACCCTTCCCACATCCTGCCTTTTGTAGGTTTTGATCTTGATTCCGGGCAACCAATGGAACAGTTGAAGGCCTGGATGAAACCTGATGAAATTGTTTATGCGATTGGAGACCTGCCAAAGATTCCCGATTCCTGGCAATTGTTAAATCAGCTGGATTGCGTACAGATGTTTTGTCCGGAGCTGAGTGTTACAACCTTAGACGAATCGATAGAGATCATCACCTTAAAAGAAGAAGACCGTGCAGAAATGTTTGAACTCATCACCAGCGTACAACCCGGTTATTTTGCCAAAGACACTCCCCTTCTTGGGCATTATAACGGGATACGCGTGGATGGGAAACTCATCTCTATGTCGGGGGAAAGACTTGGCCTGGATTCCTTTACTGAGCTGAGTGCAGTATGTACCCATCCGGATTTTACCGGTAAAGGTTTAGCCTATCAATTGGTTTTAAAGACCTGCCTTGACATGTTTGAGCGTGGAACCAAGCCTTTTTTGCATGTATTGAACAGCAATACCAGGGCCATCAATTTATATGAAAGACTGGGATTTGTGAAAAGAAAAGACATCGCTTTTAATCAGCTTAAATCCTTGTAAACCTATAGCACCAATGATTACTTTCATTTTCTTGAGAATTAAAGACGATCCAAAACATGAATACTTAGCAGGTATCGGACAAAATCAGTAGATTTAGTCTCAAATGGAAGTGATCATTAAAGAAATAGCTGTTTATGCTGCACAATTCATAGAATTGCTGGCCGTTATTGTCATCCTCTTCTCCTCCATAAAGGCGATCATTCGTTATTTTAAAGACATTAGTACAAAATCAACCGGATTTTTACCTCATATCAGTATCCGGTTGAATTTGGGTAAATCCCTTGCCATTGCGTTAGAGCTGCTCTTGGGCGCAGACATATTAAAGACCGCAATTGCACCCGGCTGGAACGAAATCGGGCAACTCGCAGCTATAGCAACTTTACGGACCGCTTTGAATTACTTCCTGGAAAGAGAATTAAAAAATTCAAATCCTAAAGGAGAATAATCCACTTATTCCTCTTTTTGTGCTAAAAATGAGCCGTCGACGATAAACAGTTTCACCCCGTTTTCAGAAACTGAACGATGAGAACTCAGTTCATCTGAAACCTGATAAGACATTCCTTTTGTCAGCCGATGCTGTGTCCCATCAGAAAGCTCGCTGATCATTTCTCCTTCAATACAATAAATAATGTGTCCTTTCTGACACCAGTGATCCGCTTTATAGTCTTTTGAATATTCCACTACCCTGATCCTTAAATCACCGTAGCTGATCGTTTTCCAATAAGCAGTCCCGGTTTCTCCCTGATGTTCGGTGGCTGGTATATTTTCCCAATCTGTATTTTGAAAAGGGATGTTTCCTGAGTTCATGGTATTTGTGGTTTAAGTGGTAATGTGATAGGTAATCATGTCTTTTACAGCAGTAAAGCCCAGCTTTACATAAACATACTCCCCTGCTTGCGAAGCATGTAACACACAAAGTTTTTTTCCATCATGGATGCATTCCTGCAACAGGTGTGTAGTGAGCTTTTTAGCCAACCCTTTTCCTCTTGCCTCAGGTAAAGTTCCGATCATATGTAAACCGGCATGGCCCTGTTCATCATAAAAGATCAGGCCACATGCCGCGGCCTGTTTTTCATGGAAGGCAATAAAAAGCCTGACCCTGTCCTTCCTGTTGATCAGTGAAGCGACCACCTCAGGACCTACATGGTAATTAAATGAAGATGCAGCAATAACAGCAAATAAAGCGGCCTGATCCTCGGTCTCTACCTCTTCAAAATGAATTACGGATGGGCTTTCCTCATTAAACACAGCATCCGATAAGTCGATCATCATGCCCAATTGTTTCATACGCGGGCTAAAACCAGCAGCAGACAGTGCTTCCTGATAACGTGCTGCGAGGGATTCAGTAAAGGTGATCATATTGGGCAGGTTACCGGCCTGAATCTCATCGGCTAGTTTTTTAAATACCGAAGGTTCAGCCTGCTGCTCCATTCCGAGATTGAATATTCTTTTGGGCCAGTCTGAGCCCTTCACCAGGATTGCTTTAAAATCAGCTTTGGTTAAAAGTGTCTTTGATTGACGCCCAACAAAGTCCCAAAACTCAAACATATTATTGATCACGATCCATTCTGCCGGATCCATATTTTCTTTTGCGCTCATAAAGCCTGAATATCTTTTTTAAATTATTTTATAATATCCCAATCCATCCAATTTTAATCCATCTGATCCGCTCTTCAATGAATTTAGTACCGAAAAAATTTGATTAAAACTGGGCAGAGCATATGGTGTAGGGAAGATTTTTATATACTGCAATATACGGATTCTATAAAATATTTAACAGTAGCTACAAAAGATAATCCCGTTTAAATGTGGTCTGAAAGCAACATTTAAACGGGATTACTCCATCAGATAAATCCGGATTATCCGTTCTTTATTTCTTCATCAACTGTTATTGCTGGTGGAATTAACTCGTAAATAATCGGAGTTACAATTCTGGACAATAAAGTCGAGCTGATCAGCCCTCCGATCAGCACAATGGCCAGTGGTGCAATCAAAGGATTCGTGGATATGGCAATTGGAATCAGTCCGCCGATTGCTGTAAGCGAAGTCAATACAATAGGTAAGAACCTGACTTCCCCAGCTTCCCGGATGGCTTCCTGCAAACTCTTGCCCTGCTGCCTCAGCTGATTGGTAAAATCAACCAGTAAAATGGTATTCTTCACCTCAATTCCAGCAAGTGCAATTAAACCAATGATCGCTACAAAAGAGAGTGAATTACCTGTGATCCAGAGTGCGACGGCTGCTCCTACCACTCCTAAAGGAATCACAGAAAGCACAATCAGGGTACTTTTAAAGGTCTTAAACAATAGGATCAGCACGGCAATAAACAGGAATACCGTAACCAGGATAATGTTCATGAAACCTCCAAATGAATTGTTTCTGGATTCCACTTCACCACCCATTTCATAACTATACCCGGGAGGGAGTTTCAGTTTATTCATTTTCAGGACCACATCATCAATCACCCTGTTCACCAGAAAGCCTTCCTGCACATGTGCCTGTACAGACACTACCCTTTTCTTTTCCTGGTGGTTGATGATTGCCGGAGAAGCTTCCAGTTTCAGCTCTGCGATCTGATTTACCGGAACTGCATTTCCCTGTGCGTTGTTTACATACAGGTTTCGGAAAGCATCCATTCCCGGTCTTCCTTCCTTGGTTCTGGTCAGCAGAACCCCATAGCCGTTTTTATTGTCATTGTTATAAAATGTTCCCATGCTCAACCCGGTAACCGCCAGTCTGGCCGTTTGATCGATACTTAATGTAGAAACACCCAATAACTGCGCTTTCTCTTTGTTTAGAACGACACGGATATCGCTTTTAAGCAGACTGACCGGATTGTTGATGTACATACTACCAGGTACTTCGCGTAAGAGTTTTTCTACTCTGACCGACAATGCGCGCAAGCTATCCAGGTTATCACCAAAGAGCCTCACTTCTACCGGTGCAATCACTGGTGGCCCTTGCTGAAAGTTTCTCACCTCTATTTTCGCACCAGGATAATGCGCCCAGTGCTGCTGTAGTTTCTGGATCAGTTTGAGTTTCTGATCCGGCGAAGTTTCATCATCCAGCTGTACAAACAACTGCGCAAAATCTGTCCTGTCATTTTCCGGGATCTCATTATAATAAATACGCGGGTTTCCTTTTCCTACATTGGAAGAGAAATACCTGACTTCCGGTTGTTGTTTCAATTCTTTCTCAATTGCACGCGTAATGCTATCCGTATAAGAAAGATTGGATTGATTTGGGGTAGTAATGTTGAGCAGGAACTGCGGTTTCTCTGAGGCAGGGAACAGGCTAAAGCCAATCACTTTGAACAGGAATATCGATCCGGCGAACAATGCCACCGCAACTACAATGGTAAAAACAGGCCTTTTAAGCGCTTTATCCAATAGTAGCGCATAACTTCCGTGGATGAGCTTTTTTAAACCGCGCATTAAAAAGTTCCCTTCCGGATTTCCCAAATGGTTTTGCAGCAGCCTGCTTGATAAGAAAGGGATGATCGTTAAGGAAACCAGCATGGAAGCCATTACGCAAAAGATCACTGCAAGAGGCAGAGAGCGGATAAAATCGCCGGAACCTTCCGGTAAAAATACCAATGGCATAAAGGCGATGATCAGGGTAATCGTACAACCCACTACGGCCAGTCCGATTTGCTTGGTCGCTTTTAAAGTAGCTTCCATCCTGCTGTGTCCTTCCAGCATCCAGCGTTCTATATTTTCGACCACCACAATGCTATCATCGACCAGTAAACCCAGGGCCACCACCAGTCCGACGATACTCAATTGATTCAGGTTAAACCCAAAAAGCTGGAGCAGGACGATACCTATCGCCAGGGAAAGTGGAATGGAAATCATCACAATCACGGCTGGACGGATCCCCAGTGGCAATAAAGTGACGGCAACCAGCAGAATGGCAATGATAAAATCATGTCCGAGTCCGGAAAGCCTTCTGTTGACATTGTTTGCCTGATCAAAGTTCTGTACCAGGTCTATATTAGCAGGTAAGGTCTTTTTGAATGCTTCCAGTACCGGCAGGTACAGACCCTGGGTCTTACTGATGTTTTCTCCCTCTTTCTGAGCAGCAGTCACAAATAAGCAACGGTGGCCATTTAAGCGGGTAATGTGTTTTTCCTCCTCATAACCATAATACACCTTCGCCACATTTTTCAGGATGATATTTTTCCCTCCGGCAGCATAGACTACGGTATTCTGAACCGCTTCCAATGTCCTGTATTCGTTAGTTACGATGTTAAAAGTCTGATGGGCGGCATCGATACTTCCTCCCGGAATGCTGGCCATTTCACTATGCAGGCTATTGCTGATTGCACTGAGTGGCAGGTTCATTTGCGCCATTTTTTCCAGGTTCAGCTCTATCCGTACCTGTTGCCGGGGCAATCCAAAGATGGACACCTTTTTTAATGCAGCTACCTTTTCCAGTTCATCCTGAAGCTTTTCCGCATAATATTGCATCCGGTTACGTGCGGCATTTTCTGAAACCAGCGCCACTTGTAACACATTCACATCAGAGGGTTGTTGTTTCTGAACCTCTATGCTGTAAATATCTGCAGGCAGTTCAGGTCTTTTACTGTTCACCTCCCTTACAATTTCCTGGTATTTCGCTTCTACGTTACTGCTATATTTATATTCTACCCTTAATACAGCTACTCCGTTAGAAATATTGGTCCGGATTCTTTTGATATCATCCAAACCGGAAATCGTCTTTTCCAATGGGGTAACCACACGGTCTTCAATATCCCTCGGACTCGTTCCCGGGTATACAATGATGACTGAGAAAAACGGGGCATGCATCTCCGGATCTTCTGAACGGGGCATGCTGAACATGGTCGTGATTCCCAATACAATGATCATGAGAAAGATCACCAGGGTAAACTGGCTGTTCTTTACTGCGTAATCTGATATTTTCATTTTTTCTCCTTTAATGGTGAATGGATAGTGATTGCACTCTGATCTGTGAGGTAGGCTGATCCCGAGACAATTAAACCTTTAGCTTCCTGTAAGCCATCGCTGACGGTCACGGTATGGTCTTCAATTCCGGCAATGGTTACTTTCACTTTTTTTGCTGTTTTATCATCATTGGTGATAAATACATAACCTGTATTGCCATCACCATCCAGCAATGCTTCATAAGGTATTTTCCAGATTCCTTTATGCTCCTCTTTTCTGGAAGGATTGATGGTTGCTTTTCCAAACATTCCGGAAGCAATGGAATTTGGTTTCTTCCCAGTGAGGGTAATATGAGCGGTGAAAGTTCCTGTCGCTGCGTCTACCCCTTCGGATTTACGGCTCAATACCCCTTCCATAAACTGGCCAGGCAAAGCGGCTGTTTCTATCCTTGCCGGATCGTTCAGTTTCAATAATGCCCATTCCTGATCGCTGATTCCTACTTTGAGCAGCCATTTTCCGGATTGTGCGCCATTGGTTTGCAATACTGCTGTTCCGGAAGAGACCTGTTGCCCTGCATCCGCCAGTTTTTTCAGGATATAACCATCCTGAGGAGCATGGATCTCTGAATATTTCCGGTTAAAGGCAACCAGGTTCAGTTGTTGTTCTGCCAGCTGAAGCGCAGTTTGACTATTCTGTAACTGCTCCAGTGTGGCTACACTGTCTGCATAAAGGTTTTTGGTACGCTGATAGTCGCGTTTCGCTTTCTCGCGGTTTAACTGAGCCTGTTGCACCTGTGCATTGATTTCGGTCAGGTTTAAAGTAGCCAAAAGCTGGCCTTTCCTTACGGGGTCTCCTTCTTTGACGAGTACACTATTGATAATTCCACCGGTTTTGAAGGACAAGACCACCTCATCATCGGTTGTAAATTCGCCCGATACGCTAACCGGCGCGTTATGGTGTTCCTGGTTAAGTGCGATCACCTGAACTGGAATGGTGTCTTTAGCGGTCGATTTCTGATCAACCGGTTTTGAGCTATTGCAAGCGTATAATAGTGGTGTACACAGCAATATCGCTACATAATGAATGGCTTTCATGTCTATGAATTTTAATGAGGGTTTTGAATTGGATAAGTGGCCTGGTTGCGTTCCAGTTCGGCAAGGGTGATCTGCAGCTCTGCCTGAGTCTCCGCCATGCGCAAACGGGCATTGGTTAACTGGTCCTGAGCATCTATAAGTTCAAGGTATAACAACTGACCAGCATTGTAGGCTTTCAGCTGGTCCTTATAATATTTGCCGGCAAGATTCAGACCTGCAATTGCACTTGTACAAGCTGCTTTCGCTGAATTATAGTTATTATAGGTTTGAAGCAGCTGTAAGCGGAATGACTGCTCTGCTTCATCCAGCCTGGCCTGAGTAACCTTGAGTCCGGATTGCGACTGTGCCGCACGAAACTTGTTCTTACCACCGGTAAAGATGTCCCATTGCAGGTTTACACCCCACAGGTAATACCTGGTTTTATCGTTGACCTTAAAATCCATCCCCTGTGAACCCAGATCAAGAAAAGTACTCAGTTTAGGAATGATGTTGGAACGTTGTAACTTATAGTCCAGGGTATTTACCTCTTTCAATGCCTGTAGTTGTTTCAGCTCCTCGCGACCGGAAATCCCACTTAGTGTATCCGGTTCGGCCATCACAGAGGGCATAGGTCCGGAGATGATGGAATCTTTTAGCGGCCGGTTGAGTAAAAAGTTGAAATATGCCTTTGCATTGCCCACATTCCGCTGTGCATTGATTAGTGCGGCATTTGTTTTCTGCTGTTCTGTTTGCGCACGAAGTAAAGCGGTTCCGTTTCTGACTCCATTTTTCAGGAGACTGGTATTTACCCTGATGTTTTCGGCAATGAGCAACAAAGCGCTTTGGTAAGCCTCCACTCCTTGCAATGCCTGGTAATAATGATAATAGGCTGTTTTGATGTCTTTTACCAAAGCTCTTTTATATACATTCAATGCGGCCTGCTGACTGCTGATGAGTTGTTGTTTAATCAGTTTATTGTAACGGATTTCTGCATTGATCAAAGAAAGAGAAGTTCTCAGTTTCACATCATAAAAATTATCTGGGTTCAGCAGAAAGGACTGATTGGGAAGCTGAGGATATTTATTGGAAGCCGTTAATTCATTTAATGCCGCATAAACCGGATTGACCAGGTCTCCTACCGGCACATCAATGGTACGGCCGCCATCTGCTTTGGTATAACTACCCAACATACTTACGGTGGGCATATACATGGCTTTTGCTTCTTTCAAAGCAAACATTGCCTTTTCGAGATCGAATTGCTGTTGCTTCAAGCCCTGATTTTGGGCGAAGGCAAAGGCGATGTATTCGTCCAGCTGTTGGGGATGTTCCTGGGCTACCGCAGGCCTCCACAACGACAACACGCAGGTAATGAGTACAATGTGTGTTTTAATAAATGATGTGTACATAGTGAACAGTGTTTAGTATTGTTGCAAAAAATTTTGATTCAGGTATCAGGTTTAATTTTCTATAAATGATGTGTACATAATGAACAGTGTTTAGTGACTGAGCAAAAAAAACCTAGACCCTAATCGAGTCCAGATATTCTTCTACTGCTTTAAATAATATTGGCTGAATTGATTCTTCTCCCATTACCATTACTTTTAAGCGGCAACGGAGATTAAGCGATACCAGTCCATGCATCATAGACCAGACCTGCAAAGCGGCCTGCATGTGATCCTTGAAAATCAACAGCCCGTTTTTCATGCATTCTCCCAGGCAATCCACCAGATAGTAAAAGGATTCTGCCCCATTGTCTTTATGAAGTTCATCGTCTACATTCATAGGCGCGCGAATGATGAACATCAGGTCATACAGTTCCGGGTTCTCCAATCCGAAGGAGACATAGGTCTTCCCCAATTGTTCCAGTCTCTTGATAGGATCTTTGCTGGTTGCGTTTTTTTTGAAGGCTTCAAGTAATTGTAAAAAGGCTTGTCCCTGTACTTCATACAGCAACTCGTCTTTGTCTTTATAATATAAATAGATGGTACCGGGGCTGTATTCTATCGAATCTGCAATGTTTCGGATAGAAGTTTTCGCATAACCATCTTCGAGGAACATTTTCATGGCCGCCGTGGTGATCATTTTCTTCATCTCCCCTTTCTCACGCTCTTTTCTTTCTGATATTCCCATTGCTTTATATTAACACTGCAAATATACTGAATGGTGTTCAGTAAATCCAAATGATTTGATTAAAAAGAATTACAGCTGCTTTTGGAGATGGGCTGATAATAATTTAACGGCGTAAAAGCACTTTAAAAAAAAGTGGTTTTCAGCTTATTATTCCTAAAGGTTTTGAAAGAGCTTTAGACCATGGAATTACAAGCCTTGAAAATATCAAAAGTCAACTTAAAATTCTCGGGATTTGTATCCGGCAATACGACGGTAAAAATCGACTTTAACATTTTACCAGGATCCAGGGCTCCGGGATATTTTGCAGCCATCTGGCAGGGAGCATTGATCAGATCTTTAAAAACAGCGATTCAAATTCATAAAATTCAAAACAATCAGCCTCATGGCACTATAAAATTCAACAGCCTGCAACTTGGCAAACAGGACTATATCATCGGCTTTGGCTCCAATTCAAATATAGAACATTCGGTATGCAGGACGCTTTACATTCCTGCCAATCTCCGTCCTTTTCAGACCTTAACCAGCACATCAGGGAGTTTCATGAGCCCGAATGTAAAGCATCTGGCAGCGACTGATCAAAACATGGACCTCTACATGCCCGCAAGTTTAAATGCGCGTTCTATACAATATTCACATTAGAAAAATAACGCTCCATTATATCTCAACTACTTTAAAAAGGCTCTCCCCGGCCTTTTTAAATGTAGTTCTTCGATTCAAAATTTGAAGAACAATTTTTAAAAACCTAATCATAATGCTATTTTTAATTAAAACTTAAATCTATCCCCATGACGCTCAAAACAACACTCTTCGGTTTAGCAATCAGCGCAACCGTATTCACCGCATGTAAGCACAGACCTGTTGACACTACTCAGGAAAGTATTTCAACCCCCTCAGACGACTCCCTAACCCTGGCTGTGGCCAAAGACTACGTGGCCAACTATGGGCGAAGGGCCGGAACGGTGGTTTCAGACGATAAAGAAGTGCCGGATACCCGTGCAGTTTGGTTTGGTATAGAAAGGCTTAAAAGCCTGATTAAAAAAATAGAAGCTGAAGGTGGTGACGGCATCCGTTTTTATTTCGCAACTTACGACAGCACTTACAATGCCCAAAGCAAAACACATGTTCCAATTAAGGAATACTGGAACCGCAACACCCTGATTATGGTTTCTACCAAAGACAGTCTTGGTTACCACAGAGACTATTACAATGATAAAATAAACAGTAAAGCCGCCAATGGAATGATTTTATCCACCACACCCGAGAATCGTGGTGAGATGTGTCCCCCTCCGGCAAACTGTACAGGTATAGGCGCAACACTAATTCCGGATACGATCCCCATAAAAAAATGACCCTTTATTTTACCGTTAATACCATCATAGAATTCAGCTGCCTCCTTGTTGCCTGCCTTTGTCTCTATAAAGAAAAGGATCCAATATGGAGGCTCAGCATCCTTTATTTACTTTTCACCTGTTTCACAGAGGTTTCGGCCATTCACCTGAGGAAAGTTTTACATCAGTCCAACCTCTACCTGTACAATGTATTTTTACTGGTAGAATGCGGTTTTATCAGCACCTTTTTCTATTTCCTATATAAGAAATACGTGAATAAAAGCAAGTGGTTAATCGGATGGCTCAGTCTTTTTGCTCTTTTTTACACTTTGGAACTGATCAGCAATAATTTCTTGAATTTCACCTTTAAAACAGCCTCTGCCTTATCTGTGGCCTTTGTACTGGCCAGCTTATACTTTTACTACCTCATTCTGAAAGATGAAAAGTTTGAGCGCCTGAGTATTTACCCTCCCTTCTGGTGGGTTAATGGAACATTGATTTTCTATTTTGGAAGTACGTCGACAAATATTTTCTTTGATTACCTCATTCAGGATCAGATCTCTATCTTCCCACAATCTATCAGGTATAGAATTTTCAATATACTTAATGTATTGCTATATTGCTGCTGGTCTTACGCTTTCCTATGCAAATATCTTCAAAGGAAGTCTTCTTCCTCATCAGTCTGATCACCATTATATTTTTGATGGCCCCATTGTTTCTGATGGTATATGTAAATCTGTATAACCGTCGCAAAAAGAAACACATTGAGGAAACCGCGTCTTTAAAAAGATCTTTTGAAAACGAGCTGCTCAAATCTCAGATGGAGGTTCAGGAACAAACGCTGAAAACAATTGCGTACGACCTCCACGACAATATCGGTCAACTGCTTGGCCTGACCATCATTACCCTGGGATCCATCAAAATCGATGATCCTGTAAAGGCAACAGAGAAAATAGCCGCAGCAGAGGACCTGGCAAAAAGATCAGTCAAAGAGATCCGGGCCTTATCCAGATTGCTTCATGGAGAAGAGCTCATTAGCCGGGGACTGATTGGTGCAATTGCATTTGAACTGGACTGGGTGGGAAAATCTCAGCTTTATAAGATCAGTTACCACAGTAACATCAAAACACTGCCTGCAAAGGCGGGCATAGAGACGATGATCTTCAGGTTATTCCAGGAAACCCTTCACAATATCATCCGCCATGCAAAAGCATTGGAAATAATGATTAACTTGGATTTTATAAATGACCAGTTAATTTTATCAATAGCTGATGATGGAATTGGATTTGATTTTACTGAAACCAGAGAACTGCACAAAGGTATGGGTTTGCAGAACATACAAAAAAGAGTAGCGATGATTGGTGGAACAGTAACGTTTGATACCGCCCCCGGAAAGGGGACAACAATAACCATTGCCACTCCCTATTAAATTGCCTTTTTACACCAATTATGGACAAAAAAACAATTCCAATAGCCATCATTGATGACCATACTTTATTTCGTCAGGGCCTGATCAGCCTGCTGGCTGAATTTCCTGAAGTAGACATTGTTTTTGATGCTGCAAATGGGGAAGAGATGATAGAGAAGTTGAACAAACATCCAATTCCGGAAGTCATCCTGATGGACATCAGTATGCCGGTAATTGATGGTTATGAGGCCACATTGTGGTTAAAGCAACAACACCCTGAGATCAGGGTGCTGGCTTTAAGTATGTTTGAAGAAGATAAACCGATTATAAAAATGCTCAAAAACGGAGCGGGAGGATACCTGCTCAAAGAATCCAGAACGAGTGACCTGGTGAATGCCATCAAAATCATCAATCAGCAGGGCTATTATTTGAATGATCTCGTTTCCGGTAAACTCCTGAAAAGCATTCAGAACGAGCACATGCCCCCCTTATCCAATCAGCTCAGTGCAAACGAAATGAAATTCCTTCAGCTTTGCTGTTCCGAGCTCACCTATAAAGAGATTGCAGACCAGATGAACCTGAGTCCGCATACCATTGACAATTACAGGCAGGAGTTGTTTCAAAAGTTCGATCTTAAATCCAGGACCGGACTGGTTTTATTTGCTATAAAACAAGAACTCATTGACCTGAGCCAATGCTAGCAGCCTCCTACTGACAGACCGCCGTTCCTTCTGCAATACAGAAATCTGCAAAACGCACTTCTTCATCGCGCAAACGCGCAGAATTGTTTAAACTGCGGTATATCCCCCATTTTGGCCGGCAAAAGGAGATTCCATTACGCCATAAGTCCATATCTGTATTGCTATAGGCCAGAAGTTCTGTGCCATCACTGATCTTTTTAACAGAAATATTGTATTTACCATTACTTCCAAAAGTGATTTTTTCGATGACTTCCACCCAATTCCCCCGAAACAGCGCCAGATTTACCAGTTTCACCTTTGTGGTTGTTCCGGAAGAATTGACATGTATCAGTTCCATTTTATCCGTATCATTTGCTCCATAACGTGCAGAAAGGGTAATGAGCGGAATCGAGTCGTCGCCGTCTACTGCTTTGATCTGATGTAGATGCGTAAAGCTGGAAGAAGCCTGAAAACCGGCATCAATTTTAAATTTCCAGCGGTAAGTAACCGTTTCACCATTGGTCGCTTTGAGGTTATCCGGAGAGGCATTGTAAGTTTTTATTTCCGTACGCTGGCGGTCAAATTTCTGGCAACGGTCATTATCCGGACTAACATGCGCAGAAAAAACAAATACATTCGTATTTAAACTGGTATCGAAAACTTCGGTAATGTGGTCCTGAGGATGGACACAATCCGGCACTTCACAGGCATTACCTCCTAATACACCATTGATCAGATTATACGTTCCACCAGGTCCGTCAGCCTTCAGACTGACTCCCAGCGCCTGGGTATTCATGAGGCCGTCTGATTCTTTTTTCTGTGTATCCGTCAATCCGGATGTACCTGTAGTTCCTTTTTCGCAAGCACTAAAAACCAAACCGGTAAATAGAGCGATTAAACATTGTTTATTCATGGGATGATTTTATTTGGTTAATCTATATAAAAATTGCAATTTTATTTTAAAATTGCAACACTTAAACGTAATTCGTTTTTCCTGTTGGTTTATCCGTGTTTCAGAAATAATGAATGAAAAATGAATATGGAAAAACAAATTCATTCAGTTCTTTTTAATTAAATTCAGGAAACAAATGACATTATACCGGGGGGTTTAATAGTGAAGCCTTGCAAGTTGTATACTTGCAGGGCCTTCCTTTCTGAATCCAAACCATCCATCCGGTAGTATAACAGTATCTTTCTTCGATCCAAACGGATAACCCGGACATCCAGGAGATATACCTGACATATACCTGGAACGTCCTGGGGTATGATAAGACGTTTCAGGTACGTTTCGGATACGTTCAGGGGACGTTCCGGTTAACTGTTGTGATCGAAGGAGGACCGAAGGACGCTGCGCTAAGGTATAGTTCTTTCAGACCGCGGCAACGAAGACCAGAGATACATCAAATGAAAACTTATGGAATTATTTTTCTTTCTGTTTGTCAAAGACAAGGTCTGCTAACGGAACCTCATAAGATACCTCATCCTCATAGCTTATTTTTAACACACCTGCATTGATACTGATGTTTTTGGAGCAAAAACCATTACAACTTTCGATCATTACCGGGAAGTATAATTTCTTTTGTTTGTCAAAACCAATAACAGAGCCACAAAAGAAACTCTTAAATAAGTATTGCTCATTTTCTGCGGTTTCAACCTCAGTCCCCTGATTTAAATTGAAAAGATTGGTATGGTAATAAGTGGTTCTTACAGGAAATTCCAGCTCCCCATGGCCATTTGCCATATGATTGCTGGCCTGGTTGTCCTTTTCCCATTTGATCTCATAGTTAAGGACATGGTAAGGATCTTTATCCTTTTCCGAAGGATGGTAGACATGAGGGGATTTTGCCACCATACCTTTTAAGAAGGCCAGGAGTTCAGGTTTTCCTTCCAGTTTCTTTTCATTGGTCAGTCTCCCTTCCAGGCATTCCTTACATTTAAAGGAATACACTCCCTCAAATCCCAGGGTATAATTGTCCAGGCTGCTGAGGTCTATGAGCTGAAAGTCTATAAATTTCTCTACGATTGCGGTCCCTTTAAACTCTTTGCGGTAAACCAGAGAGATGTAGTCTTTGCCGGCAATTTTTACATTATTCACAGTTGAATCTATGGTACAATAGGTCGATTCTTCCTGCATCACCAGTTTCTTACTGGTTAATCTGACCTCTTTATCATTGATCAGCTGCACTTTCGCCGCATAGAAAAACAGCTCATCCTCTGTATAAAAATAAATGTCTTTAGGGGCCTTTTTCTCGGAAGATTGCTGATATAGTACCACATAAGTATCTTTCGATTCTGGGGAAGGCACTACATGAAAAGGGTAAATGTGCCGGGCTTTCAATAATTTCCGCAGCAGTTCTGACTGATCTTTGACGGCCGGGAGCACCTGCTGACCGCTGCTGGTATCTGAAGTCCCTGAATTTGAGCCCTTCTTTTTGGAAGTATTTGTGGTACATGCAGAAGAGAGCATCAGCATGAAGCAGCTGCTAAGGATAAGGGCCTGCTTTATTTTCATAGTATAATCGTTTAAGATCTTTGCTTATAATTTTTTATTAAAGCAAGAATACTAAAAAACGATTATACTGTATTCCTTTTTTCTGTTTTATTGTTCCTCTTTCTGCCCAAAATTGATCGGTTTTTTATCGTTAAAATTCCAGAATGCAGGTTTGTGATTTGGTTTTAAGAGCAGGTATGCGCCAAGTCCGATCAGGACCAGTGCACTGGTAAACCTGGAAAGATCAAAGAAAGCAATATCTTTCAGGGTATAAATTCCACCGATGATCACCAATACGACCCAGCCCGACACCTTAAAATCTTTGCGGTATCCGATCATCAAACCAATAGCGAGCATGACCGTGTGCCAGGAAAGAATCCAATGGGGAATATTAAGTCCCAGATTGTCCAGCATTAAGAGTGATCCGAGTGCAATGATGATGACACCTGCAGCGATATGACGGTTAAATTTTTTGTTTTGAATTGGCGTTTCCATAGTTGTTTTTTTCTTCAAACCTAAGGCGTTTCGCGACGCCGGGCAATGCTCCCGGGGTCATACTACCGGAAAGCATCGGTGAAAAGAATAAAAACACCGGTAAAAAAGGAGCGGATCTAAACCTTAATTCTTTCTACGATCGGAGCATTATTGGCCGTATTTGTTCCGGTCAGCTCCACATATTTTACATTTGGCAACCAGAATGAACCACCTTCAATTCTCAGAAAGATCTTATCCAGTTCGATTTTCTTGTTGTTCACCGTTACATAGACGTGAAACTTATGGTCATCTTTTGATTCCATCAGGTACATCGGAATCTTTTTATGAGAAACAAAACGGAGTTCGAACTGGTCTTTGCCGATTTCTTTGGCCTGAATGCCATAAGCAAATTTTCTTTGGATATAGTTGAGGTCTTTCTTCTCCCCCTTTTCGCCAAAACGAAGCCAGTACACCAGAATTGGCTCTTTTCTGTTGACCTCCCCGTTTGCATCCACATTAAGTTCACAAATGATCGTATTGGTATTTGGATCTCTCTGCAGGTAAAATAATTGGTTCTTGATTCCCTTTGGGGTAGGAAATTTCAAAGGTGATGGATCGCTCTTATCAGCGGTCTGGGCGACAGCAGAAGAGAATGTACCAAATAACATCAACATTACCACCAGTCTGCCGATTACCTTAATATGTTTCATAGAAGCGATTTTAATAGATAAAGCAAATCTAAATATTTCGAAAACCAACTTATCCAGTCAATTGTCAAAAAATCTTTAGTTCGTCTTTTTGTAATTGATGATTGCATAGGTGTTGAGTACAACTGCAAATAAAGCAATGATGCCCAGCTGAGGTAGAATATCTTTCCAGCCACTCCCTTTCAGGATCACCATCCGCATCACTTCAATGAGGTAACTCACCGGATTAAATGCAGAAAGCAGCTTTGCCCATTCCGGCATACTGTCAATGGAGGTAAACAAACCACCCATTAAAATGAAAACCATCATGAAAAAGAACATGATAAACATGGCTTGTTGCTGGGTATCACAAAAAGTAGAGATGAGCAGGCCAAAGCCCAGGATGGCCAAAAGATAAACCGATGAAAACCCATAGAGTACCAGCAGACTCCCTGCGGGCACAATGTGATAGACCAGCCAGGCAACCAATAGCCCCAGGCTGAAAACAACATTTCCTAAAATCCAGAAAGGAATCAGCTTTCCCAGGATGAAATGATGTTTTTTAATCGGTGTGACGTTGATCTGTTCAATCGTCCCAAACTCCTTTTCTTTCACGATGTTCAGGGCAGAGAGGAAACCACCGATCATGGTTACGAGGATGGCCAGGATCCCTGGCACCATGTAAAACTGGTATTCCATCAGCGGGTTATACCAGTTGGAACTGGTGATTTCAATGACCGGAGCTTCATTAAACCGGTATGACGGCACCATTTCCATCCGGATCTCCTCATTAAAGTCTCTGATGATACTGGTTAAATAGGCTCCTCCCAGATTTGCCTTCACCCCGTTAATGGCATTTACTGCAATAAACAATTGCTGCTGGTCTTCCCGGATCAGACCCCGTTCGAAGCCCTGTGGGATCTCCAGAATTAAATCCGACCGATCAGACTCAATCGCCATTAATTCTTCCTTAAACGAAGCGCTATAGCCGCTGAGCTTAAAATACCCGGAGGAGGTAACCTTTGAGATCAATTTTTGAGAAAAACCGGAGTGATCATGATCAACTACCGACAAATTGATGTTCTTCACTTCATAATTTGCGGCAAGGGGCAGGATCAGCAATTGCATCACCGGCATCACCCCTATCAACAGCAAAATTGCCCGGTTCCGGAAAATCTGTCTGAACTCCTTTTGCAGCAAAAATCTAATCGTTCTCATGCCAGTCTGATTTTAAAACTTTTTAAACTTATGATCAATAAAACAGCTGTTATGGCTACAAGGATTAATGTCTCTTTCCAGATCGCTGAAAAACCAAGTCCCTTGATCATGATGGACTTCACGATGATGTAAAACCATTTGGCAGGAACAATATTGGAGAACAGCTGCAATAGATAAGGCATATTTTCAATCGGAAACATAAATCCACTGAACAGGATCGTTGGCAGGAGCATTCCCATCAGGGAGATCAGCATAGCCACCTGCTGGGAGCTTGTTTTCACGGAAATGAAAATCCCCAGTGTCAGACAGGTACTGATAAACAGCATGCTTTCTGCAAAAAGCAATAACACACTCCCATTTACGGGGAGGTCCAGCACAAAAACGCTGAGTAAAAGAATCGAGCCCACATTCAGCAAGGAAAGGATCAGGTAAGGTATGGTTTTGGAAATGATCACCAGAATAGGCTTAAAGGGAGAAACCAGCAATATTTCCATCGTTCCCGTTTCTTTTTCTTTTACAATAGAAATGGCCGTCATCATGACACAGACCAGCATCAATACCAGTGCCATTACCCCGGGCACGAAGTTATGCGCGCCTTTGAGCTGAGGGTTGTACAACATCCTGACCTCCGGAATGATCCGGTACGGTGATAAACTGCTTTTACTCAAAGAACGCTGATAGTCCTGGATAATGGCAGAGACATAATTGGTCAGCATATTTGCCGCATTGGGATCGGAAGCATCGGCGATGACCTGAATCTGTGCATGATGCCCATGGAGCAGCGATGCATTGAACCCTGCAGGAAAAACAAGGGCCATTTTGATCTTCCCTTCTTTGAATACCGATTCCAGTTGTGCTGCATTGCTCAGGTTCCGTTCAACTTCAAAATACCTGCTCGCTTCAATTCTGGCAATGATCTCCTGTGAAGCCGGATCTTTTGCCTGGTCAAAGACGATCAGCTTTGAGTTCTTCAGCTCATTGGTCAGTGCAAAGCCAAAAATCAGGATCTGTGCCACCGGCATTCCAAACAGAATAAGCAGCGTTTTTCTGTCCCTCATCACATGGGCAAATTCTTTCCGGACAAAATTGATAAACTGTTTCATGATTTTAAGGTTTTAATCCCCACGTTTCGCCCCTCTGGCGAGTTCGTAAAATACTTCATCCATAGTGGCTGCTTTAAACTGGGTTTTAAGCGCCGAAGGGCTGTCCAGCGCTGAAATCCTCCCATCCACCATGATCGAGATCCGGTCGCAATACTCTGCTTCATCCATGTAATGCGTGGTCACAAAAACAGTAATTCCCTTTTCCGAAGCTTCATAAATCAGGTCCCAGAATTGCCTTCGGGTTACCGGGTCTACCCCACCAGTAGGTTCATCAAGGAAAACGATCTTTGGTTCATGTAAAACCGCTACGGAGAAAGAAAGCTTTTGTTTCCAGCCCAATGGCAGTTCACCGACCAGCTTTTTCACTTCTTTCTGAAGTCCGAGCCGGGTAATTAAGGCTTCGCTTTTTTCTTTGATCGCGCTGTTGCTCAATCCATAAATACCCGCAAAGAAGCTGATGTTTTCCAATACCGTCAGGTCTTCGTATAAAGAGAACTTCTGACTCATATAACCAATGTTTCTTTTGATTTCTTCGGTCTTTTTGTAAATGTCAAAACCTGCAATAGCTGCGGTGCCTGAAGAAGGTACAGAAAGCCCGCAGAGCATTCTCATAGCAGTGGTCTTTCCTGCCCCATTTGCGCCAAGAAAACCAAATATCTCGCCTTTTTGCACTTCAAAGCTAATGGCATCAACTGCGATGAAGCTGCCGAAACGTTTGCTCAGCTGATCTGTTTTTATCACGGTCTCCTTCATGTCCTCAGGTTTTCAGTAGCTTGATGAAATAATCTTCAATAGTGGCTGCAGTTGGTTTGATTTCAATACCAGACAAACCTTCCGCCCCCAGATAAGCCTCCAGCAGGTATTCTTCAAAGGGAATTTTAAAGGAAACATGCGCATATTCTCCAAATGCATAACAATCCAGGACTTCAGGATATTTTCTGAGCGATTTAATCAGCAGGTACATCTGATCTGCTTTGATCGCATAAAGTTGTTCAGGATAACTCTTTATCATATTTTCAGGTGTGTCAATTGATAGTATTTTTCCGTTGTGAAGAAGTGCGATGCGGTCACATCGCGTTGCTTCGTCCATATAGGGTGTGGACACCAGGATGGTGATTCCCTGCATTCTAAGTCTGTTGAGCATCTCCCAGAACTCCTTTCTGGACACCGGGTCTACCCCTGTGGTCGGTTCATCCAGGAACAAAACACTGGGTTTATGGATCAGTGCACAGCACAGGGCTAGCTTTTGCTTCATGCCTCCAGACAACTTTCCTGCCCTGCGGTCCTTGAAAGGCTCAATCTGAACATAGATATCTTTGATCAGTTCGTAATTGTCTTTCACCGTAGTGCCGAAAACAGTGGCAAAAAAGTTCAGGTTCTCTGCAACGGTCAGGTCCGGATAAAGGGAAAATTTCCCTGGCATATAACCCACAATTTTTCTGATCTCCCGATAATCTCTGATCACTTCAAAGCCATCGACCCAGGCCGAACCATGTTCTGCCAGCAACAAGGTCGTAAGGATCCTGAAGATGCTGGTTTTACCCGCTCCATCCGGCCCGATCAATCCAAAGAGCTCTCCTTTTTTAACTTCAAAAGAGACATCATCTACCGCCGGCAACTGCATTTTGCCGTAGGTTTTACAAATGTTCTTCAATTCGATGGCGTATAAATTCTTCATGGCTGCTCCCTATAAACTGACCTCAGCGTACATGCCGATTTTGAGGTAACCATCGTTCCTGATTCTGATCTTCGCGGCATAAACAAGGTTTGCCCTTTCGTCTTTGGTCTGAATGGTTTTAGGGGTAAATTCTGCTTTGCTGCTGATCCATTCAATCTGCCCGTTGTAGGTGTTATACTGGCCTTTATCATCATCAACCAACACTTTAACTTTCTGTCCTAATTTAATGTGATGCAATTGATTATTTGTAAAGTAAGCCCTTAAAATCAGCGTAGAAAGATCAGCAGTTTTATACAAAGGTTTTCCTGTAACCGCCATCTCATTTGCTTCAGCATATTTGGTCAGAACCGTTCCATCCAGTTCACTGATGAGCATGCTTTTCGAGAGTTGGTCGTTCAATTGTTCGATCTGGGAATACAGCGGCAGGGTCTCTTTATTCAGTCCGCTGGAGCTGATCCCAAGACTGGATTGCTGTGCGTTAATTTGTTTTCTGATGATGGCGACCTGAGCATTGGCATCATCCAGTTGTTTTGGTGTCGCAGCATCTGCTTTTACCAGGTTACTCAACCGCTTTTGCTCACGTATGGCTTGTTTCAATTGCTCCTGATAAGTGGCCAGCTGTACGGGAATATCAGGTTTCTTCCCTAATACCGCATTGACCTGAGCCAGCAACTGCTTTTTCTTCAGGTAAAGCTGGGTACTGTCAATATAGCCAAGGGTATCCCCTGCTTTCAATACCTGGCCTTCTTCCAGGTTCAGGCTTTTAATTCTTCCGGTAACCTCCGCAGAAACGATCGTTTCTACTCCTTCAAAGGTTCCTGAAGCTATGATATCCGTTTTTGTCTGATTACAGGAAAGGAATAAAAGTAAACCTGCCGGCAATGCTAAAAATGCTTTCATGATGCGCTGTTTTGAATGTTAATTCCCTGTTGTTGTCTTTTGATTGTATTGTGCCAGGAGCAATTGGACCTCATGCAGGATTTTATTTTGCCTGGCCTGATCTTCTGCATTGACCTCCCTCAAATAATCATTGGTATTGATGGTTCCGTTGCTCAGCTGCGCGTAAAAGGTCTGTTTGATGCGCGTTCTCAATTGAATAATTTCCTGATCAGTGGACACCAATTCCTGTAGTTTACTGAGCTCGGCATCCTGTTGTCTGATCGTCAGATTGGTGTTCAGGAGAAAGGTTTCTTTTTGCAGATCCAGGCTTTTACGGCTGAGATCAAGGAGTTTTCGCTCCCCCTTCCTGGTATAAAAACCAGCTAAAGACCAGCTTAACCTAAGGCCACCTATTGCAAAGATATCCAAATCATTACTCAACATATTTAAAGCAGGTCTGCCCAGCCCTCCCTGAAGGAAGAGACTAAACTTAGGAAGATTTTTAGCCCTGATCATTTTCTCCTGAACATCTACATTTTTGCGTTGCAAATCGTAGAGCTGCAATTCCGGCCGCAGGATATTTCTATCGTTGACAATGCCTTCAGGCCTGACAAAAACGGTCTGCTCTCCGAGCTCCCTGTTGATGAATAAAGCCAACATATCCGTATAGCCCTTCAGCGCGAATTTCAACTCTGTACTCCGCTGGTTTACTTTGAGCAGTTCTGCCTGGAGGATATCCAGACTACTCTTTAAAGCCGTTCCATTGGCAATGGCAGCGCTGGCCTTATTCATGCCCAGCCGAATGTCTTTTTTCAGAAGTTCATTTTGCCCTAGCTGCTCTTTGAGGACAAGGATTCCAAAAAAGACCTGATTGACCCGTTCCTTAAGCTTGTACAACTCCACTTCCAGCTTCTGAGCTTCGGTCTTTGCGTTGGCATTGAGGGATTCCTTTTGCTGTTTGATCTGGCCACCATCAAAGAGCAATTGCGTGACTTCCCCATACAGTTTATACTGATCCTTGTTCATCTGTGGGAGCTCCATTCCCGGGATACGGATGGGAATGTTTGTGACGGCCGACTGATAACTTGCCTGCCCGCTGATGTTCAGTTGAGGGAGGTAACCTTTGGCCGCATTTCCGATAGAATACGCTTCCGTTTTAGCGATCAGATCCAGCTGTTTCAGCAAGGGATAATGTTGTCTGGCCAAATTATAGCAGTCTTCAATAGAAAGAGAAGCGGTCGTCTGAGCACCTACACTATTACACCATATAACAATTAATAAGACACTGACAATTAGTTTCATAATCTAAATTTATTAATTTGTTTTAATCATTTGATTAACGATATATCAAAAAAATTTTAGCTGCTTTTCAGCATTGCATCGACCCATACAGGGATCATCTTTTTACGTTCTTCCATCAGGGCATCAAACTCAGTTTTACTCCGGTCTCCGATGATCATCAGCATTGGGCTTGCCACAAAAGGAAAGACAATAAGACCTATAATATTCATCACAAAATGTACCGGGTCTACGGTCTTTTTAGTCGTTGCTTCCAGTTGCTTAAAGAAGTTAGACTGCAGGAGCATCTCCTTCACTCCCATCTTTGTTTCCAGCCTTTCCGGGTTTGCCCTGATCTCACTTAAGATAAACAATGGGAGATCTGCATTTGCTTTCAGCAGGTCAATGTAGTGACTGGCCAGCAGGCTGATTTTTTCCGTCAATGAACTGTTCACATCATTCAGGATGTCCTTCACCCCCATCATGAATTTCTGCAGGCTTTCCATCATAACCAGGTCAAACAGCTTCTCTTTACTTCTGAAATAGTAATTGAGCAAGGCCAGATTGATTCCTGCTTCCTCTGCAATATCTCTTGTTCTTGTCGCCGCAAATCCTTTCTGTGTAAAGACTTTACTTGCTGCTTCTTTAATCTTCTCTTCAGTAGAGCTGTCTGCTGTTTCCAGCTTTGTCGTTTTTGCCATATCGGGATTTCCGCTTTATATAGTATGGTACAAATATATAACTATTTATTTGATTTAATCAAATGATTAAAAATTATTAAAGCAATATCTCCTATTCAGCAAAAAAGCCCTGAGGAAGGTCCTCAAGGCTTTAAAAATAGTTCATACCGCGTAATTGCGACCTGACTTAGAAATCAAATTTAACCCTTGCGCGGATCCCCCAGCTTGAAATCTCCGGATTTTTCAGGTAGCTCAATCTTTTTACGGCATCTACTCTTAACACCTTAAAGATATTCCCTACCCCAACACTACCTTCCATATAAGGGTCCTTATTCAGGGAATTGGTCACGGTCAGCCCATTTTCGTTTCTCACGAACTGCATAGATCCGGGATTCAGATCAGGGTTATTTTCATTGCGCAAACCGCCATACAACACCTTAAATGAGGCCACTTCTCTCAGTTTTAGTTTCTTAAGCAAAGGAATTTTATTGAAGAAAAAACCATTAAAATTCTGATCGATATTCAAACTTGCATAATGATCACTTACAAACTCCATGAAATTCATCAGGTTGTAAGAATTGAGCTGATAAGCATAGGTCTGGTTAGCCCTGTGGATCGCCAGTAAAGGAAAAGGAACCTTTCCTACAATGTAAGCACCTTCCAGGGTGATATCAGCATATCCAAGCTGCGACAGATAAAAACGCTTATCTACACTCCCCATAAAGTTATGGTAATTGTATTCGCCTCCCAACACGCCTTTGATCCCTGCGGTATAACGGAGGTTAAAGATCGGAAACCTGTCTACAATTGGCGTTCTGTAAATCTTGCCCTGATAAAACTTCTCATGTGGTGCATAACGCAGGCCTAAGCTGATCTCAGAGGTGCTGATCTGCTGCGTCCGGCCCAGAATCCCATTGTCAGCGAAATTGCTGAAATAAAGCGATCCTGCTGGTGTTTGCTGCCATTTTCTAAGGCCAAGGGTATACGAGAAATGATTTTCAAACTCATGTACATAATCGAGTCTGTAGAAATCATTGTAAAGCATCATATTGTTCTCTCCTCTTTTGAAAGAAAGCAAGAAGTTATCTTCCTGTACGAACTGCAGCTCCTGACCTGGAATTTTGGTATCCCTCTGGAAACTTGCCCTGATGTAATTCTGAGGAAAAGCATAGATCGATTTGTTGTTCAGCGAATACGTTCCACTCAAAAAATACTTCCATTTTTCATCCTTAAAGCCATAGGCAGCATAAGTTTCAAAATAGTAACGTTTGCTCAGTGAAGGCGTTGTTCTTCCTCCCAGACGAAGACGAAAACCCTCTACCCCGTTAAAACTGTAAAAAGTATTCACCGGTCCCATTTCAAAAGGGCCGAAGTC
The DNA here is from genome assembly GCF_900129215.1 of Pedobacter caeni. Classification (GTDB taxonomy): domain Bacteria; phylum Bacteroidota; class Bacteroidia; order Sphingobacteriales; family Sphingobacteriaceae; genus Pedobacter; species Pedobacter caeni. The sequence goes on along the minus strand of NZ_FQUQ01000005.1, from coordinate 654,338 downwards.
TTTATAACCTGCAAAAAACAAGGTCACGATATCCATTGTCCGTTTAAAGGAGGGTATAGATTGCAAGGTATCCAGGTTACCATAGACCTTCATATTACCTGCGCTCAACGGTTCCGGACGGTTATTTGCCCAGAATTCTTCCGACCTTTTATCCGCATTTGCCACAATAACCGGTTGTCCGGCACCTTTATATGCAGTATCAGGGCGTGGGTTATTGATCTTATAATCTTTGAAAGTAACCGTTCTTTCTCCTGTAAATCCACTGCCGCCCTTCTTGCTGATCCCAAAATCAACGATCAGGTTACTTTTACTCAAATGATAACGTTCATCCGGATTTTTCTCAAAATCCAGTTTCGCTTCCAGTGCCCGTACAAAATTCAGGTTAATGTTCTTATTTACTGTAAGGAAGGCATTCTGAACAGCATAATTCCCATCCAGAGTTACATATAGTTTTCCTTCGAATAGCAAATCTGCATTGTTTCTGGGCGTAAAAGCAAGCTCAATCAGCTGTGGGCTATGGTTTTTGATGGTATCCGTAATAAAGAACTTATAAAAACCGGGTGCACTATCTGAAATAGGACTCAGCAACTGGTTACTCACTACAGATATATTGTTATCATAGATATCTATATCCTGATACATCCGGTCCAGGTAATCACTGAAACCCTGATTGTCTATGAAACGTTCATCAAAATTCACCCTTTTATCGGCAATAACCACCGTTTTCAGTTTCTCAGGGCTCTTTTTGAAAAAATTATTGCTCAGCTTTTCCTGTTGGAACACTGGCAGCACATTCTTTCCCCCTATTCTTGTAGAGTCTTGTTCCTGAAACAAAAACTGGTAATTGCGAAACATACGTTTGTTCCTGAATTTATCGGAAAGATTGCTCAGAGAGAACTTCATGCGCTCATATTTCTGATATTCGACAAAATCATAATGTTCCATCCGGTTTTTAGCCTTATTGGCAATCACCTTCCTGATCAGCTCTACAGCAGGGTTTTCTTTATTTCTATATTTCGGTTTTTTTCCTGCAGTAATGACCACTTCATTCATCAGCATGGATTCCGGCTGCAATTGCACATTGATGACCTGGGCCACACCCGACTTAACCGTCTTTGTTTGAGACTGATAGCCTACATAACTGAATTTAAGGCTGGTATTGTTCGCATTGATACTGATCGAGAATTTTCCATCCGCATCAGTCCTCCCTCCCAGGGTACTTCCTGTGATCATATAAGACACATATGGGAGGGTTTCTTTGGTACTGGCATCAGTTACCGTTCCGCTAACAGTAGTTTGTTGTGCATGAACACGTGTACTAAAAGACAGCGTGATGAGCAAAGCCAGAAGACTGGCTGAATTGATAAAGTATTGTCTTATTGATATGTACACGATTCCGGTTAACTTATTTAATACTGAATAGATTAAGTTGTAGAGCGCGCACAAAGATAAAGCTAACATCTGACTTACAATACACTTTTGGTCAGTATGAAGCTCATTGTTAGATGTTATGACATCTAAATGAAAATTCTAAGAAACATCCGGGTTATTTTGCGATCCAGGCCTCAGGGTTGAGTTTATTCTGACCACGCATAATTTCGAAATGGAGCACAGGTCCGTCTTCTTTCGAAGCCACCACGCCTAAACTTTGTTTGGTTTCGACTTTATCGCCTTTGGCAACACTAACCGATTTCAGGTTTTGATAAATGGTAAAATACTCACCATGCTGGATGGCAACGATGTAAGTTCCATAGAGTTCGCGGACAAATAAGACCTTTCCTTCGAATACCGCTTTTACGGAGGCTCCGTTTTCGGTCAGGATATTGATACCATCGTTATTATAGGTTGCACGACCTTCTGTGTGAGCTCCAAAACGCTCCAGGATGGAATATTGACCTACAGGCCATGGCAATCGTCCCCTGTTGTTTTCAAAGCCCGCAGAGAGCTTTGCAGCTTCAGGAGAAGCCGTCAGGTAACTGCTATTGGTTTTTTCTTTAACTACAGGAACCGGGCGACCTTCGGCAACGGCTTTTTGAGCTGCAAGCCTTTCTTCTTCCTCGGCCTTTTTCCTGGCCAGTTCTATTTCCTTCTGGATGGCATTTCTGATTGCCCGGTCAATATCAGCTTGTTTTCTCTTCCTTGCAGCAAGATCCTGCTTAAACTGTCTTTCCTGCTTGCTGATCTGGTTTAACATCACCGATTGCTCCGATTTGTTTTTGCTCAGCTTTACTTTCTCTTGCTCCTGTTCCGACAACAAACTGCTTTTTGCTTTTAAATTCTTATCAAGAACACCGATTTTATACTCTATATTTTTCTGAGTCCCCTGAAGATAATCGGCTTGTTTTTTACGGTACTGACCAAATTGCTGAAGGTATTTAATACGTTTATAGGCTTGATTGAAGCCTTCAGAACCAAACACAAACATCATTTTATCATAAGAATTCCTATTGCGCTGGGCAAAACGGATCATTCCGGCATATTCCTTTTTCAACTGCCCCAACTGCCCTTTCAGGGAACGTACTTCATTGCTGTTTTCATGAATCTGATTGTCCAGATTCTTTACTTCCGAATTGATAATGGAGATTTTATTCTGCATCAGCCTGATCTTTGCATTTACTGAGCGGATCTGGCCCATTGTTAACTTTTTACTACTCGAAGTCTCATTCAGGTTCTTTTGCAACAACTCAATCTCCCGCTGTATCGCTTCTTTGTTCCTTTTTAATTCCGCACTGGTTTGTGCAAGGACAAGGCTGGTAAACGAGGTAAATATGATGATTAAGAATAGTTTATGAAGCTTCATTATATAAATAAGTATCTGAATAAAATGGCCCTTTTGAGACGTTAAATTATTATTGCGATTCTAAAACTATTGAAAACAGGGCTTATTTGCAAATTGTGAAGCAAATGAATCTAAAAAAACAGCATTATCAAAGAACATCCAAGCTTTCATTTGGTTAAAATATCAGGCAAAATTTAAGTTTAATCTTATTCATTTTTTATAAATGTTGAACTAAGGGTTGCTATCGCGCCGGCCAGGCTAATGAATAGTAACCATAAAATGAACCACTAATATTTTGCTGCATCGCATCATCATTTCTCAATTGGCCGTTGCGACACTGATTTGATTACAGATTTTTTTTACAAATAAGGTTTTAAATGTTATTTAGCAGCAGTTTGGCACCAAGGCCATTTTCCGCATAGGCTTTGATCACCTGATTTCTTTTGACCAGCAGCTTTCTCATATAAGCGGTAAGAAACAGATGATCAGCTAATTTACCCAGGATCCAGAATGGCGAAACATAAGAAAAAACATCTGTCATCATTACCCCCTGGCCCTCAGCCCTGAAAATATGCTCATGCTTAAAAGATTTAAAAGCACCCCTCAGCATTTCATCCACGAAATAATCAGGTTTTTGAAATGCGGTTATTTTAGAGGTCAGGTTTTGAACGAGTCCAAAATGTTTTGCCTGCCAGGTTACAGTTTCTCCAGGTTCTATTAATCCGGAAGACCTTCCTCCTATTACTTTCTCATCGGTATGTGCAGTGGAGATCTGATGTAAGTCTATGCTTCTTGACAAGTCGAATACCAGGCTAAGATCTGCATCAATATAGGTTTCCAGTCGGATTTCGGGCATTAACTGAGGTCTTAAGAATGATTTAGCTTACTATAGATTTCACTGTCCAGAAATACACCGTTATAATAAAAATCCTCCTTGAAATAGGCCTCTTTGACATATCCATGCTTAAGCAACAGCCTTGATGAAGCCAGATTTTCAGGAGCTACGACTGCACAAACAGAGTGTAAACCAATTTCCCTGAAACCAAAGTCTGTGGCCAGCGACAAAGCTTCTCCGGCAATTCCCTTCCCCCAATACTCCGGATCCAGTAAATAGCCGATCTCGGCCCTGAAATTTGCACAATCAAAGTTCCACAATCCGATAAAGCCAATGAGGAGCTCAGGACTCTCCTTTAAACTGATCGCCCAACCCAGGCTTTGATGGTTAAGAAAGTTCTGATGAACCTCCTGAATGAACGCCTTTACCTCTTCAATGGACTGAGGCCTTGGCCTTGGAATGTATTTCATCACGGCTTCATTGCTGCGGATTTTAAAGAGTGCAGCCGCATCGTTCAACGTTTGTTCACGCAAAAAAAGCCTTTCAGATTCCAATTCAGGCACCTGGCTCAATTGAAGTTTTAAGATATCCTGCTCCATTTTAGCTGATCATTTAGGTGTCCAATATAGAAGTTTTCTTTCATTTCATTATCCAGGGATTTTATTCTATACTTGTGCCATAGAATTAATAGCGTTTCTAATGCCCTGAAACGCTATCTTTGTAAAAAAAACTTCCGGGCAATGATTGAATTAAGAAATATAACGAAGAAGTTTTATCAGAAAACAAAAGCGATCACTGCCTTATCCGATGTGTCTTTAACTGTACCTGAAGGAAAGATCTTTGGTGTTATTGGTGCTTCCGGAGCGGGGAAAAGTACCCTGATCCGTTGTGTAAATCTGCTTGAAAAACCGACTTCCGGGGAGGTAATTGTAGACGGACAAAACCTGATGGAACTCTCTTCAAAAGAACTGGCAAAGGCCAGAAGACATATTGGAATGATCTTCCAGCACTTCAACCTGCTCTCTTCAAGAACCGTTTTTGAGAATGTTGCGTTCTCCCTGGAACTAGACCATACACCGAAAGCTGAAATCCAGCAAAGGGTTTCTGACCTGCTTTCTCTGGTTGGCCTGGATGAAAAACACCATGACTATCCGGTAAACTTATCCGGGGGACAAAAACAACGGGTGGCCATTGCCAGAACCCTGGCGAGCAATCCTAAGGTTTTACTTTGCGATGAAGCAACCAGTGCATTAGATCCTGCTACCACCAAATCAATTCTTGCCTTATTAAAAGACATCAATAAAAGGTTAAACATCACCATTTTATTAATTACCCATGAAATGGATGTAGTGAAAGACATCTGTGATGAGGTGGCTGTCATCAGTGAAGGCCAGCTGATTGAACAAGGTGCGGTGAGTGAGATCTTTTCACATCCCAAAACTGCATTGGCAAAGGAATTTATTGCTTCTTCCTTAAACCTGGAGATACCAGTTGACTATAAAGAGCGTTTGGTAGCCGAACCTGCAACAGATAAACGTCCGCTTTTAAAACTGGAATTTACCGGTCAGTCTGTAGATGATCCTGTATTGTCTGAAGTTGCCCGTCTTTTTCAGATCGACAGCAATGTGATCAGTGCCAGAATGGATTATGCAGGTGGTGTTAAATTTGGCGTGATGCTGATTGAAGTATTCGGAACACAGGAAAACAGCCTTCAGGCTATAGAATTTTATAAAAACAAAAATATTAAAGTAGAGGTCTTAGGTTATGTCTGATTCAATGATTTTACTCCTTGCTAAAGGAGCCTGGGAAACCATCGTCATGACCTTTGTCTCTGGCTTTTTCGGTTTTCTGATAGGATTACCAACTGGTGTACTGCTGTACCTCACCCGAAAAGGACAGGTGCTGGAGCACAGAACGTTTAACAACGTCATTTCCGTTGTGGTCAACATCTTCCGTTCCATTCCATTTATCATTCTGATCGTCTGGATGATTCCTTTCACCAGAGCATTGGTAGGCACCTCTATTGGTGTGGAAGCAGCAATTGTTCCTTTAAGTATTGGTGCAGCCCCTTTTATTGCCAGATTAATCGAGAACAGCCTTATTGAGGTTCCCGGTGGATTGGTAGAAGCCGCAAGGGCGATGGGTGCCACCCCTTTCCAGATCGTATATAAGGTCTTGTTACCGGAAGCACTCCCTTCCATCATCAACAGCGCATCTGTTACCTTAATCACTCTTGTAGGGTATTCAGCAATGGGCGGTGCGGTAGGTGCCGGTGGATTAGGCCAGATCGGTTATCAATACGGATATGTCGGTTACGATGTTCTGGTCATGAATACCGTACTGATCCTGTTAATTGCATTGGTTTTTATCATCCAGTTTCTGGGAGACTTCATCGCAAAAAGAGTAGACCATAGATAATCATCACCTCAAATATTATATCAAATGAATACAAAAATCAAATTCTTCGCAACGTTAGCCATTGTCAGCAGTTCAGTTCTATTATTCAGCTGTGGTGGTGCAGCAAAAAAAAGCGACCCTAATCTCATCAAGGTGGGTGTAGAATCAGGCCCTGAGTATAGTCTGGCCGAAGCAGCAAAAAAAGTAGCCAAAGAAAAATTCGGACTGGAAGTGGAACTTGTTCAGTTTAACGATTATGTCATGCCAAATGAAGCCCTTCATCAGGGAGATATTGACGCCAATGTTTTCCAGAACAAACCTTATCTTGATGTACAGACAAAACAACGCGGTTATAAATTTGCGATTGTTGGAAATACTTTTGTATACCCGCTTGCAGGTTATTCCAAAAAGATAAAATCGCTGACCGAACTTAAAGACGAAAGTACAGTGATCATTCCTAACGATGCCACCAATGGCGGAAGGTCATTGCTGCTGTTACAAAAATTCGGCCTTTTAAAACTTAAAGATGGTGTAGGTCTGTTGCCAACAGTAAATGACATCATTGACAATCCTAAAAAACTTAAAATCCTGGAACTCGAGGCTCCTCAATTGCCAAGAGCACTTGATGATCAGAACGTAACCATTGCCATCATCAACAATACCTTTGCTGCTCCGGTAGGCTTGAGCCCGGAAAAAGACGGCTTATTTGTGGAGGATAAGGACTCTCCTTATGTAAATGCAATTGTAGCCAGAGCAGACAATAAAGGTGATGAAAAAGTATTGAAGTTTGTGAAAGCTTACCAATCAGCTGAAGTAGAACAGGCCGCAATCAAGGCTTTTAAAGGCGGAGCAATTAAAGGCTGGTAGTCTCTTAATTACATCTAAAAGGTACATATCTATGGAATGCCTCAAAAATGTTTGAATTTTTGGGGCATTCTATTTTTAGTTTCAGGAGCTAAAGTGGCACTATAACTTTGGCTAAGACTTACTTTAAATCGAACATTTTGGGATAATTTTCTATTGCCCCTATTTCAAAATACTCGTCATATCCGGTTATAGGTGTTTGTTCATAATAGCGGTTTATCGCTTTTAAAAACTCCTCCAGAGAAGCAGAAATTACATTTCTATCTGCATCAGCATGCCAGAATTCCATTAGCTGTCCGGCATCCCCTGTAAATGTCCCCTGAAGGTCATAACAGATATAATCTCCTCCTCCATTGAGAAAAAGGGGAATCCAGTTCTCATTCCACCAGTTTTCAATTTCAAAATCCAATCCGATCATGGAGGTCAGCTCTGCAGCAATTTCCAGCCCTTCAGCTAAAGGCAGAAACATAGAGTTGTTTACAAAAGACTCATAAGAAGCTGAGGATTGACCATTCTTCCAGGAATATAATGCTTTCAGATCATCTGGTAAAACCAGTTTGTATTTTTGCTCCAATTCCCGGATCTCTGAATCCTGGATCGGAGGAAGCAGGTTTTTATAAAAATCAGGCCTGAGTGCAGCCAGCTGCTGGTCTAAAATATTCAATTCCATCTTAAATCTTTCTATTGCATTTATGATTTATCAAACGATTGGTTGTATACAGCTAACATCGGCTAAAATATAAACATCATTCAATCCATCGACATCGATTTAGTGATCCAGATCAATCAAGCGATTCGTAGCATTCAAAAATAACAATTCTGATCAAATGAGTACTATGGGAACTTGCCAAATAAATCAATTTGTTTCCAGTACAAGAGTCTTGAAAATAAATGAAAATGTTTAATTAAACTAAACAATATTACACATATATTTAACATCTCAAAGAAGTAAGGGCAAAAATTGGAGATTTGGGGACAATATGAAAAAGCCGTTTATGGACCGGAAGAAGGACTGAAGAAAAGAAAGAAAAACTTAGTATAAACCACAATAACAACACAAATGAAAAAATCAATTATTTCTCTTTGCCTGCTTTGCCTGGGCATAAGTTTACATGCACAGGTCAAGAATGTAAAACACGTTGTCCTCATTGGATGTGACGGGTTCGGGGCCTATGCTGTTCCTGAGGCTAAAATGCCCAATCTAAAAAAGCTCATGCAAACCGGGGCATCCAGTCTGGAAGCCAGATCAGTACTCCCCTCTTCAAGTGCAGTAAACTGGGCTTCTATGTTAATGGGAGCCGGACCAACCGAACATGGTTATACCGAATGGGGAAGCAAAACTCCCGAGATTCCTTCGGTTACCACGACTAAATATGGTTTATTCCCCTCTATTTTCAGCGTGATCAGAGATCAGAAACCAAATGCTAAAACCGCAGTCATTTACAGCTGGCCTGGAATTGGCCCGTTGGTAGAGAAAGATGCAATCAGTATTGTAGTTCCTGGGAACGATAAAGACGATTTTTGTGCAGATACTGCAGCAACGATCATAAAAAGAGACAAACCATATTTCACTTTTATCCACCTGGATGAGCCTGATCACACCGGTCATGAGATTGGACACCGTACTCCTGCCTATTACGATCAATTGCAAAAAGTAGATGCGAGAATCGGAAAAATCGTGCAGGCGGTAAAAGATGCCGGTATTGAGAAAGAAACGATCATTATGGTTTCCGCTGATCATGGTGGTACAGGAAAAGGCCACGGAGGGAAGTCATTGGACGAAGTACAAATTCCATGGGTGATCAACGGCCCCGGCATCAAGAAAAATCATCAGATCAAAGATGTGATCATTACCTATGATACTGCAGCTACTATTGCCTGGATTCTGGGACTAAAAACACCACAAAGCTGGCGCGGAAAAGCTGTCGCAGACAGCTTCAGTAAATAGACGATTCCAACAAATAAAAATAATTAAGCATTAAAAAAGGAACAGGTGATCAAATCTCTGTTCCTTTCATTTTTCTAAATGTTTCATTAAACACTTAATTACTACCATGGTAAAGATACCCATCAGCTTATGATCATAATTACCTTTATGAATAGGTCAACATTACCAATCCGGCTTAAAGACCAGCCACTGATCCGGAAGCTTTTTTCTTAAATATTTGAACTCGAATTTATCAGTTCCCATGATCAATGTATCCCCTTTGATTTTGATTTTTTCTTTAATAATAAAAACACCTGCCTGCGGAGAATGACTGGCAAATCCGGCAAAAAAACCATCTTCATTAAGACAATAAAGGCCCATCCTTGCTTTTTTAGGGTCTAAAGAGCCCACTTCTGATGAGTTTGTCTGACTAAACGACCCAACTCTGCCATTGGCATAAAACTTCAACCCTCCGTTTCGCGACCTGATATCTCTGGGCTTACCATCATTATTCATAATCATATGTTGCCCGTCTAATGCCACCGTTAAATAAAAAGAGGCTGTATCAATCATTTGATAGACACTTTCGTTCGTATTGGATTTGAATGGAAACCTATTAATCGGCACCCTAACCATATTGTGGCTATTCCTTGTCGAAAAACAACCGGTCATTAAAACCACAAAGAAAAACACTGGATATCTCAACATCATGAAATTTTATTTACAATTAAAAATACCGAATAATCTGTGACATCTATACGTTTATCAAACGAAAACATGCTCATGGCTTACCATGAAGAAAATTTATTGGGAGTTTTAAACTGACTATATCCTTTCCAATCCCATGACATGTTCTGAAAACCAGCGTCACCAATAAGTCCATGAATCGCAATATCCTGAATCGCATGACGAACATGCTCACTATCCGTTCCAAACCGATAATTCTTATAACCTACAGTCAAAGCTCCTAAACGATATTTGGTACCAGTCTCATTGACATACCCACGTTTATATTTTGCACCATATTCATCCCGGGTATTCACAATAGGAAACTTACCATCAACCTTAATATCCTTATCTTCAATCAACTGATTGTCATAACTTCTATTTCCTGTGAATAAATTAAATCCGAAAGTATAGTCACCAGCAGTTATATTTAGGGCTGCAGTTCTATAACTATCGCCTTTATCTCCCAGGTGCAGATGCTTAATCCCTATTCCCCCGTCATTTTCATACATCGCTCTGAAATTCCCAAAATGCAAACCGATCAAACCGGTTCTTTGGCTAAAGTCATTCATCGCTCCTGTTCCCCTCCAAATATTAGTACCTAGGCTAAATCCATTTTCACCATTGTCATAACCACCCATGAAAGAGGTCCTGAATTCTGTACCTCCTTTACCAAATTCCTGATAATTTCCATAAGACATGATCCCTAATCCGGCACTTATATTCCATTTCCCAGCTTCATACCCGACACTTACATTTGCTCCAATGGCAAAAGTTTTCCCAAAGGCCATAGACGGAGAAAGACTGAAACTAAAGTTCCCGATTTTCATCCCTACAGAAGGTATAAATCCACCAATAAACGCAGTGGATAAGGTTGAACCCAAATGCGCAATACTGGAAAAAGCAGCCCAGGGATTCGCTCCACCTGTGATCCCCCCCATTACGGCACCAGTAAGCATAGACATGCCAAACTGCCCCCAGCTCCAGTTTCCCGTTCTTATTGCTGAGGCTACATAACTCACTCCTCCGGTAATCGCACCAATGATTGCCCCTGCAGCAACAGCAAGCCAGATAATCTCCCCACTGGTATCCGTATACATTAATGGATTGTTCATTACATACCCAAAACGATTAAAATTCTGCGTATTGAAGGGATCCTGGATATAACTATCCGGAGAAAGAAACCGATGAAGTTTAGGATCGTATAAACGACCATTCATGTGGATCAGGCCAACACCCAACAAATGTTCATGCCCCGTAAATCCACGGTCAATAATACCAAAAGCAGCCAGGTTATTTCCAGCTCCATCAGTTAGTTTCATGATATTACCCCATGCATCAAACTGACGTTTCTCTACCACTGCACCCAAATCATTTGTAATCATCACAATACTTCCCAGATGATCACGGTGCAGATAATATAAGTTTTTACTGGTCTGTCCGCTACTGATGACTTCTTTCCAGATTGCCGGTGCATTGTAGGGATCTCCACCAAGGTAAAAAACAAAACTTGTATTCCCTGTTTGCAGATCGTTGGTGATCTCAACACTCCCATCCTCTGCATAATGGCGGCGATACCGGCGAAGTAGTTTATCGGCCTCATCACTTCCATAATACATGTGTGACCTGCTGAGTCCTCCGTTATATTGGAAGCTGATCCGTTCGTGTCCCTGTTCTACAATCTCTACAGGTCCCTTAAATACATTATAACTTACTTGCTGCAAAGCATGATTTTGATAATAAGTATCTGCAGTAGTATTCAGTGCCAGCTCCGTCTGTTTATAACCATTACCATCATAGGAATAAGTGCCTAACTGACTGTTTACAGTTATGCGGCCACGGTTATCATAAGTCTGATTATTGTTCCCATTATTATCATTAAAGCCAGTGAGGCGATTCAGGTTATCATAAGTAAAACTTTCGTTCCAATTAAAGGCACTATTGCTACGGGTGTTCAAATTCCCCCTTTGTCCATCAAAACTATAGCCCAGGTTCATCAGCGTGGTACTTCCGGCTACCTGCTCCAGCCTTCGTTGTTGTGGAAATCCATTGGGATCATATTGAAAATTGGTTTTCAGTGCAGTTCCCTGCAACACGGCACTCAGCCTCCCCTTCTCATCAAGGGCATTTACTTTCCACAAGACCTGCCCTGTTCCCTGCAAAGTGGTTTGAAAAAGTTCACCATTCTGATATGCCAGCTCTATAGTCTTCTGAACGGTGATGTTGTTCGACTTATTCTTTGCTTCATAACGCTCTGTATTAATGCGCCCAAAATCATCATAAGTATAACCTTTCACAAAACTGGCGTGCAGGTTATCTTCAACTGTACTGCTCAAACGCTTATAACTATCATAATTATAGGTATAGGATGTATTGTTTCCATCCGAATTGGTGAGAGACATACTCGTTAACAGTCGGTTTGTCACATCATAACTGTAAACATATCTCAAATTGGTGTTGTCCCCGATTATTTTCTTTTCTGTTAACTTTCCGGAACTATCAAAGGTATATGCTGTGCTTCCTTTTGGCGAAATCTCCTTCTTTAACTGGCCAAATCCATCATACTGATATTCATAAACGCCAGCCGAAGGGTCCGTCAGTCTTGTTTTTCGTCCCCAGCCATCCTGCTCAATACTCTGAACAACCCCACCATAATTGACATTTTTCAAGGCTCCATTCGCAAAATAGCTGTAGTTTATAGTTCCCCCAGGATCCTGAAGAACTACTGTTTGTCCAAGTGCATCCAGGGTCGTCGTGACGCTTTTTACACCATCATTTACCGTAGTATTCTGCCCGCTATAACTGATATTGGTTATCTTACCGGTATAACTTGTCAGTTTATTTGGCCGCCCATATTCATCAAAAGCAGTATAACTCCACTGTGTATAATTTCCCGGCTGTTCAAATTGGCTTTCAGCGACCTGCCTTCCGTAAACATCAAACTTCCAGGCCTGGCCAACATGCTCCCCCAGAACTGTAGTTTTAAGGCGTTCAATTTTCTGTCCCAGGCTATTAAAAATAGTTATGGTCGACTGACCTTCTGCATCGTCTTCCATAATCATGGTCATGCCTGCACCTTGATTATAGGTCACCGTTCTGTTTTTATTCAGATAGTTTGTTGTGGTCAGCCGGCGTCCCCAACTATCATGCGAATATTTCTCTGTTAACGAGTAGGGATTTTTGACCTCCAGCAAGTCGCCCGTCGCATAATTATATTGAAAATCGACACTCACCCCATCATTATCCGTGTCCTGTATTTTAAACCTTCCTGAAGGATCATATTTCATTGAAATCTGACGTTGTGCTCCATCAGGCGCAATAATGGTCTTCTTTGTTATATTCCCAAAGGCGTCATAAATCAAATTTTCGGTTAATGCTGGTGTATTATTTCCCCTTTTGATGATTTGCGTAGGCAGGTATCCGGTATAAGTATAATCCTCCTGACTGGTAAAAGTATCAGATCCATTACTCAATGTACTTTTTGAAGTCAGTAATCTGCCAATATGATAACCAGTCCCGGGACTATTTTCGTAGGTAATATCTACTGTTTTAGTTCCGGCAGCAGCAAATTTATTGATCGTTCTGATATTATTATAATAGGCATCATACGACATAGTTTGGGTTTCGTAGCTATTTTTCAACATATCTTTGGAAGCAGAGGCGACGGGTATATTAACAAAAACTTTTGAAGCTAAGATTTGCGTGCTATAGGCCTGATCATTCCTGCTCATGTAATCGTTGATGGATGCTCCATCTGCTATGCCCGATACCGGCGGAGGATTACTTAAGGCCATATCCTTTACAGCCGGGTTAATGTAACTCGATTTTGCGGTAAAGTTTCTAACCATCGCGCCTCTTAACTGGGGATTATGAATACTAATATTAAATACCCTGTTTATATCGCCATTATTCACATGCCAGTTGCTTCGGGTAAACTCTCCAAAACCCAAAAAACCCAGCCCACCGGCATGGCTAACTGCTTTTGCATAGCCAAATACCTGAATCAATTGCTCTTCTCCAAAATTTCGGCTCAGCTTATTCACCACGCTCATTGCAGGCGCATTATGCAAATCAATATATGGATAAACCTGATTGTACCCGCTTTGGTATAAAGGAATATCAACCATTCCCGCATCAGGCATGAGTCCCTTATACTGGATAGAATGGTTTATCCCATCATGAGCAATGCCACTCAGCTGCGCCTCTATTCTGAAATCCTTTTGAAACCTGAACAGAGATATCGCATTGTCGCTCATAAATCCAAATTCAAGTCTTGGATTGAGCTTATCAGGGTTCAGAAAAATAGGAATAGGATAATGTTTCAGATTGGTATATGCAGCGGTAGAACTCCCCGACGAAAATGTTGGCTGATAAGCAGAAGTAACTCCTGAATTATGATATACAGATACGTTAGCTGTTCCAAAATTAGTATTGTTCCTGGTGGTAGTCAGGGAAGATATGACATCAGTCTTCCCGTCTCCGTCTACATCATTTGTAATCAGGTAATACTGATTCATTTCGGTCCCGTTCCAGGACCCGCTGGAATTACTGAATGGCTGATATTGCTCATGTTTTACAAAAGATTTACCTGTAGACATGAAAGTAGCAAAAAGGTTATTATTGCCCGTAGAGAACATGATGTCCACTTTCCCATCACCATTATAATCACCCAGAAGAGAAAGCTGAGTTTGCGAAATACGGCTATCGGTTGTTTGCCAAAGGAGTTCAAGCGCATTATTACTGTTCATAGAATACAAGTGCATTTCTCCGTTTTTCACATGGAGGATGTCTGTTTTCCCATCACCGTTAAAATCCCCAGTGAAAAGTTTTTGTCCGACAGCGTATGATGTCGACAATGCTCCCAAACTGGCAACATAATTTGATGTTACCCGTCTATCCATATTTATGAAATATGCAGAAGATCCAAGATCACTTTGAATTGGTACACAATATGCAGGTGAAGCATCTTCATTGAGATAATCACTTGTGGTCACCCAGGCATAGTTTATACCCACCAGATCGGTTAGTCCATCCCCATTAAAATCTCCTGAAATAAAATCGAATGTGAAAGGGTGTTGTTTAGTTTGCCAGGTGCAGACGGAGGAATACTGAGGGCCAAAGAGCCCCGGAGTCCATTCTTTGCTATATTGAAAATGCACCGGTGCTATCGAACCCGAAGAAAGCACCTCAAATTTGAAATTAGTGTAGTCTGATCCCTTTACTACAATCATCCCCTGGCCTGCCAAAATTTTGTGCTCTGCACTTAACCAGGTTGTTGGAAATATATTTAAAAAACTGCCTGTATTCACCTCATAACCCAACTGCATATCCGGACTCCCTGCTGCCAGATCATAAAAGGCCCAGAATTTATTTTTCGATGTGGGGTAAAGCAGGAAATCCATGGAACCATTCCCTGTAAAGTCGCTGGTAACAAGCTGTGAATTATTACTGGCAATCCCGGAAACGCTTAGGTCCGAGATCCTGCTGACGGCAATCACGTCGCTTGTCGCATTATAACTAAAGTTGATCGGCATAAAAGACTTGCTTTCTGTACCGTCAAACTCCTGCACAGAAGCAAGACGCTGATAATTAAGCGTTCCCATAGCACTATAAGTCAGTTTATAGTTTCTGAAATTCACTCCATTTGCGACTACCGATATTTTATTCAATATAGAATTTTTATATAATGCCGTTCCTGCCATGTAAACCTGCTCTGGCCGGTTAGCGACCCCATAACTAAAATTGACCTGATTGATGGATGCCGCGGCACCCAGTCCTCCATAACTGATCTGCGAAATGGATAAGCCGTTATAACTTTGCAGGTAACTATAAGTAATTCTTGCTCCCAAAGGGTTTTCACTATAAGAGATGGCATAATCAGCTGGGGTTCTGGAATTTGCGTTGAGGCCATAAAAGGCTTTAGAACCATCGGGAAACCAAACTTCAAAATATTCAGGGCCATAGTTTGCCCCATAAGGAGAAACTCCCTTTGAAATCACCTTTACGTTGGAATAGCTTTCAGTCTGATACTCCGTCCCATTGGCACCATAAACACCGCTTTTTAGCAGCAATCGTTGTCCGTCCAATGCAAAGCGGTCATCAGAATTAAAGTTGACAGCACCAACCCGGTCGTCATGGAATTGCGTAGCAGATATTCTGGTAATGGAAGAGAGTCCCGAAATGTTCCAACCGAATCCGGCAATCCCGTTTCCCGACTGACTGCTATAGGAAAGAGATAACTGAGGGACACTATTTCCCAGACCTGGTGGCAACGTTAATGGTACAGAGAATAACGCAGCGCCTGTTGCTGAAACATCCAGTGATGAATTTGTCCGCCCTACATCCATAGATGCAGCGGCAGTTGCTACTACCGCCGCGGCAGGTGTGGGCAAGGAACCTGTTAAAGCATCACTGGCTTTACTACCTACAGCCAGGAGCTCCGAACTATGTCTGGGAACTGCACCTTTGACCACCACAATTCCTTTTGAGAGCTGCAATGTATCGGCTTTTCTTTTTTGGAGGGTATCAATTTGTGTAGCAACAGAAATCCGGATGCTAAAAACAAATAAGAGCAAGGTCATTACCAGAGGATATTTCATGCGAAAGGAATTATTTTATTAAAAACAGGGTCAGATTTTGATCAGTTTAACCGATTCGGTTTTTGAATCGGAGTAATACCCAACAAGAATATAAACACCCGGAGGAAGTTTGAGGAATGAAATCTGTGTTTCCCGATGGCCAGGTTCATACCTGGCACTAAAAACTTTATTTCCTGCTACGTTAAAAACTTCTATACTTTTTAAAAAAATCTTTTCAGTGGTCTGCCAGGTTACGTTTAAGGATTCGCTGAGGGGGTTGGGATAAACTTTAATGGATCTGGCGGTGGCAAACCCGTCATCTTTCTGGTCTTCTTTAGCTGTGCTGAGCATCTTTGCTGCAGTGGCTAGATCATTAGCAGTTTTGCAATTGGCACAAACCCACTTTCTTTCGGTCTGGTTTCCGGAAGCATCATAGCTAAAGGTTAATTTCTGTGCAAATGAGGAATTTGCAAAACTAACCATAAACAATGTAGCCAGAATAAAATAGAGTTTATTCATAACTTTAAAAGCGTAATTAGTTGAAGTAAAATTATTTACAATTAAATCTACTGATAAATAATATGATACTCAAAGAATAATTTTACTTTTTTTATACGAAAGAGAAATAAAATTGATAAATATGCGAAATTCAATATCATAACGCATAATCAAATCGCGCTATAGATATCAGGAATTTATAGCTTTTTAAGATGTTAATGCTGTTCCAGAAAATCAGCATAAAAGTCGGGTACAGCACTTTTCCTGATCCCTGCTATTGTTTCAGCTATTGGATAGTCCACTTTGCGAATAACAGGAACTACAGCTGTTACACCCTGCTCTTTTTTATGATTTTCTATATTCAGCTGAAGGTAACAAGCCTTACGGTCTTGCTCCTTAGAACGGCCTACAGATCCGGCATTGATCATCAGCTTAGCTACTCCACCACCGGATATGGACCTGATAAAGGAGAGGTGTGTATGCCCAGATATCATGATATCTATATCATGATCATCTAGCATTTTAATTAATGCGGCTTCCTCATGGTTTTCATAAATATATTCCTCATTACTCTCCGGACTTCCATGAACGAGCAGGATCGAAACTGAATCGATAGACAACCTAATACTGGCAGGCAAACCGGCAAGAAAGGCTTTGTGATCCGGATCAATCGTTGATTTGGTATGATTAATCGTGTTTAGCCTTGCTTCCTGTTCTTCTTTACTATGTTTGCTCAAAGGAAATACCGGATGATCAAAGGCAATGCGCTCATCATGATTCCCCATAATGGTCGGGATTCCCTTGCTACGGATCAATTCGATCACTTCATTATTCCAGGGAGCCCCATCTGTGAGATCGCCCAGGCAATAAATCTGATCTGCATTAAATAAGGCGACATCATCAAGCACAGCCTTCAATGCGGGGAAATTCCCATGGATATCACTAATAATCGCTATTCTCATTGCTCATTTCTAATCTTACGTACAAATCCCGCCAACTCTCTCGTATAATTATCGAGTAAAATTGCGGAACGCCTGATTCCATCTATGGTCATTTTCAGGTCTTCTTCAGAATCGATATGGTGTTCAAATAAGTCCGATAAACCCAGTATTTGTACTACTGGCTGCCTTACTTCATGAGAAATCTTGTACAGCATTTCCTCCATTGCTTTTATTTGTTCCTCTCTCTCCTTTTCTTCTTTAGCTTTCCGTTCAGAGATCAAAGTTCTTAAAGAGAGGTATTGAACGGGTTTTCCGTCCTGATCTTTTATCGGAACAATCACACTATCCACCCAATAATAAGAACCATCTTTAGCGCGGTTTTTAATTTCTCCATGCCATACCTTCCCCTTACTGATCGTCTTCCACATATTTTTCAGAAAATCGTTAGGATGATAGCCCGAGTTGATGATCCTGTGGTTTTGTCCGATCAGCTCCTCAGCACTAAACTTTGAAACCTCACAAAATCGCTTATTCACATGAATAATTTCTCCATTGGTATCTGTAATAGAGGAAATTATACTGGTATCAACGGCCTGCTGATAGGCCATTAAAAGCGGAAGTAATCTCTCCTTTGAGCCCCCTTCTGTATATTCAATTCCCGTCCTAAATATGCCCATAAGCATGCAAAGCTACGTTTTATGGGTCTTTTAGCAGATAAAAATTGTGTTTATCTGGTTTCGAACTTCAAAATTTCTACAGAATTGAAGCCTTTCTTTGAATAGAATTTGATGACATTTTCGATCACAATTTAAAGGATAGCGGAACTTTCCGAAGGAAATACAAGCAGGGGGAGCTTTAGGTGGCCGGCCATTTTTTTGGTCCGGCTACCTTCAAATATACGCTGGATGAAATGGTGTTTGCGATGCACCATAGCCAGGAGGTCAATTGTCACATGTTCTGTCAGCCAGTTCAGTCCATCATCCACATCCATATCTTTAACATGGCGGTAGTAAATTTTAGGATAGTTAACCTTACAGGTCACTTCATTCAGGAAGGCATCAGTCTTCTCCTGATCAAGGCCATGATCAATACCTGCCGGAGTAATGTGGACAATCAAAATTTCGGCATTAAATGCATGGGCAAAAATACTAAGCGTATGAATCAGTGCAATATCCCCTTTACTCAGATCGGTAGCAAATGCCATCTTTCGGATTCCTTTAAATACCGTGCCTGGCGGAACCAGTAAAATCGGAAAATGAGCGTGGTCCATCAGGTCCCTGCTGCTGCTGCCCAGGAAAAAATGGCGTAAGAGCCCCGCGCCTGAAGTTCCCATCACCACCAGATTTGCTTTCTCCCGATCAACCATGAGCTTGATCACCTCCGTTACCGATCCTATTTCCGCCGCATAATGAACCGGAGGCTGATCGGTATCGGGATGAACCGGGGGACCAGCTTTTGTTTCCAGTTCAACAGACAACTTTTTTAATTCCTCATTCGCCTCTTTCTGAAGGCCGGAATAATCCATTATTGGCCAGACTACCTGTTGCCCCATAGGGCTTTCTACCGGCAAAGTAATGGCATAACATAACTTCAGACTTGCTTTTATACCTTTTCCAAGTTGCAAAGCATAATAGGCAGCGTTATTGGCGGCAGGAGAAAAATCAGTTGGGATCAGAATCGTTTTCATTGGAATGGCTTTTATGTAATGACAACATAAAGATCCTGAAATTGTTACGTTAAACAAATGACAATCATCACTTTAAAAGCTGACCACAAACAAAAATCCCGTTTCCAAAAAAACCAACAAGGCCATTGAAAACGGGATTTAATTATAATTAAAACGACTAAAATACAGGTTCAGCTTCTACCTGAAAATCTTCATCCCTCAGGTAAACCACTTCCATGCTTTTTTCGTAGTTCGTAGATTTTTTAGAGAAAAAATCATGTTGAGTGGTGTCCCCGTTTAAACCATTCAACACAATGGAATTCACGGATTTTACTTCAAACAGCTCTTCAAAACCTAAGTTCATCATGGCCTTATTCGCATTGTAACGCACATATTCTTTTACATCTGCAGTGAGTCCCACTTCAGTATATAACTCGTCGGTATACTTCAATTCATTTTCATAAAGTTCCATCAGCAATTTAACCAGCTCTTCCTTACTTTTCTCCGGGTTAGGAAGCTTTTTAAAGACGTCCTGAGCTAACAAACCTACAAATACACCATGAATGGATTCATCCGCTACGATTTTCTTGATGATGTCTGCACTCGCCACCATTTGCCCTTGTCCGGCCAACCATAAAGGCATAAAGAAACCACTGTAAAACAGGAAGGACTCCAACAATACAGATGCCGCCAATCCCATAAACAAGGTCTCATCGCTTACTTTATTCGCATCCAGGTTTCTGTAGTACTTATCGATTGTTGCTGCTTTAAACTGCAATAGTTTATTGCTTTCTACCCATTCAAACAACTCGTTGATCTCTGCGGTGCTGTTTACCGTAGTAAATATGGTTGAATAAGACTTTGCATGAATGGCTTCCATCATACACATAAAAGAAAGCACTGCTTTATTTTGCAAACCATCAATATGATCCAGCAATTTAGGCATTCCGGTATGGCTTTGCAGGGTGTCCAGCAAAGTTAAACCACCAAGTGCTCTTTTATAAGCTTCCTGAATTTCAGGACTCAGAGACTTCCAGCTGTCGATATCTTTAGAAGGAATATACTCTGTATCTACCCAAAACTGACGCAGGTTCTGCTCCCAGAACATGCCGGCATAATCATTCTCAGGGGTATTCCAGTTTACTGCTTTATATTGATTCATCTATATTAATATTATAAGGTAATTGATCTTCCCGCAGTCTAAACCGAGCAGGAAACACATTCATCAATGGAGGCTTTCCGCGTCCGGGTATAATACAAGGATTTAAGCCCCATTTTATGCGCATAGATATAATACTTGGCGATATCGCGGGTACTGTCTTTCGTATTGGTATGTAAAATGGTAGAGATTCCCTGATCTACATGTTTCTGAATTACAGAAATCAGTTTCAATACATTCTTCTGGTCCATATCATAGGCAGATTTATAGAAGAAGTAATTGTCGTTATCCAGGTAAGGCATCGGATAATAGGTAGTACTATCGCCATATTCTCTCACTTCGATCACATCCACAACCGGCATCACAGAGGCTGTCGCATTCATGATATAGGAAGTAGATTGGTTAGGCGCAATGGCAAGTCTGTAGGCATGATACAAACCATGTGCTTTCACCTCGTTCATCAACGCGGTCCAGTCGGCCACTGTAGGAATGTCCATTCCTTCAAATAATTTTGCAATTTTATCATTTACCGGAGCAATGTCTTTGATCAGGTATTGTGCAAAGTAATTTCCGTTTGCGTACTCTGACTCCTCAAAACCTACAAAAGTTTCTTTTTTCTCCCTGGCGATCTCCATAGAGCTCTGGATAGAGTAGAAATTGACCATCATAAAGAACACATTACAGAAATCAAGGGCTTCCTTGCTTTCATACATAATGAAATTCTTAGCCAGAAAACCGTGTAAGTTCATGGCACCAAGGCCTACACTGTGTAACTCTTTATTGGCTTTCTGTACCGAAGGCACCATTGCAATATTGGTGATGTCAGAAACAATGGTTAAAGAACGCATTGCAGTTGAAACCGCCTCTTTTACCCTTTTGTTCTCCATTACCGTAGCAATATTCAGGGAACCAAGGTTACAGGAAATCCCATAACGGATCTGGTCTTCTTTTCCATAGATCTCAATATCAGAAACCTCGGATACCTGCATGATCTCTGTACAAAGGTTTGAAAACTTGATGTTCCCGATTTCTTTCAGGGCATGTCCTTTATTGGCATTGCCTTTAAAGAAAAGGTATGGATAACCACTCTCCTTTTGCGTCTGCGCGATTTTCACCATCAGGTGACGGGCATTGATTTTCTTTTTCTTTACCAAAGGATTGGTCACAAGTTCTTCGTACATCTCATTCATATCCAGTTCATCCAGATATTTGCCATACTGTTTGTATACCGTATGCGGATAGAACAGATAACAGGCCTCATCAAGTTCTGCCAGTTCCATAAACTTATCAGGAACAATCACTCCGATAGATAAGGATTTGATCCTTACTTTCTCATCTACATTGATCTTTTTGCAATCCAGGAACTCTTCAATATCTGTATGGAAAATGTTCAGGTAAACCGCTCCGGCTCCGGGACGTTGCCCAAGCTGATTGGCATAAGAGAAGGTATCCTCCAGAATTTTCATAATCGGCAATACTCCACCTGCACGTCCTTCCACGTCTTTGATGGACTCTCCTCTTGCACGCACTTTAGAGATGTTAAAAGAAACACCACCACCGATCGAAGAAAGTTTCATCGCTGAATCGATGGCGTAACCGATTCCATTCAGGTTATCCCCGATTTCATCCAGGAAGCAGGAAACCAGTTCTCCCGAACGTTTTTTACCAGAGTTCAGGAAGGTAGGTGTTGCCGGCTGATACTCCTGATTGATCAGCATTTCTGCGTATTCTTTGGCACGGAGCACATCACCCCTGCCCAGGAACAAAGACACTGCAACTACGCGGTCTTCATAGCGTTCCAGGAATTTCTCACCGCTATCGTCTCTGAGTGCATAACTCTGAAAGAATTTAAAAGCGCTCATGAACGACTGGAACCTGAATTTCTTTGCATAAACCAGGTCATATACTTCTTCCATCTGCTCAAAACTGTACCACTGATAGAAATCGATGTAATATTCCTGTTCGATCAGGTAATCGATTTTCTCTTTTAACGTATAAAAGAAAACTGTGTTTTTGTTTACATAGTCCAGGAAATAAGAACGAACGGCTTCTTTATCTTTGTGGAGGCTGAATTCGTCGTCTTTCTTCACCATGATCTCGTTGTTCAACAAGATCCATTTTTTAGTTACCATATCTTTAGCCTTCTATATTTTCTATAAATTTTTGAATGTCATCTCCTGTACCGGAAAGCTCAAACTGCAGGAGTACCGGCAGTTGAAAAAGTGCAGAGATTTTTTTTGCTGCCAGGGCATAGTTAGGACCCCAGTTTTTGTTCCCACTGGAAGAAATTGATTTGATAGAGCCACTGTTCTCTTCCAGAAAACGCATCGTCGAAGCAGGTACTTCTCCAAATCCGGTGGTATAGGTAATCAGGTGTCCCTCTTCCAGAGGTAAAGAGATCTGATCAATCTTTTGAATCTTCCAGTCCCGATGTAACTTCAGGCGGTTCACAAAACGCTCCACATTGCCGGTCTTGCTATCGTAATAAATCCAGGTCATGAGGCAGGCAATAAAATCAATCTAAACTGCTGCCAATGCAGACAATTCTTCCGGCTTAAAACCAATCACTCTTGAAAGCTCCTGCTCCTGTTCCAGCAGGATTACTGTAGGTACAGAACGTACCCTGAATTGCATCGCCAGTTCAGGCTGATTGAAAGGATTGATCGTTTCATAAACCACCCCTTTTCTGTCCAGATATTCAGAGACCATATTACATGGGCTACAATCGTCTTTTTCGAATTTGATTATTCTTTTAGTACTCATTTCTTAGGAATTAATGTTATTTCAGCCCTCTAACCGAGGTTTTAGTAGGATTCAAAAATGCAAAATATTGTTTAGACTGGTTCTAAACGTTATCCACACCGGTGGAAAACCCAGCATAAATTATGACGGATACTTTACCAAAAAAAGGGCTGAAATGAGTACACTTAGTACAGGTTGTTTTGTAAGCTGTTAGTATAAAGAATATTGAAAAAAAAAGGAGCAACATGGGCAGCACCCGAGTCTTTAATCCCGGGTGTTTAAAAGTTTAATTGTTCAGGGAATTGTTCCCTTTTTCAGAATGAATCTTAATCATTCTTATTCTGTCTCTTCGAGATAGATCTCATGTACCAGAAACTTAATTTTCTCCATCTTTTCCAGCAGGTCTTCCACATCTTCAGAATGGATATGGTGGATGAGGTCGCCTGTTTCCGGCATTTCAGAATTGGGAATTAATTCAAAAGCTTCGATTGAACCTCTCAGGTTGAGGTTTACCAATTTGATATAATTTACGCCATTAGCGATCCAGTCTTTAAGAATATCGGCATCAAACTCTACATACCCTGCGATGGTTTCCTTTTTCATGGCGTAAATCTAAACATAATATCAGTTTTTCAAACAGGCTGCCATAGGGTTGTCAGTCTGCACTTATAATTTAGCCTTCAAAACAAATGATAAGGAAACCATTATCAGCATGCCTATTGCAAAAAACAATGAACAAACTGATGCCCGCTTGATCACCATTAAACTGAGCTTGCGAACTCTTGAGAACCATTGAGATCAACAAAAAACAAAAAAACAAGTATATTCCAATGAAAAAATTAGACCTTACCAAACAGTACAAAGACTATTACACCGCCACAAATGAGCCTCAACTGATCCACACTGCAGAAGTCCGTTATTTGTCTATCGCAGGGATTGGCGACCCGGATGGGCAACCATATGCAGACAATCTACAAGCATTATACTCCCTGGCTTATGCCATTAAATTTAAATATAAAGCCCTGGATAAAGATTTCACCGTAGCGAAGCTGGAAGGGCTCTGGAGTTTTGACGATAAAAAGTACACTCAGACCAGCATGACAGATGCCCCTGTCAAGATACCAAGAAGCGAATGGTCTTACAGAATGCTGATCCGGATTCCTGAATTTGTTACCTTAGAACAAATAGACGCCGCAAGACAGCAAGTCTTCGATAAGAAACAGTTGTTATTGGTTAAGGAGGTTGAACTTTACACCATGACCGAAGGAAAATCGGTTCAGATGTTACATATTGGCCCGTTCGACAAGGAGCCGGAGACTTTAGCAAAAATCCTGAAATTCACAACCGATCATGGATTACAAAAAAACGGGTTACATCATGAGATCTACCTTTCTGATTTCAGAAAAACAGCCCCTGAAAAGTTAAAAACAATTTTAAGGGAACCAGTAAAATGACCTTGCTTTTAACCCGGTCAGGGCGCGATAATGGTGAACAGATAAACAGCAAATATGACCAGCAAGACCACTCCCTGCAAAATATTAGTCCGCCCTGTGGCCAATGAAAGCATAATGGTAAACTGAGAAAGCAGCAATAAGACCGTCGACTTCATGTCGATTCCCAGTGTGATCGTCATTCCTGTAACCATGGAAACGATCGCAACTGCGGGAATGGTCAAACCAATACTTGCCAGTGCCGAGCCCAGGGCCAGATTAAGACTCGTTTGCAAACGGTTCTTACGGGCTGCCCTGTACGCGGCTAAACCCTCTGGTAAAAGCACAACAGCAGCAATGATTACCCCTACCAAAGATTTTGGAGCTCCGGCTTTCAGTACTGCATTTTCAATATCCGGTGCCAACGCTTTTGCCAGCAAAACCACTACTCCCAGACAAACCAATAACAACAAAGTACTGAGTAAAGCCACTTTTTTACCTGGTGGATCAGCATGGATGTCTTCATTTCCATCTGCTTCAGGAGGAAGGAAAAAATCACGGTGCCTGATGGCCTGTACCAAAACAAAAGTTCCATATAAAACCAGGGAAATAATGGCAACAAACCCCAACTGCACCGGGCTATACTCCGGTCCCTGAATAGTGGTGGTATAATTAGGAAGAATTAAAGTCAGTACCATAATGGCTGTCAGGGTAACTAAAGCCGCACTCACTCCCTGTAAACTAAAAACCTGCTCCTTGTATTTCGCCCCTCCAACCAATAGACAAACACCGATGATTCCGGTAAGGATAATCATCACTGCCGCCAGCACGGTATCCCGGGCAAGCGCTGCAGTATCGGGCCCTCCGGTTAGCATCAGGGATACGATCAGCGCAACCTCAATAACGGTAATGGCCAGGGCTAACAATAAGGTTCCATAAGGCTCACCAACCTGATGTGCTACAACTTCAGCATGATGAACAGCGGCCAGGACACCTCCAATCAGTCCTATAGCAAGTACAATAGTATAAAGGTTTCCCAGATCCAGAGACATGCCAAAATAGGCAATCCAGGCTAAAACAGGGGCAGCGATGGTCCATAAAGGAAGAGGTAGCTTTTTCTTCATGGGTAGAATATATTAATTTACAACGGTTAAACCTAGAAATATTTCAAAAAGCAGGTATTTATACCTGTTTCTGTATTCAGGTATTTCCGCGCTAAGCCATCTGGTTAACCCCGGGTAACTTAGCGCCATAAAAATAACGCAATCTCACAGAAACAACTCAATTTCATGTTACCAGTATCAGACCACCTTCCAACAGACAGCTTAAACCTCCGGATCATCAGTGAGGGATTATTTCAGCCCATACTTCAACTTAATCTGACAAAAAACAGTTCCGGTAATCTTTGCGGAATTGCAAACCTGACCTTAAAGGAATTGGGTAGGGTATCGGATTTTTGTTTCAGGGTTCATGGAAATTATAAAACCATTCCTCATTCCACAAGAATACTGGTTAAGCTCAAAGGAGATATTTCCATCCATAAAACCAGCAAAAACCAACTCAGTATTGATATGGAAATGGATAAAGAATGGACAACAGGTATTGCCACTTATCAGTATCAGATAAGGGCTGCAAACATCATCAGGAATGCGACGGTATCCAGTGTCCTCTTCACCCAGACGCAATTCAAAACACAAAAATATTCGCTCTCTTTTTATTAACCCTAACCAGTTTAGTGCTTTTTAAACTACCAGGCATTCCCCGTCTGGTAGTTTTTTTGTTTCAGGATTTCTGCAAAGCAAATCCATGTAAACATCAGTCAGGAACATCACAAAATCAGGTAATTTTAAGTGTAAACAGCCATCCGTACTCAGGTTCCTCTCCTATGCTACGATAACTTTAACCTGTCTCCGACCTTTAAAATCACCTGTACTATCTGATAATTGAAAGCTAAAGAAAAGAGATAATATATTATATTTAAGTTTTCTTTCAGACTTTATTATATGCACTCAACTCCGGAGATCTCTTCACAGACACCTCACCAGACCTATTTTGATGGTGGCGGTGAAATGGGTGCACTTACCCGCGATTACGACTGGTCTAAAACTGTTTTAGGCCCTCCGGAACAGTGGTCTCAAAGCTTGCTGACTACCATAGGTATCATGCTAAAATCCCGTTTCCCAATGTTTCTGTGGTGGGGAACCGAGTTGATTCAATTTTATAACGATGCTTACCGTCCGAGCCTTGGTAATGAAGGTAAACATCCAAAAGCATTGGGCCAGCAGGGAGAAGAATGCTGGCCTGAAATCTGGCCGGTCATTAAGCCTTTAATTGATCAGGTACTTTCTGGCGGAGAATCCACCTGGAGCGAAGATCAACTGATTCCGATTTACCGGAACAATCGTCTGGAAGATGTTTACTGGACTTTTAGTTACAGCAAAGTAAACGATGCTCCGGGAAAACCGGGTGGAGTTCTGGTCATCTGCTCTGAAACTACCGAAAAGGTAAATACCATGCGGAAGATCGAAAATACCATTAGCGAACTGGCAGAAAGTGAGTCCAGGCTGAGGTTTATGCTGGCAGATGCACCGGTGGCCATTGCCTTATTTACCGGAAGAGCACTCATCATTGAGGCTGCAAACAAAAAAGTACTGGAAGTCTGGGGCAAAGGTGAAGAGGTGATCGGAAAACCACTCCATATTGCCGTTCCGGAATTAAAGGATCAGCCATTTTTTCAAATACTTGACGATGTATTTACGACCGGACAATCCTTTCATGGAAACGAAGTCAAGGCCATGTTAGAACTCAACCATAAGCTGGAAGAAGTCTATTCCAATTTTGTCTATCAACCTTTAAAAAATGTAAACGGAGAAACTACAGGAATCGTGCTTGTAGCCAATGTCATCACCGAGCAGGTGATTGCCAGAAAAAAAGTGGAACAGGCAGAAGAAATGCTGCGTTTATCGATCGAAGCCGCCAATGTAGGCACCTGGCATATGGATGTGGATACCCGTAAGTTTAGCCCATCTTCCAGGATGAAAGAACTCTATGGATTTGATCCGGAGGAGGAAGTATCCTATGATGACATTACCAATCAGATTCCCGAAGAATACAGGAACAAAGTGAGGCTTGCTGTAGAACAGGCTATTGCGAGCGGAGAAAGCTACAGCATTGAACATCCTGTTACCGGATACCATGATCAGACCTCAAGATGGGTCAGAGCTTTAGGTAAACTGTATCCGGACACTGCCGGACATCCCGCTCATTTTTCAGGATTAACGCTCGACATTACAGAACAAAAGCAAGATGAGATGCGTAAAAATGATTTTATTGGAATGGTCAGTCATGAGCTAAAAACCCCGCTTACCTCATTGAATGGTTACCTGCAGCTGCTCATCGCCAGAATGAAGAAAAGCGAAGACACTTTTACAACCGGCTCTTTAGAAAAAGCCCATGCTCAGGTAAAGAAAATGAGTACCATGATCAATGGTTTTCTGAACATCTCCCGCCTGGAATCGGGAAAAATCCATCTGGATATGGAGACTTTCGATCTCGATCAGCTGATCAGGGAAATTATAGAGGAAACAAAACCAACCTTACAACACCATAGCCTTACTTTATCCCCCTGCCATCCGGTCAGCATCCATGCAGACCGTGAAAAGATCGGATCAGTGATCTCCAACTTGTTAAGCAATGCCATAAAATACTCTCCAAAAGGTAAGAAAATAGAAGTCAACTGTCAGATCAAAGGAGAGATCGCTGAAGTAAGTGTTAAAGATGAAGGAATGGGGATTAAGCCGCTGGCGCTTGAAAAACTGTTCGAACGTTTCTATAGGGTAGAAACCAAGCATACGCAGAACATCTCAGGATTTGGAATTGGTTTATACCTGTGTTCGGAGATTTTACTCCATCATGGAGGCAAAATTTGGGTGAAGAGTGAAATTGGTGTGGGTTCAACTTTTTACTTTAGTCTGCCCCTGGCCCCTTAACTTCCACTCTCCTACCCTTATTTAAAAAAATTATGGATTCAGTTTAAATTCCACGCGACGGTTTAAAGCTTTTCCTTCTTCAGTCGTATTCGGTGTGATAGGATTCGCAGCACCATGACCTTTGATCATCAGGTTACCACCATTAATACCAGCATTTACCAGATAAGATTTCACAGAATTTGCCCTATCCACTGATAATGACATATTGTGTTCCGGTGTACCTTCCGCAGAAGAATGACCATTTAAAGTCAGTTTTGCTCCTGGTTCTTTTTTCATTTCTCTAACCACCTGATCCAAAACCTCAAAAGAAGCCGTTTTTAATACATCAGAGTTAAACTCAAATTGTACATTGCTAAAAGTAAAGCTTGCTTTCTCTTCAGGAGCAGGAGTTGCTTTCTCTTCTACAGGAGGTTTTTCAACTGGTTTCTCTTGTACCGGAGGAGCTTTTGTTTCTACAGGAGGTGTAGGTTTTGCGGCTAATTTTTTCGTTTTACAAGCCTGCATCGAAAGGGTCAACAGCCCAATCGCGACGATCAGTGTTCGGGTTCTTAGGATTTTCATTTATGTTTTTGTGTTTGTTAAAAATAGAAATATTTATCCGATGATTAAACATTAAAACGGATTAGTTACGAAAATAGTGTCAGTCGCAACAAAAGGATTCAACAGGAGCCTGCTCTTACCAGTAGCCATGCCATCCCTGGCCATCGCATTATGGTACAAAAAGCCCATAGAAAACCCGACATTCCAGGCGAAAAAAGATTAGCGGGGGAATTACTGTCTGTTGAAAGAATTCAGTGTCGCTGTTTTCCAACGGATATAACCAAGCTTATCACATTGGGCTGCAACCTCAACAATGGCATGTTCGGGCACATCATTAACGATCTTCCAACGAATGGTATACTTGCTGTTATAACTGATATAAATCACCACATCCTCAAAGAGTGGCTCCATATTGTCTAAATCTTTTAAATGATTATCCTGAAGTTCTTTTGCCAGACGGCTCAGTCTTTCATTCATCACTTTAGCTAAAGGCGCGGCCGGTTTAACATCCGGTTCTATAATTGGGACTACGGTTATGGTCATATCGCTGGTTCAATCTGGGATCTCATCTACAATTAAAGGCAAATCATAAATCATGCCTATAATCCAAAATACTACAAATATTAGCAAATGTAACTAAACTATCCTATATAAAGAAGCTTTGTAAATTTTCGTCGCCAAAATTTCGTCTTTAATTGATCACACAGCCCCAAAAGTCAAACTGAAACAAAAATTATTTGTTTATCATGACAAAACAAAATAAACTTTTGAGAATATATAAAGACATTTATTCCGGAATAGTTTTAAAACGCCATATTTGCATAATAAATAATCACAAACAAAAACAAAACCTATGATGAAGAAATCAATCCTTACCTGCCTGGTATTTGCTGCCGCGCTGGGTACTGCATCCGCACAATTCAAATTAAACAGCAAAGCCATTGGGGCTGTTGGAAAAGGGGTTAAAGCCGCCACTTTTAGTGACGAAGATGCAGCGAAACTATCAAAAGAAGCTGTTGATTGGATGGATGCACACAACACGGTTGCCGGTCCGAAAGACGCCTATACCATCAGGTTAAATAAGATCTTCGACAAACATAAAAATGAAGATGGTCTAAACCTGAACTATAAAGTATATAAAGTGGTTGATATCAATGCTTTTGCCTGTGCAGATGGAAGCGTTCGTGTATTTTCTGCCCTGATGGACAAGATGACGGATGAAGAGTTATTAGCGATCATTGGCCACGAAATAGGTCACGTTAAAAATCACGATAGCCGTGATGCCATGCGTTCTGCTTATAAACGTGCAGCGATTTCTGATGCGGCATCGTCTCAATCAGGTGTAGTAAACAGCCTGTCTCAAAGCCAGTTGGGTGATCTTGCAAATGCAATCCTGGAATCCAGCTACAGCCGTAAGCAGGAAACAGAAGCAGATAACTTTGGTTATGACTTCCTTAAAAAACACAATTATAATGTAATGGCCATGTCCAGTGCCTTCAAAAAGCTACAGGCTTTAGGTAGCGGCGATAAACAAAGTACCATGCAGAAAATGATGAGCTCGCACCCGGATAGTGGTAAACGTGCAGAAGAAGTAGAGAAAAAAGCTAAAAAAGATGGTTTGGTAAAAGGAAACTAAAACCAATGCCTATAAAAAAGCCAGCTTGAATAAAGCTGGCTTTTTTTGTATCAGATCTTATTATTTACTGAGTCACTATTTCATTAGGGCAATATTTATTGGGGTACTATTTATTGGGGCGTATAAATCCCATAGAAAATGCAGTACCTGTTCCCAGCAACGCTCCTGCAGCCACATCCGTAGGATAATGTACCCCTAAATACAAACGGGAGAAACTCACAGATCCTGCCCACAAATAAGCAGGTGCAATCACGTACCATTTAGGATAAGCATGAGATAAGGCTGTAGCTGTAGTAAAGGCAGTTGAAGTATGTCCTGATGGAAAAGAATAATGTGAAGGCTGATAAACGGCATTGATCTTCACCAGTCCGTTAAATGGTCTTGGCCGTTTAATCACCTTTTTAAGGAAAAGCGTAGCAAGTACGTTTACTGCAGAGGCGCTGGCCACATATAAAGCATTCTGACGCATCTCTTTATCATTGGTGATTATTCCTCCAGCCAATAAACCTACCGGAACTCCTATATTAACTACATCATTGTGTTTAGACAGGAACATAAAAAAGCCGGTTTTCTCCGGAGTTCTATGTTCAGAAAGGTTAATTAAAATTTTATCATCCAGCCGCTGCATTGCATTTTGTCCAAAAACACTGGAAGGCAAAGCAAAGCACAAACTCAGCTGAAATATGAATATATACTTAAGAAATAGGGTTCTTCTGGTTCTCATGCCGTAAATTTACATTTTATTTTATTTAAACCTATCTTGCTTCAAAACCAGAAATGATCCCCAGAGGTAAATTAGACATTCCGTTTTCCGATATTTTTGCGGGTATCAGGTACTGCTTTTCCGGATATTTCTTTCCAGGTCAAACCTATAAAAACTCGATAGCAGGCAATAACAAACTCGTTACCCTATCTGTCAGGACGGGTTTTAACCTCCTCCTCAAGGCTTTAGATTTCCCTCCCGGAACAGAAATTCTGGTCACGGATATCAATATTCCGGATATGTTTAACATTATAGCAGCCCATCAACTGATCGCTGTTCCAGTAAGCATAGACAAATATTCCTTAACAATTACTGCCGGACAGGTATCATCCGCCATTACCCCTGCAACGAAAGCTATCCTGATCACGCACCTCTTTGGTGGCATTACCCCATTAAAAGAAATTCAGGAAATTGCGAAGAAAAATCAACTGATCCTGATAGAAGATTGCGCCCAGGCCTTCCAGGGCAATGGATACGAAGGACATCCCGAATCGGACGTACTGATGTTTAGTTTCGGAATGATCAAAACCAATACTGCCATCTCTGGAGCGGTCATTCAGATCAATACCCCTCAGCTATATCTCCTTGTAAAGGAATTCAATAACCAGTTACCAAGACAAAAGACCAGGCTTTATCTGAAAAAACTGATCAAAGCAATGTGCATTAGCCTGCTCGGCAAAAGAACCTGGTATACGTTGTTTTATCAATTGATCCAATCCAGGGGAAAGGATTTTGATCAGGTTCTCTCCTCGTTTACCAGAGGTTTTCCGGGAGATGATCCCCTGAAGAAAATCAGGTTCAGGCCCTGCCATCCAAATGAACGATTGCTGGAAAAAAGGTTAAATGCATTTAAACAGGAACAGGTATGGTCAAGAAAAAGACTTTCCGACGACATCCTGGAGAACCTTCCCGGGGAGATCAGAATCGGCTGCACAAATCAGCTTCATACCAACTGGGTGATTCCGATCCAGTGTCCGCATCCGGAAGAAATGATCAGACACTTACGTGTAAATGGCTTCGATGCGACTTCAAAAGCCTCCAGCCTCATCAAGCTCAATAATTCAGAAACAACAAAGGAAAATGCGAATGCCCTTTCCCTGACTCAACTCGTTTATCTCCCGATGGATACCAGTATGAGCCTTTCTGAACGCCATCAATTGGGCCGACTCATCCGGGAAAAACTCAGCAGAACCTCTCCTTAGAACCTGGTATACCAGGCCAGCTGAACCGCATGATTCATCGTGTTGTTGTTACCTCCTTTTACCGTCTGGTTTAAATAGCCGGCTTCCAGGTCCATCTTTTTGCTAAAGCGGTATCCTGCAGCTAAATATGCCCTGTTCTGATCAAAAAAATGACCATTTAATTTATTTTTATGCTGCACATTGAAGAAAAGCTCATTCTGTAAAGCAGCAAAAAATCCCTGTTCAAAGTTTTGCTGTCCCTTCGCCAGGGGAAGAATCGTCCTGATAAAATACCTGAAACGTTGTGAAAACAGATCGCCACCACCATTCTGTTCCATGAACCTTTGTTCCAGACGAAGCCTATGGCTGATATTGACTGTACTGATCTTATGCTTATAAATATATTGCTGCCAGATCCGGTGTTCTGTCAGCCGGTTGTCTTTCCTGCCCACCTGATCTATAAAAGTTTCGTTCAGTAAATATCCCAATGTAACATCACTTTTATCATTGATAAAATAAGTAAGTCCTGGTCTGAACATGAAATTTCTCAATTGAGAAAACTGATCGGAAGACCTCAGTTGTACATCAAGATGGGTCCCCCATTTTTTATTGATTTTGGTGTTATTCATAAGAAACAACCAACCGGTGCTCTGGTGTTGAATCTGGGCAATGGCCAGCTGACCAAAACTGCATAGCATCAGCAGTAAAAAAAGGGAAATACGCATGTTGTGATAATTTATTCCTGTGTTTTGCCCAAAATAATAACATTATTTTAAAGATTTAAATTCCTGACAAAAATTCAACATTGTTATTCCCGGAGACAAAAAGTGTATTGCCAGTTATTATGTCTATTTTGTTAAAAAAAACATGGGTGTAAAAAAGCATTTATTAGATGCTCAGGCTAAGTTGCCAGAGGGAAGAATTGTGAGTGGTCCGGTAACGACT
This sequence comes from Pedobacter caeni, assembly GCF_900129215.1. Taxonomy (GTDB): domain Bacteria; phylum Bacteroidota; class Bacteroidia; order Sphingobacteriales; family Sphingobacteriaceae; genus Pedobacter; species Pedobacter caeni. Next base: position 620,742 of record NZ_FQUQ01000005.1, on the reverse strand, counting down.
TCCGATGATAAAACTTATCATTTCAAAAACCAGGCTCCTGGCTCAGATTTCTACCTTTATCTGATCAGAGACGACAATGGCTGGTATGAATCCGGAGGGAATGAAGCCGAACATCCACAGGAAGTTGTGGACCAGATTGGTGCACAGATTGACGACTTTTTAAGTAAAAATGCATAAACAAAGAAAGGCCGGTTTAAATACCGGCCTTTCTGTTATAAAAGATATTGCTTAGTCTATAACCAGCTGACTCAATGCAGCTTTAGTAAAGCCTTTTAACTCTTCAGTACGGTTTTCTTTGATTTTCTTTACCCAATTCGGATCTGCAAGTAATGGTCTTCCTACAGCGACCAGGTCAAAATCTCCCCTGTCCATCCTGCGCATCAATTCTTCCAATGAACTTGGTTCAGAGCTTTCGCCTGCAAAAGCGCCTAAAAACTCACCGTTCAATCCTACAGAACCTACGGTAATCGTTGCTTTTCCGGTTACTTTTTTTGCCCATCCTGCAAAGTTCAGATCAGAACCTTCAAATTCAGGCTCCCAGAAACGACGTTGTGAAGCATGGAAAATATCTACCCCCGCATCTGCCAGTGGGTTTAACCAGGCTTCCAGTTCTGCAGGAGTTTTCGCCATCTGATTGGTATAATCAGCAGGTTTCCATTGCGATAACCGAAGGATCACCGCAAAATCTTCCCCTACCTGTCTGCGCACTTCTTTAACCACCTCAATTCCGAAACGGCTACGATCTGCTAAAGTTTTACCTCCATAACCGTCTGTGCGCAAATTCGTGCCTTCCCAGAAGAACTGATCGATCAGGTAACCATGGGCACCATGAATCTCCACCGTATCAAAGCCTAAACGTTTTGCATCTGCCGCTGCAGAACCATAAGCCAGAATTGCATCAGCGATGTCTTTTTCAGTCATGGTCTTTCCGTTGTTAAAACCAGGTCTGTTCAGGCCAGAAGGACCTTCAAACGGTTCAGATGGCAACCATCCCGAATGGTGGTTGTCCATCACTCCCATATGCCAGATCTGAGGACCCATTTTCCCGCCTGCTCCATGAACATCTTTGATCACTTGCTCCCAACCCGACAATGCAGCTTCTCCATGAAAATGAGGAATGTTCGCATCATTGGAAGAAGAAATCCGGTCGATCACTGTTCCTTCAGAAAGGATCAGGCCTACTTCGCCCTCTGCTCTTTTCTGATAGTAAGTGGCCACATTGCCACCTGGAATTCCATTTGGAGAGAACGACCGTGTCATAGGGGCCATTACAATTCTGTTTTTTATATTTAATGATTTCAGGCTAAACGGTCTGAATAAGCTGTCAGTATTCATATATATATTATTTATTTAAATATCAGATTGGATAATTTTACTCAACTCCTCAAAGGCAGGCTCATTACGTTTGTAATAAGTCCATTGCCCTACCCTGGTAGACTCTACCAGACCTGCGCGTTGCAGAATAGATAAGTATTCCGAAACAGTAGATTGGGTAAGTCCCGCTTTTACCTGGATCTGCCCTACACAAACCCCGACTTCAAAACCTGCATGAATCTGATCCGGAAAGTTCAGTTCAGGATCTTTTAACCATTGCAGGATCTCCAGTCTGGTTTTATTGGAAAGTGCTTTAAATATTTCTAGTTGTTTCATGGTACAAATATATATCGACTTTTTCCGATATTCCAATTAACAGAGCAGAGATGACACCCCAATGATAATACATCGGCTTTTCCCGATATACCAATTAACTTCTGACCGGAATGTCTTATATTAGCCGCAGAACCCATTTTAGAAATTTAACCCAACGATAAAATGTCCTACCCTGTATCACATACCCGCAATTTCTTTGCTACGCTGGCCCTGCTATCTGCTGGTCTTGCCGTACATGCGCAAACTGCAGCTCCAAAATCTTTAAGCCCGGATTCAGGAGCTATAAAAGCGATAAATGAGCAAAGTTTTGCAAAACATATCCGCATTTTGGCTTCCGATGAATTCAAAGGCCGCAAGCCTTTTACCATCGGAGAAACAAAAACCATCAATTACCTGAAAACGGAATTTGAAAAACTGGGACTTAAACCAGGAAACGGAAAAAGCTTTTTCCAGGAGGTTCCTATGGTGGACATCAAATCTGTCCCTGAAGAGAACCTGATCATTAAAGGAAAAAACGGATCGGTTACTGCCAGCTTTCTGAACGGCTTTGTTGCAGGAACCAAACATGTAGAACCAGAAGTCAGCATCACCAACTCTCCATTGGTATTTGCCGGTTACGGCATTGTAGCTCCGGAATACAAGTGGAACGACTATGCAGGTTTAGATGTGAAAGGAAAAACAGTGGTCGTGATGATCAATGACCCCGGATTGTCAGATCCGGGATTGTTCAAAGGAAAAAACATGACCTATTACGGTCGCTGGACGTATAAATTTGAAGAAGCTGCCAGACAAGGTGCAACCGGGATTCTCATCATCCATGACGATATTCCTGCCGGGTATCCATGGTCTGTAGTGAGAAGCGGCTGGTCAAAATCGAAACTACAGCTGGAAGCTGCAGATCAGAATAAATCAAGGGCCACTGTTGAAGGCTGGATCAGCCTTGACATCGCCAAACAACTCTTTACCCTTGCCGGCAAAGACGAAAGCTTGTTTAAGGAAGCACTAAAGCCCGGTTTTAAAGCGGTTGATCTGGGGCTGACCACTTCCCTCAAGATCAAAACGACCATCAAAAGATCAGTATCAAATAATGTGCTTGCCCTGATTCCCGGAACAAAGAAAGCGGATGAGGCATTGATCTATTCTGCACACTGGGACCATTTTGGTGTAGGAGAAATTATTAAGGGAGATTCGGTATATCATGGTGCTGTAGACAATGCAACCGGTGTTGCTGCATTATTAGAACTCGCTGCAGCCTTTAAAAAAGCAAAAGTAAAACCAGAAAGGTCCATCCTGTTTATCTCCTTCACCGGAGAAGAACAGGGCTTGCTCGGTTCTGAATATTATGCAAAATATCCGGTATTCCCGGCAAAGAAATCTGTTGCAGACATCAATATGGACATGATGGGACTTGCCGGAAAAACCAAAGACATTGTTGTTTATGGCTACGGACAGTCTGAGCTGGAAGATTATGCCGCTTCATCTGCAAAAAAACAAGGAAGGATCATCGTTGCAGATCCGGTTCCTTCTTCTGGTTTGTATTACCGTTCAGACCATTTCAATTTTGCAAAAGTAGGCATCCCCTCCCTGTTTACAGGTTCCGGAGTAGACAACGTTACTCATGGAAGAGAATGGGGCATGAAACAAGCCGAAGACTATATTAAAACCAGATACCACTCCCCTCAGGACAATTTCGATGAGAAAACCTGGGAAATGAGCGGAATGGTAGAGGATGTCCGTTTGCTGTTTGATATGGGCTATCGTTTGAGCAAAGAACAGACTTTCCCGAAATGGAAAACCGGATCAGAGTTTAAAGCAATCCGGGAGAAAAAATAAAAGAGCATAAAAAAAGCGCTGATCAATTTCCTATATAAAAGGAAACGGATCAGCGCTTTTTCATTTAACAGGATCAGCGTTTATCCCACCATACTTTAGAAAGGAAAGAATCCCCGTTAGATAACCTGCCTACAGCGGCCTGATAATTCGCATTGTTCAGCTGTGCTTCTCTTGTTGAATAAATCGCCCTGCGGGGAATTTTACCACCTGTAGAACCAGGGTTACTGCCCGGGGTCAATACCGGATAGCCATTTCTCCGCCATTCGGCAAAAGCCTCATAATTTCTTCCAAACAAATGAATCCATTTCTGGGTCATGATTTTTTCTAATTTCTGCGCATCAGACAAGCCAGTAAAAGACAATACCGTGGTATTGTAGGCCGGAGGAATCGTATTGATCGAATAAGGAGCCAGTTGAAAGGCTGCCGTTACTCCTGCTTTAAAGAAGGTCTCTGCATCTCCTGAAGATGCTCCCCAGCCCAAAAGCGCTGCTTCTGCTTTAAAAAAGCTCACCTCAGAATAGGTCAGGGCATACGTTGGAATCGGGGCAAATGCGGCACTAAACCAGGTACTCAATGAAGGCGTTGAATAGTTGTCCCTGATTACCTGCGACAACTGTGCATCGGTCAAAGCTACCCCCAATCCTGCATAATCAGGTTTCCCCGCTTTTACGCTGTTCACTGTTGGCTGCGCCAAAAGCGGCAACCGTGGATCACTATATTCTTTTAATTTATCAATTAATGCCGCAGCAAGATACCTCAAATCAGAACTTCCGGTTTGAAATTGTCTCAGCATCGGATTGGTATTTACCGGCTGCGCATTGTTAAAGGTAGGCACTGCCGCATTGTCTGCATTTCCACTGAGCAATAAAGCTGGATTGGCCATTGCAGATTCTACGGTAGATCTTGCCAATGCTGGGTTGGCATAACGGAGACGTAAGCCAAGCCGTAACTTTAAAGAGTTTCCGAACTTCCGCCATTGCGGGATACTTCCCTTATAAAAGAAATCCGCAGTACCATAGCTCTCGTCATTGTCATTTAACTGCGCAATCGCACTGTTCAAATCTGCAATCAGCGAGGTATAAATACTTTCCTGAGTATCAAATGGCGCAATAACCTGAACATTAGCAGGGTCTTTGGTGATCTGAGAATAAGGAACATCGCCAAAAAGATCGGTTAGCCTTTGCCAGATACTGATTTCATAAATCCTCGCAATGGCCAGTTTCGACCGGCCTGAGGGATCACTCTCTTTACCTTTAAGTTCTAAACTGATTTGTTTCAGATCTTTGATCAGTGAATAATGCTGCTCCCATACCGCATCTTCGGCAGATTCCAGATATCTTGATACAGGAACGACCGGCCCTCCTGCCCAATGTTGAGTCCAGGATCCCAGTTTATTATTTGGCAACTCACCTCCTTCGGCAAAAGTACCATCCTTTAATACCCTCGAAAATACCAGGGAAGGATCTATGGTAGTCACCGATGTTGGTGGTGTATTCAGTCTTTCAAAATCTTTGGTACAGGAGCTTAAGCCCATCGCAACAGTAAAACTGCAGAGTACCATTTTTACAATATGTTTCATCAGAATTATATTTATATGATCGGTTATAGCCCTATGTTTAAGTTAAATCCAATATTTCTCAGCATCGGTAAAGAAGTCGATTCGATACCAATAGAAGAATTAGAGGTATTGAATGCCGAAGCTTCCGGCGAGAAACCGTCTGTTTTGCGTTGGAAGTAGAACAAATTACGTCCGTACACACCCAGGGTAATGCTTTTGATTTTAGAGGTCGGCATCAACTTAGCCGGCAACTGATAGCGAAGGCTGATTTCCCTCATGGCAATATAACTTCCATCATTCAGCATTTCTTCGGATACCATCACCTCCTTGTCGCTCGCTACCATATTCCAGTAATCCTGTGCTTTTACTGATTTGGTGTTTTGGGCTCCTGTCCCGGACCAGCTGCCATCCGCATTTTTCTTCCCTACCACTCCGGAAGCTACATAAGAGCCATCCCTTCCTGCTACCGTTTTATTGGTCGTACCATAAATGATTTCCTCTCTGTTGCTTTGAGAGAAGATCATCCCCCCTTGTCTGATATCGACTAAAGCATTCAATGTAAAACCTTTATAACTGAAAGAGTTGAAGAAACCACCCAGCCAATCAGGCTGCGCATTTCCTATTCTTTCCACTACCCTGCCATTGCTTCGTAGCGGAAGGCCGGTATCCGGATCAATCAGGCGGTTGCCATTTTCGTCTTTCAACCAGGCAAACTGCGTTCCGATGAGCTCTCCAAAAGGCCGGCCTACCTGTGCAACTACGTTGATCCCCCGATCAGACCCCATTAAAAAGGTTTCTACCCCTGGTGCAAGGGACAGCACCTTATTTACATTTTTATTAAAGTTGAAAGTTGTTTTCCAGGTAAATCCGGAGGCTGTTTTGATGGGCGTTCCATTTAAAGACAGCTCAATACCACGGTTCCTGATTTCACCCGCATTGATCCTCATCACATTGAACAAGCTGGAAGGTGCAATAGGAACGTCCAGAATCTGCTTTTTTGTAGAAGCCTGATAAAGGGTAAAACCTAAACCCAGTCTGCCACCCCAAAGCTCCAGGTCTGATCCAAACTCAATAGAGGTCGTTAGCTCATTTTTAAGGTTCTTGTCTGGAATCACAGTCGTGAATGAAGCCAGGGGAACTCCTCCATGTGAGAACTGGTCAAGGCTGTAAGTACCAGTTAGCTGATAAGGATTTCCGGAGCTTCCTGCCTGGGCCCATGAACCTCTGAACTTCAGGTAACGAAGGGTTTTACCACTCATACCAAAGGCTTCAGAAGCGATAAAACTGGCACTTGCCGAAGGATAGAAAAACGAATTGTTGTTGTTATTTAAGGTCGAAGACCAATCATTTCTTGCGGATAAATCCAGAAACAGGTAATCTTTATATCCAATCTGTCCGGAAGTATACACCGAATTGATCTTCGATTCTACCAGGTCAAAAAGATAGGAGTTCGTCAGTGTATTGTTGATGACATACAGATTGGGCACTACGAACTGGCTTCCGGTATTTCCTGTCTGACGCAAATAACGGCTCAGGTGACTGGCACCAAGGTTCCAGGTTACGCTAAAATCTTCCTTAATCTTAAAATTACTGTTCAGCAAGGCATCAAAATTGTCTTCACGCACCCTGATCACTGTTTCACTCATATCTCCTTTGCGGTTCAGACTCTGATAAGTATTTACTGCACGGTACCTTAAGCGCTGATCAGTATAAAAATCGGTTCCTCCTGTTGCACTTAGCTTTAACCAGGGTTCGATATCATAAGACAACCTCAGGAAACCAATCACCCGGTCCCTTCGGTCGGTATTTTTTGTTTCATTGATTGTCCAGAAAGGATTTGCGGTTGAACTATTGGTGGCATAGGTCTTTTCCAGTCCGGGAACAGGACTGGAATATCCCAATTGTTTGGCCACATCAGCGGCTGTCCATTTATACTGTCCGAGGATATTCATAGGAATACTTCTCGGCTGACTGATCAGCAGATAAGCCGGATTGTCTGAAGCATCAGACAAAGTCGGCCTGTTTGTCGCGTCCTGAATGATGTAATTCAATTTTGCGTCGAGTTTAAACTTATCGGTAATCGAAGCCTGTGTACGCAGGTTAAAGTTGTTTTTCTTCAGCTTATTTGTTGGAACATAACCATCAACATAGGTATTTGCATAAGAAAGGCGGTAGTTTACTTTTTCATTTCCGCCTTCTACACTCACGTTATTGGTCAACTGTTTTTCATTTTGAAAAAAGCCGGTATACGTATCACTTTGTGGTGTGAGCGACAATAAGTTTCCCCACTGGTCTTCATAAGGCTGTCCTTCCATTTTTGGTCCCCAGCTGGAACGCGTCAGCCGGTCGCGGCCTCCACTCATCTTTGGTGTGCCGGCAAAGCCTCCGTCCAGGGCCTGCTTCATGGTCACGATTGTTCCATCAGATTTTCTGAAATGGGTAAAGTCGCCATTTAAACCCTGTCCATAAACATTCTGAAAATCAGGGGCCACCAATGCCGAGCCTACAGAGAAATCGGAATTCACCTGAATGTTCATTCCTTTGCCTGCCGTACCGGTTTTTGTCGTGATCAGGATCACCCCATTGCTTCCTCTTTGCCCATATAACGCAGCAGCATTTGGTCCTTTCAGAACAGAAATTGTAGCGATATCATCCGGGTTAATGTTCGAAATCCCATCTCCGTAATCCGTTCCTCCGGAACTACTGGCCGCTCCTATATTCTGATTATCGATAGGCACCCCATCCACCACATATAAAGGCTGACTGTTGCCAATCAATGAGTTATTCCCTCTGATGACCACCTTTGATGAGCCCCCGCTTCCTGAGGAAGCCCGGCTCACCTGTACACCGGAAACTTTTCCGGAAAGGGAGTTGGCCACATTCACTTCGCTCCCCTGGGTCAGTTCATTGCCTTTCAGTTCAGCCATGCTATACCCGAGTGCTTTTTTATTTCGCTTAATTCCAAGCGCGGTAATCACCACATCATTCAGCTTGGTGGCATCTTCGTCCAAAGTCACTACTATAGACAATTTATCCAGTAGGTTGATGGTATATCCTTCCAGTACTTTGGTCTTGTAACCGATAGAAGTAAAGGTAAAAGTATACCCTCCACCAGGAGGAATGCCACCCGCAGAAAACAGGCCCTGCATATTGGTCGCAATGTTACTTCTGAAATTTTTGTCTTTGTTTTCGATCTTTACGGATACTCCCGGAAGGGCGCCTCCACCGGCATCTTTAACAACTCCTGTAACCGATGCCCCGGTCTGGGCATTTGCTGTCCCTGCAAGCAGTAAGAAAATAAGACCGCTAAGCCATATTCCCTGAATCCGCCTTTTCGAAATTCTTGGTGAAATTTGTTTCATAGTTCTTTTCAATAATCTTTTTACAATGGTTCTCTTGTAAATAGTTGGTTAATTATCTAGTGGTGGTTTTGTTGCAAGCTCAGGTAATAGGTACTGTCACGTTTGTCGATTTTTAGTTTGTTTAACAGGGCGATCTCTTTAATGATCCGGTCTGCGGTCAGACTATCCCTTTTAAATGCTCCGGTGAAATACCGGCCGGACATTTCATGCGCTTTGAAATGAATCCTTGTGGAAAGTTCTTTATCTAATGAATGGAAAATGTTTTCCAGACTCTGGTTCTTAAAGGAAATGGTTTCTAAAGTGATTTCTGTACTTCCTGCGACCTTGATTCGCGGTTCTGTTTTCTTTTCGGAGCCAGCAAGCTGATTGTCAAAAGTGGTCCGGTTCACCGAAAGCTGTTCTCCGGCATTTAAATACACTTCCTTTGTTTTCCCTTTTTGTGGCTGCTCCGGCCTCACCACCACACGGCCTTCATGAAGAAAGATCCTGGTATGAGACTCCCCTGAATTGGCGGTAATGGTGAAATCTGTCCCCAAAGCGGTCGTCACAGTTCCCCCCGCATGTACATTAAAAGGACGCTCAGGATCTTTTGCTACCTTAAACCGGGCTTCTCCTTTCAGGTAAAAACTCCGGTCGTTGCCCTGAAAATGTTCCGGATAGCGGAGCTCACTTCCCGGTTTTAGCAGCACCACAGAACCGTCTTCAATGGCCAGCGACACTGCCTCTTTACCGTAATTCATTTTCACCAGATTGTGGAGCATAACTTCAGGAACCTGTACTTCTGCTGGTTTTTTGTTCATCAAATAGCCAATACCAAGCAGCAGGAATAAGGATGCCGCAGCACTTAACCACCAAAGATTTCTCTTTTTCGGTACTGTAAAATCCAGCTTTAGCCTCAGCTGGTTCAGGATTTCAGTTTTCTTATCCTCAGGAAACAAGGAGACTTCATTTTCCAGCTCATTCCAGGCCTGATCCGGAAGAAATTCTTCCAGCAGTTCCGGGTGCTGCTGCAAATAAGCGGCAACTTCTGTTGCTTCTTCTGCATTACATTGGTTTTTGAAAAACCGTAAGATCAGTTCCTTAGTCATCTCCATTTCTTTCCATACGTTTGAAAAGGGCCTTACCCCTAACCGGTAAAAAAATATTTATTTATGCTTACAGTAAATGCAGGACAATCATCAGTGGTGTAAAGCCACGAAGGTATTTTAAGGCGAGTGCCATATGATTCTCTACTGTTTTAGGAGAGATACCGAGTTTCTCAGCGATCTCCTGGTAAGAAAGATGTTCCATCCGGCTCATCAGAAAGATCTGCTTCCTGACCGGGGGCATCTGCTCGATCGCCTGATAGACGATCTGAAGCGCTTCTTTATGCTCCAGTGTATTTTCCGTAAAAGACGCTGCCCCGGATCGCTGAACCCTCTCTTGGTATTTCCTGGACTGGGCAGTTTTCCTCAGCTCATCAATAAAAATGGTTTTCGACATCCGGAAAAGCTGGGTGCTGAGGTTATGCTCCAAAGAAAGCTGCTCCCGCTTTTCCCATAGGCGTACAAATGCCAGCTGAACAACTTCCTCCGCAATTTCTTCGCTATGACACTGCTTAAGGATAAAAGTATAGATTCTACCGCTCCAGTGGTGATATGCAGATTCAAAAGCCTTAATGCTGCCATTTTTTATAGAAAAAACATCATTCATCCCACCTGAAAATTAGAATTCCTAAATTACAGAGATTATCGAGAGTAACAACCCGGGATGCGAATATTTTAAAGCTGGTGATCCATATGGATCACCAGCTTTAAAATAAAAAATAAAACTGTTATTCAGACCATGGGGAATGGAGAATACAATTGCAAAAGTTTTTATGCTGGAAATTGGGAATCATATAACCACATACATCGGCTTTGATATTGCCAAAAGTGGTCTCCGTTTTATGCTTAAACCCATCAAAAAAGGTTGGAATGATCTTTTCCTTGAAATTATTTCTGGGAAATGCGCCGACAATCGCTTCCCTGTTTTCTACACTCAGGTGTTCATATCCCTCCCCCATCACGTCCAGACCTACACCCGAATACATCAGCGCCACTTCAGGCTCTTTATGTTCTGCAATTCCGATTGTGGTATGCAGTGCGATCGTATCCCAAACCAGTTGCAGGGATTCTTTCGGCAAACCATGGCTTTTCAGAAAATCCCTGGCTGCATTTGCTCCGTCTACCTCAAAACGCTGATCAGCGCTGCTGTAATGAGGGACAAGCCCAAGGTCATGAAACACAGAACTGACGTACAGCAATTCCGCATCATACTGGATTTGATTCCGTTTTCCGTTTAATGAAGAAAACAGGAAAACCCTCAGAGAATGGTTATAAATGAATTCCGTTCCATGTGTTAACAGCAGTTCTGTTGCCTGACTGGCGATGGCAGAATCAGGAATATCAATTCCCGCAATGGATTTAATTTTGTTTACAGACATAATGAATGAGTTTATAAGACAAAATTAAGCTGACAAAAGCCTTCAGGGAATGTTAAAAACGGTCAATCACATGCCAATTTTAACAAAGTGGAGACGATAGTCATTGGGAGAACTACCCGTATGCTTTTTAAAGAAATGACTGAACTGATCCGGACTACTGAAATTGAGTTCATAAGCAATGTCTTTTACCGGCTTCGAAGAAAACTGAAGGTTTCTTTTTGCTTCTGCAATCAACTGGCCATTGATAATCTCTTTAGGGCTCATAACACCACAGCGTTTGCAGAGATCGCCAAGCTTCCGGGTAGAAATCCCCAGGTCTTTTGCAAAGGATGCCACCTCATGTGTGTCTTTATATTTTTCAGATACGGAAGCGATAAAGTGGCGATAGAGTTGTCGATCGTGACTATCGTAGGCCTGTACAAGCGCCGCATTCAAATTCGCAATTTTGATCATGATCACCTTCAGATAAGCAGCAAGTGCATCGAGCTTATTGATGTAATCCACAGCAATATATTCCGCATAGAGGATAGCGAACAAGTTAATCAGTCCGGCCTGTGTTCCTGCAGGAAATGGCAGATGTTGATTTGCCGCAGCATTATTAAACAGCACTGATTTACAATTGCTGGCACTGGCAGGGCTTTTCTCCCAAAAGCAATCCCCGAAACTGAGTTCATAACCAGTCAGGGTAGTTCCAGGCAAAAAAGTAAATAACTGGCCTTTAGAAAGCAGAAACAATTCCTGGCCAGAGATCGGATAGGAATGCTCATCGATCTGAATGCCACCACTCCCCTCCTGAATCAGAAAAATCCTGTGGTAACTGATCCGGCATACCGCAGTTTCCATAATGGTATGCCTGTTCATGAATTTTACCGAAAAGGAATCTTTCAGGTCATGATCCGGAAGTAGGGATAAAATGGGATGTTCAGCGACAGTCATGGTCTGACAAAGCTACTGATAATCCTGGTTGAAAACACCGGTAGCTAAACACCTGTATCTTAAAACCATAACAATCATTTAATACAGCATTAAAGCTGGGGTATTGTTCAAAAATTACCTTGCTGACTGTTCGCAAGGAGCAGCAGGTCCACCTTAACAAGAGCTGCTCCGGCAATATCAAAAAAATGAAATCATCATCACCTGTAAAGACAATTTTATTCAAATGAAACTAACGGAAAACAAGTTGTATTTACTCCTGATCATCCTGGTTACCATTGTGAGCGCAGTAGCACTCTTTGGTGAATTAATGGAACCTGATGGGGCCCTGTATGCAACAATAGCCAAGACCATGGTCTTAAAAAATGACTGGATCAACCTCTATTTGCGGGGTGCCGATTGGCTGGATAAACCACACCTCACGTTCTGGCTTGCTGCAGCGTCCTATAAAATATTTGGCATTTCGGTTTTTGCCTACAAGTTGCCTTCATTTCTTGCAGGCTTACTGGCTTGCTGGTACCTATACCTTTTCACAAAAGCAATTTATAATCAGAAAACCGCATTAATCAGCGTCCTGATCTTTAGTACAGCGCTTCACCTGATCATCTCCAGCTTCGATGTAAGGGCCGAAACCTATATCACCGCCTTTGTCATCGCCAGCATCTATCATTACTACAAGGCTCATCAGCATTCATTCTGGCATATCATTGCCGGTTCTTTCTTTGCCGCTTGTGCCATCATGATCAAAGGCATCTTTGTGTTGATTCCTGTTTTTACAGGATTCCTCATTTACTGGGCAGTTAGCAAACAATACCGGGAGTTCGGGAAACCTAAATGGTGGATAGCTTTAGGCTTGATTTTTATATTCATCACTCCGGAGATCTATGCTTTATATGTGCAGTTTGACCTGCATCCCGAAAAAATAGTATTCGGACAACAGGGTGTTTCCGGGCTGAAATTTTTCTTTTGGGACAGTCAATTCGGACGCTTTTTCAACAGTGGCCCGATCAAGGGCAAAGGGGATGTTTCTTTCTTTCTTCATACCACTTTATGGGCATTCTTGCCCTGGTCAGTTTTGTTTTACACCGCCATCGCCCAATTGGTAAAAAAGAAAAACAGGGATGAGATCCCTATGGAGGGCATCATCATCTGGGCAAGTGCTCTGGTTTCTTTTCTTATTTTCTCTTTTTCCAAATTCCAGCTACCACATTATATCCTGCTCATTTTTCCTCAGTTTTCAATCCTTACCGCAGCCTATTTGTGCCGGTTGGAATCAAAAGGCATCAAAGCATTTTTCAGGATTCAGAATGTTCTTTTCCTGATCATTACGATACTCCTTGCTTCAATTGCATTGTTATTTCATGTTCCTTATCCATTTCTCTGTATCGGGAGCTTACTGTTCCTTCTGATCCTCTCTTTTGTACTGTTCAAAGGCCCATCTGTACAGACCATCATGGCAAGAAGCACCTTGCTTTCCATTTCCCTGATGGGATTTCTTTATCTATTCTTTTATCCTGCCCTTCTGGAATACCAGGCAGGGATGAAGGCAGGGAAATGGTTACAGGAACAATACCCCGGAACGCAGGCAAAGGTCCTCATGAATGTCTCAGATGCTTTCGGTTTTTATGCACCGGGAGAGGTTGGATACCTATCTGACTATGATGCCCTTGAAAAAGAAAAGACGAAGAAAGGCATGGTTGTATTTGTTCCGGAGGCAGAATTTTCTGTCCTGAAAACAATTTACCATGCCCAAATTCTGAAAAGCTTTGACTATTTCCACATCACTAAACTAAAGCCCAAATTCCTGAATTACCATACCCGTAATCAGGTGATTGAACGGTTTTATCTCGTTAAAATCCTTTAAAGAAATGAGCACAATGATGTGTTTGTAAGCCTAAATATCGGTATGAGATCAGTTTGATAAACCAGTAACCTGATAAGCCAAGAGGTTTTCCAATACTTTTTCAGATAACCTTACTTTTGCCTCAGCAGTAAAACCTGCAAATTTATCAGTGCTGATAACCCGGTCCATTTTAGCGATTTCGCCTTCAAAAGGGGCCATTCCATCTGCATCAAAAATTGCATAAGAAGATTCGTCTTCCGACAGCCATTTACTAAAAGCAGCCTTATCAAAGGTCAGTCCTAATGAAGTGTTGATCAGGATTGAATTCTTTTTCTTATGATTAAACTCGGTTTCTCCAAGAAGGATCGTGTTTTTAGGAAGGTGGGTCGTCACCACATCACAGGTAGAAAGCAATTCCTGCAAGGGTAAGTAAGCAATTCCTTTTTGCTCTGCCGCTGCTTTTCTGCTTCTGTTATAATAAAACACCTTCATTCCAAACTGCCCGGCCATTGTGGCTACCATTCCACCCAAAGTCCCCAGGCCAATGATTCCAATGCTTTTACCTTTCAATTCAGCAGCATCAGCTTTCCATTGGTACTTTCCTAAACCCTGAAACAAATACACCAATTGAGCGAAGATAAATTCTGCAGCACCTTCATCACCATAATCCCTCACTCCTTTGACTGTGATTCCGAGTTCCCTAGCTGCAGCGATGTCTACATTTGCAGATTTTTCATCATACAGGCTACAGCAAAGTCCAATAAACTTTAAAGACGGACAAGCCTGTAGAATTTCAGCAGAGATACTGGTCTTCCAGCTCAACAACACCGCATCACTATCTCCGATTCTTTGGACAATCTCTTCTTTGGAAACCGGGGTATCGTTAAATATAACCAATGGTGATTTCGACAATTCTGATATTTTCTGTACGATTGGTCCTTTTATCCCACAATCGTCTATCATGGTAATCTGCGTAAATTTCATGCTTCAAATATAGCGGCTTAATATCCCTTCATGCTCCTAAAAGGGGCAATTTGACAAAGCGCCAACAACTTGGTTTAATTTTTGATCATACTCAGAAACAGAACAAATGCCTTTTAAAAACCACCAGATCAGCATCTTCCTGTTCATCCAGAAACACAAATATGAATTTCTGCTCTTCGCATTGGTTCAGCACCTGTTTATTGGTATCTTTATCACAGACCTGCCCAGCTACACCCAAATCATCTGGCCCATTAACATGGTCATTCTGGGTCTCGCCAGTGTAGGCCTGTTTTTTGAAAAGGGAAAGCTCAAAAACAGAATCAGGAACATTTTATTGCTGATGGTGGTGCTCTTCCCCATCTTTCTTCCCCTGTTTGGGAAAAATGAAGGATACATGTTTGCCTTAAACCTGATCTTTTCAGGCTTCTTTATTTTCATTTTCTGGGAACTCCTCAAGTTTTTACTCAAGCCAAGTTACATCAATGCCGATGTCATCTCGGCCTCAGCATGTGGCTACCTCCTGCTGATAGAAATTAACACCTTCCTTTTTCAATTGTGCTCCTACGGACATCCGGATTCATTTAAAGGATTGAGCACTGCCGATCCGGCAAGTACTTATATGGACTTCGTTTATTTCTGCAGCATTACCATTACCAGTATCGGCTTTGGGGACATTACCCCAAACACCCATCATACCAAGCTCATTACCTCTTTATTCGGCATTATCGGTCAGTTTTACACCGTAGTGCTGGTGGGCATCATCATTAGTAAATTCAGTTCAAAACCAGCTCAAACTTAAACTATGCACATCGGCAGATCCTATCAATTGAAAGAATTCCTCGTATGGACAAGGAGAATTATTTACTGGGTCCTCGTGATCGGCGTGGTCCCCACACTTTTATATCAGGGCCTCGGTATGAAATGGCTGGCTATCCCCTGGACAGTCGTTGCACTTTTAGGCACCGCCACCGCCTTTATTGTCGGGTTTAAAAACACACAAACCTATAACCGAACCTGGGAAGCCCGGCAGATCTGGGGCTCCATTCTCAACAGCAGCAGAACCTGGGGAACGATGAGCCGCGACTTTCTAAGGAACAACCCTCAAAAAACAAAAGAACTCGTTTACCGGCATTTTGCCTGGCTTACCGCTTTACGTTACCAGATGAGGGAGCCCAGAGCCTGGGAAAACAGCAACAACAGGGCTAACGAAGAGTATAAAAAATTCTATACCATTCCGGAAAGAGAAAGCAGTCTGGAAACAGAATTGGCTAAATATATCCCTGCCGAAGAGCTGACCTATATCCTGAGTACAAAAAACAGGGCCGTTCAATTGATGAGCCTACAGTCAAAAACCCTGAGCGGGTTATTCGACAACAAAGAACTGGATAGCTATCAGTTTGTAGAGATGGAACGGATCGTAAAAGATTTTTATGATCATCAGGGAAAAAGCGAAAGGATTAAAAACTTCCCTTACCCCCGTCAGTTTGCAACGATCAACGGCTTTTTCATTAAGCTGTTTTGCTTCCTGCTTCCTTTTGGCTTACTCAAAGAATTTGATAAACTAAATGAAAGCATGGAAGGCATCATGAAAGGAAATATGGTCTGGATGGTGATTCCTTTCAGTGTGCTCATTTCCTGGGTATATACCTCATTGGAAGTGGTTGGAGAAAGCACTGAAAATCCTTTTGAAGGAAGCGCCAATGATGTTCCCATTTCCCAGATGAGCAGAACAATAGAAATAGATCTGAGAGAAATGCTTGGGGAAACAGACTTACCTCCTGCCCTTCAGCCTAAAAACAACATCATTTTATAAGCGCCGTAAAATCATCATAGGCGTACAGCTCACAGAACGTAATGAACATATAATATGATCGTTTGATAACCAACAAAACATACCATGAAAAAAAGAGAAAAATTAGCCCTGATCCGAGCGCATTATCCCAATGCAGTCACCACCATAGACACGGTCAACCGCCTGATCGATTTCGTAGAGGAACGCTTAGACCTGGAGCCTTCGCAGATCATGCTGGCAGATAGTATTTGCAGCGATGATGTCAACAGCATACAGTACCCCGTTAGAGCAAGTGAATTTCTCGGGCCTTTTAAAATGGGCGGTTTAGATGGCTTTCCCTTTACCGGGCTTACTGGAATGGGTGCCTTTGCCAGTCATGTTCCTGACGAGGGTGCGGTCTTTGTTTATTACGGACCACATATCGGGATTTCAAAAGAAGGCACCATCGGAGAGATCCACCGTTACGGACAACATAAAAATACCGGTTGCTGTGGCGCAGCAAAAGGAGCTTTAAACAAGCTGATCAACGATGCCATCGTTCCGGGCCAGCTCAATGATATGGATTATCAGATGAATACCATTGAGCAAATCCTTTTAAAAGAAAAGAACAGAATCCTGGACGCAACCCATCCTTTAAAGGAAGCAACAGAAGTCATTTATGAAGCGATTGATGAACGGATCAACGAACTGGTTAAACAAACAAAATACGCCTGTAAATACGTAATTTTATTGGGCACCATTCACATCAACAGTGACACAGACATAGGCTCTTTTACCTCTGCTAAACGCTTTGAGCTTATTGATCTTGCAACAAATGAGCGACAAAACCTGATCCAGGAACTTTTGAAATAAAAGCCTGCTCAATAATTGTATATTAGCCATAAATCTTTAGCTAAATTATCAACTATGAACTTAAATAAAGCAATACTAACCTCTGCTCTGATCCTGGGAACAGCAGGTTTTGCCAATGCACAGGAAAATGCAAAACATGAAGATACCGAATTTTATACGCCTGTTCCGGTGGTCGTTACCCCGGCAAAAGTAATCGGCAATGCCCCATCTGATGCGATCATCCTTTTTGATGGTAAAAACCTGGACCAATGGGTGATGACCGACGACAGGTCGCAGGCAGCAAAATGGAAAGTAGCCAAAGGAGAATTTACCGTTGACAAGAAAACGGGGAACATTGAGACTAAAAAGTCATTCAATAACTATCAGCTGCACCTGGAATGGAAAGTACCTGCAAATATTACCGGTGAAGGACAAGGGCGTGGAAACAGCGGCCTCTTTCTGGCTTCTATAGGAAAAGGCGATCTGGGATACGAACTACAGATCCTTGACGCTTACAACAATAAAACCTATACCAATGGTATGGCAGGAAGTATATATAAGCAAACAACTCCGTTGTTCAATCCGGCAAGAAAACCGGGAGAATGGCAAACCTATGATGTCATCTGGACTGCACCTCTTTTTAACACCGATGGTTCGGTAAAAAGTCCGGCTAAAGTAACTGTGATCTATAACGGTGTTGTGGTACAGAATAATTTTGAGTTGAAAGGCCCTACTCAATATGTAGGTTTGCCTTCTTACAAACAGGCACATGGCCCTTCTCCGATTAAACTGCAAAGTCATGGCGACAAAAGTGAGCCGCTTAGCTTCCGTAACATCTGGATCAGAGAACTTTAGAATAAACAGATACCAATAGCATATAGAGGGCCGGTTCATCAGAACCGGCTTTTTTTGTGGAGGAATCATCCCAAAGAAAAACAAGCAGAAAACTTATTTATCAACAAGTGTTGCGTAACTTCAGGTTTTAACGTTTTAACGCATATGAAAGCATCATGATCTTACAGATCACCTAACGAAATGCAGGTAAAGATCATGATCGCTTCATTACAAAAAACAATTAGATACTTATGAAAAAACTACTAGTACTTCTTGCTGTTGGCTTTACATTTGCCAGCTGCGGCACCATGAAATCCCCGGGAGGAGATAAAAACACAATTGAGCTTAGTGGAACAATCCAGAAACAAGGGATGACAACTTATCAATATGGCAGCCATACTATCCAGTCGGGAGATAAAACCTATGCACTGAAAAGCACTGCCGTTAACCTGGATACTTATGCCGGCAAAAATGTTAGCCTTAAAGGCACGAAAGTAGCTGGTTATCCTGTAGAAAATGGTCCTGAACTGATCGAAGTCACAGCAGTAAAAATCAAATAACAACTAAAAAGGTGTATTGAAGTTAATCAAAGCTCAATACACCTTTTAACCCGCAAGCGTTACACTATCATATTTACCTTTTTCGTCGACATCCACAATAATGGTATGGCCGAAAAACACATCGTCATCCTTACAATAGATGCTGGCACTGCCATCTTCATAGAAATCGATACTGCTGATGGAGATTCTCTTTCTGAATTCTTCAACGCTAATTGGAGCTTCCTCTTGTCCGTTCTCATCTTCCCCAATCCAAACGTCATTTTTCAGTTCAATCATTTCTGCTTCCATAGACAGGAGCATTTCTTTATAAGTCTTCTCCCTAATCTGTTGTGCCGCAAATGAGATGAGCTGCTCTAATTTTTTAGGAGTCGTCAAAGCAATACCGACCTGGAAAGAACCATCCTCCCCGGCATATTCAGATTCATACTGTCCTGTTTCCTCATTATAGATCAGGGTGCCCAGAACCTCGTTTTCGATGGTTTTATCTTTCGCTTTTGGCTTGCTTACTGTTTTGGTTGGGTATTGTTCGTTGTTCAATGCCTTAAAGGTTTCCTCCAGATCAGCCTCTTTAAAAGCACCATAAAAGTGCATCTTCCTTCTCAGCTCAATCACATTGGTCAGGATCGTTTCTGTTTCGGTAAAAATGCTGACTTCCTTTCCCCGGAGTTCCAGACCAGTATAGGTTAAATTATTGGGAACATAAGCATTCATCTGACTTCCACCGGATTCTTCGCTGCTGATGATCGTGATGCCCCACTGAGTGAACTTATCCTCAGGTCTGGCATTTAATACCCTCCTTTCTTCATTCCAATACTGAACCTGAAAATGACGCATTAAAAGAAGCAGAGAATAATCTTCACTGACCACAGCCAATGGATTTGCTTTCAGCAAAATGTTCAACCGCTTCGGATTTCCCAGTCTTGCTTCCTGCAGGACACTCATCAAATCATCAAATTCCCAACCTATCATACAGATATCTTATTTGCCGGATAAATTACCTATAAATCCTCTTTCTATCAAAATTACTTCCTGAGCTCTTCGTCTGCAACCATTAAATTACAAACATTCTGCTTTCCCGGATCGCCACACGCTTGTAAATCAACACACAAAACTATACTTTTAGTTAGGAATCATTAAATTCATCTTTCTCATGAAGTCAAAGCATCTGTTGTTAGTTGTGCTGTTGATCAACGTCCAGGTTGGTCTTGCTGTAGCACAAGGAAAATTAAGCGATTATCAAAATGCAGAAGCCTTAAACGGGCTCATGCAGAAGAAAATTTACAATGCTCCTGCTAATGTTCAATGGTTAAGCGCAGCCCAGCAATACTTTTATACCAAAAGAACGGCCGGCGGACTAGAATTTATACGCTTCAACCCTAAAGGATATGCCAAAACACCCGCATTTGACCAGGAGAGATTTGCAACCGCACTTTCCGCATGGGCCAAAGAGAAAATCAAAGCCAACGATCTTCCCATCCTGATGCCGGTTATGAGCAACGACGGACAGACACTTAAATTTACTTACAAAACTGAACCTTTAAGCTGTGATTTGAATAGCTATACCTTAAATAAAGCACCTTCTGTCTCAGGGAGAGACCGCCATGAAGGCAGAACAACCTCACCGGATGGAAAATGGATTGGATATGTTAAAAATTTCAACATCTACATCAGCGATGCCAGCGATTCCGGTAAAACTTATCAATTGAGTAAGGACGGAATATCGGGTCATCATTATTCCCCCTATCTGTACTGGTCTCCGGATTCAAAAAAACTGGCTGGTTATAAAGTAAAATCTCCAAAGCCCCGGTTAACGTACCTCATTGAGTCTTCTCCAACAGATCAGTTACAGCCTAAGTTACGGAGCAGGATCTATGCGAAACCAGGAGATAGTCTGGATCAGTTTAGCCCATCACTGTTTCTTATTGAAACTAAAAAACAAATTCCGGTAGACAACTCCGCCATCCCTGAGCAATTTAACCTGACCGAACCGGTATGGCGTAAGGACAGTCGCGCTTTTACTTATGAATATAACAAAAGAGGACATCAGCAGTACAGTGTCATGGAAGTCAATGTTGCAGGAATCAGCAGAGAACTCATTCGGGAAGAAAGCAAAACCTTTATCACCTATAGCCGGAAGAAATATCGTTTTGACCTTGCCGATGGCAATGAAATCATATGGGCATCGGAAAGAGATGGCTGGAACCACCTGTATTTATTCGACCGCAATGGTCAACTAAAGAACCAGATCACAAAAGGAAACTGGGTCATGAGAAGGGTGATTAAAGTCAATGAAAAAGAGCGCTGGATCATTTTCGAAGGCAGTGGTATGGAAAAAGATCAGGATCCTTATTTTATCCAATATTATAAAATCAATCTGGATGGTTCCGGTTTAAAGAAACTGACCTGGGAGAATGGAAATCACATGGCCACTTTTAACGAAGATTATTCTGCTTTTATCGATGTTTATTCCAGAGCTGATCAGCCAGCCACTACCGTTTGGAGGGATGGAAGGACAGGCAAAGTACTTCAGGAACTGGAAAAGTCCGACATCAGTCCATTGCTAAACACAGGTTGGAAACTCCCTGAGGTTTTTAGTGCCAAAGGGCGCGACGGGGAAACAGACATCTGGGGAATGATCATCCGCCCCAGAAATTTCGACCCTACCAAAAAATATCCGGTCATAGAATACATTTATGCCGGCCCTCATGATTCCTTTGTTCCGAAAAATTTCATTGCTGATCAGGCCGTTGCCTTACATGAACTGGCAGAACTGGGCTTTATTGTTGTACAATGTGATGGAATGGGCACCTCAAACCGGTCTAAAGCTTTCCATGATGTTTGCTGGCAAAACTTAAAAGATGCTGGTTTTCCTGACCGCATTGCTTTTATCAAGGCCGCGGCAAAGAAATATCCTTACATGGACCTGAACAAAGTAGGAATCTATGGAAGCTCCGCCGGTGGGCAAAGCTCATTGGGCGCTTTACTGTTTCATCCGGAATTTTACAAGGTTGCAGTATCATCTTCAGGTTGTCACGACAACCGAATGGATAAAATATGGTGGAATGAGCAATGGATGGGCTATCCTATCGGGCCCCAGTACGCAGCCTCATCCAATGTAGATCATGCCGCAAACCTGCAGGGAAAATTACTCCTGATCCTGGGAGAATTGGACGAAAACGTAGACCCTTCCTCCACTATGCAAGTGATGAACAAACTGATCAAAGCAAATAAAAACTTTGATTTTCTCATCGTTCCGGGTATGGGACACTCTATTGGCGGAGATTATGGAGAACATAAACGACGCGATTTCTTTGTAAAACATCTATTGGGTGTGGAACCACCGGAATGGAACTGGAAACCGGAGATAACTGTCCCTAAACCTTAGGGACAGTTATTGCTATATCCTATGTTACTGCTCCTTCATGGCCTTACTAATGGCCTGAATTTTTTTCAACTCGTCTTTGGCACTGTAATTCCGCTGATAATAGATCGAATGGTAAGACAGCTCTTCTTTATTATTTTTAAAGATTCCACCATCCTGGTTAATATTGAGTTTGATGATGCTGCTGTTGATGGCCTCTATTGGTGCAGCAACAAGATTAATAGCCCCATTCATCGCGGCATTAGTCAAGTGTCCTTTAATTCTCTCGTCTGTATCCGGATCTTTTTGGCCGTCCTTTCTTACCCGTACCTGTGAATTAGGAAGGGTTTCATAATTATGCTCGCCCAATGGATCATACTTAAATACAGATTTCAATTGATAAGGTGCTTTAGAGGCCCTTATACGGATACTTTTAATATCTGTCGCTTTAACAAGAATTAAGGAATCACCCTGCTCAAGGAGGATTGCATCTTCATTGACCCGATGCAGGATTCCTTTCTTTTTACCATCTTTTGTTTTCACAATAGCGATGTAAGAACGCATGACCTGTGCCTGTGAAACAAATCCAAAACACAGTAAAAAAAACAGAGAAAGGTAAATTCGTTTCATAACTCAAATCTAACAAATCATCGCTTAGAGACAAGGTAAATAAATCATAAAGCTTATACAAAATGAGCACGTTTTAAAGATAAAAACGTGCTCATTATTTAAAGGTATTCCAATAGGTTCTCTGGTACAACTTCCCCGAAATAAGGGTTCAATAGTTTCAGAAAGTGTTCAGGAGGAAGACATGGTCTTTTCCTCGACCTGTCGTAAGGAACAAGTAATACCTGTGCAGTACTGATTAGCTCTTTGCCTTCATTGTAGAGTTCATACCTCAGCTGAACCCTCAGTGCCGGCAACTGGTCTAAAAAAGTTCTGATCGTAATCAGCTCATCATAGTGCGCAGGTTTCAGGTACCTGATGCTCATCTCCCGGACCGGCATAATGATATCCAGCTCTTCAAAACAGGTATAAGGCATTCCGATTTCCCGAAGCAGTTCTACTCTTGCTACCTCAAGCCACTCTGCATAATTCCCATGATAAACATAGCCCATGGCATCGGTTTCCCCATACCTCACCCTCAGCGTGGTTTCATGTGCGTACATAAGCAGGAATTACAGGATGATCCGTATGGATCAGACGATAGGCACAGGATTTCTTCAATCCGGCTTCTTTTTCCATCAGACCAATACTCACCAATATCCTTAAATTGGTATAGACGGTAGCCCAGCTGATGCCATGTTGTTCCCTCAGGATCAGCCAGAAATCTTCTGCACTTTCTATCCTGTTGAGCCGGCAGAGTTCCTGAATGATGATCATCCTCCGCAGGCCAAGCTGGTAGCCATGTTGCCGCAGGCGGTTTACAATTTGATCTTCCATATCTCACCCCTTTAACAGTTCCCTGCTGATAACCAGTTGCTGAATTTCTGAGGTCCCCTCTCCGATCGTACAAAGCTTGGCATCCCGGTAAAATTTCTCTGCCGGATAATCCCTGGTATAACCGTAACCTCCAAAAATCTGTACTGCTTCTGTCGCATTTCTTACCGCCACTTCTGAAGCGTAATATTTGGCCATCGCTGCAGCTGTGGTTACTTTCTCCCCATTGTCTTTTAAACGGGCTGCTTCCTGTGTTAAAAGTAAGGATGCCTGTACCTCTGTTGCCATATTAGCGAGTTTAAAGGCAATCGCCTGGAAGTTCGCAATCGGCTGACCGAACTGCTCTCTGACTTTCGCATAATCTCTTGCCACTTCATAAGCGCCCATGGCAATGCCCACAGACAAGGCCGCGATAGAAATCCGGCCACCATCCAATATTTTCATCGCCTGGCGAAAACCATCGCCCACCCGTCCAAGGAGATTCTCCCGGGGAACCCGGCAATTGTCGAAATGTAAAGCCGCTGTTTCCGAAGCCCTCATTCCCATTTTATCTTCCTTTTTGCCGGAAGAGAAACCGGGGGTTCCTTTTTCCACCACAATTGCCGAAATATTATCCGACTGTCCAATTTCCCCTGTCCGCACCATCACCACTGCAATCTGGCCACATTCTGCATGGGTGATCCAGTTTTTGGAGCCATTCAACACATAATGATCCCCATCCAGTATCGCTGTCGTTTCCATCCTCAGTGCATCCGATCCGGTATTGGCTTCCGTTAATGCCCAGGCACCAAGCCAGGCACCTGAGGCAAGGAAAGGCAACCAACGCTGTTTCTGAAATTCATTCCCAAACATCAGAATATGATTGGTACTTAAGGAATTGTGAGCGGCGAAGGAAAGACCTACTGCCCCGCAGACCTTACTGATTTCAATAATAATTTCTATATAATCGGCGTATTGCAAACCTGCACCACCATATTCCTGTGGTACCAGAACACCCAACAGGCCCAACTCTCCCAGTTTCTGAAAGACTTCCAAAGGGAACTGCTGTTCTTTATCCCATTCCATCATATCCGGCCGGATGTGACGATCGGTAAAGTCCTTCACCATTTCGATGATTGATTCTCTATATTCTATTGCAACTATTGCATCCAAAGTTGGCATACTACTCATAACTATTGATTTTTAGGTATTCTTTAACTGCTTTCCATTTATTGAAGCCTTCCAGACTTTTCAATCCGCCTTCAGCAAGCCATGCCAGCGCCTCATCCGTATGGATAAAGACCTTACATGCCCCTGCAGAAATCTCTTCAAAATTGGTTTTACATACTTTTTCATATCTGGATTCGGGAACAACAAGCGCAATTCCCTGCTCGTATTGCTGCAGTAAAGGCAGGTATTTTTGCATCCAGCCTTTCGCCATTTTGCCCAATCCGGGTGTATTTTCAAAGCTGGCCTCATTCCTGATGTTGAGCAAGGCATAAGGTTGCTCCCTATCCAGCCATTTACCATAATGGCTCAATACCCTCAGGTAATCTTCCGGAGAAACCTGTCCGTAGCTCAATGAAATATTTAAAGGGTAAAACAGGTCCGTACACGTGTGGTTGATCATTTTTAACAGATTAATTTGGTTTAACAACGGGTTCTTCCGGATTCACAACAGGTTCGTCCTTTGCCTCAACAGGCTTTTTCTTTGCGCCACTACTCAGGTATTCCCAGCCTGCGGTAAGCAACATCGTCAGGACAATAAACCCGATGAGGTACGGCACCACCAATCTCCCCGGAAGGGAATGATAAGGCGTGAATGCCCATCCCCAATAGATCAGGATCCATTGAAGGATATAAATCCGGGTGACATTCCTGCTGCAGAACCGGATTCCTTTGACCATCCCTGTAGTCAGAAAAGGGCTGATAAAATAAAGCAGCGAAAGGAAGGCCAGCAGCTGTCCGCAGTACATGATCAGGGCACCATGTTTCCGATGGTAATAGTCTGTTCCGAATTGTCCCGAAGGATCCGATTGGATCAGCAAAAAGCCTATGGTTAAAACAATCAATCCAATCCCCAGAAAACCGAGCATCGTGTTCTTTAAATTGCCATAATTGCGGATAAAATAACCGGCAGTCATCCCCAGTAAAGGAAATGCCATCCAGGGGCAAACCGGGAAATAGACCTGGAAATTCTGTCCATAAAAGATCTGCATAAAATAATTCCCGGAGGCATATTGCTCCTGATACAGGTACGGTGCCATTCCCAGTAAGGGTAAGGCCAGCAGCACAGCCCAGATCTGATAATTCCGGATGTATTGAAAAAGAAAAGAGCAGAAGATATAAGCGATCCCTGCAAACTGCAGGATATCGGCAATAAAGATGAAACTCAACAGTCCATCGGTATTATTTACTCTTCCAGTCTCTACAAATAATGCTTCAGGAAATACCCCAAACAAAGTAATTGTAGGAAAGAACTTCAGGAAGTTCAGTACATATCCCGTCAGAATTAAGATCAGTCCTCTGGTCCAGATCTGACGGGGAGATTTAGGCGAAGACAGTACAATGGCCAGGCCCATAGAGAAAATAAATGCCGGTGCACCGATTCCTTCTGCGCAGAAGGCAATCCAGGTGATGGCTGTGGAGCCGATCACTTTGGGTGTCCCGTACATGATCACGATGTGTCCCAGGAACATAAAGAATACCGCAAAGGCCTTCATCATGTCCAGGGCGATCAGTTTTTTTTGTGAGTTAAGCGTTTTCATATTTTGGTTTACAGGTCTAAAGGAATTCCAAAATCCTGGAAGGCAATGCGGTCTTCGAGTTCAAAGACTTCCTTTCCAAGGATGTGGTTAATGATTTTCGCATTGCGATATGGGCCCATACCGAGGTCTGAGGTGAGAATTCCATGGGAAGAAAGCTCTGCATTGAGCACATAGATTTCTCCTTCGTTTTTATCGATGCTGAAGTTTCCGGCGACTTTAAATCCGCCACTTTCATCCCTGTTGATCCGTTCATTCACAAACTTCAGGAATGCAGGTTCCTGATGGCGGTAACCTGTGGCCAGGATCACATAGTCGGAATGCATTTTGAAGTCTTTCTCCAGCTGGGTATGTTGCAATCCCATTTCAAAACCGGTCCATTTATTCCCTGTTAAGGATTTCAGCAGGACATTGGGCAGGATTTTGATTGGCAGGGGTTCTTTTTTGTACAGGTCTTTATGGTACAGTTCATTATAAATCTCATCGATCAGCTCCTGATTGATCCCTTTGTACAGGATCTCCTGCCGGGAAATGATTTGTGACCTTTTTCTCTCCGGAAGACCATGGAAATAGCTCAGGTAATCCGGTGAAGTATGTTCAAAAGTGAGTTTAGAGTTTTCCATCGGGAAGAAACGTTCTGCTGCAGTGATCCAGTTCAACCGGAACTCCTTTTCGTCCATCAGCTGCAGCAGGTCCTGAAACATTTCTGCAGCGCTTTGTCCCGAACCGATAATACTGATGCTGCTGCCAGGTTTAAGGTAATTCTTCCGGTACAGGTATTGTGAAGAATGAAATACCCTTTCCCTGCTGCATTCCTCGGTACAGGAAGGCATTAAAGCAGTCGTTCCTGTTCCTACCACCAGCCTTTTGGTCCGATAGGTCTTGGTACTTCTGTTGATCAGGTCATGAACGCTGACTTCATAATACCCTTCCGAATGGTATTCAATTCCGCTCACCAGGTGACTAAACCGAAGTTCCGGTAATTGGTCTGAAACCCAGCGGCAATAATCATTGTATTCTTTCCTTGTCACATAAAAAGTTTCCTTGATACAGAACCGGAACAGCATTTTCTTTTTCTTCAGGTAATTGGTAAAACTGAACGGGCTGGTGGGATCTACAGACGAAACGAGATCGGCCAGAAAAGGGACTTGTAAAGTGCTGCGTTCAATGAGCAGACCAGGGTGCCAGTTAAAAGAGGGTGCCTGTTCAAAGAACAAGGCTTTCAGAGACTGATGATGGGACAAAGCGGCAAAGCCCAGGTTAAAAGGCCCGATGCCGATACCGATGACATCGAGGATATTGTTAGCATGATTCATAGTAGAAATAGGGTTTTAGATATTGACGTAGATATTGGTGCAGGAGCGTTCCAGAACTTCTTTTACCGCTTCCTGAAACTGTTCTCTCACACAGAAAGTCAGGTTGGAGGTCTTGTAAGGCAAGACCAGTGCTTTGTTAAATTCGCAGCCTACTTTGGTAATCAGGTTATGGGTGCCCATATGTTCTGCAGAGGCCTCCCCGATCATCCGATGCAGCTGATCAAAAGAGAAAAAATGTTCCATACACATCGTCAGTGCGTAATAAGAGAAATTAGGGATCCTGCGTTCTGCGGGTGCAATCAGCATATGAAAACCATAGTCTCCCGGATGAAAAGGATAATATTTCCCGACTTCATCTTTGATGGCCCAGTACAGCTCCAGGGTGAAAATCGGTTCTCCATTCAGTGTTCCGATATAAGGATGTGAATAGTCTACGCCCAGGTGTTTGATATAGGCCTCTTCCAGGTCTTTTATCGGCCCGTCCATCTCCCAGAATTTCTTGGTATAGTCCATATTTACCCATTCGTGGAGGATCTCAATATCTGTTTCCGGATTAAAGGCCCGGATGGCGATTTCCAGTTCTCCATTATTGAAATAGCGTTTATGAACCACTTCTCCCGGATAGGGCTTAATCAGTTCAGGAACATAATACTGTACGTTGATCACATGGTTGTGCAGGTGGAGGTGTCTTTCTGCAAATTCATCCTCCTGGTTTTTCCCTAATAACTGCGGAACCTGCGCTTTTACCCGGAGCCTTACGGCATCCAGAAAATCAGCTTTGCCCTGGTGTTCTTTTTTCAGGTGAAGCAATTCTTCGTTCAGGTACTCCAGCAGTTTTTCTTCCCGGAGAAAACCGATCATGCCTACGGCCCGGATCAATGGATAAATATGATGAGCCAACAGATGTGCCGCTAAAAAGGCATCCAGTTTTCCCCTGTTAAAGTTTTCCGGAAGTCGGGAAAGGATTAAGGTCTGCTGATCATCGGGAAAGACAATTTGTTCCGGTAGTCCGTCTTCATCCAGACAGAGACCGGTATGAAGATACGTTGGAGAAAGCAACACCCCTTCTTTCAGGTAAAGGTCTAAAGTGCTTTTCAGCAGGTGATACAGGTAGCGTTGTGTCCATTGTGCTGCTGCTTTTTCAGTTCCGATTTCTTTGCCTCTGGAAAAGGACAAGATTGCTCCCTGCAGCAGGGAACAGGCCGTCTGGTCGCCAAATTCATTAAAGAACAAGTCGCTGGCATGAAAATCATCGTTTTCGGTCTTTTCCTGCCAACTTTTAAAGACAGGGTTTGCTTCTGCCCGGATCAGAAGTTCTGCAGGGACATATTGTTCCAGTTCCCTGGACAAGGAATGTTCATAAGCAACACCAAGATTTTCCAGCTGCCGCTGCAGTTCCGGTTTGGACAAGTCCGGATAGATCTCTTTGATGAGGTGGTTTAAGGCAACTTCAGGAGTGATGACCGTGAGGACCTCAGTCCCTGCTTTGCGCCATGCAGGGCTATTGCCAAACAAATGAAATCCGGTTAAGGAGCGGTACGCCAGCGGGTAATACAAGACGGATCCTGCGTTCTGAAGACTGATTTTAATAAAGCCCTTTTCCGAAAGGTTCTGCATATAAACTGCGAGGTCTTCATCATATTTCGGGATGAGGTCAAAGTAATACCAATGGTTATATTCCCGGAGAATTAAGTTCAACAACAGATTGATCTGGTTGTTTTTGTCGTGTGGAGCCATAATATAATTGTATTTAATAGGATGAGATCAAATAGAGAATGGGATTGATATTGCGGTAAAATTAGGTGGGATCCTGTAGGGAGAGTTTACGAATTCGGAACTGTTATTTACTAATTTGGTTTTTTCTGTCCGGCTCTATAACAGAAAAAGCGCTTACAGACGAATCCGCAAGCGCAACGTTAACGAGAGGGAGTTTTATTTAGCAGAATTCAGGTTCCTTGAACCATCCTTTTGAAGGAAGAACCGGAAATTGAGGTAATACTTTTCTGAATTTTCTGTTGGCTTTGCAGGGTTGTCTTTATAGACACTTTGTATTTGTAATTTTGCATACTTCCCTTTGTTGGTTTTGAAGATGATCGTTCTGTTTTTGATGGCTTTTACGTATTTTAACAAGACCCCATCCTCAAAGCTCTGTACCCATCCAAGAATGTTTGGATCCAGATCTCCGTTCAAAGCGTAAGAATCAGCACCATATTCACCCGAATAATTTATGGTTTTATTATAAACTGCATCATCCGCAGGAGCTTCTTTTACCTCTTCAAAGAGTTTAGCGCTAATGGTAAATAAGGCCTTTCCCCCATTTTCATAAATGACTTTATTGCTCTTATATTTCCCGTTATTCACCAGGATCATGTTTCGGTTACAGTCAAAAGCAAAATCCCATTGATCTGTGCGGGCCTGATCTGCAAGCACTACTTTTTGATCATCAAGACTATAGTACCAAAGCCCCAGGGGGTCAGTTTTTGCGCCAACCGATTTTTCTACAATCGCCGGATCTATCTTCAGGTTGGTCAGCTGCACAAAATTGTGTTCATCAACTGGTCCGGGTGCAATCGGGTTATCCTTTTTGCAGGAGCTCATTGCAAGGACAATCAGCACAAATAGTATCGTTTTTTTTGTTCTCATTTAATTGATATTAAAGCCTGTCAAGCCCCATAATTCTTACATATCCACTTCCACTGGTAAAGCCGGAAACTGCAGTTGTTGCAATTGGTGCTGCTGCCGCAGTAAATGTGGAAGAACTCAGTGCCGTAATTTTTTTAATCCCCGCATTGTTCGCCGGAGTAGAATTGTTGTAAATGAAGTATACCTCATTGTTAATTACTCTTGCATTCTGATAAGCATAATAGTTATCAAGAGGAACATTCAGCAATTTGCTTGCATTGGAAGCAGAAGAGGCATCAATAGCAGTCCATTGCCAGATACTGGAACGGTAAGACACGCCATGACCTGACCCTAAATAGGTGACATTTGTATTAGGAACTTTTGTATAGATAATGTTATTATAAACGGTTAAAGTGTTGAACTCGCCCTGAACATCAAAATCACCCAACATATCCACTTTCCATGAACCGTTGATCGTATTCGCTCCTGCATTGATCTTCAGAATTTTTGACGTTGGAGATGCGGTAGCCATATTCCCTACGGTAGAGAAATAGATATCTCCTGTTACCTCATCTCTGGAAACCAAAGGCGCATCATTGAACAAACCAATATTGGTAGCTCCGGCAAAGGAACTTACCGTAATGTGTCCTGTTGCCTTGTGATAAGCCGCCACATACACATTATTGGTTGCCTGTACCACTTGCTTTAAAGAGTTATAGCTGTTGCCGAACAAGACATCCACAAAGATATAATCACCCCGGTCTATGATCATTTTCGATCCGATCAGTTTGTGTGTAGCCGTGCTGGAAATTGGATTCGTGACGTTGGTGGCTGAAGGATTAAACACTGCGCTAAAGTCTATCGCAGTATACCCTGTTGTACTCATAGGTGTCGCAGTAGGGTTAAATCTGAAGATCTTCAGCTTATCAGCTACTGCCGCATCTCCGTTTGAATAGTAAGCAGTATCTGGTTTGTAAAGGGAGAAATTCACTTCATTTGTTTGAAACATCGGCGCTCCACCAAGGCTCAGCGTAGCTCCACTTTCTGCAACAGTACCACTGGAAGAAACCGTGTATCGTTGAATACCACGTGCGCCAACATTACTGCTGCTCAGTTTATATAGATAATTGAAGGCTGCCCGGCCTCCTACTGCATAGTTTACGCCAAAGCTTCCTGAAGCAGGGAAAGACAAAGTTGAAGGAAGTGTGCCATAACCGTTGATTGCGCCAGACCAGTAAAGATCACCTTTACCGCCCCATACTACCCATGGTCCGGTAGGGTTTGTAAAGTTTGGAACAGCGGCCATGCCACCATTCAATTTCAGAGAACCAGCTTCATTAATGGCCTGATCTTTTTTACAGGAGGCTAAAAACAAGGTTGCCGCGGCGGCAAACATGGCAAATTGTGATTTTAAATTCATCGTACTTGATTTTGGTTTTTTAATTGAACATTTATTTAATTGTCGAGAGTTCCCAACGAAGTTTAACCGTTATTGCCCTTCCCGGACGTTCCATATAAAAATTATCATATAGCTTCTGTTGGGTCAGGTTATTCACTTGCAGGGAAATGCTGCATTTCGGATTTTCCAGATAATGGATCATTCCGGCGGTATAATTTTGTTGCCCCAGCCGACGGTCACCGGGAACCCAGAACAGCTGTGGGTTATAATCTTTTGGATAAGGTTCGAATAGCCCCAGGTTTCCCGCATCACCATTCATCCAGTTAAAACGATGTGTGTAATTCCAATAACCATAAAACTCTGTTCTGCTCTTTTTCTGAAGGAGGTTATCAAACATCAGCCGAAGCTGAAGGTTCGCCAGGATCGGTGGCTGATCGGCCAGTTTCGATGGTTTATCTCCCGGGATCTCCAAAGAAAGGTCTTGTTTCACATCCATATAAGTCCCATTGCCCGAAAGCATCAGGAATTTAAACGGTTTGTACATCAGGTCCATCTCTAATCCTTTTGAGGTTACTACCGTTCTGTTGGTATAATAGCTATAGGGAATATCTCTGACCAGCATGATCCGCGCATTTGTCTGCCTGCTAAAATAATTGGCGGAGATGTTAAACGCCCCGGCCATTTTCGCCCGACTGCTGTACTGAACCTGGAAATTATAATTATGGCTTTTCTCCGGTTTGATTCCAAAATTTGATTTCACGTTATAGGAATCACCGAAGACTTCAAAATCATCCGGCATCCGGACCGCATACTCATAGGAAGCTTTCATCACCCACCGGGGTGTAGGCCGGAAACTGATTCCTTCCATCCATCCCCAGGTACCCGTTGAATCACTCACAATCCTTTCAGATCCGGATCTTCCGATCGTGGAATATCCGGAGGTTTTCATCTGATACCTTTTTACAGCGATCAGGTTTTCCAGTTTTTCGTCCCAGAACCTGGAGCGGAATCCCAGCGCAGAGATGTGTTTTACATATTTTGAAGGAACGGTGTATAAGTCCAGCTTTCCATTTTTGGTCAGTCCGCCAAGGCTGTCTGTCCCTAAGCGGTCATAATGCGTGTAGATATGATTTAACTGGAACTGATGATTTGGAAAAAGATCATAAACCACATTAAACCTCCAGGTGTAAAAATTGTATTTGAGTTGCAGCGCATTTCCATTGTAAAAGAACTCTCCGCGGTTTCCGTTTTCCGGCTGTAATTCTCCAAACCTGTTATACTTCTGGATAGAAGTATCTAAAAATGTGGATCTGATGCGGCTGTATCCCAACACATTTCCAACCTTCAATTTTCCGGAGAAAAAGGATTTGTCATGTTTTAGCAGCTGACTAAACGTCCGGTCGTTGG
Organism: Pedobacter caeni; assembly: GCF_900129215.1. GTDB lineage: Bacteria > Bacteroidota > Bacteroidia > Sphingobacteriales > Sphingobacteriaceae > Pedobacter > Pedobacter caeni. Next base: position 587,809 of record NZ_FQUQ01000005.1, on the reverse strand, counting down.
TAAAGGTATGCATGGCCGTCATGTCCGAAAGTCCATTTGATGGCATTCCGGGCAGTTGCGGTAATCGCTTATAAAACTGGGATCCCAGAATGGTAAACCGAAGGTCATCCGCCCAGGATTTATCTTTAACACCAAGATATACTTCTGCCAATGGTGCCTTTAGTCTATTGTTTCGAAAGGAACTGCGGACGGTATTGTCCAGTATCAAGCCCTTATCTTCTCCGGCCATCCAGCCCACATCTCTTTTATAATTGTTATCAGAATAAGTATACGCTGCATTGATCCCAAGATATAACCCCTGCCTTTTAAACGGCAGGTAAGCATTGATGGTTGCCCGGTGGGTATTAAAAGATCCCAGCTCATAAGAAGCTTCGAGATTGGTACTTGTTGGCGATCTGCTGACAAAATTTATCGCTCCTCCAAGGGCATCCGCACCTAATGATACAGGTAAAGCACCTTTATAGACCTCTATCCTATCCAGCATATTCGAAGGAATCAGGGAAGGTTCAAAACTATGTCCGTAAAAACTGAGCGGAATCCCATCTTTAAACAGTGCAATGGCCTTTCCGCTTAAGCCATTCAGGTTAATGTTTATCGGATCACCCAGGGCTCCATCTCCTCTTAGTTTTACTCCGGGAACACGATTGAGTAACTCCACCAGGTTTCCACTTTGTCCATGGACAGCCTTAAGATCGATCATTTCAACAGGCAAAGGAGAATCCTTAAACTCCCGGATCACCGTTTTGGCCTTGATGTTCACTTCTTTCAGCTTATTGTTTTTCCTGACCCCACTGGTATCCGAAACTTTCTTCTTTGGCTCCTCCTCCTTTTTTGGCCTTTCCTGTGCAAGAGCTGAGCAGCAGGCCGTCACCAGAATCAATAACCCCATTACATTTAGTAGTGGTTTTCCCATATTTTCTTTAATGATTTCAATACATTATCCGGGGCGAAGGTAGCTGGAGGGCCGATGGAGCTGTTTACCAATTCCGATCTATTATTTACTAATTCGGAACTTTTTCTCCATTTCAGTTTGTCATAAAAATGTCTTATTCGGGATTCTTCCACCAGAGTCAATCAGGAATACATAATTTAGAATAATTATAAATAACTAGATATCATCCCAAGATCATCCTTATGAAATTCAACCTCAATGCCGGTTCCTTTTTAGAAGAATTGCATTACAACCAGTCAGACGCCGCCGTCATCACCTCAGGTTCTGTTTTAGAAACCAAAGCCAGCTTTGAACATACTTTTGGAGATGTACGTTACAAGGAAATAAAGCTCGAAATCGGAAACATCCTGGTAGGTGATTACTACATCAAAGAAGCCCTTGTACTATCGAGCGAAAGAATAGAACCCACCATAGAAATGCATTTTAACCTCAGCAACCCTATCCGGTTTGGCGAAGATGGTTATGCCAGCACAGACATTATCGGCATGCGACAAAACATTCTTGGCATCCAGAGGGCCAAAGGTTTTGTGGAGTTCGAGGCAGATACTTCCTATAAAACGTTCGACATACACCTTTCTGTGGAGTTTGTTAAAAAATGGTATGGTCAGCACCGCTTGCTCGACCGCTTTATAGATGATTTTGAGCGGAACAGTACCAGTGCCCTCTACCCTGATGCGATGCACATCACTCCCGATATGCAAAGGATCATAGGAGAAATCAGCAATTGCCCCTTTTCCGGCTTTACTCAGAAAGTATACCTGGAAGCTAAAATCCAGGAGCTCTTTATCCTTCAGCTGGACCTTTGTGAGTGCATGATGAACATTGGAAACCAATACAAACAAGCACTCAGTCCAGGGGATATAGAAAGGATTCACGAAGCAAAACATTACATAGAGCAGCACTTAAACCAACCCAGAACGATCATCGAACTTGCCCACCTGGTAGGGACAAATGAATCAAAACTAAAACGGGGTTTTAAACAATTGTTTGGAACTACTGTATTTGGCTATATGCAGCAGCGACGCATGGAGCAGGCCAGACGCATGTTTGTCGAAGAGAACAAGTCGGTCAGTGAAGTTGCCTTGTTTGTGGGTTATGCCAATCTTTCTAATTTCACCAATGCTTTTAAGGTTTATTTTGGATTCCCTCCAACGATGTTAAGAGCCGGGCGACAATAAATACATATCTGTCAACGAAAAAGACCTGTTTGTCTCTGCCCCAATTTCTATCAGTTTCTATGAAATATCTTTATCTCAGAGAAACCGATCATAAATTATGAAAACACTTTTTTTTACTGCACTTGTACTCCTGTCTTTTTCTGTAAAAAGCCGGGCGCAACAACAGGATCCTCATACCAGAAAAGAGCTGGAAAAGGTAATTGAGGATTTCCGAACCAGTATCATTGAAAAAGACAGCGTTAAATTCTACACCTTATTTCATCAGGCGCCTGTGGTATGGATCGGCGTAGATAAAGAGAAAAGTCAAAGACATTTTAAAAGTAAAAACAAGAACTATAAAAGCAACTTTTTCAGCGATAGCCCTCAAGGCTTTATCAGAAGGATCGTGACAGAAAAAGAGCCCGAAGAAGAAAAGTTTTATGATATAAAAATTGAAGGTGATGAACGCATTGCTTCCATCACCTTCAGTTACAGTTATTGGAGAAGTGGTGAAAAACAGAATTGGGGCAAAGAAAGCTGGGCTTTAATCCGGGCAAATGGCTTATGGAAAATTACTGCGGTATTGTTTTCCTCGGAAATGGAAAATGTTACTTCAGAACCAAAATCAAACTGATCTTAAGTAAATTTTCGGAAAAAACACGATCTTAACCGGAACAAAATAAATACCATGACAATCAAATATAGCTGCGCACTTTTTCTACTCTTTAGTGTAATGACATCCTGTACCCCTGTAGAAAGTCCTTTTGGTTATATTTTTGATGCCGCTACAAAACAACCTCTAAAAGGTGTAAAGATTGCTGTACTCCACCATAATAAGGAAGTCTGCACCGACAAAACAGGATTTTTCGCACTGAAATACAAAGACAATACGGCTCAATTGGTTTTAAGTTTAAAAGGTTATGAAACTGACACACTCCCTGTCGTATTTCAATTGCCGGGAGAACCTAAAAAATATAATTTTCATGGAGACACCATATTTCTGAATCCGCTTAAAACGGTTTCTATTCCCCGGAAGCAGAAAAATATATTGTCTGCGGATTCAAAGTGGATTGGAAATTACAGCGTATATGCTGAAGGAGATGCCACAATGACGACCGTATCTTCCACAACGTATACTTTTGAGATCAATCCCAGCGGAACTAACCTAACCACAACAACGGTTCATGATCCGATCCGTTGTAACGGAAAATACCGGATCCAGGAACAGAATGATCAGCTGCTTTTGTTTTATGATGGAGATGAGCCTGGCTGTAAAAGTGATTCCAGCTCTTTTACCATCAAAAAGGAAGGTGAGAAATTCTATATCAAAGGAGTCGGAGGAGAAGCAACATTTAATGAGTGGGTTCTTCTGGAGAAACAGACCCAGTCGCCATCATAAATTATGAAGATTTATGGCAAACCATTCTTTTTGATCAGAATCATCATTTCAGGACTCACCTGAACCAGTATTTTTTGATAGCTTTTGCCTTTATCTTCTATTTTTTGCAGTAGAGCCTTTGTTTTAATTTTGGCTAAATCTGCTAAAAAATCAGAATTAATCACACCACCCTGAATGGAAAAATAATAAGCTGCATTCGTGTATTCAGGTTGAAATGGAAAGCCCGATAATGTCAAATGATCATAAGTTTTTTCGTAAGCATCGAGCGGAGGAATCTGGTCAAATCTTTTTAAAAGGTAACTGATTACCTGATAATTAATCTCAGTTGCCGTATACTTACCGAACATCTGATCGTAGATCAGGTCCCATCCCGGCATCCATTTTTCTGTTTCGATCTCTTTATCTATCGCAAACTGACGGTTTCCATCTCCAAACAGACCACTTCCTTCTGTTAAAAACAAATCAGGCTTAAACACTGCTATCTTGGATTTTATGGTCGAATCCTGGTCCGATAAAATCAGAATACGACTATTACTCTTGCTTTGCTTTCTTAAATGAATTAATGTTGAATCAACCTTGCTGTTTACAAAGGTCATTTCCGGCAAAACGTCCTTTTTCTTCAGTTCAGGAATAGTTCTTCCCTTCGGCGAAGTGACACTTTCTTTCAGTAAACGGGGAATGATGCTTTCCAAAGATTGCAAATGAACAGCGCCAGCCTGGATAAATATCCTGTCATGAGTTTTTAATTCCTGTCTGATTCTGTTGATGAGATTCGCATCTCTTAGCTGCTGCATTGAACTCCTCATCCCATGTAACACAGGATCTTTAAAGATGAACATCAATTGATTGGAAAACTCAGGAGAAACCTGCTGTACCATCTCTTTATTAAAATGTTTCCGGAACAACATCTGGTAATAACCAAGTGTTTTCTGCTCAGTTTTAAAAGGATATCCCCCTTGTTCAAGAAAAGAAACCAATTGATCATGATAGTATTCGTAAGAAGTATAATGGTTTACCGAAAACTGATAACTTAAATTGGAAAGGGTTAAGAACAACAACTGATCTGAAGTATAGGTCTTCCTTAAGCTATAGTAGAGTGCTGCCTGCCCAAGGTCCCAACTGGAAATCTGAATATCTTTAAGACCTGCAAGATACCAGCATAATCCAGTTTCTCCACTGTTTTTAATGGTCTCTTCTTTGCTGGAGGATACAGAACCAGAGTTTTCGGTAAGGATTAATTCTGGTTTAAAGGAACGGATTTGAGCTTCTATCCCGGTAAACTGGCTATCCCTAGGGTTCCGAATGCCATGATCAGTACCGTAAAAGACAATTTCTTTCTTTCCATATTTAAAGCTTTTGGAGCCAGTTTTAAAAGAACGGTCTTCCCTGTCCCAGAAAGCCTTTAAACACCTGATATCATGAGGGTTCTGAGCACTAATATCCCTCACCAAAAGGCATAAAAACAATACGGCAAACAAACTTGATTTTAGCATTTATTTATCGTTTTGATGATCTCATAGGTCAGACATTAAAGAGACAAAGGTAAAGTGAACCAAAACTTGCTACCATCTCCACCCTTACTTTCGGCACCAATTTCACCATTATGTTTTGCTATAATTTCTGAACTGATATATAATCCAAGACCAAGTCCCGGCTGATCGGATTCGCCTGCGCGGTAGTAACGATCAAACAGGTATGGAATTTTCTCTGCCGGAATTCCAGCGCCTTTATCTATCACCGATAGCTTTACCTTGTCTTTTATTTTTTCCAGATGAAGGGAAATCTGTTTGGACTCTGGTGCATATTTAACGGCATTCGTGAGCATATTGATGATTACCTGTTCAATACGTCCCGCATCAGCATTGACATTTACATTTTTATCCCCGCTAATGTTAAATTGATACTCCGCTTCAACAGGAATTCCTTTAGAGCAGTTCTGTACCAATTCATACAGGTTAAAGGTGTTTTTCTTTAAGATCATTCCACCCTCAGCCATCTGACTTGAGTCCAGCAGATTTTCGATCATTCCACCAATTTTATCAACACTCTTTCCAGCCATACTGATCAGACTTTGCATCTTTTCTGAGGAATTATGTTTCATGCGGTCCAATAACTGCATAGACGCTTTCAAAGAAGCAACCGGAGTTTTCAACTCATGACTGGCAATACTGATGAAATCGTCCTTTTGCTGTTGTAGCATCTTGAGCTCATGAATATCAGTGGCAGTACCAATCCAAAGCAGAATTTCTTCTGCATCGCCTTTAATTGGCTGCATGCGGATGAGGTACCATTTATACTCCTCATCACTTCCTTTTAAACGAAGTTCATAATGTCCACTTTCCTTACTCTCCAGAATTGCCCTAAATTCTTCTCTATGGTGTTTAAGGTCTTTTCCAAAAACAACATCCTGTAGGCCCAGGCCAAGGCTTTCCTCTAAACTTGTCCCTGTATATCTATACCACTGTTCATTGTAAAAGTTAACTTTACCATCAGGGGTATTCGTCCAGGCTATTTGAGGAATTCCATTAAGCAACAATCGAAAGCGTTTTTCATTTTCTTCTACTTCCAGTCTTACCATTACCATTTCCGTTACTTCATACACAAAAACCAGGACGCCATCTATCTGATCGTTTGCATCAAATCTGGCTTGGTAGATAAAATTGAAATAGCGATCAAGAATTTGCATCTCAGTCCCATGAAATGTCTCCCCTGTGGTATAAACATCCTGTAAAAGATCCCACATCGGTTGTTCTTTAATTTCCGGCAAGGCCTTTATAAAGCGTTCCCCAAGCAGTATACGGCCAGGAAATAATTCCTGGAAAGAAGGATTAACCAGTTCAAATATTAAATCAGGTCCGCCCAATACGCAAATTCCAGCTGGTGCCTGCATTAAAAAGCGCCTGAGCCGATCTCTTTGTATCGCCACTCCCTGTTGTCTATTCGAATTGCCTGACTCAGCTTCCACTTTCTCGTCCAGGTCTTCACTCAATTTATTTAATGCTTCCTGAGTTTGTACCAACTCCTCATTAATGGCTTCCAACTCACCGGTTGCTGTTTCCAGCTCTTCATTTCCGGTTTCAATTTTCTCACCGGTCAGGGCTAGCTGTCTTTCTGGTAGTGTTCCGGGAGCCATTTTATCGGTGTAAGCAGAAAGTTGTTGGTTCAGGCTATGCCAGATGAGCAATAAGCAAATGGCGCCTTCATTGGACTTTGAAACCGGCACCACTTCTAAACGCCAGGATTTTTTTAATTCAGCCTGCCCCTGAGTTTCCATAAACTGAAAAACGGGTAGCTGAACTGCTGTTTTATCTGATGCAGATTGTGTTAATGCAATTCTAAGCAGATCAAGATCATTGGTTTCAACCAGGTTTTTCAAAACGTCTAACAGGTCTAAGCCAATCGCCTCCTCTTTCAGATCATTAAAGATGACCTGGTATTCTTTATTGTGGGTAATTATAGTAAAGTCCGCATCACCTGCATTCAGGACCACCATTGGGAATGTGGCATAATTAAATACAGATTCAAACAGTTGTTCATTTAAAGAAATCATTCAAACAGGTAGATTAAATATGCTGACAAAGATAAGGTTACCAAAACAATCTCTGTAATGTTATCGTTATAACCCTAAAATAAAGGGAATTTGAAGGTTATGGGAAATAGGATTTATATTGTTGAAGACGATAAAGACATTAGCTTTATACTCGATTACTTTTTGCGGGAAGAAGGATTTAATGTATCGGTATTTGGAACGGTAAGTGATTTTAAAAATGCGATCAAAACAGCTGTACCGGATTTATTTCTTTTAGATGTAATGTTACCTGATGGAGATGGCATTACGGTTTGTAATCAGGTTAAAGCAGATCCAAAAACGTCTTACCTTCCGGTAATCATGATGTCTGCACATGTTATGGATGACAGCAAGATCGATTGTCCGGCAGAAGAGTTTATCCCTAAACCATTCGATCTGGATAGACTCCTGATGCGCATTAATTATCACCTGCACATTTCAGGGCCACACTAATTTTTGTAACTTCAAAAACTGATGTATACAGCAAATAAAAAAGCTTGCCAGAAATCCTGACAAGCTTTTTTGTTATGGTAATTAAACGGTATTATCTTGTGCAATTTGCAGTCCATGTGGCACCATCCTTGATCACCAGCATTTTCAACGTACTGGCATCAATCGTGATCCCGGTAAGTCCTGAGCCAATACTCACATAAGAATTGTCGCCTTTTTTTTCGAATTTCACTCCTGTGATATCAGGAATATTGCTTCCGAAATAAAAATTGTATGTCTCTCCTACTTTACTTACCGTAATCTTTCCGTCTGTGCTGGTAATGGTACTACCATCCTTCTTGTAAGAGACCTCACCTTTGTAGGTACCTATAAAAAAGTCTGTCGTCGCCGGATCTTTGTCTTTCTTACAGGATACCATGATTGTCATTGCAATCATCAGCATACTGAAAATTTGAATTGTCTTTTTCATAGTGTAGTTATTAAATGTAACATACACATTACAAAGAAGGTGCCAAGGAGGTGAAAACTACCTTATTTAAACAGAAATGAGGTTTTCAATTATATGAACTTAAGATTACTGAAAATAAAAAGTCTAACTGACCTGTATCAGATTAGGTTGGATCATCTATTCAGCACGTAGTCGCTCAAAGAAATCGTTAAAATCGTTGGCTAAAAGCCATAAATTCTGATACTTTACCTCCTCCGGCATTGTAACCCTAACTTCATCATAATAATCTTCAGTATCCCATTCCATCTCGTGATCCCAAAAATAGATACGTCCATAATTTTCTTTGTTTAGCGATATCACAATTTGGTTGCCCATTCCATCTGAGGCAAAAGGAAGAAACTGTGGAGGCATCCGATCCTTATAATTTTTAGCATTCCAGAAAATATCATGAGTACTAATTTTCTCGCGATCCCTGCCATGAAACACACTTACACCAGATCCCTCAAAAAAGAAATTTGGCTGTCCTGAATCCGGATGATGAATGTATTCCGAATTTCTTGAAATAGGATCAAATGTAATTTCATTACTAAAATCAGAAATCCCATAATTCATTAAAAAGTCCCTTAAATCAACTGGTAATTCTGCGCCCAGATCCTTTTCCAAAGTTCTTATATCTTCAATATTTAAATTGGTATTCCTGGATGGATGTAATTTCTCTAATCCACCCAGGCGCTCTATTTCATTGATATAACTCATTACATTTTCATTTTTTAATAAAAAAAACTCATCGTTAAGACTTAGATCAATGGTAGGTATAGTTAAATAATAGGATTCGAAACTAAGACATGGCATTATCTAAAATAATTCTTGATAAGCATCATAAATTAAACTAAATTTAGAGTAATCACAATAATTAAACTAATCAAATTTAAATCATCCCATGAAAATTAAAATCTATTTCCACAAAGTAAGCCTGCTTGGATGCATCTTACTACTCTCCGCAGTTATTTCTTCCTGTAAAAAAGACCAACCTGCTACACAGCCAAAGACAGAAGATGAAACGGCTTCTGCTGTTGCATTTTTTGTCAAACAAGGATTCAAAGCCGAAAACATTGTTTTTAAAGACGGTAAATATATTATCGACACGGACATTGTGATCAGCCAGGAAGATGTTGCAGAGCGAATGAAAAATGAAAGTGCTTCAGGTGCCCCGCAAACCGAACATTGGAGACATACTTATATTATCAAACCTCCTTATCACAAAAATATCAGGTTATATATTGAAGCGCCAGTAACCGCGGAATGGAAAACTGCGGTTCAGGGTGCCATTGCAAACTGGAATAATATGCCAGGTCAGGGTACCACCATAGAGCTCGGAATGTCTATTTCAACTGTTGCTACTGCATATGATACCCGTGTATTTATGGGTTATGAGAATGCCAGTTGGATTGCAAGGGCTTATTTGCCAAATTCCAGCGGTAAGCCGGGTGTAAGCATTGAGATCAACAGTAAGTATAATACCATGAGTGCCAGTCAGAAACTCTTTGCGATCACACACGAACTCGGTCATACGATTGGTCTTAATCATACCAATCAGACTTCAGGTACATTTATTCCGACTACCCCTGTTACAGATGCAAATTCTGTGATGAATTCTTTTGTATTGCCATGGAACGGATTTACTGCCGGAGATGCGCAGGCAACAAAAGTATTGTACCCGAAATGATGATCACCTCACCATCTGATTTATTCCTATAAACACCTATTTAGATTATTGTGAGACCAGACAACCCACTGATAAATATCAGTGGGTTGTTTTATCATCCGGAATCATGCTCAGAAATCAAAAGAACCATCAGGGAGCTCTTCAAAATCCCAGGCCTCAGGATTAGCATTTATAGTTTTTATCAGGTTTTCAATATTTTTAAAACGGGGGGATAAATCCATTTCATCATGACTTAGATGACATACTTTCCCCTTATCATTCCCCTTAAAATAAACACATAAGTAATTTGAATTACCATCGGTTATAATTGGAAGAAGATCTTCAAAGTCATCAGGGTATTGTTTAAAAAAGTCGATCATACCTTCTAGATCCTGATCTGTTATGATTTCAAATCCATCTCTGGATTCGAAGTTTTCCAAGGATTGCACATCAGTTACCAGGAAGGAATATTCCTTTAAAAGCTGTATTATTTTAAAACCTCCGGCTTCCATATTTCTGTTTTTTGTTTATTTATTTGTTGCTTTGAGGGCTATTCTTCTACGGCTACTACTTTTCCGTTTTCATCCACTTTAAATTCAAACCCGTAGTAATTTTGCCTTTCTACACGTCCGGTTTGAGTTTTCCCTTCGCCTTTTTTGGTCGTGTTAATCGTAAACTGCTGTTGTATCTTTCCATTCTTATCAACAGAGAACACATATTTATTCAAAGCATAATTTTCAAATTCTTTTGGTATAAACGCCACAGCTTCAGCAACTTTTGATGGTATTGGCTCTACATCAAAAGTTTTAATAGCCGCTGTTTTACCTTTCGTATTTTTCGACATCAGAATATCAGATTTTGATGCAAAGGTCTCTTCAGGCTCAAACAGCTTGTCGCTAAAACCTTCAGAGGCACTATAAACCTGTTCCATTTGTTTTTCGCCCTCCCAGTACACGATCGTTACCTTACCCAACTCACCATAAAGTTCATCTTTAGACTTTATTTCCAGTTCTTCGACCTGCTTTTCCGGATCGAATTTCTTTTCAATGATACTTTTAACCGCCTTGCCCCCATTTTCATTTTGGGGGTAAACAGTATCGGATCCACAAGAAGATGCCATTAATAACAGCGCAAATGCACTGATTTGTGAACTTAGTTTTTTCATTTTAGATAGATTTAATTGATGATGTTTATAAGTTATTTTCTAAATACTTCAACCAAATTTTTTGAACCCTTTGTCATACTTTTAATATTATTCCTGCTCATCTTAAAAGTCAATGGCGTAAAGTCCTTATCGTAGTGCTCGAAAACACGCTGCTCATTAATATCTGCCTGAGGAACATGATTGAGCTTATGTACAGCCAAAATCAGGCTGTCACCTTCTATCTTTACTATTTTCAAAAAGGTAAATTGATTTTCGGTATCGCTTTTTATCTGATATATGTCACCAACTTTAGGCTTGTTAACATAACGACCAGTTTTATTAAACGCTGTAGCTACAACGATGAAAAGAATGAACAGGCCGATTATAATAAGCCCGGCAAAATATTTTAAGGGTGTCCTGATCGCACTTTTCTGAGTGTTCAAATAATTTCGGCTTTCGGGGGCAAGCTCATTACTTGTCAGAACCTGCTTGCAATGCGGGCATTGGGTCATTGCTCGTTTTTCAAGAGGAAACATGGGGATCCAAAATATATGAAAATACCTTATGGTATATACTAAATTTAACTTACCAGTATCACAGTGCCCGCAAGTTTGTCCGCTAACAGAGGCGGTTAAGAACTTAGTTCTTGCTCCAAAAATAATCATGTTGTTTTTCTAGATAGACATTTGCATTATACTTCTTTGGATATACATTTATAATCAATATCACAAATTATGCTTTTTATTATATTTGTTTCACTAAAATAGGAAATAAAATCATTATTCCTAATATTTGAGAGAATTTCATCCAAATTTATCGGCATTGTAATTTACCTATCTCGAATTGGAGTCCGCTTAACTAACGATAAAACCCATCCTTATTGTCCATGAATTGCAACTGGGTTCTGGATTCAGTTACCTGCCCTAAACGTTCTTATTTGGAATCAAGGGAAGAGGTGACGTCATCGAAAATCTCTAAGCACTTAAACCGCAGGTATTCGTTCTTTCCTCATTTACCATCTTATTTAGCGTCGCAAGGTTTATGCAATCTTTTAAAAATGACTCAATGGTATAGGAAATTTATGGAGATCATCTATTCTAAAGGCGGAAAAAACTTCTTAACATCAGAATTCGCAATACTATAAGCAAGTTGAATAGGACTGACACCATAATTATTTTTATGGTGAATATCAGCACCACAGTCTATTAATTTTTGAACAAAGCAATCATCCTCATTTCTATATCCCATCACTGCTGTTGACAAAATTGAATTCCCGTATCCATCGGTGGAATTTACATCCGCTCCCAATGCGATTAAATAGGTGGCTACATCTCGTAATTTCATTACTAAGGCAAGGTGTAATGGACATCTTCTGAAGTTTCCTTTTAATTGTTTTTGATTAATATCAAGATGCTTGCTTAAGATCAAATCAATTACCTCCTTGTAGTCAAATGACCAACCCCTCCGCATGTTTAATATAGTAATGTAAGATGGTATTACCGAAATTACCCTGCTCTTCAATATTAAAATCGGACAGCGCTTTACTAAACGCCATGATATCCGAATCGAGCAAAATTATTTTGAGGGCTTCTATATTGATCATAATGTTTTAAATTTACTGATATGCCGCCATAACGGAATTTATTTCAGGTAACTATTTACTATGGGAAGAATATCATCGTCATATTGGTGCTGAAAGACAAAGGGAAAATCATGTGCATCATAAAAATCAATTCCTATAAATTGTTTTTTAGCTTCCTCCAGAACTTTCTGTCCTTTAATTATGAATACTCTTTCATAGGCAGACTCTACCAAAACAAAAACAGCCTTATCTATGTCTTGCTTCAATTCCAGATCCTGATACAAATATTGCGTACTCCCATTAACTTTCGTTCTTATTTTAGATTCTTTATGAAAGTCGAAATGATCATTATCAAATTTTCCGAACCTTAAAGCATAGTAAGTTCTGTTGGATAATTTACTTCTGTCTTTATCTACCAAATCCAATTTAGACTTTTCATAGCTATTCTTATCCAAGCCATGTTTACAAAGAAAATCATAAAATTCTTTAGAAACTATCTTTATATGAAATCCATAATCAAGGTAGTCAAATAAAATTTCCTTCTCCTTCTTTTTAAGCAGGAGATACAATTTGGAGGGCATTTTAAATTTAGCCTCGATGGGCGGAAATGGAGAAGAAGAATGATGATAAGTCCGCCATTCTGATTCATTAAAAAACTTAGATCGTTTATTCGGATCATATGAATCAAAGAATACGATATCATCCGTCAATGGTGTTCCTTTTCTTTTTAGGTAATGCCGGTTAAAGGCTATATAGAGTTGTTGTTCCATTCGTGATTATTTCTCAGGAAGATTCAAACTTCTTCGAATCCGATGACCATTTGTCTCTTTCATTCAACAGTGCATAGATAGATTTTCTTTCATGGGCTTTTTCTATTATTGATTGATTATAATCATTTTGAACATCACCTGAACCTCTCATTATATAAAAGTGGCAATTCATAATAATAGATAATATCAAACCCGTACATCTTTCTGTTCAGCAATTCGGCTTTTACCTGCTCTGTACAAAAAACGTACCGGGCAAATGTGTTATCCAGTGGGATGAAAACTTCATTTGTGACATTTTTAAGAACAATCTTCTCAAACTTCTCAATCCCAAAACCTGCTTTCATCACTAAATCATTATTTGCAGACCTCTGAACAGTAAACTCAGATTCCTCATAATTGATCAAGTCATCTCTTTCAACAAACCGCAGGTAGAAATATTCTTTATCCGTTATTTTCTTCCCCTTAGCTGAGCAAACTTTTAAAGGAACATATTGAACTGTACCCGGCAAAATATACTTTTCAATTATTGATAAAAAACTGTCGGAAACCAGGAAACCTCCATCAAATGGATAATAATCAAATAAAAGAAGTCTTTCCTTACATATAAGCCAAAGGTGTTCCGGATAATCTACATATTTTTTTCCTCTCGTCCTTGCCCATTCATAGACACCACCAGCCATCGGGTCTTTGGCATCAAATTTCTCAGCCAATATTCCCTCCAGAAAGACTGGAACTCCTTTTTGTGGTTTGGGCCATAAACAAAATAAATCCTCCATGTTGATATCAAAAATTAACGTAATTGCTTAATCCCCTCTTCTATTGTTAATAATTTCATATTCGAGGATCAATCTATATTACACTTCATCTAAAAATGCATCAAAAGCACCATTTTCAGTAACTCCAATCAAAGGGCCATGTCAAAGACAAAAAATCTTTCATAAATGTTTATGAATATTGCCAAAAACCAGCAATCACTTCTCCCGTTGAATTATGTTTATACAAATACAAAGCGCCATAGGAAAATACATAATCGATGTCCAATGTGTCTCTATAACCTTCTTCCTCTATTTGCAAAAAAAACGAATAGTTGTCCTTTTCCAGTTCTTCATAATAATATTTTTTGAGCTGAATCAAGCGAGGTTCGCCACCAACTTTTATAAATAAAAACTCACTTTCCTGTTTGTTGCCATAATTACTTATAGAACTCAGTCCTAATGATAAAATTCGCTTATCAGTATTGTTTCCTGCCTCAGAATATTCGTGTTCTTTAACTTTGACTTCTATCAATGGATAAATGTTATTTTCCAGGAGGGTGTCAAAATCTTCATGAATAAGTATAGAAAGCATCATATTATCCTTTTCAGGATGAGTAATAGTTGCATAAAACCTATAGTTATCAGGTATTAATTCTTCAATTAAGATTGGAGGATTACCACCCATCCTACCTTTCAGGTTATTATCGAATGGGATACATAAAGCAAATTGTTCTTTCATCTTTTATTTCAATGACATTGACACGTGATCATTTAGTTTATCATGTTATTCTATTTACCAAATTACAAAAAAACACTTGCTATGCAAGAAACGAAATTAAGCAAGTAAAACAGCATATTTTATTCTATCGTAAAAAAAGAGAAATTCACAAACACAATCCGATCTAAATACCACATCACAATGTTGTTACCCTATAAATCAGCACTTGACAAATGCAATAAATTAACTTAATTTTAATATAACTATAATTAACCAAATATATCACACTTAAAATTAAATCATCCCATGAACACTAAACATTATCTCAAGAAAGTAAGCCTGCTCTCCTGCATCTTACTACTCTCCTCCATTGTCTCTTCCTGTAAAAAAGAGGAAGCCACTACAATACCAAATGCACAAGATGAAATTGCATCTTCAATAGCTTACTTTGTTAAACAAGGCTTCAAAGCTGAAGATGTAGTTTTTAAGGACGGGAAATTTATTCTTGACAAAGACATTGTAATCAGTGCCGAGGAAGTTGCCACAAGAATAAAAAATGAAACTGCTCCTGGCTCTCCACAGACAGAGCATTGGAGACACAATTACATTGTCAAAAACCCTTATCACAAGAATATCAGGTTGTATATCGAACCAAATGTACCGCTTGACTGGAAAACTGCTGTTCAGGGTGCAATTTCGAACTGGAACAATATGGATGGTAATGGTTTGAATATTGAACTCGGAATGTCTATATCAGGTTCTGCCTCTGCATCAGACACCCGGGTATTTATGGGCTACGAAAATGCAGATTGGATTGCACGCGCTTATCTTCCAACATCAAATGGCAGACCAGGTGTAAGTATTGAGATTAACAGCAAGTACAACGGTCTGATCAGCAGCGAAAAACTTTTTGCAATCACGCATGAACTTGGTCATACAATCGGATTTAACCATACTGATCAGAATGTTGGCATATTTATTCAAGGAACATATCCATGGCAAACCACTCCCCCTCTTGTAGATCCTAATTCCGTTATGAATTCTGTTGTACTATCATGGAATGGCTTTACTACAGGAGACGTACAGGCTACAAAAATTTTGTATCCACGTATACTGTAATTTCGTTCTATCTGCATTGCAGATAGAAACATATGTTTCGACTATAAAGAGAACAAAACAAACTGCTGATATTATCTATCAGCAGTTTGTTTAATAAGTTCCATCTCAGTATTAGCGGATGCTATCTTATTTTAAGAATCCCCTAAATTATATAATTCAAAAGACCGCAAAACAGTAGTAATAAAGACATCCTTTTGAAAGGATATTTTAACTGAGTTCAGTTTATTTTCCACGAAATCACTTAAGTCCAATAAAGATTGTTTCAAAAACTCAACAAACTGTAAATCTGCTTGATTCACTGAACCCTTATTCCAAAAATCCCGTGTTATACAAAACTCAGTTGATATCTCATTTTTAGCTTTCAGATATTTGCTCTTACTTATCCCTATTTTATCACAATATTCGGAAATGTCCCCGCTTATATATAGGTTGATTTTTATCTTCTGAAGACCAGCAATCTCAATTCCCTTAAAATTTTCTTTCAAAATTTTAGATATACCTATTTGGATATCCTTTAACCATTT
Source organism: Pedobacter caeni (assembly GCF_900129215.1). Classification (GTDB taxonomy): domain Bacteria; phylum Bacteroidota; class Bacteroidia; order Sphingobacteriales; family Sphingobacteriaceae; genus Pedobacter; species Pedobacter caeni. The sequence continues at coordinate 571,518 of NZ_FQUQ01000005.1, read as the reverse complement.
ATTGGACTCAACATCACTTAATACTTGCCCTCCAATTGCAGTACTTATTACAAAATCCATTTCTTATTTTAATATTAGCATTAATCTTTTTATTCTTGGTTTTACACCAAATTTGACTCCAAACAAAAATTAAATTGTTCTTTTTTACAAATTCATTTAAAATATCTTTAAAAGCAAGCATATCTTCTGACCAATAGAACTTCTCCAGATGCGGGATTAAATTTTGGTACTCACCCCATCCCCAATTAAATCGTCCTCAAACAGATTGTTGAATTCATCCAATGGATCTATTTGGTTATATTCAATTACTTCATCAACTTTTTTTAACAGCTCAATATGAATGTAAACATGAAGTCCTTCAAACTCCCGTAATCCAGATCTTCCGCCAGCTACATAAAAAGTAGTTAAATATCCTTGATGTTCTCCATTTTTAAATTGGCTTATAGAATGATCCAAACTATTATTTAGGCTTTCAAATATTCCACCAGGAATAATGTCATAGATCGAGCTAATTTCACTAAATCTGAATTGCCCTGTCTCATAGACTTTCTTTCCCACTGGCAATTGATAGTCCAGCTTTTCGGTGACAATAATCTTATAATACCATGGTCGAAAACCCCAAAAAATAGATAAAATGCCTTTTATTGGCAAATCATCTGCTTTATCTCCATTTTCAAGTTCAAGCAATAAATTATCAGCCAATTTGTTCTTTTTCACATATTCTTTAAGGCTATCCTTCTGTAATATAAAAAATCCCATTTCATCATAAAATCTAAATGACGTGTATGTTGGATATATTAGAATATTCTTCGATGGATTATCAGTTCTAATAAAAATATGCGTTGAGAGATAAGGCTCTTCATCAGTTCTATTCTCAATACCATACCTAGCTTTTTCAGCAAATCTGATTATTTCAACCCGGTTTACCACGACCGCCTCATCTTTAAAAATACTTTTAAAAGTATTCACCTTTGGATGGACGATTTTTAAGTCAGTGATTTTTTTATCCAGATCTATAATCTTCCTTGAAATCTCCTTTCCAAATGAAATTGGCAAATATTCTTCATTTACAGCGATATCAATATAGACGAACAACTGATTCCTTTTTACATCATTTTCTTCAGTATACTGTACGGGAAATTTTTCGTTATTGATTTCAATGACAAGATCATTAAAACCTTCTCCCCAGTAACAATATGTTATTAGATTCAATTTAGCTTGATGTGGTTTTATTGTTACTAATGTGTCTATATTAACCATTCTAGTTCACCTCAACTCAGACTTTCAACGGAAACACCTTCTCCAACAAATCTCGCAGAGCCATTTGCCGCCATAAACCCCGTTTTTCCATCGTATTTCTGAATAGCATCAGGTAATGCCACTAGCCCGTTTTCTGCTTTTACTTTGATTTCAGGTTTGCCTTCAAGATTAGTATAATACCAAAACACTTTATTGCTGACTTTTTTTAAATGACTATAAACAATACTCTTCCATTTCTTTTCTTCTTCATTCTCTGAATCATAAGAATCCGCAACTCTACCGTCTAATAAATTCTGAGGATTGAAAGGATCAGGTTTAGATCGCAAAAACTGAATTTGAGCTCTACCAATTTGCTCAAAATGGTAGAACTCACCATGCTTTTCGTAACTTTTTTCTAAGGTTGCTTTATCTATCAAATCAAAATTAACAATAGAAAAAAAAGGACTTTTTGATTCTACAACAGATGAAAATAAACGTTTTTCGATATTTGACTCTAATGAAGGACAGGTATCAAAAAAATAAACGTTAGGTAATTTGTCTCTTAAAGTTTCGCAAAAAAACTCCTCATCCTCAATCGTCATAAAAAATTGCAACTGTCTTGTCTTTTCCATATTTAAAACGTCAACTACTTCTCTTTTACTAAAGGTACAACTTGAATAACTCCTCCAGATTTATATAACCTATCTTTAAAAGCAAGTATGTCTTCTGACCAATAAAACTTCTCCAGATACTGGTCATAAGCGTGGTATTCTTCATTAACAACTTTCAATCCTTTATGGAAGTCGTTAACAATTACTTTTTTTTAAAAGACTGCCTATAGCATTGGCATCCTTATAAGTTGTTTTCCAAGTAATCAAAGAATTGACAATTTTAGATGAATCAGGAAGAGTTTCGTAATAGACGTCAACTAGCCCCATTGAATCTAATGGCTCTATATTCTCATTCGGAGATTCTATTATATCCTGTTTACCCAACCCAATTAAAAAATCCGTTACGTTTATCAATTCATCGGTAAGTTGTGAATAATATTGAAATTGATTCCCTTTCAATCGTTTTATAAAAATCAAATTATTTTTTTTACAAATTCATCTAAATAATTCCTTAGAGACTTCTTGGTTATAAACAATTCTATCTGCATATTAATGATGTTTTTTACATTCTGTTCAGAATATATGTAAATAATCACTGATAATGCTAAATGGTTCTTCTCCAACAGTTTTAATACAAGGTTCTAAGTTTCTTTATTTACAAAGCCTAGTTATTACATGTCGCTCATTTAACAGAAGCCAAAACCTGCATTGGATGAGAAAATTTGCAGCGGTACCAATAAAAAAACAGTCTACAAAGAACTATTGTAGAGACCAATGTAAATTAATCCATTGTAAGAATTTTTATATGGCTCTGATATTACAACAGATGAATCAGAAAGATAGAATACCGCATTAGCAAACTCCATACTTAGTTCATTGCATCTTTGCAATGCTTTCGGTATATCTTCTTCATCGATTGGCACTTCATCTTCCAATATTTGGAGTATCGGTAATTCTTGTTCAAAAAGTGGCAACATTCCTATAAAATCTTCATCATATTCCTCTTCGGTTCCGATATCTTTTGAAAACTCACTACTGCCATCTTCCTGATTAAAGTACTCAAAGTAGTCTTCCTCTTCTTTTTGAACCTGTCCAAGCCATATGTGGACTTTCTTCATTCTTTCAACCGCTTAAATACATATTTTTATTTTTTAATGATGACTAATTTTCATTAGAGCATCATGGAAGTCACATCTTTCATATTATTTTTAATATCAGCTACTGAAGCTTGATTAAACCATACATTAAAATTCATGTTTAAATCTTCCCAAGCTGTACCAATCATAACATTTAAGTTTAACTTACCCAATTCCAATATTCAAGAGAAAGTTCATTATCAATATTTTCCCCAACTAATTGAACTTTGTCAACATCATCATGAATTGACAAATCAAAGGAGTATTTACTTACTCCGCTTTCAACAGTGCTTATCAATTTGAAAAGTGACAGTTCTATACAGTATTTTATTCCTTTTTGTAATTGCTGAAATTGTTCACTATCTAATGTCTTTACCAATTCCATCAATGCACTTTGTTCTTCATCAGGAGTTTTTGGGATTTCAATATTATTTTTATAATTCGAAACAATATCTAATCCTGTATCCCTACTTGTTTCTACAATTTTCCCAAATATTTCAATTAAGTTATTTTCCATTCTATTTCTTTTTAATGACAATTTATACCGTACTTCTGTTGATTCATATCCTTTAGCTTTTCAATTGATGTTTCAGGTGCTTTAGTGTGTGTGCGCAACATATCAATGTCATCCTGCAGCAATTGGGAAGCCGTCATTTGAGAGCGTGAGACTTTATTTTGTGATTGTATTTTTGTTATAGTCGCGTGTTCAGCATCTGGCAACCTTATAGCTGGAGCATCTCCCGCCATTGCAGTTTGAGGATAACCTACAACTTGTGTTTTTGCCATTGCCTTTTGTGGTACGTGATGATTACCTAATTTGTCTCCAACTACATCCTTCGCTTTTAAGTTATCATAAGTATCTACCTCATATGCTGAAGATAAGCCAAAAATATCTACCCAAGCATTTGGGTCATGCACATAAGCATACACATTCAATCCTCCTACAATTGAAATGGGGTCTTGACTCAAATAGGCACCAGAGTCAGCATCATAATACCTAAACCTATTATAAGCCAACCCTGTCTCTTCATCAATATAATGCCCCTGATATAGCTGTGGCACCAACCCCTTAATCCCTGTCTCTTTCCTTAACGCACCATAACAATCCAACTCTCTTTCCCAAACCAAAGAACCTTTCTCATCATAAGCTCTTGTAGGAGTGCCCAGATGGTCAGCTAAAATACTGTATTTCTGATCTCCTTCCAAACGGGCAGTCGGCACAAAACTACCTTCTTCATAAACCCAGGTAACCGGGTTTTCCACCAACTCTTTCTCTTCTCTCAACTCACCAGAACCATCTACAGAACTTCCCGGAGGGAAATCTCCTTCATATTCCCATTCATGTAATGGCACATTGCCATCCCATACCCAACGGCGCGTACGACCTTTACAAGTCTTCGCAATGCGCCTTCCTAAAGCATCGTAAGCAAAAGAAACCACGTTTCCTGAAGGACTGCTGATTTTCTCTAACATTCCATTCCCTGCCCATTTGTACACCCAGCCGGTCTGACTTGCCTTTAGGGTTAACCCATAAGCTTTTGCCTGTTCTATTCTGTTAACCGCATGAAGGTTTACATTCTGTTTAAATTCCTTAAAGATCAGATTTCCTTCTGCATCATAATGGAAATGATATTTATCATCTTCCAGCAGCCTTCCTCCTTTTCCATAAACACGGTCTGATTTCCTCGGTGTTTTGTATAGATTCCCGATCTTATCCGGAACCCGGTATATCGTTTCCTCGATCGACTGTCCTTTTGTTTTATAGGAAGCGCTGATCAGGTTATCAAAAAGATCATATTTAAATAACGACTGCGCGCCAGAAATTTCATTTTCAATCAGCTTCAGTTTATTCAGGCTATCCCATTCATACCTCGTCCTACTCTGTTCAGCATTTCCTACTCCAATGCGCTGGCGAATTACCCTTCCCTGTATATCACGTTCCGTAAATTGTGATACCCCACCACTCATCACCTGTTGCAGCTCCAATCCTTCCTTATCACGCTTCCAGCTTGCACTCCAGGCATTTTTATCTTCTGTACTCCCCAGAGCCTCAACTCCCGTTAAATACCCCATTTTATCATGCTGCAAAGCAATAGAAGCACCTAAGCTACTTCCAATATGTTCACAATTCCCCTGTTCATCATAACTCCGGGTAATCTGGTGTTGCCCTTGTTGTTGTTCAACAATTCTCCCTGCCCTGTCTCTCTTCAAAAAGATGTGCGACTGGTCATTCAATGCTTCTTTCAGCAGTCCATCCTTAGTATATCCATAAGCCGCACCGGTTCCATCGCTATGGTCTTCTTTAACCACACTGCCAACACTATCATATTGATAAGTGGTCCAGCGTTCTGCCGGACGTAAAACCTTACGGACTCTTCCTACCGCATCACGTTCATACCGTTTCTGCAACCCATCAAAGCCCCACTCTCCAACCACGTCTCCTAATGGATCTAAAGCAAATCGATAGGCTTCGTCCCCCTCATTCGTAATTCCTTTCAGCTGAAGCTCTGTATCGTAGTGAAAACTGACTTTACGGTCTTCCTGTCTACGGGAAAGAAGCGTACCTAAAGCGCCATAACTAAAGTCCACCTCTCTCTTACCATCAAATGCCCGGATCATATTACCCATCCCGTCATAACTGAAACTATGGACATTCCCATTGGCTTCAGCCAAACTGATCAAATGATCTGCTGCATCGTAGGTATATTTTCTCCAGTATCCTTTTGAATCAATCTCTTCTATTAATCTTCCCAGGTCATCATACATCCAACGCTGCACTGCATCATTTGGCAGGCGCAACTGCGTAAGATTGTGCGACAAATCATAGAGGAAAGAATATTCATTCCCTTCCTGATCAACAATGCCGGTCAGCTCCTGATCACTATAGTGATAAGTTAAAACAGTTCCGTCTACATTCTTTTTGGAAACCAAGCGATCCTTTTCATCATATCCCCACTCTACTTGTGCTCCTTCCGGACTTCGTACCTGTTCCAACAATCCATTCGGACTATAAGTATAATTCGTATTCTCCCCGTTTCCATTTGTATATTTTACTAAAAGGCCATCTTCATTATAGCTCATTTTAGTGCTATTTCCCTCCGGATCTACCACCAGTTCCAGTTCCTGAACATCATTATAATGCTGATGGGTTACCCCTCCTTTTGCATCAATGACCTGATAGATCAGATGATCTTCATCATAGAGATAAGTGGTACTATGTCCAAGACTATCTGTAGCCGTCGTTTTTCCAGGTTCATATCGCGTCCAGTATTCCAGGATCCCACCATCTCCCCAGGTATGAATACAACGCGCATCATCCCCGCTTCCTTCATATTCCCAGTAAAAACTCATTCCTGTAGGACCAGTCAATTGTATCAACAAATGTCCGTTGTACAGGAAGTGTTTCGTATTACCTAAAGCATCACTCGTCTGGTTCATATTCCCCAGCTCATCGTAACCATAACTTACCAGGTTAACCTCTTCACCATTATGATGAGTATATACCCTGGTCACATATCCTTTTTGATTGGTATCCACCTGGATGGTCCGCTCTCCGCTATCTATGATCCTGCTCAGATCTCCACGGTTATCATAACTAAACCTGATCTGATGATCAAGGTTATCCACTATGCGCGAGACCATTCTGAAACCTTCCCTGTTCTTCGGCGAATTAAAATAATAGTAAAGTCCGCTGCTATCCTGTAAACAATATCCCTCCTCCGTATTAGACCATCGAAGTTGTTCTGTACGTGCAAAGAAAGTATCACCAATATCAAGTTTAGGCAAAGCCGTTTCCCGGCCATCACCCATCCGTAAAGTAAAGAACCCATCTTCCATATCATAGATTCCGATATGGTAACTATGGTGCCAGTTGTATCCCAGAGATCCTTCAACCTCCGCATTACTATAATACGTACGTTCCCAAACCAAAGGAATCGGGCCCGCTAAATCAAAATCCATATTATTGGCATATACTCTGCCTGTAGCTGCATCCACTGGTTCACCAAAAAGCCTGCACTTGGCTTTTTGCATAATCTTGCCCAACTTTGGGTTTTTCTTTTTGACTTTATTTACGAGTTTCTGAACGCCTTTCCCTCCCTTTTTCCATAATTTCCCCAGCCCCTTCAACCCAAGCTTAAACATCAATTGAAAAAGGTCTATCGTTGGAGGCCCTCCTACCAATACCGGTTTCCCGCCAGAGGTAAGAATAGACAATAACGAAGTCGGCAACATCAAAGAAACCTTTGCTTTCGGTTTGGTCATCCTGACCGGTGCCGGCATTCCCACCAGATTACAAGACAATGCCGGATGAAACTGACTGGAAAAAGGACTGGAATCTGCCAATACGGTAGAGCTTCCCATAAACATCTCTGAAGAGGCCATGGGCGATACCGAAGGTAACGCATGTAAAATAACCCCTGGTAAATGCTGTATACTTGTCCCCGCATTTGAAATCCATCTGCCATGAACCTGTACCGATGGCTTCATGGAATTTACAATCGCCGTTGCCACGCTCGCCAATGTAACCGGCGCTGGTGGAGGCGGTTCATCCCCTTCCGGTTCCGGCGGAGCCGGAGGCACAGGAAGGGCCGTTGCAATCGCAGCCATGATCATCCCCATAATATCAAACACCATCCCAATATGCGGTACGGGTAATAACGGACTCGGTGGAAATAGGGTTGGATGGGCATCAATTCCTATCCCCAGATCAAAAAACTTTGCCGAAGGCATCCCCGGAAATGCGGGAATAATACTCGCCAGCTTTTTCTGAAAATTATCAAGCTCACTTTTTTTCTCTGCAAACAAGTCCCCAAACCCCTTCGATGCTACTGCCATGATACTAGTTTATGTGGTTTCAAATAATGTTTTTTTTCTTCTGACCGTTGCTTTTTCCATCCCGTCCGACTGCAGTAATTCCTGCCAGTCGTCTCCAATCCATAAAGCCAACTGCTCTTCCAACACCAGCAACTCTTTCTTGCTTTTGATCTGTTTCCCGATATACAAAGCCAGCGCAGCAATCTGCATAAAGCTGGATTGACGGATCATTTCTTTGTCCAGATAGCTCCCACAAACCAATCCCAGTAATAGAGTTTCAAAAGCAAGGGGTAATTTGTCCAGCTCATAATACAGCTGTCCGCTAAAGCGGTTACCTTCCATAGCAGTGTAGGGGTCTTCATGAGCCGCAGCGGTAACTGCCAAACCATCATAAAGTACAATTCCTTCTTTCCTTTTCTTTTGGGCAACTAAGATTGCTCCCTTCTGCATGACACAGGTTTTCCATAGGTTATACCCCATAGACTTGTCCTTTTCCATCAGCACCGCAGCGCGGTTTACCGCCTCATCAGCATAACCCTCACTTGTTTTAAAATCCACAATCATGTAATAGGCCTGAGCGGCAACCATATATCCGGAAAGCACATGAGACTCTCCTCCCATCTGTCTTGACAATACAAAAAGTTTTTCTACTTCTTTACCCAGCAGATCGCTGTCTTTTTTAAGCGTCACATCCATCACCACACGAATCTGTTTGGTAAAACGGGCATCGATACTTGTCGTATCAGAATTGCCACTTCCTTTATCCATCTCGTTACTGATCGCGGCAAGCATGTTCAGCTTAGGAAACAACTCCTTCACTTTACCACTTGTCGCTTTTGTGGCAAGGTCAACCTTTCTGCTTTGCGCATAATCTATCGTGGCCAGCCTGATCCCTTTTGGAAGCTTACCCAAAATCGCATTGAACCATCCCCCCATCTTCGGCCCAGTGGGCAAGCTTGGTGGGAAATAAATACAGAAATTGGTTTTCTCCAGGTCCTTAATACATTTTTTGAAGGCCAGCATTTCCAGCCAAAGGCGATCGATGCTCTCCTCTATTCCCTCTGGAGGCGTATAATCTTCCAACAGAAGATCATCGTTTTTTAAAGCTTTAATAATGTCGTGTTTTTCTTGCGGAGCAGGCATAAACCAGGCGCGGAATTCCTGCCAGAGGTCTTTTACAAACTCTTTATCGTCTCCGGAATAGATCGTGTCAAAACGAAAGAATATATCGTCAAAGACACCCACCGGAGAACGTTCTGTTTCCATGAATTTATCCAGGACATCTACGTCCTGATACTCAGCAACCCATATCATCAGTTTCCATCCCGGTTGCTGATCTATGCTACGCCAGTACTCACGAATTTTATAAAATTCCTGAGCTATTGATGCGGATTCTGACATAACCTAGGAGTTTAACTTAATAATTCCACCCGTTACGCCAACTTCAAGGCTACCATCGATCTTCATCGTCGTGGCATTTAAAATCGCATTTGTAGCATCAGATTTTAGGTCTTTAGTTTTCAGGGTCAGGGCATCGGTTCCGTTTATTCCCACGGTCTTACTGGCAACTTCCACCTTTGTCGAACCTCTTACAGCAATATCTTCACCGTCGGTAATGATTTTCTTTCCTTTAATCACGATGTCACCGTTCTTGCTCAGTTTGATACTGCTCTCACCGCATTCTATCAGGATCGTTTCTTTAGTATTCATTTTTGCATTTCCGGCACCATCTAAAAACAACACGTTTTCATCTTTATCTTTTACCGTAATCCCACCTGCATCATCCAGCTGAACCGTATGCCCACTTTTTGAAGTCAGGCTTTTGCTGTTGTTACTGCTGCTGCCACCGCTTCCACTTTTGCCATGGAATACACTTCCCATCACCAGCGGACGGGCAATATTACCTTCCTCAAAAGCCACCACTACCTGGTCGCCAATTTCCGGAATAAACACAAATCCCCTGTTCTTACTTACTTTATCACTTGTCCCTGCATCAGGTGTAACCACCCTTAACCATTCCGTATCATCGTTCGTCTGACATTGCCATTTAAACTTCACCTTAATCCGGCCCTGTCCTTGCGGATCATTGTTGTCTACCACATCTGCAAGCTGCATATCCGGATTCGGGCGCTCAAAACCTTTAAAAGCAATACGTTCCGTAGTCGATACAATTCCTTCAAAAGTATTGTTGTAATGACCGCGTTCATCTATAAAATGATATACCGAAGTAATCAGAAATTTTCCCAGACTTTGGGTAGAGAAAGCAGTCTCTTCCTTTAAACTCATACTGACCTCAGCGATGCTGCCAATCCCGACCTCAGGATTGTCGCCATTCGCATTTATTTTCAGTAATCCACTCACATTTGCTTTTTCCTCGTTATCTACCAGCGATTTGATGTCACTTCCATTATCTACACGGATCAGTGAGGGCTGATTGAAGGTCTTGCTATACATCGAATTGGAAGCATTGATCGCATGAACCAGATCGGGCCTTCCATTGGCCTTTCCTGTGCTTTCGCTTTCCAGCATCTGATCCTGTTTCGGGTTATAAGCAAAACGTTTATTTTTTATCGGAGCCACTTCCATCGCATACTGCAGACTTTGAACATCTCTTCCGTAAAACAAAGCCACCTCTTTCTGTTCATCAGGTTTTCCGAAGTTGAGGTTCTCGCCATCATAGTAAAACCATTCATGGTATTCTCCGCTCAAGCGGTTTAGAAAATCGAAATCACTCTCCCTGTACTGAATCACATAGTCGATGGAGCTGCTTCGGGAGGCATTTGCCACGATCCTCAGGTCGTTGGCCGGAGTATCTTTAGTGGCCAGTTTTACGATGGAGTTCAAATCTTTATCCAGGTAAGAACCCAAATCTGGTCCCCTGTCTATTAAAATAGTCGGACTGTACCCGCTAACGATCAAAACACCATGGTATCCATTGCTCTGAGCCAGCTCTACTTTGGTTACCATCCCCGAAAAGCGCTGCATCTTTGAGTCCTCGTATCCAAATGATGCCGTGAGGGTTTGTCCTACAAAATCCCGGCTGGAATCCAAACTGATCAATCCGGGTTCTCCCATCTGATCGTGTTTAAATCTCAATTCAAAATAATGATGTGCATTAAAGCGCTGTTGAAGCGTAAAAGAGCTGAAATGTAATATAGGTTTATCACCTATACTGATTTCCTTAGTTAAGTTGTTTCCCATGATGATCGTTAATTACTGTTTTACAGACAATTGTCATAAGACAGCTGTAATTCTCCAGCCCAACAATCATTCCAATCGCCGACAAAAACGATAAATTATTATAATATTAATAAAAAATATACAGAAAATATACGTCAATGCCTGAAATCGGCATATTTTACAAAAAATAATTTTCCGACAAATACATCACCCGGAACTTTAGCAACCACGCAACAGCTACTTTAATTGATTTGCAATAAATATCCTTGCCAAGTTAATCTGCCATTTATTAGATACACTCAATTACAAAAACAGACCATAAGAAAAATACCTTGGACAGCTCGCTCCTTTTTTCTAATTTGTGTTCATGAAAAAGCCCAGCCGAAGAAAGTTTCTTGGAACAGCCGCATTAATTGCAGCTGGAACTGCCGTATCCGCGATGCCATTGTCAGATAAAAACAAACCTTATCCGGTGGTACACCATGTATTCTTCTGGCTAAAAAACCCCGATTCCCAAACTGATCGTGATCAATTGATCAAGGGCATAAAAACTTTAAAAAAGATAGAAACTGTTCAGGACATTCATGTAGGTGTGGTGGCCAGCACGGAAAAACGTGAGGTGATAGACAGCAGCTGGAGCGTATCAGAATTGTTGTTCTTTAATGACCTTGAAGGACAAGCCACCTATCAGACGCACCCTATCCATCTGGAATTTATAAAAAACTGCAGCCATCTGTGGAGCAAAGTATTGGTTTACGACATCTTGGAGGCCTGACCACACTAAATTCCATCTAAAACCACCTCAATATTATAAAAAGCCTTATAATACTGCTCAATAAGCCTGGAAATTCTGAGTCTTTCTTTTTTACCTATTTTTTCTCCGGTATTGTCCCAGACCTTAATACTTTTAGTATAAATAACACTGTGGACTGCATCAATTGAGCAGATTAAGCCCCTATTGTTTTCTTTGAAAAACAGGTGTTCTCCTCTTCCCCAGATCCTGAGACCAAATTCGTTTCCTTCCCCATCTTTAGCGAAATGAAGATCCGTAGCATTCATTAATTCTTCTATTAAATCCATCAACGTGTTTAATGAGTGTTTCCTGTTTAACGAGTAATTTAATATTTAATGATGATTTATCCGTTTTTACAAAACAACAAATAGCTGATCATGAGAAAGCGGATATCTTCATCCCATGCTAAACCGATCCTGGATCTGATCATCGCACCGGAAAAAGATATCCGCCTCCTCATTATATCATTTATCAAGGGTGTTAAGTATCCCCTAAAGGTCTCATTTATACCCCAAGGCTCCAGCCCTGCCGGTATTCTCTTTTCACAAACTGGTTTACCTCGTCGAAGTTAGTTACCCTCAGGTTTTGCTTGTCCCAAAGTAATTTAATGTCTCTTCCAGGATAGTCAAAACCATTGCCATCCGCTTTAGTTCTTCTGACATCCGTTCCCCTGATCGCCAGGTTTGCGATTAACAGCGTTTCTGTAAGCGGACCTGCGGTTTCAAATGGCGAACTCAGGTTGATCTTGCCATAACCTGCAATTGCCGCTTCTGCCCATTGTCTGTAATGGCCATCAACACCACCTTCTACCAAGGGCGTTTTCACTTTGGTCTGGTCTTCCGCATTGCGCGATAACGGCAATAACCTTGGATTAGCGCCATAAGTATCACACATCATTTTACCTTTTGTTCCAATAAACAAGACCCCATTTGAACCAAAAGCCTCATTGGCTTCGAGCTCTTCCGGACGTTCGGGTTTAATCCCCCCATCCATCCAATGGATCTCCAGGTTCCCTTTAGTTTTTTTCGTTTTTTCAAAGGTCATGATCACATGACTTGAAGGAGGGCAACTTTCAGGGAAATATCCTCTTTTAAATTCATCCACATATACGCTACCAACGCTGCACTGTACATCGATTGGCGTATCCAGTCCCAGGATTCTAAAAGGCGGCTCTACAAGGTGGCAGCCCATATCGCCCAGCGCTCCCGTACCATAATCCCACCAACCTCTCCAGTTAAAAGGAACCATTTTATCGATATAAGGCTTAAATGGCGCACAACCTAACCACAAGTCCCAATCCAGTTCCGCAGGAACAGCAGCTCCTGTAGTTGGCCAGGAAATTCCCTGAGGCCATACCGGACGATCCGTCCAGCAATATACCGTTTCTACTTTGCCAATGCGGCCGGCATCAAGCCAGTCCTGTAGTTTTCTCACTCCATCTCCCGATGCACCCTGGTTTCCCATTTGGGTAACCACCTTATAACGATTGGCTGCTTCAGTTAACTTACGTGCTTCGAAAATATCATGGGTTAAAGGTTTTTGAACATACACATGTTTACCAAGCTGCATTGCTGCCATGGCAATCATCGCATGGGTATGATCTGGTGTGGAGATCACCACGCCATCTATATTTTTAGCCTCTTTATCCAGCATCTGCCGGTAATCTTTATAGTATTTAGCTTTAGGGAATCTCTTCACCGATCCCGCAGCTCTTCTGTCATCTACATCACAGAGAAACGCAATTTCAGATTTACCACCGCTATAGATTCTTTCCAGATCACTCTCCCCTTTTCCACCTACGCCAACACCAGCAACCATCAGGCGATCACTGGGTGCTAAAAATCCTTTTCCGCCCAATACATGACGCGGCACAATCATAAATCCGGCCGCTGCCAGTGCGGTCGTTTTAATAAAGTTTCTTCTTGAACTATTTGCAGCTGAATCTTTATTTTCTTCAGTCATTTTCTTATTCTTTTGTATTACGATATTACCAAAATCTCCCGTTACACAGGTAAATATAAGACCTGTGTAACGGGAGATTGCCTTCTTTCAAATTATTTTACTTTACTTACTTTGCTCAGGTCTTTGATTCTGATGTTTCTGAACTGCACCGGAGAACCATGACCAAGGAAACCAATATGACCGCTATTGCGCATCAATCCAGGGTGAGGTTTGCCATCAGCAGCACCATTTTTTCTCGCATCAGTAATGTCGGCATCAAGAATTACCGTTCCATTCAGGATCACTTTAATTTTAGGACCTTTTACAATTACTTCCTCATAATTCCACTCTCCTACAGGTTTTAAAAATCCTCTTTTTGCAGGGATTGTTCCGTAGATAGAACCATGGTATTGGTAAATGTGTAAATCTTTATAGATTGGTGCTTCGCTGTCCAGAATTTGTAATTCCATCCCTTCATAAGCTGCATCACCTTCTAAAGGTGCTCTGATGCCCAGGCCATTATTCGCTCCCGGAGTCAGTTGAAATTCAAAGCGGTAAACGAAATCGCTGAATTCTTCCTTCGTAAACAGGTTACCACCAGAACCTTTTCCTGGTTTCGGACGAATGGCAATGTTTCCATCTTCGATTACGTAATCTGTCGTGTTACCCATCCAGTTGTGCATGTTCGTACCATCAAAAAGCACTTTATACCCTTCCTTTTTCTCCTGTGCGGACAACTCAAAAGGTTTTACACGTGGAAGCTCTTTGATGTAAAGGTCGCGGTAAGCTACCGGAGAACCATGTGCCTGCAATTCGATCTGCTCTTCAGCAAAAATCGCCATGTTTTTATTCCAGTAGTTTTCAAGGATCACATTATCTGTAACCAGAACACCGTTTAAATAAACCGTCACACGGTCGCCTTTCATCACGATGCGGAAAGTATTCCATTCATCCAGTTTATTATCGGCCACTTTCAGTGGTTTGCTTTCATTTACCTGGTTGTTGTATAAACCACCTGAACCTACCTGCGCACCCACCTTTGTACGGGCATTGTCCCAGATCTGAACCTGAGGTGTACCACGAAGGTAGATCCCTGCATCGCCCTCTCCTTTTTTATCATCGATGATCTTCCAGTCTACCAGCATTTCGAAATCGGCATACTTTTTAACGGTAACCAGGTTTTCACCATGACTTGCAAACTGTAATTCGCCATTTGCTACTTTCCAGCTTTCCAGCGCAGCCGCATCAGCTTTTGTCTGCTCTGCCGCCAATGTTTTGGCATCCATTTTCGAGCGTTTGATCGGATCTCCAACAAGACCTTTCCATCCTGTTAAGTCTGTTCCGTTAAACATAGAAACGAAACCTTCACCTGCTTTCATCTCAGCGATGTACTTGCGCATTCCTTCTTTCTGATAGCCACTGTCGGCACCAGTGATCACTTCGATCGTTTTGTTTAACAAACCTTTAACCAGGTCGCCATTATACTCACCAGCCAGGGTAATGTTCATCACCGCGTTTGCTGCTGCCTGTTGTAAAGCAGCATCATCTAAATATTTACCTGCAAAAACGATCGCATTGAAACATTTTGCCTGTTCAGTAGCTTTTAAGATCTGGTTTTTCTGTTCCGGAGTCTGCGCCACGGCCATTGCATTGCGAAGCAATAATAACTTCTGCTCAGCAGGATCGCTACTTTCGGCTATAGAACGTAAATAACCCGCAATAGCCGTATTCAAAAATGCAGGATTTTTTGTGGTACGTGCAATCTTAATTAATGACGGAGCTGCGCTGCCATCCACCCAGGAAGACAAAGCATCCAGGCTGGCTTTTTGAACCTGCTCGTTGCCCGAATCATAAGCATCATTTACCGCCTTTAATGATTTCTCTCCTCCTAAACCGGCTAACACTTTGTAGAAAAGCAGTTTTTTGTTTTCCGGAGCAGTAGCCATTTGTTGCAATACCGCGTCCACTTGTTGCGACTGATCACCAGGGCCGTTTACAGCAGCAATAATTGCAGCTTGTACCGCCAGTTCCTGCGCGCCTGAACTTTCATTCAGCAAAGTAAACAACTTAGGTAAATCATCCTTGATCACCACATGACTTAAAGCCGCATAAGCCGCTTGCTGTACTTCCGGATTTTTATTTTTCAGCTGAGCATACACTGTGCTTAATTCAGTATTTGCAGCACGTGAGGCCAGAATATTAATTAAAGCAATCTGAACTTCAGGTTTAGCAGAAGGAATCGCAGCAGCAACCTTTTGCGTAATTCCATTTCCTTTCATTCTATCGATAGCGCCTGAAATCGCCGCAACATCAGCTGCATCGCCTTTGCTTATGGTTTTCAAAAGCTCAGGAAGAACCCCCTCCTGACCAATAGTTGTAGCCGCATTGATGGCCGCAAGCCTCACATTCGGGTCTTTATCTTTTAACAACTTCAGGATTGCAGGGAGGGCTTCTTTAGCATTGCTTTCGCCAAGCATATAAACCACATCAGCTTTTGCCGCCTCATCAACCTGACCTAATTTTTTAACCCATGCCCCTGTTGAAGCAGCAGTTACATAAGGAACAGCAAATTTAAGTGCAGCAGCACGGTATTTCGCGTTCTTATCTCCCGCAGCATCCAGAAGGATTTGCTGGTTGTTGTCTTTATTGGCATCCACCAAAATCTTCAGCGCTCCTGTACGAACATTTACCAGTTCATCAGCAGTAGTTTTCTCCAACAGTTTTTTTCCAATTTGCGTTGCAAGTGTGGCATTGCCATTTTTAAGCAATTGCTCTGCGTAGATCAGGTATACTCCCGCCGCATTGGTATTTTCATATTTATATCCACTTTTGTCAGCAGCAGCAGCCAGAACACTTTCCGAAGAAGGATCTGCGATGTAGGCAAGGGCATATAATGATACTTTGGCGATGTTCAGATCAGTGCTTGTCGCCAGGGCATTAATTGCCGGAGCAGCACCATTAAAACGGCTATCGCCTAAAGATTCAATGACAGAAAGTTTCGCTGCGCCATTGGCCTGGGCCAAAGCATTTAACAAAGCCGTTTTTGAAGCCACAGTGTTGATTTTAACCAGAGCTCTGCCTGCAGGATCTGCCAGCAATGGATCAGCCAGAAAACCTTGCAGCGCAGCAACTGCATCATCTTTACCCACCAGCTCCAGCTGGCTGATGATGAATGATTTGTTTTGCGGATCTGTCAGTTTTGGTAAAGCTTTGATATAGGCATTGAGTGCCATTTTTCTCCAGTTCTCCTGACCCGTTTGGGTTACATAAGCAGAGAAACCGCCAATTGCATATTCCAGCAGCGAGTTATTTCCTTTGCCCGGAGCGGTAAGTCCGGTAATCAGGGTCACATATCCATCTTCTCCAAGCTGAGCGATGTCTGTCACATTATTTTTTAACAGTTTGCTATCAGCTGCCGGCATTTGGGCAAGCAGATCTGCAATACGGGTGGTGACCGTACGTTGGTCTTTTTTCTCCTGTGCCTGAGCTACATTTTGCAGCATAAAGACGGCCAGCAGGATAAAACATATCTTTTTCATCATTGTGATAGGGCGTAAAGTGTTCATTTGAATAGTCATTAAGGGGCAGATTAAATGGTATAAGGGGCACGCATTACAGGGTTAATCAACCTATTTGCTCCTTCGTCATCAATAAACTCCTGTTTTACCGGATCAAACTTCAATGAACGGCCTAATCGCAGGGCGATCAATCCCATATTTACAATGTTACATGAGCGGTGTCCGTTCTCTTCATTTAAAGCAAACTTCTGTCTGGTTTTAACCGAGGTCACAAAGTCTGTCATCTGTGGTGCAGGTTCAGGGAATGCGGCTAATTTGCGTTCCAGGTCCGGAATATCCGATTTAAATCCAGGATAAAGTTTTCCTTTAGGTCCTTCAATATAAGGCACATTGGTATCTTTTCCTTCGCCATCCAGAATGATCTGACAACCATCTTCGTAAGTATAAGTGATCCTTCTCCAGGTTCCCACTGCATCAGTATGTTGTTGTGGTGCATCGATCTCTACAGAAACCGGGCTGGTATGGTCTTTTCCTAAGAAATACTGGATCGGATCGATATAGTGTTGTCCCATATCGCTCAGTCCGCCTCCATCATAATCCCAATACCCGCGGAAAGTCTGGTGAACACGGTGTTCATTATAAGGTTTATACGGTGCCGGGCCAAGCCATCTGTCGTAATCCAGTTCTGCCGGTACAGGCTGAGGGGCAAGATTGTCTTTCCCTACCCAGTAAAACTTCCAGTCGTAACCGGTGTGTTTCCCTACCGTAACCTTTAAAGGCCAACCCAACAAACCACTGTCTACTAATTTCTTTACCGGTTTTACGGTCGTACCCATTCCGTAAAAAGTATCTTTAAACCTGAACCAGGTATTCAGACGGAACATGCTGCCATGTTTTTGTACTGCCTCCATCACGCGTTTACCTTCGCCAATGGTGTGGGTCATTGGTTTTTCACACCAGATGTCTTTGCCGGCATTTGCTGCATCCACAGACATGATCCCGTGCCAGTGCGGAGGCGTTGCAATGTGTACAATATCTACTTCGGGCAATTTGATCAGCTCGCGGTAATCGCTAAAGGTTTTCACGCCTTTATCTAACATCGATGCTGCTTTGTTGAGGTGTCTGGTATCCACATCGCAAATGGCCACCACCTGAGTACCATCATAGCCAAAATGACCACGGCCCATAGAGCCTACACCGATTACAGCTTTAGTCAGTTTGTCGCTGGGTGCGATAAATCCGGTTCCTCCTAATACATAGCGGGGCACTATAGTGAAAGCCGCCAGTCCGACGGCGGCCTTGGTAATGAAATCTCTTCTCGTAGTTTGTGTTGTTGGGGTTTTCGGTTCCATTGTTGTTTAGTGGTTATTATGGTCTTTATGTGTTAATTCTTTTAAATTGATTTACCCAGCCAAATTAAGCTTAAAAATGGTCTTATATCCATCCTCTTACAGAAAATTTCAGGTTTCGCGTCTGACTTAAGCATGGTCGTCGTTTCATGCAATTTGCAACATAAAACTGCTTAGTTTGTGGTATTTCGAAATAACGCTAACCTCAGAAAAAGAACTACAAGCTAAAGATTTGGTTTAGGGAAGATAATGACATTTTTTATTTAAGTTTAACAGAAATATGATTTTTTTATTAAAATAATATACTTTAATAAATATTTCACTAAAGCAAACTGACCTTATTCGAATAAATAAGTAAACACCATGAACCTTTCCTTATTAAAAAATATAATTCTCTCAGAGCATAAGAATGATAAACACCTCAACCATAAATACAAAATCCTAAAACAACTTTTCTCTGAAGGCGCTTCTTCTATTTCCACTTTGTGTGATGCGGTAGGTGTCAGCACTCCAAGTATGTTAAAGCTTTTGGCAGACCTCGTGAATATCGGCTGGATTGAAAAAAGTGGCAGTGGCGTATCTATTGGAGGAAGGAAGCCTGATTTATATGCTTTAAAAGACGAAAGGGCGCTGATCATCTGTGTGGATATAGAATTGTTTGACACCAGAATTGCCATTCTGGACAACAACTGCAATTTTATATCGGAGGTCAGGACTGTTTCTTTGCCGATTTCTAAAAGCAGGACAGATTTCTTCTCTATTTTACTCCCGCTCCTTGAGGAGGTATTACAATCCAATGGTATTGATAAAAGCAAGGTAATTGGTTGTTATGTAGGCATGCCTGGATTGGTTAACACAGAAAAGGGCGAGAACTACAGTTATCTGATCGACAATCTGGAAAACAGCTCTTTGGTGGAAGCCTTTGAAAAAGCTCTTGATCTACCCGTTATTGTGCAAAATGACATGGCCGGATCAGCAATAGCTGAATTTCGCCACGGACTGGCCAAAGGGAAAAAGAATGCACTCGTTCTGTTGATGGATTGGGGCGTTGGTCTGGGAATTATCATGGATGGCAAGCTCAGAAGAGGTGCTACAGGTTTTTCCGGAGAATTCGGTCACATCCCGTTTGTAGAAAACGGGGCGCTTTGTTATTGCGGAAAACATGGTTGCCTGGAAACCATCGCCTCAGGAAATGCTTTGTCGAAAACAGCGAGAGAAGGGCTTTTATTGGGTAAAAAATCCATGCTCAATGAGTTATCTAAAGAAGAACTGGAAAGGATTGAACCGGAAGCGATCATCAATGCCGCAAACCGGGGCGATCAATATGCCATCCAGCTCCTCTCTAACATCGGCGCAAACATGGGCAAAGGAATCTCGATCCTGATACAGTTGTTTAATCCGGAACTGATTGTGTTAACGGGAAAAATCGCAAAGGCGAAACAGTACATCACCTTACCGATGCAACAATCTATAAATACCTATTGCATGACACAGATCAGAGAAGAAATGGTGATAGAATCTTCTGTGCTTGGCGAAAACTCCCGACTGTTAGGTTATGCAACAGATGGAATAGACCGGTTTTTAGAGGCTTACCTCAGTAAGAAAAAACTAAAGAAATAAATCTTATAAGAAGCTGTGCTGTAGCGTTTAGTTCTGGTTTTACGTTTTATCAGAAAAACCAACTTACCATGTTAAAATTTAACACTATACCTTTCATTGCCATCGCTGCAACACTTGTTTTATCCTGTACTAAATCTACAGATTCTGACTGTCCTAAGGACCGGATGTGTACAGAGGAATTTCGTTCGCTAACAGTAAGTTTTACTGACAACAAAGGAGCGTCTACTGCAGCAAAAAATTACAGCGCGGTCCTTGTGAGAACCGGCGATACGATTAAATCAAATTTAAATGCGACTTCAAACATGGTACCAGGGGCATTCATTGTTATAGACGACAGCTATACCTCAAAGCTTTCAGAAACAGGAGATGAGATCAAAGTTAGCGCAACATCGGTACAAACAAATCAAACGAAATCAACGGTTATAAAAGTAAGTGGCGGAAAGTGTGCCTGTCATATCGAAAAAGTATCAGGAGCTGAAAAAGTTGCATTTGACTAATTCAAATGCTCTATACAAAACAAAGTTTTAAAGAAATATTAAAAATCATGAGAAGATTTAATACTGTTGCTTTTGTGGTACTAGCTGTAACGCTGGCTTTTTCCTGTTCTAAACCTGTAGACTCTTATTGCGAAAAGGAAAACATCTGTACCACAGACTTTCGTTCGGTCGGCATCAGCTTTACCGATAACAAGGGAGCACCTACTGCGGTAAAAGATTACAGTGCAATCCTGGTCAGAACCGGGGATACCGTTAAATCTTTACTCAGCACTGGCATAAAACCGGTACCAGGTGCTTTTATTGTGATAGACGACAGTTATACCTCAAAGCTATTGGAACAAGGCGACGACATCAAGGTTACCGGAACATCAGTACAAACAAATCAAACGAAATCAACAGTTATAAAAGTAAGTGGAGGTAAGTGTGCATGCCATATCAGAAAAGTATCCGGAGCTGAAAAAGTTGCATTTGACTAAACTGTAAATCCTTTCCCTAAGTTCATCATAAGGTTAGCATTTTTATTAAAAACCAAGTTATTATAGCACCTGTACTAACAGTTATCATACCACTTATATACTTGAATTTCTTCACCCATTCCCTAAAGAGAAATATGTTCAGCAGGCTTATTAGAAATGTGCCACAGATTAAAGCCATAACGGCATAAGTCCCCAATACAAATGGAACCTGAGCGCTGGTATGAGAATTGGCACTTAAAACCGGAATAAATAACCAAAAGATTAAGCACAGCCCAATCCAGCATAAATACAACCTTACAGGGCCGGTTTTAATGTTTTTCATATTTGACATCCTTAATTTGAAAGATCGGAAACTTACGCCCAAACAATTCTAACAGAACAAGCTTTTCTTTTTTCACCAGGTCTAACAAACCTGTGTGAATATCTTCTAAACTATAATTTAAATCGCTCTGCCTGTTACTGGTATTGATAAACTCAAGTATTTCCCAGCTGGAAAATTTTAGAGGGAAATCATTTTCGGGCAGAAAATCAAATTCACAAATAACACCTTCTCTTTCAAGTCTGCAACCGGCTCCATGATAAAAAAAATCATAGGGGCCAATTTTTCCATTTTTCATCTGTATCAAATCGATCTCCGTTTTATTTTGACTTCTTATCTCATCCTTATACCCCTCTATAAAATTGACATAATCAATCAAAACTTCATTTAAAAAATTCTCCATTATTTTCAGTAATGCTATTTAGCTATTCTTTTCATAAACTCCCGTTAAAACAATATTTAATTGACCTTAACTAACCGATAAAAATTTGTCTTTATCACTATTTTACCTCCTCCAAAGGTAGGTTCAGGTTAGGATCCAGCAAACTCGTCACAATGAATTCCTGACCATTCCTAATTTATCAATCCTTTGATTTTTAACAATAGCGGATCCGACTTTGCCTGAGACTGGCTATCCACCATCAAAGCCCCCCAATCCACCTCATAATCGGGCAATACACCTGTACCTGGTTTTGATGGACGTGATCCTATAGCATAGGTCCACATTAAAGGAAGCACCAGCTCCTGCCCTGTTGCAGGCAAAGGCACATTGACAACTGCGCCCCCATTACATCCCAAAGCACCACCACCGGTTTCTGTTCCTACCAGCAAACAATCTGTCTGACTTCTTAATGCAGAAGCCAGGAGTGCTGAGGTAGAATAAGTGCCTTCATTGATCAATAAAAACAGTTTCCCTTTAAATTGTATTTTGTGGATGTCCTGACGTTTATCACTGTCATATGTTCTTTGAAAAGGCCGATGAGGTAGTTGTTCCAAAAGGGATAAATCAGGACGTCTATTGCCTTTAAACAAAGCAGAAAATCTACCAAAATCGACTACACCGTCCGTGTTTTTGATAAAGCGAAATTTCTTACCCACTAAATATTTCATGAGGTCAATAGCGATATCCGACCTTCCACCGGGATTATTTCTGAGATCAAGGATCAAAGTTTCAATCTTCTTAGCCTCAAGTTCTCTGAAGATCATCTCATTCTTCTGTAAGAAATTACCATAACGAAATCCTTTAATTCTTAAAATTGCCACAGAATTCATATCTGTAGGGTAGCTGACTCCGATTAGATCCCGATCTTCATTCTGTTCTATTTCCTTATATGTCTTTGTGGTCACTCTGGAGCTGATTGTTGTTGTCCATGTAGCTCCCTTTCTGCGTAAAACCACTTTAAAGTCGGATGTGTTTTTGTTAAGACCAGCATAATTCAAATTGAATGACCCCATCTCGAGCTTATAGTCCCTATAGGCATTACTATAACCATCACTACTCACTAAACTCCTCATTTGGGCTAATATCAGGCGGGTATCCTGACCATTAACAGATAAAATTTCATCTTTAATCCTGTAATCAGATTTACCTGGTGATTGAATATACCTTTGTATAAAAAGCCTGTTGTCCTGAATAGAGATGTAAAATGGCAATAATAAATAATTATCCTCCCAGAGTCCTTTTCTAGCTTGCAGAGCGGGTATAATAGTGGTATGGCCACAGCCTATTTTTGCAACAATTGTCTGTGTTAACTGCCAGAACTTAAGTGCATCCATAGGCTCATTAAGCTTTAGCGAGGTCTGATCAAACATCTGGTCTAAGGAATCTTTTGAAACATATCGATATAAACTCGGGTGAGCTTTTTCCAGGACTACTTTAAGATAGGTCAGATCAGCACGTAGTTTACTGACATCGAACAAAGTGGAATCCTTATGATTTTCAAACGACCAGCTCTGCAAAGAACAGGTAACCAGGCAAAAAAGTAGGGTCAGCAATTTCCTCATTTATCTATTATTGATAACGTATTTTAAAAGTAAGAAAACCTGATCAATGATTATCTTAATTATAACACTATAAATTACAATGTTCCAACCAACCAAGAATTTGAAGAACCTTTCCTTTCCCTATTTCGTTGCGACCCTCATAAAATTTAAACTCAGTTCCAAAATCAATTTTTCCCAAAAGAGCATCAGAAACAAAACTAATCTCCACTCTGCCCAGATCTCCAGGCTTTAGGCTATCTTTTTCTAATAATTTAATTGAACCGGAAGTCTGTGATTCATTAATAAAGTTGAATCCAGGCCGATAACCATTTTTAATAGGCCAGGTTCGGACACTTTTTTCATCTACTTTAATCTCTGCCTTTATTTTAAATAGTTTTTCCATACTAATTTCGTTTACATCCAAATATTTCAAAAGAAATGTCCTGAGTACAGAATGTTCATCCAAAGCCGAACAATCGTACCCCCTAATGGTCCGCTTTAAGATACACTCGATTAAAATTACAGGCGGCTAAAACCACCATAAGCATTATTAAAAATGTAATTTTACTTTTTTATTATTCATTTGTTCCATTGGCAGGATATTGATTGTCAAATTCTATAACAGTACCACTATCTTTTTTAACCAACTTGTAAATTGTCGACCCCTTATACTTTACCAGAGAGTCTCCCCTTTCTATCTTGTGATCAAAATTGTAAAAGTTATTCAAGTAATATTCCTTACCCTGAACCATAACATTTGGAATCCCCTTTATATCATAAAGAACATTTTCTACAGTACCTCTAAATTCTCGTGAAATATTTTCTCGTTCAGATATTCTGCCTGAATAAATCATATAACAGAAAAATAACATCGCAATAGTGACAAACAATGCAATTAACGCAATTTCCCACTTATATTTTTTTAGATCAGTTCTTATTTTCGCCACTACTTAATACTTAAATTCGGATTCGTTACAGTCAAACTTAAAGATGATCCTATCGCTCACCATAATTTTGAAGTAAAAAGTCAACATTCCATAATTTCTTTAAATACATGCCCATTCAGGTAGAGAATTTTATGTAAAATAGGTATCATTAAAGCAAATGAAAAAACAACGGGCATAATTATATCATTTGTGTAGATGCCAAATGCACAAACTAAAATTACAAGAAAAGCAAAGTAAGAAAGCGATGTAAGATAAATTAACTCTACATATGTTTCATGATCAACTGAGTTGCTAAATACAAACTTACCTTCTCCTATCCTGGTATTGAAATCATACCTGGATTTTCTTCTGTCGCTAAATTCATCTTCAACAAAAATTATGTATCCTGAGCCTCTTTCAACAATTCGGTAAGAATTTTTCCTTAGGTATATGCTAATTTTCTCTTCCAAAACGTCAGCTCGCAGGCTGAGTGTTTCTTTTATTTTATATTTAAATTTCATTTACTTTTAATCTCCGCATTTATTTTAAATAGCTAAGCCACATTAGTCTGGTTTACACCCAAAGTCAACACTGCCGATCATTTTTTATTGATTAAGGATCATAGACCTTATTGATGTTTATAGTACACAACTTCCATTTGGTTCAAAAAAACATCATAGAGCCACCCCATAGCCCGCATTACATTATTTCTTTGAATTTACCTTTTCCCAAAATTTCTGAAGCTTCATTTATGGTGAAACTATTTTCAACTATCAAATCGCCATGAAAGTACTCTGGTTCAATAAAATCAACCCAAATATCAAATTCATCAGACTTATTTGTTTCCTGAAAATCATTTATCCTACCAGACATACATTTCTGTCCGCAGCAAAACAAGAAAACTCTCTTTCCTATTAAAACATTCCTGCTTTGCCATTTTACACATCCTTGGATATTAGTCATGATATATTGATCATTATATTTGCATGGGAATGTTCATATACTGAATTATTTTGTTAATAGCTCATCAGCAATAGCAGCCATCAAACTAATACTAAACAGCATAAAAACAGATCCCAATATCCTCCTTCTGTGATAAAAAAACAGAAGTAACCCAAGGATCAATAGTAAAGGACCGCTAAAAAAAACCTGAATATATCCCTGATAAGGAAAAACATTTTGTACAATCAGCAACGAACAGATTACAGGGAAAATTAAAGCTGCACCTAACACATAAACCAACCATAAACTTACCCGATAGGTATTATTTTGTTTTGTTATCATAAATTCCTACTTCAAGTCCATACCTATCCCCGGGACGATGATATCGAACTCATTACCTCTAACATCATTCGCTAAAAGTCAGCTCTAAATACATTTAATTATCTATTTCTTTACTCCTTATCAAACCGGTTTCCCAGGCATATTATCCAGTTTGTTCTTTAACACCAGATATTCCGTTTGAAGCGTCCTAAACGCTTTAGTTAACACTATTGCATTGCCACTTCCTTCAATATGTTTTAAATAACTTGCTGAAACCTCATCAAACCTTGTTTTCAAAGCCGTGTATTTCTCTTTTTGATATTGCTCCTCAGGGGTCAAAGCTTCTCCGTTCAGGTTTCCCAGATAGACACTGTTTGAAATCTCAGTGCCATCCGCAGCTTTAAAGCACATATACGCCTCTATCGGTTCATCAGCTAAAGTTCCTGCCAGTACAATGTTGTGTACTCCCGTTTCTCTTTTTGAAGCATTCAAATAGTGGATTGCTTCCTCTTGCCCCGGTAAACACAGTAAGATCATCACAATGTCGTCCTGATGTTGGCCTAAACCCGGCTCAGCAGGGTTCCAGCTTATTTCTAACCCATTACCTGTTTTGATCATTTTCGTGTCTTTAGGAGCAGATAAAGTGCCCTGACTTACCATTGCTTTACTATAATCCATTTTAACATTAGGGTACTCCCCTTTCAGCGCAAACTTTTTATTGTAAGACGTAGCCAGATTGTGTTGGTTTTTAGTCGTTCCTCTGGCCTCCAGTTCGAAACCTAAATTGATAAACTTCAATACGCTATCGGGCCTTAAAAAATCCATTGTAACTGCCATTTCCTGGCAATTGACCTTTTGTGCAGGGCTTGATTTGGTCCTCTTGCCTACCATTCGCGTAACAGGCTGCCCTTTTAACATGTAGTGTACCAGTTTTCCGATTTTTCCATTCGGATGGCCGTATGGGCCGTGCTTTGATATTGCCATAGTAATATGATTAAATAATTTAATCTTAAGGTACGGATAATTTTTGATTCGACACTAATCCAATATAAATGAAATACTTATCTTTTAAGGGATCCCAGGAGATGAGTTAACATACAGGGCACCCCGATCAAAGAACCGATTCAGCTCACATTTGCCCCCTGAAGGGCTACGGGCCTTTAAAGGCCCTAACAACCCTTTATAAATAGCTTAACAGCGCTCAATAGTATGGGACCGCATTGCGTACACATTGACCCGGCAATAAATTAACAAAAACAACACAACAAACAGAAATTGTAAATAATTTTATTAAAAACTAAATAATAATTATATTTAGAACCTTAACTGCATTCATCCCCTTAAATCCATCCCTATGTCGTTCGGCTATTTTCTAAATTATCTGCAAAAGAACGTTGATACTACTCATTTAAATGAAGCACAGCTAAAATCCCATGTGCATGAATTTAAATACAACAAAAAAGTAGAACTCCTGCAACCCGGCAAAATCTGTGAGCATTTCTATTTTATCAAGACAGGATTGGTTAGAACCTATGAAATAAAAAGCGATAGAGAAGATACTTTAAACTTTTACGGACCTGATCGTTTCTTCTCTTCATTCCTGAGCTTTTTACATCAAATCCCCAGCAGCGAAGGAATAATCTGTGAAAGTGAAGTCAGAGGAATCAGGATCAGTTATACAGAATTGAATGCGCTAAGAAAAAGTGATCCGTATTTCAATGAACTCAGCATTCAGATCTACGAAAAGCTGATCATTGATTTATATCATGAGCTGAATATTTACAGAACAAGCACAGCAAAAGAAAGGTATCATCTCATCAATTCCAGTTTACCTGAACTCAGCACGACTTCACTCCAGAAAGATATTGCTTCATTTCTTGGGATTTCAAATACCCATTACAGCACTCTCAAAAAAGACGCATTAAGAAAACGTTAGATCCTGGTCATTCTCTCAATTTATTAAAGTTATCTAAACTTTTATGACCCTCTTCGATCCCGAACTTAGGTTTATAAAGATTAACAATGACAACACTCACCTATAGAAACCGACTTCATGAGCTTTTGCGGCTTATTCGTAAAGAACGGATAAAAAGTTTATCGCAGGGCGCAATATTGATGCATTGCAGCAAAGCAACGGTTAAACGGATGATTGGAGCGTTACGGCATCAACATTATGAGATTGTTTATGATAAGAAATTAAAGAGATATACAGACCAAACAGGGGAAAGCTGAAAACCTGCGAAAAGAGTAAGCATATTTATTCAATTAGAGTTTAGCTTTTTAAGATTTATAAAAGCACCAATGATTATGGCATGGTTCATTTTTAACACCAATTCTGATCCAACAAATCCACTGAGTTATACCATAACTTCCGGAATTCCATCTTGTAATCTGGGCAATAATCTATGTGCAATTCAGACAGCTGAGGGGTCAGGAAATCGCC
Source organism: Pedobacter caeni (assembly GCF_900129215.1). Classification (GTDB taxonomy): domain Bacteria; phylum Bacteroidota; class Bacteroidia; order Sphingobacteriales; family Sphingobacteriaceae; genus Pedobacter; species Pedobacter caeni. Next base: position 543,409 of record NZ_FQUQ01000005.1, on the reverse strand, counting down.
CCATATTAGACTGTAGTATCAGAGAAGAAATACTATGCGCATTAGCTAATGAAACGCCAAGTACAAACGTCAGATTAAAGGTATTATGAGATCTCTATGATAAGAGATTAAAAAGATGTATAAAAAAACCAGGGGAAGCTGAAAACCTGCGAAAAGAGTAAGCATATTTATTCATTTAGAGTTTAGCTTTTTAAGATTATAAAAAGCACCCCAATTATGGCTTGGTTCATTTTTAACACCAATTCGGATCCAACAAATCCAGCAAGTTATACTATAACTTCTGGTTTGCCATCATGTAATAATGGTAATAGTCTATGTGCCATTCAAACCGCGGAAGGGCTACCTGGCCGTCCGGTTTTAGATAATAGCATCAAAGATGAAATGTTGATCGCTTTGGTCGGCAGCTCACCGAGCGCCAACGTCAGGTTAAAGGTAATCTAATTTCCTTCTGGCAATTAATTTATGATTCAGTACCAGAACGTCGGGAGCCAAAACTCCCGACGTACAATTCCCAGGGTTATTTTTTTAATTCAGTTAAGACGAAAAAATACTCTTCACGCTCCTCTTCTCTTAGGTTAAGTCCATATTTCGAAAGAGATTTCTTCAATGCTGAAACCGAAGAGACCTCAAGATCCATGTCCACCGGATTAGTATAACCTGTTTCATCAAACATCAATGGATTCATAGCGTCATTATTCATCTGGTAAACAAAATTTCTAAGATCAGTTTTCCTGACTTTCAACTGCTCTTTGTCCTGTTTAAAAATAACTTCTTCTGATTTGGAAGGTTGTAACCCAACTTCCCCTATTTTATAAAGAATCAGACATTTTGCTTTCCTTTTCTCCCAACGACCTTTAAGGTTCAGAAAGCGGTCCATATCTGCAATCATACGCTCAGACCTCTCCTTAACACTTAACTGCCCTTTACTTCTCATCTCAAAGCAAATTCTATTTACTCTGTCCCATTCTGCCCGATAAGAAGTCTCGGTATTCTGAATATATTTGGAAGGGTCTTTTACTTCAAGAATAAGTCTGTTCGGTCTGGGAACTAAAAATGGGAGTTCTATCAGCTTGCTCCAGGAAATCAGGTAAATCGCAAGAACAGTAGAATTGATAAAATAGGTTCTTTCCATATTGCTCAGCGCATCGTACACAGTATTGATCTTACTATCCATCCCTTCTCTAAAATCGCTAATGGCGGTATACATTACATCATCATTTGTTATCTTATTCCCCCCAACTCCCAGGAATAATGGTTTCGTATAATCATGCACATAAAAATCATTTTTAACCGGCCATTTAGGTACTTCCCCATCCAATATTTTTTGGATATTATTCGCATCCACATATTCTGAGGAGGTCAGCGCGATTAGTTTTCCTTTATATATCCAGACTTCATGCGGAATATATTGATGTTTAAATAATGCAGACAATGCTTTATCCTCAACCACAGAGGCCACTTTAATCCCTTTTGTTAAATGGTTCTTCATTAAGAATGCCTGAACAATTTCTTCTTTCTCGTAGGTAACCGGAAGAATCGTCACCTGTTTTTTGAATTTCTCCTGAAGTGCCATCATTTTAGGCAAAGCTTCAACACATCCGCTACACGTGGTAGCCCAAAAATCCAGGATCAGCAATTGATCTTTATAATCGGACAATACCGCACTTGGCTTTTCTGTATTGATCAATTTCTGAATATATACCTCCGGCACTTTATCACCTACTGAAATTGCCGAAGTAGTTTGTCCCTTTCCGCAGAAATTAATAAGTAATAACAACGTAAATGTTATGGTGTATGCTCTTTTCATTATTGTAAATTCTATCTTAAATTCTGTTGAATACCAGTCTTGTTTATAATCTCCTGTGGGATAAGTAATGTATATCTGAGATCATTTGGAGGAAGGGTAAATTCCTTCCCATTGATTATACCCCGGGAGAGTGTTCTTTTAAATCTGGAATCTTTATTGAGCCGACGAAGGTCAGGCCAACGCAGATTTCGAAACAACAGCTCTTTTCTTCTCTCTTTAAGCACCATAGCTAATGCGACATCAGCATTATCCGCTGTAAATGGAGTAAATACTCCGTCCCATCTTTTTTCCATCAATGTATTGAGATCCTTCATTGCTCCGGAAACATCCCCGGATCTCGCAGCACATTCTGCCCTGATCAGATACATCTCATCCGTAGCCAGTCCACTAAACTGGAGTGAACTGAAGCTCCCGTTGTAATTCCCTTTGAAAGCATAGGATCCGTCGTCATTGGATTTGAAAAACACAATCCGGCGAAGATCTTTGAGCTCATATTCACGCATTAAATCCGGATCCACCTTCGCCGAATAGATGTCTAGTGTATTTCCATAAGTAGTAACAGATTGAAAGATCACCTCCTGATTGAATATTCCAAAAGGCGTATTCGAACTTGGGGAAATATTTTTGTAATCTATTAGCGTATTCGTGTACTTCAAACATGAATCGGCGTAGATTCCTGCCTTTGCATAATTCTCCATGGTCAGGTAAGTTCTTGCCAGCGCTGCAAATGTGGCTATTCTGGAAGGTTTAGACTGAATACCCGGACGTAAAGGAAGCAAGCTGGCAGCCTCCTGAAAATCAGTCAGAATTCTTTCATAGCTCTGTTGTACACTGGCTCGTTTCGTAACGACATCCAAATCCGGACTCAACCTTAACGCAATTCCTAAATCAGAAGAAGCAGTTGCAGGATCATAAGCCGGAGCAAAGATTTGTGCCAGCTGATGAAAGGCATAAGCTCTAAAAAACAAAGCCGCACCCTTCACTTCATTTCGGCTCAACTGGTCTGTTTCATTGGGTAAACCTTCTTCAGTTTGCAGGATCAGGTTGGCATTATAAACCACCTTATATGGATTTGCCCATTGACCCATCAAACGTTCTCCCTGAGGAGCCCAGACATAGGTATCTCTGTCTTCCGGACTTAAAGACTTCCACACCGATGGAAGCAGGTAATAATTATCAGATGCAGCCTCACCGTCATTTGGGTAACCGATATTCATTGTTCCATAATTATTAAGCAAAGCCTGACAGTCCTTAAGGCTGTTTATGATCATCAGCTTTTGATTGGGTTTGGTATCCAGAAATTTCTGACACCCCAGCTGAACGCCAACCACGCCGATCATTACGATCATTGTCAGGATGTGATATGGCTTGTTGTATTTAAGATTATTTTTCATTTCAATTAGGATTAAAAGCTTGCGGTGAAACCAAAAGCCTTAGTGAGTGATGGCCTGATCAAAGTCGACTGGGTAGCAAGCAGTAAGGGATCTATTCCTACTTTATTTGCACTCCACAGTACTCCGACATTGCTAAGATTAGCATAAAGCCTGATCTGTTTAAAGTACTTCCCCTTGTTGTTCAATAAGTATCCTGCCGTGATGTCATTCAGTCTGATGTGATCTCCTTTTTCCACCAATGCAGAAGAAGCCGCATAAAAATCTTCCCTCGATCTGTTTAAAGGGTAAATCATTGAAGGGACATTTGTGATCTTTTCATCGCCTGGCTTTTGCCAGCGCTTAGAAAAATCACCAGCCCCTTTTCCTGCGTTAAATAAGCTGGCATAATTAAGCGCCTCTCTTCGGAAATAGTAGCCAAACTGGTAGCCGATATTGAAAGAAACACTAAAATTCCTATAGCTAAAAGTGTTGATTAATGTTCCGAAATATACAGGTATAGCAGAGCCATGATATTCGAGGTCGTTAATTGATTTTGGGGAACGGATAGTGGCATAATCCTTACTGGCAACTCCATTTACATATCCCATCGGATCTCCCGTTGCCGGATCAAGGCCGGCAAACTTATAACTGAATAAAGCATAGGCGTGTTTTCCTTGTATTGGATTAGGAGCAAGTCCGCTATTAATGTAATTACTGATATTTGACTCCTCGAACAGATATTTGGCGACTCTGTTTTGATTGTAATTAAACAAAAACCTGGTATCCCAGCTAAACCTCCCTGCTGTCAGATTTTTTGTATTTAAAGACAGGTCAATCCCCCTTCCGTTCATGTTTGCACTATTGATCAGCAATCCGGCAAAACCAGTGGTCTGATCCAAAGAGCTATAGCTATATAAGTCTGAACTCCGTTTATCATAATATTCCAGACTTCCACTGATGCGATTATTTCTATTGGCAAAATCCAATCCCAGATTTAACATTGCTGTCTTTTCCCATCTTAAAGAAGGATTAGGAGCGTTACTGTTTGTTCCGAAAGGGAGCCCCGTAACATAATTGTCCCCCTGGTATGCGATAATGGCTTTGGCAGAAGGTGCACCGCTAATATTGCCACTATAACCATACGTGAGTCTCATCTTCAGATAAGGCAGCCACTCAAGATTATAAAAAGACTCCTTATTTATATTCCATGCAAGCCCCGCAGACCATAACGGAACTCCTTTTTTGTTACTCTTAAGTCCAAACAGGTTGGCCGCATCTTTCCGCACACTGGCAGAAAAAATATAACGTGAATCGTAACTATAGGCTGCATTGGCATATAAGGATACGTATCGATTATTCAATATCTCTATTCCGCTGGAATTTGGAATCTTAGCCGTTCCATAGCCAAATACATTTGCATACTGACCAGTGAAATCTATATCTGATACATTTAGAAACTCAGCATTGTAGCCAAATATTTTATAATATCTGAATGTGGTTTTATCTTCTCTGATCTCTGCTCCACCGATAGCACTCAGCTCATGAACTCCTTTCCATACCTTGTTAAGATTTACCTGTCCCCGCAAACCTGTAGCAGTAAACACCTGATTTTGCGGATTAATTATATCTCCCAATGGTATAGGGCGGCTGCCATCTTTCTGCGTATAACTATTGATGGTAAAACGTGTCAGATATGAGTTAGCTCCCTGCCAGTTCAAGTTCTCTGTTCCGGTATGCTCATACATATACCTCAGTTCAGCAGATAAGACAGGAGTTAATTTATATTTGAGTCCCAGGTTTACCAGCAAATCCTTTGCTTTACTGGTGAAACTATTCATCTTCATATCCTCCAGGGGTTTATAGCTCCAGTCCAAAAGTTTACCGGGAAGTAGCTTATCCATATACTCTTTCCGGAATCCTCTTTCTATTGCCAATGGATTTCCTGCATCGTCAGCCAAACGGGCATAAGGATACAAACTTTTACTTCCGAAAAGCATTGTGTTAAAGCCGATAGGACTCTCGGTGGTATTTGTAGCGGAATTGCTGAAGGTATACAACAGACCGGTTTCAATTTCCAATCCTTTCAAAGGATAAAATGTTGCAGAGGAACGCAAATTCAACCGATCGTTGGCAGAGACGCTCAGATTATTGAGGTTCTTATCGTAACCTGCTGAAAAATAATAAGCTACCTCCTTCCCCCCTCCACTTAGATTTAACGCATATTGCTGTTGCGTACCCTCGCGATAGACATAGTTGGTGTAATCTCTGCGAACATCTTCCGATCTGTAAGCGCCTATCATCTGTCCCGCCGCAGTTTCGGATATCTCATTTGCTCTTAATTTCGCCAAAACCTTTACAACCGGAGTTAACAAGGGAGGTCTTACGGTTGCTTTGATCTGTGCATCATAAAAGCCCTGATCAAAAAGATACTTCTCTACATCAATATAATCTGAACTTGAAATCTGGTTATAATAATACAAATCCGGTTTATTGATGAGACTTAAATTTGAATTAATGGTGAGCTTTAATGCTTGTTCCTTTTTTCCTTTTTTTGTTGTGATTACAATTACACCATTTCCTGCTTTAGCTCCCCAGATAGAGGCAGCTGCTGCATCTTTTAGAATGGTAATATTTTCTACATCATTTGGATTAAGGTTCTCCATCTTTCCTTCATAAGGGAAATTATCAAGGATGATTAATGGGCCAGGCAGTGTGTTCAATGTACTTAGTCCACGAACTGCGATGAAAGCCTTTCCTGTTAAACGAGGATCCCGTCGATCGAAAATGGTGCTTGAAGCTACTCCATCTAAACGATCTAAGACTCCCGTTCCGGTAGACCGGTTAAACAGCTCATTGTCGATCTGGTCAAATGAGCCTGTAGATCGTTCTTTAGGCAAGACCTGATAACCCGTGCTGATAGCTACTTCATTTAGTTGTTGCTGTGTTGGTTTAAGGAATACAATTATGGATTCATCACCTTCCTTGATAGAAAGCTCTTTTGGTTCATAGCCTATAAAGCTGACTTCAATGACACTTCCGGATGAGAGGTTATTCAAGGTGAAACTTCCATCATTGGAAGTGACCACCGCGACTTTGGTGTTTTTGACTTTTACGGAGGCGCCGGGAAGGGACTCTCCTTTTTCATCGAGGATTCTGCCCTTGATTAATGGAATTTTTAGTAGTTTCTGTTTTGTCGGCTCTTGTGCTTTGAGACTAAAATTTAGGCAAAGCATGGCCATTGCGATGGTTAGAATCGTTTTTTGCATATAAGAATGGGTTTATGATGATTTTGCCCTTTAACAGAATTTGCATTCTGAAATAAGACTTGTTCATCCGATGTACATGCCGAAACTAAACACTATTGAGATCGGGGTGGTAAAAAGCCAGACATGAAACGTTACACCCCATTTTGGGTGTATTTTACATTTCTATTTTATATGAAAAACACGCAAGAATGACATATAATACTAACGGAGATAATCAAGAAAAACTAAAAAACATATTCTATGGGAAGAAATAGTCGGATTTCCCGATTATTAAACCAGTAAATCACCAAGACTTACATGATGTACGCTGTCAGAAAATTACAAACACAATTCTGATAACATATGTAACTAAAATATTATCAGTTAATTTTAGATTTAAATCAGAATCTGATTTATCTTTGTGTTCACAAACACTCTGAGCTTAGGCCCGGCTATTGATTTGCATAAACTATCATAATTTTCGAAATCAAGTTTGTTAATGAAGAAGCCAGTGTTAGATCACTGGCTTTTCATTTGATAAGCACAAATTCAACCATTTTTCCTGATTTAGTTGTAAACGTCTCCAACAACGTTGGAAAACCATGAACAATTATTTTAGCAAATAACAATCCACATAAAGGGAGAATCTAAACTCCGCAAGTGGCTGACAAAACCCCTCATGCTCTGTCAATTGCAATAAAAATGTCAGCACTTCTCCTTCAGAAAAATCCGAAAAACATATTCTATAAATTACCGTCACATTATAACATAATTGAATATGAAGAAAACAAACATCCTTATTAAATTTCTTTGCATTGCGATGATCAGCACACTCGCAATTTCCTGTAAGAAGGAGAAAGAACAAACGCCAGGCTCCGAAACGGCAGCCAAGAGCGCAAATGAACTCAGCGTAGCAAATGATACCAGTATCCCACAGGTTACGATCATTCCTTTGCAACGTGGTGAAAGTGCACAAATGAAGGAAAAGAACAGCCTCTTTCAATGTCCGGCCAATACCGTCATAACTGGACGTTGGCATGCCGGAGATGAAAACGGACAAACAAAATATCAATATGCCAGCCTTCAGGCAATTGACAACACCGGGCAGCCTATAGAAGCAACCATCACTGTAGAAGATGGGATCTGGAGCAATTGGTTCAAAGAATCATCCGGTGCAGGATTTACAGCTTCGGTGGGAAGGGTGATCATTGGCAGACAACACAATGGTGATGAAAATGGTGATACGCGTTACTTAACAGGAGTAGTAAAGTTTAACGGCAAGCCTACACAGATCACGAATATTACCACAGCAGGTCCTTTTAAAGAATCCAGTGGCATCTACTACACCACAAATGCCCAACAAGTGATGATCAGCCGGATTCACCAAAAAGATGAAAACGGAAACACCACTTATCAGGCAGGTACGATCGTTTTCAATTATCAGAATCCAAATGCAAATTCCTTTCGGGTTGTAGTCAGATTACACCCAACGGAGGAGTACTTCCCAATGAATCCTCTCGATTTTATAAAGAAATCCAGGTTCAGGCACATGGTAGGTCTGGGATCTGACGGCGGGTACGACAAAACTTTGCCCGGATGGCGCAACAGCAATAATGATCATACCCCTCAGTTTTATGATATTCCTGTCTCAACGATAAACAGCTATGCCCTACAGAATGGAAAGAACAGACGCCCGAGAGACGATAATAAAGGAGACTTCAATGTTTTTTTAGAGCCTGATGATAATTTAACAGGTGATTCCAACCCGAACAACAATGTGGCATCCTATGTTTATGAACTTAATGACGGAAGAAAGCAATTCTGGTTATTCTACGGCTATAATTACTGGAACTTTGCAGGAATCAGCCAGTCGCATCAGGGAGATTGGGAAAGTGTTACCTTACAGGTGATTGACAATAACATTACCGGAGCCTGGTTAAGTGCTCATGGAAATGACACTTACTATCCTAAAAGCGAGTTGATTGTCGAAACCACAGGGAACATTCAGACACTCTATGTTTATAGTGCAAGAGGTTCTCATGCACATTACAGCAGCCCCGGCGATTATCATATTTTAAACAAAGACCATGCTGCTGATGGTGGATACCAATGGGTAGTAAGTGATAAAACAGAAAATCTAGAATCTCAGCCCTGGAGAGATTATGCAGGAGCATGGGGAGAAGTTGGAGAACAGGTTTCAACGACTGGTCCATTAGGTCCATGGTACAAAAAGATCAAATAAACCTGATAGTTATATTGGTTGCTTCTGAAGTTTTACGGAGCAACCAATCTTTTCAGCTCCCCTATTAGGTTAAAACAGGATCTTCCATTTCAACTTTGAAACCAGAACCCACTATTTATATTCCTGGAATTGAGAGAGTAGTAGCCTCAAAAAATATTATACACTTTGCAATATGTACTTTACACGATAATTTTATATATATTTGTTTAAATAAATTACCATCTTCAGAGCTATGGGAAAGACAACACATCTTGGACAGAATATTCGGTATATTCGTATCTTGCGAGGGATGAAGCAAGCTACCTTTGCAAAAGAATTTGGGATCGCTCAACAAAACGTATCAAAAATGGAAAACAGAAAAGCTATTAGTGATGAACAGCTGGAAAAGGCTGCAAAGATATTAGACACCACAGCGGAAGCTATTAAAGACTTTGATCAAACTACCGTTATTAATAATAACAATTTTCATCATGATCAGACAAATAACATTTTTCCTGTAAAAGATTTGATTGCTTATTTCAAAGATGAGCTATTAAAAAAGGATGAAGAAATTGAAAGTTTAAAGGCTGCTCTTGAACAGAAACAGCCTAAACAGGATGAAAAACCTGATTCACCTACTTTAAAAGCCCTAAGAAGCCAATAGGCCTTTAAGAATTAATCGGATATAACTGTTTCATCTGGTCCACAGAGACAAAAAGGGCTTTTTGCAATTGTAAAATACTATCCAGATCTCTGGGTATATGGTGCTCATGTCGATTCTGTAAAAGATGAACACAGTTTAATAAATGTATTAAATCCAGGTAAAGGTCTTCGACAAGGTCGTATTCAAAATGTTCGGCAACGGGAATTTCAATAATCACTTTTTCAGCTTCTATTCTTATCATTTTGTATTGTTAAGAGGCTAAACTATAGAACTTGAAGGTCTAGATGGTAACAATAGCCCGGTGTAAAATACGCTTAGCATTAATCTCTCACAATTAAATCTAATATATTTTCTGATTCAATAAACAATCTCCAGGTATTTCCATAATAAAATTAAGCAGTTAATTTTATCTACTCAATCACTTTTTTTTATTAACTTCAATTGCTCTTATCAAGATAAATTTGAAACCATTAAGATTTGCGACTCATAGCAGTCGCGTTCAAAACATTGCAATTGACCATGGTTGGCTACCCTCAGCAAGGTATACCAATTTAAGAGATATAAAAACATACAATAATATTGGTTTTATCGATATTGATTTTAAAAATTATTCGTTTCAAAAACATTTGGATGCAGTAAAAAAACATAGACCACATTTAACTGTCGCAAGGGATGTCTTTAATATAGAAGAACTTGATCAAATATTGGCAGAAGCAAGACAATTAAATCTATATTCTGAAAAAGTAATAATTGTTCCAAAAGACATACGATTTGCTGGACAAATCGAAAAACTAATTCCTCTTGAATTTATTTTGGGTTATAGTGTACCCACTAAATATGGCGGAACTCAACTTGATCCATCTGAATTCAAACGACCAACTCATTTACTTGGCGGTAGGCCAGATGTTCAAAGAGCACTTGCTGAAAAAATAAACGTTTATAGCTTTGATTGTAATAGATTCACTTTAGATGCTTCTTTCGGTGATTATTTCACTGGCAGTAAATTTATACCACACCCTTATGGCGGTTATGACAATTGCATCCACGATTCGATATTAAATATCAATAAACTTTGGATTTAACTTTAAAAAACATTAATTATGACAGATCGAAGTGATTTTTTATTAGCAATGTATAATCAACTATGCTCGGAAATGGATAGGCATATTAAAATTACTTGGCAAATAGTTGGAGTACTATTAAGTACTTTAGCCGTGTTTGCACTCGTCGATAAGAATATTATGCCCTTGGACATAGCTTGCAGCATAATTCTAGGCGTTTGTGCTTTGGCTATAGGAATTATAATAGAATCAAATTTTTGGTATAATCGAAATTTAGTTATTATCGCAAATATTGAACGTCAGTTTTTATTAGAGAGTGATTCAAAGGAGATCCAACACTATTTTACAAAACATAGAAGTGGTAACACCTACATTGACATGATGTTAATTCAGATGGTATTTGTTATCATCGTAGTGTTATTGATGTTTATTTACCATACTAGTCAAAGAGTCGTAAGTTCTTTTTCATTGTCTAATGACATAGATTATTCCAAGACAATGCCGACTATCGTAATTTTAACAACCATAATTTTAGCCTATTTGTTTCATAAAAAAAGGATTGAAAATTACAATACGTTCGTAAATAACTCACCTGGAAAAACTATGAGTCCAACAACTAACATCCCTTCGGATTCAGATCATATTACAACATAATTACATAAGTCAAAAAACATGAACATGATAGACATACGGCAGTGATTATGGAAGAACCTTTTTCTAAAAATTTTATTTTCCTTATTTTTAAAGGGTGATTAATTGGATCCTGTTTGCAATTTCCCATAGAATTTTATCTTAAAAATCTTATATTCACCTTGCTTATGACCTAAAAAAGTTATAAATGCTCAGTAAAATGCAACTTGATGCATTAGATTAAATCCCATAACCAGTAAGCCTATTAATCTTTGGAAAAACATCACATCGTTATCGTCTCATTTTCATAGCTTTTTAATAGTCGAAGAGCTGTTTTAGCTTGTTTAAGAGATAACGGCGCTTTCCTATTAGCTAAAACTCCAAAATTATAAATAAGTTTTCTATCAAATGGAGTCAATTTGTTATTTTCTTTTGCCCATCTGGAAATTGAAAACCATACTTCAGGTTTGATATCGGATGCTCTATCTAAAATTTTCTGATCAAATGCTGATATTTCATGACCAATATTATTCTTTAGAAGTTGTGATTCGGAATCTCTTAGAATCTCATCATTTAAACAATTAAAATCGACAAATTTATCTTTTAAGCTGATCCAACATTCTGGTTTTTTACACCATTCGCCAATATTAGTCCCTGGGATTAATGGAGAATTAATATGTTGCCAAACAATTGGAATCATATTTTGAAGTGCATTATTCACTCCCTCTGATATTCCCTGTTTATCCCAAATGTAATCCAATGAAAGTTTTTTATTTGTTTTATAAGATATCCATGATATAAGATATGTTACCATATTTGCCTTGTACCCTCCAAGCTTTAACCTGGCAATTATGGAATCAATATCCTTAAAAAGGATCGCCTTGGCAATTAAATCACGATAATAAATTTTATCAATTTCTGAGGCCCCTTTTTTCAGTTCATCTACGAAAATTTTAAAATTATTCTCCGCTCCTTTAGATACATCATACGGTCTTTGATTCCAACTCATTTCATATTTACCTATATCGGGAGTTGTAAATTTTTTGCTTTTTGGATATTCTTTATCGAATTTTTTAGATTCAGAAGTGTTTAGTCGAGATTTATCATCTAAATATTGGCCTCTTGTCCGTTCAAAATACCATTTCGAGGTAGCACGGCCACCAGTTAAAGTTGGAACCCATTCTAATCTTGATAATTTTTGAATAAATACAAAAAAATCAGAATTTACTTCAAAATCAGAATCTTTAATACCAGTTTGGCTATTAGCATACTTTGATATAAAAGGTACGATTAAATCCATTTCTTCAACGTTTTTAATCTTTGAGATTTTTAGCTGTACAAAAACATGCGATAAGTCAATTCCTTTTTCTAATGAAGTGGCGTAAATTGAGGCTGTAGTTTGACCACCATTTACAATTTGCCAATTTTCAATTCTTGTAATATAAGGTACATTGTCTTCATATTCGATATCGATATTTTCAGCTGTCGTTGAAATTCCATTATTGTATGCAAAAAACATATCTGGAGAATCAATGATTGTTTTTCTGATTCCCTTATTCACTTTAGTTTTAAACTGCAAAAAATTCCTTACATTCTTCTCTAGAATTCCCTGTCGGTACTTACCGTAGATTTTAGCAAGTATGCTTGCTGGCATTATAGCTAAATATGAATCTACTTTTTCACTAACTCTTTCCATCGATAAACATTTAAGCTTATGGTTGTAATCATTTAGAAAATCAATTTCAATGGGTTGTTTATCAGATCGTATTAAGTATTGTTGATATATTCTTTCTATATCCCATAATTGAAAATCCACATAAACTCCATTTTCTTCTCTCGCCTCTGGAACTATCTCTGCAGATGCCTGACCATTAGTAAAAACAAAGATTCTTATACTTTTAACTACGGATCGAGTTTCTTCAATTATTTGAACAAGGTCAAAAACAACAGTTTCAGACTCGTCAACTTTACCGCTAAGTTTTCCATCTCTTGCCGCCCAAAAAAAGTTAAGCGCTCTATTAAAAGAATCATCTATATCTTTATCGGAAACTTTCTGTAATCTCGATTCGCCTTTAAATATGGTTACAAAAAGATCAATAATTTCATTTTCCTCATCATAGTTCCAAGCATTAATTTTTATACCTCGAACCTTATAATGACATAACTCACCTGCAATTACTTCTCCTGAATCAATGGTATATTCTAGTATGTCTTTTGTTAAGGCGTCTTCTTGAGAGATCTTTTCATCTTCAACAGTGATCAATGCACTTTCTAAAAAATCTACGGCAAATTCTGATAATTCCATAATTAAATTAGTTTTAATGTAGCTGAATTAATTTTATAGGGTTCACATGCGGATAACATTACGGAGTATCTCAACTCACCGACCCCATTTGGTATGTTAAGATTAATTAATCTTGGAAACCCTTCGATAACCCTATAAAAAATTGTTTCTGTAATCGAAAATCCAAGACAATACTGATCAGCCTGCCCTATATTATAACCATATTTAAGAAGCTTCAAATAAAACTGATGACTTGCAATAGAATCGTCTTTAAGAATAAATAAAACATCTTCCACCAAGTTCTTCAATGTATTTGTAATAGTGTTATGATGAATATTTACGTTTAGAACAAATAGATATAGATTTGAGAGTCCAAGATTATCTAGTTGCTTCTCCGATGAGATTACAATACTTCTATGCTGTTTTAAGGAGGTAGTTTTCACCTCAACTGCTTGATCAAAAATTTGAAAGTCATGATTAGTTTTATCAGCACCAGTCCAATAGTTAAGAGATTCTGTTAAACTAAACTGATTGAATAAGTGATCTTTAAGAAAAATCAGTTCGCCAAAGAGTCCTTTTTGAGACGAGGTTGAGAGAATACTACTGTCTTCCATATCGAAGAACATCTTCCATTCGTTTAGAACCTTAATTAGAGTTGCTTCTAAACTACCTTCAGATTCAATAAGTACAATATGCTGGCAAATATCTGATATGACTGACTCAAAAACAATGTCAGTATTTGGAATAGATTGTTTTAATTTTAAAAACTCATTATTCTTAAATTCTCCGATACTTGTATTGACTACAGAAATCTCCAATCCTTTAAATCTAGGAAAAGAGCTCAAATTGAGATTATCATTTAAGTTTAACTTACAATACAGTAATCTAATTCCCTTATGAAAATCTGTCGACAGAAAAACTGAGTACTTCCCTAAAGATGGAATTTTCCGAACAATTTCTGCTTTAATAATAGCTTTTTCTGACTCTACATTTAGTGAGTTCCAAATGCTCCTATAATCAATCATAAATTTCAAATTCTAATTCCTGATAAACCCGATTTATATCATAAGTTGATTCTTTTAAATCATTGTTATTAGGCCAACTAATAGCGAAACCAAAAGGCATTCTTTCCAAAACTAAATCGACAGAGGCTTCATCTGTTCCAATTATTAGCGGATATATCATTAACAACGGACGGTTTAACCTTGGTTCAGTTGCTCGCAAGGCATGGCTAGTCAATTCAGTTTGCTCATTAAAATCAATTTTTTCATCGGAAGAACCGGGAATCCTTTTAACAAATAGTCGATTACCATACATTTCTTCCTTTAAACTTCTTCTATGGGGCTTAAAAGGCAATCCACCTATAGATAATTGATCCTCATCATTTCGTTTCAAAGACATTAATGAAACATTCCAAGTTTCTACAATCATTTTAGATTTAACGTCTTTATTCTGACCCTCTATAAATTCTATTATCCTCTTAGTATTAGAAGCAGGCGCACCACGATATGAAATATAAGAATCCAAGAATTCGACAATTACATTCTTACTAACATCTTTCCATAAATAATTATTATCCTTAATAGTGTAATGCTGAACCGTTAATTTTCGTATAAAATCGTCAACAGCTGAATAATTGTTGATTAGAATCGATTTTTCCGAAGATAGTGTGGATGTTTCTGTCAATTTCCCTTTGTATGTTAGAGGCAGCGTTGTTGTATGCCTCATCTTCATAGCATTGGTTGTCATCATATCCGGATGCGAAAGGACCCTAAGCCCAAACTCACTAGGGGTTGACTTCTGTCTACTCATTTCAATGAATTCCTTTCTCAATATTTCAAAGGCAGTAGAAATATGTCTATACCAACCAAATAGATCTGGGGTAGTATATATCCTACATAGATCTTCAAAACCACTTCGGTATCCAAACCAACGTCCCATTTGCATTAATGTATCATACAAAGTACTAGCTCTTGTAAAATAACTTATCGTTAAACCTTCTAGGGTTAGCCCTCGAGACAATTTGTCGCCTCCGATTGCGATTGTACTTAAACCAACCGTTTCTCGATTTTTATAGTCAAGAATATCACCTGCTGATCCATTTATTAAATGTGGTTTTCGCTCCATTTTTAAGATGGCCGGCTTTAGGCTTTCTTTAACCTCACTCCATTTTGCAACAGAGCCCCCCATAATTGTACTTACGCGAACGAAATCACGTTTCCAAAGTTCATAAAATGTAGCTAATATAGCTGCATCGTCATTTATCAAACCTTCTCTGAGTCTGTTAAACTCCTCCTCAACATATTTGGATATGGCATTCTGAATATCATTAAATCTTGTACAATGAATTAACATGGTATTATGCTTATTTCCATGCCCTCTCAATCTTCTAATAGCAGAACTAATTATAAAGGACATAATAGCTTCCTTCATTGATTCAGGGATATGATCAGGAATAGCATCAGATTTATGCTTTAGAGGAAGAAAAGAAGAAGTCAATTGGGAAGCATCGTGTACAGCAATATGAATAGGAAGTCCTTGTTCATCTATATCCTCATTAAGTCCGAAAACTTTAACAGGCCCGAAATAATTCGAAGGAGCCTCCATTGAGATGATAAAAGAAGAGGGAAATAAATCTTTTCCCAAAGTTGAATGCTCATTCTTAGGGTCAATAAAAATGTTAGCAAATGGTGTAGCTGTATATCCAACATAAGCCTTTTGATTAAACAAAGTCAATAACTCCCTAATGCACATGTTAATGGTTGTTGGATCAAGCTCAACATCATCGTTGCTAGTTGCTCTTGTATTTGGCGATGCTTGATCCGCTTCGTCATCTATAATTAGAAGAGGAAGATTATTTAGTATTGTTTTACCGTCAGTATTTTTTGCAATAAAGTTTGTATCTAGTGTTGATATACATTCATTAAAATACCTAATTAGATTCTTTAAAACAGATGAGTTTTTCTTAATTACAAAGAGCATTGGCCTATCTGACCCCGGTTGTATACCACCTAATTTCTGAGCAAACGTTCTGTTAAAATCACCTTTATCATCCTGTGTAGTAAACGTATCAATATTGATGTATTTTTCGTTGATTAATGTAGAGACTCCAATGCGTTTCACATTTGCTTGATCACTAGTGTCTCTACCGATTACCTCTTCATCTATTCTCATTTGGGTTTGACTCCGAAGATTTTTATGCAGGCCACTTAAAACTATAATTATTTTATACCCACTATCAATGCTTTTATTGATAAGTCCCGTAAAATTGGCAGTTTTACCTGATTGTACATATCCAACAACAAGTCCTTTACGATCAAATGACTTATTTAAAACGGATGGATCTTCAATCCTTTCCATTATATCATCAGTGACCTCATCCAAGCGATTGACTGTATCAAGACTCCAACCCTTGATGTTTAAGAGATACTTCTTATATCTTTTCCAAAAAACAAAATTTATACGATCATCTGAGACTTTATCCCTATACCATGGAGTGTGACCACTTTCATCTGTTAATGTTTGATACTCCCCTCCTTCACTGTCTTTGCTAGTATTAACTTCATATTGTAACTCAGCAAAAAGCAAATTTTCTAAATCCTTCATGGATATTAATTGCGCAGAAGGATGAATAATATCCCCAACATCTAAATGTTCAGTTATAACAAAAATTGCTCGATTCAATGATTCTGGATATGGGATAGTCGTTTTGAATAATTCAAAAGCATCTTTAACTATACTTTTTATGGCATTATAGTGTCTATTCATATGGCTTTAGTACTACTTTTTGAAAACATTCGATTTGATTAATTTGCTCAAGTGCATTTTGCTTAGAAACACCTGAGTCAATTAATGCTTTTAAAGTACTTTGATACATAGCTACTAATTCTAAATGAGCCTCTTCAAATGGCTCTTTCATAAGAATTCTAGGATCGGAAAAATCATTAACAATCAAGGCTATCGGGATAGTCTCAGATATTTGCTTTATATAATCTTTGAACAAATAAGAACCAGGGCCCAAGTTATCATGAATCAATTTGTAGATTGGGTGATCAACATTTATTTCGTAGAATTTTTTTCCTTGTTTGAGTTTAGCCTTCCAAAAAAATATGAGTCCTTGCTGTGAACCTTTTCGTTTTAAATACGCTCCTCTATGGGTATAAACTTTAACAGCCTTTTCAATGGCAACTATACAAATCTCTTTAATTCTTTGCCGTAATAAATCTGGGATTTTAGCTGACGCCTTTTTAACATCTATTTGCCACTCCTTATCTAAAGTGTTAGGAATATCTATTGCGATTCGGCACAGACGTTGATTTTCTTTTATTCTGAAGTTCAAATCAAGCCAATTACCATCTGAAATTAATCTCTTATTTCTATAAAGGTAAATGCCCTGATGTTCAGTCCATCCTCTCAACATTTGAAGCTGCTCTCGTTCATCTTTTAAAAGCTTGGTCTCATGGGGCAATATATAAGGCTGTATAGTTACTTTTTTTCCATTAATAGAAAGCTGTTCCTCTTGAAGCTCGGATGAAGGAGAATTTAAAGAAAGATGAAATGGATTAAGAGGTCTCACAGATTCATTAAGTACAGTAATAACGATTCCCTCGTCTTCAATAAATCGATGAAAAATCAACCCTAAGTGAATCTTTACGTTCTCAAATTTTCTGTAGAAATGTGTTTTATCCAAGTTTGATTCTTCTGACTCTAGGAGCCTATCTAACTTTTCCCAAAGAACGATTGTGCCCTTTGAATCTAATGTAAAAGTTCCAAGTTTTTCTTCAGATTTATTATCTGTACAACCCCTTAACAAAACCCAATCTTGTTCAATCTCAACCAAATCCAAGTCCCAACACTTTGTAGATACAGATTGGCTATCACTAGCCGATTTCACCGTTAATCTTCTACATTGAGAAAAAGAAGCCGTTTTTAGACCTAATCCAAACCGACCAAGATCGTGTGACTGTCGTAACTTATTTGGGTTAGAACTCCCTACCTTCATTGCTGTCAATAACTGTTTTTCATCCATACCTATACCGTTATCTTCAATTCTTAAATATGAGGTGAATTTATCTATACCATAGGTAATATGTATTTTAGTGGCTTTGGCTGTAATACTGTTATCTATTAAATCTGCAATAGCTGTTTCCAAGCCATATCCAAAAGATCTTGCTGATTGTAGAAAACTCTCAGGATCCGGCCTAACAATATCAAATTTCAAATTATTATCCTCCATAATTAATCTTTTATTAGGTTTTTCAAATCAGTTGAAGTAATAGCCGAATAGTATTTATCAATTATTTTATGACAATTACCGCAAACCAAAATAAAATCATCTAAATCAATTCTATCATATGAGTTTTTAGTGTCCAGATTTTTATCGAAATGAATTTCGATTAGGCCTCGTCCTATTTCCCCATAATACTCATGAAAACTAAATTTACAAATAGAACACTCTAGCCCACTACGAGTATTTAATGTCTCGTTAATTTTTAATTCAATGGTAAGGGGATTTGATTCTAAATTTTTATGATAGTTATAATTGAAGCTTAACCTATCAGCTCGTATTGGTAAATCTTCTTTTTTATCTTCCAAGTTGCTTAATTGCAAGACTGTATTTCGGATTAAACCAGCCTCCAACTTCAACTTTCTTTTGTCCTTTACAAATTCGTCCCAAATCTCTTTAGCCAATTTACCTGAGTTTGTCAACCCTTCACCACTGTATCCACTATCCATCGTTTTGAAATTTCCAAGACGCCTAGAAATACCACTTGGATTTCGAAATTTTTGAGGATCAGCAACTATTTCATGTGTATTTAAATCCCTTAAAAGCTTACTTAAAGCAATCACTTCGATATTACCTTTGTGCATTTGACCATGCTCCAAATTAAAATATAAATCTAACGCCAGGATTAATTCTTCCCTATTCCAATCAGGATTTCGACCTTTAATTTGTGTTAAAGCTACATTGCTAGATCTAGAGGAACTTATACTCAGCTTTAAATCACCGGATATCAAACTCTTTACTTGTTTCCATAAAAATTTTCTGTCTAATTCATTATATTTATTGTAGACAAATAAAGCTATATCTGGTAAATCAGAGCCATTACCACTTTTACTCTTCCATCCAATCCTATTAGAATCCTTTAAGTGGCTATCAAAAGAATCACGAGCATTTTTTAAGCTATTTTCGAATGCCTTAATTGATCTTCCATCTCCAAGGTTTTCAAAGAAAAGCGAATAAGCATTCTTCCAGTATTTAGTTTTCAGTTCAACCGGAGGTAAACACTTATTGTTTATGGTTGAAATTCCATACTTTGAAAGGTAAAAAGCTGCAAGCCAAAAGTTTTGAGAGCGTTTTATTATCATAAATCCTGAATTCTTAACTTTATAAATAAATAATGTAAAAGGGCATATCCTGTATTTACGCTAAGTGCATTTCCTGCTTGCTTGTAAAGTTGGTGTTCGCTCACACCAGCCGAAATAGCATTATTAAAAAAATCATCATTAAAACCTTGAAGTTTCAATGCTTCTTTAGGAGTTAATCTTCTAACAGGTTTCTTATACAAGACCTCTTTATGTGTTTCTTGATGAGAAATTCCCTTGTTAATAAAATCGTCTGAGTAATAATTATCTTGGCATGCCCTATGAAGTTTAACCATAGTAGCAGTCAATGTTCTCGCAACAGACAGGTCAATCTGTGATTTGCTCCAGAAATTTTTTGAACCACCGTCTAAAATCGTATGCTTTATTTTTTCCGATAAATAATATTTATCTCCTACATTCTTCTCTAATATATCTAATACACTCGAATAGCTTTGTAAGCTTTTATTCTTGATACTGTTGAAATTATCAATTATAGAATTCTCAGATAGATCGATATTTAGTTCTCTTTTACTACATACAAAAAATATCCGACTCCTTCTTTGAGGAAGTCCAAAATCCTTGGAGTCAAGGATTACATAGTTAATATATTTGTATTTGTGATCTTTAAAAAAATCAAGTATAAGGTTTAAAGTTTTGCCTTTATCATGCTTTATAATATTCCTAACATTTTCAAGAACAATAAATTCCGGATTCTTCTCCTTTAATAACTCATGAATGCTAAACAAAATTTTGCCTCTCTCGTCTTCTAAGCCAAGCTGCTTTCCTAAAAGGCTAAATGCTTGACAAGGAAACCCGCCAAGAAGTAAATCAAAGTCAGGAAGCTGATTAATATTATTCTCATCGGAAGTAAACTGAGTAATATCCCCCATTGCGATCTCACTATCTGCATTATAATTACTCTTATAAGAAGTAATAGCGTACTTATCTATTTCGGAAAATGCAACACATTCAAAGTTTTGATCTGTATCCTTAGCCAAATGATTGGCTGCATTTTTGAATCCGCCAATTCCAGCAAATAATTCTATATATCTCATTTATAAAAATTCTTTAACTCATTACCTATTACCTGAGCCAATTTTACAGGAACTGCATTCCCAATTTGTTTATACCAACTATTCAGTGCTCCCCGAAATACGTAATCATCGGAAAAAGTTTGAATTCTAGCAGCTTCCCGAGGGCTTAATCCTCTAGGTTGACTAGGATGTATGTACATATGACAATCATACTTCATATGAGACGTAATTGTTTTTGAAACTTCATCAGATTTAAGTTTATAATACTTATCAGAAAAAATATGATTTCTATTGGTGTATTTACTTAATTCCTGAATACTTTCATGAAGTGAGTTTCCTCCCTCAGGAAGTCTTTTAAAGATTTCCAAATCATTTTCATTGTTGTATCTTGACTTATGATTGAATAAGTAATTGCAGTTTTTATCATCATTTATCTCCCTCAAAAAATCATTCTGAGATACTGTTGTCTTCTTTAGAAAGAAACCATGTGCATCGCTTTCTGACTCTGTATCTCTTATAACTGGGTTTGTTTTAAGCATAGGTAATCCAAATAGCGCATCCTTCAGTTTATATGAGCTTTTATAGTATTTTTTCCTATTTATATTTGTTTTCACACTCTCGATAAACATAAAATTTTTACCTCCGATTAAAATATATCGTTGTCTACTTTGAGGAATATTAAAGCTTTGAGCATCAACATTAAAAGGAAAAAAAGAGTATCCCTGATTTGTTTTATTATTTATATCTTGCTCTATCTCTCGCTCAACGTTTTTCATTCCTTTTACATTTTCCATTATAAAAAAATCAGGTTTAATTGCTCCTAATAATTCCACAAAAGACTTATATAAAATATTTCTTTTATCTTCAATAAATCGCTTTTCTTTACTCTCAGAATCTATTACATAATTTCGTCTATTTGCCTTAGAAAAGCCCTGACAAGGTGGGCCACCAGCTATCACTTTTATATTTTTAAACAGATGCTTATATTTCTCAAAATTAGTACAAAGGTCTTGTATGTTAATATTGAAAAATCTGTCTAAAACTAGAAAATGATTAAAATAGTATGTTTCCAGGGCATCCAAGTAATTATCATTTACAAATGCTGGTTCGAAACCGGCATTGACTAACCCTTGCCCCAAACCTCCAGCTCCACTAAAAAAATCAGCAAACTGCATTTCTGACTTAGGTTCTTTTTTTAATTCAGGAAGGTATTTCCTAAACAAAAAATGATTTTCCCCTGAATTATCCCTTATGGAAAAATAAATATTACTGAGTCTGAAAAATAACTCCTCGCCAAGAACATCTTTAAACTCTAATGGTATACAAATATCATTTGATTTAGAAATAGAAATTCTTTCCTCAAAAAAAATAGACTCAATTTCAAAAGCGAGTTTTTTTGATCTGACTCGAAACTGTTGATTGTTATAAAATTTATAGTAAAATTCCAGCATTTTAGAATTAAGACGTTATTAATTTATAGGACATTATATTTTACAATAAGATAGAAATCGCGTAAATAAAAAAATAAGAGTTAAATCATTAGAACAATGACTATTTCATCCTGCTGTTCGAATAGAACATTTTTATTTCTTTTTCTCATCTTATCCAAATTGATCGCCTTCATCTGCTTAAAATGTAATAAGCCCCAATAAGTTTAAAGAAAAGTGAGGCGTAATCATTTGATATACAGATTTTTTTTCTTTTCTATATAAGCACGGAAAAGTAGGATTTTATTTTTTATAAAACAATAGTATTTTGTCAAGACCTATATCAGATAACGCTATTAATATCCCAAAGATCATTAGAAGGATAAATTTGAAAACATGTTAAAATTTTCTGTACACTCTATTTAATCCTAAAAAACAAAGACAAACTAAATTGAAGACATAAAACAATTACAATCGAATTGACTGACAAACATTTTTTAAAGTAATATGAACTACTTGATGTTTCAATTCACATTCCCATACTTCAATCACTTTCCAACCTTGGCTAATTAGAAGTTTTTGGTTTTTTATATCAGAAAAAATATTCCTATTGATCTTATTTAACCACCAATCGGTTCTTGTTTTAGGAACAACATAATACCGACAGTTTTCATGACCATGCCAAAAACAACCATGAACAAATAATACTGTCTTATATTTAGGCAAAACTATATCCGGTTTTCCAGGAAGATCTTTAACGTGAAGGCGATATCTGAATCCATTCTTATGAAGAAATTGACGTACTAAAAGTTCAGGCTTAGTATCCTTCCCTTTAATTTTACTCATGTTATACGAACGTGTTGCTTTAGAATGCACATCTGTCATAATGAATAATAAAACACTTTATTTGGAAAAATGTTCATTAGAGTACCAACTCTGTAGTATTTACACAAAAAATAAATTACGGCAATTTTTAAACGACCCTTCAAATGGATTTAAATACAATAAGGCTAAGTTTAATCAGTTTGATGATTTTTTTGATGTTTGCATGCACCAGTAATAACAAGGAGCAGCAAAAGGGTTTGAAGGAAAAGACAGACCCTTGTCGACTTTATCTTTATGAGGGGAATACCATACTCTCAGAAATAGGTTGTAGAAACTGTCATTTAAGAGCAGGAACCCAGAGGCTGGCTCCAAACATACCTTTGTTTAAAGAATTGTCAGCCATGGATAGTCTAAAATTAAAAGACTACATCTTCAAATCTAAACACAATGGGATGTATTCCAATGAGCTAAAATCTTCTGGTGAAAAACTTGATAGTTTAACAGAATGCCAGATTCGTAACCTGACCCATTACATAAAGAATTTTAACCGTAATATTCCGAAAAATTAGGCTATTCTTCACAAACCTCCCCTAGGATCTCCTCATATTCTTTTTTAAATCTTTTTGAGATATAAAACCAGGACATGCCATATAGTGCTATAAAACAACCATAATATACTCCCAAAATCCCAAACAGAATATCCTCATTCATAAAGCTAAATATCAACAAGTGTAAACCAGTAGATAAAAAAACACCATACAATAAAGAATTAACGATTAGACTGTTCCGCTTTACATAAATCTGCTTCCTGATCGACTGTACATAGTCCATTGCCGAATCAGTAATTCTCTCATAAAAGTCAACTTGTCTTTTCCCAAGACGATTATATCTCATTAAGAATACAGTCCCAATGAGTATGTTCAATACTCCAATAATGTAGCTTGGACTTCTTAATGAAAAGTCAAGTATGTACTCCTTTAAGATCAAGGTCATTATCAGGATGCAAACCAGAACCAGTGGGATAGTAACCCATAAATTTAGGATATGCCTATTTCTTATCGAAGAAAACACACTGTTTGTTCCAGCATTAGTAATGCTATTTGATTTTTTCATGATTGAAATTTATGTTAAGTTTTATTTTGGTTCTTATTCTGTTAATCCTCACCCCTACATTATTTACAGTAATGCCTAGTATATCTGAAATTTGCTCGTATTTATGCCCATTTAAGTATAAAATGATCATCAATCGATCAAAAGCATTGAGTTGTTTAATGCTCTGATATAATAATTTAAATTTTTCTTCTTCTATCGAAGATTGATCGTTGTTGAAGCTATCATCAGAAAAATCCGGAATTGAATCAATTGGCAATCTGTGTTGAAATTTATTTTTTCTTTTGTGCATCAAACAAGCATTTACACTTATTCTGAAAATCCATGTTCCAATACTGGATTGACCTTTAAAGGTTTCCCATTTTTCCCATATAATAATGCATATTTCTTGTACCACATCTTTTGCATCATCCTCATTTCCGAGATAGGATAAGCAGGTAGCATAGATTTTATACTGAAAACGCTTGATAACATCTGTAATAAATATCTTGTTATTTTCCATTTTGTATATTTTGATGCATCCTAAGCGTTTTTATTACACAAAACAACTCATGATTTATTTATTATTTTCTTTGCATAATCCAACAATGATAATGGATCTCTTTTGTTAAAAATAATTTCTCAAGATACCGCATCAAAATCAGCTCATTTGCTTAAATTCGACCAATCATTAACAATGATAAGCCCTACCCCATTACCCAGGAATCAAATGAAACTTAAAACATTACTCTTCAGCGCTGCCCTACTTCTTTCAGGATTCCCTGTGCTGGCTCAGCAACAAGACATCAAAGAGCTCTATTTTGATTATACACAAATCAGGGTTGATGATGCAAAAGGTACTGAAACCATTGATAAAGCCTTAGAACTTTTAAAGCGTTCTACAGAATTGAACGACTTGCAAATTGCCAATGTCAATTACCACCTCGGCCGGATTTACGAAACGTTAGGATCTGCTCAAAAGGCCATACCTCATTACGAAATCGTGATCAAACTGGTTCCGGGCTATTATGTACCCTATCGCGCATTAGGATATATCAATTTAAAGAAATGTGATAGTTTAGGTTTAAAAGTTTCTGAATCCGCGAAATCGCAAAACGCATTATCGAATGAAAAGGCATTTAAGGCCTATAAAACCCAGGTGCTAAAAACGATTGTCTATTTTGAGAAATCAGAGGCTTGTGAAGCAGATGAAAGGACATTGAGTATTCTTAAACACCTGTACAAGAACATAAAAGATACTTCTTCCTTAGCTACACTCCCTGCCCGTCTTGAAACCCTTGGAAAGGATTGTGTGACTTTGCTTGAAGACTAAAAAGAAGAATCTTTTCTCTTTTAGCCTTTTATCCTCAGTGTAAACCAGCACCCTGTTTATTTAGCATCACTTTCACATCCTTTCTGCGGCTTTCAGGAAAAACCTTTAAATTTTGGAGTTGCCCATCCTTGTAAACTCCTTCAACAGTTGTGTTTTTATAAGCATGCAGCTTAAAAGACACTTCCCATTGAGCTGGCCAGGCGGGAAAAAGGTAAATGGAATCGCCTTCGCAGTGCATTAACATTTCCTGCATGGTATTCATCATATTCCCTACCCCATCATAATCCGGCTTCCAGTCGTGGGGACTATCCATATACCCTTTAAAACGGAATCCTTTCAGATGTGCCGTACTTCTGGCGGCGATATCTTTTGCAGCCTCATCCGCAAGGCCAAGCCTGGCAGCAAATATTCCGGTCTGGTACCAGCATACCCTTCCCGGGTTTGGCATTTTATAAAAGGCCCTTTCCACCTCTTCTTTGTTTGGTTTATTAAAACCGTAAATCCTGAAAGGATACAGGCAATACAGATCAGGAGCCTCATAATTTGTCCTTTTGTCTTTATAAAATTGTGCATTGTCTACCACCTGGTTGCCATCAGCATCTTTTTTCCGTGGCAACTCCGGAAGGCTTGCTAACATCTCCTTCCAGTTTGCACGATCCTCCCTGGTGGTCAGTTCTGCTGGCAAAGCCAGCAATTCACCAATCACATAATGAAGCCCTGCAACGGAAGGCATATCGTTCACCACATCAGTCCAATAGGTTTCCAGTCCATGAGAAGGTTCGATCCGAATTTTTCCATCCAGTCCCTTCTTAAACCTCGTTTGAAAGAAGGACAGTGCTTTCCGTGACCAGACCAGCGCCTTTTCTTTTAAGAACTTCTGATCCTGGGTATAATGGTAATAATCCAGCATCATGACACTCATTTCCAACGCCTGTTGCCAGATGTCTTTGGTATACTCCTCAGAGTATTCCTTTGCTCCAAAACCAAAATCCCCCATTCCTGGCAAGCCAAAAGTGGTAGTACATTCCTGAAGGTAAATCCCCGAGGCATTATAGTAGCGCTTAGCCCTGGCTTCAAATACCGGAATCCTGTCCATAAAGAAGTTAAAAAAAGCGTTCATCAGATCCGGGTTCCCCTGGGCAAACTGAGGCTGATAAAGGAAGCGAAGGTTCTGCCACCAGTAATTTACCCCATAGAAGCGATAATCTGCCGAATAGTTTTTTTCTCTGACATCCGTAGCGTAGTAGGCATATTTGGGGTCCACATTAAAAATCCCTCCCTGAAACCTTGCCGGGAACTCATTCCGCATCTGACACGCCAACTGATATTTTGATAAAACATAGGTCTCTGAATAAACAGGATTGGCATTTTTAACATAGATCCAGCTCCGGTTCCAAAATTCCGTCCACCACTTACCGGTCTGCCGGAAGGCTTTTTCTGTAGGAAGAGCCTGCCTGATTACACTGCTGATTCCTTTATTCCATTCCTGAACCGTTTCTGTTCTGGCGGTATATCCTGCGAGGCGAATGTCTATTTTTTTCGAGGCAACAGCAGATTGCAACACCGTATCGGCTACCGAAACCAGTCCTTCACCTGCAATGTAGCCACCAAAAGTATTATTCTTTAAAGGATCTTTGATCACATCAGCAGCATCCTGCAACCCCTGCTGATCGATGTGTACCGGCACACAACTATAGGCGTTCCTATGATACCAGACTACCGCATTTTTTCTGTTCATCACCTGATCTGCAGATTCCCAGGTATCCACTCCGGCAGGAGCTCCTTCGCGATATACCCAGGTGGAGGCCAGCTCTTCCAGGTTCAGCTGATGCTTTTTCCGTCTCCAGTTTTCCAGTGTGACCTTTATTTTTATTGGTTGTTCTGAGCTTCCGCTGATGTACATTACCGGAGCATCGGCCGATATAAAAATTTTCAGGGCAATTTGTGCTCCTTTTTTACCACCACGAATCAGTATGCTGCCTGTACTCAGGTCCAGCTCCTGTCGGAAACCAACATCATTACTGAAAGCACCGGAACTAAAAGAGATCCTGATCCGCCCCAGTTTCAATAAACGTTGCAACTCTGAATGGGCATCATTTCTGGAAAGATACAGGACCAGATCTCCGTTTTTTTCTGTCCAGATGTTACTCCCCAAACTTCCATTTCCTAAAGGCATATTCCCTGCTTCATTCACAGAGGGAGAAGTCCAGACCACGTTGTAATCTCTGATCTGTTGCGCTTTACTTAACTGGCAAAAGTTTAAAAGCAAGAGAAGGAGCAGGAAAAGTTCTTTATTGTTTTTCATTGATGTGGTGGTTAGAATGAATAAATATATCATTAAACCTCAATTGATGAAAACAAAAGTGTATTGAATCAAAAAATTCAAACTAACTGCCACTTTTCCTGTTTTATTATTAAGTTGAGTATTAATTAATCTATGAGTTATGAAATTTATAATTAAAGACCCACTAGATCAATCGCCTCTCGAATTAACTGGAAAACCGGAAAATTACCATGGAGATCCGGCCATCCGCGTATATTTCCCCGGAATGGATTCTTTTCTGATGGTAGAAAATGATGGAGAATGGGTAGTTGTTGATGAAGACGACCTCAATCCTAAATTGCTGAGCGCAATTACAGATCAGCTGAAATCCCGAGGAAGGTATTCATGATCGTGTAGCAAATGCAGTGTTTTTTATTTATTATCCGTACCTGATTTCAACCAGACCAGTTTACCAACTTTATCATAACGGTAATAGTCCATATGCCAGCTCGCTCCACCTCTGCAGGAAGTCGTTAATTGCTTATGCTTTTTGTCTATCCTCACATCACACAGACCGTCACAAACCATTTTACCCACTTTAGGCAGTTGCAATTGAGTAAACTTTTTGCTTACCGGATTATAAATAAAAATATCATAAATGCGGTACACGCCCATACCTCCATCAGGAACAGAAAAAGCAACATCATCAATCCCATCGAAATTGTAATCTGCAACTACTGCCCGCCTAGCTCCCCCGTCGGGTAATGCGGTTAAAGAAAGGTCCTTTATGGAACGGTCAGGATAACCGAAACGGAGCTCATCTGTATCATACACTGCATAATCCAACCGCACTCCGTGTAGCAGGACGGTGGCTTTGCCATCATAAGATTTTGTATCTTCTACATAGTTGAAGCTGAACCGTTTTCCATCGCTATGCCTGATGTAATACATGTCGCTGATGCTCTTTAACATCACCGTAACCCCATATTCACCCGTAACTTTTCCCTGATACATTTCTTCCCATTTATAAGAATCGACGTCCGGTTGAGGGTCAGATCGTTTAGAGGTATCCCGTTTATAGGATTTCAGCTTTAGCGGTATCAGTTCCGTTTTTCCTTTGTATAAAACATAGGCTCCTTTTCCATTCGCTACCCAGCCTAAAGTAAGTTCGATAGGTTTTTTAGTACCTGTGGATTTGAAGTTGAAAGGCTGGCCGAACACTGCTAAAGGAAACAGCAAACACAAAAGTAATTTCATAGACAGTAATTTCACGGACGCTAAGTTATTCATCAGCAGCTTCGCTTTTCTCTTTGCCCAGGCTTTTTTTCATCTGGTAAATCTTAAGCCTGACGGTGATTAAAGCCAGTACTCCATACACCAATATCAGTACCAACATATGATGGATAGATGGCATTACATCTCCCAGTGATCCTTGCTGAAACAACATCACTTTATGTGCATTCAGGAATGGCGTAAGTGGCAAGATGGAAGATAACCATTGCACCCCTATTGGCATCGCCTCCAGAGGCCAGGAATAGCCTCCAATGATAAATGCCGGAGTAGCAAGCAGCATCAACACCTGAGTCGCTTTTAACGCACTCGGCAACAACGCGCTGATGAATACGCCAAGGAAACTGGTAGCCATGATAAACAACCCTGTAGTAACCGCATAATTCATTAAAGGACTTGGAATGGGCGCCCTGAAAATATGATGAAAAATATAATAGATCCCCAATATAAAGACACTCATGATCCAGAAAGGAATCACCTTGATCAGGATCGCAGAAAAAGCATTTCCTGCACGCCCTAAAAATTCTTTTTCCAGGGTTTTATTCTCATACTCCCGGGCAAAGCTCACGGCAAGGCCCAACAACAATACCTGTTGCAAAACCACCGCCAGAACTCCCGGCCACATGTAAGTAAAGTAATTACCGGTTTCATTGTACAAACGGATATAATTTACTTTAAAGGGTTCGTATTGCGTTGCAGCCTGCTCCGCTCCCATCCCTTTTTTCTTTAATCCCTGCATGTTAATTCCTGCGCTGAAAGTACCAAGCGTAGTTTGCACTCCTTGCGAAGCCATATTGGCCGTCAGCAGGTTAGTGGTGTTAATATAAGTATTCAGTTCGGGATAGCGCTTTTGCAGAACTGAAGCTTCAAACCTTTCCGGAATCACTACCGTAACCACGGCCTTCATTTTCCGCATTGTTTCTGTAGTTCCGTTATTGCTATTTTTAACACGCACCACCTGCAGTTTTTCATTGTCAGAAAGCATATCGATCAGCTGATTGCTCAGCGGGGTATTGTCCAGATCTACGACAATAATCGGCAGGTGTTCTACTTTTCCTTTTTGATAAACAAATCCAAAAAGCAAGGCATAGATGATGGGTGCCAGCAAAAATACAGAGCGCAGGGTGCTGTCTGCAAAGAACAACCCAAATTCCCTTTTTATCAATGCAAAAAAGTTCTTCATAATTATAGAATTATGGTGGCGTTGACCAGTAATTTCTCCGCAGCCTGTTGATCGTCTGGGATGATTTTCACTTCATAAACCCCTTCTTCCACATCATAATCAGGATAAGCAGCGGTGATATCAGCGTAACGTGTCAGCTGTTTAACCGTTTGTATTTTTCCTTTTAGTTTTTCTTTGTTGTAGATCACCGTCACCTCGATCGCTTCGCCTTTTTTGTAGGCAGCGATTTTACTTTCAGGAATGGTAAACCTGAAATAGGTAGTTGCCGGCAGATAGCCATTGAACAAAGGATAACCTGCGGTAGCCAGCTCGCCTACGCGGAGACTGATCGTTTCGACCTGCATGTCATTCGTCGCAATGATATACCTTTCAGATAAGGCCACTTCTACTTCCTGTAACACGCCTAAAGCCTGTTCTGCCTGTCCCTGAGTTGCGGTCCGCGTTTCGATGCGCACACCTTTTTCGGCCTCGTTATATTCCGCATTTACGGCAGTAAGTTGTGCCTTGGCGCCATTATATTTTGCTGTAGCTTCGTCAAATGCCTGTGGGGTCATCATGCTATCCGCAAACATGGCTTTCGCCCTGCTGAAAGATTTCTCTGCAAATTTAAACTGTTCGGTGATGCCTGATCTCTTGGCACGGAGTTGTTTCAGCTGGTTTTCTGTTGCCCCGTTTTTGGCCATATCGCGTTGTGCTCCGGCGGCCTTAACCGCTCCTTTTGCCTGGGAAAGTTTTGCATTTACTTCGGGCACATCCAGCATCGCCAAAGTATCCCCTTCCTTTACAAAATCGCCTTCTTTCACATAGATCTTTAAAACACGCCCGGTCACCTTTGGCGCAAAGGCCAGGGTTTCGCGCTTAATCTTACCTTCTGTACTTTTTTCGGGCTTCGAGCAGGCAGATGCTGCAAGGACAAGTACAAATAATACGCTTTTGAATGAAGTGTTCATCATAGGTTTCTTTATTGAATGGTAGAACGGTTCAGGCTACCTGTAGCTTTTAATAACTCTATTGCATTGCGGCGCTGGTTAAAGACCGCCTGAAGATAATCCAGTGCAGCACTCTGGAAATCGCTTTCTGCACCAATCAGGTCTGCTGCTTTGATCAATCCGGTTTTGAACTCTTTGCCGGCTTGTGTTAAGGCATTTTCGGCCATCTTCATTTGTTTTTGTCTGACCACCAGTTCCGAATTGGAATTGTTGTAATCTGTTTGTGTTTTGATCAGGTTCAGTTTCAGCTTTTCTTCAGCTTCGGCTTTTTCATTTTCCGCTTTCTTCACCTCTATCCTCGCCTGCTGAACTTCACGCTTCCCTTTGTTTCCGTCAAAAATATCCCATTTAAAGCCAACACCTACCGTGAAGTTTGGTGCCACCTCTATCTTGTTTGTATGACTGCTGAACCTTCCGATCACAGGCAGATCATGCTTTCCTTTCATATTTACATCGAACAGGTTTAAATAGCCCAACGATGCCGCAGCTTGTACTTTCGGTTTCCACCAGGTTTGTGCCGCTTTCAGCTTAAAGCCCTGTGCTTCTATCGCAGCAGAAAGGGCGCTGAATTCCGGTCTGTTTTCTATGCTTTCCTGGGCATTAACGGTTTTAACAGGAGAAAGTTCATTTTCGATCAGGCCTAATCTTTCCAGACTGATTCCCGTAAGCATTTCCAGCTGATGCAATAAAAGGTTTCTTTTTCCTTCGTACTCCTGTATTTTAGAAGCAAGTGTAGCTTGTGCCACTTCTACTTTCTGATGTTCGTATTTGGTGATCAACCCATAATTCAGGGCTTTATCAGCAGTTTTCTTATTGATTTCGTAACGATCCCGGCTTTTGTCCAGCAGGAGTTTCACTTGTCTGAGCAAGGCCAGCTGATCGTAAGCTTTAGAGATTTCGGTAATGATCTGCTGACGGTCTTTCTCCATCAAAGCGGTCTGTGCTTTTGTTTTCGCATCTACTGCACTCTTCAATGCCGATACTTTTCCTCCGGCATACAAGACACTACTCAGGTGGAGGTCTGCTTTAAAAAGGTTTGCATTGGAAGTAAATCCTGAATTGATTTCAGGAATACTGATCAGGTCGAACAAAGACGTTCCTGGTAATCCCAGATTAACACCATTGGCGAGATAGGCATATTTACCAGACAGATCTGCATTGGGCAGGTATACTTCTGATAGTTTCTTCCGGTCTATTTTCGAGAATTCTATATCCAGCCGCTTATTGGCAAGCATATGATCCTTATTCAGCGCACTGTCGATCAGCTCTGTTAATCCCGGAGGACCAGATTGCTGTGCATGCAGAATTAAAGGAGAAGATCCGATAATGAGTACAAAAATGTGTTTTAAAAAAGCTTTCATTACACAAGAATTTTATGAAGGGGCAAAGGTCTGGTTAATTAGGCAATTTCCTTTTGATCTGGATCAAAAAGCATTTTTTTCTTATTTCTGATCCTGCTCAGGGTTTCCTGAGTGATGCCAAGGTAAGAAGCAATGGTTCCCAGGGGTGCTCTCCCGATGATGCTCGGTTGTGCTTCCATCAGGGTATCGTACCTTTCTTCGGCACTTAGAAACTGAAGGGCAACGATGCGCTCACTGGCCTTTAATAAAAAGCTTTGCAGGGTTTTATTTTCGAACTTTTGCATCTCCGGGAAATCACTGAACAGCTGATTCAGATCGGTGCAAGAAACCTCGTAAATCTCTCCGTCTTCCAGCATTTCCATATGGTATTTGGAAGGAGATTGTGTGTAAAAACTCTCCGGGATGGTGATAAAGTCCCCTTCGGTATAAAAGCCATAGGTAATGTCTTTGCCGGAACTATTGTGGTAAAAAATGCGGATCAGCCCTTCTTCTATAAAGAACAACGCTCTGGCGATCTTTCCGGTTTGATGTAAACTTTCTGTTCTGAAAACGTTCCGTTTGACAAACTTCTTTCGGAGGGCTGATTCCATTTCCATGGAAATAGGAATCACTTTTTCGATTTCTGTGAGTAAGCGCATGTTTTATATAAATAGGTGTACCTGCAAAATAATCAATTTTATGCGGTAAATGGAGAGAAATTTCTTTTTCGCTATCTTGCAGTCCTGTAGGGAGTAACAACCCCTGACCACAAACATTTAACCAATAGAATGAAAAGGATTATTTTTCTGATCGCTTTTTTTGCAAGTTTCCAGCCCCTTGTTTATGCCCAGGGGCCCGGCAAAATCGATAGCCTGACCAAAGTTCTGAAAGCGGCAAAAACGGATACTGCCCGGATTTCCACTCAGAATAAGATGGTCAAAGCCTATCTGATGCAAAGAGACTCTGTCAATGCCTATGCTTTTGCCTATAAATCCCTTGCCATGGCAAAACGCACTCCATCCATATACCATAAAGCCTACACGGATCAGATTTTAGGTTATATAAATACCGTCTTAATGCATACGGATAGTTGTATATTTTACAACAAGAGGGTACTGTCCCGGTTAAAAAATCAAACCGACCTGGAGTCATTAAAATTAGTGATCTACGCAACGAATAACCTGTCATCAGCCTATGCAAATAGTGGGTTTATAAAAAAGTCGGCCGAATTGTTAATCTCCAATCTGCCAAGGCTCGAAAAAACGAAGGAGGTTTGGGCATACGAGGTGACGATCCAGAACATCGCCTCCTGTTTTAGTAACCTTGGAGAATACAGCAAGTCCTATCCATACATGCTCAAAGCTGTTGAAATCGCGGAGCAGAAAGAGAAAAAACCGGAAGCAAAATTATCGCCCTATCTCACCGGAGCAATATTGATGTACAGAATGGACAGCATCAGCAGAATGGGCGAATATCTGATCAAAACGAAGAAGTGTATCGATGAAATTGCACTCCCTACCCCATTTACAGCCAGATACTACGCGTATCAGGCCTGTTATTTTGCCCGATCAGGCAAACCTAAAGAGGCTGACCAGATGCTTTCTAACGCAGAGAAAGAACTAAAAGAATTTGGAAGCAGAACCAATCAATACGATATTTATTTTGCAAAAAACATTGTTGCGCTAACCCGGAAAGACTATCGTCAGGCAAGGGATGCAGCAATGGGCACCTATAAATTGGGTATTGAAGATCAGCATGGGGATATGATTCTCAGCGGATCAAAAGATGTAGCGTATTTTTCCGAACTTTTGGGAGACCATAAAACCGCTTATCAGTACCTGAAAAAATATTCAACTTACGGCGATAGCGTAAAGCTGGAACAAACGGTAAGAGAAGTCCATGATCTGGAGACCAAATACCAGACCTCGGAAAAAGAGAAACAGATCACCCTCCTGCAGGCAGAAAAACAGCAGGCCTTATTGAAAAACAAAAACCAGCGTTTACTCAACCTGCTTTGGGCCATAGGCACTGGCGTGCTCTTACTCGTCATCGCATTTTTGGTGTATTTTTATCGAAACAGTAAAAAGCGCGCAGCACAGCAATTCAGAGAAATAGAACAAGAACAGGAACTCAAGCTGGCCAGGGCGATGCTTGAAGGTGAAGAAAGAGAACGGACACGTTTGGCCCGCGACCTCCACGACGGACTTGGAGGAACCCTATCGGGCATTAAGTTCAAACTTTCCAGTGAGCGTAAACCTGAAACACCTATCATCAATGAAGTGATCATTCACCTGGACGATTCCATAGAAGAATTGAGACGTATTGCCCGAAACATGATGCCAGAGAGCTTGTTAAGGTCCGGTTTGGAAACAGCATTACAAGATTTGTGCAGCTCATTGTCTGACGATAAAAGAAAGATCGCATTTCTGGCCAACGGCATCAGCAAATCGCTAACCCTTGCTTCGCAGGTAAACATTTACAGAATTATACAGGAATTGCTTTCGAATGCAATCCGTCATAGTGAAGCAACAGAAATCCTTGTACAGTGCATTCAGGATGATCAGAAATTCCTGATCACCGTAGAGGACAATGGAAAAGGATTTGACACAGATGCAACCCAAAAGACGAAAGGAATTGGCCTGAATAACATTTATAACCGGGTAAATTATGTTAAAGGCAAACTGGACATCAGATCTGTAATGGGTGAAGGAACTTCAGTCAATATTGAACTGGATGTTTAAGGATAAAACTTAGCTACTGGTGGATTCCCTGCTGAGACTCTCCTTTCTTTTTTTGTTAAGGAATGTCCTGATTGGAATATCGATCACGACCATTACCAGGTAAGCGAAACCTATCAACAAAAGTGTGGATACAGAGATAATTATAGCCAGCTCCGGAACAGTTGGCTTATTGATTTTCATATAATCACCAAACCACCAGATGAAAGGAATATGTGACATATATAACGGATAAGAAATCTTTCCAAAAAACACGCATAGTTTCTTCAGACCTTTTGTTAAAGTTGCTCCTGCCCCTAAAGTGATGATCAGTGGATAAAAGAAAATAACGACCAGACATTCCAGCAACCAGTTGAACTTCAGATATGGCATCATAAAAGAAAAGATGATGAGTATCGAAAGACCAACAAATCCCAATTTGGTTTTAAAAATCCAGCCCAAACGGTAAACCAATAATCCCGCCAGAAAAGAATAGGCAATTCTTGCCCAACCATCTATGATGCTTTTTCCATCCCATCCCCCAATTAAAGTCCCTGATTGATGCCCAATGTAAAGGAGAAATACAGCAGCCAGGATCGTTAAAACAAGCAAGGCTTTTTTACCCGTCCTGAATAAGAAAAAGGCATAAATGATATTGGCAATGTATTCAAAAAACAAGGACCATGAGGGCGAGTTTAATGCAAATAGAGCAAAGCCACGCTCTTCAATTACCGGATAAGGAATCAGAACCATAGAGGAAATGAAAACCATCACCATTTTTACCGGGCTATAATCTACAGATCCTCCGGTAAAGGGATTAAACAGGAAGGTAATCAGTCCGATTATTGAACCAAAAATCACCAATGGATGCAATCTGATTAGTCTTGATTTGAAAAACTCCCATACGCCAATCTCTTTTATTCTCCCATCGTAAGCATACCCGATTACAAAACCTGAAAGACAAAAGAAGAAGTCTACCGCCAGAAAACCGTGGCCAATAAAATTGAGGCTATAATCTGTATAGATCATTTCCATAAAATGAAAAACGACTATGGCAATAGCTGCTGTTCCACGCAATCCATCAAGGACCACAAAATGAGGTCTGCTTTGTAATATCTCAGTTTTAAGCATCTTAGGGTTTCAGGTTAATCAAAGAAAATATTTGGTTGATTAAAAATCCCGATTTACAGGTACTGCATGTTCAGTTATTTTGGCAAAACATTCAGCGTTAAGGCCAATGCTGACACAATACTTCAGCGACTTATGTTTCCTAGGACAAGGTATACCATCGACCAGACAGAATTAATCTGTAATCCACACGGATATATTAATGAAAAATATAACGGCTATAATAAGGAGCTGATCATTGAAATATAAAACAGCGAATTACAGGCTCTTTTGAAAGAAAGAGATGGCCAGCGCACTTACTTTGAGGTGAACCTCTTTCCTGTTTACTCCCGGAGCATCCGTAAAGAATAAAGGTGCATCTTTTTGAACATATTCATTTGCTTCATTGAGCATCACATAATGCCCCGCTTTTCCAGGGAATTCGAAATAACCAGAACCTTTGATCAATTTATGATAATGAAAAGCATTGGTTTTAACCGGAGCCAGCTGATCGTCATGAGCGCCTATGAAGTAAACAGGGCTCTTCACCGTTTTGAATTGCTCCGGACTCGTAAATCCTGCACCCAGTGCCGGAGAAATGGAAAAAAATGCTTTGATCCGCTGATCTTTTAAAATTGGCACCTGCGCCATTTGTTTCAACAATGCTGTATCCGTCAAAAACCTGCCACTTCCAGGCATTTCAGGTGTTTCAATTTCGGCCTTACCAGTGGTTTGATAATAATTGATCAGGACCTTATAATCTATTACTCCGCCCGCAAGAGCGATCACAGTATAACCACCATAAGAAAACCCTGCTGCTCCGATTCTTTTACGATCAATGATTTTTCCTACAGCTGAATCATTCAACAGGGAACTCAACGCAAAACTGATGTCCAGCGGACGTTCCCATGGTTTAACAAATTCAATAGGTATTTTATTGTCGAAAGTATTGCCCCAATGGTCTACCGCAGCAACCATAAAGCCACTTTTAGCCAGTCCCTGGGCCAGCCATTCTAAGGTGAGCCTGCCACCGCCGGTACCATGTGAAATGAGGATTAAAGGAAATTTATCAGCAGGGAGTTTACCGCCCCGAACCGTAAATTCTCTTAAAAAAGGTGTTTTGGTTTGATCAGATGAATTTAGGGAATCAGTGGTTGGATACCACAGTTCAGTAACCACAGGTCGCTTGCGCTGTTCATCTTTAAAATTAAAGGTCCGCTGACCGATACGCGTCTGCGCATGAGCAAACGAGATAATAAAACATCCGATAACTATAGTTAACCATATCCGCTTGCTGATCATATTCAATTTTAAGCATTTTTTTCTTCAATACAGACATCAACTCAACAATGCATTCAGCTCTTTAATAAAAGCAAACTGCATCTCATTGATGTGTTTTTCGGATTCCTCCATACAAAACCAGCCTGCTTTATCGACCTCATCAAAGGCAACGGTTTTACCTGATTTCGGTGGCCATTCCAGATCAAAAGTATTACAGGTAATTCTTTTTGCGTCCAGATCACCGGCAACGGCCCAACAAAAAACCTCTTTACCGCCCTTCTGCACGATCGGTTGAAGTTCAATAAACTTCCCCTCCGGGCGGTAGCCGGTTTCCTCCTCAAACTCTCTGATCGCCGCATCTAAAGGCAACTCATCAGGTAAAAGTTCCCCTTTGGGCACGGTCCACCATCCAAGGTCTTTGTTGCGGAAGTAAGGGCCACCAGGATGCACAAGAAAAAACTCCAGTCCCTTAGTGGTTTTCCGATACAACAGAATGCCTGCACTTTGCTTTGCCATTTATCCGATCCCTTCTACATTGTTCTTAAGAAAATCATAATACTTTTCTTCTTCGTCATTAAAGAGCTCCTTACCTTCCAGCATATATGCTCTTAAAAGATGTTGCAGCGCGTCTTCTTTTTTATTAATCTCATATAATGCTTCACCGAGACGCAAATGAACAAAGCCACTTTCCTGACCGTCTGGGCAGTTTAATGCATAATAAAA
The DNA here is from genome assembly GCF_900129215.1 of Pedobacter caeni. Taxonomy (GTDB): domain Bacteria; phylum Bacteroidota; class Bacteroidia; order Sphingobacteriales; family Sphingobacteriaceae; genus Pedobacter; species Pedobacter caeni. The sequence goes on along the minus strand of NZ_FQUQ01000005.1, from coordinate 505,157 downwards.
AGCATCTGCTGAGGCCTCATAATCTTCCAGAAACAAGTACATATCACCCATACTTGCATACAGCCAGAATGCGGCTTCCCATTTGGTCTTTGGTTCGGGAACCAATACCAGCGCCTCTTTAAACTTTTCTAATGCGGCAGCATAATCATCCTCATCTACAAATTCATTCCCCTCTTCTGATAAGCTTTCGATCTGCTCATACAATTCATCATCCAGTTCTTCTGGCTCTCCTTGTTTTTGTTCTATGTTGTTGTTTATTTGAAGCTGCTGATGGTCATTCTTTTTTAAAAGTTCAGTGTATTTTTCAGGGCCACTGATGAAAGCCCTACCTGCGGATTTGGTCATCGCCACTGCAAATTTCTCTTTTGCATTTTGCAGATCTCCACTTTCAAACAGGACCTTACCCATGACATACTCCCGTTCACCGTCGTCCAGTCTTTCCAGGTCACAGTGGCTCATAATTTCAGCCCATTTCATCGCTTCGCTATGATTTCCCAGCAGAAGATAACCTTCTGCCAGTCCTTCTGCAAGGTGATAACTGTCATCATATTCTTCTTTAGGAACCGGCAGCATATCCCAGGCTTTCAGATAAGCCTGAACAAATCCCGCATAATCTTCTTCCGCCCAATACCCTTCAGATTCGTCCATTAAACGTTCTAAATTTTTGGCGGTCTTTTTATCTGCGATATCCATATGAACATTATTTCTCACTGACCCTATATACCGCAATTTTGAAAGCACCGGGGTAAAAATGGACTTCATATGGAGGCCTGGCATGGGGCCTGACCAGGTTATTAGCCACAGTCATTTCCGTATAAGGGTGAACTTCAATGGAAAGTCCTTTTTTGATATACCCGTTACCGATAAGCGTATCAATATCAAAAGGTTTGACATGAATACAGCCATGCGACTCCGTAAGGACTATGGGTTGTTTCAACGCCACACGGGCCTCATCTCCGGGAGTGGTATGGATAAAATCGCCCAGAAAACCTTCCTTGCCATCCATTTTCCAGTTTTTATTCCGGTCTACGTAGTATTTAACGGAGACATGCCCGAAATCGTTAAACACCCAGCGATCAGGTACCATAAATTTTTGATAATAGGTCTGGTAGGTGGTTTTTATAAGGGTAGTCAATTCTTTTTCACGACCTTTAAATGTGCCCCAATCGGAGTTGACTTCGCTGAGTTTGATCCAGGAAGCTCCTTTTTTGACCATCACGACATCTCCGAGAAGACGCATTTCGGTACCCCATGCTATGCCAGACCAGCTTTTGTATTTGCCATAACTGACGTGTTTTTCTATTGCCCCAACCACGTAACGTCCGGGAGTGGTAGAGGTCTTGGGATGATTGTCACCGCCCATTACCTGGGAAGTGGGTCCGCCATGCCCATCATATTCCTGTATTTTAGTAAGCTGATAAGATGCCATGGTATTACTTTATTTTAGATTTAACAATTTTTACAGATACGATCTGGTTTTGAGCTTCTTCATAAAAATGTGCAGCACTGATGCTAAGCGAAACTCCTTTTGCTGCCGGGTTAAAATGCTTTTTCAGACTGAGGCTTACCGGAGGAGGATTCTCATGTTGCCGGAAAAGCGGTGGATCCGGATCCAATGGGCCGAAGTGCTCTGTAAGCGCCTTAAAACTGAGCTCCATGCCCAGTGGTCTTGGCAGAGTAACCGTGATCACATCATCCTGTAAGGGATCATTACTCTTATCCATTGTAACGAATACAGTACTGTCTGTAACTTTCTGACCTGGTTTGTAAACACTGATCGGAAAATAGCGTGTAAAGCTGTCCGTTAACGCATGGAAGTGCTGATCATTAAAATTTGCACGGGTGATCCTGCTGGCAGCGCTGTCGATATAAGCGATCAGGTGATCATTAACAGTTTTCGGTACTTCAGAGGATTTCAGCTCTTCAGCGGACTTTGGTGGTGTAGAGGGGGTACAAGCAATTGCTAAAGAAAACATCAGCCCGTATAGGCTGTTGTTCAAAATGGAATTGCATCCCAGGTTTATTTTGGTCGTTTTTTTCATAATTCAAGCGTATCGTTTAGATCACAGCAGAATATTCCAGTAAGATATTAAGTGTAAAGGTAAAAAATTTCACATCACAGCAGGAACTCTAAGCACCTAGCTGACAGAAAGATAAACCGACAATAATCAGTCCAACATTGTCCGTTTAGAAAAAAAAGAAATATGATTAGTTACTTTTTATCAGCAACATCATTTGCTTAACAGATCCAAGATGATAAGCAGCATGAGGAACCAGGGCCAATGTCCCTGTAAACAAAAAATCGTTTGACCAGTCTTCAATTTTGCTGATGGTTTCCCGGACGAGCAGATAAGCATCCAGAAGTCCCTGTTGAAGCTCTTCCCACTCCTCTTCGTTCACCTCGCGGACGGTCCAGCTCTCCGCCCAATCGGCTGAAGGGGTCTTGCCTTTATAAAATTCCATGGCGTAAGATAAGCTCCACCTTAAATGTTCGGTATGGGCAGCAATGGTGCTTCCTCCTTCAACAATTGGTGTAGATGCCTGTTCGGCGCTGATGGTAGCGATCGCAGCAGTAAATCCATGTCCCGGCTTGCGGTCAATGACCCAGGTTTGATCATCGTGGACTCCAATATAAAGTTCTTTTAATAGATCGAGCGTGCTTTTGATTGAATTTTCCATAACATATCGTATTGATAAATAGAACCTTAACTAATCAACATCTCATCCCTAAAAATTGTTTTTACATCGTTTCCCGCTTGGTATGATCAGATACTATTGAGCAACCCTTAAAACCACAGTGGATTCATTTAACGAAAAGTAAGTCTTTCCTTCCTTTTTACTGACCACAAAACTCATCAGCACAGAATACCTTTTTTTCCATTCTTTGACCACAACGGTTCTGGTTTTTGGATTAAAAGTCCAGTAAATGTCTGGGGATGGTTTACTTTCTAATTCTACGGGAACCCCATCGAAAAAGAGGTTACATTCTCCTCTGTTGTTTTCCTTAAATATAAAAGTGGTCTTTAATAAATTTGGTTTAAAGACTTCTAAAGCTTTCTTTTCCATTGCAGAAGCATTTTTAGGAATACTTACTTCCAGCACCTTCCATTTTCCAAGTAAAAATGATTCGGGTTTTTGTGCTTTAGCAAAAATAAAGGTTAGGATAAGTGCGCAGGAGAACAGGTATTTCATAGCGTAAAGCTAATATAAAAGGACTAAATAGAGAATGGGCTGATTTTCAAATTGAAATCAGCCCATTCCTCTCAATTACAAATTAGGCTCAACTCTGATGGGATCGTCTGGACAGCGCCAGCGTAAGCACAATACAGGAGGACCATCGATCGACTCCGAACAAAAAGGGCATTCTTTTAAATCGTCATTTGGTTGGATAGTGCCACCCATAATGTTTTTCATTTGTCCTCTACTAAGAGAAACGTCCGATTTCTTATTCATACAAAAGTTTTTAGTTGGTTGACTTCTACAGTAGTTTACTAAGGTAAAGCGTTGGGGTTAGTCGGTTGGATAGGTCCCAGAGGGTCACAAGCAGTCCAGATGCAATCTTTAGATTGAGGTCCATTCGGAGTCCAGCAAGTCGGGCAAAGTGGTAATTCATCCTTCATTTTGATCGTACCACCCATAATGTTTTTCATTTGTTCTCTACTAAGAGAAGCATTCAATTTCTTATTCATACAAAAATTTTAATTGGTTGACTGCAAATTACATTAATAATTTACAATTAGAAATTAATTTTTTATATACAATAATAAAAATACAAATATCAATTCCACTATATCTAAAAATGACTCCTACTGATTCTGACACCATTAAATTCTTCCCCTAAAAGGCCTGGAATTTGATTTACAGTCCCCTTCCGTAGCACACCATTTACAATCAGAGGCAAATTACTTTCCTCCACCTGGTCAGCACAGGTCAGCACCAGATTCTTCTCTATTCCTTTACTGATCGAACCATCTGAGACCAGGGCATAGTTTACCAGATCCAGATCGAGTGGCCCCGTTCTGAAGTCCCCCTGATGGTCATTAAAGACATTTGTTTCCTGCTCATTATTTTTCAGAATCAGAGCTTCTCCATGTTTCACGAAAGGTCCTTCGCCATGACGCGTATGGTACACCCTGCTCACATAATAGATTGATGTGGAGGAGATGGCATCAGGATGGCTATTGATCAGCTCCAGCGCATTCTTTGAGGTCGTATTGCTCCTGGTTACATGCGGAAAACTTCCGAAGTCCATGTCCAGTAAAACACCCTGTGCACCTTCAAACACATATTGATCCCATTGGGGATCTGCAAATATTTCAGCGGCTGTTCTGAGGTAGAAAGCCTGATCTGAAAGATCCCGGAATTCTTCTAAAAACCCCGTAAAGCGTTCATCTTCTTTATCGTGTTCAAATGCAGAGAAATCCATTCCCAATTCGGCCTCAGCCCTGAGTCTGTAATACTCCCGGATAGATTCCAGCTTTGCTAAAACTTTATGAGGCGCTAACATATGAGCAGCGCTAAGTCTGGGGCCTTCCTCCTGCCTTTGTAAAGTCGTTCCAAATCCTGCTCCGCAGCTGCCATGTCTGGCATTTCCTCTGTACTGCTCCTGCAGGCGGTTATAAAGCACATCGTAATGAGTGGTCAATGCACAGGTCGGATCAATATAAAGCTGAGGCTTTATATTGATCTTTAGCAATGCCTGGTATTCATTAAGTAAAGCAGGTACAGAAAGCGTGCAATATGCAGACCAATACGTTCCTGCTCCCCTGAGTGTTCCTGCACCGAAGCTGGAAAAAACATGGCGTTTACCATCGGCAGTACAAACCGTATGACCTGCCTGTTGCCCACCGTTAAAACGGATCACCAATGGATTTTCAGACTGGGCACAAAGGTAATCAGTGCTCAGTCCTTTCCCCTCATCGCCATATCCTAAACCAATCACAATGTTGGCCGGGCGTTTCACAACTTAAATATTTTGGAGAAAAATCCTTTTTTATCGTCGGTGGTTGCCAGTCCGGTTTTATTGATGTTCAGTAAGGCGCTACCTACGGTTTTTGCGGTGTGCTGGTCAAATGATTTTAACACCTCGTCCAGTCCGGTTCCCTGGATCATGGCAACGGTTGCTGCAATGGTTTCGGCAATTGCATTGTAATCATTCAGGATGATCAGACGTTCACCCAGCATTCCTTTCCAGTAGCCCAAGACCTTTGGATCATCTTTGTAAGAAGCTTCATTGATGTGGATATGAAACACATGGTAACTGCGTTGCACTTCTTCCAGCAACTGCTTATCCGTGAGGGTTACGGCTTCAGGGTATCCCATGATCTGTTCCAGGCGTTGTCTTTCCAGTTGATCCCAGTTCGACTCATCGCCTATGGTAAACAGGAAGCCCTTCTGCCCTCTTTTTTCAAAGCAGTCGCAGCTGGTATGTCTGGCTGCAAAGAGCCAGGCCAGGAGGTAAGATTCTTTATTTTGTCCGCCGCCGCCACCTTCAAGATAGATTTCGGTCAGCCATTTATCCAGCTCATCTGTTCCGCTTTCAAACTGACCGATTTGTAAAGGATAACGGTCTGTCAGGTGATCCCCTATGCCTCCGAAAAGGATCTGAGGGTGTTCGATGCCATGATTGATCAGCGTGTTCATTAAGGAACCCAGCTTCTCGCGGACCAGCACCTCCGGGATCCTGCCCATACTTCCGGTTACGTCCAGAAATACGGCAATGGATAGGGAGTCCGGGTGAATATCTGAATCCCTGCTTTCTCTATATTTAACTCCTGCAGGCAGCATTTTATCTGATGCCATTCCGGTTCTGTTATTTGCAAAAATATCATCCACACTTGAATTGGTGCGGCTGTCTTTCAGATAGCTATAAGCATCATCAGACCATCTTGTGTATCCCATAATTAAATATTTAAATGATGAAACATTGGTTTTCCAAAAAGTTGGAGTAATAGTTTTTTAAAGTCCTGATAAGCCTGAAAGCTGGAATAATGAGGGGCAATCAGGAAGTCTATCAATTGTTCATTGACGGTTTTCTTCAGGACAATTCCATTGCCTGAGCGGTCTCCCATGGCATAAATCGCTGTTCGTTGTGCCAGACTGGTATCCAGGTACTGGATGGCTTTCTTTTGCTTGAACACCACTGCAGGATACCAGTTCAGGTATTTTCCCGACAAGCTTTCCGGTTTGGTGTCCAGTTTGCACATGTGGTAGAAAGACATGCAGACAATACCATGAGTTTCAGGAACGATAAACACGGATTCGGGGTTGATCCCAAGGTGTCCGTAGCCCATCTGGTGCATCCAGGAGATCAGTTCATACATCCGGTTTAAAATCCAGTTGGTATGCTCAGGTTTCAGTTGCAACTCAGTGAGCGGCAATGTCCTCGACTCCGTAGTGACGAGTAAAGATCCATCTTTAAAGCTCATGCTTTGCGGCAGGTACTTTTTAAAGTGGTTCAGGCTCTCATCTTTCAGATTCATCAGCAACTGATAATTCTGATAAGAACGCTGCAGCAGCTCCGGATCACCAGTAAACAAAACCTCGTTTTCTGTCAGGAATTTAAAGGACCCTCCATCATCTTCGCCTTGCTGGTATTTTTCCATCTCCTTGCGGTAGCTGTTAATTCTGGCTATGGCATCCCCTGCCAATGGTAAAGTACATACATCAGGATGCAGTAACTTTACCATTGCTGAATACTCCTTTTTATAATTTCGGATGCTCAGGATTTCTTCTGCTTTAGCAGAGCTGAGGATTTTCCGGAGGAGGAGTTGCGCTTCCATGATTTCTAGAGTTGGGCCACAGCTACCTGTTCCTGTACGTTGATCAGTGTTCTGATCTCTTCCAGACTGGTTTCTTTGATCAGTTTTCCATCGCGGTATACCACCTGAAGTAAAGATGCTGCTTCTTCTGCAGGAGTACACTGATCTTTAGTTTCGTAAGTATCCCCATCTTTGATCAGGCACAGCATTCCTTTCAGTGATTTCTTTTTATGATCAGTGATCGGATCTTTTTCAATCTCTCTTGGTTCTCCGTTAACTTCCACATAAGTGGCTTTGATGGCAAAACCCAGGGTATCACGACTGTGGTTTCTTAAGATCCCACCTACACCGATCACTAAGTTGCTGGCTGCATAGCCCATATTTTTAAGGCGTTCCAGGGTTCTCAGGTACCTTTCGATGTACATGCCATCACCATAGATCAGGCCTACTTTAGGGTTTAATATTTTATATCCTTTGCTGTTTAGCGTAGAACCAAATTTCTCATCTAACAAGCGGATGGCACCTTTCCATTCGTTGCTTCCTTCTTCTGCCTCAGGGTTACCGCAGATGATGTATTCCGGATTTCCGCTGTCTGGTCTGAAGACTACTTTTCCGTCTCTTTTCAGGATGTCTTCTTTCAGGGTTTCTGCAAATTCAGTCAGCACTTTGTACACATCAAAAGTATCGGATACGATGGAGACAATTCCTGTAGGATACAGTTCCAGCATGTGACGGAAAGCACCGATCTCATCTTCTCTTCCGAAAGAGCACATCACACTGTGTTCACTTGCAGGAACAGAAAGCAGGATTGGAGGGCCCTGAATGTCTGCATTGTAATATTCTACCGCACAAGGTAAGGCAGGCACATTGTCACTTCCCAGGAAAGACAGCAAATGGGCTACCCCACTGATCGCTGCTCCTTCTTCTGAAGCATCTCCGCGGTAGCCGAAATCATGAACCTGAAAAGCTTTGGCTGCTTCCATTTCGATCTCGTCTGTTTCGTTGAAATAGCGGGTCACGATTTTACGGTACTCATGACTGCAGGTGGCTACGGTAATCGTGTACCAGAGTTTCAGTAATAAGCTTTCCATAAATCCAACTACCCAGTAGAAATCAGGATGGGTATTGGTGATCGTCATCAGCACGTTTCTAACCGGCATGATCGTTCCTTCTTCTACCGCTTTAATTTCTACTGGCAAATACCCCAGCTGACAAAGCGCCCTGATTTTGCTTTCGATCTCCGGAGAATTGCTGCCCAGGATCAGTTTGCGGTAAGTCAGGAATTCCTCGCCCATTTCCGGAGTGATCGGCTCAGATAAATATTGTTTGATATAATATTGAAGTCCGAAGAAAACGGTTTGATCAAAGTTTTTATCGCTGCGTGCGGTAAGGTAAGAATATACTTTATTGCAACCTGGAGCATATTGTTCCATGTGGCCCATTTTGTAAACGTCGGTTTGAAGAAGGATATTTTTCATCGTGTTAGATTTTAAGTTAAATTGGATTACAATTCGATCAGGTCGGCCAGCGGAATTCTGCTGATCAGGTCTGAGCTGTCGTTTTTAATAGAGTCTGTGGTATAGATATGGTCAACCCAGTCTACCAGTTCTGCTTCTCCATGAGACATGATGCCATGGGAAACGATCAGGCTGACTTTACCTGCGTTGCGTTTTTTAAGTTCTTTGGCCACTCCTACAAAGGTGGCACCACCATCACAGATATCATCGATGATGAAACAGTCTTTGCCGCCCAGGTCGTCCTGATCAACGGTGATCTGTTTGATCTTTCCATTGCTCACATCTCTGACCTTGTTGCAAAGGATGATGTCATTGTGGTAAGCCAGGGCTTCGGCCAGTTTATAGATCTTTTTAAGAGCACCTGCATCAGGAGATACCAGAAGGTAATCGGCATGACTGCTCAGCACTTGTTTCGCCAGGCTATAATTGGTGATCAGTTCGCAGTTGTCCAGTAAGGCAAGAGAAACTTCTGAGTGTACATCAAATACATATACTTTTTCAAAGTTGCAGCTGTTGATCAGGTTGCACATCACCTTGATGGATAGTGGCTCTCCTCCTACCATCACCCTGTCCTGACGGGCATAAGGAAGGTAAGGAATGAATACACTGATGCTTTTACTGCCGTTCCTGCGTAATGCATCTGCAGCGAGTAACAACTTCATCACTTCGTTGGAATCGTTCAGTCTGGCAGAAATCAAAACTTCTTCTGCACGGTCCTGTAATTTGATGTGTACTTCGCCTCCGCTAAATAAAAAGCTGTTGCTTTCTATCTCTTCCAGTGAAGAATCGAAGGGCTTGAATCCGGTTGATAAATTTAATACTTTCATATCTATTTGCGTTATGATGACACAAATTAAAGTCTTTATTTTTTCTTATGCAAATTAATTTGTGTTTATTTTACACAAATTAATTTTAAAATCCATAACATACTGATACTAAAGGAGTTTATTAAGATCAAAACCATTGACTTTAAGTTGTTTATATTTTTCACTATCGAAGGAATACAGATTCCCCGGTCGGCCGGCCCCTACTGATGGTGCCTTTTCATCGAGTTCAATAACCAGACCTAAAGACATCACTTTACGTTTAAAGTTTCTCCTGTCGATGTTATGTCCTAATAATTTCATGTAAAGCTGCTCCAGATCGGAGAAGACAAATTTGGCATCAAGGAGCTCAAAACCGATGGGTTCGTAGGTGATCTTTGCCCTTAACCGGGCGATGGCCTTACCTACGATGTCCTGATGGTCGAATGCCAGTGTGGGCAGGTCATAAATATTGAACCATGCGGCTTCGGAAGCATCTGTGGAAGCAAACAGGCTGAAATCAGCCGATTTAACAAGTCCGAAGTAAGCCACAGAGATGATGCGGGTTCTGGGATCGCGGTCTGGTTTGCCAAAAGTAAAAAGTTGTTCGAGGTACTTGATGGACACCCCTGCTTCTTCCTGCAGCTCTCTCGCTACGGCTGCTTCCAGGCTTTCCTCATTATGCACAAATCCACCAGGTAATGCCCATTGGCCAATGAAAGGTTCGATCTTTCTTTTGATCAGCAGCACGGAGATCCCGTTTTCCTGATTGTAACCAAAAACAATGGCATCAACACTAACTTTTATATCTTGTTTAATGGCAGGCGTAGTTTTATTCATTTGTAGAGATAGCTTGCTACAAAGTAATAACATTAATCGGGGAATTGGAAAAGAAGAAAAAAACAGTAGTCAATAACCATAAATCCCTGTAAGCAGGTAAAGGTCTATGTTTCTTATATAATTGAGAAAGATCGAGTACGCAGTTTTACCGCACCCTTGCAGCGGCGGTAAGTGGCCCAGTCGAAGTTAAAATTAAATCAGACTGTCACTTCAGATGGTCTGATTTTTTATAGTATTTTTTCTTTTTCTACAGGAGTATTGAGTTTTATTAAATTACCTGTTTCATCATAAAAATTATAACGTTCAAACTGACAATCTTCCAATTTATAGTTTTCTCCATTAATTATAGAAAAATGCTCCCCATTTTTAATTTCACCCATATCCAGATTAAGTATTGATACACCTTTTTCAATCTGTTGCCTCCATCCAATTAAATCTTTGGAGTATGACAATCCATAGAAATATCTATCATCTGGAGTAATTATAATGAAATTTTCACTTAAAACACCTCCATTTTTGGGGATTAAAGGCGAATTAGCAGAAGCAACTATGTTGACAAAATTATCTTTTGTAATTTTTCCATTACTACTTTGAATATAAATGTATTTATACTCTCTAAAATCAAATTCTTCTTTTCCGGGAAGAAGCACGTTTTCTATTTTCATAATAATTAAGGTATTATTTCAAATCTTACATTAGTAATGCCATTGCGTCCCAGATTAAGATTTTCGTAAGCTAAATTTATCAATGCCTCATATCCTTCAGCCTCTTGTCCAACTTTGGCATTCCTTGAAACAAACGGACTTTCAATACAATCAACCCGTAAATATAAATATTTAAGTTCCTTGGACAACCTTCTTGCCAATGTAGTCCCCCCGTTCCCGGTAATCCAGCAGTTCGCAGTGGCTGGACTTAAGGCTGATCGAGTACTTGAAGAACAGCATATTAGTCTTAGAAATTACGTTGGGGCAAAGCACTACCCGGGTAAATTGCGACTAATTCGTTATTTGGACAGCACAACCGGCAAAGAATACCTGTTTCTGACCAATAATTTCAATTGGAAGGCCAAAACTATGACGGACATCTTCCTTTTTATATTACAAATCAGCAGCATGAAAATACTCAGATCAGCATATTTGACGGATAATAGGAGCCTTGATTTTTTAGTAAGAAGACAAAACTCGGTTTAATCATCGTAAAAAATCACCTTCTTTGAGTATCAAAAATGTTTTGGACAGCTCTGATCGTATTTAGACCTGGCGGCTAGAATTATTAATAATATATAATTATATTCGTTTGACTAATTTTATTCTATTATTTAAAACATTACCATAATTACCGTCCTATGAATGAGCAAAAAAATTACATCGTTGTGCCTTTTCCTGAAATTGAAAGCCGGTTTGGTTTAAACATTCAAGACTACAGTTCCGGACTATATTTAGCTAATAACCCAACAGATTCCGCAGTATATGAGGATCCGGCAACAAATACATTTGCAGTGTATGAAGGTGATGTTATGATGGACGAATTAGACCTGACTGTTTTGGGGCATGGATTGGATCAGCCTCAAAACAGGGCAATTCTGGTGATAGGAAACCTCCATGTCAATCGTCATATCAATATGTACGGAACAGATGCCGGATATCCGATATGCCTGTATGTGACCGGAAATTTAACGGCAGAAAATGTGGTAATCAGCTCCTTATCAGATATCGTTGTACTAGGCAATATTGAGGTAAAAAAAGCTTTTTATGCCGTAAATACGGAATGTGGACGCATTGCCTGTGCTGGAAACTTTGCGGCAGCACATGCATATATAGCATCTTTTGGCTTAACCGTTAAGGGCAATTTAAATCTCCCTGATTTTAATTATTACGTTAATCTGAGCAGAGAAGATATCGATACCTCACTGGAAGACCTGGGCATAGATATTGGCAATTTAGGCGATACTGAACCTATTGCCTGCGGAGAGAGTGGCATTAAATATTTTGAATTAATGGAGGATATTGAAAACGGCGATCTCGATTTTGATGATCTGGATGAAGACGAAATGGGCAAGGTGGATGCGCTTTATAAGGAGAATTTCGTTTTTAAACCTCATCACTATTCCAAACACAATGAGTTTGATGTATCGAATAAGGTGTATAAAGAAATACTAAAGGGAGAGGATATTTTCGGATAATCCATGATACTCCAAAACACAAAGGCCGTCTTCATTATGCATGAAGACGGCCTCTTATTTTATATAATATTACTATTATCGCTTAAACAGGAGTAGCCTGATCAGTATCTGAATTAGCAGGCGGAACAATCACTACCGGAGGAACCACAACCGGTGCCTCTGGCTCATTCGTTCCCTTTAAATAGTTAGGCAGGTTTAAACCAGCCATATTAAACAGGTCGTTTAATGGCGGAACGGTTTTCATCATGCCTGAAACAAAGTTTGCAGTCGAAGAATTTCCATTCTCATTATTGCCACTACCAGAATCCCATACCGTAATCTTGTCGATTTTAATGTTTTTAACCGCTTCTACCTGCGTTCTTACCAATTCCGGTAGTTTCTCTAATAACAACAGCTGGAAGGCCTGCGTAGGATCTCCTCCGGCAGCTTCCACCACGAGTTTATATCCTTCGGCCTGTTTGGTCAGGATTTCATATAAACCTTTTGCTTCGGCTTCCATTTTTGCATAGATCGCATCGGCCTCCCCTTTCGCATTCTCTCTGATTGTTTCCGCATCTGCCTGTGCCTGAATAATTGTTCTTTGTTTAGCAATTTCAGCAGGGATCACGATATTGGCAATCTGGGTAGAGCGTTCGCGTTCAGAACGGGCGAGCTCCGCTTTTTGCTCTGCCAGGTAGGCGGCTTCCAACGCCTGTGCCTGCTGAACCTTTTCTGCTGAAACGGCAATTTTTAAGGATTCCGCTTCTTTCTCACGACGCAAGGCATCAGAGCTGGCAATGTTTATTTTTGCCTGATTCTCTCCCTGAACTGCCAGGGAATTGGCTTCCGACATTTTGATACGGCTGTCTCTGTCTGCTTCAGCTTTACCGATTTTTTCATCTTTAGCTGCAGCAGCAATGCTGATCTCTCTGTCTTTTTGGGTAATTGCAATCTTCACATCGCGTTCACGTTGTGTTTCTGCAATCTGAACATCTTTCTCACGGTCGGCAATTGCTTTACCTGTTTCCCCGATTTTTGTTTGTTCTGCAACGCTGATCAAAGCTTCGTTGATTGCTTTTGCTGCAGCTTCTTTACCTAGTGCTTCTATATATCCGGATTCATCTTTGATATCCGTAACATTCACGTTGATCAGTTTAAGACCGATCTTTTTAAGCTCTGCATCCACATTTTTAGAGATATTATCTAAAAACTTATCACGGTCGGAGTTGATCTCCTCGATCGTCATCGTGGCCACCACCAAACGCAGCTGACCAAAAAGAATGTCCTTAGCAAGCTCCTGAATATCACCTGGTGTCATTCCCAATAAACGTTCAGCAGCATTGTTCATGCTGTCGCTTTCTGTAGAAATGGCAATGGTAAAACGACAAGGTACATCGACCCTGATGTTCTGACGGCTCAGGGCATTCATCAGATTGGCTTCAATGGAAATGGGTTTAAGATCCAGGTAAGCAAAATCCTGAATTACCGGCCATACAAAAGCACCACCACCATGAATACATTTTGCGGAGGTCCCTCCGGTTTTACCATAGATCACCAGAATTTTATCGGATGGACATCTTTTGTAGCGGGCAATTAAGGCGGAAATGCTGACGAAAAGTACAACAACAAGGACGAGAATAATGGTTAAAGGAGACTGTAATACGTTTTCCATGTTAAATTTTAGCTACTAGTACGAGGTTTTGAGTTTGTATGTTAGTGATGATCACGGTAGATCCGCTTTCGATTAATTCTCCATCGGTAAGGGCATCAATCTCCCGGAATGAACCATTGATACTGATCTGGATCTTGCCTGTCCCCTTCCTTTCGGCAGGGATGCGAAGGTACACGGTAGCCTTCTTTTTCAGGGTGCTTTCAATTTTAAAGGTGTTGTCTTCTCCAAGCTTTTGAAGTTGTTTGATGATGACAAAAAACAACATCACGAACCCTACCCCCACAATAACACATAGGGTAAGCAGCAAAGTTTTATTTTCTATCAACCGATAAAAAGAAATACCCGTCCAGCTTAAACCTAGAAGAAAATTGATCAGGTTCCGGAAAGAGAACAATTGAAAAGGGGCATCAGGATGATCGATATTGCCATCAAAATCAGTATCTACCCCATCAGCGCCATCAAAGCCCATAAAGGTCATGACACTTTGAACAGCGAAAACCAAGCTTACAGGGATGGCGATGAACCAAAGGGTTCTGAGAAAAGGTTCTAGAGCGTTGAAATAATCCATTTGTGTAAAAATAGTATTTTTTTACACAAATGGAAATTTTAGATCATACAAAGATTACTGGAAGAACGAAGGGGGTTAATGATCAATAAAGCTTCCAGCCTCAGGATGAAAAATTAATCTCTTAAATGAATCGCATTGTTCAACATCACCATCAAAGGGCGTTTAGCAGCATGGTTATCGTCGATATACAGGGAGATCACTTCTGTATTCACTTTGCTATTTAAAGCTTTCGCTATTTTAATGATTCCGTACTTGAAGTTGGGGAGCCCGTTTTTCCGGTCAAAACCACTAAATCTGATCGTATCCGCGACAATGGAATAAGTCCCCATTACTCTGCTCCCTCCGGAACAGGTACTCCTGTAAATAAAATGTTTATTCTCTTTAAGCTTAAGCACACTCATCCCATGCGATGAATCCTCTGTTCTGGCAATCAGCACATTTCTACTTCTGACTTTTTTAAGGTTCAAAAAGCCGAAGGAACTCCATACCGTAAAAAACAAAGTGAAGGTCATGGTCCCTATTAAGAACAACCGTGACTTACTCCAGGAGGACTCCCGGAACAACCTTTTGACCTGAAACAGGAGGCTAATCAAAAGAACAATGAATACAATAATCAATAAGCTTGCGTAAGCAACGAAAAGCAAGGGAAGTTCGTGTTTCTTAAAGAAATCATCCAGCCAATAATTTCCACAAACCAGTAGAAAGAAAACAATGGTGGAAATGAACAGACTTTTATTTTTCATATGGCATTGATTTAAAACAAACTGATGATCCAGGCAAGCACGTACCAAAGGATCACGACAAGTATAATAAAGATGGTAAACAGCACTCCCAAAGCCAGAAAGATGGTATTCTTACCACTCCCCTGGTGTTTTCCCTCATGGTAATACTCTTCCATGAGTTTCATATTCTTCGTATTGGATTTGAAGAAGAAATCCCAAATCTGACCGATCCCCGGAATAGCACCAATAGTGGCATCAAGAAAAATATTAAGACACATCAACACCACGATTTTACTCGTTAAGCCCTTGCTGGACATGGCCAGAACCAAACCACCGGAAATGATAAAGCCGGCAAAATCCCCCGCGAAAGGAATCAGGTTGAGTATCGGGTCCAGTCCGAAGCGGAATTTCGTTCCCGGAACACGAAACTGTTCGTCCATAAGGTAAGAGAGTTTCCTTACCGTCCTGATGGTAGGTGTATCGGGAATTTCCTGCTGATGCTGGGTGGTGATTCTTGACATTTTAGTAAAAACGCAATCTTTAGTAAAATGTTTTACGAACTAAAAAATATCCTGTTTTGTCACAAAATTGATAATCATTTCTGCCTGATGGCATCGATCACATCAGTTAGCATTTCATTGAATTCATCCGGGTGCTCCAGCATCGGATAATGACAGGTACCAGTGATTTCCCTTAACTCAAAGCCATTGACTGCATTTTTTTGCAAGGCTTCAATATTGGTGGGCGAATTGTTTACATTGATCAGGTAAAGCTTCAGTTTTAATTGAGGAAGTAAGTCATTTTCTACAAGATCGATTTTAAAAAATTCAGGCATAGTGGCCTGCCCCATCGGCTCATAAGCATTCCTAAAATCTCCAACAACCCGGTTTGTGAGCTCTGCCGGAGTTTCAGGACCAAGCAAGCCTGTTCTCGCATATTGTTCGTTTGTTGCGGCAAAATCTTTCTTCAGATTTTCAAGAATGCTCCCAACCTGTTTCTGAAATTCTTCGGGCAATGGGCTTCCTGCATTTTTAAAATTATCAACACCAACAAAGCCAATGATGGGATCCGGGAATTTTGTTGCAGCAATCAGATTAAGGTCTCCCCCTAAGGAATGGCCAATCAGAATCACCTTTTCCAGATGGTTGTGCTTAATTAAGGCAATGATATCATCTGCAAGCCCTGCAATAGACCATTCGTGGCGTGTCCTGCCAGATTTGCCATGACCGGCAAGGTCCATCGTGACTACAGTATAATCACGCTTAAAGAAATCAATCTGCTCCGACCAGTATGACTGGTCGATATAATGACCATGTACAAATAATAAAGTGATTTCTCCTTTGCCATAGATATGATAGTTTATGACAGTTCCATTATTCTCAAATTCTCTCATTTTCAATAGGTTATAAATAGACTATCTATCTAACACCCTGGGTATGACTTCTGTTTTGTTTAAATAACCTAATCTTGTTTTACGGATTGAATTTTTTCGCATCTTGCAAAAAAAACAACGATGCAAAATTCCACTACCACCGATTACAAACACAGGAAATTTATAGAACGGGTAGTTGAATTCGAAGTCGTCTGGGGACTAAAATCAGATTTTGGTTGGGTATCTTCACCATCTAACGATGAAGCGGCACTTGATGTTCTTCCTTTTTGGTCCGACCGGGCATATGCCAGGCTTCTTGCCAAAGAAGAATGGCAGAATTATCAACCCACAGAAATTCCGTTGGCTTATTTTCTGGAACATTGGTTACCAGGAATGTTTAAAGACGAAGTTCTTGCCGGAACCAATTGGGATGCCAGCCTGAACGGAAAGGAATGTCACCCATTGAAACTGGCATTGGAGCTGATAAACCATTTAAAATCAACAAACAAACACCTGATTTTAAACGGAGCCGGGAGTTTAACAGCGCTTGAAAGTCAACTGAAGAAGGACCTTAAAGGAAAGTTTGCATTGCAATCCTACATGACTATCGAAGAACTCATTACTTCGGTGCGTAGAAAAGAAGACGAAAACGTAAACTATGCGGTATACGGAATATACGGCCAACCATTAGTTCCGGGCACGAAGCTCTTTATCGACTTCCCCATAGAAGTGAACGAAAGCGATCAGGAAATTTATCCTGAGGCTGCCAGAAAAGAAAACCTTGATATGATTTACTCCGCAGAGTTGCTGCAGGATGTCATAAACAGTGTATTGGATCAGAAACGTGATGCGACATTTGAGGAATTTATCAAAGCATTGATTCATTACGATGTGCACGATGATTTTCTGGATTTATAGCGCCATATTGACCTGCACAAGCGACTCTATGCAAACGTTTGCGCTTTAATACACACTGTTGCATTGTAATGCAAATATTACAACCAGTTTTTCTAATATATCTACCTATTTAATAGAGTTTTAAGCAGGAAATCGGATGTGTTTATACCTAAAATATCCGGAATACCATCCCCTATTCCTTACAAAGGCCTAAAAAGATGGATAAATACCCATTAAATCAATATCAAACGTTTGCGCAATAGTCATTCTCATGATTATCAACTAAATATCTTAGATTGGATCTAATCAACCAAACGCAATAAACCACCAATCTAAATCCTCTCCTATGAACTCCATTCAAATTTTCCGATTTCTCTTTCAGTGCTTTCTGCCTGAGATCTTCATTTTCAAGAAAAAAGTTCCGGTATTAATTTATATCCATACCAGACCTAAGCGCTAAACCAACCAAATCTTACATACCACCACCATGAAGAAAATTCTATTATTTCTTTGGGGCATCCTTGTGCCCTCAATTTTGGCTGCGCAAATTAAAAAGCCGGCAGAAAAGGATTTCCGGATCCTCAATACCAACAAAGAGTTCAAACCTGAAAAAGGCTTTGAATCAGATCAGAAAACCATCCTCCTGGATCAGAAAAAAGGAAGGATGAAGTATAACAAAGGCCAGTATTTTCTGGTTCAGTTTGAAGAACTTCCTGATGCAGCAAAAAAGCAAAAACTAAAAGACCTTGGCATCAGGCTTCTGGATTATGTTCCCAATTACTCCTACTATGCTCATTTTAAGAAGGAACTCAACTCAGAGCAGTTTCCTGCTTTAGGGATAAGAACGGTCTTGCCCATTGATGAAGGCTTCAAACTATCAGAAAGTCTGTTCCGCGACAAGATCCCTCAGCACGCCAGAAAAGGAAACGAGATAGAAGTGGAAGTGGTATTTTATGATGAAGCAGATCTTGCACTAGCCGAAACCGATATTCTTAAAGCAGGGAGCATTCAATCTAAAGGCAAAAGCTGGATCATCAGGATCGCTCAGAACAAGCTGAAGAGATTGGCAGCCATTAAAGAGATCAAGTTCATTTCCCCGGTAGAAGACAAACCTAAACCGGAAGTAGATGGGCCTGGTGATATCTTCAGCAATAACATTGGCCGTTCGAACTATATCAACAGCGGTTATAACGGAATGAATTACAACGGAGCAGGTGTCAATGTACACATCCGTGAAAATGATTTCCTTCAGGACATTGATATGCAGGGCAGGATGATTCCGGGTTCGGTAAATGTGAATCCAGGAGGTCACTCCTGGAGTGTTTCCAAACGGATGGGAAGTGCTGGAAACTACGACCCTAAGGACCAGTCCAATGCCTGGGGATCGAACTTTTATGTGGTAAGCGGTCAGAATACCTATACCAATTATGATGACCCCAATAAGAAAATCAGGGTAACCAATATGTCTTATGGCTGGGGTGCTGATGCCAATTATGGTTCTTTATCCAATGAACACGACAATTACATCCGCACCAGACCGGAAGCCATGCTGGTTTACTCCTCCGGAAATAGTGGAGACATTGTTCCGATAGGTGGTAAATACAACGGCATCCCGGGTTGGGGTAACCTCACCGGAAGTGCCAAACATGCAAAAAACCTGCTGACCATCAGTGGAACGGATTATGATGATAATTTCCTGGACTGGACCAATAAAGGGCCTGCTTATGATGGCAGAATCAAACCAGATATGACCATTGAAGGCTCAGGAGGAACCTCATATGCAGCACCTAAGGTTTCCGGTATTTTTGCAATGTTACATCAGGCTTATAAAGCAGAAACACAGGCGGCAACCGCCCCTTCTGCGTTAATCAAAGCCATCCTCCTGAATACTGCCGACGACATCTATAATCCCGGGATTGATTTTAAAACAGGCTTTGGACGGCCAAATGTACGCCGGGCCTTTAAAACCATCCAGGGGAGAAATTTCAGCACCGGGCAGCTGGCTAACGGGGAATCAAAGAACACCACTATTGATGTACCAGCAGGGACCAGTCAGGTAAGAATCATGTTGTATTGGCATGATTACGAAGCGACACCAGGAGCAGCAAAATCCCTGGTGAATGACCTTGACCTGAGTGTTACAGATCCTTCAGCCAATACCTTCCTTCCATGGGGATTGGATACAGCGGCAAATGCAGTGAGTCTGAACTCGCTGCCTACCAGAAAGGTGGATCATATCAATAACGTAGAACAGGTAACGATAGACAATCCTGTTGCAGGGACTTACACGCTGAATCTCAATGGAAGCCTGATCCCGCAGGGACCTCAGGAATACTACATCGTTTATGAATTTGTAAAAGATGAAGTCCTGATGGCTTATCCCCTGGGAGGCGAATCCATGGGTCCTGGTAAATCCGAATACATCCGCTGGGATGCCTATGGCGTTCCGGGAACATTTAACCTGGATTATTCTGCGGATAACGGAACAACCTGGACTTCAATTGCCAGTAATATTGCAGCCAGTAAACGGCAGTTCAAATGGACTGTTCCTAACCTGTCTTCCAAAATAAAGATCAGGGTAAAAAGAGCGGCACAGGAAAGTGTGGTGAATGATGTAAATGTACTTGCCGCACCGGAAGGATTAGAAGTGGTCTGGGCAGGCAGCAGTTCTTTGCAGTTATCCTGGAGAAAGTCAGGCACGGCTGTTCAATATGAAGTCTTCAAACTGGGAGAAAAGTATATGGAATCCGCAGGGCTGACTAGCGATACGACCCTTGTTCTGAATGCTTCAGATCCTGGCAAACAGGAATGGTATGCAGTAAGGTCCATTGGCGCAAATGGTTTACAAGGCTTAAGGAGCAATAGTATCCCTAAAGAAACCGGTTTACAGAACTTCAAAAACCTGATTACCGGAACAGCATTTAATATCCGTAAAAATGGGGCCTTACTTACAGGAAAGGTCAACGCATTGGGAGGAACGCTGACGAATGTCGTGTTTGAATATGGTCCAACAATAGCCTATGGTTCACAAACCAATGTGCCCGGATCTTTTTCCGGTGCTAACCTCAATGTGGTTCAGCAGGAAGTTCCCTTTGCCATGAAATCCGGAGAAGTATGGCATTACCGGCTTAAAGCCAGTGCCAATGGTACGGATGTTTTTGGGGAAGACCATACTTTCCAGCCAGCACCGGGCAGCTCAGTCGCTTTCAGTGGAACAGGTACGGAGTTCATCACCCTGGGAAACAATTCAGCCATCAATGGCACGAAAGCCAGAACAATCGAACTTTGGGCAAAGGCCGATGCTTTTAATGATGGCGGTGTATTTGCTACCGGAATCACCGGCACAAACCTCGGAGAATTCAGTCTGAGAACCACTACCACAGATAACCTCTGGAGAGCCAATTTCTGGAATTCCAGTAAAGACTTTACTTTGCCAAACAGTAAAGGCGAATGGCATCATTATGCCCTTGTGTTTGATGGAACAAACATCAGTTTTTATTACGATGGTGAGCAAAAACTGGCCCCTACTCCACTTGCTTTAAACACAACAAACGGGTTGGTAAGACTGGGATTATGGAATAGTGGTCCGAGCAATAAGTATTTTAAAGGAGAAATAGACGAGGTGAAGGTCTGGAGCAGAGCGCTAAGCTCATTCGAGATCAAACAAGGTTTCCATCACCCTGTGCAGGGAAATGAAGCCGGCCTGGTCTATTATACAAATTTCGACAATTCAGAACCTGAGGTGTACGACATTGTCAGCAAAAAAGAAGTGACGCTAACCGGAACTCCTTTACGCATCAAAACGGCTTATCCATTTGGTGGCGGAGTTTCGCAGGCAAAATCAGAAGTTGCAGGCAGTTCAGTTTATGGCAATGGGGTCAATGTTACTGCCTTTTACAATGCCGTAACTCCGGTAATTGCAGGCTTTTCCAAAATAGACTTTAGCTCTCCTGCATTTAATGACTTCTCCCCTTCTGCAGTAAAAATTGGCAATGAGTATTGGGTAGGAAACCGTTTCAACACGAATGCCAACCTGAATATGAACCTGACCTTTAGCAGTACCGAAGATCTGACCGCAGCGGATCAGCTCAATCCGGAGAAAATCCTGGTCATGAGCAGACCTGCCTATGGAAGTGCAAAATGGCAGTTCAGCGGTCCGGCATCTGCAGTGGATGAGGTCAACAATACCATTACCGTGAATAACTTAAATGCCTATTCACAATATTTCTTTATCAAAGACAGCACCCCTTTTCTCCTGAGTAATGTGGATTCACTTGTGTTCAGTGATGCCAGGGCTGGTTCAAAGACAAGAGCAGAAAGTTTCCTTCTGTCCGGAACGAATCTTTCCGCAACGGCCATTCAGGTAAAAGCCCCGGAAGGTTATGAGCTTTCACTGGACAACCTCAGTTTTGTGGATGCCGGTTCCTTCCTTACCCTTAATCCTGTAAACGGAACCGTTAAAGACGTTAAGATCTATGCACGTTTTAGTCCGTCAGCAGCTCAGCAGTATACCGGAACAATCAAGATCAGTGCAGGGACTCAGTTGTTGTCGGAAGTAAAATTAAATCAGAAAGGAATTAAAGCTGATGTGATCGCCGGAAAAGCGATGAGTTTTGACGGAAACGGGGATTACCTGGAGATTCAGGAACTCAACTGGCAGCCAAAAGTATTTACCATTGAATGGTGGCACAAGGCCAAATCATTTAAAAACTATAACCAGTCGATCGGTAATGGATGGGGATCATTCCTGCTCCATTCTGATAATACCGGAGGTGTGAATATCGGCGTAGCCAACAATGCGGCTTCCAGATTATTGATCACTGATGCTTTTAAAGACGTAAATACCTGGCATCATTATGCGTATACCTTTAATAATGGAGTAGCAAAAATCTACAGAGATGGGAAACTGGCAGACAGCAAAACAGCTTCTTCCCTCCCTCCTATGTGGAATAGCTTTAGAATAGGCTCATCAGATGGGAATTCCATTGATGGAGAGATTGAAGAATTCCGGATGTGGTCTGTGGAGAAAACACAACAACAGGTTCGTGAAGGCATGCACCTGACTTCGGTAGGAAATGAGCCTGGCTTAAAAGTATACCTGCAGTTTCAGGATGCAGCAACAGGGGTTTCTGAACTTTCAGACAATGGCTATAAAGTAACGCTGAATGGCAATGCCACAAGGGTGATCTCCAATGCTCCTGTAGCCGCCGGAATTAGCGAAAGCAAGCAAATTACCGCTGCCGGGACAAGTGACTTTCCAATCGCAGGATTAAGCCTTCAGTTCTCAGAAAGTGGCACAAATCCAAATGGAGAAGTAGTGGTAAGTCGTTTAAGATCCATTCCAAACGAAAACACTGTTCCTTCCGTATTGGATAGTACCTATTGGGTGATTAACAATTACGGAAGCAACCTTGCCCCTACGGGATTGACCGGACTCAGCCTGAAAAATGTACAGTCGGGCTCGTCTGCACAAAGTTTATACCGGTTGAACAGTCGCGCTTTCAATGCCTTCGGACCTGCATGGAATTCTTTCGCAAGTATGGTAGGCCCGATGAGCGATCCGTTGAGCTTCAGCATAAGTCCAACTGGTACCGGCATCTCATTCGGACAATTGGCACTTCATAAAATCGGTGATTTTGAACCTGTGGAAACACTTGCCGGAAAAGCATACCAGTTTGATGGCACTGCCGGAATGATGAAAATAACCGGGTTAAACTGGAAACCGACCGCTTTTACTGTTGAATACTGGTTAAATCCGGCTTCGGCGAAATCATGGAACCAGTCTGTCGGGAATGGTTGGGGAAGCTTCCTCATTCATGCGGATAGTGACAACATCCTGAATCTGGGGGTGGCCAACAATACCGCCTCAAGGATTAGCGTTCCGGGAGTCTTTAATACCTTGAATGTTTGGCATCATATCGCCTTTACCTACGACAATGGTCTGGCAAAATGTTATGTTGATGGTCAGTTATCAGGTTCAAAACCTGCTTCAACAGCTCCTCCGCTTTGGGATAGCTTTAATATCGGAAGTATGGACGGCAATACCCTCGACGGAAAAATGGATGAGTTCAGGATCTGGTCTACAGCCCGTACCGCACAGGAAATTCAGGAAAATATGCACCTGACCCTTAGCGGCAATGAATCCGGCCTGAAGGTTTATTTACAGGGACAGGGGAATGCAGGTGCAGGTCAGCTCATCGACGTATCCCCTAACCACTATATCGTTGAGGCAACAGGAAATGTGCAACGCGACATTTCTTCTGCTCCGGTAGCCAATGGAATAAGTCAGACTTTGGTCGTAAATGCTGCCGGGAAGTATGATTTTGACCTCACCGGACTCGCCCTGAACTATGGTTCAACAGGAACTTATCCTAAAGGAAATGTGGTGATCAGCAAACTGAACAGCCTACCTTTCAGTCCTGTTGAAAACACGACGTCTCTGGATTCAAAATACTGGATCATCAGAAATTATGGCGATGCTGAAGCCAGTGCCATTGAGAGCGCCGAATTATCTGGTGTTGCCAATAGCAGCATCAACCTAAGCCTGTACAAGCGTGCTTTCAATCAAAACGGAGGCTGGAATACACGCTCGATAGGTGCCAGTCAAACAGGCTTTACTTCTTTTACTGCCGGAACTACTGATTTCAGGAATAGTCAGGTCATGATCGACAGCAAAGCCAATTCTGCACCGGCTATTGCCTTCAGTGCACCGGCAAACAATGCAAACTATAAAACCACAGATTCGATAAAAATTACAGGAATGGCTTCTGATCCGGATGGTAATGCACCTTTGGTGGAGCTATATAACGGGGCCGCAAAGCTCATCTCCTTAGCAGGATCATCAGCTTTCAGTTATACACTTGAGCCTCTTCCTGCAGGGACTTATCAACTGGTTGCGAAAGCCGTTGACAATGCTGGCTTAGTGGCTACAGATACGGTATCCATTTCCGTTAAAACCAATGTGCTGCCGGTAGTCGCTTTAATCTCGCCAGAACAAAACACCAGTTATGACACTGCTCAACCCATTCTTATCCAATCGGAAGCGACAGACAGTGACGGAACTATTGCGCTTGTTGAATTCTACGATGGCGCGGTAAAAATCGGAGAAAGCACCACTGCTCCTTTTCAGATGAGCTGGACCGGGGCAACGGTTGGTGTTCATCAGCTTACCGCAAAAGCGAAAGACAATAATGGCGGAGAAAGTAGTTCAGCAGTGCTTACGCTGGAAATTGTACCGGTAAATATGGCACCGGCAATTGCCATCGTCAGTCCTGAAAACGGAAGCCTTTTTAATCCAAACAAAAAAGTAAGCATCACTGCACAGGCCACAGATGCGGATGGCTCAGTTGCAAAGGTGGAGTTCTTTGAAAGGTCTGCCAAAATTGCCAGCATTTTGACTGCACCATATACCTTTAAATGGCAGCCAAAAGATGCGGGCACTTATTATATCTCTGCTATCGCTACAGATAATAAGGGCTTGACAACCACCTCGGGTACGATCATTATAAATCTGGAGAAAAAGAAAGATGCCATACAGGCATCCAACATCATTACGCCAAACGGAGATGGCAGAAATGACAAATGGATCATTGAAGACATTTCGAATTTCCCGAATAATAAAGTGAGCATTTTCACGAAGACGGGGCAGATTGTATTTAGCACCAGGAGCTATTCCAATGATTCTAATTATTGGGAAGGCTTATTTAATGGAAGCCCATTGAGAGAAGATACTTATTTCTATTCGATTGATCTGGGAACGAACAAACCTTATACAGGTTTCATCACCTTGATCAGGTAAGCTAATTCATCAGGTAATTTAATCAAAACGGGGATGCTGTTATGGCATCCCCGTTTTGATTTCTAATAAGCCTTAGCCCTGACTTCTTCTACCTCTTCCACCGTGATCGCCAGGTCTTTACCCAGCTTGCGGAAGCCATCACTGGTCACGACATAATCGTCTTCCACCCTGATTCCGCCAAAGTTTCTATAGGCTTCCACTTTATCGTAATTGATGTATTCTGAAAATTGATTACTTTCTTTCCACTGATCGATCAGTTCGGGAATAAAGTAAAGTCCTGGTTCTACTGTTAACACATAACCTTCTTCCAGGGCTTTGCCTAACCTCAGGGATTTCAGGCCGAACTGAGTGGTATTCTTTTTCAGCTCGTGAGTATAGCCAACATATTGTTCACCAAGGTCTTCCATATCGTGCACATCCAGTCCCATCATGTGACCTGTACCACATTGAAAGAACAAGGCATGAGCTCCCTGAGCTACTGCATCCTCCAGGTTTCCTTTCATCAGGCCCAGAGATTTTAATCCTTCTGCAAGGCTGAGGCAGGATTTATAATGAAGATCCAGGTAACGCACTCCCGGTTTCAATGTTTTTACCGCTTCCTGATAGGCATGAAGTACGATGTTATAAGCATCCTTTTGTTCCGGAAGGAACTTTTTCCCTGCAGGGAAAGTACGGGTAAGGTCGCCGGCATAGCCCATAGCTGTTTCCGCACCTGAATCGTTTAAGACCAAATCCCCTTCTTTTAAAATGTTGCCATGGTAATGGTTGTGCAGGATATGTCCCTGAACAGTTAAAATGATCGGGTATGACAGTTGTCCGCCGGATTTCAGTGCAACCTGATGAACCGCAGCAGCGATTTCGTTTTCTGACATTCCTGGTCTTGCAATTTGCATAGCGATCAGGTGCATATCCGCAGAGACCTCTGAAGCTTTATCCAGCTCTGCCAGCTCTACTGCTGATTTTACCGAACGTTGTGCCACAACAGCTTTAATGAAGGGCACAGATACTGCTGCACTCAGGTCATTCAGTTTAAGGTCCAGCAAATCTGCCAGTTTTATTTTAGATTCCGCACGGTATGGAGGCAGGAAATGAACTTTCCTTCCTTTTGCCGTTTTAAGATAAGTTTCTAGTTGGGACGATGGGGATACGGAGGTAATTCCGGCATCATCGGCTTTCGCAGCAAGGGTCTTTTGTCTGCCCATCCATACGATGGCATCCATACTCATTTCATTTCCAAACAGGATCACTTTATCTTCATCAATATCGATGATTGCCGCCAGTCCCGGGTCCTGAATTCCAAAGTAATAAAGGAAAGTACTGTCTTGTCTGAAATGATAAGTATTGTCAAGGAAGTTCATCGGACTCTCTTCATTTCCTAAAAAGAGCAGGATTCCTGAACTGAATTGTCCGGCAAGTTGTTTTCGTCTTGCTATATATTCGTTTTTATGAAACATATTTTTGGTTTTAGGGTATTGATTCAAAGTTAAAGAAACTTCATGTGGTTAGGTACAGGATACTGTAAAAAATACCCGTAAACCAGTAGAAAAAACTACTGGTTTACCACGATTGTAAGTCAGCGGTTGGCTTTTTAGTTTTGTGGGACAACAAAAAACCTTTCACCAAGCTATTAAACACAAACAAATACATGATGAACATTAAAAAATTACTTTTTTCTTTTACCGCTGCTGCGGTGTTGTTTACCATGAGCACCAGCAATGCAAATGCTCAGGATTACAAAAATGCAATCGGCGGCCGTTTTGGTAATGCCAACGGAGTAAGTTTCAAAACAACACTGAACAAAGGTGCGATGTTGGAATTGATTGGAAACTTCAGAAGCAATAGCGGTGTTACTTTTCTTAACCTGACTGGTTTATACGAGGTTTACAATCCGATTAAAGGTGTTGAAGGCTTCAACTGGTTTTATGGTGGAGGTGCGACCGTTGGTGCTTACAAGATCAAACATGGTGGTGGCAGTGATGTATACCTGTCTGCAAATGGGGTTTTAGGGCTAGACTATAAATTTAAAAATGCACCGATCAATCTGTCTTTGGATTGGGTTCCTGCTTTACAATTTACACCTGACACAGAATTCTGGGGCGGTGATATAGGTTTAGGCGTACGTTTTACGTTCTAAATAAAGAAAATTCAACCTGTGAAACTGAAAGGCGAAGTATTTGATTATTTCGCCTTTTTTGTTTTTCTGATGATGGATCATTTTTCTAAAGACAGCTTGCGCAGCTGGTTGTATTCTTCAAAGATCCTTTCCTCTTCTCCTTTCATATAATCAGATGAAAAAGGTGCGCCACAATCTTCACTATTGATCAGGTGAAACAGTTTCCCCTTAGCAAAATAAAAACGGTCCGACACCACCTCCGCATCTTTGGTTTCGAGTGTGCTCTTATAGCGCATTTCTGTTTCATAAACAAAAGAGAGTTTCCCCTGCATCAGGTAATACTCAGAAAGCTTCTGGCTCATTTCGGCAAACTGCCTGACCACCATTTTTTGTAATCCGTTTTTCAGGTAGTAGAACTTTGCTTCCCCACCTTCCGAGGAGAAATCAAGATCGATCCGCTTTACCTTCTGCCATTTAGCAATGCTATTTAGTTTATTATAGTTTGCTTTGATTGGTTTTATAGCGGAGACTAAATATTCATTGACGGGCAGGTCCTGTTCAGCGGTATGCTCTTTTAAAACCGCAACGTTTGAGGGGCGCTGTGCTTTTGTTTGTTGCAGGCAGAAAATAAGGCTGCAACATAAAATCATTTGATATAAAGGGATTAATTTCATTATGGAGTGATCATCGTTTGTTTTTAGTCAATATTCCATATATTGTGATTCAAGTTACGAAAAACAGACGCAAACTTAATCATCAGACACCATAAAGAAAATTGCGGGATATAATTTTAGAATAACAACATCTTATGATCAAGCGCTTTTATATTGCCATCTTTCTTTCGTTGCTCATGATTTCCTGCAACAGCAATTCCAACAAGAAAAAAAATAAAACGCCTGATACCGCTATTGTTTCAGACTCCCCTGTCGTATCCGATGCCATCCTCAGGGATACAGTTGCAGGTCCGGCTACAGGCCCCGATGAAGCAGAAGAACCTTACCCTTCCAGGTCCTTTATCAGTCAACTTCAGGTTAAATCTTCAGATGTGGTTAAAGTTAAATTGACAAAGGTCGATTCGATCTATCTTGCAATCAAAATTTTCAGAGGCATTGTGATGAAAGTCTACAAAGGTAAATTAAAAGCAGGTCAACAGCTCAGTTACATCAGCATGTCTGACAGTAATTATGACAATCCTCCTGTGGATACCTTGGTTGCCTTTCTTTTTAAGAGTAAAAAACCAATGCCAAACCTGCCATTTAAGGATATTTATTATGGAACTGTAGAGGAAAATGGGATGATGGGATACGCTGAACGTGTGGATAGCCTGGCGATGAAAACCGCCAGACAAAACAGCAGGAAGCTTAAGTAAGGTAAGAAACGGATATGAAGAGGAGCTCCCCCATTAAAAAAGAACAGTTATTGTTTAAGTCTGGTTATCCTGTTAACACTTATATTTTAATAGGTTTACCAGTTGTGATTCTGTTGTTATGCCTGCTAAACAAGGCCAATCTTTTGGGATTGGTTTTCTACCTCCCTGCTTTCCTGTTGCTGTTCTATTACTTCTTTTGCAGGTACAGCTGTAAGATTGAACTATTGGAAAACAGGCTAAAAATCAGGTATTTCGTTCCATGGAATAAAAACAGGACGATAGACTTAAAGGGACTCGAATATGTTGATTATGGAAGAGGTCATTATGCCCCTTTCAGCGATCGGCCAGTAGCTTATCGTCCGGGGCTTAGAATTTGTTACGATCTGTTGAGACTTTCAGAATCCATGGAAGTACCAATGACAGAAGTCCGGATCAATACCAGAATGTTTGGTTTTAAAAGCCTTGTAAATACGCTCAGAAAAACCTGCAAAATGTGTCTCGTTAAAGTTGAAGAGCATACAGTTATTGGTCTTTAACAGATGACAGTTCCTCATTAACAGAGGATATCCAGGTTGCGTTGATGCGGAATAGGATGTTCATTTTTGAGGTAGAAAATACAAATCTGATCTGTGAGGTAATCATAAGCATCATCTTCTAAATAAGGTGCTGATGCTTTCATTAATTTCTTCGCTTCTCTTTTGATTTGTGCGATCTCTTTCTGATTAAATAATTCCGAATTGATCAGCGTGTTCATTACAAATTGTGCCAGTAGCTTATGACTGGCTGAATAGTTAATGTTTCCATTTCTATGCGCCTCATCTCTGAGCTTCTCAATTGCCCTTAGCAATTCACCCTGAACAGTATCCGCCTGTCCACTGGGAGGAACCATTGTCTTCCATATTTTCTTTGCCACATCCGAATGCTGTAAATCACTGGGAAATTCAGATTGAAGTTTCGGGTCTGGCCTATAAACTGGTTTTAGCAAGGCACATCTGGCCACCAACAGTTTAACATCTTCAGGAGTATGTTCCAGCCATTTCCTTGGCGTTACCCCATGTCTGTTTGGATAGTCCAGATCTGCACCAAGCATCATGATCTGTTCAACCACATTCAGATGAAGCTGGCGGACCTCAGCTTCGGTTCTCCATGGGAAACCCTGAAGCGCCCAATAGGCTACCGTACAACCATTGTGATCAGGGAGATTCACATCCCCGTTAAATTCCAGGAGTAGTGCCGAGACTTTCACGAGTTTCTCCTGTTGTAAAGTCACATGCAGGCTATTGTAGCCGCTCTTACACTTCACATTAGGGTTGGCTCCTTTTTCCAGTAAGTAACGAATCATTATTAAGCGATCTTCCTCCTCAGCAATACCAAATGAAGTAACGGCCTTCATGATCAAAGGGGTATAATAGACATCATCAACGAAAGCATCAACGTCAATATCATTCTGTTCAATGATCGTCTTCAGCTCTTTTATTTTTCCTTTGGCAATAGCCATCGATAGTTCCGCTCTGTGTTGAGCTGGTATTAATTTCAATCCTGTTCTTTTTTCAGGTATTGCGCTTTCAGGAATAACTCCTTCTTTAAGAATAGCCGCGGGTTCTTCTATTTTCGCCTTCTCTTTACGCTTAAACAATCCAAAAAACATATCTTCAATTTAAGTTTCCCGCTAAATTACCATATTTTAAACTTCCAGCAGGGTTTCTTAGGTTTGCAGACCTAAAATTTCCACGAAATAGTTCTTCGGCATAGGAAATAATTAATAATTTTGACCTTATAAACTTCAGGAATCTATTCATATATCATGTCCGTTTCAAAAGCTTCAATTTCAGATTTATCAGAATTACTATCATTGGTAAATACAACCTATCGCGGTGAGTCTTCTAAAAAAGGATGGACCGACGAAAGCGCTTTTGTAGGAGGAGACATCAGGGTTGATAAACAAGCTTTATTGGGTGACCTTACAGATCCTAACTTTTACATCTTAAAGTATACAGATGCAAATGAGCAGATTATTGGGTGTGTCAATTTGCATAAAAAATATGATAAACTTCATTTAGGGATGTTTGCCGTTCGTCCGGAGCTTCAGTCTGCCGGAGTTGGAAAGATGTTATTACAGGCAGCAGATGAGTATGCAAAGACGTTAAACTGCAAAGCAATTAACCTGACGGTGATACAAGGAAGAGATGAATTGATTGCCTATTATCAAAGGAGAAACTATGTGTTAACGGGTAACAGCTTTTCCTTTCCTGTTGAGTACCATAAATTTGGCGTACCACTGCAAGAGATCACCTTGGTAGAAATGGAAAAGGAAATTGATAGGATTATTTAACATCATTTAAGAGCTCTTTCAATGTTACTTTCAAAGGGATAATTTGATACGGATCGTGAGTACATTCATAAATATTTCGGTCTAAATCCATACCAATAAAGTCACCATCTTCAAGGTCCTTGATATGGTAATAATCTTTTCCATCCAGTACTACAACGTATATTGATGAAGGATCCATCAAATCGATTTCTTCGGAGGTAAGAACCTGTTTTAACTGATCGAAATCATGATTTTCATAGTATGCCTTTTGACAATGACTAACATCAATCTGCCTGGGATCAATCTGATATCCTTCAGTTGCCTTAATAAAGTATCCATGTACCATCCCAAAAAAAACATAAATCGTATAATCTAAAAAAAACTGGCTTTTAAGATCAAAAACTCTGATTTCCTCTAATTTATATGCCTTTTTCTTTTCATCCTTATATTTAGCCAGCGCATTTTGATGAAAAGTAAAAGAAACATATCCTGGTTCAGCAGGATAGCGGAGATCAATTCCACTAAGCGCACCATTGCGGATCTGTTCGATCAAAAGATCATCATCTTTTTCAGGTAAAGTAGTCAACACATTCAGCAACAACTCTAGTTCCCATTCCTCAATTTCTGTTCGTTTTTTACGTTTAAATAATCCAAAAAACATATACCTTATTCTTTATCCTGCTTAAAATTGTCTGATTCATCCAAAGTTGGGTTCGGTCTAATTCTGTGTTATATTTTTAACCGGAGTACTTACTTTTCCCAACAACTGATACAAAGACTAACACCCAGTTTTCCTAACCTCCGGGTGAAGTCGGGTCCGAATTCCATATTACATTGTCCCTCATAGGCATATAGATACCAAATGCTGATCAGATCCGCTGAAATTCCTATTAATGTCAGCTCATCTATCTGATGTTCAAGCAAGTTTAGAAAATGAGGTAACGCTTCATTAAAGAGCGGAGCATCTTCCTCAATCACCATGCGCCACCAGGAAAAGTCAGGATCTCCATCTGATTTCCCTAATATAGATTCAATAGCAATCTTTTGATCTGAATCTGATGAAATCCTCAGTTCGTAGCAACTACCCATATTATTGTTAACTTTTGTTAAAAATTATTCCCTCAATTCAAACTACCATCAAATTTCATTATCATTGACATAGAACCATTAACCAAGGTTAAATAAATTTATTCAAACCGACGCTATGTTTATCAAAAGACCTCCTCACAAATCCAGGATTCTGATCATTCTATTTTTCCTGATCGGAACCTTTGCTTCCTGTAAAGTTGCGCGTTTTGTGTATTACAATTTTGCGGACATTGATGATTATAAAATATTCCCTTCCCGTGAATTGCATAACGCCGGGCCAAAATTCTATTTTCATCAGACGGATAAAGGAAAATCTCCGAAAAACATTCATTCGGAACAACAGGGAGAAATTCCTTTTGATCAATACCTGGAAGAGAACAATACCGTTGCCTTTATGGTCATTCATAAGGATACCATTCAATATGAGAAATATTTTAAAGGTTATGATAAAGCAGCAATTGTCCCCTCCTTCTCGATGGCAAAATCTGTTACCTCGATCCTGATTGGCTGCGCCATTAAAGATGGCCTGATAAAATCTGTAGATGAACCGGTAACGAATTATATTCCTGAATTAAAAGAGAACGGGTTTGACAAAGTCACTTTGGAACACCTTTTACAGATGACCTCAGGCTTGGAGTTTAATGAAGGTTACAGCAACCCCTTCGGAGAGGTAGCCACCTTCTATTATGGTACAAACCTGAGGAAAGCAACTACAAAGCTGAAACTAAAAAGAGCACCAGGCGAGGCTTTTGAATATGTAAGCGGAAATCCTCAAATACTTGGGCTGGTATTAGAGAGGGCACTAAAAACAAAAAACATTACCGAATACCTTCAGGAGAAATTATGGCAACCTCTGGGAATGGAATATGATGCCAGCTGGAGTCTGGACAGAAAAAAAGACGGATTGGAAAAAACCTTTTGTTGCATCAATGCAAGGGCAAGGGATTTCGCGAAAATTGGCAGGTTATACTTAAACAAAGGAAACTGGAACGGACAACAGATTGTTCCCGAAAGCTGGGTAAAGCAATCTACAAAAGTGGATACCAGTAAAGGCAGTGCCTGGTATTATCAATACCAGTGGTGGCTGCCCACCAAGAGCGGAGATTTTATGGCCGCAGGGATTTTAGGGCAATATATTTATGTAAACCCCGCTAAAGACCTGGTTATTGTAAGATTGGGCAAGAACAAAGGAAAGGCAGATTGGGACCAGATCTTCGTAAAGATTGCTGCGGAGTATTAAGCCATTAGTTCCGGATCATTAAAAAGCCCCGATGTTTCGGGGCTTCAAATTCATATCTACTTATTTCTTCTCCTTTAACAACTTAAAAGAAGTTGCTTTAAACCGGCCATCAACCACTTTACCTGTCACCTCTGCTTTTCTGATTTTATTGCAAAAACCATCCTTAGCATGGGCATCGCCATGGTCGTCAAGACCTGTTCCGTCCACAAAATAAGCGTGTCCACCAATGCGTACAGCAAGGTCACATTCTTTTCCTTCCATGCCGAACTTACATTCTCCACAAGCTGTTTCCACTACCTGAGGCTTTTCTTTAGTCGCCACAACCGTTTCTTTTTTCACTTTTTCCTGAGCCTGGACAGCAATTGCAAAGCAGGCAAAAAACACAAGAGCAATCAGTTTTTTCATGATCATTAAATTTTCTATAATAGTACTGATAAATCAGGAGCTATCGAAATGATTTCGGTGTACCCTGCATTTGTCTTTTGAAAAAGATATTGAAGTTAGCCGGATATTCAAAGCCGAGGCAATATGCAATCTGGGCTACGTTCCATTCTGTATGCTTCAATAAAGCCACTGCTTCTGTAGCGATCCTTCTGGAAATATGTTCAGAAGTTGTTCTGCCTGTAACTTCTTTCACTGCATGGTTCAAATGGTTCACATGTACCGAAAGCTTGTGTGCAAAGTCATGTGCCGTTCTGAGACATAAAACATGATCCGTGGAACCGATCGGAAACTGACGTTCCAAAAGCTCCAGGAACAGGGAAGTCAGCCTTACCGAAGCATTATTCTCTTTGAAATAAGTATCTGCAGGTCTTACCTTTAAAGCCTCATGTACAATGAGGTGGATATAATTGCGGAGCATCTCATATTTATGTACATAATCGCCATCCAGCTCATCCATCATCTTTATAAAGATGTCCATAAAGGTCTTTTCCTGTTGCTCGCTGATATTAATCATCGGGCAATCGTGAATCCTCCATAACAGGGACTCCCTCAGACTTTCATTTCTTTTATGAATGAAGTTTTCCGTAAACAGGCAAAAATACCCTGATTGTGTATCAGAGGTACATTCCCATGCGTACGGAATATTGGGATTCGTGAACAATAGCGCCCTTCCGTTTACTTCTATCTGTTGATTTGGATAGTGAAGAGTTCCGGAACCTATAATGAGTGAGATTTTATAAAAGTCTCTACGGTTATAGGGTGTCGGGTGTAAGGTACAATGGGTAGACCTTTTAAAAACACCAAAATGCCCGATATCATTCACCATCTCTAAATTGGGGACATGGATATCCGGACGGATCTCCTTTAGCCAGTCATAGTAATCCTGAAGACTTTGCGTCTTATGGGCTAAATGCAGGTCTGGGTTTTTAGTTAACATTACTTTAATCACTATATAAAATTACGGTTTGATCACGTTACCTTCACGAAGTTCTTCGGATGGTTCCGTAACAATTTCATCACCAGCATTAAGTTCGCCAAAAATCTCGGTTTTATCATCCGTTAACCGTCCTTTTTTAACGTTAACCTTCACTGCTTTATTTTCTACCACTTTCCAGACAAAAATTCCTTCGGCAGTTTCCAGGACTGCTTTACGTGGAACAGTAAAAGTACTTGCATTTGCCGGCAGCGGAATATGAACCTCAGCCACCATTCCTGGCAGGAGTTCTTTACTGTTATTAGGCACGTCTATTTCCACCCTTTCAGAACGCAGGCGCAGATCCAAAGCGCCCGACAAGCGTTTTACTTTTGCGGTAAAGGTTTTTTCCGGCATGGACTTCACACTGAAAGTCACTTCATGTCCGTCTTTCAGGTAACCGGTATAAACCTCCGGAATGGAGATGGCCAGACGAAGGTTTTTCTGTTCCTGCAAGGTGAACAAAGGAAACTCAGATCCTTTTCCTGAAGGGCCAACATACGCGCCTAAATTTACATTCCTTGCGGTGATGATGCCATTAAAAGGAGCCCGGATTTCCAGGTAATCCCTGATATTACTCACTTCTTTATAGGAAGCTTTGGCTGCTTCAAACTGCGCCAGATCAGAATTCCTGCGGGCAACGGCCTGGTCTAGGTCGTTCTTTGAGATCGTTCCGGGTGTTTTACTCGTTTCATACAGGCGGTCGTAATTTGCTTTACTGGCAGTATACAAAGCTTCCTGAGCTTTCAACCGGGATTGTGCAGCAGCGAGCTGCGAATTGGTTTCCGGAGCCTCCAGTGTCATCAGCAACTGACCTTTGGTTACTTCCGAGCCGATGTCAACTTTTAAGGTCTTCACAAAGCTGCTCACCTTCGCATACAGGTCTACCTGCTGGAAAGCACTCAGTTCGCCGGGAAGCTGTAAAGCGGTAGAAAGTTTTTCCTTTTCCAGTTTAAAAGTAGCGATCACAGGTTTCTTTTCTGTCGAGCTGGCTGTTTCTTTCCTAGCACTGGCTGTACAGCCGTTAATGATGCTCAACAGGGCTAAACTCCCTGCTAAGATCATCGTATTTTTTGTGGTGTTGGTTTTCATCTTCTATATTTTTATAGGGCTAAGCTCCTTATTTACTATTCTTCTAATCCTTTGATGTAATGTTTGCTCTCTTCATCCTCAGGATCCAGAGAGATGGATGCCGTAGACACCTTCCCTTGTACCCATGCAAAAACAAGAGGTAAGATAATCAAAACGGCAAAGGTTGAGGCAATTAAACCTCCGATCACGGCTCTTCCCAAAGGGGAAACCTGATCGCCACCCTCACCGTGTCCGATGGCCATCGGCAACATCCCGGCAACCATCGCCACACTCGTCATGATGATTGGCCTGATCCTTAAAGCCGCAGCCTCTCGGGCCGATTCCAGTGCATTTCCATTGTGGAGACGTAAGTGTTCGGCATTGGTAATGAGCAGCACCGCATTGGCAATAGACACCCCTACCGACATGATGATTCCCATGTACGACTGCAGGTTGAGCGTAGATCCGGTAACCTTCAGCAACAACAAGGCCCCTAAAACTACTGCCGGAACGGTGGTCAGGATCACCAATGGCACTTTAAAGGATTGGAAATTGGCAGACAGCATCAGAAAGATCACTACGATCGCCACAAGAAGTCCTGATTGTAAACTTCCCAGTGTTTCGTCCAGTACTTTAATCATCCCTACCGGCTGTACGATCAGTCCGCGGGGCAGTTCACCGACAGATTTAATCGCTTTATCCACATCTTTGGCTGCAGAACCAAGGTCCATTTTATTGAGGTTTGCGGTAACAGAAAGGTAAGGCATCGCACCTAAATTGTCGTTCTCTCCATAAGTGGTATCAGAAGTGATGGTCGCTACATCGCTTAATACCGGCCGGTTCACATTTCTCAACAGGGGAATCTCGCCTAAATCT
This sequence comes from Pedobacter caeni, assembly GCF_900129215.1. Lineage (GTDB taxonomy): Bacteria > Bacteroidota > Bacteroidia > Sphingobacteriales > Sphingobacteriaceae > Pedobacter > Pedobacter caeni. Next base: position 468,560 of record NZ_FQUQ01000005.1, on the reverse strand, counting down.
TCTTTACTGTTCATCTGGTTAAAAGGCACCTGAACCTGAACACTATACGCCAGATTGATCTTTTCATCTATCCATATATTCTTATCGGTATACCTCGAAGATGAGGTTGAAGCCACCAGAGATCTCGAAATATCGGTCAGGTCTACACCCAGTTGTGCCGCTTTAACCCGGTCGATATTGACGTTCAATGAAGGGTACTTAATTGCTTGTGCCAGCTGAATATCCCGCAGATATGGAATGGTTTGCAGCGCTTTCATCACCTTTCTGGCATACACTTCATTCTGGGCTTTATTCTTGCCTGCAATGCGGACCTCTACCGGAGTTGGCGAACCCTGGCTCAGCACCTTATCCGTGAGTTCAATAGGTTCAAAAGAAAGTTTCACATCAGGTTCCAGCTTTTTCACCCTTTCCCTCAGCTGATCTTTAAATTCTTCCATATCCTCATGGTAATCCTTAAATCCTACCTGGAACACCGCTTCATGCGGACCTGCCATAAACAAATAGATGGGGTTTACAGAGAACAAAGCAGGGTGTTGGCCCACATATACAGAAGAAATAGACAAGTGTTCCGGACCAACGATGTCCTTTAATTCTTTCAGGATCACCTGCACCTTTTCTTCAGTACGTTCCAGCCTCGTCCCATCCGGTGCACGCATTCTCAATTGAAACTGACTTGAATTTACTTTAGGCAAAACATCTCTTCCGATATTGCTCAATAATAAAGCAGCAGCACCGATAATCAGTACCAGATAACCCAATACCACGATTTTCCGGTGTGGCATGATGCGGTCAAGGAAACGCATGAAACGATTTCTAAAACGCTCAAAAAGAGAAACTTTACCATCATCATTAAAATCTTCGCGTTCTACAAGGACCTTCTTTTGATTTAAAGTGTCTTTTTCCGATTCCAGACTCAATCCGGTTGCTTTAAACACCGCTTCATCTTCAGTGATCTCTGCACCATGTGCTTTCGCTTTCTTAGGATGCGCCACCATCAGCCAGTTGGCCATGATGGGTACAAATGTTTGCGATAAAAAGAAAGAGACGATCATCGAGAATCCAATGGCCAGGGCCAGTGGAAGGAACAATGCTCCCGGAATACCCGACATGGTAAATGCTGGTGCAAATACCGCCAGGATACAAAACAGGATCAATAATTTCGGGAAAGCGATCTCCTTACAGGCATCCCAGATGGCCAGGGCCTTGGGTTTCCCCATATCAAAATGCTGGTGGATATTCTCAATCGTTACCGTGGATTCGTCTACCAGAATCCCGATTGCCAGGGCCAGTCCGCTTAAAGACATGATGTTGATGGTTTGCCCGAACAGCTTCAAAAACAACACCCCTGCTATAATTGATGTTGGAATGGTCAGGATTACGATCAATGCTGCCCGTTTATCACCAAGAAACAAGAGCACCATCAGACCGGTAAGCAAAGCACCGATGACGCCCTCACTGATCAGACTTTTTACCGCATTGATCACATACACCGATTGGTCAAACTCATAGGAGAGTTTCACATCTTCCGGCAGGGTGTTCTGTATCGCAGGCAGGTTTTCTTTTAGTTTACTCACCACATCCCAGGTTGAGGCATCTCCGGATTTGGCAATGCTCAGGTATACGGAGCGCTTGCCGTTGATCAGCGCATAGCCGGCTGTAGCATCTGCCCCATCCCTCACCACTGCCACATCACGCAGGTAGAGGTTTTGCACTCCTCCTTTAAACAAAGGGATATTTTCAAATTCTTTTACTTTCTGGATCGTGTAATTTGTTGGCGTCAGGTAGTTTTGATTGCCCATACGGACGTTTCCTGATGGTGCAGTCTGGTTGTTCACCTTAATGGCTTCCACCACCTGATCTACTGTCATGTTATGTGACCGCAATAATTCAGGATCAACATTGATCTCAATCGTCCTGATGTTCCCACCAAATGGAGCAGGCGATAATAATCCGGGGATTGCGGTAAAGGAAGCACGCACATAAGTATTGGCAAGATCCTGCAGCTCGTTATTAGAGCGGATGGGACTGCTCAATACCAGTTGTCCGACGGGCAGAGAGGAAGCATCAAATCTGATGATAAAGGGGGGCTGGGAACCAGGAGGGAAAATCGCCTGTGCCCTGTTCGACAAAGCACTGAGCTCTGAGGCCGCCTGTGCCATATTTGTCCCTTCGTAATAGGTCAGCTTCATCAGCATCAACCCTTGCACGTTTTTGGTTTCAATCGTTTTTACCCCACTGGCAAAAAGTAATATATTGATGTATTGCTTCCCGAAATAAGCTTCCATTTGTGTAGGCGTATATCCCCCAAAAGGGTGAGCGATATAGATCACCGGAAGGTTCATTTTAGGTAAAATATCTACCTTGATATCTCTGATGGCACCAATTCCGAAGAAGAACAAACCGGCAACAAGTACCAGGATGGAGATCGGTTTTCTAAGTGCAAAACGTATTAAATTCATGTAGGAGGTTAATTAAAATTCATTGATAAACAGGTCAAAATTTCCAAGAGCAGCAGATTTCAGCAACAGGGCCTGCCACACGTTGGTATAGGCAATGTCGCGGTCTGTCTCTGCGCGGTTGAGGGTATATAAAGCCTGAGTGAGGTCTACAATCGTGCTGAGCCCATTTTTATACAGGGTATTCTTTTGCAGGTAAGCTTCTGAAGCCGCCTTTACCTGAACAGGTGCTTCGTTGTAATTGTCGACCGCATTTTTCAGTTTGGTATCGGCAATCGCTACCTGTGCCTGCAACTGCTGTCCGGCCAGTTCATATTCGTTCTGTAATCCTTTGGAGAGGTATTCCTGTGCCCTCACCTGAGGATGAGTCCTCAGAATGCTCGTCAGGTTCCAGACCATTCCTACACCGACCAGGTAATTGCCCCTTACCGGATTGATGCCATCCCCATAATTTTGAGTAAAGGCGTTCTGATTTTGTGCATAGGCAGAACTGAACCCCGATCCCCTGCCCTGCATTACCCCAAATAATGAAAAGGTCGGGTAATAAGATTTGCGGAATAGTTTTGCCTGTTCATTGCTCAGCTCAACCCTGTTGCGGTAATATTTTAACAAAGGGTGGGCATTTTCATTGAGCATGCTATCGGCATAAAGTACCGCCGGCACACGAGTAATCGATGCCGTGTCCAGCACAAGGTCTGTAACAGTAATCCCCATCAGCACCCCTAAACGGTTTGCCTGTTCCTGTTCCAGGTCTTTGGCCTTGGTTAAGGCAATTTTTGCACTGGATACTTCAGCCTTTGCCAAAGAAGAATCCACTCCGGCAATCAATCCGTTGGTGGCCCTGATGACTGCGGTATTTTTAAAAGTGATGGCGCGGTCCAGGTTGCGCTCCTGCGATCTGCGGAGCCGTTGTGCAGCAAGCAGGTTCAGGTAAGTAGCCGAAACACGGATCTCGTGCTGAAATTTTTCCTGAGCCAGGTCATTTTCATCACGCTTAAGGATCGTTTGGGCAACCTTGATCTTCTCTCTGATTCTGCCAAAGGTGAAAAAGTCCCAGTTTACATTGGCCAGGTACAGGGCTCCAAAAGCGGCATTCCAGTTTTGGCGGTCAAGGGATGGGCCACTGGAGGCGACACCTAAGCCGCCTAATCCGTAGGAAGGTCCATTTTGTCCGTTAATCGTTCCGTAATCCTGCTGTGCAGATAAACTCAGGTTCGGCAGGTAATCCCGGCGGGCCTGCTGAACGCCTGCTGCTGAAGCGCTCAGGTAATTCCCTTTTGCTTTGATACTGCCATAGTTATTCAAAGCGGTACCGATGGCATCTTTTAGTTTGAGCATTTGTGCATTTGCTCCCGGGGCACTAAGGGTCAAAATGCCGCATAGTGTGATCACAAATAATAAAGGTTTGGGCATGGTGTGTGTTTTACACCGCAAATGTATCGGCTGCCTGTATAATCAAAGTATTCAGTTCAAACCAATAATTATGAAATTCAAACAATTGTGCCGCTTTGATATTAATGACATTTCCATTACATCTGCTTTCAAAAAGATTTAACAGTTAATTAATAGTGATCATGGAGATAATATTTTATATTTATTCTAATTGTGAAACCATATTTTATTATTCAAGTAAAAAAAGTTAATATGACAACATTTGGTAATAAACAAAATGAAAGTGCTGAACTTTTGAATGAAATAACACCCTGGGAGGATGCTTTGCAGGCACTGACCTCCCGTGTCGCTGCTCTGGAATTATCGGCCACACAGAACGGCAGAATCATACCTGTAGGCAATGGAACGGGAATACTTAACATTGATGGCGATCAGCTTAGCCTGAATGGCAAAGCGATCAGGTTACAGGCAAATGATGTGATCGAGATACAGGCAGGGACTTATCAATGGATTGATATGTGCAATGTGACACTTTCTGTGGGTGGTGTGCTTTACGTAAAAAACAATGGCCTGGTGATCATCAATGAAGGTGGCTTTAACCTTTATGGAAATAAACCGGTTAAAAATGTGGTCTTCGACTTTGCCGGTTTTCCCGGTTTGGAATATGGTTTAAAAAACATTTATACAGGGCCGCATGCAAGATTTCATATCGATACTCATAGTATTGGTGGTTATCAGAACATCACGATCCGCGGGCTCGAATTTGTGAACGTATGGGACAGGGGCTTAAGATCCGGGGGGCAAAATATAGATTTCACAGATACAGGAATTAAAGCGATTTCGGGATTACTGATCGAGAAATGCCGTTTCATATCAGACAATAGTCCTGAATGTGGTGGTGGAATAAAACTTGGAGGAGAAAGAAATGAAGAGACAGGAACAAATAAAGGATATATCGAAGACGTAGTCATACGTGATATAGAACTCATTGGTGGAGCAGGTAACATTTATCTGGGTAATGCCAATAATTACGAGATCTATAACATTAAAATTGAAGGGGTTAACACTCCCGAATCCGGGCAGGAAGAAATCATCACTGCCAATGGATGGGGGAAAATTGAAGGTATCCACCATCCACTGCTGCAGTAATCTCACTTACAAAAAGTTCCAGGCCTTCACATGGGAGTCCTGGTGCTCTTTTTTTACGATTTCATCAAATTGTTTAACGAGTTCAGGTTGGCTTGCTGCCAGATCCTGAGTTTCATTGCGGTCAGTTTTGAGGTTAAAGATCTGCCATGGGCTTTGGGGATCTTTTTTTACGTTGGTACGAACCCCTTTCCAGTTGCCCATTCTGATGGCCAGCTGCCCGCCTTTTTCAGGGTATTCAAAATAGAGGTATGCATGTTTTTTCTGCTGGTTGTTCTTTCCCCTTAGCGTGGGAAGAAAAGAGATGCCATCCGTATTTTCCAGCTTTTGCCCGGTCAGCTCCGCCATAGTGGCCAGCAGGTCATACTGTGCAGAAACAAGGTTTGTGGTCGCCCCTGCTTTTATTTTTCCCGGCCACCTGGCCAGAAAAGGTTCCCGGATCCCTCCTTCGTAAACATCCATTTTCAGGCCTCTCAACCCATCTACGCTGTTGAAGAATTTCGCATTTACCCCACCGTTAAAAGTCGTACCATTGTCGCTCGAAAACATAATGATCGTATTTTCGTCCAGTCCGAGTACTTTCAGTCTTTGCATAATCAAACCAACCTGTTTATCCAGAAAAGTGATCATCGCAGCATAGGTAGCGTATGGGTATTTGTTTGCCGCATAGCCTTTCTGACCATAATAGGGTCTTTCTTCTTTGAATTTGCCAATGTATTCCTGCACATCAGCATCGGGAGCCTGCAGGGAAACATGTGGCAGCGGATATGGCAGGTATAAAAAGAATGGATTTCCTTTGTTTTTATCGATAAAAGCAAGTGCTTTTTCCGTCATCTTTTCAGGGGCATACACTTTGCCCTTATAATAATCAAAGTCCTGATCTGTGGCTTTTAAAGAATCCAGTGGTTTATGGACATTGATAAAAGTATTGCCCAGGGTATCCCACTTTTCATTTTCCCATAAATGGGTCGGGTAAAAACTATGGGCTTGTTTTTGATCGAGAAGGCCATAGTAGTAGTCAAATCCCTGGTTCAGCGGAGAACCTTCTGTAGCGTTCATGCCCAATCCCCATTTGCCCACCAGGGCTGTTTTATATCCTGCCTGTTGCATTAAACGGCCAACTGTCATTGTACCTGCTTTTAAAGGCATTTGTCCGCGTTCCGTGCTGTCGGGAAATCCACCCAGTTCAAAATTCCCGCGAATATAAGAATGGCCTCCATGTTTGCCCGTCATGAGCATGGCCCTGGCTGGCGCACAAACCGGCGTCCCGGTATAATGATCTGTAAACTTCATTCCTTCCTTCGCCATCCTGTCCAGGTTTGGCGTTTTGATTTTTTTCTGGCCATAAGGACCGATCTCGGCATAACCGAGATCGTCGGCATAGATATAAATGACGTTTGGTTTTTGTGTTGGCTGTTTATGCTGCTGACCAAACACAGTACTGTATTGGAGGAAAATTCCCGCGATTAAAAGAATCCGTTTCATGAGCTCTGTACAGTTTATTTATCAGGATTGATCTTTCTGAGGCCTTTAGATTTGGAATCGGATAAGGCAAAATGACTGATGGAAGGAATGCCATTACTGGAAGTAATGTTCAGTCTGATCTTTGAGCCCTCCACATATTTTGGAAGCTTAATGATCTTCGCGGCACCGATTTCATCGCCTTTAAAAACAGTTTTCCAGGTTCCGTCAAACACCTCAACTGAAAACTTTTGGACATGAAAATTACGGATGGTACTGAATCCATCCCCCATCTCCTTCATTTCCGGTTGTTCCATAATGGTGATGCGGTTGACTTTTTGCTTTGATTCCATCTCTAATGAAGCAACCGTATCTCCGGCTGTCCACCAGGTTTCCAGGCTATAATCATTGGCTTTATCAGCGGTTCTATTGGGATCTTTAGCCGTACTTGAGGCTTTGATGGGCAGGTTAAAAGACAGGTTTTCATAACCCGATGGCAAAGGTTTTTTCCCTCCTTTGATGCCCACCCGCTCTGCGAGTTCAATGATCCTTTGTTTTTCATGATCCCTGATCAGGCCATGTTCGTCCGGCGGCACATTCAGGATCATGATGTTGTTATTGGCTGTGGTCCAATAGAACAATTCTTCCAGCTCATCTACCCCTCTTGCAGGCAGGATTGCTTTTTTCTGGAACCAGTTCCAGCGGTCTGAAAGACACAGGGTATGTTCCAGGATAAGGTAATGGTTTTCATTTTGATGCGTATACACTTTAGGGTCATCCCATCTGGCCAGGTTCGGATCTTTGGTTCTGAAATCAACCGGCCAGAAGCGGATCGGATCTCCTTTCTGCATGTTTTGCGGAAGCTGGATGGCAGTGATGTTTTCCTTTTTCCCGATGGTATGGTTTACCGTTACGAGGCAACCCGGCTGAAGTTTCCTGATGTGTGCATATACCTCCGGTAATTTCCAGTCGGCATCCTTTTTTGCCCATGCCCCATCAAACCAAAGTTCACAGATGTTGCCATAATTGCTGAGCAATTCTGTGAGTTGATTTTTCATAAAGCTGAGGTAGGCATCCGGATCAGGATCATTGTGCGAAGGCTCATGCCTGTCCCACAAGGAATAATACAAGCCCAGTTCCAGGCCATATTTCTTACAAGCCTTTGCAACTTCCCCCACCACATCGGTTTTTACCGGCGAAGAGGCCACATCATAGTCTGTATACTTGCTATTCCACAAGGCGAAGCCATCATGGTGTTTGGTGACCAGGATCACATAGCGGAATCCGGCTTCTTTTGCTGTTTTCACCCATTGATCGCAATCCAGCTGATCCGGCGTATAAGAGGAAACCGGTAGTTTTCCATCCGACCATTCGGTCTCATTAAAGGTATTCAATCCGAAATGGATGAACATTCCATAGCCTCTTTTAATCTGTGAAAGCTGAAGTGCTGAAGGTTTCTGGGCTTTGGTTTCTGAAATTAAAAGAAATTGTAAAGCAAGGAATAACAGGGAAAACGCCCTTATTATTCCAGATCTGTTGTGTGGTACAAACATAAATTCTGGTTTCTTTGGTTAAAGGTTTCAAATGTGTTGAATGTGTGGTCAAACGAAAATAAAGAATTCTTTTCTATTTCTACTATTCCCCTCTTAATACTATAGAATCCCTATTTTTTGATTAAATTTGCACCCTTATTTAACTCCCGGCCCATCATGAAAAATAATAGACTGCTCAATATCCCACCATTACCCGCAGTTTTATTGGCCATCATCAGTGTACAGGCCGGGGCAGCCATTGCCAAAGGACTCTTTCCGGCGATAGGTCCGGCAAGTACGGCCTCCCTCCGGATTGGTTTATCTGCAATCATTCTCTTTGTTGCCAACAGGCCGAATCTCAAAACACTGACCAAAGTACAGTGGAAAGCCGTGATGTTATATGGCTTCGTATTGGGCGCAATGAACCTGATCTTTTACATGGCCATTAAAAGGATCCCTCTTGCTTTAGGGGTAACCCTTGAATTTATAGGGCCTTTGTTACTGGCCGTCCTGAACTCCAAAAAAGCCATGGATTACCTTTGGGTATTGCTTGCGGCAGTGGGAATTGCCCTGATCGCACCCTGGTCGGAAAAAGGACTGGACCTGATCGGGGTACTGCTGGCCTTGCTGGCAGGTGGATTATGGGCCACCTATATTGTCCTTGGTGGTAAAATCTCTAAAGTGATGAAAGGAGGTGACGCCGTTTCTGTAGGCATGATTTTCGCCACGCTACTGGTAGTTCCTTTTGGGATTGGAAGTGGTGGATTTGGCAATTTAACCCCTTCTTTGCTCTTGATGGGTGCAGCACTTGCTTTACTTTCGAGTGCCATCCCTTTTACACTGGAAATGAGTGCCCTGAGTCAGATGCCTGCGAGGACATTCAGTATCCTGATGAGCCTTGAACCGGCAGTTGCGGCCTTGTGTGGAATAGTGTTCTTACATGAGCACCTTTCTTTGGTCGAATACAGCTCAGTGGCCCTTGTGATAATCGCCAGTGCAGGTGCAACAATTACTTCAAAAAAAGAGACATTATAATTCAATTTTGAACGTTATCTTGTAGAACTATTTTCATATGCAAGAGACAAACAACGTAGAATATCAAAGAGCAGCTCCTGATCATTTACTGTCCGACTTCATAAAATGCTATTGGTCGGTACACAACCCCGATCAGGAGGAAAAAACATTCAGCATCCTTCCTGATGGCCATTTCGACCTTCTTTTTCGTTCGGTTAACGGCCATATCGGCATCTCATTGAGTGGCTTATGGAACCAGGAAACCACCTCAGTTGTTCCCGGCAAGTCCACCACGTTTGGCATCAGCTTTAAACTACCCGCTTCTGAATATATCTTAAAAGAAAGTATTGCCGGACTATTGAATGCAGAAAAAGAGGTGCCTCAGGATTTCTGGGGTCTGGAGCCTGCAGACCTATCGGATTTCAATGGCCTGACAGAGATGCTCAACCGAAAAATACAGCAGCGTTTGTGCAAAAACATTGACAACAGAAAGCTGCATTTGTTTAGCACCTTATATGCTACTGATGGCGCCATTACTGCAGAGGAAGTTTCCAATACCATTCTCTGGAGCAACAGACAGATCAGCCAGTATTTCAAAGACCAGTTCGGAATTTCCCTGAAGTCTTATTGTACCATCCTGCGCTACCGGGCTTCATTTGATCATTTAAATGACAAAGAGCTGTACCCTCAACAAAATTACAGTGATCAGGCACATTTCATCAGAGAAGTAAAGAAATATTCAGGAGTTACACCTGGTGTACTTGCTGAAAATGAAAACAACCGATTTATACAATTATCGACACTTAAGAAGGAATAATTTTGTGGTTTAAATAACAACGAAATTATTATGGAAAGATTAAGTGAGAAAACCAATGTCATCAACTGGTTCGAAATCGCAGTAACAGATACTGCAAGGGCAAAAAAATTCTATGAAACCATTCTCGATATAGAGATGACTACTCAAGAGATCGGAGACGAAGAACTGACCTTTTTCCCTGCTGTTCCGGGCGTAATTCAGGCTACCTCAGGCAGGGTAACCGGAATCCTGTTAAAAAATGAATTTTCAAAACCATCTACCGATGGAACTGTTGTTTACCTGAATGCAAGTCCGGATATCCAGCAGGTGCTCGATAAAATTGAGCGTTGCGGAGGCAAGGTGGTCGTGCCAAGAACGCAGATCATCGCCGGTTTTATTGCCCAGTTTATAGATACTGAAGGCAATAGAGTAGCCTTGCACTCGGAACATTAAAAAAAAACCTATGAAAGCGATCAGACTACACGATTATGGCAACCCGGAATCCCTGGTAATGGAAGAGGTTCCTGTCCCCGAAATAAAGGAAAATGAAGTCCTGATAAAGGTCCATGCGGCTTCTGTAAATCCCATCGACTGGAAGAAAGGTTCGGGAGCAATGAAGGAAATATTTCCCGTTCATTTCCCCTGGATTCCCGGTGAAGATTTTGCAGGAACGATCGCTGCAGTAGGAAAAGAAGTTATTGATTTTAAGATTGGCGATGAAGTGTATGGTGATACCGGACATGGTGGTGCCTATGCAGAATATGTAGCCGTAAAGCCCGGGATCATCGCCAGGAAACCTGCCCATTTGTCTTTTGTAGAAGCAGCTTCAGTACCCGTTGTAGCGGAAACGGCATGGCAGGGCTTATTCAAATATGCGCAACTGGAAAAGGGACAAACAGTGCTCATTCATGGCGGTGCAGGTGCAGTAGGTGCTTATGCGGTTCAGTTTGCTCATCATATCGGGGCAAAGGTAATCGTTACCGCTTCCACAACAGATGCAGAATTTCTGAAATCTATCGGTGCAGATCAGGTACTGGATTACAAAACCACCCGTTTTGAAGAAGAACTGAGCAATGTAGATGTAGTCTTTGATCTGGTTGGCGGAGACAATCAGCTGAGGTCATTCCAGGTCATGAAACCTGGTGGGATATTGGTAGCGAGCACTCAGCCGATCGATGAAGCAGCAGCATCCGGATATGGGGTAAAAGGAGTCTTCATGGACATGAAACCCTCCACAGCAGGTTTAAACAAGATTACTGAGCTACTGGACACTTCCGAAGTGCGGACTTCCATTGCCAACATCTATCCATTGGAACAAGCTACATCGGGCTGGAACGACATCGCCAGCCGGCACCCAAAAAGCAGCAGCACTGATTCCCCTGCGAGGGAAAAAAGTAAAAATGGCAAAACAGTACTTCAGGTGATTTAAATCTGTCAAAAAGCGCATCCTGTTTTTGGATGCGCTTTTGTTTCATTCCAGCCAGTTCACCCTTAATGGTGTGACAGATGCTCCTTTCTGTATTGTGATGGGGATCGCCTGGTAACATCTTTAAATTGTTTACTAAAATTCGGCCAGCTATTGTAACCACTATCGTAACAGATATCCAAAATCGGACGATTGGTTTCGCGCAGTAATTTACAGGCCCTGCCAATTCTGATTTCTCTGATAAAATCAAAATAACTCTTCTTAATGTTCCTTTTAAAGAACCGGCAGAAAGAAGGAATAGACATCCGTGCAATTTCAGCAACCTCTTTCAAAGAAAGAGGTCCGAGGTAGTGTTTAAATGAATAATCAATGATCGTTTCTATCAGGGCATCTTCTTCTCCCCCTGTCAGGGTATCAAACGCTTTAGTAATCGTGCGCTGCGCCGTTGAGCTGCCCATTCTTTGCAAACAATTTAACAGCAGCTGAATGCGCGTCAACCCTTCTGCCTGCTCAATTTCTTTAATCAGCACTGCGACATCGCAGGACAATCTTTCCTGCAACAGGATTCCGGTGTCTTTACTTTCCAGTTGACGGGCAACGCTTTTCAGCTCTGGTAAGGACAGAAAAACCTCACCTACAAAATCCCTCAGAAAATGAATCACAATCGCACTCCCTACCATCGTATGCTCTGATTTCCGAAACCAGTGCGGGAGGTCCGGGCTCAGAAAAAAGACATCGCCCTCTTTATATTCTCCAATATAATCTCCGATTAATGCCGTTCCGTTTCCTTCGGTGATCAGAATTAATTCACATTCAGGATGCTTATGCCATGCCGTTTCAAAATTGGGCGTTTTATACGTACGGCAGGCAAAAGAACGGTGTTCTTCCACATGAATTTTCTGAATGAGTGTCTTCATATCAAAAGCTATTTAACTGCTATATTAACCATAAATACCATATTTAAAGATAATAATTGATCAGATAACGTATTTTTTTCAATAAATACCAGTTGAAGCGGCCTTAGATTAAGCTGTACATTTAAAATAACCAAATAAATCTCAGGGAAATGGAAGACAATGTATACGACGCAATTGTAGTGGGTTCCGGCATCAGTGGCGGCTGGGCAGCAAAAGAACTTTGCGAAAAAGGCTTAAAAGTTTTAATGCTGGAACGTGGTGGACCACATGAACATATTAAAGACTATAAAACTGCTCATAAGAACCCATGGGAATTCGAACACCGGGGAGGAACAACAGCAGAGCAAAGAAAGAAATACCCGGTTATTCATCGCGGTTGGGCAGCTTCAGAAGCGGTAATGGATGCCTGGGCGAATGAAGAAGATTGCCCTTATACAGAAATCAAACCTTTTACCTGGTGGCGGAGCTACCGGATGGGAGGACGCTCTTTGTTATGGGGAAGGCAATCTTACCGCTGGAGTCCAATGGATTTTGAAGCCAATGAAAAAGAAGGCATTGCGATCCCCTGGCCTATCGGCTATGATGACCTTGCGCCCTGGTATGACCACGTAGAAAAATTTGCAGGAATCAGCGGATCAAAAGAAAATCTTGAACAATTGCCCGACGGGCATTTCCTGCCACCTATGGAATTGAATTGTGTAGAAAAAGACATGGCGGAGCGACTGAAAAAACATTACCATGAAAAACGGCATCTGATTATTGGCAGGACCGCAAACCTGACCGCTGCCATTCCCGGAAGAACAAAATGCGAGTTTAGAAACCGTTGCTGGGAAGGTTGTCCTTTTGGCGGCTATTTCAGTACTCAATCTTCCACTCTGCCGGCAGCCATGAAAACCGGCAATCTAACGGTAAGACCCTATTCTTTAGTTACACAAGTATTGTACGACCAGGACAAAAAGAAAGCAAAGGGTGTGGAGGTATTGGATACTGAAACCAATAAAACCTATGAGTATCACAGTAAGATCGTCTTTTTATGCGCTTCTACCTTAAATACCGCCTGGATTCTGTTCAATTCTGCCACGAACATCTGGCCGGGAGGATTGGGCAGCAGCAGTGGCGAACTCGGACATAATGTAATGGACCATCACTATAATATCGGTGCCCAGGGAACTGTGGAAGGATATGAGGACCAATATGTTTTTGGCAGACGAGCCAACGGCTTTTACATCCCCCGCTTTGCCAATTTATCCGGCGACAAAAGAGATTACCTCCGGGGATTTGGGTATCAGGGAGGTGCCAGCAGACAAGGATGGAGCAGAGAGATTGCAGAACTGAATATGGGTGGGAATTTTAAAGATGCATTGACAGAACCCGGTCAGTGGACGATTGGAGCTACTGCCTTTGGCGAGATCCTTCCCTATCATGAGAATAAGATCTCATTAGATAAAAATAAGAAAGACAAATGGGGCCTGCCTGTTCTTGCAATGGACGCAGAATTAAAAGAAAATGAGCTTAAAATGCGGAAAGACATGCAGGAAGAGATGAAACGGATGTTTGATGCACTGGGGGTGAAAAACATCAGCTCCTGGGATGGCGGTCATGCGATGGGCCATGGTATCCATGAAATGGGCACTGCCAGAATGGGAAGGGATCCGAAAACATCAGTATTGAACAAATGGAATCAGGTATGGGACTGTCTCAATGTTTTTGTGACAGATGGGGCCTGTATGACCTCTTCTGCCTGCCAGAATCCATCATTGACCTATATGGCCTTAACCGCCAGAGCTGCAGATTATGCCGTAACTGAATTAAAGAAAAATAACCTGTAAGGATATGGAACGAAGAGAACTTTTAAAAATGATCGCTGTACTTACCGGTGGGGCGATGATTGGTGGCCATGCCATCCTTACAGGTTGTAATGTAAAGTCCGGAAAAAATCAGGACCATCTTTTCACTGACCAGGAAATTGAGTTTCTGAATGAAGTTTCGGAAACCATATTGCCGGAAACCAATACGCCTGGGGCAAAAGCAGCGAACGTAGGTGGATTTATGGCCGTAATGGTGAATGATTGCTATGAGTTCAGAGATCAAAAAGCTTTTAAGGAGGGGATCAAAGCGCTGGATACCGCATGTGAAAAGATGCACAAGACCAGTTTTATGAAAGCAAGCACAGCACAAAGGCTTGCCTTATTGATGAGTCTGGATAAAGAAGCAAAACTGTATCAGTCGAAAAAAGGGGACATGGAAGAAGCTGAACGAAAAAAGGATAAAGATTTTCCGGGACTCCCCAATCATTATTTCCTGATGATGAAACAATTGACCATGCTGGGTTACTTTACTTCCGAAGTGGGTTGTACTCAGGCTTTACGTTACCTGGCGGTGCCTGGCAAATATGAGGGCAGTGTTCCATATAAAAAAGGAGATAAAGCCTGGGCCTAAAAAAAGGGTGCTTTCATAGTGCACCCTTTTCTTAAATATATCAATGCGTTTTATACCGCTAAGAAATTCATCAGTTCTTCTCTTTCCTCGGTTTCCATTTCCACAATTCCTTCCATTACCTGGAACAGTTGCCCCCTGTCGGCAGAATTGAGGAGCACATGGATCAATCTGACAAAAGCTTTCTTTTGATCAATACTCAAACCACTGAACAGTTTAGGCTGGATCTCATAGATCACCTTCAGGGTTTCTACCAGATCTTGTCTTTTGGCTTGTTCTGTTGCCTCGAACTTTGGCAATACCCCTTCCAGTTCATACTTTTCTATCAGTTTGTTAGAAAACTCTTTTAGAAAAGGTTTTCTTTTTGTTCTCAGCAGTTCATTGATCTTTTTGATCAGGTATTTGTATTCGGAAGAAGATTTGGTCCGGCTATATAATTTTACCTGCGCATCATGATCGGAGCTGTTGAAATCAAATTCATTAAAGAATTCACTTTCAATGAACACACTATGGTAATACTCATCGGCTTTTTTATTCAGGGTGGTATAGTCTTTATAGACCTCCTGTCCCTTGTGATTGATGAAATAGTTTTTAGACAATTCTTTATGTAAAGACTCTTTCCATTGAATAAACTTGACTTTAAATACCGTATTACTGTCCGGATACCTGATCAGCAGACCTTCTTCAACATCAATGATGTTGTCCTGGTAAGTTAAAGGTTGTCCGTTGATGATGATCGAAAATCCCTTGTTTTTATTCAGCTCCAGAAACCAGCAGAATTCTGCCTGCAGATAAGGAATGATGCTCAATTCCAGTGCTTCTTTGGAAAGCTGAATATTGGAGAAAGAAACAGTCGTCCCGGTAGTTGTGGTATTTACATTTTCATCCAGTAAGGTGGATTCATAATTATTCAGTCCGCCAACGGCAACCTGGATACTCCCGTTTTTATAGACGCCCTGTTCTTCATAAGTGGTATTCCATTCTGCCAGATGTGCGAAGGTAAAAAAGGTCAGTCGCCCTACCCCATTCTTTCCATGCATCGTAGACTTATGCAGGTGAATCCGTTGTTCCATCGCTTTCTCTGATTCATAGAAGGGATTGAACTTATCCTTTAGATAAGCGAAATTGATTCCATAACCATTATCAGCAACTTTCAGGCTTTCCAATGTTCCCAGCTCATTATAGGTATAATCTATCCGGATGGTATCTGCTTTCGCGTCAAAGCCATTCCAGATGTATTCTGCAAGGGCCTGTTTCTCATTATAAAGACGCAAGACCTTTTTTATACCTGTAGAAGTGATGTTTACATGATTTGCCATATTCGGAATATTAAGATGAGGACCACAAAGTTAAGTTTATTTGGTTATCCTTTATCCACAATCGGTCTGGCCGGCACTGCTTCATAATGTTCTACCCTGGGAAAAGGATCATAATATTTATGCAACAGGCTCTTCCATTCCTGATATTCAGGAGATTGCCGGAATCCTATGGTATGGTCTTCTACTGTGTCCCAATGGACCAGCAAAAGATACCTGCTGGAAACTTCCAGGCAGCGTTTTAACTCATGTCCCTGATAGCCTTTCATCCTGGTGATGATCAGGGATGCGGTAGCAAAGTCACGTTCAAAAGAGTTTGTTTCGGAAGGAATCACGTCCAGTACAGCCACTTCTAAAATCATTTCTTTTGTCTTACATAAGTAATATACATCAGGTCTGGTGCAGCAGAAAGGTAAGGTTTGATCAGACTGACGATTTGCCCCTGGTGGTATCCGGAATGGATAAAAACATGAGTTAACATATCAGTAATGCTGGTCTCATAACTGACTCCTTTGGTGGTGTAATAATGGACTATTCTGCTCAGGTCTTCTTCCTCAGTGTCATGAAGAAAATCAGTGAGCAGTTTCCGGTTATAATCCAGTTCCTGTTGCCAGTTTTCCCTGTCAAAATGAGCCCAGACTTCTACGTCCTGCATTGCTCCAACCATCCGGTTTCCCCAGATCCGGCTGGCGGCGATCAAATGGTTAAAAAGATCCTGCGCCCGCTGAGGAACCTCAGTTGCGCTTTGCATGGCCGAGAGCAGTCTGGTATTGGTCCAGTAATCAAACTCCAGCAGATTCAAAAAATAATCCTTCATAAAATCGAATTTATGAAGGACAAGTTATTAAAAATCGTGAAAAGTTAACAGTCTTATTTACAAGATTAAAAGACTATGAACCTCATAGGCTAAATCCTGCTGATCTCCCGTTTTGTAGAGCCTGCCAGACATCACCACTTCTTTTGAAGTCAGGTCTGCAGAGGTACCTAAGCCTGGTTTGTAGTGTACATTTAAGGCTTTACCATCACTCAGGCTCATTTCCATCTGACCATTGCCCAGTACTTTAGAGATCTGTCCTTTTATTTTCAATTCTGCTTCCTGTTTGTTTTTCATAAAAGGACCAACATTACTCAGGTCCAGTACGTCTACATTCTTTAAAGGATCGCCAAAAACCTGGGTTCCTTTAAATGAAGCTACAGGCTGAAGCTTTATCGCGCCCTCAGTTCTTTGCAGAAACTGATTTCCAATGATAAAAGCGACTAAAAGCAAGGCAAGCACCTTCATGATGCGGATGCCTTTATCTGTATATACAAAATATGTTTTTTCGTTGTTAACTCCTTTTAAAATCTCATTAACTCCTAATGATTTTTTCTTAATCAGATGTCCCATGATGTTTGGTTATTTATTGATAATACAAATCTGAGGTTATTTTTCTTCTCTAATCTTGATCTATGGTAAAAAAATGAAAAGATTAAGAAACTATGACCGTTCTCTAACGATTATGCAAGCAGCTGACTTACAAAAGCTAAGAGATATCTGAAATTATACATATAGGTTTAAGAGAAAGTTAACCAAACATCATTAAATGTGGTTATTCTATTTTTCTAATCATTTTGTAGATGTATTGCCTTTCGTCATTAATGACAAATTGCTGTTTTCTTTTTTTGCCGGAGAACACCACATCGACCGGCTCGTTTTCCTTGATAAAAAACCGACCTTCCTGATAGGGTTTGATTTCCACCTGATGGTTCCTCATCGTTCCGATCAATACCCCCGAACCAGCCTCCACCTTAATGGTGTCATTCCTCAGGCTGTTTACATAATAGCCCTGGTAACGTTCCAGATCAGCCTTGGCTACCGTACTCTGGGTATATTTAAATCTTTTCTGACTGAGCATCCAGGTGTATAAACTATCTGTATTATAGGCAGCAGTCCAGCTGTCATGGCCGGCATCCGGATAAATGGTAAACTTTACAGATGGGTTGTGAATGCGAAGTGCATCTACCATCTCCTGACTGGCCTTTAAGGGAACCGCATCATCTTTAGCACCATGGAAAACCCAGGTGGGTGTATTCCGCATCAACCAGACCTTAGCAGAATCTCCACCTCCGCAAACAGGAACTACCGCAGCAAACAATCCCGGATATTTTATCGCCATGTCCCAGCTGCCATATCCTCCCATGCTTAAACCGGTCAGGTACAGACGGTCCTCATCTATGCGGTATTTCTTCTGTAAAGACTGCATCAGGCGCATCAGGTCCCTGCTTTCCCAGCCTTCATTCTCGTGCGCCTGAGGCGAAACCAAAATAAAGGGGAATTTCTTCCCTGCTTCCACCAATTTAGGAAGTCCGTTTACTTTGACCTTTTCCAGGTCATTCCCACGTTCGCCACTTCCATGTAAAAACAAGACCAGTGGAAATTTCTTCTGGGGGTCCTGCTGATAGCCTTCCGGAAGGGAGAGTAAATAGTCTTGTTCTACAATCAGCTTCTCATTGCGTTGCTGGGCAAGAACAAGGTCGCTGCAGCAACAGATCAAAAGAAAAAGGGATAAGTAAGTCTTCATCATGTGGGGGGTTAAGATTAAGTATCACTAAGATAAGGGAATCGACGAAAATATTTTCGTCGATTGGTCGAATACTATTGGCAGTTGGTCGACTGCTATTTCCGCATGGTCTAAAGCCTCAAAAACAGCTGAAACGTTTCTCACCGATTGATGTCTTATCTACAAAACAACAACAAAATAATTAAAAACTTAAAAACTAAAAGATATGAAAACCTCCATCAAAACCCTAATCGCTTCAGCTTTAACAGCCATCGTTTTAACTTCTTCGGCCTTCACAACTTTCGCTAAAGAGAAAGAACCGGTAGGTACATCAGCCAATGTAAAATTCAACAGAGTAGTGGTTACAGGAAATGCAAAAGTAGTCCTGATACAAGACCATACTGAAAGCATCATGAGTGATGAACAACTGAATGAAAACACTACCGTAATGCAAAAAGGATATACTTTGTACATCAACTCTACAGAGAAAAACCCTTCTACCATTTATGTACATGTGAAAGATTTGCAAAGAATTGATGCTTCCAATACTGCCAATGTAAATACCCGTGGAAATTTTGACCTCAATGTGTTGCAGATCTTCTTAAAAGATGACGCTAAAGCAAAAGTAAATGCAACAGTGGGCAGCCTTTACACTGACATGAAAGACCAGTCTGACCTTAAATTGAGCGGATCATCAGCAGAACATCACCTCGTTAGAAACGATGTATCGAAATTAAACCTGACTGATTTTGTAATCGCAAAACTTTAACATTCATCAGCCCTGGCCAAAGAAAATCATATATTTTCTACAAGAAACCGTTCAGAACCATGAGCGGTTTTTTTTGTTACAACAAGTCGTTCGCCAGATTTGCCAGTTCACTCCGCTCTCCCTTATCCAGTGTAATGTGTGCATATAGCGGGTGGTTCTTTGCACTTTCAATCAGGTAGGACAAACCATTACTTTCTGCATCCAGATAAGGGGTATCAATCTGGTAGATATCTCCGGTAAACACAATCTTGGTCTCCTCTCCTGCTCTGGAGATGATGGTCTTAATCTCGTGAGGTGTTAAATTTTGTGCTTCATCCACAATGAAGAATATTTTAGTCAGCGTACGGCCTCTGATATAGGCCAAAGGGGCAATCACAATCTTTTCCGTGCTGACAAACTCATCAATCCGGGCCTGGGCCTTCGGATCGTCAGTATATTGTTCCTTAATGAAACGCAGGTTGTCCCAGATCGGGGCCATATAAGGATCAATTTTGGACTTTGCATCACCCGGTAAAAAACCAATATCCTTATTGCTCAGGGCTACAATCGGCCTTGTCACATAAATCTGACGGAAGTCTTTGCGCTGTTCCAGGGCGCTGGCAATGGCCAGCAGGGTTTTCCCGGTGCCTGCTTTTCCCTGGATGGTCACGAGCTTTACCGCGGGGTTCAGCAAGGCATGAACCGCCATGCTTTGCTCTTCATTTCTTGGCGCAATATTAAACACTTTCTGCGCTTTCACCGTAACCAACAGCTCCCCTTTAACATCATGGTAAGCGGTAATGGGTTTACGTTTACTCTTCAGGATATAAAAGTGGTTCCCTGTTTCAGGGGCAAGTTCCAGATTTGCGGCGCTTGTGCTTCCTTTGGATTTCAACTCGTCCAGCAGCTCAGTACTCACATTTGCCAGTGTCGTTTTTCCGGTGTAAAGCTCATCCACATTTTTAACCTTTCCCGTCTCATAATCTTCAGCATGCAGTTCCAGTGATTTGGCCTTCAGCCGAAGGCAGATGTCTTTAGAGACCAATACGATCTTTTTCTCCGGAAATTCCTCTTTGAGGCTCAATGCGGCATTTAAGATCCGATGGTCGAATTTACCTCCTCCAAAAATAGCTTCCGCATCCAGGAGAGCAGGTTTATGGTCCATCACTACTTTGAAGTGGCCCCGCTTACTTCCTTTCAAAGGGATCCATTTGTTCATGATTTGCTCCCCGGAAGCCTTATCCATTAAACGGATAAAACTTCTTGCCTCCGCATTACGGGTTTCGTTTCCATTTTTCATGTTGTCCAGTTCTTCCAAAACCTGGATCGGAATGGCTACATCATGTTCCTGAAAATTATTAAAAGCATTGTGATCGTATAGGATAACCGAGGTATCAAGTACAAAGATCTTCTTTTTTAGGGTCTCGCGCTGTGGGATAGGTTTACTCATGACAACTAAAAATAATGAAAATCACAGATAAATTTTCATCAAATCGTTATTTATAGCAAGAGAAGAATCCGGAGACGGCTTGAAGTAATCGGGATTTCAGGAATTAAGCCCGGTTGTTTTTGAAGATCAAACAACCGGGCAGAACCACCTGAACAGGTTATTTTTTAGCTTTATTTTTCAATCCGATCACTTTAATGATCTTGTGAAAAAGCTCATTATTCTGATAAGTACCACGGAATTCTGCTGAACCGGGACCATAAGCAAAAACAGGCACCATAATGTTCGTATGGTCGTTCGTACTGAAACTACCACTGATCATCCCCTTTTCAGCGGATGCATCCAACAGGGTTAATCCTCCTGTTTCATGGTCTGCAGTGATGACCACCAATGTTTCACCGTTCTGATCAGCGAATTGCAAAGCCGCAGCTACGGTTTTATCGAAATCATGCAGTTCTGTGACCACATAAGGTAAATCGTTGGCATGACCACCATAATCGATCTGCGCCCCTTCGGCCATCACAAAGAAACCAGGTTTATTTGCAGAAAGGATGTTCAGGCTATGCATCAATGATTCCTTCAGCAAAGCTCCACGTCCATCTTTTACCGGACGGGTGGCGCTATCAGGCAACAAAACCAATTGACGTCCTGTTTTTTCTTTATAAAAATCTGCTGCATTGCTGCTTAACTTAAAGCCCTTAGCGGCCAGTTTGCTCATCAAAGCAGTATCCTTATTTTTCAGGAAACTCTTTTGATTAGAACCTACCAGGATTTCCACCTTACTATCTAAAAGATCTGCTGCAATCTCCCCACTCATAGACCTGTCAGTCTGATGGGCATAAAATACGGCAGGGGTTGCATCGGTAATATCTCCGACACTGATTACAGCACTTTTGATCCCATAACCTGCCAGCGTATCGACAAGATTGGTCCTTTTCTTTTGATCCGGGCCTACGCCTATGTATCGGTTATTTGTCTTCTCTCCAATGGCCATTGCCGAACCACCAGCTGCAGAATCTGTATTTCCTGCATCTGCCGCAGCGGTTTGGGAAAAGCCAATATTGCGGATATTGCTCAAATTCAGCTGACCATGATTGGCGATATAACCGGCATGGATCTGTGCCAGTCCCATTCCATCACCAATGAGCAGAATTACATTTTTTACTGGTTTTTGTAAGCCATCGGATTTGTAAGAAGGGGTGTACACCGGGTAAGCCACCGGATTGGTATAAGTCAGTTTATCTTTATGAAAGTAAAACTCCTTTAATTTTCCCGGCTGATCGGTATTGATCCAGTCGGCCCCAAGTCTTTCCAGTACAATCCAGGTATTGGGACTGTCCTGGGTAGCCCAAAAACGAAAAGGTTTATGTTGTTGATGGGCCTTTTCGATTACTGTGGTTAACTTTTTCAGGTCTCGCGTGGTAGGGTTTCCTTTTCCATTCCAAGGTGTATAGTTTTTGATGTCATCGCTGATCATCGCAACCCGTTTCAGTTGTTCGTCCGTATAATTGATATATGGCCTGCCATCAAAAGAAATGTAATCCGGATAATTTTTAAAATCCGCAGGTAAGGGAACATCTCCACTGATCACAATCTTGATTGCTTTAGCATTTTTACTGCTGTTAAAAACTCCCGGAAAAGCTTCCAGGTCTTTAATCAGTTGTGCAAGCACTTTTGCATAATCTTTTTTAATGTCCACCACCAGTTGAAGTGTCATGGCAGAATCCGCATAAGCACGGTTTCCATTCTGACGATAAAAACCAGCCAAGGGCTCCAGGTACAACTTTTTCAAGGTGATGCCAGGTTTGATCTCTGTGGTATCATGTGCCACATATAATGCTCCGTTTTTCAGGAAGACATCTGCTTCAATGGAGCCCATGCCCGACTGATAAGCGGTAAGCAAAGGGATATTCTGGTGATAGTCGTTATGACTATGACCAGAATTAAAGGACAAAGCACGTTGTGCTTTTGCGTCGGTTGCAAACAATGCAGCACCAAACAAAGCACAACGTAAGATATTTTTCATTTCGTTTCTCATTACCATCCTGGATTTTGGGTAATCACACCCGCACTGTTGTCAATTTCTCTTTGAGGAACGGCCCATACATCATGAATCTGAGGATCGAAAGCTCTGGAAGCCCAGATTTCTTTTCCCTCTGAGTCATGTAATGGCAAGGCATAGGTTGCTTTTGCATCACCCCATCTCACCAGGTCACGATGGCGATCAGCCCATTCCCCGGCAAGCTCATTCCTGCGTTCACGTTTCAAATCTGCCATCGTCATTCCACTTTTCACAGTTAATCCTGCACGAAGCCTGATTTTGTTTAACTCTGTGTCTCCCGCGCCCGAACCATTCAACTGGATCGCCGCCTCTGCTTTGATGAGCAGCACTTCTGCAAAACGCATCAGGGGAACATTCAGGTCGGTAGTCATATTGTCACCACTCGGATTTACATGTGTAGGAATAGGGTTGGAATAAGAGAACGGTTCCATATATTTCTTAAACTGATAATCTGAAGTAGCACCTCCGTCTTTGGTAAAACTACGCTCCTGACCAAAAAACATAAACTTATCTCCTGGTTTCAGAATCGTTGCTTCGCGACGTTTATCACCAGTTTCATAAGAATCATATAGTTCCTTGGTTGGCAGGTAATAGCCCCAGCCATTGTATAAGGTCCAGCCCTTATTGGTCAGCATTACTCCTGGCAACTTGCTTCCCCAGCCGGTACCGCCTCCGTTAGGGCTACATACGACCGACCAGATGTATTCCTTAGACCAGTTGTTTGAGGCTTTAAACACATCTTCAAAGCTCGTTAAAACCAGTTCATGTTTGCCGGAATTGATCACCATATCTGCATATTTAACGGCATTGGCATAATCTTTTTTATAAAGATAAACTTTTGACAGATAAGCCCATGCAGCAGTTTTATGTGCTTTTCCATAGTCTTCCGGTTTCATTTCTGAAAAGAAAGGCAATTGATCTGCCGCCTTCAAAAATAATTGAATGATGAAATCATAATTTTCGTTTACATTTTTTGCTCTGGGAACAGCGATGGCAGGATCAGAATCCGGCATCACGATAGGAATTCCTGCCTTATCATTTCCGTAATTTGCGGCCAGTTGAAAATACACCAGTCCGGCATTAAAATAGGCATCTCCGATCATTGATTTTTTCAGTTGCTCATCCATTGGGATCGCCGGAATGTTTTTGATCATATCGTTGGCACGCTTGATGATAGCGTAACGCATCGACCATTGTGTTTCTGTATATCCCCCACCCAGATAAGTTTTATTGAAGTTTTTGATGTTGTCTGCCTCAGGTTTATTTCTTCCGGTCACCATGTCATCACTGGCATTGATAAACCAGAACATTCCCCTGCCGTAGAAATTCTCATCATTGTACTTTTCATACAATCCGTTCTGTGCTTTTACTGCATCTTCCTTGGTTTTCCAGAAGTTTTTTGCCGATGGCGCTCCTTCAGGAATGATATCTAATTGTTTGGTACATGAACTTAAAAAAGCCAGGGCTGCTATTGCGATATACTTTATATTCTGTTTCATTTTTGTTGCTTTAAAAAAATTATAGATTCACACTAAGACCTAAGAGAAAACTTCTGGCTTGGGGGTAACGACCCACATCCAGCCCATTGTTGTCCATTCCGATCTCAGGATCAAAACCAGAATAATTGGTGATGGTGAACAGGTTATTTGAAGTGGCATAAACGCGGATCGCTCCAGTCTTCATTTTACTGGTCAGTGTTTTAGGCAGGGTATATCCTAAGGTCAGGTTTCTCAGGCGCAGGTAAGAACCATTTTCTATATAGAAATCAGAAGCATTAAAGTTTCCGTTGGCATCTGAGGTAGAAATGATCGGAACTTTTCCACCTGGGTTTTCTACAGACCAGGCATCCAGAATTCCTGTCAGCTTATTATAAGAAGGCCCGCTTGCACTATAAGTCGTTCTTTTTACCGCATTAAACAACTTGTTGCCATATACCCCCTGTGCAAAAATATTAAGGTCGAAGTTTTTATAATTTGCATTAAAGCTTAGTCCATAACTAAAATCAGGATAGGCACTGCCTGCAAAATAACGGTCTTTGGAATCGATGGTTCCATTGTTATCTAAATCGGCGAACCTGAAATCCCCTGGTTTAGCCTTAGGTTGTATTTTCTCTCCTTTGCTGTTCACATACTGATCTACCTCTGCCTGGTTTTGAAAAATCCCCTGTGTTTTCAGGACGTAATAACTGTATAAAGGCTGTCCGGTTTTGATCATTAAAGGAGCCAGCTCATTTCTAAAGTTTGTAGGTACCGTCATGAGGTCCATACCATCGGCCAACCTCATCACCTTGTTGTTTACTTTGGTCAGTGTGGCACAGATAGAATAGCTGAATTCGTGGTCTTTACTGCTGTTATAAGTTAAGCCAAGTTCAAATCCCTGATCCTTCACCAAACCGCCATTGATCATTTGCGTATTTAAACCAGAAGTGCCCGGCAATGACTTCTGAAACAACATTTTATCAATATTTTTAATAAAATAATCCGCATTAAGGGTCAGCGTGTTTTTCAGAATACCCAGGTCCAGACCAAAGTTGATCTGTTCTGATTCCGCCCATTTCAGGTTGTCGTTTTCCAGAATGCTGGAAACATAGCCCGTGCCTAAAGCCGGGGTTTGTCCGAAGTAAGAAGTAGTCCGGTCTAATAAAGGGCTAACCTCTGCCTGAGATATCGTGGCAAGGTTTCCGAGCAGGCCATAACTTGCCCTCAGTTTTAATTCATTTAACCAGGTACTTTCTGCCAGGAAATTCTCTTTTGTCAATACCCATCCTGCAGAAGCAGAATAGTAGTTGCGGAACCTGTTGTCCCGGTTCGGAATCAGCGAAGATCCGTCACGACGACCAATCACAGATAATAAATACTTATCTGCATAACTGTAATTTGCTCTTAAAAATAAAGAAGACAGCGCAGTTGCATAAAATGTGGTGCTTGCAGGTTCAAATACCGAAGCATTCACCAGGTATCTTTTTGAAGGCGCTTCATCATCAAAACCTTTACCTCTTACAAAGGAAGTGTTGTAGCTTGTTTTCTGGTAAGAAAATCCACCTGTAAAATCAAAGTGATGCTGATCCAAATCTGTTTTGTAAGTCAGCACTTGTTCGGCAAGGATATCACTTTTTCTATTCTGCCCTACTTCCAGAGAGTTGCTGAGTTCAGGTTTTCCTACTTCCGGGCGTTTAGGGGTAAAAACAGTGGTGTTAAAGAAGTCCTTTGTGAGGCTAAAGCTGGATTTAAAAGACAATCCTTTAGCAAGGTCAACAATCAGGTATGGATTAACCACAAATATATTTTGCGGCATATCAACATCCAGACGTTTCAATTCGGCAACCGGATTGATAATATCGCCATAATCGCCAGCAAATTTCCCACCAGGCAAACCGGCAAATGAGCCATCAGGATTATATGGAGTACCGTTTGTAGGGTAATAAATTGCCGACAACAAGGCTCCTGTATAATCGCTTCTTGTATTTGCACCCTGTCCGTTTGAGCTGCTAAAAGAGAGGTTCTCTCCTATTTTCAACCAGGAGTTCAGTTTGTAATCAGAATTGATCCTGAAATTATAGCGCTCGGCCTTTGTATTCAGGACAATTCCATCTACTTTCCTATAATTGAAACTCATATAGATGTTTGATTTTTCTGTTCCTCCTGAAAGGCCGATGTTGTAATCCTGAGTTTTTCCTGTCCTGAATACTTCGTCCATCCAATTGGTAAGGGTGGTTCTTCCTTCAGGATATTCTTTGGGATTAAAAGCAGGCAGTAAAGTACTGTTTCCATTTTTGGCAGCAGTTTCTGCGACAAGTGCCCTTTGTTCCGCATTTAAAGGCGTTAATTTTCTCCAGGCATCCTGGGTACCGATCTTAGCATCGAATGTAACCTGCATCGTTCCGTTTTTTCCTTTTTTGGTGGTGATCAGCACTACGCCTCCGGAAGCTCTCGCTCCGTAGATCGCGGCAGCACCATCTTTTAACACGGAGATGGATTCAATATCATTTGGGTTCAGAACGGGAGCTCCCAAATTAGTTCCATCAGAGGTCAATGATCCCGGGAAAATCGTTCCATCTACGACATACAGGACGCGCTCGCTGTTGATCCCTCCCGAACCGCGGATATTGATGCGCGGTGCTGAAGTTGGGTCCCCACCTTCATTGCTGACGATTACGCCAGGTGCTTTCCCGGCAAGCACCTCAGCAACACTGTTTAAAGATCTTGAGGAGACCTTGTCCAGGGCAACCACACTTACCGCACCCGAAAGGGTTGCTTTCTTTTGTGTTCCATAACCAACCACAACGATTTCAGATAAAAGCGCATGATCTTCCAGAAGCACTACATTCAGCTCTTGCTGATCCTGGATTTTAACCTGTTTTGTTTTAAAACCCACCATACTGAAAGACAATACGCCATTTTCAGGAACAGGAATGCTGTAGGTACCATCACCGGCAGTGGTGGTTGCTTTTCCTCCGGTTACATTTACAGACACACCTGGCATGGCCATACCTGTTGAGTCGGTTACCTTTCCTTTGATGATCCGGTCTGGTCTGGGGGCCGGAGCAGGGATTTTTCTAAGGATCACATGGCCTGCTTTTTCCTGAAAGTCGAAACCCAGAACTTTAAGCAACAAGGTTACCCTTTCGTTTTTAAAAGAAGCCGGGGCAAGATTTTGATTTCCGCCAAGGGATTCGGGATTGTATACAAAATGAAGACCGGTTCCGGCTTCAATTTCTTTGAGTATAGAACTCGTGCTGCGATTCGCCCCAATTTTAATGCTGACCCTGCTTTTCTCTAATGTTTGTGCCATCGAGAGCGAGGCAAAGAGTGTTCCGCAGAAGGTGCATAGAATGGAAAAAGTTAACAATGAATATTTCATGGCTTTATAAAGAGCTGGTAACCTCTTGTATGAGGATTTTTTCATATTTTTATTTGTTTTATACCCTGTAATGGTGTGTTAAAATGGGCCTGGCTGTGTAATTGTCGTTAGGCAGCTGGCTTTAAATTTTCCGGTGCTGATCTGATCAGTACCGGTTTTGTTTATCGTAGCTATATTTTCATCTTCTATATACATTAAAGGTTTTATGGTCATCGGATATCCTGAATCTGAGGTGATGAAGACTACAGATAATGTCCAGGACCTCTTCAGGGTTTTGTTTGGTGTTAAAGGTGGCGCTGCATTTCAGCGTTTTAAGGGTAGGATTATTTATGGAAATCCGGATGCCGTAAGCCTGTTCCAGCTGTCGGGCAACTTCTTGTAAGGATGTATTCTCAAAGCGGAGGTTCACAAAGGTTTTTACAGGAGTATAGCTGATCTCGGCCCGTTCATCAATTTTATCATAAGCGATTTGTTGTCCTTTGCCCAGGGTTCCGAATACCTGATGGGCATTCCCGACCGCCACCTTACCTGTACTCACGGCAACAGAAATCAGGCGGCTTTTCCCATAAGCTTTAATCCGGAAAGAAGTTCCAAGTACTTTGGTATAAAGATCATGGCTTGTTTTCACCATAAAAGGACGGTTCACATCCGGACTGATCTCAAAAAAGGCTTCTCCTTCTGTCAGGGATATGGTTCTATCTCTGGATTTGAATTTTTCAGGATAAAGCAAACGGGCTGAAGGGCCCAATACCACTACAGATCCGTCTGCAAAGACGATTTTTTTCTTTTCCCGCGAAGAGGTGGTCAGGCTCAGCAGCTTTTCCTGATCTACCGGTCTGTTGTTTAGCCACCAGCCAGCGATACCGGCACCAGAAACGAGGAGCAAAACAGCCGCAACTTTCCCCAACTGATAAAAACCCGGAAGTCTAAACCTTTTTACTTCAGGTTCGCTTTCCATCTTCTGACGGAGTTTCTGCAGCACAACTGCTCTGATCTCTTCTTTCCTCTCCTTTTCTATTGGAGGTATTTCTATCCCGGAGGAAGCATACCAGCGTTCTACCTGTGCGATTTCAGCTGGACTGGCTTTTTTATCGATATATTTTTTCAGCAGCTCTTGTGCCTGTTCTTCCTTTGTCATCAACCTAATGTCAAAGCAAAAGAAGAATGGTACTAACCAAAGGTGTTAAGCTTAGGTTAAGTTTATATGAATACGATGATAATCATTAAAAAGAATAAATAGGAAAGCCTTTTACGCATCACTTTTAAGGCTGCAGTCAATTGATTTTTAACCGTTTGTGCAGATAAGCCCAGCTCATCTGAAATTTCAACAATACTTTTTTCCTGTTTGCGGCTCATAGAAAAAATCAGTCTCATTTTTTCAGGCAGGTCCAGCATGGCTTCCTCTACCTCCTGATGCAGGTCCTTGAGCATGAGTTTATTTTCTGCGGAGTGCTCCAGGTTGTCGCGGATGAGGAAGGAAAGGTCTTCCTTATGTTTTTCTTTAATGACAGAAGACCGGAAATAATTGATGACGCGGTATTTTACCGCACCTTCAAAGTAAGCACGTAAACTGCCGGCAAGCTGGATTTTCTCCCGGTTCTCCCATAAAGAGATGAAAATTTCCTGCGTAATGTCTTGTGCAATCTCTTCGTCGCGCAGCCTTCTAAAGGCACTGTCGAGCACTTCTTCCCAATAAAGACGGTAAATTTTCTCCATCGCTTTGTGGTTTCCCTTTTTTAGGAAAGAAATCAATTGGCTGTCGGAAATCATATGATTTGTCTCGATGGTATTTTTTTGACAAATCTACTCCTGCTATATTCCCTTAATGTTAAGAAATCCTTTATTTAGCAATAATGTAGTCTTACAGAAACACGCATATGATATTTTACCTACTTTTATACAGCAAGGCATGTACTGCTTCGCTCTGTTTATATACCTGTTACCTGTGGAAGAAAATAATACCCCGTTGTTCTCTATAACAACTATGCCGCCAACCCGGCCGGCCGACTACTATTTATGCTACCTCGATGGTTGTGTCTTTATTGATTTTAATAAAAATCAGGCAAAGCAAATACAACTAATAAGGATTTCGTTTGATGGGTTTGGTTGCTGCAATGTAGAAAACGCTGCACCAATGGAGCCAGATGACGCAAAAGCTTTTAAAGCCATGATGAAAGCACAGATACTGGATCAATCATTACTGTTAACCATCGTAAAGAAAACCATAGCAGCTAATAAAGACTTGCTTTGGGAAGATGCTTTAACCAGGTACGGCCTCTTATAAACAGCCCCGGTTCTTAACAAAGAATGTTCTGACGAATGGCAAAAATAATTTCTATAAAGAATTGGGTACCAGCTCCCACAAAAGCACAAGGAAAAAAACTGCACAAAAAGAAAACGGAGTCCCTCTTCTAGCGATTTGGTTCTCCGTTTTCACCTTTTCATTGCCGTAGCACCGAAAAAGCATCAAATCTTCCGTATTTTAACCTTCATTGGTCCTCTTAGTATATTTCAACTTTGATCCCTCCGAACTTCTCCTTTTCTCATTCTTCCGTAGAATCATGGATAGGTTTTAATGTCTGTCCCGAATTTAGTGAGTATACCCTTACTTAACAGTTCTGGTATTTTAAGCATCTTCTTCTCTGTCTCCTTTGAATCCGATCTTTTACTAATCCTTTGAAATCTCCAGAACTTTTTGCCCTGAGGCCATTGTTCTTTTTGGAGTGTTTCTTTCAGACGGTCAAAGTACTTCCCTTTTGATAGATCTAATTTACGAACTATAACTATCTAATGCAAAGATAAATGTATTTTATTTTTAACATGTTACCAACAGGTTTTCAACAGCTTTTACACAGGGTTATCCACATTACCGGTTGTAATGGGAAGCACTGTCGATGTAATTGGCATCTTTATCAACGCCATCCGCTATTTTTTTAAGAAACTCCTCACCGAAGTATTTAAAGACATTTTCCAGATATTCCTTTTTATTCAATTTCTCTTTTTTGTAGTACAAATCGCTGGCTAAGGGTTCCCGGGCAATGATCTTATGTTTCAGCAATACCTGCTCAGACTTTTTTCCCCGAAGCCAAACTACCACATTCCCTTTATTTGCAATACCAACCACAAAAGCAAGTGTCCGTTCATCTTCTGCCAGCTCATCAACAGACGCTTCATTTTCCTGCTTCCTGCTGTTCTTAAAGATCGAATCAATAAGGGCTACAGGAAGATCCAGGGTATCTCTGTAAAAAGCCTGATCCCGGTAAGAAGCATAGTTTAGCAAAAGTTTCACTGGTAAGTGTTCATATTCATCCCTTGCATTAATATCTCCCCAACCCCAATCCTGCCGGCGTTCATTTACCGAATAAGTGGCCAGGGATACTGTACTTTTATCTGAAAGGATAAAATCAGCATCCATCACCTGTATCGGGTGCATTGCTGGTGCAGTCACGGAAGCAGTATAATGATACCGGTTCCAGCTTCCGTAATTCCAAAATTTTATTCCGGTCGCGATGATCAGCAAAGCAAGAACGGCCAGGTATATTTTATTTAAGGTATTCAGTTTCTTCATGTTAATTCTTAAAAGCACTTCCCAATGCGATCAAATACGCAAAACCAGCTAAAAGAATCAGGCTCAGGATAATTAAAATGATAAAAATTACCCGGACAGTTCCGTTAGTCCCTTTACCACTGTAGGCAAAAAGGTATCCGCCCAATAGGATGGTTATTATTGGTCCGACAAGCACCATATGCAGTATGCCCGTATCTTCATCGCTGGGTGTACAACGCATATATACAATAAACATGAAAACAATTGCAAAAATGAGGACCATACTCCACTCCTTCTGACCAGACTCATTTTTAGTCAACTCTTTCCTGTCTACCATTGTGCTTCTATTGCAGAGATCTTTGCCAATCTTTTCAGGTGTCGTTCTTCATTGGTAAATTCGGCTTTTAAAAAGGCAAACACAATGTCTTTAGCCAGTTCGATCCCAATTACACGCTCACCAATACATAAAATATTGACATCATCATGCTCCACAGATTGATGCGCCGAATAGGTATCATGGCAAACCCCTGCACGTATTCCTTTGAACTTATTTGCTGCAATACTTACCCCTACAGAACTTCCGCAAATCAGGATTCCACGGTCTCCCTGCTTATTTATAAGTGCTTTTGCAACATCAGCGGCATGGTCAGGATAATCGCTGGGCAATTCCGTCTGGGTGCCAAGATCAAGCACCTCATAGCCTTGTTCCTTTAAAGCGGAAACTAAAATGGTTTTATACCGGAACCCCGCATGATCTGAACCTACAATAACTTTCATGATATCCTCTGTTTTTTGAATTAAGTGATTTATTAGAATTTGTCCCTAATGTACAACATTAGCAACCGATATTCCGGGCTCGCAAATTTCATTCCTTTTTCGGCTTTCAGCTGTAGCGTTTCCCGGATAGCTTCCGTTTTAACATCGGTTACAATCAAAAAACAAAATATCAATATGGAATTTTTTACAAGACACAAGCGCAACAGTTTTTACCGGTTAATGGCGGTATCTTTATTCAGCATCGGTACAATATTGATCCAATCCTGTTCTACAAAAGAGACTCCTGTTCCGGAGGCCGCCTCATTAATGGGGGTGAACACTTCTCCCAGTCCGGCTTCTTACGATATGTATATCAACGGGCAAAAAGCAACAACTTCAGGAGCACTCGCCTTTGGCGGACCCACAGCCTATTTAAGGCTCAATACCGGGGAGAATACCATCAAATTTACGGTTGGCGGAAGCACTGAAAGTGTGGTCAGCAAAAAGATCAACACGGAGAACAACAAGGTCTATTCCTTATACCTGATCGATAAAGGTGCAAATATGGACATTCTGGTAGCCAATGACGGGGTAAGCAGCCTGCCTACCACTAAAGCCCTGATCCGTTTCATTAACCTTTCTCCTGATGCACCTGCATTGAACCTTTCCGTAAAAGACGCGGAAACCATCCTGACTGGTAAAACCTACAAGGCTGTTACTGATTTCGTAGAGATAGAACCTAAGAAATATACCTTCCAGATCAAAGATAAAGCAACCAATCCTGCAATGGCAGAATTAGTAGATGCAGACATCAAAGCAGGAGGCATTTACACCTTGCTAAGCATCGGTTTGGTTAATCCTACAGGTTTAGATCCTAAAATCACCACCAAACTCATTACCAACAAATAAGAAATTTAACCACAAAAAAACCGGGCCTTCCATTTACATGGGGTCCCGGTTTGGTCTATTGTGTGTATTGATTTCTTAATCTTTTCCTTTACCACGACCTTTGCCGTGTCCTTTATCATATCCTTTGTCGTAGCCTTTGTCTTTTACTTTGTAAAGTTTTTTAGCTTGTCCCGGTGGCATTCCATGAGGATGTCCTTTTACCACGTAATACCTGGAATCATTACTGTATTTGATCACCTTTTGAGTACGTACCTTTTTGTACTTGGCGTACCTTACCCGATCCATATCAAAATCATTGTAGGAATTCACCACTACTTTATAACCATTGTATAGATTGTAACTGCTGTATCTAGAAGGCAATGACCTTGAAAAGATCCATCTGCCATTATCCCGGTATACAAACTCCCGTTTAGGGACAGAATAATAACTTTCAATATCAGGCAGGTAATAATAGTCTACATGATCATAGCCAACCGGACCCCATAATGGTTGTGAACCGATGTTGACGTTCACGCTGATTTGTGCTGCTGCACGGTAGGGAATCATCCCGATTACCCCAAGCAGACCGATTATTATTAATTTTTTCATGATAGGTGTTTTTATATTAAATATACTCAATTCTCCTGGTTAATCTCTTCCCCTTCCGTGGCCTTTGCCATGTCCGCGGCCGTTACCTCTTCCATGTCCTCTGTCATCATCATCTCTGTCACGTCCTCTCCAGTTGCCATGTCCTCTGTCGTCATCCCTGTCGCGCCCTCTCCAGTTTCCATGATCTCTATCGTCCCTGTCTGTTCCTCTTCCATAAGATCCTCCGTACGGATGCCCTTTCACTACATAATACCTGGAATCACGACTATATCTGATCACCTGCTGACTTCTCACATTTCTATATCTGGAATAGCTGATCCGGTCGCGGTCAAAATTGCGGTAAGGATCCCTGGAATTTACGACTACTTTGTATCCGTTGTAAAGATCATACCCTCTGTATCTTGAAGGAAGAGAAGAGGAATGAATCCAGCGGGGACCATCCATATAAATGAACTGCCTTCTGGGTACATTATAATAGCATTCGATATCAGGTAAATAATAATTATCTACGTAATCGTAACCTACCGGTCCCCATAAAGGCTGCGAGCCAATATTTAAGCTGATGCTGACTTGTGCTTCGGCACGGTATGGCATCCATCCTATTACACCGAGCAGTCCTAATACTATTAACTTTTTCATAACCCTGTTGTTTAATGTTTCATTTGTGTGTTGTTGAATCAAATCTCAATACTGAAGATGAAATGAACATGAAATTTTGGAATTATTTAATTTATTTTTCTTTTTCATCTTAATTTCATGTTCAGCCCTCACCTTCGTATCATTCAATTAGAGTGGCGCAGATAATAAAACACACAAATGTTTTAAGTGAGGGAGTGTTAGTTTGCCTCGGAAGAGGCAAACTTTCCATATATTTACATGATGAGCACTAATAATTTCTTCCGTTCATTTACCGCAGCCATCCTTCTCATTTGGCTTCCCTTCGGCATTTTCGCCAGAGACATTACCCCTACAACCCTGATTTCCAATGCTGATTTTTACCAGGACAGAAGAGGTAAAAAGCAGGAACGTGGCAAGGAAGAGAGAAAACCCGATGTCAAAGAAGTCCCTCAATCCAGAAGACAAGAGAAACCGGGTGAGGTAAAACCTGAAAAAAGAGAAAGACCTTCAAAAGAAAATAAAAGAAGAAACGACTAAGCTAAGGGTATGAAAGTTCTGATAGTTGAAGATGAAAAGACCCTGGCCTATGAAATGGAAGATTTCCTTAAAAAGGCTTTTTATATCTGTGATCTTGCCCATACCATTAAAGATGGATTGGAAAAGATGGAAATCAATAGTTATGATTTTATCCTTTTAGACCTCGGACTTCCTGATGGAGATGGCTTAACACTCCTTCCTAAAGCGAAAAAATACAATCCCGATGCGGCATATATCATTCTTACTGCCCGTGGAAACCTGGAAGACCGTATTGCCGGACTCGACCTGGGCGCAGATGATTACCTGCCCAAGCCTTTTTCCCTATTGGAACTTCAATCCAGGATGCAAGCCATTGCCCGCCGTAAATTCAATGTTAAAGAAGAGTTATTGCCACTGGGCGACTTCCAGCTGGACCTCCAGAAAAGGCTCCTGCTTTTTCAGGAAAACCAGATCGAGTTGTCAAGAAAAGAGTTCGATCTGCTCAGTTACCTCTTCCTGCACAACAACAGAGTGCTCACAAGAATGCAGCTCAGCGAACATATCTGGGGAACTTTTGCCGATGATGACTACGATTCCAACTATATTGATGCACACATTAAGAACATCAGAAAGAAACTCAATGCATGGGCACCGACAGATTTCCTGGAAACGGTACGGGGCGTAGGCTACAGAATAAAGAAGTAAATGAAATTATCATCGAAATTAATCCTGTTCATCACCAGTTCCAAACTGGCTGTGGTGTTGCTCTTTATCATCTCCCTCCCCTTTCTCGTAGACCGCATTGTTTCAGAATACACCAATTATTCATTGCGCCGGCAACAAGCCAAGGTGATCAATGTGGTGCATAAAAACGGAATTGATCATTATTTGCAGGGCGATGACAATTATGGTAGTTATACCATGCTTAAAGAAGAATACATTGCATTAGAGCCAGCATCCGCAAAAACACGGATTGACACCATTAAAACTGCACAACGGGTAGTAGAAAGGGATACCCTCACTTACCGGATCCTCATGCATACCTTCAGTTTTGAATCTAAAAATTACCTGCTGGAGATTGGTAAAACTACCGCCAGTATCAACCAATACAATAAACCACTGCAAAGAATTGCCTTGTATGTGCTCATGGGCCTCATTGCCTTAACCCTGCTTTTTGACCTCATCTTTACCCGCGTACTCATCAGGCCACTGGGCAAAATCATTAAAAGCAAACTGATCAACAGAAAATTTCCTTTCAAAGATTATTCTCCTCCGGTAGCGACCTCCACTCAGGATTTCAAATACCTGGATGAATCGCTGATCCAGCTGATGGACCAGATCAACGAGGCTTTTGAAAAAGAAAGGGAGTTTACAGCCAATGCTTCTCATGAGCTCATGACCCCCATCAGCATTCTTCAAAATAAAATGGAAAACCTCCTTGGAGACGAACAGCTTCCCGAAGCAGTAGTGCTTCGTATTGTGGAGATGATGAAAACCCTCAGCAGGCTTAAAAAGATTTCCAACTCCCTGCTCCTCATTTCCAGGATTGAAAACCAGCAATTTGTTAAATCCGCAAACATAAAGCCTTCCAAAATCATCAATGAGGTGATGGAAGAGATCAGTCACAGGGCTGAGGAAAAAGAACTTCAGATCCATATCAATTTAAAAGAAGATCAGTTACTCAAAAATGTAAACCAGGACCTGCTGTTTCAACTTTTCTATAACCTGATCAATAATGCCATCAAGTATAATGTAGCTCACGGCAGCATCAGGATTACGGACGAACATAAAAAAGGAGGAAATTATACCATCACCATTCAGGATACCGGAATTGGAATTGCAGAAGAAGATCTGGATTTCATCTTTGACCGGTTCCGGAAAGCCAACCTCACAGAAAATGTAGGCTACGGACTTGGATTGTCGATCGTAAAAAGCATCACTTTGTTTCATGGAATTGAAATCCTTGTGAAATCAAAAGTCAATGAAGGCAGCACATTCAGCTTGATTTTCCCGGCTACGGATCGTTAATTATCATAGCACACCTTTTCTCCATCTGCCTGCCCTTCTGTTTCAGGACCGGGAATAGATTACCATGATGTTTTTTCGCAACTGAAGGAGTATTTCTGCTGCAATGCTAAATACAAGCCAGACAAATACCAATCAATACGCTCAACCAGCAACAGCAATCCATCACTCAACAAACATCACTTAAATACAAGCGACACAAATGCCTCTGCATACTGTCAATCAATAAATACACATCAAGACCAGGGGCCAAAAAACACCGCTCAAACACTATTAATCAGTCAATTACAATTAAACTACAAAAATAGTTTGCAAACTATAAAAATAGTAGTAACTTTAATTAACGTTAACAGGAAGATAAAAAAATGAGAGAACTAACAAAAGCAGAAGAGCAGGTGATGTTGATTTTATGGGAGATCAAAGAGGGTTTAACCAAAGATGTGATTGAAAAGATGTCGCCACCCAAACCAGCCTATAATACAGTATCCACTGTCATCCGTGTATTAGAGGGAAAGGGATTTATTGACCATAAGGCAATTGGCAATACGCACATTTATTTCCCTTTGATCTCTGAAGCTCAATATAAACACTTTGCCTTCGACAAAGTGATGAACAATTACTTTGAAAACTCTTATCAGAGTCTGGTTTCTTTTTTGGTGAAAGAGAAAAACATGGACATCGAGGAACTTGATGAATTGATTCAACTGGCTGAAAAACTTAAAAACAAGAAATGATGAACTGGTTATACTATCTGCTGGAAGCGAATTTATACCTGGCCCTGTTTTATGGCTGCTATCGTTTGCTGTTCCACAAGGAAACATTCTATACCCTGAACAGGTATTTTCTGATCAGCTCGACCCTATTGTCCTTTGTGTTACCTTTATTGCAAATCGGCTATCTGAACCGCTTTTTTCAGGATTCAGGAGCAGCACAGATCCCCGCAACTGCATTGGTAAAACCTATTGCCGAACAGGAGAACCTGTTTTATCCCGTCCTTACGATCCTTTACTGGCTTGTTGTGATCTTCTTCTCTTTAAAACTTGGAAGAGGTCTTTACCAGATTATTGCACTTTCCAGAAAGACAGAAAGGCATCATGACGGTGAGGTGGTTCATATCTCAATTGAGCAAGGTACCGCAGCTTTTTCTTTCTTTAACCTGCTCTTTATCCAGCCGGACGCTGCCGGAAAAGAAACGATTCTAAAACACGAAATGGTTCATATCCGTCAGAAACACAGCCTCGACATTTTATTCTTCGAAATTGTTCAAACGCTGAACTGGTTTAACCCCATCAGTTACCTGATCAAAAAAGACATCAAACTCTTACATGAATATATTGCCGATGAGCTGACCACCAAAGAAGAGATCCGGAAACATGATTATGCCCTTTTTCTGATCAGGAATTCTTTTGGTGCAGAGATGAAACAACTGAGCAATCAAATTTTCAATCCATCCATACTAAAACAAAGAATCAACATGTTAAACAAAGAAAAATCAACAGGACGGGCAAGGCTCAAACTTCTGTTCGCATTGCCACTCGTTGGGGGAATGCTGCTCACATCCACGGTGGCCTTCACTAAAGATTATGGTCTGCTGGATTTTTATCCGGACAAGATGAGCAGCATTAATTCCAGGGACAATGTTCAGGATACCATCAAAAAAAAGGAGGCAAAGAAGAACCACCGTGTGCCCGGCGCAAAAGTGCTGAAAGCGAATTCAGGGTATCCGGCACCACCAATGCCAAAAAGCCCTCCACCTCCGCCACCACGTGAACCAGGAACACCACCTACTCCACCACGTGAACCGGGAACACCACCTGCTCCACCACTAAAACGGCTAAATAAAATTAAATTTCCTCCGCCGATAGTTACACCTGACCGTCCGGTTCCGAAAGAGAAACGCAAAAGTAAAGTTAAATTTCCTCCACCGATAGTTACATTTGATCAGCCAAAAACATCGTCAAAACCTGTAGAAGTTCCAAGTCCTCCTAAGAAAGAACCAACAGTGATCATCGATGGCCCGGCACCAGAGTCCAAGCTCAATTCGGTCAGTATCAAGGGAAATGACACAAAGGAGAAACCCGAAGAAATTAAAAAAGTAAAAGTTTCCGGATTAACGACTGTCAAAGCAATAAGTAAAACAAGCACAATTACAAGCGTAAAGCTAAACAACCTGGCTCCATTAAAAACGACCTCTTTCAGGGCTAATCCATAAACACCAATACGTCATCCTGATTCGCTTCAAGATGACGTATTGGTGTAATTGGAATTTTGCGTTCTTCTATTTATCGATTCTTAAAAAATCACCTGCTTTACTAAATTTCAATTCCATTCCGCTGCTCAGCTGAACTTCCTGATCATTCAGGTCCAATTCCCATTCCGTAATGAATTCTGCCGGGTATTGCGCTTTTACATAATCTAAAATCTTTACCGGAATTACGCTATCAGGCAATTGCTTCAGACTTTTGATGCTTTCTACTGCTCCTTTTGCATCGAATTCCAGTTTCACACCGTTTGCAAGAATCACTTCATATTCATGGCTTAATCCTTCATTGTCTTTTATGATCTGACTGATGGCAACACCATTGAAATGTGTACTCACATAGCTTTTCGCTTCTGCAGAAAGTTCTGTTTCAGGAATAACTTTATCATCATCTTTATCACAGCTGGCTAAAGTTACGGAAAGGGCCAGTGCCAGACTAAGGGTGGTCAATATGCTTTTAAATGTTTTCATATTCTTTTGGGGGTTATACTATTTTTTTGGGTTTATAATATTCTGTTACTAATTCTTCCCTGTGCATCAAAAACTACTTTTTTCTCTTCCTGCAGGGTTTTCAATTCTACTTTATAAAAGAATTGTTTTTCCTCTTCGAACTTATCCACGTCATCGATCCTGAATCCTTTAAAATTCTTTTTGATGCTGTTGGCCACTACGGCTGGCAATTCCCTCGCTCTGAGTTCTTTTTTATGCTTTACGATTGCTCCTTTATTGTTCAGCCACACTTCATGGTCTCTTCTGCCGATATCGAAATCTGCATTGAACAAATCGCCTTTCATCTCCCACTCTACCTTAACTGCCTGTGGAAAGGTTTTGTTAAAAGAGTTCAGGACTACCGATGGTACATCCTTTACAGGAATGTCCTGTGCATAAGTAAGGCCAGAAAAAAGCAGGCCTGCAGCTAATATGATGTGCTGTTTCATGGTATTTGTTTTTTAATTGTTGTGATTAATACCACAAAGAAAAAGGTCAAATCTGAAAAGAAACTGGAAAGAAAGCCCGGAATGGGTTAAAACTTCAATTATTTGAAATTTATTTGAATGTGATGCTGATCAGTGTAGGAATATTTAACCCTGAAACCATAGAGATCTGTGATGGCCTTTACAATAGCAAGCCCCAGGCCGGTACTGCTCTGCTCCCTGCTGTTTTTCTGAAAACGTTTAAAGATTTTTTCCTGATCCAGGGAAGCCGCTGCACCGGTATTGCTGATCATCAAAACATTTTCAGTAATCAGAATCCTGACTGTACCACCATTCACATTATGAGTAATGGCATTTTTTAGCAGGTTGGAAATTAATATGGCTGCCAGATCCTTGTTCATTGCCAGTGATGTTTGTCCCTCTTCCTCCAGCTGAATCCGGATAGATTTCATTTCTGCGAAATCCTCATATTCGGAAATCAACGACCTCACTAAGGTATTGATGGAAAGCAAGGCCAGCTCCCCATATTGTTTATTTTCAATTTTGGAAAGTAACAACAATGATTTGTTCAACCTGGTTAGCCTTTGTAAGGTCCCGATCACCAGTCCGATGGATTCCAGATGCTGGTCTGTCAGCCCTTCGTTTTCTGCCAACAGTTCCAGGCGGTTCAGACTAATGGCAAGTGGGGTCTGTAACTCATGCGCTGCATTCTCAATGAACTGTTTCTGACTCCCATAAGTATTCACCGATTGTTCCACTAATCCGTTTACAGCCTCGTTCAGCTCCTTAAACTCCGTAACATCGGTCTTTGTGGTCTCAATTCCCTGATCTTTATCCAGACGGAACGATTTCAACCTCCTGAGCAATTGATAAAATGGAGTCCATATCTTTCTAAGCAATAAGTGATTGATCACAAAAAAACTAATAATGATGGCTGCATAGAGCCAGATCAGGCTGTACAATAAACTCCTCACCAGGTCATCTTCCTCCACTGTTGAAGCCACTACCTTCATTTCATAATAGCGGTTGTCCTGATTAAAAACGGTCGTCAGCATCCGGAAAGGCTCCAGATCTTTCTCATTCAGGGTATACATCATCGTGTCCCGGTACCGGTCTTTAAATTTCAGGCCATGTCTTTCTCCGATTTCCTTAATCTCATAATTGTGTTCGGAGAAACCTGAACGGGTAATGATCCCACTATCCTTTTCTACCCGTTGTATCACCAGCATTTTACTGTTTTCCAGTCCATCGTCCAGGCTATCCTGAACCTCATCAATCATATTCAGATAAAACAGAACAGCCCAGATGCTGATCACCAGCAACAGGGCTATGGAAAGGTATTTCAGGGTATAGTTCAGCAGGTTCATAAGACGACCAGTTTATAACCGATTCCATATACCGCCTGCACCTCTATACCTGCCCCGTTTTCCTTAAGTTTTTTGCGAAGGTTTTTAATCTGTGAATAGATAAATTCATAATCATCAGCCCCATCCATATAGTCGCCCCAGACCTGTTCTGCCAATGCCGTTTTGTTGACCAAACGGTTTTTATTCACGGCCAGATAACTCAGGATGTCAAACTCCTTCCGGTTCAGCAGGAGCTCATTTCCATCAATCCACACCTGACGTTCGTCCAGGTCCATCTTCAAATTGGCATGTTCGATCGTATTTTTGCCGTTGAGGGATTTTCTTCTCAATACAGATTTGATTCTGGCATTGAGTTCAGCAATGTGAAAAGGTTTGACCAGGTAGTCATCAGCGCCCATGTCCAGCCCCTTTATTTTATCATCCAACGCGTCTTTAGCAGAAATGATGATCACATTATCCGATTTATTCATTTGCTTCAGTTCTGCAAGCAGGTCTAAACCACTCCCGTCGGGCAACATGATGTCCAGCAGGATACAATCGTATTCATAAGCACTGATCTTGTCCAATGCAAGCGCATAAGTACCAGCGGTTTCCACCAGATAGCTTTCCTTTTCTAGAGATTGCCTGA
The DNA here is from genome assembly GCF_900129215.1 of Pedobacter caeni. GTDB lineage: Bacteria > Bacteroidota > Bacteroidia > Sphingobacteriales > Sphingobacteriaceae > Pedobacter > Pedobacter caeni. The sequence goes on along the minus strand of NZ_FQUQ01000005.1, from coordinate 426,862 downwards.
TGACCTCCAGCAAATCGATTTCATCTTCTACGACCAATAGTTTCATGACCGCAAAATTGAAAAATAAAACTGGAAAGATTTGGGATCAGGCATAAGTGCTGTATTTCCTTTTAGAGAATGAGTTGATTATAATCAGCAGCATCCCCAGCATGATAGACAGGTCAGCAGCATTGAAGACGCCCGTTTGAAAAATCACAAAGTCGATATGAAGAAAATCTGTAACTGAGCCATAGATGATGCGGTCGTACAGGTTTCCCGCCCCGCCTCCAATCACACAACTGATTCCAAATACCAATAAAGGATCCAGGTCTTTTCTGCTCATCACGTAATAAACACCCATCAGCAGCACCAGGACGGGCAACAACATCAGCAAGACAAATTTAACTCCCGAATGAAGGGTATCTCCCAGACTTAAAAAAGCACCTGAGTTCTCTACTTTTGTGAGGGTGATGTTATCGCTGATGATTTTTATATTCGCATGGTATTGCACATTGTCCCTAACGATTGATTTGGTGATCTGGTCGCAACCAATATTGAACATCACAATCACCAGAATCAGCACCTTTCCCGCCAAACCACTCCATTTCTTTTTTTTCATCAGAATATAATTGTCTTATAACGGTTATGAAGGTATGTTTGTTATTTTTTTCGTGTTTTATTAGTTATGAATCAATCATTTTCCGTTATTACCACTCAATTGATAAATATAGGTATAGTATTTTTGAATTCAAATGACGCAAGTTATCCCGGAGAATCAGATATTAGTAAATATTTATCCCTAAAAACAGCTAAAATGAAAAAACTTTTCTTTTCCTTACTCATTACCGCATTTTCAATAAATGCATTTGCTCAGGCCCCTACTCCGGGAACAGCCCTGCCCAAAGCCATTTTTTATAAAGAAGATGGTAAAACCTTTTCTACCGAACAAATTCCTAAGGGAAAGAAATCTTTGATCATGTTTTTTGATGCCAGTTGTGACCATTGTCAGAAGGTAGCAGGAAACCTGTCGAAAGACACGAAACAATTATCAGGTGTTAACTTCTATCTCGTTTCCCAGGATGTATTCCGTTCCATCAATATTTTTATGGATACTTATGCCAAGCCATTAAAAGCAATGAAAAACGTCAAAACGCTACAGGATAAAGACTATGTTTTCATTCCTTTATTCCAGCCAAAACACTATCCTTCCCTATATCTTTATGGGGCAGATAAGAAACTGATCATATTCACCGGAAATGAAAAAGATGTGCCTAAAGTCCTTAAGTTAGCTAAATAAGGAGCTTCGGCACATCTTTTAATAGCTGATGCTATTCTATATTGCTATTGAGGGTGTTACTTTTTATAGGTAACACCCATATTGTAAAACAGAAATGCCCAACGGTCGGCAATCTCTTCTATCGCTTTATCTGTTGGTTTGCCAGCACCATGTCCTGCATTGGTTTGAATACTGATCAATACCGGAGCATCACCTGCCTGATCTTTCTGCAGGTTTGCCGCAAACTTGAAGGAGTGTGCCGGAACCACCCGGTCATCATGATCTGCAGTGGTCACCAGTGTTGCCGGATATTTTGTCCCTGCTTTTAGTGCATGAACAGGGGAGTATTTATACAGGTACTCAAACATTTCTTTTGAATCGTCTGCAGTACCATAATCATAGTTCCAGCCTGCACCGGCAGTAAATTTATGGTAACGTAACATGTCCATCACCCCTACTGCAGGGAAAGCAACTTTAAAAAGATCCGGACGTTGTGCCAATGTTGCGCCCACCAATAATCCTCCATTAGAGCCACCCATACTCGCCAGGTAATCTTTTGAAGTATATTTATTTGCAATCAGGTATTCTCCCGCTGCAATGAAATCATCAAACACATTTTGCTTTTGCAGTTTTGTTCCTGCAAGGTGCCATTTCTCACCATATTCGCCTCCACCACGAAGGTTAACCACGGCATAAATTCCTCCCTGCTCCATCAACACAATATTGGCAGTACTGAATGCAGGAGTCAGGCTGACGTTAAACCCTCCATAACCGTACAATACTGTCGGATTCTTTCCATTCAGTTCGATCCCCTTTTTATAAGTAATGATCATGGGAACTTTTGTTCCATCTTTTGAATTATAAAAGATCTGTTTTGACTCGTAGTTTGTTGGATCAAAATCTACGCCTGATTTTTTATATACTTCAGACTTCCCTGTGGCAACGTTGTACTTGAAAATGGTGGAAGGATAAACATAAGAAGTAAAAGTATAATACAATTCTTTATCTTTTTCTTTGCTGCCAAATCCAGCTGCAGTTCCAATTCCCGGCAGCTTTATCTCATGCTCCAGTTTTCCGTTTCTATCGTATTGCAATACCATAGATATGGCATCTTTAATGTAGTTGGCGAACAACTTGCCCCCTCCTGAAGAAGGCTCCAATACATTTTCTGTCTCTTTGATCAGCTCTTTCCAGTTCTCCGCAGCTGGTTTGGCTGCATCAACAGTTACAAGACGACCATTAGGTGCATTGAGGGTAGTATAAATGATCAGCTTACTGCCCACATTGTCAATAATGTTATGGCTCTTTTCGAAATTATTTACCAATGGAACAATTGCACCGTTTTTTACTTTCAGGTCTTTGATATAAAGCTCATTTCCGGAAGTAGAATTTGCGGCAGAAATGATCAGGTAACGCTCATCTTCCGTCAGCCCGGCACCAATGTAACGTCTTGGTGTTTTTTCTCCGCCAAAGATCAGCTGATCGTCTTTCTGCGGTGTTCCCAGCTTATGATAATATAACTTATGGTATTGTGTTAAACCGGAAAGTGCACTTCCCTCCGCTGGTTTATCATAGCTACTGTAATAAAAACCATCATTTCCCTGCCAGGCAACTCCTGAAAATTTAACGTCAGTTAAGGTTTCACCTACTACTGTTTTGTCGGCAGATTTCAACACAATTACTTTTCTCCAGTCAGAGCCTCCTTCGGAAATCTGGTAAGCCACCATGCTCCCATCTTTAGAGAAATTTATCCCGGCAAGAGAAGTTGTCGCATCTTTGGAAAAGCTGTTTGGATCAAGAAAGATTTCCGGCTCCCCGGCATCCTTCTGACGGTAAAGGACACTTTGGTTTTGCAGTCCTGTATTTTTATAAAAGTAAGTATATGCTCCTTCTTTGAATGGCTGTGAGTATTTCTCATAATTCATCAAATGTTTCAGACGTTCCTTAATTTCATTCCTGTACGGAATCTGAGACATATATTTCTGAGTTACTACATTTTGTGCTTCCACCCATTTCCTGGTATCTGCAGAACGATCGTCCTCCAGCCATCGGTAAGGATCGTCTACACTTGTTCCAAAATAGGTGTCTTTTACATTTTCTTTTTTTGTTTCCGGATAAATCATAGTTTTTTGTCCTGTATTACTGAGCTGCGCCTCCACGAAAAGGGGAAGCATCGATGCCAGAAATATCAACGCATTTTTTGAGTTTTTCATGTCTATAGTTTTAACGCCACAATGTAGCAATTACTTTCCCAATCTTTAATTTCTGATTCTAAAATTACATAGAATAACACTAATTATCGGTTTCCTTGCACTATTATTGTACAGAAAGCATTAACTATTGTACAGCGCAAACAGCGTTTTATTTGAGAAAGAACACTATACCACATTTTTAATGGCCCATAGAATATATTTATACAATTTTAGCCACAGTTTACTTCCTGAGCAAATTGCGGCTACAGCAGAAAGTACCGGTTTTTTAGATCAGTTTCTGGCCGGAATTGGAGGCAATACTGAGCAGAACCTCATGATGGTAGAATGGAACTATGAATTCCCCCTCTTCCTTCACCCTTTATTTGTCCGCCAACCCTTCATTTCGACACCTATGTACAATGGAACTGAAGGCGGTATTTATGCTCCCGCTAGTCCGGGAATTCAGAGGATTAAAGAGTTTTATGAATTTATAGATAAACATAAGGAGCAGCTCATCGACAATAAAGCCGCATTTGACAAGGCTAAACAACGTATTTTTAACTTTCTTGACCAAAAGGTGGTTCATGACTTTTTTCATCTTGATGCCTGGGATGTCTTCAACATGGACGATGTTCCCCATAAAGTGCAAGCCATAAAGCTCCTGAATGACATCAATACCAGCAATGCCATTATTGCCGAAGCCATTGCTCAGGATAATCCCGCTTTACTGAATAACTGTCCGGAATTTAATCAGGGACCACTGGAATATCAAAGTTTCCGTCCTTATCTTAACCACTCAGGTTATGATTATGGCTGGGAAGTCATCACCTCCGGGATTTACGACAACGAAGAAGAGGAAGAAGACAATGAGCATCCTGACCAGATTTTCTACAAGGAAAATGAGTACAAAGGAATGAAGGATGATACCGGAAAAGTTCTGATCCCTGCACATTATGATGAAGTCTATTATTTCCCTGAGGGAGAAGAACTGGCATTGGTTCAAAAGAACAACAAATATGGCTATGTCAACCGTCAGGGAGAAGAAATGGTGTCATTACAGTTTGACGATGCTTACGACCTATGCAAAGGAATTGCCATTGTTAAACTAAATGATAAATACGGACTGCTCCAGGCCCTCAAAACTCCGGACGTTGACTTCCTTTATGATGACATTACTGACCTCAGCCTGGAACCACATTATTTCAATGTATGTAAAGAGGATACCTGGGCAGTTGTCAATGCCAATAATGATCTTTTACTGCCTTTCGAATACCTGAATGAAATCGATTGTCATCAATATGATGGATATAACCTGTATACCGGAATCCTGAAATCAAGCAAGCAAAAACGGTTCTTTCTACAGGACTTTCAAAAAATAGGCACGCATAAAGTCACTGAGGTACACTGGGCGGGTTATGAAAAAGAACAGCATTTTTTCGTGACTACAGAAATCATAGCTACTGGAGATAAAAACAAACTAAAACTGCAGTCCCTGATCAGACAGGATGGCGAAACAATCCTCCCCCTTGAATACGAACAGATCAACTATTGCAGCGGAAGCCTTGTTTATATCCTGAAACAAAAAGGAAAATCTGGTTTATTCCGGATGGCTGATGGACTGTTGCTTCCTTGTATCTATAACCGGATAGATGAACTTCATGAAGGTTGTTTTCGTGTATTTCAATCGGGTAAAGTTGGGCTCTTTGATGCCTGGGAAGGAAGAAAGACCTTTATCAGTCCGCAGTTTGACTCCATGCGCGACTATATCCGCAGAAATAAAGATGGCAGCTGGGAGATTCTGGGATTTCTGGGAAATGAAGTGTCGCTGGTTTACAGCAATCAGACCGTCAAAGCTGTAGACCATGAAATCGCCGCCAGACAATTATCCGCAGCCTACTATCCGGAAAGCATGGCAGATGAACAGCGAAAAATCCTGTCCGATATTGCGGGGACCAATGCTCCGGCATTAGACCTTTATCATAAAGGTGCAGATGCTTTTAATGAGGGCGATATAGACAATGCCATAAAATACCACCTCCTGGCAGCAGAAAAGGGCGATGCCGATTCTATGAATGACCTTGGTTTTATCTATAGCCGTAATGGCATTCATTACGATGCCAATAAGGCCTACTTCTGGTACCGTAAAGGAACAAAAGCAGGTTCAGTAGATGCGATGAACGGGTTTGGAATTTGCCATCTTAACGGCATAGGGGTCAGCCAGAATATAGACCAGGCCATCCGTTGGTATGAAAGAGCAGCAGAATATGGCAGCGGAAGGGCACATGCAAATCTTGCCGATCTTTATCTGGATGGAATATGGGTTCAGCAAAACCTGAACAAAGCTTTAAAACATTACCAGCAAGCTGAACAGCACGATTACCCTAGTTACGGAAGACAGGCCTATGTATTGTCTCTGAAAGAAGATTATTCAACTGCAATCACCTACTACAAAATCAGTGTAAAAGAAGGTGATGCACAATCTGCCCATAACCTGGCCCTCATGTATGAACTTGGACAAGGATGCAGAGCAGATAGCCGCAAGGCATTAACGCTTTACCATAAAGCAGTGGAATTGGGCGATGCTGAAAGTTATCTGGAGCTGATCCGCTTGTACCGCAATGACGAAGAAGTAAAAGATGAAGGAAAGGCATTGGAAATGCAGGCTTTAGCCAGGGCTGCCGGTATTGATATCCCAGATGAAAATCAGCTATAGTCCTGACTGAAGAGCTAAAAAACAGATTTGCTATTGTCGGGAAATAGATGGAAATTAATAAAAGATTTATTCGCAGACACCTTTACATATTAAAAAAACATACTGATGAAAAAAGTAACCGGCCTTGGTGGCGTATTTTTTAAATGCGACAATCCAAAAGGGATGAACGAATGGTATGCCAAAAACCTTGGATTGGCAACCACTGAATACGGAGTAACGTTTGAATGGCGACAGGCCGACAATCCATCGGTAAAAGGATCCACGGCCTGGTGTACCTTTCCGAAGGACACCAAATATTTCAATCCCTCAGACAAGCCATTTATGATCAATTACCGGGTAGAAAATATCGTCGAACTGGTCGAGGAACTAAAAAAGGAGAACGTCACCATTATTGATGAGATTTCCGAATATGACTATGGCAAATTCGTTCATATACTGGATCCGGAAGGGAATGCTATTGAACTCTGGGAACCCAGGGATGAAGTGGAAGATCATCCGGCAGGATAAGCGGCTTTAACTAAATTTTAAAGAATCCAGGTAATCGTTTACCACAGGGATATCGGCAGCTGCCCAATCACAATCCGGCAATGCCGATGTCTCTGTCCAGATATAGGCAGCATGTTCTTTCAGGCTAATGTTTCCTGCGGAAATCCGGCAGACAAAAGGGATCAGACGGATGGAAAAACCAGGATATACATACTCATGGGATTTCGCCGCGGACAGCACCTCAATATCAACATCCAGCTCTTCCTTTATTTCTCTGATGAGACATTCCTCAGGGCTTTCCCCTTCTTCTATCTTCCCTCCGGGAAATTCCATCTTTAATGGCAATGCCATGCCGGAACTCCGCTGGGTTACCAAAACTTTACCTTCCTCATCTACAATAATGGCACAACAAACATCAATCATGCCCGAAGATAATTTTTTAGGAAATCATTTCAAAAAGTCCGGGATAAGAACGTACCAGTCCAGATTCGTCAAACCTGATCAGTGCCTTAAAGTCATTGTCTGTATTTTCATATTTATATTGATCTTCCGTTACCCTGGTATAAATCTGTTCACGCCGCAATACTTCAAATTTCAGAATATCAAAATACATCACGCTGATCCGCCGGCTTTCCCCGATTTTCAGTTTCAACCGGTTTACAGGGATTGAATTCGTAAAGGGACTAACCATGATGTCTATCTCGATACAACCCTTAAAAAGGTCTGCTTCCAGCCCATTTCCAAACCAGTTTCCATCACCATCACTCTTATAAGCCAATTGTTTCAGCTCTCCTTCTACCCTGTTCAGTACCGAAACAGATAAAGTTTTCCAGTTGCGGTCCATATGAATCAGGTAAGAAATATGAACTTCCCGGCCATCAACCAGACCTTTCACGATGGAAGACACCATAATCCGGTCTTTTTCAAGCAACAACTCGCAATGTTCGGTCGTTTGCAGCGTGTTCAGGCCTTTCCAAATGATATTTTTCTTCATCGATATCCTTTTAATAAATTCAGATTCCGGATTTAACTGATCACAATTTCCCCCCGGCAATGGGTGCTGTCTCCAACGGTATGCTGAATCATTTCATACCTTGTCATGTTAAAATCTCCGCTTCCGGGAATGTCAAAGCTTACTTTTTCTTTTAATGTATCTTCTGATAAGCCGGAAACATATTGAAGCAGGTGCTCAGACTGAACAACAAGATCTTTAAGTAAGGCATCAATTGCTCCTTCAAATATTTTCTCCTCTGGGGAACGCTGCTCTTTACCTGTTATCTTCTCCATCCACTCTTCTTCCACAGCCAGCAAACGGGATAATTTCTGGTTGATATGAGGAAGTTCTGTAGAAACAGCTGCAGTTCCTTCTTTATTTTCAGTCAGCCGGTTTACCAGCTCATTATTTGCCCATAAGTTATAGGCGCATAAGTCTTTAGTCAGGGTTTGCAAGTTCATTTTCATTTCTTTAAATGTTTATGAATCAAATTTCAGTGCCGGCACTGACAACCCTATGGCAGCCCGGAAAAAACAATTTAAAATTATAACTTGCGCTTTTATTTCAATAATTCCTTACCATGCCAATTACATTCAGAACCATCCAGCTTAAAGATAACGAACAACTCGCTAAAATTATCCGCAGTTCCCTGGAAGAATTTAATGTTCCTAAAATTGGCACAGCCCATTCTGATCCGACAACAGATAATTTATATGCCTTGTTTCAGACAGCAGGAAGCATTTATTTTGTAGCGGAAGAAGAGGATAAACTACTTGGTGGAAGCGGCATTTATCCTACCGAAGGCCTTCCTGAAGGTTGTGCTGAATTGGTCAAATTGTACCTTTCAGGAAATACAAGGGGTAAAGGCATCGGCAAACAACTCATGGAAAAATGTGTTGAATCAGCCAAAGCGATGGGCTACAGCCAACTCTATCTGGAGACTTTACCTCAGCTTGCGCAGGCAGTAACGATGTATGAAAAGGCCGGGTTCAAAGCGCTGGATGCTGCTCTGGGAAACTCCGGCCATCATGCCTGTAATATCTGGATGCTTAAATCACTGGATTAATCCAAAGAAACGAACAGCTCCGACTGTGTCAGCCATACACCGTTAATTTTTCGCCACATGGCCGAGTAATTTCCTCTGAATGGCTCGGTTTTATAGCTCCAGCTGCCACTTTCCCAGGCCAGGATACCGCTGTCGCCAATCACGATAGCAGCAGGTAAACGCTCAAATGAAGGGGATTTTTTTGAAAACATATCTTTCCATACTTTAAGCAGCTTGGACTTCCCTGAATACTGACCTCCTTCACCGGAGATCACAACGATATCGTCCATCCAGTATTTCGCTACGCCAGCTACATCCTGATTGGAAATTGCCATATTTGAATCCATCCTCGACAGGCGGATTGCTTCTTCTTCTTGTCTTTTAAAAAATGTAGTATTGTTCTGTGAACTCATATAAAATCGGGTACCTGTTATTGATCAGCTATCGGTTGCTAATATGAGAAAAAAACTTTACTTAGTTATTCACCCTGTTCTTTTCAGCCTCTGCTCCCGTCTGATTGTGCTTCCGGAGATCAGAGAAAGTCTTCCCAAAACGATAGCTTAAACTCAGCAACACTGTTCTGGAATCAGAACGGTTTTTCCAGCCTGCGGTAGTGAGTGCCAGGTTATTGATCTGACCGTTAATGATTCTGGTATAAAAAATATCACTGGCATTCAGTTTCACAGTTGTGCTTGGAGACAACTTCTTTTGTATACCTGCATTGAATGCATACAATTTACCAATTGTAAACTGGGCATCATTGATCTTTGTCCGGTACATGCCCCCAAGCTCCGCGGTCCAGCTTTGATTCAGCTTAAACTGGAAGGTATTGGTGGTAAAGAAAAAGGTTCCTTTGCTGTTCAGCACCCCATTGTAGAAGTCTGTGCTTTTTGAATTTAAATTGGTGAGCTCTCCATAAAACTGCCAGCTCAGCCATGAAGAAAGGTCAAGTCCTGCATTCACACTCAGGCTTTTTACAATCTTACTGCCGATATTGCCAGGCCTGCTATAGTAAAGCCCGTTCTTAATTTCAATGGTTTCATTCACTTCGTCTTTGGTATCACTATAGCTCAGCGTGGTAGTTACCTTATTTTTAAAGGTATGTGAAAGCTCAATGCTATGGGTAAATGAAGGGTTCAGAAAGGGATTTCCGAGGTAATAGGTAAACTTGTCCAGAGGGGAAACAAAAGGGTTTAACTGCTGGAAATAAGGCCGGTCTACCCTTCTTCCATAATTTAAACCGATCTGGTTATTTCCTGCCGTATCCAGTTTATAGGAAAGATAGGCCGTAGGGAATAGATTGGTATAATTTCTTTTAAAAGCAGAATCTGGTTTTACCGGATTTCCCATCTGATGTCCATCAGAACTGGTATGCTCCAGGCGGAGTCCCAATTGAAAGGACCATTTACCGGCTTCTTTATTCATATTCAGATAGCCTGCGTTGATCTTCTCTTTGTAAATGAAATGATTGCTCTTTTCATAATCAGGTTTTGTCACCTGATTAATGGTATAACTATATTCACCCACGTTATCTGTTTTGGTATAGCTCGTTTTAATCCCTGCTTCCATTTTCCAGTTGTTTTCAAAAGGCTTGCTATAATCAGCTTTCAGGGTATAGATCTTAATGTTGGAAGGGAGTTTTCCGCTCAGGATATCTTCCGACTTTAAGCTCTGATCCGGCAGATAGGAAGAGTTATTGATCACCTGATCATTTTTGGAATTGTACACAAGATAATCCGCATCAGCGGTCAGCTGTTGTCCTTTTTTATCAAACTGATGGCGGTAATTCACATTGACTCCCAGATTCTTAAATATTTCGTTCTCCTTCGTTAATGCCTTCACCACAGAATCCAGTCCTCTTTGGGCATTTAAAAGATTACTGACATTGTTATTCGTTTCCGGTGAGGTACGGCGCATCCCTGTCAGCACCAATCCCCAGGTCGTTTTATCTGACTGGTAATAATCCATTCCCACTTTACCATTTAACCCTGTTCCTTTCCTGGTGATATAGCTGTTTTGCTCAAAATAAGATTTCGTACTTCCATCTTCATTCAGGTACTTTCTGAAAAGATCCAGATCCGTAAAATTATTCTGATAATTATAGCTCAGGACACTAAAGAAATTCAGTTTATTATGTCGGTAATTCAGGTTAAAACTATTGTTGGTTCTGGCGAGCTCTCCCTGGGTATAAGCAAGATTCAATCCTCCGTTAAAGCCTCTGGTATTACTTTTCTTTGTTTTGATATTGATTACTCCCCCCTTCCCTGCAGCATCGTATCTCGCTGGCGGGTTGGTCATGATTTCAATCTGATCCAGCGAAGCTGAAGGCAGGGAACGCAGGTAATTATCCAGGTCTGCACCCGATAAATAGGTGGGCTTATCGTCAATAAAAATCGTTACTCCCTGTTTTCCCTTCAGACTGATGACCCCGTTCTGATCTACTGATACGCCAGGAGATTTTTCCAGTACATCCATTGCCGTAGTTCCCGCATTGGCGATCAGGGCATCCACATTCACCACGGTCCGGTCTATCTTCCGTTCCACAAAAGCCTTTTGCCCTACAATGGCCACCTCTTTCAGGTTTTTCGTGGCAGAAACCATACTGATATCGGGAAGCACCAATCCCTGGTTCAGGGCATTGATGTGCAGCACTGCACTTTGGTAATTCTGATAGCCCATTGCCGAAATTTTGATCCGGTAATCCCCTTCTTTCAATTGTTCAAATGAGAACTTGCCATCCTGCTCTGTAAAGCTGCTCTTTAGCAAGGTGCTGTCCTGAACCCTGAATAAGGCTACAGTAGCCAGGTCAAAAGCTTGTTTTGTTTCATTCAGGACTTTACCGGAGATCTGTCCCTTTCCGGGATTTCCAGGCATCACCGAGGATTGAGCTGAAGCAATATTTGAGGCAATATTTGCCCATGCGACTAACATAGCCGCTATAAATAGTTTCATTAATTTAGGTTTAGGGGCGTTAAGAGATCCGGTTAAATTACTTCAGATTATTTAATTTCATAGTTGTAAGCCAGGATCCAGTCGGGACGTTTCAGGTACTTCTTTGCGTACTTTTTACGGGTACTCTCCGGTAAAGTTTTTCCATTCACCACAAATTCGTTTTTATCGATTCTAAAAGAAAGCTTCTCATTTTTCCAGATCAGGCCTTCTTTCGTTAAATCATTGGCGATATAGGTAGAAGTATTGTCGTCAAATTCCCCTTTATCCAGATAATCCGCCGTAATTCCGGTCACTAAGGTTACTTTCTTTTTTTCAGGATTGTCATCACTCTCTCTGACCACCGTTCTCACCGTTTTACGGGAAGAGGTTTTAACGTTCACGCTGACTTCTGTTCCTTTCCTGCCTTCCGATTTAGCATCTTGTTCCGCTTGTAACCGGTCCCTTTCTTCAGCCAACCGGTCTCGTTTCTCAGCAAGCTGATCTCTTTCTGCAGCAGCCCTGTCTCTTTCTGAAGCAGCTTTATCTCTTTCCAAAGCCTGGGCATCCCGATTTTTTGCTGAACGGTTTTTCTTTTCTGCCTCCAGGTTAAGTAAAGCAGCCTGTCTATCCATCAAGGCAACTTGTTTATCACGTAAAATGGCCTGCTTGTCGCGCAGCGCAGCTTCCACATCACGCAAAGCAGCTTGCTGATCACGTTGCGCAGCTTGCTTATCCTTAAGCATTTCCTGCTCATTGCCAGAATAGCTTTCCACCACAACAGCGCCATCCCCGGTTTTAGACACACGTTGTTCTGATCTGGTCTCCGAGCGCTTCTGAACACTAGATTTAGGTTGTTTTTTCTTCGTCCGCAAGGTATCTTGCAAGACCACATTATTTTCTGTCTTTTTCTCAGGGTGGGCTGCTCCGGAAAAGGCAGCCGTTAAAGTTACTGCGGCAACAAGTCCTACGGCCAGAATCCCTTTTTCAATTTTATTCAAACTGGGACTATCATTAGAAACCATTCTTTTCACACGTTGTACCAAATGATCGTTCTTCCCTGAAATCGCCATGGCATATTGCGGATTTCCGATATGAAACTCCTGACAGGAAATCAATGCACTGATGTAATTAACCTTATCATTAGTGCTCGAAATCGTCATGTCATCACAGCAGCTTTCTCTTTCTTCACGGATCAGTTTACTAATCCATAATACTGCAGGATTAAAGAAGAAAACAATCTCCATCAGGCTCTGTAAAATATTGACCAGGTAATCCCTTCTTTTGATATGTGCCAGCTCATGGCAAATGATCGCTTCTACTTCTTTTTCTGATAAACCATTGATCAGCCCTACCGGGATAAGAATTAATGGTTTGAGGTGCCCCACTACCATGGGTACCTTTACAATCCCCGACTGGACAATCTGTACCACCTGGGTAATTCTAAACTGAAACGCCAGTGCTTTCAATCTGTTTTCCCAATATAATCCCGCAGGGCTCACCTGTGTATTTCTGATTCTTTTGATGCTGTATAATCCTGCAAAAAGCTGAATACTTCTGGCACAAATCACCAGAAACCAGATCAGTACAATGGTAGAGGCGTAATTGCTGAAGTACCGGATTCCCTTCTGAAACAGGTCTACCGGTTCTGCGCCGGTAAGCGCAGCATTCGTCACCACCTGCTGGTGCTGAATAAAAGGAGCAACAGCACTTAAAGTTTCAAACTCCGTATGCGCCGATTTCCGCCATTCGTAAACGAAAGAAAAACAAATGCTGCCAGCAAATAACATCAAACATGAAATCAGCAGGTTATAACGCAGTTTAGCACTGGATCTGGTGGTAAACACCAGAATCAATGCTGTAAGTAAAGCAAGTACAAGTCCTTGCCAAAGCGAGTGTAATAAGGTTTTAAAAATGATCGTTTCCATTCCTGTGGTTCTTTAAGGATGAATTATTTTTGTTCCAGTTTATTCAAAAGTTCTTTCATGGTGGCCAGGTCTTCTTTTGAAGTTTTCTTATTGCCCATCAGTTGCATCATCAATCTGCTGGCAGAACCATTATACATGGTATCTATAAACTTCTCTAATAGAAAATCTTTAGTGGTCTGCTCTTTCTCTGCGACATGGTAAATGTGCTTCATCTGACGCTCATCCCTGGTCAGGATCCCCTTTTCGGTCATGATCTGCATCAGCTTCAATGTAGAAGTATAATTTACCTCCCGGTTTTCATTCAATTGATCATTCACCTGACGAACAGTCAAAGGCCCCTGTTCCCACAACACCTGTAAGATCTCCAGCTCTGCCTTTGTTGGCTCTATCTGTCTGTTATTTTCAGTTGTATTCCCTTTCATAATCTAAAGGTAGGAAACTTTTCGTACGAAACAACACTTAGCTGTATTATTTTTTATTTTACTTGCAAAATGTTACTTAACAAATCCATTAAACGCGATTAAAAAAGATTAACATCAGCGATATTTCTACCCTCAGGAACCATATTACCCTGATTATATCAAAATTATTACTAAAATGGTAATGATTTTTATGTTTATCTTTCCTAATAATTATTTGCTTTTTTTATGAAGGATAATGGCTTCATGATAGATTCCGATGGAATCTGCCTTTTCATTACGCTTACGCTCAGACCTTCTTTACCCGGAAGGCTCATCCTTATTTTTCTAAACGCCGTTCTTGCCGGAATCATTACAGTAGCCGCAATACATGAAATCCCTGCCCTGCTGATCGTTTCTGCTTTGATCTTTTTATTACTGATCAGGTATTCCTTATGGAATTTTTATGGGAAAGAGCACCTCACGATCAATACGAAATCGATCCGTTATCAGCATGAATACGGTTTTTTTAAAACTACAGCTCAAACGAATAAAATTGGAAGAAGCCTGATGGTAGAGGCGCAGAACATTTACCAATCGGGTAAATCAAAGCAAGTCCGCCTTGTTTTTGTTTCACATGATGAGAATGACTTCCCCGAAGAGGTGTATCATGTAGCCATTCCCATCACGCAAAAAAATGCGAATGCGGTCATCAGAGGAATTAACCTCCTGTATATGGATAAAGTTACCGACGACTACTCTTTGCCGCCGATACATATGAATTAATGCTTACGCTGAAGTATGGCACGATAAGCGCCATCCCAAAGACCAATCCGCTTTCTTAAAGATTCCATACTCATCTCTTCTGCGGCTTTCCAGTACGCTTCATTGTCGCCGCAAAGGTCGGAAGTCATCTCCAGTGCCAGATGACTATGGTGATCGCCATCTACTTCGATATGCCTGTCCAGATAGTATTTAAATAAAGAAATCTGTTCAGGGAACTTTTTGTTCAGGTCGTTTACAATAGACAAAAACATATTCGGAATCAGGTCTTCCCTTCCAAAAGTAAAAGTACTTGCCTGTACATGAGGCTGCCCGGCATTGATCACACTGAACGTAAAATCAACAAAATCTATGGCTTCCTGAGGGCTTCCGGCAGCCTGATAAGCTGCATTTAAATCCGCTCCGTTTTTCAGGGAGCTGATAAAGCGTCCAATCTCAGTGGTATCTGCACCGCATTGTTCCATGGCATCCAGGTACATTTCAAAGTGGCTTTTCTTATTGCCTGAAGCATCAACATCAGATTCTTCTCCTGCTACAATCTCATTGATCAGCGAACGGATATTACCTGATCCCACCGGAAACCATGGAATGCTGGTACAGGTCAGGTTGATCTGTAATGCTTTCAGTAAAGACATAAAATCCCATACTGCATAAATATGATATTCCATAAAGATCCGGAGGTCTTCCAGTTCATTGATCACTGAATAAACTTTATGGTTGATGATTTCCTGCCTTAAAGGCTCAATATTGTTTTGAATTTTTTCAAGCGTATTGCTGATGCTGTTGTCCATTGTCATAAAAAATGCAAATGTAAACATTCAGTATGATTGAATATTCTTATCTTCCTCCAACTTATCTAAATATGACAATACTTACGATTATAGGGTTGCTATTGCTGCTCCTGCTCATTTGCGCAGTGATGATTTACAACCAGCTGGTTAAAAAGAAAAACCTGATGAAAGAAGGCTGGAGCGGAATTGATGTGTATCTCAAAAAAAGATACGACCTCATTCCCAACCTGATTGAGACGGTGAAGGGCTATGCGACACATGAGCAACAGCTAATGGAAAATATTACCCGGCTACGCAGCACTGCGATACAATCCAGTACCAATCAGGAAAAGATCGTTGCCGAAAACGGGCTTAGCCAATCCATCGGGCAACTGATGATCCTGGCAGAAAACTATCCGGATTTAAAGGCAAACACCAATTTCCAGCAACTACAATCTCAACTGGAAACCATAGAATCAGAGATAGAAATGTCCAGAAGGTATTATAATGGGACCGTCAGGGAAAACAATATCCTGATCGAATCTTTTCCCAGCAACCTTCTCGCAAATGCCTTCAATTTTCAGCAAGGTGCTTTCTTCGAAATCCAGCATCAGGAAGAACGGGAAAATAAAAACATCTCCTTCTAAAAAACGCAATCATGACCAAAAAGCTTTTCAGACCCTTCAGTTATCTCCTGCTCTTTATCCTCTTTCAGTTCCCTCAGCAGTTGTTTGCCCAGACCGAAAGAATTCTTTCCTTTCATTCCAATATTAAAATTGACAGTTCAGGACTCGTCCGGATCACTGAGCTGATCAAGGTAAATGCTACCGGAGATCAAATCAAAAGAGGTCTGGTAAGGACACTTCCATTATACCGTACAGATGTTTACAGCACGAGGAAAAAGATGGACTTTCTGGTGGAAAGTGTCTTGAAAAATGGCGTTGAAGAACCTTTTTCCACCAAGGAATCCAATGGCAGCAGGTCCATTTATATCGGACAGGAAAGTGTATTGCTTGAACCCGGCATTTACGAATACCAGATCAGTTACAGTACCAGAGGACAGGTCGGATTTTTTAAAGATTATGATGAACTGTACTGGAATGTAACCGGAAATGAATGGGCCTTCCCTATTGATACTGCTTCGGCCAGCATACAGTTTCCAGCAGGCGCGAAAGGTGGAAATACGGTTTGTTATACCGGTCCGGCAGGATCTAAAGACCATAATTGCAATTCTTTTAACAATGCTGATGGCAGCATTACCTTCAAAACCAGTCAGGGTCTGGCACAGGGTGAGGGCTTCACCATCGCTGCAGCTTTCAGCACAGGTTTCATCAAAAAGCCATCATTTACAGAAAAGTTATATACAGAATACAAAGAGCTGGCCATTACTGCCTTGCTTTTAATCGCATTGGGGGGTTATCTTTTCTTCACCTGGAACCGTTATGGCGTAGATCCGGCAACACCAACAGTAATTCCCAGCTTTAATGTCCCGGGTGGCTTCTCCCCGGCAATGCTGCGTTACTTCAATAAAAGAAAATCAGATCAAAAAGGTTTTGCTACTGCCATTGTCAATATGGCCGTTAAGAAAGTCATCAGGATCAAAAAAGAAGCAGAGGATTATGTATTGGAGCGCGCTTCCGAAGACACCAGTGTGCTTAGTCCTGAAGAGCAACAGATCTATAAACACCTGCTGGCTTCGAGGTCAAAGATTGCTGTTGATTCCAGCAATAACAACACGATCTCATCGGCAAGAACGGCTTATGAGAACACGGTAAAAGTAAAGCTCGATTTTGAGAATTACTTTGTAAAACATAGCAAACACCTGACTAAAGGGGTCCTGGCTACTGTGATTGCATTTGCCTTGTTTATGTATTTCGTAGGTGGAGGTTATCCTTTTGTTCTTCTTTTCTTTGCTCCCTTTATTGGTGTAGGATTATTTTGCATTTATAACGGGATCAGAAGCCTGAAGTCCACTTACGGGCTTTCTCTTTTCTTAGTTTTATTCGGGCTTGGCTTTACCGGAGGACCAGGCTATATGTTATATCAATTTATAGGAAAAATGGAACCTACCAGTGCGGTTTTTATCATCCTTGCCACCCTGATGTTCATTGCTTTTATTTACCTGATCAAAGCCCCGACCGTTTATGGAGCGGCAATGCTTAGTGAAATAGCGGGTTTTAAAATGTATCTGGAAACCGCAGAACAGCATCGGTTAAACCTGCTGAACCCACCCGAACTCAGTCCTCAGCTCTTTGAGAAATTCCTGCCCTATGCAATGGCACTGGATGTAGAAAATGCCTGGGGTGCTAAATTTGAACAACTCTTTGAGGGAACCGATTACCAGCCTGATTGGTATTCCGGGGATCGTTTTTCTTACCGCGCCTTCGGGTCAGGAATGGCACAACCCCTCAGCAGGGCATTCGACAATGCCACCCCATCCATTAGTTCTTCCTCTGGTTCAGGTTCTTCTTCCGGATCATCCGGAAGCTCCAGCTGGAGCTCTGGTAGCAGCAGCAGTAGCAGTGGATCTTCCGGAGGTGGCGGAGGCGGTGGTGGCGGAGGCGGCTGGTAAAGCTCCTGTTCTATTTCCCTGCAGAAACGATCACAATGTCACGCTGAACAGGGATGCCTAAATTACTTTGAGTATGGTCTTTTTCCTGGATAATTTGCAGGATATGGAAGCCCGTTTCTTCCAGTAGCCGTCTCAGCTGCTGGACAGTATAGAGTTGAAATTCCCATTTTGTAAATGGCAATTGCTCCATAAATCCTTTATCCGCAATGGCGATGCAGCAACGGCCACCCGGTTTTAACACCTTATAAATCTCTGCAGCATACGCTTTGGGATCTTTCCAGAAATAGAGTGTATTTACGGTAAAGATCTTTTGAAAAGTATCTGCCGGAAAATCAAGATGTTCTCCATCAGACAGCTCAAAAGAAACAGCGCCTGAACTGATCAGCGGAGCGTTAATTCTGCCTGCTTCTTCGACCATGGTAACGGAAATATCCGTTCCGGTATAACGGAGTCCTATAGCCTTTTCCATGAGCTGGCCAACATGACTGCCATTCCCTGGTCCAATCTCCAACACCTTATCCCCGGTGCTCAACTGCAAAGATTCAATCGTTCTGTTAATCATATTTTCATTGGAAAGTGCCATGCGTTCGCCTGTCTTTATCCCGGCTTCACCTTTAGGCAAGCTCAGCTGACTGGCAACTTCCTTCAATTCTTCTTCAGTCCATTCTTTGTTCATTGGAATATATTTTTTAAAGTGGTTATGAAGCTATCGTGCCTCTGTTATGCTACGAATTAATTCGACAAATGTAAATCTCCACAAAATATGATGAGGATATATATATTTATTGAACACAAAGATTAACTTTGACACTCCAAAAACAGATCTACAAGAACAATGATATTTGCACTAGTCGCCATTAACACTTTAATTTTTCTATTCCTTTCATTTTTACACATCTATTGGGTCTTTGGCGGAACATGGGCCTTAAAAAACGCCTTGCCGGTACGGGTAAACGGAGAGCAGGCGCTAAGCCCGGGCAAATTCGGCACTTTTATCGTGGCTTTAGGACTGGCCCTATTCGCTTTCATTACCCTGGCAAATCTTGGGCTTGCAGACCAGCTGGTTGAGCGGAGGTACGTTCACATCGCAACTTATGTGATTGCAGGAATATTCTGCCTTCGTGCGATTGGGGATTTCAAATACATCGGACTGATGAAAAGCATTAAAGGAACCAACTTCGCAAAGGAAGACACCCGGACTTATGTTCCGCTTTGCCTGGTGCTTTCTTTGTTTAGCTTATCTATTCCATTGATGACCTGCGGACAATAGTCTTTTTACCACCAGCACTGGTTCTCTGTTTTACCACCAGAATCCCTGTACTTTTATTGCGCCGTCAAAATCGGGCAGGCTTCTGATTTTTTGTTTGAGGCCTACCACCATGGCTACGTTTCCGGCAATAAATACGGCATTGCTGCCCCATTGCTGCTCTTTTAGCCAATTGTGGAGGTTGTCGATGTTACTGCTCAGCTGTGGAGGGATGGCTTCCAGTAAAGTATCAAAGTAATGAGCAAATTCTTTCCGGTGATTTTCTTCATTGATCACCAGTGCCCCGCTCAGGTTACCTTTTCCTACGAGTTGTTCCAGGGCGAGGAAATGCCCCACGCAGGAACTGTCTCCAAGACATAAAATCCTGCTGCCATTTATTGGCTTTGCATTGGTTCCTCCTATTCCAAGGTAACAGATTTTATCCCCCCTTTTTAATTGAGAGACCCATTTACTTCCATCTCCATCATGTGAAGCGTCAATATAAAGCGTGCAGGTCTGGGTTTCCGCATCCCAGCTTGCAGGTGTATAATCGCGGTAAACATATTCAGCAACCTTTGTTTTCATATGTTGTACAGCATTCCATTTGTTCATGTCTACTCCCGGAAGATGCAGGTCCACTTCATAAAAAGTAGAAGGTGTCCAGCTTCTGACCTCCAGAACAGTCCCTGTTTTAGCCAGCTGTCGTTCAATTAATTGCAGTGCTTTCTTTTTCAGCATATTCATAGCTATATCATTTTATAATCAATTACAAAACAACAGCAAAAAGAAAGAAAGCACAATGCAGGATCAAGGGTAAGTATTGGACGATTAGCGGTAGCCCTTTCTGAACTTTCCTGCTGAGACACCAGCAACCTTGGTAAATAAACGGGAAAAGTAGGTATGGTCTGTAAAGCCCAGTTCAAAAGCAATCTCCTTCAGGCTAAGGTCAGTATAATACAAAAGCCGTTTTGCTTCCAGTATAATTTCATGATGAATCCAATAGCTCACCGGGAATCCGGTATTGGACTTAACAACTTCATTGAGGTAAGTCAGGGAGATGTTCAGTTTAGCCGCGTACTCGGCCGGCCCCTTTAGGGTTTTAAAGTTCTGGAGCAACAAGCTTCTGAACTGCCTGGTCAGTTGCGATGGCCTGCTGTTCAGCAATTCTCCTTTAGGGCTATTCAATAAATAGGATTCAGTCAGCATTCCGATGAAGGAAGAAAGCAGGGAATGCACCACCTGTTTACCCAATGGTCCGTCCATATTTAACAGTCTTTCATGAGTAAGTTCGAGGCACTGTTTAAACCTTTTATTTTCAGCCGCTTCCAATAACAACGGTTCCGGGTTCAGGATAACCTGTTCCAAAATCTGCCGGTATTCTTCTGCAACCAACAGGGTTTCCACAGCGATAAACCATCCGGAGGAAGCTTCTGTATTTAATACATGGTGCACCTGTCCGGGAATAATGTATAACAATGCACAACCTCCAATACTAATGGTTTTAAAATCGAGCATCACCTCCGTTTCCCCCTTTTCCTGGAAAATGAAAATATAATGGTCATCTCTATGTGCCTCCATTCGTGTTATATGTTGTTTATCAGCTTTCTCGAAATAAAGCATTTCCAGACCCCGGCTACTACGCTCATTCAATTTATGTATAGGAATGTGTGCTCTCATTTTTGTTCTGCTAATGATAATTCTAAATTATATAAGGGTCATGGAAAAAATACGGTTAAGGGATTAAAGAAGCAATGATCTGAATTCCCCGTTCCAGTTCTTCTTCATCCAGGGCTGCATAGCCCAGTCGCAAAGCGTTTACCGGTTTTCCATTAAAAGAAAATCTTTCCGTAGAAATCACCTGTACCCCATGTCTCAGTAACGACTCAGAAAAGGCAATCGTATCTATAGGTTGTTTAAATTTCAACCAGAAAGCAAGCCCTCCTTCAGGCAACTGATAATCTGCTTTTCCCTTTAAATACTGGTCCAGATATTTGCTCATGACCGCCCTTCTTTCCCGGTAAATCCCCAATGCCCGTTTGGCATGCTTATTTACGATGCCCTCTTCCATTAATTCTGCCACTGCATTTTCCATTACCGGATCTCCCTGACGGTCGATGGTCATCCTTAATGCAGCCAGGGAATCGATAAACTGCTCCGGACCAGCCACATAACCTACCCTCACTGCCGGAGCAATGAGTTTACTCAGTGAACTGATATAGATCACATTATCAGCATGATCATAGCTGGCCAAAGGCAATAAACTCCTGAGTCCGAAATGATAGTCATGGTCATAATCATCTTCGATAATTGCAAATCCATATTGGTTGGACAGCTGTAACAGTTGTAACCTCCGGTCGGCTTTCATGCTTACCGTAGTAGGAAACTGATGATGAGGGGTGACATAAACTGCCTTCAGCTGATGACGCTTACAAAGTTGTTCCAACTCCGTAATACAAATACCCTGTTCGTCTACTTCCACTGCAGTGATCTTAGCACCAGCATGCTTAAAAGCCTCAAACGCAGGCCTGTATCCAGGTGTTTCAATGGCCACCATATCCCCCGGTCGGATCAGAATCTGGGCCGTCAGGTACAGAGCCATCTGGCTCCCCCGGGTAATGCAAATCTGGTTGATCCCGAAACTTAAACCGCGGTCCATGGTCAGCATCGTAGAAATTGCCGTCCGCAGCCGCTCTTCACCCCTTTCATTGGCATACCCCAACATTCTCCACCTTGCTTTTTGCTGAAAAATCCGTTTATAGGCACGCGCCAGCTCATCCAGAGGGGCCAGCTTTACATCAGGCAATCCGTCGTTAAAAACGATCAGAGGCGTATCTGAATTTACAGTTGCCGGCATTCCGGAACCAAAAGCCGTAAAGGAAAAATTCTTTACCGAAGAAATGCTGTCCTCATTTCTCTGCCTGCGCCGTTCTTTTTGCTTTGGCAGCTTTTCTGAAACAAAGGTTCCTTTTTTATAAGCGGTTTCCAGCCAGCCTTCTGCCATCAGTTCTTCATAAGCCAGAACTACTGTTTTACGGTTTACACCGATGTCTGTAGCCAGAATCCGGCTTCCCGGCAAGGACATGCCCGGTTTTAAACGGCCTTTTTTGATCTCTCCGATAATCCCATCAGCAATCTGCTGGAATACAGACTTATGGCTTCCTAGTTCGATGTTCAATATGGTCTTCCAAGGTCTAAGCATCTGGCCCATGAGTTTTAGTAAAAACTGGATGATTTCACCCATCCAAAAATACGCAAAATTTGTAGTGTCAAAAGGAATTGACATTTAATAATTTCTATCACCATTAAAATTCAATATCATGAAAACAACAGCAGCAACAAAAGAACAATTATCATCAAAAGATTTCCACCAAACCTTTGCCCGTCCAAATTATGTAAGACCTGAGAAGTTCATACACAAGAATGTAGAACAGGCTGGCGTTCATAATCAGTTCTCTACAGAAAGAAAACACCCTGTGTTTTTTGTAGACCTTCCTACCAGAAATGTAAGCATGACCATCGGCGGACTTTTACCCGGACAGCTGACCAATAAACACCGTCATACCTATGAAACTGTTTTATTCGTCATTGAAGGAAAAGGCTATACCGAGATCGAAGGAGAAAAAGTAGAATGGCAGGCAGGAGATGCCGTGTATATCCCGGTATGGGCCTGGCACCGTCACCAGAACCTGAGTGATACAGAACCGGCAAAATACATCGCCTGCGAAAATGCCCCTCAGCTACAACACCTGGGCGTGGCTTTAAGAGAAGAAGAAGGCAGGGATCTTTAACAGGGTGAACGCTCTCTTTTTTAAATGCGCTCTTTAAAACGCGCTCTTTCATTGATTTTTTAAGTTAAAAACCCACACAGATGAATAACCATACATTTAAAGGCATTATTGCCTATCCCATTACTCCTTTTAATGCTCAGGAACAGGTAGACCTGCCCCTATTCAAAAAACTTGTTGAACGTTTGGTAACATCAGGCTCCCATGGTATCGCACCTCTTGGCAGCACAGGGGTGATGCCTTACCTCAACGACGAAGAAAAGGAAGCCATCACTGAAGCCACCATTCAACAGGTTGCAGGCCGGCTTCCTGTAGTAACAGGAGTATCTAACCTGACCACAGAAAGGACCATTTACCATGCTAAATTTGCCGAAAAAGCAGGAAGCACCGCAGTGATGATCATTCCGATGAGTTACTGGAAGCTTACAGACCATGAGATTTTCAGTCATTATGAAGCCGTGGCCAAATCCATTTCTATCCCTATCATGGCCTATAACAACCCTGCAACAGGAGGAATCGACATGTCTCCAAGCCTCCTGAAAAAGTTACTCGAGATTCCAAATGTCACGATGATCAAGGAAAGCTCCGGCGACCTTCAGCGGATGCATACCCTTCGCAGAGATTTAGGAGAAGACGTGGCCTTTTTCAATGGTTCGAACCCTCTTGCCCTGGGTGCTTTCGCAGCAGGTGCTTTGGGTTGGTGTACCGCAGCGGCCAACCTGATTCCGGAGTTGAACGTTGGATTGTATGAAGCCATTCAAAAGAACGACTTACATGCTGCTCAGGATATATTTTATAAACAGCTTAATTTGTTGAAGTACATTTTGGCAAAAGGCCTTCCAAGAGCTATAAAATCAGGACTGGAAATACTAGGTGAAGATGGTGGTGAACTCAGAGGTCCGTTAAAACCATTGAACAGTCAGGAAGTAACTGAACTGGCTACACTGTTAAATGCGATAAGCGCATAGGGTCAATTATTCCTAACCCGGGTATTTAATGATTTACCTGGGTTGGGATTTGATATTTTTTTAAAACAAAAAGCCAACGATGATGAAAAGAATAACAAACCCGGGAAACAATCCGGCAACAATATAGGTTAGCATTTCACCTTTTACTGTTGATAGTCTGACCATCGAATTCACATCCTTAGGGTCATAAATAATATCAAACTCATAACCAACTTTCAACATAGAATCCTCTGCAAACCTCGGAATAAAAAACTCAGATTTCATCTGTTTCATGATCCCATAATGGGATTTGAATTCTATGACCGGCACATAGCCTAACTCCTGATCATAAGAACTGGTATGGCTAACGACCTGACACACTCTCGCCCTTGTCCGGAATCCGCTTTTTAAAAAGCGATAGGTTTTCCTGATGTGTTTTACGATAAAATACATTCCAACTATTGAAGCGGTTAAAAAAACAATTAGATACAGGTGATTGACTTTCATTCTACATTGTTGATTTAATGCATTAGTCTGTTACCACTCAAATTTCTTAAGACTTACTGTGCCGCTCATGTTAATGCTCGCCAGCTTTGTATAGGAGCAATCCAATGATCCCAGCTTTCTCAGTCCGGTTACATTCAATGAAACCAGTGGATTTTCCCTCAAAGTGACCTCCTCCATTTTTTTAAACTGTGTTAAATTCAGTACTGATAACAGGTTTTCATCCAATCGCAGCATCCTGAGTTCAGGACATCCTTCCAATTTTAAATCCGACATCATATTTCTTTGAAACTCTAAAGCCACCAGTTTCGGCATATTACTGATCGCCAGCTTCCACAGAGAATTGTCATGCATCTTAATCTCTTCTAAGTTCGTTAAGCCGGTTACATCCAGCATCTTGATTTTATTCTGATGCAGGTACAATAATTTTAAATTCGTTAACCCTTTCACATTAAGGTTTTCAATGAGGTTATTATAGCCAAAAATCTGGGTTAATTTTTTCATGCCCTCTACATCCAGTGCCCTTACTTTATTATTCCAAAAGCTCAGGATCTGTAAATTTGTAAAGCTCTTAATGCCAATCAAAGATCCGATTTCAGCCTGATCTACTTTTAGCTCCGTCACCTTCTGGGCTTCTGAAACCTGGATTTCACCATCACCATTAAGGTCCAGACCAAGCTGGATTAAAGTTTTTTTAAAGTTCGGATCAGGAATTTTAACCGTTTGAGCAAAAACAGGCAGAGATAAGCTCAGGGCCGAAAAAAGTATGGTCAGGTATAAATAGGTTGTTTTCATTTTTATCAGTTTAATTGCTCACCACTACATTTGTGACCGCTCCGGCTTCTTTGACTTCTACAAAGGCTCCCAGTTCATTCTCAACATCCACATTATACAGGTAGTCTTCATAAATTGGCGAGGAGCCCAGGGCATAGCCATAAACATTATAGGAAGTCACCGTTCCAGTTTGTACGGGCTTAGACTTGGTCTTTTGGTAACCAATCCAGGTCAGGATATAATATTTTCCGGGTTTGATGTTGGCGAATTCAAAATGGCCCTGATCGTCTATATACCTTCCCTGTACGCGATAGGTAAAAGCATCATTGCTCATGGTCGCTTCTTTCTTCGAACCACGATGTTTTTTCTTTAGCTCCAGAAACTCTGTAAAATAAGGCGTCACCGGAAACAGAATGATCTGACCACCTCTTCCATTGAAGTTGTCTCTTCCTTTCTTTTTAAGCACCCCAACTCCACGAATCGTGGCCGTACCAGGCTCCATTAATTTTGCCGTTTCTGTTTCATTGAAGGGAGTAGTGGGTAAAATCCACTCTTTCGGTTTTTGAGCCTGAGCGCAAAGGAATGCGGAAGCCATGAAAATGACGCAAACCGATACTTTTAGTATTTTATTGACCATAAAATTCTTTCTAGCTCCAAATAAAGCGAATAAGCTACAGAAATACAATACCGGGAAACTGGTATTCCCATCGAAAATCAAGAATTTTCTGATCGGCTTAGGCGGGATCATCCCTCCTGGTCACATGCTCTGCAAGCTCATAACCACCGGACTCTCCTTTGTCGTCCAGAAACAGCAATACAATCAGGGAAATGATTGGAATCAGAAAAGAGATAAAAAACCAGAAAAAGAAGTTTCTGCCCATGCTTTTAGCAAGAATGCCAGCCACTGTCTGGGGAATCAATAAGACACATATTAAGAGTAACTCAGGCATACTTGAATAAACAAAGAGATGCTTTGGGGCAATCAAAGATAATAAAAAACCAGAAGCCCTGATGAAAAATGCGGGAAACAAAAAATCCCGGCTTGTTGTTGCCGGGATTTTGCTGATCCGGGAATAATTAATTCCTGATTAACATTCTACTATTGATAACCCGGATTTTGCTGATCTTTTAAAATTGGATTCGCATCCGTTTCTACCTGAGGAATCGGAAAAACCAGTCTGTTATCCCCTGGCTGGAAATTCACGATCTTCCAATGACTAACCCCTGATCTTGTAATCGGTGTTTTCGTTCTCAGCAGATCAAAAAACTTATGTCCCTCGCCGTATAGCTCTTTATCTCTTTCTACTAAAATCTCATCAATCAATGCCTGGCCGGTATTTAATGAAAGGACGGTAGCCGTTCCAGCTCTGGATTGAATTGGCAGCAGTGCAGCTTTCGCTGCAGCCTCATGTGACACACCTTGTCTTGCTTCAGCTTCAGCCTCAATAAGGTACATTTCTGAAGAGCGAAGCAGCACCTGATTATTGGCAGGGGTAGTTGTAAAGTCAAACTTATTGATTAGATACCCTTCAGCTCCTCTTCTCCGGTAGATTCCGGTACTTGCAGGTGCACCTGGGCTCGACTTCACTAAAAACTGTTGCTTGCGAACATCCACATTACTAAATGAATTTAAAAATTCGTCCGTTACCCTAAAGCTGGAATAACCAACATCATAGGGATCATAAAAAGAACTTACCGCAATAAAGCCCTGATTATCATCTGTTCTGTAGTTGATGGCATAGATCCATTCTGAAGTTGGTGTATTAAAACCGGTAAGCAAAGATGCTGCAGTTCCCAATGGTCTGCTTGCCCTGGCCAGTTTTGCATATTTACTGGCTTCCGGATAATTTCCCATATTCAGGTATACCTTTGCCAGGATCCCCTGAATGGCTGCGTTATTTATTCTGTAAACATTTGTTCTTGCAGGAAGATTAGCTTCAGCATACTTCAGATCACTTAGAATAAAATCATAAACCTCTTTTACTTTAGACCTTCCCGGAGGCGTCTCATTAGGACCCAAAGGGAGCTTTACAATTGGAACCCCAGGTGCTTCAGGGTCAAGCGTATAAGGTTTACCATACCACCTGACAAGCCAGAAATAGGTTTCTGCCCTGATTGCTCTCGCTTCAGCCAGATAAGCTGATTTTTCTGCATCTGTTAAAGAAGAGGAAGGAATTTTATCATCAAACTGATTTGCATTTGCGATGATGCGATAGCCCAGAGTCCAGTAGTTGGACGGTTCAACTGAAGTAACCGTTTCAATAAACTGATATCCATTCACAAAACGCCCATAGTTACCAGCCCCGCTTACCACCATGACATTACCACCTTTAACATCGGAATTTAAGATCATGTTGTTCTTGAAGCTTCCGTCGGACGACAAATCGTAGAGCCCGTTCATTGCTACAGCAATCTTTTCCGGAGTAGAAAAAGCATCGCCGGCACTAATTTTATCATTTGGTGTTACTTCCAAAAACTCCTTTTTACATCCACCCAGCCCTACCAGACAGATGACCGCACTGTATACCGCGATTCTATATATATTTTTCATATCTTTTGCTCTATAAAATTAAAATCCCACACTTAAACCAACAGAAAATGTCTTAATGTTAGGAATATCATTATTACTCAATCCACCCATATCTACTTCAGGATCCAGGCCTTTATGCGCTGCAAACGTAAATGGATTCTCAGCCATAACATAAATACGAAGTGAAGACAGCTGCAGAGGATTTATTAATTTTTTATTTAAGGAATATCCTAAAGTGATGTTCTTCACCCTCAGATAAGACCCATTAAATAAGAATCTGCTGGATTGAGTGTTGGAATTATCGGAGTTGGCTGTAGGGATAAACCTTGGAACACCGTCCTGATCTCCCGGGTTTTTCCATGCGTTGAGAACATCTCTGCTCATTTGCTGTCCAGGGTTCATTCCATTATGCATCAGGGTCGCATACAGGTTATCATAAATCTTATTACCCAGAGAAAAATAGGTATAGATACTCATGTCAAATTCCTTATACCTTAAGGTATTTGATAAACCTCCCGTAAATTTAGGAAGCGCCGATCCTAAGTTATTATACCTTGTGGCCAGACCCTGGTTTTTGGTAGTTACCCTGTTTCCATTAGGCTTTCCATCTGCTCCGAGCTCATCCATATACCACATCGCTGCCCCATCAGCAGGATCAAGACCTGCATACTCTTTCAAATACCACTCGTACCTGCTGCTACCCACTTTCCACCGTTTGGTCGCATCATTTACATCAGTCACCTCATCCTGAGTCATGTTCTTGATCTTATTCTTGTTAGAAGTAATGTTAAAAGAGACATTCCAGCTAAAATCTTCTTTTTGAATGGGACTTCCATTTAACAGGATCTCTACCCCTGAATTGTCCATAGAAGCCAGATTGGTGATCAGGCTATTGAAACCGGTGAGCCTTGACAATGGCCTGTCAAACAGTAAACCAGTTGATCCTCTTTTGTAATAGGAAACCTCACCACTGATTCTGTTATTCAACACTGCAAATTCCAACCCGATATCGGTAGTTGCATTTTGTTCCCATTTCAGATTCTTATTTTCCAGTTGTGTATATACCATACCAGATTTACCTTCGTAATTCCTTCCCAGCGTATATAAGCCCTGAGCACCATAACGGTCAATACGGTCATTACCGGATGTTCCATAGCTGGCGCGCAATTTCAGCTCATTCACGAAAGAATCATTGCCAAAGAAATCTTCCTTACTGATTCTCCATGCACCACCTATTGAATAGAAATTACCATACTTGTTATCCGGTCCGAAAACGGAAGAACCATCTCTTCTGAAACTCCCTGACAAGAAATACTTTTTATCGTAATCATAAGTTAATCTCGAGAAGTAAGAGGAAAGTCTTTTTTCCGTGAAAGAAGATGTGGCCGTATTCGGAATAGAAGCGGCAACCAGCTCTTCTGCATCAGGGAACGCAAAACCTGTGGCCTGGGCATAAATATTATCCAGTTTGGTTCTATAAGCTTCCTGGCCCAACAATACATTCAGACTGTGTAAACCTAAGGTTTTATCATAGGTCAGTGTATTGACATACGTTACGGTAATATCCTCTCTTGTATAACGGTATCCTCTACCTGTTACGCTCACTCCATTTCCATGAAGAGGGTTATAAAACTGACGTTCCCTGTTGTTGATATAATCAATACCGATAGATGATTTAGCCGTAAAGTCTTTTAAAAATTTAACCTGAATATACGGACTGGTGATGATCCTGGTTGTTTTTGTATTGTACTCATCCAAGGTTGATAAACCTACCGGGTTAAAATCAGGGGAAACCGGGTTTACATAACTATAAACAGGTTTTCCTGTTGCATCCAATATTGGATTTCCAGCCGCATCCCTTACATATAATGAATAAATATTTGAGGCAATGTCAGCAAAACGTACTGGGTTTGCTCCCCCTCCTGCACCCGCTGGAGTATTCTGATCGCTACGGGAAAGTGTATTGGTAACCCCGAATGAGATATATTTATTTACATCATTTGTGATGTTGAATTTACCGGTATATCGTTTAAAATCTGAGCCGATCACAATACCTTTCTGGTCAAAATAACCTCCTGAAACATAGTATTTCAATTTGTCTGTTCCTCCGCTTGCCCCAATATTTACATCTTTGGTAACGCCCCTTTGGAGTACCTCGTCTCTCCAGTCGGTATCATAAAGCAGACTTGCTCCTGGATTCAATACGCCGTTGGCACCAAATGGATCTGGTGTATTAAAAGGGTTTACGGTTAATTTATCACGCGTTAATTTATTAGCCTCTGTAGCAGCAAGGTCAGGTGCTGATCCGGCAGCAAGGCGCCTTGCATAATAGTTGTCGAAGTATACTTTATAATACTCACTCGCATCCAGCACTTCATGCTTCTTAACGGCTTGGGAAGAGTAACCTCCGCTAACGCTTGCTGTAAATTTTGTATTTCCCGACTGCCCCTGTTTAGTGGTAATTAAAACCACTCCATTCGCAGCCCTTGATCCATAAATCGCTGCTGCAGTAGCATCTTTCAAAACCGTTACTGAGGCAATATCATTAGGGTTTAAAGAAGAGAGTACATCAGAAGTTTGAGCTACCTGACTAAGATCTCCATTGGTAATCGCGATTCCATCAACCACATATAAAGGTGTGCTGGAAGCCGTAAATGAACCGACCCCACGGATACGGACCGCTGAAGTTGCTCCCGGTTGTCCGGAAACACTGGTTACCTGTACCCCTGCTGCCGCACCCTGAAGTGCTTTTTCAAATGAAGTAGTTGGTCTGTCAGCGAAATTCTTAGCTCCTATCGTTGCTGCTGATCCGGTAAAGTTTTCCTTTTTAACCGTTCCATATGCAATCACAATCACTTCATTGAGGTTTTTGGAGTCCTCAGTTAAAACCGTATTAATCTGGCTTTCTGCACCAATAACAACAGTTTTGCTGATGTATCCCAAAGAAATGAATTCCAATGCATTGACAGATGCGGGAACCCTAAGGGTATACTTACCGTTTGCGGATGTTTGGGTGGCACTTTGAGTGCCTTTTGCCCTGACTGTGGCGCCTGGGATCGGAAATCCGTCAGCCCCGGTTACAGTTCCAGACACAGTCCTTTCTTGTGCAATTGCTGAGAAAGCAAAGAGCATAAGAATGGCCAAACTTTGTAAAAGTTTTTTCATAATCAATAAAATTTAGGTTAGTTAATTAAGGCGAATATATTGATTTCAGCCCCTGAGCTCAGTTCAGCAGGAGATACGATATGTTAAATGACCTTACAATGACAATTAAAATCAGATATAAAATCTGTTTAAAGAATAAAAAAATAATTTAATTTTGATTAGATGATTTTTTTCAGATAATTATTCTGAAATGCAATAAAAATGGCTTTGTAACGAAAATGTTTAACTTAATTTAACATTTTATATCAAACAAAATCACTATATAAAAACAGCTTATTTAAAACACAATTGTCATAAAGAAACAACAGTATGGAGGGAAGATCTCATAAAAAATGCCTGATCGCACTAAGGCAACCAGGCATTTTTTATGGATACTCTCCAGTCTTTTTCGCTAAGGAATTCCCTTAAGAATCCGTCACATCTTTTTTGCGATGATCTGAGTTTATAAAAAGAGTCAGACCAGGATAAAAATCAGGGAAATGAGCAGAACCCCAGCCACTGCCCGAGGAGCAGTAAACGACATGCATCAGGAACAATTAGCCGATGAAAGATAAAACCTAATGATCATAACTGATCACTCTTGTCATTTTCCAGGATCCATCTTTAAGTTCCCAAACCTGAACGAACTTAAAGATCCCCACCTCTTCTTTTCCATTTTCCACATGAGTAAACTGATGTACCCCTACTTCTATCGCACCAAAATCTTTAAGTGGATAAACTTCCGGCTTTCCAATCAATGTCCTTTTCAAGGGGGAAGCGGCATTACTGGCAAACATGTTTTTAAAACTTTCCATCGTTTGCTGGTAATTGGTCACCCTGTTGCCATCGTTGTAAAATTCTACGTTTTCTGCGAAAACAGTTCCCAGAGTTTTCAAATCCTGCGAGTTAAATGCATCAAAGCAAACACTGTCCATATGTACAATTGTCTGATACAGTTTATGATCTTTAATCACATAGGGTTTCCCTTGCGCTTTTAGTGATGAACTGAAAAGCAAAGTACCGAAAAACAAGGTTGTCGATACGATGAAATGAAGAGGTGTTATTTTCATATACGTTATTTATGGTCGTTTTTTCATTTCTATGTCTATAATTTCCTGTCCTTTTTCCTTCAGGTATTCCCTGATGATTCCGGGGTATGATTTTGTACCGTTATCCGAATTTGTAAAAAAGAGCAGGCCATCTTTCGATTTAGGGAAGATAATTGCAAGTGCCCTTGCCCCAGGATCGGATCCTCCATGAGAGACACCATTTATCCCTGTGCTCAATTGGTCGTATACCACCCAGCCCAGGCTCATCTGACACCCGTTTTTCACTTTCACCTGAGGCGTAACCATCTGGTCGAACACTTTAGCCGGCAACAATTCCCCCTTCATTAAGGAAGTTAAGAAAATCGCATAATCTTTTATAGTTACCGTCATCAGATCAGCTGCATTTGCCTCTTTATTCTTATTGATGCTCAACTCTTTCCCATTTTCATCGTGTGGTACAGCAAATCTGGACTCATCAATGTCTCCATTCCAGGAAAGATGGCTGTCCGTCATCCCCAGGGGCTTAAAGATCAGCGAATCCACCAGTTTTTCAAAGGGCAATTTAAGCTTACTTTCCAATGCCCGCCTCAGGTATTCCATCCCCTCTCCTGAGTATTGATATTTCGTACCCGGTTCAAATTCAAAAGCGAGTTTTCCTGATTTATTGTTGAAACGCCAATTGGGAAATCCGGTCTGATGACTTAGAATATGCCTTGTCGTGAGGCGTTTACTTTTAGGGTCATCTTTTACATCCGGATCTGTCCAATACTTGTAAAGCGGTTCATCAAGATCCCATTTGCCCTGATCTACCAGTTTTAAAGTCAGCACTGCCGTCACTGTCTTTGTAATAGAAGCTACATTATAGATGGCATTGTAAGGTGCCGGAACTCCTTTTTTTAGTTCACCATAGACATTGATCTCTTTCAAGACCCCATCTCTGATCACACCGATCGCTACACCGGGGATTTTATTCGCTTTCAGCCAGGAGGTAACCGCAGCCCTATTCTCCTGAACAGGAATGTCTGCAGCATCTTTTTCGGTTTGACCCTGACCAAAGCCCATGGCCGGACACAGTAAGCTCATCAGCAAACCGCAGCACATCAATTTAAGTAAGTTCATTTTATTCTGTTTTAAGGCATTTGATTGGATCTACATTTGCGGCTTTTATGGATTGTATGGCTACAGTAAGCCAGGAGATCAGTAATGCCAGCAGGCCGGCAGCAACAAAATACCAGATTTGTAATTCTATTCTGTAGGCAAAAGTATTGAGCCAGTATTTGGTCATGATATAACTCAGGGGAAGCGCAATAACAATTGCTGCAATCACCGGCCGGGTAAAATCCTTTGATAAAATCATAACGATATTCAACTCTGAAGCACCCAGCACCTTTCTGATTCCGATTTCTTTAATCCTTCTTTCGGCAGTAAAAGCAGCCAGTCCGAATAAACCCAGACAGGAAATGATCACTGCCAACGCTGAGAAATACCTGGATAAGACGGCTACCCTATTCTCAGATACATACTGTGCCTGAAAATCCTGATCCAGAAATTTATAATCCATAACGAAGCCCGGGTTGAAACTCTTGTAGAATTTCTGAAGGTCTGCTACTGTTTGTTTTTCTGTTCCCGCTTTGATCTTGATCATGATCCGGGTTAAGTTATCAGGCTCAAACCTAAAAAACATAGGTTTCACTTCCGTATGAAGAGATTCAAAATTAAAGTCTTTCAGCACCCCGATAATCTGGTAATCTTTGCCCCATAAACCAAAAACTTTACCTACCGGATTTTTTAGTCCGGTTATCTTTATCCCTGCCTCATTGATCAGAATTTTAGAACTATCTGATCCATATTGATCTGAAAAGCTACGACCGGCGGCCATGGTCATCCCCAGTGTTTCCACCAAACCGCATCCAATGCTTCCCTTTTGAAATTTCACCAATTCTTTGGGGTTGCGGCCCTCCCAGTTGAAATCACCGGTGGTTGAACTCAGGTCGCCCAGCAGGTTCCTGTCCATTCCTGCAGCATTCAACACACCAGGAACCTTTTTAACCTCTGATAAAAAAGCATTTACATTTCCTTTTAACCGGCCTTCAGTCTCAAAATACAACACATTGTCCTTTTTAAAGCCCGGACTTTTGGTCTGTACATATTCTATTTGTTTATAGATCACAAAAACGGATACCATTAAAATGACAGAAAGGGTAAACTGAAACACAACCAGACCTCTTCTCGTCCATAGTTCGCTCATAGTCGAGGCCAGTTTTCCTTTTAACGCTGCTGCCGGATTAAAACCCGAAAGATACAACGCAGGGTAACTACCTGAAAGCAAACCTGTAAACAAAATTATTCCCAAAAGCGTCAGTACCATATTCCCATTAAAATTCAGTGATAAATGTTTATCTGTGATCAGGTTAAACTGAGGAAGAAACAATTCGACACCTAACAATGCAAGGAACAGGGCTAAAAATGTCAGCATCAGGGATTCCGACAGGTATTGCAGGATCAATGACTTCCTGCTGGCACCCATTACTTTTTTTATCCCCACTTCCTTCATTCTTCTGGAGGCTTTGGCAGTAGATAAATTCATAAAATTGATACAGGCAATCACCAGGATAAAGACGGCGATCAGTGAAAACAAGCGCACATAATCGATTCGGCCTCCGGTCATCACTCCGTTTTCATATTTACCATACAGATAGCCATCCGCATAAGGCCTGATAAACAATTCCCGGTAAGGATGGCCTTTTCCAGCCATATAACCTTTGATTTTTGCACCAAACTGCTCAGGATCCGCCCCATCTTTTAAAACAACAAAAGTATTCGGGCCACGATTTCCCCATTTCAGGTAATAGGAAGCTTTAAACAAAATTTCCGTGGTTACAAGAAAGTCAAAATGATCTGAGGAATTATCCGGAGCATTTTTAAAAACACCGGAGATCAGCACATGATTTTCGCCTTTCAGCTCTGAGTTTATCCAGGCCATTTCCTTTCCAACCACATCGGTTGTGTGGAATAATTTCTTTGCCAGTTCTTCTGAAATCACAATATTATTGTTCCCCTTCAGGGCCTGATCTATATTTCCAGAGATCAGTGGATAAGAAAACACCTTAAAAAAGTCTTTTCCTGCGAATTTTCCCGCGGCTTTTATCGGCCTGCCATTTCTTGTATATACTTTACTCTCTTCCAGCCAATAGGTCGGTGAAGTGGTCACCGCCACTGCTACCTCCGGCATTTCTTTTACAAATGACTCAGCAAGCAAGCCTGCGGTGCCATCACCGGTACTGATTCCTATACTGGTCTTTTCATTTTCCATCACCTGAAAAAGCCTGCTGTTATAGGCATGGAACTTATCCATTTTCAGTTCATCTGTTACCCAGAGGTAAATCATCAGGGCACAGCAAAGACCCGCAGAAAGGCCAAACAGATTGATTAAAAACGAACTCTTATATCTTTTGAAATTCCGGTAAATCAGTAACAGGTGATGTTGAAACATAATAGTGGTTCTTTTTATCCTTCAATGCCAATCTACATGCCACAGCTAAAAACCGCTATGCAAGTATGGAAAAGCAGCATTTAAAATCATTATGTTCATATTCGGACAGTACTGCTGTACAAATTCGGACATGATCTATCCTACTCCTCAGTCGTGATGATCTTCCCTGCTCTCAGGTCCTTATCTTGTTTTACTTTGATTTTCCTTGAGCTGGTTAAAAGCAGCTGAGCCTCCTCTCGGGATGGACAGGGAAGTCCAGTTTTCCGAGCAAAGCATTTTACCTATAAATACAATTTGTCCGATATGATAAGGGTAATGCGCCAATTGTCTGTTGACTGCTTCCGTTACCGAATGTTTCTCATGACGGATCAAAATTTCCCTGGCAAGGTCTGTTTCTTTTAAATCATAAATCACGTTTAGAAAACATTCCCATCCTGCCTCCCAGCTGCGCAACAGTTCTGCTCTTGATTGCAGATCGTTATCAAATTCCGATTCCCTGTTCCGGTTTTCCTTCTCCCCGTCTGTGGTAAAGAAATCGGTCCATCTGGAGATCATATTTCCCGACAGGTGTTTCACAATCGTCGCAATGCTATTGCTTTGCTCATCATATTTCCAGAACAATTGTTCATCAGAAAGCTGGGCAAAAGTCTTCTCACCTAATCCTTTATAATACTCCAGCTGCTGTTTTACACTTTCAAGATAGTCCTTAGCCATCTGATAAAATTATAGAATTATTTAGCCAAAACCATCTTTTTATTTCTGCTGATCAGCATCCATGCAAAAAGTGCACCCGTTAAGGCCATTACTGTTCCTACCCATACCGGGGAGGTATAATCATACCCCGCAGCAAGTGGCAGCCCTCCCAGAAAGGCACCCAGTGCATTTCCGATATTGAAACTCGCCTGACTGACCGAAGCGGCAATCATTTCAGAGCCTTTAGCTGTATTGATCATCAGCATTTGTATCGGTGCAGCCAATGCAAAGGCAACTGCGCCGGTAATAAAGGTCATCACCAAAGAAAGGATCTGATTTTCAGAAATATAATGGACGATAAACAGGGTGATGGCCATGGCGATCAACAGGGAAACAGAAGCTTTTGCCGGAGAAAAACGGTCTGCAAGTTTCCCACCGATAAAGTTTCCTACCAACATACCCAAACCTGCAAGCACGAGTATATAGGTGATAGAATCCGGAGCAAAGCCAGAAACATCAGTGAGCAATGGGGCAATATAACTATACCAGGAGAATAAACCTCCGGTACCGATAGCGATCATCAGAATGATGATCCAGGCTTCAGGAAGCTTGAAAAAAGCAAGTTCTTTCTTTAAATCCCGGTCTTTGGTAGCCGGAAGATTAGGCATCCATAGCTTAAGACTTAAAAGCGTGATTAAGCCAACGATCACAATGATCACAAAGGTATATCTCCAGGAGTAATGATGTCCGATATAGGTTCCCAGAGGGACACCGATTACATTGGCAATCGTTAATCCGGCAAACATCAGCGATACTGCCTGCGCTTCTTTTCCTTTTCCTGCAATGCGGCTGGCCACAACAGAGCCTACCCCAAAAAAGGCACCATGCGGAAGTCCGGCCAGAAAACGGGCGGCGAGCATGATCGTATAATCCGGAGAAAAAGCAGAAAGGGCATTAAATGCCGTAAACATCACCATTAAGGCCAGAAGAATCTTTTTCGGAGGATAGCTTCCGGCAATGGCAACCAGGACCGGAGCGCCTACCACTACGCCCAAAGCATATGAGGAGATCAGGTGTCCGGCCTGAGGGATAGTGATGCGCAGGTCTTTGGCAATATCCGGTAACAGGCCCATCATTACAAATTCTGTAATGCCAATTCCCAATCCGCCAAGGGTTAAGGTGAGTAAACTTTTCTTCATAATCCGCTAATAGTTAGTGTAAAAAATACACCGCGCAAATTTAGCAAAATTAAACAGGTAAGTTCGTCGTACTTAGGTCATATCGAAACCTCGTACCCGCTGGTTTCTTTTTCTTTTTTCTTTTCTTCCACCAGATAACAGCTCCGGTTACCGGAAGGCTTGCAGAGATCAGACTGGCAAAACAAGCGATGATTTTGCCAAACCAGCCAAAGAGCTGCCCGGTATGCAGGTCGTAGTTTGTGGCTTCATATAAATCCGCCTTATTAAAATCTTTATACAACTTCGAGCGAAGCAGTTGTCCCGTTGCTTCATCAAAAAAGAAAGTGTTCTGATTTCTTGCCCAGCGATACGGAGAAAGTGTTCTTAAGCGCAGCTCCCCATTTTTTCTGATAGATATGGAGGTTGAAGCAGCCTCCGGGTACTGTTGCAGGATGGATTTGTAGATCGTGTTATAGCGAACGGCCAATGGCTCATGATTTGCTTTTCCTGCAATCACAGTCACCTTCTTTCCCTCTCCAAGCTTGCTGCCTGTAAAAAAGCTGACTCCGGTTTTCACCTCCTTAAAGGCGAAATACAATCCGGTTAAAGAAACCACGATTAAAATCCCTGAAGCATAAAAGCCAAGCACATTGTGAAGGTCGTAGTTTACCCTTTTAAAAGAAGCGTTCCATTTTATACTGAGCGACTGCCTCAGCAAACGCATCTGGTTGGGAAACCAAAGCACCAGGCCTGTCGCCAGCATCAACACAAAGATCACTACAGACCAACGTTGAATGAATTTTCCTGTTTCTCCCATCAGCAAGGTCATGTGAATGTCCAGAACGACACTTAGCCAGTCGGCACCTCCTTTATTCACCAATTGCCCGTCGTAAGGGTTAAAATAATAGTTTTTTTTCTTTTTGCTGGTGATCGATACGGTTGCATTGGGCTCAGATTCCCTGATCCTGATCAGGCCAATTTTATCTTTAGGCGAAAGCGTTTCGAAGTTCCTGATGATCTGATCAAGTCCCACAAATGACTTTTCCTGAACCGGAACATACAGGTATTCCTTTTGAGTCAGGTCCCGTATTTCTTCTTCAAACACATACAGGCATCCGGTCACACTAACCACAAACACCACCAGCCCGGTACCTAAACCGAGCCAGAGGTGTATTTGCCTTATTGCGTTTTTAAATCGTTTCATATCTTAAAAAGGATCATCTGAGCGCAGTTAAAACGCATATCCTACAGCAAGGTTAAACCTTCTTCCGTTTCCTCTTACATAGTTGATCCCACTTCCATAAAACTGAGATATCGCCGGATAATAGTTTTTGTTCAATAGGTTTTCTATGCCAAGGTTGAAGTTCAAGGCCTGATTCACTTTGTAAGCAGCGGCGAAATTAAACAGGTCATATGCTTTTACCGGACCTTCTCCGATTAAATACGTTCCGTCCCCCTTGCCTTTAAAATGATCTCTGCTACCAACGCGCATCCAGTTCAGGTCTAAATTCAGGTTTTTAATTCCGGAATACTTTAGGTAAACTGTGGTTTTTGAAGGAGGAATCCTGGTGGTGTTCAGGTAAACATCTGTTGGGCCATCAAATTTACCATCATCATCCACATCACCTTTACCTTCCACCTGTGCGTAGTTACCACCAATCAATAAACCATCGATAACCGGATAATCTGCCTGAATTTCAAATCCATATACCCTTTCCGGAATGCGTTGAGAAATATACCTTCCATCTATCTCCAGCAGGTTTGCTCCTAATTTTGAGGTACTTAAATAATATGCAGCACTTAAGTTTAATTTCCCCAGGGTGCTACTGAAACCAGCCTCATAATTATTAACAATGATCGGTTTGGTTTCCAGTTGTGCTAAAGTATTAGCCTGAGCCACCCTAAGCACTCTTCCTACTTCAAACACAGAGAAAGACTGGGCATAACTGATAAAAGGATTGAATACTTTCCAGGCAGAATACCTTGCTCCGGCATTAAATACAAAATCATTGTAATTTAAGGTTCCACCTTTTACAGCAATATTTCCTTTTCCTTTTGAGTCAAGCAGGGTGGTAAAATCATCCACCTTGATGTTCATATTTTCCGACCTTAAGCCGGCTTTAATCGTCAGGTCCCTAAGGATATTGGCACTTGCCTGAACATAAGGAGCAACATTCCACATGTTCATTGTTGGAACCCAGACCCTGCCATCTACCAGGTTCTGTGCGGTTTTATCATTCAAAAGGTCCAGTCCATAATTTACCTGCATCAATACATCCTCATTAAGGGAAAATGGCGTATTTAAATTCAGGCGTGCTCCTTTTTTAGTGGATAAAAGTGCGGATTGTCCGCCTCCTGCAAAGGAAGCACTATTGGAATAAATGGTATAAAAGTCCTGGTAATACACATTCGCTGTAAGATCTGTATTCCCTATAATTTTCTGATTGGTATACTGAAGGTTTGCATTATGGTTGAAACGTGTTCCTTCATCCACCCCTGGCCTTTCTCCCCTGACACCAATTGCCGGTGAAACGTTATAAACTCCTGCTTTAGTCACATAACGGGAATCCTGTCTGGAACTGAAATAGTTGTACATCAGGTCCAGTCGTTGTTTTTCAGTAATATCGTATCCCAATTTTACATATCCATTGTAAGATTTGGTTTCTCCAAGGCCGTATTCAGGAGAGATGACCACTCCTTTGGCATCACGGTATACACCTGTCTTTTCGTACATTCCACTCAGCAGGTAATCGAACTTTTTCAGTTTACCATAAAACTGTTGTGTTGCACGGTAGCCAATGGTGCTGTCGCCTTTTGTATTACCGCTAAGGCCGATTTGTGAATATCCACCAAATGTTTTTCCGGAATTTCCCTTTTTAGTGATGTAATTGATCAGTCCACCTTCAGCGCCATTGCCATAAATAGCTGTTGCACCTTTGATCACTTCTACACGCTCAATCACAGAAGGGTCAATACTGCGGATATCCCTTCCTCCTGCCCTTAACGGAGTAGATTGCGGGATTCCATCAATCAGAACGAGCACATTTCTGCCACGCAGGGTTTGTCCGGAGTTTCCGGTTTGGTTGGTGGCCATCCCCAGTCCGGGTACACTATACGATAAAATATTCGCCAGGTTAGGACTGATAATGGATTGTGTACTGATGTCTTTTGCGGTCAGGATGGTCACTGATGAAGGGGTTTGTGAGAGTGATTCAGCCCTTCTGCTTGCAGAAACCACCACTTCAGAAAGATCTGCCTGTTGTTCTTTTAAAACGACATTAACTTCTGTGGTTCCTCCGGCAGCAATTGACACTTCCTTTTGTTGTTTCTCATACCCCGTCATAGAGATACTCAGGGTATAATTTCCTGCCGGAATTCCGGCTAATGTGAACTTACCGTTTTTATCTGAACTGGTTTTGAGGTTCAGCTTTTTGATGCTGATGTTGGAGAAAGGTATATTTTGATTTAATGAATCTGTAACTATTCCGGAAATTGTTCCTTTGCCGGTTTGGGCAAACAGGTTCCAGGGTAAAACGCACGCAAAAAATGCGACAAATAAAAGTAAAGGTTTAAGCTTCATGTATGGAGGTTTTGAGCGGCAAATATAGATTAATTTAGATTAATTACAAACAAGACAACCAGAGTTAGAGACCAGGCGCATGCTGAAATCTCATTTTTTTTCAAACACTTTGAAAAGTCAGGTGTTGCTATACCATAGGGGTAACCACCCAAATGCATGACATCTACAAAAACATAATCCTATGAAATACAATAATTTTCGAAAAGCAGTCTCTAGTTTAACCTCTCAAAGATCAGATTCCAGTCTGCCTGTAGTAGCCCTTTTAACCGGACTTGCAGTGGGTGCCGTGATTGGCGTTTTGTTTGCCCCGGAAAGAGGTGCCGACATCAGGACGAAGATTTCGGATAAGGCGAAAGACCTCAGCGATGCTGCCAAAGACAAGTTGCAAGCCGTAAAGAACAAGTTTCATTCGGAAGGTCATGAATTGGCTGACCTGAAAGATGAGGTTGTAGATAAGGTGAAGTCAAAAGCCAGAGCAGCAGAAGAGCTGAAAGA
The DNA here is from genome assembly GCF_900129215.1 of Pedobacter caeni. GTDB lineage: Bacteria > Bacteroidota > Bacteroidia > Sphingobacteriales > Sphingobacteriaceae > Pedobacter > Pedobacter caeni. Next base: position 385,380 of record NZ_FQUQ01000005.1, on the reverse strand, counting down.
TGAAGTGATTGAGGATGCCAAATCAAAAGCTAAAGACCTTGCAGACGACGTTAAGGCCGCTGCAAATGAAGTAAAAAACAGCTAGTATCAGTTATACTCAAATTTATCAGGTACCGTTTTGGATTTGATGTCGCAAAAACGACGCATCAAATCCAAAACGGTATTTTAGTGTTGTATAGCAGTTAACACCCCATTGTCAAAATACAAATATCTGCCACTGCCATACACCCATTGTTCATGAGTCGACCTCCTGACAATAGTCTTATTGATGTTTTCCGGACTTCCCCATGATTCGATACACATCTGTTTGGTCATTCCAACTACCACCTCGCCCTCAGAAATATACTTGCCAATTTTCGCACCATATTTTTTAGCGGCCGCATTTCTGATCTTCAATTTTTCGGCCTGATATTTCCGTACGCTCTCCTGGTCTTCCTTCTCTTTCTTCAAAAACTCCTTTTCCGGAATAAACTTATCATAATCGAATCCGAGAAATTTCATTTTAATCTCCTTAGTACCATTTTTAAAATAATAATAAGGCTCCAAAAATGGATACCCACCCGTATCTGAAAAACTAAGATCAGTACATATCCATTTCTCGTTCCACTTAATTTCGATTAGTTCCCCGGTATTCAGATCGGAAAACTTTTCGTAGATTCCATTTGCAACGAATTTTTTATTCACATGCATATTTTTATGCTTTACAAAATAAGCAACCAAAGAAAATCGCGGATCCTGCTTACGATAACTATCAGAAGAATCAAACCAGTAAACGACATCCTTATTCAGGTCATTCTGAAGTGTGTATCTGACCTTAGCAGTTGGTAGATCCACAGATGAAGTAGTACTTTCTAAACTCATAAATTCATACCCAAATCTCGTCGCAATTTGAATGTCTAAAATCGTAAAATACTTCCCTTCTACTGAATCAGGTGAGGTGTCAATTCTTCCAGAAATCTTACCATCAAGTTCGCTTGATTTTTCAAAATAAAACTTAGGACAATAAACATCTGTTTCCTCTACTTCTATTTCATTGTATTCCTTTTTTAATCGTTCCAGGTTTTCCGAAGTATAATTACTCGTGTTACGGTATGATATCAAGCTGTCAAAGGGGATTTTTTTTCCTTCTTTTTTTATCACTCCTGGTTTTAACGCATATAAACGATAATACACAGGCGTCGTTGGATAATCTTTTTTGTATTTCCGCGAACCCGGAATAAAAAACACTTTCTGACCAATAAATTGTTTATAATCCATCGCTTTTTTCTGCAAGCCGAAATTCGTGAGGCTGTCGAACGCAGGCGTTTCCAGTTCATCTGTGTGGTCTATAGCCGAAGTTCTAATGGTGATCTGACTAAAGGCCCCTAAACTTGTTAAAAGAATGGTTAAAAGCGGTAATGTAATTTTTTTCATATTTATCTACGGTATTTGAAACTGATCATATCCCGACCTGTTTTACGGTATTCGCTATTAATTCCCTTCTCGGAAAATTAATTATCCAAAAAAACAACAGCAATAAGATTGATTATTAATTGAGCTTTTAAAGCTACAATAAATAAGTATCGGTTATTGCAACTCAGGTTATCATTTCACAAAAGTACAGGCATGTTTCTCAAATAACAGGTTTGTACTTCACAATTGGAACACCTGAAGCCTGCTCTTCATTACAATTCACAATCTTAAAAAGAGTTTTGTATACTTGCTCAATTTCTATGGCAATAGAAAATTATGAAGCAAGCCATGTTAGATTCCAATAAAATCAGCTATTACCTTCAACTGTTTAAAGAACTTGACCTGGAAGACCTCTTCCGTCTTTTCAGTGTTGCCAGGGAGAAGAAACTGAGCATTGGCGAAGTCTATATCCCGGTAAATGCCAATACGCGGAAGTTAACTTACATCAAAGAAGGCCTCATCCGGGCTTTTCATTTGAAAGAAAATGGAGAAGAAGTTACCGTTCTGTTGAGATGGGAGGATCAGTTCTTTGCCAGTTATGATACCATTCTGTTCGACAAGCCCTCCCGTTTCAGTTACCATGCCATGGAAGATACCATTCTTCTGGAAGCCGATTATGATGTGTTCATGGAGGTCCTGAACAAAGACCCTAAATTCTCAAAAGCAAAAGACTTTTTCCTGTTGAACATGCTGGGTGATTCCATGATGAGCCTGGAATCCTTTATTTTGCTGAACCCGGAAGAGCGTTATTTAAAATTACTGCAGGAAAAACCGAACATCATCCAGCGGGTTCCTAATAAATACCTTGCAACTTTACTTGGGATCACTCCTGTTTCTCTGAGCAGAATCCGCAAAAGAATTTCTTCCGGACCAAAGCGTTAATTATCTTTTGTTAATCTGTACAGCCCTGGCCCCTGCCTAATTTTGATGTTCATTAAAACACAAAATTATGGAACAGGCAATTTCAATCGGCTCACAAATTTTCAGCATTTCTATCCTGCGCTATTTCCTCATTGCAGGAATCCCTTTCCTTTTATTTTACCGGTTCTTCAGCACAAAACTTAAAAACTTAAAAATCCAGCACAAATCAGCCAGTTCAAAGGATTTCATCCGGGAGATCCTGCATTCTGTACAGTCTACTGCGATTATGGCTGTTATCGCTTATCTGGTGATCTACACTCCCTTCCGGAACTATACCCTGATTTACACCAATATCGGGGAATACAGCTGGTGGTGGATCCCTTTAAGTGCAGTGATAGGTCTGGTCATTCATGACACCTATTTTTACTGGATGCACCGCTTATTACACCATCCGAAATTATTCCGCCATACCCACTTACTCCACCATAAATCAACGAATCCCTCCCCCTGGACCTCTTATTCTTTTCATTTTACAGAAGGAGTTGCGGAAACAGGCATCCTGGTATTATTAGTATTTATATTACCGCTACATCCTTTGGCCATCGCTTTATTCACGATCTCCGGTTTTATCATCAATGTATACGGGCATCTGGGATATGAAGTTGCACCGAAATGGTTCAGACACTCTCCGCTTTTCGAATTGCTGAACACCTCAGTACACCATAACATCCACCATAGTAAATTTAAAGGAAATTATGGTTTGTACTTCCGTTTTTGGGACAGACTAATGAACACAGAGCACCCTGATTATGTAAAATCTTATGATGAAATTCAGGAACGAAGGTTTGGAACAGAAAGTCGCCAGACAAGGGAGGAGCTCAGTCCCTAGCCGGACAATCATCCAGAGGAGGTTTACTATTCTTCCCCGAAAACTCTTATCAGTTTTTTATAACCTTTTCCAGGTAGTGGTTATGGTCTCTGTCCAGCCAGATAATGGGTCTTCCAAAAGAAAGTCTGGTTACCGGGCTGTTAAAACCTCCTTTTCCATATTCATCATGATAGGAAAGTTCCAGCCTGGTCCCGGCCCCTGTATAGAAAATTTTATAAGTTCCCTTTCCCCAGAATCTACTGGTAAATTGATTGTTGTCAAATAACCTCAGGGTGTCCTGTTCGTACGGAATTTCGGGAACGACTGGTTTATAATCGTAATTTCTATTTACATACTCCCCTACAATCATGCTCTTTAAAAAGAAATTGTTATAAAGAAAGGAGGCAAACCATAAAGAACATACTACAATAATTATGACCTTGATATCTTTCATGTCGTTAATCGTTAACCTGACCGATCATCTTTTGGTGGTTAAAAAACAACCTCGTGATCGGGATCAACAATAAGCCACATAGTGCAAAAATGATGAAGGAAACCCTCAGGTTAAACGCATGCGCGAGGTAACCAATCAGCGGTGGCCCCAGAAGCATCCCGGTAATGGAATAAGTGGCGATGATAGAAATCGCCATTCCCGGGGAGTATTTTTTTGAGGCACCAGCCAAAGCATAAGACATAGGAACGATTGATGCGGTCCCGAATCCTACCAGTGAAAACCCGGCCATCGCTGTCCAGAAGGTAGGAAAGATAATGGCCAGACTGATTCCACCAATGATAAAAACAGCGCTCATGATATAGGTTTTAGGCATCCCAAACCTCGAAATGATAAGGTCTGACAGAAATCTGGAAGCTGCCATAAAGGTCATAAAGATCAGGTATCCATAAGTAAAGATCTCTACTTTGACGATTTCCTGGAAATAGATCCCGCTCCAGTCGAACATCCCCCCTTCGCAGATTGCACATAGGAAAACTACGATCCCGAGGTAAAAGATATAAGGGTCAGGCTTGCTAAGGATCAGTTTATTTCCTGTTTTTGAACGGTCGCCACCCAGTAGAAACTGATAAGAGTATGCCGTAACCATCAGCATAATACCCGCAACAATGGAGAAATGGAGCTGAATAGATACGTTTAAGCTCAGCAAAAGCGTAGAAAGCAAGATCCCGGCAATCCCGCCAATACTCCAGTAACCATGAAAAGATCCGATAATCTTCTTGTCAAATTGCTTCTGAAGGGTCAGTGCCTGGGTATTTACAGAGATATTAAATATCCTTGTGGTAAATGCAAACAGGATCACCGCCACCACCAGGCTGAATACGCTATGTGAAAAACCAATCAAAGCAAGGGCAAGGGCATTTAAAGCATAACCACCAGCCAATGGCACTTTACTATTGAAACGGGAAATTAACCATCCTGAAATGGGAAGACCGATTAATGATCCGATAGGCAGAGCCAGTAAGATGCTGCCCAACTCCGCTTCATTAAAGCCGAATGTCGTTTTGATTGTCGGAATCCGCGATGCCCAGGTGGCAAAGCTGAAACCAGAAATGAAAAAGAACAGACTTAAAAAGAAACGGTGTTTTTGTTTGGATATCATTGTTATTCAATTATCCGGACAAATTTAGCAATTCATTTTGTTCCATGCCCCCCTATTCCTGATAATGAACAATATTTTACAGCGAGCTGAGTTTTATAAAGAGAGTGTTACATAGAATTATTCTAAATAACTTGGATAGCTAGTGTAAAATTTACACTTTTGCAGCGGGGATTAGAATCAGTCTAAATTGAAATTACTATACATTACACTTCTAATGGTGGCTACAACAGCCACCTATGCGCAAAATAGCGCCATCATAACGGGGAAAGTTTATGATGAACAGCAGAAAGCAATCGAGCTGGTGAATATTAAACTGGTAGAAACCAATCAATATTCCATCACAAAAAGTGATGGCCGTTTTTCGATAGTTACTTCCGGAAATCAGGAGCAGGAAATTACCCTGGAGTTTTCCTATATCGGATTTAAGAGACTAACAAGAGTGGTTAAAGTAAGTACTTCAAAAATCGACCTTGGTATCATTACTTTAAAAATTCTGGACCTTAGTCTTAAAGAAATCTCGATCAGCGCCAAAAGGGATTATCAGGGAACCAGCAATTCATCGTTTATCATTGACCGCGACATGATCGAGCAGATCCCGGCTTTGAGTGTAAATGACTTGCTGAACCAAATTCCAAACCGCACCATTAGCCCCCCATCACTGCAAAATGTGCAGAATCTGACCTTAAGGTCTACCTTCCCTTCAACAATTAAAAGTGATCCTTTTGAACTTAATAATTCCTTTGGTATAGCGATCATCATGGATGGACAGGCGATCAGTAACAATGCAAATATGCAGAGTTACAACCCTGGCATCTCCGGATTGTCTGGCTCCCATATCTACAGTCCTTCCAGTTATGGCCTGGTTGGAGGCAGAAACAGATCGTATTCCGGAGATTATACCTTTGGGGGAACAGATCTCAGACAAATCCCGGCAGATAATATTGAAAGTATAGAAGTAATTGCCGGAGTTCCTTCAGCAAAATACGGAGATCTATCCGATGGTGCAATTATCATCGAAAGACAAGCAGGGAAGTCAGCAGGTTATCTCCGTATGCAGGTCAGGGACAATGCCACCTCCTACGGCCTGTCCAAAGGCTTTAAACTGGGGGAGAAATCAGGTGCGCTGAATATTGGTGTAAATTATGTGAACTCCTATGCAGATAACAGAGAAAAACTTAAAGCTTACCGGAGAATCAATACCAATGCCATGTGGACGAATTCATTTGGACTTGAAAACCAGTTTAAGAACACTTTCAGCATAGATTACGGACAAAACCTTGACGGAATAAAATTTGACCCTGACAATCCTAAAAGCACAAAAACACGATTCGACAGCTGGAACTTTGGAATTGGAAACAGGTTCAACTATCGGTTAAAAGGTAATTTCCTGAAAAATATCAGCCTGAATGTAAAATATAATGAGGGCCATCAGCAGACTTACAGAGAAGAAAATGTCAATAAATCTTATGTGGCTTATTCCGATGCCACCACGACCGGAATCACAGAAGGGATTTTCGATACGGGTATTTATAACTCCGTTTATCAGGTAGACGGAAGACCTGTCAGCCTTTCCACGAGGCTTGATTTCAATTCAGAATTCAATACCGGAAAGCTGATTCATTATTTATCTTTTGGCGCGAATTACAACTACAGCATAAATAAAGGAGAAGGACAACTATCGGATCCCAACAAACCAAGATCAGTACTTGGGTCAGGCTCCCCCTCAAGTATCAGCACAGGAAGATTTGGATCAGACAGGTACTATGATTTCAATCTTGCAGTAGCTCAGCAGGATGTAGGTGCTTACCTGGAAGACCTGTTTAAATTAAAAGTTCTAAACAGAGAACTCAATGTCCGTGCAGGTGTTCGCTTAGATGTTCAGAATGGGTATACGTCTGTGGCTCCGAGGGCAAATATCAATTACAAAATCAATGACAAGCTAAAAGTGGGCTTTGCCTATGGCATCGGGTTTAAGTCACCGGGCCTTGCACAGCGCTATCCAGGACCCACCTTTATGGAAATCCCCATGGTACTCAGTTACAATGGAAATGTTAAGGAAAGCATGTACCTACTCTATGTGGAACGATACGACCCAACCAACAAAAACCTTAAATCCTCACAAAGTCAGACTTTTGAACTGACTACTCAGGTTAAAATCAGCGATTTCAACTTATCGGTTACAGCTTTCCATAAAGATTCTAAAAACGGGATCAGCACTATAAACAATTTAAAAAACATCACTCTGCCGGTATATACGGCCACATTCAATCCCGGAGAAAAACCAACACTTACTGCTGATGGATTCAGAAAATACCAACTGAACTATTATACCTTCAGTAACAGCCTGAGCTCTACAAATACCGGACTGGAGCTGATGCTCAGCACTCCGGCGATTGAAGCAATTGCGACCTCCTTTAACATCAGCGGAGGGATTTTCAGAACAAATTCCAGTACCACCGAAGCTGCCCTAAGACCTATAGCTGCAGGGAACAACACGGGTCCAGATTACCCGAAAACCGGTATTTATGAGCCCAATAACCGGACCTCTTACCTGAGTAACGGCCGGATTACCGCTACCACCCACATCCCAAAAATCAGTCTTATTGCACAGTTTACAGCTGATTTCAGGCTGATGCAAAAAACAAAAAACAGGGCCAGTGCAGGGATCCCATTAGGTTATTACACCAATGATCTGGAATATGTGAGCATTCCAAATTTCGATGTCAATCATCCTTATTACAACGAGCTTTTTGTTCCCAAATCGGCTTTTCAGGAGGATGATCTTCCGCGAATACTTCCCAACTATCACCTAAGTCTGAGTAAGGAGATCAAAAAACGTTTCAAATTCTCTTTTAATGTCTATAACGTATTCAACTATCAACCCAGCTATACAAATGCAGGGGGCACCTTTATTTCACCAAATCCCAGCCCAACTTTTGGTGCTGAATTATCATTAAAACTTTAATATATTTTTATGAAAAAACTACTATTTACCCTTTGCCTATCCAGCATTCTGCTGGCTTGTAAAAAAGATAAAACCCCGGGTATTAAACCAATCGACCTTGGAATCAGCGTTTCATACGATATCAGCTCGGGCTATACCCTGCCCTTAACCAATGTTAAAGTAAAGATCACCAACATTCAGACCAAAGCCACGCAGGAACGTCAGGTTACAACGGATGGAAAAGTAACCTTTAGCGAAATCGCACTTGGCTCCTATGATATTGATGCAACAGTCAGCATTCCGGCAGATGAATATTCGAGAATCACCGGAATCCCAACCGAAGATGCCGTAACATTCAACGCATCTGAAAAGGGAAGGGTGATCAGTTCGGATTTCAACGGAAGTCTGGAGCTAAAGCTAATTGCAGGAAAATCCGGCGACTGGATCATCAAACAGATCTATTATACCGGCTCCAATACTACTGATGGCGCAGGATTCAGAGATCAGTTCATTGAATTCTACAACAATACCGATGCAGTGCTTTATGCAGACAGTTTATATTTTGGACAGGTCTTTGGCAGAGTGAGTAACACCGTCAATTCCATTCATTATCTACCAGGTGGACAACTGGACTGGTCTAAATCACCAGGCATGCCAGCTAACGTTAATGCAAACAAGGATTACGTCTATGTAAAAACCTTATTAATGATTCCCGGTTCCGGCAAACAATATCCGGTGCAACCAGGGGAAAGTATTGTCCTGGCTCAAACAGCATTAAACCATAAATCTCCTTTTACCGGAAATAACGGAAAGGTTTATTCAGTTAAAAAGCCTGAATTAACCATAGACCTGAGCAAAGCTGATTTTGAAACCTACTATGGAAATTTACCCGGCGAAACTCCTTATCCTTCCGATATAGATAATCCTCTGGTACCCAACGTGGAAGTCCTTTCCTATGTAGGAGGCGACCTGATCCTGGACAATAAAGGCCGCGACAGTTATGTTATTTTTAAAGTTGACGGAACTCAGAAGGTAAAAGACTGGCCATCATACAATGAGCCAACGATAGCAGCCCCCAAACCAACGGCTAGAAAATACTATCAGATTCCCTTAAAATACGTGATAGATGGGGTAGAAATTCAATCTAACATTTCAGCTGACCGCTTTCCTAAAAAGCTACCTGCCCATATTGATGCAGGGTTAACTTTTCCACCAAACGGAGAATACTCTTCTCAATCGGTCATCAGAAAAACACAAAAAACAGTCAATGGCAGAAGAATACTGAAAGACACCAATAACTCTTCAGAAGACTTCGATTATCTTGATAGAGCCCTGCCTAAAGGCTTCAAATAAGCAATGAAAAAGATACAGCTCCTAATTTTAATCTTACAGGTATCTGTCTTTTGTGTTCAGGCACAAAAGACAGATACCACTGGTATAATCAGTCTGAAGAACAGAATATTTGCAGCAGACTCCGCATCCTTTGCCCAATATCAGTTTAAGAGAGGAAAAGCATTCTTCAGTGCTTCGATGCCTGATGGATTTAACACGATCAGCATTGGTCACCAATTTTCGAAAGGGGGCTACATCCCTCTTCAATCCGGCAGTAAAATCAAAGATACTTACCTGGCCACAGAGGGAAAATCAACACTGGCTGACATCGCCTTATGGGGTGCTTTCTCTTATCACAAAATAGTAGAAGACAGCACCAGATGGGCCCATCAGACCAGAAACAATCCGAGTAGTCCTTATTATTATGGATCCGCAGCCAACGTAAACTACCAGCGGGTGATCTATCAGTTAAGCGCAACTGCAGAAAGAAATATGCTGGCGAAAAACCTACCCCTTGCCATTGGGGTTGATTATAGAATCGGCGACCATTATTCGACAAATGACCCAAGAGGCACTCTGAAGGATTACCAGCTAAATTTGCAGGGTAGCATCGGATATCAGCTTTCTGAAAATCTGAAAGCCGGACTTGGAATCAGGTATGGATATGGAGAGGAAAATACAAATGTCTCTTATAAAAACCCCGACAAGATTTCCAACCTGGATTACATTGACTTCATCACCCATGTCATCAATGGATACAACACAGAATCAGAAAAGGCTACAGGCAAAGATTTCCGAAATGACATGTCAAGATATGGCTTTGATGCTTACCTTAGTTATGGAAGTGAAAAATTCGGAAACCTGGCATTCAATGCCTCATATCTGGAAGAAAAACAAAAATTCATAAATAGACTCGTCGACTCCAATAATGGAGGGAAGATTAACGATTATACACTTACTACTTATAATTTCGACCTGATCTGGCAAAAGAAAATACAAAACAACAATCTGGTGATCAGCCTGAACTACCTGAATATGGACGGAACTGATTTTAAATATCCGGCTAAGGCGAATAATTACCTCTATAATCAGAACCAATGGAGTGCAAAGGCTTTTCTGAGTACTTCAGGAAGTACCAGCTACAATTATGTCCTTGGGCTGGCCAAAGATGGAGAAGAACGTCAGGACGGATCAACCGGAAGCATCCTTGGCTATAACCGCCTGAAAGTAAATGCGGGAATTGGTTTCAGCAAACAACTTAAAGGAAACCAAAGCTGGGGAATACATGCCAACGGTATTTATTCCATGAACTTAAATGATCAGTTTGTGGTTCCAAAGGCAAATGAAACCGTATTCACCAGAATGGTGGTGTATAACGACTACCTGTACCATACCTCTTCCTTTTTTGGCGGTTCATTAGCTGCAGATTACAATTTCCCAACCTACAAAAAGATCCAGACCGGCATCAGACTTGGATTCAGTTATATGGATGCCCTTAAATTTAAAACCCTGGACCGAGTGGTTATTTCAAGTCCCGGCAACAACAGATTTTCTACCAGTCTATCTTTAAATCTTTACTTTTAGTCCATGAAAAAGGTGTTTTCTATCCTTAGCGGATCGCTGTTTATCTTGTTATTTCTGTCCTTCAGGTCGTATGAATTTCTTCCTGATGACGAAATTCCAATAGACTCTTTACGTAAGGTCTATTCTAAATCTCCGGATCAATGGCCAAAACCCAATATCGATTCGGGGGTTAACTTCCTGGAATTAGGAGTCCTTCCCCCATCCCCTCTTGAAGGACAAAAAGGAAAGCTGAAAGGCATCATCTCATTGGGCAAAACCTTGTTCTTTGATCCCCGTCTTTCCGGTTCCAATCAGATTTCCTGCTCCAGCTGCCACGCATCAGACTTAAACTGGGCGGATGGCCGTGAGGTTGCCATTGGTCATGATCACGCCGCAGGAAAGAGAAATACCCCTACCCTGGAGAACGTATGGTCCTTTAAGAAGCTTTTCTGGGACGGCCGGGCAGAGGGATTGGAAGACCAGGCTGCAAATCCGATTACCAATCCAATAGAAATGCATCAGGATTTAAAAAAACTGCCTTCCAAACTGCAAAAGATCAAAGGTTATCAACCCCTGTTCAGTGCAGCTTTCGGGGATAAAAAAGTGACAGAGGAAAGAATACTTTCTGCCCTTGCCACCTATCAGCGAACAATTGTAAGCAGAAAATCAGATTTCGACTACTTCCTGGAAGGGAATAAAAAAAGAATGACCGATCAGCAGATCCTGGGTTTACATTTGTTCCGCACAAAGGCACGCTGTGTCAATTGTCATAATGGTCCTTTATTTACAGATGGTGACTTTCACAATCTGGGCCTCACCTACTACGGCCGTAAATATGAAGACCTCGGGTTGTATAACATTACCAAAAAACCGGAGGATGTAGGAAAGTTCAGAACCCCGGGACTACGCAATGTGATGCGGACAGGCCCATGGTTTCACAATGGCTTGTTCGATAACATGGATGGTGTCATGAACATGTACAACGCCGGCATGCCTCATCAAAAACGCAGACCCGGACAGGAAAATGATCCGCTATATCCTAAGAATGACAAACTCCTCCGTGGTTTAATGCTAAGCAAAATGGAAAGAGATGCAATCATTTCCTTTATGGAAGCAATCTCCGGAGCATCATGGAAAGAACGTTCGCCTGAATTGCCAAAGTAATATAGAATTGCTCCCGCAGAAAAAAACCGATCACTCACGAAAAACAATCCAAACGAGGCAATTGTCAAATGAATTGCTCAATTATAGCAGGAGATGTTAAGTTTGCAACAGATCAAAACCACATCAAATGAAATACCTCTTCATCTGCCTGCTATTTTTTTGTGTAAAAGGCCATGCACAGGAACTTAAAGATTTTCATCCTCCTGCAGGTTTTAAGGAAGTGCTGAAAACTGAAGGAGACCTGGATAAGGATGGCATCAATGAAATCGTCTACATCTATAACACCACCCGAAAAAGTGGTGAAGATGGTTTCTACAGGGTCCTTTACATCTGCAAAAGAGAAAATGGAAAGATCAGACTCTGGAAAGAGAATCATTCTGTGGTCTGGGAATACGAGCGCTATGGCCGGATTTTCGAAGAAATACCAGACCTGAACATGAACATCAAAAATAATACCCTGATCATCGAACAGGTTTTCAATTCCAACTCCAGACATTCTCATAAATATAAAAGCATTTTGCGTTACCAAAAAGGAGACTGGTACCTGATCGGCTCCACTTACAATGATTATGACACCTGCGCTTTTGATTTTGAGTATGACATCAATTTCTCCACCAGCAAAGTAAGTGTTGCTTATACCTATGGGGATTGTGATGATGGCAGCCCCGCTCCTCCTAAAGATGAGTACCTGAGTTTCAGCTATCCTTTTAAAAAACTCCTCAAAATGGACGAATATAATCCGGGAAGAAATGAACATAAAATCCCGGGGAAGACCAGGTCTTTTTATTACTGACCCTGTCCTCTTATAAATTGAAGGCTATAAAGATTGATATTAAAGAAACTATGGAGCCTATGATCAGCAAGACTAAAGCCATAGTAGCATGATTTGGATGCTGTTTCCTGATGAACTTATCCCGCTCCCAGTAAACGAAAGCACAATAACTCAGACAAAAAATTGTGGTCAATTGAATAAACAGGTCTAATTCAGCTACAAAGGAAAACTGATCTTCTCTGATGCTTTTTGGCAATAGATATACCGCGCACATATAAAAAGCCAGGATGGCAAAAAACAAAACAAGTATTCTGGTCAGAAAATATAGCGTAGCAGTTTTCATATTTATTTTTCTAAAATAGCCCTTCTTTATTAAAGCCCAGCGACTTTTCTATATTTTAGCAAATACTTTAACTTTTTTTAACATAAACCGGCATAATTAACCAAAACTGGTCCGGTTTTTTCTCTTTTTAAACCATGAAAAAATATCTACTTCTATTTCTTTTGTTGTCTGTGTTCACAAACCTGGCTATCGCACAAAAAAAGACTGCTAAAAAAAGTGTACCGTCAAAAGTTCAGCCGCCAAAAATCAAACGCTTTACTCCTCCAAAAATCGTAAGGCCTGAGCCAGAACCTCAATCAGAACCTCTTATTTCTGAGGAGATGGGTAATCATGCAGTACCCACTGTCATGGAAAGCTCCGAAGCGACCAAATTCAGGAAAGAACGGATTTGTACCACCTGCGACACCCTGAAATTGGAAAGCAACAAAGCACACATTATCATTTACGATGTGAAATGGATGGCAGACACAGAAAGTAGAATATATAGAAAACAGCCCACAAAGAACGATTTAAACAATAGTTACTATGCCCTCTCGGGCCACAATAAAAGAGAATGGGACGAATTGCAACGAAACTTTCCCGAAGATAAATTCAGTTATCACCATGTATTTCGGAACACCTACATAGAGATACCAAACAAAAAACATCAAATATTAAATTTACTGGACAGACAGCAGAGACATGAAGGGTTTGTCTACTGGAGTGGAAAAGAAAATGACAGTACAGTTAACCGTAAAAAAATGGTTTTGCTGACAGAAGCTGTCGCCAAAGAAACAGTTGAAAACAAAACATCAGCTTATTATAAAGATTTTTTAAGGGACAGTCTGGCCATTGCAAATTTTCAAAAGACAATACATCCAGCCACCCAATTAATAGCCAATATGAATGTATTATTGCAAAACGAAATATTTGGTGAAACGGTTATACCTTTTCAATTTTTAGATGTAAACAAGCTGAGCAGAATCACGGTTCAGTCTGAAGCAGATCAGGAGAAACAAATTGTACTTAAATTGAACAACAAAGGTCAGCTTACACAGACCATTGAGGAAAAGCGGGATAGTACGAGCATCAGCTACCAAAATAACCTCCCCTTAGTTGTTAAAAAACGTGATCAGGTGATCAATTTCTATTACCATGGGGACACCGTGATCATCAAAGACCGTAATTACCTGAAAGTAAACAAGCTGGTCGGCAAAATATTTTTTGAGGTTCAGAAATATCGTATAACAGAAGACGATTATGCAGATATGACCCTGGATAAAGGCTACGAAACAAAGCTCAGCATAAATAACACCAACACCTGTATTAAAGAAGCAGCAAAAGATGGCGACAGATCTAACCAGGTGTGTTACGGCAATACAAATTGGGATCTTCCACTAACTGTTAAAACGGATAGCAGGGATCAGATTGAAACTACAACTTATACAAAAAATGCGCAGAACAACCTGGTTATAGAGAACTTAAACGGATATAAATCAACGATGCACGAATATGTATTAAGTGATGGAAAAATGACGACGCTAAAAAGTTCCTTTAAGCGGAACGAAGGTCCGTATAGCAATCCCTACTTGCTAAGTATCAGCTACGAATATTTCAAATAAGGATACCATCATCATGAAGTCCTCAATGTTAGCAGCAATATTCAAAGACTGAGCAAAACAGACAGGCGATTTTTCATAAAAATCCGGTTATTATGGGACATAGAACTTATTTAATAAAGACTTCAAAAGACAAATCCAAAGAACTTTTTGAAGCCAATAACAGTATTCCATTTTTTTGGCTGACACTTATTGACCTGGACACGGTTGAAAAAACTGAACCGGAAATGATTAAAGTTGACAACCTGAACGAAGAACAATACGAAGCATATGCAGAACAAGACAGCTCATCAACAACGTTAAAAATTTCAAAGACTGATTTTTTGAAAAATGCAGCTGAGGGAGCAAAATTCATAAACAAACATTTTTCAAAGGAAACAGCGCTTTACCATGATTTCATCAGCTATTTGGATCTGACATTCGATAACAATGATGTTCTGGAATTAGCATTGATGGAAATGGCTGATTTTAGTGATATTCATTTGCTCATCAAAAGTTTAAAAGAGGAGATCAATGCCATAAAAAACGACAATGCGAATGAAGTAGCTTATCATATTGACGGAAACATCTTCTCCAATTTAACAGGATACGACAGGTTTTTATCGGATAAATTTAAAAATCATTCCACTGACTATCGAATTGCCTGTGACAATGAAGACCTTGCACGGGATATTGCGAGAAGAAAAAATATCGACACTCAACAGCAGACCATTCAAAAAGAAAAACGATCAAATAATTACACAGGTTTTCTAATGTTATTTATTGGTCTTATTTTTATGTGTGCCTGTGTTTTCATGATCACAAAAGAAGGAATAACGCTACAGACAATTTCTACGCTTATTTTCTGCTTAGCAATTCTAGCAGGCGGCTACTTCAAACTTAGACATTAAGTCACACTGAAGCTGGTATTGAATGCATAGGGCAAGCTTTTGAGACCATTTAACAAGAAAATTTGCTACGAAAGGCTCCGATTTGAAATAATTATAATATTTGTGATAAATAAAGGGCTGGAGAAAATGTTCAGCCCTGCATTAGTAAAAGAAAAACATGAGAAAACTAATTTTCAGCATCATCGGCCTTATTCTGGCCATTCCTTCTTACAGCCAGACCGGCAAACAATCCTTTGTATCAACAGACATTGACAACTTCTGGATGGCTTACGAAAAAATCACGGCTACAAAAGATAGTGTTGAACAATATAAATTTCTAAAAGAACTTTACATCGACAAAGGGACACCGGGGTTAAAAAGTCTGATTGAAGTCCGCAATTATACCAGTAAAGACTTTATTGATGCCATCAACAAATATCCGAAATTCTGGAACTCCTTAAAAGCAAATACCCTAAATTCCAAAGAACTATACCCGGAAATTGAGACAGACCTCAACAAATTGAAACTCGCTTATCCGGACTTAAAACCTTCCACCGTTTATTTCTCTGTTGGCGCGCTCAGAACCAATGGAACCATACAGGAGAACAGCGTTTTAATTGGCAGCGAAATGTCTCTGGCTGATCATTCCACCGTTATTGATGAACTTCCTGAATGGCAACAACCATTTTTTAAAGAATACTTCCCCAGAAAAAACATTGCTTTATTATGCACGCATGAATATATCCATACCCAACAAAAAGAATTGGTCGAAAATCTAATCTCCATGTGCCTGTACGAAGGGGTCGCAGAATTTATCTCCTGCAAAGTAACGGGTAAAGCATCGAGCAGTCCGGCCATAGAATTTGGAAAAGCCCATCAGAAAGAAGTCGTCAAACAGTTTGTATCCGATTTATTCAATGGCAGCAACGACTACAACTGGCTATGGGGCCAAAACAGAAATCAATTGAAAATAAGAGACCTGGGCTATTATGTGGGTTACGAAATTTGTGAAAGATATTATGATTTATCGAAAGATAAAACAAAAGCAATCAAAGAACTCATTGAACTTGACTACAAAAATGAAAAAGAAGTGGAACGCATTGTAAATGCAACTAAACTCCTTCCCAAGACCTTAAAAACGCTGCGTCAGGACTATGAAAAACAAAGACCTGAGGTGGTAGCTGTAGAACCTTTCAAAAATGGCAGTCAAAAAGTGAAATCGGGGCTCACAAAAATAACGGTTACCTTTTCTGAGCCTTTAAATGGAAAAAGTACCGGGATCGACTTTGGACCACTTGGAAAGGAATTTACACCCAAAATCAAGCTGGAAAAGACCTGGTCCTCCGACCGGAAATCCCTGACACTTGAAGCTGATTTAAAACCAAATCAACATTATCAGATCTTGATTTCAGATGTTTTCAGAAAACAGGACGGAACAAGATTGAAACCTTACCTGATTGACTTTAAGACCGCTGACTAAGAAAGAGTTAAACCTGCATAAAGTCATAATTATGTCAACAATTTTACCTTTCCCGTAAATTATATACAAAAATACGCATATTGATTTAACGTAAAAATCTCCGCTCATTGCTAAAAATTTCTGTTTAGCCCCCATTAAAGTTAATTTGACATGCCCCTTCGTTTCGCCCGTATTGTGGTCGATATTGACTCGTACTGAGTCCACGGAAAGTGCACAGTGAGTCCACGGTGAGTCCACGTTTTTCCGGAAAAAACGTGGACTCAATATTTACCTGTCCTGAAACATCTATGGACATAGATCGAACTGAGCTTGGATCCAACTCAAACATTGATTAACTTGAACTTAAATTTAAATTATTCAAAAATGGCAAGATTAAAAGGGAAATTTCTAATCGGAACGATTGGAAACCTCACATTCAAAACAGACAAAAAGGGTCAGATCCTTCAGAGAAAAATAGGAAAAGGCCATATAAAACAAACAAAAGCGACCAAAACAACCGCCCGGGTATTTGGGAAAGCCAGCAGCTTCTCTCTTTGTGTCCGAAAAAACTTTGGCTACGTGATGGGCGACCATTATGATGGAGAAATGGTAAACCGGTTCAACAAAGAAAATTTCGCGATCTTCAGGCAATGTTATCAACCTGAAACTGAAAGGTACGAATTTAAAACTGATTATTTCCAAAGACTGAATGGTTTTGATTTCAATGTCGCTTCTCCTCTGAAGAACAGTTTATGGCTGGTGCCATCAGTGCAGTTATCAGGACGGGAGCTGCTGATTCGCCTTCCTGATTGCGAGATTCAGACCGACTTCAAATTCCCCACCAAAAGCAATATCTGTACCCTGGAACTGATGATCTATCTGATATCCATCAGAACAGGCTTTGAGAAACAAATCAACCTGGAACCTCTGCAAATATCGAATGACCAAAAAATCATCCCTGCCCGGGAATGGAAAGTGGAAATCCCTGATGGATGTATCTGTATCACTGGCATGTTGCTTTATTATTATGACTATCACAGCCAGCAGCAAGTAAAGATCCCGATAAACCATAAAGAATTCAATCCTGCGGCGATCTTAGACGCGTCGGTTAGTGATGGGGAATTTAACTTACCCTGGGACTCCAGCTGGCAATCTTCGGGATTACAATTCCAACCGAAGATCAGAGAATAAAACCCGGAACCAATCTTTCATGTCCGGGAATCATATCATGGTTGCTTTTTCATCACCAGAAAACGAAAAACACCAGCAAACACAGGCCAAAAGACCTGTGTTTCTTTTTTTCAAAAAAATAATCTAGTTTTACAAAAAACTTTAGGGGTGCCTTGCGCTGAGAAATACCCTTTGAACCTGATGCAGTTAGTACTGCCGAAGGGAAAAGTAGAAGCAACTTGTGTTGCCGTCTTTTCATGCCTGTAAAAAGGTCATGCCTATAGTTTTTCCAATTTTTCAAAATATGGAAATAACTGTAAATCAAAAAAACTACCAGCTTAACGACACTTGTTCCGTAGAACAAATGCTTGCAGAGGTCCTTAAAATCCCTGTTCAGGGAATTGCTGTGGCCATCAATCAAACCATTATCCCCAAAACCGACTGGCCCGGGCGGCAACTTCAACCCGGCGACCGCATCACGGTCATCAAGGCCACCCAGGGCGGTTAAACCCCTCAAAACATACCAATCCAGCAAATAAAACTTCTCAATTAAGAAATTATGAAACACGAAAAGACGCCAGACGAACAAGTCATCAGCCGAACTCCTTTTCCGGCATCCAAAAAGATTTTTGTACAAGGTCAGCTCCATGATATCCAGGTGGCCATGCGTGAAATTACCTTGAGTGACACCAAAATCCACAACGGATTTGGCGCCACAGAACCTAACCCACCAGTCACGATTTACGACACGAGTGGTCCCTACACCGACCCGAATGCAGACATCGATGTGAAACGTGGTTTGCCAAAATTAAGGGAGAAATGGATCACCGACCGCCAGGATGTGGAACAACTGGACCAGATTTCATCGGATTATGGTCAGGAGCGACTGGCAGATGCCAGACTGAACGACCTGCGTTTCGCCTATATCACCAAACCTTACAAGGCCACTCCGGGCAGCAATGTGTCCCAGATGCATTATGCTAAAAAAGGAATCATCACTGCGGAGATGGAGTATATCGCCATCAGGGAAAACCAAAGGATCGATCTTTTGAATGAACAGTTGGGTGCACAATATGGCGTCATGGCTCATCAGCATCAAGGTCATAGCTTCGGTGCAAACACCCCAAAGGGGTACATCACCCCTGAGTTTGTCAGACAGGAAGTGGCTTCCGGAAGGGCAGTCATCCCCTGCAACATCAATCACCCGGAACTGGAGCCGATGATCATCGGTCGGAATTTTCTGGTAAAAATCAATGCCAACATCGGAAATTCTGCAGTAACCTCTTCGATCGAAGAAGAAGTAGAAAAAGCAGTATGGGCCTGCAGATGGGGTGCAGATACGATCATGGATTTATCCACGGGTAAAAACATTCATGAAACCAGAGAGTGGATCATCCGCAACTCGCCTGTTCCGATCGGGACTGTTCCGATTTACCAGGCTTTGGAAAAAGTAAACGGCAAGGCCGAAGACTTAACCTGGGAACTGTTCAGGGATACCCTGATCGAACAGGCCGAACAAGGAGTGGATTATTTCACGATCCATGCCGGCGTACTGTTGCGCTACATTCCTATGACAGCAAAAAGGGTCACCGGAATTGTATCACGCGGCGGATCAATCATGGCAAAATGGTGCCTTGCACATCATAAAGAAAGTTTCCTTTACACTCACTTCGAGGAAATCTGTGAGATCATGAAGGCTTATGATGTTGCTTTCTCACTTGGCGACGGCTTAAGACCAGGTTGTATTGCCGATGCAAATGACGAAGCGCAGTTCGCTGAACTGGAAACCCTTGGTGAGCTGACCAAGATCGCCTGGAAACATGACATACAAACGATCATTGAAGGCCCGGGACACGTTCCGATGCACCTGATCAAGGAAAACATGGAGAAACAACTGGAACATTGCTCTGAGGCGCCGTTTTACACTTTAGGCCCCCTGACCACGGATATCGCTCCGGGTTATGACCACATCACTTCTGCCATTGGGGCTGCAATGATCGGATGGTTCGGTACTGCGATGTTGTGCTATGTAACACCAAAAGAACACCTTGGCCTTCCCAACAAGAAAGATGTGAAGGATGGGGTGATCACCTACAAAATCGCGGCACATGCGGCCGATCTTGCAAAAGGACATCCGGGTGCACAGTACCGCGACAATGCCCTGAGCAAGGCGAGGTTCGAATTCCGCTGGGAAGATCAGTTTAACCTTTCCCTGGATCCGGATACGGCAAAAGAGTTCCATGATGAGACCCTCCCCGCAGATGGCGCCAAGATCGCCCACTTCTGTTCGATGTGCGGCCCTAACTTCTGCTCGATGAAAATCACACAGGACGTGAGAGACTATGCTGCCAAACAAGGAGTAGACGAAGCGGATGCCCTGAGCAAAGGCATGGCAGAAAAATCTAAGGAGTTCGCAGAAAAAGGAAGCGAAATTTATTTGTAAATGGAATTGATCGTGATTTCCAGTCCCGGCTTTTTTGAAGGAGAAGCCAGCCTCATCAACCAGCTTTTTGAGTCGGGAATGGAGCGCTTTCACCTTCGCAAAGAGGGGATGGAAAAGCACAGGTATGAAGCACTGCTTGGCAACATTCTTCCGGAGTACCGGGAGCGTGTTGCCCTGCATCAGTTCCATGAACTGGCCGCAGATTTTGGAATCCGGAGACTCCACTTTCCGGAGCTTCAAAGGAAGAGCGGGAAACACCTCCTCCTCCCGCCTTCGGAAGACATTATCTTAAGTACTTCTATACATCAAATAGATCAATTAACTGATTTGAAATATTTTAATTACACATTTTACGGCCCGGTATTTCAAAGTATCTCCAAAAAAGACTATCCTTCTACCCTGCCCGAAGGCTTCCTGCTGAAGAATCCGACAGGACTGAAAGTGGTTGCCCTTGGCGGAATAGATGCAGAAAAAATCCCATTGCTCAGGCAGATGAATTTTGAAGGTGCAGCGCTGCTTGGCTGTCTTTGGAACGAACCTGAACTGGCCGTCATGAATTTTAAAAAGAGCCTGGAAAAATGTCAGCACAACGACCCTATGTAATCAGCATTGCCGGCTTCGACCCCAGCGCCGGAGCAGGAGTACTCTCCGATCTGAAGTGTTTCGAAGCACACCGGGTTTACGGATTTGGAATCTGTTCGGCCCTGACCATCCAGACGGATGCAGACTTCCTGCAGAACGACTGGATGAGTGCAGAACAAATCATCGCACAGTTCCGGCCACTGCTGAAAAAGTTCCCGGTACCAGTGGCAAAGATCGGACTGATCAAAGACCTGGATACCCTGGAAGAAGTCTGCATTGATCTGAGCTTACATAACCCGGAGATTAAAATTATCGTAGACCCGATTTTAAAGGCCAGTGCCGGCTATAAATTCCACGAGTGGAATGTGTACCCGGAAAAACTAAAAAACGTCTTAAAACGGCTCTATTTGATTACGCCTAATTTTCTTGAAATGGAAAGCCTCGGTTCAGGACAGGAAGTCCATGCGGTATGTAAAGACTGGTCGCAAGACCTTGCCGTACTTTTGAAGGGCGGGCATAACAGCACGGCCCCCGGCACAGATTTTCTATACCAGGCAACACAACGCCTGGAACTGAAACCTGCGTCCTCAGAAATCTTTCAGAAACATGGTTCCGGATGTGTCCTCTCTGCCGCCATCTCGGCGGAGCTGGCCTTAGGAAAAAGCCTCAGCGAATCCTGCCTTCTGGCAAAGCAATACACCTATAATTTTCTCCATAGTAACCCCAGCCTTTTGGGCTACCATTCCTCATGATAGACAGACTACATTACATCTCCCAATCCAGCGAAAAAATCAGCCACCTGGAGGCCATAGAACAGGTCCTGAATGCAGGCGGAAAATGGATTCAGCTCCGGGTAAAAGACCTGCCGGAAAGCGAAGTTTTAACCCTGGCTAAAGCTGCAAACGAGCTCTGCAAAAAATTTGCAGCCCACTTGATTATTAACGATTTTCCAGCTGTTTCAAAGGCCGTTTCTGCCTATGGTTTACATTTAGGATTAAATGACATGAGCATCACAAAGGCCAGATTAATAACAGGTAAAGAAATAAAAATAGGTGGAACGGCAAACACGTTGCAAGACATCAAAAAAAGAGTCGCAGAAGGGGCAGATTATATCGGTTTAGGCCCCTACCGTTTCACCAATACGAAGAAAAATTTAAGCCCGGTTCTTGGCCTGGAAGGTTATCAGAAAATCATGGAACAGGTGAAAAAAGAAGGCATCATTACCCCCATTATTGCCATTGGCGGAATCGCTCCTGAAGACCTGCCGGAAATCCTGAAAACGGGCCTCCACGGAGTCGCTGTTTCGGGTGCTTTAACCGGAAAAACAGATGCCCGGGAACGCATAAAAAACATGTATGCTGAACTGGAAAAACACCCTGCTTCCCACACCTCAAAACTCTAAAAGAAAATGTTAAAAATAGCAGACAAAACATTCAATTCCCGCCTGTTTACCGGCACCGGAAAATTCAGTTCTCCGGAAGCAATGGAAGCCGCTTTATTGGCCTCCGGCTCGGAACTGGTAACAGTTGCCCTGAAACGGGTAGACCTGAACGATGAGGCAGACGACCTCTTAAAACACCTGAATCATCCGCAAATCAACCTTTTACCCAATACCTCCGGGGTAAGAAACGCCAAAGAAGCGGTATTTGCCGCACAAATGGCAAGGGAAGCCCTGGAAACAAACTGGATAAAGCTGGAAATTCATCCGGACCCAAAATACCTCATGCCAGACCCCATAGAAACACTGAAAGCAACAGAAGAGCTGGCAAAATTAGGCTTCATCATCCTCCCTTATATCCATGCAGACCCTGTCCTTTGTAAAAGACTGGAAGATGCAGGAACAGCCGCTGTAATGCCCCTGGGTTCCCCTATAGGTAGCAACAAAGGGCTAAAAACCATAGATTTCCTCGAAATCATCATCAGCCAGAGCAATGTACCCGTAATCATCGATGCCGGGATCGGCTCCCCTTCGGATGCAGCCAAAGCGATGGAAATCGGCGCAGATGCCGTATTGGTGAACACTGCTATAGCCGTATCCGGAAACCCGGCAAAAATGGCTGAAGCCTTTAAAATAGCTGTTCAGGCAGGCAGAATGGCTTATGAGGCGAGATTAGGTCAGGTTTACTCACAGGCTGTTGCCAGCAGCCCCTTAACCGCATTCTTAGACGATGAGTTTTAACGATATTTTTGAACGCCACAACTGGGACGAAACCAGCAGGAGCATTTACGCCAAGACCAGTGTAGATGTAGAACAGGCATTAAATGCGCCCAAAAGAACTTTGGAAGACTTTAAAGCCCTGATCTCCCCTGCGGCGGCACCTTACCTGGAAAGAATGGCGCAGTTGAGCCAGCAGCTTACTTTAAAGCGCTTCGGAAATACCATCCAGATGTATGTCCCCCTCTATCTGTCCAATGAGTGCAACAACATCTGCACCTATTGTGGCTTTAGTTACGACAACAAGGTGAAACGCAAGACCCTCTCGCCAATGGAAATCATGGAAGAAGTGGTAGTGATCAAAGAAATGGGCTACGACCATGTACTTTTAGTAACAGGCGAAGCCAATCAAAGCGTCCACACCGACTATTTCAAAAAAGTACTGGAGCTGATCAGACCGCATTTTGCCCATATCTCCATGGAAGTGCAACCCCTCGACCTTTCCGATTATCAGGAACTGACCCCTTATGGATTGAATACGGTGCTTGTTTATCAGGAAACCTATCACGAGGAAGATTACAAAAAGCACCACCCAAAGGGAAAAAAATCCAATTTTCAATACCGCCTGGACACCCCGGACCGATTAGGAAAGGCAGGAATCCACAAAATGGGCTTAGGGGTGCTGATTGGCCTGGAAGACTGGCGAACGGATTCTTTTTTTACCGCACTCCACCTGAACTACCTGGAAAAGCAATACTGGCAAAGCAAATACAGCATCTCTTTTCCCAGACTCCGTCCCTTTAGTGGCGGCCTGGAACCAAAGGTGGCTATGAACGACAGGGAGCTGGTGCAGCTCATCTGTGCTTATCGCCTGTTCAATGAAGAAGTGGAATTGTCGATCTCTACCAGGGAGTCTGTCGCCTTCCGGGACAACATTATTAAACTGGGCATCACCTCCATCAGCGCGGGTTCGAAGACCAATCCGGGAGGCTATGCAGTGGAACCCCAATCCCTGGAACAGTTCGAAATTTCGGATGAAAGAACAGCTGAAGAAATCGCAGAAATGATTCACAAACAAGGATATGAAGCCATTTGGAAAGACTGGGACATTAGCTTAACGAAGTAAATCATGAACAATCAGGAACTTAAAAGGTACGACCGTCAGATTCTATTGGAAGAATTAGGCCTTGAAGGGCAGGAAAAGCTACGGAACACCGCAGTGCTGGTCATTGGCGCCGGAGGCCTGGGCTGCCCGCTCCTACTCTACCTTGCCGGAGCAGGAGTAGGAAAAATAGGCATTATTGATGGAGATGTAGTGGAAGAAAGCAACCTGCACAGGCAGGTGCTTTACCAGATGAACGACCTCGGAAAAAACAAGGCCCAAACGGCTGCCGACAAGCTCAGACAGCTCAATCCCCTGATCGAAGTACAGGCTTATCCTTACCATCTGAGCGCAGAAAATGCAACAGCTACCCTCTCTGATTACGACCTGGTGATGGATGGATCGGATAATTTTCCGACCCGTTACCTGGTAAACGACAGCTGTGTTACCCTGAATAAACCACTCATATTCGGCTCCATTTTTAAATTCGAAGGGCAGGTTTCCGTATTTAATTACCAGGGTGGCCCGGACTACAGAAGCTGCTATCCTGAAGCACCGGCAGCAGCAGAACAAAACAATTGTGGCGAAAGCGGGGTCATCGGCCCATTGCCCGGCATCATCGGAAGCATAATGGCCAATGAATGTATTAAGGTTATTTGTGGCTTTGGGGATCAGCTTTCCGGAAAACTACTTATCTTCAATGCTTTAAATTATGACATGCAGATTTTTAACATTCAGCCCGAAGGCGCTAAAAAAGACGCTTTACACGAAGCCGGAACAAAAGCAGCAACCTACCAGGAAATCGGACAGGAGGAATTGCAGGAATGGAAAGACAAGGAAGAGCCTTTCCTGTTGATCGATGTGCGTGAAGCCTATGAATTTGAAGAGTACAATATCGGTGGAACACACATTTCCCTGTACGACCTCAAAGACAAAATAACGGATATCCCTTTCCAGAATAAACTGGTTTTATGCTGCACTTCAGGAGCAAAAAGCAGAATGGCAGCCAAATTAATCAGCAAAACAAGGAAGGAAAGTCTTTTTATAATCAGCCTGTTAAACACAAATACCTAAACCCTAACTTAACGAACAAACATTACATCTCCTTCAAATCTTTCTGATGGTAAAAGAAGAAGAAATACCCAATATAGCCAAGAAAAATCAGCAGGCTATAAACCAGGTAATAATGTGCCAGTACCACAAACATGCTGACAAAAAAGAAGCCCAACAACCATTTCAGGTATTGGTCCTGATCCAGATTTATCCAGTACAAGACTATTTGTAAGCCCATCAATCCAGACAAACCAAAGCACAAACCATAAACCATGTGCAGTAGCTGTCCATCTGTTTTGAGTACATAAAAGAGCAGCTCGGGAACAAAAAGTAATAGCAATACCAACAGGTTTTGTCCTAACCTGGAAGCTAAAGTAATGGGAAGGCTTCGGGTAAAGGAAAGACGGTCGACCTCATTTTTCATTAACGCATGCAACAACATACTATGCGACAATACGGCTGCCAGAATCCCAATCATAGATACACGAACATCACCTGAAACATCCGCAAAAACCCACATTGTAGCATTGAAAAGCGCAAAGGACAGCACCTTACTTGCAAAGAGCATCAATGTCTGCTCCTTCAATAAATAATAAAAAGGCCATGTCCAGTAAGGCTTACTCCATTGGGGGAGGGAGATTTTTAAATAAACCTTAGCTGGAACATGGCTATAATTGATGATCCTGAACATAAAGCCTGAAAGGACAAGCAAAAGGCCAGGAACATAGAGAAAAACGGCAAAAACACTTACATAACTGCCATTGGTAAGCCCTACATAGACAAAAGGAACGAGGTATAACAATATGGGAAGAAACAGCAGGGCATAGAGCTTTAGCCATAGCCTGAACTGAACTTTCCTTGCTGATGCCCCCAGCAGGAATACAAACTGATAAGCGGCTGTTTTCAGCTGTTTCTTCACAAAAAACAAGCATTTCAAGGCATATAGCGCCCAACAAACAAAGACAAGGGCAAGAATAAGTGGTGATGAATAGATGAGCAGCATCAGGGTTTTATGATAACTGAGCAGCTGCGAAGACTCCACAATCCCAAACAGCAGGTAAAAGCCAAACAGAAACAGGCCTGCATGTGCTGCAAAGAATTCTTTACTCAAAGTCTTCAAAAACAGCATCAGCATGCTTCTATTTGTTTGTCTTTAATTTGAAATACGCCTTTAAGCGGCAACTGCCCTGGTTCCAGCTCCTGATGTGAAGACAAAAGGAAACTACTCCCCTTCTCATGATAGCTCCGGATCAAAGCATAAAGTACCTGTGCAGCATGGGTATCTATGGTAATGAGTGGCTCATCCAGGATATACAGTTGAATATTACCGGTAAAGGCACAGATCAAAGAGAGCTTTTTGAGCATTCCACTGGAATAACTTCCGATCTTATGGTCCATAAAGGCGGTCATCCCGAACTGTTCAACGATGTCCTGAGCCTCAGAATGTTCCGCTTTCCTGACTGCGATATGATAGTTCAACAACTCATTTCCGGTAATAAATGAAGGGTATTGAGGTTCAGCCTCCGCATAACTGATCATGGATCGGTAGGCAACAGGTGCTTTTTTTAGGCTGACCCCGTTCAAACTCAATTCTCCTCCGAATGGCGTTTGTCCGGAAATCACTTTGAAAAGTGTCGTTTTTCCAGTTCCATTTCCTCCTTTAACCCAGTAAATACCATGATCAAGACTCCATTTCTCAAAAGAAAAGATCACATGATCTCCGTATTTCTTATCTATATGTTCTAAACTTAAGCCGTTCAATCCGTATATTTTTGTATTTAGATAGCCCGCACACCGATATGTTACTGCTGTTATCGTTACCTTTGCAAAAATGCCCGCAAGAACATGATAGAAATAGGAAGATATAACGATCTGAGAATTATAAATAAAACCGAAAACGGCCTCATCCTCACTGAAGGCGAAAACGAAGTGCTGCTCCCTTATGTAGATGTCCCTAAAAACATCGAAATCGGAGAGAACATCAACGTTTTCGTATATATGCACAAAGACGGCAGACTAATGGGAACCAGCAAAAGACCACATGCCTGTGTTGGTGATTTCGCCTATTTGACCGTTGTAGCTGATGGTGAAGATGGTGTATTTATGGATCTTGGCATCGACAAAGACATCTATGTTCCTCAGCGTGAGCAGAAACGCCCGATGTTTAAAGGCGACAGCCACGTGGTTTACGTTTACCTGGACGAAAGCAATGACCGTATGGTAGCTTCTTCACGCCTGACCAATTACGTGGAAGATCAGGACATTGACCTTGAAGAAGGAGATGAAGTGAGCTTATTGATCGTAGACCGTTCAGACCTGGGTTATAATGCCATCGTCGACAATAAATACATCGGCCTTCTGTATACAAATGAACTATTCGATCAGCTAACGCCCGGAGAAATCAGAAAAGGATGGATCAAAAAGATACGTGTAGAAGGTAAAATCGACCTTAGCCTTCAACCCATGGGCTATGGGCATATCCTGGAAAATAAAGATGCGATCCTTGACGAATTAAAAGAAAACGGAGGGGTAATTGCCCTTGGTGATAAAAGTGCTCCTGATGAGATCTACGACCGCTTTAAAATCAGCAAAAGCGCGTTTAAAAAGGTAATTGGTGGATTATATAAAGACCGCTTAATCACAATCTCTGATTATGAAATCAAACTTTTCGTAGATAACGAAGCGGATTAAAAAGATCATCAGACCTGAATTAAGGTCTTTATCATAAGAAAGCCGGAAAACGTTAAAGTTTCCGGCTTTTTTTTATGATAGTGCATCAACTTGCTTTTAGCCTACCCGCTCCGTTTAGCACAACAGCTCCTGCTCACTAGTACACCAGCTCTTTCGCTGCTGGTTTAACTTTCGGTACAACAGGAACTGCTTTTTTCGTTGATTCCGGTACTTTTCCGGTCTTTTTCTTCTTTTTAAACTTTTTGCCATACCAAATGATAAATCCGGTAACCGGCAAACTTGCTGAGATCAAACTGGCAAGAAAAGCAAGAATCTTGGTGGGAATACCCCATATCGCACCAATATGCAGGTCGTAATTCATCCTCCTGAGCTTATCCGCCGCAGTGGCATCCTCATACTTTCCTGAAAAAGGAGAACCGTCTGTGATGGGCTTAAGACTCAGCTGATCAAAGTTATAGCGATTGGTTTTATACAGTGTGCCTGCCTTCAGGTAGACGACAAATCCAATGGCATCGGCAGGCTTTTCGGGCAGGGATACCAGTATATTCTCTGTTTTATCAGTGGCAACAATGCTGCTGTAAAGCCGGTCTATGTCTGTTGGTTTAAACGTTCCTGTGGCTGTGGTATCCGAGGTAGCCCGCTTAAATTCCTTCATAGACTTCCCTCCTGAGCTCAACCAATAGAGCGACTTACTATACCATTTATAGCTGTAAACGAGGCCTGTAAGAGAAATGATCAGTAAAACGAGAAAAGTATAGAAGCCCAGAACATTGTGCAGGTCGTAATTTTTCCGTTTAAAACTGGCATTCCACTTAATTTTAAAGCTCTTGTCACGGATGGACCTGATCCATTTCTTTGGCCACCATAAGATGATCCCGGAGAGGAGTAAGAGCACAAAAATCAACACCGCAGCGCCTACGATAGGCCTTCCGATAGGATAAGGAAGCCATAGGGCACGGTGCCCATTGAGGATAAAACGGAAAAAATCTGAATTGCTCTTTCTGTTTTTCTTTTCGGTATGGATTACTTTTCCGGTATATGGATCCATAAAAACCACTATACTCAGGCCCTTTTTACGGTTAAAATTACTGACGGTAACGGCTTCATCCTTTTGACCATACCTGATGGAATTGGGCTTTACCCCTCCCATCTGAGCCTGAGCGAGCGAAGACAATTGCGTAGGAAGCAGGAACGCCTGTTGCTGAGGTTTTACATATTGCCAGGGCTCATACAAGCTCCTGATTTCTTTTTCAAACACATAAATACAACCCGTAATGCTAACTATAAACACAATCAGGCCCGAACCGAGTCCGAGCCATAAGTGTAAAAAGGCATTGATCTTTTTAAAATTCATTACTTAAATTTATAGGTAGCCGTGATTCTTGCATTTCTTGGCATATCGTAAATCCATGTATAATACCCTGCCGGAGTTGCAGGTGCAGTTCCCTGGGTAAATAACTTACG
This sequence comes from Pedobacter caeni, assembly GCF_900129215.1. Classification (GTDB taxonomy): domain Bacteria; phylum Bacteroidota; class Bacteroidia; order Sphingobacteriales; family Sphingobacteriaceae; genus Pedobacter; species Pedobacter caeni. Next base: position 355,882 of record NZ_FQUQ01000005.1, on the reverse strand, counting down.
GTCAAGCAGGTTATTGACAACAGCAGAAATGTTAAACTTTCCTTTTGAATAAGAAAGACCGGCATCAAAACGGATATAATCTGGAAGATTCGGCTCGGTAAATCCGGTTCCTGCAACACGCTTACCCTGATACTGATAACCACCAGACAATCCGAAACCATTCAACAATGCCCCCTGCTTTTTAAAGCTGTAAGACAACCATCCATTAGAAATGTGCTTCGCCGCATTGGCCACAAAAGTCCCTTTAAGGTTCTTGTTCGCCGACTCGCCTTTAGTCACCTTAGGATCTGTATAGGCATAATTTAAAGTCACATTCAAACCTTCAACAATCTCTCCCACCAGGTCAAACTCCAGACCTTTTGACTGGATTTCTCCCAATTGTACTCTCCAGTTTTGCGGATCGTTCGGATATCTTGGATCCTGCGTCAACACATTCTCCTTAACGATTCTGAAAGCGGTAAGGGAAGTATTCCATTTTCCATCAAACCAATCTTTTTTAACACCGATCTCCATATTGTTCCCCCTGACCGGCTTAAATACATTTCCTTCTTTATCAGCCCCGGATTGAGGTAGAAAACTTTGATCGTAAAGGGTATAAACGGACAGGTCTTTAGTGATAGAATAACTCAGACCAACCCTCGGAGAAAACACATTATCAGAGACCTGTAAAGCATTTGTTTTTCCCACGGTAACAGCATGGGTAAACCTCCCTGCAAGGGTCAGACGCAACTTTTCTTCTAAAAAGCGAAGTTCATCCTGAAGATAAACTCCGGTATAGGTCTGATTGGTCGCATATACATTGGCCCCGGAACGCACCTGTATGCTCCTTGACCTGTCAAGCACAGGAATATTTGCTGCAGGTATTCCATAAACAGGGTTGTAAATATTAAATGGGGCATTCCCAGCCAATTGAAGATCAGGCGTTCCTGAGCTGGAGAAATCACCCCAGGTCTTCAGGTTACCCATATCCAATCCTGCTAAGATCCGGTGTACAACCTGTCCGGTTTTCAATTCTCCCAGCAAACTTAGCTGTGCATTCTTATTGATGGCCAGTTCATCACCGATATTGTAGTATCTTCTCATGTTTCCGGCATCATCCAATGAAGAAAGCCAGACAGATCCACCTTTCAATGAGTAATTCAGATAACCGAGCTGTGCATTAAAAGTCCAGTCTTTGTTTAATTTATGATTCAGGTAAAGGGTAATGTTATGGTCATTTAGTTTTTGGGGATCCAATGCAGGATCACCCAGGAAAAAGCTTGGCGGAATATCTCCAAATCCCTTTTTAGAAAAACCATAATTCCCCAATGCCTGTGCTTCTACGTGCTGATGTGTGTATTCGGCCGTAAATTTAGTGTTGCTGTCGATCTGGTAACTGATCACTGGTGCAATCACATATTTATCATTGTAATTGTATTTGTTAAAACTCCCTTTTGTCTGTGCCGCTACATTGAGACGGAACAACAATTTGCCATCTGAACTGAGCTTGGTATCCAGATCTACCGCAGCACGGGCAAGGTCATAACCGCCTGCACCAATACTCACGGCACTATTATTCTGTCCGGTAGGCTTCTTGGTTACGATATTGTATATACCTCCGGGTTCGCCCATGGCCATCATAAAACTAGCCGGGCCTTTCACAAACTCAATGCGGTCTATTGTGGCAATATCATCAGCCAATGGACCCCATGGAGTCTTCATATTCATGCCGTTACGAAAAGCAGGAATGCTGGTCCCACGCATAAAAATGTTCGCATATTGTGCATCCCAATGGCCTACCCTTAGCGCCCCACTGACATTCCTGGTCACGCCATCCACGATGTCAAAAGCCACCTGATCCGCCATCAGCTGGTTGGTAACGACCCGGATATTTTGTGGCAATTCCAGCAATGGGGTTTGTAAACGCAGTGAAGAAGATACTTTATCTACTTTAAACTTCTTTTTATGGCCTGAGATCTGAACATCATCCAACTGAGAATGGTTCTCTCTCAGTGAGAAATCTGCGATCACACTTGATTTTCCGGTCACCATCACCTGCTTTTCTTTCGTAAAAAGCCCCACTCCGGAAACCACAATGGTATACTCCCCTACAGGAACTTTCCGTATGTGATATTCACCATCTTCATCACTAATTCCTCCCAGTGAGGTCCCCTTCAATTGCACAGAGATGTTGCTGGCTACGCGTCCATCTGCTGTGGTGATCCGTCCTTTAATACTGCTGGTCTGCTGAGCAAACGCGCTATAACTTAGTAAAACAAAAAATAAAAGATTGAGTAAGAGTCTTCGCATGTATTATACTTATTAAGATTAATTATAAACAAAGCGCAAAGAAAGCTAAATGTGCTTTACCATCCTAATAATATTTTAAAAACCTTTTAGCTCTTTAACCAAATACTCATCAACTAAAAAAGCTGAGCAATGCTCAGCCTTTTTAGTTTTTTCTTCAATTGCCCCCCTCTCAGGTTTGGCGCGAGAAAAAATATGCGTTCTGTGAGCAGACCTCGAAATATTTGCCCTTCTTCAGGGCAAGGATTTCAGTCTGCGAACAGACATGCTTATTTTTTCGCTTCAATAAACCTTCTCTCTACCCCTCCTTTTATTCTGCGAAAAGCTTATCCGCTGAACAAGTACCAGGCATATTAAAGCTTAACTAAAGCCGTAGCACCACTTTTAAGCAGGTATTGCCTGATTTTCCTCCCTTTCTTTATTTTAATTTTCAACTGGTTACTGCCCGATCTGGAAACCTCCATATCAAAAGTATTTCCAAAAGAGTGGATGTTACGCAGAGCCATTTCATTCCATCCTTCAGGAAGTCTTGGGGTACAGCTAAAGCGGTCAAAACCTATAGGACGCATCCCAAAAAGACCTTCCGTAAACACCCGGCAATACAATCCACTTTCTGCTGACAAGTGCCGCTGTCCTCCTTCCGGAAAAGCCTCTACGGGATAAGGAACATGCTCTCCCAACAACCTTCTTTTAGAATAGTATCTAAGATAAAGCATGGCATTTTCCGTATCTCCTGCCTCCAGGATACCTTTTAAAGCATATAGTGTAGACCGATCCCAGAACGTTTTATCTCCTGCCTGGGTCAATAAACCATCTGCGGTAAATAACTTTGGAGAAAATAAGGCTTGTATGGTCCCTGCCTTCCTTTCCTCAATGCCAACGGTTAATGGCATACAGATCCAGGACCGCAATACTTCATTGCCATCATAATACCGATAGGTCTCAAAACCGTCAATAGTAGCGGAAAAATAATGGTCTATAGCCGCTCTTAGTAATTTTGCCTGCTGGGTATACTCCTCAGCAGCAGCTGCAGGTTCCCCCAAAAGCCGGCTTAGTTTTTCGGCGGAAATCAAGGCATCATAATACAAACAACTGGTAGACAAGTTGGCTTTACCTGCCGGAAAACGTCCCTCCAGCTCATCACTCTGCGAGGCAACCACTCCTTCAGGGTTTAACTTTCTTCCGGAATACTCCAGACACCATTTAATCAGAGGCCATAATTTGCGTGCAGAATCAATATTTCCATTGGCAAGTGCATAGCGGGATGCCCCATAGGCAATCATGGCCTGATCACCACGGTCGCCGGCACCGTTCCAAAAGCCATCACCTTCGGCAATAATTGAACTGGGAATGGGCTTATATTCAGGATTCATATAGGTTGCAAACATCCGATAAGCATTCATGGCGGATTGATTTCCCAGCTCATCACCTAAAAAGGCAAAAAATGGGTTTACATACTCTGCCTGGTCATTTGCCCAGATGGCTGCGTAATAGGAAAGCCCACCAGGACCATGCATCGGCCCTCTTTTGGTCTTAAAGATGCTTTCAGTTGCCCGGATCTTTGCAAAGGCAAAAGCAGCATTCAAGACCGGATCAGGTGTCATCAATTGCAGTTTTCCGGAGATCTCCCCAATACGCTTGCGACGGGCGGCAGTCTCCCCAATGACATCTGCATCCATCACATCGGCAGCGTTAAATACGGCCTGATAAGTGATGGAAAAAGTAAGAGAATCGCCGGGCTTCACCATAGAATGACCTCCCCCTGCAGATTTTAAAATCAGGTGTTGCGGCCTCAAATGGCTTCTTGGGGTATCGATCAAAATGTCCCTGAACTGATGGTCCATTGAAATTTTAACTGGCTTATCACTCTGATTTACAAAGACCATTTTCTCTACCGCCATGGCCTTATCAACTGATGGAAACAGTGTCCTTTTCAGGCTCACCTGCCCTTTCGCTCCTATTTTACTCTCGAATTCCATCATTCCATTGAACCGGATCATGCTCATCGTTTCAGAAAATCCCTTGAGCTGCCGCCCGTTAAAGACCTCATCCTTCATCGGTTTTCCATCCACAAAAACCTGGGGAAGTTCTTCTGTTCTGATCGTCTGCATCAGGCTGGAATGGGTATCATTGGGTTTCATCCTGAAGCCAGGAAAAACCACTGTCCGTTTTAAACGGATTCTTTTTTCTGCATCCACGCCGTATTGGAGCCAGAGCGACACCTGTTGTCCACTCATCTCAATATGGTCGTCATGGGGCAAACGATCCTTAATTTCCCAAAAAATGCTTCCATCTTTTGCCATCTGCCAACGGTCTGTCTGCACCGGGAGGTTCAGCTGCTGGCCAAAGACCAAATTCTGTAAGGGGAACAATAGGGATATGATTAAACCTATCTTCAACACCTTTAGTTTAGCTTTCATAATTTCAATATTAATGGTTGATAAACCAGCCATAAAAATGGCATAACTGTAGCTGTGCAATAGTGTTAACCATCGCTTTTAACTAAGAATGAAATGGTTAAAGAGAGCTGCGTCTTTTCAAAACCGTAGGAATCACTTCCTGAATTTTCTCCTGACCAAGTACAAATTGTGCTGCTTTTTGCGCCATGAGCTGGAAATCTGTAGAATAGGTCGTGATGCCATCACAAATGAATTCCTTTATCGGATCATCATCCTGTGAAAGAATCCCTACTTCTTCACCGGGCTTAATGCCTTGTGTAGTACAGTCTTTCAGCATCGTCCACAGCTGCCTGTCATTACAAATGAAATAGACTTTCCCCTTTTCTACGGAACCGGGGAGATATTCTTTTTTCACCTGATATTTGATGTCATGGTCTTTTACAAACCTTTTGAAGGCCTTCATAATTTCAACAGGCAGGTCTGAATTGGGCCTGGAAAAGAAAATCATCTCTTCAAAGCTTCTGATTCTATCCAGCAGTTCTACAAATACCTGGTAACTAGAGGCTTCAAATTCCTGTGTGACATAAGAAAAATCACCTGCAACAGGCTCAAAACGGTCAATCATTAGAAATTTATGAACAGGAAGGACTTTCAGAATCCCGGCAGTTCTGGGATGAGGCATTGGGGTAACGACATACATGCCATACTTCCCGCTGATGTTATTGATGATGCTTTCAAAGGTGTCGATGTTCTGATGGTGAAAGAACACATCTACCTGAACATCTGGCACTAAAAGATCTCTAAAGGCATTATAAAAGGTTTCCTGAATGGAGTCAAAGGCGTATAAAATCAGGGCCACCTTTACGGGCTGTCCGGTGTCTATATTGGAAATATAATAGCCCATTCCCCTTTTAGACTCAATAATCCCTCGTTCAATCAGCTCTTTGTACCCTTTTACAATGGTTTCTCTTGCAAATCCAGTTTCTCTGATCATGACATTTACCGAAGGAAGCTGATCTCCCTTTACGAGAATTTTTGCATCAATTGAGTTAATAAAGCCCTGAACCAGTTGTTCATGTTTAGAATAACCCGGAATTACTTCCAGTTCTTGTATTTTCTCAAAAACATTCCTCATATTTCTTATCTAATGGCTGGTCTTTTCTTAAAAATTACCTGTTTTATCTTCAGTAACAGCCCGTCCTTTCTTACCTGACGGCCCATTTTTTCTTATCTAACAGATACCTTGAAGATCAGCAAAACAAATTTAACATTCCAATTCTTAAAAACCGTACAGCATTCGCACACTGTACGGTTTTTCTTTTGATCATTGTACGGGTTCCTATCGGATGGAGCACAACTTTCTTTTGATTAATATCCCGGATTCTGGGTCAATAGTTTATTCTTTTGCATTTCATAGTTAGGAATGGGGAATAAGTAATGGGCTTCCAGGAACTTCCTTGGCTGTAAACTGAAATAATCATAGCTAAAAGAACCATTCTGATTTTTAGTGATATTTACACCACGAAGTGGCTTATTTTCAGTCTGCATTGCGATTTTCCACCTGCGTACATCATAAAAACGATGACTTTCGAAACACAGTTCAATTTTCCGCTCATGCCTGATGGCTTCTGAAAGGGCTGTGGAACCGGCAGTTACCGGAGGCATATTTACCGAAGGCCTGCTGCGCACAAGGTTCAGATATGTTCTTGCTTCCGGTTCGTTTCCCAGCTCATACTGTGCTTCTGCATAATTCAGATAGATTTCTGCCAGGCGGAAGATCACCCAGTTCTGGTTACTTCCCGAAGCATCCATATCATGTGATTCATCGGCATATTTACGCCAGTTATAGCCCGTCAGACTGGCATTCCAGTTTTCTACCGGACTTTGAGGACTGTCCAATCCGCCTTTAAAGTACTCCGCATTCCTGCCTTTAAAAGGTGTTCCATTATAAATAATGGTCGCATTAAAACGGGGATCACGGTTTAAATAAGGATTAGAAGGGTCATATCCGGATGCCGGATCACTGATCATCTTTCCGTTTTTCATTTCAAAATCATCTACCAGATTCTGTGAAGGGGCATAAACCGACCAGCCATGGTATCCATTTGGTGCAATCATGACATCCAGTGAGGATTCCCAATCCGTTCCATTCATACCATAAGACAGGATGATCTCGCGGTTAAACTTTTCCAGAAACAACTGTTTGTAGTCTGCACCCTGGTAGAGCATAAATCCGGGAGCATTCAGCATGGCTTTAGCTGCATCTGCTGCTGCCTGCCACTTTCCCCGGTTGTTTGAAGGATTATTCAATGGACTTGCCGCATATAATAAAGCTCTGGATTTCAATGCCAGAACGGCTCCTTTGGTGATCCTGCCCAGATCTGTTCCGCTATAGCTCTCCGGTAACAGGGGTATGGCATCATCCAATTCCTTTATCACGAAAGCCAGACATTCTTCATATGAATTTCTCGCCGACAAAAAATCAGGATCTGAAAGGGTATACACTTTCGTGATGAGTGGTACCCCTCCATAGCGGGAGATGAGGTTAAAATAACACCAGGCCCGGATAAACTTCATCTCACCTGTCATTCTTTTTTTGATGCCCTCCTCTCCTTTTACGGATGTTATCTTTTGAAAAAAGTAATTGCAGTCCCTGATAAAGCCATAATCGGCCGTCCAGCTGTCCATAGAAAGGTTATCCGCAGTTACCTCCCCCTTATTCCATAAAAAGACACCTTCATAGTTAAATTTAGAATAGCCTTCGTCGGATGCTGCGGATAAACCTGGTCCGTTTACTGCTGCATCCCAGTTATAAAAGTGTGGTAAAGCGCGGTATTTGGAGTTGATAAAGGTCTGTATGAGGCTCATATCGGTCCAGACATCCTCTTCTGAATAGGAATCCAAGGGCTTTCTTTCCAGAAAATCCTTTTTGCAGGAGCTGATGCTCAGCAAAAGCAATAGTGCTAAAAAGTATATAGATATAGGTTTCATTAGTATATAATTTGAATATTTTCGTTTTTTTCTATTGATTCCCAATGGTTCTCAAGAGCTCATAAACCAGGTTTATCGGTTATGAAGCTACCATCAGCATAGGATTAATTGATTTGTAAGCGGTATGCTTATCGGGTCTCATTTTCTTTATTTTTTCATTTAAGATTAAAGAGAAATATTGACTCCGGCATTCATGATCCGGACCTGAGGGTAATAACTTCCGGTTACGGCATTCAACTTAGGATCATAATACTTCGTTCCGGTGACCGCACTCAGCTCAGGATCATAATCCTTAATCTTACTGAATACCAGTAAATTACTGCCATTCACAAAAACACGCAGGTGTTGCAGTTTTAATCTGGAGAGCGTGCTCTTAGGGAAAGTGTAAGAGAGTTCGACGTTTTTAAGCCTTAAAAATGCCGCACTGCGCAACCAGAAATCGGAATACCTGTTATTAATGGCATCATTCCGATCAAATGAGGATGGATATTTCCCTTCAGGATTATTGACTGTCCACCGGTCTTCAAACAGCCATACCGGAGGGGTAATCGCATTTCCCTGTTGTGGTAAAATCAGTTGTCTGGCTTTTCCCTGCCCTTGTAAAAGGATATCCAATCCAAAACCTTTATACTGAAAACCGGCAGTCAGCGCAAATACACTGCCGGGTGTTGGGCTTTCAAATATGCGAACGCGGTCATCTGAAGTAATTTTCTGATCTCCGTTGATGTCCTGATAACGAATATCACCGGGTTTAGTGCCCGCCAAATGCACAGAATTATCAATTTCCGCCTGTGTTTTGTAAATGCCCGCCGATTGATACACGAGCCAGGAATCCATAGCATGACCCTGAATTTTCTGCCATTCCGGAACATTGGCAGCCTCATCCATAAACACAACTTTGTTCTTCGTAAAAGTATAATTTCCCCCAAGCTGATAAGAAAAATCTTTATTGATGGCATGTCTGTACATCAGTTCCAGTTCAAAACCCTTGTTGTCTACTTTGCCAATATTTTCTGCCGGCAATTTACCGGTGAGCCCTGTACTGGATGGTACGGAAGCGTTACGGGCAATGAGAATATGGTTTCTTTTGGAAATAAAGTAGTCTGCATTAAAGCTCAGATCGCCATTCAGAAAGGTAGATTCTATCCCAATATTGGCATTATTGGCTACCTCCCAGGTGATTCCCGGATTTGGGGCCACTCCTGCCCTCAGGCCTTGCTGTTTCTCCCCATCCGGGCCAAAGTAAAAGCCTCCATCCAGAATATACTGCTGCAAGTTCTGATAAGGGTCGATTTTATCATTTCCAAGTTTGCCCCATGAAGCCTTAAGTTTCAATTGATTCATAAAAGGAACCTTCTGCTTAAAGAAATCCTCTTCAGATATCCTCCATCCCAGAGAAAGCCCCGGAAAAGTACCCCATTGTTTGCCCTTAGGAAAGTTAAAGGAACCATCATGCCTCAGAATGACCTCAGCCAGATAACGCTCTTTATAGCTGTAAGTTACACGGCCAAAAAAGTTTCTTCTTGCAGATTGCGAGGCCACACTTCCGTTATCTTTATCCTTATTTCCTCCGATAAATATCTGGTCAATCTTGCTGCTCAGGAAGCCTGTGCGGTAAGCATTGATTCCCTCATCATAGTTTTCGCTTTGCTCAAATGCGACAAAAGCCGTCAGCTGATGCGCCCCAAAAGTCCTTTCATAGCCCAATTTAAGGTTATACGTTTGCAGCTGATAATTTCTGAATTCTTCATTCAGGTTAATCGGCCCTTCAGTATTCTTCAGGTTGATATATTCCCCACTGGCTTTGTCATACCGATAAGCATCCCAATTGTCGTACAGCTTTTTGCCAGTACGGAAGCGGAAGTCAAAAGCTGCAAGTCCGGAAAGGTATAATCCCTTAGTAATATAGGGCAGTTTAAGGTTAAATGAAGCATCCGAAAGCAGGGAATAGTCCTTAACCTTATTGTACCCTGTAGCTCCTGAAGCCATCAATACAGGGTTTCGTCCACCGGCAAGCCCCGGACCGGGAAGTCCATTTGGATAATAAGCGGGTAAAGTCGGATATGCAGAAAGCACTTCCGCAAAAATAGACCCACTGCTGTAGTTTGAATAACGCCTGTCCTCGATCCTGCCAGAAACATTCAAAGACAGCTTCAGGTTATCGCTCACCTGAGAACTGACATTGGAACGAAGGTTGTATTGCTTGTATTTGGTAGCCGATTTATGAAAGATCCCATCCTGATTTAAGTACTCGCCAGAAATAAAGTGGTCAATCTTTTCGGTCCCTCCACTCAGACTTATGGCATGGCGATACTGTGGAGAAAGGTCTTTCAGCACCGCATCATACCAGTCTGTATTCGGAAAATTCAGGGGATCAGTTCCATCTTTGTACTTCTGTACATCTGCATCTGAGTACTGATGTGGCTGCCCCAGACGGTCATTTACCTCATTGATATAGGTTGCGTACTGTCCGGCATCTACCAATTTCGGCAATAATGTAGGCTGAGTAAGGCCATAACTTCCATTGTAGGTAATCACCGGCTTTCCTGTTTTTCCTCTCTTAGTCGTAATTAAGATGACCCCATTTGCTGCCTGAGCACCATATATTGCAGCAGAAGCATCCTTCAAAACGGTAATACTTTCCACATCATCCGGATTTACCCTTTCAAAAGCCCCCCTATTGGCTACCCCATCAATCACAATGAGCGGACTATTGTCGTTCAGGGTTCCTTTACCACGGATCAATAATGTAGAAAAGTCGTTCCCCGGTTCTCCTGAACGGTTGGAAACAATCACTCCCGGAACGCGCCCTGCAATCGCATTGCTCAGGTTTGCAGCTGGGCTCTGCCTCAAAACATCACCTTTTATCGTCGCCACAGATCCGGTAACCGTTACCTTTTTCTGCACGCCGTATCCCACCACCACAATCTCCTCCAGCACCTTTTGATCCACCTGAAGCTGAACATCAACTTTTGAATCTCCATTTACAGCAACTTCTTTTGTCATATACCCCGTATATGAAAACACCAATATCCCCTTCCCGGAAATACCGATACTGTAATTACCCGATCCATCGGAAGAAACAGCAAGTCCTGTTCCTTTAACTGTAACCGAAACTCCTGGCAGGCCCCCGCCTGTTTCGTCCGTTACTTTACCCGTTACCCTTTCCGTTGTTTTTACCACAGACTGGGCATAAACTGTATTAAATACACCCATCTGCCCTCCACATACAGAAAACAGCATTAATACCTTAAGGGTCATTTTTAATTTCATACGCATTTTGATTAGTTGGTTTGGTTTATATTTTGGTTGAAACTTACAGTACAGTACTATTCTATACTGTTCTAGTTTAATACAAACATATGAACATTTTCCACCTATCCAAAATTTATTTAAGCGCCCTTAACCTAAAAACCAACGATCGAGTAGGAAGGTAATCATTAGTTGATTACCTGTCCCCTCCCACCACCGTACGTGCCGTTCGGCATACGGCGGTTCATTAAACATTAACAGTATTTAGGGCTACTATTTCTTTTAGACATAGTAGCCCTTCTTTCTTTAGAAATGCATTATTGAGCGTTCGAAGTAAGATTGGGCTGTGCACCGCTCTCCAGTGACCTTTTCGGGTATTACCCCATTGGTAAGCTTGATAAGATTTGACCCCAAGCTTCTCCAACTGACGCACTCTTGTCCGGGGCTTTTTCCACTGTATCCAGTAACATAACCTTACACGACTCCGTACCCATTCATCAAGTTCACTAAACACCGATTTGGCTTCACTCAGTTTGAAGTAATTTCCCCAGCCCTGATTGAGTTGCCTGATCTGTATCATTCGCTCTTCAATAGCGTAAGGTTTGCTTCGACAAGTAATTGCCCTGATTTTATCCTTATAGGTGCAGATGCTTCTACGGTGTACCGTTATACCTTTACACCCTTTCTTGTGATAAAATGTGAAGCCCAATAATTTGGTGAGCCATGGCCGGGTGACCACGCTCTTCGCTACGTTCACTTTGAGTTTCAGTTCCTTTTCAATATAAGCACTAATACTTTCCATGACACGTTCTCCTGCACGTTTACTCTTCACGTAAATACTACAATCATCAGCGTAACGAATGAAACGATGCCCACGCCTTTCCAATTCCTTATCCAGTTTATCCAGCATAATATTGGACAGTAGTGGACTAAGCGGCCCTCCTTGTGGAACTCCTTGCTTACAGCCAGTCTCATCTCCCTGCTCATGAATCTTGGCTCGAAGGATACTATGGATGAGTTTCAATAAGCGTTTATCCTGTACCTTCCGGCTCAATTCATTCATTAGGTAGTCATGATTTACCCGGTCAAAGAACTGTTCCAGATCCAGATCTACAACATGACTGTACCCGGCATTAATATACTCCTTAGCCTTTTCTAAAGCCTGATGGGCGTTCTTTTCTGCCCGGAAGCCATAACTGTTTGCTGAAAATTCGGGATCATAGATACTAGTTAGGATCTGTGAAATGGCCTGTTGGATCATCCTGTCCATGTAGGTAGGGATACCTAACAAACGAACACCCCCATTAGCTTTGGGGATTTTCACCCGTTTTACTGCCATGGGACGGTATTCTCCTTTTTTCCAGCCGGATTTTGATCAGTGGCCATTTCGTCTTGACCTCACTGGCAAAGTCCAGCATCCCGATACCGTCTACACCGGCCGCGCCTTTGTTACCAACCACCCGCTCATAAGCCAGGTGCATGTTGCTTTTACTAATGATTTCTTCGAGTAGCATGTCGAATACATTTTTTTTTCCTACTGTTTCCTTGTTTTTCATCCTTCTTTCAGGAGACCGCTCAGCGCTCCCTGTTACCTTTCTGCTTCCAGCATATTCCTCACAAGGCAGCACTCCATTCAGAGTTTTCTGCTTTCTTTACGATCAACCCATTTCCAGTGTCCACTCGGACGTTTAATGTTCAGCCCTTCCCTAAAAAAAAAGGTACTATGGCTTCTGCTGACTTCTGATGAACCGGACATATATCACTACATATCCTTGTTCCTTCAAGAGGCGCTTCTCTCTCCGGCAACGATTGATCAGATCTCCCCGGGTAAGAACGCAAACTTTCTCTCCATCTACCTGTCAGATCTACAACAACATGTTTCGGGTAGTTTAGGGCTTCGTTTTGTATGGCAAACTCACCCACATGTCATTGCCTCATCTGCTTCCTGTTCGTCAGGCCAGAGATTTACCGCCGGCTTCCTTTAGATTCCTCCTCACGGAGGACACCCTTGCCTTAAGTTAACGCTTCCCACTACCAAGGTGCGTTCGGGACTTACACCCTAGAGTTTGCGCCCGTGCCGGGCGCACCATAAAAAAAACCGTATCATTTGAAAATGATACGGTTTTTTAAATCACTTTTTCAATAGCCCCCCTCTCAGGTTTGGCGCAAGAAAAAGTATGCGTTCTGTGAGCAGACCTCGAAATATTTGCCCTTCTTCAGGGCAAGGATTTCAGTCTGCGAACAGACATGCTTACTTTTTCGCTTCATTAAACCTTCTCTCTACCTCTGCCCAGTTCACCACAGTCCACCATGCATTGATATAATCCGGTCTTTTGTTCTGATATTTCAGGTAATAAGCATGCTCCCAAACATCCAGTGCCAGAATTGGTTTCCCTTTCTCTGCCACTACATCCATCAAAGGATTGTCTTGGTTTGCTGTAGTAGTGATCTTCAATTTTCCGTTCTGAACGATCAGCCATGCCCATCCTGAGCCAAATCTCTTAGCTGCTGAATCTGCAAAAGCGGCTTTAAACTTATCTATTGTACCAAAAGTACCATTGATTTCTTTCAAAAACGCAGGAGAAACCGGTTTAGGTTTCGGTGTCATGATCAACCAGAACATGCTATGGTTAAAATGTCCGCCTGCATTATTTCTAATCACAGCAGGATATTTAGAAACCTGCGCCAGCAGGTCAGCCAAAGACTTCCCTTCTGCTGAAGCGCCTTTCAAGGCTCCATTCAGGTTGCTTACATAGGCAGCATGGTGTTTACCGTAATGAATTTCCATGGTCTGCTTATCGATAGCGGGCTCCAGTGCATTGGTTGCATAAGGAAGTGTCGGCAATTTAAATTGTGCGCTTACCACTTGTGTGCTGAGCAACAATAAAGTAACGGGCAAAAAGCTTTTAAATACTCTCATTTGATGATATAATTTGTAACGTTATTTAGTAACAATAGAACGCTTTCGGGCGGACTTTGTTTCCCTTTGCTTTTATAATTTCGGGTTAAAAGTTAAAACCTATTGAGAAATAAGGCATTGTAGCCTCTTTAGAGAAACCCAGCGTCCCTTGAATCAGGATCTGATCACCTGGCATGATGTATAAACCACCGCCATAACCGTGGTGCCATCTGCCGCTGGATTCTCCTGGCTGCCATACCCTGCCTACATCATTAAAACCAATCATCCCCACTGTTCCGGGAACCAGATACGAGGTGAAGTTGAATAACTTCAGCCTTAAATCCAGGTTATGGTATGCTCCTGTGCGTCCGGTAAACCTTCGGCTATTGAAGCCGCGAAGGCTGTTTACACCCCCCAACTGAATGTGTTGAAAGAAGGCAGGATCACCTACTGTGGTTCCTCCACCGATCCTGTTGGCGATCACCAGTCCGGATTTCCAGGGATTGAGGTAAAAGCGGAACTCCGAAGTCACAATTCCATAGCGCTGATCTTCTCCTGAGACCCTCTGCTGGGCAGAGATGGTGGTTTTCCAGAAAACCCCTTTTTTAGGAATGGCGATGTTATCGCGGGTATCATAAGACCATCCTGCAGTTAAACCGGCATAGAACCGGTTAGAAAACACATCCTCTCCCGGATTTGCCTGGTCATAATCAAAGAGAAAGCGTTCTTCATTCCTTGAGCGGCTGCTTGTATAATACGATAATAACAAACCACCTTCCACACTCCAGAATTTGTCAAGGTCTCTTTTGAGCTTTATATTGGCATTCAGGTAATCATAACGATTTCTGTAGTAGGAAATTCCGTCTTCTTTATCGTTCTCTTCCTCCCCATGGTGATCTTCATCTTCTTTCACATAATCCGTATTGTTCCCTAAGCCAAAGAAGTTACTTAAGTTATTCGGCCCCAACATATTGACCGTCACTTTCAGGTCATTGTTACCGATTGCTTTCTTAAAATCACCTGCATAATCCAGGATAAAAGACTTTCTTCCGGTAGAGTAATGTGCCCAGAATTCCTGTTTTGACGCATAAGGTTCCTTTCTGAACCCTTGTTTTTCGATGATATAACCCAGTCCGATCTGTACGCCCTGGTCGATGTTATAGTTCAGGTCAAACAGCACCCCGGACCGGTCGTAGAGAAATCCTGTTTTATTAAACTGGTTCACAGCGGTATCTTTTGCCAGTCTCAGTTTAGCAAATCCATTCTGAGGGAGTTCATTTGTTTCGTCTTTACGGTCATAGATAAAGAGTCCTGATTTATTGCCGACATTATCTGCCACCTTAAACTGGTCTTCCTCATTACCACCAATCATCCGGACTTTAATCGGGGAATTTGTTTTGCCATGGACATCAAAAACATCCTTGCCACCCAATCCGAACAACCTGATTTCTTTGGTGACGAGCGGGTCAAAAGTACGGTCAAAGAACAGACGTCCTTTGGTGCCATCCTTCTTAATATTATATACATGCAGCCTTACTGTTCCATCTTCCTGATGTTTCACATCGAAGTATTCTGTCTTATCTGAGGCAGGAACGTCTACATTAATCGATAAGAACCTGTAGTATTTCAGGGCCAGTGTTTCGAGCTGATCTCTCCTTGAGGTAAAATTGCCAATCAGCTCAGCTCCACACTGTTTAAATATAGGATCCGGCATTTCGCGGAAGGATTTGGCGATCAGTTCATCCGTCATTTTAGACTGCACCAGTTTCACTTCATCTTTCCAATCCTGCTCGGTCAGTTCATTTAAAAAGAATCGGTCAAAATACCGTTCATTAAAGTTCCAGTGTTCTACATCCCTGATGGTTGGGGAATAAGGTTGTAAATGCGACTTTAACCATTGATGAGTAAGCACCCATGGAAATACCCCTGAAGTTTTATAAAACACTTTATCACGGTCTCTCGGGACCGGGCTATAGGTTGTCCCATCTTTGGTTTTCTCTACCGACCAGCGCCAGTTGTCTTCATGTCTGTCCCAATCTCCCAGCAGGAAATCCAGCAAACGTGCCCTGAGGGTCATTTTCTGGTCTGCACGGGTATCGTTATCTTTCAGAATTTTCTTCTGTGTTTTCTCTGTATTGTCCGTTTTCTCTTCAAATGGAGACCTTTCTTCAAATACATAGGCTGCATTTGCGAAGTCTTTACGGTATTCGCCTAATCCGGGATCATCCCCTACATAGACAATTTCAGGTTTTGCATGTGCCAGGTCCAGTGCTCCGGCCAGTGTCGGAACGATCAGGGAAGCAAAAGGGTGATTGGTAGACACCTGATCCTGAGTGATGTCTCTGGCAATAGTGGCCCTCAGGTTCTCCGGCAGGCTCCTGTCGGCATATTTCTGAACGGTTCTCAGCACCCATTCTTTCCCGGCAGCATCTTTAAGACGCAGGGACCGTGTCTGCATTCCTCCTCCCAGTTTAACGATCGTGAGTCCTCCTTTTTCTTTCTGAAGGTCCATGATGCGCAACTTGACAGGTGTGGCCCATATTTTACGGTAGCTTTCGCCCAGCCAGAAGCGGTGAAAGCCACTCACTTTATCATATTCAGGTGCAATTGCCACTGTAATTGAGTCCGCTTTACCCGCATTTTGTGCGATGCCAGGCGAAGCAATGGCTACAAGAGCCAGGTTTACTAATAATGCCGCTTGCAGCTCCTTTTTAAAACGCATGGTTGATGTTAATGTTTAAGCGTTACCCCTATTCTAAGGGCCTTTAATCCTTCTACTCCTTGTAATTCTTCAATATCAAGATACTCAAGATCGTCATTTAAAAGACCAATATCCTGAAGAGTTTTAATATATCCTACATAATCGTGCGCTTCCCAGCTGTTAAAGTATACAATTGCAATCTTTCCGGGTTGGGTTAAGCGCTCCATCGTATCTTTAATATGAGCTTTGTCAATCCTTTTCTTCACCATCTGGTAACGGATATTATAACTTCCTTCTACATCAAAACGTTGTTCATCAATTCTGAAACTGATGTCTATCAGTTTTTCATAGACAAAGATCAGCTGTGTTGTTTCGAGAGGCAGGGAAAAATAAGGCGCCAGACTAAAGGTCGTCTGTGCCACTTCTGCAAGGACTTTCAATTGTTTCAGGCGGAATTCGTGCAGGATATCCTCCGAAAACTCCTTATCTGGTGCAATAGAACGGCCAAGGTAAATGTCAAATTCCACCCCGTCTGTTCTGAATTTCTCAAAATAGCAAGGGTAAATGCGTTGAATTTCCCGGTTAAACTCATCCAGATGCCTGGTCACAGCCAGATTGATCATCTGAAGGCTTTTTTCGTAACGGTCTCTGTGCTCGTAGCTCTTCCCGTCAATCGCAGTGAGTCTGAAATACTCGTCTACGGTTTCGGTCAGCTCCGGATAGGTTTCCATTAAATGGGTCAGTGCGTATGGAATCTGGCGTTGCAGGTAGTCTTCTGTCTTTAAGATCTCACGGTCAGAAAGGTCTTCAAACTGTTCTTTATTCCAGATCTGATATTGTGGCGGAATGTCCTCATCGGGCATCTGGCAAACCTTTTCCTTCACTACATCCAGTGTTTTTTCCAGGATTTCGAAGTGTACATACAGGTCTTTTCTAACCGCCATATTACGGAGCACACTGGAATTCCTGATGTCTACCGCTCCATAAAAAGGGTGTACATCTTTAAAGAAAACAGGTTCTACGGGCAGGTTCCTTGCTTTACCTCCGGATTGCAGGTAATTGTAGGCCGCCTGATGGAAACGCCATTCTACAGAAGGCTGCAGGGCTGTGAATTTATCGGTTACAATTTCGGAGATCTCCTGATTGAAATCAGTAATGATGTCCTGATACAACTGTGCCAGTAATGGAAAGGCAAGGTCAATTTTTGTCAGGGTACTTCCATTAAACTTAGTTGGATCTTCGGTATACAATTCCAGGCATCCCACCAGTTTCGCATTGTAATATAAGGGAAAGAGGGCATAAGCCTTGATTCCCCTGGCCCAAAGGAGGCGGAGCATCGGGTATTTCTGCTGATCTTCTTCGGTAATTTCCGGAAAAATCATGGTCCTGGGATTGCTCAGGTATTCATCAATAAGGCTTAATTCATCTTCATACTTCCAGCCATCTTCTTCAGCCAGTTTGATCAATGTACTGTAAAACCCAGATTTTTCATTCACCAGGAGCTTATTGTTCAGCTTAGTATAAGGCAGCATTCCAAACTCCAGCTTTTCAGTCCCGACAAGGGTCTTTAAGGCAGTAGCAATTTCTTTACTATGGTTTACATTCTTCGACTCATGGTGTTCAATGATGATGTTTTTGATCGATTCCAGGACATACTCCCCCGTCACATCCACCATCGTGACAATAGAAATCCCTTCTATGCTAAAGATTTCCGGTGGAATCAACTTTGTTAAGATGTCTATCGTATTGTTTTCATCCTGAATATAGTCTTTCACGATATTGAGGTCGTATACCGGCATTTCCACCTTCGCGGTAATGTCCAGAAACCGGGTATCTATGATTAAACGATAATACTTAGGCAGTTTTGTTTCCGGATCGATGATCGATTTAACGGTAAACTCGTTTGCAGTGAGTGAGAAATTATAAAAGCGGCGGAGCACCAGGTTATAAAATGCGGACAGGAGGCTTTTTTCCATTTCCAGCTTTGAAGGCAGACTTAAATCCGCTTTCAGTGTGCAGGTAGAAGGCTCCATCAGGATATTATAAAAAGCATTTGTTCCATAATGAAAACAGGGCATCAAGGGTGTACTGATGGCCCATAAATGCTCTTTTTCTTCATTTATAATCGGCGACAATGCCGTGTAGATCAATTCAAAAAGCACATTATACCGATGGACATTTTCCATTGGTATCGGCTCCTGCAATTCAGGGAATTGCTTAAACTGTTCCAGAATGTATTTATAAAAATTGATTTTAGCAGTTTTATCCGTATTCGCCATGTTCTCCACATAGGCAATAAATGGCCTCAGCGACAGCTTTATATCTGCAACAACCGGTTTCTCTCCCGCTCCAACAATACTATTATTTAAATCCAGCGTGATCGCTTGCATCTGTTGTATTATTTATTTTTCCGTACTATTTACCCGCGGCCGTATATTTAAACTTGAGGATATTGCCATTGGTCAGCTCATCTCCCTCATTCGAAATATACAGGTTCAGGTCTTTGTCGAAGGCTATGCCCTCCGGTTGGTTATAAAGCGAAGAACTCAAACGGTGAACCGCTTTCACCTTCCAGTTTTCATCCGCAATCAATAGCAATTTATTGGCTGATGCCAGAATATACCATTCTTTGGTTTTCGGGTTTTTGGTGAGTGCAGATGGGCTTAAACTCGCTTTAAGCTTAGAATTCATCGTTTTGATCTGCTCCAGGTCTATACTGAAAGTGCTTTCAGGAACCAGGCTATCGATCTCAGACTGATAGTTGAGTACATATCCTGTTGTTGTTTTTTTCTTCTTATCTACCGGGCATGATTTACATAGTATATATACCTTACTCGTTTCTTCGTCGGCATATAAGCTTTCATACTCTCCTTTCGGAACCAATCCTTTGCTGTGTTTCACGTTTTCTGCCTCTTCTTTTACCGCTTCAGCAAAAGGGAAGGAGAAAAGATGTCCGTTACTTTTCAATACAAAGATCTTTTCTTTAAAGATGGCGATGTCTTCATAGTCACCTTTAGGGGCAAAACGCACATTCTTCTGATCTTTAATGTCCCATTTCTGACGGAATACTTTTCCATCTTCATCCTGAATAGAATAAATGGTATCGGGTTGTCCTTTGTAAAAGGCAATTCCAGAGATCTCCAACAGGCTTTCAGGCATGTTGAATTTATCAGGTTTCTCCAGATTATAACCGGCAGGGCTACTGAATTTAGAAGCTATAGGTTTGCAGGCATAAAAAACAAAAAGGGCCAGAACCGGAAGAATATAGAATAATTTAGTGTAGACTTTTTTCATAAAATACGTTCGTTAATTAGCATTGAACTTTTGTAACAACTGATAAATGGCTTCCTGAGAGCGCAAAGCAGGTGAACCATTGAGCTCTTCATTCTGCATGGTGGAACTGATGTTTACCGCCTGTACATTATCTTGAAGCTGCAAGGTAATAATTTCCATAATCAGACGTTTCAACTCAGCGTCATATAACGGAAAACACACCTCAATACGGCTATAAATGTTCCTGTTCATCCAGTCGGCCGAACCAAGAAAGGTATCATCCGCTCCTTTATTATGGAAGATAAAGATCCTTCCATGTTCCAGATAACGATCAACAATCCGCCTCACACTAATGTTTTCGCTTAATCCTTCCTGCCCTGGGATCAGACAGCAAATACCGCGGATGAGGAGTTGTATTTTTACCCCCGCCTGAGACGCTTCATATAATTTAGAGATGAGCACCTGTTCTTCCAGGTTGTTCATTTTGATGATGATCCCTGAAGGAAGCCCTTCCTTTGCATGGTCAATTTCTCTCTGGATCAGGTCCAGAAAGGTCTTTTGCAGGTTAAACTGCGCCACGAGCAGGTGTTCAAATGAGATCTGGTCCTCATCGGCAGGGCTTTTCTTTTTCTTGCTCAAAAAGCCAAACAAGGACTCCAGCTCCTGTAACATCGGTTGATGGGCAGTAAGCAGGATATGATCTGTATAGAATTTCGCGGTGCTTTCATTTAAGTTTCCTGTAGCCAGCAGGCCAAGGTATTGTGTTTCTCCTTCGATATTCCTTTTCACGAGGCCTACTTTGGCATGAACCTTCAGGTCCAGGTTGCTATAGACAATCCTTACTCCCGCAGCTTTCATCTGCTTGGCCCATTTGATGTTATTTGCTTCATCAAAACGTGCTTTCAGCTCTACCAACACCACGACTTTTCTGCCATTTTTCGCGGCAGTCATCAGGGCATTGACAATTCTGGAATTGCTGGCCACCCGGTAAAGGGTCACATAGATCTCCTCCACAGAAACATCGTTGCAAGCTTCATTGAAAAAGCGAAGAACGGCATCATAGTTCTGATAAGGCACATTGATCAGGATGTCTTTCTGCAGGATCTTGTTAAAAAGCGTATCGTTTTCGTCGATATGGATTGCTGTTGAAGCCGGCCATTTCGGGTAGCCAAACTGTTTATTGTCTAAAGGAAAACTATTGAGGTCTTTTAAATTATGGTATGTTCCACCTTCCACCACAGCTGCTTTATGCAGGTTCAGGGCATGAATTACACGATACAAATTTCTAAGTGGTATTCCCGGCTCATAAAGGAAACGGGTGGCAAAGCCAAAATCACGCACCTCGAGTTGTTTTTCCAGGGCAATAGTGATGTCTTCGGCATACTCCTGCCCTATTTTTAACGCCGCATTCCGGGTGATTTTGAGGTTAAAAGCACCATGAACCACATCATTCGGAAAGAGATAAGCGAGGTTATGTTTAATGATGTCTTCCAGAAATACCACATATTGCTCTTCTCCCAGCGGGATGGCATAGAGGCGTTGCAGGACTTCCGAAGGAATACTGATCAGCTCCAGACGTTCCTTCTCTTCTTTATCCCTTAATATAATGACCTGATATAGCTTATTGTTTTCGGCAAAGAAATCTGTCAGGTCCCGGTCGATACAAACCGAATGAATGTAGGCCAGCACTTCGTTAAAAAAGATGTCAGAGATCTGGGTAGAAATGACTGCCGGAATAGGTTTGTTGTATAACCAATGGACCTTTTGTGCTTCCAGCTCAGGCAGAATCTGCTGCACCATGATCTCCCCAAACTTCTGCTGCTGCAGGTTAACCCTGGTTTTCGCCAGTTCAAAGTCCCACATCAGCACAGGCATTCTCACTCTGTAAAATTCGTCCAGGTTGGAAGAATAAATTGAAAGGAATTTAATGCGCTCCAGAATAGGCACAGCAGGCCTAGAAGCTTCGATCAGCACACGCTCATTGAAGCTCAGCCAGCTTAAATCCCGGTTAAAAAAAGCAGGTTCCATATTATAAGGTAACCAGGAATGAAGCAAGAATAAAGGCCACTACCGAGATCACGATCCCAAACATAAATACGTTGTAAGCAATTCTTAACAAACGGTATTTACGGCCCAGGACTACCCCCTGCGAATAAAGATCCTTGATCAGACTTCCATAAAGGAAATCCCGGTCTTCCATCATTTTGATCATTCCTCCTTCATAATCAGGAAGGCTCATGCGGTAGAAGTTACCGAAGAACAACAGGTTTACCTTTTTATTGGTAATGTCTTGTGGCGTAAAAACGCCCTCCGGAATGGATGGACGTGTGGCAAGGATAGAAAAAACCATGGTCACCACGCAAATCACCAGAAGGATTAAGGTCGGGATAATCAGGTGCGGGTTATCTTCGAGCTTCCTCAGCAGGATACTCAGGATCACCGACAGGATGATAGAATTGGTAGAGATCATGATATGCGCCTTATTATCAGCCATATCACTGAGCCGCTGATGGTTGGTAGAAGTGATCCTGAACATGGTCTCAATTCCTCTTTCCGGTCGCTCGCTCTTTTTCTTTTTATCTTTTTTGATTTCCAGTGGTTCCGAAAATTGGGCAGATTCAGGAGATTTATGGTCTACAGGAACAATTGCGGTTTCTTTTTGTGCTTCCTGGGCTTTGTGTTCCAGTTCGGCCAGGTTCTCTGCTTTTTTTGCATTCAGCAGATTCTGACAATAAGAAGTATGGTAGTGGTGTGTTTTAAAGAGGGTAATGGTTTTCAGTCTCCATTCGTCTTTATCCAATGTCCTGGAGCAGAAAGCTTCGGCTTCCTTACGCATGAGTTTGTTTCTTTCTTTAAAGCTGTTGCTACCCAAATGATAAAGATCTGCATCACAAACGATTTGCTCTAAAAGGTCTTCCGGACTTTGGGGCATTTTGGTGGCCAGGATACAGTTAACAACCTTATCAATCACCTCCGAGCTTACCCCTTTTTCTTTCAGGAATTCTGTTGCCAGCCCCGCACCGCTCGCCTCATGATTCTGACAATCAAAAAAGTATCCCAGGTCATGGAACCAGCTTGCTGCAGTCACAATGAAGAAATCCTCGTCAGAAAGCCGATAGTGGTTGGCAATTTTCACTGCATTTTCGACCACCTGCTCGGTATGGTTTAGGTTATGATATATAAGTCTGGCATCGTTCTTCGCATGGAATACATTTGCTACATGCGACCTCAACTGGTCTAATATTTCCCTATAATTCATCTGGTATCCTGTTGTTTTTCTTTAGTAAATGTTGTTTTCAAGGGGCGTATAAAACCTTTTATACTCCCATTAAAGATATAAATATGGGAGTTTTAATTTTCATATTTAAAATTACTTTAAAAGATGTCATAACTTCTATTTTTCATCGGTCATCCATGATGGCTTCACCAGTTCCTGATTTGTATCAGGGCGGAACGTGACGCTCGTCATATTTATACTTAAAGGGAAGAGGGAACTTTGGAAATATCAAATTTCCTCATGTTAGCACAGAAAACCATAGCCCTGGAAACCCAATGTTACCATTGTGGTGACGAGCTTCCAAAAAGCCCTTACGTACTGGATAACAAGCATTTTTGCTGCCTGGGATGCCAGGGAGTATATCAACTCCTGTCGAGCCATGACCTCAGCAATTACTACGCCTATAACGATGTCCCCGGACAAACGCAAAAGAATGGCGCTCAACACTTTGAGTACCTTGACGAAGCAGGAATCGCAGCCAATTTACTGGATTACAGCGACGAAAGAGTGAGCGTTATCACTTTCTATATCCCTGCCATCCACTGCAGTTCCTGCATCTGGCTGCTGGAACACCTTCATAAAATCAAACCCACCATCCTGCAATCCAGAATTGACTTCCTCAAGAAACAGGTAGTGGTTACTTATAAAAACCAGGAGCTTTCTTTAAGACAGCTTGTGGAAACCTTGTCCTCCATTGGCTATGAGCCCCTGATCAGTTTACAGGATGTGGTCAAAGAACAGAAATCAAATCATTCTGAACGGAACCTGATCACCAAAATTGCCGTAGCGGGTTTCTGCTTTGGCAACGTGATGCTACTCAGCTTCCCCGATTATTTTGGGATCACGAACCTGGATCAGGACTTTAAATCTTTCTTTGGATGGATGAACCTGGCCTTTTCTGTTCCTGTGGTGTTTTACAGTGGCCGGGATTACTTCATTTCGGCATGGAACAATTTAAAAAACGGGATCTTAAACCTGGACTTTCCCCTTGCTTTAGGGATCACTGTGATGTTTATCCGATCGATCGTGGAGATCGTCGGCAATACAGGAGCTGGTTTTGTAGACACCCTCTGTGGACTGGTCTTTTTCCTGCTGGTTGGAAAATGGATGCAACAACATACCTATCACCACCTTTCCTTTGAAAGAGATTATCGTTCTTATTTCCCTGTTGCAGTAACGCTGATGGAAAAAGGAAGAGAAAGACCGATCCCATTGAATGAGCTGAGTGTCGGCGACCGGATCCTGATCCGCAGCAATGAGATCATCCCGGCTGATGCCATCCTGTTAAAAGGAGATGCAGAAATGGACTTCAGCTTCGTTACAGGCGAATCCTTACCAGTAAAAAGGGTTCTGGGAGAAGTCGTTTATGCGGGAGGCCGACAGCTTTCAGGTGCGCTGGAGCTGGAGGTTGTAAAACCGGTATCTCAAAGCTACCTGACCCAATTGTGGAACAATGAAGCCTTTTTTGGAGAGAAAAACCGGATCAGAACCTTTAGCGACCGGGCAAGTAAATATTTCAGTATTGTGCTGTTGAGCATTGCCTTTGCTGCTGCCGGATTCTGGTTCTTTAAAGGTGATACGGCTAAGGCAGTGGCTTCTTTTACGGCAGTACTGATCATTGCCTGCCCCTGCGCCCTGGCTTTGAGCTCTCCTTTTACCCTTGCCGCGGTGCTGAGCATCTTCGATAAGAATAAATTCTACCTGAAAAATACCGCTGTGGTGGAAGAACTCGCACGCATCAATACCTATGTATTTGATAAGACAGGTACGATTACCAATCCTGAGGCAACAGGGTTCAGCTTTGAAGGAAAACTGAGTGATACAGAAAAACAACTGGTCAATGACCTGGCCCGAAATTCCGGACACCCCCTGAGCAGGGAACTGGTAAAATGGCTGAACAGACCGGCTTTATACCCGGTAAAAAAATACATGGAAAAAGTGGGCAGAGGAATCACCGGAACGGTAAATGGAAACACGCTGAAATTAGGCAGCGCTTCTTTCCTCGGACTGGAAAGTAAAACCAATGCCCCGGGAGCTGTTGTACATATCATTATTAATGAGCAATACCGGGGTTTCTTTTGCGCTCAGCAACAATGGCGATCGGGTTTTAAAGACCTCATTTTCAAACTGGGCAAGGATGCAGATCTGCACCTGTTGTCGGGTGATCAGGACCAGGACAAGCAAACCCTCGTCCCTTTCTTCCCCCGTGCGCAGCAAATGCATTTTAAGCAAAGCCCGCAAAACAAACTGGATTATATCGTTAACCTCCAGGCTTCAGGCAGGAAAGTACTGATGTTCGGAGATGGCCTGAACGATGCCGGAG
This sequence comes from Pedobacter caeni, assembly GCF_900129215.1. Taxonomy (GTDB): domain Bacteria; phylum Bacteroidota; class Bacteroidia; order Sphingobacteriales; family Sphingobacteriaceae; genus Pedobacter; species Pedobacter caeni. The sequence goes on along the minus strand of NZ_FQUQ01000005.1, from coordinate 330,481 downwards.
CCCTGAAACAAAGCGATCTGGGCATTGCAGTAACCGATAATATCAACAACTTCTCGCCAGGCTGTGATGCCATCCTTGACGGGGCAAACTTCCATAAAATACCACAGTTTATTCAACAGGCAAAAGATGGGGTAAAAGTGATCCATATGAGCTTTGCCATTTCACTCACCTATAATGCTTTAGGATTATACTTTGCGGTGCAAGGCATGCTTTCCCCACTCATTGCAGCGGTGTTAATGCCCATCAGCACGGTTACGATCATTTTATTCACCAGCATTGCAGCCAGACTGTATGCGAGAAAAAACAATTTGCTATGAACATCATCTACTTTCTGATCGGATGCAGTATTCTGCTGGCACTGATCTTCCTGGCCGCGTTTTTCTGGGCCAGCCGAACGGGACAGAATGACGACACCTATACCCCATCGGTACGGATGCTGTTCGATGATGAGCTTCCGGCAGACAAGACTGATATAAAAAGTGACGAGGATCACACTTAGCTGCAATCCGCGTCATTCTATAGTCACACACACCGCCCTAATTTTACAAACAATAAACAACCACTCATTATTTTAACATGACTGATAAATTTTACTACGACAACAAGATCGTCAGGAACTTCGCAGTTGCCACCATCGTCTGGGGCATCATCGGAATGACGGTCGGATTGCTCATTGCCATGCAGCTCTTCAAGCCTGCATTAAATATGGGCTCCCAGTACACGACATTCGGCCGGATCAGGCCATTACACACCAATGCGGTGATCTTTGCTTTTGTGGGTAACGCCATCTTTATGGGTGTTTATTACTCTCTCCAGCGACTACTGAAAGCGAGGATGTTCAGTGATGTACTCAGTAAAATACACTTCTGGGGCTGGCAGCTGATCATTGTTTCTGCGGTAATCACCCTCCCTTTAGGATTCAGTTCCTCGCATGAATATGCAGAGCTGGAATGGCCGATAGATATCGCCATTACGGTGATCTGGGTAGTCTTCGGGATCAATATGTTTGGTACAATTATTAAGAGAAGGGAAAAACACATGTATGTGGCCATCTGGTTCTATATCGCCACTTTCGTAACAGTTGCGGTATTACATATTGTGAACTCTTTCCAGCTTCCGGTATCTGCTTTTAAAAGTTATTATTTATTTGCAGGAGTTCAGGATGCACTGGTACAATGGTGGTATGGCCACAATGCAGTTGCTTTCTTCCTGACCACGCCTTACCTGGGAATGATGTATTATTTCCTTCCTAAAATGGCACAGCGTCCGGTATACTCCTATAAACTGAGTATCCTTCACTTCTGGTCTTTGATTTTCATTTACATCTGGGCTGGTCCGCACCATTTATTATATACGTCTTTGCCAAGCTGGGCCCAGTCTTTGGGGGTGGCCTTCTCCATTATGCTGATTGCACCAAGCTGGGGCGGGATGATCAACGGATTACTGACACTCCGTGGTGCATGGGATAAGGTAAGGGAAGATTCCAGACTGAAGTTCATGGTTGTTGGTATTACGGCTTATGGTATGGCTACTTTTGAAGGCCCTATGCTGGCTTTGAAACAGATCAATGCCATTGCACACTATACCGACTGGATCGTAGCACACGTACACGTCGGGGCTTTAGGATGGAATGGTTTCTTAACCTTCGGTATTTTATACTGGCTGATCCCCCGCATTTACAGAACAGAATTATACTCTAAAAAACTGGTTTCCTTCCACTTCTGGATCGGAACACTGGGAATTATCTTTTATGCCGTGCCTTTGTATTTCGCAGGTTTCACACAAGGACTGATGTGGAAAGAGTTTACTGCTGATGGCATGCTGAGGTATCCAAACTTCCTGGAAACGATCATACAGATCCTTCCGATGTATGTATTGAGGGCTATCGGTGGTGCCTTATACCTTGCCGGAGTCATCGTGATGACGTATAACCTGATCAGAACAGTCCGTTCAGGTAAACTGGTGGCCAATGAGGCTGCTGAAGCAATGCCACTGGCTAAAGATTATGTTCCACAAGGATCTGAAAGAAAGCTACACCGTGTACTGGAGCGTAAACCTATGGTATTTATGGTGCTTTCTTTGGTGGTGATCCTGATTGGCGGAATGATCGAAATGATGCCTACGTTCACGATCAAATCTAACATCCCGACGATTGCAAGCGTACAACCTTATTCTCCTTTGGAGTTACAGGGACGCGATTTATACATCCGTGAAGGTTGTGTGAGTTGTCACTCTCAGATGATCCGTCCATTCCGTTCAGAAACAGAGCGCTATGGTGAATATAGTAAGGCGGGAGAGTTTGTTTATGACCATCCACATTTATGGGGTTCCAAAAGAACCGGACCTGATTTACAGCGCGAAGGTGGTAAATATGGTAATGTATGGCATTACAACCACATGCTGGATCCGCAGACCATGTCGCCGGGAAGTATCATGCCTCCTTATGAATGGCTGATCACCCAGAAACTGGACACGACAACCACGATCAGCAAGATCAATGCAATGCGCAGCTTAGGGGTTCCTTATGAAGAAGGTTATGAGCATAAAGCCAACAGGGACCTGGACAAACAGGCAAAGGCGATTGCTGACGACCTGCAGAAGAACAACATCAAAGTGAAAAGTGATAAAGAGATCGTTGCGCTGATTGCCTACCTGCAACGTTTGGGAACGGATATTAAAGCAAAGTAAAACCTAAACAACAACACCATGTTTAAGCAATTTTTAAATCAAGTAGATGGAAGCCAGGTGTATTTACTCACCTCTCTGGGAATTTTCATGCTCTTTTTCTTACTGGTCGGCATCCTTTTGCTGACCATGAAAAAAGACGAAATAAAATATATGAGTGAATTACCTTTAAAAGACGATCAATAATGGCAGACCTACTTATCTGGGCCTTGTTGTTTGTTGCAGCAAGCATCCTCATCGTTTCCTTACAGGTATTGAAAGTAATCAAAATCTTTATTAAGGAAAGCATCAGCCCTTCCCCGTTTGCAACAGCAGAAGAAAAAGAAAAATTCCGTCTGCTGGCGGAACAACGCGAAGCAGCAGAAAAAGATAAGCCTTCTATATGGACCAAACTGATGGGCTTAAAACCTATGGCAGAGGAGAAAGACCTCATGATGGACCATGAATTTGATGGCATCGCTGAGTTAGATAACCCTACTCCTGCCTGGTTTAGCGTCCTCTTTTATGGAACGATCATTTTTGCCATCGGCTATATGTTCAATTACCATGTCTTCAACTGGGGCAAATCACAGGAAGAAGAATATGCGATAGAGCTGCAGGAAGCTGAAGAAGCAAGGATTGCTTTCCTTCAGAAACCAGGTGCCGGCGGTCCTCAGATCAATGAAAACAATATGGAGCAGAGTACGGATAAAGAAATGATCCAGAAAGGTGCTGCATTGTTTAAAACCGTATGTACCCCTTGTCATGGGGAACATGGAGAAGGTGGCGTAGGCCCTAACCTGGCGGATGAGTTCTGGCTACATGGCGGAAGCGCAAAAGCGGTCTTCAAGACCATTAAGTATGGTGTTCCTGAGAAGGGAATGGTGGCCTGGGAGAAATCCATGAATGCCAAACAAATCTCCGATATCACCAATTACGTGCTGTCATTAAAAGGAAGTAATCCTGCAGGAGCGAAAGCACCTCAGGGCAAAAAAGATTAATATGTCGTCGCAAAGTCCCGGACAATTCAGAGATCAGATCTCCACCCTCACCGATGATGGAAAGAGCCGTAAATGGATCTATCCTCACATCATCAAGGGAAAGTTATATCAATACCGCTCGGTGGTCAGTTATTTTTTTCTGACCTTACTATTTGCTGCCCCATTTCTTAAGTTAAATGGGGAGCAATTGGTCCTTCTGAATATTTTAGAACGGAAATTTGTGTTCTTTGGGGTCATTTTCTGGCCTCAGGACTTTTACCTGTTTGTATTGGCTTTGCTGATCTTTATTGTGTTCATTGTGCTCTTCACTGTGGTCTTTGGCAGGGTCTTTTGCGGATGGGCATGCCCCCAGACGATCTTTCTGGAAATGGTTTTCCGGAAGATAGAGATCTGGATTGAGGGCGATCACCACAAACGTAAAAAACTGGACGATGGGCCATTAACGGGACAAAAGGTATTCAAGAAAGCACTGAAACATGGGATTTACCTGGTGATATCTTTTCTGATCGCCAATATCTTTCTCTCCTATCTGATCGGCTCTACCGTACTGATCAGCATCATCACCGAACCCATATCGGCACATCTGACCGGCTTTATTGCCATCTGTGTGTTTACGGTTGTGTTTTACCTGGTGTTTTCCAGAATGCGGGAGCTGGTCTGTACCGTAGTGTGTCCTTACGGACGTTTGCAAGGGGTATTGCTGGACAACCAGAGCCTGATTGTGGCCTATGATTATGAACGTGGGGAGCCCCGCGGGAAACGGGTCAAGGAAGCAGAAAACCTGTTGGGCGATTGTATCGATTGCAAACTTTGCGTACAGGTCTGTCCCACCGGCATCGACATCAGAAATGGGACGCAGATGGAATGTGTGAACTGCACCGCCTGTATAGATGCCTGTGACATGGTGATGGAGAAAATCCAGCGCCCTACCCGCCTGATCGGCTTTAAATCTGAAGATGAAATCAAGAGCAAACAAGCGTTCAAACTCAACAAAAGGGTATATGCCTATACCGGGGTTCTACTGGTTTTAATTGCCGTATTGAGCTACCTTCTGATCGTAAGAAGTGAGGTTAAAACCACGATTTTACGTGCCGGGGGAACACTTTACCAGTTACGGGAAAAAGAAAAGGAAGTGAGCAATTTATACAATGCCGAACTGATCAATAAAACCAACAGGTCTTTAAAGTTTGAAATCATCCCTGATGATCCGGCCACAAAGATCCTGTATATCCAGAAAACGGATTCCATCGCCTATGGCGGTGTGGCCAAGCTGACCTTCTTTGTGATCATGCCAGAGCGCAGGTTAAAGAAGTACAAATCAGATATCGGTTTCAAACTGGTCTCAGAGGGAAAAGTTCTGGACAGGTTTGAGACGACATTTATAGCACCAATAAACGATTAATTTATAGTACCAATTAACGATGAAGCAGATGAAATGGAACTGGGGAACGAAATTAGTAATAGGCATGGTCTCCTTTATGACCTTCATTATCGTACTGGCTGTAATGATGTTTAACAGCACACCAGATGCCCTTGTGGATAATGATTATTATGAAAAAGGCTTGAATTACGATGCAGACTATAACCGGAAGGAACAGGTGAAAGCAGATCATGCGGCGCCGGAAATTCAGGTATTGCCCGGTGAAATCTCGCTGACGTTTAAGGAAGCTGCAGAAGGAAAAGTAAAAATAGTACGTCCTTCAGATAAACGGATGGACAAGGTAATTATGATCAAAACAGACCCTCAGTACAGGTCGGTCATCCCTTCGGAGGAGATCGCTAAAGGGAGATGGAAACTGATCATTACATGGAATAGTGCAGGTAAATCCTATTTGGATGAGCAGGAGGTCATGATCAAATGAGTACGGAAAGACTTGCTTTCATGATCGGACTGCTGGGGAGCGTACATTGCATAGGTATGTGCGGTCCCCTTGCCTTCGCTGTGCCCTCCCTGAAACAGGGATGGGCATTTCTGGTATTGGACAAGTTCGTGTATCAGCTGGGAAGGATCGTATCGTATTGCTTCCTGGGACTGATGATCGGCCTGATCGGTGAGCAGATCTGGATGGCCGGATTTCAGCAGGGGGTCAGCATCTTTAGTGGTATACTGATCGTCATGGCTGCATCTTCCAGGTTATTCAAATTCCAGGTGTTCAAAAACACCCCTTCCTTTTTCCTAAAGCCTTTTCATAAAGCCTTTAATTATGCGTTGAAGCATAAGGCCAACCACCTGATCATTGGAATCATCAACGGATTTCTGCCTTGTGGTTTTGTGTATCTGGCCATGGCCGGCGCTTTAAATACCGGAAATATCAGCAGTTCGGTAACCTATATGTTCTGGTTCGGAATGGGGACCCTCCCACTGATGTTTATCGCTACCTTAAGTATGGGCTTTACAGGAGCTTTGCTCCGCAGGAGGATCAACAGGGTCGTTCCTTATTTTATGTTATGCCTTGGAATCTGGTTTATTTTCAGGGGACTGGAATTGAACATTCCCTATCTGAGCCCTGCGGGAGCCGGACAAGGAGTTGCCGACTGCAGGTAATTACCAGCGCCTCCATTCTTCAGTTACATCCTCTCCCTCTTCGAGTTCATATCCGGATGTACTGATCACCAGGTCGATAAAACGGCAAAGTTCTTCTCTCTCCAGGGTATCTATATGCTGATACTTCTCATTTAACCGGTTAAAGGCCATCACCACCTCTTTTATGGCAGTCCCGATTTTGTTTGCTTTACGTTCTGCCGTTGCCGTTTTTATTTTATCAATAAAGGTATCCAATGCCAGGCCGGAGGCTTGCAGGTTCACATCCGAAAACAGTTCCTCACCAGCCAGCCTTCGCTCCTCCCATAACAAAATGGGATTCTGCAGATTTAAATGATCAAACGCAGGTAATGCCTCCGGCTTTAAGTTCTTACTTTGCCTTGCAGCGATTTCCTTTCTCTTTATGGCTTTTTTGATTTCATTACTGATGGGCCATATCCTTAAAAAACGAAGTGTTTTATCCTGAGCAAAAGAGGTCAGTATCCGGTGCTGACCGTTCAGAAAAAAACAGTTGTATCCATCCCCGTTTTTCTCTTTTTGCTGAGGTTTTCCCAATTCAGCAAGCTGTTCGCTGCTTTCGTTAAATTTCAGCTGATAAGGCAATCCTTCTTTGAAGTTTTTCTCAAAAGTAATGCACGCTACAAGGAGCTCCATATTTGGTTCGTCATGGTCTGCGCTGTTTCCCTTAAGCATAATAGCGGAATCTGCATATTCGGTTTCATAGCTCTCTGTGGGTAAGAAGTCGATGCTGATCCCCATCTTGTCGCTAAAGACATTAACCGACTCATATCCAGACAACCTGGGCTTTTTTAAGCCGTAATACGCCATTACTTTTTGCACTTCAGGCTGCTTAACCGACTTCCCGATTAACGCTATAATTTCCTCAGCTTTCATATTTTTTTTCCTTGTTTTGACCGGCTTATTTAAAACTCAGCTACTATCGAACCACCTGGTTTAGGCGCTCTGTTAAAATAACGTAAATATAGCAATCAAAGGCAATATACCAAGGTTATTCCGCCTTTAAGGAAGATAAAAACCGTAACTTTAAGGAGTAAAGAAAAGACCATATTTTAAGCAAGGAATGAAAGAGCGCATAGATAAAAAAAGAGATATTAAAGACAGTGATGACATTCGTTTTCTGGTAGATACTTTCTACAGCAATGCTTTAACCGACCCTGTAATCGGGCCGGTATTTAAGGCTGCTGATTTCTCTTTGGAAAGACACATTCCGGTGATGGTCGCGTTCTGGGAAACGATCTTATTAGATGTGGTAACCTATAAAGGAAACCCGATGTTAAAGCATATTGCTTTAAATAAAGAAGTGCCTTTACATGCGGAACACTTTGAACAATGGATGAAAATATGGGAAGCGACGATCAGTGCAAATTTTGAGGGCCCAATTGCCGATAATGCCATTTCCAGAGCATCTTCTATCGGACAATTGATGCAGTACAAGATCAAACAAAGCAGCTCGTTTTAAATACCACAGCTCCCTTTTACAGGTGCATTAAAGGGTTTAAAACGAGCTGTGGTATTTTCTGTTTTATTTTGAACTGGCTGATGAGCCGTAATCTAAGAGATGATGATCTGCTTAAGCAGATGACAATGCTGCCCTAACCTGTAAGGCTAAACAACTGCGTTGTTGGCTGATTGGCCCAAAGTCTGACATCCAGTGCCATACATATATTCCTTAAGAATCTTTTACCTAAAGGTGTTACCCTCAGGTTATCCTCCGACATCAGGACCAAACCATCCAGGGCCAGCCAGCGCATCCGCGTTAAACCTTCTTTTAATCCCGAAGATTGTTCTTCAGTTTTGCTCCAGGACGTATGCCCCTTGCACATGATGTTTAAGATATGCTTGCGGATGACCAGGTCTTCTTCGGTCAGCAGGTGGCCTTTAAATACAGGCAACTTTCCTTCATTTACAATACTGATATAATCTTCTACCTTTTTTACGTTTTGTGCAAATGCAGACCAGGTGTCGCTGATTGATGATACGCCTAAACCCACCATCAGCTGGCTGTACTGATGGGTATAGCCCATAAAATTACGATGCAGCTTTCCTTTAATCTCAGCCCCATATAAGCTATCTGTGGCTAGTGTAAAGTGGTCCATGCCCACATCGATATATCCAGCCTCTTTCAGCTTTGTACGCCCCAGTTCATATAGTTCCTGTTTCAGTTTCGGAGAAGGAAGATCCGCTTCAGTATACCTTCTTTGGCCTGGCCTTACCCATGGTACATGAGCATAACTGTAAAAGGCAATGCGGTCCGGTCTTAACTTTACAACGGCATCCAGGGTATCAGAAAGACCCGCAACGTTTTGTCTTGGCAAGCCATAAATAAGGTCATAATTGATGGACGTGTATCCTGATTCTCTCGCTTTCAAAGTCACCTCTTCCACCTGTTCATAGCTTTGAATCCTGTTGATGATGAGCTGAACATGAGGATCAAAATCCTGAATTCCAAGACTAAGCCTTCTGAATCCAAGCTGATTGAGGGTGGTTAAATGTTCCGGATTGGTATTTCCAGGATGCGCTTCAAAACTAAATTCTGCATCCGGATGAAGATCTGCATATTTAAGAATACCTTCGATCAGCAATTTCAGATTTGCAGCACTGAAAAAAGTAGGCGTACCTCCGCCAAGGTGTAGTTCCTTGATCAGTGGCCTGCTGATAAACAGGTTCAGGTACAATTGCCATTCCTTCAGTACAGCCTCAATATAAGGCTCTTCCACGGTATGGTTCTTTGTGATCCTGGTGTTGCAGCCACAATAGGTGCATAAACTTTCGCAAAAAGGAAGGTGAATATATACACTGATTCCATCTGCCTGGTTGCTTTCCTTAAAAGATTGAGCAACGGCCTTTCCCCAGTTTTCTGCATTGAAATCCGACATATCCCAATAAGGAACGGTTGGATAACTGGTATAACGCGGGGCGGCAACATGATACTTTGAAACGATGCTGTCCATATTAATGTTGGTGAGGTTGTCCTTTGATGTGCACTTTGCTACCTGCCTGATCGCATGCTCTGGAGCAGACACAGGCATCGCCCAGGCAACGGTTTTGTTGCCAATTGTCCAGATTGATGATCGTTTCTATGGCCAGGGCCATAGGCAGTTCCCTGGCGCTGAGTCCTGATAAAGAAGCCAGTGGAACATTGGCGATCTTGAGGCTCCTTAAAGCGGCAGCCTCGGTATCAATATGTGTGGTATCTGTAGAGCGGGTAGCAATGAATTTTACCCCAAGGTCTGCCAGTCTGTTGATCACCAGAGCAGAAACGTTGTCCTCTTCGTTGAAAACGATGACTGCTTCTTTACCTTCGGCATAAGAAGCAGTCTCCGGGCTCAGTGAATTAGAGATCAGCGTGATCTCATGCTTTTTATTATTGGCAATGGCCAGCGGTTCTTTTTCAAAAGATTTTATACTATATGCGACAACTCTCATGCAGGTTCGATTTATTTAATAATCAAAGTTAGCATGAAGAGGAGGCGGTGGGAATGAGTTTGGTCAGCCTAAAAAGTGATCCTCATCAGTTTTTCATTTGTTGCAGGCGAAGCTGGTCAAGAATAACGATCTGACTTCCTTTTCTTTCGATAATCCCTTCGTCTTTAAAGTCGCTCAGGATCCTGCTTACGGTCTCTGTAGCCATTCCTGCCATTGCAGCGAGGTTATCCCTGGAAATACGCAGGATCATTTCGGTCCCCTCCTGTTCCTGTTTGCACAGCCTGGCCAGTACTTCGGCCATGCGTTTCCTTACAGAATGGTAGGCCAGCTGAAGCAATTGTTCTTCTTTTTCCTGAAGGTTATTGGAAAGGATTTCGATAAATTGTCTGGCCACATCCGGATAACGGTTGAGCAGATCTTCCATTAGATCCTTTGGCAACATGCAAACCGTACTGTCTTCCATAGCTTCTGCCGTTTCGGTATAAGGAGCATTCAACAATAAGGAAGTCACTCCGAAATAATTTTCATGCCCGTACATACCTGTCAGCAGTTCCCTCCCATCTTCACTCAGTTTAAAAGTCTTCACTTTCCCCTGCATCACGAGGTAAACTCCGGAAACATTGTCTCCTTCATAATAGACAATCTGCCTCTTTTTAATGGTCCTGACCTTACGGGCGGCAATTATTTTTTCCAGTTCCTGCAAACCGGAAGAATTACTGAACAGGGCGCTGAGTTTTTCCAGAGACTGGCTATAAAAATGTTGTTGTTTTTCTCTTTTGCTCAGCCTGCTTTCTATCGCATTCATCAGTTCGACATCATCAAAAGGCTTGGTGAGGTAATCATCAGCTCCCATCTCCATTCCTTTACGCATATCCAGACGTTCCGCCTTGGCCGTCAGGAAGATAAAAGGGGTTGCAGCAGTCTGCTCATTTTTATTGAGTAAATACAATACGCCATAACCATCCAGCTCCGGCATCATGATGTCACATAAGATCAGGTCAGGCAGGTGGGAACCGGCCAGTTCAACACCTATCCGGCCATTACTGGCCTGTAATACCTCATAATTGGCCAATTCCAGGATCTCCGCAGTACTTTCCCGAATGTCGTCGTTATCTTCAATAATGAGTATCTGTATCTTCTTCATCCTTATGTTTTGGTTTTTTTATTTATGGAAAGACAGGACAAATTTAGTCCCGGTATCAATGCGGCTTTCAAAATACAACTCACCTTTCATCAAAGAGGCGTAGCGTTGAACAATATTCAGGCCCAGACCTGTACCCGGGATATTCCCGGTATTGTGGGCCCGGAAAAAGGGTTGAAACAGGTATTTATGGTCAGATTCCGGAATCCCGATGCCATTGTCTTTAATCGTTACAATACATTGCTGATCGTTGATCTCTGTATTGAATTCTATAAACGTATTTTCGCCTGAATATTTAATGGCATTGGAAATCAGGTTAATCATACAGTTTTTAAGCAGGTTAGGATCAAGTAAGACCATACTTTGCAATCCGGTATGCTGATAAATGATGTTCTGGTCCTGCTTGGCGATCATCTGCATTTCTTCAGTGATCTCTTCTGAAAGCTTTACCAGATCAAAAGCCGTAAATGTAGGCTCCACACGTCCTGCTTCCAGACGTTCCAGGGATAGGAAATCGTTCAGGATGGTAGTGAGGTTACCTACTGCATTTTTGATCTTGCTGACATGTTTTCTGATGTTCTTATTGTCGTAAGGCTCAGCATATTTATCGATCAGGGAAGCAGAAAGCTGGACAGAACTCAAAGGAGTTCTGAATTCATGGGAGGCCATCGATACAAACCGGCTTTTCAATTGATTCAGTTCCTTTTCCTTTTCCAGGGATAAACTCACTTCTTCTTTTGCCTCACTTAAGGCACGTACCGTTTTTTTGAGGGATTTGGTCCGTTCTTCTACCAGTTCTTCCAATTCTGCTGCATATTCACGAAGGCGTTCTTCAGCTTCTTTTTCTCTGGAAAGGTCATGTATAAATCCGGTATAAATGACCCGGTCTTCATATTGTACTTCACTCACTGCCAGCCTGAAAGGAAAAGTATTTCCATCTTTTCTCAGTCCTTTTACTTCTCTTCCTTTCCCGATGATCCTTTTTTCTCCAGTGGTCTGGTATCTGGAAATATAACCGTCATGGCCACTTCTGTCAGGCTCAGGCATTAAAACAGAAATGTTTTTTCCCTTTACTTCTTCCAGAGCATACCCAAATAGCCTCAGTGCTGCCGGATTAAGGCTTTCTATCCTGCCCCGATTATCAATGGTAATGATCCCGTCAATGGCTGTTTCGATGATTGCCTTAAGTAACCTTGCCTGTTCCATCTTTTATTTTTTACAAATATAGTTTATACGATTGCAGTTGACAGATAACCCTAATCATGCAAAAGTGTGACTAATATCATGTTTTTAAATCGAAATAGTGTGTTCTTTTGCGATTCACCCTGCTATTTTATATTAAATGAACCATACTTTTCATATACCAGTTTTAGGCTTAGGCTATTCCATTGACACTCCCTTAAAAGTGGCCAGATATGGCATCTCTTCTGTTGTCTCCATCGTAGACGATGAACTGACGGAGCGAATGAGAAAATACCATCAGGAAAAGACAGTTGGAGGATATACCTTGATTTCTAAAAAAGAGGAAGACAGCAGGGCGAAAAGAATTACGGCTTACCTGAACCTGTTAGACCTGCTGGTCAAAGAACAATTCGCCTCCCTGAAAACCCAAACCTTCGAAGAAGGAACGGACTTGTCAAGATATTTTGAGCTTTTGCCGGATACTTCTATCCTAAAACAGCAATATGATAAAATGAAAGCTTCAGAAACTTCCGGTTCTGGAAGTTCCGGTTTAGCTACTTCCGCTTTTAATGCAGCGCTCCGGAAACAACTGCTTGAAGCAATGGTTCCAGGCACAATAGACGTGAACATCATGTCTAAAGTTGATAAAGCGAACTATAAGGCCAATCAGGAATATGCAGGAGATGACTTTACGGATGCCCTGGCAGCCATGCGTGGTTTTGCCAGCAGCACATTGAATTCTTCAGTAATCATTTCCGCGGGCCTGAATCCCCGGTTGTATGCCTATATGGAAAAATGCAATGCCTTTTATCCTGATGCTGATGGAAAACTACAAAAGAAGATCATTCTTAAAGTCAGCGATTTCCGTTCTGCACTTATCCAGGCGAAGATGCTGGCTAAAAAAGGATTATGGGTTTCCGAATTCCGGGTAGAGTCTGGTTTGAACTGCGGCGGACATGCTTTTGCTACAGAAGGATTTTTATTGGGTCCTATTCTGGAAGAATTTAAGCAAAAACGCCAGGAACTGGCAGAAGAACTGTATCAAATGTATGGTGCTGCCCTGAACAATAAAACCCTTTCTGAAATCGCCAGACCAGTACAACGCATTACCGCACAAGGTGGAATAGGTACTGCAGAAGAACATAAGTTCTTACTCAATTATTATGAGCTGGATGCCACAGGTTGGGGAAGCCCGTTTTTATTGGTGCCTGAAGCCACAAATGTAGATAACGATACCCTGAACGACCTGATTACCGCGAGGGAGGATGATTATTACCTGAGTAATTCTTCTCCTTTGGGAGTGCTTTTCAATAACTTCAGGAAAAGTACTGCGGAACAACAAAGGATACAACGCCTGGAAAAAGGCCGGCCCGGAAGTCCATGTACCAAGAAATTCCTCTGTACCAACACCGAATTTACTGAATTGCCGATTTGTACTGCATCCAGAGAATATCAAAATCTAAAAATAAAGCAACTGCAGGGCCTGCAGCTTTCTCAAAGCGATTACCAGAAACAATTTGATTCGGTTACCGAAAAAGTATGTTTATGTGAAGGTTTATGCGCTTCTGCTTATCTAAAGGCAAGCCTATTAAAACCCAGAGAAAATAAAGCAGTGAGCATTTGTCCGGGGCCAAACCTGGCTTTCTTTCATTCCAAATACGCTCTTAAAGAGATGATCAACCATATTTACGGAAGGGAAAACCTCCTCGCAGACGTCATGCGTCCTAACCTGTTTGTAAATGAGCTTAACCTTTATGTCGATTACCTGAAAAAAGACATTGCTGCTCATCTGGAGGAGCTGACAGCTAAAAAAGACAAGTATTTCTCTAAGTTTAAAGATCAGTTGTTAAGTGGAATTGCCTATTACAGGGAACTCGTTCCAAAGTTAAGCTTTCCCGATAGTAGCGCTGTCGACGAAATGCTCAGACAACTCAACCTGGCAGAACAACGCTTAGCCTGAATTGAGTTGTAAATTATTAAACCAGGGATTGAAACAAGATTTAGGTGCATTTCTTCCCCCCTTCTTTCCCTGGTTTACCTATTTCCTTTTTCCCCTTTGTTTATTTCTTTGTTTGGGCCTACCAGATCTTTCATCTCTGCTTTCAAGATCCTGTTTTAGCATCCCGGCCTTCCTATTCCCCAAGCTCTGTTTCCCTTTATCCTTATTTAATTCCGGCTAACCACTCTTTACCCCTCATTTAACGGGTCTTTTTCTGCTTTAAGTCATCGGGATTTCAGTTTATAAAGTATAATTGCAATACTGTTGCATTTAATATAAGTTTGCAATACCCAATGACGTTGATAAGCATGAAAAACCGACTATTCCTGATCCTGTTGTTTTTTACAACCACTGCATTTGCTCAAAAAAGAGCACACAACCCTAATGATGTGATCCGTTCCATGAATTGGGACGTAATTGGTTCGGTGAATTTCGAGTTGAACAAGCAAAACAAGATTCTTCCTGTTTACGGAGAGATGATCAAACGTTTTGAAGACCGGGAGTTTAGCCTGAAAGGTTATATCATTCCCATTAAAGCAGGCCTGAAACAACAGCAATTTCTCCTCTCCCCTTTGCCGATCAATCAATGTTTCTTTTGTGGACAAAATGGGGTTCCGGCCATGATCCTGGTAAACATGGCCTCCCCTGTTGCTTATACCACCAATCCTGTGCTCATTGAAGGCATCCTGAAACTTGAAGTAGTGGATGCTGCGACAGCAGCGCCTATCACCCTCAACAAAGCAACCGCATTGAAAACGAAATAAAGTGATGAATGTGACGACTGCATTGAAAAGAAAACAGAGCTATCGAAAGATGATTAACCGGATCGAAAGGTGATTCAGGAGATCATCAACAGACCGCAATTAAACCATAAAAACAGCATACAAAAAAATGGAAGATCTACTTGCAGCTTACGAAGCTGAAGGGGAAGCACATTTCTCCGCAAATACACAAACCCCTTTAAGGGCCGACGCTTTTTCAAAAACAGATGAAGAAAAAATTACCGCAATCAGCCTGCATTTTGCAGCAATCATGGAGGAGCTGGGTCTGGACCTGACAGACGACAGCCTCCGGGGAACACCCCACCGGGTGGCAAAGATGTATGTTAAAGAATTGTTTTCAGGATTGAATCCTGCCAATAAACCCCGCATTTCCATCTTTGAAAACAAATACGGTTATCGCGATATGCTCATCGAACAGGACATTGAGTTTATCTCTGCCTGCGAACATCATTTCCTTCCCATGCCTGGAAAAGCACACATTGCCTATATCCCAAATGGGAAAGTGATTGGCCTTTCGAAGATCAACAGAATCGTAAAATATTATGCAAAAAGGCCACAGGTACAGGAACGTCTGAGCAAACAGATCTATCAGGAACTGCAGGAAGCACTGGGTACTGCAGATATTATCGTGGTCATCACTGCCCATCATATGTGTGTGAGCATGCGTGGAGTAGAAGACCAGAGCAGCAAAACCACTACCCTCAGCTATGGTGGGAAATTTGAGGAAAAAGACAGAAGAAAAGAGTTCTTTCAGGTGTTAAATCTGGGTACTAACCGCATGGTGAAATGAAAGAAACCAGGGAAGTCAGCATTTTAACAGGGTTTCTGGGTGCCGGAAAAACCACCTTACTTAACGCCATCATTTCCGGAAAGGCGAAGACCCGCTTTGCCATTGTAGAGAACGAGATCGGCGAAGAAAGCATTGATGCAGAATTGCTCATTAAAGGTGATGACAACATTGTAGAGCTCAACAATGGCTGCTTATGCTGCACTTTAAACGACAACCTCTATGATATCCTCAACCAGCTGTGGCTAAGGAAATCTTCCTGGGATCACCTCGTTATAGAAGCAACCGGAATTGCCGATCCGGCAAACATTGCCCGACCTTTCCTGACCAATGAGTCTGTGCAAGAAAGTTTTCATTTGAAAAGGGTCATCTGTGTGGTCGATGCAGAACTAATTGAAGACCAGCTGAAAGAAACCGAAGTTGCCATTCAGCAAATTGCCTTCAGTGAGGTGATCCTCCTTAATAAATCTGAAAAAGTGTCGGTGGCTTACCTCAAAGAATTACAAGCTATTCTGAAAACCTTAAACCCATTTGCAGAGATCCTGGTGGCTCTGGAAAACGACTTCAAAATTGATGCCCTGTTTAACAGAGAAAGGTTTTCTAATTTTTATAGTAATCCCAAACCCTTTCTTACGCCTAAAGGAATGTTTAACCTGATGCCCGCTGAAACAGCAGCAGCACCGAAGTTTGGTTTGGGAAATTCACACCGCAAGCATCAGCATAGCGATATTGAAACGATTCTGCTCAGGTATACGGAAGACATGGATATAGAAGCGATTCAGCACCGGATGATGGTTTTTCTGTTGACTCAATCCATCGGTGTTTACCGGATCAAAGGAATTTTATTTAATAAAAATTACGAAAACCGGGTGATCCTGCAAACAGTTGGGAAAGGAATGTCGGTCAGCACTGGCCATCCCTGGGAGGAGGGCGATAAAAGAGAAAGTAAGATTGTGATCATTGGTAAACGCCTTTCCATCTATGGGTTCGACCGGATGTTTCGTAGCTGCCTGGAGAATAAGTAGCTACCCGGAGGCTTAAGCCACTGCCCTGAGAATAATTTATTGGACAATTTTTGTTATCTTAGGTAGAAACAAAAACACCGCTACAATAACCAATAAAATTGCCATGGAAAAAGAAGCTATGAAATCATTACTGGAAATTATTGACCAGCAAGTTAGTTCCTCAATTTTAGGAGGAATGGAAGAACAATATGAAGAATTAGAAAGATTGGGCTACATCCGGATCAACCGTGACAGCGTCCAGCACTCTTCTTCTATCACCCCTGAAGGGATGGAGTTTTTATACCATGATAAAGAATAGTGCAAGGGACATAAACAAGATAGTACATAGAACCCCGAATAGACGCTAAATCGATTACAATTGTCATTAAATTGTTTTTATTTTTCAATTGAAAAACTTTTCAACAACATTCACCGTTATATGATCAGTTTGTTTGGTTTAGGTTGATCTGTGGTGGGTCAACCACAATTTAAAACAGCGATAGATCTCCCGATTTATCGCTGTTTTTTTATGTCCGGATGTCCCGGTTATAATCCTTTGTTCCGGTTATATCCGGTTGTTCTGATTTTTTATCTGATCTCTATGGTACGGCCTCCCCTGCCGGTAGGATCAAAAGCGCGCAGTTTAACAGCCCCTTTCAAAGGAACAGCACTTTTATAAACAGGACTTTCCTTTCCAGGTTCTGTTCCATCAGTTGTATACCTGATCGTCAGTCCAGGCAATTGAATGTTGGCTTCCAAAGCACCGTCTTTTAACTGTACCCCTGGCGTCGGAATCCGGTACAGGTATCCTCCCGAATAATGGTTTAAGCGGGGAAGTTCCCTTTTACCCAAAACATTGACAAACTCAGACCAGGCCTGTTCATATAAAGTTTTTTCCTTTGCCGGATCCGTCGTAACTGCCCATTCCGGATCTTTGGCCCAGGCCCTTTCTGCAAGGCCTAAAAGTTTTGGCAACAGCATGTACTCAAAATGTGCCGGCGTTTTTATCGTTTCACTCCATAAGGGAGCCTGTAATCCTACGATGTTTGATTTCCCAACCGCTGTCAGACGTTCTTTGTTTTTAAAGATGCTCAGATCAACAGGATTGCCCTGTTCATCTTCTTTTACATTTTTATAATAGTCGTACGGGATAAAATAAAACGGCTTGTCGACATCTACATAACCGCCCCAGTTTTGTCCTCTTTCGTCAAAACTTGGATTTACTGCAAGGTCAATATAGAAATTGGTGACCGGTGTTAACACCACTTTATACCCGGCATTGGCCATTTTATAGGCAAGATCTTCATTCCCCGTCAGGTTGTTCCATACATCTGCATGAAAGTTCTCATTGACAAAGCGCGGTTCCGGTAACATTTTCATTTCTCCGTTTACCGCCACTTTACGGAGTCCGATTTCTTCCCATCCCGACAAATACATTCCTCTGGACTTCAATAGCTGATTGATTTTGCTGAAATAATAAAACCAAAGTGCATCTGTTCCTTTTACTTCAGGATTTGTTTTTGCCAACAGCGCTGCTGCCGCTGATTTTCCCCATACCCCTGCGGGCACTTCATCTCCTCCAAAATGGATGGTAGGCAATGCTGCTCCGGCTTCTTTATGCATGGCGACGAGTTCATCCGTTACTTTCTCCAGGAAAGCATAGGTTGAAGGAAGGGCAACATTGATCACATTATCGTCAAAGCCCTGCACAGAACGATAGCCGGACTGGTCATTCAGGTCCCTTAACAAATACTGTTCAGCTTCCGCTTTCTTTCCCGCTTTCATGAGCCTGGCATACCTGGAGTCCATCGATTTAATCGCTGCACGGGCATGCCCCGGGGTTTCAATTTCAGGAATCACCCTGATGTGCCTTGCCGTTGCATATTTAAGAATTTCGATGTACTCTGCTCTGGTAAAGAAACCAGTCCCTGAGTTTTTCCCTACAGCAGCCGCTGATCCATAAGAAGGAAGGATGCTGTTTCTTTCATTGCTGGAATGGCCACGGTTTGCACCTACTGAGGTCAACTCTGGCAATCCCGGAATCTCCAGTCGCCAGCCCTCATCTTCTGTTAAATGAAAATGGAAGACATTTAATTTATACAAGGCCATCAGGTCCAGCACTTTTAACACTTCTGATTTCGGTTGAAAATTCCTACCCACATCCATCATAAAGCCTCTGAAGCCAAAACGTGGCGCATCTTTGATCTCCGCTGCCTGAAGGTTGATCAATGGCTGTACGCTTGCCCAGGACTGCGCAGGGAACATCGTTTTTAAGGACTGTATCCCATAAAATGCACCTGCAGCATCACTGGCTTTGATCAGGATTTTCTCCGGACTGATGCTCAGCTCATAACCTTCTTTAGCTATAGAATTTACCTGCTGCAAGAAAATCCCCGGACCTTCTGAATGCTTTAATACTGTCGGTTTCTTTCCTAAAATTTTAGCCAGTTCATCTGCAAAGCCAAGGGCCTCTTTTTCAAAAACACCTTCAGTGACCAGTCGCACCTCTTTTGTCAGCTTAAATACGCCTTCCTGTTTTACATAACTCGCCGGGCTTGGAAACACAACGGGCAAATCTCCTTCCGGAATATCTTTAATCAATGTATTCTGCTGATACACCTTCGCAGCAAGGGCTTGCTCTTCTTTTAAATGTCTGGATAAGTGTTTGTAATTCACCCGGCTGATCGTTTCACCAAGATCGGGTGTTTTATCCCAGACCAGGTAAAAGCCCTGCGGACGTTCCGAATAATTGTTCATCGATTCTGAAGCCAGGTTCAACTGAACTGCAGCTCCGGCAGAAAGAGTTTTGAATGCTTTTAATGGCGACAAACGGAACAGATCCCCGTTTACATGGTTTATTCTGGCAAGGACTGAATCCGGACCCCAGGTTTTTACGACTCTGGAATTGAAATAGATTTTCCAGCCTGAGGCCGGAAGAGCCATTTTTCCATTGTTCTTTAAGTGGAACAGCGACTGAACCTGTCCGCCATTTGTGCTGACCATTTCCAGGTCAATACTCAGGTCCTCAGCCTTTAGCGCTGTTGTTTTTTGAGCAAAAACAGGCTTCATGCTGATCATGATCAGCAAAGCGCCTACAATATATGGTTTCATTTAGTTCTCTGTTTATGGTTGCAGTTGTATGCGTTTATAGGTTGTACCCGTATCAAATCAGACCCGGATGTATATCTTTTTACGGTCCAGAAAGTAGCCTACCAGCCAGCAGACCAACATAAAGCTGACGGCAAAAAGCAGTGAGCCTATTGGTCCGGGAGCAATCGTCTGGAAAAAAACAGTGTTGATCCATCCGCTAAAATCGGATTTAGGAAACAGGGTATTGATGATGATCAGCAGCAGGTCTGCAACGATGTAAATGAACAATGGGTTTTTACCAAACACGGTAAAGAATCCGGTCCATTTGACGGATGCTTTTACTTCGATGATATAGATGAGTGCCGCAATAATGATCAGGTCGAGTCCGCAGGTAATCAATACAAATGAACTCGTCCATAGTTTTTTATTGATTGGAAAGGCCGAATTCCAGCACCATGCCAGGAAAACGAGCAATACACCAGCCAGCAGTAATTTGGCAATGCTTTCAAAACCTTTTCCTTTTTCCTGAATAAAACGGCCTGCATAATAACCGATGATCACATTTACACAGGAAGGAATGGTACTGAGGATTCCTTCCGGATCAAAGGCGATGCCTTCACCATGGTAAAGATGAGTATCTCCGAGCAGGAACAGGTCCAGGTACTGGCCTGCATTTCCGGTCATGCTGAAAGGATCGGCAGGATCTCCAAAAAACAACAATACCAGCCAATAGCCAATCAGGAACAATACGCTGAGCAGGGTTACCCATTTGGTGGAAAGGTAGTGAATCATCACGGAAACGATGCCATAACACAAACCTATACGTTGTAATACCCCTAAAATCCGGGTGTTTCCGATTGGAGAAAAGCTGATTCCACCGGCATCATCATAACGAAAAAACGGAAACCAGTACATGAGGTATCCGATCAGGAAAATCAGCAGGGTCCGTTTGAATATTTTCATTAATACTTCCTGATCTTTCATCAGGGCAAACTTTTTCATAGAAAAGCTCATGGCATTGCCTACAGCAAACAAGAAAGAAGGAAAGACCAGATCTGTGGGTGTAAATCCGTGCCAGGCAGCATGTTCCAGCATGGCAAATGGTTTGGCCCCACTTCCAGGGGTGTTGACGATGATCATAAAACAGACTGTCATTCCCCGAAATACATCGAGTGATAAAAAACGTTGTGGTTGGTTCATTTAAGGAGGAAGTTAGGAATAAAAAATCAAATAATGAGCAGGGGCATCCGCCCCTGTCTCATTATAGGGATAAGAAATGGGGATCAATTTCGCCCTAATTATAACCGGAGTTTTGTTTTAAAACCGGGGCACCATTTAACTGGCTCAAATCAATTTGTCGTTGTGGGATCGGATAGTAATCGTTTCTACCTTTGGTATATTTCCCGTTTCTTACATCAGCAGTTATTTTCCCCTGATAATTAAAGTAAGCATTGAGTTCCTGCTCGGCGATCCCCCAGCGTACGAGATCAAAGAAACGGTGACCTTCCATTGCCAGCTCTAGTTTCCTTTCAAAATAAATGGCCGTTAACGCATAATCTTTTCCTTTGGATGAAAAATCACCGGAAGGATATTCATTTACTTTATAATTCGCTGCAGGAACAGTTGAAAAGCCATCCAGTGGTTTCGCATCATCTTTATATTTATACACCCAGCCTTTAGGATTGGCTGCACGCGCCCTTACAATGTTGACATATTCCTGTGCTTTGCTCAGTGATCCCGCCTGCGCTTCCGCTTCTGCACCCATCAGCAGTACATCTGCAAAACGGATCACCAGGTAATTGATGGCTGAGCCTGGTGCCCAGGTCCCTTTATCTTCATCAGTAGCCCGGGTTGCCTGCCAGTAAATGTTCTTTTTAGGACCATAAGGGCCACCATATTTCTGATCTCTGATCCATGGCTCTCCAGGGTATAGCCCCCAGTCCAGGTATGGAATTCCGCGCCTTCCTGCAGTCCAGTCGAGCCTTGGATCTAATGGTCCCTGATCCGGCACAAATGGAGCTCCTCCGTTCACGCCCATATCATTTTTAACAGGATGCTCATTAAAGTCAGTCAGGTAAGGCAATCCGGTCAGCTCATTTGTTCTGAAACGGTTCACCAGGTCTATCGATGGCTGGAAGAACCCGCAGCAGCCGAAAGGGCTATCACCGTACGGAAAGTTCAGCATATCGCCATTATTCCCATGTGAAGGTCCGTCAGGATCTACGTTTGCCGCCATCTGAATGGCAAAAACAACTTCAGAATTGTCCTCTTTGCTCGGTTTATAATTGTCCGAGAACTCTTCATTCAGTTGGTATTTCATGCCGCTAGTGGTATTTCCTTGTGCAATTACCACATCAAATATGGTTCTTGCCTCAGGAAATTTGCGTTGGAACAGGTAAGATTTAGCGAGATAAGCACCCGCTGCCCATTTGTTTACCCTTCCTATTTCTTTATGGGATTCAGGGAGGTTTTCGTATGCATATTTAAAATCATCGGTTATTTTCCCCCAGATATCGGTATTATTTGGCTGGTTAAACACGGTTGTGCTTTCATCAATCCAGGGCACCATGTTCCACATTTTCTTGAGTTCAAAATAATAATGTGCCCTTAGAAATCTCGCTTGTCCCGCGATTTCTTTACGCTCCGCTTCTGTCAGGTCCGTGGCCTTGGCCATCACAATCAATACGTTATTTGTTCTGGTCACCCCTTCATATAATGCTTTCCATTTTCCATTAAAATAAGCATTGGTGGCATCTGAATAAAACTTGGCAATGGGATCTATGGCCGGTTGATCTCCCCCATCGCTTCCTTTCGAAGCATCTCCGCCGGCGATTGCGCCAAACACCCAATTGCTCGGTGAACCTGTCCATGCATCGCCACCACCTAAGGCCGCGTTGTCTCCCTGCATACCATCCAGAGCAGCATATGCCCCGATCAGCAGGTTGTTTACCCCATTTTTATTGGCAATAATTTCTTCTGTCAAAGAGCCCAAAGGCGGTTGTTGCAAGGCCTTTTTGCAGGAGAAAAATGGCTGTGCTGTAAAAAACAATACAGTTAACAATATGTATGTTGATCTTTTCATCTGTCTAAATCGTTAAATAATTAAAATTTTAAATTTAAACCTAAGAGGAAGGTCCGCTGACTTGGGTAAGCGCCTTCATCCACACCGTAGGCTGTTGGGTTATCCGTAGCACTCGAAGTACCGATTTCGGGATCCAGACCTGAATATTTTGTAATAGTAAACAAGTTGGCTCCAGAGATGTACACCCTTAACCGTCCTACACCTAATCTTTGCAAGGTTTTTTCTGGTAAAGTATAACCGATCTGTGCATTTTTAAGTCTGAGGTAAGAACCTTTTTCTACGAAATAAGAGTTAGGAACCCCATTTGAGCTGAATGACTGATCTTTTTCCTGAATTGGTGCTTTAGCATTTCTATTTTCCGGTGTCCAGGAATCATACAATGCGGTATGGCTTTTTGCTCCTCCAAATGAAGACGAGAAATCGGTCCACCATTTCACCTGGTTCCATATGGAGTTGCCCTGAACCCCGTAGAAGAACATGCTCAGGTCAAAAGCTTTATACGTTAATGCAAGATTCAGTCCATAACTAAAATCAGGATTTGCATTTCCAAGAAAAGTACGGTCATCGGCATTGATGATGCCATCTCCGTTTACATCTTCGTATTTGAAACGGCCAGGGGCCACAGCATTCTGATATACTAAACCAGGATCGGAACGGTCCTTTTGTAATTTCAGGTCTGCCGCATCAATTTCCTCCTGAGAATTCCAGAACCCGGCCACTTTATATCCAAAAAACTCACTTACTGAATGCCCAACCTGGTTCCGTACGATATTACTTCCATCGAAACGCCTTCCATCAAGGTCATAGTAATTGGCATCAGCAGACACCTTCTGGATCAGGTTATCATAAGTAGTGATGGTTGCCGTTGCATCCAGTCTTAAATCTTTGGTGATATTGGTATGTCCGGATAGTGACAGGTCAAGTCCCTGGTTTCTCATCTTTCCAATATTGATGAAAGGTGAATTTGAAGCACCTGAGGTGGCAATCATTTCCGGGTTATACAATAGGTCGGTGATGTTCTTTTGGTAATAATCTGCGGAGATTTCGATCTTTCCATCAAATAATGTCGCATCTAAACCAATATTGGCATTGGTGTTTTTCTCCCATTTCGCACCGGGATTACCCGTTTGATTTTTGTAGAAACCGGCAACCACTGTATTTCCGCCACCAATGGCATAATAAGAAGGTGCGATTGCACTACTGAAGGTATCGAAGGAGTTCCCCTGACCTACATTCAGTTGATTTCCCATGATTCCCCAGCCCCCTCTGATTTTCAGGTCGGTCAGCCATTTGATATCTTTTAAGAAAGATTCCTGAGAAACCCTCCATCCCGCACTCACAGCCGGAAACCAGCCATAAACGTGTTGCAGGAATTTAGAAGATCCATCCCTTCTGAGCGTTCCACCGATCAGGTATTTATCATTAAAGCTATAATCTACGCGTCCGATCAGGGAAAACATCGTACTTGCTTCCCTTTCACTATAAGAATCCTTAGGCCCGCTCCCTGTATTTAAATTGGTGTAATCAGGATCAAAAGAGAAATAACCTTTATTACTTCCACCCAGGGTGTTGTAACGGTCTCTCACGTATTCTGTACCCACTACAGCTTTTAAACTGTGCTGGTTAAACCTTTTGTTAAAAGAAAGGGTGTTTGTCCAGGTATAATCAAATCCTGCATAAGAAGATTCTGCATAAGTATTGCTGGTGTTGTTCTCAGAATTCTCATACTGAGGATACACAAATGATTTGCTGATTCCGGAAGTATTCGATCCTCCAAAAGAGCTTCTCAAGGTCAGCGATGCAGGCAAATCAACTTCTACAAAGACGTTTCCAAATAACCTGTTATCGGTAGCTTTGTTGTTTTTTGTCCGGCTGAGCATGGCTACCGGATTATAAGCATCACCAAGTTTACCTCCGTAAGAACCGGCAAAATTGCCCATGATATCATATACCGGTACAATTGGCTGCTGACGGAAGGCATGACCAATGGCATTATCGCCTGTCAATCCTCCGATTTTAGGATTGTCAGTGATGGAATAAGAAAGGTTCTCTCCTACCCTCACTCTTTTTCCGATGTTGTATTGGGTATTGGAACGGATCGTATATCTTTTCAGATAAGTTTCCATTAGCGTTCCCTGCTGATTGAAATAGTTTGCTGAGAAAAGATAACTTCCAAGATCTGAACCACCACTGATGGCTACATTGTGACTTGTGATCGGTGCATTTCTAAAAATCTCCTCATACCAGTTTGTCCCTTCTTTGTTGGCCTTTGTGATCCGGTAAAACTCATCATATTCCGCAGAGTTAAAAAACGGCTTCAGTTTATATAGCGCCGGATTTACGGCTGCATCACCAGGTTTAGCGCCTAATGGTAGGATATAATCCGGTACGATATATCTTGGTCCGTTTCCATATAATGTATCCGAAAGGTTGGTTTCTCCGGAATTGATCAGCATCTGGCGTTTTAAATCTGCCATTTCCTGTGGGTTAAGGATGTCCCAGACATTTCCTTTTTTTGGACGCTGGCTACCATAATAGGCATCGTAGCTCACCTGTACCCTTCCTTTTCCTTTTTTAGTGGTCAGGATGATCACACCGTTTGAAGCTCTTGATCCATAGATCGAGGCCGATCCGGCATCTTTAAGCACCTGTGCAGATTCAATGTCATTTGGGTTAATGTCTGCAGTGCTTTGTGTTGGTACTCCATCGACCACATACAGCGGACTGTTATTTCCGAAGGTATTGATCCCCCTGATTTTCACCTGAGGTTCTTCGCCCGGCTGTCCGGATCCCAATACCGTTACTCCTGAAGCCTGCCCCTGTAAGAGGTTGTTCACCGAAGAAACAGGTTGTTTGATCATGGAAGATACATTGACCACCGAAACTGCTCCGGTAAGGTCTTTTTTCCTTTGCGTGGAATAACCCACCACCACGACTTCACCTAAGGAAGTTTCTTCTTCCTCCAGTTGTACATTGAGGGTGGTTTTTCCTGCAGCAGGGACTTCTTTTGTTTTAAAGCCAATGTAAGTAAATACCAGGACAGGATCTGTTGCCGTCGTGGTAATGGAATAATTACCGTTCGCATCAGTCATAGATCCGGTTGCTGTTCCTTTAATTTTTACGCTTACTCCCGGCAGGGTTTCTCCTTTTAAAGAGCTCACCTGTCCTTTGATCACTATTTGTGGTTTTCGTGCTTCGGCTTCAGCAGCTGCAAAGCTTGCCCTGTCGTATAGTAAGATGTGCTGGTCCACCACCCTGTAAGTGATGTTTAGCGGAGCCAATGTCTCCGCCAGAATATCCCCCAGCTTTCTGTTGACTACATTCAGAGAGGTAATCCTTTCGGATCTGATCACCGAAGGGCTGTAAATAAACTTTACCTTAGTCTGGTTTTGAATTTCCTTTAAGATCTGTTTGATTTTACCTTCAGTAATATTTATAGAAATTTCTTTGTTCAGTATTCCCTGTGCCTCTACGTTTTTCGCAAAGGAGCTACAGGTAAATAAGATCACAAGAAATATTTGGCTTACAGATATTCTCATTGCTGTTATTATTAAAGCAACAAATCGCTTTTTATTCATACCTTTAGAAGTTTTGTTCGTTAATGTGAAAATTTCGTTCAGAATCAATTTAACTGGCAATGTCCCGCAACATTGTCAGTTTTTTTTTGGAGTTTTTTCTAGTAAAAGTTTCTCTTTTTCATACGCTGTTGGTTAGGTTGGTTTAAGGTTAATTGATTGATTGGGGTAATTGGTTAATTGGATTAGTTTGTTTGTCAGTTGGCTAATCAGCCAGTTGGTTGATCAGCCAGTTGGTTGATGAACTGGTTTAATACGTTTTATCACTGTGATTTTCTCCGGCAAGGTCCCGCAACGATGCTGGTTCAAATCTATGGTCTCTGTTATTTTTTGTTCTTAATGATAATGCTCGTTCCTGAAATCTCGTAGCTGGCTTTTATCGATTCACACAGAAAATCAAGCCTGTTGTACAAACTTTGCTCAGAAAGGTCGCCAGTGAAAGTATTGTTATATAAAGCCTGGTCATCAATGATAAAGTCTATTCCATAAGCCTTTTTAAATCTTGAGATCACCTCCGTCAATGGGGCATCATTAAAAGAGAACAGATCTTTGACTTCCTCTTTATCTGCTTTATTGGCAATGGCATAAACCGGTTCCGGATTGTTGACCAGTGTTCTCTCAAATACTTTCTGATCATTACTAAAGACAGCTTTCTGATTGGGTGTTAGTAAAACCACTTTATCTGTGCCCAAAATTCCTTTAACAATGGCCAGTCTGCCGGCAACCGGCGAAACCTGAACTTTGCCTGTCCGCACAGAAACTTCCGTAACTTTGCCCGAAGCATTTGTATTGACCATAAAACTGGTTCCCAGAACTTTAGTAACCACATCCTTACTATACACCATAAAAGGCCTGGAAGCATCTTTACTGATCTGGAAGAAGCCAGCGCCTTCCAGTGTAACTTCTCTGTTTTCTGCGCTAAAATGTGCCGGATAGCGAAGTACTGAATTGGCTTCAAGGATGACGGAGCTGCCATCTTCAAAAATAATTTTCTCTTGCTTGCCTGAGGTATTGGTACATTCTTTAACCAACTGTGCAGACGCCGGAGTCAGGAATATCGGCACCTGGTTTTCTTCTTTAAAAAACAAGTATCCGGTAATGATCAGAAAACCGGCTACAGCTGCTGCAATTCCAGTCCAAATTACCGGAGATCGTCTTTTAGCAGGTTCGGCAAGAGGGGTTGTGACCACATCCGGATTAGAGATATCTACATGGATCCTGTCCCACAGCTTCTGCTCCATGGTATTGATTTCCCTGGAATTGATCTCTTCCAGGTCCTGTTTATCCAGCATTCCGTAAAGTTCTTCAACAATCCGTTTTTCCTCATCTGTACATTTTCCCTGGAGGTATCTATCCAATAAAAGATGAAATGCTTCTCTACTCATTATTATAGCTTTTAAACTATATGTAAGTTAAAGCAGGTCTATCCCTAAAGAAAATAAAAATATTTTTGCGATTTATAGAAACAGGCTCAGGAGAAGCGGTAAAAAGAGGTAATCTTTTAAATGAAAGCGCATGGATTTGAGGGATTGGGTGATGTGGTATTCGACGGCCTTCTCGGAGATGTTCAGCTCTCTGGAAATGTCTTTTACAGAATAATGTTCCAGTCTGCTCAGCTTGAACACCTCTCCTGTTTTTTTGGGTAATCTGGCGATCCCATCATTTAGCGCTCCCGACAATTCATTGAGCATGAGCAGGTAGTCTGTATTTTCTACGGTATCATTTTTTACAACCTTCAGGTGATCCTGATAGTTCTCCCTCACCAGCTGAGACTTGTAATGGTTGATGATGCTGTATTTCAGGCTTCCGAAAAGGTAATTGCTGATGGAAACAATTTTGACACTCTCCCGTCTGTGCCAAAGGTCTACAAAAAGATTTTGAGTGAGTTCTTCAGCCAGCTCCTTATAATGCGTTTTTTTATACGCTACCTGGAACACGCCTTTCCAATATCGGGTATAGATCTCCCGGAACGCACGTTCACTACCGTCTTTAAAAAGAACGATCAGTTCATCATCTGTCAGGACTGAAAGATTCATATAGGAGTCAGGATAGGTTAGTTGGTCTGGTCCTAACAAATTTAACAATAAAAGTCAAAGGACGACAAAAAATTATCTGATCTTAACAAGCAAATCACTCAGCAGGATTTACATCATTCCTGCCGGGTGATTTGTAATCAAAAAAAAAGAAAACTTAAAATGGCAGGGACATGTGTACCATCACTCTGTTTCCGGCTTTTGCCCTACCCTCTGCAAGGTCCTGGGAGCGTACATTCTGATAGTTGGCACCAAAGGAAAGCCCTTTCATGGCAACTTCTACCCCCATTACTGCGGATAAAGAGTAACCACCGGATACTGCAACATTGTATTTATTGTTTTCTACATCCTTGTCTGCAGTTTCATAGAGTATACCTGCATTGGGAGCTACCGTCACCACATTTGCCAGCCGGAACTTATAATAAGCCAGCATATTGGCCGTCAGCTTATTGCCATAACGGTAATTGTATTTGTTTTCCGTATTGATCTTATAGTTGACATTTGTATTCAGGCCCAGGTCATTGTAACGGATATCGTAAGCTGCATTCAGCGTAAAATCGGTACTCGCTGTTCCCAGTTGAAAATTATTGGGAGATTCCTGAATGGCCAGTCGCTCTGAAGGTTCGTACTTTCCGGTAGGTACTTTTATTCCTCCTCCAATCCATACCGATTGCACCAGTAGCCTTTCGCCAAGGGTACCGCTATGGTCCAATAGTTTATAATAACCCATCAGGGCAATATCTCCAAGCCCGTTTTTCGTGCCGTTACCGGTCTGGCTTTCCCTTTTATTGAAATTGTAAGGTACAAAAGCCAGGATCCTAAAACGGCTTCCTATATTCCATCCACCCCAAAGCTCCGCGCTCTGGTAAGTTTCATCTGCAGTAATCGGCGTTCTTTGTCCCAATGGGCCAAGGTGGGTCTGTAAGGATTTGTGCTGGTACCTTAACCCTATAAACCTTTTGTTAAACTCTGGCAGGATGCCCAGATAATAACTTCCTACCCCACAGCCGCAAATATCACAGGCAAAGCCGGAAAAGGTAATGGAGAACAGGAGCATCAGGCTAATTAGTATTTTCTTTGTCATTGTAATTGTTTTTTAATGGTGATCCGGCAATCATTGTTTTTTGTAAGTGATACGCTGATGATTGCTTCAGTAGTATACTCTGCTGAATACCTCATTATTGTTCAGCTAAGAGTTTGTTATTGATGAACTCTTCGTCATTTAAAGTGGATAAGAAGGCGGTCAGTTTGGTCTTGTCATTCTCCGTTAATCCAATCCCTCTTTTGTCTCCCTGAATTAACAAGGGATCAAGGTTTTGTGTATTCTGAACTTCCGAATTATAATGCTCAAGTACACCTGCAAGGCTCAAAAACCGTCCATCATGCATATAAGGAGCCGTAAAACGCAAATTCCTCAAAGAAGGCACTTTAAACTTATACTTATCTGTGCTGATGAGGGTGGCCAGGTACAATCCCTGATCATTGATCGGGCTTGGCCCTAAACCGTTGTTCCGGAAAGAACCATCTGTAAACAAGGGTTCGCTATGGCAGGAAGCACATTTTTGTTTAAACAAGGTATATCCTTCCTGTTCATCGGCAGTAAAAACAGCATTGTCTTCTTTTCTCATTACCTTATCATATTTGGAATTGCTGCTGACACACATCAGCATAAACTGCGATAAGGCTTTCATAAATCTTGCAGTACTGATCTCTTCCGTTCCAAAAGCGCGTTTAAACAAGTCCGTATACTTCGGCATCTGACGAAGTTTGTTGAATACATTTTCCAGTTTCTCATCCATTTCCTCATGCGTGGTAATGGGTGCAATTGGCTGCAGATCCAGGTCGTAAATCCCTCCTCCCCACATGAATGATTTATTCCAGGCAAGGTTCATAATCGGCGGGGAATTGCGCGTTCCCAGGCGGTCGTCGATCCCATGACTTACATCATGTCCGTGTTGTGTGAAGGCCGAGGACTGAATATGACAGGACCCACAGGTGATGGTATTGTTCCTGGACAGCCTTGGCTCATAAAACAGCGCCCGTCCCAATTCAAAACCTTCCTTAGTCACCTTATTGTTGGCGAAATTATACACAGGCTCCGGAAAATTAGCCGGCTTCTGAAAACCAAGGAACTTTGCGATCTCCTCAATCACCGGATTGTCTTTCAGGACCACATCCTTCTTACAGGCCAGAATAAACATACCCATCAGAAAAAGGGTTGTCCAATGTTTTTTATTCATGGCGCTTAGTTTTCAGTGTGGTCATGTCTGAACATTTCGGTCAGGTTATTTGCAATATTGGCACTGAAATCACCAAACATCACGTTCGGATGCGCAGCAATGCTAAAGCCCTGTTTTCCATTGAACACTTTCATCACATCCACAAAAAGATGGACGTTGCTTTGACGGTCCTGTCTGACCTTCGCAATTCCGGCAGCTTTCAGATCTACAGTTACCGTTCTGATGTTGTTTAATGTCGGCGCATTATAGCCACCAAAGCCTCCGATATGGTATTTGAATTGCTTTTTACCTGAAGGGTCGCCATCTTTATCATCAGAAATCACGGCAGAATTCCCCTCGAATTTGAAAAAGATATAACCGTTTTGCCATCCCCAGTACATGCCCCCGGAATCATGACCACCACCATATGCAGGATCCAGGATGCCGGTCCTTTTTTCTACTGGCATGGTACTTCTTAAGCTATCCACCCCTATGGTAAAAGTTAAACGGGTATAATCTCCTTCGGGTACCTTTACTTTTGCGAAACGCGTGGTTTTATCCCCTCCATTGATCAGGAAATAACTTTCATCCTGTTTCACCGTATACTCCTGACCAGAAGCAGTGGCCACTTTAATATTACTGATGTAATACTGCAGAAAAGAAATGGAGAACTTTTCTCCTAAAGCGTTGGTATAGGGGCTTCCGGTATTGTTGATGGAAAAGGTACGTTCGCCGACGATGTTATCAAACTCTACAGAAAAAGGAGCCAGATTTGTTTCGACAAACTCAGGTGCCGGAGCTTCTTTTTTTGAACAGGCAGATAAGATGATGAGCATACTGCCAAGCAGCATCCATGCGGTGTGTTTTATGTTATTTTTCATTATTCTATATTGTTTCTAGTGGTTATAAAGCCATCCTGAACATTCATTACGGTTTGTAAACGATATGCTGATGATGGCTTCATTATTTGTTGTTTTTAAAGCGTCAATGGATTTCCTTTTTTCTTATTATGTATAAATGATTCGTCACTCAGGGTTCCCAGAAAGGCGATGATCTCCTTTTTCTCCGTTTCATTGAGTGGTATCCCCGCTGCTCCATGATTCTGGTAAAGCCCGGGATCAAGTGTAGCAGAAGTCTTCAGCCCGGAATTGTAATGTTCCAACACTTCCTCAATTGTTTTAAACCGTCCATCATGCATATATGGGGCAGTCAGCATTACATTCCGCAGGGAAGGTGTTTTAAACTTCCCCATGTCTGCCGGGTTAAAGCTCACCCGGAAATGCCCCTGATATATGCCTTCCTTCTCTTCGCTGAACACCATGTCAAGTCCGTTGTTATGGAAACCCTGGTCGGTAAACAATGGCCCTGTATGACAAGCACTGCATTTTGCCAGTACCAGGTTCATCCCATTCAACTCTGCAGAAGAAAGCCCGGCTTCTTTCCGGATGTACTGATCATAGCCTGCCCCCCCTGAAATCAGGGTCCGCTGGAACTGCGACAATGCTTTCACCACATCTGCCGACCTGATTTCCTGCTTAAAGACCCGTTTAAACCGGCTTACATAATCCGGGATGGCCTTTAGTTCCCTTTCCAGCTCATATAAATCCTGATGCATCTCGTCTTCACTTGTCAAAGGTCCGAAAGCCTGGGATTCCAGGTTTTTAGCACCACCGTCCCAAAACAAGCCCTGTTTTGCCCATGCCAGATTAAACAAAACCGGTGCATGGCGAGGCAGTACCATTCCGGAAACCCCTTTATTGCTAAGTGCAATGCCATCAGAAAAAGCCAGCTCCTGATGGTGACAGGAGGCACAGGAAATCCTGTTATTTCCGGATAACCGGGCATCATAAAAAAGCATTCTCCCCAATTCAACCCCTTCTTCAGTTAAAGGGTTATCGGGATCTTTTTGGACAGGTGGAAAATGCGGGGGTACGGCCAGTTCAAGTTCATGAAGCAATGTGGTCTGTTCTTCCGGCAGCGCCTCCTTTTTACAGGAAATCAGCGCTGACAGAAAGAAAAAGCCAGCAGCAATACGGAAAAAAGGAGAATTGCCGGACATGAGCCTTAGTTCAGCGATTTAACTGTAAATACTTTTGTCGCATAATTTGTCGCCACAGCAGCCATGACTGTACCTTGTGAAGCACCCACTACAGGAGTAGCCATCACATCCAGGCCGTCCAGTGCTTTTGCCAGATCCACATTGAGCACAATACGACTTGATTTTGTCCCGCTAACCGTTAGTGTCTGAGGAAGATCAAGGGCCACTGTTTTATAATTTGTATTGAGACCAGTCTCGATTTTTAAGGTTTGAGCATTTGCCCCTTCGGATACTTTACCAGTTACAGAGGTAAAAATATAACTCGTTAACCACATCCAGGAAACATTGGTCATTCCGTTCAGGGGCGACAATTCTCCGGATAGCAGACTCAGGTTATCATTGTATTTTGCGTCTACCCCTACCGCAAATTTCAGGGTTTTATAATCTCCGGCCGGAATGTCTTTCAACACCACATCCTCTCTTTTTGTAGCCGGATAAACTGTTGTAGGCAGGTCATTGTTGACTCCTTTGAGGTTGATCACTCCGGTTTCCTCGAGTAAATAATACGATCCCGGGACTTTAAATTCTGTTCCGTTACTGCTGACCAAAACCACATTGCTGATCCAGTACCTGAATTTATTGAAATTAAAGGTCTTACCGGAAACCGTAAAGTCCTTGTTGAGGGCAAAATCCTGATTTCCGAAAACAGCATCAAAGGTCAGGGTCGTTTTTCCCTCTGCCTCCACTACGTTAACTGGATCTTTATCTTTTGAGCATGAGGTAAATAAAAGTGTAGATAAGGTGATGATTGCTAAAAATTTCTTCATTTTAATTGAAATTGTTGGTTCATACCGCTCCTGATCCCAAAAGGGAAAGAAGCTGGATATGGTTTAAAAAAATTGACAATTGTTTCCACAGCCGGTTAGCCCGGGGGTTAAAATCCAGGATACATTTTCAATACGTCAGAATGATGAAACCATCATAAGTATGCTGCTTACAAACAGTAATGAACTAAGTTTATGAGCTCATAAATACCGTTGAAAACAATTAGGTACTGATGAAATCGAAAATCAGGCTGCTAAATATGGGGAATGAATGAAATTTGCGGGAGGAGGGTGTAGAATTTCAGCAATACTTTCCGGCAGGTCAAAAGGTCTTTCCCTGGAAAAGACCTTCCTCATGAAATAGTCAGGAATGACAAGAAGGGCCGTTGACCTCAGGAAAAAAGTATCATTTGTACTTTTCTTCTGTGTTTCTCTTTCCTGTCTTTTCTCTTTCTCTTCTGCCTGTTTCAGTTTTTTTGTCAGGTAACATTTACCATTGCAATGCATTTCCGGTTTGTCCCTGTTTTCGCAAAGCGTACTGGCAATATATTGCTGGTTGAGTTCAAAACCCGCATAGATGAATACACTGCTGAATTGTGCCAGCAGCATATTGATCAATAAAATTACAGCGGTTAAACTCCTGAACATCACTTATTTTTTAAGGTATTTATCCGGGTTGCTCACAAAGCTCTTTTTACAGCTTTTACTGCAAAAACCATAAGTGGTTTTATCATGGGTATGGGTCAGGGTAGCTCCCTTTTTTACTTTCATTCCGCATACCGGGTCTTTTGCATCAGTTTTCAAGGTATCCGTCTGGACTTGCTGAGCAGCAAACAGTGCAGAATTACGGGCAGATTCAGCAAGATTACCAACAGATTTAACAGGATTACCATTAGATTTAAAGGCAGTTGTACTGAACAACAAGGCCATTGCAACAATCATTAGTTTTCTCATTTCTTATACTCTTTTAATAGAATGTCCATATCCTCCATTAGTTTTTTCACTTCTTTATCCAAAGTACCGTCATAGGCACCACGGATTCGTTTTTCTTTATCCACCAGGATGAGGTATCCCTGGTGCATAAAGCCACCGGGTACATTTTTATCTTCCTTGGCAGCTACAATATAATTACGCGCTGCAAGGCCATAGATCTCTTCTTTGGTGCCCCAAAGGTATTCCCACTGCGTTCCTTTTACTCCAAGCTTATCTGCGTAGGTTTTCATCCTTGAGGGAACATCATACTTCACATCTATCGTATGAGAAGCCAGTTTTACTTCCGGATTTCCCTCATATTTTTTATAGACCTTTAGCAGGTTGCGGTGCATGACCGGGCAAATGGTTGGACAGGTGGTAAAAAAGAAATCGGCCACATAGATCGCTCCATTGAAGTCTTTATCTGTGACCACTGTACTATCCTGATTTAACAGTTTAAATGCGGGAATCGTTCTATAAACGGTATCTATTACCGTTTTACCATCAACGACCCGCTCGGACTGTTCCATTTGTAAAAAAGGGAGGCGTTTTGGTGCTTCTTTACAGCTAAGAAGAAACAATAAGAAAAGACAGGTTAAGTAGTTTACTCTCATTATTTTTTGAATTTACTGAGGTAGGCCCCGGACGCTTTGATTTCTTTTTTATAAAGGCTGTCGACCCGCTTGATCTTCACCTTCTCTTCCTTGAAGTATTTGATAGATTCTTCATTTGATTTGCCCGTTACATCAGGCTCAAATTTATGCATCCAATCGTTCATACTGTCTTCTGCAGTGGTCAGATCGGTCAGCAAAGCCTTCATGGTTTCTTTTTCTTTGACCGTATCCAGTTCCGGATATTTTGCTTTTAGCCCTTTCAGGTCTTTCAATAAAGTATCCAGTTTCATCTGGTAGTTCACTACTGCAGTCTGATCTCCCATTACCAGGTCATGAAATTGCATGACTTCATCCCGTTCTTTTTTGTAATCTGCAGTGCAAGCCGCTGCCCCAAGGGCAATCAGCACTATTCCAACTAATTTGTTCATCTTAATTTTTAAAAATATTTGTGTATCATCAGCGATCAGGACCACATGACAAAACGGACAGTTCAGCGCAAATCATAAATGCGCCCTTCCCTGCTTTGCATGAAAAATTCTGATCAACTAATAGGTTAATGTGCGCGAATCATTACCTGAACCAAAAGGACAGGCATGCGCAATTGCTTGATTAAGCGGTTATTTGCGGAGGATGGAAAATCGCATTCAAAACAGACTGCGGCATTCCGGTCGAAACCGGAACATGAAAATAAATTTCTCCGAATGGATATTGTTTAAATTCCAGGGTGTTGACTACAATAGCCTCCTGGATGGGTGTTTTCTGTGATTGTCTTTCCTGTTTCTGCTCTTTGTCTTGTGCCTGCTTTAATTTTTTCATTAAATAGCACTTTCCGTTACAATGAAGCTGGGGTTTATCCTTATTCTCACAAAGCTCGGCAGCGATGTATTTTGCATTCATCTCAAAACCTGCAAACACAAAAGCATTCGAGAAGTTTACGGTGAGTAAACTGAACAAAAGCAATATGGCTGTTGGTTTGATTAA
Source organism: Pedobacter caeni (assembly GCF_900129215.1). Classification (GTDB taxonomy): domain Bacteria; phylum Bacteroidota; class Bacteroidia; order Sphingobacteriales; family Sphingobacteriaceae; genus Pedobacter; species Pedobacter caeni. The sequence goes on along the minus strand of NZ_FQUQ01000005.1, from coordinate 294,504 downwards.
CATTGGCGCAAAGATAAGGAACAATTACCGGGAATCACCAGATAAAGCATAAAAAAAGCAGGCCAGGCCTGCTTTTCAATTGATTATTTCAATATTTTAATAGGTTTCTTATGTTCATCGATGGCCACAAAAGAAAACTCTCCGGTAACGGCCTTTTCACGATCTTCAGAATACATTTGTTCAATGTAAATTTCTACCCTTACTTTCAGACTGGTATTTCCGATATGGCTCACAGTACCAATCAGTTCTACAATGGTTCCGGCAGGAATAGGCTTTTTGAAATCAATCCTGTCGCTGCTTACGGTCACCATGATCTGTCTGCTGAAACGTGTGGCCGTAATAAAGGCAACTTCGTCCATCATGTGCATGGCTGTCCCGCCAAATAAGGTATCGTAATGGTTAGTGGTATTGGGAAACACGGCTTTAAAAATGCGTGTTTCCGACGCTTTAATTTTATCTTCTACTGTCATTTACTTTTCTTTAACACTCATTTCCGGGAAATCCTATTTCCCTCTTAGTTTGCCCCATTTCAAATAGGTAGCACCCCATGAGAATCCTGCTCCAAAAGCGGTTAATAAAAGTTTATCACCGTATTTGAAATCATCTTTAAAATCCCATAAGCACAATGGAATCGTTGCTGCGGTGGTATTTCCATACCTGCTGATGTTGACCTTTACCTGCTCTTCGGTGAGGCTCAATTGCTCCCCTACGGCCTGTATGATCCTTAAATTTGCCTGGTGAGGAATCAGATAATTGATTTGTTTAATCTCCAGATCGTTGGCCCTTAAGATCTCTCTGCAAGTATCCGTCATGCCCTGAATCGCTGCTTTAAATACAACGCGGCCATCCTGACGAACATAATGTAGTTTTTGATCCAGGGTTTCCTGTGATGCAGGATATTTGGAACCTCCGGCAGTCACGATCAGGTTTTCCTTTCCGCTGCCATCTGTTCTGAAATAACTATCTATTAATCCTACTTCTTCTTCTGTTTGCTCCAATAAAACTGCTCCGGCACCGTCGCCAAAAAGAATGCAGGTATTGCGGTCTTTATAATTGACGATCGAACTGTTTTTATCGGCACCAATCACGACTACACGTTTACAACGTCCGCTTTCGATCATGCTTGCCCCAAGGGTTAACGCATAAAGGAAACCGCTGCATGCCGCATTGGTATCTATTCCCCAGGCATTTTTTAATCCTGCCTTTTCACAAACCATACTTCCGGTAGAAACCATGACATAGTCTGGAGTGGAGGTGGATACAATCACACAGTCAATTTCGTCAGGGTGTACATTTCCATCTTCAAGCAATCTCATTAAGGCTCTGGTAGCCAGGTCAGAAGTGGCCACATTGGCATCATTTACAATTCTTCTCTCCCTGATTCCGGTTCTTGAAACGATCCATTCGTCGTTCGTGTCCACCATTGTTTCCAGGTCCTTATTGCTCAAAACCGTTTCCGGAACATAACCACCAACTCCGGTTATCACCGCATTTTTACGTATTCTCATTCTGTGTGCTGTATCTATTAAAACAGGCAAGCATACCACTTGCCTGTTTGTTTTTTTTTACAAAGTTACAGCTTCTTCGACATATTCCCGCAGTACTTTTGCAGCAGCGACCATTTCTGTCAATGCTTTTTTTGTTTCGTCCCAATGTCTGGTCTTTAAACCGCAATCCGGATTCACCCAAAGCTGCGCTGAAGGGATCACAGATCTTGCTTTTTCAAGAAGAAAAACCATCTCTTCTTTTGCCGGAACACGAGGAGAATGGATATCGTAAACACCTGGTCCTATTTCATTTGGATATTTAAAATCAGCAAAAGCGTCTAACAATTCCATTTGAGAACGGGAACATTCGATCGTGATTACATCCGCGTCCATGTCTGCAATGTTCTGGATAATATCATTAAACTCAGAATAGCACATATGGGTATGAATTTGTGTTTCATCCTGAACTCCACTGGCAGAAATACGGAAAGCACGCACTGCCCAATGCAAATAATTCTGCCAATCCGCCTTACGGAGGGGTAAACCTTCGCGAATTGCCGGCTCATCGATCTGAATAATTTTTATTCCCGCAGCTTCCAGATCCACGACCTCATCTCTGATCGCCAAAGCAATCTGCGTACAGGTTTCGGAGCGTGGCTGGTCATTACGCACAAAAGACCATTGTAAAATCGTTACCGGACCGGTCAACATTCCTTTCACCCATTTTTCGCTCAATGATTGTGCAAAAGAAGACCACCTTACCGTCATTGCTGCCGGACGGTGAACATCACCATAAATAATTGGTGGTTTTACGCATCTGCTGCCATAACTCTGCACCCAGCCGTTTTTGGTGAAGGTAAATCCTGCCAGCTGTTCGCCAAAGTATTCCACCATGTCGTTGCGTTCAAACTCACCATGAACCAATACATCAATCCCTGTTTCTTCCTGGAAGATGATCGTTTCTTTGGTTTCTTTTTCAATCAGCGCATCGTACTCTTCCTGGCTCAGCTCTCCTTTTTTGAATTTTGCCCTCCAGCTTCTCACTTCTGCAGTTTGCGGAAATGAACCGATGGTGGTGGTTGGGAATGAAGGTAATTTTAAGGCTTCTTTCTGAGCAACACTCCTCACCGAATAAGGGTGCAGGCGTTGTTCATCTTTTTCTTCAATTCCGGTAACCCTTTGCTTTACCGCTGGATTGTGGATTAAAGTCGATGTTTTTCTGTTGTTATTGGCCTCATCATTGCTTTCCAGCCTGACTTGTGCATCAGGATTGTTTTCCGCCAGTTGCTTCAAGGTTACGATCTCTTCCACTTTTTGCTTTGCAAAAGACAACCATTGTTTGATCTCTGGTGTTAAAGTAGCCTCATTGGTTTCCAGATCCAGGTCGCATGGCGAATGGATCAAAGAACAGGATGGACTAATGATCAAACGGTTTGCACCAACTTTATCTTTTGCAGTTTCAATTAATTGCAGGGAAGCACGGAAATCATTTTTCCAGATGTTTCTACCGTCTACCACTCCTATGGAAAGAACAAGGTTGGCAGGGATCACAGACAATACCGTTTGCAATTGCTCCGGATTTCTAACCAGGTCAATATGTAAGGCATGCACAGGAAGAGAAACGGTCAGTTCGGTATTGTCTTTTAAGGCTTCAAAATAAGTGGTCAGTAAGGTCTTAAGTTTAGGGAACTGTTTTTTGATCTCTGCATATACATACTTAAATGCGGCTTTATCTTTATCGGTCAGGTCTAAGGAAAGAAAAGGTTCATCGAATTGTACCCATTCCACATGTTGCTCTTCCAGTTTTTTAAGAATGTCAATATATACCGGCAAAAGGTTTTTAATCAGATCAATCCGCTCAAAACCAGCTTCTTTTTCTTTACCCAACAAAAGATAAGATACCGGGCCGATCAGTACGGGTTTAGTTTTAATGCCCAGTCTCTTGCTCTCATTGTATTCGTCCAGTAATTTGGTGGAGAACAATTTGAATTGCTGGTCCTTAGTGAATTCAGGAACGATATAATGATAATTGGTATCAAACCATTTGGTCATTTCCATGGCTGTGATGTCCAGTCCTTCTTTCTGATACCCTCTGGCCATGGCAAAATAAAGGTCCAGTTCGGTGTTGGATTTGTTCAGAATCACCTCATGGTAACGTTTAGGAATAGCCCCTACGGTTAGCGACAGGTCTAATACCTGATCATAAAATGAAAAGTCGTTGGAAGGAATCAGGTCAATTCCTTTCTCTTTTTGTAATTCCCAGTTGTGCTGGCGAATGTTTTTCCCTACCTGTACCAGGTTTTGAAGGGTACTTTTACCCGCCCAAAATTGCTCGCAGGCTTTTTTGAGCTCTCTGTTACTACCTATACGCGGGTAGCCTAGATTGTTTGTTAGCATTGTCTTGCTTTTTAATTGATGAAAAGATCAGTTAAAAGCTCTTTGCTGAACTTCGCAATGCTGGCGAGAAGAAGATAAAAAGGAAAAATAAATGTATAGGCGCACGCATTCTACAGAATGTATGTATTGGATATACACCTACCAGACCCATGCTTCAGATCGCGAAAGCATTGTCAATTCGGTAAAGGCAGGTCTCCTGACTTGTAACATTTTTACCATCCTTCCCATTCCTGGATTGGAACAGTGGATATTCTTGGGTAAAAACCTTGTTGTGTTACTTACAGTTGCGCGACAGCTCGTGATTTGCACACGATTCCCTATTAATCTACAGCTAAGTAAAACCTCTTCCGGTTGATGAAGAAATAAAGTAAAGAACTTATCAGGGCAAATGTAACGAAAAATCTCTCTCCTGGTATACGTTAAGGGGCAATAGGTAAAGAAAAACAGAATTTACTGCCTTCACCCAACGCACTTTCTACCCAGATCTTTCCGCTCTCTGCCTCAATAAAGTCTTTGGAAATGGCCAGTCCTAATCCCGATCCGGATTTATTATTGCCATCTGTAGGCACCTGAAAATACTTATCAAACAGTCTCTTTTGATAGATTTCTTCAATCCCTTTTCCAAAGTCCTGCACCGAAAACTCGATCTCTTCCGCATTCTCGATCACCTGGATCACTACTTTCGATTTCTCTGAACTGTAACGGAGTGCATTGGAAAGGAAATTCACCAGTACCCATGCCGTTTTCTCTACATCCACATTCACTTTAGGAAGGTTGTTCCTGCTGATCAGTTCCAGTTCAATATTTTTTTGCTCTGCCTGGAAACGTACCGAATCCATTGCATAGATCGCAATCTTGCGGGGATCAGATTTTACAAAATTCAATTGCAGGTTTCCGGTTTCTACCTGGGCAAGGTCCAGCAATTCGCTCGTGATCTTCAGCAACCTGCCGCAATCTTCCCTGATGTGCTGTACCAGTTCTTTCTGTTCTACATTCATCGCCCCTACCCGTTCATCATCCATCAGCTTCAGACTCATCTTTATGGAAGAGATCGGCGTTTTCAATTCATGGGATACCGTAGCTATAAAATTGGTTTTGGCTTCATCCAGCTCTTTAAACTGAGTGATGTTTTTCAGGATGTAGACTTCTCCGGCTGCCTTTGAAGTCTGGGTCATCGCCACATCGCTTTGTCCATCATAATTGGGTACAGTGATCTCCCTTCTTTCCAGCTGGAAATAGGATTCTTTATTGTCCGCATAGATTTTCATGGCCTTATCGCTCTGTTTGTCCTGCAGGATCCGGTTCAGCAGGTCGTTCTTTTTCATCAGAACCTCTGCATTCTGACCAATCACTGTTTCTCCGTTCAGGTTCATCAGCTCACCAGCCACCTTATTAAAAAAGAGAATCTCTTTTCTTTCGTTCAATCCAATGATCGCATCCTGCATCTGTTCAATGATCGCTTCAATTCTTAATTTCTCCGATTGGATCTTAGAGAGGTTGCTGTTTTCCCATTTATTGAGCTCCTGAGCCATGGTGTTAAAAGAAACAGCCAGTTCAGAAAACTCATCAGAACCATTAAATTCCAGGCGTTGTTTGTAGTTCTTGCGACTGATTTCGCGGATCGCTTCAGAAAATTCTCTTAACGGATTGGCCACAAAACCCGGAAAATTCACAATAAAAGAAAACAGGATCAGAAAACAAATGGAAGCGGCAAAGATCACATACATCGCTGCTTTTTCTATCGCTTTTTGTGCCGTATCATTTTTACGGACGATGGCATCCATGTTCAGTTTATCAATGATCCTGAGCTCTGACCTCAGCTTAGTAACCGCCTGCTGCATCCCAACCAGACTGGCAGCAGGATTGTTGATGCTTTCATACGCTTTGCGTAAGGCGGCAACCGCTTCCCCCTCTCCTTTCTCTGTGACGTTCTTTCCTTCCAGTTCCAGGTAGTTTTCAAAGTCTTTCTTCGCAGTTGCAGAAAGGGGGAGTTGATGTTCATCCAATACTGCACGCATATTGCTCGTATAGTTCAGGGTTTCATAATTATCCTTCAGGATCACCTTAGAACTCATCGAGATTTTATTCATGTAAAACAAAGAAATTGCTCCAAAGAAGATAACCACCACGAACAAGAATCCGAATCCGAGGCGGAGTTTGGTTTTGATTTTCATGACTTTATTTTTTAATAGTTGTTTTTATATTTTAACAGGGCCAGGGCCCTCAGTTTATATTCAGGTATTCAGAATTAAATCACCAGCGCTTCTAAGACAAAATGACCAGGTCCGTTTCTGTAGTAGAGATGTGTTTCAGAAGCTGGTTAAAAATAGCCGTTCGCATGATCACCTGAAAGAGGTTCAAATGCGGCTTTCCAATACATATCGTCGTAATTTCTTTTTCATCTGCCATCCTCGTGATCGTGCCGGTCACATCATCACTTTTCACCTTAATCACCTCTGCTCCCAGTTCCGTTGCCAGTTTGAAATTATTGATCAGATGGCGTTGCAAATCTAATTTAATTCTGTCACCACTTTCCTTACTATTCTGCACATATAAAACGATCCATGGAGAACGGTAATAAGAAGCCAGTCTGGCCGTTTTCCGGATTACAATTTTAGCGGTTTTATTGTTGGTGGAGATGCAGGCCATAAACCGTTCCTGGCGCAATTTAATCTGTTTCGGGATTTCAATACTGATCTTTCTTTCCACATGATGGGCCACTTCCTTTAAAGCCATTTCCCGCAATTGCAGGATCTTTTCCGATTGAAAAAAGTTATCCAGAGCCCTGGAGATTTTGCTCTCATCATAGATCTTTCCGGCTTTTAAGCGGTCGATCAGTTCATCGGCAGTTAAATCGATGTTCACGATCTCGTCTGCCAGTTCTAATATCTTATCCGGAATCCTTTCCGTGATGGGAATTCCGGTGATCTTTTCGATCTCTTCATTCATGCTTTCCAGGTGCTGAATATTGACGGCCGAGATCACGCTGATCCCTGCTTCCAGAATATCCACTACATCCTGCCAGCGCTTTGTATTTTTACTTCCTTCTATATTGGTATGGGCCAGCTCATCCACAATCACCACTTCGGGGTGGATATTGATGATGCCCTGAACATCCATTTCTTCGAGTTCTTTTCCCTTATAAAAGATTTTTCTGCGGGGAATGACCGGAACTCCGGTTAATAAAGCATGGGTCTCTACCCTGTTGTGTGTTTCAATATAGCCGATCTGCAGGTCTATTCCATTTTTCAAAAGCGCATGAGACTCCTGCAGCATTCTATAGGTTTTTCCTACACCTGCACTCATGCCGATATACACCTTAAATTTCCCTCTTCTTGACCGTTTTACCAGATCCAGGAAATCTTTTACAGAACCTGACTTATTCTCTTCCATTTCTGTTTATCATTTTTGAATTCTGTTTACCATTTAAGAATCACATAGTCCTTACTTACCAAATACCACAATGCCATCAACAGCACTAAACCAACACTTAAAAGGGGGATAAGTTTAATTGTACGTGTATTATAGTTTCTCTTTTCCATGAGGATGATCATTACATTTTTTGATAGATACCTGTCATTCCGGGCTGTTCCTGATTGCGTTGTGATTTCATGATTCCCTGATCGCTTTCAGGTTCAGCACACCGGTCCGGAATGACAGGTAAATCCTTATTTATTCTTAGAACGATACAGCAATACTTGCAGTCATTGCCGCATTATAATTTACCGGACTTTGCTCACGAACAAAAATCTTATCCTTGCTATCGTAAACTTTACCTTCCAGTCTGACTACCGCATTCGGGAATGGGGCGTAATCCACATTGAGCGAATATCCTGTAGTTTTAAATCCGTTAAGCGTTCCTGTGGTAATAAAAACACCGTTTTTATCCTGGTAATGTTCTACCCTTCCTGCCAACGCCCAATTGCTGTTGAAACGGTACTGGGCAATCGCCACTGGTGAAAACACTTCATTTTTCGAGGAACTTCCTTTTTCTTTTTGCTGTGTTCCATAATCAATTCCAAGGGTCACACCAAAATGATCGGTCAGCTGGAAAATCCCATATACGTTATGATAAAAACGACGGACACGAACAGAATCAGCGCCTTCAGTTCCTAAGAAATTGCTATAGTTCACTGTAATTTTATCAGTAGGTTTCCAGGTTAACTGTACCCCTCCTGCTGGCTGGCTGTTGGCATTCTGGCGGTTGATGCGTTGCCATCCGTTAAGGTAAAGCGCTGTTGCCGTAAATTTACCATCATTGGTACCGTAGGTGATTTTAGCTCCGGATTCATAATACGGTGTATTTTCAGAAGAGATGTTACGGGTCAGTACCCAGCAATCTTTTGATACTGCGCTTTCAAAACCGATATGAGAAGAGAAAATCCCTGCATCAATCCAAAGATTTGCTGTTTTCGAAAGTTTAATCCCTGCATTGGCTTCCAGCACATTTTTCAAAACACCTGGTTCGGCTGCTAGATTTGCGTTGGAATACGTTCCCGCCATCAGTGCCACATTTGCCCTGATGTTCCCGTTATCGTAACTCCCTTTAATAAAACCAAGGTTTAAGTTCACTTCATTATGGCGGTTATGGGAATAGATAAATCCCGGTCTGTTGTTATCTGATGGTTTATTAAAATCGTATCCGTAATAAGTTTCCAGGTAACCTGAGACTTTAATCTTGGATTCTTCCTGTCCGTATGTGCATAGTGCAGTACCTAATACTGCGGATAATGTAAGTAGTTTCTTCATTTTAATTCTTGTTCTTTTTTATCTTTTTGAAGCGATCATCAGCCTCTCTTTTTTTTTACCGGCCAGATGATCGTTTTCTTTTCATCAGGATCTCCTGATGATGGTTTTATTTCCCGTTTAGCTGCCTTTTCCATATCCGGCAAACGCTATGGAATCGGCAGCACCATTCGGGCGGGGGAAATTATTTCTTTAATTCGTCAAGGGCAACATTGAGTTTCAGGACGTTTACTTTAGAAGGGCCAAATAAGCCAAACAAAGGACCTTCGGTGTTTTTAACTACCGCTTCAGCTACCAATCGCTCATCCAGCTTACGATATGCAGCTACTCTTTTGATCTGCATGATCGCTGCTGTTTCCGAAATGTCCGGATCCAAACCACTACCAGAGGCAGTCACCATATCCGCAGGGATATCTGATTTTTTCAGGTAAGGGTGGTATTTTAACAGCGTATCAATCCTTCCGGCCACATCTTTCAGGTAATCTGGATTTGATGGTCCTTTATTAGAGCCTCCTGAACCTGCAGCATTGTAAGCTACCGCAGAAGGTCTGCCCCAGAAATATTCCGGTTTGGTAAAGGACTGACCAATCAAAGCATAACCTACTACTTTACCATTTTTGGTTACTTTTTCACCACCTCCTTCACCCGGGCTGAATTTTCCAACATAGGCAATAGTTAATGGATAGATGACACATAACAGTACCATTAGTACTCCTGTTAATCTCAGCGATTGTATGATGTATTTTTTCATGACAATATTTTTTTCTTTTTCTATTTATTTCAATGATCTCTTTCCGTGAATCCGGCAATTAAGCCATCAGAGAAATCAGCATATCAATTAGTTTTATTCCGATAAATGGAGCAATTACCCCTCCTATCCCATAAATCAGCAGGTTTCTGCGCAACAAAGCGCTCGCACCAATTGGTTTATAAGATACCCCGCGTAAAGCAACCGGGATCAGCAATGGGATCACCAACGCATTGAAGATCACTGCCGAAAGGATGGCTGTTTCCGGGCTGTGCAGGTTCATGATGTTCAGGCTGCGCAGTGCCGGGATAGAGACGATAAACAAGGCCGGAACGATGGCAAAATATTTGGCCACATCATTGGCAATAGAGAAGGTGGTCAGTGTTCCTCTGGTGATCAGCAACTGTTTTCCGATCTCTACGATCTCAATCAGTTTAGTCGGATCATTGTCCAGATCCACCATATTACCAGCCTCTTTAGCCGCTTGTGTACCACTGTTCATCGCTACACCCACATCTGCCTGTGCAAGTGCCGGCGCATCATTCGTACCATCACCCATCATCGCTACCAGTTTGCCTTGTGCCTGCTCTTCTTTGATGTAGTTCATTTTATCCTCAGGCTTAGCCTCCGCAATAAAATCATCCACACCCGCTTTTTGAGCGATAAACTTAGCGGTCAAAGGATTATCTCCAGTTACCATCACTGTTTTCACACCCATTTTGCGCAGACGTTCGAAACGTTCGCTGATGCCTGGTTTGATGATATCCTGTAACTCAATCACGCCCAGTGCTTTTTCATTTTCAGCGACAACCAGAGGTGTACCACCATTGCTGGCAATTCTTTTCACCTGCTCTTCGATGTCCATTGGAAAAGGATTTCCTGCGGTCAGTACAATGTTGCGGATGGAATCAAAAGCACCTTTTCTGATCCTTCTGCCATCGGCAGTATCCAGACCACTGGATCTGGTTTCGGCAGTGAATTTGATAAATTTAGATCCTTCAGGAGCAGTCGTCATCAACCTGTCGTCTTGCGAAGCAGCAAGCTCGATGATCGATTTTCCTTCAGGAGTTTCATCCGCCAGGGAGCTCAATACGCAGGCATCGGTAAAGCTTTTGATGATGATTCCGGCAGTAGGGTAAAAATTCGTTGCCTTACGGTTACCAATGGTGATTGTTCCTGTTTTATCCAGCAACAATACATCAATATCTCCGGCAGTTTCCACTGCTTTACCGGATTTAGTGATCACATTTGCTCTTAAAGCCCTGTCCATTCCGGCGATACCGATGGCGGAAAGTAAACCTCCGATGGTAGTTGGGATCAGGCAAACAAATAAAGAGATGAATGCAGCGATGGTAATTGGCGTATTTGAATAATCTGCAAAAGGTTTTAAGGTGATACATACAATGATGAAAACCAAAGTAAAACCGGCAAGAAGAATCGTCAAAGCGATCTCATTTGGTGTTTTCTGACGGGAAGCACCTTCTACCAAAGCGATCATTTTGTCCAGGAAGCTTTCACCCGGTTGGGTCGTCACCTGTACTTTTATCTGATCTGAAAGCACCTTTGTACCTCCTGTTACTGAAGATTTATCACCACCGGATTCGCGGATCACAGGAGCCGATTCTCCGGTAATGGCCGATTCGTCTATGGTTGCAATTCCTTCAATGATCTCTCCGTCTGTAGGAATGGTATCTCCGGTTTCACAGATGAACACATCTCCTTTTTTCAATTGGTTGGAAGAGCGGACTTCAATTGTTCCGTTGCTCAACACTACTTTTGCAGGTGTTTCTTCCCTGGTTTTGCGCAGGCTGTCTGCCTGTGCTTTACCCCTTGCCTCGGCAATTGCTTCCGCGAAGTTAGCAAACAATACAGTCAGCAACAGTACGATAAACACAATGAGGTTATATCCGAACGAACCCTGACTGCTGTTACTTAAAGAGTAAATCGTAACGAACAGCATCACAAATGTTCCTATCTCTACGGTAAACATGACCGGATTGCGGATCATCAAACGCGGATCAAGTTTGATAAATGATTGCTTTAATGCAGTATTTACTAAAGCGGGTTCAAATAATATATTAGATTTATTTTTCATGTTTTTTGATTCTAATGATTTTGCATCTTTTGATACACGGCAACTATTGCTGCGTTGTTTCTTTTGATGCAGCGCTCCATTCCGTTATTTAATCAGGGTAAAATATTCAGCTACCGGACCCAAAGTCAATGCAGGGAAAAACGCAAGTGCAGCAATGATCACAATGACTACGAACGTCATCATTCCAAAGGTTAACGTATCTGTTTTCAGGGTTCCTGCTGATTCCGGAATGTATTTTTTCGAAGCCAGTAATCCGGCGATGGCCACAGGGCCGATGATCGGAAGGAAACGTCCAAGGATCAGTATAAAGCCTGTAACTACGTTCCAGAAGGTGTTATTATCGCCAAGACCTTCAAAACCCGAACCGTTATTCGCAGCTGCTGAAGTGTTTTCATATAACATTTCAGAGAAGCCGTGGAAACCTGGATTATTTAACCAGTTGGCTGGCTTAACTGCCCAGTTTGCATCCGGAAAATAAGTAATGGTATAAGCAGCCAATGCCGTTCCTACCAGGATGATAAAGGGATGCAGCAAGGCGATGATGGAAGCAATTTTCACTTCTCTGGCCTCCACTTTATGTCCGAGGAATTCCGGTGTCCGTCCTACCATGAGTCCGGAAATGAAAACCGCGATGATGATAAAGATAAAGTAGTTCAGAATCCCTACCCCACAACCTCCGTAGAAGCAGTTCATCATCATGGCAATCAATTGATACATTCCTGTTAATGGCATTCCACTATCGTGCATCGAGTTAACAGAACCTGTGGAAATGATCGTAGTGACCGTGCTCCAATAGGCGGTAGCAGTAGGCCCAAACCTGACCTCTTTACCTTCCATGGCCCCTGTTAACTGGGAAACACCCATTTTAGCGATTGCAGGACTGCCCCCGGTTTCGCTGATGACGGTAGGAATCAGTAAGAGCATCATTCCAAGGGTCATGATCCCAAAGATCACCCAGGCCATTTTCTTCCTGCGAATGAAATATCCGAAGGCAAAGATCATCGCCACAGGAATGATCACCTGAGAGATGGCTTCTGTCATATTGGTCAGGTAATTTGGATTTTCTATTGGATGTGAACTGTTCACGCCAAACCATCCACCACCATTGGTACCAAGGTGTTTAATCGCTACAAATCCAGCAGCAGGACCTCTGGAAACACCTACTGTATCTCCCTGAAGAGAAATGTACTGGTCTTTACCTTCGTAGCTTGTTGTTGTTCCGTTAAAGGCCAGAATAATGGCAACCACTACAGATAGTGGCAATAATAAACGGGTAATAGAACGGGTAAAGAACACCCAGAAGTTACCTAAACTGGTGGTTGTTTTATCCCTGAAAGCTTTAAACAGGACTACTGCAGCAGCGATTCCCGTAGCTGCACTTACAAACTGTAAGAACATGAATACGAAATGTTGTGTGAAGTAAGTCGCTCCGCTTTCCCCTGAATAATGTTGTAAATTACAGTTGACCACAAAGCTGATGATACTGTTAAAGGCAAGATCCGGCGACTGACCAAGGTTTCCGTCCGGGTTCAGGGGAAGTTTATCCTGATAGATCAGGGCAAAAAATCCGTATACCAACCAAACCATGTTGATGGTCAACAGCGCTTTCATATGCTGTTTCCAGTTCATCGACTCCTCCGGATTAATTCCGGATAATTTATAAATACCCTTTTCAAGGGGTTTTAGAAAGTCTGTCCAGACTTTCTCACCTGCAAACATCTTTGCCAGATAAATACCTAGTGGTATTCCAATCAGCAAGGTCAGTCCGTAGGTGGCAATAATGCCAAGTAATTCAGTGTTCATAATAAATTAATTAAAATTTTTCAGGTTTAATCAGCACGTATACCATGTAGATAAATACTGCGATTGCGATAAGAAATAATGCGATCATAATTGTTAGATTTTTTCGAACCAGTCGATTGATTTGTAGAATACCCAGCACATCAGTAGCAGGGCGAGAAGTAGTGCGATTGTTAACATAAATTGTCTATTTTAGATAGCCATAGCCAATTGGCATACCAGAGTCGGGGCCAAACTCCTAAAACACTGATTACAAGGCGAAAAATCAACATTCGGTGCAAATACCAAAAATCATAAACGAAAAAACCCTTCCAAAATGGAAGGGTTTTTTATCATAATGAACCGTTATGGGTTTTCGCGTTAGCTGATCTTATATTCTTCCATTTTTCGGTATAGAGTGGTCAGACCAATCCCCAATAGCCTGGCGGTTTCCGTTTTATTACCTCTGGTATGTTTCAATACCTTATTGATGTGTTGCTTCTCGATGACCTGCATTTTCATAGAATCTTCTTCCTGAGTATCGGCATGGAACTCATAAGGCAGGAGATTAGCAGTTACCGTATTTCCATCGGCAAGGATCACCACCCTTTCCATGACGTTTTTTAGTTCCCGGATATTTCCCTTCCAGACATGCCTCATCAGCAAATCGGAAAAGCCCTCGTCCATCACAAAATCAGGCTTATTGACTTTCAGACCAAATTCCTTGAGGTAATGTTTTGCGATCATGAGGATATCCGATTTACGCTGGGACAGGTTGGGCAGCTCAATAGAAAATACGGAGAGCCTGAAATAAAGGTCCAGTCTGAACTTACCTGCTTCGGCCTCATCTTTAAGGTTCCTGTTCGTGGCTGCAATGATCCGGACGTTCACTTTGCTCGTATGGGTATCCCCTACCTTAATAAAGGTCTGGTTTTCCAATACCCGTAAGAGCTTCGCCTGAAGGTCCAGGTTCATCTCTCCGATCTCGTCCAGGAACAATGTTCCTTCATTTGCTTCTTCCAGTAATCCTCTTTTATCTTTCATCGCTCCGGTAAAAGCACCTTGTTTGTAACCAAACAATTCACTTTCCAGAAGTTCCGGATTAAAGCCGCTACAGTTCAGGGCCACAAAAGGCTTCATTTTCCTTGGGCTTTCATAATGGATGGCCTGGGCAAAGACTTCTTTTCCTGTTCCCGTTTCTCCGAGTAACAGCACCGTAGTATCTGTTGCCGCAACTTTTTGTGCCAGGTCCAGCGCCTCTTTCATCGCTTTTGATTGCCCCAGAATGCCGCTAAAACTATGTTTTTTGATGATTTTATTCTCCAGGTCGTAGACCCTGCGCTGCAGTTTTACCTTATCCATTGCTTTGTAGACCAATGGGATAATTTTATCGTTGTCATCACCTTTGGTGATGTAATCAAAAGCACCGTTCCTCATCGCCATGACCCCATCTGAGATGGTCCCAAAAGCAGTCAGGTTGATCACTTCCACATAAGGTTTGATCTTTTTAATCTCTTTTACCAGCTCCACGCCATTGATATCCGGTAGCTTCACATCACTGATCACTACGTCTACCTCCTGCATGGTCAGGGTCTTCAGTCCTTCCTTTCCGGTATTTGCCTGAAACACCTTAAATCCCTCCAGTTCTATAATCCTCGCAAGGAGGCTACAGATTTTCTTTTCGTCGTCTATAATGAGGACCGTATCTTGCATAGCTGATAATTTAGACAATATTAATAATTATCTGAGACAAGTAAGTTCTTCTTCTTTCCATGGTTGCTAAATAATGACTCCAGCAGCCAGATATAAGTCGCAATTCCTTCCCTGATTTCGTCTACAAAGATGAACTCATCCGCCATATGTGAACGGGCAGAATCCCCAGGCCCCATTTTCATGGACGGAACATCCAGCCAGCCCTGATCTGAACTTGTAGGTGAGCAATAAGTAGTCTTTCCGATTTCTTTTCCAGCCATTACCAAAGGATGATGCCCATCAATAAAGGAAGGATTCATGATGTTTGGCCGCACATTGATTTTACAGGTGGTATGGTTATAAATGGTGGTCAATATTTCTTTTGGTGTCCAGGAATGGGTAAAACGGATGTCGACCGTAAAATTACACTCTCCGGGAACAATGTTGTGCTGGATTCCTGCATTCACTTCTGTGACCGTCATTTTTACCGGACTCTGTAAATCTCCTTCAATAGGAAAGATAAAATCTGCAAACCATTGCATATCTGCAAAGGCTTTATAGATTGCATTATCGCCTTCTTCTCTTGCCGCATGCCCAGGTTTACCATAGCTGATGCAATCCAGTACCATTGATCCTTTCTCCGCAACAGCCATTTCCATCTGTGTAGGTTCCCCAACAATGGCAAAAGCGATATTCTGAAGTTCCGGCAGAATACATTTCAGTCCTTTCTCTCCGGAAGTTTCTTCCTCGGCAGTTGCAGCGAAGCAAAGGTTGTAAGGCAGGCCTGTAAATTCGTGGAAATGAAGGAAAGCCGCCATTAAAGAAACCAGACATCCTCCGGCATCATTGCTTCCCAGCCCATGCAGCTTTCCATCTTTGATGAAGGGATGAAAAGGGTCATTCTGATACGCTTTTGATGGCCTTACGGTATCGTGATGAGAATTGAGTAACAGGGTTGGTTTTGAGGGGTCGAAATTCCGGTTGTAAGCCCAGATGTTATTGAATTTTCTAAAGGTAAACACATCGTGATGGTTCAGAAAGGATTCAATCTGATCAGCAGTGTTGACTTCTTCTCCGCTGAATGAGGGAGTAGAGATTAATTTTCTAAGCAACTGGAGAGGGTCTTCAGTTAAAGTATATAAGTCGGGCAGACTGCCAGCGCTTTTTGTGGAATTGGGATTCATATGCTTTTTGATTTGATGAATTGAGTTGATGATTTAATTGGTTTTAGAAAGATATCGCTGATAAGCTTCAACCGGCATTGCCACCTGTTGTTCTGCCTGTACTTTTTCCGGATCGAATAACATGGCCGTACATAAGCAATTGCATTTTTTCTTGCCTTCCAGGATGTCGTAATTCACACAGCTTTTGCAACCTTCCCAGAATGAAGGGTCTTTTGTGATCTCTGCAAAGGTGACAGGTTCAAAACCCAATTGTGTATTCATTTTCATAATGGCGATTCCTGAGGTAATACTAAAAACCTTTGCATTGGGATATCGTCTCCTGGACATTCTGAAGATCCTGTCCTTAATGGCCCTGGCCACTCCTGTTTTACGGAATTTCGGGGAAACAATCAATCCTGAATTGGAGATGAAGTTACCGTTCTCCCAGACTTCAAAATAAGCGAAACCTACCCATTCCCCGGCGGTAGTGACTGCGATCACCGCTTTCTCATCTCTGATTTTCTGAGCCAGAGATTCCGGGCTTCGTTTTGAAATTCCTGATCCCCTGGCAATGGCAGAGGATTCCGTTTCCTGAATTATTTCATCGACGTATTTTATATCATTTATGGTAGCAATACGCACAAAGATCATTGGATTTTCCATTTCTTAATTTATTTTACCCCAACCGCTTTCAAACGGGATGCCCAAACGTGCCAGAATTCAAAAAGGCGCTTTGAAGATTAATTAAGGCTTGAATAATAATTTCATGACGCTATTGTGGCAATAGTGAACCTTATCAAAATGGCAGGGTTAATTTCATTTTAGCTACCTTTGGCGGATTCAATAATAATAAAATTATGAAGCTGAACTTTTCCTTCCCATTACCCTTTTTATTTGCGCTCGCAATCTTTATCTCATCTTGTCAGGATAGTCAGAAATTACCCATCCTGGGGCCCAGAGAGGCAGTGTCTGTTAAAAATGAAGATGGTTCTATGGGCGTAGACACCCTTTACCAGACCATTCCTGCCTTTCGCTTCTTAAACCAGGATAGTGTTTACATTACCAATGATCAGTTCAAAGACAAAATCTATATCGCAGATTTCTTTTTCACTTCCTGTACAACGATTTGCCCGACCATGCACCGGAACATGAAAAGCATATTTGAAAAATATAAAGACAATCCTGAGGTCATGTACCTTTCTCATACCATAGATTTCAAATACGATAAGCCTTCAGTATTAAAAAAATACGCACAGAAACTAGGTGTTGATGGCAACAAATGGCAGTTTGTATACGGATCAAAAGATAGCGTGTATAAACTTGCAGAACGCAATTACCTGGTTGCAGTGATGGAAGACACCACCGCCAGAGATGGTTATATCCACCAGGGCTGGTTGGTTTTAATCGACAAGCAGAAACGCATTCGTGGTGCTTACGATGGAACAGATCCTAAACAGGTCGAACAACTGACTAAAGATATTCCTGTATTACTTGCTGAGGACAAAAAATAACCATGCGCAAATTACTGATCAGTACCATCGTTTTCTGTACCCTGCTTACCATGATTTACTCTTGTCAGAGTGCAGATCAGGTAAAACAAGACATCTATTATACCAATGGCCGCGATTATTACATCAAATATTGCCAGAACTGCCATGGTGCCAAAGGTGAAGGATTGGGTGCCTTAGCTCCCCCGCTTACCGATACCGTATTTTTGAAAGAGAACAAGCAAAAGCTGGCCTGCTATATTAAAAACGGAATGAGCGAAGCCATCACCATACACGGGCAGAAATATGAAGGTAAAATGCCGGACTTTCAAACTCTGGCTTCTATAGACATCGCCCAGATTATCGTTTACATCACCAACTCTTTTGGCAACAAACAAGGGATGTATACTTTAGAACAGACTTCTACCGACCTGAAGAACTGTAAATAACCTCTTGCCTTAGCCGGCACAACACCCGTCCAACAGGACCAAATACCCCCTTTCAGCGCTCCCAGCCTGAATTTGCATAAAAATATTACAAATGATTCCCTTAGAAAAAACAGAGTTTTTCTGAGGGAATATCGTTTTAGCATTTCCCCAATCAAGTAAACAACAATAAAAAATTCCATAGTCTTTAATTATTTCATAATAATTTAAAAGATTCTACATAATATTGTTTACACACACAAATGAAATCATTATGAGTTCCACCTCCATCAACATTGGATTAAAGACACATTGATGATTTTTTAAAAATCTATCAAATGAAAAAATCATTGTTACTATTTGTAGCGATGGTGACTGGTATGGTCGCCAATGCTCAGTACGAGAATGCCAAACAGGTATTCAGTAGTCCAAAACTGCAGGAAGCAGTAAAAACCCACAAATTGGTCGCGATTTTACCTTTCGAGGTAAAGATGACCTATAAAAAGCAACCCCGGGATTTCGATATAGAAACCAACCGGGAGAAGGAAAGAGAAAAGGCCTATTCTATTCAGTCCAGCATCTACACCTTTCTGCTTCGTAAAGCCTCAAAGTATACGGTAGAATTTCAGGACGTGGAAAAAACCAATGTGCTGTTAAAGAAAGCAGGAATGACCGATAAACTCGGGGATTTCACCAAAGATGAAATTGCTAAAGCCCTGAATGTAGATGCAGTAATTGCTGGCAAATTTGAAGCTGAACAGTCAAAATCTGAAGCAGGAGCCATTGTAACTACCGTATTATTCGGAGGAATGGGCAGCAAAACCGGATCAGGAGCATTGACGATGATGGTAAATGATGGCCCTACAGGAGATTTATTGTGGCGGTTTTTCAAAAGCATGAACGACGATGTATTCAGCTCAAGCGATGAGCTCATAGACCGCATGATGAGAAAAGTTTCCAGAAACTTCCCTTACAGCAAATAATTTTTTTAACCCCTGAATTGGCCTGGTGGTTCCGTTTCCCCCCCCCTGAACGAATCACCAGCCAATTCTCATCTTCTTATCAGATGATAAAGCAGGTCTGTTTATGATTGCTTCATCATCATTAAAATATATTCCAATGAAAAGGAGCTTTTTATTATTAGCAGCAATGACCATCGGTATGATGGCCCATGCACAATTCGGTTTTCCCGCCAGGACAAAACAGGTATACACCAGTCCTGATCTGAAAAAAGCAATGAAGGACTATAAAGTAATTGCAATTTTGCCAATAGGAACACAACTCAGCTTTAAAAGCCAGGTTCCATACCTCAACGAAAGAAATCAGGCGATTGAACATACCGGATTGGCCAATCAGTCCAGACTATATAGTTATATCTTACCCAAATCCCACCGGATGAAAGTAGAAATTCAGGACATTGAAAAAACCAATCTATTGTTGTTGAAGTCAGAAATGAGCAGCAGGCTGGATCAGTATACAAAAGAAGAAATTGCAAAAATTCTAGGTGTAGATGCCATCATATCCGGACTGTATGAAAGTAATGCTTTTCTTAAACAGGGCGAGATGAAGATCGATACTGCTTCACTCTCTGTAAAGATGCCAGGAACTTCAACCATAGTTAAGAATACACTTACACTTGTACTTTATGACGGGCAAACCGGAAAACAAATGTGGAGGTTTTACGATCACGATCAACAATACAGCTATATATCCGAATATCTGATAGAAACAGCGGTAAAAAGCATGCCTTTCATCCGATAAACGTTGTTTTTCATATCTTTAATAAATTCAGGGTAATCGCGCATTGTCCCGCTTACAAATGGCAATGGGTATGCTGATGAAACGACCATAAGCATACCCCTTACCACTGAACATCAATAAAATATATTCCTATGAAAAAATACCTTTTATTATTCATTGCAATGACCATTGGAATGATCGCCAATGCACAGCTATTCAGTAACAAACAGATATTCAACAGCCCGGACTTAAAAAAAGTAACGGAAAAACATCAGATCATCGCCATTTTACCTATCGGAACAAAACTGAGTTACCGGAGCCAGATCCCTTACCGGATTGAAGGTGATGAAAATACGGACAGAATAAATACAGGTCTCGCTACTCAATCCAGGTTCTTTAGTTATCTCCTGCCTAAATCAGGTAAGATGAAAATCGAAATCCAGGACATTGAAAAAACCAATCTTTTATTGACGAGAGCGGGAATGGACAACCGGTTGGATCAGTATACGAAAGAGGAAATTGCAAAAGCCCTGGGTGTTGATGCCATTGTTTCCGGCTTATTCGAAAAAGACACTTTTATTTCAGAAGACAGAAGTGCTACCGATTCTGCAGCTGTCATCAGGCACTTATCCAAGACCTCCATTTCTGTCAGGACCGCCGTAACCTTTACGCTTTACGACGGACAATCGGGAAAACAACTGTGGAGATACTATAATTTTATCTCGGGCACCGCTGATCAGGCAGATTATTTGATAGATGCGGCAGTAAGAAACTTCCCTTATATCAAATAAGCGCCGTTTTTTTATATCTTTGCAACACAAAAATGCAAGCCGTTCTATCGCTGCGATTTATCGGAGAGGAAAGTCCGGGCAACACAGAGCATCCCGCTTCCTAACGGGAAGAGGCTTAGGATTGAAAACCTGAGTTATGGAAAGTGCCGCAGAAAACATACCGCCGATGGCTGTAAAGCACAGGTAAGGTTGAAAACGTGAGGTAAGAGCTCACGAGTATTCCGGGCAACCGGATTGCTGGTAAACCCCGGGAGTTGAAAGACCAAATAGGCTAACGCATGTAGGGCTGCTCGTCCGATGTTAGCGGGTAGGTCGTTAGAGATAAATGGCAACATTTATAGTGGATTAATGGTAGAAATTCTGAGCAATCAGTTTACAGAACCCGGCTTACAGGCTTGCATTTTTTATTTTATCACTCCTTGTGATAAAAGTAATATATTCGTATCTAATAAAAATGATGAGCACTACCTATGGCAAAATTGTTAATAATTGATGATGAACGAGCAATAAGAAGCACTTTACGTGAAATCTTAGAGTATGAGAACTATGATGTTGAAGATATTGATAATGGTATAGATGGCTTAGAACTGATTAAGAAAAAGAAATTCGACCTGGTATTATGTGATATCAAAATGAATAAAATGGACGGAATGGAGGTGCTGGAACAGGCACTTGCTTACAGTCCGGATCTTCCCTTTATCATGATCTCCGGCCATGGAACTGTAGAAACCGCAATTGAAGCCAGCAAAAAAGGAGCCTTTGACTTCATCTCTAAACCACCTGATTTAAACAGGTTGCTGATCACGGTAAGAAATGCGCTGGACAGAGGCACATTGGTTACAGAAACCAAAGTCCTTAAAAGAAGAGCCAGCAAAACAAGAGATATATTAGGTAGTTCCGAAAGTATCGGAAAAATAAAAGAAACCATTGAGCGTGTTGCCCCTACTGATGCCCGTGTATTGATTACCGGAGCAAATGGAAGTGGTAAAGAACTGGTGGCAAGATGGCTGCATGAGAAATCAAACCGTGCAGATAGTCCTTTAATTGAGGTCAACTGTGCTGCCATCCCTTCAGAACTAATTGAAAGTGAATTATTTGGTCATGAAAAAGGATCTTTTACCTCTGCGGTAAAACAAAGGATCGGTAAGTTTGAACTGGCCAATGGAGGAACCCTTTTCCTGGATGAGATTGGCGACATGAGCCTTTCTGCACAGGCAAAAGTATTACGTGCCCTTCAGGAACATAAAATCAGCCGTGTAGGTGGTGAAAAAGAACTGGAAGTCAATGTAAGGGTCCTTGCTGCGACCAATAAAGACCTGTTAAAAGAAATTGAAGACGGTAACTTCCGTATGGATTTGTACCACCGTCTGAACGTGATCAATATCCACGTTCCTCATTTAACGGAACGTGTGGAAGACATTCCTGAAATTGCACAAAACTTTCTGGAAGAGATCTGTAAAGATTATGGCATGCCAGCTAAAAAGATCAGCGACGCAGGAATGTCCGCGCTTCAGGCCCTGCCATGGACAGGTAACGTCCGCGAGCTGCACAACATGATCGAACGTTTAATCATCTTAAGTGACAAGTCTATCACAGAACATGATGTTGCTGCATTTGCAAATCCCGGAGGAGGAACAAATATTGGCGCTGCACACAGTTCATCTGCAACTGCACAAGTGGTAAAACCTGCCACGCCAAACTATGATAACTTCAATAATTTCCAGGATTACAAAGACTATGCAGAGAAAGAGTTTATCAAATTCAAGCTGGAAAAGAACAACTGGAACGTCTCCAAAACTGCTGATGACATCGACATTCAACGCAGTCACCTTTACAGCAAGATTGAAAAGTTTGGATTAAAAAGATCCACAGAATAGTATAAAAACAAATACAAAAAAGGCCAGCTTCCAAATACAGATGCTGGCCTTTTTTGTATCATCAAAATTCTTATTCCATATAATCCGCTTGTCTGCTCAGCAGTGCGCGGTATTTATTAAAGATGGCCGTTTTAGAGACAAAACCAATATACTTGTCCTGTTCGTTTAAAACAGGCAATAACCAGGCATTTTCCTTTTCCATTTTTTGCAGGACCAGCTTCATAGGATCGTCCATCCTGAGGGTATCCGGTGCCACCACCATGAGGTCATGGGCAGTCATCTCCTGATGATCCGTATTGTTAATTGCCTTTTTCAAGACATCCTCTACATAGATCAAACCTTTAAAACAAAGGTCCTCCCCTCCGATCACCGGAAAAAGATTTCTTTTAGATTGCAGGATCTCATTTAACCTTTCAGAAATCACATCATCCTCATTCAGCACCAGATAATCTCGCTCCACCAGGTATTTCAGCTTCATCATGTTCAATACTGTAGTATCCTTATCCTCATGAGAAGACAACTCCCCTTTTTCGGCCAGTGGTTTGGTATAAATAGAGTACTTATTCGCACTGCGGTTGATCAGGTAAGAAATGGCCGAAGTGATCATCAAAGGAACCATTAACACATAACCACCTGTAATTTCCGCGATCAGAAAGATCCCGGTAAGAGGTGCATGCATGATGGCACTCAGCGAAGCTGCCATTCCGGCAACAATGAAGTTGGCTACATTCAGGTGGGCAATCCCAAGGGTATTGACGGTATAAGCCACCATGAATCCCATCAGGCCTCCCATGATTAAACTTGGCGCAAAAATCCCTCCGTTTCCACCGGCACCTAAAGTGATCAGTGTGGCTGCAGATTTAGCAAATAGCGTGATCAATGTAAACAATAACACTACCCATGGTAAGTTACTGTAAGATGAAAAGATGCTGTTATTGATTACCGCAAAGTAATTTCCTCCTAACAGGTTCTTAATCGTAATGTAACCTTCACCGTATAAAGTAGGGAATAAAAACACCAGTAAGCCCAGCATCAAACCGCCCAATACTACCTTTTTATAAGGATGATTGATCTTGTAAAAGAAGCCCTTTATAAAGCTGTTCGCTTTGGTGAAATAGATCGAAAAGAAACCGATTAAAGCAGCCAGGATCACATAATAGATCAGGGCATCCATTTTCCATCCTTCAGTTACGAGGAAGAACAATTGCTCATTATAAAACAACCTCGCCACCACTGCCGCAGTTGCGGAAGCCAGCAACAAAGGAATAAAGGCCGGAATAGTGAACTCAGGCAACAGAATTTCAATCGCGAACACAATCCCTGCAATCGGACTGTTAAATGCGCCAGCGATCCCCGCAGCAGCACCACAAGCCAATAACATCGTCGTCTCCCTGTAAGACAAGCCCAGGAAACGGCCAACCACAGAGCCAATCCCTGCGCCACTCGTTACAATAGGTGCTTCCAGACCCGTTGAACCCCCAAAACCTACGGTCATGGCAGCAGTAATGATCTGAGAGTAAATGTTATGGGGTTCTACCTTACTCGACTTCCTGGAGATGGTGTATAACAAGGGAGTTAGACCTGTTTCAAATTTTCCTTTTCTAATGAACCTGCGGACATACATGACCGACAATAAGATCCCTATGAAAGGAAAAAAGAAAAAGAGATAATACTTGTACTCCCAATGAAATCCTGTCTGCAGGAAGTCTTCAATATGATGCGTAATTGTTTTCAGCAAGGAAGCGGCAAGTCCGGCAAGGACACCTACAATCAATGCGGCAATCACCAAAAAGTTTCTGTTTGAGATTTTCGTCCTCCGGTATTGGTTAATTGCGTCTACATAATTTACCAGCCGTACATACATATCTTTTACTTAAGCGTCAAATTTATCGAGTAGTTTGATGAGCGTTGCAAAGTCTTTTGGATAAGGGGCCTCAATTACGATATCTGCTCCATCCAGCCCTTTAAACACCAGATGTCTGGCATGTAAGGCAAAACGTTTCATAATCGGCAACTCTTCGTCGTCCTTCGCGATACGGTACCCTTTCTTCATGCTGGAAAGAAAGACCGGTTTTCCACGGTACATGTCATCTCCGGCAATTGCTGCCCTTTGAGTGGCCAGGTGAATCCTGATCTGGTGCATACGGCCGGTAATCGGCTTACATTCTACCAGGGTATAATGACGGTAATTTTTTATGGAATTAAATATGGTTTCTGCGCGTTTACCCTCTTTTCTGTCGATGGTCACACTCTTATTCCCATCATTGAGGATGGGAAGGTCGATAAAAAGCTCGTTAAAAGTAAACTGCCCGTCTACCACAGCGTGGTACACTTTATTCACTTTACGTTTTTCAAATTGCATCGCTACAGAGCGATAAGCTTCAGGTGTTTTTGCTATAATAATCGCACCTGAAGTTTCTTTGTCTAAACGATGACATACCTGTGCGTCAGCAGAATACTGCTTTGCCAAACGTAATATATTGACCTCGCCTGATCCGCCACGCTCATCCAGCGAGGCGACAAATGGAGGTTTATTTACAACGATATAATCATCGTTTTCGAATAGGATAAGATCTTTAAAAGAAGGATATTTCAATACAGTAAATTTAATACTGTACAAAAATACTAAGAAAGTTCGAATTTATAGCCTACACCCTTCACTGTTGCCACATATCGTTCGCCTAATTTCTCACGAAGTTTACGGATATGGACGTCAATTGTACGGTTGGTTACCACTACTGAGTCTTCCCAGATGTTTTTCAAAATCGATTCCCTGGTGTATACTTTTCCCGGTTTAGAAGCCAGCAAGTACAATAATTCAAATTCTTTCTTGGCTAAAACCACTTTCTGTCCGCCTTGAAAAACCAGGTATGCTTCTCTGTCGATCACCAGATCACCAATTTCTACTTTATTATCAGAAACTTCATCAGCGCTGGAATTTCTTCTTAATATGGCATTAATCCTACTTACCAATGCTCTTGGTTTAATTGGCTTGGCAATGTAATCATCAGCTCCAACATTAAAACCGGCAATCTCTGAATACTCTTCACTTCTGGCGGTTAAAAATACCATAAAGGTGTTTTTAAACTCAGGAATGGCGCGCATTAACCTGCAGGCTTCTATCCCATCCATTTTAGGCATCATGATGTCGAGAATGATCAGATCGGGATGAACTTTCTTAGCAACCGTAATCCCTTCCTGGCCGTTATTGGCCAAAAAAACCTGATAACCTTCTTTTTTCAAGTTATATTCAATTAACTCTAAAATATCTGGTTCATCATCTACAATTAGTATCTTCTGTTTTACGGTGCTCATAGCTTTAATTATTTGTTACGAAAATAGGTAATCAATTATAATATAGCGTTAGCGCAAAGTTAACAAATTGTTAAGAACCTCCTGTATATTAACATGAATTTAGGGTTATCGTAAAGTTTTATTTAAGAATGCATCCAGCTCTTCGCCACGCAGGTTTTTAGCAAGGATTTTCCCGTTAGGATCTAATAGAAAGGAACTTGGGATGGCTTCGATCTGGTACAACCTTACTGTTGGCCCTTCAAAATCTTTCAATTCTCCTACGTGCGACCAGGCTAAATGATCCGCAGCAATGGCATTTTTCCAGGCACCGGGATCTTTATCTAAAGAGATTCCGAGCACGGTAAAGTTCTTATCTTTATAAGTATTGTAAGCTTTTACCAGGTTTGGATTCTCCTGGCGACAAGGCATACACCAGGAAGCCCAGAAGTCCAGCAACACATATTTACCCTTAAAATCAGTCAGCTTTACCGGTTTTCCGTCTAAGCCATTGATCGTAAAATCAGGTGCCTGCTGTCCGATCTGCAAAGCTTTCAATTTGGCCATCTTCACCAAAAACTCCGTTACCGCAGCATTGTCATTGAAACTGCTTTTGATTTTATCAGAATAGTCCACCATCTCTTTCTCATATTCAGACGGGTTCAGTAAGTTAATCGCATAGAAACCCGCCAATGAACTGGAATTGTCCTGCGCAAACTTCAATACCGCTTTATTCAAACCTTCAATTTCCTCAGTATACTTAGGCCTCATCTGCTCCATGATCATGTCCCGGTTATGAGGTTGTGCAGCAACAGTTTCATCAAACTGAGCCTGAATGGCTGCAATTTTGGTCATGTACTGATGTTTGGTTACGTTCAGTTCTTCCAGTTTATCTGCTTCCGCAGCTCCAGATAATTTGTAGGCTAAATTCTTGTCAGATAAATCCGCAGAGATCTTAATGTCGTCCCCGTTTTTTGCAATGATCATGTATTCACTGTTTCCGGCAGAGATCCTGAAAAAATCTACACCAGGCGTGCTGTGCGAAAATTTAAACTCTCCTTTTTCAGAGAACACAGTAGAATCCAGAGGCAGGACATTGTCTTTTTGTAAACCGAATAAATAGACTTTACTTTTTGGAGTGGCATTTTTAAATTCCCCACTGATCATAAATTTACTCTTGTCTTTACATGCAGCAAATGCTACACATACCAATAATAGATAAGCGACTCTTTTCATCTGTTTACTTTAATTTATCCTGTAACAATTCATTTATTTTCTGAGCATCTGCTTTTCCTTTGGCAAGTTTCATCACTTCCCCAACAAAAAGCCCCAATACTCCCTTTTTACCTTTTTTATAGGCTTCCACCTGAGGCTGGTATTTCGACAATACCTCATCCACAAAACCTGCCAGTTCATCCCCGTTGTCGGCGATCAGCAGGTTCAGTTCAGCGGCCAGCGTTGCAGGTACTGCATCTGGTTTGCTGATCAATTCAGGAAGCAGTTGTTGTAATGCGATCTGCTGTGTGATTTTTTTATCATCTACCAGGTTGATCAGGCCTGCGAGTTGTGCTGGTGCCAGTTTA
The DNA here is from genome assembly GCF_900129215.1 of Pedobacter caeni. Classification (GTDB taxonomy): domain Bacteria; phylum Bacteroidota; class Bacteroidia; order Sphingobacteriales; family Sphingobacteriaceae; genus Pedobacter; species Pedobacter caeni. Next base: position 267,203 of record NZ_FQUQ01000005.1, on the reverse strand, counting down.
AAATCAGCAATGCTGATGCCTTGTTCATTCAACAAAGCCCTGATGGCACCTGTCAGCCAGTTGACCAGGCTTTTCTTATGGTTTACATCCGGTAAAGCCAGATTAAAGTAGCTGAGCAACTCCTGGTCTTCAGAAAGCATCGCTGCTTCGGAGGCATTGACCCCAAACTCTGCGACCAGACGTTTAGAAATCTCAGCCGGTAATGCCGGCATATCGGCTTTGATCTGTGCCAGCCATTCATCTGAAATGTGTATGGGCGGAAGATCCGGATCCGGGAAATAACGGTAATCATTGGCCTCTTCTTTGGTCCGCATCGGAGAAGTAGTCCCCTGATCTGCATCAAAGTTCAATGTGCTTTGAATGATTTTCCCTCCTTCAGTAATCACTTGCTTCTGACGGTTAAATTCAAATTCCATCGCCCTGCGTACATTACGGATAGAGTTCAGGTTTTTCACTTCACAACGGGTGCCAAATTCAGTGGTTCCGGCTTCTCGGATAGAAATGTTTGCATCGCAACGCAAACTGCCTTCCTCCATATTGCCATCACTCACATTCAGGTGGCGCACCAGCTTCCTCATTTCTGTTAATAAAGCCGAAGCTTCTTCTGCAGAGCGGATATCCGGTTCTGTAACGATTTCAATCAATGGAACCCCTGCCCTGTTCAGGTCAACAAAAGAATACTGATCGTCCTGGTCATGCATACTTTTCCCGGCATCTTCTTCCAGGTGAATGCGGTTGATCCCAATTCTCTTTTCTTCTCCGTTGGCTAAGGTGACCATCAGGAATCCATTCTGACAAATAGGTCTGTTGTCCTGAGTGATCTGATATCCTTTAGGCAAATCGGCATAGAAATAGTTCTTCCGGTCGAAATAATTCAACTGGTTGATCGTACAGTTGAGGGCAAGGCCCATTCTTACCGCTTTGGCCACCACTTCTCTGTTGAGTTTTGGTAAAGCACCCGGCAAGGCAAGGGAAACTGCGGAAATGTGTTCATTGGCTTTAGCACCAAAAGAAGCACTATCTGAAGAGAAGATCTTTGTTTGTGTATTCAGCTGTACGTGGATTTCCAAACCAGACACCAATTCAAATTCTGATGAAGAAACTAGGGTATTCGTACTCATGTATCGGCAATAAATTAACTTAAATTTCTACGTGTTAGATAGACAAATATAGTAAACTTACCGATACTAAATCCGATCAGGAGTCCTGCCCGAGATGAACCTCGCTGGGCAAAATTCCAAAATACCGTTTGAAGGCATCTGTGAGATGACTCTGATGGTTGAAACCTACTGCCGCAGCCACCTGCCCAATGCTCATTTTATCCTCCAGGATGAGGCTTTTAGCCTGCTCCATCCTCAACCTTGTTACGTATCCATAAATCGTGGTGCCATAGTATTCTTTAAAGCCACGTTTCAGTTTAAACTCATTTAAAGCCACTAATTTTGACAGCTCTATGATCGTTGGCGGGTAGCGGTAACCTTCATCCAGCAGCTCCCTGGCATGTTCAATCTTCTTCAGGTCATCCTGCTTGATCAGGTATTTTTCTACTTCTGCGCCCGACTGCATCTGCTCCAGCTGTAACATCAACAGCTCCAGTATTTTTGATTCCGTATGCAAACGTTTCAGCTCCCCGCTCCGTTTACATTCGCAAATGTCATTGATGACACGTCTCATTTCGCTGGTTACCGAAAGGTCTTTGGCAGCAAAGGAGGTATATTTTCCCTTTAAAATTTCCCTAACAAAATCAGTATGCAGCAAAGAATGCTGATCGATCAAATGAAAATAATAGGACTTGGAAAGTACCAGTAGAAAGTACTTATATTCTATATCCGGCAGCATCGGATATTTACCTTTCAGAGAAGGAATATAACGGATGTTATGTCTGCTACCTGTCCTCCTGCTATTTTTTGTGGCCGTTTTATCACCTGCAGCATTTGATCCATAAAAGATAAACTGAGAAGTAATCGTTTCCCCTTCCACTTCCGAAAGCACTTTCACCGGCTCATTAAACTGCATGGTGGAATGCACCAGGAAAAGTCCGCCGGCACTTAACTGATAATTGACCAGCTTTTGTACAGAAGGAATCCTGATGTTGATGTTCTTTTCAGAAAGCGGTGTATTGGGCGCATACAACTCAGGAATTTCTTCGATAAAAAACCAGTCTTCCGTCCCCTCTATTTTCGATTTAATCTTCATGGTTTGGTTTATTTACTCATCAGCACATACACTTCATTCATATATATGGCCTCATCTATAGCCTGCTTAAAGGTTTCAAATTCATCATAACAAAAGGCAAAGCAGATGTCATCATTTGGTGTATGTAAAATGATCCGCTCCACATCATCCGGAAAAGGGAGACTGTTCTTATGAAAAGGCAGACTGTTGACCACCTCCCTGAACGATTCAAAAGCTTCTTTTGTGAAATTCAGCAACATGTTGTTGTGCCATAAATAATACATTTTACATCCCTGGCAGCTACTCACTACCGTATCTCCTTTTGTACTTAATACTCTTGTTTTACACATCTCTCCTCTGTTTTAATTTTCAATATATTTTAGTTTTAGTCGCTCTTCTATCATTCCCGGGATTCCTTTCCCCGCCGAAATGTGTTTTACCTGGCCGGGTAAGGAAACTACAGGAGCTGATTCCCTTACCGACATTGTTTTACCCTGCCCCTTACCCACATTCACATTTAGGCGTTTAAATACGGCATTCAGCGCCGCTTCGTTTTCATCACCAAAGTCATGGGTAACATCATCTTCTACAGCAATATCTACTGGCATCCCATCAAAATAATCCCCGATTCCTGCTGAATTCCGGATCAGAAAACTGGACAAATACAGCTGGAAACGGTCTATTTTTATTCCAAAGAAACCCACCGGCTTGCCATAGGTCGGTTGCCCGATCAGGCTTACCTTAAAATAAGGTTTCAGACTGTTGATGAGCATTTCACTGGCAGAAGCAGTCTGATTGCCTACTATAAAATAGAGATTTTTAACCGTCTCCAGTCCGCCGGCTTTTTCAAAATTATAGGTGTTCCCCTTTACCGTAAAATCGACATCAGCATAGGTCGCCCTTCGTCCATTCAGGTAAACAGGCTGGTTATTCTCATCAAAATAAAGCTGGTTCTTTAAGATACCCGCTTTTCCTTCCTGCATCTGTGCATTAAAATGCTCGGTAAACATCACCTTCCCGTTTAAATTTCGGGGAGCGATTAAATTCGCGAGGTATTTCGCGGTCCCAACATATCCTCCCCCATTGTAGCGGAGATCAACCACCAGATCGGTAATCCCTGAACTGGCAAATTGCGCAAATACCTGGTCCAATACAGTTTTTGAATTGTTCAGGTGACTGAACTGAGCAATGGCCAGATAACCGAGTTTTGTCCCGCCCGAAAGGTATTCGGCAGTCTTTAATACAGCACTGCTTTGATAGGTCGATTTGTTCAGCGAAACCTCCTGAGGTGTTCCATCTTTTTTCAGCAGGGTCAGGTTCAGGTTTTGCCCTTGCAAAGCAGATAAAATCATTCCCGCTGTCGCATGCTGTCCGTTTACCTGCATCACTTTATCACCTCTCAGCAATCCTGAACGGGCGGCAGCCGAGCCGGGGTAAACCATTCTCAGGTATAAATCACTACCGGAGCTGCTCACTTCTATTCCAAAATCATCCCCTACACCTTCTGCATTAACTGCTGCCAGTGTACCTGAAGCTCCGTTTAACAACTGTATATAAGAATACTTAGGATGTCCCGGAGCACCTGTTTGCTCGAAAGGCTTAGACGTAACCGGGTTTATTTTAGCCTGGCTGATGGCAAAGACAATTTGCTTAAAATTTAACAGATCTGAACCCGAAGCGGTATAACTCCTTGGGTTAAAGTGCTGGTAATCGGGCAATGCCTCATTCCAGAGATAGGTCTGCCGGGCATATAAAAAGATAGAGTCAGCGGTAAACTGGCTCCTTGTGCCTGTAGTAGGAGAAACATCAGACTCCTCCTTTGGGAGCTCCGTTTTCTTACACGCAACAAAGCTGCTGACCAGCAAAGCCAGCAGCAGCAATAAACAGGGATGATTGCTTACCTTTTCAATAGGATTCAAAATTGGGGTATGTTTTTAGGTCCTGATTCTCTTTAGTTTAATTGGTTTTCAAATCCTTGCTACCTGCTTTTCCGATGAAATAACGGAAGCTCAAATAACCCGGTACCGACTTGATGTTGTTTTCCTCCGGTGCATTATTATAGACATTGATCAGCTCGAATTTCACCACACGTCCATCGTCCAGTTTCCAGAGAAAGGTTTTTCCCTTCCAGACACCAAAATGGGAGAAACCACCATCTACGTCAAGAGTGGTATATCCCCAGTAAATAGGATTTGTCCTGGCAATTTCAGTATTCGACTCCGCTGTACTTAAATTGGTCTTTCCTGTAGGAAAAACAAAATTGTCAGGCAGGGCAGTTACTTCATCAAATGGCTTTACAATTCCACTGAAGATCACTTTAGCAGCGTTTCCAAACCAGGGAAAATCTTCTTCTGTATTTCCATTATTAGGAAAGACGGTGCCTGCATACAAACCTTCGAAAACGATATCCCATTCCTTTGTTTTCAATTTTCCTGCATCAACAAAGGCCATTTTATCAAAATTGAAGTATCCTCTGGTGCTGATGTCTTTGAGGTCCGGCATTGGGAGCCTGTTCACTACAACAGTTCCGTTTTTATATTTCTTGACATGAGCGGATACTTCCACAAACTCTGGTTCCGGAACCGGATCAGGTGTCTTATCCTTCTTACAGGCCACTAAACAGCCCATAGAAAGGGTCAGCATAAACAATATGCTTTTTATTTTATTCATCTTCATCCCTGTATTTTTAGAAATTATTATTGTTTTAGGTATTATTATTGGTCAAAGCAATGCATGAGGGCCGCTCATACATTGCTGGCATTGATAATTGTTATGGTAATTTTTTGTACTCCAGTTTTAACCATGAGTAGTTTGTAGGAGGAGTCCCTACCGGGGTAGCATTTTCATAAGTACTGAAGATGTGCACTGCGTAAACGCTTCCTGCAGCATCCTTAACCAAAAGGGTCAGATCAGTAGTACCAAACAAAGTATGGGTTCCGAAATAGTAGTTGTACCATCCTTTGATCACATGCCCAGGTGCAGCAGCCAGGTAATCCGCAGGATTGGCTGCAGCAACAGTCCTGTTATGTCCGAAAGGTACAGATGGAGGAGTTGTTCCGGCGGTCCATGCAGTAGCAGCAGAACCAGCAGCAGTGTAAGTACCAATTACTGTTGCAAAAGATTGGTTGATGTACCTGATCTGAGCAGCCACAGTTGGAGTAGTATTTACTCTGATGTCAGCATTACCAGTTCCTGAGAAAGAAAGATCCCAGATTTTAGAGCTAGGCTCTGTAGTACTCGAAGCACCTTTTTTATTATCATTCTGACTGAAGTCAAAGTAATAATTCCCATTTGGTCTGTGGTTCGCTGTTCCGGAATAAATTCCCTGATCTACAAAATAGTTTTTCACTGTGTACACACCGTCTGTACCCAGTTCTACGGTACCGGTAGCATCAGTCAGGTTCAGGGCTGGTCCACCCGCAACCGGAGCCAGTGCTTGTTCCGTATTTAACTTTAATGAAGGAGATCCGGGCTCATTGCCCTCTTTTTTACATGAAGTTAACACAGATGCAGCTGCGATTCCGGCCATTAGTCCGAACATGGTTATTTTTTTGCTTAAATTGCGGACTGTTAGCAGACCGGTGTTTTGGCTTTGTACGCCTGATTGGTAATTTTTCATTTTAAAAGAATGATTTTAGGATTAAAAAATTATGAGTTAAAGCGATATCAAAAGCCGTTCTGATATCACAGGCCCGGAGGTTAGGGTATGGTCAATTCCACGAAAACTGACTGTCCCTCCTGCCTGGCATTCCGGCTTATTCAAAGCCTCTTCTAAACCTTCCATCTGTAAATACAGGTATAGAGCCGAATATTCCTTTCCATCAGAGGGAAAGCATTGCGCAATGAGCTGTCTACGTTGTACCATGGGGTTTGGGTTTAAAATATTTTACTTATCTCGTTTTTAAATTTCTATCGTTTGGTGTCTGCTGGATATGGTATCGGAAATTATAAAAGGGGGCCTGAAACTCGTACTTGTCGCTCACCACTTTAGGATTGGTCCGGTAGAGGTTCACCAGCTGGTATTTTACGTAACGTCCATCCTTCAACTGGAAAATAATCGTCCGGTCTTTGTATGGCCTGAGGATATGGTCGCTTAAGCGATAAGTTCCCCATCCGTCTGTAGTTACAAAATCGTCCATTTCTATCTCCACCGTATTTCTGATCATTGGTGTTGCCAATGCTTCATCCAGTTCATCGAAAGGGGTACGGACCACGCGGATCTTACCTAAACCAGGTTGTCCGGCAGGAGTAACCGCATCTGTAAACATGTAGGCATTATAGATGTCATAATGTTTCACATGCCATGGTTTGGTTCCCGCGATGGCATCCGCTACTGCTACGGTATCCCTGGTGTCAAAGTTGAAATAGAATGGCCTGTGTCCTCCCTGAGAGGCCGTTGTAGCCTGATCACCTGGCCAGTCTACCACATACACCACTTTATATTTTTCATCATAATAGATGTATCCTTTTCCGTTCCTTTTCTCTGATTTGGCTTTATCGTAGATCAGTTTTCCATCAGCACCTTTGTAAGGGATCACCTGATCATAGGTATAACTCGTTTCTTTCACCTTTAAGGCCCTTGCAGGCACCCAATTGGTTCCGATCATTTTCATGGTATCCGGTTGTACAACCGGTTGTTCGGGTTCGGAATTGTTTTTACTGCAGGCGAACAGCATGATGCTACAACCTATAGTGAGTATTCCCAATTTCATTAATCTCATATTCTTATTTGCTTGTTTTAGTAAAATCCTTCGAACCATCTTTCAGGATGGTGTATTTAAAATTGAGGTACGGTGCTTCCGAAGCCAGTGTAGGACTCAGCGGACTTCCTTTATAAAAGCTGTAAAGGATCACTTTCGCATAATTTCCTTTGGCTGTTTTTACGATGATTGCGCGCGGCAGGTTATAGACAATGTGTGCCCTGCTTTTATCTCCCGGAAACATCGCTCCATAGAAATCGTAAAAGGCATAACCCGATCCGCTGCCCAGAAAGTAATCCAGCGTCAGAAATCCTCTGGAAAGAAACTGATCATCAGCAACCGGAACGGTCTTTACGTTTTGATAAGCCTCGTCCAGCAGTGCTTTATCAATAGGAACCTGGCGGGGTTGATGTTTGGCCTCATCATAATACTTCGCATCAACAGCTTTATCCACTACAAGATATATTCCCCCACGTGCAGGGCTGCCATAACCTGGTCCGGTGTTTCCATTTTCAAATTTTACCGTTCCATCATTTGCCCAGATGCTGCTGTTATAGATACCGGTAAAAGCAATGTCCCATTTATCTGTATTTGCATATTCGGCCGGGATTACCCTGCCATCTTCCAGACTATAATAAACTGGCTTAAAATTCCCGTTTCCTTCCATCCCCTGACCTTCCATTTTGGCGGTAAGGTCGCCGGGAAGATTGGTTACCGTATATTCACCGCTAGCCGTAACGGTAACCGGGCTTAAAGGTGGCAGCACTTTTTCCGGTTCAGGTGTTTCATTTTTTGAGCAGGAAAGCAATGCGAATGAGCAACCAAAAATCAGGGCCCATATTTTCAATCGAGAGTTCATCATTTCTGTATCTTTAATTGGTATTTAAGTTTCGGCTTCCATCTTCCTGAATAAAGTAGCGGAAGGTGAAATAAGGGGCAGGCCAATGCAGGTCGCTCACTGTTACCGGATTTCCTTTATAAATGCTTTTCATTTCCAGCTTGGCGAACTTGCCATCTGCGGTAAGCAACACAAATGTTCTCCCTTTAACCGCCACAGAGATGTGGGTTTTCATATCATAGAAGTACCATCCCCTGTTGTCTGGTTGCGGGTAGGCGTCCCAACCCACAAACGACAGGTTTTTAGTTTTCATCTCTTCCAGGCTGGGCGCTTCAATCACTTCAGCATAGTTTTTTTCCAGCGCAATGATCAATCCTTTCCCTTGTCCGCCATAACCCGGGCTTTTAGGATTTGCTCCGTTGTTCACCACAATCATTGAATTGTAGATTCCTGTAAATCCGATATCCCAGTTCATCGTTTTTGCATGTTTCAGGGTGTCTTTCAGTTGTTCTTTGGTCCTGAGGTTAAAGTACCAGTCCTCAAAAGGACGTTTTACCTTTCCATCAATTCCATCCGCCATAGAAGCGCCCAGATCACCGGCAAGGTCCTGAATGATGGTACTCTTCCCATCTTCCAACTGTGGTTTTACCTGCTCCTTTGTACAGGAGCTAAAGCATAATATGGTCAGGCTAAACAACAATGCTGATTTCAGTTTCTTATTCATTTTTCTTCAATTAATCTTTAAAAAATCTCCAGCTCAATCCCACCAGGATGGCACGTCCCTGCTGGGCAGGCATGAGCTGATCCCGGTAATTCATGAGGTTATCTCCGGTCAGTTGTAATTGTAAATGTTTGCGGTAAAAAGTCTTTTGAAGTGCTACATTGAAAAGGTAGTAGCCGGATACAAAAGTGTCATAATGATCCAGGAAATTATTCGCTCTGTTGTCTTCCATAAACCCATACTTACTCCTATAGCTTACCCGGACAGAACCGGAGATCCCTGTCTTTTCTTCCGCATAGCTCAGCTTCAGGTTGAGCATGTGCCTGGAACGGTTGCTCATTCCGAAATAATCTTTTCTTTCCGAGTTCCTCAGCTGATTGATGCGGGTATCGTACACTTTAGCGAACAAACCGGTCCCGTTTTTTATGGAATCAATCACTCCTTTGTCAACTGCATATAATAACTGATAACCGACAGCAACCGTTAATGATTTTGTAGCAGACCAGTTCAGTCCGATTTCCGTTCCCGCAGTATAGGCTTTGGCGATATTCATATAGGAGAATACCTGCTGATCATTATTTTTAACCGCGACCTGTTCAGAGTTGATGAAATTTTTCAGATCGTTATAAAACACGTTTACATCTAGTTTAACTGTAGTCAGCGGCTGGTAAGTAAAGCCGGTACTATAGGAAACCGAGCGTTCAGGTTTCAACGTCCCAACCTGTTTTGCGATAGGAAATACACTCTTAATCTGTCCGGCATCTTTTAAGATTTGCAATTCTTTCCAGAACTCTTCCGCGCCCAATGCCGTATATCCGGTCTGAGGATTGGTAAATACCATGTACAACTGTTGGAAATTGGGTGTCTTAAATCCTGTTCCTACTGCTGCCCTAAAGGTAAGGTTGGGCAATACCTGGTACTGCAGGCCCAGACTGGGATTCAGTTTTGAGCCGTATTTATCATGATAATCATACCTTGCTCCTGCGGTAAAATTCAGGTCCTGATTTAACTTCCAGTTGGCCTGTCCATAAGCAAAATAGTTGCTCATGCTTTTATTCCCCTTATAGGAAGAATGGTCCAGCAATTCATAAGCCCCACCGGCTCCTGCGGTCAGTTCAACTGCGGTAAATAACTGCTGTGCAGCTTGTACTTCCGCGCGGTGCAGGTATTGCTTAAACTGACTGCCAGGTGTGATCAGACTGGTATTCAGATCCGTAAAATCCTGTTTGGTCTGGTAACGGGTCAGGTAATATTGAGTTTTTAACCTCGTCCCGTTTTTAAAATTATGGTTCAGGGATACGGAGCCATTGAGGTCATATTCGTCCATCACATCTTTGGTTGGCTTCACCCCATAGGATACTTCATTTACCGAATGCCGGTTTACATACCTTCCATTAAAATTCAGGGTACTGTTTTCGCCCAAAAGGTAACGTCCCCTACCCTGGAAAGTATAACTATCAAAAGGAGGCGCTGTTTTTCCTTCTTTGATATAGGGGTTAGAGTTAAATCCGTCGGTACGGTAATAATTGCCGGATAAATACACAGAACCTTTTTTACCTGCAAAAGGAGTTTCCCCCTCCAGTGTCGCATCCAGCATATTAAAGCTTCCGTAGCGTATCGCTGCCATGCCTTGCGGTTCAGTTATATTTTTACGGGTAACGATATTAACTACCCCGGCAAGTGCCTCACTACCAAACAAACAGGAAGAAGCACCTTTTATAATTTCAATTCTTTCAATATTGGAAACCGTGATCCTGGACAGGTCAAAATTCCCGTTGTTGCGGCCAACCATTGGCTGCCCGTCGATCATGATCATGGTATAACCGCTGTCAAAACCCTGCATCTGCAAACCTACAGCCCTGTTGCCAGAACCAATATCATTGACAATCGACAGGCCTGTTTGCTCTTTTAACACTTCGTCCAGTCTTCTGCTCCCCATCTGTTCAATCTCTTTTCTTGTAATGACGGTGCTTGGCATTGCTGTTCTGGTCATGTCGATGAAATTGTCCGGATTTCCGTGAACCCCGGTCACACTCACTTCTTTTAGAGATTCGTTTTTCCGTGTCAACCGGATCGTTACTGTATTTTTTCCCTGTGCATCTACTTCCACTTCCTGGATATGTGTCCCAAATCCAATGGCAGAAATTTTTAAAGTATAAGTTCCGGCATATAAACGGTCGAACTCGAATGCCCCTTTTTTATCTGTTATCGCACGGCGCATATCCGGTTCCAGAGAAACCGTAATCCCCGAAAGGGGCTTATTGGCATCATCATATACCACTCCGGTCAATTTCCCCTTAGTTTCCTTTGCTGTCACGGCATTGGTCAGGAAAAACAGCAGCGCTAATAAGTAATTCTTTTTAGTGATGTAGTGGTACATTCAAATATCTATATTATTTTTAATGAGTCTAAATAAAGTGTACAAATATGCTTAGATTTACTAATATCTGCACAACGTAAAAGGGATTATTTTTAACCTTTTCGGGATAACATTTACGGATTCGGGATATATTATAGGAAGAATTAAAAGAAAAGCCGTTATTACGACACGGACAAAAACCGACTCAACAGACTAAAAAACAAATAGATAAGCTCAAAAAACCACCACAACAAACCACCTTTACTGTGCTAAAACAGAAAACATACCAATACCGACAAATAAAAAATAATTATTTGGAATGAGTATAATTAAAGGTTTCTTTGTGTCGTTATAAATACGAATACTCAAACGAAAAAATGATCAAAGCGCTTCCTACCTTTCTACTGGTACTCCTGTCTTATTTAACCTCCTCGGCGATTGCGCCTAAACGGATCATCACTTTAGGTGCTGCGCTCACAGAAACCGTAGACGCCTTAGGTTTTGGAAATCAGATCGTAGCCGTAGATGTGACCAGTATTTACCCTGCTTATGTGGCGAAGTTACCAAAGGTGAGCCAGAACCGGGTCTTATCAGCTGAAGGCATCATCTCCTTCTCCCCTGATCTTGTGATCGCCCCTGAGGGAGATGTATCTAAAGCCATTGCCTATCAGTTGAAATCTGCAGGCATCAAACTCATCAGTATCAAACAGGAATATACCGTAAAAGGCGCTTCCGCATTTATCAGATCTGTAGCCGCTGCACTTGAAGCTGTTCAGAAGGGAGAAGCACTGGTGAAACAAATGGAATCCAACATTGGACAATCATTGGATCTCGTAAAGAAAAACCCAAAGCACCCCAGCGTGTTGTTCATCTATGCCCGTGGAACCGGAGTAATGATGGTGGCTGGTAAAAGCACCAATATGGACGCCATGATTACCCTTTCCGGAGGAAAAAATGCAGCTCAGGGCTTTTCAAATTTCAAACCTTATACTACAGAAGCATTGGTCAATGCCAACCCGGACATCATCCTGATGTTTGATTTCGGATTTAAGAGCCTGGGAGGCATCAACAGCATTTTAAAAATGCCTGGTGTCAACTTAACCAACGCAGGAAAGAATAAAAGAATCATCCAGATGGATGCAGAATTAATGGTGAATTTCTCCGTAAGGCTTCCTCAAGCCATCAAAGAATTGAACAGCAAATGGTAATACAGAAAACAACCCTTTATGTTTTGCTGACCGCAGCGCTGTTTATGGCCGCCTCATTTTCTCTGGGATTAGGCGCTGTGAAGATTCCTGTGACTGATGTACTGCTGATCCTTGCAAAAAAACTTGGCATGTTTACGAACTCCGTGGTCAGTATGCAACATGAAGGTGTCTTAAACATCGTCCGCCTTCCAAGAGTGGCACTTGGTATTCTCGTCGGTGCAGCATTGGGTATTTCCGGAGCAGCTGTGCAAGGGATTTTCAGAAACCCACTGGCAGAACCGGGATTAATCGGAATCTCTGCCGGAGCTTCCTTAATGGCGGTCATTGTAATTGTGTTGGAAATGGCACTTTTCGCCAGCCTGAGCAACCTGCTGGGTTATTACCTCCTTGCTTTTGGTGCTTTTGCAGGTGCAGGAATTGCCGCTGTTCTGGTGTATCAGATCTCCCGGACGGATGGGAAATCAAATGTGGCCACGATGCTCCTTGCCGGAATTGCAATCAATGCTTTGGCGGGTGCACTCACCGGCTTGATCACCTATATGGCAGACGACCAGCAACTGAGGAATATTACCTTCTGGATGCTTGGAAGTTTGGGCGGTGCTACCTGGGAAACCGTTCTCGCCATTGCTCCTTTTGTGCTCATACCAGTATTTGTCCTCCCTTATATGGGCAAGGCACTAAATGCTTTTGCACTGGGGGAAACACAGGCAAATCAACTCGGGCTCCGCATCAACCGCATTAAAAGAAACGTAGTGATTCTTTCCACGATGGCTGTTGGTGCAGCAGTGGCCGTATCCGGAATCATTGGTTTTGTAGGTCTGCTTGTTCCGCATACGGTAAGATTACTGATCGGAGTAGACAATAAATACGTATTACCAGCGTCTGCTTTAATGGGTGCCTTAATGCTCACTCTGGCGGATATGCTTTGCAGAACGATCATTGCCCCGATTGAACTTCCTATCGGAGTAATTACCGCTTTATTAGGCACGCCGCTCTTTTTATATATTTTAATCAAGGACAAGAAAAAGCTGACTTTATAACCTCAAAAACATGTTAATCGCAGAAAACATAAGTTATGAAACAGGGAATCGCATGCTGGTCAGGGATGTTTCCTTCAGCATCCGCCCGGGCGAGATGCTGGTTGTTCTTGGAGCTAACGGTGCGGGAAAATCAACTTTGTTGAGGATGTTAAGCGGAGAGCGGAAACCTTCCAAAGGAAGCCTTACCCTGCACCATAAGGAAGTCAGTCATTATTCTGCTCCGGAACTGGCTTTAAAAAGAGCAGTCCTCAACCAGCAGAATGTTGTAAACATGGCTTTTCTGACACATGAAATTGTAATGATGGGCCGTTATCCTCATTATCAGAATGATCCTTCTCTAAAAGACAGGGAAATCTGTGAGGAAGTGATGAAGCTAACCGGCACCACACACCTGTCTGAACGTTCTTACCTGAGCTTATCAGGTGGAGAACAACAAAGGGTACAATTGTCCAGAATTCTCGTGCAGATCTGGGATGTTCCCAATGCCTTGCTCCTGATGGATGAGCCTGTAGCCGGATTAGACCTCCAATACCAGCAACAAACATTGGCCATTGCCAAAGCCTTATCTAAAAAAGGTTTTATGGTGATCAGCATTTTACACGACATCAACCTCGCTGCTCAGTATGCAGACCGGATCCTGATGCTTAAAAACGGCAGGAAATGGTATGATGGAACGGCTTCAGAGGTATTAAGTACCAAAAACATTTATGAAGTATTTGAGATTGATTCTGATGTATTTACCAACCCAAAGACCCTCAAACCCTTCTTTATTCCTAAAAACTCAACAGTTAATTTAAGTTCAATATCATAAAAACCCAACACCATGATTACAGAAACAAACAGCCTGAAACAAAAATATGAAGCCTATAAAATTGCTAACCCTAAAAAACGCATCAGAGAAGCTGCACAGGAACTAGAGGTAACTGAAGCCGAATTACTGATGACCGGATTAGGACAACAGGTCATTTTCTTAGCACCTGATTTCGAGAAAATCCTGGAATCGGTAACCTCATTGGGTTATGTAATGGCCCTTACCCGCAATGAGTATTGCGTAAATGAAAGAAAAGGGGTTTATGAAGACATCTCTTTTACACCTCATGCCGGATTGGTGCTTGGTGAAGATATTGACTTACGTTTATTCCTCCGCCAGTGGAAACACGGCTTTGCAGTAGAAGAAAACGGACGTAAAAGCCTTCAGTTTTTTGATGCCAATGGTACGGCCCTTCACAAGATATATTTAACAGACCGCAGCAATGAGGAAGCTTATCAGCAGCTGATCCAAAATTTCCGCAAAGCAGATCAGGAATCGGTATTGATCGAGAAAGCTCCGGAAGCAGCTCCTCAACCGGAACTGGCAGATGCAGAGATCGATGTAACCGGATTCCATGAAGCCTGGAACAACATGAAAGACAGCCATGAGTTCTTCATGATCCTTAGAAAATTCAAAGTGACCAGAACACAAGCCTTACGTCTGGCTCCTGCCGGAAGGGCAAAAGAAACTTCTGTTGAAGGTTTCAGAAAAGCCATGACTTCCTGTTCAGAAAAACAGGTTCCGGTAATGGTTTTCACCGGGAACGCTGGTTGTATACAGATCCACAGTGGAAATATTACAAAACTAGTAGATATGGGACCATGGTTTAATGTTTTAGATCCAGAATTTAATTTGCACCTTCGTGAAGATGAAGTTCGCAGCGTATGGCAGGTGGTAAAACCTTCAACAGATGGTGATGTAAACTCTATCGAATTGTTTGACAAAAACGGAGAAATGATTGTTCAATTTTTTGGTAAACGCAAGCCTGGAATCCCTGAATTAGAGAGCTGGCGCGAAGTCCTGAAAGAATCGCTTTAATTATGACAAATACACCCACATCAGAAAGAAAAGCCAACATCTTAAAATGGTTGAAGAAAGTTGGGATCTGGGGATTCCTCTTTTTTCTAGTCAAAGGGCTGATATGGCTAGCCCTTGGTTACTGGGTTCTTAAATAAAACAGGCCGGTTTATGACCTGCTGTAGCCGGAAGAAAAATCTTCCGGTTTTTTTGTTTAAAATATTTTATTTTCACCGCATCATCAGAACTCCCGAATCCCTTTTTCTTACCGTTACTCCTTATTTCTCTGAATTATATTTCCATTCTTCCAAAGCATGTTCATACTGGAATAATTGCCCGAAAGGTCTTTCACAAATTCAACCTGAACGTTTTCATCAAGTACAAAAACATGGTCGGTAACAGGTTTCAATTTAAAAACGTCATTTCCACCACGTTCCGGATTTTTACAACGCAGCCCGCCACCCTCTACAAAGAAATTAATTCCTCCTGCATACGTGCCAGCATAATTGTTCAAAACTCCCGGCTCTGGATTAGGAAGATCAGCACTTGCCTTTAGATCATTGATTGCCCATTGAATAGCCTTCTTTTCTTTATCAGTAGCGGCTTTTTGCATTAAATCTCTATAAACAATTTCCTGAGCTCCCACTAACCCTTTTTCCTCAGTGATCACCACATCCGGAATCACGCCAGTCCCTTCCCAATCCTTAAACACTGAGGTAGAAACAGGTCTGGCAAAAGGAATTTTAGCTAAAAATCCATTTCCTAATGGAAAAAAACCAGTCTGATGCGAAACACCTAATGTCGTATCGCCCACAATTGTAGCGCGTTTCAAAGCCTGCATTGAAGCTGAAAAAGCCTCGGCAGCCGATGCGGTATTTTTACTTGTAATGATATAAACGGGCATCGTTAACACCAGACCAGTTGTACTGGATGGATCAGTATAAAATGACAAGGTATCTTTACTAAAAGTGTTTACGTTGTCAAATAAATGTGTTTTATCCTTGAAGAAGTAACTTGACAAGGGAGCAGTAGCACTTCCTCCGCCATTAAACCTCAAATCGATCATTAAAACTTTTGTATTAGACAAAAAGGTTAATGCAGCGTTCAATGTTGCTTGTGCTGCTGCAGTTTGCGAAGTAAATCCATTGAAACGGAAATAGCCAATGTTTCCCGGAAGGACTTCTACTTTTTGAAGATTGAAATTATTTTCTTTTTCAGCTGATAACTCCTCTTTTCGTGCCCGAGCCAATTGCTCCGGACTTAATGCTTTTGGAGCTTGCATTTGAGGTTCATAAGCAATATGGAGGTGAGCATCATAATGAATACCCCTGATGTCATTATGAATCTGTTGAGCCAGTTGCTGAGGATTAACCAGTTTTTTGTATACGCCCTTTTGCAATTGGGCCTTCATATATTTAACCATAGCATCCGCTTTGTCCGGAAAAATATAATGCTTCTTTAATGAAGCGCTTACGGAGTCCACCAGATCAGAGATCTGTTGATTGGTTAAAAGCCTGCCTGGTTTTACCTGACCATATCCTTGAAATGTTAACGAAAAACCCAGCAAACAAAGTAACACGACAACGAATATTTTCATACGAAATTGATTTTAGCAAAGCACTAATGATATCGAAGATAAATAATAAAACAAGAAAAAAAGCAGTCATGTTCAGAAAAAAACTCCTGAGCACGACTGCTTTATAACCGGTCCTTTTTTTATCAAAGACCTTAAAATTATCCTGTTACTTTTATACCTTATGCAGGGATTAAATCTGCTGCTTTAGCAAGAACAGCAGATAAACCATCCTTGTTCTTACCGCCTGCAGTAGCATAAAACGGCTGACCACCGCCACCACCCTGGATGTCTTTAGCCAGTTCCCTCACAATATTCGAAGCATTTAAGCCTTTATCCTTGATCAGGTTTTCTGAAAGCATCACCGTAATACCAGGTTTATCATCAATTAAAGTAGTAAATACCAGTAAAAGATCATCTACCAGGTCTTTCACTGCGAAAGCCAGGTTCTTAACCGCATCAGCATTTGGCAAATCCACATGAGTTGCAATCAGGTTCACCCCATTGATCGTTTTAAGGTGATGAACGATTTCATGTTTCAGGTTCGCAGACTGCTCCCCTACTGCTTTCTCTGCCTCTTTCTTCAGCTTTGAATTTTCTTCCAGCAATGCAGACACTGCTGATTTCAAATCTTTATTTCCTTTAAGCAATGCTCTTAACTCATTCAGTTCCCTGTTTTGGTCTAAGATGAAAGCTTCCGCTTTATCAGCGGTAATGGCTTCAATACGTCTTACCCCAGCTGCAACAGCACTCTCAGAAATGATCTTGAAATAACCAATCTGTCCGGTTGCCTGCACATGGGTACCTCCGCAAAGCTCTTTTGAATAATGGTCATCAAAAGTAATGACACGTACAAAATCACCATATTTCTCTCCAAACAAGGCCGTCACCCCACTTGAAATCGCCTGGTCATAAGGAATGTCTCGTTGTTCTTTCAAAGGAATATTCTCTCTGATCTTTTGATTCACCAAATGTTCAACTTTAGCCAAATCCTCATCACTGATCTTTGCAAAATGCGAGAAATCGAAACGCAGGTAATCCGGGTTTACCAATGAACCTTTTTGGTTCACATGGCTACCCAACACTTTTTTAAGTGCTGCATGAAGTAAATGCGTAGCGGTATGGTTGTCTTGGGATAACAAGCGCTTATCTTCATCAATCACTGCCCAGAACAAACCATCTAAATCTTCAGGCAAAGTATCTGTATAATGAACGATTACGCCATTTTCTTTCTTGGTATCAGTAATCTCGACAAAGAACAGACGGCTATGGTCTTCCAGGCGGCCTGTGTCTCCTACCTGACCACCACTCTCTGCGTAAAATGGTGTTTTGCTCAGCACAATCTGATATTGTTCCTTGCCTTTTGCACTCACCTTACGGTATTTTATAATTTGTGTTTCTATTTCAAAATCATCATAACCTACGAAATCAGTTTCCAGATTGGCATTCACCATAATCCAGTCGCCGGTATCTACAGCAGTTGCCGCTCTTGATCTTTCTTTCTGCTTTAACAAGGCTTTATCATATTCAGCCATGTCAACGGTCCAGCGTTGTTCCCTGGCCATCAACTCTGTTAAATCTATCGGGAAACCATAAGTATCGTTCAGTTCAAAAGCAAATTCTCCTGAAATCACCATCTGGTCTTTCAAAATGCTGTACACCCAGTTGTCTTCAAAAGATTTCTCCAGTTCAATGGCATTTTCCGACATCAGCAATTCGCCTTGTTTTTTAGTATAATTTTCAAAGCGCTGAATTCCTGTGGCCAAAGTTCTCAGGAAGGAAACTTCTTCTTCCAGCACTACTTTTTGCACGAAATCCTGTTGTAAAACCAGCTCTTCAAATACGCCTTTAAACTGCTCAGCCAATACCGGTACCAATTGGTTTAAGAAAGGCTCCTTCAGGTTCAGGAAAGTATAAGCATACCTTACCGCGCGGCGAAGAATCCTGCGAATTACATAACCTGCTTTATTATTTGAAGGCAATTGTCCGTCTGCAATTACAAAAGAGATGGCGCGGATATGATCAGCCATTACACGCATAGCGATATCCGTCTTTTCATCGGCACCATAAACCACTCCTGCATGTGTTGCAATAAACTGGATCATTGGCTGGAACACATCCGTATCATAGTTAGAAGATTTTTCCTGTAACACACGTACCAGACGTTCAAACCCCATTCCTGTATCCACATGTTGTGCAGGTAATGGCTGCAGTGAGCCATCTTTAAGACGGTTGAACTGCATGAATACATTGTTCCAGATCTCAATTACCTGAGGATGATCCGCGTTCACCAAATCTTTTCCATTCACTGCTTTGCGTTCTTCTTCGCTTCTGCAATCTACATGGATCTCTGAGCAGGGACCGCAGGGACCAGTATCACCCATTTCCCAGAAGTTATCCTTTTTATTACCAAGAATGATCCGGTCTTCCGGTACATATTGTTTCCAAAGGTCGTAAGCTTCAGTATCTCTTGGCAGTCCTTCTTTTTCATCTCCTTCGAAGATGGACACATATAATTTATCCTTAGGGATTTTGTATACTTCAGTTAATAATTCCCAGCTCCAGGCGATGGCTTCTTTTTTAAAGTAATCTCCAAAGCTCCAGTTGCCCAGCATTTCAAACATCGTATGGTGGTAGGTATCAATACCTACTTCTTCCAGGTCATTGTGTTTCCCGGAAACGCGCAAACAACGTTGTGTATCTGTAACACGAGGATATTTAATAGGCGCTTCTCCCAGGAACAAATCTTTAAACTGGTTCATTCCCGCATTGGTGAACATCAGTGTTGGATCGTTCTTTACTACAATTGGTGCAGAGGGAACAATATGATGTTGTTTCGATTCAAAAAATTTTAAGTAAGCCTGTCTGATTTCCTTAGCTGTCATCCTTCTCTATATTAATGGAGAACAAAATTAAAATTTTATTGCGGTATTCTACTAAAATCCCTTTACATTTGAACACTTTATATAAAAGCCGTAAACCACTAATAATCAAGATCAAACTATGCCTTACAAAGAACGGGAAATTAATAAAATGTATTATACGATGGGTGAGGTGACCGAAATGTTTGGCGTAAATGCATCACAGATCCGCTTTTACGAGAAGGAATTTGATGTGTTGCAACCTAAAAAAAACAAAAAGGGAAACCGTTTATTTACCCCTGAGGACATTGAAAACCTAAAGATCATTTTCCACCTTGTAGACGATAAGGGTTTCACCCTTAAAGGAGCTAAAGAACACTTAAAAAACAATACCTCTGAAGTAAAAGAAAACCAAAAGATCATCGCTTCGCTGGAGAAACTGAAAGACTTCTTATTGAAGCTTAACGAGGAAATATAAATTATTAGTTAAATAATTTTTTATTACAATAAATAATACGGTGATTAGGCATCATGGTGCCAGCTTCACTCCGACTCTTCTTCTTCCTTATTCTGATTTTCCCAGGATCCCTCCTCTTCGCACAGGAAGAGGAGCAGGTAAAAGACCTTAAAGAAAGACTTGCTGAAAATGGGAATGAGGAAGAAGAGCTTGCTGAACTGACAGATCAGCTGGATTTCTTCAGGAAACATCCCATAGACCTGAACCATACCCGCCCGGAAGAGTTAAAAAAACTCATTTTCCTGTCGCCCCTGCAAATCAGCAATTTCTTTCAGCACCTCTCCGTTAACGGCAAACTACTGGACCTTCTGGAATTACAATCTATTCCTGATTTCGATCCGGAAACCATAGACAAATTATTGCCTTTTGTTACCTTAAATCCAGTTAATCCTTATGCCAATTTAAGCTGGAACAACCTTTACCGGAAGGGCAATCATCAGGTGATGCTTCGATATGGAAGGCTCTTACAACAGCAGAAAGGGTTCACCAGCCTACCTGGAAGCAGATATCTGGGGAGTCCCGACAAACTCCTTTTCCGCTATAAATACCAGTATGCAGACCTGCTTTCCGCATCTCTGGTCATGAAGAAGGATGCCGGGGAAACCCTGTTTAGCGGAAAACCAGCAATAGATTTTCTATCCGGAAACCTGGCAATTTATAAGTTCCACCGGCTTAGCAAGCTGATCATCGGAGACTATAGCCTTCAATTTGGACAAGGCTTAACGCTATGGTCTGGCTTCTCTCTAGGGAAAGGCCCGGATGTAACCAGTGTGGCCAGCAAAGATGTAGGATTAAAGTCCTATACCTCTACCAGTGAAGGCGCTTTTTTCCGGGGTATTGCTGCTACCGTTCATTTATCCGGACATTTTTACCTCAGTCCCTTTTTCTCTTTCAGGAAAAGAGATGCCAGTTTGAAAATTTGGCCTGATGGTTCGCTAACCCTGAGCACCATTAATGAAAGCGGTTTACACAGGACCCAGACAGAACTCAGAAACAGGAAGACATTGAATCAACAGCTCTATGGCTTTGCATTTCAATATCTGGCAGCGCATTTCAGTGCTGGCCTTGTTGCTTATCAATCCAGGTATGGCTATTCTTTTAGCAATAGTAGTCCGCCTTATAAGAAATACAACTTTGCAGGCGATCAGTTGAGCAATGTTGGTCTGCATTACAATTACACCTTTCAGAATGTTTATTTTTATGGGGAAGCAGCCCGGAGCTTTGATGGTGGCTGGGCAATTTTACAGGGAGCGATGGCCAGTATCTCTGCGCGCTTATCGGCAGTATTTGTATATCGAAGTTATGATAAAGACTACCATAATTTCTTTAGTCAGTCTATCGGAGAAGCTTCCGGCACCGCCAATGAAAAAGGGGCTTATTTAGGCATAAATTACAGCCTTCATAAACACTGGAAATTCGCCCTTTACTTCGATTATTTTAAGTTCCCATGGCTGAGATACCGGGTAGATGCCCCTTCTTCAGGATACGAAATACTTTCCCGCTTACAATATCAGCCTACCAAAAAGCTACAACTCAGCGCCTGGTTTAAAACAGAACAAAAACAGCAAAATCCAGATACGGGAAACCCTGATCGCACCCTGGAGGACCTGATTAAAACAAATTACAGACTGGAATGCAACTGGCAGTTTAACAAAAAATTCAAGTCCCAGCAACGTCTGGAGGTCATCAGTTACCAAAAGGGAGCAAAAACTACGGAGTTGGGTTATCTGATCTATCAGGACCTTCACTATTCCCCATTGTCTTCCAGATTATCAGGCAATGTCCGGCTTGCTTATTTCCATACCGACTCCTATAACTCCCGGATTTATGCTTACGAGGATGATGTTTTATCTGGGACAGGTTCAGGTGGCTATCATGGCAAAGGCATCAGAACCTATCTGAATTTAAGGTATCGTTTGTTGAAGCCGTTGGACCTTTGGGCGAGGTATGCGATCTACATTTATCAGGATAAACCCAAGATTGGCACCGGGCTAGATGAAATTGCAGGGAATAAAAAATCAGACCTGAAGCTACAGGTACGCTATCAGTTTTAGGCCATGCATGTTCCTCATCAGAATGGCCTCAGCTTTCTGCGCATCCTAATCCCATACGCTTTAGGAATCAGTTTCTTTTACGGCTTCAAACCAGTGCCTGGGATTCTTCTTTTAACTTCGCTTAATCTCCTCTTATTTATTGGATTAGCATTCATAAACTTCAGGTATAAAGAAATCAAAGCTTACCGTTTCAAAGTCTTTACCGGATCCATACTTCAATTGCTCCTGTTCTTTTTTGGCGGATTGTCCTGCATCAGCTATACCCAATCATTAAAATCAGATCACTTTAGCAAAACAAGCTCCAGCTACTTAAAAATCCGCATCATAGAAGAACCTCAATATAAAAACGGGATATGCAGGTTTAAAGCACAAGTAATGCTCAGTTACCAAATCAGCGCAGACAGCGGCCAGCAAGGAGTTTACCTCCTTCCCAAACCTGCTTCAGGAGCCATCATGGTTGCCATAAAAACACCTGTTAAGACTATCTTAACTCTTTATTATGGAGAAGTGCTGATCATTCCTTCTTTGTTTTCGGAGGTCAGTCCTCCACACCTGAGTTCCGAATTTGATTACAAAGCCTGGCTTGCCACTCAGAACATAAACCACCAAACCTTCCTGTATCCTCAGCAATACTTAAAAATAAAGGGAAACAAAGGCAACCCGATTCTGACATTCGCTTTAAGACTGAGACAACAGCAGCTGAAGCGCTATGCAAAGCTGATCAAAAATAAAGAAGCGATAGCCCTGGCTTCGACCCTTATTCTTGGCTACCGCACAGACCTCAGCAAAGACACCCTGGATGTGTATGCAAAAACAGGAACGATCCATGCTTTGTCCGTTTCGGGCATGCATGTGGGACTGATTTACATGGTCCTGAATCATTTGCTAAGTTTTCTGAACTCCGGAAAACGGGGTAAATTGATTAAACTGATCCTGATCCTTCCAGCCATTTGGTTTTATGCCTTGCTTACAGGGTTCTCTCCTTCTGTGCTCCGCTCTGTTCTGATGCTTTCCGTTTTCCTGATTGCAAAATCATGGTCCAGACCTGCCAATAGTTATAATATCGTTGCGTTTAGTGCATTCTGCATACTGGTTTACCAGCCTTTTCTTCTTTGGGATGTGGGATTTCAGCTTTCTTTTTTAGCCGTTAGCGGTCTGGTGTACCTGCAACCAAAAATTCAGCAGTCCTGGCCTATTGAAAACAAATGGCTGTACAAATTATGGGGAGTGATTGCAATGTCTTTAGCCGCACAGGTATTTACATTTCCCTCTTCAGTCTATTATTTTCATCAGTTCCCTCTCTATTTCCTCCTTAGCAATGTGTTTATCCTGATTCCCATCGCCTTACTGATGTATCTTGGGATTATAATTCTCTTTCCTGGATTTGATTTTCTTGCATCTCTTTTTGAATGGCTGATCCATTTCACAAACCAGGGCCTCCGATGGATTTCCCAACTTCCTTTTTCCAGCTTGTCTGGCATCTGGATCAGTAAAATTGAGTTCATATTGCTATGCCTGGCCTTAATTTTCCTGGTCATCGCAATCGTACATCATCAGAAAAAAGCATTTTTCATTTCTTTGACCGTGCTTATCCTCTTACAAGGCTTTCTTAGCCATGATCAGATCCGTACTTACCATCAGCGTAAAATCATTACCTTCAAAATCCCTAAACAGCAGGCAATAGCCTATATTTTTTCCAATCGGGCCACCGTATACACCACATTAACAAAACAAGACAAAGCCTTCATTTATTTTATCCGGCCTGCTTTAGACCAATATCAGGTAAAATCAATAAAACTGGTTCCTCCATAATGAGCAACTATAATGCTAACCAGGCTTCCCCGGAAGGTGTTCCAGTTTATTCTTCAATACCTGATACTCCTTTTCCAATGTTCGGAAAGCCTTGCTATCGACGGGATTCCCCCTGTTGCCCTTCATTTGTTGTAAATAATCAGCTTCTACGATATCAAACCGCTTTTTTACTTCAGCATATTTCTTTTTCTGGCTGATCCGCTCCTCAGTTTCTGCTTCTCCGTTCAGGTTTCCTAAATACGCACTGTCTGAAATTTCCTTGCCATCTGCAGATCTGAAACAGATATATGCCTCTATCGGCTCATCCAGAAATCCATCGTGATGCAATTCAATAAAACAGGTTCCTGCATCTCTACGGCTGGCATTAATAAGGGATGTAGCTTTTCTTCTTAAAGGATGACAAAGCAAAATCATCACCATATCATCATAACGTCCTTCGGTATTCCAACTGACCTGTACGCCTTTGTCTGTCTTTTCTAGTTTAAGGTCTGTTGCTCCTTCTAAAGTGCCATGACTGAGCTCTACCTTACTGTAATCCACTGAAAGATTAGGATACTGGCCCTTTAAGGCCTTCTTTTTAATATAAGAAGTAGCCAGGTTATGTGCGTTTTTAACTGTTCCCTGAGCTTCGAGGTCAAAACTGACACTGATAAATTCTCTGATGGATTTCACCAAACGCATCGTGACTGACATCTCCTGTCGGTTGGCCAGCTGATTGATACTTGGTTTACCCGGATCGCCTATCGTACGACAAACATGTTGTCCGTTTAGCACATAAAATACCAGGTTGTGTAATTTTCCGTTTAAGGTCCCCAATGGACCATTTGCCGCTTTTGCCATATTTAATAGATTAATGTTTAATAATAAAAGTTAACAACTCTATAGTCAATAGCACTAATATAAGTAATAAATTTTATTAAAGTCAATACATTCGCCGTACACTGCCTTTATTTACTTCTGATTTAGAATTAATTTTCATCCTACAACAATAGGGCTTGACAGGGCTCCAGGCCCTATAAGGCCCTATCAACCTCCTTGCAAAAAAGAAGCAAATAAGCAGCAAGTAAAGACTTGGTACAGACTAAACCCAGATGATAATGCCCATTACTGTATGGTAAGTCCAATCCAGCTTCAAAGCCATCTTCCTGCAGATAATCAGTAATCAAAACGGATATCAGGAGGTCACCATCGATTTACATTACCTGATTGTTTATTTAGAATAATTCCAATTAAAAACCTACATTTGATTTTAACAGTGCTATTGTGTGAAAAATAAGAATGGATCTTTTCAGGACGAAAACAAAATAGTTCAGCTTAATGAAGAGCAATTTACGTTGTTATTTAATCAACACTGGAAAAAGCTATTTGCATTCTGCCGCTTTCATACCGAAGATACCGAACGCGCAAGAGGGATGGTGCAGGATATTTTCTGTAGTCTTTGGGACCGTCGACATCAGCAGGACATGGTGACAAACATGAGGTCTTATTTGTTTGGGGCAGCTAAGCTAAAAATTGCCAATTATTTCAGGGATAAATACCTCCATGAACAACATTTAAAGTCCATCTCTAAACTTCATTGCGAAACTGTACATAATACAGAAGAAACCATTCTTTTTGAAGATCTGAATGATTTTGTAAATTCTTTGGTGAGTAAACTGCCATCTAAGTGCAGAGAGGTCTATCAGCTGAGCAGAAACAGTCAACTCAGTATTCCGGAAATAGCCATCCGGTTAAATATTGCAGAGAAAACAGTGGAAGCACATTTAAATAAAGCGCTAAAATCGCTTAGAACGAGTTTAAAGGTAGTCAACAACTAAAATTATCGCACTGAAAATCAATTGATTAATATTTAATTGATTGATTTTTCGCTATGCACTAAGGGGAAAAGGAAAGTTGCGTAACTCCTATTACAAAACATCCCTTATCATGCAAATAAATCCTCAACTTCTGAAACGCTATTGGTCTGAAGAATGTACTGAAGAAGAAAAGTTCCTCGTCAGGAAATGGCTTGCAAGTGCTGAACCTCAGGAGGATTATTTTATTGACGATTTAAATGAATCCGAAGAAAAAGAGCTGATGATGAAGTCAATAAACAACCGCATCGGAAGAACAATCCTTTCATCTGAAAACACGGAAAGTTTAAAGCCTGGACATTTACCTCTCAGACACTCAAAAAAATGGATCTTCGCTGTTGCAGCATCAGTTTTACTTGCCGTATTTTTTTTACAGCAACACTATGTTTCCCAGGAGGCTGCTCCATTGTCTATTACCTCTTATCATGAAGTTGCAGTGCCTTATGGAGAAAAAAGAATCATCACCCTTACCGATGGCACTATAGTTCACCTCAATTCAGGTAGCCGCCTTAAATATCCACCGCAGTTTTCAAATTCGCAAAGACATGTTATCCTAAGTGGTGAGGCCTATTTTATTGTCGCTAAAAACCCAGATAAACCCTTTACGGTGGAAACAAAACATACCACAACACGTGTATTGGGGACCAGGTTTAACCTGAAGGAGTTTGCCAATGATCAGCACAGCATTATTGTTATCGATGAGGGGCGGGTACAGTTTTCGGCTCCTGGTTGTACCGATACACTGATCCTTACCGCTAACAGCAGGGCAGTTTTCAGAAATTACTCAATGGAAAAAAGTGTTGTACAAGCTTCTTCTTATTTAAGCTGGAAAGACAATATTCTCCATTTTAATGACATTCCACTCTCAGAAGCTATTCCAATTATTGAAAGATGGTATAACGTAAAAATCCGGATAAAAGATCAGGCTTTATCTCCATTAAAAATCAAGGGGGACTTTAAAAACCCATCCTTATCATCCCTGCTACAAGACCTTTCTTATTTAATGAATTTAAAATACAAAATCAAGCAAAATGAAGTTTCACTTTACCAATAAAACCCCATATGCATAAAAAACGACCTCCTTAAGCGCAGGTAAACGCTACATTAATAAACCCGGTGCCATGTCGGCAAAACTTAACACCGGGCTCTGCAATCGAAATTCAATTCAAAACTCAAATTACATTACTCAAAAATATGAAATTTTTAGCGCTTAGAGCCTATTCAACATCAACATTACTTTTTAAACCCGCTCTATTTTTTCTGCTCATCTTTACGCTGGCGAAACCTGTGCTGGCTCAGCAGAGCATCCTGCAAAAGCCGGTCAGCCTGTCACTTGGCACACTGACATTGGGCGAAGCGCTTTCAGCAATAGAAAAACAAACAAACTGTGAATTCATATACAGCTCCAGTTTGCTGGATCTCCGGAAGAAGGTTACCTTAAATTATCAAAACATTCCTTTGTATAAAGTCCTGGAGGAAATTCTGGATCGCAACGCGCGTGGAATTACGGTAACGGGTAACCAGATTAAGATTCAACCCGGAAAAGGAAAAGGTGCAGTAAATGGATCGGTCAAAACGAGCGATGGCAAACCTGCAGGCTTTGTAACCATTGGAATAAAAGGGCAACGCCGGACCCAGACAGATGAAAATGGAAATTTCAGACTCGAAAACATTGAGGTTGGAAAACACCTTATTACCGCCAATTATGTTGGTTTACAAACTCAACAAGAGACCATAACCGTTATTGCAGGCCAGACTATCATTCAGCATTTCATCTTAAGGGAGGACCGAAGTACGCTGGATGAAGTAGCCATCAGGTCCAGAAAAATGTCTAAAATTACTGATAAGGAGACTGAACAGGTTGCAAAAATGGTACTGAAGAATCTTGAAAACCCGCAGGTTTACTCAGTAATCCCCAAAGAATTATTTAAGGAACAGATGGCCGCTGATTATAAAACTGCTTTGCGAAGTGCACCAGGAGTTAATTCTTTGACTCAAGCAGGCAATGGGCGTGTATTTTCATTAATGAGGGGCTTTTATACAGATAATTACATTAGAAACGGAATCCCTGCCTATCAGGCCACCTCAGTTGACCCCATTAATATTGAGAGAATTGAGGTAGTGAAAGGTCCTTCAGGAACCCTGTTTGGAAGTGGGTATTCTTCTTACGGTGGTTTAGTGAACCGGGTAACTAAAAAGCCACTGGATCACTTTTACACAGAAGCATCATACACAACCGGAAGCTTTGGTTTGAGCAGACTAACGGTGGATCTGAGTTCTCCGCTAGATAAAACGGGTGATTTACGCTTCAGAGTTACCAGCGCCATCCATAAAGAGAATTCCTATCAGGATTTTGCATTTCAAAATAACTTCTTTCTGAATCCGAGCCTCTCTTACAAGGTCAACGACAAGCTAAATTTGTTACTTGAAGTAGAATATGCAAAAATATATCAAAACCCTGTCCAGACCATAGATTTTGATTCAGGATATCAATGGAATCCAAAAGTTTTAAACAGTTCCTTATATGATTTTTCAAGAACCTATAATTCCAGAGAAATTGATCAGAAGTTCGATAATTTAAATATCTTTTTGCAGGGAGATTATAAAATCAATAACAATTGGAAGTCCCAGACTTTATTCTCGTATACTCAGGTCATTGCTCCCGAACAATACCGTACCACAAACACCATGATGAACCCGGAGACGCTAAAACGGGAAGTCGGGCAATTGAGTGATCAGTATTCCAATATTCAGCTGCAGCAAAATTTCACAGGAACCCACTATATTGCCGGAATAAAAAACAGGTTTTTGATTGGAGGTAATTTAAGTACACTCCGTCAAAGCTCTTTTTATTTTATCACCCAAATGTATGATATCGTTGATTTGAATCAGGCAAAGGTAGATTACATTTCCAAGCGGAAATTACAGGAAACACTTTCAAAATCGGCGGTTAACCCTACTTCGAACGCTACCCTGAATTACGGTTTTTATGTGTCCGATGTTATAAGTTTCACCGACCGCCTCCAAGCGCTTCTCTCTTTAAGATATGATTTCTTTAAAGATAATGGTGCTGTGGACTTGAATTCAGGAATCGCACCCGAGGCATACAGTCAGAAAAAATTAGCACCAAAGATTGGTCTTACCTATCAGATTGTTAAAGATCAGGTCGCACTATTTGGCAATTATCAAAATGGTTTTACTTATAGTCCGGCAAAAAACAGGGACAATAAGTTATTTAGACCTGAACAAGCCAATCAATTTGAAGGTGGTGTAAAAGTAGAACTATTTGATAAAAAATTCTCAGGAACGCTGAGCTATTACGACATTCTGGTGAAAGATAAGGTTCGCCCTGATCCGGATAACAGAGATTTTTCCGTACAGGACGCCACACAAAAAAGTAAAGGGATAGAGGTCGACTTATCAGCTACTCCGGTAGAGAATTTCAATATCCTGCTTGGTTATGGGTTCAATGATAACCTCTATACTAAAGCCGATGCCGGAATCCAGGGCAAACGTCCAATGGCCACTCCCAAACATATTTTCACCAGTTGGGCCAGCTATAAATTTAAGGAAAGCATATTTAAAAATTTTGGCGCAGGAGTTGGACTGATCAGTAACTCGTCGGCTTATCTGAATGATGCGAATACACTTAATCTACCTGCTTTTACCATCTTAAATTCAACCCTGTTTTATGACAATTCGAAAGTCAGGCTTGGATTTCGGATAGATAACCTGACAGATAAAGATTATTATGCCGGCTATTACTTTGTTGCTAAACAAAACCCAAGAAGCTTTGCATTCAATCTCAGCTGGAAAATATAATATCAGACAAATATCAGCCCTGCAATCCAATGACTGACAGGGCTGATTTGGTTTTGTTTCTTTACTTTTGAAGCAAACAAGAATTTATCTCAGAAAGATCATGACAGCGCCTTTAGTTTTATATTCAGTGGAGCAACGGATTGCCACCATTTCCATCAACCGTCCGGAAAAGCGCAATGCTTTAAACCCCGAACTCGTGAGCCTCCTCACCGACACCTTAATTACCGCTTCTGAAGATGAAGCCGTTAAAGTCATCATCTTAAAAGCTAACGGAACCACATTCAGTGCGGGCGCCGACCTGGCTTACCTTCAGCAGTTGCAACAAAACAGCTATGAAGAAAACCTGGCGGATTCAGAAAACCTGAAACGTCTGTTTACCACTATTTATTACCTGCCAAAAGTAGTGATCGCACAAGTCGAAGGTCATGCCATTGCCGGAGGATGCGGACTGGCTACCGTATGCGACATTACCTTTTCTG
The DNA here is from genome assembly GCF_900129215.1 of Pedobacter caeni. Classification (GTDB taxonomy): domain Bacteria; phylum Bacteroidota; class Bacteroidia; order Sphingobacteriales; family Sphingobacteriaceae; genus Pedobacter; species Pedobacter caeni. The sequence continues at coordinate 237,363 of NZ_FQUQ01000005.1, read as the reverse complement.
TTCCCGAAGCCAGTTTTGGTTATACAGAAGTAAAACTTGGTTTTGTACCGGCGATTGTATCTTGTTTTCTGCTCAGAAAAACCTCTGAAACGATTGCCAAGCGGATCTTATTCAGCGGAGAACTGTTCTCTGCACAGCAGGCTCTGGACTATGGCCTGATCACTTTTGTAACAAACAAGGAGGATATTGGTCTTAAAGTGAAAGAATTTGCATTAAGTTTGTGTACTGAAGCCTCCGCAAATTCGTTAATGGTAACCAAGCAATTGATTGGGCAAACCACGAACCCGGAACTGGAAAACAGCCTTTCACTGGCGGTACAGATCAATGCAAGGGTAAGGGAAAGTGAAGATTTCAAAAAAGGTGTTGCTGCCTTTATCAGCAAAGAGAAAATTAATTGGTAAATTTAAAAAGCATAAACAAAAAAACTATTATATGTTCACATCTATCAAAACCGGAGTTTTAGCAGCAGTTCTTGTAAGTGCAGCACTCTTCGCACAAGCTCAAAAGAAAATTACTGAAGGAACAATTACCCTGGGAATCAGTTATGCATTAACTCCTGAACAGGAACCTATGGCTGCCATGCTGCCTACAGAAACTAAAGTTAAATTCAATGGCAATATGTCCAGATTTGAATTACAACAGGGACCTGCTACAATTACGGTAATCTCTGACAATATCGAATTGAACTCACTGGTACTTATCGATGTTCCGGTAGCGCAAATGCAAATTGCTGTAAAAGGAACAAAAGCAGATTATGAGAAAGAAAAAGCGACTGATCCTAAATTCAGTGACTTTAAAGCAACAGGAGAAAAACAAACCATTTTAACCTATAATGCTGAAAAATACACTTATAAAGACGACAAAGGTGGTACTTATGAATTATGGGCAACCAACGATATCGAACTTCCTGCAGGTTTAATGGGTCAGGAATTTAAAGACGTAAAAGGAACTCCGATTAAATTCACCAGGTTTAACCGTGGCGTAAAATCAACTGCAACGATTAAAGCATTTTCTGAAGAGAAAGCAGGTCCATTTACCTTAGAGGTTCCTAAAGGATATGAACTTAAAACAATGGAAGAAGTAATGCAGATGCAAGGTGGAGGTCAATAACATCCGCTAAAATGTTCAAAAGCCTTATTTTCCTCCTTAGATTCTACATTTTCTGGTTGTTATTTTTCTTTCTGGACCGGTTGATGTTTCTTCTTATTTATCATAAAAAGCTTGCCATGGTGCCTCTTTCGGAGACCATGGCAACTTTCTATCATGCCATTACACTTGACCTTTCCATGACGGCATATCTTGCCCTCGTTCCACTTTTAGGCTATATCTATTGGTTTCTAAGCGGCAGAAAAGTCGTTGAGCTCAAATGGCTCTCTATCTATAACATCGTGCTGATCGTCCTGTTCAGCATCATTTCGGTCATCAATTTCAACATCTACAGGGAATGGGGAAGTAAGGTAAATGCCAAAGCCATTGGGTTTGCCATCTCTACGCCCAATGAAGCCCTGGCCTCCAGCGCATCTTCACCTATAGGTTTGTCATTGGCTTTATTAATTTTGCTCATCGCCCTGAGTTTATTTATGCAGCGATGGGTAGTTTCCCGGAAGATCACGTTCGGCACAAATCCTGTCTGGTTACGGGCTGCTGTTGCGCTCCTGCTGATCGCCCTCAGCTTCCTGCTGATTCGTGGTGGCCTCAGAGGCTCTCCCATTACCCAGAGCATGGCTTATTTCTCTAAAGAGCAATTACTCAACCAGGCTGCCGTAAATACGGAATGGAACCTAATGAGAAGCGCCCTTTCGGAAAGAATGTCCAGCACAAATCCTTACATTTATTTCGATCCTAAAAAGGCCGAGCAACTGGTTAAGGAATTGTACGTCACAGAAAAAGACAGTACCACTCATATTTTAAAGACCAACAGACCCAATGTTGTTCTGGTGATCATCGAAAGCTTTACTGCCGACCTGACCAAAACGCTGGGTAATGAAACGGGAATTACGCCCCACTTTGATTCTCTGATGAACAAAGGCGTACTGTTCGACCGGATCTATGCTTCCGGAAACCGGACAGACAAAGGCCTCATCGCCTCCCTTGCTGGCTTCCCTACACTGGGCGCCGGAAGTATCGTAAAATGGCCGGAGAAACTACAGAAGTTACCTGCCATATCCAGCTCATTATTCAGAATGGGCTATAACACCTCTTTCTATTATGGAGGAGAATCAGAATTCGACAATTACAAAGCCTTTATTCTCAGTCATGATTATCAAAGGCTAATTGATAGAAACAATTTCAAAGGGAGCGAACTACAGTCTACCTGGGGGAAATATGATGAGGTGGTATTCGACCGTCAGCGGAAAGACCTGAACTCAGAAAAACAGCCCTTCTTCTCGACCTTGCTCACCCTCAGTAACCACGAACCTTATACCCTTCCCGGAAAAGGGAAATTCGGAAATGGGGATAATGTGGCAAAATTTAAAAGCACTGCCTATTATACAGATTCCTGTATCAATGCTTATTTAAATAATGCAAAGAAAGAAAACTGGTATAAAAACACCTTATTCATCTTTGTGGCAGATCATGGACATCCACTTCCAAAACAGGACCATGAAATCTATAGCCCGCAACGTTACCATATTCCACTCCTGTTTTATGGGGATGTGATCAAGGAGGAGTTTATTGGCAAAAAGTTCAGCAATGTGGGTTCTCAGATTGATATTGCCGCAACGTTACTCGCTCAATTACAAATTCCTTCGCCCGAATTTGTATGGAGTAAAAACCTGCTAAACCCCTATACAAAACCCTTTGCTTATTTTAGCTGGGACAATGGAACAGCCTTTATGGATAACACACAATATGTTACCTTTGATAATGTAGGTAAGATGATCTTAGAGAACAGCAATCCTAAAGACAAGGCCAAAACCGACCAGCAACTGGACCATGCCAAATCATACCTTCAAAAAGTATATCAGCAATTTATAGAATTATAAAAATGAACTTTAAAAACCTCTTTTTTAAACTGACCGTCATTATCTTTATTGGATATTGCGGACAAAGCCATGCACAAAAACAGTCTGATTTAAAATGGGCTAAAGATGGTAACTCTTACTACCAGGTGAAAGACGGAGATATCGTTTCCATCACCTTGCCAAAAAATGAACAAAAGACCATCCTCGACAGAGGCTTTCTTTACTCCAATGCCGGTAGTGGTCTTGGAGAGATTAAAGATTTTCAAATCTCTGAGGATGGAACCAAGATATTGATTTATACGAACAGCAAAAAGGTCTGGAGATATGAAACACGTGGTGATTACTTCGTGGCCGACCTGAAAACCAAAGAACTGATCAAGGTTGGAAAAGACAAACCTGCTTCTTCCCTGATGTTCGCAAAGTTCTCCCCTGACGGAAGTAAGGTAGCTTATGTAAGTAAACATAATTTATATGTGGATGACCTGGCTTCCCGCAGCACGAAAACCCTGACTACCGATGGAACAGACCGTTTGATCAATGGTACGTTTGACTGGGTATATGAAGAAGAATTTGATTGCAGGGATGGTTTCAGATGGAGCCCTGATGGAAAAACAATTGCTTACTGGCAATTGAATGCCAACAAAATCAAGAACTTCCTGATGATCAACAATACCGATTCTATTTATTCTTATACCATCCCTGTAGAATATCCAAAAGTTGGACAGGATCCCTCTTCTTGTAAAGTAGGTGTGGTAGACATCAATACCGCAACCACCAAATGGCTGGATGTTCCCGGAGATCATATCCAGAACTACATTCCAAGAATGGACTGGATTCCAAATACCAATGAAGTGATCCTTCAGCAATTGAACAGGGAACAGAATGTGAGCAAAATATTTGTAGCCAATGCCGAATCCGGAGCAGTGAAAAACATCTACTCAGAAACGGATAAAGCCTGGATTGACGTTACCCAGGGATGGAAATGGATCAATGAAGGCAAAGAGTTCATCTGGGCGAGTGAAAAAGATGGATGGAGACACCATTACCGCATCAGCAAGGATGGCAAAAAAGAAACACTGATCACCAAAGGTGATTATGATGTGATCGAAAGCGCATTGATTGATGAGAAAAACAACCTGTTTTATTTTATGGCTTCTCCGGAGAATGCCACTCAGAAATACCTGTTTAAAACAAAACTAAGTGGTGGAGCTAAACCAGAAATGGTAACCCCTTCTATCCTTCCGGGTACACATAATTATGAAATTTCTCCAAATGGTATTTTTGCACGTCATGAATATACCAATGCAACTGTCCGCCCGATCACGGAATGGATGAAGCTGACCACCTTAAATCCTTTAACGATGGAAGGTAGCGTGACCAGCCAGCTGGGTAAGGTAAAACCACCAAAAAACCAGGTAGAATTCTTCAAAGTAACTACTGAAGATGGAGTAACCCTTGACGGATGGATGAAAAAACCGGATAACTTTGACCGCACTAAAAAATACCCGGTGGTGTTTTATGTTTATGGAGAACCAGCCTCACAAACCGTAACCGATACTTATGGTGCAGGACGTAACTTCCTGTATGCAGGAGATATGGCCAAAGATGGTTACATCTATATTTCAATAGAAAACCGTGGCACACCTGCTCCGAAAGGCAGAGAATGGCGCAAAAGTATTTATAAAAACATTGGTACCCTGAACATCCGTGACCAGGCAATGGCCGCCAAAAAAATCCTGGAATGGAACTTTGTAGATAAAGACAGAGTTGCCGTTTGGGGATGGAGCGGAGGAGGTTCTTCTACGCTGAACCTGTTGTTCCAATATCCTGAAATTTATAAAACCGGAATTGCAATTGCCGCAGTAGCCAATCAGCTGACTTACGACAATGTATATCAGGAACGTTATATGGGTTCTCCTTTGAAAACTACAGAGGCTTATGTTAAAGGATCACCAATCAGCTACGCAAAAAACTTAAAGGGACACTTATTGTACATTCATGGTACAGGTGATGACAATGTTCATTATCAAAATGCAGAAATGCTGATCAATGAACTGATCAGACATGGAAAAGTATTCCAGATGATGTCTTACCCTAACCGCACGCACAGCATCAGTGAAGGTGAAGGAACCTTCCAGCATCTGGCCCTGACTTACACTGAGTTTCTGCAAAGAAATTGTCCTCCGGGAGGAAAATAAATCTGCAAAGTAAAACGATGGTCTGTAATTTACAGGCCATTTTTTTATTTAAAAAACACCAAAATCGGGAATATATCGTTAATATGGCGCAAATTTTGATAAGTGTTGATGATTCTCTGTTACAACACATAATATAAAGGAGTTTTTTAATATAATCTGAACATACCTACACTAATTAATGGATAAAACAGCTGAAACTCCAGCCCATATAAGAAAAGAAGTCAAAGCTCCCGGAAAGATCTCCAGGATGTTTTTGTCATTCTATGATGTATGTCAATTCGTCACGCGTTTTTTTAAGGAAGGTTTCCTTCCACCTTACGAGGGAAAAGAACTCATGAGGCAATGCTATGACATTGGCTACCGCTCACTGGCCTTAATCTCTTTAACGGGATTCATTACCGGAATCGTATTTACCAAGCAATCCAGACCTTCACTGGCGGAGTTCGGAGCCACTTCCTGGCTGCCTTCACTGGTAGGTATCGCCTTACTCAGAACCCTTGCCCCCCTCCTCACCTCGCTGATTGCAGCGGGAAAGGTAGGCTCCAGTATCGGGGCTGAATTAGGTTCTATGCGGGTAACAGAACAAATTGATGCCATGGAAGTTTCGGCAACGAACCCTTTCAAATTCCTGGTTACGACCAGGGTGCTGGCAGCAACGATCACCATCCCCATCCTGACCTTCTATACGGCTATGGTAGGGATGTTGGGTGCTTTATTAAACGTATCTTTATTTGAAGATACCAGTGCCAGGGCGTTCTTTCAGATGTCATTGGAATCTATTACCTTTTTAGACATTACCGCTTCTACGGTCAAAGCCATCCTCTTTGGTTTTACCATTGGTATCGTAGGTTGTTATCAGGGTTATAATTCTTCTAAAGGAACAGAGGGTGTAGGAAAAGCGGCCAATTCCGCAGTAGTGATCGGGATGTTCCTCATCTTTGTGGAAGAAATCATTTCCGTCCAGTTTTTTAGTCTATTCAGAACCTGATCTTTTAAATAATGGAACAAAAGAAAACAACCAGTATCGATCAGGAAAAAGTAATTGAAGTAAAAGGGCTCTATAAATCCTTTGGCAGCTATGATGTGCTTAAAGGGGTCGACCTGGATCTTTATAAAGGCGAAAACCTCGTTGTACTTGGAAAATCAGGAACAGGAAAGTCGGTCTTAATTAAAATACTCGTTGGACTGCTCAGTCCTGATGAAGGAGAAGTAAAAGTATTGGGGCAGCATGTAGATCAGATCAGCTATAAAGAACTTTTGGCCTTACGCCTGAAAGTGGGCTTTTCTTTTCAGAACTCGGCACTCTATGATAGTATGACGGTAAGGCAAAACCTGGAATTCCCATTGGTAAGAAATCAGCGCAGGCTGACCAAAGGAGAAGTAAACCAGGCGGTAGAAAGAGTGCTTGATGCGGTGGGGCTATTACAAACGATCAATCAGATGCCTTCGGAACTTTCCGGCGGACAAAGAAAAAGGGTGGGCATTGCCAGAACCCTGATCCTCCAGCCGGAAGTAATGCTCTATGATGAACCTACTGCCGGATTAGATCCAATTACCTGTCTGGAAATCAACAGCCTGATCAACGAAGTACAGGAACGTTTCCATACCAGCTCTATTGTCATCACCCATGACCTCACCTGTGCAAAAGCAGTGGGCAACAGGGTAGCCATGCTGCTGGACGGCAAATTTGAACGTCAGGGAACCTTTGACGAAGTATTTAACACCAGTGATGAACGGGTGAAACCATTTTACGATTATAATTTTATACAATAACAATATGCAGGTAACAGACACGCGTCGCAAAGTAACAGTGGGGGTATTCGTAGCCCTTGGGTTGGTTATTTTTGTACTAGGAATATTTACGCTGGGGAGTCAAAAAAAGTCATTTATAAAGAGCTTCACTGTTGATGTTGTTTTTAATGATATCCAGGGACTAAAAGCAGGAAACAACGTTTGGTTTTCAGGAGTAAAAATCGGAACAATCAGAAAGATTCAGTTCTTCGGAACTTCACAGGTACAGGTATTCCTGAATATTGAAGAAGAAGCACATAAATATATCCATAAAGATGCAACTGCAACGATCAGCTCTGATGGATTAATCGGAAACAAAATTATTGTGGTCACCGGTGGAACACCTAAATTTCCTTTTGTAGAAGATGGTGACCGCCTGAAAGCAAGCAACGCTCTTTCCACAGATGACATCATGAAAACCTTCCAGGTAAACAATAAAAACCTGGTAGATGTAACCTCAGACTTTAAAATCCTGGCGAAAAATCTGGTAGAAGGAAAAGGTGCTGCAGGAGCTTTGCTTGCCGATCAGCAAATCGCAGACAATTTCAAAGCGATCGTACAAAATTTAAAAGTGACCACAGAATCTGCCAATAAAATGGCGGTAGACCTGAATGCATTTACAAAGAAAATAAATACCAAAGGAGGCTTGGCTGATAAAATGCTGACTGATACGATGGTATTTTCACAGCTTCAGGCTTCGGTAAATGAATTGAAGAAAACAGCAAGTTCAGCAGCAGCAATGACGGAGAACTTAAACAAAGCTTCTTCAAAACTGACACAGTCAGACAATGCAGCAGGAATGTTGTTAAACGACCAGAAAACGGCAGATCAGATCAAGGCGATCATGCAGAACCTGGAAGGCAGCAGCAAGAAACTGGATCAGAATATGGAAGCTTTACAACATAACTTCCTGTTAAGAGGATTCTTTAAGAAAAAAGCGAAAGCAGAAGCTGAGGCTGCAAAAGCAGCGGAAAAACAGTAAGAATCAGGTTGTAACTGAAATCATTTAGAAAGGTTATTCTCAGAGATATCCTCTTCAGACTCTTCATAAAAAAGGCAGTTTTCGATAGGAAAACTGCCTTTTTATTTTAATCGTATTTTTTGCTTTATACTATTTTATAGCTGGCTTAACTTTTTATGCAGTTCTTCTACAGACAAGTCTCTGCCAATAATCTTACCTTCAGGGTCGATTAGTACTGTAGTGGGGTATTTATCGACAGCGAACTTCTTTAAAGATACATTGCCCTCTCCTTTTACATCTAACATTTGCATCCAGGGAAGCTTTTCCTTTTCAATGTCTTTAACCCAGGCATTCCTATCGGATTCTGTGGCAATTCCTAAAATCTCGAAGCGATCGCCCCGATACTTACTATAAATTTGTCTGAGCTCCTTAAAAGCAACATGACATGGGCCACACCAACTGCCCCAGAAATCGATCAGCACATACTTACCTTTAAGGGAACTGAACCTGAGCGCCTTCCCTTGTGGATCCTCCAATGTAAAATCACTCACTATACTCCCGATTGCAGATCTTTTCTGTCCGGAAATATGGTCAACTATACCCTCCTTAAAATATCCCTTTTTGTATAAAGGAGAAAGGACCTGATACAATTCCTCCAACTTAGCCAGACTTAAGATTCTTGAATTTCTGGATAGCAAAACAATAGCAGCAAATGAACCCGGTTTTTTATGAATCAATCCGTCCAGTTGCTCCGCAACATGTTGATCATAATTCGCCTTTTTTAGCTTGTAATCCCTTTCCAGGTCCTTATACTGCTGACTGCTGGTATCCGGATTGCGGCTATTCACCAGCTCTTTGCCATACTTCGAAACGAGTTCATCCATCATTTTATTTCTCTCTTCATTTATTTTTTCAGAGAAGGATTCATAGATTTCTTGTGCATCAGATCCCTTTACCGAAGTTCCGCTGAAGCTTTCCATATCTGCCTTCAACTGCAACGTTGAAGGACGGTCCACCAGAACTGAAAAAGGAGCATACCCACCTTTTGTTCTCAGTTCAAAACCACTATAAAAGCTATACATGCCTGGTTCTATAAAGCTTTTTTTAAAAGTAAATGTTCCATTTACCACCTGGACACTGTCGTGCATTTTACCCAGCATATTGTTGTAAATGTGTACGTATTCACCATTGTATTTCGAATTTGCAGTTCCCTGAAAAACGATGAGTTCATTTTTATTCTGTGCCATTACCTTATTGAAGGCAAAAACTACCATCAATAGTAATATTGTATTTTTTATGTTCATATCAGATTGTTGTTTTTATCTGTCAGTTCCCGCAATTATTTACCAAAAAGTTCTGACATTTTTTTATCCATGGCCTCATCACTTTCTCCATTCCCACCGTAACGACCTACAATTATTCCATTTTTATCCACCAGAATCTTTGTAGGCAAAGTATGGATCCCGAAGGATTCCCCGATTCTACTGCCTCTGTCAGGTCCTGACAACACATGTTTCCACACACCTATCCCATCTTTTTCCACGGCTTTTCTCCAGGCATCCGGAGTACGGTCGTCACTTGCAACTCCGACAATTTCCAGACCTTTGTCTTTATACTTGCGGTAAAGTCCTAAAAGATGTGGATTGCCCTTGCGACAAGGGACACACCAGCTTGCCCAGAAATCCAGTAGCACATATTTCTTCCCTTTAAAATCAGCAAGGTTAAGTACTGCTCCATTGATGTCTTTAGCGCTGAACATCTGTACTACAGCCCCCGGAGATCCTCCTTTAAGCGCATTGACTTCTTTGAGGGTTTCTTTTCCATAACTGCTTTCCTTGATTCTGGAAGTCCAGCTGTTGTATATTTGTTCAGCCTGAGCAAGATTGAGCTCACCCATTTTATAGCGCATCATGTATGCTGTCACGTAAGAATCAGGATGCGAAGCAAAGAAATCATCTTCTATCTTTCCCTCCCTTTTATTAAATGGCTCCAGGCTATCCCTGATTTCTGCGGCCTTCTCATGGTCCTTTTCTTTTCTCAACCGTTCCAGCACTGGTTCCATCTCTTTTCTGATGGGTTTCTTCAGCAAGGCTAAAGATTCCATTTCCTGTTGAGATTTGGAACCTTTCATCACGAGGTTTTTAAATTGATCTTTAGCAACTGTAATGTTCATTTCAGTGGGCTCCAAAAATATTTGGGTGGTATTCGGATCCTCAACCGACTGCGTTTTCAATCGTCCATAAAAATTTGCTATTGCCGGTTCCGATATCCGTCCCTTAAAGAAAAAAGAATTGTTCTGCAGGGTACTGCTATCCAGTTTCATTTTTCCATCTGCATCAAGATACCTCAGGTATACTATACCTGTCAAACCTCCTGTTGCCTTCCCTTTTAAGGTAAAGGTCTGTCCTTGCTGTGAAAAACAGCTCGCAGTATACAGCAGAACCGCCAGCATTATTGTTATTTTTTTCATGATCATTTTTTCTTAGGCTGGAACACTTAATTAAAGATCTCTGCAAGTTTTCGATCCATTGCTTCGTCGGTTTCGCCACCGCCACCATAACGGCCTACGATGACTCCATTTTTGTCCACCAGTATTTTGGTGGGTAAGGTATGGATGCCGTAGGTATCACTAATGCTTTCTGAGGTATCATAACCAGTAGCAGTACGTTTCAGGCCTCTCAGCACGTGTTTCCAGATTCCGATTTTATCCTGTTCTACTGCTTTTCTCCAGGCCTCCGGAGCGCGGTCATCGTCAGAAACGCCAATGATCTCCAGACCTTTGTCTTTATATTTCCCATAGGCAGAGATCAAATGCGGATTTCCTTTGCGACAAGGCACACACCAACTGGCCCAGAAGTCCAGCAACACATATTTTTTTCCTTTAAAATCAGAAAGGCTTAGTGCTTCTCCGTTGATGTCTTTTGCTGTAAAAGGTGCAGCAACGCTGCCCGCTGAGCCACTCACCAGTTTCTTAATCTCCTCTGCAATCGCTTTCCCATAACTGCTTTGTTTGATCCTATCCGTCCAGCTATTATAGAATTGTTTTGCTTCAACAGCATTAAGTTTAGACATTTTAAAGCGCATGAGATAAGCTGTTAAATAAGAATCCGGATGTGCTTTGAAATAAGCATAATCGATGATGTCCATTCTTGCATTAAAGGGTTCAAATTGTTCTCTGATTTCTGCAGCTTTTTCATGATCTTTTTCTTTACGGTAAGCATCCAGAAAAGGCTGTTGCTCTTTGCGGATGCCTTCTTTCGATTTATCCAATGCGATTTGTTCGTCCTGAGTAGCTGAACCCTTCATTGTGGCGTTTTTAAAATCCCCTGCTTTAAGGTTTATGGTCATGGAGCCAGGTTCTAAAAACACATAGGTATAATTAGGGTCATCCATGCTTTTGCTTTTTAATTTCCCATATAAATAAGCCATTGTTGGTTCCTTTAAACGGCCTTTGAATAAAAATGAGTCATTGGTAATTCTGGCACTGTCCAGAACTCTTGCGCCGGATTCTCCCTGATAGCTCAGGTAAATAAAATCAGCGTCCGGATTTTTTAGCTGTCCGGAAAGTTTAAAATTATCTTTTTGCTGTGCATGACCTGCCAGGCCACACAACAGTAAAACGTATATGAATAGATTTTTCATCATTACAAGATTTAATTTTACGATTAGCGATTTAGTTCCCGATTAAGGGTTTTGTTCTAAAGAATTGGTCACACCATTGGTTTCCGTCAATGGAAGAAAATAAACCACACGCAAGTCCGTTGGCTGAACAGTGAGGTTCGAACCCGGGATCCCTTGTTTAGCATAGTTCCTGATCATGGGCAGGTTATTTCGCCATAAATCATCTCTCCGGATACCACCTTCAAAAGCGAATTCGATCCTGCGCTCTTCAAGCACGACCTGTAATACCGTACTCCGGCCACGCAGGTTCCCTACTGCATACAAATCAGTACCTGTTAATCCTGCACGTTTACGGATCACATTAACATCATCGATGGCCAGTTGATCTTTTCCGAGTTTCGCATTGGCTTCAGCCCTGTTGAGGTACATTTCAGCAAGGCGATAAATTGGCGGAGAGCTTACCTTTTCGGTAGTATTTAAGGCTGGATTCTGCACATATTTGGTCGTGAAATTCCAGGTATCCCCATTTGAGGTCTTCAGTGCTTTATAGAAATTTTTGCGTAAATCTCCGTTTCCTTCGTTCAGCAAATCCCAAAAAGGTTTCGATACTGCTGCGAACTTCTCTACGGTATAACTCTGATTAAAATAAAAGAAGCCACCACCTGTTCCATCCAGATTTTTAATGCAAAATATCGTTTCTTTATCGGTACTATGGTTGGTAGAAAAATAGCTTTTGTAAGCATCACCTTGTGTAAGGTTAAATCTGCTGGTCGCCAGAATCAGTTTATCGGCATATTCTATTGCCTTTGCATTGTTCCCCATATTCAAGTACACAGACGACAGCATAGCCTGAGCTGCATATTTGGACGCAAAAGCATTGTTGTTATCAATGGTCATCAAAGCTTCTGCCTTTAGCAAGTCAGCAATCATAAAATCATAGACCTCTTTTACTGTCTGGCGTTTTGCGGGACGCTCTAAGGTTGGCCCGGATTTATCAACAATCACTACTCCCGGACGGTTCCCATTATCTTGTACATAAGGACGGCCGAATATTTTTACCAACGACTGGTAGGCAAATGCCCTCATAAAAAGATTTTCACCTTTTAACTGCAACAAAACCGGGTTCGCATCTTCCGGAATGGCTTGAATCACATTATTTGCAGCTCTGATCAAACCATAAGCTTTTGAATACAGGTTTATGGTATTGAACATGGTTGGATTATGATCAAATGAATATGCGGCAAACTGTCTGGTACCTCCGGGATCGAATACGGAAGTTGCTTCCACATTATCTGTAGCGGATTCGATCAAATGAAAAAAAGTGGCTATGTAGTTGTCATCTTTCAGCAAACTGTAATTGCCGCTGGTGGCCAACCTAAGGTTGGCTTCACCGGAAAGTGCCTTATCTTTGTCTAAACTTGTTTCAGGACGCAGGTCCAGCTTCTTGTTGCAGGCAGTTAAAAACATGGTTGTTAATAACAAGACACTATAAGTATGGATTTTTAATCTCATGATTGAAAATATTTAAATTCCGACTTAAAAAGTCAGGTTCATGCCCAGGGTTATTTTTCTGTTGATTGGATATTTGGCTGTGCTTTCTGAAGTAGCTCCCCCTACGTCCGGATCCAAACCGCTGAACTTCGTGATCGTAAATACATTATCCGCGGAGAGGTAAAATCTTGCCCGCTGGATTTTCGCTTTGTCTGTCCATTTTGAAGGCAGACTATAATCAAGCCTGATGTTCCGGATCCTCATGTAACTTGCATTTTCTATGAACCGGGTGGTCAGGTATCCTCTGGCATCCGCATATCCGATTAGCGTAGCTGCAGGTGCATAAGCCTGATCTCCTTTTTTCTGCCAGCGGGTCTGTCCATCAGGAAGGACCACATTATTTCTGGTTCTTGAAGCTCCATCTGCCTCCAGGGCAACATTAAACAGGCTATTTCGTAATTGATTGTCGATCTTCAGACCAGACACAAAATTTACCAGAACACTTAACGTAAGTCCTTTATAACTGACTGAATTGCTCAACCCTCCGGTAAAATCAGGTTGTTGTGACCCCAGTACCTGCAATGTTGCTTCCTTGATATTGAGCGTGTTGCTTTTATTCCCATCAGCATCAATCTTCTCATAGGAAGGTTTACCTGTATCCGGATCTGCGCCTTTATAAACGATGCCATAGATCGAACCTATTGCATAACCCGGAGCAGTAATAAATCCGCCTGTACTAGGTAAAATAAAAGGTACATCAGTTAAATACAGGAGTTTGTTCCTGTTAAATGCAACATTAAGACCAGTCGACCATTTTACCCTACCATCTAAATTCAATGAGTTCAATTCCATTTCGACCCCTTTATTGGAGATTTTTCCGATGTTTTTCACCACCCCCTGTACACCACTTGTTATTGGTGCCTGAACTGTCCTTAAAATATTGGTATTTGTTTTATTGTAAAGATCTATAGTTAGATTGAGCCGTTTCCATAAACCGATATTCAGGCCAATGTTTGTCATACGTTGTATTTCCCAGTGTAAATCAGGATTATCATCCGTAGGTCCAGGGATGATCCCCGCCTTACCATCATATTGATTACCTCCAGGCACATAATCATACACTCCATAGATCGAATACGGACCTACCGGATCAGCATTACCTGTGGTACCATGGCTCAGCCTCAATCGTAAATTACTCAGGGTTTTGTTATCCTTTAAAAACGCTTCATTACTTAGGGTCCAGGAAGCACCAATGGAATAAAAGTTACCATATTTATTGTTTGCCCCGAACTTTGACGAACCATCTCTTCTGAAGGATCCTGACAGAAAATACCTATTATCATAGCCATAGTTTACTTCAGAAAGATAAGACAGAAAAGCCATCTCAGAAATATTTTCAGTAATCCCCTGGAATGTTCCGGAGGCCAGTGATGGGACACCTGAACTGATGTTAATGGTACGCCCACCTGTTACTTCATTACGGATGTCATTAAACTCAAACCCTGCAAGACCTTTGAACTCATGTAAACCGAATTGTTTTCTAAAGGATAAAATATTGGAAGTGATGTAATTTACATTCTGAGTCACATTCCGGGAATAGCTTCCACCAGGGCTGTTTGATGAAAGGTCCAATGGGTCAACGTATAGCCCGTTCTTTTGACTCAAAACTGTAATCCTGTTGGAGCTGGAGAAATCCAGCCATGAATTGAAACTATAGCTGACTTTTGCATCCAGTCCGGCGATATATACCTTTCCAAACGCGTTGTTCAAGCCTTCCTGAGTAGCAAACAAAGGATTAAAAACACCTTTACTATACCAGTTGGGATCATTGCTTCCTCCCAGGCGATAGCTTCCATCTTCGTTGCGGGGATAATCCCATGGCAAGACACTCAATATTCCTGTTCGATAATTGCTCAATCCTGAGCTCAGTGTGGGAGAAAATGTGCCGTTAAAACCAGTTGTGACCGTTAATCTCGAAGAAGGTTTATAGGTAGTATTTACCCTGAGGCTATATTTTTCGTACTTATCGGTAATGGCTACCGGCAGCTCTTTATGGTAAGTTCCGCCAACATAATACATAAATTTGTCTGTGGCTCCTGCCAATGATAAATTATAACGTTGCGTCTGACCGGTCCGGTAACCTTCCCGCAACCAGTCGGTATCATGTGATAAAGCATCCTGCTGATTGGGCATTACCGTTTTTAAATACGTTTGTAACTCCTCTTCTGTTTTACCGGGGTTTTGATTTCTCCAGTCGTTGGAATAGGCCTGATTCATCAAGTCATAGCGTTCTGCACTATTCATCAGCCTGTATTTTCCAAAAACAGGATTTTCCCAGCTGAAGTTAGATTCCAGGTTGATCTGAGGTTTGGTAAGGCCCGACATAGAAGTGCCTTTGGTAGTGATCACCAAAACTCCATTAGCTGCTCTGGAACCATATAGAGAAGTGGAAGCTGCATCTTTCAGCAAGGTAACAGACTCAACATCATTAGGGCTCACATTTTCCAGGTTCCCTGCATCCTGTATCAATCCATCTATGACCACCAGAGGTTGTGTAGAGGTCGTTCCACCCAGAGATCCAACCCCTCTTACGCTGAGATTTGCTTTACCAGCAGGATCCCCTCCCGGATTACTCACCATCATACCTGCAATCTTTCCCTGTATGTTTTGCAGAATGGAGGAAGAAGTAACGTTGATTAATTCTTCTCCTTTAACGGTACTAAGAGCGCCCGTCAGTTCTGTGATTTTCTTTTTACCATATCCGGTCACGACCAATTGCTCCAGTTCCCCAACATTCTCGGCCAGCCTTACGTTTAATTCAGTAAGTCCTTTTACGGAAAGTTCCTGGGTTTTAAAACCGATCATGCTAAAGACCAGGGTTTCTGATCCATCCACGAGCAGGCTATACCTGCCTTCAGCATCTGAAGAAGTCCCTATCTTTTTCCCTTTTATGCTCACGTTTACACCAGCAAGGGGAAGATTTTTGTCATCTGTAATCCTTCCTTTTAAGGTAACTGCAAAAACAATTAAAGGCTGATCTGCTGAAGATGATTTCTTGTCTTTAATCAGGATGGTTTTTTGTTCGATTTTATAAGTCAGGGGTTGATTTTTAAGACAAAACTCCATGACTTCTTCCAGATTGGAGTTACTGAAACTGACATCCAGTTTTTTAGCATCATTAATTTTCTGGTTCGAATACAATACCTGAAAACCGGTTTGTTTTTCAATTTCCAGAAATACCTGTTCTAAGGTGGTATTTTTCTTTACATAAGTCAGCCTTTGCGCAAAGGTAGTTGCACTTACCTGCATCAGGCCGGCAAAAAAGATAATTATGATCAGTTTCACAATTAATAAGAATTTATCTGGTAGCCGCAAATTGGGCATACCTAGGTTAAAAGCATTAAATTTCATACTTTCGTTTAGTTTGGGTTTAACTCATAAGACGCTTAGCAAAATTGTGTTTGGAGGGTAACTCAGCTATTGCCATGGAAGTGCTGGTAACACTTTCGTGGCTTTTTTGTGTAAGCCCCCCTTAGCTTGTTAACTTCCTCTTCGTAGCTTTTTCTTCATTTTGATTTGTTTAAGTTGATGGTTGATTTGATATATCTAAGCTGGTCAGGCCTGTTCTTTATTTTACTTTTATCGTTTTTCCTTCTATAATGAATTTAACATCACTGGTTTCTTCCAGCATATTGAGCACTTTGGATACGTGGTCAAATCTGGAAACCGATCCTGTAAAGGTTGGAAGCACTGCTTCTGCATTCAGATAAATGATCTTCACATCATACCATCTGGAAATCTTTCTTAAGATGCTTGGCAGGGCTTCATTTTTAAATCTGAACTTGCCATCTTTCCAATCAATTACCGCATTCACGTTCACTTCGCTCACTTTGATTTTATTGTTTTTAAAACTGGCCTGCTCTCCCGGCTTAATCACCGCTTGCGCCTTATTGCCAGTAATTTTAACACTACCCTCAATTAAAGTGGTTTTCGTATCCGGCTCGTCTGTATAGGCATTTATATTAAAATGAGTACCCAGAACTTCTACTGTTTGTTCAGAAGTATGAATGATGAAAGGATGTTTTTTATCTTTTGCCACCTCAAAGTAGGCCTCCCCTTTCAGCTCTACTTTTCGGCTTGGCTGACGGTTTAACGCGGTACTGTAAGTAAGACTGGAAGCGGCATTAAGGATTACCAAAGATCCATCTGGTAAAAGCACCTGATAGCTTTCTCCGTTAGCGGTTGAGATGGTATTCAGGCTGTTCGTTATGGCCTCCGACTGATCTTTGATTTCATAAATCAGCTTGCCATCGGCTGTTTTTCGGATCAGCACTCCGGATTCTGTGGCCAGTTCTCCTTTGCCCACATCAGACAGCACAATCTTTTTCCCATTTGCCAGAGTCAGCGTGGCTTTATTTTTTCCAGGGGCGATGTCGTTCGCTGCGATTGTTGTTTGTTCGGTTTTCGTTCGGGAATCGAGTTGATAGAAATACAGACCAGCCGCAACAATAAGAGAAACCGCAGCAGCGACAGCGATCATTTTAGGCCAGATAGATTTTCTTATGGCCTGTTTCCTTGGTTGAGATTTAATATTCTGAAGGATCTCCTGTTCATGAGGGACCTGAACATTTTCCAGTTCCTCATCATTGATCTGATTCCAGCTGTCATCTAACAATTCACTGATGATCTCATCAAATGTAGCATCGTTCAAAACTGCTTTGAACTCTGCTATCTCCTGAGGGTCCTTTGTTTTTTTCAGGTATTGCTGATACAGGAAACTAATTCTGCTTTTGTCCATATACTTATTCCAGGCTTAATTTTAACCGAATGTTGATCTCCCCCTTTCTTATATAGACAATCGGGAAAGACCTTCAAGGTAATGGACATGAAAATATTTTTTGCTAAAAAAACAATGCCTCTCCAGGAGGCATTGTTTTTTATTTTGAATGTTCCTTTTCCGGTAAAGCTGCCTTCCAATACCCGCAGCCAACCCTGTCATTGCCCTGCCTGCTGAATGCAAAACGCATCAGCAGTCCATTTACCGCAATGAACAGTACGACAGCTAATATCGCCGCAGTTTTTGTCAACACAACAAGGGTTGGATTTTTAGAAAACCCTCCAAAAACATATCCGATAATAAATACCATACAGACGCCAAACAGGATCCGTATGAACATGATGATTCCAAGTCCCATGATCTTAAAATTTAATGATTATTTGTTTTTACTTAACAGCTCCTGACTCTCTGCCTTTCCCCAATGAGGATAAACACCTGTTTCCGGATCTTTTAACAATCCAAGGCTCTGTTCGGCCAATTGTTTACCCAGTTCTTTATTTCCTCCCCATAGTTTAGGTGTATTGTACATTTCCCAGGCTTTTACGTAGATGGCTCTGGGATTTTGCGGGTTCAATGCCTGGGCTTTTATCCGGTATTCCTGAGACAGCTTTCCATACTTACGGCCATAAGTCATGGGGTTGATGAAAACCTTTGTGCGGTACACCATACTCAATACGGTATACACCTCCGAAAGTTCCTTTTTTTGCCCTACGGTATCCAGCAATGCCTTAGCCTTTTTTGCCTGATCTTCTCCGCGATTGCTGAAAGGCTCAACACCATCTCCATCATCCTGAAGGAAAAAGCCTGTTTTCGCGTTGCAAAAAGCAGCATAATAATAGGGAAGCCAATTCTTTTTGTCCTGTTCGGCAATGCTCAGAAACTCTTTTTGAAGGCTTTCATAGTCCCGGGCCTTTGTAGCCCGATCCAGCTTTGTTACTGCATTTTGCAATGCATCTGTTGTTGTTTTTCCCTGTGCACCTGAGGTAAAATAAGCGCTCAGCAGGGCCATAATCGTGAATACTAACTTTTTCATGTTAACGGTTTTTAAGATTAAAAAATATTTATAGGTTTTTATCGATAAAGTCACTTGTACGATCTATGCCGAAGCTCATAAATATGCCCGCATAGAAATACCTGGCGGCAGGTAAGGTTATGGGTACTTTATGAGTACCATCCAGGCTATAATTATAACCAAAGACCTGTCTGGTGCCGAGGATGTTGTTTACTCCTACACTGAAACCTGAAACCGGCTTCTGTTTCCAACTGTTGAATAAGGAAAAGAGATGGGCAACCTGAAGGTTAGCAACACTGTATACTTTTGTCCTGCCATGGTCAAAGATCCTGTAGGTTTGATCAGCAGTATCGTATCTCATATCATAGTAAGGCCTGCCTGTAGCAAAAGCATAGGAAATATTCAGGTAAGTATTGATCTCCTGGAAATTTTGTTTTAAGGCAATAGTTGCGGTATGTGGGGCAGCGAAAGAAGGCTTCAGCGCGTGGGGATAATTCAGTTCGGTCCGCTTCGTATCCAGATAGGAATAAGTAATCCAGTAGTCCAGGTTTTTAATTGTCTTTTTATCACGAAAAAAAAGCTCCAGTCCCTGGGCATAACCACGCCCTCCGTTGCCAGTTAGCGGTATTGTTTTTACAAGATCATGGTAATCTTTCCGGTAAACCTCGATCCGGAAAAACCGGTTATTTGCTTTTTTTGTATAATTCAGGATATAATGTGCCGCATTTGAGAATTTCAACTCAGAATTCTGGTACAGGATCTCGTTGATGGGTTGCTGATAAAAGAGACCATAAGCAAGATTAAACTGTCCTCCTTTTTCTAAACGGTAAGCGATGCTCAACCTGGGTGCAACCACGGCCTTATTGAGCAGGGAAGAATATTCGATACGGGTTCCGATTTTGGCGGCCAGGCCGGCTGCAAAGTAAATGTCTCCCTCTGCAAATACAGCAGAAAGATGGTCGTTAAGTAAAAGGGCACTATCATTTAACCTTCCCCTATCCTGAGTATAAAAATGTTCTGCACCGAAGCGCAAAGCCTGGTTTTTGGGAAGCATATCTGTAAAGACCATCCTGATCTGCGCGAAATCAGATTTGATCAGTCGCTGTATGTTTTTCAGGCTCATGCCTGCTTCCGGCAACTGAACCGGCGATCCGGCGACATCCTCAAGACGAGCAGTGGTCTGATCCTGATTATAACTGTATACTGCTCCTGCATCAACCTGCCAGTGGTCTGCGAAATGACCACGATAGCTCAGGTTATTATAGCTGCTTTTTCCTTTCACATGGTTAACCGATTTTAGTTCCGTGCTGTCAATATCCGGATTCCGCATCCCCACATCACTCCTGTTCCAGTTGGTATAAAACTTCAGCATCCCTTGCCTACCGGTTTGTATCCTGAAATTGGCATCGCCTTCAAGATACTCCGGTCCGCTAAAATAGTCAGGTTGCTGTTTCACAACCGCATTGTATAAGGAGGCTTTGGTATAGCGCAGCGTAACTCCGAAACTATTTTTTTTATCATCCGATAGCTGCTGTATACCGGCACTCAGATGTGGTGGAAAAACGGAAAAATAAGCTGATGATTTCTCCGGGAGGTCGTTACTTTCCAGGATCAGTGCACTGCTCATGGCACCGCCATATAATGCAGAGTAGCCACCTGTACTGAACAATATGCCTTTGAATAAAATGGGGTTCACACGGGCATATTGCTGGACTCCTGGCAGTTTAGGGTAATTTGGATTTTTAAGTAGTGTCCCATCTATAAACTGTCTGGTCTCCTCTCCTGTTCCACCCCTCACAAAGAGTCCATCCGCCTCACCGATTTGCTGAGCACCTGGCAGCGAACGAAGTGCCAGGGCCAGGTCCCCATTATTTCCTGCAACAGTAAACGCATCCATTGCGGTTAGAGAGGCCCCTTTAGCTTTGTCGCTGGCCTCAAAGGAACCTGCACTAATGACCACTTCGTTCAGGTTTCGCGTATCTGGTTTTAGAATAATTTCCAGGTCTATAGCGGAATCCAGTCTGAGTTCTTTTTTAAATAACCTGTAACCAACGAAAGAGACCTGCAAGGTTTGGTTTCCTTTTAATGCATTCAATGTAAAGCGCCCTATACTGTCTGTTTCTGTTCCTTTTTCATTCTGCGTTATTGAAACACTTGCAAAAGGAATGACATTGCCCTTTTCGTTTTTTACAGTTCCCGAAATCCGGTATTGCCCAAAAACAACAGAAGAAACCAGGAATGGTAAAACGGAGAAAAGATATTTAATGAAATTTGCTTTCATAACCAGTTTGTCTTGAATCATTTACAAGCAAACCTATTGCGAAAAACAACACCATTTCCGGAGAGTAGACCACCCACAGAATTGTGTAGACAAGAAGCTGAATTCTATAAACTAGATTTCCCGCGGATTAAAGATCTTCATTAGTTGATCTTTGTAAAAGCCACTTACCGGAATTTCCTTTGCTCCAATACAAACCACATCTCTTTTTACAGCGGTGATCTTTTGTACAACAGCAAGAAAAGATTTGTGGGTTCTGACAAAGGTATTGGCTGGCATCTTTTCTTCCATCGCTTTCATGGTCATACGGGTAAGCACCGGCTTTTCAGTAGTAGACAAATGGATTTTAATGTAGTCTTTCAGCCCTTCAATATAGTCTATATCTGCAGCCACAATTTTAACCAGTGTATATTCTACATTGACAAAAAAATCGGGTAAATCAGTAATGCTGCTCTGCTGGTTGTTTTGTAAGCGGAACCATTCATTTGCGCGGTTACAGGCTTTTACGAAACGTTCAAAACTGAAGGGTTTTAACAGGTAATCTACCACCTGCTGATCGAACCCTTCCAGCGCATATTGTTCATAAGCTGTGACCAGGATTACCATTGGGGGATGGGGAAGCGATTGTAAAAACTGTAACCCGTTTAATCCGGGCATCTGTATGTCCAGAAAGATCAGGTCAACCTGTTCAATTTCCAGAATTTCATAGGCTTCAAATGCATTTTTACAAGTTTTAATGAGCTGTAAAAATGGCAATTGCCGGATATTATCTTCGAGCAGGTCCCGAACAAGCTTTTCATCATCGATGGCAATACATTTGATCATTTCAACATTAAAGTTAAGACAATATGAAACATACCCTTATCTGTTTTTATCTTTAAATCGTGCCGGTCTTTGTACAGCAAGTCAAGACGCGATTTCACATTGGCCAATCCGATCCCCGAGCTTTCGTCTTTACTGGCCCCGGGTTTCTGATCTATTTGATTTTCCACTTCAAAAACCAGCTGATCGTTTTTGATAGAAACATGAATCCGTATCACCGGGTTTTCCAGATATCCCGTTCCATGTTTAAATGCATTTTCTACAAAAGGAATCAGCAACATGGGCTCAATGGTATAGTTTTCATTTTCAATATTCTGCCCTGTATGGTATTGAATATCTACATCATCACCAAAGCGCAGCCGCTGTAATGCAATATAATTATTCAAATAGGCCATCTCTTTAGCCAGTGGTACCTTTACGATCTGTGTATCATAAAGTGAATACCGCATCAGATCTGAAAGCATAATCAGGGCGGGTTCCATTTGGTCGGATTTCTTTCTGGCCAGAGAAACTAAATTTGTGAGCACATTAAACAGAAAATGCGGACTGATCTGGGAACGGAGAAACTTCAGTTCTGTGGACAACTGTTCGGCCTTGATTTTTTGTTGCAGCCGGTCGTACTGCAGCTTATCCAGCACTTTGCGGTAAACAATGCTGATGATAAAGACCACAATCGAGGGTGCAAAGACAAACTTATAAGCCGCCATGTCTTTGAGTACCTCAGGAAACCACCATAGTAACATATGGTATTTCAGCTGAAAAGAACCAATAATCAGCAATGCAGAAGCAGGAATATACACCCACCAAAGCCGCCGGTTGAGCAATCCGGGGATCAGAAAGAAGGCATTAAAGTAGAAGATGAACAGGTGAAGGCATCCCGCAAGACTAAAGAAAAGACCAGGTACTGGCCCTATTTTATATTCATTTTCTGCTGAGGAAATGAGATAGGGCAAACTGAGTACCAAGCCCCAGATGAGGACATGAAGTATGATATTGATGTATAAAAACCTAACCGTTTTCTTCATTTACATTGACCTTAAAACGTAAAGTTAAGGATTCAGATAAAGTACTAAAGTAAAGAGTAGACAAGATGGGAAATTGTAGCGACAAGCCTCGCATAACGCAGTAAGTTTGCGCTATATAATGGTTTTATAACAGTCTGAAAATAATCAGCAGCGCAGCAACATCGCTATGTTTACTCAGGTGAGCACGCAGAAAACGCAGGGCGAGTTTCATATGCGTAGCGACCGTTAAAGGAGACAGGTTTAAACGGTCGGCAACCGTTTCATATTTCAGACCTTCTACCTGACAAAGGTTATACACCAGTTTTTGCTGAGAAGGAAGTAATGCGATTCCTTCCAATAAGACCTTTCGCGTATCATTAAGGAGAATTTGTTCTTCTGTTTCATTGTGATCTTCCTGATAAATCAACGCCATTTCCCGGTCGATCCTGTCTTCAGTCTGTAACCTTTTAAGGATATTCAGGGAGCGGTTACGGGCAAGTGTGCGGATATAGGATTCCGGATTTTTAAGGTCATTCAGGTCTGCTCCCATCTGCCAGATTTTCAACATAATTTCCTGCATCACCTCTTCGGCAAGAATATCTGATTGAAGGATCCTCATGGAAAACAAAAATATTTTTTTACTGTATTGTTTGTAAAAAATATCAAAGGCACGCTCATCTCCCATCGCTACTTTGGCCAGTAATGCAGGTACATCAAAAAGAGAGTTTATTGGCTTTTCCACTTGATCCAGACTTCCTTAATTAACGAAAAGAAAGGGCAATTATAAGTAATTAAATCAGGAAAGCAAGTAGATTATAAAGGTCTGGCAACAAAATAGAATCTTGAAAATCAATGCCCTGAATGCACATTTCTACTTCTGATCAAGGCATTTTCAGCAGGCATGACCAGGCAAACAACAAGAGCGAAATCTATGCTTTACCCTTATTAAAATAAGGAGTTCTCCAATGAAAAATTTCCTTATAGTGGATAGGCTGTTTCACTCTTTGTTTCCGACAATACAAAGAAGCTCTGGACCGTACTTACATTTGGAAGCGTGGCCAGCTTGTGACGTAGAAACAGGTGATAAGCATCCATATCACTCGTGGCAATGCGCAGAATAAAATCATAAGCACCAGTCATCTGGAAGCATTCCATGACCTCTTCAAATTTTGCCACTTCACTTTCAAACTCTCCCAGTGTTTCGGCAGTATGTTCTTTTAAAAACACATGGGAAAAGGCGATCAGGCTTCTATCGATCTTCTTCCGGTCCAGAATGGCCACAATGCGCTTGATATAACCCTGTTCTTTCAGCTTCCGGATCCGTTCATGAACCGTAGCAATAGATTTTTTGATCTCAAAAGCGATCTCTTTATTGTTGAGTGTTGCATCCTGCTGAAGCAATCTGAGGATTTCAACATCTGTAGGGTCAAGGCTGTTTTGCATATCAGTTTCTCAAACTGATTGTCGAAAAAAGAGACAATCAGCAGTAGCTAAGTAAAGGTGTTACTGTAAATAATTACATAAAATTAATCATTTTCCGTAAAATAATCAGCAAATAGCACCAACTATTGTTGCAAAAAACATAAATACAGAGTTTTGTCGGAAATAAACGCAACAAAAAAATGCTAACTAAAGAGAAAACCGTCTCCTGCTTAACAGATACACTGGCCGAAAAATTTGAACATTTATGGCACCTGGTGGGCAATACGCCTATGCTGGAACTTCATTACAACTATAAAAACAAAGCCGGCAAGATCTATGTAAAGTGTGAACATTACAACCTTACAGGAAGTGTAAAAGACAGAATGGCTTTGAACATCATGTACGAAGCTTATTGTTCTGGTGCGATCAACCCTGGTGACACCATCATTGAGGCTACCAGTGGAAATACCGGAATTGCATTTGCGGCGATAGGTCGTGCACTTGGACATCCTGTAAAAATCATCATGCCCAACTGGCTTAGTAAGGAAAGAATAGACATCATCCGAAGCATGGGTGCAGAAGTGATCCTGGTGAGTAAAGAAGAAGGTGGTTTCCTTGGCAGTATCAGAATGTGCGAGGAACTGGCTGCAAATGGAGGTGTATTTCTACCGAGACAGTTTGAGAACCGTTACAATGAGGAAGCTCATGAAAAAACCACCGGAATGGAGATCTGGGAGCAATTGAAGGCTTTCGGATTGAGACCTGACGCTTTTGTGGCCGGAGTAGGAACCGGAGGCACGGTGATGGGTGTTGGCAAAAGACTAAAACAACACCATCCATCTATAAAAATACATCCGCTGGAACCTGCAGAAAGCCCTACCCTGACCACAGGATATAAAGTCGGCAGTCATAGGATACAGGGAATTTCTGATGAGTTTATTCCAGAGATCGTAAAGCTGGATGTACTGGATGAAATCATACAGGCAAATGACGGTGATTCGATCATTATGGCCCAAAAACTGGCAAAAGAACTTGGTCTTGCCGTAGGAATTTCTTCCGGAGCCAACGTAATCGGAGCCATTAAAATTAAAGAACAAATGGGCGAAGGTGCCGTTGTGGTCACCTTACTTTGCGATAGCAATAAAAAATACCTGAGTACAGATCTTGTAAAAGAAGAAGCCATTAAGGAATCCTTCCTTTCTACGGAAGTCACTTTTACAGGATATCACCCGATCTGTCGTTTAAAATAACAACCTAAACCTAATACCAATCAAATGAAAAAATTAGTTTTATTCACCCTCGGGCTCCTGTTTAGCCTTTCGGTGAGCAGCCAGATCCTGAAACCCGTAAAATGGAGTTATGCCGCAAAGAAGACTTCTAAAACCACTGCTATATTGTACCTGAAAGCCAGTATTGAGGATGGATGGCACCTTTATTCCCAGAACATGGCCGATGGTGGTCCAATCAAAACAACCTTCAGCTTTAGTCCGGCAAAAAACTACCGGATCAGCGGAAAGACTACGGAGCCTAAAGCCACAGTAAAGTTCGAAAAGTCTTTTAACATGAATGTGAGCTATTTCGAAAACTCAGTGATTTTCCAGCAGCAGGTAAAACTAAGCGGAAACGGAGCAAATCCTGTGGTAAAAGGAACCGTTGAATTTATGGTTTGTGATGACCAGCAATGTCTTCCACCGGAAACTGTCGAATTTTCTATCCCTGTAAAGTAATCGCAATGGATTTAAGAAAATATAACACAGGCATCAGAATGCTTGTCGTTGGATTGTTGCTGAGTATAGCGTCCTTAACCTCTGCTCATGCTCAGGAAACTGATAGCACATTAAACGATCTGGAGTTTACAGAGATTGGCCCGGATACTTCGGTAGTTACCAGTAAAGCAACAAAAGTAGCCGATTCAGCAGCAGTTAAAGCCAAAGACACCGCCGGTAAGGCCGTCACAAGTACTGCAAATCTCAAAACAACTGAACAGGAAAAAACCTTATGGGAAACTTTTGTTGCAGGGCTGTTGGGTGGTTTTCTTGCCTTTTTAATGCCTTGTATCTTCCCTATGGTTCCATTAACGGTAAGTTATTTCACCAAGCGGGCCGGAAGCCGGCAAAAGGGAATTGGCCAGGCTTTAATCTACGGACTGTCGATCATCATCATCTATGTTGCCTTCGGTTTACTGATCACCATATTCTTTGGTTCTGCAAAATTGAACGAGCTCAGCAGCAGTGGATGGTTTAATTTTATATTTTTTCTGCTCCTGCTCACCTTTGCCGTTTCTTTCTTCGGGGCATTTGAGATTACGCTGCCCAGCTCATTGGTCAATAAAATAGATCAGAAAGCAGACAACAGTAAGGGGCTTGGAGGGATTTTCTTTATGGCTGCCTCTCTGGCACTGGTTTCCTTTTCCTGCACCGGACCAATTATCGGAACCTTACTGGTGCAAGCCAGCTCAAAAGGCGAATTGTTGGCCCCTGCAACCGGAATGTTTGGTTTTGCATTGGCACTTGCTCTTCCCTTTACCCTTTCGGCAATATTTCCGGGCTTCCTGAACAGCATGCCCAAATCCGGTGGCTGGTTAAATACTGTGAAAGTATGTCTGGGTTTCCTGGAACTGGCACTGGCACTGAAATTTCTTTCAGCAGCAGATCTGGTATGGCATTGGGAATGGTTTGACAGGGAGATTTTCCTGGTCTTATGGATCGTTATCTTCGCATTGATGGGACTTTATATTCTTGGAAAGATCAAATTCTCTCACGACAGTGAGGTTAGTTATGTTTCTGTTCCAAGGTTGTTTTTCGCCATCTTTTCTCTCTCATTTGCCATGTACCTGGTTCCGGGTTTATGGGGAGCACCGGTTAACATATTAAGTGGAATAGCTCCGCCAATGAATACCCAGGACTTCATCCTGAATAGCGGTGGATCATCTGGCAATTCAGTGGCAGTAGATTTCCCGGCTAAAGTAAAGCACAGTGAAATCTTAAAAGCACCGGTCGGTTTCCATCCGTTTTTTGATTTAGAAGAAGGAGTAGCATACGCAAAGAAGGTGAACAAACCAATTCTGATCGACTTTACCGGACATGCCTGCGTGAACTGTCGCAAGATGGAAGATAAGGTATGGATAGATCCCGAAGTTGGCAGGATCATCAAAGAAAAATATGTGCTGATTCAGCTATATGTGGATGAAAGGAATATCAAAATGCCAAAAGATAAGGTACATTATTCTGAAATCTTAAGGACCAGTACAGATGATCTGGGCAGATGGAACGGAGATTTTCAGGCCAGCAAATATGGCTCAAATTCACAACCGTTTTATGTTTTGGCCGGGCACGACCTGAATCCTCTGGTTAAACCGGGAGGAGCAATATTTGAAGCAAAGCAATATGCAGCATACTTACAAAGCGGAGTTGACGCTTTTGAGAAAAAGAAATCCGATTAGGTCATTTGCCGACCTGATGGAGGTTAGTTAATAGTTAAATAAGTAAAGACAGGTCGGTGGATGCCGACCTGTGCTTTAATTCTCTTTTTTAATCTTCTTTTTTCCGGACACCAGTCAGGTTAAACTGTCCATTGACTTGTCCGCTGATGTTATCTGCGTCTTTTTTCAACAGGCTCATCTCCACTTCACCACTGCTATGGTCGAACTTAACCACCACTACAGAATCTTTTAACGCAACATCCGTAAATGGCATGTCTTTCTGATCAGCTTTACCGGTAATACTTCCGGTTAATTTGCCATCTTTCAATTCGAACTTCACCAATGCTTCGGTATCTCCCTGAGGCAGCCCCTTGATCAGGATATCCCACTTACCGACAAAGTAAGTGTCACTTTGCTGGGCATGAACCCCATTGGCAAGAAACAACAATAAAACAAATGAGAAAAGGACACTTAATTTTTTCATAATGAATAGATTACAGGGTGAATATTTACCTAATATAAAAAATATCGCTTATATATATTTCAGCAAATGATGATCAAATTGTTATTTTTCAGTTAGCGCTGATCATTGCAGTTATAACTGATAAATGGTCAGCATCTCTACCATTCGTTGTTCTTTATTTAATACCAGCCCCATGTCACTTAATATTTTGATCAGGCTGGAAGGATTCTCGGGTTGAAAAGAAAACTTAATGTCAAATGTTGAATTGACTTTGGTTTCATCGAGCACCATTAGTTTACCCACCCCATAGTTCTCCAGATAAGCAGCAAAATTTTTCATCGTAATGGCTTGCTGGTCGATCTCTCCATGACGCGCATAATAGGTCCTTTTACCTGTTTTATTTCTGGAAATAAGATTGAACTTTGTTTGATCTGCAATTTTTAATACGTAAACCTCTTTCATCTGCTTCGCTGTCCGGGCTTGTATATCAAATCTTTTTAACAACTCTTTTTGTAATTCGGGTAAAAGATCCTTTTCATTTTTCACGATGATGTCAAGGCAGTAAGCCGCATCAGCGCGGTCGGAAGAAATCATGTTAATGGTTCTTTTGGAAGAATAACCGCCATAGGCCATAGCATAAAGGCCATACAAGCCAATATTAACAGCGCTGATTCTTTTACCCTTATAAATGCTGTCTGACTGATATGAGGTACTAAAACCAGGTAATCCTTTTATACTTTGCTGCATGATGAAACGCGGTTTACCTGCCTCTTTTATCGGAAAAATAGAATCTACCAATGCTTCATCAGAAGAAAACAGGATGTCTTTTTTCTCCGGCAGGAACACGTGTTTTTTACTGAGCAGCTGATCGATCACCGATTTCGTGACTGCTTCCGGATGGGTACCGGCAATAAATCCTCCATTATCTGAGAGGACAACTGTATGAGGAAGGAGCTGATGAGGAAATACCCTGGCAATTGAATCATTTTTATCAATCGCAAACCATAATCCTGAGGCCCTTGATTTCAGGAAATCCGTAATTCTTTTTTCTGATTCATTACTGATGGCAATAATTTGGAGCTGATCTCCATAATGTTTTTGTAACGCTTCTAAATGTGGCATCGCAGACAGGCATGCCCCGCACCATGTAGCCCAAAACTCCAGAACAACGATCTTGCCTTTTAACTGACTCAACTTCACGCTCCTGTCCGGAGCATTCAAAACCGTTGCAAAATTGAGATCCGGAACAGTCTCTCCGTTTTTCATTTGCGCCATGGCGTAATTAAGCAACAACAGAGCGATCAATAATATTTTTTTCATTAGTATAATTGTCGTAATTTTTAAATAGAACCGACCTGCTGCTTAATAAGCAGCGTTAATTATTTCATAAATAGAGAATTTGAAAGTAAACATTTTAAAGAAGATTCAGATATTTAAATTCTTCAAAACTATTTTCCCTACCTTCTTGTTCTTTAAAAAACACAATTAAAATATACCAATATGGGCCTACTAAAATCTCTTCTTATCGGTGCCGCAGTTTATGGGGCAGTAAAATATGTCACAAAAAAAGGTGTCAATGGCAAATCTATCGTAGATGAGCTGAAAGAACAGGCGCCGGAATGGATAGACAAAGCAAAAGAATTCGGGAACGACGTTAAGCAACAATATCGCCAGGCAACAGACCCTTATACGGAATAGCCTATAAAGTATTCCTGATCAATTGAAACCCGCTATCTCCCAATAGCGGGTTTTCTTTTTCAAAAATGCCAATCGTCTCGGTATTAAATTTATACGCTTGAGTTGCAAATTTAGTCAATTGGGTCTCTTTCCACCCTTAGGGCGCAGCGACATTCCCTATCATTGTATCAACAAAATAAATAATCATGAAGAAGTTATTATTATCAACTGTAATGGTTTTGAGTCTGGGAGCTGTTAAAGCCCAAAAGATCGAATTGATTCCTAAAGCAGGGATCAGCATTAGCAAGCAATCCATCAGCAACATAGATGGAGAGAAAAACAAAGTTGGATTCACCGCCGGATTAGGCGTTAATTTTCAGGTTGCCAAGAGTGACTTTTCCATTCAGCCGGAGTTAAACTACGTGAGTGAGGGAACGAAAATTAAAAGTGGCAACCTTACCATTAAACAAAACCTGAACTACCTGGAATTGCCGGTATTGGCAAAATACAGCTTCGGACCGGTTTACGTAAATGCAGGTCCATCGATTTCCCTACTGTTATCTGACAAAAAGAAATTAGAGTCATTTTACGGAGGTAAGGTTCAGAAATTTGATTTTGGAATCCAGATGGGTGCCGGTGTAGCCGTTCCTGTTGGCCCTGGAAAGTTCATCGTTGACGGCAGATATGCCCTGGGATTAACTGACATCAGCAAAGCTGCTAACAAGGTTAAAAACAGAGGAATTATTGCCACTATCGGATACGCATTCCCTTTGTAAAACTTAATTAATTGATTTTCTCAAAGCAGGTCGGATTGTTGTGTTAACGCAACAATCCGATCTGCTGTTTTCATAAAAAATATGATCATTCCTATCTTCACTTTCATCAGGATCTATCTTCAGCTCAACCTCCTGCTTCAAATGGAATTTGGCACACATAAGCCTGGTCTTTTAAATCCCGATCCGGAGAAAAAACTGGAGCTGCTCCCTTCCGAAAGGAATAGGTTATTCAACAGAGTGGAGGATGGTTTTAACATCTCTTTCAGTTTTATAGAAGAGGAGGCGATACATACACCATATGATCTGATCAATGCCATCATGGAAAAAAGAATGCAAAATGGTTCAGATCTGATCAATCATTTTTTATTTTCGGGCAGGAATACCTCTTTTAACACCGCTGATCAGGCTCATATTATGTAATTTTGAAAAGTAAAAGAACATTTAGCGGAACAATGAGCAAATCAAGAGACGTATTTCCAAGGCCATTAAACAAATACCTCAGGTTTATCACCATTCCGGCGTTATTCCTGGTTTTGAATCTACTGTCTTACCTGCTGAACCCTTACAGTGCCTATTACAACCATTATTTTAGCAGACCTGTTTTAGAGATACTGACGGATGCCGGGCTCACCATGATCTTCTGCGGATTGATCTTTGAATTGAGTGTACTCAATTCGGTGATGCTGGATAAAATCATCCCCTGGACGGAAAAACCCTTTACCCGTTTCAGTATCCAGTTGCTCCTTCAGATCATCTTTGTGATCATTCTGATGGTCCTCTTATACTTTATCGGTTCCTTCATCTATACCTATGAAGAAAAACTCACCTTCGAAGAAGAGCTCAACAGCCTTCAGTTTGTCTATGTATGTGTCATCATGGGCATTTTGATCAGTGCTGTAACCACAGGAAACTTCCTCTTGCAAAAATGGAAAACCACCATGATTGAAGCCACAGAATTAAAACTAAAAACAGCAGAATTTAAAGAGATCGCCATGCAGGCAGAACTGCAGTCGCTGAAGCTACAGTTAGATCCCCATTTCATGTTCAATAACTTCAGCACCTTATCAGAGTTGATTTCAGAAGACCAGTTAAAAGCAGAAGTCTTCCTCAGGAACCTTTCTCGGGTATACCGTTACATGATTGTCAACCTGAATAAAAATATCGTATCCCTGGAGGAGGAACTGATTTTTGTGGATGCCTATTTATACCTGATCAGGATCAGGTATGGCGAGAATGTCACCATCTCTGTCGACATTACCAATGATGACGGACGGGGCATCCCTCCCATCACCCTGCAGCTTCTGATTGAAAATGCCATCAAGCACAATGCAGCTACAAAAACCAATCCCCTGCACATCCGGATTTACAATACCGATGCACACATCGTGGTGAGCAATAACCTCCAAAGAATCAAACTGGCCATTCCTTCGGCCCGTATTGGCCTTCAAAACATCAGAAGCAGATACGCCCTGTTGTCGGAAAACCTCCCTTCGATCATCGAAGATGAAAATTCATTTGCCGTTTATCTACCTTTACTCCCATTATAGCTCCAGAAATATGAACATTCTTATCATTGAAGACGAAAAACCAAATGCCAACAGGCTGATCAAACTGCTGACAGAGATCAGGGCTGATGCGGTCATTCTGGGTGTCCTTGCCAGTGTAGAAGAAAGTGTGAACTACCTGACACAAAATCCTCATCCGGACCTGATCATGATGGACATCAGACTCGGAGATGGTTTATGCTTTGAAATATTTCCTAAAGTTGAATTACATTGCCCGGTTATTTTTACCACCGCATATGATGAATATGCCCTCCGTGCGTTCAAAATATACAGCCTCGCCTATTTGTTAAAACCGATAGAAAAGAGTGAGCTGAAAGATGCACTGGACATGTACGACCATATTTTACAGGAAAGCAATCCCAATAAAGCACTGGACCAGCTGGTGGATTATATCAAATCGAAATCCGTGATCTACAGGTCCCGCTTCCTGCTTCCTTATAAAGACGGCTATAAGACCATTCTCGTCTCTTCCATAGACTACATTTATTCAGAGCTTAAGATCACTCATCTTGTGCTCGACGACGATACCGATATCATCGTTCCCTTCACCATGGACGAGCTGGAAGACCAGCTTGATCCGGTCTGTTTTTTCCGGGCCAACCGTCAGCATATGATTTTTGTGAACAGCATTCTTTCGATTCATAATTATTTTAATGGTAAATTGAAAGTGATTTTGAAGAGCAAAAGTTCCGGTGAGATCATCATCAGCAAAGAGAAGTCAGGGCAATTTAAGGCCTGGCTGGACCGATAAGGAGCTCCGCCATCTTCCAGATTTCAGTTAAAGGTTTTACCGTTTCAGTCGTGATTATGTCCATTTCGGTCATTTATTACGACTAACGCGCGTAAGACGTTTTACTTTTGCATTCATTTTTAAAAGAACATAAATTATAAAAGCAATGTCTTTCCCTCCAACCCCCAAAAATCAAAAGCGATACTTACTATTATTATCCTTGCTTTTCCCTGCAGCTCTTTTAAGCAGTTGCGGTTCGAAAGGAGCAAACGAACAGGCAGCTGGTGCAGGAGCTCCCCCTCCTGCTGAAATTCCGGTCATCAGTGTGATGGAACAGCCTGCAGTTACCTTTACGGATTATTCCGCTTCGATTGAAGGAAAGGTAAATGTAGACATCCGTCCGCAGGTAGATGGTTACCTGGACAAAATATTTGTCGACGAAGGTGCACATGTACAAGCCGGACAGCCCTTATTTAAAATCAATGACCGCGTTTATCAGGAACAACTGAATACCGCCAATGCTTCAATGGAAGCTGCAAAAGCAAAACTGCGTACTGCACAGATCGAAGTCGATAAAATCACCCCATTGGTAAAAAACAAGGTGGTTTCTGAAGTACAATTGAGTACTGCGCAAGCCAATTTCAGCGAAGCTCAGGCAGCCGTATCACAGGCAAAATCAACCATTGCTTCTGCAAAGATCAATATTGGTTTCTCCCTGATTAAAGCGCCGATCTCCGGATACATTGGTAAAATCCCTAAAAGAGTAGGTAACCTGATCAGCAAAGGCGAAGCTGAACCCATGACCACCCTTTCTGACACGAGAGAAGTATACACTTATTTCGCGATGAGCGAACCTGCATTCCTGCATTTCAATGCACAGACCGCGGGGTCATCAATGGCAGAAAAGCTGAAAAAACTCCCTCCTGTAAGTTTAATCCTTGCCGACGGGACTACTTATCCTCAAAAAGGAAAGATTCAGATCGTGGATGGTCAGTTTGATAAAAACACAGGTTCGATCAGCTTACGTGCCGTATTCCCTAACCCAAACGGACTTTTACGTTCGGGTAATACCGGAAAGGTCCGTCTGGAAGAAACCCATGCACAGGCATTGATGGTTCCAAGAGCATCTACTATGGATGTACAGGATAAAATCTTTGTGTACTTCGTTGGGCCAGGTAATAAACTGCAACGCAGAGCGATTACCGTTTCCGGAAAAAGCGGCAACAACTACCTGATCAGCGATGGGCTGAAAAAAGGAGAAACCATCGTATTTTCCGGTCTTGATGGTCTTGCTGAAGAAGCAGTGATCAAACCTAAGCCTCTGAATACGGACAGCGTTTACCGCGCACAATAATTTACATTTTAATACGAAATCAACATGTTACAATCTATCATAAGAAGGCCGGTATTGGCTACGGTAATCTCCATCTTGCTTGTTTTGCTGGGGATCGTAGGTTTGACCCGACTTCCAATTACCCAATTTCCAGACATTGCCCCGCCCACGGTAATGGTATCAGGGAGTTATCCCGGAGGAAACAGTGAGGCGGTAATCCGATCCGTAATTACACCTTTGGAGGAATCCATCAATGGGGTGGAAAATATGGATTACATGAAATCTACTGCCAGTAACGACGGTTCGTTCTCGATCTCTATTGTCTTTAAACAAGGGACAAATCCGGATCAGGCAGCGGTAAACGTCCAGAACAGAGTTTCACAGATCAACAGTCAGATGCCTGCAGAGGTATTACTGGCGGGGATCAGTACCTCAAAACAACAGAACAGTAACGTAATGTACTTCAATATTTATAGTGAAGACAAAGCGAAATACGATGAGAAGTTCCTTCAGAACTACACCAAGATCAACCTTGTTCCTGAACTGAAAAGGATTCAGGGTGTGGGTCAGGTGCAGATTTTTGGTTCCAAAGATTACTCGATGAGGGTATGGTTGAATCCGCAGAAAATGTCGGCCAACAACCTTACTCCGGCAGATGTAACCGCAGCCATTAACGACCAGAGTCTGGAAACTGCTCCCGGAAAATTTGGTGAGGAATCCAAAGAAGCCATAGAGTATGTAGTGAAGTATAAAGGAAAGTTAAACCTTCCTGAGCAGTATGAAAACCTGATCATTAAGTCTAATCCTGATGGCGGAATCCTTCGTTTAAAGGATGTGGCCAGGATTGAATTTGGTGCTGCAAGTTATAATAGTGACTCTAAAATGAACGGTAAAGATGCCGTAACCTTAGGGATCCTTCAGGCCAGTGGTTCCAATGCGAACGAGATCGAGATTCAAGTGCGTAAATCGCTGATTAAAGCGGAGAAATCATTTCCGAAAGGGATAAAATATGATATCCTTCAAAGTACCAAGGAAAGACTGGACGAGTCGATCAGCCAGGTAAAAACAACCCTGATTGAGGCCTTCGTTCTGGTATTTATTGTGGTGTTTATTTTCCTTCAGGATTTCAGGTCTACCTTAATCCCGGCGATTGCGGTTCCGGTAGCGATTATCGGTACCTTCTTCTTCCTGCAAATGATTGGTTTCACCGTCAACGTACTGACCCTTTTCGCATTGGTACTTGCCATCGGGATTGTGGTCGATGATGCGATTGTGGTGGTGGAAGCGGTCCATGCCAAGATGGAAGGGACCCATATGTCGGCCCGTGAAGCCACCTATTCGGCAATGAGCGAGATTACAGGAGCAATTGTATCCATTACCCTGGTAATGGCAGCAGTATTCCTCCCTATCGGATTTATGGAAGGTTCCTCAGGGATTTTCTATAAGCAGTTTGCCTTTACCCTGGCGATTGCGATTTTGATTTCGGCGGTAAACGCACTGACTTTGAGTCCGGCTTTATGTGCCCTTTTCTTAAAAAACAACCATGCTGAAAAAGAAGGTAAAAAAGAAGGTTTCTCTAAAAGGTTCTTCAGCGCGTTCAATACTTCATTCAACAGAATGACAGACAAATATATCGGAAGCCTGAAATTCCTGATCAGATTCAAATGGCTTAGTCTGGCAGCACTGGCCCTGGTAACCGGTCTTACTTTCTATATGATGAACACTACTCCTAAAGGGTTTGTTCCGAATGAAGATGATAGTTTCATTATCTATTCTTTAACGATGCCTTCAGGTACGGGATTAGACCGGACTACGAAATTCATCAAAAGAGTCGATTCTACGCTGAGAACATTTGATGCAGTGAAAAACGTAACGAGTGTATCCGGTTTCAACATCATGAGTAATTCATCAAGCCCTGCTTATGGTTTAGGTTTCAGTAAACTGAAAGCGCCTAAAGAGAGAGGTGAAGTGCAGGATATGGATGGCGTAATTGGCCTGATCAATGCCAAAATGGCGACTTTAAAAGAAGGTACCGTAAGTGTATTCAGAATGCCTCCGGTAGCAGGTTATGGTGCAATTGGTGGTGCAGAGTTTGTATTACAGGACAGAACAGGTGGTAACCTGCAGAAATTCAGTGGTGTGGCCAATGGGATTGTCGGACAGTTGTTCGGACTGGATGGAGTAGCGGTAGCCTTTACCACTTTCAAAGCAGATTATCCGCAGTTTGAACTGGAAGTAAATGATGAAAAAGCAAAACAACTGGGTGTCAGTGTAAGAGATTTACTCAGTACAATCCAGGTATATTACGGTGGTGCACAAGCCTCAGATTTTAACCGCTTCGGTAAATATTACCGGGTAAATGTGAAGGCCGATGGCATGTACAGAACCGATAAAGAATCTCTGAATATGGTATTCGTGAAGAATGCACAGGGTAAAATGGTTCCGGCGAGTGAACTGGTAACTGTAAAAAGAGTATATGGTCCGGAATCTGTAGACCGTTATAACCTGTTCAATTCCATTACGGTAAATGCAATTGCAAAACCGGGAGTGAGCAATGGTAAGATCATGGAGCAGATTGAAACCCTGTTGAGCGAGAAATTACCTAACGGATACAGTTATGAATGGAACGGCCTTTCCAGAGAAGAGAAATCTTCAGGTTCTCAAACCCTTTTCATTTTGAGTCTGAGTCTCCTGTTTGTTTACTTCCTGCTGGCTGCACAGTATGAAAGTTATATTTTGCCACTGGCCGTAATGCTTTCTATTCCTACGGGATTATTAGGCGTATTTATCGCCATCAAGATTGCCGGAATAGACAACAACATCTATGTACAGGTAGGTTTGATCATGCTGATCGGATTGCTGGCCAAAAATGCCATTCTGATCATTGAGTTCGCCTTACAACGCAGAAGAGAAGGTATGGAGCTGATTGCTGCTGCCCTGGAAGGTTCCAGACTTCGTCTGAGACCGATCCTGATGACTTCCCTGGCCTTCGTAGCAGGTATGATCCCGCTGATGATTGCTACAGGTGGTTCTGCGATGGGTAACCGCTCGATCAGTACTGGTGCTGCCGGCGGGATGCTTGCAGGTGTAGTACTCGGACTGTTTATCATTCCTGTATTATTTGTAGTCTTCCAGTCCCTACAGGAAAAAGTAACCGGAAAACCGGTAGTTGAAACAAACGACGACGTCAAATCACATTAACAATGAATCATTTACATAAATTATATACCGTTACCGCCTTAGCCATCCTGATTTCAGGATGCAAGGTCGGTAAGGATTATGTCCGACCGGGCATGAATCTTCCACAGCAATTCAGATCTGAAGAGGCCAAAACAGATTCTACGAGTGTCGCGGCATTGAGTACCAAAGCCTTTTTTAACGATACGGAATTACAATCGCTGATCGACAGTGCAAACGCGAAAAACTTTGACCTGCTGATTGCCCTGAAAAACATTGAAAGCGCAGATCAGAGCCTTCGTGAAGCAAAAGTAAACTTCCTGCCGGAACTGGGTTTAAACATTCAGGCGAATTCCAGTACACCTTCAAAAAACAGCTTAAATGGCTTGAGTATCGGTCAGTTTATCGGTTCAAGGTCAGTACAGGATTACAATGCAGCTTTAAATCTTTCCTGGGAGGTTGGTTTCTTTGGGAAATTAAAAGGAATGAAAGCAAAGGCTTTATCAGAATACCTTCAGACACGTGAAGCTTCAAAAGCGATCCGTAGCAAGCTGGTATCCGGAGTAGCCACTGGCTATTACAACCTGTTGATGCTGGATGAGCAATTACAGATCGCCAACAGAACGCTTGCCTTGAACGACAGTACGTTAAGGATGACAAAATTACAATGGGATGCAGGATTGACAACCATATTGGCCGTTCAACAGGCAGAAGCGCAGAAACTAAGTTCAGCACAGCTGGTTCCGTCCCTTCAGCAAAGCATCAGCATTCAGGAAAATGCATTGAGCCTGTTGACAGGAACACTGCCTTCTTCCATCAACCGGGTAAAGAAACTGAATGAGGTCGCTCCCGCGTCGCAAATGCCTACCGGATATCCGGTGGCTTTACTGAACAACCGTCCGGATGTAAAAGCAAGCGAATATGCGCTTCGTGCCAGCAACGAATCTGTTGGCATTGCACAGGCAAGCATGTACCCATCTCTGAACATCACGGCAAACGGCGGACTGAACTCTTTCAAAGCCAGCAACTGGTTTAACATCCCCGGTTCCTTATTCGGCATGGTTGCAGGGTCAGTTACACAACCTATCTTTCAACGCAGAAAGCTGAAAACAGCCTTCGAAATTGCCAAGGTAGAAAGAGAAAAGTCTGTGTTACAATTCAGACAGACTGTGCTTACTGCGGTGACCGAAGTTTCGGATGCACTCGCTAAATCAGCACGGTTAAAAGAACAGGTTGCCATTGCCGAAACTCGGGTTAACACCCTCCGCTCGGCCATAAAAAATGCGAACATGCTCTTCGGAAGCGGCATGGCAACTTATTTAGAAGTGATCCTTGCACAGGGAAACCTATTGCAGAGTGAACTGGAACTGAGCAACCTGAAACGTCAGCGTTTAGGCGCAGATGTGGAACTTTATACTGCTTTGGGAGGCGGTATCATCGAATAAAACAAAGATCTTTCCCCCTATATTTCTATTTGTTAGTCAGTACTGCGGAGGTTTTTTCCATCCTCCGCAGTTTGATAAAACCAGAGCTTACTTGAAATAAATCTTAAAAGTAGTTCCCACACCAACCTCACTTTCTACACTGACCTTCCCTCCCATCGCATCGATCTGGTTCTTGGAAATAAATAAACCAACTCCTTTGGAATCCGGATTTCCGTTAAAAGTCTTGTACATTCCATACAATTCATCCCCATATTTTTCCAGGTTCATTCCAATTCCGTTATCAGAGATCTGTAAGACCATCATGTCTTCCCGATGGCAGCTCAACTCAATCAAAGGCGTTCTGTTTTCATCACTGTAACGGATGGCATTGAAAATAAAATTCAGCAGGATGCTTTCCAGATAAGCCGGATTATAATTGACCAGCACATCTTCAGTTACCTTGTTCACAATCACCACATGCTTCAATACAATCTGATCGTGAAGGACATTCAGGGTTTTTTCGATATACCTGCTCAGGTTGAGCGGCTCTACAATGATGTTAATATTGGTCTGAATGTTGACCACCTCATTTAAATTCACTAAGGTTTCATTGAGTGCATCAGATACCGTTTTTAAAAGCCCGATCATCTCATCCCGCTCTTCATCGGAGTTTGTGGTATCAATTAAGGTAGAAATAGACTGGATGTTACTCGTATGCGAGCGCAGGTTATGGGAAACGATATAAGAGAAGTTCAGCAGGCGCTTGTTTTGCTCAGTTACCAGGTCAAAGGAATGATTCAGGTCTCTTTCCGCCTGTTTCTGCTTTGTTATGTCGATCATGATTCCCCTCAGCAGTACAGCTCTGCCTTCCTCTGCGATCACATTTACAATATCCCGAAGCCAGACTATAGTTCCGTCTTTTGCCATCATCCGGTACTCGAAATCATGCTGTTCCAGCTTCCTCGTACAAACGACACAGTAGTCGATCGCCCAGTCTCTGTCGTCGGGATGAACATGATCAGCCCAAAAGGTTGGGGAGGATAACCATTCCTCTGCCGTATATCCTAAAATGTCTTCTGTTTTTTTACTGATAAAGGAAAAGTCAAAGGTTTGCGGATTTGCCTCCCATACGATCCCATCAATCGTATTGATCAAAGATTCCAGGCGGTGCTGGTACTCTTCCGCAACCTGCTCCGCTTCAACCCTGGCCGTCACATCTTCTACAACGGTAATATGGCTTGTTGGAGGAGTCCCCGGCTTCCATAAGGGGGTAATCATTAAATTTACCCACACCACTTGTCCATCTTTCCTGTAATACCTTTTTAAGAGTTCAAACTCTCTGATCAACCCGGCCCTCATTTGCTGAAAGTAACGCAAATCTTCTTTTAAATCATCCGGATGAGTCAGGGCCTGAAAAGTTGTCTGACGTAATTCTGCTTCCGAATATCCCAGTATTCTACAAAGTTTCCCATTGATCCGCAAAAATGTGCCGGTATTGGAATCTACTTCCATAATACCTATTGCAGCCTGGTCAAATATGGTTTTAAATTTAATTTCATTTTCCAGTAAACGGGAAGCCTGATCATGAACCAATATCTGTAGTTCTGCGGGTTTTTTAAAGACGAGGTAAACTAAAAAACCGGTCAGCGCAGCAAGCAGCACACTGAATATCGTCGGAAAAATGATTTTCAAGTGCGGCTTATAAGCATCAGAGGCCAACACATACAGTTTCCAGTCGCCATCAGGAAAATCTATGGTCTCCTGGCTTGATGTCGTATAATCTGGAAAAACAGGGAGAAAAAACTCTTCTTTACCGGTAACAGGGTTTACTTTTGACAACTGAAAGTGAAATTTGTTGTTCATTTGATCATATAAACCTGCTTGTTTCAGAAATACGTCCAGCTTAATCACTGTAGCAGAAAAACCCCAGAATTTATTGTCAAAAAACAAAGGCATCCGGCCTACAATGCCCATCCCTCCCTGCTGCAATTCTATTGGTCCGGCGAAATACATCTTTCTAAGTTCGATCGCTTTTTCGGCCTCAAGGGAGACGACTTTTGAGAGTTTAAAAATATCCACACCTAAGGCTTTCTCGTTTCCCTTCAGGGGATAGATATATTTAATCACTCCATCCGGTACAAGTTGCACCGAAGATAAGGTCCGGTTAGAATTGATCAGCTGTGCAGCCACCGTTTCAAAATTCTTAGGAACACCATCCCCATTAATGGTGAGTCCGAGGGTCAGTGCAGCGGTATAACTATTCTTTAAAGACTGATCGATATTGTGCTTCACAGTACTCAGTATCCTGGACATTTCCAATCGTTTATCTTCCTGCACCAGTCGGTAACGCTGATTGGCAACAAAGAGAATGATGGCAGTGAGGAGTATAAATACAAGGATCCCCATCGCTTTAGGTTTCCTGAACAAGACGGTTGTTGTAGAGGATAATTTGTTTTCTATATTCATTTTTTCCCAGGCAGGACCTAAATATAACAAAAAATGGTTGACATGACTGTGACAAATGATCAATTGATTTTCAGGTTTAATTTTTACTTTTAACCTATATGATTATCCTGGAAAACACTAAAATCTACGCTTCCTTCTCTGCTAAAGGAGGAGAACTACAAAGTTTAAAGCATAAAAAAACAGGCCTGGAATACCTCTGGAGTGGCAATCCGGAATACTGGGGAAAATTCAGCCCTATACTTTTCCCTATTGTTGGAGGCTTAAAAGACAACACTTACTATTTTAAAGATCAGGCCTATACTCTTCCCCGTCACGGTTTTGCGAGGGACAGAGAATTTAAGGTGGATCAGATTTCTGAAACGGAAATCCTCTTTACACTGGAGCATGATGAGGAAAGCTTAAAAGTTTATCCTTTTCATTTTCGCCTTGGTCTGCGTTACCAATTAACGGAGCAAGGCATCAGCTGTAGCTATGAAGTCGCCAATACCGGAGCTGAACAACTTTGGTTTTCAATTGGAGGGCATCCAGCATTCGCTGTACCGCTGACAGAAGGCTTAACCTATACCGATTACTACCTGCAATTCAATAAAGACCAGCAATTGGTTTCCAATAAAATACACCATGATCTCATAGATGATGAAACGGAAAGTATCCTCTTAAAAGATGGACAGCTTCCTTTAAAGCATGAGTTATTTTATGAGGATGCACTGGTGTTTAAGCAATTGCAAAGTGACTGCATTTCTATAAAAAGCAGAAAGGATACCCATGGTCTGGATTTTCAGTTCAGTGATTTTCCTTTCTTTGGCATCTGGTCTGCTAAAGATGCTGATTTTGTATGTCTGGAGCCCTGGTGCGGAATAGCCGATGGTATCCATCATCAGCAGCACCTGGAACAAAAGGAAGGCATCCTCTCTTTAAACCCTCAGGAAGAATGGACACGGAATTGGAAAGTAACCTGCTTTTAATTTCTTGAAGGCAGCTGAACAATAAACTTACAGCCTTTGCTTTTTCCTTCGCTTTCTGCACGGATGGTACCTTCATGTGCCTCCACAAGCACTTTCACGATGGAAAGGCCAAGGCCCGTTGAGTTTTCTCCTCCCGTAGGCTGAGCGCTCAGACGGGTGAAGCGCTGATAGAGCTTCCCCTGATCTTCAGCAGTAAGGCCTAAACCCTGGTCTTCTACTTCGATGACGACTTTCTCACCCAGCTCTTTTACGCGGACAAAGATGTTTGTGCCCATGGGCGAATATTTGATGGCATTGTTCACCAGGTTGTCGACAATCTCGGTTAACTTTCCTTCATCAGCATTTACATAAAGGTCTTTTTCATAGCTGAAATGCAGGGTCTGGTTCTTTCTCTCTGCCAATGGCTGATTCATAGAAACCACATTGCTGACTAAAAAAGAAGCGTTCACCTTGATCAGTAACAAATGAATTTTTCCGGCTTCCATGCTGCCCACCTGCAACAGTTCATCAATGATGCGAACCATATTTAAGCTGGCGATCTTAATCTGATCACATAGGGTATCTACCATTTCCGGATTGCTTTTCTTCATCTTGATGAGGTCTGCACGTACAGGAATGGTAGTTAATGGGTTTTTAAGGTCGTGGGCAGTGGTATTTAAAACCTGATTGTGCTGGGCAAGGCTGATTCTTGAAGCCAGTCTCCACTCCATCTGATCCATCACAATGTCCCTCAGATCTCTCAGGATCTCCTCTTCTCCGGGGCTCAGTATTCTCGGCTCCTTATCAATCACACAGAACGTACCCAGGTTAAATCCATCCTTGGTGCGCAATGGGACACCAGCATAAAACCTCAGCCCAAAATCACCTGAAACCAGCGGATTGGCCAGGGTCCGGGGATCCGCAGCAGCATCTTCAATCTGATACAGTTCATCACATAAAATTGCAGCTGCACAAAGGCCTTCCTCCCGGCTGATCTGCTGTGCTTCTACACCATATTTTGACTTGAACCAGATGCGGTCGGTATCTACAAGGCTAACGATGGCGACAGGAACTTTCAACATGTTCGCAGCCAGTCGGGTAATCCGGTCAAAAGAACCGTCTGGTGGAGTATCCAGAATATCGTACCTGTTCAGGGCCTTAATTCTTTCTTCTTCTGATGAAATTAGATCGATATCTATTTGAGTAGCCATTGAGATTGTCATTGTGTGATTATAAAGTTAGTAATGTTCCCTTCTGAAAACAAATTACTATCCTTTAATCCTGAGAATATGACTAAAGATAAAGATTAATTATCAAAATAATGGCTGCCCCAGGGCAGCCATTAGCTTTAAAAACCGGTATTCACAGTTACTGTTTTCCATTCTTCCAGCGCTTGCTGAACCTGGGCAATTTTTTCATTCGCACGTTCATAGGCATCCGCTCCAAGGAATAAATGCAACGGAGGGTTTTCATTTGCAACAACACCGATCAATGCTTCGGCAGCTTTTTCCGGATCACCAGCCTGGTTACCATCAATACTATTCTGATGAACAGCTTCGATTTCCCTTACTTCCTGATAGGCATCAATTTGATGAACCGGAGTTAACAATGATCCTGAAGAAAGAAAATTAGTCCTGAAATAACCCGGATAAACTACGGTTACATTGACCCCAAAAGGTTTCGCTTCTGCAGCAAGAGATTCAGAGAAACCGGCTACTGCAAATTTTGTGGCGCAGTAAAT
Organism: Pedobacter caeni; assembly: GCF_900129215.1. Classification (GTDB taxonomy): domain Bacteria; phylum Bacteroidota; class Bacteroidia; order Sphingobacteriales; family Sphingobacteriaceae; genus Pedobacter; species Pedobacter caeni. Next base: position 193,243 of record NZ_FQUQ01000005.1, on the reverse strand, counting down.
GCCAAATCCCGGAAATCCACCAGTGTATCCTCCTATCGACGCGATGTTAAAGATATGCCCGGAATGTTGTGCCCGAAAATGAGGCATCACATTTCTGATGACATTTAAGGTGCCAAATACATTGATGTCGAAATTTGCTCTTGCCTCCCCGTCACTCAGCTCTTCCAGACTTCCGGTTAAACCATATCCGGCATTGTTAACGACTACGTCTATCTTACCAAATCTTTCTATACCTGAGGCAATGGCCTGAGCAATGCTTTCTTCATTTGTCAGATCCAGCACTAAAGGCAGAAAGTTTGCCGTCTCAGCACCTGCTGCATCAGTTAATTCATTGAGTTTTCTTGAGGTTGCAATGACTTTAAAGCCTTCATTTAAGAGTTTCTTTACCAGGCTTAATCCTAAGCCCTTAGAAGCACCTGTTACAAACCATATTTTTTGATTGTCCATAATTTTAGCGTTTTTATAAAAACAAAATTACCGGACATCAGGAGTTAAACCCTTACATCAATCAAACCATTTATTGTAAAATTCAAACATTCCTGAATTGAGAAGGATTGAATCTGGTGTGTTTTTTAAAATAGTTGTTAAAATGAGCAGCTTCTTCAAATCCCAGACAATAGCCAATCTCAGAGATGTTCCAGTCGGTATGCCTGAGCAAAGCTTTCGCTTCGGTCACAATACGTTCGGCAATGTGCATGGTGGTGGTCTTTCCTGTGGTTTCTTTGATGGCCCTGTTCAGGTGGTTTACATGCACCGCGAGCTGTTGGGCAAAGTCTGTTGCCGAACGCATCGTGAAACGCTGTTGTGGGGTTTCTATGGGAAACTGGCGCTCCAGCAATTCTGTAAACACTGCGGTAATTCTGGAATTGGCATCAGGATGTTGATATAGGGTCTCTTCCGGCTGAATCTTTAACGCAAAATGAATCAGCTCCATCACATAGTTTCTGATGAGGTCATATTTATAAACATAATCTGAATCAAGCTCTTCCGCCATTTTCCGGAAAAGGGTACTGACCTGAAAGTCCTGATCGGCATTCAATACAAAAGAAGGTTTTCCTCCCGGAAGAAACATCGGCAGGTCCATCAGGTTGCCACGGATCTTCTCCGTAAAAAAGGCATCTGTAAAAATGCAGAAGTAACCGGAGCCATCGTCGTTTAAACATTCCCAGGTATAAGGAACCTTCGGGTTGAAAAACATTAACGTGGAGCCCGAAATCTCAACACTCTTGTCTGCATAATGGTAAATATTTCTTCCCCGCATCAGGCAGACCTTGTAAAAGTCCCTCCGGGTATATTTTACGGGAACCGCATTAGGCCCAAGGTGGTTTTCCAGGTTAAAAACATTAAAATGTCCGATCCCTTCCTGAAGGTTTTCAGGAAGCCAGTTGAACTTTTCACGGTAAAAATCTTCGAGGCTTTCTATTTTTGACACAGCCCAAAGTTACACAATTCAAACCATTTCCTGCAATTACCAGGAATCCATGATCAGTTCATAATTGATCATCGATCCGGAACGTACCCCAGCGGCAACTGCAATGGCAACCGACCTGCCCATAGTGGTATTGTCGCCTGCAGCATAAATACCGGCAACACTGGTCTGTTGCATTTCGCTAACCTCAAGATAGCCCTGCTCATTGAGTTTGCAGCCTAATTCCTGTGGAATGCTGCTGTGCTGTTCAAAAGGAATCCGGGCATACATCACCGAAAAGGAATGCTCCTCCCCATCTGATAATACAATGCTTTTCAACTGTCCATCTGTATGTAATAAACGGCCGACTGGTGTTTCAATCCATTGAATGTTATTTTTTTTCAATTGCTCCTGTTGTTCAGTATCCAGAGTAATTGGCCCATTGGTAAATAAAACCAGTTCTTTGGTCCAGTTGCTGAGGATCTGAGCAAAATGAAAGGCATCATTTCCATTGATCAGCACTGCAGTCTTCTGATGGCGGACTTCGTAACCGTGACAATACGGACAGTGGATCACTGAGATTCCCCAGCAGGCAGCAAAACCTTTGATGTCTGGCATCAGGTCCTTTACGCCTGTTGTAAATAAAAGCTTTCTGGCGCTGAACATTTCCCCTGATGCAGTTGTAAGCTCAAAAAATCCATCTGGTTTTTTGGCCGAGATGACCAGGTCATTCCGGAAACTAACTGTTGGGTAAGCCAAGACCTGTTCCTTTGCCTTTCTGGCGATTTCGGCTGGCCTTTCTCCGTCAAGGGTAAGGAAGTTATGAGAATGAGGTGTTTGCGCATTGCAAGGCTTCCCACTATCAATAATGAGCACTTTTCGCATCGCACGACCTAAGGTCATGCCTGCTGAAAGCCCGGCGTAGCTTCCACCTATAATAATGACATCCAGAAGATTGCTGTCTTTCATTTTCTTAGTTTTATGATTTAACCGTAAAAATAAGAATAATTCAGTTATTGCAACAATGTTTCATTAATAATAATCAATCGTGACCATCAGCAGACAAGCCATTGGAGTTTCGTTGTGGTCTGCCGAAATATTAAATATTGCAGGAATGCTTACTTGATCACCGCAGTTCTCTTACCCGAAGTGTATGCGTTGAATATCCCTAATGCGCCATTACTGAAATTGGTAGGCGGATTTGCAGGTGCCACCGGTGGTCCTCCCTGTCCGGAGTTTTGTCCCAAGCTATAAAAATAACGGTATACATTCCGGTCTATACATTGAAATTCTACCAGAACGCTATCACCTTTTACCAGGTCATCCAGCTCGTAGAAGATCACATTTGCCACTTTATTTCCATCATTGAAACGGTCTTCACTCACTGCATCTTCTTCCACCACGCCCTTCACCTTCAAGATGTAACGGTATTGATTGCTGATCCCGGCAGGATCTAAAAAGTTTGCTACGATATAACTCTTGTTATTCCCAAAGAAGTTAAATGTTTTAAAGGTCAGGGAATCTAATGCTACCCGTGCAGGCATCACAGAAACAGCCTGATAGGTTTTGCCATCATAAGTGACAGTCAGTTCATAACTGGAACCGGGTTTACCCTTAAACTTGGCCGGACTCTCATACACGCCTGCTGCCACTTCTCTAAAGACGATTTCCTGTGCTCCTCCGTCTATCTTCAATACTACCTTTGCACCGGTAAGTCCGTTAAACTTATTCGGCTCTGTGAAACTATAGGTCTGTGAAACCTTTACCCGATGGTATTCATTCTGATCACTGATGCCCCCATCGATCACAATGAGAGGTACTGCTTCATCCAGTTTAAGGTCTATCACCTTTTCACAGGCGCCGAGGCAGAATAAAGCAACAATTGCAACTACAGCAGTTATATATTTTTTCAAATTCATCCTTTTAAAATTTAAAATTCCAGGTTACCGAAGGAATAATGCCAAATAAAGTTGTTCTGACCACCTGGGTCCTGGTCTTATCGTCCGGATCATCCTTAAAATCAATGGAAAAGGGATTCTGACGGTTATACAAATTATAAATTCCAAAAGACCAGCTCGACTGCAGTTTTTTTCCAGGTTTACCTTCCAAAGTGGCTGCCACATCCAGACGATGGTAAGCTGGAGTCCGGTAACCGTTCTTTTCTTTATAATAAAAGGCAGTCCTTCCATTTACCTGATATTTACCACTTGGATAAGTGACCGCATTTCCGGTATTATATACAAAAACAGAAGAGAAAGTCCAGCGTGGACCTGCCTTATAAATCCCGACCAGGGAAAGGTCATGGGTCCTGTCCTGCTTTGCATAAAACCATTTGCCTTCATTGATCGCATCAAACTGCCGTTCGGTTCTGGAATAGGTATAACCAATCCAGCCATTAAATTTTCCGAACCTCTTTTTTAAAAACAATTCAATTCCATACGCACGCCCATCCCCATACAACAAATCCGCTTCTACATTTCCATTTCCCCGGAGGTCCGTCCCACTTCTGTATTCAATCTGATGCTGCATCTTTTTATAATAGATCTCTGCAGAAAACTCATATTTATCCTCATTGAAATTCCTGAAATATCCCATCGCTACCTGATCTGCAATTTCGGGTTTCACATTGTTGCTGTTCATGATGTAGAGGTCTGTGGGCGAAGTGGAGGTAGAGTTAGACATGAGGTGAATGTTTTGAATGTTCCTCGTATATGCCCCTTTTAAGGAGCTGCTCTTGTCCAACTGATAACTCGCAGAGAATCTTGGTTCCAGGTTAAGGTAATTTTTCACAAAATCACCGGATCCATAGGATCTGGTCTGAGTGATATTTCCGTCTTTATCATAGGTTTTAAAATTCCCCGGTCCCATTAAAGAAAAACCACTCAGCCTCAATCCGTAAACCAGGTTTAACCGTTCACTAACCGCCCATTCATCAGAAATATAGATTGCGGATTCCAGCCCTTTACGGTTTTCATAAGTGGTTTCATTGACACTGGAACGTGCATCGGCAGTAAGTTTTCCAGGGGCAATGGTATGATGGATGATGTTTAAGCCAAACTTCAGCTGATGGTCATTGCTCAGGCCATATTCGAAATCCTGTTTCAGGTTAAAATCCTTAATAGAAGAGTTGACTTCAAAATTATTCTCCTCCATGAAATTCTGAATCACATAGTTGTAATTGCTGTAAATGAGGGAAGTATTGGAGAACAGCTTATTACTGTACAGATGGTTCCAGCGCAGGGTGACTGTCGCATTTCCCCAGTTGAAGCCAAATGTTTCTGCCAGTCCGAGTTTATCCCTGCCGAAATACCCCGACAGGTAAAGCGTATTTTTATCATCCAGCTGATAGTTTGCCTTGGCATTGACATCGTAAAAATAGAGGGTATTGCTGTTGATGGAGCTGTCGGAAGAGAGCTTAAAAAAAGCATCCATATAAGTTCTTCTCGCGCTGACCATAAAAGATCCTTTATCCTTCACGATCGGCCCTTCCACTTTAAGTCTGGAAGAGATGAGCCCGATTCCGCCTTCAGCCGTAAACTCTTTGCGGTTTCCATCATTCATTTTGATGTCCAGCACAGAAGCAAGTCTGCCGCCATATTGTGCAGGCATCCCTCCTTTATAAACGCTCACATCCTTGATCGCATCGGAGTTAAAGGTAGAGAAGAAACCCAGTAAATGGGAAGCATTGTACACCGGTGCCTCATCCAGCAGAATCAGGTTCTGATCTGTAGATCCACCACGCACATAAAAACCGCTGTTTCCCTCTCCTGCTGACTTTATTCCCGGTAGCAATTGCAGGGTTTTCAGCACATCACGCTCACCGAGTAAGACCGGAACATTGTTGATCTCCCGGACATTGATCTTTTGTAGTCCCATTTGCGGACTGCTTACATTTTCATTTTTTTTGGTTGCAGAAATCACCACCTCGTCCAGCTGATTGTCTTCTTCCAGTGTAAAATTCAACCTGATGTCTTTACTGAGTTCGACTTTTTGAAGGATGGTTCTATAGCCTATAAAACTAACAGAAACCTCATAACTTCCATCGGTCACATTAAGGGAATAAAAGCCGTAAGCATTCGTGATTCCACCGGCAGAAACAGGCCCTGTTAGCTTAACACTGGCACCTATCAGGGTTTCTCCGGTTTTTGCATCAGTGACATTTCCATTTACCGTTCTTTTCGTCTGGGCATTTGAATGTTGAAACAGGACTAGGAACAAAAGTATCAGTACAACTCTAATGGTATAAGGCATAAAAAATTGAGTATATGGATGTTGTAAATATATGTACATCTGTTGAGACTTTGCAAAATACCTCATCAAACTTTATAGCCCCGGTTTTGTTGATGATCTGATGGCTTTAATCAGATTTACAAATAAGGGCATATATTGCAAACAAGGTGATTTTTACATCGACCCATGGCAACCTGTAAAACTTGCGGTAACCACTCATGGCCATGCAGACCATGTAAAATGGGGAAACCAGGCTTACTTATGCCATGAACTTACCAAACCTATCCTTCTACAACGCTTAGGTCCTGAGCTTCATATACAAACCCTTGCTTATGGGGAAGAAATCACCATTAATGGGGTATCACTGAGCATGTTTCCTGCGGGTCATGTGATCGGCTCTGCACAGATCAGACTGGAATACAAGGGAGAAGTGACAGTAGTTTCCGGGGATTATAAAGTAGAATACGATGGGATCAGCACCGCTTTTGAGCCTGTCAAATGCCATACTTTTGTCTCAGAAAGTACCTTTGGCCTGCCCATTTACAAATGGCTCCCTCAACAGGTTATTTTTGACCAGATCAACAACTGGGCCCACAGCAATCAGGAACAACAGAAAACCAGTGTACTGATTGCATATAGCCTTGGAAAGGCACAGCGACTGATCAAGGGGCTTAGCGAAGCTGACCGCCCGATCTATGTACATTCATCTATTGCCAACCTGAACGATGCTTTTATACAGGCCGGTGTAGCGCTGCCGGAAACGATCAGAATCAGTCCCGACATCCGGAAGGAAGAATTGCAGAAAGGAATAGTGATTGTTCCCCCTGCCCTCGCCGATGGACGCTGGATAAAGACACTTCAGCAGGCTGCAACAGGCGTTTGCTCAGGATGGATGCAGGTCAGGGCGGGAAGAAGGTGGAGAAGTGCCGATGCGGGATTCGCCCTGAGCGACCATGCCGACTGGCCGGGATTGCTTTCTGCAATCAAAGCTACCGGAGCAGAAAAGATTTTTGTGACACATGGTTTTACAGCCACCTTTTCAAAATACCTGAATGAAATCGGAATCCAGGCAGAAGAAGTGAAAACGCAATACGGAACCGAGGATGATGAAACGGCCATCAGCGCTCCGGAAAACCCGGCAATAAAGGAGGAGGCAGATTGAAACGTTTTACAGCACTCATCGCTCAGCTTGAAATGAGCAATAAAACCAACGATAAGATCGCTGCCTTAGTCCGTTATTTTGAGGAGGCAGAGGACCTGGACAAGCCTTATGTGATTGCCATGTTCACTGGCAAAAGACCCCGCCGACCGGTAAGTACGTCCCTGATCAAGGAATGGGCAACCGAACTCAGTGGAGTTCCTGCCTGGTTATTTGCGGAGAGTTACCACAGTGTGGGTGACCTCAGCGAAACCATTGCACTGATCCTTCCTCCTCCGGGCAGAACGACCGACCTCCCCTTGCACCAATGGATCAGGGCCCTTGGGGATTTAAACGGACAAAGCGACGAAGTTAAAAAGAAGTTCATTACCGATGCCTGGGATAGCCTGGATATGCAGGAAAGATTCGTTTTTAACAAGCTCATTTCCGGTAATTTCAGGATTGGTGTTTCCAATAAAATGCTGGTCAATGCATTGGCAAAACAAAGCCATACAGAAAGCAATAAAATCATGCACAGCATTATGGGAAAATGGAAACCTGATGAAATCAGCTATCAGGACCTTATCGGAGGGGCACATGTAGATACCGACCGCTCCTGGCCTTATCCTTTTTGTCTGGCTTACGCATTGGACAATGAACCAGAATCTTTAGGAGATGTTAAAGACTGGCAGGCAGAATGGAAATGGGACGGCATCCGCGGACAAATCGTGAAGCGTGGCGGAGAACTGTTCATCTGGTCGAGAGGAGAAGAACTGGTCACCGATCAGTTTCCTGAGCTTCATTTTCTCGCAGATGAACTGGAAGACGGAACCGTTCTGGATGGAGAGATTCTTTCTGTTAAAGATGGAAAAGTGCAGTCTTTCTCTGTCCTCCAGCAGCGCCTGAACCGGAAAACCATTTCCAAAGGGCAATTGGCAAACGCGCCGGTTGCTTTTTACGGTTATGATCTGCTGGAGCTTAAAGGGATGGATCAAAGAGGAGAAACTTTAGCCATCCGCCGCAAACAATTAACAGAAGTCATTAAAACCATTAAGACTGAAGGAATAGTAGTCATCTCCCCCACTATCGAAGTCGGCTCCTGGGAAGCCCTTGCGCTGCTCAGAGCAGATTCCAGGTCAAACAACAGTGAAGGCCTGATGCTTAAAAAACTGGATTCCCTGTACCATAGCGGCAGAAAAAGAGGCGATTGGTGGAAATGGAAGATCAACCCCTATACGGTAGACACCGTAATGATCTATGCGCAAAAAGGCAGTGGCCGAAGAGCGAACTTTTTCACAGATTATACTTTTGCCGTTCGTGATGGCGATCAGCTGATCACCATCGCAAAAGCCTATTCCGGACTCAGCGATCAGGAAATCAAAGAGGTGGATGCTTTTGTAAAGAAAAATGCCATTGAGAAATTTGGCCCTGTCCGTACGGTAAAGCCGGAACTGGTGTTTGAGATTGCCTTTGAAGGAATTGCAGAAAGCAAACGCCATAAAGCTGGTCTTGCGCTGCGTTTCCCCAGAATTGCCAGATGGAGAAAGGATAAAAAAGCTGCAGAAATCAATACGTTGGAAGATTTAAAGCAATTGTTACATTCGACTTTATAAATCAGCAGAGAATTTTTGATGCAGAAAAGAAGTAGTCTGCCTAAAGACCAGGGTTAAGAAATAAATACGGTGGTATTGAACAAAAATATGGGTATAGAAACCAGCAAAGGATATAAACAGGTGATCAAATGGCTGAAGTTGAGCAGAAAAAAACCTTTCCGCTTTCAAACTGATGCCTGGCAATATTATGCGGAGGGCTATTGCGGATTGGTCAATGCCCCTACCGGATTTGGAAAGACATTTTCTCTTTTCCTGGCCGTAGTGATTGAAGAATTGAACAGCCGCACGGAAAAGAAAGGCATCGCGTCAAAAAAGAAGAAAGCAGATACCGGATTAAAGCTGATCTGGATCACTCCCCTGCGCGCTTTAGCCAAAGACCTTGCCCGCGCAATGCGGGAAGTATGTGCAGAACTGGAGCTCGACTGGCAGGTATCGGTCAGAAATGGGGATACCAGTGCCGCTGAAAAACTGAAACAGAAAAAGCAAATGCCGGAAGTGCTGATCATTACTCCTGAAAGTATGCACCTGCTCCTGGCACAAAAAAACACAGCTACACATTTCCATCACCTGCAATGCATTGTTGCCGATGAATGGCATGAACTGATGGGGAGTAAACGTGGAGTAATGGCCGAACTGGCCATCTCCAGAATCAGGGGTATTGTGCAGGAAAAACATCCGGAAAGGCTACTCAGAATATGGGGGATCTCTGCAACAATCGGAAATATGGAGCAGGCTTTAGAGGTGCTCGTCCCCTATCCAGAGGTATTTAAAATCATCATCAAAGCAGATATAGAAAAGAAAATCAAGATCAAATCTATCCTGCCCGACCATATCGACATGCTTCCCTGGGCAGGACACCTCGGACATAAACTGGCCCATAAGCTTTTACCCATCATCCATAAAAGCAAAACCACCCTCATCTTTACCAATACCCGCGGACAGGCGGAATTATGGTATCAGAACTTGCTTAACCTGGACGAAAACCTGGCAGGACAGATCGCCATCCACCATGGCTCAATCGACTTCGAACTGCGCAACTGGATCGAAGATGCCCTGCATTCCGGCATCCTTAAGGCCGTGATCAGTACTTCATCCCTGGATCTGGGTGTAGATTTTAAACCGGTAGACACCGTCGTACAAATTGGCTCTCCCAAAGGCGTAGCCCGGTTTTTACAACGTGCAGGCCGTAGTGGGCACTCCCCTCATGAAACTTCAGTTATTTATTTCTTACCTACCCATGCCCTGGAACTGGTGGAAGCAGCAGCGATCAAGGAAGCCGCAAAAACCCAGCAAATAGAAAGCAGAGATCCGGTAGTGATGGCTTTTGACACCCTTGTCCAATACCTGGTTACTTTGGCTGTTGGTGATGGTTTTGACGATCAGAAGATCTATAGAGAAGTCAAAGAAACACATGCGTTTAGTGAATTGCTCCCTTCAGAATGGGGATGGATCATGCAATTCATCACCACTGGTGGCGACAGTCTGACAGCCTATACCGAATTCAGCAAAGTGCTGAAAAAAGAGGGACTCTGGAAAGTGGAGAGCCGGCAGATCGCCATGCGGCACCGCCTGCATATCGGAACGATTGTCAGCGACCCTATGCTCAAGGTAAAATACCTTGGCGGTGGATTTATCGGCATGGTAGAAGAATCCTTTATCTCCAAACTCAAAGCCGGCAATAGCTTTACCCTGGCGGGAAGGGTCCTGGAATTTATCATGGTCAAAGAGATGACTGCGCTGGTAAGGCGCAGCAAAAAGAAAAGTGCCATCACCCCTAGCTGGATGGGAGGAAGAATCTCCCTTAGTGCCAATCTGGGCAGTATCCTCAGAAAAAAATACAATGAAACGCTGGAGAAAAACCACCAGGATGAAGAACTGGACATCATCCTCCCCCTTTTCGAGCGACAAGCAAAAGTTTCCCATGTTCCAAAAAGTGATGAATTCCTGATTGAGCTGATCCATACCAAAGATGGCTACCACTTTTTTGCCTATCCATTTGAAGGCAGGCAGGTCCACGAAGTGATGGCCGCACTGATTGCTTTCAGGCTCAGCCGGCAGACCCCAATCAGCTTCTCCATTGCCATGAACGATTATGGTTTCGAGCTGCTGAGTGAATATCCCATTCCCCTGGATGAAGCAAACATCAAAGAATTGTTCAGTCCGGCAAACCTGGGAGAAGACATCGTAGGCAGCATCAACTCCACAGAAATGGCGAAACGTAAATTCAGGGATATTGCCTGCATCTCGGGATTGGTATTTCAGGGATTTCCTGGTAAATACACTGCAAACAAACATTTGCAATCCTCTGCTGCATTATTTTTCAATGTTTTTAGTGATTATGATCCACATAATTTATTATTGCGTCAGGCTTATGATGAAGCCTTTTATCAGCAGATTGAAGAACCGAGATTACTTGCCGCCTTACAGCGCATTCAACTCAGTAAAATTATCCTGGTAAAAGCAGAAAGTTACACCCCCCTCTGTTTCCCGATTAAGGTAGACAGCCTGAGGGAAAACATGAGCACAGAAGAACTGGGCCAACGCATCGAAAGAATGACTGCCGAAGCAGATCAGAAAATGCGTCCGCCGCATCTAAAATCAAGAAAGAAGAATGACCATCAGCTGTAACGGAGAAGAATTGATATTGAACAAGGAAAGGGCCATCTACTGGCCTGCAAAGGAGATGCTGATCATCAGCGATCTTCATATCGGAAAATCTGCGCATTTCCGCAAACATGGCATTCAGGTACCGGCAAATATTGGGAATGATGACCTGGAAAGACTGGGAAAGCTGATCGGATTTTATGATCCTAAAACCCTGGTTATCACAGGAGACATGTTTCATCATAAAATCAATAGCGATGTAACGCTGTTTTCCGAGTGGAGGAAGAAATTTGGTGGATTAAAAATATCACTGATCAAAGGAAACCACGACCTGTTGAAAAGCCAGGAATATCAATCTTTAAACATTGACCTGATTCCGCGAGAGCTGATTTCCGCCCCTTTTCGTTTGATCCACGAGCAGCCGAAATCATTGGAGAAAGATGAGTATTATACCATTTCCGGACATATACATCCGGGAGTAACGATATATGGAAAAGCAAGACAAAGGTTAAATCTCCCCTGTTTTTATTTTGGAGAACACCATGCTGTGCTTCCGGCATTCAGTGCTTTTACGGGCTTAAGCCGGATACAACCTGAAAAGAATGACCGCTTTTATGCGATCACTCCTTCGGGTATTATTGCGGTTTAACTGCTACCAGGGCAGTAATTAGTTCGTTAGTGGTGCAGCAACTCCGGTCTGCAAGGCCAATCCCTGCATCCAGTCGCTAAACATATCCTGTTCGATTTTGATCACCAGGTTCGCATGTTCTTCCCAATCCGGAGAGAATGTTTTCAGCTGGTTCAACATTTCTTCCAGGTGTCCTTCTTCTTCCAATATGATCGACTTGACATTAACTTTACTTCCTGCTTCGGTAAGCACATCCTGATAAATCGGATACAACTCATCTGCACGGACTTCAATGGCATAGGTCACGAATAAATAAGCACCAAACTTCAATTCATAACCTGATAAGTTGAAATGTTGTTTCAGGTAACGGCAAACCGCCACATCCAATGCGTTTAAATAAAACTTGGTATGGTTGGGAGCCAGCAGTTCCTCATTGGTATAGGTTTTACACATATCGCCATCCAGCTTATCGAGTTGTTTCTTCAAATAATAAGCGTGGCGATGTTCCTCGGCTGCATGTTTCAGAATAATCAGGTTTACCTGTTCCTTATGCTCGGAAGCAGAGATTTTCTTTGCACCTGCATTCTCCATATATGACAAGGTATTTAACCATTTGGCATGCAATTGATGATCACTCACTATATTTTCCAGAATCGCTTTGATTTCCATGTTTATATATCGTTTAATGCTTGTTGAATAGTTTGGTAAATATACTCCAGATCTTCATCACTGATGATGTATGGAGGTAAAATATAAAGAATGTTCCCCAGAGGCCTTAAAATGATGCCTCTTTCTAAAAAGTAAAGGTACAATTGGTTCCTGAGTCCGCTTAAATAAGAAGTATCATTTCCGGTTTCCCACTCCAGTACCAGGATTGTTCCCGTCTGACGGACATTACGAACCTTAGGATGTTCCCTGATCAGTTCCGCAAAGCCTTCATTTTTAGCCTTTATCCTTTGAATATTGGCCAGCGTTTCCGGTTTCAGCAGGATATCCAGACTGGCCAGAGAAGCGGCACAGGCGACAGGATTTGCCGTAAAAGAATGTCCATGATATAAAGTCTTCAGCTTGTCATCACTTAAAAAAGCATCGAAGATCTTTTGGTTACAGGTGGTTACTCCCAGCGGCATGGTACCTCCGGTAAGTCCTTTGGAAAGGCAGAAAATATCTGGTTTGGTCTGCAGCGTTTCGCAGGCAAAATAAGTCCCTGTGCGTCCGAAACCCGTCATCACTTCATCGGCAATGGTTAAAATTCCGTGCTTCTGACAAGTTTCAATGAGCTGATCCAGGTATTGTGCCTCATACATCAGCATCCCTCCGGCACCAAGCACCATCGGTTCGAAGATAAAACAAGCTACTTCATTGCTCAGGTAATTGATCTTGGACTTGAGCTGTTCTATATTCTTTTCTGTAGGCAGGTCAATAAACTCCACATCAAACAGCAAAGAATTAAAAGGATCAGTAAAAATACTGCGCCCGCTCACAGACATGGCCCCGAAGGTATCGCCATGGTAAGCTTCTTTAAAAGCAATGATTTTTGTACGTCCTTTGTGTCCGGTATTAGACCAGAACTGAAGGCACATTTTCAGGGCTACCTCTACCGCAGTAGAGCCGTTGTCTGTATAAAAAACCTTCTCCTGATCACCAGGAAGCAATTCCAGTAAACGTTCTGCCAGTTGCACTGCGGGCTCGTGTGTAAATCCGGCAAAGATCACATGTTCCAGAACACTCAGCTGTTCTGCTACTTTTTTGGCAATATGCGGATGTGCATGCCCATGGATATTTACCCACCAGCTTGAAACCGCGTCTATATATTTCTTCCCATCTTCATCAAACAAATAAACACCTTCTCCCCTGACAACAGGGATATGTGGCAAGGCATTCTTCATTTGTGTGTAAGGATGCCAGATGACTTTCTGATCCCGTTCTGTTAAGCTCATGTTGTTGGTTTAATGGTCAGCAGCTCTACTACTGTCTGATCCGTTTTAAAAGTAACATCCTCTGGTTTAAGCGCCGCAAGGTCCACCCATCTGAAAGACTGCAGGCTATCCTCATCAAAATCGAATACTTCTGATTTAAAGTTCAGCTGCAATGGATGAAGGGCCTTTACGATATAATAAATACTTAAAATCTGGCTGTCATTAAAAGAGGATTTCTCGTAAAAATCCGTTGTATAAAAATGTTCCAGGACTTCAATCTCTGCATTACACTCTTCGATAAACTCTCTTTTCAACGCATCGATCAGGCCTTCCCCTAATTCCAGTCCGCCACCAGGAAACTTGCTGAAAATCCTGCCTCCCGACTGCTCATCACTGATCAGTACCTGTTGCTCCCCATTAATCAGAAGTCCGTATACCCTTACGTTAAAATAGCTCATTGGAAATGTTTTTTGTTTTTAGTTGCATTATCTACCGTCCAGGCAATTTCTTTATTAAAATCTTCCGACCTCACATGGCATTCCTTCATGTTGCAATAATTACAACACTCCGGCAAACAAGGATCGGCATGAATAAATAGTTCCGTTTTATGTTCTGCCTTACCATTGATCAGTTTATCAATATCAGAGATTTCCTGATGAACCTTAACCAGGTCCAGATAATAAGGCAGGGTAATATGGCAATCGATATGAAGATCAGCCCCATACTGCTGCGCACGGAGGTTATGGACATCAATCCAGGCATCATGCCTGTTCTCCTGTAAAATGCAGACAATGTCCTTTACGAGTTCTACATTACTTTCGTCCATCAGTCCACCCACCGAACGTCTGGTGAGCTTATACCCGTTAAAAATGATATATAATCCGAGTAAAATAGAGATCACACTATCCAGCCAGTAGATCTTAGTCAGTTGAATCAGTACAATTCCGACAACGAGTCCGGCGCTGGTAATGGCATCCGTCATGAGGTGTTTCCCATCTGCTTCCAATGTAATGGAGCGGTGTTTCTTTCCGGTATTGATCAGGTAAAAACCAACCAGCAGATTGATCAGTCCTGTTGCTCCGATGATCGTTGCCCCTTCAAACAACTGGGTGATTTGTTTTGGAAATAAAAGGTCATAACCGGATTTAAAAACAATGATCAGCCCGGCAAGGGCAATGAGCACTCCCTCCACAAAAGCAGAGAAGAATTCTACCTTACCATGCCCATAAGGGTGGTTTTCATCCTTCGGCAAAGTGGCTAAATAAATGCTGTAAAATGCAAAGCCACTGGCGAGTACATTCACAATGCTCTCTGCAGCATCCGTAAGTATGGCATTGGAGTGTGTCATGAAATATGCCGCAAATTTTGCAAGCATTAATAGTACACTAATGCACAGGGAAACGAGTATGGCTTTTTTCTGAGGTAGCAATTGACAGAGTTTAGCCGTCAAAAGTACATTTTAACAAGGAAATTATATTAAAAAGTATTTTTTTTAGTTTAAAATTCGGTTAGGTTTCTATATTTGCTATCTCACAAAATTATATTTGCTTGCGCACAAATTATTATGACATTTTTATCCAAAAGAATCAATAACCTTTCAGAGTCACAGACCATTAAAATGGCTAAGTTAGGCAGAGAACTATCCGCAAAAGGGATAGATGTAATCAATCTGAGCTTCGGTGAGCCGGATTTCTTCACGCCTGAATTTGTTAAGGAAGCAGCGAAGACCGCTGTTGACGAAAACTACTCCTACTATACTCCTGTTTCAGGGTATCCGGAATTACGTAAGGCCATTGCCGAAAAGTTATTGAGAGAAAATGGATTGAACTACAGCTTCGATCAGATTGTCGTATCTACAGGTGCCAAACAATCCTTAGCCAACGCCGTAATGTGCCTGGTAAACCCTGGAGAAGAGGTCATTGTACCTACTCCTTACTGGGTTTCCTATTCAGAAATGATCAAACTTGCAGAAGGTGAAACCGTATTCATCAATGCCACAGTAGAAAACAACTTCAAAATCACAGGTGCACAATTAGAAGCAGCAATCACCCCAAAAACCAAGGTGTTCATGTTCTCTTCTCCTTGTAACCCTACAGGATCAGTATACAGCAAAGAAGAACTTGCCGACCTGGTTGCAGTTTTCGAGAAATATCCAAACATCTACATCATCTCTGATGAGATTTATGAGCACATCAACTTTGTAGGCAAACATGCTTCCATCGCTGAATTTGACTCAATAAAAGACAGAGTAGTCCTGATCAACGGATTCTCAAAATCCTATGCAATGACCGGATGGCGTGTAGGTTATATGGCTGCCAACAAAGAACTTTCCAATGCCTGCGATAAAATGCAGGGTCAGATCACTTCAGGAACGTCTTCTATCGCTCAACGTGCTGCATTAGCCGCATACCAGGGTGGATTGGAAACTGTAAATGCTATGGTACAGGAATTCAAAAGCCGCAGAGACATCGTTTACGCTTTGCTTACAGAAATCCCTAACATCAAAGTAAACCTTCCCGACGGTGCATTCTATTTCTTCCCTGAAGTAAAAGCTTACTTCGGTACCAGCACTGGCGATTACAAGATCAGCAATGCAGAAGACCTTTGTCTATACCTGTTAAATGAGGCTCATGTATCTACCGTTACTGGTGAAGCTTTTGGAAACGAGGATTGTATCAGAATTTCTTATGCTGCTGCAGAAGATAAATTGAGAGATGCCGTTTCAAGAATCAAAGCTGCTTTAGAAAAATTAAGCTAGTTATCACGTTAACATATCGAAAAGGCCGGTTTCTTTAAAGGAACCGGCCTTTTTCTATTTAAGCTCTGCCCATTTAGTTTGATCTTTCAAGCTGCGTTCATTTAGTTTCTCTTGCAGGAGAAATTAAGTGTTGATCAAAATATCCATCTCCTTTTCATCCCCGAATCTTTGCTGAAGGGCAAATATTCGAATGTCTTCAAAGCAAATGGACATTTTGATCTGAAACAATGATTGCTCCATCGCATGATGCAACGGCATATCTCTCAAAGAACAATACAAATTCACAAAACGAATAGAAAAAAGCATCCCGGCTATGTCTGCAGGGGTCGAGGCTCGTCAGTGGAGCGAGTAACAAATCTGTGCAATATTTCTTCGATAAAAAAAAAGAGCATGTACTGAAAAGGCCTAGAAAATTTTGCCGCCCTTCAGCGTGCAAAAGATTTCAGCCTTTGAAGAATATGCTCTTTTTTTTTATCGAAGAGGGAGCAGGATTTCGTTAGGAGCGGATCGCTTCAACAGGGTCCAGTCGTGATGCCGAAAACGCTGGCCAGAACCCTGAAATCGTACCAATCACTACCGATATCGTCACCCCTAGCATCACATTCTTCCAGAACAGGATCATTTCAAACCCACCGGCTGTCAATGCTAAAGTCAATAAATAGACGAGTAACAACCCTAATGCACCTCCCAACAGGCAGAGTGCGATCGCTTCAAACAGAAACTGCAGGAGTATGAAATAATTCTTGGCACCCAATGATTTCTGAATTCCAATGATATTGGTTCTTTCCTTCACTGATACGAACATGATATTTGCAATTCCAAATCCGCCGACAAGGATCGAGAAACCACCGATTACCCATCCTGCGATATCTACCACACCGAACATCTGATCCAGCTGATTGGAGGCAATGGTACTTTTATTCAAGGCAAAATCATCTTCAGCACCTGGTTTGGTTCTGCGGATGGCCCTCATGGCACCTCTGATCTCGCTTTCTACTTCTTCCAGGGCGATGTAATCCTTTCCCCTTACGGTGATGGTCGGATCGTAACGTTCACTTTCGACATCCATAATACCTTTGGCAAAATTAAGCGGGATGAGGATGTTTTTATCCTGGGACATGCCCATCATATCCTCTCCTTCTTTCTTAAATACGCCAACAACGGTTAGCCTTCTGGCCATTACCGTAATCGATTTACCAATTGCGGGTTGTCCGTTAAAAAGGCCTTCGGCGATGTCGGCACCAATGATGATCACCGGGGATCCTGATTTACCTTCGTTATCGGTAAAGTATCGTCCTTCCTGAAAATCGAGGTTCCATGTTTTATTGAAATCCTGAGAAGCGGCTCTGATTCCACCACCTTCTACGGAGTTACTTCTGTATTTTATTGTTCTACCGTTGGCAGAGATTTCGTAAGATACGCCTTCTACGTATTCCAATCGATCTTTAAGACCTTCATAATCTCTTAAAGAGGCTTCGGGTCTGTTCATGTATTTCCACCATGGGTAGTCACCGAAACCACCCCAAGGCCATTTTTGCACGAAAACGGTACTTGAACCTAGTTTATCGATACTGGCCTGCAGTTTACTCCGGAGGGTATCCACGGCAGAGAAAACGAAAATGATCGTAAAAATACCGATGGTAATCCCTAATAGGGAGAGCATTGTCCGCATTTTGTTCTGGCGCAGTGCATCTAATGCAAACCGAAAACTTTCGCCTATTAGTCTGAAAATAATCATAATTGAGGGTTAGACCAAAAGTACTTAAAAAGGTTACAGCAAAATCCTATATAATATAAAAAATACAATTCTGGCTTGTTCTCCAATGACACCATCATTAGCATACCGCTTAAAAAAAACTGAGAATGCTGATGATAGCTTCATAACCATTAAAAGAAAAATAGATTCTAATGAAAAAGAAAATTATATTTCTTAAATTTGCGCCCTTAATTATCACATCGAAAAATATGAAGTTATCTCAATTTAAGTTTAATCTCCCTGAATCATTAGTTGCCAATAATCCTTCAGAACATAGGGACGAAGCCCGTTTAATGGTTTTGCATAAAGATAGTGGCAAAATTGAACATAAAATATTCAAGGATGTTTTGAGTTATTTTGATGACAAGGATGTCATGATTTTAAACAATACCAAAGTTTTCCCTGCCCGTTTATACGGTAATAAGGAGAAGACAGGTGCAACTATTGAGGTCTTTTTATTAAGAGAATTAAATAAAGAATTGCGTTTATGGGATGTTTTAGTAGATCCTGCACGTAAAATCCGTGTTGGAAACAAGCTATACTTCGGCGATGACGATTTGTTGGTTGCAGAGGTTGTTGACAATACCACTTCACGTGGACGTACCATCCGTTTCTTATTTGACGGTACTGACGAGGAGTTCAGAAAGAACATCGAAATTCTGGGAGAAACTCCACTTCCAAAATATATCAAGCGTAAGGCTACTGCACAGGATAAAGAACGTTATCAAACGATTTTTGCAAAGCATGAAGGTGCTGTTGCTGCTCCTACTGCAGGTTTACACTTCAGCAGAGAGTTGATGAAACGTCTGGAACTGAAAGGTATTAACTTCGCTGAGGTAACTTTACACGTAGGCTTAGGTACTTTCAGATCTGTAGAGGTGGAAGATTTAACAAAACACAAAATGGATTCTGAGCAATTCATTATTGAGCAGAAAGATGCGGATATTGTAAACAAGGCAATTGAAGAAAAAAGAAGGATCTGTGCCGTAGGTACCACTTCTATGCGTGCGATTGAGTCGGCTGTTTCTTCAGGAAGAATGCTTAAACCGGCAAACGACTGGACCAGCAAGTTTATCTTCCCTCCATATGATTTCAGCATTGCAAACTCTATGATCACTAACTTCCACACTCCGGAATCAACATTACTGATGATGGTAAGTGCATTTGGTGGTTACGATTACGTGAGAAATGCTTATGAAGTAGCACTGAAAGAAAAATACCGCTTCTACAGTTATGGAGATGCGATGTTGATCATCTAATTTCAAAATATAAAACATTGAATAGGAGATTTTGAACCAATATGGTTTAGATCTCCTATTTTTGTTTTAAAGAAGATCATAAATGAAGTACTACGCAATTATTGTCGCAGGTGGATCCGGGAGCAGAATGCAGAATGTCGTTGCCAAACAGTTTTTACTGCTGGATGGGAAACCGATATTGATGCACACCCTGGAAGCTTTTGCAGCATGTCCTTTGCAGCCCGAACTATTGCTCGTGCTGAACATCCACCAGCACCAATACTGGGAAGAGCTTTGCAGGGCCCACAGCTTCACCATACCACACCAGCTCATCAAAGGTGGGGAACAGCGGTTTCACTCCGTTAAAAACGGTCTTAAGGCCATTAAAGGCAAAGGCATCGTTGCAGTACATGATGCAGTCAGGCCACTGGTTAGTCTGGAGTTAATTTTAAGGTCTTTTGAAGCCGCCGAAGCGCAAGGTAGCGCAGTTGCAGGTATTGCGCCTACAGATTCGGTCAGGAGGATTGGTCCAGATGGAAAGACCGAAGCTTTAAACCGGAACGAACTGCTGCTCATTCAGACTCCACAGACCTTTACCACAGAAATACTAAGGAAAGCATATCAGCAACCCTTCAGAAATGAATTTACAGATGATGCTTCTGTTGCCGAATATTCCGGTTTTACGATCAACATTATTGAAGGGACCCGGGAGAACCTAAAAATCACTTACCCTGAAGACCTCGAAATTGCATTGTTATATAAAAAGAAAGGCTCCTGATATCAGGAGCCTTTCTTTTTATATAAAGTGGTGATTATGACGCTCTATTGATGACTTTCAACAGAATTGCGATGACAGCAATCACCAGAAGAACATGAATTAAGTTTCCTACATTCGGACCGAAACCATGAAAGAAGAAGCCTATGACCCATAGGATCACCAATACTACTGCTACTAAATAAAGTAAATTTCCCATAACGTTTAATTTTTAGATATGTTTTTTAGATAAACTCATGAGGACTGTTAAAGAATCTCATGACATTACATAAACAATCTCTGTTCCAAAAAGTTCTCTGAAAAATAATTGTACAGAAAATGTTCAGCCAAAACAGGTCAAAAAAAGAAAGGCCCTGTTGTTCACAGGGCCTCTTAAAGCATTACTTAGAAATGCTAAAGATTAGTATTCGTCTTCGTTGAAGAAGAAGTCATCTTTAGTAGGATAATCCGGCCAAATCTCTTCAATGGTTTCATAAGGTTCCCCATCATCTTCCAAAGCTTGTAAATTTTCGATCACCTCTACAGGTGCGCCTGATCTTATACCGTAATCAATTAATTCGTCTTTTGTTGCAGGCCATGGAGCGTCTTCCAAATGCGATGCGAGTTCTAATGTCCAATACATATTTCTTATACTATTAAGTTATTCTAATTCGTTTCGCAAAAGTATATTAAAAAACATGAGCAAAACAAACTTTTTTTTCAACCTTTTTAGAGGCGTGGAATCCAGATGTTTTCATCTGTTTTCGCATCTAAATTCAGTTTTCGTGCCAAAACAAATAAATAATCGCTTAAACGGTTTAAATAAATAGTCATTTTTTCGTCAACAAAGCTTTCTGAGGCCAAATGTACCGTTAAACGCTCTGCACGGCGACAAATACAGCGTGCCACATGGCAAAAAGAAACGACTGTAGTTCCACCCGGCAGGACAAAATGTTTCAGTTCCGGCAATATTTCGTTCATATCGTCCATCTCCTGTTCCAACAGATTTATGTCACTTTCGTGCAAATCCGGGATTTTCATCCTTGATTTTTCCGGGTCGGCAGCCAGAGAAGCGCCCACGGTAAACAGCCGGTCCTGGATTTCTTTCAGTATTTTCTGGTGATGAGCGTCTATATCCTGACACATGATCAGCCCGATATAAGAGTTCAGTTCATCCACCGTCCCATAGCATTCTATGCGCAAATGGAATTTCGGTACACGGGTACCTCCAATCAGTGAGGTCAAACCCTTATCGCCCGTCTTGGTATATATCTTCATGAAAGAATATTAGCTTATTTTTTCAAAATCATCGCCTTTCGCTTCCAGCTTGGTCAGTCGTGGCGATACGGTTTTGATGTCTGTATTGAGGTAATCTTTTTCGATCAGCCCGTCACGCATCCGTACAATTCGGTGTGCATGTTGTGCAATGTCCTCTTCGTGCGTCACCAGGATAATCGTATTTCCTTTGCTGTGGATCTCTTCCAGCAAACCCATAATTTCTATAGAGGTTTTTGTATCCAGGTTACCTGTAGGCTCATCGGCAAGAATGATCGAAGGATTGTTGATCAATGCCCTGGCTACCGCTACCCGCTGACGCTGACCACCGGAAAGCTCATTTGGTTTATGTGTTACCCTGTTGCCCAGACCTACATTTTCCAATGCTTTCTGTGCCCTGGCGTCTCTTTCCTTTTTATTTGCTCCGGCATAGATCAGCGGAAGTGCCACATTATCCAAAGAAGTAGAACGGGGTAACAGGTTAAAAGTCTGGAAAACAAAGCCGATTTCCTTGTTGCGGACCTCTGCAAGCTCATTGTCTGTCATCTGACTTACATTGATGCCATTCAGGACATAATCCCCCTTGCTTGGGGTATCCAGACAACCGAGAATGTTCATCAGCGTAGATTTACCGGATCCTGAGGGCCCCATTAAGGCCACAAACTCCCCTTTATGTATGTCCAATGAAACTGATTTTAGCGCATGGATGACTTCCGACCCTATCACGTATTTACGACCTATATCTTTGATGTTGATTAACGCTTTTTCCATTGACATTTTTTTATTCCTGTTTCGTTTTAGACGGTCATCTATCCTCAGATGTTACATCTGTCTTTATTTTTCTATGATCTTTGGAACCATAAAGAAGTTTTCATTGTGTCTGGCGGCATTCTTCAGGCCCTCTTCTACTGTGATCTCCTGCTTCACCTGGTCTTCACGCCATACATTTTCTTCTGCATTCATGTAAACAAGTGGTGCGACACCAGTTGTATCCAGCTCATTCAGCTTCTCCATAAATGTAAGGATCTTATTCATATCAGCCATCAATGTATCGACTTCTTTATCTTCGATCGCGATTCTCGCCAGGTTTGCAACTTTATCTATGGTTTGTTTATCGATGGTCATGCTTTAGTGAGTTTACTGTTTATTAAATCAAAGATGCGTTCTTTTAAAAGGTCAGCATCTGCAGTTGTTAAATCTGTTGTCACCACAGGTTTATGGATGTAAATATCACAAATTCCCGGCGTACTACCATATTTAGATCCGTCATCCCACATTTTTTTCCAAACATCCGTCAGACTGACCGCTACTACAGGAATATTTTTCTCTATCGCCAGGCGGAACGGCCCGTTTTTAAAAGGATGCAATATCGGAGGGTAATGCGTACTGTCAATCTTTCCTTCAGGAAAAATAATGAGGCTCCAGCCCTTCTCCAGCGTCTCACCGGCTCTTTTGAATGCACGAAATGCAGAAATCTTACTCTCCCGGTTTACAGAAATGTCTATTGTATTGAAGAAAATTTTCAGGACCGGATTGCTCCGGAGTTCGTCTTTCCCCATAAAATGAAATTTCCCTTTTGCCAGGATGCAAAAAAGCATGATGTCCAGGTTGGAAGCGTGGTTGGCACAATAAATATAGGTTTGGTTTTTATCCAGAGACTCTTCATAAGTGAAACTGAAAAATATACCAGTCAGCCAGCTGCTAAGAATGCTTTTTAGTTTTCTCAGTTTATTTAAGGTGCCATATCTTTTTGGAGATTGTGCCGCCAGGTAATAAAACGGGTAAAAAACTGCCGATAGCACTAAAATAACAAAGACCGAATAGAGGCGATGGGTGTGCTTAAGCAGGCGGATCATTGCACCAAAACTACAAAAATTACCCTATAAGCGTTAAAAAACGTTCATCCAAATGTAAATTAGGGACAATCCCTATTTATAAAGCATAAAAATAAAATTATAGGCAGACCTAATACCTGTTTTTTATTAATTTCGTCCCTATGAAAGAAACGGTAGTTAGCGGGATTCGTCCTACAGGAAATTTACACCTGGGAAATTATTTTGGTGCAGTAAAGAACTTTGTAAAGATGCAGTATGATTTTAATTGCTTCTTTTTTATTGCCGACCTTCACTCTCTGACCACGCATCCGACACCTGGTGACCTTCATGGCTATGTAAAACACGTTTTAGTAGAATACCTGGCTTGCGGAATCAATCCGGAAGAAACCACCATTTATATCCAGTCTGACGTGCCTGAGGTTACAGAATTATATTTATACCTGAACATGAATGCCTATATGGGCGAACTGGAGCGCAGTGCTTCATTTAAAGATAAAGTACGTACTCAGCCAGACAACGTGAATGCAGGTCTGTTAACTTACCCAACCCTGATGGCTGCAGATATCCTGATCCATAAAGCGGTTAAAGTTCCGGTAGGGAAAGACCAGGAACAACATTTAGAGATGACACGTACCTTTGGAAACCGTTTCAACAGGTTGTACAACCATGAAATGTTCCCGGAAGTACAGGCCTTTAACTTCGATGAGAACCTGGTAAAAGTTCCTGGTCTGGACGGAAAAGGAAAGATGAGTAAATCTTCTGGTGATGGCAGCTGCATTTATTTAGCTGACAGCCCGGAGATCATCCGTAAGAAAGTTTCCCGCGCGGTAACTGATGGTGGACCAACTGAAGACAACCAGCCTAAGCCGGAAGCCATTCAGAATTTATTTGACCTGATGAAAATCGTTTCTCCGGCAGATACCATGAAACATTTCGACGACCTTTACAATACCCAGGCCATCCGTTACGGAGATTTTAAAAAGCAACTGGCCGAAGATATGATCGTATTCAATACACCCATCCGTGAAAAGATTGAAGAGATCTCAAAAGACACTTCTTACCTGCGTCAGGTGGCCAAACATGGTGCATTGAAAGCAAGAGAAAGCGCACAAAAAACAATTAAAGAAGCAAGGGAACTGATCGGATTTAAATCCTTTTAACCTTATAGTATAAATCATATAGCTACAATAGCTACCTTAAAAGAAAAATATATGCACATAGCTATAGTTGGAAATATTGGCGCCGGTAAAACCACATTGACAGGATTACTGGCCAAACATTATGGCTGGGAAGCTTTATATGAAGCGGTAGAGGACAATCCCTATCTGGAAGATTTTTACAGCGACATGAAAAGATGGAGCTTTAACCTGCAGATTTACTTTTTGAACAGCCGTTTTCAGCAGATTGTAGATATTGAAAGTAATAAACGAAATGTCATTCAGGACAGGACGATTTATGAGGATGCACACATCTTTGCAGAAAACTTACATGAGATGGGCTTGATGACCACCAGGGATCACCACAATTACCGGGCGATCTTTGAGAACATCACTTCTTTCATTAAACCTCCTGATGTATTGGTCTACCTGCGTGCTTCTGTACCTACCCTGGTGAACAATATCCAACGCCGGGGCCGTGAGTACGAAGCCAGTATCCGTATCGATTATTTGTCCAAGCTAAATGAAAAATATGAAGCCTGGATCAAAGATTACAGTCTGGGTAAATTACTGATCCTGGATAAGGATAAACTGGATTTCACCAATAATCCTGAGGACCTGGGAAGTATCATCCAATCTATTGATGCAGAAATAAACGGCTTATTCTAAGATGAAAGTATTAGGTATCATCCCTGCCCGCTACGCTTCTACCCGTTTTCCGGGGAAACCACTGATAGACATTCAGGGGAAAAGCATGATCCGCAGGGTCTATGAACAAGCGGCTAAAGCCTCCGGAATCGACAAGGTTCTGGTGGCCACCGACGACGACAGGATCGCTGCGGAGGTGAAAAATTTTGGCGGGGAATTCATCATGACCGGCAGTACGCACCAAAGTGGGACCGACCGCTGCGCAGAAGTAACCGGACAGGTTCCGGGATTCGATGTGGTGGTGAATATCCAGGGAGATGAACCTTTTATTGACCCTGCACAGATCGACCTGCTGATCTCCTGCTTTACTGATCCGAAGGTACAACTGGCCACTTTAATTAAGGAAATTCATACTTCTGAAGAACTGTTCAACCACAACCTTCCTAAAGTGATCCTGAACGGTAAAAAAGAAGCCATATACTTTAGCAGGCAAACCATCCCTTATATCCGGAATGCAGAAAAAGAAAACTGGCTAAAGGCACATCAATTCTATAAACATATCGGCATTTATGGGTATACTGTTCCGGTCTTACTGGAAATCACAAAGCTCCCTCCTTCTTCGCTGGAGATTGCTGAGAGC
Organism: Pedobacter caeni; assembly: GCF_900129215.1. Lineage (GTDB taxonomy): Bacteria > Bacteroidota > Bacteroidia > Sphingobacteriales > Sphingobacteriaceae > Pedobacter > Pedobacter caeni. Next base: position 167,642 of record NZ_FQUQ01000005.1, on the reverse strand, counting down.
CTGGAGCAATTGCGCTGGGTAGAAAATGGATATGCCATTCAAACCAGGGTAACAACCATAGAAACCATTGCCATCGATACCCCCGAAGACCTGAATAAAATCAACAGCTCAGCTACCTAAATTTACCTGCTCATGAAAAACGCTTGCACCTGTATCTTTCTTTTCCTGGGGCTTCTGGCCTCATGTACCGGTAATAAAGCCGAGAAGGCCAGATTATTGAAGGCGAATGCAGAAGGGCATACCCTGTTGAAGCCTTTCAGTGATTCGGTAAAAGTGGATACGTTTAAAGTTGTACTAAAAGGGGAAGCACTGAAAGACATGGTCATGAGCTTTAGCATTACCGCACACAACGGAGCAAAGATCTATCAGAAAGATTTTAAGGCAACAGACCTCATCAAAAATTATGAGTCCACGCTGGACCTTGATAAGGAATCGAAACAAAAAGAATTTATTCAGCAGGAATTGAAACTGTTCTTCGAGGATGAAAACTTTTTAGAACCCGCAGTGACAGAAAATGAGAATCCTGACGCCAATACGCCCGACAAAGCACTCTTTAATGAGCTCAAACTATCCGGCTTAAATGGCTTCAAATACAGGATCTCCAATGAGCAGAAATTTTACATTGCCTGGTCTGAAAAGGAGCAAAAAGTGCTTCCTTATTACAGTTGCTGCAAGTAACATTTATAAAACATGAGTCTTTAAATGTCCCTAAAAAGGCTCCAGAGCAATAAAACAGCATATTTTCGTTCGGTTTTTGAAAAAAGTTGAAAATTATATTGTGATTAAAATATATTTTGCATTATATTTAGATAATCAAAAGGAAAAAAAACTAAAACGTAAACAACCAAAACCTGCATATTCTAACCAAATATAATTTAAAGAGTGCCCGATTTTTTTCGGGCATTTTTTTTATGCTTAGATTATCGCTCAAAAACCAAGAATATTCCTGAAAATTAATACGAACTACAAAATAGTTATTAGATTTAGGAACCTTCTATGAGTTACCGGTAATTTATGCTGAAAAAATTTTTTATTTATATAATTTTCACTTTATTTTCTTTTACCGTTTTAGCACAAAAAGCAAGTATCAAAGGGATAGTTGCAGATACATTGGAGAAAAAGGTTTTGGAAAACAGCTCGGTGCTCCTGCTCCGTTCTACGGATTCTATATTGGTCAAAACGCTGCGTACGGATAAAAACGGTCGTTTTGAATGGAACAACATCCCTAAAGGGGATTATAAATTACTCATCAGCTATCCCAAAATGGCAGATTATATCAGTAATTTAAGAATATCAGAAAATACAAATCTGGATCTGGGCACGATCAATATGGAGTTAAAGTCCAAACTGCTCAGTGAAGTGGTGATTGCGGCCAAAAAAAGTGCCGTCAGGATGCGTGGGGATACCCTCGTTTTTCAGGCAGACAGCTTCGCGGTACGTACCAATGCCAATGTCCAGGAACTCCTGAAAAGGTTACCCGGATTTGAAGTCGACAAAAACGGATTGATCAAAGCACAGGGAAAAGAAGTCAAGACTGTCCTCGTAGATGGGGATGAATTCTTTGGCGATGATCCCCTGCTGGCTACAAAATACCTCAAAGCAAACGCAGTGGAAGAAGTACAGGTATACGACAGAAAAAGTAAAACTGCAGATTTAACAGGAATTGATGATGGGGTTAAAAACAAAACCATCAATATAAAACTCAAGGAAAATGCGAAGAACGGATACCTGTCTACACTGGATGCCAATATCGGAAGTTCCACTTTTCAGGATTATGGGGGCATGGTCGGGATCTTTAAGAACAAGCTGAAAACCGCTATTTTCGGCACCTACTCCACCCTGGACAACGAATCAAAGATCAACAATTCTATGAGGAAACTGAAGGGCGAAGAGTACGACCAGATTGAGGTGGGCGATGATGGCAGCTCGATCATGTACTCTTCGGGAGGAGATGACGATGATGATAATTATGTTTCTGCAGGTGGATTACCCAATAACCTGAACCTCGGTGCCCATTACTCGGATAAGTTCGACAATAACAAAATGGGTTTAAAGTTAAATTTCAAAGTCTTTGACAATAAAAACACCAATATTAAAACCAATAGTTCTCAGGAACTCCTTCCGGATGGAAAGCTTTTTTTTAGCAGGGGAAGAACAGAAGACCATTCCAAAGTTACCGGAGAGAACATCCGTGGCACCTATAACTACCACATAGATTCTTTATCTACCCTTAAAATCTCCTTTGGCCTGAAAAAGAACCGGAACTATACAGAATCCACCACTTTAAATAACAGCAGAAGCGAAACGGAACAAATCATCAGCGAAAACAACCAGTCCAATTTTGGAAATGGTTCTGCCGATGCCTTCAACGGAAACATCAACTGGTCCAGAAGGTTTAAGAAAAAAGGAAGGGTATTGTCCATTGATATCCAACCAGAAAACCAAAGTAACAAAGGGCTGGAACGAAGTCTCAACCATACCGAATATTTCGACAACGACGGAAACTGGAACCGCAGTGAAGACATCAACCTGATCAAAGACAATGCAGGTACACAAAATTCCCTGGGCACCAGGGTCAGTTATGCAGAAACACTGACTAAACACTGGTCTATGGAGGCTGGATATACCTTTAAAACCATTTCTTCCAGCAGCAACAGAATCGTGTATGATTATGTAACCGGGATCAAAAGCAAAATTGACTCCCTGAGTAATAACTTTAAATTCATTAATTTTTCAAATATCGGAAAACTGATCTTTCAGTATAAAGCAAAGAACTTCTCCATTTCCAGCGGATTGGAAGCAACGATCACCACCTTTGAGCTGAAGAATATTGACCTGAGCAGTAATTTTCAGCGGAAATACCTGAACCTTTCTCCACGGACCAACCTATTTTACAAACTTAGCAACAATACGAGTCTGGCATTAAACTATAATGGTTTTACCCAGCAACCGAATATCGAACAGATCCAGCCGGTAAGACAAATCAACAACCCTTTGTTTCAGGTCATAGGAAATGCTTTATTGAGGCCTTCATTTACCAATAACTTCGGTATTTCTTACAATAGTTTCTTAATGAATTCCGATCAGTACATCTCTGGTTACCTGAATTATGGCTTTACCAATAATGCCATTGTGAACTCAGAAAACGTAGATGAGTTTAACAAAAGGACTTCCAGCTTTGTCAATTTAGATGGCAACAATTCCTTAAGTGGAAATGTATATTATTCAAAAGGCTTCTCCAAACTTCATTTCCGGATGGGACTCGACCTGAGTTTCTACAGATCCAACAATATCGCGATCATCAATGAGGTAAAAAACAGAACTGCCAACACCCAATATAACATCAAAGGTTCTTTTAATTATTACACCTCAAAAGTAGACCTCAGTTATTCTCCTTCAGCTACGGTGATGTATGGCAAATCTTCTATCGGCGGGATCAATGATGGAAAGAGCATCACCCATAACCATGAGTTTTCGGGTACAGTACAGCTGCCTTACCGCACAGAATTCAACAGTACCGTTTTCATTTCCTTAAGGCCGGCAAACGCCTCCTTCGGTCAGGATCTGAATGTGGTGATCTGGAACAGTTATCTTGCAGCCAAAATGGGGAAAAGTGAAGCCCTTGAACTTAAGCTCACTGTAACCGATATTCTGAATCAAAAAATCGGATACAATAGATTTGTTGGGGGAAATGTGATTTCTGAAAACACATTTAGCTATATTCCACGTTATGTATTATTCGGCTTAAGCTGGAATTTAAGTGGTAACTTTACCAAAGCTGTAGTTAACAAATAAAAATGATGAAAAGGCTGGCCTCCTGCATACTTTTAATTGCGACCTGTACAGGCGGACTGAAGGCCCAGCAGCTTTTTATTCCCCATGGCAAGATCAACTTTGAGAAAAAGGTAAACCTGCAGCGGAGCCTCGCAGAATGGGACATTCCCGATGAAGCAAAAGAAAAATTAAAAAAGTACAAGATCACAAATTGGGAATTGTATTTCGACCGGACAAAATCCATCTTTAAACCCGTAAAAAAGGAACCTGAGGAAAACAACAACCTGTTTTTTGATTTTGAGGGCGACGCGGAGAATCAATTGTATGCCGATTATCAAAAACAGAGCAGGGTATTAAAAAAGAGGATCATGGGAGAAGATTACCTCCTGAATGATACCATACCAAAAGTAGACTGGAAAATTATGCATGAGGTCCGTAACATCGCGGGTTATGAATGCAGGAAAGCAATTGGCAGGATCAATGACACAGTGTATGTAGTTGCATTTTATAGTGATGAGATTTTGCTGAGGGGTGGTCCGGAGGGATTCAGCGGTTTACCGGGAATGATCCTCGGCCTTGCCATTCCCCGTTATTTCACCACCTGGTTTGCCACTGAAGTAAATGCATTTGCCAATGCAACAGCGAATATCTTACCTCCCTCAAAAGGAAAAAAAACAGAAACAGAGAAAGATTTCAAGAAACTCCTGGAAATATATACCCGATATGATGAACAAAAAAAAGAAAAACCTGAACAGGTAAAAAAGCGGCTCTACGGTTTCGTCCTGTAACTTTTTCAGCTATAAGCGCTTACCTCCTCTTTTCCATGCGGAATATTATTTCCAAATTTAGCCCTTTAGCTTCCGTTTTATTTGCTAACTTTGTATCCCGTACAAAAACAATAAAAGTAGCATAAAAGCTGCTTTTATATCAGAAACTCACAAAGCATGACTAAGTATATTTTTGTTACGGGCGGTGTTACTTCCTCATTAGGTAAGGGCATCATCTCCGCTTCATTAGCCAAATTATTACAAGCAAGAGGTTACAGTGTAGCCATTCAAAAATTTGACCCGTATATCAACATCGATCCGGGAACATTAAATCCGTATGAACATGGGGAATGCTATGTTACTGAAGACGGTGCTGAAACAGATCTTGACCTTGGTCACTATGAGCGTTTCCTGAACGTTCCTACGTCTCAGGCAAACAACATCACTACCGGAAGGATTTATCAGAATGTGATCAACAAAGAGAGACAGGGAGAATATCTTGGAAAAACAGTTCAGGTTGTTCCTCACATCACTGATGAGATCAAACGCAACATGCGCATTTTAGGTGATAGCGGCAAATATGATATTGTCATCACTGAATTGGGCGGAACAGTTGGTGATATCGAATCTTTACCATTTATCGAAGCAGTACGTCAGTTCAAATGGGAAGAAGGCGCAAACAATGCGATCGTGATCCACCTGACCCTGATTCCTTTCCTTGCTGCAGCTGGTGAGTTAAAGACAAAACCTACACAACACTCTGTAAAAGCATTATTGGAATATGGTATTCAACCGGATATCCTGGTATGCCGTACAGAACACCACATCAACGCAGATATCCGTAAGAAAATTGCCTTGTTCTGTAATGTAAATATCAATGCTGTAGTAGAATCAATCGACGCTTCTACCATTTATGATGTTCCATTGCTGATGATGAAGGAGCAACTGGATAAAACTGTATTGAGCAAATTGAAACTTGCACAAAAGAACGAGCCGGATATGGAAAGCTGGAAAGACTTCCTTGGCCGTTTAAAAAATCCTACTGCCGAAGTGAAGATCGGTCTTGTTGGTAAATATGTAGAACTTCCTGATGCTTATAAATCAATCATTGAATCTTTTGTACATGCAGGGGCGAAAAATGAATGTAAAGTAAAAGTAGAATATATCCATTCTGAGAGCATCTATCCTGACAATGCAAAAGAACGTTTGATGCATCTGGACGGAGTATTGGTAGCTCCGGGTTTTGGAAGCCGTGGAATTGAAGGAAAGATTGATGCCATTAAATATGTACGTGAAAACGATGTTCCATTCTTTGGAATCTGTTTGGGTATGCAATGTGCAGTGATCGAGTATGGCAGAAACGTATTGGGTTTAAAAGATGCCAATACGACTGAAATTGAGGAGAACACTGCAAATCCGGTGATCAATATGATGGAAGATCAGAAAGCAGTAACAAATAAAGGCGGAACCATGCGTTTAGGATCTTATCCTTGTGATCTTAAAAAAGGGACTAAAGCTTATTCTGCTTATGGAAAAACCCACATCACTGAACGTCACAGACATCGTTATGAATTTAATAATGATTACCTGGCTCAATATGAAGCTGCTGGAATGATTGCTTCAGGGTTGAATCCTGACAGTAATTTAGTGGAGATTGTAGAGTTAAAAAACCACCCTTTCTTCGTTGGCGGACAATTTCATCCGGAATTAAAATCAACAGTTGCTAATCCTCACCCACTTTTTGTTAAATTTGTCGCCGCCGCGATGGAATTTGCGAAGAAGAAAATAAAATAATACGAGTTTAAATAACAATAATGGATAGAAATACGTTTACAGGCCTGTTCCTGATCATGATCGTTTTGGCCGGTTCTTTTTACTTTTTTGGTCCCAGTGAGACTGAAATCAAAAAAGAAAAGGAAAGAATTGCTGCAGATTCTTTAAAGAAAGTTGCCGCGGCTACAAAAACTACTGCTCCTGCAACTCCTGCAGCAGCAACGCCAGCTGTGGATTCAGCAACATTATCAGGCCCTTTTGGTGGTAGCATCGCAGGTACTGCTCAGACTACTGTTCTTGAAAATGAGAAACTGAAGTTAACGCTGACCAATAAAGGTGGTAAAATCTTATCTGTAGAGGTAAAAGATCAGAAAACCTATGAAGGAAAGCCGGTCATCTTGTTCGATGGAAATCAGAATAAGTTTGGCCTGAAAATGAATATTGCCGGTAAAGAAGTAAATACCAACGACCTTTATTTTACTGCAACAAAAGCAGGTAGCCTGGTGAGCATGCGTGCCAATTACCTTGGTGATAAATACATTGAGTATACTTACGATCTGAAGCCTAAAAGCAATAACGTAGCCTTCAACATCAATTTGAACGGTTTAAATCAGGTAATCCAAACGGATTCTATCGCCCTGAACTGGGAAACTACGTTGTTAGAACAGGAAAAATCTGGTAAAAAAGAAAAAGAGCATGCTGCTCCTTTCTATAAATATGTAAATGAAACGCCTGATCATTTGAGCATCGCTAAAGATGAAACTGAAGATTTGAAAAAAGGAAAGATTGAATGGTTCTCCTTCAAACAACAGTTCTTCTCTGCAGTACTGATTCCTAAAGTAGCTTTTGAAAGTGGAAAATTAGGTGTGACCATATTGACACAACCAGGAGAGATCAAACGTTATTCGGCAGACATGAAAATGCATTTCGGACAACTTGCTGTTCAAAACTATGCAATGGACTTCTACTTCGGTACGAACAAATTTGATGTCTTAAAAGCACAGGGTCACGAAATCGAGAAACAGGTAGATATGGGCTACTGGCCATTGAAATACATCAACAGGTTTATCGTATTGCCGGTATTTAAGTTCCTGGAAGGTTTCGGATGGAACTACGGTCTGATCATTCTGATCCTGACCATCTTGCTGAAAGTAGCGATGTCTCCATTGACATATAAATCATATATCTCTATGGCTAAGATGAGAATTCTTAAACCGGAGATGGATGAGATCAAAGCCAAAGTTGGTGATGATAACCCTACCCTATTGCAACAGGAATACCTGAAACTATACAAACAGGTGGGTGTAAATCCTCTGGGAGGCTGTTTACCAATGCTCCTTCAGCTTCCTTTCGTAATGGCCTTCTTCTTCTTTTTCCCGAACTTATTTGAGTTAAGGGGAGAAAGCTTCCTATGGATGAAAGATCTCTCCACCTATGATGATTTCATCAAATTTGGATTCACGATTCCATTCATCGGAGATCACCTGAGTCTGATGTGTGTATTGATGACGATTTCTACGTTGATCTACACGTATTTCAACAACCAGATCTCTGGCGCTACAGGACAAATGAAATACATCGGATACATCATGCCGGTTGTTTTCTTAGGTGTACTGAACAGCTATCCTTCAGGATTAAACTACTATTATTTCCTGGCGAATATGCTGACCTTTGCACAGCAGTTCCTGATCAAATCTATGGTTGACGATGGAAAGATTCACCGCACTTTACAGGAGAATAAAACAAAACCTGTAGAGACGAAAAAGAAATCTAAGTTTCAAACAAGATTAGACGATTACATGCGTCAGCAACAACAAACGCAGATCCAGTCTAAAAAAAATAAATAGTCTTTTATAGCCGATAAAAAAGCACCTTTCGGGGTGCTTTTTTGGTTTAAGGCCCTTTTTTATTGTAAAAATTTGGTTTGTAATGAGGATATGTCTTAAAAAATCGCAATTTTTAACAAAAATAGCTTTTTATGATGCACAAAAAACTTACTCTGATTTTTCTATTGTATGGCAGCGTTGCGTTCGCGCAGAAAAAACCGCTGGATCATAGCGTTTATGATTCCTGGGAATCTGTTGGAGCAAAACAACTCTCCAACAACGGCCAATGGGCGATGTACGGAATTAATCCACAGGAAGGAGATGCGAATTTATACCTGAGTAACCTGATCAACAATTCAAAGATAAAAGTACATAGGGCAACAAATGCCCAATTCAGTGCAGACTCAAAATATGCCGTATTTGCCATCAAAGCACTTCAGAAAGACATCCGCCAGGCTAAGATCAAAAAGAAAAAGGCCGATGACATGCCTAAAGACAGCTTAGGAATCGCCAACTTAACCAGCCTGGGCATTGTAAAGGTGGCGCGGGTAAAGTCCTTTAAAATGCCGGAAAAAGCCGGAGGACTATTGGCCTATCAATTGGAAAAACCTGTCGATACGACAAAAAAAGCCGCTGCAGCCAGCCCTGATAAAAAGGATAGCGAAGATTTCTTTGCAGATGATGAACCTGCAAATGGCGCAAAACAGGAAGGAACAGACCTGATCTTCAAAAACCTGTTGACCGGACAGGAACGTACGTTTAAATATGTGAGCGAGTATGCCTTCAGCAAAAACGGAAAACAACTTGTTTTTGCCTGTACTGCTGCCAAGAAAGACAAGACTGCGCCAGTAGGTGTTTTTGTATTAAACATTGAAAAAGGAACACTGAAAACCCTGGTTAAGGGAAAAGGCAATTTCAAAAACTTCGCCTTTGCAGAAGATGGAGAATACCTTGCTTTTGTCGGAGAACAAAGTCCGGAGAAAACAGAAATTAAAACCTATAACGTATATTATAATTCCCTTTCCCTGGATACCGCACAAATTCTGGTAGACAATGAAATTCCGGGAATGCCTGCAAAATGGGCAGTGAGCGGAGATGGAAAAGTGAATTTTAGTAAAGATGGAACGAAGTTGTTTTTCGGCATAGCCCCGGTAAGAAAAGCAAAAGACACCACACTGGTTGATTTTGAAAACGCCAAACTTGATGTTTGGGGATACAAAGATGACTACCTGCAACCGATGCAATTGAAAAATGCAGATCGGGACTCAAAGAAATCTTACCTGACCGCCATTGAGATCTTCAACAGCGATCCTAAAATCATTCCTTTAACAGACCTTAAACTACCTGAGGCGACCATTATCAATGAAGGAAATGCTCCTTTTGCATTGGCTTCCACTGATTTTGGAAACAGGGTTCAGCAACAATGGACAGCAAACTCGATCAGAGACTATTACCTGGTTGATGTAAAAACAGGTACCAGAAAGAAAATCATTGAAGCGTTGAATGGCAATGCTTTTGCCTCTCCAAACGGGAAATATGTTATTTATTTCGACCAGACCAAATCCAGCTGGTATACTTATGCGATTGCTACCGGAAAAGTGACCCATTTAAACAATGGCATGAACGTAAAACTCGTAGATGAAGAAAATGATGTTCCTGATGATCCTTCTGCTTATGGAATTGCTGCCTGGACAGAAGAAGATAAAACCGTATTGATCTACGACAGGTACGACATCTGGGAATTCTCTCCTGAAGGAAAAAATCCGCCAAAAAACATGACCAACGGATTCGGCAGACAAAACAGCCTGACCTTCCGTTACCAGAAATTAGATCCGGAAAGCCGTTTCTTAGAAAAGAAACAAACGATCATTATGGATGCGCTAAACAACCTTACTAAAGAGAATGGTTTCTATAAAACCAATGTTGGCGACACTAAAAATCCGGAATTGATCGTGATGGCCAAATTCAAATACTCAAACCTGGTCAAAGCGAAAGATGCAGAGGAATACATCTACGACAAAGGAAATTACAGTATCTCTCCTGATGTTTATGTATCCAAAGACCTGAAAACAGAAATCAAACTGAGCAATACCAATCCACAACAACAAAACTACAACTGGGGAACAGCTGAACTCGTGAAATGGGAAACCCCGAAAGGATATAAATCCAATGGAATCCTATACAAACCGGAGAACTTTGACCCGGCAAAAAAATACCCGATGATCGTTTATTTCTATGAAAGACTTTCTGACGGATTGTATAGTTATCAGGCACCAGCCCCTACCCCATCCCGTTTAAACATTCCCTTCTTTGTAAGTAACGGTTACCTGGTTTTCGCACCGGATATCAGCTATGAAAAAGGATATCCAGGGAAATCTGCTGAAGAATTCATCAATTCCGGTGTAGAATCTTTAAAGAAAAACGCATGGGTTGACGGCACGAAGATCGGTATCCAGGGACAAAGCTGGGGTGGTTATCAGGTGGCCCACCTGATCACACGTACCAATATGTACGCTGCCGCCTGGTCGGGTGCTCCTGTGGTAAACATGACTTCTGCTTATGGCGGAATGCGTTGGGAAAGTGGAATGAACAGACAATTCCAATACGAAAAAACACAAAGCAGAATCGGGGCAACCTTATGGGAGAAGCCGGAACTGTATATCGAAAACTCTCCTTTATTCTCCCTGCCTAAGGTAACTACCCCGGTAGTGATCATGGCAAACGATGCCGATGGTGCAGTGCCATGGTACCAGGGAATAGAGATGTTTACCGGCTTAAGACGCTTAGGGAAACCAGTCTGGATGTTAAATTACAACAACGAAGCACACAACCTGGTGCAACGTCAAAACAGAAAAGACATTCAGATCAGGGAACAACAGTTCTTTGATTATTACCTTAAAGGAGCAAAAGCACCTGCATGGATGACCTCCGGCATTCCTGCCACAGAAAAAGGAAGAACCTGGGGATTTGAACTGACAGACGAAAAACCATAATCATTTAAAAGGTCCTGCATCAATTGCAGGACCTTTTGCTTTTCCTTCTTTTTTATGTATTTCGCATTTTTATTCTGTTTTAAAAACGGATTATTAGAATCAAAACTATAAATTTAACGACTCAACTAATTTTATTTTAATGGCTTTAAGTAGAATCTGGTCCGCATTCATCATCATTGCGATTGTGGTTGCCAGCATAAAGTGTTTCTTTTTAGGCGAAACCGAAATCTTCAACCTGATGATCATTGGTAAAGCCAGTGATCCGGCTAATGTATTAAAATTAGACGGTGTGATTGAAACCTGTTGGACGGCAGTTAACATTTGCTTAAAACTGATTGGGATCATGGCCCTATTTATGGGCTTTATGGCCATAGCCGAGAAAGCCGGAGGCATCCGTTTATTGTCCAGAATCATTGGACCATTCTTTTCTAAACTGTTCCCGGACATCCCAAAAGGACATCCTGCAACAGGACATATGGTGATGAATTTTTCGGCCAATTTATTGGGGCTGGATAATGCAGCTACCCCTTTCGGTCTAAAAACCATGGAGAGCTTACAGGAGTTGAACCCAAGTAAAGATACCGCCTCCAATGCACAGATCATGTTTCTTTGTCTACATGCCTCAGGTTTAACATTGATTCCGGTGAGCATCATTGCCGTACGCGCCTCCTTAAATTCTGCCAATCCTACAGACATTTTTATCCCTTGCATGATTGCTACTTTTGTCGCCACCATGGCTGCAATGTTCATTGTTTCCTTTAAACAAAAGATCAATGTTTTTCAGCCGGTGATTCTGGCCTGGGTATTAGGTCTTTCTTCTGTAATTGCATTATTGGTTTTATACCTTACCAGTCTGACCACTGTCGGCCTCCAGCAGTTTTCCGGAATTCTGAGCAACGGTTTGTTGTTGTTGATATTTCTTCTGATTGTTTTGGGTGGACTCTATAAAAAGATCAATGTATATGATGCCTTTGTGGAAGGTGCCAAGGGCGGTTTCGATACCGCAATCAGGATCATCCCCTACCTGGTAGGAATGTTGATTGCCATTAGTTTATTACGCACCAGCGGTACTTTTGATATGGTCATTAACGGACTGAAACATGTTTGTACACTATTAGGTGCAGACTCCCGTTTTATAGACGGAATTCCTACTGCATTGATCAGGCCATTGAGCGGAAGTGGTGCCAGAGGAATGATGATTGACACCATGAAAACACATGGACCAGACTCCTTTGCAGGAAGGTTATCCAGCGTTTTACAAGGGTCTTCGGATACCACCTTTTATGTAATTGCAGTCTATTTTGGTTCGGTAAGTATCACCAATACACGCTATGCAATTGGCGCGATGTTACTGGCCGATTTAGTAGGTGTTTGTACTGCGATCGGTTTATGTTATATGTTCTTTGGATAGTCTTGCTATTCTATTAAAAGCGATCTTATTAAAAAAGGCAGGTATTTAAAAAAATACCTGCCTTTTTTGTGCGGTTATGGTTTGTCCCACCATACCCGGGCATTCAGATCGTCAGCTCCCCCATAAGGAAAGGCGGCCACTGCTGCATCATAATTTGCTCCATTAATTGAAATTTCCTGGGTAGGATATCCTTCTCTTCGTGGAATTGCAAGGTTGTTGTTGTTTGGTGCAGGGCTTAGCAAAGGATACCCCGTTCTTCTCCACTCTGCCCATCCTTCATAACCATGCATAAAGAGATGGATCCAGCGCTGTTCGGCGATCTGACGAATTCCTGTGGCCGGATTATAGATGATTTCTGGTTTTGCCATAAAGGCCGCCAGCCCCGCAGAACTGTTCGTCCATTGAAGGATGGATTGTTCTATCGCTTTATCATAATTGATTTTTGCATCTGCGTCACCTCCCGGAATCCAACCTAGTTTGGCTGCTTCTGCTTTTGCAAATAAAGCCTGAGCATAGGTCACCAGATAAACAGGTGAATTTTGCTGACGGAGCGCTGAGCCCAATAAAGAAATGTTGTTGATCACCACAGTTACCGAGCCCGGAAGCCCATATTCCAATCCTACATAATTACCCGCTACGTTTTTATCTGCAAAGACAGGTAAACGCGGGTCATTCAATGGCTGCATATAATCGACAACAGGTTTACTTACGGCAAACCATTTTCTGCCTTTTCTGGTAAACGAAGTATACCAAAAGTTCTCATTGACTTCGTCTACCAGATGAACATAGGTAAAGTTATCCTCGTTCTTTTCCATGATTCCGTTTGCCACCGCTTTATTAAACTCTTCTGCTCCCTTAACTGGGTTTACCTTTGAAAGACGCAGGGCCATTAACATGTGAATGGTATTGCCTAATTTTTTCCATTTCGCCATGTCCCCGCTATAGATAATATCATTTTTGATGATACCACCCGCAATAAAAGCAGCATTGGCTTCGTCAAGGGATTTAAAAAGGCCATCATAGATCTGTTGTTGCGAATCGTACTTAGGGGTAAAATTACCTCTTCCCTGAAATGCTTCAGTATAAGGGACAGCTCCCCAACGGTCGGTCACATGCCAGAGGTAATAAGCCTTTAGCACAGTTGCAACCGCTATCTGATTCGGGATTGGTCCTTCATTTGGGTTATTAGCTAACCTGATCGCCTCTGTCAGATCCATCAATGGCCCTGCATAGATTGGGTAAAAATTAAAATTCACCGTGTTGTAGCGGCTGTTCTCCGTAAAAGAAGTACCTGAAATGTACTGGGGATAATGTATACCATAAGGAGAGGCATTTTTATCGAATGCCGAACCAAGATTAGATAAAGATTGCTGGGCACTGGCAATCAGTTGCGTGGCGGAAGCCTTTTCCGGATTATTGGGATTTATATTGATATCGTCATCAAATTTATTGCAGCCTGTTGCTGTTAAAGCAAAAATAGCGACCAGGCCTATATATAGTTGTTTCATGTGAGTAAAGATTAAAATGTCAGATTCAGGTTTATACCATAAGAGCGTACTGTTTGAAATTCTCCTTTTTCCAGCCAGCTGATAGAGGCACTTCCGGTAGACAATTCTGAAGGATCAAGTCCTTTTGGTGCTTTTTGCCAGATCATCCAGGGATTTCTGGCGATTACAGACAACTTAGCTGTTTTAAAGGGAGTTTTTTTCATAAAGTCACCAGTGAAATTATAGCCCAGACTAACTTCTCTCAATTTGATATAAGAAGCGCTGTACAACCACTCTTCATAAATTTTGGTACCAATAGAATTTCTGAAATAGGATCTTGCATCTACATATCCGTCAAACTCCTGTCCACTGACATCTACTCCTGCAATTTTAGTTCCCGGACCATAAATCCCGTTCAGTCTCACTCCCCCATTACTGGTCAGCGGGTCACGTACATTTGCTCCCCGGTCATTCATAACTGCCGTTTCCGCCCCTTGTCCGGATTTTGTAGCCAGCATTTTGGTCCAGCTGAAAAACTTACCGCCACTTTGGAAATCGATCATTGCTGAAAGGTCGAATTTCCCGATTTTAAAGCTATTCAGGAAACCTCCTGTAAATTCAGGCAACACACTTCCAAAATCATGGATAGTTTCTACCAATGGTAAATTGTCCGATCCAAGAAGAATCTTCCCAGACTGTGGATCACGCGCATAAGCTTGTCCTACCAGGCTTCCAAAAGCCTTGTTCACCGTTGCATTCAGGTACATATTTACACTGGAATAGGTATTGATATCCAGCTGATAAACTGTCTTATCCTCGTATAGCTCCTTGATTACACTTTTATTACGGTTAAAATTCAGGGTGGCATCCCAGCTGAACAGCTTGGAACGAATCGGTGTTCCTGTTAGTGAAAATTCTATTCCCTGGTTTTGAATCATCCCTGCATTCACCACATCTAACAAATTCCCACTCGTTCCGGATACAGGTAGTTCGATGATCTGATCTTTATTTTTCTGTTGATAATAACTAAACTCAAAACCTATCCTGTTGTCCAGAAATTTCAGGTCGGTTCCTATTTCAAAAGAATTTGCAAAAGCAGGTTTCAGGCCAGGGTTATTTAGTTTATCCGGAACAGATAAGGTGTTAATATTAACATTGGTATTCTTATACACACTCCCCGAAGAATAGTAAGGGTTTACCTGATAAGGTTTAACATCAGATCCTGCCACCGCATAACTCGCTCTGAGTTTACCAAAAGAAAGCGGTTCCCATTTCAGTAGCTGACTAAATATAAAGCTACCTGAAACAGAGTAATACCAATAGGAATTATTGTTCTTCGGCAATGTCGACGAATTATCGTTTCTAAGAGAGGCATCAAGGAAATAAGTATCCTTATAGCCTATAGAGGCCATGGCATAAGCACTTCGGACTTCTTTTTTACGGATATAAGAGGTACTTTCCGGACGATCCACTGAAGCCGCCATACTGTAAAAATCCGGGCTTGATAAACCACCAACGGTGGCTTGAAACGTTTGTGTAAACTTCTCCGTATATAAATTGGCACCTAAGTTTCCTGTTAAGGAGATATCGCCAATCTGCTTGTTATACTGGCCTAAGAACTCGTAATTATTGTCGATTCCCTGATATTTCCCAACAGAGTAGGCATCATTCAGACGACCACCAAATGCTTCTTTATGGGAGATATTCTGGGTATAACGGTCTGAACGCACAAAGGCACTTAATTTCAGTTCGGGTAAGACCTGATAGTTCAGGTTTACATCCCCGAATAAGCGGTCACGATCATCATTGTTTAAACTCCTGTAAGCATCAAAGAATGGATTGTTCCAGTCGCTGGGTCTGTTATTTGCAGCAGTAATCATCCCAGTTGCGGTGTTCGGGTTCACATTCCAGTTCATGATCGTACCATCTGCATATTGGTAATTGCGTAACCTGTTGATATCGATATTACGCTGGAACCATTGTGTTGCTCCAGAGAAGGAGCCCTGGTACCCTTGTTCCGGTCGTTGCCCGTTATTATTGGCATAATTTGCATTTACACCAACAGTCAGTTTATCGGTCAGTTTCAGGTCAGAGCTCAAGCTCAAATTGTTTCTCTTCAGCCAGGTATTTGGGATTGTTCCATTGATATAGGCATTGTTATAGCTCAAACGATAAGAAGAGTTCTCATTTCCACCTGTTACTGATATACTGTTATTGATGTTTTTTCCCGTTTCATAAAAGTCACGGATGTTATTTGGTTGAGGGGAAAAAGGGGTTAGTTTTCCAAATTCAGGATCCTGTGGATAAAAGCTATAATACATCCTTACCGGGGTACCATCCATTTTCGGGCCCCAGCTTTCGTCGTTTCCATTAATGTATTTTTCGCCATTTGCCAGGGTAAGAAAAGTCTGGTTGTTTCCTACCCCATAGAGGTTTTGCAAAGGCAAAAAATTGGCAACTTTTTCAATAGAGAACCCGGAATTGAAACGTACATCTACTTTTTTAGCACCTTTACTTCCCTTTCGGGTTGTGATCATGATCACCCCGTTTTGTCCGCGGATTCCATAGAGTGCAGAGGCTGTTGGCCCCTTCAGGACGTTGAGTGATTCAATATCTTCCGGATTGATGTCCTGAGAAATGTTTCCCAGATCCACCCCATTTCCGCTATCGGTACTGAAATTGGCATCAGACACAGGTGTACCATCTACAACGATTAAAGGAGAACTGTTGCCACTTAAGGAGTTCACCCCTCTGATTTTGATTTTCTGCGTTCCTCCCATGCTCGCTCCCGAAGATCCGACGACCTGTACACCGGCAACCTTTCCAGATAAGGAACCCAATACGTTTTGTTCTTTGGTCATCGTCAGGTTATCCCCTTTGACCGTTTGTGTGGCGTAACCGATAGATTTTTCGCTCCGCTTGATGCCTAAGGCAGTCACCACTACTTCCGTTAAGGAGGTTTCGTCCTGTGCTAAACTAATGTTGATCACCGTTCGGCTATTGATCGGGACCTCCTGAGTTAAAAAGCCAAGGTACTTTACAACCAGTGTCGTTGCATTTTCCGGTAATGTGATACTATAAGTACCATCCGGTTGAGTTGAAGTTCCGGTACTGCTGCCTTTAACAAGGACACTTGCACCTGGAATACCTGCTCCATTACCCGCATCACTAACTTTTCCCCGAACAATTTGCTGGGCAAAACCACTAAATGCGAATAAAATAAAACAGGAACAAATAAGGGTAAATCTTTTGTTCATTTGGTTAGTATTTAGGTTTCGATAAAGGAAAATACTAAAAAAAATGACACCAATCATCAATAATCTGGAGACTACCAGTCAAATTGATACAAGAATACCTCTTTAAAGGCTAATGATTTGAAAAAAAAAGAAATGGTTAAGCCAGTTTACTTAACGACAGGCGATTGATAATTTGTTCCAGAACACCTGGTTCTACACTGGTGTATTTCGAGGACCTCCAGGTACTGGAAGAATCCAGCCATACGCAAAAGGAATGATAGCCATCCAATACTACGGCATATGTTTCATGAAAATCATCCTGAATCCTCATGCAAAACCCTTTCACAGGTTTCCCCTGAACATCAAACTGAAAGTTGAGATAATTACTTAGCATATTTATATGAGGTTAGGTATTGACAACAAATCTATCGTTGAAATGTTTAGGTAATCTTAAGTAAATAATATTTAATTGTGAACTGAGCAAACGTTTTGTACATCTTGTTGTTCCAATATTTACATCAGTTTAATTATTCATTTTTTCCACTTAACAATTCAACTACTCAACGCATATGTCAGACACACAAATCACCGCAATCACAGAACTGGACAGGTCAAACTATAAGACAAAAGTGTACTCCGATGGACACTTTATTTACGCCGACGAGCCTGAAGACCTGGGTGGTACGAATGAAGGAATGGCACCCGGTGCCCTCTTGCTTGCCAGTCTGGGAACCTGTACCGCAATCACCATAAGGATGTATGCAGACCGGAAGGAGTTTAAGCTGGAATTTATCAGGATAGAGCTCGCGATTTGTAAGGAAAAAGATATGAATGAGGCTACGGTCATCACCCGAAAAATAGAATTGACCGGGGAACTGACCGGGGAGCAACATGATCGACTGATGCAAATCGCGGATAAATGCCCTATTCACAAAATTTTGAGTAATCCGATCAAAATTAATAATAAAGCTTAAAATTCCGGGGACAACATCTGACATTTCTATTCAATTTTCTTCTACCTCCATTTGATTTTCTATTGATCTTCGATAAGGAGTTGACTGATCTACAGGGTCTGTTAAGTGGCTATTTCAGATCATTCGGATTTCAACTTTTCTTAACAATAGCTACTGCAAATCCAATGGTGGTTACACGACAGAACAATCCCTGAAAATGATCGGATTTAAAATCACGATTAGTCTTATCATGTACGTATTAATTTTAACCTTTATCATAAAACAGTTTCCACGCTTCTGTATTTCCCCTCCCTTAAAAACCACAGGTATTCGGATAAATTCAAATCACTTTTATCATACTCAGTATTATTTTCCTTTTAGGAGCGACAGCTTTCTCTCTCTAAAAACAACAACACATAATAACGTAATTAAAATAAAACAATAAATAAAATTACACAAATAAAACAATTAAACATAGCTACAATAGAATAATTATTGCTATTTTTATCATATAAAGATAAATAATAAGCTATGAGAGAGAAATTAAAAAACTATTTCGCAGGAGGATTATTCCTTTGCGCATTAACTATTGCTACACCCGGCAAATCAAAGGAAGTAAAGTCATCGGATCCAATCCTACTAGAAAAACGATTGAGTCAGATCTGTATGAAACTTCAGGAATTCTATCCCCATGATGGCATAATGTATAGGTATACTGAAGATGGAGCTATATACATAAATATGTTTGGACAAGCCCGTCACATCCAAGATGCCAATACTTTATACGGGGTATTCATAAAAAATGTAAAAATTATTAATGTAAGTCTATGGCCAAGGGAACCGTTCCAACTTCCACTAGGAGCTCCTCTAACCCACAACACAAGAATAGTTTACGATACCACAGATGGTAAAACATACTTACAAATGGAAAATTTTTTAGTATACATATCATCTCCTGCTGCAGCTCAACGGTATAAATTTGATCTTAAAAAAGCTCAAAATATTAATGGCACTTCCGGTTACAGAATAGGAGGCCAATTTTCTGGATGGTAAGACACCGCGCGTGTAAAATGAGGTTAAACTTATTGAAAAAGCACCTATTATATAAATTAATTACTTTATAAAAAAAGGACCTCATGAATACATACTTCATGAGGCTTTTGCCGATTTCACTGACCTATTCTCTCAAGGCACCAACTTCTATCTGAATAAAGAATATATGAATTTATTTAACAAATAAACCGTCATTCTACACTTTAACGATTACATCAGCAGACTACTCAACGCATATATCAGACACACAAATCACCGCAATCACCGAACTGGACAGGTCAAACTATAAGACAAAAGTGTACTCCGATAGACACTTTATTTACGCCGACGAGCCTGAAGACCTGGGTGGTACGAATGAAGGAATGGCACCTGGCGCCCTCTTGCTTGCCAGTCTGGGAACCTGTACCGCAATCACCATAAGGATGTATGCAGACCGGAAGGAGTTTAACCTGGAATTTATCAGGATAGAGCTCGCGATTTGTAAGGAAAAAGATATGAATGAGGCTACGGTCATCACCCGAAAAATAGAATTGACCGGGGAACTGACCGGGGAGCAACATGATCGACTGATGCAAATCGCGGATAAATGCCCTATTCACAAAATTTTGAGTAATCCGATCAAAATTAACAATAAAGCTTAAAAACCTGATACTTATACCTGGAAATGCTCAGGAAATGTTTCGTGCTGCAATTAAACTCCCTATTTGCAGTGTAAATTTATAGAAATACAAGAGATAATATTTAACTTTAGCCTATTGCCCAATTTTAACTATCTGAACATAGAGGAGTTTTCTGATACTTCTATTTTAAAAATTCACGTAATCCCTAGTTACACCTGGAACATCTAGGAAACTCCTTCTATGATCAGAACGATAACACGCACTTCAGGCTCCTGCTGAGAACGAATATTCCAAACTTTTGTACCTTTATAATCTATGTCAATATTAACAGCGCTTTTACTTGGAATAATTATCAGTACCACATTAATAACATTCGTTTCAGGCTACTATGAGGTCATTTGGTTTCATATAAAAAAAGGATTTAAAGCTATTAACAAGAGAAAGACATTTTGGATCCCATACCCTGAAAACCTGACTACTGACGAAGAAATAGCTAATTACATAAAATCAAATCGGATTAGCTTTCCAGAACCCGAAGAGTGGGATTTACTATTGAGCAGCATGATTAAAGAGATGATCGTGGCTGGTTGGAATACAAAAATTCCAATATACACTAAATTAAAACAAGGTAATTATGAGCTGCATGTAATCACAGAGGATAACATTCTTTGCAATAGATTGTATGCTATTATCCATAAGTATGAGGAAAAATACGACTTCCCGGATAGTTCCTACGACGATGAATGATTTCCTAAACAAAGATTATTATATTGTTCATTTAAAATGAACTACTATAATAGCTCATCTGTTAATTACAATATACTGAACAACTGTTTATAATTTAAGTATGGGGCAAGATTTAAAATATATGATAACCTGGGACGACCTGGAAGTTCCTATAAACATTGTACATTTCAAAGAGGGTAATGCACTTGTTTTTCCATTTCTAATGGAAGATAGCGACTATGAGAGAATGTCTGAGTTGGCAAAAGATTCAGATGAAACTATTTACGATTTTTTAGATTCCGTTATGTGTGGGGGACACTTGTGTGCTATAGAATATCCAACTAAAAATCTGTTTCTTTTCATTCAAGACGCTAATTTAGAATCACTGGAAATCATAGCATACAGAGAAATTTTAGAAATCCCATATGATTTGGGAGGCCCTATTCTATTTGTTGATGGCAAGATTGTTAGTAGCAAGGACATAGAAATAGTTGTAGTCCAGGCACAAATTAGTGATGAAATTCCATTGAACTTCATTACCCATGATGAACAGAAATACTGGAGCTACGAAGGTGCTGAATACTATTATTTAATGGCTTTAAAAAATAGTATTCCTAATCAGGATAAAGTGTAGCGAACTGTTTTCTTTTTTGCCTTGCAGTTAACATTATAATAGTTAACAACGACATGCCATTTTAGGTTTTATGCTATATTTGTTGTTAATTTATTCCGGTTAACCGATAAAAACGCATGAAAAAAACATTAACGCTTGCACTACTTTCAATACTCGCGCTCACTTCCTGTTCAAATGAAGACAAGGCTAAAGCTACAGTGAAGACATATCTTTCCAAAACTATGCATGACTTTAAAAGCTATGAACCAGTAGAATTCGGGAAATTGGATTCAGCCCTTTCGATATTTGAACTAACCCCTTACTACACAGAAAGGTATCAAGCAGTTATGAAAATATTAGCAAGGAATAAAGCTTTAGATGAAGAGTATGAGCGTCTGGCAATTTCTCGAAATTCATATGATCCGGAACTGGTGAAAAATGTTGCAATCAGGGGATCACTTGTTGACTCTGGAAAGAAAATAGTAGCAGATCTTGAAATCAAAAAAAAGGGTTTCAAACAGACATTTGCCGGTTACGCCTTACCACATACATATCGTGGAAAGAATGCACATGGCGCTGTCGTTATAAATACAGATACGTTTTATTTAGATAAAGATTTAAAGTCGGTAGAAAGGGTTAATAACATAAAATGGAAGAATTGATAGATTAGCATCTGAAGCAGCTCTTCCATAATCTGAAGCAGCTTGAGTCGCCCTGGCTTTTACTTCGTCATTAATGGAGGCCACTACATCCTGAGAACCTTTTCTTTGATCAGGCGTCGCCTTTTCAGCTTTTTTACGCTCTTTCTGCTCCATATTTAAAGCGGAGGAAATATCCTTCGCTAACTGATCATTAGTTTGTTTCTGCAGTTTAGCAACATTTTCCAGAAACCTCTTGAGCTCACTCTCATCACCTGTTATTTTGAAGTTCAATTCCGACATGTTTCAAAATTACCGGACAATAACCAAGGGCAATAGCAGCAGTTTTGACAACTGGGAGCATTGTCAAGGATTTGATTGGAGAGCTTCTGAAAAATGTAAATAAACAAAAAAAAGGCCTTATTACTCATAATCAGGCCGCACCGGAGCATCAATCTTCTCATTACCAGCATTCCGGATCCTGATTATCTAAGCCTCAATAAAACCATGAACATAGATTATTACCTCCCCAGTAGTTAAATTGATTGGACCTACAGGTAGGTCTATTCCTTTAAAACAAGCTTCAAATTCCTCTGCTGTTAGCATGATGCAAATTACAATTTATTTGTAAACAAATACCACTATTAGATAAAAATGGTATAAATAAGATATATTTACAACTTAAACATAAAAGAAACACTAATGAAAAGAAATTTGAAAATTTATTTTACCAAAGCGCTAATAATGTGCGCTTTAACGATTACAGTAGCAAGCTGTGCTAAAGATAAGGAGCTACCCGCCCCGACTCAAGTCGAAAAAGAAATGGATGTTAAGAAATTCGAACGGATTCAGAAGTTTATATCTATTGCTTTTGGCATCCCGGTAAATGAACAAAAGTATGATAAAGTGAAAGAAGAATATACTATCTATACTTCTAAAATGAGTAGGGCTGAAATGGAAAAGCTATATGATGGGGCAAATGAATACAAGTTTAAGCACGAAAACTAAAAGAAAATCATGAAAAGAATATTTTATATACTACTACTATTTTCCTTGTATTCAATCAGTGCAAATGCTACTGCAACTTTAACTCGGTCCAATATTGAAGGGAAATCACCATATACCGATGGTACGTTGACGGTTACTCCAGGCTCAGCAACCAACTTTAGAGTACAATTTTCATTAACCAGAGATAACAGTGGAAATTTTGACTACTACAGCCTACAGGTAGTACATATCAACAATGCAACTGTGACGGTACTGAAAGACGTAACAAATCTGGATTACGGTTGGGGTACGAATAGTTTTTCTATAGATGGCATTATTGCCGTTGTATTACCTGCTGACAAGCAAACAGGTGAAATTCGTGTAAGATTTAATGCCTATAATGGCCAGCAAAACCTAGGCAACTATATCAATTCAAATTACAAATATACATTAATTGGTGGTGGCGTAGGTCCGGTTGATCCGGTTGATCCGATTGATCCGGTAGATCCAGGTGTTTGGACGGTAGCAGAAGGGAACTTTACGAGGAATACATATGACAACAACAAAGTTTACATTGGGATGAACGGAAAGTACCGTCATATTGAAGACGCAAATACATTGTATGGTATATTCAAAAAAAATATACGTATCGTTGATTCATGGGATGGGTTCCTTGCAAAGCACGGTCCTCTTGGAGCTCCAATTGGACCAAACACCAGACTTGTAGAAGATACCAATACCGGCATGGTTTATTACCAAGAAAACGGTGTATTAAGATATATAAATAGTCCAGAGGCTGCAAACAAATATAGCTTTGATCTCAAAAAAGCTCAAAAGATACAGGGAACCGCTGGCTATACCTTCGGGCCTACTTTCTATTAGACTCAGTTAACACTACAATAAATTCATACCCCATGGCGATTGTCATGGGGTTTCTTTTTTTGCAAAATTTCATAAATGATATTTCCTGAAATAATTACTCCGAATATCCATCAGTATTGATAATAAATAACTAAGGCGATTCTTCGGAATTCCTTTTTTCGATTAAAAAGGCGGCACCCAAGAATTTCACTTGAAGGGCAGCTGTCGGAAATGAAGGTTAGATGGCACTTGGAATTTCTCTAAATCCTTTTCAATAGGCTGAGTAGAATAGTTTGCAACAATGCTCCTCACTGTTTTTTTCTTTTGGGCAGTTTGCCCCATTATTCCCAATAGAATTCGGGCACCTGCATATCCTGGGAACCTGTACCGCAATTACCATAAGGATTTATGCAGACTGAAAGGAACTTAAGCTGGAATTTATCAGGATAGAGCTCGCGATTTGTAAGGAAAAAGACATGAATGAGGCTACGGTCATCACCCGAAAAATAGAACTGACCGGGGAGCAACATGATAGACTGATGCAAATCGCAGATAAATGCTCTATCCATAAAATTTTAAGCAACCCGATAAAGATTGAAAACAAGTCTTAAAAAACCAACACTCTTATCTGTAAAAATTGCGCTAAACATAAATAAAACAAATTCATTATTTGTTTCAATAAACGATTATCATTTAATAAAAATAATTTCACTATTTTAGAGAAAGGATTAGCCTAAACCAAGCATGAAGTTTTAAACTTTATGCCGCTCAAATGACCTATGCGTAAAAAGGTCGTGTAACTTAAAAATTAATAAGATGAAAAAAACGTCTCTTAGCAAAGAAGAAATGAAAAAAATCACTGGTGGTGATGTAGCCAGACATGGCGAGAAATGTAAAACACATAATAACTGCCCTCCAGGACACGTTTGCGTTCGTACCTCACTTGACAGTATATGCTGTACAAGTGATGATTTGCATGGAACAGGGCCCAATCCACACCCAGGTTGCCTAATGTAACGAATTAGGTCCCCTTGTCAGATATCCCAGACAAGGGTGACTGTAATCGTAATAAGTGCAGATATCAAAACCATGTTCTCAGACAAAACACGTAAGGAGGTAGTGTACCCCATTTTGACCACAATACTTTTTGGTTTTAGTTTACCTGTCACGTTTGTATGCAACTTCTTTTATTTAGGGACACCCGAGCAATTCAACGAATTCATTACAGAGCATCCCATAGATTACGCATTCGCACGATTGGTTGTATTCTTATTCGTAATTGCGCTCTTCTCTTTATTTCTTTTTATTATTGGCAAGGTGTGAAAGGTTAAGCCGACTGCAATGTATGTTTAGGTTTTAACTTTTATTGGATATGGAATCAGTTTAATCTGATCTGAAAAACCCTTTAAACAAAAAAAGACGAAGTCTGGAGCAACTTCGCCTTAATTTAAGAGATAAATCCCTTGTACACCCAATAGGATTCGAACCTATGACCTACGGTTTAGAAAACCGTTGCTCTATCCAGCTGAGCTATGGATGCGTTTCCCTTTCTTGGAGCGCCAAAGGTAGAAGTAAAAATGAATAATAACAAATCTATTTTACAATTTTATTTACCATTAACACGTATTTCACTGCTTTTAAGCACGATAGGATGCAAAAAAAAATGTAATTTAGGAATACAGAAATACTACCCGGAATTCACCTCAATTTAACATCAAATGAAAAAACGCTACCTGACAACCGCATTAATGATTTGTTTAACAGCTTTTTACGGAGGCCTTAAAGCACAGGAAAACAACAAAAACTACGATGAAAAGCTGGCAAAGGAACTTAATGCCGATGAATATGGAATGAAGGTTTATGTGCTCGCTATTTTAAAAACAGGGATCGAAAAAAGTTTTTCGAAAGCAAAACAAGACAGTGTTTTTAAAGGACACATGACAAATATCGGAAAACTGGTGACAGACGGAAAGCTCGTAGTTGCAGGTCCTCTGGGTAAAAACGACAAAAATTACAGAGGGATCTTTATCCTTGATGTGCCTACTATTGAAGAAGCAAAGAAACTTGTAGATACAGATCCTGCCATCCAATCGAAATTGCTGGACGTAGACCTGATCATATGGTACGGCTCCGCAGCTTTAAAAGAAACACTGAAGATCCACAGTAAAATCGAAAAACGGAGCCATTAGACAGCGATTCGCTTTTGCGGATATTGCTCAGTGTGTGTCAGAATCAGGTGCATGATGTAGTCATTCGAAGGGTAAGCTTTTAAGGCGGATTTAAGGAGCTCAGGCTCCTTAACATCTGAGTGCTGGGAAATATACCCCATTCCATATAATTTGCCCTGTTCCACCAAAATACAGCTCTGTTCATCCTCTGTTCTTCCTGCATCTATAATGGCAAAACTAGGAAGCATGGATTTCAGCTGCTCAATCGCATATTTCACCCTTACATTATAGGCAGGCGCAGATTCCTTACCTACACACGCCCCACTGCAACTTCCTTCCTCATGACCGGTACAGGCGATCCTGTTTTTCTGGATATAACACAGCTTCTCACAAAGAAAATGATCTTTTATCAAAATCTTTAAGAGGTGATGCCCTTCGAGGATCGTATTGAAACTATACAATACCGGCATGTTCTTTTTAAAGGTATCAATACCTAACCTGAGGTAGCCCTTCTGATCTTCAAAAGCGTACAATGCATACTTTTGTTCATACCGCTTTAATGCCCGGTTATTTTCCGGCCATAACCTCTTGATCTCGGTCGCCTCCAGAATAAAAGCCATCAATTCTGTTCCGCAAACTTCAAAGTCCACACTATAAATGTTCTTCAGGAAGTCCTGACGTTGCTTACCTGCATTATTTCCGCTGAAATGGGAACAAACCCTTTTCTTTAAGCTTTTCGCTTTCCCGATATAAATAACCTTTCCTTTTTGGTCTTTAAAATAATAGACACCGGGATTCAATGGAAGCCGGTCTACCTGAGCTTTCGGCAGGTTAGGAGGCAAAGCCTGTTCTTTGGAAGTGATTTTAAGGGATTGATGGATGATGCCTTCCGCATCATTCTGAAGCAGCATACTCAGCAATTCTGCCGTCGCTTTCGCATCTCCCCCAGCCCGGTGATGGTTATTTAGTGAAATCTTTAAGGCAGCACACAGTTTACCCAGGCTATAAGATTTATGTCCAGGCAATATTTTACGGCTTAACCTTACTGTACACAGTTTATTGCATTGCAGATCATAACCAGCTTCCGTAAGGTTATGTTTAAGGAAGGAAAAATCGAAATTCACATTATGGGCTACAAAAATCTTGTCATGTAACAGCTCATAGATCTCCGAAGCCACATCGGCAAATACCGGTGCATTTCTGACCATATCATTGCTGATCCCTGTAAGGGCTTCAATATGATCCGGAATATATTGTTTCGGGTTAATCAGTGTTTCAAATGAATTCAGCACTGATACCCCATCATGAATCAGAATGGCAACTTCCGTAATTCCATTTCCCGAGGCATAACCACCAGTGGTTTCTATATCTACAACAGCGTACAGCATGATTTCTTATAAAAAGCGTGATTTTAGGCTGTAAATATGCTAATAAATTTAGTATAATTAAGGTTTATTAAAATAATATAATTGCCTGGCCAATCTGATTATTGCTGTAATTTACTAAATAAATTACAGCAATTCATTCGTTTTATCCTCGGGATCTCTTTAAATCTTTGATTAAAACACGCTGATAAGGTTTCATTTAAAATACATTTCATTACCAAGGCAATACAATTTCCAAAAAGCAGCTCAAACTCCATTAAACACTTGCGAAACAGTCTGATGGTAGTCATAAACAGGAGTTTAGTCGCAGGACCATTTTATTATCCGTATCTTTGTCAATTAAAGTAAAATGTAATATGATGGATTATAGTGAATTGATTAATAACGACAAAAGTTCTGGCAGAATAAAAGATCTTGAAGACGCTTTAAATGGTGTTGAAGTAACTTATTCCCGCTGGTTGTTAAGTCGCGAAAATATCCATACCGGAGAGAAACCAGACAGATTAGGCAATTACTTCCGTTATTTCTATGATGAAAACGGAATTCAGTTCTATGTAAAAGACGGACTTCCTACCGATATAAAAAACGCATGCTGGTCGGCTTTTAAAGGCGTTTTTGTAAACAAAAAGTAGTTTCAGGCTGATCATTATCAGCCGAAGGCACGATCATTAACAGGCAAAGGTAGCTGCAGAATTTAATAAACATCATCAAGGTCTTCCGGCAATAAATCCGGAACTACAGAACTCCTGTTGTTAATGTTTGCACCTGCCTGGGCCATATGCCTTGCCCCATCCCGGAGAAATGGAATGGGAAAACTTAATACAGGTTCAGTAAGACGATCTAAGGAAGCCACATCTTCCGTATTCAGGACTACAGATAGTGCCTGAAGATTTTGGTTCAGTTGTCCCATCGTTCTCGCCCCTACTATCGTTGATGTTACCCCGGCCCTACCCATTACCCATGCCAATGCTATGGCAGCGGGACTGGATTCCTTTGCTTCAGCCAGCACATGGAGCTGATCAATGATGCCATAGGTGTGATCGGAAAGCTCAAGGTTAAGCCGGGAACCATTTCTGCCACTTTGCGCCTCTCCCTGATTACTTCTGGTATACTTCCCACTTAAAATACCTTCTTTTAATGGCGACCAGGGCATTACGCCTAACCCCAATTCCTCTGCCATAGGCAGCAACTCACCTTCTATTGTCCTTTCTAACAAGGAATATTCCAGCTGAAGGCCGATAAATGAAGGCCAGCCTCTAAATTCAGTGATCATTTGGGCTTGTGCTACTTTCCATGCCGGCGTATCCGACACCCCGATGTACCGGACCTTTCCTGAGCGTACCACATCATTTAAAGCCGACATGGTCTCTTCAATTGGCGTAAAAGGATCAAAAGCATGCATCCAGTAAACATCAATATAATCCGTTTGTAATCGCCTCAATGAATTTTCCAGCGATTCAATGATCGCCTTCCTGCTCGTCCCACCCGCATTCGGATCCCCCGGATACATATTGCAAAAGAACTTACTGGAAATCACCAGACTGTCTCTTCTCAGTGCAGTCTTTTTCAGATGCTCTCCTATAATTTTTTCCGAATGCCCTTTGGTATACACATTAGCTGTGTCGATTGCATTCCCTCCAAGCTCCGTATACCTTGAGATCAGTGCCGACGCAGTTTCAGGACTTGACCCCCAGCCCCAGTCTTCTCCAAAAGTCATCGTTCCCAGACTCAGGGGACTCACCCTCAATCCTGATTTCCCCAATGTCTTATAATCCGTCAGTTTCATTCCTTCTTTTTTCATGCTCCAAAAGTAATGGCGATCACAAAGCCCTTTACGACGCAAAAGAAACAATCCGCGTCAAAAATCAAACAAAAAGACAATCTGTAACTTTATCATTCAGATAATGATTAAAATTGAGGCGATGAACAGCAATAGTTTAGAAGAATTTTATCAGGATAAGTTGAACCGGATTCCGGAAAACCTGAACGATGAGATCGGACATTTCAACGTTTTTAAGATAGGTGATTTTACGGGACACAAGGCATTTCCAACAACTTTCAGCAGGAAAAACTTTTATAAGATCAAGCTCATCATTGGCAAAAACAGGTGTTATTATGCCGATAAGACAATTGAAATTAAGGAAAGTGCCATGTTGTTTGCCAACCCTCTGATCCCCTACCACCTGGAAAATCTGGAAGGCCCGCAAACAGAATACTTCTGCATATTCACCGAAGCTTTTTTCCATCAGTTCGGACAGCTTAAAACCTATCCCATATTTAGCCCCGAAGACCATCCCATTTATTTTCTCAACGAGAAAGAGCAGCAGGAAATCATTCTCATTTATGAAAAGATGGAAGAAGAAATCAAATCAGATTACGCCTATAAATATGACGTATTGCGAAACCTGGTTTATGAACTCGTTCACAAAGTCATGAAAATGAAACCCGCAGCAATGATCCGGGAAAAAGGTTCAGGAGCCAATATCAGAATCGCCAGCCTGTTTACAGAGTTGCTGGACCTTCAGTTCCCTTTAGCAGACCTGCAGCAGGAAATGAAACTGAGAAGAGCACAGGATTTTGCCACACATTTATCGGTACATGTAAACCACCTGAACAGAGCGGTTAAAATGACTACCGGAAAAACCACCACCCAATGCATCTCAGAACGGATTATTCAGGAAGCTAAAATTCTTTTAAGACATAGCGGACGGAGCGTTTCTGAAATTGCCTACGGCCTGCGCTTTGATGCACCAACCCATTTTATCAGTTTTTTCAGGAAACATACGGATCAGACTCCTGCAAAGTTTCGGGAACTCAAAAACCAGATCGCAGATTCATAACCATTTACAGATTCATAAACCAGGTCAGAACCTCATTGCAAACCAGGAAACATGCTGCAACTAAGCCTTAGCGGTTTTGAATTTCAGCCAGTTCTCCGGGGTCAGTTCCCATACTTCACATTCCTTAAGGAGTGGATCTACAAATCCTGCCTCTCTAATGCCAATTAGCTGAGCGCCCGTTTTCTCTTTAATTCTCCTGGAGCCAATATTCCCAACTGCATTGGCAAACAGCAAACGTTCAAAACCAAGCGCTCCGAAAGCATAGTCAAGCACAGAAACATTTGCTTCCGTCATGATTCCTTTACCCCAAAACGGCTTCCCCAACCAGAAACCCCGGTGTTCAGGCTTCCCTTCTCTCCTCAGGTCTACTGTACCGATCAGTTCATCCGGCTGTTCTTTCAAGAAAATTCCCCATACCCAATGTCCATCTCCCTGTTGAGGTAAAACCACCTTTTCAAGGTGATCTTTCACCCCGTTTTCAGGATATGGCCATGGCACTTCATCGGATAAATACCGAACCACATCGTAGTCCACAAAATACTTCGTATAAGATGCTACATCAGCGATGCTTACTCCTTTCAGGATAAGCCGTTCGGTGTTTAATGTCGGAATTGCCTGCATAATTGTAAAGATAAGAAATTGCTAAAGGCCAAAAAAATCGCAGATTCTTACCATTCTTTTGATTTAAACCGTATATTTCCATACTCTCTTTAGCGAGCTTAAGAAGGAATACCCTTCTCATAACAGCTAATGGCAGGATTAAATAGCTGTGTAATAAGGAATAGGGACCTGCTTCATCATACTAAATCAGAGCAATGTGACCGCGATCATTTTATAGTTCGCCCCATTGTCATTATTTTGAATTTGATATTCAGCAAAAATTGTTTATTATTTATAAAGATTCTAGATAAATATTCACTTATTTGCGAGACGATCTTATTAAAATATTTGTATTCTATATATGACATTAACCGACATCAAGTTTTCTGATTACATCAAAGACTTCGAGCAAACTTTAAAAAATCTATTCCATGTGCAGTCTGACATTGATAAACTTAGTCTGGAAAGAGGTCTACCTCCTGAAATATTGAAGGGTATCATGGACCAGCAACCCCTTTCGGTTGCTATTCCCACTCAATTTGGAGGACGTGGAAGTATCGTTAAAGAATGTCTGGGCGTTTTAGCCGCTGCATCATACGAATCTCTTCCGTTATCACTCACTTTTGGAATCAACATTGCCCTCTTCTTAGAGCCGGTTTCCAAGTATGCAGATGAATCAGTAAAATCCGGGATCTTCAGCAACTTCCTTGAGAAAGGACAGATGGGGGGACTCATGATCACAGAACCTGATTACGGAAGTGATGCCCTGAACATGAAAACAACTTCTAAAGAGGTGGAAAATGGCTATCAGATCAAAGGAACCAAACACTGGCAGGGACTTACAGGGATGGCAGATTACTGGATCATCGCTGCAAGAAATGCAAATGAAAATGGCGATCTGGGCAGGGATATTGATTTCTTTTTATGTGACATCACTCAGCCAAAACAACACATTGTGGTAGAGGAATACTTTGATAATCCCGGTCTTTACATGATCCCTTACGGATTAAATAAGCTCGATCTTGTTGTGCCAAAGAATTTCAGATTGAACCCGGAAACTACCGGGATTAAAATGATGCTGGATATCCTTCACCGAAGCAGAATGCAGTTCCCTGGAATGGGAATGGGCTTCATCAAGAGAATGCTGGACGAAGCCATGCAACATTGCCATAGCCGTATCGTAGGTGCCGGTAATTTAATGGCCATAGACAATGTACAGTTCCAGATTTCAAGAATACAATCAGCTTATACCATTTGCTCAGCGATGTGTGCACACAGCAGTGAGATCAGCGGAATTCAACACAATTTAGCCACTGAAGGCCTGGAAGCAAACACCATGAAAGCGGTGGTGACCGACCTGATGCAGGAATCTGCTCAATTGCTGGTTCAGCTTTCAGGAGCTAACGGATACAGAACAACCCATATTGGCGGCCGTGGGATTATGGACAGCAGGCCTTTCCAGATCTTTGAAGGTTCCAATGAAATGTTGTACAACCAAACCGCAGAGATGATCACCAGAACCATGAAGAAACAGAAACAATCAAACCTTTTTGATTTCTTAAATGTATTCCAGCTAACTGCCGAAGCTTGTCAGCATTTCAAAAAAGACCTTTCTTTTTCACTTGCAGACAACCTTTCACAGCGTAAAATGGTAGACCTGGGTAAGGTATTAACCCGGGTTATTTGCATCGGTTACGTGCTGGACTTACAGAAAAAAGGATTCAGAAAAGACCTGGTTGAAAACTGCATCATTATGGTTAAACAGGAAGTCGCTGCTTTAATTGCTTCCTTCCAGTTTGACAATAGCGTCAAGGTAATCGACGATTATTCAGCAGACAGCTCATGGTTAAATTTCGCATAAACAACTAAACATCAACTCTTTTATATCAGCATTCATCCGAAAAGGTGGGTGCTTTTCTTTTATACACCATGCCCTCTTTTTTAACATTTAATTTTAATTGTTTTACCAAATATTTTCGGTTATTTCGATGAATTAATTTTAATGACGCTTAATGGATTCCAAGAGCATTGTCATCGGCAAAGTACATCCGGAATTTATCCGTGAAGAAACAATAGGTGATATTTTCAGGTCGGCTGCAGCCAGCTATTCTCAGAAAACAGCCTTAATATTTAATGAACAGTCATTAACCTACCAGCAGCTGGACCAGTGGAGTGATGCCGTTGCCGCTTTTCTTCAATCCAAAGGGATTGGAAGAGGGCAATCTGTGGGACTTTGGTGGCCCAGGAGCATGGAATTACAGGTGGCCATTCTTGGTATCGCAAAATCAGGCGCGGCCTATGTCCCCCTGGACCGTGAAATGCCCGAAGAACGGGTACACATAGTGATGAAAGAAGTGGGGGCATCTGCCTGTTTCAGCGATGCACTGAAAACAGACTCCTGCCCTGTCTTTGACATCCCTGCCTTTCCCACCGAAATACAGCCTTTTTCGATAGCCGCCTTACCTGATGACCGTGCTTATGTATTGTATACTTCAGGAAGTACAGGAAAACCGAAAGGAATTCCCATCAGTCACCGTCAGATCTGCCACCTGATCCGTTCAGAACAAAGTGTGCTTCAGATCATGGCCGAAGACCGGGTCTATCAGGGTTTCTCTGTATCATTTGACATGTGGTGTGAAGAAACATGGATCAGCCTCTCTGCCGGTGCCACCATTTGGGTTGCAGATGCCACTACCGCCAAATCTATTGATGAACTGAGTGATGTTTTACGTGAACAAAAAATAAGTATACTCCATGCAGTGCCCAGCCTGCTCGCCGTAATTGACGATGACATCCCAAGCCTCCGCTTAATTAATGCCGGTGGGGAAGCCTGTACCAGTCAGGTGCTGAACCGGTGGAGCAAGCCCGGATACAATGTATTTTATAACAGTTACGGGCCAACAGAAACAACCGTAACCTCAACCATGATTCCTTTAAGGCCAGGTGATGCCATTACCATTGGAAATCCCCTGCCCAATTATAACCTTGCAGTGGTAGACGATCAGTTTCGGCTCCTTCCTTTTGGGGAACAGGGACAGCTGATCATTTCCGGGCCAGGTGTGTGCAACGGATATGTGAACCGCCCGGACCTGACCGCAGAAAAGTTCCTGGATAAACCGGAATCCCTTCAGGAAGTTCCCGGCGACAGGATTTATCTGAGCGGAGATGCCGTTGTCATGCATGCTGATGGAAGTGTTGATTTCCGTGGCCGCCTGGACGATCAGGTGAAACTTCGCGGTTACCGCATAGAGCTCGGAGAAATAGAAGTTAAGCTCAACGAGCTGGAAGGTGTTTCTGCTGCGGCAGTGGCGCTAAAGAAAGATGCCAACCAACAGGAACAACTGGTGGGCTATGTTTCCCTCAAAGCAAATGCCCTCTTTGATGAGCACCAGTCCAGAATTGAACTGGCAAAAGTGCTGCCTCCTTATATGGTGCCATTGGTCATTGTCGCAATGGAAAAGATGCCACGTCTTCCGAGTGGTAAAATCAACAGGAAAGAACTACCTGTTCCTGAGGTATTGATGCAGGTAAAAGCTGAAGAAAGCATTGTGATCCATCCGGACGATCCATTGGACAAAAGGGTGATGGCCGGATTGACGCATCTCTTCCCCGGAAGAACCATTAACCCTGAAGACGATTTCTTTATGGATCTTGGCGGGCATTCCCTCCTTGCGGCTTCACTTTCCTCCTGGCTAAGAAAAGAAGGCGGTGTTCATCAGGCCTCACTGAAAGACATTTACACCAACAGGCCGATCAGCAAGCTGATTCATACCTGGGAACTGGGGGCCGAAAAAGCGGAAAACGAATTACAAAAAGAGAAGGAACCTTTTCATAAGATCAGCTCCCTGCGTTACTGGATCTGCGGCATTGCACAAGGCTTTTCTTTACTGGTGATCTATGGTCTTTTTGCCGCCCAGATTTTCGTTCCCTATCTGGGTTATTACTATGAAGTTGCGAAAAGCGAAACTGATAAAGGAGATACCTTCTGGGCAATCCTTACTGCGCTGCTGCTCTTCTGCTTCATTGCCCCCCTATTTTCGTTATTGAGCATTGTGTTCAAATGGATTTTACTGGGCAAAACAAAAGAAGGGGATTATCCGCTTTGGGGAAGTTATTACTTCCGCTACTGGCTGGTCAAATCCATGCAGCGGCTCGTTCCTCTTCAGTTTATGAACGGCACCCCATTGTATCCTTTTTACCTGAGGATGATGGGCATGAAAATGTCGCCTGACGCGCAAATCAGCTCCATTACCGTTGGTGCGGAAGATTTAATAGAAATAGGAAGTGATGCGAGCATCAGTTCCGGAGTAGTTCTCAATAATGCAATCGTAGAAAACGGATTATTGAAATTAAGAAAGATCAGAATTGCCGACCATGCTTATATCGGAAGCGGGGCAGTGATTTCCGGAGGCACCACGATTGAGGCATGGGGAGAACTTCAGGACCTCAGTCACCTGCAAAGCGGACAAACCATTGCTCCCGGAGAAGTCTGGAAAGGAAGTCCTGCAGAGCGGGTTGACCATAAATCACCGGAAGAACTTCCGCAGCCATTATATGTTTCCGGCTTCAAAAGGAAGTGTTATGGCTTTCTTTATAGTGTTTTACTAGTCCTCTTCCCTATAGTGATCTTATTGCCCTTAATCCCGGTGATAGAGATTTTAAACTACATGGATACACAGGCACCGGATTACAATTTCAATTACTTCATTCACATTCCCCTGCTGACGATCTTATACCTGTCGCTTTACACCCTGGAAACGGTCGTACTTTCCAGGTTATTATTGTACAACATGAAACCGGGAACCTATCCTGTTTATGGCTGGATCTATGTCCGAAAATGGTTGTCAGATCAATTGATCTCTACCTCTCTGATCGTTCTTCACCCGCTGTATGCAACGGTTTACATCTCTTCTTTTTTCAGAATGCTGGGTGCAAAAATCGGTAAAAATACAGAGATTTCTACGGCGAGCAACGTGACACATACCATGCTGGAAATCGGAGATGAATCATTTATTGCAGATGCAGTGACCTTAGGAGAAGAAGACATCCGCGGCCAACAACTGATCCTCGAAAGAACCAGGGTTGGAAACCGAAGTTTTGTTGGAAACAGTGCCTTAATCCCACAGGGCTATGAACTGGGAGATGACATGCTGATCGGTGTTTTATCCATTCCACCCACTGCAGAACAGCTAACCCAAACCCAGGCAAAAGACTGGTTTGGCTCTCCGGCAATCTCCCTTCCTAAAAGACAAGACAGTGGAGATTACCCCTCCTCACTGACCACAAACCCATCTATGGGTAGAAAAACTGCCCGTTTCCTTATTGAAGGAATCCGCATCATTCTGCCCGAAACCGTAATCATCTGCTGCAGTGTTTTGTTTATCGCCTATTGTCATGACCTGGTGAAAGACCGCAACATCATGCAGATCCTCGCAGAAACACCAAAACTCCCATTTTACTATTTGTTCTATATGGGCGGGCCTTCTTTACTCGTTACCCTCCTGCTCAAATGGATCTCCATAGGAAAATTTAAAGCAGAACAACATCCGATGTGGACCCATAAAGTATGGCGCAGCGAAGCCAATACCACAACCTATGAAGCACTGGCAGTTCCATTCCTTCTGGATTTCATGAAAGGAACCCCGTTTTTACCTATGGTGCTAAGCCTTTTTGGCGTAAAGTTTGGAAAAAGGGTATGGCTGAACACGACTGACATCACGGAGCACGACATGGTCAGCATTGGCGATGACAGTGCATTAAATGAAGATTGCGGCCCTCAAACCCATCTTTTCGAAGACCGGGTAATGAAAGTCGGAACCGTAAAAATCGGAGCAAGATGCAGTATAGGCTCCAGATCCATCATCCTTTACGATAGCGAAATAG
Organism: Pedobacter caeni; assembly: GCF_900129215.1. GTDB lineage: Bacteria > Bacteroidota > Bacteroidia > Sphingobacteriales > Sphingobacteriaceae > Pedobacter > Pedobacter caeni. The sequence continues at coordinate 131,048 of NZ_FQUQ01000005.1, read as the reverse complement.
GCGATGATGTGAAGCTGGAACCACTTTCTTTGGTAATGAAAGGGGAAAAGCTGGCCAATGGAACAGCATGGACCGGAAGTCCGATCAGATTGTTATAAACCACCTGAAATTTTAGAGATAATGATTAACAGTATATGAGCACAGAACAAAATTTAATAAAAGAACTCATCACCCTTTTGGCAAATAAAAGGTTGGATCAGGAGGAGATCAGCAGAATTACTGAGGTAGTAACCAGGGCTTACCATGATCCGGAAGGATATATTTATTCCGAAGAAGATGGAGATATGAGCTGGTTACTGGAAACAGATCCGGAAGGAATTACAACCTGGGCAATTTATAGCGAGTTGATTGCCTTTTTCATCATCTCTGATAAAATAGATGAGTTCCATGAGCAGGTTCAGGAACCATTCGAAGGAGGGCCCATTCCGGATTTCCCCTACGGACAGTTCCCTTCTACAGATGAGTATTTCGTCTGGATCAACAAGTTATTAAAGGCGATGCCACAAGGCTATCAGCTCATTTCATTTGGCGACAGCTATGGTGACAATTTACAGGGCATCATCGTCGACCGTGCAGATACCCACAAAATCATGGCATTGTGTCAAACACTGAATGTTAAATCAAGCGAGTCATTTTATTAAAAATGACCCGTTTGCCAAGGCATTATTGTCTAATCCACGGTCATCACAATTTTTCTGCCCTGCCCTTGATTATTTTCCATAAGCAGATGGGCCTCCTGAACCGTTTTCAAACTTAATGTGCCTACCACATGAACTGCTGGTGCACTGATCTTTTCCGCATCGATCAACTTCACCACCTGATGAAGCGCCTCTCCATAATAAGCCATATTGTTTCCCAGTGAATGTGCATAATTGGAGATATTTATCACCATACAGCCTTTATCAAAGAGTAATCCCCTTGTCCGTTCTGTAGCTAAAAAGGTCACATCCAGATAAGTTCCATATACCTTCAATACTTCAGCTGCGATTTCTGAGCTCTCCCCTCCAACGATCTCTACCACAACATCAAACAACGCTCCTTCATTCGCAGCAATCAGCTGTGCTGCTACATCTTTGGTTTTGTAATTGATCACCTGATTTTCTTCCAGACCAAGGGCATATAAAGCATCCGTACTTTTCTGACTTCCGGCAATACTAAAAATCTGATGAATCCCATGTTGTTTCAGAATCCGGATCAGGAAGCTTCCAACAGCTCCGGATCCTCCGCTGATGAACACCTTTTGTCCGGCTTGTATATTCATTCTTTTAAAACATTGCCATGCAGTTAATCCTGCGGAAGGAATTGCTGCAGCTTCCTCAAAACTGATATTTGCTGGTTTATGTGCCATTACCAGGGGAGTTACCGCCATGTATTCTGCATAACTTCCGTTCGAGCCTTTACTTCCCGATGCTGCGATCACTTCATCACCGGGCGCAAAACCGGTTACCTGATCACCTATGCCAACGACTATACCAGACAGCTCCCTTCCCAGGATGGCTGAAGTCATGAGTTGTTTCTCCCTGCGGCCCTGTCTCATTTGATAATCTATGGGATTAAATCCCGCTGCTTTAATCTTTACCAATACTTCTTCCGCTTTCGGAACGGGGATTTCTATTTCAGCAAGACGGAAATGATCTACATCTCCGAAGCCTTCTAATGCGATTGCTTTCATGTTAATTTTGGTCTTATATTTGCACTTACACAAACCTACGGCACAAAAAAAGAATTATCCATCACTCCTTAATTTGGGAGTAACTCATAAAAAAGTGAGTACTCAGCTATGATCAAAGAAACCTCATCAAATGCCCTCAATAAGGCATTTTTATTAAAATCGTGCAGAATTAATACGGCTCTGGATACCATTTCGGGAAGATGGAAGGCGCTGATTCTGATTCATATCTCTGAAGAGACAAACCGGTTCAGTTTATTAAAAAGTGCTTTAGGCGGGATATCAGACCAGACCCTTGGCAAGTGCCTGAAAGAACTGGAAAGAGATGGCTTGCTTTGGAAAGAAATCATAGCGGAAGTTCCCGTACGGGTGGATTATCATCTGTCTGAGAAAGGAAAAGCCCTATTGCCGATCCTGGTCAGCCTTTCCGAATGGAGCGATATGAAATAGCCGTTCAGGACTTATTATTAATCACCTCCAGCAGCAGCTGATGCATTTCATCGGGATTAAAAGGTTTGGACAGTACATACAAAATTCCCATTTCCGCTAGCCTCATCCGCACTTCTTCCAGAATATCTGCGGTAAAAATGATCACTTTTGTTTGCGGATAATCTACCTGAACCTTTCTCGCCAGCTGGTACCCATCCATTCCAGGCATGTGCAAATCGATTAAAATGATATCGAAATTCATGGTATTCAACATCGCTAATGCAGTATAACCATTATCTGCCTGTTCGGCCTCAATTCCAAAATTTCCAAGCTGACGTTTTGCCACCAACAAATTCACAGGATGATCATCCACAATCAACAACTTCAATTCAGGTAAAATACGACGGCTATGTGCTTCCCCTTTCAGTACTTTACGTAATTCAGTTTTTTTGACGATCATAAACTCGATTTCGAATTCAAATACCGTTCCTTCATTTACCTTGCTGCTCAGAAAGATCTCGCTGTTGAACAGGCTCACCAGTCCTTTGGTAATGCTTAAGCCAAGGCCCGTCCCCTGTTGTTGCCTGTGACTGGCCTGCTGAACCTGATGAAATTTATCAAAGACCAGGTTGTGGAGGTGTTCCGGAATTCCAATCCCTGTATCCTTCACTTTGAAGCGCACCTTCACCCTTTCTTCATTGAACGCTGTCGCTTTCAGCTCTACCACAACCTCCCCTTTTTCGGTAAATTTAATGGCGTTTCCAATGAGGTTATTCAGGATTCTTCCCAGACGGAGTTCATCAAAGACAATAGTTCCCGGAATGTGCTGATCGGTATGAAACTTCAGCTCCAGGCCTTTCAGTTCTGCCATAGACTGGAACTGCTTCACGATATTCCCCACCAGAAAGCTAAGATCCCCTTCCGTTTCATGGAGTTCCACCTTTTTATTTTCGATCTTTTCCAGGTCCAGAATGTCATTCACGAGGTTCAGCAAATGGTTGGAGGAGAAGCTCAGGTGATCCACATATTCTTTGACCTGAAGGTCAGGAAAATCAGTCTGACTGAGCAGGTTACAAATGCCAATAATTCCATTTAAAGGGGTACGTATTTCGTGGCTCATGATCGATAGAATTTCCGTTCTCTTTCTCGCCACCTGTTCTGCCAGGTTTTTTGCAGCAATAAGTTCTTCCTGACTCTTTTTATTGTGTGTGATGTCTTTTAAAATCCCACGGAAAGATTGAACAGTCCCATTTTCCAATACCGGAACTCCTGCAATTCTGACCCATTTCTTATTTTTAATTGCAGAAGTCAGCTCCAGCTCCAGATCAAAGGGCTGCGATTCTTTAAAAGCTTCATTCAGGGTATTCAACAAGATCAGCTTATTGTCGTGATCAAAATAATCAAGAATAGATTTATAGTTGAGTACAAATTCATGGTTCAGGTCTTTAATGTCGTTGATTTGCCTGGTCACAAAAAGCTCCCTGCTGTACAAATGGTATTCCCAACCGCCCATTTTAGAAATATCAAGCCCGATATCGAGCAGGTTATTGATCCTTTTCAGTTCTACCGTATTTTGTTGTAGCTGGTCGCTCATCAACTTTTTGGCGGTAATGTCTTCAATTACACAGATGACCCTGATCTCTTCTTCATCTTTCCCTGCATCAATCTTTTGAAATTTCGCACAATACCACAGGTCTTTGTTGATGTCGAAGTCCGGATAGACACACTCTTGCCGCTCTCCGGTAATCAGCAGTTCCTGAATACATTCGATAAATACATAGGCAAAACCTCCCATTACTTCGGTCAGGCTTTTATCGATAAAAAGCTCTGGCGGCATAAAGAGCTTGGTTTTATCTTTTACCCATACCTTTTTAATGACAGTATTTTCATCCAGTTCCAGAATAATATCATCAAGGGATTCGATCAGGGCCTGCAAACTGGCCGTTCTTTTCAACTGCATATTCAGCTCCGGGACCATCTTTCCCGAGAGGTTCATATAAGCCAGTATTCCACTCAACACAGGTATAGCGGACTTTATAAGTCCATAACTTTCAGCAGTAAAAGGCGGTCCTGAGCGAATGAAGTAAAGCAGACCTACCACCCCCTCTCCATCCCTGATGCTACAGATCAGCATGCTTTGCTCGCCTATTTTTTTGATCTGATACTCTTTTGTGGGGATATTGCCCGTCTTTTTTAAAGTCGCATGCAGTAGGCCAACCTGGCCATTATTAACGAAAACATCCCCTAACCTGTTGTTATTATTGATTAAACCCGCAGAATTGCTCTGCGTGACTTCACATAACTCGGACAACAATTGCTCTAACACCTCATCCTTATGCAATGTGGAATAATAAGCACTCTGAAACTGCAATAGCTTATTAAAAAAAGCCAGGTCTGGCGCAGTCAGATAATTATTAGAAAAATCTGCAAAGGATTGCATAGGATATCATTAGTCTTTAGATGCTGTGCTCAATTTACATAAATAACCTATAAACAAATCCTCTTATTACAGATTTCTGACCTAAGTTAAATACCAGGCAACATTATTTAGAGAAAAGCATTCTCCCCTATGAATCTGGAAATCATAATGCTATGGAAAGAGCCTGGGCTGATAAGCTGTTCCATGATCTGGTGCCGCTGCAAAGTTCGAAACGGAAATTCCCAAAAGCCTGACTTTCCTTCCTTCCAGTCCTGCCGAAGCCAGTAAAGATCTGGAGACTTCATTGATCATCGCTATCGTGGTAATTTCCTCGGTAAAAGATTTGCTCCTGGTAATCTGTTTAAAATCACTAAACTTGATTTTCACCGTCAATGTCCTTCCATACAGCTTATAGAGGCTCATTCGTTGAAATACGATCAGGGCAATTCTGTCCAGCTCAGGGTTCATTTCGGACAATTCCCCGAGGTCGTAAGAAAAGGTATCTTCTGCACCGATCGATTTTGTCTCCTGATTGGGTTCTACCTGGCGGTGATCGATACCTCTTACAATTTTATAAAAGAAACGGCCACTTTTCCCGAAAAGGTGTACCAGCTCTGCTTCGGTCAGTTGCTTCAGATCAGCCCCTGTATGTAAGCCCCTGATTTTCATCTTTTCGGCAGTCACTTTCCCCACCCCATGGAATTTTTCTACCGGAAGCTGCGCAATAAAAGCTTCCACTTTTGAGGGTCCGATAAAGGTCAGCCCATCCGGTTTATTCATATTGGAAGCCACTTTTGCCACAAACTTATTCACTGAAACACCGGCAGAGGCGGTCAGGTTTAATTCTTCTTTAATTGCAGTTTTGATGGCTTTGGCAATATCAATAGCCGATCCGATCCCCAGTTTATCATCACTGACATCAAGATAGGCCTCATCTAATGACAAAGGTTCAATCAGGTCTGTATACCGGCTAAAGATCTCCCGGATTTTCCTGGAAACGTCTTTATAGACTGCAAATCTCGGATAAACGAATATCAGATGAGGACAGAGTTGCTGTGCCCTTTTAGAGGACATTGCGGAATGCACTCCAAATGCCCGGGCTTCGTAACTGGCAGTAGCCACCACCCCTCCACGGCCTTCGGGTCCGCCACCAACAGCTACAGGCTTCCCTCTGAGGGAAGGATCGTCTCTCTGCTCTACAGAAGCATAAAACGAATCCATATCAATATGTATAATCTTGCGTTGGGGCTGTTGCGCTAAAGGACTCATAAGGCTGAAGCCTTAAAATTAGAAAATAAAATCCTGAATAGCTATAAACAGGAAAGGCCTGCGAATTGCAGGCCTTTCTTCTGACATTCAAAGTAGATTACTTCGTGTTTTTTTTCTCAGTTACTTCAGTACGGATCTCCTGAGCAAGGCCTTTTAGATCTTGCATTGCTTTACGTACTCTTGTACCAGCAGCACCGTTTCCTGAATTATAAAATTTGTCTGCATCAGCTTCAACGCCTGCAATAAGTTCTTTAAGTTTCGAGAATTTTTCCATGTTTTTCTTTCGTTTAAGATTTTAAATATATGATATAACGCTTTAAAGTTAATAATTATTGGATTTCCACCAAATGAATATTTATCGATAGGACTCTTTTTTTATTCATAAAGCCTATTTTTCCATAAAAACCGCCCTTAAAGGGCTATTTCGTTTAGATAAAACAGTAAAATATATAAACAAAACAGCCTAAAAAAAAATAAAAAAAATACGCTGGAGGCCCGAAATAAGGCATGATCGGGGTGTTTTTAGCACAGATACTCTCTGAGCAGCTCCGATTTTGTGCTAGTTCTTAAGGTCTTTAACGCCTGATCCTTGAGCTGACGGATCCTTTCTTTACTCAGTTTAAAGATATACACCATGTCATCAAGTGTAACTACCGGATGTTCATACAAGCCATAATAATAGAACATAATTTTCTGCTCTCTTTTGGAGAGGATATTCAGAAGCCTCCTCAAATCGATCAAAAAGGATTCCTCCTGTAATCTATGATCAGCCCTTGGTGCATTTTCGTTGGGGATCATATCCTTTACCGTCATCTCACTGTCCTCACTGATTAAAGCATCCAATGAAGTTGCCAGTGGGGAATTTATAACATATTCCAGGACCCTTTCTTCCGGGATATCCATCCACTCCGCAACCTCGCTGACACTGGGTGTGCGTTCCAATTGCTGTACCAGCTTATCTATTGCTTTTCGCGCCCTGGTAACCCCCAGAATCTGATTACCTGGCAAACGCACCGTACGCTTTTGATAGGCAATGGCTGCGATGATAGACTGGCGGATCCACCAGACCGCAAAAGAAATGAATTTAAAACCTTTGGTTACATCGAATCGTGATGCCGCCTTGATCAGTCCCTTATTCCCCTCACTAATCACATCAGAAAGTCTTAAGCCATGGTCCTGATAATTTTTAGCAACAGAAACGACAAAACGCAGGTTTGCCCTGATCAGTTTGTTAAATGCTTCCACATCTCCCTCACGGGCTCTCATCGCTACTGTAACTTCTTCCTCTGAACTGAGTAGTTCAATTTTTCCAATTTCATTTAAATACCGTTCCAGTGAATCGACCTTCCTGTTGGTAATGGATTGTGATATCCTTAAATGTCTCATAAATGGTTTGTTATAGTTTAATAATTGATTAAATCAAAATCCGCGATATCAGCTACAAAGGCTTCCTTTTAAAAACTCAGATATATTAATTTTAAGAGCGTAAGACATCATGAACTACCATCGCAAATAAAAGTTGTTAAAGACCTAATCTGTAGCTCCTTCAACACCTTCTGAAACAAACATATAAAAAAATAAATACACTAAGTCGAAATTAAAAAAATATTTTTTAGTGAATAAAACCTCAACAAAAGCACTTTTTAATCACAAAATAAAAACATAAAACAAAAATTTAATACACTAAGTAAAAATTTGACAGAACATGAATTTATGTGACAAACAAAAAGCCAGCGCTGAGGCTGGCTTTTTGTTGTATTCCAATGGACTTTCTGTTATTTAATCCTGACCACTGCACCTGTTTTCACAGACTCATCACTGGCAAAGGCTACATTGAGACTATTCAATGCATCCTGCGTCGGTTCCGTCAGATCCAGATCCTCCAGAATCGCCCGGAGAAAATGCCTTTGCTCCCTGCTGCAAAGCTCCTGATGGTCCGGTTCATCCCTCAGGTCAATCCATTCATCTTTTCGCGAAAACACCCCCTTCTCATCCAGATCAGCATAATGAACCTTAATGGATTCTGTTTTGGTATGCGCATCAATCAGGTCAGACTTTCCTGCTGCAGCCGCTTCTTTTGCAACAATAGAAACTGCCCCTTTTGGCCCGATCACATCTTTCACAAAAAATGCAGTATCACTCATCATCGGGCCCCAACCCGATTCATACCAACCCACAGAACCATCTTCAAACCGGATCTGCAATTGTCCATAATTATAATTGTCTTCAGGAATATCATCTGTTAAACGTGCACCAATAGCCGTGACCTGCACTGGTTTCGATTGCGTCATCTGACACATCACATCAATATAATGCACCCCGCAATCTACAATGGGGCTCAGGCTTTTCATCAGATTCTGATGCACCATCCACTTGGATCCCTGACTTTGCTGATTCAAATTCATCCGCATCACCAATGGCTTTCCCATTCCCTGCGAAAGCTCAATAAACTTTTTCCAGGATGGATGATACCTTAATATATAACCGACCAGCAACTTCTTATTGTACTTCTTCGCTGCGTCAGCAACCCGCTGTGCCCCTTCCATGCTATCTGCCAGCGGCTTCTCTATAAATACATGGCAACCCTGCTCCATCGCCCTTACGGCATAGACCTCATGGGTATCCGGATACGTAGAAATGCAGACCGCATCAGGTTTAGTGCTTTCCAAAGCTTCCTCATAATCATTAAACAAAGCGTAAGCTCCACCCAGTTTCTCATTTAACAAAGTCTTACTGTCTCCTCTGGACACCAATCCGCAAATCTCAAAGCCTTCCAGTTCGTGATAAGCAGCAGCATGGGATACCCCCATGTTTCCACAACCCACCACCAATACCCTAATTTTCTTTTCTTCTGCCATATTTGATTACATATCATTTAGTATCTCAAATTTATTATAATAACTTAAAAAACCAGTGTACTCAACACACGATGTTAAATCATTCGGCTGCTTTTTGATAAAGCAAGAAAATAATACCTTAAATTTGAGAACAGATCAATTATGACATGGCATTCATAGACTATTATAAAATTCTGGGTATTGACAAAAAGGCTTCTCAGGACGATATAAAAAAAGCCTACAGAAAATTGGCAAGGAAATATCATCCGGACCTCAACCCCAACGACAAGGAAGCGAACAAGAAGTTTCAGGAAATCAATGAAGCAAATGAAGCGCTTAGTGACCCCGATAAACGAAAAAAATACGATGAATACGGCGCTAACTGGAAGAACTCTGAACAGTTTGAGCAGGCGCAGCGATCGCAATCCAGAGGACGCAGTCAAAACCCATTCTCCGGCGGTTCAGGAGGATATGACGGTTCAGATTTTGGTGCAGGAGGAGATTTCTCTGATTTCTTTGAATCCATGTTTGGCGGAGGAAGTGGAAGATCGGGAAGAAGCAGCATAAAATATAAAGGCCAGGATTATCAGGCTTCGCTAAAACTGAAACTCCGGGATGCCTATAAAACCCATAAACAAACCTTAACGGTCAACAGAAAGAACATCAGGATTACCATACCGGCAGGTATTGCAGATGAACAGGTGATTAAATTAAACGGGCATGGTGGCCCAGGTGTAAACAACGGCCCGGCCGGCGACCTTTACATCACCATCAATATTGAAGAAGATGCCATGTTTAAAAGACTGAATAACGACCTTTATATCCAGCAGGAGATTGACCTCTATACTGCAATTCTTGGTGGCGAGGTAACCATAGAAACCCTGGACGGAAAGGTGAAACTGAAAGTCCCTGCCGGAACACAGAACGGAACAAAAGTGAGGCTGAAAAACAAAGGATTTCCTGTATATAAAAAGGAAGGAGAATTTGGAAACATGTTCATCACCTATACCATCCGCATCCCTGCAGACCTGAGCGACAAGCAAAAAGAACTGTTTAAAGAACTACAAAATCTGAGTTAAACACCAGCAGCTATGGAAACAGAATTCATCACCATCACTGAATATTGCGTCAATTACGACATAGAGCCCTCTTTTATCGTCTCGCTGGAGGAGTCAGGCATCATTATATTCACCATTATCGGAGAAGAAAAGTATATCCATCAGGAACAATTCAGTGAATTGGATAAATACATCCATTTACATTACGACCTGCACATCAATATTGAGGGCATAGATGCAATCCGGCATTTATTGCTGAAAGTAAATCAAATGCAGGAGGAAATCAGGGAACTCCATAAAAAACTCCACCTGCACGAATAGCTTTTTTTGTGCTGGTTTTATAAAAAATTATTAAATTCACGGATGGCTTCATCTTATTCTCTGGCCGAAGAGCTTTCTACCATTCAACACTACTATCCTTACGAATTGGAGGAGGCCTATACCCCTATTTATAATATCGGACTTTCCAGCCCCGGAATGGTCATTACTGCAGACCAGCCTGAGCTCATCAAAAAGATGCACTTCTCCATGGTCCCTTTTTTCTTTAAAGGGCGAAAATCTTCCATGTGCAATGCCAAAAGCTCCCAGATCCTGGTTAAACAGGTATTTAAACAACTCATGATTACGCATAAACGTTGTCTGATACTGGCGGATGGTTTCTATATATGGCAAAGGTTTGGAGAAGAAAAATACCCTTTCAGGTTTAGCTTAAAAGACCGTCAGGTATTCTCAATGGCAGGATTATGGTCTGCCTGGACCGACCCGGAAACAAAAGAAAGGTATGAGTCTTTTTGTATCGTCACCGTTCCGGCAAACCCATTGGTAAGAGAGATCAGAAAATCAATGCCCCTGATCCTGACACCGGAAACTGAAAAACTCTGGCTCAGTAAAAACACTACAGAAGAAGAACAGCTGGAATTGTGTACTGCCTATCCGGAAGATCAGATGATCCGTTTTCTAGTTTCCAGGGGGATTGCAGACAGAACCATCAACGACCTCAGCCTGATCAAACCCCTAAACTACGTACCGGCTTAACCTCAATACACACACCTCTATTAGCCTCAGCTCTTTTTAAAACGGGTAATTAAGGCAGTCAGCTCCGACTCGGCAATCAGCCGGGGATCTGTAAATTGTTTTTTCAATAAATTTCGGGGAACCTTTACCAGACCGGTGGTGGTCTGCAAAATCACTTCTTTTTCCAACAGGGTATGCGAAAAATAATCTCCTACATTAGGGTTCAGCTCAGACAACCTGATCAACAGCTCATAAAATACAAAAACGGGAATACTCACCTTCCAAAGGTAAAACAAGCCGCTTTTAATATGGAATTATCATTACATTAACAAAGAACGATGATTTAACATAGGTTTAACCCCGTAGGAACCTGATTGTTAAAAAAAATTATCCACATTTGAATAATTTAACATTGTAGTAATATTTAAACTCATTATTTTGTACGAAACATCAAAACTATGAGAATAAAACATTTACTTATCTACACTGGTCTGACTATGCTCACCTTAGCTGGTTGTTCCAAAAAAAAGGAGGACAATCCTGTCCCTCTCACCTACAAAATCACAGAGGATTTCGAAAATGGCCGTAAGGCGGCTTATGCAGCCAAAAACGATACACTAATTACCGGGATATGGAATCTTGATGATGCATTAGCAGGCAATACCGATCCCGATTTGAAAAACGGACTAAGAAGCATCAGGTTAAGAACAGGAAAAATCACCATGAACTTCGATGTAAGTGGAATAAAGACTTTATACATCAGTCATGGTAAATATGGAAAAGATGCCAATTCTACCTGGCAATTATCAATGTCAACAGATGGAGGTACCACCTTTAATCCCGTTGGAGCGGCAATTCAGGAAAGCAATACCACTTTAGTGACAGACTCCTTCCAGATTGACGTGACAGGAAAAGTGCGTTTCCAGATCAGCAAAACCGGGAAGGACAGGGTAAATATAGACGACATTACCTTTAAAGGAATAGGCGAATCAGGAATTATCCTGGGAAAACCCATTAAGGATCCGGGTGACGATGGCCCTACACCAACCCTGCCTTCAAGAGGTCTTGTGGTTGGCGCAGACGCACAACCTTTAACTGGGGACGACAGCAATATGCTTTTTGGAAATCCTTCCGGTGCAACAGCACTTACCCCGGAAAACTACTTCCTGGATATGCGCTATTATACCCAATCTTATAGCAGCAGCAGAGGCACTCCAAACTGGGTGAGCTGGCATATCGACACAAAAAGCATTACTAAAAAAACGGAAAGATTAGATAATTTTGCAGGCTACAGCGGCTTACCTACCGGTTTCTACCAGGTATTAAACAGCAGCTACTCCGGTTCTGGTTTTGACAGAGGTCATAACTGTCCTTCTGCCGACCGCCTCAGCTCCGTTGAAGCGAATGGCGCAACCTTTCTGATGACCAATATGATCCCGCAAGCACCAAACAACAATCAAAAAACATGGGAAGGACTGGAAAGTTACCTCCGTGCACAGGTCACTTCAGGAAATGAAGTATACATCATTATGGGTAGCTATGGAGCAGGTGGAATAGGAAGCACAGGAACATTAAGCAACACCATTAACAATGGAAAAGTAACGGTACCAAGTCAAGTATGGAAAGTGGCAGTGATCATCCCTAACGGAGATGGAGACGCGCAGAGAGTAAGTACTGCGACAAGAGTGATCGCTATAAATACGCCGAACGTCAATACGACCGATCCGGATTGGAAAAAATACATTGTAACGGTAAGAGATATTGAAAAAGCAACCGGATACGACCTGCTTTCTAACCTGTCTAAAGAAATACAGGATGTGGTAGAAACGAGAAAAGATGCTGGTAATTAACTCGGGATTCAAATAAAAAAAACGGCTGTTCAAATTGGACAGCCGTTTTTTTATGTCAGAAAAACTGAGTCCATACCTTATCTTTGTCCTTACATGAAACCCTACCTCCGACTTTTCGACTTCTCTCAGAAAATCAACTATAAAATTGAAATCCTGGCCGGCCTGACCGTTGCCATGACCATGATGCCCGAATCCCTTTCCTTTGCGATCCTGGCAGGCTTTCCTCCTCTTGTAGGATTATACGCTGCATTCATCATGGGACTGGTGACTGCCATTTTTGGGGGCAGACCAGGACTGATCTCCGGAGGTGCAGGCGCTACAGTGATCGTTTTAATTGCCCTGATGAAATCACATGGACTGGATTATGTCTTTGCCGCAGTAGTCCTGGCAGGAGTTTTCCAGATCAGCATCGGTTTGTTTAAACTTGGCAAATTTGTACGCCTCGTTCCTCAACCTGTGATGTTTGGCTTCGTAAACGGCCTGGCCATCGTCATCTTTATGGCGCAACTGGAGCAGTTCAAAGTAAATGTAAACGGAGAAATGCATTGGTTAAGTGGTAGTGCGCTCTACCTCATGCTGGGACTCGTTGCCTTAACCATCGCCATTGTGGTATTCCTGCCTAAGATCACCAAAGCCATTCCCGCCTCTCTCGCTGCCATCATTGTGGTGTTTTTATTGGTTTTAGGTTTTAATATTGATACCAAAACCGTCAAAGACATTGCTTCTGTAAGCGGAGGCTTCCCTCCTTTCCATATTCCCGAAGTGCCCTTCAATTTACAAACCTTACAGGTCATCTTTCCTTATGCCCTGATTATGGCGGCTGTAGGCTTAACCGAAGGTTTACTTACCCTGAACCTGGTTGATGAAATTACAGAAAGCAAAGGAAACAGCAACCGGGAATGTATTGCACAGGGATCTGCAAATATGCTCAACGGCTTTTTCTTTGGCATGGGCGGATGCCCGATGATCGCCCAGACCCTGGTGAACCTTTCTGCAGGGGCAAGAGCCCGTTTATCCGGAATTGTTGCTGCCCTGACCATCCTGATGATCATTCTCTTTGGCGCACCAATCATAGAAAAAGTACCCATGGCTGCGTTAACCGGAGTAATGATCATGGTGGCCATCGGAACCTTCGAATGGATGAGCTTCAGAATCATTAACAAAATGCCAGGTAAGGATATATTTGTAGGGATACTCGTAGCCGGAATTACCGTCTGGCTCCATAACCTGGCCCTGGCCGTGCTGATCGGCGTCATTGTCTCTGCATTGGTATTTGCCTGGGAAAGCGCCAAAAGAATCAGGGCTAAAAAATACACCGACGAAAACGGAGTAAGGCATTATGAAATCTATGGACCTTTATTTTTTGGTTCCGTAACCGCATTTAACGAAAAATTCGACATCAGCAATGATCCTGCTGAAGTGATCATCGACTTTAAGGACAGCCGGATTGCAGACATGTCTGGCATTGATGCCCTCAACAAACTTACCGAACGCTATTATAAAGCAGGAAAAAAGCTCCACATCACCCACCTGAGCGAAGATTGCAGAGGATTGCTGAAAGATGCCGAAGCAGTGATTGTCGTAAATATCCTGGAAGATCCTACTTACAGAATCGCCACAGAACAGCGTTCATCCTAAACGCAGCCCCTTTTTTCAAATAAAACCTAAAAATGACTTTGATATATATTTATTAATCGTATTATTGCAATGTATTAATCAAAACAAAATGGGACTTACCAAATCAGAGATCTTTACCGACGAACAAAACCAGTTGTCACAGCTTCTGAAAGCCATGGCACATCCTGCCAGGATCGCCATTTTACAAAGAATCCTCATCTCCAATACCTGTATCTGCGGAGATCTGGTAGAAGAGCTTGGCCTGGCACAGGCCACCATATCCCAACATTTAAAAGAACTCAAAACAGCAGGAATCATCCAGGGAACAATAGAAGGCGTAAGCGTATGCTACTGCATCAACCCTGTTACCTGGAAAATGATGGAACATCAACTGGGTGCCTTTTTCTCTTCTTATAAAGGCGAAGTGAAATGCTGCTAAAAAAAATTGTCTATATCAATCGTAAAATTGCAATATTATGAACACAACCACATTAATGAACTGGCAAAGCTTTAAAACAAAGCTTCAGGAACATCCGGAACTGACCCTGCAATTTCAATATGCAGCAGATAAATGGGTAGATGCTTCCTATCACATCACAGAAATTAAACAGGCACCTATCGTATCTGTAGATTGCGGTGGCGTCATGAACTCCTGGACAGAAATCATCGTTCAGCTTTGGGAACCTGCTCAGAAAGACAGTGAAAGAGCCATGCAGGTGAATAAAGCACTTTCTATTGTGCAACTTGTAGAGAAATCACTTCCACTGAACCCATTGGGCATTGTAAAGATTGAATTCGGAAACTCTCAGTTTGACACCAGACAAATGTATCCTGGAACCTTAAACATTGAAGGAGAAAACCTGATCGTCAACCTGATCCCTGATGAAACACAATGCAAAGCCATTAACCGTGGAGGCAGCTGTGGCACTACAGAGAGCGGAGAAGAATGCTGTACCCCTGCAGCGGAAACTGCAAAACCTAAAATTCAACTGATTAACCTTGCTTCAGACGGGCCGGTATGCAGCCCTGATTCCGGATGTTGCTAATTTATTAAAGATGATATGAAAAAAGTATTGGTATTGTGTACCGGAAACAGTTGCCGCAGTCAGCTGGCAGAAGGTTATTTAAGACATTTTGCAGGCAATAAAGCGCTGATTTATAGTGCAGGCATAGAAACCCATGGCGTAAACCCAAGGGCCATAGAAACGATGAAAGCGGATGGAATCGACATTTCCGGCCATACCTCTAACAATGTGGAGGAATACATGGACATCAATTTCGATTTTGTGATCACCGTATGTGACAACGCAAAAGAAAGCTGTCCCTACTTCCCTACCCAGGCTGTTAAATTCCATTATAACTTTCCTGATCCCGCTAAAGCAAAGGGAACAGAAGAAGAGATCAGGACACAATTTGCAGAGGTCCGGGACCTCATTAAAAGCTATACTCAGAATTTTGTAAACGAAAACCTCCATTAACCACATGTCTGCAAACCACTGTTTCCCGGCAAGCGAAAGAAAGAAACTTAGTTTTTTAGACCGCTACCTTACTTTATGGATCTTCCTGGCCATGGCCATTGGAGTGAGCCTGGGTTATCTCATCCCCTCCTCTTCCCAAATGATCAATTCCTTTTCCAGCGGAACAACCAATATTCCGCTCGCTATCGGTTTGATCCTGATGATGTATCCTCCCCTGGCAAAGGTAAAGTATGAAAATATGGGAAAAGTGTTTAAAGACACTAAAGTCCTGAGTACTTCGCTGGTATTGAACTGGATCATTGGCCCTGTCTTGATGTTCGTTCTGGCCATCACCTTCCTGAGAGATTATCCTGAATATATGACCGGATTGATCCTCATCGGACTGGCCAGATGCATTGCCATGGTGGTGGTTTGGAATGAACTGGCAGAAGGAGACCGGGAATATGCTGCAGGGCTGATTGCACTGAACAGCATTTTCCAGGTCTTATTATATAGTGTATATGCTTATGTATTTATTACGGTCCTCCCTCCTCTGTTTGGGTTAAAAGGACTGGAAGTAAACATTACCATCGGTCAAATCGCAGAAAGTGTAGCCATTTATCTGGGGATTCCATTTGCCTTAGGCATCATCAGCAGATACGCCCTTATCCGCTTAAAAGGAGAAAAGTGGTTTCAGGAGAAATTCATCCCTTTCATCTCCCCAATTACGCTGATCGCCTTATTGTTTACCATTGTCATCATGTTTAGCCTTAAAGGAGCGCTTATTGTTCAGATTCCTATGGATGTAGCTCGCATTGCCATTCCATTAACCATTTATTTTGTGCTGATGTTTGTCTGCAGCTTCTTTGCGGGAAAGTACTTTGGCGCAGATTATTCCAAAAGCGCATCCATTGCATTTACCGCCACGGGAAACAACTTTGAACTTGCCATAGCAGTAGCAATCGGGGTGTTTGGCATCAACTCCGGACAAGCCTTTGCTGGTGTCATCGGCCCGTTGGTAGAAGTCCCGGCCCTGATTGCACTTGTCAACGTCGCATTCTGGTTTAGAAAGAAGTACTATCCCGGATCAACAAAAAAGCCTTTAAACGAGATAAATTCTTAATTTCCAATAAAAAAACCACGAAAGATAACTTCAGTTTTAAAAAATTATATAAGTTTGCGGGGTGAGATACTTAGCTTTCATATTTACGTTCTGCGTTCTGGCCCTATCTGTATGGCCATGCTGTGACGACGAAGCTACCCTCCGTACTCCGGAAACTCAATACTGTCAGACAGAAGATGTTCCATGTGATTCGGAAGAAAGTCCACATACCTGTTCCCCATTTTTTCATTGCAGCAGCTGTCAGGCTTTCGCTTTGACCAGCCCTGCTTATCTTGTGCAATCCACCAGCCTCTTTCAAAAAGAAAGCAGCTACCCTGAATTGCCCATTTCTCCTGTGATTGTTTTTGCCGGTGACATCTGGCAGCCGCCTCAGCTGGTATAAATCCATTTTCTTTTTACCGATTTATTTACCATCTGCTCATGGCCGGAACTTCCTGCCATTTAACAGGCTATAAAAACAGACAGACCGTATGTTTGACAAGATTATCCATTTTTCTATCAAGAATAAACTGGCAATTGGTTTAATGACCCTTGCCCTGATCCTCTGGGGGATTTATTCCTTAACAAAGCTCCCTATTGATGCTGTCCCCGACATCACCAATAACCAGGTACAGATCATCACCCAGGCCCCAAGTTTAGGTGCCCAGGAAGTAGAGCAGTTCATTACTGCTCCAATAGAACTGGCCATGGCCAATATCCCTGAAGTGATCGAAAAACGATCCATCTCCAGGTCAGGAATTTCGGTGATTACCATCGTCTTTGAAGACGAAACTGACATTTACTGGGCCCGGCAACAGGTAGGTGCGCAATTAAAAGAAGCGGAAGGAAACATCCCTAAAGGACTGGCTTCGCCCACCCTCGCCCCCATTACCACCGGACTGGGAGAGATTTACCAGTACGTACTCCATACCAAAAAAGGTTATGAAGAAAAATATTCCGCCACAGACCTCAGGACCCTGCAGGACTGGGTAGTACGGACACAACTGGCAGGAACAAAAGGCGTTGCCGAAGTGAGCGGATGGGGAGGATATGTCAAACAATACGAAATTGCCCTGGACAACGACAAGCTGAACTCCCTCAACATCACCATTGCCGATATTTACAAGGCACTGGAAAACAACAATGAAAATACCGGAGGCTCTTATATCGAACAACAGAGTAATTCTTATACCATCCGGGGTGTAGGGCAGGTAAAAAGCCTGGCCGACATTGAAAAAATCGTCGTTAAAAATATGGGCGGTGTACCCATTCTGATCCGGGATGTCGCTACTGTTCAGTTTGGAACAGCTACCCGTTATGGTGCAGTAACCCGGGATGGCGAAGGTGAAGTCGTTGCAGGGATTACCCTGATGTTAAAAGGAGAGAACTTCAATGAAGTCATCAAACATGTGAAAGAAAGAATCGTTCAGATTCAGAAATCACTTCCTGAAGGGGTGGTCATCGAGCCTTTTATCGACCGGACCGAACTGGTAGGCCGCTCCATCAGTACCGTTCAGAAAAACCTGATCGAAGGTGCACTGATCGTTATTTTTGTGCTGTTGCTATTGCTGGGAAACTGGAGAGCGGGCCTGGTAGTTGCTTCTGTGATCCCCCTATCCATGCTTTTCGCCTTTGCCATGATGCGGTTGTTCGGAGTTTCCGGAAACCTGATGAGCCTTGGGGCAATAGATTTCGGACTGATCGTAGATGGTGCGGTCATCATTGTAGAAGCCATTATCTTCAGGCTAAGCGCCAGAAATTCGGCTGAGAACGCCACTCCTTTAACCCAGACTCAGATGGATGAAGAAGTATATACAGCTTCCTCAAAAATCAGAAACAGCGCCGCCTTCGGGGAAATCATCATTCTGATCGTTTACCTTCCATTGTTATCCCTGGTAGGTATTGAAGGGAAAATGTTTAAACCCATGGCTCAAACCGTTGTATTTGCCATTGTAGGAGCCTTTATCTTGTCCATGACTTACGTTCCGATGATGACGGCCTTATTCCTGAGCAAAAACACCACCCACAAACGCAACATCTCAGATAAGATCATGGATGCTTTGCGCAGGGTGTATCAGCCAGCCTTGATTCAAGTGCTGAAATTCAAGAAATTAACCGTAGCATTTGCCATCGTACTCTTTGCCTTCACCCTTTTTGTGTTTAACCGCATGGGTGGAGAATTCCTGCCTCAGCTGGAAGAGGGTGATCTTGCCGTAGAAATCTCTATGTCACAGGGAACCTCTCTGACCCAGGTGGTAGAAACCTTTGGCAAGGCCGAAAAAATCTTAAAAGCACAGTTTCCGGAAGTAAAACAAGTCGTTACCCGAATCGGAAGCGCAGAGATCCCTACCGATCCCATGCCTGTAGAGCGCGGGGACATGATGGTGGCCATGAAACCTAAAGAAGAATGGAAAAGCGCTTCCTCAAAAGCCGAAATGTCGGAAAAGATGGAAAAGGCTTTGTCTATCCTGCCAGGGGTCAATATCGAAATCACCCAGCCAATGCAAATGCGTTTCAATGAGCTGATGACGGGTGTCCGTCAGGATGTAGCCATAAAAATTTATGGGGAAGACCTGGATGTCCTCACCCAGCAGGCCAATAAAATAGCAAAGTTAATCACCCCTGTATCCGGTGTAAATGAGCCTTTTGTAGAACAGGTGACCGGATTACCGCAGATTGTAGTAGAATACGACCGTGATAAAATTGCACAATACGGACTGAGCATTTCTGAAGTCAACACCCTGCTCCGGACCGCCTTTGCAGGAAATACCGCAGGAGTCATCTTTGAAGGCGAAAAACGCTTTGAAATGGTGGTACGCCTGGAAAGAGACCTGAGGGAAAACATCTCCAGCATCGAAAACCTGTATCTTCCACTCCCTTCAGGCAATAAAGTACCCCTCAATCAGGTGGCCAGTGTATTGTTAAAAAATGCACCTGCACAAATTTCCAGGGAAGATGGAAAACGAAGGATCTATGTAGGTTTTAACGTGAAAGGACGTGATGTGGAACGGACCGTATCGGAAATCCAGCAAATCCTCAACGCCAAATTAAAACTGCCTTCAGGATATTACCTGACTTATGGTGGCCAGTTTGAAAACCTGACCAAAGCCAAAGACAGGCTTTCCATTGCCGTTCCGATTGCCCTGCTCCTGATCATGGGTTTATTGTATGCGACCTTCAAATCGTTCGCTCAAACGATCCTCATTTTTACTGCGGTTCCGCTTTCTGCGATTGGTGGCGTATTCGCTTTGCTACTCAGAGACATGCCTTTCAGTATTTCTGCAGGAGTTGGTTTTATTGCCCTCTTTGGGGTGGCGGTACTCAACGGAATTGTGCTGATCGGCTATTTCAATCAATTAAAAGAAGAAGGAATGACAGATATTTATCAACGCGTAATCGAAGGGACTAAAGTAAGGTTACGCCCCGTGATCATGACCGCAGCAGTAGCTTCTCTGGGCTTTTTACCAATGGCCTTATCCGGAAGCGCAGGTGCAGAAGTACAGAAACCTCTGGCCACAGTCGTGATCGGAGGCCTCCTTTCGGCCACCCTGCTCACCTTGTTCGTGCTGCCTTGTCTGTACCTTATGTTTGCCGATAAAAAGATCAAAGCCGGAAAAACCGCTAAAGCACTAAGCCTTGCCCTGATCTTTAGTTTCATTGGAATCGGAGGCAGCCAGCAGGCTCATGCACAAAACAGCAACAGCCCTCTTAGTCTGGACAGCGTCCTTTCTATGGCCCTGAGAAACAACCTGAAACTGAAATCTGCCAGTCTGGGAACCACACATGCACAGGCTCTGCAAAAAACAGGTTTTGATCCCGGAAAGACAGAATTCTCCCTTTCTCAGGATCCAACCAGCGGAGGTGGAAATGACAATGCAATTAATGTGACCCAGACTTTTGCCTGGCCGGGACTCTATAAAAACCAGCAGAAAGTTTTGAACCTGCAGACTTCGGCCTCCGAGCAGTCGGTCCGCTATACCCGTGCAGAAATCATCAGAGATACCAAACTTGCGTATTACCATTACCTCTTCTTTCAGGAAAGCCTGAAAGTCCTTGATTTTCAGGACAGCGTATACCGGAATTTCATCAAAAAAGCAGAGGTCCGGTATAAATCCGGAGAAACCTCCAACCTGGAACTCATGACCGCAAGGAACAAATATCAGGAAGTGCAAAGCTTAAAAAATGCAGCCAAAGCAGGTTTAAAGGTTCAGGAGCTACAGCTTCAGCAGTTGATGAACACAAGAACCCCTATCCTTCTGGAAGAAAAAAAACTACCCGTTCTTTCTCCCGGATCGGAACAGACATTAGGCAACAGCAGCAATCCACTACTGAGTGTTCATCAGCAACAGATTGCCCTTGCCAAGGCAAAAATCGGTCTTCAAAAAGCGAAAGCATTGCCTGATTTCACCCTTGGTTACAGTCAGCAGCTCGTGATCCGGTCTTTTGATCCTGCAAACCTGAACCGCGATTACACCCCGGGCACCAGAATTGCCGGTTTGCAGTTTGGTGTTGCCGTCCCCTTATTCAATGGAGCAGGACGCGCAAAAGTAAAAAGCGAAAAGATCGCTGCGCAAATTGCAGAGACGGACTACCAGAATGCACAGCAACAATTTGAAATCCAGTACAAACAGGCCTTTCAGGAATACCTGAAGAACAAACAGACCGTAGACTACTACACTTCGGAAGGTCTGAAACAGGCCTCAGAACAACTGCGCATTGCCCAGGTATCTTTTGATCTTGGAGAAATCGGCTACATGGAATATGTACAGAACATTTCCCTCGCTGTTCAAAGCAGGATTACCTACCTGGAAACCCTCAATCAATTAAACCAGACTACCATTCAATTAGCATTTATCAAAGGAGAATAATCAGATGAACTTATATAAAAAACAATTCCAGCTTGCCCTAATGATCGCCATTTCCATGAGCATCAGCATGACTTCCTGCGGCGGAAGCAATGAAAAATCGGCAAAGGAAACTGCAGAAGCAGGTAAAGAGGCAGGACACAAAGAAGGAGATGAAGCAGGTCATGAAGAAGGCGGACATGGAGAAGAAGGACACAGCGATGAGATCGAATTAACGGAACAGCAAATGAAAGCTGTAGACATTCAGATCGGCAAAATTGAAGAGAAAAACCTCACCGCAGTAGTAAAAGCAAGTGGACAATTGGCTGTGCCTCCTCAAAATGAAGCAAAAGTAAACCTGCTTTCCGGTGGAATTATCCGCAGGATCAGTGTGTTGGAAGGACAAAAAGTACATAAAGGACAGGTATTGGCCATTATGGAGAATCAGGACATGATCCGTTTGCAACAGGATTACCTTTCTTCAAAGAATGGCTTCAGTTTTGTCGATGCAGAATATAAACGTCAGCAGCAACTAAAGGCGGCAGATGCCGGAACAGGGAAATCCCATCAGCTGGCCGAAGCAAATTACCGTTCAGAATTATCCAAGATCAAGGCATTGGAACGCCAGTTACAACAATTGGGGATCTCTCCTGCCAGGGTTGCTTCCGGTAAAATCATCTCGGAAATTCCGGTCATTGCACCGATTGCAGGTACAATTGGAACCATCTCAGTGACCACCGGATCTTTCATCCAGCCCGGGACTTCCCTGATGGATATCGTAGACAATTCGAAAATCCATGCCGACCTGCTGGTCTATGAAAAAGACCTCTTTAAAGTAAAAATCGGTCAGAAAGTAAGTTTCAGACTCACCAACCAGGAAAATCAGCAGATTGAAGGAGTATTAAACGGGATCAACAAATCTTTCGAAGATGACACCAAAGGGGTTATCGTTCATGCGGTCATCACCAGACCATTGAGCAACCTGATTCCCGGCATGTATGTAACCGGACTGATCAGTGTAGGAACCGCACTTTCTCCTGCAGTACCCATTGATGCGGTGGTAAAAGCAGAAGGCAAGGAATACATTTTTATTGTGGAAGAGGAAGCAAAAGGAGGAGAAAAAGAAGCAGGGCATGGGACACATTTCAAAAAAATTGAAGTCGTGACCGGGGTTTCAGAACTGGGTTATATCAACATCAACCCATTGGAAAAACTACCGCCAAACACACGATTGGTAACCAAAGGGGCATTTTACCTGCAGTCAAAATCTTCGGGTCCTTCGGAACACTCCCATTAAATCCCTAATTTTGCAAAGGATGAAACAACAGATTGGGTATATGGCACTGGTAGTTGCCGATTATGATGAAGCCATTGCCTTCTACACGCAGAAGCTGCATTTTACTTTATTGGAAGATACTGTTCAAAGCCCCACAAAACGCTGGGTGAGGATTGCCCCTCCCGGATCTCCGGAATCGGGTCTTTTACTGGCAAAGGCTGCAAATGAGGAACAGAAAAGCCGGATTGGAAACCAAACCGGCGGCCGTGTATTTCTGTTCCTTTACACAGATGATTTCTGGAGGGATTATCAGGACATGACCGATAAAGGAATCCATTTCATCAGACCACCGAAAGAAGAATATTACGGAACTGTGGCCGTTTTTGAAGATCTTTATGGTAACTTATGGGACCTCATACAATCCAAATAGCAGTTCATACAATCGAAACAGAAGGATGACAAAGGACATAGAACACCGGCTTAAAAACAAGGACATCAATCTCACGGCCATGCGCTTACTGGTACTGGATTTTTTGACTAAACAGGTTGCAGCAATCAGTTTGAACGACCTGGAGAAAGGAATGGGGCCCTCAGACCGCATCACCCTCTACCGAACCTTAAAAACTTTTGAGGAAAAAGGCCTTGTACACAGCATTGAAGATGGCACAGGCGCTACAAAATATGCTTTATGTGAGGACAACTGCGATGGAGACCATCACCATGACCTTCATGTTCATTTCTATTGCAACACTTGTAAAGAGACTTTTTGTCTGCCCAACACCAAAATCCCGGAGATCTCCCTGCCCAAAAGATTCCAGTCGGAGGAAATGAACCTGATCATTAAAGGGATTTGTGATCAGTGTCATCCGGACTAACATTGCAATAGCATTGCATCGTCATAGCAAGTACATTTGTAGTATCAAAATCTATGACGATGCTAAAAATGAAGAAACCCAAAGACTGCTGCTCCACTGAAGAAAACAGCAAACCGGCTACTCACTTACATAATGGTCAGGCACATGACCATAAAAACCATAACCATGCCGGCCATGATCATAAAGGTCATGAGGGCCATGACCATTCCCATGAAGAACATGATGACGATGACGGGCACAACCATGGCTCCGGTGAAACTACCAGCTGGACAGACCACTGGCCACTGTTAACCTCCCTTGCCATTGTTCTGGTGATGCTGACCCTGGAATATGGCTTTGACATCACTTTCAATAATGCCATTCAACTCGCCATATTTATCCCGGCTTATTTACTTGCCGGATATAACGTATTGGAACTGGCTTTCAGAAAAGCGCTGAGACTGGATTTCTTTAATGAATTTTTCCTGATGAGTGTAGCCACCCTTGGCGCCTTCGCCATCGGTTCCTATAGTGAAGGTGTGGCCGTAATGGTCTTTTATTCTATCGGGGAATGGTTCCAGGATGCCGCTGTAAACAGGGCAAAAAGAAGCATTAAAGCCTTACTGGACATCAGACCGGAAAGTGTCGATGTGATCCGCGAAGGAAAAGTAAGTACAGTTGCGCCGGCAGAAGTACAGATTGGCGAGGTGATTCAGGTAAAACCAGGAGAAAAAGTAGCTTTAGACGGGGTGTTATACTCTGATAAAGCCACCTTCAATACCGCAGCATTAACCGGAGAGTCCAAACCGGATTCCAAAGCAAAGGGAGAACAGGTCCTTGCTGGAATGATCAACCTGAACCAGCTGGCCCAGGTAGAAGTAAAATCACTGTTTAAAGACAGTAAGCTGAGCAAAATTCTGGAAATGGTACAAGATGCTACCGCCAGAAAATCACAGACACAGTTGTTCATCTCCCGTTTCGCTAAGGTTTATACCCCCATCGTATTCCTCCTTGCAGTACTGGTAGTGGCCCTTCCCTATTTCATAGTGGCCAATTACAGTTTTCAGGAGTGGTTTTACCGTGGATTGGTCTTCCTGGTAATCAGCTGTCCATGTGCACTCGTGGTTTCTATTCCACTGGGTTATTTCGGAGGAATCGGACTTGCTTCCAGAAATGGAATCCTGTTTAAAGGTTCTAACTTTCTGGATGTGATGACTAAAATTGATACCGTAGTGATGGACAAAACCGGAACACTGACCAAAGGGGTGTTCCAGGTGCAAAAAGTAGTCACCACAGGTATTGCCGAAGAGGAGTTTATTCAACTGGTAGCAGCGATAGAAAGCAAATCTACCCACCCCATCGCTACAGCGATCGCTCAGTATGCTAAAACAGAACCGAACCACGATAGTATCGGCGAAGTAGAAGAAATCGCAGGACACGGCTTAAAAGGGCTGATCAGTGGCAAGGAAGTACTGGCTGGGAATGCCAAACTGCTTAAAAAATACAATATCCCTTATCCTGAGGAAGTAGATGCCATTGTAGATTCAGTGGTAGTGGTGGCCGTCAACCAGCAGTTTGCGGGATATGTGACCATTGCCGATGAGATCAAGGAAGATGCAAAACAAGCCATTGCAGACCTGCATGCGTTAAACATTAAAACCGTGATGCTCAGTGGCGATAAACAAAGTGTGGTGGCTAAAGTTGCGGCATTCCTGGGGATTGATTTCGCCTTTGGCGATCTCCTTCCGGAAAACAAAGTAGAAAAAGTAGAGAACCTCAAAAAAGAGGGAAGAGCAATCGCCTTTGTTGGAGATGGAGTGAACGATGCACCGGTAGTTGCTTTGGCGGATGCAGGAATTGCAATGGGTGGCCTTGGAAGTGATGCCACAATAGAAACAGCGGATATTGTGATCCAGAATGACCAGCCTTCAAAAATCGTTTCTGCCATTAAAATCGGAAAAGTGACCAGAAGTGTGGTCTGGCAAAACATCATCCTTGCCATGGGTGTAAAAGTGATCGTTCTGGTTCTGGGTGCAGGAGGCGTTGCTACCCTTTGGGAGGCTGTAATCGCCGATGTAGGAGTGGCTTTAGTAGCGATCCTCAACGCTGTACGCATTCAAAGAATGAAGATATAAATGCCAATCTGATGGAGTAATCTGCTCATATCAGTTACAAAAAATTCGGATATTATCGCGGTATTGCATCCACAACCGATAATATCCGAATTCTGATGAAATACAAATCCATTTTCTCCCTGCTGATCCTTTCGGTCAGTGCCCTTCTTTTTTCCTTTATCAACGACAATGGAGGCTGGACCTCCAGATTCCTTCAGATCAATAAAAACGGAAGCATCACCTATCATCCTGATGAAAAGGGCAATACCATTCCTGATTTTAGCGCGGTAGGTTACCACCATGGATTTAAAGAGATTCCTCAGCTGAAAGTAGTTAAAACCCTGCATCCTGTAAATGGAGATGCAGGAAAGATGATCCAGGATGCCATAGACGAAGTTTCTGCCCTGGCTCCCGATGCAAACGGACACAGAGGTGCTATTTTGCTGACCAAAGGAGATTATCCCATCGCAGGCACACTGAACATCGAAACCAGTGGCATTGTATTGAGAGGTGCAGGAAGCAATACAGGAGAAACCAGGCTGATCGCCACCGGAAAAGGCCTGCGCTCCCTTCTGAAAATACAAGGCAAAGGAAAAATCACGGAAATTCCAGGAACAAGGGTTCAGATCATGGATAAATATGTTCCTACAGGGGCAAAATCCTTCCAGCTGAGCAATACCAAAGGCCTGAAAGCCGGCGACAAGATCATTCTTTTCAGGCCGGGAACAGACAACTGGATCCATGACCTTCAGATGGATCAGATTGTGGCCAGAGAAGGCACCAAACAATGGACCGGGGCAGATTACAACCTCAGCTATGAACGGGAAGTGGTACGCGTCCAGGGGAAGGTTGTCTTTATAGACAACCCGGTTGTAATGGCTATGGATCAGCAATATGGAGGCGGTAGTATCTTTAAGTACGAATACAAAGGCAGGATTCAGGAAGTAGGCATAGAAAACATGCTGTTCGAATCTGAATACGCCAGCGATACCGACGAAGACCATGGCTGGATTGCTGCAGACTTCAACCATATTGAAAACGGATGGGTAAGCGGCGTGACTTCCCGTTTCTTTGGCTATGCCTGCGTGAGTCTGGATGGAGGCGCAAAAAACATCACCGTAAAGGATTCTAAATGTCTGGATGCCAAATCGATAATCACAGGCGGAAAAAGGTATTCGTTCAATAATAACGGCCAACAGAACCTTTTCATGAACCTGGAAACCACAGAAGGCAGGCACGACTACGTCACAGGCGCAAAAACCTGTGGACCAAATGTGTTTTATCAATGTAAATCCAGAAATACCCATGCAGATATCGGTCCCCACCACCGTTGGGCCAGCGGCACTTTATACGATAACATCGATACGGATGGAGAAATCAATGTTCAGGACAGAGGAAACTGGGGCAGCGGACATGGCTGGGCAGGAGTTACGCAAGTGCTATGGAACTGTAAAGTAAAGTCTGCTGCCATCCAAAACCCCTGGGCATCAGGGAAAAACTATGCGGTCGGCGTACAAGGGAAAAAGCTTGCAGGGCGACTAAACGGCAGACCGGATGGGGAATGGGAAGGACAAGATCAAAAAGGCTTACAACCCCCTTCTTTATTTCAGGCACAATTAAGAGCCCGCGAGCTGACAAAATAAAAACTGCGCTTTTCTTATTATAAACTTAAATTAAATAATTATCTTTAAATACCATCTTGATTTAACCCAAAAAACCGGATTCTTCCGGAGGAAAATGGAAATATTTTTTTTCCATGCAGCAACAACACAAGGAATATTCTTATTACCCAGGCCGTGTAAGGGCCGCATACGGGTCGATATGACGCCGTACTGAGTCCACCTTAAGTCCACAGTGAGTCCACGTCAAGTCCACGTTTTTGCGATAAAAGCTGGACTTGGTATGGACTTAACCAGAACCAGCCCTGGAGTCAGTACGAATTATACCCGAACCTGACCCGAAGGATGGTTAACTTAAACTTAAACAAATCTGATTTTATTGTCCCGTCGCTTTTAGGATAAAGTCGACAATGGGTTGAGGATTGGGAAGGCTATGAGGATGATGTTTTCCTTCCGGTTTATGAATGATTTGAATATCTCCGCCAGCCAGTTTGATCTTTTCGGCAAAGGGAAGGCTGTTTTCAGCCATCGGAACCACCTCATCTATATCTCCGCAAACATGAAGCATCGGATACTTCCCTTTTACAATCGCTTCAATTTTATCCATAGGGCTGCCTTTAAAGGCCATTGCATCCGCATCCGCCTGATAACCATAATCTTTCAGGAAAGTCGCCCAGCTTTCTTTATTTCCAGGCCCCTGTCCCTTTCCTCCGGGCCAGCTTTTAAGGTCCAGTACCGGATTATCGGCATACACACAGGCTACTTTTTCCGGATTGGCCGCAGCCCAGTTATAGACATACACGCCACCCCTGCTCATTCCCTCCAATACTGCCTTTTTAGCAAAGCCCATCTTTTGCAATGAAGCATAAAAAGCATCCCAGACCCGAATAGATTCGGCATTGCCAAATAGCTCTGCGACATCACAATATACCAAATAAAAACCTCTTTCCAACAGGGCAATATCCGTTTGCGGCTCATGCCCCCAAAACCTTGCCCTCCAGATCCATGGTGTTCCTTTAGCTACTTTTTTGGGTTGTACAATTCTGGCTTCATGTCCCTGAAATGAAAATTTAAGGGACTCATACCCATAAAAAGAATCCTTTTGAACCGGGCCTTTAATCTTGTCGGAAAGGGACTTTAAAGGCTTTATCTGTTGTTTGATAAAAGATTCCAGGCGAAGTGCAATGAAGTTATCTCCAACTGCGTTTGGATGGATTTTATCGGCCAGTAACGCTTCTTTATCAGCGAACAGGGAATACAGATCTAAGATCTCCAACGCTTCTTCATAGGCGATTTTTTGAATCAGCGGGATCATGCTGTTTTTAAGATAACTTCCGGAGATTCCATATTTCTCGTCCGAAAAAGCTTTGATTGGAAGCAACAAAACCACCCTGGGTTTACTGCTTAATCCTTTAAAGTTCCGGATCATTTCTTTGTAATCGGCTTCAAATCCCGGCATCTCTGCCCGGTTGATTTGCTTGCTGTCGTTGGTGCCAAGTTTGATAAAAACCAGGTCAGGAGCGGAGCGCATCACCTGCTGATATTCGGGGGTTTTCCAGTAAGGTTTATTTCCTTTTTTCAGCATCGTTGCCCCGCTCACCCCATAATTCAGAACCTCATATCCAGGCCCAAGTAATGCCTGTAAGCGGGCCGGGTAAGACTCCGTTAAGCGGTCCTTCAGTCCCGAGCCATAGGTGATGCTGTTTCCAACACAGGCGATCCTGAATTTTGATTGAGCATAAATCTGATTCCCAGAAAAAAGCAAAGCCCATATCAAGAAACACTTAAACCATATTTTCATTAGTATACATTTGTTTTTTTCTTCTGTTATACCCTACCTTGCTTTTACTATATCTGTTCCTTTTAGCCTCCATTGAAGCTGCGCATCGAACAAAGAACGGGGAAGAACTGCTGCTCCCTGCGACTCATTGATCCCTGCATTTTCAAAGGTAACCAATCTGTCGGAAGTAAAGCCTGCCATCATTGGTGAAGCAATCGTATAGTTCCTTCTTTTGCTCATATCCCAGAAATTATAATGCTGGTCTTTGGCTGATTTATGCTGAAAATTCCAGAGCACCAATTGCTTACCATGGTGCGGATGGCCGGGTTCCGGCCCACCAAGATTATAAAAAACCCCACCCTCAATATCATCATACAGGGTCGCATAAGGTTGTCCGGAGTGGATGTCAAAATTCTGATCTGTTCCCAAAGAACAGTGGGTGATGACTGTCCCGACAGCACTATAACCCGTTCCGGCACCATGATGTTGTGCCCCATTGAAGGAGCAATTCTTAATCAGCACCCCGTAGCCTGTCCGGGCATGTACAGAGGCATGGCCTTTCTTTCCTCTGAAATGAGTGTTTTCGATGGTCATTTGGTACCCGGAACGGATAAAAACACCTTCATTCAGGTCATGAAACTCACAATTCCTGATCCAGCTGTTCTTGAGGTACTCCATTCCAACGGCCTCATATGCATAATCATGAATTTCATTCTTGTGGTGAATGAACTCTTCAGGGTAATTTTTCCAGTTACTGGAGAAAAGAAGGTCCTCAATCCCACATTCGGAGATGGACACATAACGCTCCAGTGTCCAGCTTGCTGTCTTCACCATTTTAATATCCAGGTGCAGCGGGTTCTTAAAAGTCACCTTATTTCCATTGATTTTTTCGATGGTATGGATCTCGTAAATCTGCATTCCGCCATCAGTTCCGAACAACCTTGACCATTGCGGCTTCAGGTCCAGCGGAGCAAAATACAGCTTCGTAAATTCTTCACTTCTGTGGCGGATCACGACATCCTCTCCGGCCTTCAGCTGACTTGCATCTTTCAGCACAACCGAGAAAGTTTCCCTTCCTGCATCTTCCACAATTGTGGTTATTTTTTTCGCCTCTTCAGCGGCAGGTTTAAAGAGAAACTGACGGCCATGGATCCGCATGTTTGCCTGGTAAATTTCGGTCCCTCCCGCAGCACTTCCACTCCCTTTTAAAACGATTCCGCTTTTGGAAATCCGGACCTGTTTCTGAGCATCTCCATCGGGAGCGATCAGGTACTTTCCGGGGGAGAAAAAAACGATGCCTCCACCGGGATTTGCTTCTGCTGCATTGACCGTTTTCTGAATGGCTTCATCATCATATTTTTCATCATTTGGAATCCCTCCGTAGTCGTCTACTCTGAACACCTTTTTACCTTCCAGCGAAGGTAGATTTGTTTCAGACCAGCGGTAACCGGCATAAGAAAAATCCGGAAGGACAGGAGTCCTCCCCTCTTGTTTTGCCTTCACAAAATCAACCCAAAGGGGTGTTACTTTTTGTGCTTTCATGGGCAGGGCCATGAACAAAAACGGAAGGGCAAAAATTGCTTTATTCATGTGGTTTTATGTAGGATATCAGGTCAAACTAGTCATAACCTCTGGTAATACGCTATTTTATCAAAAACATAACAAACTAATTACCAAAGCAAATACTAATTTATAGTAAACTTTTTATTTATATCTAAAAACCAGCCTGGCCCAATCTGCTCTGATTCCCAGAAAGGTTTAAAATCAGCTTGTCCTGGTCTTAAAAAAAGGCCCGAACTGCCCTTTTTCAGTTGCTCATTTCTGAGCTCAAATCCCCTACCCTTCTCACCGGAAAAGGCAGTACTGAAGATCAGGTTGTCTTCAAAATTCACCACTACTTTTTCATCATACACCTTCAAAGGACTCACATTACTCAGGATGATATTCTTTGCAAAATAGGTGTTCAAAGCAGGCAGATACCGGTCCTTTCTATAGCCCGCTGCAATGGCAAAAGGCTCCTTACAATTGAGGATCAGGTTGTCTGTAATCCGGGCATTTTTCACCTGCCAGTGGCTCACCAAAATGGGGTTCGGCAAGCCTGCCATCACAGAGATTGCAGCACTGTTTCCGGTCCCCGTCAGGTCCTGAAAATAGTTATCCCGGACGTTGTGATCTTCCCCGATAATCCGGACACCTCCGGTGCCTGGTTTCCCATTCCCGATGAAGTAATTTCCTATGACTTCCGAGTGGTTTCCATGCCTCAAAGTGAGGGTCGCTTTGCACTCATAAAAGAGGTTATTGCGCACAATATTTCTTCCCGATTTTACAGAGACGGCTTCGATTTCCCCGTCACAATGTTCAAAGATATTCTCCTCTACCAGGGTGAAAGAATCATGAAAAGACCAGGTGCTCGTTCCGATTCGGATCGTCTCTCCGCCATTCCTTCCCAACTCCGGACGCGGCCCGAAATAGTTGTGGTCGATCTGGTGGTAATTCGGTTTTTCGGAAAGCCAGACCACCATGGTTACTCCCTGATGGTTTTTCCCTTTCAGCAGACAATGGTCTACCCGGTTATGGGTTCCTCTCAGAGAAACCCAGGTATAATCCACTTTATCATCACTGCTGTTGTAATCAATAACGGAGGTATTGGTAAGCCGGCAGGAGAAAGACTTTTCAGAGAAATTAACCACCTCTCCGGAGTCCAAACGTCCATTGGCAAAAGAAAGTCCGTCCACGACTAACCATGAACCATCTATATCCAATGTAGAGTTTCCGTTTAAGACGGTTTTCCCTGCATTTGCCGCCATCAAAACAATCGGGCGACCTTTCACACCATTGCCCTTAAATTTTAATTGCTGATCCTTCCATTCGCCTGCTTTCATCAGGACCCGGTCGCCGGGTTTTAAACTGAGGGCCGAAAGTTCTTTTGCAGAACTGACCGGGTAATCCTTGGCAAAGCCCGTTAAACCGCTGGCCAGTAACCATACCAGCCCTAAACACTTTATTTTTTTCATCAGAATATAATTGTTTTTTATCGGTTATGAAGCGATCATGATCCTGATATCAATCGTTATGTGATCGGTATGATCATGATCCTTTCATGATTGATCTGGTTTAATCTAATGCCCCTGTTTTCATTTCTCTCTTTGGCTGATTTCCATGCTGACTGGCGATCTCGCCTTCAAATTCGACCTTGATCACACTTGCTACCGCATCAGGTGCCTGAGCAGGTAAAGTCAGCAACAGATCAGCCCCTTTAGTATCGGCTTTAACCTTTACATTTCCTGCCAGGAGCTTCGCAGAAAGCACTTTGTTTTTAACCCCCGGAATAATCAGCTGCCCGTTTGAAGGCCAGTTGAACACCGAGAAATACAGGATAGTACCCTTTTTAGTTTCTTTTTTCGTACATCTTCCCCAATCCAAAGGCAACAGCGGACTGGCCTTGGTGCCATAGATCGATTCGCTGTTAACTTTCATCCATTTTCCGATGTCGCTTAATCTCTTTACACTCTCTTCAGGAAAGGTGCCATCCGGCTTAGGGCCAACATTCAACAGGTAATTTCCACCTTTGGAGGCAATATCAGACAGGTTGCGGATCAGGGTTTCACTCGATTTCCATTTGTGATCCGAAGTCCTGAATCCCCAGGTTCCGTTCATGGTCATACAGGTTTCCCAGTCCATTCCATCCAGTTCCGACTGATTTGGGATCTTCTGCTCCGGAGTTTTGGTATCACCAGGGAAGTTAGGTCTTTTCAGACGGTCATTGGTGATGATATAAGGTTGTGTTTTTAAGGCATTCTGAAGCTTTACAGCGGCATCGTCTGTCATATTTGTCGGGGTATCCCACCAAAGCACAGCGATATCGCCATAATTGGTCATCAGCTCTTTTACCTGAGGAACGGCAACTTCATCGATGTACTGATCAAAGGTTTTTGTTTGTTGTGCAGGGTCCCAATGGCCTTTATTGGCAAGTGTATAGGCGTCCACCTTTACAGAATCCGGATTTGCCCACCCCTCACTCATCACTTTTCGTGCTGCTGCACCACCCGGATTGTTCCAATCCTGTGCCTGTGAGTAATAAAACCCCAGCTTTAGCCCATATTTTTTACAGGCTACAGCCAGGGGTTTTAGCAAATCTTTGCCATAAGGGGTGGCATCAGTAATGTCCCATTTACTTGCTTTTGAGTTGAATAAAGCAAAGCCATCATGGTGTTTTGCTGTGATGACCAGGTATTTCATTCCTGCATCTTTTGCCATTTTTACCCAGGCATCAGCATCATATTTTGTAGGGTTAAAGCTTTTTGCCATTTCCTGATACTCCGCAACGGGAATTTTGGACCTGTTCATGATCCATTCGGCTCCGCCACGGCGTTGCTCTTCTCCCCGGTACACTCCGGCAAATTGTGCATAGACACCCCAATGGATGAACATGCCAAATTTTGCCTCACGCCACCAGGCCATGCGCTCATCTTTGGAAGGTTGCTGACCATAAGTCAATTGAGTAAAGAAAGAGAGTGCCAGAAGCAGGGATAGTGATATTTTACGCATCATGTGATTAATCATTTGGTTATACTTTTCTAATTTAATATCTATTTATGGAACGGCACTCTGCTCAATTGGCTTATGGTTCAGCAATTTTAACCCTTACAGACTATTTACTGAGCAGCGTCAGCATAGGTAGTCCCGATTCTGATTTTCTTCACGAAATGGGTCACCTGCGCAGTATCGCCACCATAAACGCCCCATTTAGGATCGCATTCCGGTACCGTATCCAGGGTTCTGCAATATAAGCGGTCACTGCCATTGGAGAGTGTTTGTTTCACTCCATTGTACCAGAATTCAATAAATCCTACAGTTTTATCTCTGGATACTTTCATGCGGATCACAAACTTAAGCCAGGTGCTGGTTGAAAGCGTAGTAGACCAGGGAACAGAAGCTACATGATTAATGTCAAAATGCTGAAGTTCCAGTTTTCCGTTTTTGGTACGGACCATAAACGGATGATTTTGATCTGACCCATCCGTAGGATACGATTTCCATTGGAAAAGGGCATCTGTTTTCAGGTCGGTTGGCATATAGATCTTGCTCGTCCAGCCGATATAGATTTCATCGCCTTCCTGAGCACTATAGTTTTTTGCCCCACGGCATTCGGTTCTATGGCTCCCTGATGGTTTTAAAAATTTCCAGACCAGGGTCCCTGTTTCATCATTTACAGTGGTTACCGCCCCTGTCCCTTCAATATTAGTGGTTTTCCAGACATTTGAGGTGCCATTACTCGCATCCCCGTTAAAGAGGACAGACATGATCTGGCTTCCCCCGGAGGCAGTGGCCAGCTCTTTGTTCGCAGCTAGGGCATCTGGTTCTTTTTCTTTTTCACAACTCGACAACAATAGGCCCCCACTCATTAATACAGCAATCATTACATGTTTTGTTTTCATAATTTTTAGGTATATAATTAATATTTGGTTGATTCGTGTTGATTAAAAAAGGTTCTTCATACCCCATTGACTTCTGCAGTCCCCCTTGAACAGGGAGGCTTGTCTATTTCAGCTGATCTGCCCTTAACAAGGCTTCCAGATAGTAATAATCCGCATAGGAAAGCGGCTCATTCACCTCTGTATCAGACGGTTTTGAACCTGTACTACTGGTCAGGATAAATCCTTTGTTCTCCCCTACCCTTGCGGTATAGATATTGGCCATACTTTGCATCATGACCGCTGCTTTTTCTTTGTATAGTTTCTTTTGGTCACTATAACCGCTTAGTTCATAGAGCGCTGAAGCGATTACCGCACCTGCGGATACATCTCTTGGTTCCTTAGGAATGTTTGGCGCGTTAAAGTCCCAGTATGGAATCAGGTCTTTTGGCATATTCGGGTGGTTCAGGATAAAAGCAGCAATATTTTCTGCCTGTTTCAGGTACACCGGATCTTTGGTATAACGATAGCACAAAGTATATCCATAAAGTGCCCAGCCCTGTCCCCTTGACCATGCCGACTCATGGCTATAGCCCTGGTGGGTATTTTTTTTCAGTACTGCTCCGGTGGCAGGGTCATAATCAATTACGTGATAAGAGCTGTAATCCGGACGGAAATGGTTCTTCATGGTGGTGTTCGCATGACTTACGGCAATTTTATAAAAAGAAGAGTCGCCACTTAACCTTGTCGCCTCGAAAAGTAGTTCCAGATTCATCATGTTGTCGATGATCACCGGGTTTACCCATTTGTCCCGGCTATGGTCCCAGGAAAGGATCACACCTGTTTTGGGATTAAAACGGGTAGACAGTGTTTTTGCCGACTGCAGGATGACTTCCTTATAATGCGGATCATTGGTGAGACGGAAACCAGTTCCTATGCTGCAAAATACTTTGAAGCCCATATCATGGGTGCCTCCGTTTAGTTTTTCTTTTTCAATATCAGCAGAGAATTTCTGGGCTTCCTTTTTCCAGTTCTGCTGATGCGTATATTCATAAAGGAACCACAATACCCCAGGAAAAAAGCCACTGGTCCAGTCTTTTGAGGCCACCAGTTTCAATTTTCCATGTTCTATGGTTCTGGGAGAAACCAAAGCGCTCTTTCCCGAGCTGTGTTTTACTTTTTCAATCTCCCCCAACATCACTTCCGTTTGCCGGGCAGCTTTGTCAAAAGCTTTTTTAACGTTTAATTTCTGTGCGAAAGAGCTGGTATGCAATAATGAGAGGGCTAGTACGGTAAAAAAGTATCTTTTCATTGTCGTAGGTTCTTAGTTTTATATAGTTGAGCTGGTAGTTTAATTATAGTTGAGCTGAATTTTTTAGTTAACAGGGATCAATTGAATTTCCAATAGTTTCATCAGCTCCGTTCCGGAAATCTGAACTGGGCTGATTTTTAGTTGTGTCTCTCCTTTCTTTAGATCGACGATTCCAGCTTCCTGAGTCTGTACCCCGTTGGTAAGCGGCAATACCGGAAGTTCTTTTTTGAAACCGGCAACCTGCAGCTGGTAAGTTCCGCCGGCACCGGAAGGTGTAAGGTATTTGACTATGATCTTGTATTTTGAGGAGGCCAGAGACCTGATGTCCCAGGAAAAAAACTGACTCGCTGTTTTCCATTTATCCACAAAATAACGGTCGGTTTTTCCATCTCCAAAGCCAAAGTCTTTGCCATGTAAACTGGCATCAAAAGCCAGTAACCTATTTACATTTTTATCAGAAATGGCACGAACACCTTCTGCATTCCGGGAAGTTTTCAGAGGCGTTTTCAGCTCCAGAACCAGCACGGCATCCGATCCGTCCGGGGCCTGCCCCGGAACAGTGATGCGCAGATCTGAACTACTCAAACGCTTTACCTCAAGTTTATTTTTAGATTGATCAGCAAGCAGATAAGCTGATGAAACTTCCGTTTTTAAGCCAGACAATAATAAAACACCATCTGTTGGCCAGTCAAAGACATGCAGGTAAACCCGTTGCGCTTTCTGAGTCGTTACTCCCCAGGCGGGAATCGGTAAGGAAGAACGTTCCGTTCCAAACACAGCAGCAGAATTGACCTTTACCCAGGCCCCTATGCTGTCCAGAATCCGGCTGTCTTTCCCATCGAAACTACCATCCCCTTTGGGACCGATGTTCAATAAAATATTCCCTCCCCTGGAAGCCGCATTGGCCAATAGACGGATAAAGAATTTGGCCGGCTTATGACTGTTGTCGTGTTTCGAATAACCATAAGATTCGTTCGTTGTCGGGATGGCTTCCCAATCCCCATCCACAGTTCTTAACTCCGCAGGGCGATCTCCGGTATTCAGGTAATCGCCAAAATTTACCGCAGCACTTCTTGCCAGACGTCCGTTTACTACAATATCCGGATCTGTTTCCCGGATGGCCTGAAGGATGCGCAGGTTCTCCGAAAGTGGCAATTTATGAGGGGTATCAAACCAAAGGATGTCCGGATGGTATTTATTGATCAGTTCCTTAATCTGTGGAATGGCCTTCTGGTCTACATACCTGACTGCTTTAGGAAGCCATTCCGGATGACTGTCAAACCAATTGGCTCCGCCAAGGAGCTTGTCTCCTCCCGGATTTTGGTATTCCCAGTCGTTTCCGGGTGCATCAGGATGCTCCCAGTCAAAGGCGTGGGAATAGTAAAACCCAAACCTCATCCCATGTTTCTTTGCTGCAGCAGCAAGTTCTGCCATCGCATCACGCTTAAAGGGAGTCTGGTCAACGATGTCAAAATCCGACACCTTCGAATCAAATAACGCAAAGCCATCATGGTGTTTTGCGGTAACGATGAAATACTGCATCCCTGCTTTTTTAGCATTCAGAATCCATTCTTCCGCATTAAATTTTTCCGGATTGAACTCATGGGCAAGCTCCAGATATGCGGCTCTGCTGATCTTTTCCTTCCTCATCAGGTGTTCAGCATAACCGTTTACCACTTTACCTTTCCACTCCCCTTCAGGCTTGGAATACAGGCCCCAGTGCACGAACATACCAAATTTGGCATCCCTCCACCATTGAATCCGCTGTTCATGGTTTTTCATTGATGCTGTCCACCAACCATCTTTTGCCGCATCTATGGCTTTCTCATCACGTTGTCTTGCCTGATTAAACATCTCCTTATCCTCATCGCCTGCCACCTGAGTATAACCGGATCCTGCAATCAAAGAAAGGGAGAAGAATAAAAAGGCCGACTTACGGTTCATCCTGAGCTTCATATCTGTTTCCGTGTTTATATCAATTAGTTTATATCAAGTTAATTCATCCAGATCAGCGGGTTCCTTACCGGCAGGTTACGGATCACTTCCTCCACCTGAGGGTCATGATCCAGCTTTTTCCAGGTCTGCAGCCAGTCTTTCTGTTGGAATTCCCCGGCACCGAACAGCAATGCAGGCTGTGCCACAGGCCAGTTTTCCCAATGCATCACATCCGGCTTTAAAGGCCATTTGCTTTTATCCTTTAAATAAGGATACAGATAGCTGATTCCTTTTTGGATCGACTTTCCATCTGCAGTTTCATACTTCCAGAGGTTGTCCTCAGGAGTAGAAAGAATCTGACAAAGGGTAGTCATGGCATCCAGGTTGAAGATCGAATAACCATAAGGTTTGGTACGGCTCAGTTCTCTTGGAAAACTGCCATCGATTGCCATTTGATTGGGCAACAACACTGTTTTATAGCGTTCTCTGCAAAAATTCATCAATTGCTCATCCCCTGTTAGTTTTGCAAAAGCAGCCACCTGCATGACAAAGCAGGTTCCATGGTTGTTTTGTGCATTCATTTCGTCTTTACCGTAAGGATGGCTCATGAGCCAGTTCAGGTAATCCCCGAACCATTTCTTTGTACCCTTGAGTACTTCAGGCGTTAATGCGTTTTCCAATACCAGGATCCCCTGCGAAACTTCCAGCAGCTGGATCGTATCAATAATGCCGATTCCTCTTCCGGTAAACCGGCCTTTGATGGCTTGTGCAAAGGTCAAACCAGGGTTCATCCGGCTTCCTTCGTTGATAAACCAGGCTTGTAAATGCACCATGGCCTGTTTTGCGTATTTTTTATCTCCGGTGATTTTGTAGGCAGAAGCCAGCGCACCTATGATTTTGCTGAAGCGGATCATGGCCAGTCTGTGCGCTACAAAATTCTCCGGATTGGTCATCCCATCCTTCTGAATATAAGGACCATCCGGATTTGCCGGATCAGGCCACCAATAATCTCCTTCAGAGTAAAAGTCATGTACTCCTCCGGCAGACCTTGCTGAACTGGCCGCAGTAACGGTTACCGGTTTTTGCTTCATCGCCCATGCTGCCTGTTCCAACACTGTTTTTTTCAAAGTCAGCATGACCTCATTGTTTCTTTGAGAAGCAGCCGAACGCGAAGAAGAAGCAGCGCCTGACAGCTGAGCAAAAGCAGAGAGCGATAACAATAAAGTAAAAACAACAAAGCTTAATCTTTTCATTTGCTTAATCATTGGTCATTGCTTTAAAAATGATTTTATTCAGGCTGTTCGGTTTTCCCTTTTCCGCTTTGGAAATGGAAGTCTTTAATGTGCCCTTCTGATCTTTGCTGATGCTGATCTCTCTAAAACTGAAATCTCCTTTTTCATAGTTAAAAGTCTCCCCATCATCATCATAGAGCTGATATTTACCGGGTTTACTACCATAGTACCTGATTTCCAGGTCGATTTTATCAGTGGGTTTTGGCGCATGCATTAAGGCAGGTCCCATCGGAATGATTCCTCCATCCTTCACATATACCGGAATCCTGTCCAGTCCGGGGCTTACGGTGATGATTTCTCCATCGCCGGCAAATTTGCCCGTATAAAAATCAAACCATTTACCTCTTGGCAGAATCACCGTCCGGCTGGTTTTTCCGGCAAACACAGGGGCAACCAACAGGTATTCCCCAGCCATATACTGATCCTTAACTTCCTTGCTAACAGCCTCTACATAAGGATTATCTTCCAGATTAGTGCTTTTCACTTCCTTTTGAACTTCTGATAAGAAGCCCTCTTCCAGGTTCATCGCCCGGAATGGCGGAATGCCCTGAAAATGGTATTTGGCAAACTCGCTGTACCAGTATGGCATCATCTGCATGCGCAACAGCGCCATATCTTTCACTTGTTGCTCTACTTCAGGATAAGACCATGGTTTTGTGCCGCTGGACCAGGCATTGATCATCGCCATTGGCGAGAATACCACCGACTGCATCCTGCGCAACCATTCTTCTCCCGTTTTCGAAGCCCTGGCTTCCGGTGTCCAGAGTACGCCCGAAAAACTGCTGTTGATCAATGCGGTAATAAAGTCCTCATGATTGTAATAGTCATTGTAGATCACATAAGGCAATGCGGTACCACCTCCATTGGAAGCACGGACCAGTCCATAAGTACGTTGGTTCCGCTGATGAAAAAGCTCGGCACTGTAACGTTGAATCAACAGGCCATAGGTCTGACGTAATTGTTCGGCGCTTTTTCCGGAAGGGAAAGTAGTCACATCCGGCCATAAATAATGGTCATAACCATCCACTTCATCAAATTTGTATCCGCTTACCCCCAGATCTACCTGGCCTTTCTTTAATTGCCCGAACAGGATATTCCTGGCTTCAGGCATCGTCAGATCAGGCACTGCGCCCAGCCATACGGTATGATCGGCAGTGTAGGGCTTAATTTCTTTATAGATGGATGCAGCAGGGGAAACATATGGATTGGTCCATAAATTCAGCCTGATGCCTTTGCTGAGCATGTTTTTAACAAAACCTGCAGGATCAGGATAGCGGCTGTTGTCCCATTCAAAAGTACAGGGATACGCTTTACTCTGCCAGCCTGGCTCCAGACCGATATAGTCCAGCGGGAAACCTTTATCCGCAAAAGCTTTGGCTTCATTTTCAACTTCGGCAGAGGTATACAGGGTTTTAACCCTTTGCGTAAAACCCAGTCCCCAGCGAGGAGGCAAAGGACCGCCACCATTAAACAGGTTGTACCGGCTTACCGCATCCAGGGGTTTAGGGCCGGCAAAAATGTAGAACTCTACGCCTTCTGCAGGAACAAGAATCTCTACCGCGTCCGAATAAGGACGGGAAGACCAGGTTTTATCTGTATTTCTGTCTTTGGCTACCGGAGCATCTTTGCTGTCCAGTCTTACTGCAGAACCGGCATATACTTTTAAATAACGTGCAGAATTAATGAACACCCCATAACCATCCGACGACACATAAAAAGGAGTCGGGGCATGGGTCCGTCCATTGTCTTTGCCTCCATAATGGTCTACATGTAATTCCAGGATCTTCCCTCTCTGATGAACCGTCTGAAAGTTCAGTCCGAAGCCATAAAGCTGTTCCTTTTTGCTTAAAGGAAAACGGAGATAGGTTTTTCCATCATTCTGTTTTGCAACAATATCCTCCTTAAGGAGTGGAAAACCTGCATCTCCCATCCGTTTTAAACCTTCCATTGCCGGATTTGCTCCAGAGGCCGTCAGCAGGTTATAACTTTCAGGTTTCCCTACGCTTCCTTTCCAGATCCCAGGGGCCACCTGCTCCCATTTAATATCCTGCGCCTGTGCCTTCCCAAGGCCAGTCAATAAAAGGGCAATGCAAATAAATGTTCTTCTATATCTGAGGTTAAATATTCTTCTATACATGAGGTTTACAGGGCTATGATTTGATATGTTTTTCCTTTTTCTGTCTTGAAATCGAGCACATATCCATGTCCGATGTCCGGTTTTTCCAGGCGTACTTTTGAATTGTTCTGATAAGGCGGCAGGTAGGCTTTCTGTGTCAGCAGGTTGCTGTTTTCTCCTTTAGCTTCATTTCCGCTTGCAGCAAGTACTTTTCCTTTAGAATCAAGCACTTTAACAGGCTGCAAAGTGCTCAACCTGCAATTCCCTCCTATTTCTGATTTTATCCCTGCGGAAAGGAGCTTTCCCTTTTTCCAGTTGATGTCTACCGTAAAATTCCCCCTGGCTTTGATACCCTGAATACGGCCTTTCTGCCATACTTCCGGTAATGCAGGTAATAAACTGATCCTGCCATCCTGACTTTGCAGCAGCATTTCCGTGATTCCGGCAGTAGCGCCAAAATTGCCATCAATCTGAAATG
Source organism: Pedobacter caeni (assembly GCF_900129215.1). Lineage (GTDB taxonomy): Bacteria > Bacteroidota > Bacteroidia > Sphingobacteriales > Sphingobacteriaceae > Pedobacter > Pedobacter caeni. Next base: position 89,293 of record NZ_FQUQ01000005.1, on the reverse strand, counting down.
GCGGATGTGCATCAAATAAGTTCGGATAGGTTCCACCCCCGCTCATTTGTGCTTTCGTTAAGGTTGGGTCGATGTAAGTAAAAGCATCTTCCAGAATTTTATAGGCATGATTGCCGTCCTGTAACCTTGCCCACCAATTGATTTTCCAGGCCATAGACCAGCCTGTACTCACATCACCCCTGAAAATCAAACTGTTTCTTGCAGCACTGGCCAGTTCGGGAGTACCATCAACAGAAATCTGGTTGCCTGGAAACAGGCTGAACAGGTGGGAAATATGGCGGTGTTTATCTTTGGGATCATCCCAATCCTGGAACCATTCCTGTACCTGACCATACTGCCCGATATGGAAAGGGTATAATTTTTCGCGTGCAGCGGTCAGTTCTGTTCTGAATGCGGCATCAATATTTAAGACCTCAGTGGTCCGGATTAAATCCGTAAACAACTGTCTGAGGATCGACATGTCCATCGTTGAAGCTTTGGAAAGCTGGTATTCTTTGCCCTGAATTTTAACTGTATTTTCAGGTGAGGTAGAGGGGCTGGTTACCAGGTAACCAGTCTTCTCATCCCTGATTAACCATTGCAGCATAAATTCGGCTGCCCCCTTCATGAGTGGGTAAGCGGTTTGTTTTAAAAAAGCTTTATCTCCTGTAAACTGATAATGTTCGAATAAATGGGTACTGAACCAGGCACCGCTCATCGGCCATGCCGACCATCTTGGCATTCCTTTAGGGTCCCAATCGTAACCTCCCGGAGGGGAAGTTTTGGCCCAAAGGTCTGAATTGTGGTGTGCCACCCAGCCTTTATCAATGTTGTAATTGACTTTTGCAGTCTTTGCTCCATTTACGGCCAGTTCCTTCATGAAATCGAACAAAGGTTGATGACATTCAGAGAGGTTGGCATTTTCTGCCAGCCAGTAATTCATTTCTGTATTGATATTGGTGGTATAATTGCTTCCCCATGGTGGTTGTACCAGGTCATTCCAGATGCCCTGCAGGTTGGAAGGCCTTGATCCCGGACGGGAGGAAGCAATCATCAGGTACCTGCCAAACTGATAATATAAAGCCTGCAGTCCCTGGTCATTTTTAGTCTTTGCATATTGCTTCAGACGTTCATCTGTCGTTTGCTTTTCGACAGCCGGATTGGGATTAAGTTCAAATTTAACCCGGTTAAATAAAGCCTGATAATCACTGATGTGTTGTGCTTTTAAGCTTTCATAGCTTTTGGGAAAGACCTGGTTCATATTGGCCAGACTTTCTATGGCCGGATCTTTACCCTCCAGGCCAGGGGATTTGTCGAAACCATTGAAACTGGTGGCTTCGGTTAAATAGATCGTTACCGCATTGGCATTTTTAACCAGCAGCTGATCTCCACTTCCACTAAGGGAACCGCCTTCATTTTTGATCCTGAGGCGGATTTGAAAGGTCATCCCTTCTTTTTCATCATAGGTTACCTGTTTCGGTTCATAATCCCTGTTGGCCACAAAACTGGGCGCCTTTCCTTTCAGGATCAGCTCATTCGATCCTGAGGCATTTGCACCGGAAACATTCGTTTGAAACTTCAATTTACTCAACAGACCTGTTGCAAAGCTAATGGAACCAGGTTTGTTTGCCGTAATTCTCATCACCAGTGCTTTACCCGGGAAGCTGGTAAAGATTTCTCTTTTATAACTGACTCCTTTGATCGTATAATTTAAGGTAGATACTGCGGTCTGCAGGCTCAGGTCTCTTTGATACTTTTCCGGAACTGTATCCGTATGGTTAAACTGAAGGAACAGCTCTCCCAGAGGAAGATACCTGGCCGAATAAGGTCCCTGCATCTTCTTCCAGAGTACCGCTGCCTCATCATACTGTCCTTCCTCAATCGCTTTCCTTACCTGCGGAAGCACGGTTGGCCCTGCGGGATTATTTCCAGCGTCGGGAAAACCCGACCATAAAGTATTGTCATTTAAAGCAATGCGTTCCCTGCCTACACGGCCATAAACCATGGCTCCGGTTTTACCATTCCCTAAAGGGAGGGCTTCCTCCCATACTTTGGCCGGACGGTCGTACCATAGCTTAAGGGGATCATTGCTTTGTGCATCGGCATTTACACTGATAAATACGGCTCCTAATAACAAACACTGGGTAATTTTCATTTCAAATCGTTAAAGTTCAACAAATACGGATGCGAGTCCATCAGCTTTTACGCTGGCTACGCTCTTTCCATTGTTCAGTTTGATGCTGATTTCGGCTCTTCCATTTCCGGTCTGCACCTTGCGTGAACCGCGGGCTGTTCCCAGATCATCGATGAGCTTGCCATCGCCGGTCAGGCCGAAAGTCACATAATTCTGAGCATCCAGGCACAAGATATTGTTCTTATCCAGAATTTTTACACGGATCAGGGCAACGCCATCTTTTTCAGAGACCTTCTCTAAAATCATTTTAGCTGGCTTATCCCATTTTGCCGTCTGGTATTCCTGAGTAATTTCGTCAGTAAACACTTTACCATCTTTCTTTCCTACGGCTTTGATCGTGTTGCTGCCTTCATTGAAGGTCACCATCCATCTTAAGCCTGCTGCAGGAAAATCCTGAGAATCACGTTTCTTTTTACCCAGGCTTTTGCCGTTCAGGAAGAGTTCCACCTCATCCAGGTTGGCATATACTTTAATCATTTTCGGTTCATCTGCTGCTCCCCACCTTACCGGCCATGAATGCCCGTAGATATGAACCATTGGAGCGGTTGTCCAGTAAGACTGGAATACATAAAAAGCTTCTTTTTTAGTAAAATCCCTTTCCACTACCCCTTTCTGGTTCATATATGGAACCGGGTTGTCAGGACGTACCGGTGTAGAGAAATCTTTAAAAGGCCAGTAAGCAGCTCCGGTTAACCAGGGCATGGTTTCCTGTTCTTTTAAATGCCAGTCGATCAGGTTCACCACATAACTTTCACTCCAGTCGCCATCTTTGGAAACCCTGGCACTGCCACCAAATAAAGAAGCATCTCCTGCCCTTTCATCAGCGCCTTTGCCGGTTTTCACCTGACTTAAGGCATTGTCCGGATTTTCAGAATGCCTTCCAGCATGACTGTCGCCACCCCATTCCACATGAAGGAAATGATCCACCTTGTCGAACTCCATTTTGGAAACCTCTTTATATTCTGTATAAATCCCACGGTACCATCCTGCCCAGATAGACGGAGAATAGACATCTACGATATCCTTACAGAAGTCGCACCTTCTGATCGCTGTTTTTCTGGAAGGATCCAGGCGATGAGAAAGGTCGTTCAGTTCTTTCATGAACTCTCTGATTTTATGCTGATCAAACTCACTGAAATCTCCCGGCCAGTCGTTTTCATTGCCCATTCCCCAAATGATGATGGAAGGGTGGTTATAATGTTGTTCCACCATATTGGTCAGCATGGTACGGGCCTGGTTCTTATAAGATTCTCCGCCTAGACCGCCTCTGCACCATGGAATTTCTTCCCACACCAGAATCCCAAGGCTGTCGCAAAGCTCCAGCACAATTCTCGATTGCTGATAATGACCGAGGCGGATAAAGTTGACCCCCATTTCTTTCATCAGCACCATTTCTTCACGGATCTGATCTTCTGTCATCGCTGCAGCTACCCCTGCATGGTCTTCATGACGGTGGGTTCCTCTCAGCAATAGCCTTTTGCCATTGAGCATAAAAGGCCCTTTTTTAACAAATTCAAAGTTTCTGAATCCTATTTTTTCTTTATGTACAGCCGTTTCCCCATTGGCGATGATGCTCGTTTCTACCGTATAGAGGTTTGGATTTTCCGGAGACCATAATTTTGGGTTCTTTACCGTGGTTTCCCAAAGGTCTTTCGTTCCATAAAATGCTTTTAGTTCTTTGTTCCAGCTGCTGATCAGTTTTCCCTGAGGATCTTTAACCAGGATCTTAACCATCACGGTATCTATTCCATCAGGATTCAGCAACCTGGTACCGATCTTTAACTGTCCCAATGCTCCTTTCACATCCACACTTGCATTCGCGAAAACTTTTTCTGCGGAAACCTGAGGGGCATATACCAGGTTCAGGTAACGGTATAAACCACCATAGATGTTAAAATCGGAAAGGTCTGAAGGAATCATTTCCAGGTCACGGGAATTGTCGCAACGGATTTCTACAGGGATTTTCCCTTTAAATTGCTTTTGAAACAAGGGGTTTTTACGAAAAGTTTCTACCGCAGCAGTAATATCTGCGGTCCATTCGTCGTAGCCCCCTATGTGCTCCGCCACTTTAACATCATAGATATACACCTGGGTTTTCTGGCCCGCTCCTTCAAAGTGAAGGAGCGTACGGCCATTTTTATAAGGGTTATTAATCGTCAGTTGTGTGCGGTACCATCCTGGTCCCTGATAATAGTTCAGGTCTGGGTCTACCCCGTCTGTCGCATTGAAAGAATGCGGCAGATTTACGTTTTCCCATAAGGGTACGCTTTCCGGGTTTCCTGCTTTCACAGGCCTGATGGCTTCGTAAATCCCACCCAGGTCACCTTTAAGGTATTCCCAGCTTTGGGTTAAACGCTGCGTTTGTTGTGCTTGTAAATTAAGGAAAAGGATCGAGCAAAAAAGGGTTAAAATTAGTTTTCTCATAGAGTTTTCGGTGTTCTGAAAGGATAGATGGTATTGCCGTAAACATGCACGATAGAATTGGTAGCGATATAACCACCAGACCTGTTGGACGTTTTGTCATTGATCATGATTGGCGCCAGATCATCGTTATTCAGGATTTTCAGTTCCATTTTCCCTTCCTGATCAAATCCGGTCTTGCTATTCAGAAAACCAAGCATAGATCTTTGGCTGGCGATACTTCCGGGAGGCAACATGGTTTGTACGGTGATGTTATTTAACGGAATGTTGTTAAAGTTATAGGTACCCTGTACCATCAGGTACAAAAAGAGGTTTTTAACATCTTCCTTAGGGTAATCCTCCCATTTTTCGGCGATACGGGTGGGAAACAATCCTGTTGAAGGATTAACCGGGCCTGTGATAATGGGAAAGTCTACCCATAAACCTGCAGATGTTTTTTTGGTTTTTGAATCGTAAACCCTGATGGCATCATTGTGCAGAAAAATGAAGGTCATGCCTTGTTTTTCATAGGCAGCAAGGTCGATTCCAGCATAATCCAACCCCTTTCTCATCCATTTAAAGACCGTATCTTTTGTATTTACCGCCGATTCATAAGAGCGGTTTTCTAAAAACTGTCTGGCCGTGATATTGATGTTCGGATCCAGGGTTTTATGTTCGTAATCGTATTTTTTCTGCAATTCCATATCGAATAAAGTACATCCTGATAAGGGCAGCAGTAATAAGAAGGCATATCTTTTTAAGATTAATCTGATCGTATTCATAAGGCTAATTTTAATCTGTGTAACCAGGGTTTTGAACTAATTTGCGATTGGAATTCAGCACATTTCTGTTTAATGGCCAGTAAGATTTCGTTTCAGGATCCTGGAAACCCGGAGCTTCGAGGTTACCTGCAGCGAGTTGTCTTCTTTTAAGGATTGGGTCCATTACTTGTTTTACGTGGTTGGTACGTACCAGGTCAAACCATCTTTTACCTTCTCCAAAAAGCTCCAGTTGTCTTTCGTTCAGAATGGCGTCTTCCATTGCTGTCTGACTGGCAACCAATGGGTCGGTAGCCAGATATTCCGGTATTCCTGCCCGTTTACGGATAAAATTCAGGTATTTCAATGCCCCTGCCAGATCGCCACTGCCATTCAAGGCTTCCGCATACAGGAGATAAATATCCCCCAGACGGTACATGGTCAGGTATACCGGCATCTCCCGATAGCTTGCAGGGTAAATATCTGTTGCTGTTGGATTAGCTGCAGTAGGGTACCATTTCAGGAAGCGGTCTCTGTTTGGTTTCGGCTGAGCAAGAAATACATCAGCAGTTTGTCTTGGCCTGATATCGCTAGATCTTGTGGCCTGCGACTGAGGCTGGAACCAGGTTGCCCAGATGCCTTCATCAATACTGATCTGTTTATTATTGCTGGTCCATGAGGATTGCATACAGGCACATCCGTTTTTCAGGTAATCCCAATGGATGCTCCAGATGGATTCATTGCTGGTTGCAGGCGCAGCAAACAAAGTTTTCCAGCTTGCAGAAGGCTGCAGGTTGGCATCGCTCAATCCTGCATAAACTGTACCTAAAGGGTTTTTTGCAGCAAACAGGTTTTTGATCCATTTGATGGCATTCGGATAATCTTTCTTCCACATGTATACATCAGCGAGGGTTGCACAGATTGCGGCTTCTCCCATATTATAGACTACTGGTTTTGATCCTTTAACCACCAGGCTGTAGGCTTTTTCAAGATCCGGAATGATCACCTGAGAGATGACCTTATCTTTTGATTCTCTTGGGTAATCTGCAGGTTCTGCAATGTCAACATAAGGCTCCAGTCTGATCGGGGCATCTCCCCAGACCCGAACCAGGTAAAAATAACTTACCGCACGCAAGGCATAAGCCTGGGACAGGTAACTATCTGCCAATGCGGGGGTCAGCGTCACATCCAGGGCTGCTGCCTGAGGCATAAATTTGATGGTACTGTTGGCCCTTCCGATCACGGCATATAAGCCTGACCAGTCCGAAAACTGATTGGTTGGCGTTAAGCCATTTAAGGCAATTTCATCTACATAATCTTTGGTATAGGCAAGGAAACGGTCGAAATTGTCCGAGCGATATTCTCCCCAGTACAGGTATTTTTCTGTATACTGCTCTTTACCTACCATTTCCTGCTGGAACGCAGAGTACACCCCTGTCAGAGAGGCTTCCATATCGTATCTGTTTTTATAAAAATCACCTATTGCTACCTGAGCTAAAGGTTTCTCAGTTAAAAATTTCTTACACCCACCCAGCAAAAGCACTGTAGCCATGGCAGACATCGTGATTAACTTTCTCGTCTTCATCTTATTATAAATTAATGTTTACACCAAAACCAAACTCTCTTCTTCTCGGGTATTTTCCGGTATCATCTCCTGGCGTCAATACGTTACCGGCACTGAACTCAGGGTCATAACCGCGGTAATTTGTCCAGGTCAGGAGATTCGTACCATATACATAGGTGGTTAAACCTTTAAGGAAAATGCGTTTTGCCCAATCCGGATTTAAACGGTAAGAAAGACGGGCACTCGACAACCTGATGAACGAAGCATTTTCGATGTAAAGGCTATTTTGATTGGTCTTCAGGTTTCCACGGTTATTTCGCTCTACATAATATGGGTATTTGGTATTATCCCCTGGTTTTCTCCATGAATTGTACACCATTTCCGGAGATCCTGCACCTGTATTGGAAGGATTATTCTGGGTTTGCAATAAACTATTGTATACTTCAGCACCAAATGAACCATTGAACAGGAAAGACAGGGAGAAGTTTTTGTAACGGACATTGTTCATGATCCCCAGATAGTAATCCGGAGTGGCATTACCAAGGATCTGACGGTCTGCATCATCGATCACCCCATCCGGTCTGACCTCTTCCCATTCCGCATCTCCACCTTTCAGTTTACCATCGGGCGCACGTTTACTTTTCACATTGCCTGTGTATTCCTGGCCGTCTAAAGTATATACTGCTTTTCCATTGGCATATTTAGGTTTACCATTCTCCAGCACGACCTCCAGTTTTCTCCAATCGCCATCATAGGCATTGGATTCATCCCAGGCATAAACACCAAGGTTTTTCCAGCCATAGAAATTTCCTATTCTTCCACCTTCTTCCACATACCATTTGTTTCCGGCGAAGAAAGGAACGCCATCTGCAAGTGACAACACTTTACCTTTTTCAAAAGAGATGTTGGCGGTGATGTTCCATTCGAAGTCTTTCGTGGCGATGGGTGTACCATTGATCACAAACTCCAGACCTTTGGTTTGTATCGTTCCTACATTCACCTGTACTTTACTATATCCGGTTTCCTTTGCAATTTCCCTTGGATACAGCAGGTTCGAAGTCTTCTTCACATAATAATCTCCCGTAAAGCCCAGGCGGCCTTTAAAGAAGCTCAGGTCTAAACCAACGTTATTTTGCGCAGTTGTTTCCCATTTGATGAATTTATTTCCAAGGATAGAAGTTGGTGCCGCAGAGCCCAGACCATTGTAGCTGCCCGAAAAAGCAATCCTGGTTACCGACTCATAATCACCAATCTGATCATTTCCTAACTGACCATAGCTGTAACGGATCTTTGCATCTTCCAGAAACGATTTAGACCATGACATGAATTTTTCATCAGAGAAGCGCCATGCTGCAGAAGCAGACAGGAAATTTCCCCAACGGTTTTCAGGACCAAACCTGGAAGAACCATCCCTACGGTAAGTTCCCTGCACAATATACCTACCTTTGTAGTTGTATCCCAATCTGGAAAACATAGATACAGTTGAATTTGCGGTGGCTTCAGAAAAGGTATTAGGCCCATTCACATAATCAGGAAGGGTCACTACGATCTCCTCACTTACACTATTTAAATATTCGGTATGCACACGATCCATCTTTTTTCTGTCGGCACTGAATCCCAGTAAAGCGGAGAAATTATGGTCCTCCCTGATCGTCTTATTATAGTTCATAAAGGCCTGATATTCCCAGCTGAAGTTTTTCCTCAGCTCATTTTTTCCTGAATTCTGATCTCTTTTACCAGAAAGGATTCTGGGAGAGAAATAGAGGTTCTGGAAATTATCCAGCTTGGCGTTGAACAAGGTGGTAAATTTCAAATCTTTGGTAAACTGATAATCCAATTGGTTATTGAACTGTCCGGAAAAGGTTTCATCTTCATCCCTTTCGAATAAGGCCTGGGCAATTGGATTTCTTTTAGAGGCTACATAACTTGTTAACGTTCCATCAGGATAATAAATCAGGGAATAAGCAGGCCTGTCGATCACCACTTTAATCGTATTACCTACCGGGATCTGGTTTCCTTTTTGCCAGCTGAAAGACATGTTATTGGAATACTTCAGCTTCTCGTTCACCTGATAGTTAACGTTGATTCTCGACTGCAGGCGTTTTGCCCAGCTGTTGATGATGATGGATTTATCGTCCAGGTAATTGATACTGGTATAATAGCTCAGTCCTTTTTGTCCGCCGCTGATTCCCATTTTAATCTCTTTCTTTTGAGCAAGATTTCCCAACAGGAGTTCCTGCAGGTTGTTATCTGCATTGAAGCTTGGGTTCAGGGAATCTGTTCCATTTGGTCTGGCCTGAATTTCGCGGAATGCCCTTACTTCTGCAGAGTTACTCACCGGAATACCATGAGCCAGACGTCCGAATACATGGTTATACGTCAGGTCGATCATCGGTTTTCCATCCTGACCTCTTTTGGTGGTAATCAAAATTACCCCGTTTGCTGCCCTGGAACCATAGATGGAAGCCGAAGCCGCATCTTTTAAAACTTCTACGTTGGCAATATCTGTAGGGTTGATGTTCGCTCCATCAGGATTGATCACTCCATCTACTATATATAAAGGTCCGTTACCTCCGTTTAGTGTCGAAGCACCACGAATCTGGATAGAACCTGTTGCTCCCGGAGCACCACCACCATCGTTCACGATCAAAACCCCTGCCGCCTGACCTTGTAAAGCGTCAAAAAGGTTAACCGGCTGGCGTTCCAGGATGGTTTTCTGGTTGATGGAAGAACTGGCACCTGTCAGGTCTTTCTTTTTCGCAACCCCACCATATCCTGTCACCACGACCTCTTCGAGGTCAGACAAATTCTCTTTCAGGCTGACATTGATGTCTGTTTTCTTTCCTACAGGGACTTCCTGTGGAAGAAAACCGATATAAGAGAATACCAGAATGGCTGCATCTCCGGGTACAGCAATGTTATAAATCCCATCAATATTGGTGGAAGTTCCAATAGCTGTTCCTTTCACTTTCACCCCTACCCCTGGCATGGGTACACCTTTGTCGTCTTTCACGACTCCTTTTATTTTGCTTGTTTTTTGTGCAAATACAGCGGGCGAAAATAACATGCCCAGGGCGAATAAAACGATCATCCCCAACTGTCTGATATTGCATTCTTTCCATTTGTTTGACAAATAGAGGTTCTTAGTATAAATTTCCTTCATACTTCTGTTTTAAAAAATGAGTAAATATTTTAATTGATCATCAGCAGATTAAACCGGATTTCCGGCTTTAAGCTGTTCAGTAGAGGGATGCCTTTAATCCCTTAAGGCGATTTTTTGTGGAGGTTCTCATGCTCGTTTTGGTTAGGTTTATATTGGTTCGTTATAAGGGATGATCTGATTTGGTTGTTTGTTTTTTTATTTTGATAGCCGATCTTAATAGCCCGTTTAATGTGTATTCGGTTTGTTGTTTATCCGGTAGGTTGCCTATTCAGTTCGCTGTTTATTCGGTTACAAATTCTCGCTGGTAACAAAGCGGGCTCTTTCCGGTGATTTTCTTAAAACACTTATGAAAACTGGCGAAATTGTTAAATCCACTGTTATAACAGATTTGTTTTAAGTTGAGGTGTGCTTCGATCAGGAGCTTACAGGCCTGCCCTACTTTAATCTCTGTGAGGAATTGCGAATAGGTTTTTCGGGTGCGCGATTTGAAATAGCGGCAAAAAGAATTGGGACTGATTTTGGCTACATCAGCAATTTCTTCCAGACAGATCTTATTCCTGAAATTGGCATAAGTATATTCATATATATCACTGATGCGGTCTTTTTCTACCTGCTCCAGGTCGTACTGAAAGCCGATGGAAGCCAATGATTCCAGCTCTCCGCATTTGGCGATCTCCACCAATGCCTGCATCAGCATGATGATCCTTTCGGTTCCTTCAGCTTTAACCATCCTGGTGAGCAGGTCTGCGACTTGCTGCTTGCTCTTCCCGGTCACCTTTACTCCTCTTTTGGATTTCTCCAGCACATCTTTCAGCAGTTTGTTTTCCGGCAGGTTCAAAAAGAAATCCCCCCAAAGGTCTTCCGAGAAATGGGCAACTTTTACATCCAGGTTCGCTCCTTTTTCAGTTTCATCAAAATACACCTCATCAAATTTCCAGTAATGTGGCAGGTGTGCCCCTACCAGGACAATATCACCGGATTTAAAAGGTTGTATACTATCGCCGATAAACTGGGTTCCTTTGCCTTCATTAAAATAGATCAGCTCCAGTTCCTGGTGGTAATGCCATTTGTTATTGACAAAGGGTTCTATATCCTGTCTTACACTAAATGATTGAGCAGGAGGCATGGATACTTTAAGTAATTGTGCTTTCATAATCAATAATTATCCAGGTGAAAAAATGGGGAAAGAAAATGCGAAACCTGTATATAACAGGAATCCACAGAAAGAAGGATCAGCATCGGAAACTCGTTCATAGCTTGGTTTAATCGTAACAGATATTTATAATTGGTTTTGCTAATGTAAGCGCCAGAGCAATCCACGAGGGGGTGAAATCTTAAAGAAAAGGGGTGAAATTCTTAAATAACCAAAGATTATTCTTCAAAAGCGTAATCAGAAGGGGTTCGTCCGAATTGTTTCACAAATTCTTTACTGAAATATTTGGGATCATTGAAACCCACGATATAGGCAATTTCGTAGACGGTATAGATATTCTGGCGCAATAGCTGGGCAGCTCTTTTCAGGCGGACGGATTTGATAAAGTTGTTTACCGTAAGTCCGGTCAGCACTTTAATTTTTTTATAGAGAATCGGTGTGCTCATGCCCAGGTCTGAAGCCAGGGTGTTCACACTGAATTCGGGTTGTGCAAAGTTGTTTTCAATAATCACCATTACTTTGTTCAGGAATTCTTCATCAGAAGATTCTATTAAAATATTTGAAGGCTGCAAAGTGATCTGCTGACTGAACTTGCGCCTCATGTTGGCCTGCAACATCAACAGGTTGGAGATGTTGAGCTGAAGGCTATTGATGCTGAAAGGTTTGGTCAGGTAGGCTTCTGCACCGGTCTTTAGTCCGTTTACCTCATGGATATTTCCGGATCGGGCGGTGAGCAGGATCACCGGAATATGACTCGTGCGGACATCCGTTTTCAGGGTCCGGCAAAGTTCCAGCCCATCCATTACCGGCATCATGACATCGCTGATGATCAGGTCGGGGATTTTCTCTATCGCCAGGTCCAGTCCTCTTTCTCCGTTTTCGGCCACCAGGATCTGATAAAAAGGACTTAAAGACTGTACGATAAAATCCCTCACCTCATGGTTGTCTTCGACAATCAACAGCGTCATGACCTCTTCAGTCGTATTTTCCGCAGGCTGAGGGCTCCATACATGTCCGGGATCGGTATTAAACTGATAATGCTCCGGATTTTCGCTGTTCAGAAACTCTTCCACCAGTTCATCCCTAGAGAAATGACTTTGGCCAAGTTTCAGTTTCAGGTAGAAACAGGTATGCATTCCTTCTTCCCGGATGTCTTTTTCGTCCGCAAGGAACAAACCTCCATAATGGAGCTGGGCAATCTTTCTGGAAAGTGCCAGTCCAATTCCGGTACCACTGTTTCTGGACAGCGGATCTTTCACCTGATAGAAATTGGTAAACAACCTTGCTTTGCTTTCTTCAGGAATCCCCTTCCCATTGTCAGAAATACGGAGTTCCAGAAAGTCCTTTTCTGTTTTTAAGATCGAAAAATGAATCGCACCACCATCGGGTGTAAACTTAAAGGCATTGGACAGGAGGTTAAACAATACTTTTTCCAGTTGTTCATTGTCGAAGAAAACTTCGATCTCTTCTGCTACAGTATGGAACTGATAATTGAGCTGATGTTTAATGGCCAGGTATTGAAAAGAAAGGAAAATTTCCTTGGCAAAAGGCACGATATTTCCCGGAGAGATGTTGAGCCTCAGTTTTCCGGATTCTGCTTTTCTGAAATCCATCAGCTCATTGACCAACCTGGTTAACCTTCCTGCATTCCTTCTCACCGTCAGCAATTTCCTGTTTAATGCCGGAGATTCCTGGGTTTCATTGATCAGGTTTTCCAGCGGGCCAACAATCAGGGTAAGTGGGGTCCTGATCTCATGAGATACATTGGTAAAGAAATCCAGTTTCATCTGATACAGTTCATGTTCTCTTTTTAAGAGCGCCCTGATCCATAGGAATCTGGAGAAGAAAAATAACAGTCCAAGGAAACAGCTCAGGTAAATCAGGTAGGCCCACCAGGTTTTCCAGAAAGGGGGATTGATATGGATCGTTAATCTGGAAGGAGCAGAAGTCCAGACCCCATCGTTATTGGACCCCCTGATCAGTAAAGTATAAGTTCCTGAAGGAAGATTGGTAAATGTTGCCGAAGGGCTGTTCACATAATTCCAGTCTTTTTCAAAACCTTCCAGTTTATAGGCATACCTGTTTTTTTCTGATTTGATATAATTGAGTAGGGCAAAGTCTATGGTAAAGATATTCTGATGGTAAGAAAAGGTAATCGCTTTCGTCAGGCTGAAGTTTTCAGAAAGCAATTCCGTCTCATCATTGATGTTGACTTGTTTATTGAAGAGCTTCAAACGGGTAAATACGGCTTTGGGCACCATTTTATTGTCCTTGATCTGATCCGGAAAGAAGCTCACCATGCCATTGAATCCACCAAAGAAAAACTCGCCCTTGCTGTCTTTAAAGAAAGAGTTGTAATTGAACACATTTCCCGGAAGGCCATCCCTTACGGTATAGGTTTTAAACACCTGATGGTCGAATCTGGAAAGCCCGTTGTCGGTGCTGATCCATAAGTCCCCTTTTGCATCTTCCAGCATTCCCAGCACCACATTACTCGGGAGGCCATCTTCTTTGGTAAAGAAACGTGTGGTTTTGCGTTCCGGGATATAGCGGATCAGTCCGGACTCATATCCACCCAGCCAGATGTTTCCTTTGGAATCTTCCTGAATAAAATTGATGTCATTAAAGAGGTTATGGTTATCCTTTGTTTTAAAGCGCCTGACGATATTGGAATTCTGCTGAAGTATATAGGTTCCGGAACTACAGGCAATCCAGATGTTCTTTTTGGAATCTTCAAAGAAACAGCGGACCACCTTTAAATCATGTTGTGCATCCTGACCGCTGTATGGGGCAAAGTTATCAGATTTCTCGTTGTAAAGATAAATCCCCTGTGCACGGGTACCAATCCAGAAGCGCTGCTGGCTATCGTGCAGCAAGGCAACAATCCGCGTGGAATTCAGCGCATAAGGATCAAGGGGATTGGGTTTATAATGTTTGAAACTTTGAGATTCAGGAAGGAAAAGATCCAGCCCTCCTTCATAGGTACCTACCCATACTTTTCCATTGTGGTCAATGGATACGGCTTTAACAAGATTGGAGCTAAGGGAAGCCGGGTTTTCGGGATCATGCCTGAAGCTGTTGAACTTTCCGGTACTACGGTCGTAATAGTTTAACCCTTCGGCCTCGGTACCAATCCAGAGGTTATGTTTTTTATCTTCCAGCACGGAGCTGACCACATTACTGCTCAGCGCGTTTTTTCCGGTATTTGATTTGTACTCCCTGAAGGGAGTTGAATTTTCATGGTATACATTTACGCCACCATAATAGGTGCCCACCCATATTGATCCGGCATTGTCCTGCATCATGTCGTAAATGGAATTCTGGTTCAGGCTCGAAGGATCATCAGGATGGTGGTTCAGCACGCGTACGGAATGGTTCTCCACATCAATGATATTGATCCCGTTTAAAGTGGATACCCATAGTTTTCCATCCCTGGCCATGATCATTTTACGGATCACATTGCTGCTGATGCTGTTGGCCTGTCCTTTTCTGGACCTGAAATGCCGGAAGGTACCTTTGCTACGGTCCAGGAGTTCCAGGCCGGCACTGTGGGTACCGATCCATAAATTATGCTGACGGTCTTCCAGGATGGAAGCAATGTCGTTGTCGCCTAAACTCTCCGGACGTTTTGCATCATGAACATAAGATTGGTAGCGGTATTTTCCCTTTTCCAGGGTCATGCTGTTCAGCCCCTGTAAGGTCCCGATCCACAAGACATGGTTATGGTCCTGATGGATGGCTTTAATCAGGTGATGAACCGCACCTTTAGGCCGGTCTGCCGTAGTGAAATAACGTTCGAAGCGCTCCTTCCCTACCAATTTATTTAAACCGCTGTCTGTCCCTACCCAAATATGCCCCTGACGGTCTTCATAAATACAACGGATAACGTTATTGCTCAGGCTGTTTTTTTGTCCTTCATGGTATTGAAAGCGTTTGAAGGAGTTTGTTTTTGGCTGATACAGGTTGAGTCCTTTTTGCGTGCCCACCCATAAATTGCCCTTACTATCGGTCAGCAGGGCGTTGATGTTCATGCTGCTCGTTAAGGAAGATTTGTCTTTTCTGTGGTACTTATAGATTTCGAAATTCTGGGTATTGAATTTATTGAGGCCATCTTTTGTGCCGAACCACATGAAGCCCATACTGTCCTGAGTGATCGATAAGACACTGCTTTGAGAAAGTCCGTTTTCTACGGTCAGGTGGTTAAAACTAATGTTATTCTTTTGCGCACTTGCCCCAATAGCAAAAAAGAGCAGCACAAAAAACAATAGTCTGTTAGGGTTCATATGGGTTAGGTTGCAACATATTCAGGTTTCGTCCAATATATTGCGGTATTTGGTCGGAGGTAAAAGTATAGAATTTAATGGAAATTAAAAGCGATCCCGGTTATTGATTTAACCAGTTTTTAAAAGCTTCGGCTCTTTCTTCACTCACCACCACTTCCAGTCCTTCTACCGGAGCAGGTTCAAGAACAATTCTGACACGGTTCCTGGAGAGCTTATACATCTCCCTGATGGCTTTGATATGGATGATAAACTTGCGATTGATGCGGAAGAAATCCGAGTTGTCCAGCTGTGGCTCCAGGCTGCCAATGGTTTCTTCAATGATGTAGTTCTGCTTGTCGTTGGTGATCAGGAAGAGGTATTTATCATCCGCCATAAAATAGGCCACATCATCAGACTGAACCGTCTTGATCAGTTTGCCCAGTTTTACCATAAAACGGTTGCGGACTCTGGTGAGTGGTTCTTCAGGTTTAAAGGCGATCTGAGGGATATTCATGTCAGAAAACTTACGGATACTCTTCAGCTTGGCGAGGGCTCCGGCCACATCTTCCTCATCGAAAGGCTTGAGCAGGTAATCTATTCCCTGATTTTTAAAGGCTTTTAAGGTATACTGATCGTAGGCAGTGGTAAAGATCACCGGGCTTTCTACGGTCACCTGTTCAAAGATCTGGAAGCTTTCGCCATCCCCGAGGTGGATGTCCATGAACAACAGATCGGCGGTGTTTTTGCTCAGCCAGGATACTGCAGCCTCTACAGTTCCCAGAATGGCCAGTACTTCTATTTTCGGATTCAGCTGCAACAGCATCTTATGCAACGTGTCTGCTGCCAGTTCTTCATCCTCAATAATTAATACCCTCATCTTTTTTTGCTGAACTGTAAATGTAAAAAAAAACTCCGGCCTGTAAAAACAGACCGGAGTAATTCACGTTCAAAAGACGTATGCTATTCTCCCCCCTATTGAAGATTAGGATTTGCTGATATGGCTTCCTGAGGAAAACGGATCACATATCTCGGATCATTTTTTTGAAGAGTATAGGTAACCCCTCCAACGGTATGTTTGATTTCCGGTTGGCCATAACGTTTCAGATCATACCAACGGTGACCTTCCAATGCCAGTTCTCTTTCTCTTTCGTTCAGTATTTCCTGCAAAAGACCCGCTTTATCAAGACCTGATATCCTGCTTTGCTCTGTTGCAAAATAAACAGGTGTCAAACGTTTTGCTTTTAAAGCCATCAGACTCTGTAATGCCAATGGCAGGTTATCTGTCTGTAAAGCTGCTTCAGCCTGGATCAGATATAATTCCCCGTTGCGGAAAGAAATTTTAAATTCATTGGAAGCACCTTTCTTTCCTTTAAACCTGCTCCCGGATTTGGAGAAGTATAAAGCAAACCTTTTGTCATTGATCTGATCATAGATACCGATCAGGTGTGCTGAAATAAAGCTGATCTTGGTAAGATCACTATTAAAAGTGTCTTCCATCGACATGATGTTTTCTTTTGAAGTATATTGGTTTGGCAGTAAAACTCCCGCGCCTGCATTCAGATCTTCCAGCTGATTCCCTAATGCCAGTGCATCCTGACTTGCTTTCAATGCATTTGCCCATTCTCCTCTGAATTCATAGACTCTTGCACTGAAGGCCAAAGCTGCACGTTTTGTAAAACGATAATTCTTGCCTGCATCAAAATTAATTACATTTAATAGCTTTTGCCCTTCTTCAAGATCAGCAAAAATCTGGCTGTATACTTCTCCGACAGTTGCCGGTTTAAAATTTTGTTCAAGGTTAACCGTTAGTGCTAAAGGAACACCGCGATCTGTGGAAGCACTGTTCTTATCGTAAGACTTTGCATATAAATTCAACAACTCAAAGTTATTGTAAGCACGCAACAAATAAGCCTCTCCTTTCAATTGTGCTGTTTCAGGAGTTTTCCCTGCTTTGGCTTCTACGTCAGCAATTACAGAATTTGCATAAAAGATAGACTTATAAAATGCAATGTACGGAAAGGCGTTCGAAACTGCATCCGGGGTTGCGTCATTCCATTTATAAATGTCGCGGTAAGCCGCAGTTCCTTCTTCATCCTCATTTGGCAACAACTCATCAGTACGTAAAGCCAATAAGGATTTATGCTCTGCAAATCCTGCATACCCTGAATTCAGCAATGCTCTGAAATCTTCAACCGTATTAGGAATCACTTTCCCTACCGGCTCTATATCTAAATATTTTTTACAGCTGCTGACCGAAAAAACCAGGAACAGCGCTACACTTAATTTTAGGATCTTCTTCATCAGATAATTAATTAAAAAGTGGCATTTAAACCAATAGAAATACTTCTAGTGATTGGTTGTGAATAAATATTACCATAAGTTTCCGGATCAAAGAATCCTTTATGACTGCTTCCGAACACAAAAGGATTCCTGGCTTCAACACTGATTCTTAAGCTGTTTGCTTTAATTTTCCCGGATACAGCCGATGGTAGTGTATAACCTAAACGGATACTATTGATCCTCATATAACTTATCTTTTTTGCAAAGATATCCAGGTCATTGTAACTGTTCCCCGGATCATTACCATCCTGCCATTTATAAGCCATCCATCTGCTGCCATCAAAACTCTCCCTGCCATAGATCCCAGGTAGGGTACTTCCTGAATTCAGTGGAGACCAGGCATTCAGTATATCCCTGGAATAGTTTCTTCCACGATCGACCTGAGCCGGATTATAAGCAGGTCTCACTTTTACCCATTGGTTGATGTTAAAAATGGCTGTTACCGAAAGGTCAAAATTAGCATAGCGGAAACGGTTAGTCAAACCTCCTGTGAATTGCGGATCCATATCACCTGCATAAGTGTAAAGCGCCTGTGTACCTTTCCCATCTAATCCACTATTTACAATTTCCCCAGGCATAAAGTCCGCATACGGGTCATATAATTTGTAGAACTCTTCCAGAGAAACGGATTTGCCATCTTTCTGAAACAAAGGGATACCATTCGCATCCAGTCCATTTGTTTTGATCACGAATAACGCATTCACCGGATATCCTTCTTTTGAAGGAGTCAACTGGTTATCGCGGACTTTATCTTTGACCACCCTGGTTTTATTATGAGCAATGTTAAAATCAGTCCACCATTGAAAATTACTGGTGCTGATATTTCTGGTTGAGATGGTCAGTTCCAGACCTTTATTCCTTACTTGTGAAGCATTGGAACGGGTAAAGTTAAAGCCATTTTCCAACTGTAAAGATTGTGTTCCAATCAGATCTTTACTGAAACGGTTATAATAATCAAAAGTGATCTGTACGGCATTATTAAGTATACCCAAATCCAGACCAGCATTGAAGGTGGAAGTTTTTTCCCATCTCAATTTATCATTTGGAGGGTTAGACACCGAAATTGTGGGTTGATTTGTTCCCGGAAGAATAGATGAATTGGAATAATCTCCAACCACAAAAGGCGAAGTGTTTTTATCAATATTCCCCTGAAGCCCATAAGAACCTCTTACACGAAGATTAGAGATCCAGCTGATGTCTTTAATAAATTTCTCTTCATTCGCATTCCAGGCACCTGAAACCGAGTAAATTGGAAGGTATTTATATTTCGGATCTACCCCAAAAAGATCTGAACCATCATAGCGGATACTTCCATATAAGGTGTATTTCCTGTCATAAGTATATGATAATGTACCATAGAATGAAGCAAATGCGTTCTGATTTTTTTGCTTTTGGTAAGCCCTCCAGATTGATTCTTTAGCCAGACCAGCGTTCGGAAAAACGATAGTTTCATTGGTCAGCGTACGTTCATTATAACCAAATCCCCTACTGATAATCACTTCATTGTTGTTCTTTCTCAGTTCAGATCCTGCAAGTGCTTCAATTTCATGCTTTTCACTGAAGACTTTCTTATATTCCAGAATAGATTTCCAGTTGTACTGAAAAAAGTCGGTATTCTGGTTTTGAATCGTTCCTCCTGCAGGCAGGAAATAATCATTTTTCTTAATTGCAGAATTATAGTATTTAGAAGCTTCTCTCAATTTGCGAAGGTAATATGAATCCTGTCCGGCGAATTTTTCTACACCGGTATCTTCAAATTGAAGTCCGAATTCTGTACGCAGGTTCAGGTCTTTATTCACCTGATATGCCAGGTCCAATACTGCTTTCACACTTTTATTGGCCAACTTATAGCGTGTATTCGCACGTTCTTCCAACATGTTTAGAGGAAGATAAACATCCCCGTTAACGTTCCCAAAAATATCCGGATCATAGTGGTAAGCGCCGGAAGCATCTCTGGCCTGCAGGTATGGGTTTACGTTCCTGGTGTAAGTACTAAGGTTAGTAAATCCATCTGCATCTGTCAGGTAATTATTACGGCTAGTTCTTGAGCCAAATATTGCGACTCCTGCTTTCAGCTTTTGAGAAATGTTATAGTCCGTTTTTAAGGTCAGGTTATAACGTTCTAATCCTGTTTGTTTGGTGGTTCCTTTTTCATTGTAATAGCCACCAGAGAAATAATAGTTAGCCTGTTCATTTCCACCGGACAACCCCAGGGTATATTGCTGATTAATAGCAGTCTGATACATTTCCTTACCCCAATCTGTGCCTGGTTGTCTGAGGTCATTTATGGCACGCTGCGTAGCGGGGCTAAGGCTGGAAAAGCCACCGGTTCTGTATTGGTTAAGCTCAGCACTTTTATTGAGAATTCTCGACACGCTACCCTGGTTATCCCTGTACGTAAGATCACTTCTGGATGCCAGGCCCAGTTCAAAATCCACCTTTTCATTGGCATTCATCAAGTTCAGTTTGTCCAGATCCGGGCGTTGTGAGATAAAGGTATTTGCACTGAAGTTAATCGCCAATGGACCTTTCTTACCTTTTTTTGTGGTAATTACGATAACACCATTTGCAGCCCTTGCACCATATATTGCCGTTGCAGCTGCATCTTTCAGAATGGTAATGTCGGCGATATCATCCGGATTTAACCCGGCAATCGGCAAATTGCGCAATTGGTCAATATCATCTTTCTCTCCAATCGTTTTGGGCAGATCTGTTCCTTCCAGGGGAAGTCCGTCTAATACCCATAAAGGATCCTGACCTCCATTCAAAGAAACGGTACCACGGATTCTGATCTTTGGTGCAGCACCTGGTCCACCTGTAATGGTTCCTACGGCAACACCTGCAACCTGTCCTGCCAGCATCTCGTCTATACCAGATACTCCGGTCTGACGAATCTTACCATAGTCCAGTTTTGTGGTAGCCGTTGTATTCTTGCGTTTGGCAATATCCGTATACCCGTTCACCACCACTTCTCCCAACGTATTATCGCTGTTTTTCAAAGAAACGGTGATATGGGACTTATTGATGATATTTATCAATGCCGCCTCATATCCAAGGTAACTCACCTTCAATGAGGTTGTCCCCTCCGGTACTTTTAAACTAAATTTACCATCGGTATCCGTTACTGTTCCGATCACAGAGTTTTGAATCACTCCGG
Source organism: Pedobacter caeni (assembly GCF_900129215.1). GTDB lineage: Bacteria > Bacteroidota > Bacteroidia > Sphingobacteriales > Sphingobacteriaceae > Pedobacter > Pedobacter caeni. The sequence goes on along the minus strand of NZ_FQUQ01000005.1, from coordinate 68,323 downwards.
GAACACTACTTTGTTCGCCGATTGCGGCATTGTCTACAAAGACCGAAGCGCCCGGTATGGGCATGCCGTCTTTTACGTCCAGCACCTGCCCGGTGATGGTCGTTTGTTTCTGACCGTAACCTGTAAGGCTGATGCCCAGCAGGAACAGTATTAAAAGTAATTGTTTATTCATATCCCCTATTATTATATTAGTTTGTTGGTGGTTTTTAATTCATTCTGAGGCTCTGACGAATCCTCAGGATCAGGTCCATATAATGACCTTTTGTGGCATCATCCCCTCTGCCTTTATTTTTCTCCAACAGTGTTACAATCTGTAACAGCTCTCCACGTTTTGCTGCTGCAACTTCAGAAGTTCTGCTCATGGAACTGAACTGAATGTTTCTAAGCGAAGTATTTTCAGCTCCTGTGGCCGTTTTACCATTGTCGCCGAAATCACAGATCTGCAATTCGTTTTTTAGTTTAAATGTGTTTTCTTTTAATGAAGTCTTGGTAATTTTTTCCAGCATTTTATCCGTGCTGACCAACAATACATCTACGTAATTCTGTTCCATCATGCGGTCTTCCACAGAAAGTGTTTTGCCGCTTAACGTTTTTGCAAAAGCAGTTGCCCTCAGATCTTTCAGTAATTCAGCTACCGTGAATACGTTTTCTTTGCCCTGCATCACTTCCATTTCCATCATTCTCAACAGGCGCTCCTGACTTACCAGGCTATACAAAAACCCGTATTGAAGTTCGCGTTTCAGGTTATAAGGCGCATATTCATACGGGCCCATTGGCGATTCTTTAACCGGGAAAGTCTTTTTTAACAGTTCTTTATCGAACAACCATTCCGGGGCAGTTAATGCCTCTTCCTTTAAAAACTTAAGCGCTTTTACCTGCATGGCTTTTGGAACGGGTGTATATGCATTTTTACGGTCGCCCGCTACGGGGTTTTCCAGGTATATCCCACCTATATTTGCCATCACATGTTCTGCATAGGTTTGCCATTGATAGATTGTTGCCATGAATAACTTTCCTGCCTGGATATAGTCTTCACCATCATTGGAAGCCCAGGTACTGATTTGTGGCACCAGACGTTTCAGGTTTGCCAACCCATATTCACTTGCTTTTACAGCATCATCTCCTAAATCTTCCGATTGCGCCCTTGGATCAACTACGTTTTTCGAATCCTGTTGTTCACCATAATGGTATAAAGGGTCGTTGGCATGTGCTTTAATCCATTCCTTTAGGACTGGAAGTTCCTGATGCGGATCTTCTACATCTAACCAGCGGTATCCCCAGGCAATGGCATATTTATCATAAAGTCCGATCTGAGGGGTAATATTGGTTACCTTATCTCCAGGTTGTGCCACATAATTGAAACGTGCATAATCCATGATCGAAGAAGCTGTTCCACCCATACGGTTGGTAAAAGAAGGCGAACGCAAAGAATCTACCGGAAAGGAGAAAGAAGAACTCATATTGTGTTTTAAACCCAAGGTATGACCGATTTCATGAGAAGATACAAAGCGGATGGCATGGGCCATGCGTTCGTCAGAAAGCTTATTGCTTCTTGCTCCCGGATCAATCACTCCCGTCTGTACCCTCATCCAGAAATTAAGAGAAGTCATTACATTATGCCACCAGATCACATCTGATTCCAGGATTTCTCCGGAGCGGGGATCTACAACAGCAGGCCCCATCGCATTGGACTTCGGCGAAGCCGCATAAGTGATCTCCGAATAACGGATGTCATCCCCATCGTAATCACTGGTATCTGTAACTTCTCTCGCCTGAATGGCATTTTTAAAACCGGCTTGCTCAAAAGCTTTCTGCCAGTCTGTTACGCCTGCAATGATTTGTTTTCTCCATTGCGGAGGAGTGGATGGGTCGATATAAAAGATGATCGGTTTTACCGGCTCTACCAGTTCTCCTTTTAGGTAACGGGCACGATCTGCGGGTTTTGGCTCCATTCTCCATCTCGTTAACAGCTCTCTGGTTTCCAGTTTATGCTGGGCATCAGAGAAATACCATCTTGGGGTAGTGAAAAAACCAACCCTATTGTCTGCAAATCGGGGTTTCATCGGTTTTTCCGGTAATAAAAGCAGGTTTGTCGTCACCGCCATACTCACTGGTATGGTTGTTCTGCCTTCGGTTACTTTGGTGGTCAGTAAAGCACGCACCACGATGTTTTCCGGGAAGCTCTTGATGTGTTCTATTGCCGATAAGGAGGTTTTTGGAGCAGTCCCCAATCCTATATCCGAAAAAACATCGTTAAAACTCTTCTCCGTTCCATCAAAAACTTTATTCATTTTGATGACTACTGCCGATGAATCAGGCGAGTAGGCTTCGATCTTGAAAGATTCGATTACAGAAGCAACGAAGTTATCCTTCACGGAACGGGTAATGGCGTCTCCTGCCGGCGATTCTACCTGTGGAACAACAGATTTAACCCAAATCGTTTTAGCCAATTTGTTCTGAGAAAACTGAATGACTTTATTGTCGTAGTTCACCCCTTTATTTAGCCCTAACTCATTTACAGACAGGGGTACGGAAGAGATCTTATTGACGATCAGGAAATCCTTTCCCATCAATTTTAAAGGGATCTCAAAGTAATAATCTGTTTCTACCTGATGAACTTTAAATAAACCATTAAGAGTTTTTGCTTTCTTTAACAGTTCGGTATAACTCTTGAGCTCCTTACCTTTGGTGGTATCGGCAGTACTCTTCTTTTTTAAGGTATCGGTCTGTACTTTTTTAACAGTTTTTTTAGGCAATTTCTTAGGAACCTGAGCGTTTACATTGAACGCAAAGAGGCATACTAAAACTACTAAAAGGGATTTCCCTGAAGTATCGGCTAGTCTAATCTGGTGTTTTTTTTCGGCTGAAAAAAATGAAGTCTTATTCAAAATCATGTTCCAAAGTGCTGCATAATTGGCACATTATGAAATTATTAGGAGTGGAATGGTGCATTATCCTTAGTGAAAGCGCAGTTTTAAGGAGTGAAAAAAATCATTGTTAATTAATTATGATGTCCTGATTACTATTCAGTTAAATAAAGAACAGGCAGATAAACCTGATACTGACCAGCTTCGATGCCATATTTCAGCTGTTCATTTCCAAAATAGGCATAGGTGCTTTGAAGGTAGTTTAAGCCCTGCTTTCCAGAGTCCCTGACATCCGGGCGCAACTGAAGGTTATTGCTCACCACAATTCCATCGTCCCTGCTTTCAATCCTGATCTTTAGCGGTTTGGATTTGGAGAGGACATTGTGTTTTACGGCATTTTCGATCAGGGTTTGTAAACTCATAAAGGGAATCTTCCCTTGCAGGTGTTCTTCAGACAAATCCAAATCTAAGGGCTGCAGGGCTTCTCCGAAACGGATCTTTAATAAGAAAAAATATTCATTCATAAAACGAAGCTCTTCCGCTACGGTAGCCAATCCATTGGGATAGGATTCCAGCACATAACGGTATACCCTGGATAACTTCACGACAAAAGACTTGGCCAGATCAGGGTCCTGGACAATCAATGCATTTAAAGAACTCAAGGAATTGAACAGGAAATGCGGATTCACTTTTTCTTTTAATTTTCCCAGTTGCAGCAAGGCATTTTCCTTTTGCTGGCGTTCTGCGATGGTGTTGAGCATCTGTTTCTCCATAGAGAGTTCCTGACGGTGAATCTCCACTTCCCTTCTCAGCAAAAATTCCTTTTGCCACCTTCGCTGGTAGAGCCAGATCAGGGTCAGAATAACTGCCACGGCAATCAGCCCCATGTAAATGGAGTAAGAGCGGACGGCTGCCAGATCCTCATCTAAGACAAAACCAGGGATATCCACGATAATGGTCCAGTTCAATCCTTTAATTAAATCCGGAATATAATACCTGGTGACCGGAAGCTTCAGATAGTCAGACATCACCACCTCGTTTCTGATATTTCCATCAGCAATCACCTGACTGATCATCGCATCCGGCTTCATCTCATAGAGACGCTGACCAATCAGTTTCTCATTTGGATTAGTAATGCAAAGCCCCGTTTCATCAACGATAAAGGCATAGGAAATCCCTGTTGCATCTACATCATAAAAAGATCGCTGCAAATCTTTCAGGTTGATATCCAGTCCCATCAGCAATAAGGTATTCCCTTGCTGCCGCTTATTTGTTGCCGTTAACCAATGTAAAGAATCGGCAACATTGATCATCTCTGTATTTAAACTCCCGGCTGTTTTAAGCAGCAATTGTTTTCTTACCCAAACTTTGACATAACCCGGCATAGCAGATTTCTGAAAAGTATTTACTTTTCGCAGCAGATATACAAAAGAAGTATCCTTTCCTTTTATCCTGACATACCATGCCTGCCTGACCTTTTCATCAGATAACAATAAGGTACCAAGGCTTTGATTTAAACTTTTTTCAGAGATGTCTTCGCTTAATTTCGGAAATAGGTTTGCCGCGATTTGTGTTCCTTTTAACAGGTTATTGAACTCATAACGAAAAACATTCACCTTTTGACGGTATACATTTACTCCGGAAAATGCGGCAATTTTGGTCAGGCGTTTTTCAACCAGATGACCGGTAAAAAGGATAATCCCGGCGATAAACAGAAAGATGGTAAAACCGATAGCCATCAGGTATCGGGGTTTTTGTATGGCAAGCTTCATTGCCGCAAAGATAAGAAAATCAGATTGATACGACTGGCAATGAAGCTATCTGCTCAGATATGGGATTAACATGACAAAAATTTATAGGCTATTTCTTCATCCTGAAATACGCCAACCTGTGGCAAAAGATCCTTTCTATTCAGAATCAGCACAAGATGAGCCATTCCAATCTGGGAGATATCTCCATATTTTGTGATCAGCTTATGCTTCTTAAAATAAGCCTCCTGGCTTATTTCTTTCTTTTTCAATATTTCTATCGAATTATACAAGTTTTCGTTTATCAAAAACAGCTCATTTTCAGTAAAAAGAGCTTTAAAATCGACGGTAAGACTCACATTTTTCAAGGATGCAACAACTTCTTCCTGCGAAGCATGAGTTAGAAAAGATTTTAATAGTTCCAGGCCATTTGCCTGGCTGTTCCTAATCCTGTTCAAATCCGCAGGACTGGGTTTAAACCGTTCTTTATTAAAGCAATTCACCAATGCCCTCGCTGTTGCACGAACAAATGATCTCATGCAGGTGTCAGGACAAAAGCTTCCATCGATCACCTCGTACACCAGTTTTTTTTCCCGTCTACCCTTTAACGCGTAAAGATAATTACCAAAAAAAGTGAGGACTTCTTCGATTTCATCACGGAAATCGCTTAAATCGGCAGGAATGTATTCTTCCTTTACGTTCCAGATGATCTGATCTGTATAATGGTCCCTTGTATAAACTTTTAGTTCAATATGAGCATACCTTTCAGAAGTTGAAAATACTCCCATCCCCTGCACCAACCCATAATCCCAGTCCTGGATTTCAGTAGTTACCTCTTGAAGATATTCAATGTCATATATAGTTCTCATATCACCAAAGTTATCATATTTTGAATGTCTGTCAACAAACAGCCAGCATTAAACACTAGCTATCCATAAAGGTTTTTCATATGACAAAACCCCGGGACTGCACAAACGTTTGCGACAATTCCGGGGTTCTTATAAATATGCTTTATCCGGGTTTATTTCACACTTCTCACAGTAGTATTTCCGCCTCCATCGAGTGTTAAATCCACAGGTTTATTGCTCGTCCATCCACCTCTGGTGAAATCAGGAATATCTACACTGCCAGATCTTTTCGAAACAGATTTCTTGCTCAATGGTACAATACAACTCCATGCTGCAGCATCGTACACGTCCTGATCCAATGGCAGGCCGTTGCGCAGACAATCAATCAGTCGCCAGTCCATCATAAAGTCCATTCCACCATGTCCGCCTACTTTTTTCGCGATCTCTCCAACATGTTTGATCAAGGGAGGGGTATGTGTATCGTATAATTTTTTCAGTTCATCAGGCTTCAACCATTCTTCACCAAAGGTGATGCGTTCCGGATCCGGCCATTTGCTGGCAAATCCTTTCGTACCACTTAACAAATGGATTCTGGAATAAGGTCTTGGAGAAGTCACATCATGTTGCAGCATCAGGGTTTTGCCTTTACTGGTCCTGATGGTTGTGGTATTCATATTCCCTCTGTAGTTTCTGCCTACAAATTCATTGTAGAAAGGGTCTGTTTTTGCTCTTTCTTTGGCTTCATTCCCCATCATAAAATCATTGGTGGATACAGAAACAAGGTAATCCATTTTATCACCCCTGTTGATGTTCATACATTGAGCGATAGGCCCTAAACCATGGGTTGGATATAAATTACCATTGAAATCAATGTTCTCTTTTAATCTCCACATGCTTTCATAACCTTTCTTATTGAAGTTCAGGCCTAATAAATCGTGGATATAAGCACCTTCTGCATGGATCAGTTCCCCGAACATTCCCTGGCGGACCATGTTTAAAGTGAGCATTTCGAAGAAGTCATAACAGCAGTTTTCCAGCATCATACAATGCTTACGTGTCTTTTCAGAGGTTTCAACCAGTTTCCAGCAATCTTCCAGGGTGAGTGCCGCAGGAACTTCCGTAGCGGCATGTTTTCCATGCTCCATGGCATAAACTGCCATTGGGGTATGTAAATGCCATGGACTACAGATATAAATCAGGTCCAGGTCTTCCTTTTCGATCATTTCTTTCCAGCCATTTTCACCGGAATATTCTTTTGCTTTAGGAAGGCCCTTTTTTTCCAGAATTTTTTGTGCAGCTGTGGCCCTTTCCGGAAGTTTATCACAAAGGGCTTTAATCTCTACTCCTTCAATGAATGACATTCGTCCAACGGCACCTGGCCCGCGCATTCCAAGACCAATAAAGCCAATGCGGACTTTATCAATTTTCGGTGCTGCATAGCCACACATGTTAAATTTTGGCGCGGTTCCGGCATAATGGTCCATCAGCTCTTCTTCAGCTCCCGGATCTTTGGAGAAGCCAGGGAGCCCAATCGCCATGGCGCTGGATCCAATGGCTAGTGTTTGTAAAAATTTTCTACGGTTCGGTTTCATTTGGTGGTTATGTTTGGTTAGTATTGTTCTTTTAAAACATTCTCAGAACGTTCTTAAAACGTTCTCAAAACGAATATAACGATTCCCCTTCTCCCCTTTTAGTCCCATCTCAACGCAAACGCTTGCGTAAATTTCAAATCGCGTTTTATTCCATTAATTTGCCTGCTTCCTGATCGTCATATTTTAGGATCTGCGCGTTCAGCATTCCTTTTAATTCTTTAGTTAGCTGCTCATAGCCTTTTTTACCGAAGAGGTTATTTTCTTCAGCAGGATCTTTTTGAAGGTCAAAGAGCTCCCAGCCATTTACCCGTTCGTAAAAACGGATCAGCTTGTATCTTTTTGTCCTGATTCCAAAATGTGGAGATACAGAATGGACGGTATTTTCATAATAATGATAATACATGACCTCCCTGCCTTTTTCTGTAGGTTTTCCTTTGATCAAGGGCAAGAAAGATTTCCCTTGTACCTCTTTTGGCGGGGTTAATCCTGCTGCATCAAGCATGGTTGGGGCAAGGTCCAGGTTCATCACAAAATCTTCTGATTTGCTTCCCGCTTTGATCATTCCCGGATAACGCATCATCATGGGCGTCCTGAAAGACTCTTCATACATAAAACGTTTGTCAAACCAACCATGTTCTCCCATGTAAAACCCCTGATCTGACAGATAAACCACAATCGTATTTTCTTTTAGGTTGTGCCGATCAAGGTAATCCAGGGTACGTCCGATATTGCGGTCCAGGGAAGCTGCAGTGCTCAGGTAATCTTTCATGTAGCGCTGGTATTTCCATTCCACAAGTGCCTTTCCTTCGAGCTTTCCGGCTTTAAAATCAGCTTCTATGGGTTGATAATACGCATCGAATTTCGCACGTTGTGCTTTGTTCATCCGGTTCACCGCGGGCTCTCCGTTTTTGCTGTAGGAAAGCATTTTCAGGTCATAACCCAGGGTCATCGTTTTATCAATCGTCATGTCCTGAACTTTTGCTGCTTCCCTGTTCTGGTAAGTATCGTAGAAATTTGCAGGCATTGGAAAATCTGTCTTTTCAAAACGTCCCATATCTGTAGTATCGGGCATCCAGGACCTGTGTGTGGCCTTATGTCCGATCACCAGGCAGAAAGGTTTAGCAAGGTCTCTTTTCTCCATCCAATCTTCCGCAGCGTCTTCTATCAGGTTGGAAACATAACCTTCTGTTTTCTTTCTGCTGCCATCCATCATCAGAAAATCAGGATTGTAATAATCTCCCTGATCGGGCAGGATCTGCCAGTAGTTAAATCCTTCCGGGTTGCTTCCCAGATGCCATTTCCCTATCCATGCGGTCTGGTATCCTCCGGATTGCAGCTGTTTGACAAAAGAATCCTGATTGCCATCAAACCTGGAATGGTCATTGTCTTTAAATCCGTTCTTATGGCTGTATTTCCCGGTCAGAATAACCGCCCTGCTCGGGCCACAAATTGAATTGGTCACATAAGCCTTATTGAACAACACCCCTTCTTTTGCAATCCGATCGATATTAGGGGTTTGCATTAGTTTACTGCCATAAGCGCTGATCGTCTGGAACGCATGATCATCAGAAACGATGATGACGATATTCGGTTTTTTCTGCGCAAACAAAGCGGTTGACAAAAGTGCTAAGCTGATCAAAAAGGGAATCTTTTTCATTGAGGTATTTTTTTTGTGATGAAGTGGTCATTAACTCCTATAAATATAAGAAGGCCTTTTATAATTCCCGGCTAGTCACGTTGAAAGCTATAAGAAGAACCTTTGGCAGCCTTAAAACTGAGTACTTCGGCTTTACCTTTTGTCCGGGCAATGATTTTACCTTGCTGATCTTTAAGCTGGGTATTTTCAGGTAAGGCAACACGACAGTCACCGCCATTTAAAGCCAGTATTTTACCGCTTTTCAATTGTGCATTTTGCCATTCGAAATCAACCACAAAAGCATTTCTGGCCCGCATTCCTTTCACACTTCCATCTTTCCAGTCTGCATTGGCAGGTAATGCCGGCAAGATCCGGATCACATTGTCCTGCCCATGACTTTGCATCAGCATTTCTGCAATTCCTGCTGTTCCTCCAAAATTTCCGTCAATCTGGAATGGCGGATGCGCACAAAAAAGGTTTGGATAGGTTCCACCGGTATGCATGTTCAGTTTGCTCATTGGATCTACAGGAGTTACGAGTTGTTGAAATAGTTTTAAAGCATGATCGCCGTCACCAAGTCTTGCCCAGAAATTGATCTTCCAGGCTTTTGACCAGCCTGTTCCTCCATCGCCTCTTTGTTTCAGTGTTTCCCGCGCAGCATTGGCCAGTTCAGGACTACCCCAGGGTGTGATTTCTTCGTAAGGATGTAATCCATACAACTGAGAAGTATGGCGGTGCTGAGGCTCCGCATCTTTCCAGTCGTTCAGCCATTCATTGATATCTCCCGCAGCGCCGATCTGGTTAGGGGCAAGTCGCTCTCTGATGTTGCTTAGCTTTCCTGCCCAGTCCTGATCCTTATTTAAAATCTTTGCCGCGGCTATGCTGTAACCAAAAATTTCCCTGCAGATCTGCATGTCCATCGTTGGCCCCATTGCAGTTTGTCCTTTAAAACCATTTGGCATGATATAGGTATTTTCCGGAGAATTGGAGGGCGCGGTAACCAGCCATTTATGTTCCGGTTCTTCAATGAGGATAGCGGATAGAAAGTTAGCCGCTTCCTTGAGTACAGGGTAATATTTGGCGAGGAAGGCCTTATCGTTGGTAAACTTATAATGTTCCCAGATGTGTTCACACATCCATGCTCCTCCGGTCAGTGTAGAGCCCCATTCTGCCCCTTCTCCCGGAGAAGTGTAGCCCCAGGGATTGGCAATCACATGTGCCACCCATCCCGGAGCATTGTAATAAGCTTTCGCAGTTTTCATCCCGGGTTTAACCAGGCCGGCAATAAAGCGGTGTAATGGGTCTGCCAGATCTCCTAATCCGGTGGGTTCCGCCAGCCAGTAATTCATCTGGATATTGATGTTCATATGGTAATCTCCATTCCATGGCGTCTGGTATTCTTCTGCCCAAAGTCCTTGTAAGTTGGCGGGTAGGCTTCCCCGCTGCGAAGAAGAGATCAGTAAATAACGTCCGAAATTATAATACAATGCCGGAAACTGAGGATCTGGCAATTGCTTTGCGTAGCGGATTAATCGTTCGGGAGTACTTAAAGTGGCAACTTCTGTGCTTGCCCCCTTAAGGTAAAAACGGTTTCTGTTGAAGAAACTGCCAAAAGCTTTCACATGTGCTTTCTCTAATTGCAGGGGGCTTTGTTTCGCTGCTTCAAGCAGGTTGTTTTTTACAACTTGCTCCGGGTCTGCCCCTCTTTTGGTGTAATCAGCAATGTTATAATCTGTAGCTGCCGTCCAGAGCAGGATACATTCGTCGGCATTTAAGATTTCAATTTCCTTTCCTTTAATGGATTTCTTTCCACCTTTGTTCAGGACCTGTAATCCTGCAGCAAAGCGTAATCCGGCGGCTTTACCATTTGGCAATTGTCCGGTCATCACCAGACCTTGTCCCCTGCTTTCTACAATGGCATTTTCTTTCCTGCTCATACTGGTGGAAAGGCTGATTTTTCCCTTTTGCGAGGCAGTGATCCTGATCATCATGATGTTTCCGGGAATGCTGATCAGCGCTTCCTGTGTATAGGTAACCCCATTGCGTTTCCAGGTAGTTCTCGCCATTGCTTTTTCCAGATTCAGCGTTCTGTGGTAATCCAAATAAGCGGTCGTAGTATCCTTCCAGGAGATGAACAGATCGCCCATGGTCTGGTAACAGCCATAAGGGACATTTTGTCCGTTTCCTGAGCCCGAACCTGCTCCTTTTGCCACAAACTGCTTTTGCAGCAGCTCCTGCGCTTCTTTGTTTTGTCCTTTTACCAGGTAATCCTGAATGGCTTTCAGGTATTGGTGTGCATTTTCATGATCGGCATCCTGCACCCCGCCAGACCATAAGGAGATTTCATTCAATGTAATCCGGTCTTTATTAGGATTCCCTCCGATCAGGGCCCCTAAACGGCCATTCCCTAAAGGCAAAGCCTCCTGAAAGGAGGCCGCCGGTTTCTTAAAATAAACTTGAATATCTGAAGACTGTCCATAGACAGAATGACTCATTGCAAAAAGGAAAGTATGGCCAATTGCATAAAGAAAAAAGTTCCGGTAAAACTTCATATTTGGTTTGGTTTCAGGTGTGTTACCCAAAGAACGGCACAAATAACGAGCAGAAAATTTATCTTTTTGTCAAATTATTAAGGGATTTTGGCTTTACACCACTATTTCTTCATGTTTGTTCGCAGTTGTAATTCTTTATCCCCATTCCAATATCCGCAATCCAGTTGCAGGAAAACAGAGGTGTAAGGAATGGTTTCATTCGTTTTGATCACCAACACTTTAAACAACTTTGATTCCGCATCTAATTTTTTAAAGACCTCATCATGCAGAATGGTTTGTACACTTTGTGTACCGAACATGGTCTTTGCATCCCGGACAAACTGTGTCACCCCTTTGGCCTGCTCCTCTTTAATAAAATCCAGCTCTTTATCCCGGTATATGATCGGTTTTACATGTGTAGATTGGTTCACCTGACCCAATACCAGTTTTAACACAGGTAAAAGATCTTCATTGGCGTAAATGTATTCCATGCCCGGGGCATTCTGCTCAGGGAACGCTTTATCTACGATAAGGATCCAGTTCCTATGCCCTAGCAGTGGCAATTTTTCATCAAACTGCTGCTTCCAGTTGTTACTGTTTTTTTCAGGAATCAGGTTTGTTTTCTGATCCATTGGAGGGTTACATCCTGCACTCAGGAAAGCAATGCTGATTCCAATTGAAATCAGCATTGCTTTAGAAGCAGTTATTGATAATACTTTCATAAGGATATGTTTGTGGTTTTAGCGGTTATGAAGCGATCATATGCATATATATTCTTTGGTGAATTAAGAAAACACCAGGTTTAAACTTTGGTTCTCCTTAATCATCAGCTTTTTATCAAACACCAATTCCAATACCTCCCCCTGCTGTTTAAAGCTCAGCGGCACTTTGACCTGATCCAGCGTCGCTGTCACAGATTTCAATGCTCCCTTGTCAATTCTCTCCAGTGTCAGCTTTTGCAGGGCCAACTCTCCATAGCTCATTTTCAGGCTATGCAACTGCTTCATTCCTGTTTTCTTTTGCGCATACGTACCCCATCCTTCGGCTGTGGTAAATGGTGTTTTGAAATCCCCTTTGTTCCATTTCGGAGCAAAACCCAGCTCTCCTTTCGGCCCATGACAGGTAAATCCGCAAGCTGTGATAAAGGTTCCATAACTGGCCATTGCCCTGGCATAATGGTCACTACATTCGATCTCGTTAAAAGGGTTTCTTTTTGAAGCATGGTAACGATCCTGGATTACGCGGGTCAAGACGAGGCTTTCCCCAACCATTCCTTCTGCCATCATATGTGCAGCCACCTGGTGTTCAAATCCACTCATACACTCATGAAAGTACCCCAGCTGCCAGGTTACATTTTCGCCGAAAGGCTGCGATTCGTTATGAGGATTGGTATTCATCACCATCCCGCCTTCTCCTTCAAGCGCATATGGACGGCCACCAACATGGGTTTTAATATAAGGGCCCACATCCATCGTGAAATTGTATTTCCACAATGCTTTCAGTGCGGCCACTGCTTTATCTTTAGCCAGCACCCTTGGCAGACCAACCTGGAAGGCCCAGCTTTGTCCGTAAACCTGATCAATATGACAGGTATTGTACGAGCCTAATTTTTTTCTTCCCTGTACCGGATCGGGACGGTGGATAAAATACTCTCCGTTAAAGAGTTCCTTTTCCATGTTTTTACGTCCATTGGCGACATAAGTTTCGCATAACTGAGCAAAGGTTTTGTCGCCCATTTCTTCGGCCATCAGCTGCGCCGCTTTAGCCGCTGCAATACAAAGACCTACAATCCAGGCAATCTCCCCTTCCCAGACAGCATCCAATGTATTTTCCATTGGCGTATCGGTCATCCCGTCTCCGTTTTTATCCTGAGCCAGCATAAATTCCACTGCTTTTTTGATCTTTGGCCAGTTGGTCCGCAAAAAGGAATCATCAGCATTCATCTGGTGCTCCCGGTAAAAGCGCAATACCGTCCCCGCCTGTCCGTCAATTGCCGGATGGGTTTCATTTTCCCCCCGGAACATAATCGCCCCGCTTTCTTCTTTAAATCCAAGTCCAAGATCTACGCGCTGGCGCAAGTCTCTTTCCAGCTCGGGAAAGATGCGGGCAACCGCATGTGCATATTGCCAGACATGGGTACAGGTTCCGGCACAAGCCCCCACTCCTTCCCAGCTCCAGAACCTTCCATCGGCAAATCTATAAGTGTTGGCGGTAGCAAGGGTACCAATATTTAAAAAGGTCCGCTCCATAAACCAATGTGGCAAAGTGGTATCGTTCCAGGTCTTCACCCAAAGCTCAGTTGTAGTCGTTAGCTTCCCGAAATGATCGTTCAAATAAACACTTACCGCTTTTGCATCTTTAAACCTTTTACCATACTGATAACCTTCTCCGGCATCTTTCACCAGATTTTTCAGTTTAGGATTGGCATTATTAAAATGCCAGCTTACAGAGTAATCGGCAGTAACAGATTTTCCGGGAGCAAGATTTTTGGTGGTGCCAATCCCGCCAACCAGTTTTTCAGGAGCCATTGCAGTAGCCTGTTCCACCACCAGGGTCTTGAAGCTTTGTTCATTTACCGGCCAGGGCTGGAAAGCCGCATAGCGCTTTGCGTTGCTGCCATGAAAACTGAAACACATGCTGCCATGGTCTATTTCTTTAGCCAATTCTTCTGTTCCCTCAAAAGTTGAAAAAATATGACTGGAGTTTGCCGTGGAACTGCCTTCATTTTTGCGTTTTCCGGCACCTTCCTTAGCACTTAATTTATTCACTCCGTTTTCCATCCAGCCGATCAGGGAAACTTCTGCAGGACTATTGGTTGTATTTTTAACCTCCAGCCTCAATACCGTTGCCGGCAATGCAGAATCTGCCGCATCCAGAGGAATAAATGGGGAATAAACTTTAAGTTGAACAGCCAGCGGAAAATCCTTGCTGTGGTAGCTGATGGTGGCCATCGGATAAGCAGGTGTAAAAATCACCTCTTCCCAATGCTCTTCATTCAGTTCTTTTATAATGGTTTTCCCATTGATGACCACCTTTACCGCAAAACCCTGGTCCAGGACCCGTTTATTACCCGCAATAGTAGGCTCTACATAGGCAGCACCATCCCTCACCCGGATCTTTCTTACGGAGGTTCCATCATTCCAGTTGACCACCTTAGGATCAATTCCTTCCTGATTCCCCTCAAAGGTTTCATTGTAAATCTGCCAAAGCCAAAGTCTTCCATCTCCGCCAACATACACCGTTCCGGCATGTAAACCTCCAACAGGCATGCCAATATAACGCAGTTCATTCCTGCTTTTCAGATAGGCAGTTCTTTCCCCACGGTTATAAAGCGATTTTAACCATTGAGGATCTATATTTTTTTCTTCAGGGATATTGTGTTTGGGATAGTCTATAGCAAAAATACTTTTTGCCCAGACAGGGAATTGCAAAAAGGCGAAACCTGCAGTAAGCAAGCCAGCTTTCTTGAGAAAGTCCCTTCGGTCTGTTGAGGTGGTTTTCATAATTACTAATTTATTAGGTTTCTTTGTGTGTGTGTGGTTCCCGAATTAAAAGCGGCTTGTTTAACTAAATGTAAATAGTTTCACCTGCATTATTGATCCGCTGCCAAAATCACACAATGTTTAGACAAAATCGATTAAGGTTTAAGCTAAAAAAGGAGGCCAATACAAATGACAAGATTGACCTCCGGGCATTCATATTACCAACCAGGGTTTTGTTTAATCATTGGATTTGCATCTATTACCGATTGCGGAATGGGCCATACATACATTCTTGATGCATCAAAAGCGCGATCCTGTGCTTTGATCTGAGGAACATTATATGCCCCTACCGGATCAGTCACATTTACGTTTATTCCATATGCAGGTTGATTCAGTACAATTTCTGCAGTCTTCCATCTCAGTATATCGAAATAACGCTTGTGCTCAGCAACAAACTCATGCCGGCGTTCATTACGGATCAAAGTACGCATTGCCGACTGATCAGCAGACACCGACGGTTCTACCACCGGAAGCCCTGCTCTTTGTCTGACCTGATCAATGGCTGATTTGATCTTTGGATTTCCGGGAGAAAATTCATTAAATGCCTCGGCAATGATGAGCAAAGTTTCGGAATAGCGATAGATTGGCCAGTTGATATAGGACTCATCAGGTCTCAGGGTATTCAGGTCATTAAATTTCAGATACATATACCCTGTTTTACCACCACCACCTTCAGCACCAATCCGCTCTGGCATACCAGAGGATGGATCCGGCTGAAAAGGCTTCATTGTTCCGTCGGGTCTTTTAATTGGGATTCCGGGAAGGATAAACGTCTTTGCAAGCCGCTTATCTCTGTTCTGATAAGGATTTGCAGGGTTATAAAGCGACGAAGTCTGGATGGTTTTCCCATCTGTACATTCATAAGAATCCACCAGATCACGAGTGGCACAAAAACTGGCCCATCCTTCACCAGTTACCCCAACTCCTCCTGGTGAAGCAAGAACGGGCAACATATGGGTAATCAGGTTTTTCACATATTGACGCCCAAGGATCACCTCTTTATTGTTGTTATTTGCGGCTTCTGTAAAAACAAAGGCAAAATCATCTTCCAGGCGATACCCCATTGTAGTTACCGAATCTGCTGAATTTGCCGCGTGTTGCCAGTAAACGGTGGCCCCAGATCCGGTATGAAATTTAGCCCAGCTGGCCATATACAAATAAATATTTGCCCTTAACATCAATGCTGCAGCTTTCGTAATCCGGCCATTATCACTGGCATCCGTATAAGCGACAGGTAAGTTGTCCACAGAAAAATTAACACATTGTAAAGCATAAGTAAGCACTTCCTGTTTCGCATTTCTGGGGATTTTAGATTCTTCCAGTAATACCGGCTGCTCTTTAATCAGTGGAACATCACCAAAATGTTCCACCAATCTGAAATACCGCATAGCCAGGGCAAATCTGGCTTCCGCTTCATAGCGCTTTTTTAAATTCGCATCAAAATCTATTGCTTTAAGTTTAGTCAGGTAATAGAGTGCCCTGCGTATAGATTGATAAGGCGTGCTGTATTCTTCCAGCAAATAAGCATCTGAAGCCTTCTGACTTCCCTGATTAATGAATCCCATCCCACCTTCCCCCCAGGCATTGGTCATGATGGAATTATCACTACTACAATCTTTCCAAAAATCACGATCATTAGGCAAAGTGGCATAAACCGCATTCAAGCCAACCTTTGCATCCTCAGCCGTTTTAAAATAAGTATTTTCAGAAGCATTCGCCAGTGGGTCGAGTTCAAGTACTTTTTTACATCCGCAAAAAACTACCGCTCCCATTATTAGTATCAATATCTTTTTCATTTTTTTACAGTTTAGCATTTATACCGAAAGAATAAGTCCTCGAAAGCGGATAATAACCAAGATTGGCTTCGGGATCGAAATTGATTCCCGAAAACGTAGCCATATTCTGCCCGGATAAAAAGAGCCTCAGCCCTTTGATCTTTGCCTTCTTTAACAGCTTGTCGGGGAGTGTATAGCCAACCTGGACGTTTTGGATTTTCAGGTAGTTTGCTTTCCTCAGCCAATAACTGGAAAACTGAGTGTCATTTGAAGTATTGAGCACTGATAATCTCGGGTTTGTTGCGTTGGGATTATCTGGTGTCCAATGATCCAGTCCTCCGATCGGAACGTTATCCGTCAGGAAGAAAGGCCATACCGAATACCCGCTCAGGTATAAATAATTGTTAAATCTGCCATTTAGATTTGCAGAGAAATCAAACTCCTTCCATCCGAAGTTCAGGTTTAATCCGAAGATCATAGGTACCTTCGTGTTGAGTACCACCCGGTCTAATCCATTAATAAGGCCATCTGGTTGTCCATTGGGACCACTCACATCTTTATATTTAATGTTTCCCGGAAAAATATTCAATCCCTGGGAAGGACTTCCTGCAATTTCTGCTGCGCTTTGAAATAAACCAATCGCCTGCAAACCATATAACAGATTAAATTGCTGTCCGATCTCAGAAATGTTGTTCCCGTTTACCGGAGGGTTTGTGCCATTGTTGACCACTTTTGTTTTTGACCAGCTCAGATTAAAACCAACACCCCAGCTGAAATCACCTTTCTGATCCGCATAGTTTCCACCAAATTCCCAGCCTTTATTTTTCAGAACTGCACCATTGGTGAGCGGGCCGGCCAATCCAAATTCGGCAGGTGCCGTACTTCTGAATAAGATCCGGTCGCGGGTATTGTCAAAATAATCAACACTCAGGTTTACCCGCTGTTTAAATAACCCAAGATCTACTCCGATATTCTTTTGTTTGGATACCTCCCAGACAATGTTAGGGTCAACTGCCAGAGACTGAAGTGCTCCCGGCACCGCAACACCATTGAAACCATATATCGCCGGGTTATAATCTAAAATCGTGGCATAAGGGTAAAAATTCGGGTTATTGTTGTCTATTTGCTTCTGGGCATCTCCAGCTTCACCATAAGAAGCCCTTAGTTTAAGCTGAGAAATCCATTCCGATTTAAAGAAGGATTCCCTGTGGATGTTCCAGCCTGCAGAAACCGTTGGATAATAACCCCATTTGTTTCCCGGTCCAAAATAAGAACTCCCATCAGCACGGATACTTGCCTGTAAAAGATAACGCTCATCATAATTGTAGTTCAAGCGGCCAAATCCCGATTGAAAAGCATAATCTCTTGCCGTCCCCGTCGACTGCATATTGGTGCTGGCACCGCTATTGATCACGTCAATATTATTGAAAGGAAGTTTATCCCTGAAAGCAGAAAAACTATTCTGGTAATAATATTCCTTTGAGTAACCAGCCAGCAATTTAAATCCATGCTTCCCAATATTGTAGCTGTAATCCCCTGTTACCTGCAGGGTATTTCTGTAATTTAGGCTTTCAGTTTCCCGCTGGCTGGTGACGTTATTTGCCAGCAATCCCATCGTTCCATCTGCATTGAACAATGGATAGCTCAATACGCGGTTTTTTGTATACTGATCCGTTGATGACCTTGCAAAACGTCCCTGAAAGTTCAGGTCTTTAACGGGGCTATAATTCAAATCCAGATTTCCCAGAAGTTCTTTATATTCATTTCTTGTATACCCTCCTTCATTGATACTGGCGATAGGATTACCTCCGATTGACCGGGTATTAAAATATTGGCCCATGGCATTCCTTATGGGCACGATCGGAGAATTTCTAATGGCTTGCGACTGGAAACCTTCTGTTCCTCCATTCGGCTCATTCAGGTAGGTATTGGTATACTGCAGGTTCGCTGCAACAGATATTTTATCTGATAACCGGACAGTTAAATTGGGCTTAATGACGTACCTGTTGTAATTGTTATTTGGTAGTGTTCCATTCTGATAATCATAAGATGCAGACAAGCGATAGGTCACATATTCTGTATTTCCAGAAACCGCAGCATTGTTATTACTGATCAGTGCATTGTTCTTATAAATGGCTTTATACCACTCATTATCAGGCAATAAACCATTGGCCAGATCCTGCTGTCCTTTTTCACCATAAAGCGCATTGGTACCTGCTCCATCGTTAAGTAAGGCCTGATCTTTCAATCTCATGAAGTCTGATGCCCCGACAAACTTTAGCTGAAACTGTGGTTTTTGAATCCCCACACTTTCATTGAACTCCACTACAGGTTTTCCATCCCCGCCTTTTCCCTGCTTGGTGGTCACCAACATGACTCCGTTTGCTGCCCTCGCCCCATAAATTGAGGCTGAAGCCGCATCTTTAAGAACAGATATGCTCTCAATATCATTAGGGTTTAGGGTGTTGATGTTCCCCACATTCCCATCGATGATCACCAATACGCCGGAGCTATTTCCCATTGTTTGCGTACCACGGATATTGATATTCGCAGCTGAGCCCACAGCACCGGAGTTCTTGGTTACATTCAAACCAGGAATTGCTCCAGCAAGCAACTCCTGAACATTCGTTACAGACCTGCCTTTTAATTGCTTCTCTACATTCACCACTCCGATAGCACCGGTAAGGTCACCTTTCTTTTGAGTACCATAACCCACCACCACGAGTTCTCCAAGCTGGGCCGTAGCTTCAGTCATCAGGATATTCAGGTCAGGATTCTGCCCTTCGGTAACCGTTAGGTTTTTTGAAACACTGGTATAACCAATATAATAAAAGGAAAGCTGATATACCCCTGGCTGAAGGTTGGCAAAAATATAATTGCCATTTTCATCTGTTGTTTTGGTTAACTGGCCTGCAGGACCTTCCAGTTTAATGGTTACTCCTGCCATCGGTCCTTTGGCATCGGAAACTTTACCTTTTAAAAGTCCGCTAACGACAAAAAAGCTCGTTTTCAATGGAACAGGAGCAGTTTTAATGACAATGGTTTTGTCTATAATGTGATAAACAATCCCTTGTCCGGAAAAACACTGTTTCAAAACCTCTTCCAGCAACACATTTGAAACATTGATATCCACAGGTTTTGTTTTACTGAGCACATCGTCACCATAAAGGAATTGATACCCACTTTGTTTTCCAATCTGTTTCAGGATGGTCTTTAAATCAGCATTTCTGGAATTCAGGGTAATCCGCTGGGCATGAGCAGCCTGGCCAACCTGTAAAAATAAGGTGATCAATAAAACAAAAGTTATTTTTGTTCGCATAATGATTCGTTTTATCAGCTCCGAACTGATGCTCAGCCCCCCTGAGTCAGTTTGCAATACATAGCTTACCGGCCAACCGATCGGCCAGCCCAATAAATTAGAAAATTTCATACATTTGATTTGGTTAGATTTCCCGTTCCATTTATTCCTCTTCAGTTGAAAGAATGGTCCGGGGGTTAATTGATTCTGTTTAAATACATTGATCAATAAGAAAATCTAAACTTGCCGGGAGTGTTCTCAGCACTCCTGGCTTCTTAGATTAACCTATTTGTGTAAAAGTTTACGGCATAACGGTTATTCTCCTTTCTTCGATTTTAAAGTGTACAAGATTCGTTGATTCTAACATTTTTAACACCTCACTTACATTCTCATACCGGGAAATCGTCCCTGTAAACACTTTCTCAGCGATCTGCCCTTCATAGATCACTTCCACATTGTACCAGCGGGAAACCGATCGCATGATGTCTTTCAAAGGTTTGCTGTTGAATATGAGCTTATTATTTTTCCAGGCCATTTCCTCTTCCACATCAACCTGAGCAATCCTGATCTGATCTCCTTCCTCTTTGGAAACCTTAGCTTGTTCTCCGGGTTTGATGATACTGCCTTGTTTGCCTGAATATACTTTAACACTTCCCTCCAGAAGTGTGGTCTTATAGGAAGCTTCGTCTTCATAAGCCTTTACATTAAAATGTGTGCCGAGTACCTGTATCATTTGATTTCCGGTTTTTACTTTAAAAGGCATTGCTTTATTTTTAGCGACTTCAAAATAACCCTCACCTTTTAGTTCTACATTTCTTTCCTTCCCTTTAAAACGGTCAGGAAAGCGCAGTGATGAGGCGGCATTTAGCCAGATATGAGTACCATCCGGAAGTGTAATCTGATATTCCCCTCCCTTAGGAGTTGAAATGGTATGGTATAAAACCGGTCCATCTGGCTGGGAGCCAGCATTAATCTGATATACCAACTGACCATTTCCTGACTTTCTAATCGTCATTCCCGACTGGCTGATCAGGACTCCGTCTTTTGCCTCATCGAGTATCACCTGTTTTCCGTTGGCCAGTGTCAAAATTGCTTTATTGCCACCTGGTTTGATATCAGTAGCATATTGGGGCACCGGCACAGTTAGGACATTTTGTTTTTTTACCGGTGATTGGTAGAAGTAAAAAGCAACACCAATCACGATGAGCACGGCCGCAGCAGCGGATAGCTTAACTGCATTAAATTTATAAGGATTTGGTTTTCTTTGATCAGAATCAATGTGCGCTGAGATGTTTCCCCACATGGACGCTCCTTTTTCCAAAAGATCTTCCGGATCTCCGGAAAATTTCCTTTCCTGTACTTGTTCCATATAAAAACGCTCCACCAGCGCCTTTTCATTCGGACTGCAATTACCTGCCACATATCTATCCAGAAGTTCTTTTATCTCTTGATTGTTCATTGATTGTCCGGCTAATGTTGTAAAGACACCTGCCAGCCCCCCTGGTAGTAGAAGGTTTAAAGAATTATTTGAAAAAGAGGTAGATGAGAAGTAAGATCAACCCGGAAGACAAGCTTAATTTCAGACGGATAACCTTAATTGCATTCCCGATTTGTTTCTTAACGGTTTTATCAGATATGCCTAGTTTATCTGCAATTTCACGGTTAGACAGGTAAGCTTTCCGGCTATATTCAAAAACTTCTCTCATTTTTTCAGGAAGGTTTTGAATCTCTTTTTCGATGGCGATTGCCAGCTCCTTTTCAGTAATCTGCTCGAGAACCGAATGATCCTGAGCCTGAATATAGCTTGCTAACACATCGATTAGTTTATCACTATTCTTACGTTTACGAATGGCATTAAGTACTTTATGTCTTGCAGTAACATAAAGGTAACCGGAAAGACTGGTCTTGAAATCAAGCTCATTTCTTTTTGTCCACAGCGTAATAAAAAGGTCCTGAACAATATCCTGTGCATCAGACTCCTCTCTCAACATCTTATGACAGGTCGTATACAACATCGCCCAATACTTATTATAGATTTCAGAAAATGCAGTCTGGTCCCCAGCTTTCAGGAGTGTGGTCAGCTGCTCATCCGAAAATTTGCTATAGTTATCCATTAAATTCTCTCCCCTTTACCTGATATCATCAGACCCGGTATAAAAATTACACCTTATTAAATCTAAATGCTTTACCTGAGATAATTTCACAGATGCCAAAATCGCTTACTATTATGTTGATAGAATAAAACGTTTACCTGATTTTCAATCCCCAGCTCCATTTTTCCCTGATTGTTGGTTTTACAGGCAGTACATTAAATTTGCTCGTATCATATCCTGAAGAAAGCAAAATTGTTTCACCAGGAATAGTGGAAAAGCTGATGTTCATTTTTCCTTCACTTTCAAAAACGGTAAATGCCAGCTCTTGTCTTTTATCCGAACTCACCATACTCACTTTCATATCCGTGAGCACCCGACAAGTATCCCCTTTGGTACTCAGGACCCTAATGAATGAGGTTTCGCCATTTTCTTTGCTTGCAGATACCAGGAAACCACCTTCAGCACGAAGCTTATCAAATGATACATTCTTCCACTGATCTGGTATTGCCGGAAAGACCCTGACTTTCCCTGCCCAGCTTTGCAATAACATTTCCTGGATGGAGGTCGCTGCCGAAAGCGGGGTTTCGATTACCGGACCAGACTCCTGATACAAGGTATTGGGCTTGATAAACTGATCAAACAGCTGGTTTAGCAACTCATAGGATTCATTTCCCTTTCCCATCATGGCATTGATTGAAGCAGCTCCGGTAAATGTATATCCCTGTAAAGCTCCTTTCAGAGAAATCCAATGGTCCAGAGATTTCTGGATGAGCTCCCTGTTATCGGCCTGATCAGGATTGATCAAATGGTAAGGATAGATCATCAGCAAGTGAGAGTAATGGCGATGAGAACTGCTCAGGCTCACATCTTTCCCAATCATATAACCGGTATCATTAACCGGATAAGGCACCAGTTTTTCAAGTACAGATTCCCATTTCCCACGGTCTGCATCTTTCAGATCTTCCTTTTTATCCAATGCGATCAGGGTTTCTAATCCCCAGCGTAAACTGGACAACGCGTAATTGGCATCCTCTGCATATTTGTATTCCGGCGAAAAAGAGGAAGGCAAATGAAATACCCCTGCCTCATCCTTTTTCAAATGATACAGCAGGTGGTTTACCGATCTTTTTAACAATGGATAAATGTATTTTAGGAGTTCCTCCCGGTCTTTGGAATAGGAATAATATTGATAGTAATAAAACATCGTCCAGGTCAGGTTGCCGAGTTCAAATTGTCCGTTGTCTTTGTT
This sequence comes from Pedobacter caeni, assembly GCF_900129215.1. Classification (GTDB taxonomy): domain Bacteria; phylum Bacteroidota; class Bacteroidia; order Sphingobacteriales; family Sphingobacteriaceae; genus Pedobacter; species Pedobacter caeni. Next base: position 45,144 of record NZ_FQUQ01000005.1, on the reverse strand, counting down.
GGCTTCTGATAATGGGGCTACCAGGTCATATCCGCTGATGCGCCCGATTGCCGCGGCATCTTTCCGCCATTCTTCAGGTACATTGTTAATCAGGTTCGGAAGGTTTTTATTCAAGGTATTGAACAGCGACTTACCCAATTCCAGATGGTTAGCCGTAAAAACGGGCGAATAGGTCAATTGAGTGTTCAGGTTCCACCATACTGCAGGCCAGGGCGTTTGGCTGGTAAACCAAGGACCCATCAGGTCGATCATGGGTTTATTTGCTCTCGTTGCAGCGGCCAGCTTATACAGCTGGATCCAATAAAAACTCTCCATGCGCTGATCGGGAATAGAAATGAAGCTTTGCTGATAAAACTGGTTCCACCATTTTTGATGGGCAGCCTGAACAACAGGCAGTTTTGTGACCATAAAGCTGTTAATAGCCACTGTCGCTTCTTTTATTTCATCCAACTTTCCTTCCCCATCATAGCCCACAGAAATCAGCATGGTGCTTTCGTTTACCCCTTTTTTTGCGGTCCAGGCGGTCGCATAACCTCCATTGTTTAACAATGGCTGATGACAAACAGAGAATATACCCGATTTAGTCAATACTGAAGCAGGATTTTCCGGATAAACCTCCGGATTTCCGGTATTGTTCTGATTCATCCTGGGGCTTTTACTTTTTTCCCCGACAAACTGCCAGTTGATGTTCTTCTCCTGTTGAGTCCCTTTCGCCTTAATGTAGATTACATTTGTATTTGCAGGAACAAATGAGCTAAACTCCAATGTTCCTTTAGTGGTAAAAATGATTCCTTCGGCTTTGGCATTATAAATATCCAGGGTCATTTTAGCCCCGGTAATTTTTCCTGTGGTTTTGAGGATCATCCTCCCTATTGGCAGTCTCGGCCTGGAGATCAATGGCTCGGAGAGTCCGTTTCCCTGGTGTTCCCTTTGATCGGTCACATCGCTTCTGCCAATATCAAAACGGATGGCATTGTCGTCCTCTTTATAAATATTTGTACCCAGTAAACCGTTTCCAAGCAAGATACCAGTATAATAGCTGGTGCTGATGGAATCCCAGCGCATGGTTTGGCGCTTCATATAATCCGGCCAATTGATGGTGTTGTTGTTGGTGTTTACCTGTGCAGCTGCAGTAAGGCTACCTAACAAAAAGACAAAACCTGCGTAAATCTGTTTCATGAGATTAAATTTAAGCCACCCATACCCCTCTGGATGAATCCCTTACTAAATCTAATCAGATTTACTCAAAATTTTGTCAATTTGCCAAAATCACTGAATGTTATACCGAAATTCCTAAATATCCATGAACTGAATATCCTCCAGTCTGTACGGATCTATCAGCTTATATCCATTTACAAATATGGTTGGCGTAAAGCTGATCTCTGCCATTTCGCACCAGCTTTTTTGCTTTTCAGTCACCATTTTCATTTCTTCATTGATGCTCACCGGGTATTGACTGGCCCAGGAATCGTAGTCCTTATTGCTTTGTTTGTACCAGCTATTCAACGCTTCACCTACATATTTCCCGTCTTTCGACAAGCTTAAGGCGGTGACATGCCTCGCCACCTTTGTCCGGGCATCTTCTTCCTGATTTGCGGTGGTGAATAAAATCTTTAATTGAAGGTCCTCCCTGGTCAGCAACCATTCGTCTAACATCTTATGGGTAGTCGCACATGGTCCGCAAAAAGGGTTCGTGACCATCGTAATCACCGTTTGCGCATTGGGATTACCTAATTTAATGGCTCGTAACTCATCAGGGACAGCATATCGTGGTTGTCCGGTAAGCAGTTTATTGAATAAATCACTATTGTATTTAAAGCCTTTTAATTGCTGTTTCAGTGGCTTCGTTTGTCCGGCTTTAATTAAGAAAGGTTTGATAAATGCCCAGATGGCAATTGGAAGCAGAAAACAGGCAGCCACCGCAGGAAGAACCGATACCGGAATATCAAAGGTAAAAGAAGAATTCATCAGAAAAACCAGGGCTTCCAGCCAGAGCAGCCCCTGTACCGTACAACAGAGGACACACCAGTTCTTAATCTTGATCTGATACCCGATAGAGTAAAAGGTATAAGGCAGACAGGCAAGACTCAACCAGGCCAATAAGTTGATCGACAAAGGATACAACAACAGACAAAGAAATGAACCTGTAAAATAAAACAATCCTACTTCGCTCCAGCTCAGCCAGCTCGTCACTTTAGCCGCATCAGACTTTAGAATGGCGTTACAATTGTTTTCTTTTCCAAGACTACATAAATTCTGTATAAATGGATTATTGCTATCCATACTGGACATCAGCAACAAGACACTCAGCACCATACCTGCCAGTTTTATCCCCAATAAGCCCGCATAAGCCAGGTTTAACCCTGTATAATCGATAGATGCGGCAACACAAGCCAAAAGCAACAGGATTAAAAAGGGCGCACGGGCCTGGTCAAACACCCCCTTAATGACTTCCATCCTGTAATTTTCTTCTCCACTATGTTCTTCTTTTTGAGCATATAAAAGAATCCCATCCCAGTTTCTGAGAAACTCGGCTTCTTCCATTGTGCGCTTTCTTTCCGTTTCAGTACTATAAGTTACCTTTCCGTCTGCAATTCCATGAATCAGTGCGAAACTGCCACCATTACTTCTGAAATGTGCAATTAAAGGAAAAGAAAGGTCCTTTGCATCATACTCACTCTTATCTATTCTATAACTTTCATGAGGCACTTTCCAACCATTCAGCGAATCACTGATCGCCAATAAACTCGGGTATTCAGGATGTTCGTTTAATTGATGAAGGATAGAAGATCTGCTCACTTTGATGTTGAGCTCTTTAATCAGATAGAAAACAACGGCTTCGGAATTCTCCAGCCTCGATTGCAATGGGTTTATCATATAGAGAACAGTTGATTTACAAAAAAGGAATTTTTAGGCCGTATTGATTTACTTTACAAACACTGGAAACAATCACATTAATCTAATCTACAAAAAACAGAAGCATATTTGCAATATATTTTCCTCAAATATTTTTCATTTTCTTTATTATCAGGGATAGAGGATGGGCATTTTAAATCAACAACCTCAGAATTATAATAGCTTAACATGATTTATATGATGAGAATTCAGCATAAATCCTCTTTACTTTTGTCTGATTATTAAAACATATAGAAATGAACATATACCTAACTGCAATTGTAAAAAGTAAAGAAGGAAATTCGGATGTCATGAAAAACATGCTGCAACAACTGGTGGTAGATTCCAGAAAAGAGCATGCCTGCCTGCAATATGACCTTCATCAGGATAAGGATAACAACAATGTATTTATTTTTCATGAAATCTGGGAAAACCAGGAAGGATGGGATCTTCACAACTCACAACCACATATCAGCCGTTTTATTAGTGATTCGGCAGATTTCATTGACGGAACGGTAACGATTTACAAAACGGATAAGCTCAGCTGATCTGGCTTGAACGGTGATGAATTTTAAAATATCCCCGACAGAATGGTTCTTTTAAATGGATAAAATACCGGTTGTTGGGGATATTCTTCCTGAAGTCTTCTCCGGTATTCTTTAATAAAATCAGTCCTCAGGCTGTCTTCCAGCCTTTCTACATAAGGGAGCATCGCAGTGCCCGAGGTCCAGTCGTAAATGGCATTGGCATCTTTCAGGACATGCGGATAGACCTTCTCATAAACGGTCATTTCTTTACCCCCATTCTCAAAAAGAATCTGGGAATAATGATCAATTGAAAGTACTGAAACACCTCTCAACCAACCCTTAAATGCGGTTCGAAAAGGCGCTTCGGAAGCTAACTTTTTCAAAGTACGGTGCGTAAAATGTTCGTGGTTTGAAGGAACCTGAACGAGCAGCTGCCCGCCGGGCCGGAGACAGGAAATGAGGTCAGGAAATAAGGTTTCATGTCCATCAATCCACTGTAAGGCTGCATTTGAAAAGATGAGGTCATATTTTTCGGAAGTCTGTATTTTTTCTTTAATCCCGATGCATTCAAAGCTCAGGTTTTCATTGCTGAAGACTCCGGAATCTCTCAACATCTCGGCTGAGGAATCAATGCCCAGGACCCTGGCTCCAGGCAAATGGTCGGTCAGCTTTCGCGTCAACTCTCCTGTCCCACAACCCAGATCGATTACCTTAAGATCCGGTCGCTGTTTTACTAAAGACAGCAAGTCATAAAAAGGTTCGTATCGTTGTTCCTTAAAGCTATTGTATACATCCGGATTCCATGCCATAATTCCTATTTCTTTCAGCTGATGAATCCAAGTTAGGGATTAAGTACAGCTTTTACAAGCCTGGCCCGAATTGGCAAATATTGATTTTGCTGCAAATAAATTGGTAAAAATGGAGGTGTGCTTTAAATAAAAATGCCCGGACAATTGGAGATCCGGGCATTTCAATTGCGAAAAGATGATTTATTTTTGAGTTACGCGAATGTCAATACGACGGTTTTGCGCCCTTCCCTCCTCGGTGTCATTGCTTGCTATCGGATGCTCAGGACCATAACCTTCTGCTTCCAGACGCTTGGCATCAACTCCAAGTTTCACCAGTTCCTGCACAGCCGCATTTGCACGTTCTGTGGATATTTTCTTGTTCACAGCCGCAACACCTGTATTATCGGTATATCCTCCCATTTTCAGGTTTACATTCGGATATGCTTTTAATATTGCGGTAATATTTTTCAATTGTTCCTGAGATTCGGCTTTCAGAATACTCTTTCCGGTTTCAAAGTACAGGCGGTCAAATGTAAACCAGGTGGTTTTATCAACCGGTTTGTCTTTGTCTTCCAGGAAGGAAATCAACCTGCTTTCAACCGAGTTCTCCCCTATATTAATGGAGGTACCATCAGGCAGTTTTTTACTGATACTGGCACCAAGGTCTCGTACAAAATCTCCGGCTTCATTTAATTTACCAGCGATCGCAGTAGTGGCAGCGGCTGCTCCTGTTTTGATTGCACCGGCAGCAGAATCGATACGGTTACCCATAGAATCAGCTTTAGCGGATAAAGAATCAACGGTACTGCTCATACTTGATTTGTTGCATCCCGATCTGCCCATGATCCACCAGGCACCAATCAGAATAATCAACAAAGGGATTAACCATTTTAAGAAACCACCACCTGATTTAGGTTCAGTACCTGGTCCATAATTTACCGGGGCAACTCTGGGAACCTCAACCTTCGGCACTTCTACTTTCGGTACCTCTACATCTGGCACCACTACACTTGGCACTTCTACATCAGGCACCTCTACTTTTGGAATATGGAGATCGGGCATATTGATATTGGCAATACCTAAAGAATCACTCAGGCCTTGTGGAAGTGCAGCGCTGATATCAGCCTTACTTTCGAAAATTTTACCCAACAAATCAGTAATACTCCAGCCCTTACTTGCCATTATTTTTGAAATAAAGCCGGTAACCAGGGGTACGATCATCGCCAGTAACCCTGCGGATTTCTCTCCACTCAAACCACTCGATGAAGAAATTGCATTGGTTAAAGTATCGGAATCCTTGCCAAATAAACCGCCAAGCATTGATTTCCCCTTTTCTAATAAGGAATCATCATTAGTGGCCGACAAATCGTCTGCATTACTTTCAGCTCCGGAACCGGTAATATTGGAGAGCAAACCGCCGAGAAAACCGGAGTCTCCTCCTGCCCCGTTTTTTAGGATGCCGGCCAGAACGGCAGGAATGCCTGCAGAAAAACCGGATTGCACCTGTTCTTCGCTTACGCCAGCTTTCTGGCTTAAAGATGAGATCAGCCCGGGACTTACCTCATTCTTTAACATTTCAATTAAATTCATGTTTATAGGTTTTAGATTAGAAATTGAACAATCAAATACACCCTCGCCTTGAATTTCAATTCGATATATCAGATAATCAATATATCTACACTAATGCAAACTTAAGCAATACAACTGAAAATCAGCACCTTAAAACACATTAACAACAAAAACAGTTTTTTGTTTGCAGCACACTAAATCACTAAGCAAATTTCTCCTAAATTTGAAATTAAAATACGTTACCCTAAAAAAACACACCGATATGCTGAAAATAGCCCCACTTTTACTATTTCTTACGTTGATCTCCAACCTGACCTTTGCTCAGAAAAACACAGATAAAAGCTCAGCTTTAACCATTGGCTTAATTGAAAAACTAGCCTCCAAAGAACTAGGGGAAGAAAGAACCATCAGCATTTACCTTCCTGAAGATTACAAGAAGAACGATACGACAAAATACCCGGTAATCTACATCCTTGATGGGGGTGTGAATGAAGATTTCATCCATCTTGCAGGAATCGTCAGGTTCAACACCCAACCCTGGATCAACAGGTTCCCAAGATCCATCATTGTCGGGATAGAGAATACGAACCGAAAACGTGACTTTGTATTTTCTGTGCCTAACTTAGATTTTGTAGAGAAAATGGGCTTCAAGAAAGAAAGTTTTCCGGTACAGGGCTCAGCAAAATACATTGCCTTTCTGGAAAAAGAGCTGCAACCTTATATCAGCAAGAAATATAAAACCACTGCTCAAAAAACCGTGATCGGTGAATCCCTGGCTGGCTTACTGGCCACAGAAATCTTGTTGAAACACAGAAATCTATTCAATACTTATATCATCGTAACACCAAGCCTCTGGTGGGGAAATGAATCTTTATTGGCTGAAGCGCCAAAATTGCTGAAAACAGGAAACAACAGCAATGTTCAGGTTTATGTAGGCGCTTGCAACAAAGAGGAAGACCTGACGATGTACAATGATGCACTTGCCTTAGGAGAAGTGTTGAAGCAGGATGGCGTAAATCTGAAACAGGTTCATTTTGATTATATGCCAAACGAAATTCATTCTACAGCTATCCACCAGGCGGTTTACAACGCATTTAAGTTATTGTATCCCAAAACAGCGTATCAAAAATAGGTCTGCAAACTATGACCTATCCTGATAAAGGATACCTGAAAGCCCTTAACATGATCTGTTAAGGGCTTTTCTACAAACATAGGAGGAGCTTAGGACTCCGTTTCTTTCTTCCACCAATTGTAATAATTGTGTTCCTCATCCACTTCAAATCCACATCTTGGATAAAGTTTGTTGCCGATATCGTTTGTTTTCTGTGTTTCCAGGAGCAAACCACAAGCATCAGTTTCTTCACAAAAAGCTTTGCACCTGTCTATGATTTTCACAGACAGTCCAAGTCCTCTGTATTCCGGGTCAACAAACAGGTCGCTCAGTAACCATTGACGCTGAAGGGTCTTGTAATGAAACAGGGAATAAAGCTGGGCAAATCCTACAGCTTTACCATCTACAACAGCCAGAAAGGTATCCGACTCCCCATTTGTAATCCTGTCTTTTAAAAAAGCAGTGGCTTTTTCCAGATCACTTTCCTGCTGATAGAAAATCCTGTAATTATTGAACAGCACTGAAAACTCGGCCAAATGCTTCATCTCTGCTTTTACTATTTTTTCCATATTGAAATTTTTAAAGATTAATGATGAGGCAAAGTTTCCCAAAAACCGGAGCATTGTCATCCTCCAGTTTTTAGAATACAGTAGGTCCAGATCGCTAATCACAGAAAAACAAGTTAAATTTGACCCATTAAGCGCGTTAAATCACAGATAAACATAGGGCCAGATGTTAAGACAATGGAAAACCATTTTTAATATTTCTTTTAATTCAGAGCAGACACTTGTAGCACAGATTGCTTCGGTCATCAGGCAGGAGATCATCAAGGGGCGATTGGAAAAAGGGGCTTCATTACCTGGAACCAGAGCCCTTGCAGCAGATCTGGGCGTGAACCGTAAAACGGTTATTTTTGCTTACGAATCACTTGTTGCGGACGGCTGGGCAGAAAGCAGGTATAAATCAGGAACATTTGTGTCCGAAAACCTGCCCGAAATCAGAAAAGATCAGCCTAAAAAGAACCAGAAGGTCAGTACAAATTTCAAATTCAGGAAATTTGCCCCTGATCCCCTAACCGACCGGCCTTTATCCGGAAATCTGATTGTTTTTAATGAAGGCGCGCCCGACAACCGCCTCGCTCCTTTGAAAGAATTGTCCAGAGCTTACAGACGCATTCTGGAACGGCAAGGGAGATGGCAGCTGCTCGGTTATGGAGCAGAACGCGGGGATTTAAAACTTAGAGAGATGCTTTCCCTCCTTTTATCAAGAGACAGGGGATTTCATGTCGATGTAAACAACATTTGTGTCACCAGGGGAAGTCAGATGGCTTTGTATCTTGCAGCCAAAGTGCTGATCAATACCGGCGATATCGTTCTGGTAGAACAACCCGGTTATCCGGCAATCCGGAAAATCTTTGCCGAAGCAGCTGCAGTTGTCAAAAGTATTGAAGTGGATCAGGAAGGAATTGATCCGGAGGTACTGGAATCTATGTGTAAGAAAATGCAGATCAAAGCAATTTATGTAACCCCACACCATCAGTTTCCAACAACTGTAACAATGAAAGCCGGCAGGAGAATAAGACTTCTGGAACTGTCCATAAAGTACGGATTTGCCATCATAGAAGATGATTACGACCATGAGTATCATTTCGGAGCAGGAAATAACCTGGCACTGGCCAGCAGTGAAATGGCGGCCAATGTGATTTACATCAGTTCCTTTAGTAAACTCATTGCACCAGCGATCAGGGTGGGCTACATCACCGGCCCGAAAGCATTTATGCAATCCCTTGTCAACCTACGCATACAGGTAGATCGACAGGGGGATAACATACTCGAACATGCCATTGCCGATCTTATGGAGGAGGGCATCATCGGCCGGCATTCCAGAAAGGCATCGGTTGTTTACCAACACAAACGGGACTTAATGGGCAGCTATCTTCATCAATACTTCGGTTCTGCGATCAAATTCCATAAACCAGAAGGGGGACTGGCTTATTGGCTGGAATTCAATGAAGAAATTGATTTTGACACCTATATTCAAGAATTAAAGTATAAAAACATTCAAATTGTGCCTCCGGGAGGCTTTTATGAGGACAACAAAGCAAGAAACGGTATGCGCCTGGGTTATGGCTCATTAACTGAAAATGAACTAAAAGAAGGCATTCAGTTATTGGCAGATGTTTACAAGAGCATGCAGGCGCTTTAAGTTCTCTACAGCTTTTTGGACATGAGCTCCGTCATCACTCCATTCACCCTCAGCTTCAGCCTGGATGGCCTGGCGGAGGATATCGTGTAATTCGTAACCTTACCGTCTTTCCAGCTCATATCGACTGTATAATTGCCTCTTGCTTTAAGCCCTTTCACTGTCCCATATTTCTTCCAGGCATCCGGCATTGCCGGCAACAAATCGATAAATCCATCATGACTTTGTACCAGCATCTCGGCTATGCCGGCAGTGGCACCAAAATTACCATCAATCTGGAATGGCGGATGTGCGGAAAACAAATTAGGATAAACACCCCCGCCTCCCCCACTGTTCTTCGGACTAAGGATGGGTCTTAAAATCTCTTTAATCAGTTTGAAGGCCCGGTTGCCATCCTGTAACCTTGCCCAGAACAATATTTTATAGGCGATAGACCAGCTCGTACCTACATCTCCCCTTACTTCCAGTGTTTTCCTTGCAGCTTCTGCAAGCTCAGGAGTAGACAAAGGACTGATCAGGCCAGCAGGATACAAACCATACAAATGGGAAACATGCCGGTGTTTCACTTCTGTTTCTTTATAATCTTCCAGCCATTCCTGTATCCTTCCGTCCTTACTGATCACACCCGCAGGAGGTACAGTTTTAAGGCTTTCTTCCAGCTCCTTTCTAAAGTCAGCATCGAGATTCAGGCGTTTTGAAGCAGTAATTACATTCCCAAACAATTCCCTTACGATCTGATTGTCAATCGTAGGCCCCATACAAATACTGGCCTTTTTCCCATCAGCCATGAAAAAGGTATTCTCCGGGGAAACCGATGGTGAAGTAACCAGCCAGCCCGTTTTAGGATCGGTAACGAGTACACTTTTGTAAAATTCAGCAGAGCCCTTTAATACCGGGTAAATGCTTTTCAGGTACTCCACATCATTGGTAAATGCATAATGGTCCCATAAATTATTACACAGCCATCCCGATCCGGCATTGGAAGCGCCCCATGAAGCACTTTCACCAGGCTCGGTAAAACCCCAGACATTGGTGATGACATGTGCAATCCATCCCTTCGCATTATAGTAAGCCTTAGCTGTTCTCTCTCCTGGTTTCACCAGACTCTTCACCAGGTCAGCAAGCGGCAGGTTCAGTTCGGAAAGATTGGTCACTTCCAGTGGCCAGTGGTTCATCTGCACATTTACGTCCAGGTGGTAATCCCCATTCCAGGCGGTATTGATCTCATGCGCCCATAAGCCCTGCAAGTTTGGTGGCAGTAGTCCTACCCTGGTACTGCTGATACTGAGGTACCTTCCATATTGAAAAAACAGGGTGGCGAGTGCAGGGTCTTTATCATAACTATCGTAAAAACCTTCTAATCTTTTATCTGTAGTGAGCGTTGAAGAAGGGCCATCGCCAAGGTCCAGGTTTACCCGTTTAAACAGCTTACTGAAATTAGCCTCATGCCTGCTTTTTTGTAAGGCATAAGGTTTCTCCAAAGCGGCAGCCAAAAGCTGTTTTGTTTTCTCTCTAAATGCAAAACCTCTGAAATCCGTACCTGCAGAAATATAAATCAGAACTTCGGTCGCATCTCTGATCACTAAAGTATTGCCTTCGACACTCAGGGTACCATCTTTCAGTTTCGTTTTTAACCTGACCAGATATTGCATTCCCTTACCATCCACACCATTGTCCAGCTGACCAGACATCTGCAGCTCTTTGCCTTCTGTCTGAACGGTATATCTTTCCGGCCTGTTCATTGAAATCCGAAGATTCAGCTGTCCGGCCTTATCGGCAGTCAGCTTTACGATACTCACATCATCATCAAAACTGGTAAAATATTCTCTTTTATAATTCACTCCATTAAGGGCAAATGTACAGTTGGCCGTCGCCTGGTCTAAGGACAATTCCCTTCGGTATTGTTTCACTTCAGGTTGACCTGCCTGCTGACCTTTATACATAAAATCAAGCTCCAGCGCCCCCATAACCTGATATTTACCCCATTGTACACCTGTAGATCCAGGCCCTTTACACACAAAGGTTTTGTTGACCAGATCCTGTGCCTCATCATTCCTGCCTTCCGCAATGAGTTTCCTGATGTCCGGCAGGCTTTTATAAGCTTCATAGTTATTGGCATCCTGTGGACTGCCGGACCATAAGGTAATGTCATTAAGAACTATTTTCTCTTTTAATATTCCGCCATCCGGGGTCATCCCCAGTCGGCCGTTACCAAGTGGCAATGTTTCTTCCCAGATTTTTGCGGGTTGATCATACCATAATTTTAAAGGTTTTTGCTGTGCGCTTGCAACAGTAAAACTAAAGCAGCCTATACAAAATAGCGTCAATAACGTTCTCATCACCTGTGTATTCTTTAATTATTTATCCCTGTAAAGTTTATTTATCCCCGTAAACCTTAAATTCATAAATCCCGGCTATGGTTTTGTCCGGAGCAGGCATTAATATAAGCCTTACCCACCGGGCTTTTCCATTGCTTTCATCCACGTAACAAGGAATCGATTTTTTGACATTGGTACTTTTATCTGAAAACACAGACCATTTCCGGTTATCTGTCGAGTATTCAATCTTATACTGTAAACTCTTATCAACGAAATCTGTAAAAGTTTCACACCTCGCGATCTTTTGTACAGATCCAAGGTCTACGGTTAAGGTCTGAGCACCCGCATCCGCTTTTCCACGCCACTTAGAAAGGCTGTTGCCATCAAACGCATTGATCAGGTCGTTACCGCTGGGATCAGCCGGAGAGGTAGCCGTTTTCCATCCCGACAACAGTTGTCCGGATGCAGGCGTATAGTTCAGCAACAAATTATCGAACTTAGCGACATTAAATCCGGATACATATCCTGCAGCACCGATCGAATAACGGTCGTCTTTCACATCGGCCACCATTTTACCATTGATGAAGGCTTTGATGTTATTTCCTTTGCCGGTCAGCTTCAGGTTGTTCCATTTACTGACATCAACTGTTCCACTGGCCAGGGTATCAGTTTTAGTCTGCAGCTTCCAGGTTCCGTCTTTGTAGATGTTGAACCTATAACCAAAGGGAATATTTGCCTGGGAAGCTTTATCATAAGCTCCTCTTAAAATCACTCCGGCATAACCTTTTCCATTAAAGGCATCATTTTCTACAAATACATCTGAAGAAATTTGTCCCTGCTCCCATTCCGTTCCCTGCGCCACAAAGGTATAGGCACACTCATCAGGGATCCAATGGGTAATGTCATTCAGCAGTGATTGCCTTAAATATTTATTGTTACCTGTAGACTGGTGTAACTCAAATGCACCCGAGTTGTCGTAAAAATATTTTGGCGACAGCGGAGCCTGATCCAATGAATACTGGTCAAAATTATCTGCATAGCTTAAAGGAAAGGCTTTTTCCTTAGGAATATCGTGTGTTCCCTTTTGCTGCCCCGTGGTTGTGGTGATGGAATAGATGCTTTCTGGATCCAGCGAGATGGTAATCGTACCATTGATCGCAATCAGATCAGCCTGTTGCTGAAACTGGTTTTCACTATCCGATTTCCAGACATGCAGTTTATCTTTCTTCAGATCTGAAATGTTAAAGGTCAATTGCTGCGCTTTTGTACCATTTGTAATCACAATGCTGTAATCGTTACTTCCATCTGTGTTTTTGTAAGTACAATAGGCACCTTCTCCTTCCAGCTCACCGCAACCACTGTCTATGTATTTCCATCCGGGTTTAGCAAACTGGTTAAAATGTGCAACCGCCCAGATGGTTGGCCATACTTCGTAATAACCAGACCATGGATTGGTTCCTTTCATAATCCCAACATTTGAGAAACAGGCAATATCAGGCATAGAAGCAATCGGACACCACATGTTCACTTTCACTATTTTCTTCTTGATATAACATTTCAGTACGTTCCTGGCCATATACATGGTATTTCTCCATGATTTTCCTGGCAAGGAGAAATCCTCTCCTGACCATAATGGCAGTCCGCTTTCGAGGGCATTCTGGTTCATCTCCTCTTTGTTATCACTCCACATGTAAGAATCAGGATAATGGTAACTGATGGAAGAAAGGGTGTTTTTGAATTCCTCATCCTTTACCAGCAGATCAGCAATTCCCCATGCTTTACCCGCTCCTTCAGGCGCATTGATTTTGACATGGCTTAAGCCGTTTTTGTTAAGTGTCGGCCTTAAGGTATTCACAATCCAGTCGCGGTTGTAATCGCGTTCATTCCAGCATCCGGCAATGTATTTCAAATTTAAGCCCCAATGTTTAGCCCCCTGGATAAACTTCACCAGGTAATCGGCATTGTCTTGCGACCAGACTCCTTTGAACCATCCCGGCATACTCCATTCCAGCGCATCCAGCTCAATACCCGGATTTCTGTTCACCGCTTCCCGCATCAGCCAATACTCGTAACCTCTGTTGAAATTTGGTGCATCCATTTCAGCTTTTGTCCTCGCAAAACTTGGCTCCGAGCCACAGGTGGTATTCCCATCTCCACCGATTTCGGTTTTGAGGTAGGTAAAGCCGGCACCAAAGCCCGGTTTGAACAGGTAATCCAGGATATCACTCCTTGATTTATCAGAATAATCAATCAATAATCTTGAAGATCCACCGGCACTCACCGCACCGATTCCGTCAAAAATCCGTCCTGGACCATTGCCATCTACTTTAATGATGCCTGTTGTCTTATTCTGCAGGGTATTCCCTTGCCCCAACGCCCCCTGTACCAGAGCGGAGAAGCAAAGCGTTGTAATTATATTTTTAGCTGTAATTATATTTTTAAACATATCGGTTTTATTTAATTTACCAGTTGGGATTTTGTATCAGTTTGCCCTTGTACAAGGCGATTTCTTTTGTAGGTAAAGGCCTGAGGTAGTGTTTCTCCGGATTGAATGTTCTTGCCGATACCGGCTGAGCAATTAAAAAGCCCATTGCATCTGTTCTGGACTGATAGCCCGCCGCGTTATAAGGCGCGATATTCTGCCATTCAGACCCCTTGATTTTGATTCCTTTAATGTCCTGAACCAACTCCGTTTCGGCAGTTTTCCACCTTCTGAGATCATCATACCTGAATCCTTCCAATGCAAACTCTACATTTCTTTCTCTTCTCAGTTCGGTTTTCAGGTCCAATCCGTTACTGGCCAAAAATGAATTGGTCAAGGCCGGCATATTGGCTCTGTTACGGATCAGGTTGATACTCTTGTCCAGATCCGCATCAGAAAGCGTCCCGTTTTTTTCAAATAAAGCTTCCGCATAAATCATCAATACCTCTGCATAGCGGATGATGTGGTGGTCGTACCCGAAATTATCTCCGTTATTGGTATTGCCATAGACATTTTCAGAAAGGTATTTATAGGTGATGTATCCCGTATTTCCGTTCCGTTGTGGGGAATTAGGCCAGTTTACCACAGGTACAAGCGGGTTGAACACCTCCACAATTGAAGTTCCGGGAATAACCATGGTCATGGTCATCCTCGGATCACGGTTGTCATATTCTGAGCTAATGGTGTTGTATCCTTTAAACTGCGTAGATTTTGTGATGGGTAATCCATCTTTGCACAGATACATATCTGCCAGCTTCCTTGTAGGCAGGTAACAAACTGTTCCCACAACAGAATAAGGGTATTGCTGTCCGGAGATGTTCACCTCATGCCTGCGGTCCAGGATGCTTTCTTTCGAATCATCGCCTTCTTCAATAAAAAGATACCGGTAACTCTGTGCACCTTTAGCCGTAAACAGGCCATATTCATTGCTGCTCATGACTGCATTTGCGGCATTTACTGCAGTGTTTAAATATTCCGCAGCATCTCCGCCCCTGTATTTTTGCCAGGTACCTTCAAATAAAGCCACTCTTGCCATCAGTGCACTGGCTGTTCCAGTGCTGATTCTGCCTACATCCATCCCGGCAATTTTGCTTTTTAAAGGGAGGTCCGGCAGGGCTTCAACAAGGTCTTTGAGGATCATATCTGCGGTTTCTTTCCTGCTGGCTCTTGCGGTATATAAATCGGGATCATCCACATCAAGCACTCGGGTAATCAAAGGAACTCCACCATAAAGACGAAACAAAAGCCAGTAATTATAAGCCCTGAAAAACCGGGCTTCTGCCACGTAGGTTTTGATCCCCGGATCAGTTTTACCTGCTCCCTGACTGATGATGTTGTTGGCATTGCGGATATAGTAATAAGCATCTGTCCAGCTTTGGACTGTTTCGGAAGGCAGATAATCTCCTGAACTCACTGAATTGGCGGTATTAAAAGCAATATCAGTTTCGGTGTCATTGAAATTAAGGCCTTCCAGCGAGTTGTACAACCCGTTTGCACCAAGCTTAAAATCTGCAGGGGTTTTATAAAAGATCACATCAGATAAGGTATCCTTTGGTTTAAGGTCAAGTTGTTTTTTACAACCTGTGGTAAATATCAATCCTATAGGGAATACTATTGCAAGGAATAGTTTAGAATAATGTTTCATAATCGTCTCTTTATCGAATTCTAAAATTTAACATTCAGGCCAATAGAGGTTACCCTCGTAAAAGGATAAGTTTGTTCAGTATTGGTTTTGTACCCTTCTTCCGGATCAAAGGAACCATTCCATGTTCCTTTTGAAATGGTAAACAAGTCTTGTCCGCTTGCATAAAGTCTGATTCCTTTGAGTTTTAACTTTTTGCAAAGCAGTTCAGGCACATTATAGCCAATGGTGATGACTTTAAAGCGCAGGTAGGCCAGGTTGTTTACACGCATAGAAGAATACCGCCAGTTGTAGCTCAGCAGGTTATCGAAACCTACTGCTCCCGGAATCAACCTGGGATATGGTGCAGCGGTATTTTCCGGTGTCCAGCTTTTTCCATAAAAATATTCGAGCGACTGGAAATAAATGGCACTCATGGGCACTGAAAATGAACCATCCCTGATGTTCATCTGTTTACCTACCCCCTGCATCATCACAGAAAGATCAAAATTTGAGTAAGACAGGTTCAGATTTGCAGAAAAGGTATAACGGGGCAAGGTGTTACCGAGGTTCAGCAGATCACCTTTTGTTCCTTTTGCCGGATCACCATATGGCGTAATGTTTCCATCGCCATCCAAATCGTTATACATGACATCGCCAATGGCAATGTTATTTGGAACGCCACCCAGCTTTTTATAAGTCGCCAGTTGTTCGGCATTTTGAATGATGCCGGCGAAATCATAACCGAAATAACTGTTTAAGGAATAACCCTGATGGGTAAAATTATGCCCCAGGGTAAGCACATCATTGCCCTTCAGCTCAACGAGCTTATTTTTACTGTCGTTCAATATCGCAGTGACGCTGTATTTAACCTGACCAATCTGGTCTTTCCATCCAAGGGAGAAGTCGAAACCTTTAGTCACCAGATGCCCCTGATTCTGGCTTGGAGGGGTCCCACCCAATGTGGCCGGAACCTGGACATTGACCAGCATATTGCGATTTTCTTTGTTGTAAACATCGATGCTACCGGTTAAGCGGTTATCCAGAAATCCGAAATCAACTCCAACGTTGGCAGTTTCAATCGTCTCCCAGGTTCTTTTATCGGAGGCAATGCCTGATACTGCTCCCGGAAATCTTGCGTTTGGAGATCCAAAAGGATAACCACCGCTAACTTTGATCAGCGGGATATAGCCATAATTGCTAAATGCCTTGATTTCCTGATTTCCTGCCTGGCCCCAGGATGCCCGGACTTTAAGGTTACTGATCACATTTAAGGACTTTATAAATTTTTCTTCTGAAAGGTTGTAAGCTACAGATACTCCAGGAAATGCAGCACTCCAGCGTTTATCAGGCGAGAACTTAGAACTGCCGTCCAAACGGACTGTGGCATCCAGAAAGAGCTTGTTTTTAAAGCCATAGCTGAACCTTCCAAAATAAGAATTCAATGCCCAGTCGGTATTAAAACCATTCAATTTGGTATAATCCGCTTTGGTCTGATCGGCCAGGTTAAATGTAAATATTTCGTTTCCGCTAAAGTTTGATCCGGTCACATCTGTTCCCAGGTCTGTATTCTTTTCAAAAGACGTTCCTGCCATCAGGCTCAGGTTATGGTGGTTTCCAATTACTTTGGCATATTCAATTAATCCGGTATAGGATTTAAACAGATTTCTGCTGTTGGCATAATAGGCCGAATTTAAAGGGTTTCTATAGCCATCAATATTACCTTCATAATCGTATAACGTAAACGTCCTTGTGTTTGCGTTATCATTGTAATTGCCGGTATTTACCCCTGCCTGTCCTGTAATTTTAAGGCCCTTTAATATTTCTACATCCGCTTTGACATTAAAAGAGAAGGCATTTGAATTGGATTCCCGCATACCCCCTTCTTCCAGTTGCTGCACGGGATTGATATAACCCTGGTAGGTGTAATATTGGCCGGTTGTATTTCTTAAAGGCACAAAATTGAACAACCTCGGACTGTTCGACATGACATCGGCCAGAGAAGATGGCTCTCTCACGATCTCGTTATTAAAGCTATTCCGCGTCTGTACATTGATCTTATCCAAAAGTTTAAAATCATAGTTCATCCTCAGGTTATAGCGGTCTGAATTATTTTTGCCGTATTTAAAAACGCCATTGTCGTTTGCGTAACCTGCAGAGAATAGGTAAGCACTATTTTCGCCACCACCGGTTACACTGATGTTATGCGTTTGCTGCAGGGCATTTCCGTATAATATTTTATTCCAGTTGTTATCGGTATAAAACCCCGGATAATCCTGAAGGTAAGTTACCCAGCCTTTATTCAGGTCTGCAGGTGCCCCTTGTCTGATTTTAGTAAACACTTCCTCAGGTACTCCCGGCAAACCTACATTCAGGAGTGCTTCGTTACTCATTTCTGCCAGTTGCTGTGTAGTCGTTACGTTTTTGAGGTAGTCAGGCGTTTTCAATCCGAAATTGGCAGAATAGTCTACCTGAGGAGGGCCTTTTACCCCATTCTTAGTGGTAATCAGGACTACACCATCCGCAGCCCTTGCCCCGTAAATTGATGCTGCAGCATCTTTTAAGACCGTAACTGTACCGATATCATTGGGATTCAAGCTATTGAGATCACCAGGCACACCATCAATCAACACGAGTGGTTTGTTTCCATTCACGGAAGAAAATCCACGGATCTGAAGGTCGTAACCCTGACGACCGGGCTGGCCGCTGCTCCTCACCACAGTAAGCCCGGATACGGCTCCCTGCAAAGCGCTGGAAGCATTGACCAATGGCCTTGATTCAAAGACCTTTTTATCTGCCTGAGAAATTGCACCGGTTACCGATGATTTATCCTTTGTCGCATAACCGACAACCACAATCTCCTGCAATTGTGAATCGTCTTCGTTTAAGACAACATTGATCAGTTTCCTACCCGAGACTGGTTCTTCTTTAGTCTGAAACCCAATGAATTTAAAGACAAGTGTTCCATTCCCATCCGGTAAACGAAGCGCATAATTTCCATTATCGTCTGTCGTGGTTCCGATCTTCGTTCCTTTAAGGATGACAGATGTTCCGGGCAAAGGCTTTCCGGTCTTGTCAGCTACATTTCCCCTGATCTGGAGGGTATCCTGCGCTCCCCTGGCAACATTGAAGGCAGGACTGATATTTTTGGCATTCCCTTTAAGGATAATGTTGTTATCTACAATCTTGTATTCAACAGGAAGCCCGTTAAATACAGACTTAATGGCTTCATAAATCGTTACATTTTTGAGTGAAACACTAATTTTAGGTTTATTTAAGTCAT
Source organism: Pedobacter caeni (assembly GCF_900129215.1). Taxonomy (GTDB): domain Bacteria; phylum Bacteroidota; class Bacteroidia; order Sphingobacteriales; family Sphingobacteriaceae; genus Pedobacter; species Pedobacter caeni. The sequence continues at coordinate 26,348 of NZ_FQUQ01000005.1, read as the reverse complement.
AATCCCGGCTAAAAAAGACATATCCTGTTTGCGCTTCTATGGCGTTCAGCACCACTTTAAGCGGGACATTTTTCTGCTCCAGGTTTACTTTTTGGCCGAATGTGCTGGCATACACATTCACCAGTGATAAGATCAATATGAAAATGGTCAATTTCATAATCAACAATAATTTGAGCGGCAGCCAAATTTTGGGCATGCCTGGGTAGAAAGCATTTAATTTCATACTTTTGATTGGTTTGGGCGAATTGGTAAATCGGTTCACGTTGATTTATCCCGGTTTTCCGGGAATGGTTGACCCAAGCTATTTCCGCAGCGGTGCTAGAACACTTCTGCGGTTTTTTATTGGCCACCAAATGAGCACTAAAGCTGCTTTCGTAGTTGTTTTTTCATAAAGGATTTGGTTTGGTTTGGTTTGGTTTATAGTTTAGTTACTTTCAGGGCATAATGACAATAGTTTTGTCTTCTATTCTGAATTTGACATCAGCATATTTCAATACTTCCAGGACCTTTGAAAGGTTAAGATTGCGGTATACTTTACCATCAAAACTTGCTTTAGGTATCTTCCCTTCATATTTTACATCCATATCGTACCACCTGGAAATTTGTCGCATCACCGTTGGTAAATCATCCTTTTCAAACAGGAAAAAGCCATTTTTCCATCCTATTGCTTCGGCAACATTAGCTTTTCCCACCTTCATATTCCCATTGGAAGATAATTGTGCCTGCTCTCCCGGTTTCAGTAAAGTCTGTTCGTTTATTTTCACCGATCCCTCCAGTAATGTTGTCAAAGTCTGACCTTCATCGGTATAACTGTTGATGTTGAAATGTGTACCCAGGACCACAAGATTCTGTTGGGCTGTTTTTACGATAAAAGGATGTGAGGCGTCTTTTGAAACCTCAAAATATGCTTCTCCATTCAGTTCTACCGTTCTGGTCTTTAATGCGGCAAATGAAGCAGGATAAGTCAGGCTTGAGGCTGCATTGATCCAAACCAGTGTTCCGTCTGGTAAACGAACCTGATAGGTCTCTCCTCTGGCTGTCTTCAGTGTATTTTTAGATTCAGTCGCATTCCCCGGATCCTTCAGCTCATAGATCAGCTGACCATCACTTGTTTTTGTAATCAAAACTCCTGCTTCCCTGGCAAGTTCTCCATTGCGGACATTTCCCAATACGATCTTTTTACCATTTGCAAGCGTTAAAGTTGCGGCATTTTTACCAGGTACAATATCTTTCGCCAGTAAAAGAGGATTTTGAGCAACAGGATATTCAGGAAAGAAATAGAGGTACCCTCCAAAGGCACAGGCGATCGCAACAGAAGCAGCAATACTGATGCTCAACCAAAGTTTTCTCGCTGGTTTGATGTATTTACGTTCAAATCCCGAATAGGCATCGGCAGCATTAAACCTATAGATAATTTTCAGTTCCTCTCTAAGTTGATCTTCAGAAGTCAGCCGTTCAAAAAGCAAGCGGTTATGCTCCTCAAGAGCTACCCAGTTTTCCAGTTCTTTTTTACCAGCTTCGCTAATTTCTCCTGAATTGTAATCAGCAATCAGTGTAATGATCTTATCGTAATCTTGTTTCATGCCAATCTCTTATATCTGGTATATTGTTTAAACCACAAGAGTTTAAGAAAGTACCGGAAAAATGTAAATTATTCTGATTTAAGATATCCCCCATTCCTCAAAGCGTTATCCTACTTACGGAGATTGTTCAGGAACAATTGCAATACACTCTGGAAGTTCTCCATACTCTGGGGGATTCCAGTACACTCCGGGAGTTCTCCATCCTTCGGGAGCTCTAAATGCCCGGAATGAATTGCGCACTACTCATGGTCAGATGATGCAATACAGGACCAGGATCGCCTTTCGCCAGATACAATTTTAAGGTGATGTCATTTTCAAATTATAAAGGAGTACAAAAAGCGCAAAAACATCAGGCCTGAGGCAGCGCTTTAAACCATCCAGCCCCTTGGATTTCAGATTTTTTACCGTCTGAACAGAAAGCTCCAGAATGGCGGCAATCTCATCGTTCTTAAGGCCTTCAAAATAGCTCATTTTGATGATCTCTCCGGAATGACCGGGTAATTTATCGATCACTTTCATCACTTCGCGCAGTACTTCTGCCTGGATCATTTCGTCGACATAAGCATGCTCTTCTCCAGGCAGATTCGCATTATAATGCCATTGCCTTTCTTTTGCTTTTGCAGAGGTTTTTATACGGTTTAAACAGGAATTTTTAACAGCCATATAAAGATATGCCCGGATGTTTTCTTCTTCTGATGCCGTCGCTTTACGGTGAAGCACTTTCAAAAAAACATCTTCGACAATATCTTTTGCCTCCTCCTGATCTCCTAAAATCTTAAATGCGAAGTAACAGAGACCCGCATAAAAGTCAAGATACAACTGTTTAAAATCCAAAACCACTACAGACATATTAGCTCAAATATTTGATTAATGATGTAAAAGGTAAGAATACAGCTTATTTTTGAAATATAAAGAACCTTCAGATTTTTTTATGATCAGGCCTTTTTCTCCTCCCAAAAAGATTCTATTTCTTCCAATGATTTTCCTTTTGTTTCCGGAAGCAACTTATAAACGGTAATAAAGGCGATCAGACAAAAGAAGCTGAACACCCAAAATGTAGCAGGTGTACCTGCATATTTCAATAAAATCGGGGTGACCTGTCCCATGATCGTATCGGCAACCCACATCACCATAATACTGACCCCAAGCGCCTTACCTCTGATACGGGTAGGAAAAATCTCGGAGGCGACTACAAATTTCAAAGGCCCTATGGAAAACGCAAAACAAGCCAGAAAAACCGTCACACTGATGACGAGTAACCATCCGGAGGTCAATCCCTGAGAAAAAAGGAAACCTGTGGCAAACAAACTGATAAAAGCCCCTATGGTTCCAACCAGATAAAGCGGTCTCCTACCCCATTGATCCACTTTCCATATCGCGATAAAAGTGAAGACCAGATTGGCAGCACCAAAGATCACCTGCCCTAAAAAGGAGTTCTCCAGGGCAATTCCAGCATCGTTCAGAATAGAAGGACCATAATAGATGATGGCATTGATCCCACTCAGCTGAGAAAACAAAGGCAATAAGATGCCCAGCAGCATTGCTTTCCTCAGCTTCGGAGAAAACAACTCTTTGTAAGTCGCCTGCTCTTCCTTGCTTTCGACCGCTACAGCCGCTTCCATCGGTTCTGTTTGTCCATTATTCAACGCTTTCAGAATGTCCATACCTTCCGCTGCACGTCCTTTTCTGATCAGCCATCTCGGACTTTCCGGAACAAAGAACAGTCCTGCCAAAAACAGGATGGCCAATACCCCTCCCATGCTGAACATGCCCCGCCAGACTTCCTTTACGTAAATAAGGTCTGTAAGTGCTGAAAATCCTGCACCGGTTTGCGCTGCTGAATAATTTAGCAACAGCGAGTTGAATATATAAGCAATTAAAATTCCCACCGTAATCGCCAGTTGATAACAGGTTACCAAACGGCCTCTGATTGCGGCAGGAGCAATTTCTGAAATGTAAAGTGGTACAACAATGGAGGCCACCCCTACCCCCAATCCGCCTATTAAACGGGCAGCAATCAGCAAATCGAGGGAATGAACAACCGAACATCCTATTGCCGAAATCAGAAACAGGATGGCCGAGATGAACAACATTTTTTTGCGACCTATTTTATCGCTTAAGCTTCCTGAAAACGATACGCCTATGATACAACCGACCAATGCTGAGGACACGAAAAGCCCTTCGTAGAAAGCCGTTAAATCAAATTTCTTTTCTACAAAGGGCAGTACGCCTGAGATCACTGCCATATCGAAACCGAAAAGCAGTCCACCTAAAGAAGCTACGAGCGTAATCAGCCCCAGATAGCGTTTGTTGTTGTGGTTCATAAGTTTATATTTGGTCAGGTTATTATTTAGTGTTTAGTACGGTTGGGTGTTTAGCCCTCAAGGTTGTCTTTAAGAAAGACCTTGATCACTTTAGCCCGGAGCTTTCCATGATTGATCAGTTTGTAACTACCAGTTGCTGCAGGCACAATGAATGTCTCTGCATAATTAAACCGGTACCCGTCGCCATCATTAACTTCAGCTGAAATGGCCGTTCCTTCTACCAGCATCAGGATATGACACTTGTCTTCGGTAGAGATCACTACATCTGTATCAAACTCGATCCTTTCTATTTCGTAAAAATGGTCCTGATGGGTAGGTAATTTTACCAGCTCCCAGTCTGCTCCTCTTTCAATGACCTGCTGATTGGAAATCAGTTCCTCCCTGACCTTTGCCCCTTTACGCTCAAAACGCAGGTTGTTAAATGCATGTTCTATATTGATCGGGCGCGGCTTTCCATTTAGTCCCAGTGCCAGCCAGTCGTACATTTTAAAGGTAAAAATATATGGCGTAGCACTGATTTCAAGTACCATATTATTGGTTCCTGAGCTGTGAACGGTTCCGCCGGGAATTAAAAACAGCTCATGTTTGCGGGACGGGAAGCTTTGTACATATTTCTCTATCTCGATCTTCTCATTGTTCAGTTGACTGCTTTCCAGCTCAGCGCGGAATTCTTCAGGATTGATGTCGTCCTGAAAGCCGAGGTAAACTTTTGCGTCCGGTTCGCAATCCATGATGTAATAGGTTTCGTCCTGAGTGATCGTTTCGCCAAAATTCTCCCTGATGTATGTTTTTGAGGGATGACATTGAATGGAAAGGTTCCCTCCCTGAAAAGTATCCAGAAAGTCGAACCTGATGGGGAAATACGTTCCAAACTGGGCGGCATGTTTACCCAGGATGGCTTTAGACTCCAGTTCCATTAACAGGTCGAAAGTAATTTCCAGCAATTTTCCATCACTTTCCAGTACCACACCGTTTTCAGGAGTAATCAGTTCAAATGACCAGGCATAATTGATTTCATCTTTGTTCAATCCTTCAAGATGGCTTTTCATCCATTGTCCACCCCATGAACCGCTTTCAAACCATGGTCTGGCCCTCAGTACCGCATGACTTAACTTAGTTAGTCCTTTTTCAAGATCTGTCTTTAAGATCCAGTTTACCTCATTCAGCCATTGCCCGTCTGCCACAACAGAAATCCTGTTGAGCAATGCAGATCTATGCTGATTCAGTACTACCCAATCGATAAAGTAAAACCGTTTGTACATATAAAAAGGATCGTCAGTAATGCTGCCCCCAAGGTTGGTTATTGCCCCGGCTTTCATGCGATACTGGATCTCGCTTTTAGGTATTTCAAAATAGATGACAGGAGCATCCCATTGTACTAACCCTGCTCCTGCACCTATAATGATATTAACCGTCTTTGTTTCTTCTTTTTTTATCTTTAAGATGTCCTCATACCTGAAGAAATCCTTCAATTCCAGTGTTGTCCTTTTACCCCAGACTTCAGTTGCGCCACCTGTAAAAGGAGCGATCAAAGTCTCCAGTTCTGTTTCGGACTTAAAGTAGGCTGAGGTGTCATGCCATTTCACAGAAATACCACGTTCATCAAGTTCCCTTTGAACCTGAAGCTGTATTTCCTTAAAAAATACCCCACCATAACCATCAATAAGGACTGTACCCTGCTGAATGATCCAATCGGTAAGGCCCCCAAAGCCACTTGCGATCTTTTGGTTTCCTACATTAAAAAAGGGCATTGGTTCATAATTTTTAACCTTCGCTACCTGGCCAATATCGACAGGCAATAAGGGCTGTAAACTTTGTCGCCAATTGTTTACTACAATCTCTTCATGAGTTTTTGCTTTTAATACATTTTCAGAATCTTCAACCATATTTGTGTGTGTGTGCTATCAAAATCAACATAATCTAATATGTACAAACATACTAATTCCCTAAAAAGACGCTTTACAGTAAATACAAGTAGATATCAAACAAATAAAGCAAAATTAAATAGGAGACATAAACTATGTATGTACAAACATAGTTATTTAATCATCATATCCAAATATATTTTCATAATTTTGCTACTCATCTATAAACAAACGGGGAGAGAAAAACAGACATGAAGATAGCGATCAACCACAAAAGCCCGATTCCGTTACATATACAGGCTGAAGAGTTATTACGTAAAATGACAAAGCTGCCTGAATACCAGAATGGCAAGCTTTTGCCAAACGAAATCGATCTTGCGAACCAACTGGCTATCTCCCGGACCACACTGCGACAAGCTTTAAATAAACTTGTTTACGAAGGTCTGCTGATCAGGAAGAAAGGAGTTGGCACTAAGGTGGCGGATGCCATGATCAGCTCTAAATCGGTAAACTGGCTGAGCTTTTCTCAGGAGATGCAGGCCAGAGGTATTCCGATCAAGAACTTTGAACTTCATGTGAGCTGGATTTATCCTACCGAGATCATCGCTAATTTTTTCAATATTAAAACAGATCAGAAAATATTAAAGGTAGAGCGGCTGCGTGGCCGTCCGGAAGGTCCTTTTGTTTACTTTGTTTCTTACTTTCACCCCCGCACCAGCTTAACCGGAGAAGAGGACTTCAAAAGACCACTTTACGATATACTGGAGACTGATTACAACATCATTGCCGAACTTTCCAAAGAGGAGATCAGTGCAACCGCAGCAGATAAATTTATCGCTTCAAAGCTGGAAACAGAGCCTGGAAGCCCGATCTTATTCCGTAAACGGTATGTATATGATCAGGCAGAACGACCAATAGAATACAACCTTGGGTACTATAAGGCAGATAGCTTTGTCTATTCTGTGGAAAGCAGAAGGGCCTAGCCACCTGAACCGATCAGAAAAATGCCTGAAAGCACACCAGTACTTTCAGGCATTTTTTTTTCAGAACTTTTATCGGTTAACGTGTTTTCTGTTTAAGTTCCGTAATGGCCATCCACAGTACGCCTGCTTCTCCCCTGAAGCTTGCAGATCCCTGCGGTTTATTATCAGGAGTATACCATTCATAAAAGCCTTTATTTTTAACCACACGGTCCAACATCGGCTTCATCGCTTCCACTGCTTCTTCCAATAGGTTATAGCGGATCAGCTGGGAAACCATCCGGCCTCCAAACCAGGTCCAGTCTCCACCATTCTGATAAGAGTAAGGGCCCATTCCTTTATTCTTAAAGAAACCTTCAGGGTATACGGGATAAATGGTCAGGCCTATCGTAGCAGCATTGGCCTTCTTTACGTTTTCCTGCATCTTTTTATAAGCCGTTTTCACCTCATCTTTACTTAAGAGCCCTGCTTCAATTGCCACAGCTGTTCCACCATGGTAATAGATTTCCGCTTCATTAAATGAGGCCGGAAAAGGTGAGCCATTCAGGTAAATATGGGGCAGGAATTTCTGGCGTTTTTTATCCCAGAGATGCTTGCGTACATTGGCTGCGATTTTTGTTTTGATCCCTTTCCAGTGTGCCGACATTTTTGGCGACAAGCTGGCGATTTCCAAAAAGTCATTGATTGCAATGATAAACATCGCATTGTCATAGATATCAATGGTTAAATGCGAATTGGAATCTAATACGACACCCCAGTTATGTTCGGGCTGCACATCACCCCAATCCACTGTTGTAGCACCCCATAAAAGTCCATGTTTCTGGTCAAACCTCTTGGTCAGCAAGAACTCCATCGCTTGTTCCAATCGCTTCTGTACGGTTATTCCGGCAATGGTGTTTTTCAGGATGGATTGATCACCTGTTCCTCTGACATATTTCGCCACGGCCTGAACCAATGAGGTTTCCTGATCGGTTTCCACCGTATTTTTATGTCCGGCATATTCGGGTGCCAGGTCAGTATGATAATAATCATAAGCCACAGCCCCTTTTTTAGCCGGCACATAGCCATCTAAAATTGCACCATCAGGCTGCTGAAACTGAAAGAAAGTAAGCAAATGTTTTTTGATCAACTCTTTATCATTCACCTTACTGGCTACCGTTACAAAGGTATTCAGGTCTCTGATCCAGACCTCACCATAGCCATCCCCGGCAGTAAAGCCTTTTTGCACTAATTTCTCTGCCATTATTTTCACGGAATCAGACAATGGCCTGATGGACTCCAGCTTTTTTGAAACATTCGCGGACAGAACACTTTGTGCAGAAGTGTTTTTGCTCAGGGCAAAAACACCAATACAACTTAACATTAACATTTTTACATTCATTTGTGTGTGGTTTTATATGGATAAAATAGTTTCAAAATTATCGGTCTTTGGTCCAGAAAGTGAGTTCTGCCATTGTCATAAAATCAGCTCCGCCCCAGGTTTCAAGTACTTTAATACGGATGTACCTCAGCTTTGGCAAGCCCTCAGGAAAGATAAATTCCTCACCTGCCCTGGCATAAGCCTCATCGATCGCATTAGATTCTGTACCTGGTAAGCCTGAGGGTTTCAGCGACTCGCAGGTCAGCAGTTTTGTCCAGCTTGTCCATGATCCGTCTGGATTCGGAGCATCACTTCCCCAAATTTCAAATTTCCTGACATTCTCCGCCCTGTAAAGCCGGTCGTTAGACTGCCAGGTTTTAAACCTGCTGAGGGAAACTGAGGTGCCCATATCAAAAGTAAACCATTGGGGTATACCATTTGTGGTCGCAAAGCCCTTTGGGTTGTAGTCTTCATTCCATAAATTGGTCATTTTCCAGCCATGGGCATCCCTGGCATCACCAGGAAGGATATATTCCCTGAATTTAGATTTGTCCGCCTGTCGTTCAAATACTGGCAACACCACTTCAGTATACCCCACTGAAAACTCATCTATTGCATTGACTTCAGGAAGGTACACCGACCTGTAAGTCAGCTTACTGCCCTCCTGATAACCAGACAATTCGGTTTTCATGGTCCCCCCAGGAATGATCAGGGTTTTAGCCAGTCCGTCGTTATCCAGGTATTTCAGTTCTATGGATTTTTCACCGGCAATTGCCCCGTTCCAATCTATGACCGTTTTATTTCCATCCAGAGAAAGGGCCATCAACTTAATCGTCCGGTTAGAAAGTGTTTTCAGGTAGTTCTCCCCATATACCATACCCGATGTATTTTTAACCACAGATCTGGCATTGTCACTGGTATAAGTATAGACACTAAAATTATAAGTTCCCTGGTTAAGGTTGTCGATCAGCATATTTACCACCTCTTTCCCATTTTTCTTTACCACCTTCATTTCTACAGAATCCGCATTGTTGTTCCAAAAGGCTTTTACTTTAGTGATCAATGGATCATTTCCCAATTCAATACGCAGCTGAACCCTTCTGTTTCCTCCATATACCGTCACAGAGTCGGCCCTGCCCGGATAGTAAATCTCTCCGTTTTTGGTTGCTTTTTTATAATCATCTTCTTTTGCACAGGAGCTCAAACAGGCGACTGTAACAACAAGAAAACAAACAACCATATATTTCATCAGTATATCATTGTTTTTTGATGGTTTCATAATTTCTTTGATTAGCTAATTAATATTATACCTGTATTATTGTGGATTGCCCCACATGGTGATCTCCGTAAAATTCACATAAGAACCACCAGACCAATTCCTTAGTGTTTTAAACCTGATGTACCGTACCGCAGGCGCTTCTATTGGAAAAAGAACCGTTTCACCAAGATTAGCCGCCTCAACATCTGCATTGGAGTTTTGCCCGTATGGCAGGCCTGAAGGTTTAATCTGTTCATGAGTGGTTAACAAGACCCAGTTGTTGTAACTTCCGTCCGTAGGTGGGTTATTCGAGCCCCAGATTTCTACATTTCTCGGATTGTGAAGCATAAAATACCAACCCTGCCTCATGAACCAGGACAGTCGGCTTAATTTCACGGTTTGTCCCATATCATAGGTAAACCACTGTGGAATCCCATCAACATCAGTAGAATGATAATAGGTATTGTTACTGACATCGTCGTTAAAAAGAGCATCAATACTATTCCCGGGGAAAACACGCGCATCAGTAGGCAGGATCAGGCCCTTCATTTTCGATTTATCGAGCTTAACTTCAAATAGTGGTTTTAGGGTTACATAAGTGGTATCCGACAAATTGCCCCATCTGTCCCGCACAAAGAGCCCGAATTTAGTATCCACCGAAGGGAGATCCCTTGCACTAAAATCACCAGTTTTGGATCTTGTATTAAATGTCCTGATGGGAACAAAGTTGCCCAGACGGTCATTCGCCAACACGACTATTGCAATATTGGCTTCTGAGTCATTCTCATAATCAACACTGATCCCTCCGAAGACTGAGCGGGTTTTAAGCCGGTCCTTGACCAGCACAAAAGGAGGTGTTTTAGGATGTACTTTTACAATTAAGGGCACAGATTCATTTTCACTCTTATCTACTGCATACAATTTTGCTTCGTAAACATCTGAATCTCCAAAACCTTCCAGTGTGAGGTTATTCAGGTAGCGACTTACCTTGGTTTCCCAGACTACACCTCGTTTATTCGTATAAACCGCTCTTACATAGAGCAGATCTTTATCGCCAGGCAGACTAAAAGTTATTTTTGCCGCTCCGTTTAAGTTCTCCACTACTGCATTGCTTAGCGGCCCCGGGGCTTGCTTATCGTCCTTTACAATGGTGCCTACTTCTGTTTCCTTACAGGCTTCAACTGTTATCATCAATAACAGCCCCAGGCCCAGCATATATATTAATCGTTTCATTTTTGTTTCTTTTTGATTAATCATTTAAATTCAGTTCTTTCCCCTTGCAGTTACCATCCCGGGTTTTGAACCAGATTAGGGTTTACCAATAGATTGTTGTCTTTTATTGGCCAGAAATAATCTCTGGGGCTGTTGAAACTCTGGTTAAACAGCAATACTCTTCTGTTGTAATCGGCATAACTGGACCTGATCACATCCCAGCCATAGATGGGTTCATTCAGGACAACACCCGCTAATTTCCAGCGTTTCAGGTCCCAGAAACGACTACCTTCGAACGCCATTTCAATTAAACGCTCCTGGCGGATGATCTCTCTCAGCCCTGTTTTATCCGCATATTTACCAGGATTGGTTGAAAAGTTGGTCCATGAGCTTTCTACGGATTTCAGTCCTGCACGATCTCTGATCATGTTGAGGTATTCCAAAGCCAGGCCCTTGTTATCCGTCTCATTTAAAGCTTCCGCATACAGCAGGTAAAGGTCTGCCAGGCGCATCACCGGCCATGGATAAGACTCCACAACTACTGCTGTAGTGCTGATCACCATGTTCCAGTTCACTAGTTTTTTATTGTAATAGCCTGTTACAGAAAATATACGGCTTTGTTTCTTTCCGCCGAATTGGCCCGACTTACTCTGGATGTTAAAAGTTCCGTTTTGCATAAACCATTTGGAACCATCAAATGCCATATCAGCATAAAACCTTGGCTCCCTATCGAAATGCAGGCCTACAGACTGATATCCGTTTTGTATCCCCAGGTCAGCAGTGGTACTGGTTCTGAGGTTGAACCGGTTGGCATAGTCCCAGGTTTTATCTTCATTAATAGGTACCCCATTTTCTGTATAGAACAATTCAGCCATTTTCATGGTCGGTGCCAGCTGGCCCTTCAGCTGCAGGTTAATCGCCTTTGGGTCCAGCTGTGGGCAGGCATACAACTGCGTCACTCTGGTGTCCTCCGGCCTGGTCGTTGTTCCCCAGATGAGTTCCGAATTCCATTTCTCACATACCGCATTCCTGATGCTCATTTCGATTTTCGTTGCTTCATCCACTGCGTTTGTTGGAGAACTAAAGCGATACAGTTTTACCCCTGCATTCTGCGCAGCAAGAACAGCCACCCTACAGGCCTCAGCAGCTCTGGTCCATTTTCTAGGGTCATAAACCGAATTAAATAATTGTTTTTGATCGTGATTTTTGAAATTACTTAAATCTGTATTTCCATTGAACAGCGGACTGGCTGCAGTAACCAGCAGCCTTGCTTTTATCGCCAATGCTGCTGGCTTCGTAATTCTACCCAGTTCGGTGGTTAAGTTTAAAATTTTATCAGGCAGGCCTGCACTTCCTTCTCCGGAGGCCGCTTCATCTAACAGGTTAGCGATATAGTTTACTACAGAGTCTACCGGCTGACGACTTACTTTGACTTCTTCCGGTGAGGCAGTGATGGGCAAATTCTTATCGATGATCGGGATAGGTCCATACATGCGGAACAAATACCAATGGAGATAGGCTTTCAAAAATTTCGCTTCCCCCACCCAGCGGTCTTTGACATAAGGTTCCAGGTCTTTTACCCGGCCCACATTTTCAAGAAATATATTACAGTTTCTAATTCCCTGAAACAACGATCTTTGGCTGTAACTATCCCAATAATTCAACTCCGGTTCATTCTTATTCTGAAGTCCTCTTGCAATGTTATAAGGAGCCAGGTTCCAGAAATCCTCACTCGTAGACATTGGCCAATAGATCCAATGCTCGTCACCGGCATTCATTCCCGGATTTGTTTCCGGATGTCCTTCCTGTGGCAAATCTGAATAACAGGTGAATAAAAATTTCTCCGCTTCATTACGATTGGCAAAAGCATGGTCTATGGTCGCCACATTATCCGGAACTACGTCCAGGAAACCTCTCTTACAAGAGCTTAGCATCAGGATCAGCAACAGCACTGAAAAGGTCAGGCAAGTATTATATGTTTTCATCAGCATATTTTTTTAATGATCATGAAGCGATCATAAGCGTTTCATTGCTTTTTGTAAGCAGTATGCTTATGATGGTTTCATATCGGATTTTCATAATTGAATTAGAATTGAACATTTAGTCCGAAGTTGAATACCTTTTGAACCGGATAGCCTAAGCCACTGCCACCCTGTTCCGGATCCCACAATTTGAAACTACTTTTCACAAACAGGTTGCTGGCATTTGCATAGAGCCTGATGGAGCCCAATCCGATTTTACTTAATGATTTACCGGACAGGTTATAGCCTATTTCAACAGTCTTTAAGCGCAAAAAGGAACCATTACGCATCCACCAGCTGGAAGGCTGGGTATTATTGGCACTTATCCCCGGACTTAAACGGGGCCAGAACGCATAAAGATCTCTTTTATCTTCAGACCAGTGATCTTCAGCAATGGCCTTCAACAAACCGTTCTGATAACCTCCGTTCAATACAAAAGGAGTCATTTTATGGGAATCAATCCAAAAAGACGACCTGGCAGAACCCTGAAAGAAGCCACTGATGTCTAAGTTTTTATAACCTACAGACAAGCCAAATCCATAAATGATTTCGGGAGTGGAGGGTAAACCAAGTGGTGCAAAATCAAGAGAAGAGATCAGGCCATCACCATTTAGATCTCTATATTTAATATCTCCGCCCTTTACTTCTCCGAAGGTCTGTACCGGAGAGTTTTTCACTTCTTCATCATCCACAAATAACCTTTCCGCAATGAGTCCATAATTCTGCCCGAGGGAATTTCCAACCCTGGACAGATAGGCTAAATTGGCGGGATAATTGGGTTCTTCATTGACCAGTAGTTTACTCGTTGCATAGGTAAATGTTCCTCTTGCCTGCAGCCACATGTTGCCAAAATTCCTATTGTAATCCATAGAAAGGTCTATCCCCTGCCCTTCAGCTTCCCCTACATTGGCTTGTATACCGGCAGCCAGGCCCATGGTGGTTGGAATATAATTCCTGTTCATTAAAATATTACTCCGGCGTTGCCTGTAGACATCCACAATAATATTCATGTTACTGAACAAGCTCAGGTCCATCCCAATGTTTACTGTCTTCGCTTTTTCCCAGGTGATGGCTTCATTGGCATATCTTGAAATGCTGACTCCATCTCTTGAATAGCCATAATTGGTTCCAAAACTGGCCCCGCGATTCCCATCTGTTAAATTCACGTTAGATAAATAGAAGAAGCGGTCTTTGGCATCACCAATCTGATCATTACCCACTAATCCATAGGTGGCCCTGAATTTCAATTTGGTCACTGTATTTTTTAAGGGCTCAAAAAAAGGCTCATTAGAAGCATTCCAGGCAACCCCGATAGAAGGGAAAAACCCATAGCGTTGATTTTTAGCAAAACGCTCTGAACCGTTCAGTCCAAAGTTTGCTTCGAGCAGATACCTGTTGTCATAGCCATAGGTAAATCTACCTGAGACGCCCTGGTTTCGGAAAGGAAGAGAGGCCTGAAGGTTACCCGCATTGCCTGTAAGGTAATTCCGCATCTGGGCAACCAGGAGTCCTCCTATGCTATGTTTTTCAGAAAAGGTCTGGCTATAATTCACTGCGGCCTCTACGTAAGAGGTGGTATTTAATACCTTCTGTCCTTCATTATAGTTTAAATACTCTGTCCCGGTTTTCTCATTCAGCAGGCTCAGGTTGTATCGGTCACCTCCTGTACTTGTGGCATCTGCTCCATAATAGAAGGGGCTGTATTGCCTGTTCAGGCTAAAAAAAGAATTCCGTTGTGTATAAGCCATTATCCTGGCATTAAGGCCGGGAATAAGAAATTTCAAATCCTGTTTAATTTCCAGCTGTACATTTAAAACAGAAGAATTGGACTGCTGAAAACCGGAAACCATATTTGCATATGGATTATAATACAACAGCTCTCCCCTATTGTCCACTTTCGAGTTTCCAAACAATGGATGAGCGACATTGGGTAAATCGGAAGCAGGGAAAATGGCCGGAAACTTCACTGGATTTGAGGCGATGGCTCCTGCAAAAATATTCGCTCCCCCACCTACCGGTCCGCTATAATCGTCAAAGCTACCTGACGTTCTCACGATCCCTTCTGTGGTTGGGGTTAGTTTGACGTTTACGTTTGAACGGACTTCGTAGCTTTTGAGTTTAATGTTATTGTCAAAATTATTTCCCTTTTCAGACTTTAAAACCCCATTATCTACATTATAAGTACCCGAGATGTAATACTGTGCCGCTTTCCCACCTCCGCTCATGTTCAGGTTAAACCTCTGATTGAGGGTGTAATCTTTGATCAGTAAATCAATCCAGTCATTATTGGGATAAAGCAAGGGGTTGTCACCTGCAATGGTGCGGTCGATTTTGTTCTGCTGATAAGGCAATTCTCCAAGTGGATTTCTCGTCAAAACCGATTCATTTGCCAGCTGCATATACGTAATGTTATCGGCCAGTTTAAAGTTCTGTGTATTGGAGGAAAGGGAATTTTCCGCACGGACATTAAACTTTGTTTTCCCATCTGCACCCGATTTTGTGGTCACCAAAACGACTCCGTTTGCCCCTCTTGCCCCATACAGGGAAGATGCAGCTGCATCTTTCAGCACCGAGAAACCCGCAATATCGTCGGGTTGTAACCTGGCTAATGAATTCGAAGTGGATTCCATACCATCGATCAGGATCAGCGGATCTACTTTACCCGTGCCGAACGTGGTGATGCCACGAATAAAAAATTGCGCATTATCTGCACCCGGTTCTCCACTCCGCTGATAGGCTACCACTCCCGATAACCTGCCGGCAAGCATGGTGGTCAGGTTACTGGTAGGCCCTTTTAGTTCTTTAGGATTAATGGCAGTGATGGAGCTCACCATGCTCTCTTTCTTTTGCTGACCGTAAGCCACAACGACGACTTCATCTAACTCGCTCTTATCTTCCTGCAATAGGGCATCTATCTTTTGCAACCCGTTAATTTTTAGTTCTGTTTTGATGTACCCTACGCAGGAAAAGACAAGGATACCTTTTGCATCATTTACTTTAATGGTATAATTACCATCGCTGTCTGTGGTGGATCCGGCAGTACTGTACTTTAGTAAAACACTCACGCCTGGTATTCCTAGTCCAGTTGCATCTTTTACCTTACCCCTGATGGTAAGACCGCCGGTTTGAGCGATAGATGTTTGTACACTGATCCCTAGTAAAAAAACACAAAAGAGGTATTTCACTCTTCTGTAGAAAAAGACACTTTGGTTCATAATATATTTGGTTTAGTTTGGTTCAGTTCAAGCAAAAACTCCTCAGGCAAGAGTTTGTATATACATATATACATAATAGTATTTTAACATCAAAATATTTAAAGAAAAAAATAATTTAGCCTGATTGTTAACGACTTAAACACTATGCATCACCGCGTAACCATAGTGTTAATTAATTAGTCAATAAGAAGAATGGAAGATTTTTGGATTGACTCCATATAGAAGCCCCTGTACTATTTCTCATGACAAATCAAAAGCACAAGCTGAGATCCAGTTGTTACAGGTCGTTATTTTCAGATGGGAAATAACAGGACTCATTTTCGGGCCTTTGAATTAAGCGGAGGATAGGCAAAAGCCAGGAAATAGCAAAATCAGAAACAACGAAAGAGCGTATATGGTATGCGAACAAAGGCTTGAAAGCTATAAAATAATTGGTTCCATTATTTTATGTATATACATTCACCTCCTAAAAGGAGCATTAACATTCCTAGGGCAATTGTTTTATTAATTGCAGCTTTTCCTGGTACCGATGGGATACGCTGTGTTTTATTTTTTTGCTCTCTTTTCTAATGCTTCCCGAGGTGCAATCAACAATTTCCCCATCGCTGTATTTCCTTTAAACGATTGTGCTCTTAACTGATAGATGCTACCAGGGATAACTATCGGTGTTCCATTATAACGGATGCCGGAAGCATCAGGATTGGTATTGTCCAGTGTATAGTAAATATCCAGGCCATCGATATCTGTGCCCAGATCAACAAGTAATTGTTGTTGCTGATCAAGCTTTGCGGTTGCAAGTACATCAAAAGCGGCTTTGGAATAATTGATCTTTGCGGCATCCAGAATGTTAAAATGGGGTGTTATTTTTTTCTGAAAAGAGGTCCAGTTTTGCTTTGTCACCGGCGACCAAAATACCTCAGATAATGCCAGAGACCGTGGCCATGTCATGTATTCGGCATGCCCGCCGCTGGGTACAGACTCTGTCCACAAATTACCTTGTCCCCCCAAAACCAGGGTACTGTCTACCCCAGGAGGAATTGGATTCCATTGGTAAGTGTTTTTTAAACGAAGCATATCATAAGTATCCGGTTCCAATAGCGGATCTCCCTGGTACAGATCTAAGTAAGTATGGTTATTAGGAGTAAGAATCACCTGATGTCCTTGTTTGGCGGATTCTATGCCTCCCTCCATACCACGCCAACTCATCACTATTGCCTCCGGAGCCAGTCCACCTTCCAGAATCTCATCCCAGCCAATTAACCTTTTCTCCTTTTTTTTCAGGATCTTCTCTACCCTTTTGATAAAATAGCTTTGCAGTTCATGTTCCGTCTTTATCCCTTTTTCCTTCATAAAATCCTGCACCACAGCCGAACGCTGCCAGAATTTTTTTGTGCATTCATCACCACCAATGTGAATATAATCTCCAGGAAACAAAGCCGCGACTTCTGTAAATACCTTCTCCAGAAAGGCATACACACGTTCGTCTGCCGGGTTTAAGGTATTGTCATCAATATCATAAAATTTGCTTCCAGGGTTTACCGGATAAAGATATCCTGTTGCCGACAGGTAAGGATAACTCGCAATAGCGGCCAGTGAGTGCCCTGGAACATCGATTTCTGGTACAATAGTAATGTGTCTTTCGGTTGCGTAGGCAATGATTTCCTTAATATCCTCCTGCGTATAATATCCGCCATAGGTAGTCTTTTCATCTTTTTGAGGCACTTCATACGACCACCATTGTCCTGTTCTCGGCACACGCCAGGCCCCCACTTCCGTTAAACGGGGCAGTGATTTGATTTCGATCCTCCATCCCTGGTCGTCGGTCAGGTGCCAGTGAAAAACGTTGAATTTATAACGGGCCATATCATCAATATACTTTTTCACAAAATCCTTTGAAAAGAAATGACGACTTACATCCAGCATCAGGCCTCTCCATTTTAAGCGGGGATAATCAACAATTTCCATGGCTTGCAGGCTATATTGCTTTTGTTGGCTATTTTGTTCGACCGAAAGGTTGAGCAACTGCCTTATCGTTTGTAAACCATAAAACAGGCCCGCTGCTTTGCTGGCTTCCAGCTTTACTTCCTGATCAGTAATGGATAACTGATAACCTTCGTCATTGCCTGTTTTTTTCAATGCCGGATTCAGCAATAGCCTGATAGTGCGTTCCGATCCCGTTGTATTGTTTTTAACAGGCAACGTAAGACCCGTTTGCATATTGATCCATTCCTTAAGACGATTACTCAAAGAGATCAGTTCAGCGTTGCCTTTGGCAATGATTAAAGAGGTTTGTTTGTCAATCACGAATACACCTTTACCATGAACTAAGGATACCGGCTCGGGAATAATGGCAGGCATCGTCTGCGCCACACCAGTATGGCAGGTAAATACAAAAACAAATAAATTAAGAAATATTGCCGTTATAAAGTTGTTATTCATGTTTGTAATTTATCAAGGTCTGCTTTCTACCAATCTGATTCTCTATTTTTCCTGCGGGATCAGCCTGACATTTGTATAATGAAAAATCGACTTTAGGTTCAGGGCTAATAGAAGTAAAATTAAACTAACTTCTTTCAAAAAAAATGGACTATCTGTTTTTTCCAATGGATTATTCTACTACATACAGGCTTGATTACCTCCATCTATTAAGAGACAAAAAGTGATACGACCAATACGATGGGATATTTAGGGGAGCAACAACACTCCCTTAGCATACAGCCTGGCTTGTCCGCCAATAAGCACACGTTCAGCAGCGTTTTTACAAAGCAGTGTCCCTTTCCGCTCCGAGAGTTGCTGTGCAACCATTTCCTCTTTATTTAACTGTCCGGCCCAATAAGGAATCAGGGAACAATGTGCTGAACCCGTTACCGGATCTTCCAGTATGGATGCCTGTGGGGTAAAGAACCGGGAGACGAAATCATACTCCTCTCCTTTAGCTGTCACGATCACCCCACCCGGATCCAGGTTCAGCCGATCAAATAATTGCTGGTCTACCCTGATGTTTTTTATGGTTTCTTCATTTTCGTAGATCAATACGTAATCCCTGGATTTAAATACCTCAAGCGGCTTGATATTTAAGGCCTCTTCTATTTGCCATGGCAATGTTGCAGGCAAAGGAAGTCTTGAAGGAAAATCCAGCCAGAACAGGTCTTCTTCTATCCTGACCACCAGTGTCCCGCTTTGGGTATAGAATATGATTTTATCAGATGGGTAATCCTTACATTTTTTGAGCACGAAGGCGGCAGCTAATGTCGCATGACCACAGAGATCCATTTCGGTTTCAGGAGTAAACCACCGCAGGTGGAAACCATCATCCTGTGGAAGAAAAAATGCAGTCTCCGCAACCGCATTTTCCTGAGTAATTTTAAGTAGAATTTCATCGGGTAACCATTCTTCTAAAATCACCACGCAAGCTGGATTTCCCGAAAAAAGTTTATCCGTAAAACTGTCGACCTGATATAATGCTAACTCCATTCTCAAAGATAGAAATAACTTGCAGGCCAACAGAGAATTTTCGCAAGCAAGAGGGGAAAACACAGTTTCGCAGGGGCATAAGCATCTGGGCTATAGAATTTGATAAATCTGGTATAGTAAACGACTATCTATTGGAGATAGCTTTGTCCTAAATATTTAAATTATGGAAGACTCCTTTAAAATCCCTCAGTTGCTCCTGAGATGCGCACTGGGCATCACATTTCTAACCCCTGTCTTAGACAGATTAGGTATCCTCGGCGCGGCGGGTACCGGAAATATCGAATGGGGCAACTGGGAAAACTTTATCAACTACACCACAACGCTGATGCCTTATCTGGGCAGATCCCTTACCAATGTAATGGGCGGGATAGCTACCGTTTCAGAATCGATCATTGCCATCTGTTTGATCATTGGCTTTAAAACGAAATATGTCGTCATAGGAAGCTGCCTTTTAACATTCACCTTTATCCTGTTTATGGCAACCTCTGTGGGTATACAAAAACCAATAAATTTCGGTGTATTTACTGCTTCCGCAGCGAGTCTGTTGCTTTCTTGTGTTCCTAAATACAAATGGAGCATAGATCAGCTTAATGGATAAATAAACCTCCAAACGTTATCGTTTGGAGGTTTATAATAGAGTTCCAGGGCTATGCTGATCAGGCATCCGGTAGTTCAGGTTCAACAAGTTTAACGAGTTTTTCCAGGGATTCCTGCCAGCCGAGGTAACACATTTCTGCAGGTATCATCGCAGGTATTCCTTCCTGCAGTACTTTTAATTCTGTACCCACCAATGTTTTCCGAAGCGAAATAGAAGTAGTCATTACCCCTGGCAAGTTTGGATCGTCAAATACGTCTGTATATTTCAGAAACTCATTGGGTTTGATCTCTAAATATTCCCCGCCAAATGAATGACCGTTACCCGTTGTGAAATTGTGAAATGACATTTTAAAAGTCCCCCCCACCTTAACGTTCATTTCCTGTACGGTACAAAGGTAACCGTAAGGCGGCAACCATGAAGCAATCGCTGTACTTTCGGTGAAGGCGCGGTATACCTTTTCCGGAGAGGCCTTAATAATTCTGTGCAATGAAACCTTATTGTCTGACATAACATTCATTTTTTTGTGCTCCTACTCATTTGGCTTTTCGGCTCGCCCGTTTTTGTCTGTGGTAGCTGCTCCACCATTGCTTTAATAAAGATCAAGGTAAAAACAGAAATTAAAGGGGGGATAATACGACAATTTAGAGGCAATATTGCGACAGAATACGGATTTAATTAGTTATTCTCCACGCCATAACGAATGGAGAGCAATCCGGTTTCGTATGTTGTACTTTCCAGAAACCTAAGCTTCCTCCTGCCCGTCTGATCCTGAAAAAGGAGTTTACCACCACCAAGCAATATGGGATGTACTGACAACCACAATTCATCCACCAACCCCTCTTTCATCATGGAATCATACAACAAAGCTCCTCCAAACAGCCAGATATCTTTGCCAGGTTCATTTTTTATTCTTCGTGCTTCGGCAATACTATCCTCCGATATCAGTACAGCGCTATCTTTTACCGAGGTCAATGTCTTAGAAAACACATATTCTGTTAACGCTGGCATTCCTGGTACGACTTCCCCACTACCGTTATCGCTGTGCTGCTGTAGCATTTCGTAACTCTTACGTCCAATAAAGATCGCATCAATGCGTTCAAAAAACTCATTTAATCCGTAGTCCTGGTCTGTAAAGCACCAGTCATACTCGCCATTTGGTCCTTCAATATAACCATCCAATGTGATGGCTAATCCCAATATTAGTTTTCGCATATTCTTAATGTTTATATGGCAAAAATGGGCATATTCTATTTCGGTTAATTGTACAAAACGGACATCAATATAAAATATGCCGGATCCGGACTACCTGACCTGGGGTATAACCGGTATAATCCTTGTAATCTCTGATAAAGTGAGCCTGGTCGTAATAACCACTCTTATGGGCAATTTCAGTAAGAGAAAACGCAGGATATCTTTTCAGGTGAGCAAGCGAGCATATGAACCTGGAAACCCGCAGATATTCTTTAGGTGACAAACCGACATATTCCTGAAACTTTCTGGAAAGATGACGCTGGCTGAGTCCGGTATCACAAACAAGCCTCCCCAGGGGAATCAGCCCCGCCGACAAACTCACCTGTCTCAGACAATGTACAATCTGCAAATCATCGTTGTCTTTCATCAATTCTTTTAACAGGTATTTTTGCAGCAGGCTTACCCGAGCTTCATTGTTGCCTGATCCTGCCATTTTTTCTTCTATTTCTGCCGCCATACGACCCCATATATCAGCAAGAGCGATCATTGTATCAGACAATACATGCATAGGCAGCTGAATGAAATTATACGCCATACCCGGATGGAAACAAATTGCAATAACCCCGGCTCCCTTTCGCATTTTCACATCCATAGGCTGGCTCATCCGAAAAGTAACGATACTACGTTTATGTAACTCATCGCTAATGATAGCCACTGGTGTACTTGTATAGTTAACAAACACCTCTACACAAGCATCTGGCAGCACACGAATATAACTTGTGTCGGCATCATCGTCACATTCCATGGTACAAATCAGCTTAATATAAGGCTGCAACGCGCTGAGAATAGGATAGGATTGTATATGCATACTTTGCAAATATAGTTACTATTCCTTTTTGAGATCAGATCAGGAACATTTGCTTCAGCCAGAAACGAAGCCATAAATAATTCTATACACTAACATTCATTCAGAATAATATTCTACATTTTAAATAAAAATAAAATATTATTTTAAACCAAATAAAACAACTACCTTTGGATATAATTAATATACAATATAATGCAACAAGGAACAGTAAAATTTTTCAATGAGACAAAAGGTTTTGGATTTATCGTGCCAGCTAATGGTGATAGCGAAATCTTTGTTCATTCTTCAGGCTTAATAGACAACATTCGCGAGAATGATTCAGTAAGCTATGACGTCGAGCAAGGTAAAAAAGGCTTGAACGCAATTAATGTTAAGATCAGCTAATTAGAATCCTTCATAAATTGGTAAAAAACATCTGTTTAACGACAGATGTTTTTTTATGCCATTATTTTCAGGCAGGCAAACCTGTTTTTCGGATCTCTTGCAGGAAGTGATCATACTTTGGCTTAATCCCAATTGATCAAATGCGATCTGATGGGGAGGAATACAACTACCGCTAATGTTCAATTTTATGAGTATCGCGCACACTACTAAAGGTTAAAGCGAATAGTTTCCAATCCTTTCCTTCTTTCTTATAAACCTCAGTAACTGTAAACTCTGTTACAACATCATTTCCACGAACAACGGCAGTAAGCGTAATACGATTCCAAAGAATCGCAACATTATCCGAAACTTCTACCGCTACATCGTGGACATCAGCATTCTTATACCAAATTCTTCCGGTTTTAATGACATCGAGCTCCTCCTTCTTTTTCCAGGTTCCACTCATATGTACAAACTTCGATTTATCATGAAAAAGTGAGGTCAGCTTGCCCACATTTTTGTCTGCCATCCATTGCCATTTCGCTTTAGAAATATCCCTGATCTTCTGTTCAGTTGCGGAATTTTGTCCAAAGGAAACTTGTATGCTCAGCATGATGAATAATAGTCCGATAATTGATTTTTTCATTTTAGTGCTTATTTATAAGTTTAAAAAAACGGTCTTACTGGTGAATTTTTCTGAAGAACGACTGCCAGCAGACCAATGCTAAGATTCTATCATGACATGTAATCAGATATTTACAAAAATGCAGTAAAAAAACTGCTCCAAGTGTATACAGATCACTGAAACAACTACCATTATTACTGTGTATGTACTAAACAAAGGTTCCATCATGCAAACCACATATCCCCCTCATTTGTCCCCGGTAACTTTTATTCTTACTGATTCCACACAGAAATTTTGAGGTTCATTATTTATCGAATACCTTTAGCTTTATTCCAAGTTCAAAACCTCCTCCTGTATAATTCCTGATTGCCCCTGTTTCAAAATTATAAGCAAAACTAACTGCATAAGAAGACCTGTTCAATCCCAGCCCAACGCTCATGTTGTCACTACTATGATAAATGCCCTGCATATATAAGCCATAGTTCTCCATTGCGAAGTTCAGGCCTACGTCAACAATATCCTTATGGCCCTTTACAAGCCGGTAGGTAGTTAAAGGTTGTACTATAAACCCGGTATTACCTTTATACAACGGGATTTTATAACTAATACTGGCTATAAACAGCAATCTGTCTGCATCAAATCTGGTCGTGGCTGCTTTAAAAAATGCTGATTTAAGATTCGGCAATGCAGCTCCAATATTCAGGCTATTGCTGGTATAAGCGATCCCAAGATCACCATCTACATAAGGTTTTAATTGATTGTACTGTACAACACTCTCATCAGTTCCGTCACCACGAATATTGTTATAATCTATACGCGAATCGTCAATCCCCAGGGAGAGGCCAAAATTCAATTGTTTATCACTGTTATTTAAAGGCAGATGATATGCATATGTCCCCCTTGCTTTTGTAGACCTGATCAAACCTGCTTCATCAAGACTCACTGTTAATCCAAGCCCTACCCTTTTATCTGACTTCATTTCTGCTGTTAAAAAAGATGTTTTGGGGGTTCCTGGAAAACTATTCCATTGCTGCAGGTACCCGATATTGACATTCACCCCCTTTTCCATCCCCGCCATCGCAGGGTTATACAAGAATGGATTTTGAAAATACATGGCCTGCAGGGTATTGAGCTGGGCATTCGCGGACAAAGTCCGGATCATTAGAAATACAGTGACCAGTATCGTTCTGATCATTGTAATCCTCTTGTTTTTTATAATATTGATCATTCTATTTTTCTTTATTTCCGGTTATTTAATTAATTGAACCGAGGCATTTATCTATTGATGATGATGGTAATAAACCCTTTGAACCTGCGCTTACCCGGACCAAGGTCAATGATGTAATAATAGGTCCCTTCTACAAGAGTTGCTCCTTTAAGACTGCCGTCCCATTCATTATTATAACCGTCTTTAGTATACACGACACGACCTGCACGATCATAAACTGTAACCTTATTATCAGGATAGAGCTCAATATCTTTAATAATCCACTTATCATTTTTCCCATCATTATTTGGGCTCAGGATATTGTTTGCAAAAACAGAGGCTTCCGAATCTCCCCTGTAGATTTTCAAGGTATAGTTACTTTTGATCTTCCCATCCTGTGCAATCACCTCAATAGTAATGATATTGAAGCCCACTTTAAGTGGAATATTCATCGACGCCCCCCCATTTATACGCAGAGTAGCTCCTGGATTACTTAAAGTTGGTGTGAGCAGCAAATTATCAACAGCATGGTCCACAAATGCATTGTAACTATAGTTTTCTGTGGCAAATGCCGGCGACAATCTTCCTGAACTTAATCTGAGATCAATGAGTTCTGCATCGGCTAATGGGATAACATTTAGTATACCATCTATATAATTAAAATTATAATTATCCGATACAGCACCTTTCAGGGTGATCGGATAAATACCTGGTAAACTATTAATTGTTGCATTCGTAGCAGTAACAGGCAGTGCTGTCAATTTAGAGACATCATCACCATTTACAAAACCACTATAGGTTACAGTTAATACAGGATTCGTTGTTCCATAAAGTCTGCTTTGATTATTCGCCAAAGCGGTCAGGTTGGCCTTTGAGACAATTAATGTCCTGCTCACATTTATGGCTCCTGTCTGAGCAGCAGTAATGTTGGCCGTTCCTGCTGATACAATGTGTATTTTACCATTTACAATAGTTGCTACAGCTACATTATCAGAAGAGTAAGTAATGTCTGCAGTACTTACGTTACTACTGGCACCTGGATTAAAATCAGTATCACCATAAATTTTCTGCGGAAGAGCCGCAAAATTTATCGTACTGTTTCCTATAATCAGGTTTGCTCCTTTATAAATCAGGTCATAGTTATGATTCAGTTTCAGCGTTCCCTGAGTAATTGCATAAGTGCCAACATTTTCGCCAGGGTACCTCTCCAGATCCCCTGTGAATTTATCAGAGTCATTTAATGTACCTGAAGTAATTTTATAAGTTAATACCGGGTCTGTTTCACCATATTTCTTCATCTTGCCATCTGCTGTAACAGTAATAACCTTCTTATCAATCACCAGATTACCAGTGATTTCAATTGCCGTATAGTTTGCATTATTTAAACTCGCTACTATCACATATGTTCCTGCAGCCATTGGTAACACTGAGGAGCCATCATAAGTGACTGTCAAGCCTGATAATCCTGAAGGATTCGTCGTTGCAATTACTGATTTTCCTGTCCCATCATAAGTTTGAGAAAGACCACTTAAGGCAATTGAAGCTGTGCCTTTACCAATTACCAAACTGCCTGTTCCGTCACTTGCACTGTAGTTCGCATTATTCAGCCTTACAACCACAGCATAAGTTCCTGCAGCTATGGGTAACACAGAAGAGCCATCATAAGTAACTGTCAAACCTGATAAATCCAATGGGTTCGTCGTTGCAGTAACTGATTTCCCAGTTCCATCATAAGTCTGAGAAAGACCACTTAAGGCAATCGAAGCAGTCCCTTTACCAATTACCAGACTTCCTGTTGCATCAGTTGCAGTATAGTTCACATTATTCAACCTTGCAACCACAGCATAAGTTCCTGCATCCGTAGGCAATACGGAAGAACCATCATAAGTAACTGTCAAACCTGATAAATCCAATGGGTTAGTCGTTGCAATTGCTGATTTCCCAGTTCCGTCATAAGTTTGAGAAAGACCACTTAAGGCAATCGAAGCAGTCCCTTTACCAATTACCAAATTGCCTGTCGCATCAGTTGTGGTATAGTTCGCATTATTCAACCTTGCAACCACAGCATAAGTTCCAGCATCCATAGGTAACACGGAAGAACCATCATAAGTAATCGTGACACCCGATAAACTCAAGGGGTTAGTCGTTGCAATTACTGATTTTCCTGTCCCATCATAAGTTTGAGAAAGACCACTTAAGGCAAT
>NZ_FQUQ01000012.1 GCF_900129215.1 Pedobacter caeni | reverse complement strand
GATCTCTGCCCGTAAATTGAAACTCGGCAATGCTGAGCACACCAACGACTGGCCAAAGGCATAATTCAAATTAAGGAAGTTTAACATTTAAAAAACATTATCATGGCATTTAAAACCAGACTGAACTTAGGTTCAAAAGAATTCGATGTGTTGCAGTGCAGCTTTTCATTGAACAGAGACGTAGACGCAAAAGGCCGTCCGTCATCAGGCGTTTACGGTGGAACAATTCACCTTCAGGTAGAATCAACAGAGGATACCTCAGTGATTGAATCTATGGTGAACAACCAGTACAAGCCACTTTCAGGCACAATCACCTTCAAAAAAGGGGAAGAAGATGCAAAGATGAAGGAATTGTCTTTCGAAGACAGCTATATCATCCAGTACAATGAGGGTATTGCGGTTAATGACAATACACCTATGACATTAAATTTTGTAATATCGGCACGCAAACTAAAAATCGGTAATGCAGAACACATCAACGACTGGCCAAAGGCTTAAGTTGAGACCTTGAAGTCCGTAGAATCAATTGTTGGTTCTGCGGACTTCCTGTTTAATAGATCTTCCTATAATGTTCATATATCATGGAAAAGCATTTAATCAAAGAGATTAATATTAAAGATACTGCAATATCGCATTTCAGTTCATTTACGTTGCAGCAGCAATTTAATGAACATCACTATTTTGAACTCCGGTTCAATCATGATCAGATCGGAGCCCCGGGGCTGATCACACTGGAAAGCAGCAGAGATTTTATCGGGCAAACCCTGACCGCAAGTTTCGGTTATGCAACCGATAAAATGCAACGGTTTGCAGGAATAGTAACTAAAGTAGCTTTAACTCAAAGCAATGGTTACCATGGCATCCTTGTGGTAAGTGGCTATAGCCCTACCATCTTGATTGATCGTGGCCCGGATCTTGGGTCGTACCTGGACAAAGACCTGGAAACAATTGTCAGGCTTGCCACACACGATACCCCGGTCAATGATTTAAAGATTAAAACAAATGTCAGTCGTAAAAATGTGATTGATTATATCATACAGTACCGTGAAACTGATTTCAACTTTTTAAACCGCCTGAGTGGTGAATACCACGAATGGTTCTATTATGATGGTGAAAACCTGAATTTCGGTAAACCTGATGATCAGAAAGAACTCAACCTGGTTTACGGAAGAGACATCAGCAGCCTGCAGTATGGAATGGAAGTGGCACCGGTGAAAAGCAAAAACTACGCCTATAACCCCATTCAAAATGAGTTGCTGGCAGGGGATACCTCGGGAAAGGCAGAAGGCAGAACAGATTTTGTTCATGCAGTTAAAGCCTCCCATACTTTGTACAGCAAAGGATTTAATCAGGCATCATCCATTCGTGTGGATAATGGGGAGGACCTGAAAAATCATACGGAGAATGAAGAGAAAGCGAACATTAGTGAGCTGTTAAAAATAAACGCCAGAGGAGATAACCCTGAGCTGGGTATCGGAACAGTTGCTGAAATCAGCATGAGCCTGAGAAAGGACCTCTCTTTTGTAACTGAGAACCTGGGTAAATTTCTGATTACTTCGATCAGTCATACCATCGATGAAAGAGGACATTACTTTAATGTCTTTGAAGGAATTGTGTCCAATACAGAAAGGATTTTAGTGAAATCTTTTGATAGACCTAATCCGGAAATGCAATTGGCAGATGTGTTGGATAATGCAGATCCTCAGGGAATGGGACGAATAAAAGTGAAGTTTAAATGGACTTGTAAAACCAACGATCCAAGTGCATGGTTGCGTGTGATTACACCAGATGCAGGAAGCAGTGAGGTGGTCAGTAAGAACAGGGGCTATGTATTTATCCCGGAAAAGGGGGATCAGGTAGTCGTTTCCTTCGAAGGGGGAAATCTGACCCTGCCCATCGTTATGGGAAGCGTGTTCCACGGTAGTAACGGTGCCGGTGGTTCCAGTGCAAATCACCTGAAAACCATTGCAACCAGAAGTGGCAATAAGATCACAATGAACGACGCGGAAGGAAGCATCAAAATAGAAGATCCTTCAGGAAATGTGGTGTTCATGGACGGTGCCGGAAATATTGACGTCACTGCGCCAAATAACATCAGCTTCAATGCAGGTCAGAATATTACCTTGAATGCAGGCATGAACATCAGCTCTACTGCCGGCCTTTCTGTTTCGGAGAGCGCGGGTGTAAATATCAGCCATATTGCCAGCGGAATGATCAACCAGAATGCGGGCGCAGATTACAGTTTGAGGGCAAGAAATATCCTTAAAATTGCAGATGAAAGCATTAAATCTGATGCCAGTTCACAAACAAAAATAGCTACAAAAGATATTCAGATCAGTAGTCTGGAAGGCAATGTAAACAAGCATGCCCAAAAGGAAATTCAGGTCAATAGTTCTGAGAAATCTACGAACCATTAAGCAGATGTCGAACGGAAAAATCATAGAGATTGCGGGGACTACCATTACCGAATGTGTAAAGGGTGATTATGAGCTTTATGGGGATAATATTTTCTCCACTGCAGGGAAGGAAGTACATGAGGAAGGGAAAGAAAATGGGAAGACCCATGGCGATCCCAAAGGACCTCCGGTAGTTGATGCTGAACCCATTGAAGCAAAATGTATCGTGCAGTTTCGCCCAAATGCAGGCTATAATGGGGAGTATGGATTCGACTGGGTCAGATTCGGGGACACAGGAGTAAAAGGAGATACCTGGTACAGAGATATCATAGGCGAAATGGCCATAGATAAAAGTGGTAATCCGGTGTTTGTGAATCAGGTTAGTAAGTATGACTTACTGCTGAGGAGTTTTAAAAATATGGTGATCCCATGGAAAGGAAAAGTTAAGGGAAACCCATACCTGTACACACAAGCTGTGATGACCCTTTGGGAAGGATCAACCGCAAAACTCAGTCTGAAGGTCGAGATGGTAGAAAAACCGGAAAAACTGATCATCAGGCAGCGGAAAAAAAGTGCTGAAGAGCCTGATTATTTTACGTTTAATGTCACAGATGTGACGATAAAGGATGGTAAATATAATTTGACAGATTTTCTGGAGATCAGCTGCACTCAGAGTTTTGATACGGATCAATTTATCGATGTGATGGCGGTTGTTGGTGAAACAGAGGTTTTAGCTGGCTGTCTGACGATTCTGAAAAATGGTAAAGCACATCGGAAATCGGTGAAAATTTTATTTGTAAACATTACTACTGCTGAAGGAAGTGTTAAACTGACGGGAGAGGAGGCAAGAATTAAAAAGTACCTCAAACAGGCTTATGTTGATGCGACTGTCGTTTATGCAAAAATGGACCTGACAAAGGATAAAGCTTATAATGATGAGATGGATAATGGAGAGGCTAATTTTAATACTGATTTAAGGTTTCATGAACGTTTGTATGAAAAATTTAAAAAGCAGAAAATAGGAAAAAAGGTGATTGGGAAAACGTATGATAATTATTATCATATATTCTTTACCAAAAAAATCCTGGGCAATAAAGATGGTTATCTACTGGGAGAAGTAGACGATATTGGTGGTGATCATGCAATTATACTGGATGTGCGCGGCGTTTCTAAAACAACCGGGACTCCATTAAACTCCATCATCAGTACTGCAGCTCATGAATTCTTTCATTTGATGGGATTGAGCCATACTTTTTTAAATAAGAGCAAGTTTGTGTTCAAAAAGTTTCATACGGATAATGTAATGGATTATAGTGATATCGTAACGAAAGATATACCTGGAATCTATACTTTCAAGTGGCAGTGGTCAATTGTTCAGTCAACTATTGCCGCAAAGAAGAAAGCAAGAAAAGGAAAATGAGGAAGAACTACCTGCAAATAAATATGATGATCCTGTTGCTCGGAATGTTTACGGCCTGCAACGGACAACATGCTCCCAATAAGGAGCTGACTAAACCTGTTTCAAAGAAAGAAGAAAAGAAAATTGTGCATATGGAAAAGTTCGACATCAAAAAATATGAGGAAAGAAAAAAGAAAGATTTTTCATATGAAGGTTATCAAAAGGACGACAACCTCTATATACAACAATATAATGGAATAAAAGAGGGCTATGTGGAGATGGAGTACGATAAAAGCCTGGTCACAGAGTATATCGAAGAGTTGCAGTATAAAAACGGACACAGGATCGTCAGGACGTACGATCTGGAAGGAAATATAAAGCAGAACAGGGAATACTTTTCGATAGATATGGAGGTCGGAAAATGGCGTGATTTCAGTCCTGCAGGACTGGTGCTGAAAGAAGAGGATAAAGATGAAAATTACAAAATGTCTTTAGACCGGATATTGGCTTTTGGCAGAGAAAATCACGTTGATTTTGGAGAAACAGGAAAAGTAAAGCGTTACCGTTCCCCGGATACAAAGAAATATGTATGGGAACTTTATTGGAATACAGGTAAACCAGGGAAAGCATCTGGAGAAGCAACATTCAGGACAGTTATTATTGATGATTTAAGTGGTAAGGTCATGGCTGATAAAGAAGCATCCTCACCATTATTTCTCATCAGGAACGCGGATAATTAAATAGGAGTTAGGAATTGCATACAGCTACCATGGAAGAGGAAATTACATCCGGTGAAATCACCAGGACTCCGGCGAAATTTGCCGGAAACTTCTCGGTTTTATTGCAACTGAAGCCTCCACATTTTAGCCGGGACTATGAGGTGATGATCGTCTTCTCTGAAGGGATGAATGAGCTGAACTTAAAATACCAGCTAAAGGTGACTTATGTAAAGACCCTGGAAAAGGCGAGGATCTTTCGCCTGGAAAGGCTCAGTCCGGTATACATAAATGAAGATCTGCCGGATGTTCTTCTCGATCAGCTGGCCCTGGAAACAGCTCAGGTATTTTATCCCTTATTGCTGGAGGTCGACTTTGATGGGAAATTTCTTTCGGTGCACAACCATCAGGAAATTGTAGGCAGATGGCCGGAATTGAAAGAAAAAGTAAAAGAGTACTTCGTTGGTCCGGTAACTGAAAGGTATCTGGATCTGATGGAAAAGGGGATTTTAGATCAGGATACGGTATCGGAAAGGTTTAAAAATGACCTTTTTATCCGTACTTATTTTGCAGCCATTTATAAGTCGTACGGAGTGGATTACAGACTGGAAGAACAGGTGTTTTTTCCTATGAATGAAGAGCCGGATCCGCCTTCCTTTTTATGCAGGCAAGAGGTGGATCCATATCTTAATGTGGATGGTGATCTGGAGATCCATCACCATGGGAATTTGGAATTAGCAGATTTTGAAGGGGATTATAAAGCTGACTATGTATTGGATGCCGGTACAAGGTCGATAGAAAGAATTCATGCTTGCTGGAATTTAAAGAAAGAGCAGTTGAAATCTACAGATATTATGGTATTCCGGACGGATCCGAAAGCACCTGTACAGGAAGAGGCCGCGGAAAACCAGCACCTTTCTTCTTTGGTTTATCTTGATGGGGAAGTTAAACAGAAAAGAGGAATTTTAGGGTCATTATTCCGCAGATAGGATAATTAAAGTTAAAAGACAATGGGAGAAAAACATTTAGTGGTACAGGGGGCTACCTGTCTGTGTAATTTCGGTACCTCAACAGATAAAGTGAAGGTGTTGACGCATAAAAGGGAATACGCTAACGACAATGGTGCAGAGAAAAAACTGATCGCAAGTACTAAGGATATCGGTTCTACACTGGAGAAAAATAGTTTTGGCTCCTGTGCAAAGCAGAAAAATAACCCTTGTGTGGCAGTCATCACAGAATGGACAGGTTTTTATGAACTGGATACCTTAAGTAATGGCGGAAAAGTTTTGCTGGAAGACAGTAAAGCAACTTGCCCGATTGGCGGATCGGGATGTATTAAAATTATTAAACACGGACAAACAGCGGAAATGGGTAAAGGCGCTGCACAAAAGGCAAAGCAGGAAGTGCAGAGCGCATTAAACCCGATGGTGGATATGGATGATCTATTGGATGAATTACCTGCTGTAGAATAAAATTAACGAGCAATGAGTATAGCGATTAACGGTGAAAACAGACCGCAGATAGGGACTAAATTTACATACAGGCTTTTCAATAATCTGCTGATCCAGATGCCTGTGGTAAAATGGGCGCTTTTTGAAGGCACCGGAAAAAAACCAATGCTGGAGAAAACCGTGGGTGAATTTACTTTTAACCAGAAGGCACTGGGAAAGTCTTACACGATTGTGGCTTCCTATCTGAATACTTTTCAAACCGGCAAAACGGAACTGGTAAAGTTAACTGTACAACCTGTTGCCGGCAAACCGGTGATACAAAAAGTTTCCTGGCAGGATGTGAACCATAAGGAGCTGGGCGGACGTCCGGTAGCTTATATGGATCAGGTAAACCTGGTGATACAAACCGCGAATATTCCGAAAAATGATAAGCTGACCATTACGGTATTTGAAGATGAATATGAGGATGGGCATGGCGATAGTTCCAGAAATATGGGAACTTATACTGCTTTAGTTATGAAAAATGGTCAGGCAGGGCTGATCTTTCCCCACTTGAACCTCTATCAGAAAAAGCTGAATGGTCTGGATTATTTAAATGAGTCGGAACATGAGTTTTATGTCAGGATTACTTATGATAATAAGATTGAAATCATCAAAGATAAGATCATATTAAAAGTGAAAAATGAGCTTAAACAATTGATTAAGCCCGATAAAAGCAACAATCCGGCAACGGTGAAACCTGCTCCTGAAAATCCAAATACCAAGGTGATCAGTGCGCAGTGTATTGTACAGTTCAGGCCTAAAAGCAATTGGGACGGAAGTCACTACGGTTTCGACTGGATCAGGGAAGGGGATTCCGGTTTGCCTGCAGATATCATTGCGAATATTTATGAGAAAATTATTGGTAAATACGATGCCAGCGGGAATGTTTTTCAGCCGGATCCGACTAAGTTTACCCTGCTCAAACCTTTGTTCTATCCGGTAACTATTCCCTGGAAAATGGTGGGGGCCTTGCCGAAACCTTATTATGTGCCCTGGTTAAGCCTGTTTTTAAATGCAACAGCCAGTATTAAAATGCTGATAGAAGTGAAAAGTCCTCCGGAGCGTTTAAAGATCCGGTATCTGAATGCATATTTTGAGTTGAATGTTGCTGGAGGAACGAAAGAGGTGGATAAAAGCGACAAAAGGTTTAGTTTCTTAGTTTTACCTGCTGCGGCAAAAGCGGTAACAGCAGCCGGTGCAAACCGGAAACTTGATATGAGTATCAAGTGTATTAAAGAATTCAATTCAGATATTATCCTGGAGGTCTATGCAGAAGAGAAACAACTGAGCAAGAGCATTGTTGATAAGCTGGCAGGCAAGATGAATATTGTGGCAAACCAGCAGAAGTATACCGCCAATGTTGTTTTTGTAAATATGACTACGCTGATCAATGGTGGGACTACTCCTGCTTCCGGATATACCCCCTCTTTTGCCGGTCAACAGAAACAATACCTTGAAAAATTTATCAGACAGGCCCTGATTACTCCTAATATTGAAACCGCTAATTTCAATTTGGCTGCCGATGCTACGTTGATTACGGATTATGTCTTTAATACTCCGGCAGGTAAAATGCTAAATAAATACCACAATAGTGGAAGTGGTGCGTCTTTAGTGGCTTATCTGGAAGCTAAATTTAATGCTGTGCCGGCCAATAGCAGGTTCCTGAACTATTATAAGATTTTCTTTTTTGGAGACCGTGGAGGGTATTATCTTGCCAATGGATCGCTAAGGCATCTTGGTGGTTATGCCAATGGGATTCCCTCTAAATCAGCGGTCATGTTCTCGAATCCGCAGTCTTTTTATGTAACACATGAATTGATGCATTGTATGGAGCTGAGCCATAGTTTTGACAACAGTGGCCGGTTTACTTTTAAACAAGGTTTGACAGAAAATATCATGGACTATTCTCATATTGGTGTTCCTGATGGGGCTGGTGGAACGACACCGATTTTACCTCAGATCAGCACCTGGAAATGGCAATGGGCAATATTACAGCGAAATGTTAAGTAAAAGAACTAAATTTAAAATGATGCGGATCACAACTGTTCTAATTATAACTATGCTTGGTCTCGGTTGTCAGGCTCAAAAGAAAGATAAAGTGGAAAAACTAAATGTAGCTGAATTTAAAGCTAAGGCAATTGTAAGTGATGGCACTGTCAGCTTAGCTGATGGAAAGAACGTAAGTACAAAGTCCTATGGATATGAATATGTAAAAGATGGTGTTTCTATTTATACTTCGGGCGATGATGTTTCAGGCTTTGTACAGACAGAAACAGCTCCGCTTCCTCATATGTTTGTCGAGGTAAAGTGGTATTATCCTGATGGAACCTTAAAATCCAAAGGCGCTAGTTTTAAGAAAGATTCCTTTGAAAAAGGAACGTGGACTTATTATGACGCATCTGGAAATCTGGAAAAAACGGAAGATAAAGATGCGCCTTATCAGGCATTTCCATGGGAAAAAGTCCTGGAAGTGTTGAAGCAAAAGAACATTTCCTATGAGCAGATTGAACATGTAGGAAGGGTTTCCGATGCAAAGGGAGCATTCTGGAATATTGCCTATATGAAAGATAAGGCAAAACATATGGGCGAAAGTTTCAGTATAGATGTTAAAACCGGACAGGTGATTAATGTGAAGCCCATGGACTTAACGATTTGGTTGGATTAAACCGTACAGGAAATTATTGAAAGAAATTCAGTACGGGAAATAAGACAGAAATCAAATTTGTATGTCTTGAAAAATAAACGGCCAGCGGGCTTTCCGCTTTTTCTTTCTTCCTGTCGACATTGCGTTTCTATTGTGCTGTTTGGTAATGCATACACTGTATTTTAATCCGGCGAATAAATTAGCTTTAATTAAAAAACAACCCTCTTTAAAAGTCCTTTAAAGATATTTTTATCTTTCTCATATATCGTGTTGATTTAAACGTAAAAATGGCAAACTTTTTGCTATCTTGTATACAGTTAATTAATAACAAACCTTAAAACAAAAAGTTATGGCTTTCAAAGCAAGATTAAACTTTTCAGGCAAAGAGTACGATGTACTTCATTGCGCCTATTCCCTAAACCGTGATGTAGATGCTAAAGGAAGACCTTCTTCCGGAGTGTATGGTGGAACGATCGATATTGAGATCGAATCAACCGAAGATACCTCTGTCATCGAAGC
>NZ_FQUQ01000017.1 GCF_900129215.1 Pedobacter caeni | reverse complement strand
TAGTCTTCCACTACCGTTACCCTGAAGCTTTGAGTATCTGTACACCCGCTGGCATTGGTTGCTGTTACGGTGTAGGTCGTGGTTTCCCTTGGCCTTACGGTCAGGGTAGCGCTGTTTTGTCCACTGATGATGCTGTTATGCACAGACCATACGTAAGAGACCGCACCTGTGGCCGTCAGTTTCAGGCTTTCCCCTTTGCTGACCTCTGTGCTTCCCGCTCCGTTGTTATTCCCGTTGTCAGCAGTAATAGTGATGACCGGTAACGGATTGACGGTGATGACAAAGGTTCTGCTGTAGGTGTCTGCACCTCCATTGTCGATTCCTCCATTGTCTTTTACTGTTACAGTGATGGTTGCTGTTCCTGAAGCACCATTTCTGATGCGGTAGCTGAAGTTTCCGTTGCTGCCGGTGCTGGTTGCTGCGATGCTTTGGAAGAGGTTACTATTACTGCTGGTGGCGGTAATGGTGGTGGTTTGTGCAGATTCCGGACCTGCACTGATTCCAGTTAAAGCTACATTCTGAGCAGCAGTGGTATAGCAGATGGTCTGGCTGGCTATGGCATCCAGGGTCGGGCTTTCATTGACATCGCTGATGCTGATGTTGAAGGCTTTCTCCAGGCTGAAACCATGCTGTGTGGTGCTTTTCACTCTGATGCTATAGCTGGATTTGTTTTCAAAGTTGAGGCTTGCTGCGCTGAGCAGGTTGTTTCCTGAAATGCTAAATAAGGCATTGTCGGTATCATCGGTTCCTGAAACAAGGGTATAGCTGAACGTTGCGGCCGGATCCTCAGAAGTACTGCTGATGGTTCCTGCCGGAGTTCCCGCCGGACTGTTTTCATAAATGGTAGTTGCGGTCAGCAGGACATTGGTTGGTGCCCCAGGTCTGATGGTTAATGTTCCTTTTACAAAACTGATCTGGTAATTATTGGAGGTTGCAGCAGCAGGTACGATATCGTAAGTTCCGATCGGACTGCTTGTGGTTGCTGTTGTGCTGATCATTACAGGGCTGGTCAGTATGGCAGGTGTTTCTGCATTGACAAATCCATCGTATTTAACGGTAAGTGCCGGATTTGTTGTTCCTGCAAATTTCACTTTATCCTCAGCGGTAATGATTAAGGGAGCTTTGTTGATCGTAAGATTGGCAGTGTTATAGTTTAATACATAATTACTGCTCAGTGCCAGTGTGTTTTTGTTGATGGCATAAGTTCCTGTGTTTTCACCAGGAGCACGATCCAGGCTTCCTGTAAAGGCATCCGTTCCGATAAGTGCAGGGCTGATGGTATAGGTTAATGCCGGATCGGTTGCACCATAGGTTTTAGCTGCAGCTGTTGCGTTTACACTGATGGTTTTTGTACCGATGCTTAAGTTGGCAGGGGTATAGGTGATCAGGTAATTCGGACCGGCAGTTACTGTTCCCTGGCTGATGGCATAGCTACCGATATTTTCACCTGCAGCTCTGGTTAGGCCTCCTGTAAAGGCATCTGTACCGGTTAATGCCGGGCTGAACGTGTAAGTCAATGCCGGATCTGTATCACCATAAGTTTTGTTTTTGGCAACAGCAGTAACGGTCAATGCTTTGGAGGTGATGCTGAGATTTGCCGTGTTATAAGTAATCAGGTAATTCGGACCTGCAGTTACCGTTCCCTGACCAATGGTATAGTTGCCGATGTTTTCACCAGGAGCACGATCGAGGTTCCCTGTAAAGGCATCTGTTCCGATCAGCGCCGGGCTGAAGGTATAGGTCAATGCCGGATCAACGGTACCGTATATTTTGGTCTTAGCGACCGCACTAAGGGTTAGGGGTTTAGTGGTAATGTTCAGGTCAGCTGAGGTAAATGCAAGGGTATAATTGCTGTTTAAGGCTAGTGCTCCCTGCGTGATGGCATAGTTGCCAATGTTCTCGCCGGCAGCTCTGTTTAAGTTTCCTGTAAAGACATCTGTTCCGATGAGTGCCGGGCTGAACGTATAGGTTAATGCCGGATCTGCTGCGCCATAGACCTTGGTTTTAGCCACAGCTGTTACGTTTACTGTTTTCTTCGTGATGCTGAAATCAGCAGAAGTAAAGGCAAGGGTGTAATTGCTGTTTAAGGCTAATGTTCCCTGTCCGATGGCATAGTTTCCAATGTTTTCACCTGTTGCCCGGTCCAATGTTCCTGTAAAGGTATCTGTTCCGATCAGCGCCGGGCTAAAGGTATAAGCCAGTACCGGGTCTGTTGTGCCGTATTCCTTATTGCTGGCAGTGGCAGTTACGTTCACTGTTTTCTTAGTGATGCTCAGGTCAGCTCCGTTATAAACAAGGGCATAGTTTGTTCCCAGGCTCAGGTTACCCTGAGTGATGGCATAGTTACCAATGTTTTCACCTGCAGTTCTGTCAAGAACTCCGGTAAAGGTATCGGTACCGTTTAGTGCCGGACTAAAAGTATAAGTCAATGCCGGATCAGCATCGCCATAAACTTTGGTTTTAGCGGTTGCAGCTACGGTAATGACTTGGGAAGTAATGGTCAGATTGGCCGGTACATAAGTAATCAGGTAGTTTGTACCCAGGCTCAGGTTACCCTGTCCAATAATATAAGTACCCACATCTTCACCTGCGGTGCGGTCCAG
>NZ_FQUQ01000006.1:3031-451033 GCF_900129215.1 Pedobacter caeni | reverse complement strand
ATCATGGCATTTAAAACCAGACTGAACTTAGGTTCAAAAGAATTCGATGTGTTGCAGTGCAGCTTTTCATTGAACAGAGACGTAGACGCAAAAGGTCGTCCGTCATCAGGCGTTTACGGTGGAACAATTCACCTTGAAGTTGAATCAACAGAAGATACTTCAGTGATTGAATCTATGGTGAACAACCAGTACAAGCCACTTTCAGGCAATATTGTCTTCAAAAAAGGCGAAGAAGATGCAAAGATGAAAGAATTGTCTTTCGAAGACAGCTACATCATCCAGTACAATGAGGGTATTGCAGTTAATGACAATACGCCAATGACTTTAAGTTTTGTAATATCGGCCCGTAAATTAAAGATCGGTAATGCAGAACATGTTAACGACTGGCCAAAAGCATAAGCTCAGGTAGTTTTTAAATAGAAAAACCGCAGAATCAATATTGGTTCTGCGGTTTTTTCACTTAATGACCTTTGGTAAAATTATATAAGGTAAACAATGTTAACAAACGTTAAACATATATTTGAAATCCAGTCATAATGGTTATCTTAGGGCTTCAGTGATGACACACTAAATTAAACCTAAACAAACCGCATGAACAGATTTTTTATTCTGGCATTTCTTCTGATTTGCTCC
Source organism: Pedobacter caeni (assembly GCF_900129215.1). Lineage (GTDB taxonomy): Bacteria > Bacteroidota > Bacteroidia > Sphingobacteriales > Sphingobacteriaceae > Pedobacter > Pedobacter caeni. The sequence continues at coordinate 450,400 of NZ_FQUQ01000006.1, read as the reverse complement.
ATCAAATTATCCGCACAATCCAAAATCTCCCTCGTTCCCTTACCTGTAAAAATGGAAGAAAGAAAAGGGAGTTTTTTATTGGATAAAAATGTATACGTTAGTTATCCGAATCCGGAATTAAAAGACCTGGCGCTTTACCTGCAGTCGGCGATCCAGGAAACCAGCGGACTGAAAGCAGGATTGCGTACAGGGAAGTGGATGCAAAAAGGGGCAAGGACTATTGCCTTGCAAATCGACCCGGCTGTGGTAGCCAAGGAAGGCTATGAATTGTTGGTGAGCCCGGCAAAGATCACCATCAAAGCAAGCACAGAAAACGGCTTATTCTATGGCATTCAGACCCTTCAGCAATTGATCCCGCTGAAAGGGGCAAAAAATATACCTGCTGTTCTTATCGAAGATGAACCCCGTTTCAGCTGGAGGGGAATGATGTTCGATAATTGCCGGCATATGTTCTCCGTTCCCTTCATTAAAAAGTTTATTGATCAGCTGGCCAAACACAAGCTGAACAAATTTCACTGGCACTTAACAGAAGATCAGGGCTGGAGAATTGAGATTAAAAAATACCCCAGGTTACAGGAAGTGGCGGCCTATAGAAACGGAACGCAAATTGGTCCTGACCGTAAAAAAGATGTAGATACGATCAGGTATGGTGGTTATTATACACAAGAACAGGTGAAAGAAATTGTGGCTTATGCTACGTCCAGATATGTAGAAGTGATTCCGGAAATCGAAATGCCGGGGCATTCTGTGGCGGCAATTACTGCCTATCCTTACCTGGCTTGTGGTGCAGTAAGTTTTGAAAACGGAAAACCATTTGAAGTGAGGAGGGTTTGGGGCGTATCAAAAGATTTATACTGTGCCGGTAATGAGCAGGTATTTACTTTTCTGGAAGATGTGCTCTCCGAAATTATGCCTTTATTCCCTTCCCAATACATCCACATTGGGGGAGATGAAGCGCCGCATGATGCCTGGAAGACCTGCCCTAAATGTCAGGCCAGAATGAAAACAGAAGGATTAACGGATGAGGCTGCTTTGCAAAGCTGGTTCATCAGAAGGATGGAGAAATTCATCAATAAAAAAGGAAAGAAAATTATTGGTTGGGAAGAGATTATGCAGGGAGGCCTTGCTGATAATGCAACGGTGCATTCCTGGTTAGGCGTAGAAAGTGGATTGAAAGCCGCAAAAAGTGGTCATGATGCCATCATGTCTCCGTATTCTCACCTTTATTTTGATGGTTATCAGGCAGATTCAAAAATAGAGCCGATGGCAATCGGTTATTGGGTGCCTTTAGATAGTGTGTATGCATTTGAACCCGTACATCCGGCACTGAATGAAAAAGAAGCGAAACATATTCTTGGCGCACAGGCAAATTTATGGACGGAGTTTATTGGTACAGAAGATTATTTCCAATACATGGTATTCCCGAGGATTGCCGCTTTATCAGAGATCGACTGGTCGCCGAAAGCATCCAGGAATTTTGAAGATTTTAACAACAGGCTCGTGGCTCAATACCAACGGTATGATCAGCAGGGAATTCAGTTCCGTGTTCCGGTGCCAAAATTGGCTGTAATCCGGACTTCAGGGATTACTTCTACCGTTGCTTTAACCGATCCTACAAAAAGTGGGAGCATCAGGTTTACCCTGGATGGTGGAGAAGTGACTGCAGCATCACCGCTTTATAAAGCACCGGTAACTTTAGAGAAAGATCAGGTGATCCGTTATGCTTTGTTTTTTAAGGATCAGCGAAAAGGATCAACAGACTCCTTTCCTAAAGTGAAGAAAACCAAAAAATAAGAGGGAATTCCTATTCCTGAAAAGCATCAGACCATTATGGCCTGGTGCTTTTTTTTTGTATCTGTTTTTATTTTATTGTAAATGAGTTTGTTAGGCTTGTTTTGGGTTAAGTAGGATCTCTTATAAACGAATTTATGCGTATAAAACTCAATAGTGGATATATCGGATAATATAGTGTCACTATTAGACAATCGATGTAGAGCCAGGGTCCGTTAATGGCTTTAACTTTAGTTTACCATCCCCCTCAACTTTTTATAAGCAATAACCTAAACTAAACCAACCAAGTATGATTCGTTTACATTTACTATTATTATTTGTTTTTTTAACCTGTGGCTATGCACAAGCTCAGGTAAACAACATTTCAGGGAAGACATTGGATAAAGCAGACAATTCCCCTCTGCCCGGCGTTACGATTATGATCAAAGGGACCAAAAAAGGCGCACAATCGGATGTCAACGGGAACTTTAAGCTGGATATTGGATCAGCGACTTCGGTCGTATTGCTCGTCAATTATGTCGGTTATGCCAGTCAGGAGGTCGTATTGGGCAATAAAACACAGCTGGACATCTATCTGGTTCAGGCAGACCGGGGACTGAATGAAGTCGTGGTGGTCGGCTATGGAACTCAGAAAAAAGTAAATCTGACCGGATCGGTAGCCAGTATCAGCTCTGCGCAGATTACCAACAGGCCCGTCACGTCTATGCAGAATGCCTTGCAGGGAATAACTCCTGGCTTAACGGTAAAGTCCAGAACAGGCGATGTGGGGAGTTTTAACTCCACTACCGGAGAAGGCGGTGCTGGTGGCGATATCGGTAGTTTATCCCTGAGGGGAAGTAACCAGATCACGCTTTCTGGTCAGGCTCCGGTATCTAAAGAGCCATTGATTGTGGTGGATGGAATTCCTGCAAGCCCTGCCGATTTTGCCCGGATTAATCCTAACGATGTAGAAAGTATTTCCGTGCTTAAAGATGCGGCTTCTGCCTCTATTTATGGTAACAGGGCCGCAAATGGAGTAATTCTGGTGACCACCAAAAAAGGAAAGGACGGCAGAATGAGCATTGAATATAATGGCTATTACGGACAGCAGTCGCCAACCAATATTCCTAAATATCTGGGCTCTCCACAGTACGCACGTTTGTTAAATGAAGCCTTAACCAACGCAGGCAGACCAGTTCGTTTTACAGAAGAAGAGATCCGGAAATTTGAGACCGGCGAAGACCCGGACAGGTATCCGAATACCGACTGGTACAAGGCATCGTTGTTAAAGAATGCTCCATTACAGGATCATCAGATCAGTGTGAGCGGGGGAGAGAAGATTAAATTCTATTCCGGTTTTGGTTATATGAATCAGGAGTCCCTGAAAAAGGGAAAAGATATGGACCGTTATTCCTTTCGCTTGAATACCAATGCGGCTGTCAACAAACGACTCAACCTAAGTACCACCAGCTCCTTTACGCAGGAGGCCTACCAAATGGATGGAGGTGATTATTCATTTACTACCCTGAACAGAAATGTACCTACCATTCCCATTCGCCATACGGACGGAACCTGGGGAAGTTTGAGTGGAGGGGTATTCGATCCTTTGGTGACCGGAAATACCGTTCGGACGCTGGAAGAAGGTGGGCGTAGCAGTTCAAAAGAACAAAGAATCAATACTGCTGTAAATGCAGACCTGACCCTGACAGAAGGATTGGTTTTGCGTGGAACAGCTTCTTATAATGCTTATAACAAAACGGGTTCTGTTTTTACAAATGATTTGGCTCCGATCATTAATTTTTTAACCAAACAACCGGTAGCGAGTACTGCGGTTACGCCAAACGCACTGGATGAACGTTGGGACCGGAACAACAGGCTGCTTTTGCAGGGAGTGGCGGAATATGAAAAAACGATTGGAAAACATTATGGTAAAATATTAGGAGGTACATCTTATGAAGAATTCCAGTCCAGGTTTATCCGTGCCGGACGTAAAGACTTTCCGAACAATGATCTTGGGGTGATTGATGCTGGTGCTAATAATCCAAATTTTAATACCAACGAGGGAAATTTGGGAGAATGGGCTATCCAGTCATTCTTTGGAAGGATGAATTATGCCTATAACGACAGGTATCTATTGGAAGCCAACATCAGATTTGACAAATCTTCCAGGTTCGGACCGGCTAACAGGCTGGCTGTCTTCCCTGGTTTTTCTGCCGGATGGAGAATCAGTCAGGAAAAGTTTATGAAACAGATCAAATGGATCGACGACCTGAAAATGCGTGCTTCATGGGGTAAACTCGGGAATCAGGACAATGTAGGGAATTACGATTATCTGGATCTGCTGGTTTCTAAGTTTGCTTATTCATTTGCAGACCAGACACAAAATGGCGTATGGCAGGAAAAAGGCTCAAATTCAAAAGTGAGCTGGGAAAAGACTACGGTTTCGAACCTTGGAATGGACTTAACCATGTTTAATGGGAAGTTGAATCTTACCGCCGACTATTACCTCAGAAATACCAATGATATCCTGCTTTCTTTACAAAGTGCACTGGAGTATGGTTTATTTGCACCGGCACAAAATGCAGGTTCGGTTCAGAATAAGGGATTAGAGTTACAATTGGGCTATAAGAATAACATTGGCGGCTTTACTTACGGGATTGGAGCCAATATGTCTAAGGTATGGAACAAAATTACTTCCTTGTCCAGTGCTGATGGAAACATCAATGATAAATACATTTATCAGGTAGGCAAGCCATTGGGCTCCTTCTTTATGTATCAGTCACAAGGTTTATTTGCCAGCGATGCAGAAGCAGCAGCTTCGCCGAAAATCAATTCAGCCTCCAAAGGTGGTGATATTAAATATGCAGACCTGAATGGTGACAATAAAATTGACGCAAATGACCGCACAATCGTAGGGAATGACCAGCCTTTTTTTAATTATGGTTTTAACCTCAATATGAGCTATAAAGGTTTTGATTTTTCAATGCTGGCACAAGGAGTGACGAATGTTAAAGTTTATTTAGGTGAGGAGGCTTCTCTGGCCTTCTTTAACGGATCAGGAGTGAAACCGATTCATGAACAACGCTGGACGATAGCCAATCCGGATCCTAATGCGGCATATCCAAGGTTATTGAAATCGGAAAACAATACTCAAAATACGGTATTCTCTGATTTTTGGTTATTTAATGCGGCCTATTTAAGAATCAAATCACTTTCTCTGGGTTATACATTTAATGATCCTCTGCTTTCGAAAATGCATCTTGGAGGACTAAGGATATACCTGAGTGCTACGAATCCTTTTACCATAAGAGGAGATAAACGTCTTAAGGATTTTGATCCTGAGGTACCTTCATTAAGGTCTTCCTATCCGGGATTGAAATCTTATGTAATGGGTTTAAGTGTTCGTTTTTAATTGTTGGTCATTCGTTTAATTTAGAAAATACAGAGATGAAAAGATTTAAATATATCCTATATCTGGGGCTGTTTGCCGCAGTGTTGTCAGGTTGTAAGAAAGACCTGCTGAATAAAATTCCACAAGACAGTGTTTCCAGTGAAACTTTTTGGAAAACAAGTAATGATGCCTTCCTCGCTGTGAACGGTTGTTATCAAAACCTTCCCGGCGATGCTTATCAATCCTATTTTGATGCTTATGCGGATAATGCTTATGCACAATACCCATGGGAAAGCATTGCCACGGTAGTGAGTTCAGGCGATGTGAACCTAACCGTAGATTTTGGTTGGGAAGCAGGATACAAGGCGATCAGGAGGTTTAATTATTTGCTGGAAAATATCGATAAAACACCAGAGGATAAAAATTTGCTGGAACGATATAAAGCGGAAGTCAGGTTTCTGAGAGCTTATCAGTATCTGAATATGATCTTACAGGTGGGGGATGTCCCTCTGGTGACGAAGACCCTTGCTTTTGGAGAGGAATTACCAAGAACAAAAGAAGCAGAAGTATTGGGCTTTGTCATCAAAGAACTTGCGGATGCGGCTTCGGTATTGCCTGTTTCGTATGCAGGTGGTAAAAAGACGGAAAAGGGAAGGGTAACCAAAGGTGCTGCCCTGTCGTTGAAAGCGAGAGCGCATTTGTATTACAGGCAATGGGCGGAAGCGGTAGCTGCGGCGAAAGAAGTAAAAGCTTTGGGCTATAGTCTGTTTAAGGTGACTGCAGAGACCAATGGCCAGGATTTAAAGGACGATTATAGTAAATGGGTGAATTTTGCCGATGCGGCAGCTGAGAAAAAATTCAGATTGGGTTTGCGCAGCTATGAAAAGCTGTTCTATACCGAGAATGAAGGGAATTCTGAAGTGATTTTGGAGCGTGAGTATACTCCTGAAAAGGATACCCATGGTCTGAATACCTTACTGTTGCCTGCTCAGGTTGGAGGTTGGGCATCGATCAGTCCGACACAGACCTTGGTAGATGATTATTGGATGAGCAATGGCCAGCCTCATGTGCCAGTGGCAGTGGCAACCCGTGCAGCCTTGTACAACGCGAAAGACCCAAAGTATATGGATGAATATAAAAACAGGGATCCCCGATTTTATGCTTCCATTGAATTTGATGGAAATCCATGGAATCTTCTCGTTAATGGTTATAGTTATGATTGGGGGGTGAATGAAAGTGCCTCTAAAACAGGTTATGGGTTCCGTAAACTGGTAGATCCCAATGAGCAAAGAGAGTATAAAGCGTTCAATAATACGATTTTGATTCGCTATGCGGAGGTCTTGCTGACCCAGGCAGAAGCGCAGAATGAGCTGACCGGACCAACTACGGAGGTTTATGATGCTTTAGACGAGATCAGAACCCGGGTGGGTATGCCGGTTATTGACCGGAGTACCTATAACAATCAGGATAAGGTTCGTTTACTGATTCAGCAAGAGAGACGAATAGAGCTGGCCGGAGAAGGACACCGCTATTTTGACATCAGGCGTTGGGGAATTGCCTCTGCAGTGATGAAAGATCTGGTAGACCTGAAAAATTCGCTGGTTCAAAAAAGATCATGGAGCAGCAAACTGATGAAGTTACCGGTTCCACAGGCTGCTGTAGATAAAAACACGAAGCTAAATCCGAATAATCCCGGATATTAAAGATCGTTAGGTCTGATATTAACCATTAGGCCCGATCTCATAAGTTACAATGGCTCTCCCATACAGGGAGAGCCATTTTTTTTGATTTAATCGTCTTATATCCAGTTTGTTTGATTCCTGTGTAACGCACAGGACTGCTGAACCGTGTTTTATAATTGAAAGTCAATGTTTTCATGTATGTCTGCTGTTTATGTTCTTCCCAGTTCAAAAAGTTTACTGTTTTTACTAAAATAATTTTAAATTAATCATTCTGATTTACAGTATGTTATGTCAATTAGTTGACTGTTTACGCAAATATTTTACTATGAACACAATAATATTGTGATTATGTATGTTAGCTTTGCTTCCAAATTGATAATTTTTTGTACCAACTGGCTTACCTATGCGCCTAAAAAAAGCAAATGCTCAATTGTTCACGATTGTTCCTATAATATGTTTCCAGAGAAGAAAAACCATCGACAGCGCTACAAAAACAGTATTAGTCCAGGGCTAATTATACCACCTAAGTGGTTAAATATCTTTAAACTACGAAAATTAGTACTCATTTAATTATTGAAATTCAGCCTGTAACGGAAAAGAAATAAATGGTTGATGCGTTGCTTTTTGCAGCCCGTCCTACTGTTTCATTTTGTTTTTGGCTCAAACGATATTATCAAGATCCAATCATCAATACAGTAATCTCATGAATAAAACAGTTAAGCAATATATTATGCTTATTGGGTTGCTATTTGCATTCGGTGCAAAAGCTCAGGTAGGAATAGGTACCAGCACTCCGGATGCAAGTGCACAACTGGAAATTCTTTCCAGTTCGAAAGGTTTACTTATCCCAAGATTGTCACTTATACAACGTGATGGTATCAATAATCCTGCCAATGGATTGTTAATTTATCAAACTAATAATTCTCCGGGTTTCTATTTCTACAATAATGGACAATGGCAACGTTTGGTTAATCATGCCGAATTGGGTGCCGGGGGGAATGGTTCAAACGGGAATACCATTCTCAGTGGGAATTCAAGCCCTTCTGCAACGGTCGGAAATAATGGGGATTTTTATCTGAATTTAGGGAATAATAGTCTGTATGGCCCAAAAACATCGGGCAACTGGCCTGTAAACGGGATCTTGCTGGTTGGTCCGAAAGGAGAAAAAGGGGATACGGGAGCTAAAGGTGATGCTGGCACAAAGGGTGATCAGGGCTTAAAAGGGGATTCAGGACCCAAAGGAGAGCCTGGATTGAAGGGAGACATTGGATTCAGAGGGGAAACCGGTGCTAAAGGCGATCCTGGTGCAAAAGGAGAAAATGGATTAAAAGGAGATATAGGGCCAAAAGGCGATAAGGGTGACATAGGTCCAAAAGGCGAGCCGGGAACTCCGGGGAATTCCCTTCCAGGTGTGGGGAAATCAGTCACATCTTCGGGAACGATTGCTATTGGAAACGGGAAAGAGGCAGTATTGACGAATCTGACACTTGATCTTGCAGATAACGCAGTAACTTCTGAAAAGATTGCCGATGGTTCCATTGCGAATGTGGATTTGAATAAGAGTAAAATTCCTTTAAGCGGATTTGGCCTGCCTTTAAAAAATATTTCCATGGGTGGCTTCAAGCTGACGAACCTGGGCGTTCCAACCAATAATCTTGATGCAGCAACGAAAAAATATGTAGATGATAAACTGATTGGAGGAGGGGGACAGCGCCCGGTGCTTAGCTTTGATAATGCCTATAACCTATCCATAAAAGGAAGCAACTCCGTAAGCCTTTCAGACCTTAACCAATCTTTAAGTCTGGCAGGAACCGTACTTTCTATCTCAGGTCCAAGACAAAGTCATGTAGACCTGCGTGGGATTTTAGGGAACGGACCCGGAGGTAATGGTATTGTGATTCATGACCACACGCTTGAAGGAGAAGGAACAACAACATTACCTTTAAAACTTTCCAATACAACGGTAACTCCCGGGAGTTATACTGCTGCGAATATTACCATAGATGCAAAAGGCAGGATTACTGCTGCTTCAAATGGTACAGGTGGCGGACCAGGTGCCGGGAACGGAACCGTGACCTCCGTAGAAGTCGTTTCTGCGCAGGGATTCACCGGATCTGTAGCCAATTCCAGTACCACACCGTCTATCATCCTGGGTACTTCGGTAACCGGGATTTTAGAAGGAAAAGGAGGGGCCATTACTGCTGCAACTACCACGGGAAGCGGTGCGATTGTCCTGGACAACAAGCCGACGATCAAAGATCCGATCATTACAGGAGTAGCAAAAGGAAATATCGATGGAACAGCCACAAATGTAACCGGAGTAATTGCTATTGTAAACGGAGGAACCGGGGCAACTACTGCAGCCGGAGCGAAACTGAACCTCGGACTGGACAAAGTAGACAATACCAGTGATGCAGAAAAACCATTGAGTGATGCTGCAAAAGCTGCTTTCCTTGGAAAGGTAGATGCAAATGCTACAATTACCGCAGGAACCCATACTAAAATTACTTATGATGCAAAGGGCTTGGTGCTTAAAGGTGAAGATGCGACCACTGCCGACATCAAAGAATCTGCGGATAAAAAATATATAACTGATGCACAGTTAATCTTAATTAATAATACCAGTAATATCAATACCGGGGATCAAATTGCTGTTACCGTTCCGGTAACGCCTAATGGTGCTTTAGTCTCCAGAAATGTACAGGCGGCACTGGAAGAATTGCAGGCAAAAATTACCAGTTCAGCAGGAGGAGGGATGACTGCAGTTAAGCATGATGCTACTTTAACCGGAGACGGAAATGCAACAGACTTAAGCTTAAATAATAAAGCCGTGACATTTGCAAAGATGGCTGATCTGGCATCCGGTTCCTTGATCGGAAGAAGCACTGCAGGTTCAGGAAGCCCTGAGCCAATCAATATTGGCGAGGGAATTTCTCTGGCAGGAGGAACGTTGTCGGCCAACATTCCTGTAGCAACCGGTGGAACAGGGGGGATTGGGGGAAAACCTGGTTTAATGGATCCGGCTGATAAAGCTAAACTTGATGGATTAACGAATTATACTTTACCCATAGCCTCTGATACCAAATTGGGAGGTGTTAAAATTGGCGCCAACCTGAGTGTGGATGTAAACGGAATCTTATCTGCAGCTTCGGGTACTGTGGCGGATGCAACAACAACTGATAAAGGTAAAATACAATTGGCTGGTGATTTAACCGGAACCGCTATTGAACCAAGAGTTGCTGACAACGCGATTACCACTGGGAAAATAAAAGATGGCAGCATTACTGATGCGAAAATCGTTGGGGTAAGCGGATCTAAAATTACAGGAGATATTCCCGGAAATGCAGGGAATGTAACAGGGGTTATCGGAGTTGCTAATGGAGGAACCGGTGCAACAGATGCTGCAGGAGCCAAACTAAACCTGGATCTGGATAAAGTAGACAATACCTCAGATCTGAGTAAACCTGTAAGTACAGCCACAGCATTGGCCCTGAATTCAAAACAAGATAAATCAAATTTAAGTTCGGATATCGTTACAGACTACAATTCGAAGGTGAAATATCCATCAGTAGAGGCAATTAAACTCTATGTTGATGATAAAGTAAATAAAGCGGTAATCGGTGCAGGAGGTGTTCCGGATGCAACAACAGTGGATAAGGGTAAAATACAACTTGCAGGCGACTTAACAGGAACGGCTTCCAATCCACTGATTGCAAATAATGCGGTGATCACAATTAAAATTCTGGATAAAAATGTGACCGATGCTAAAATAGAATCACTAACCGGTGCTAAAGTAACCGGTGATATTCCGGGCAAAGCGGCCAACGTGACGGGGACGGTTGCAATCGGTAATGGTGGTACAGGAGCGATCACCGCTGATGCGGCGAGACAGAACCTTGGGCTGGGCAATGTAGACAACACTAAGGACGTAGATAAACCGGTTAGCAATGCTGTAAAAACGGCCCTGGATGGAAAAATCAGCCTGACAGAAAAAGCGGCCGTAAATGGTGTGGCTACCCTGGATGGAGCTGGAAAAATTCCAAGCAGTCAGATTCCTGCCCTGTCTTTCTCTTCTGTAGATGTGGTCAGTACCCAGGCCGAAATGCTGGCCTTATCGGCTGCGGTAGTAGGTAGTACTGTGGTCAGAACAGATGAACGCAGGAGTTACGTATTGAGGACACTACCTTCTAATGTACTGGCAAACTGGGTGGAAATTCTTACGCCTACCTCTGCATCCGTACAATCTGTTAACGGAAAGAACGGTGCGGTCACGATTACGAAAGCTGATCTTGGATTGGGAAATCTGGACAATACCAGTGATGCGAATAAGCCATTGAGTACGGCGGCAACCACTGCGTTGAATGGAAAGGAAGACAAATCGAACAAAAGTACCGACATCAGTGCGGATGCCTCAATGGTCAATAAATATCCTAACGTTCCGGCTGTGGTTGATTATGTAGGTAAAGCGGTAACTGCTGCAAGCGTAGCTCCGGCGACAGGGTTAGCGAAAGGAATTCTTAAGCTTAGTAATGATTTAGGAGGTACTGCAGATGCTCCGGTAGTTACTGCGATTAATGGCACTCCTGCAGCAAACATTATTACAGCGATCGCTGCAGTAACAGCGGCGACCAATGCAAATACTCCAAATACGATTGTTAAAAGAGATGCTTCAGGAAACTTTTCAGCAGGTACGATCACCGGAAGTTTAAGTGGTAATGCGACCACTGCCACCACAGCCGGTGCTGCGTCAAAACTAAGTCCGGGAGCAACAATTAATGGTGAACCGTTTGATGGAACGAAAAATATTGTAATTCCTGTGACCGCTGATCCGGGCAAACAGGACAAATCAGCGATGCTGACTGCAGTTGCAGGTTTGCCAACGAATGGAATTATCGTTAAAACAGGTGTCGGTACAGCAACAACCCGCGCAATTGTAGCCGGTACAGGATTAACATTGACAAATGGAGACGGCATTGCCGGAAATCCAACGATTGCTATGCAAAGCGTATTTACAGGAAGTCCGGGAACTTATACTTCAGCGAATGTGAGCGTGGATGGAACCGGCCGAATCATTACGGTGACTAACGGTACAGGTGGAGGAAGTTCCTATACTTTACCTCCGGCAGCGGCAGGTACGTTAGGAGGGGTTAAAGTTGGTGCCGGACTTAGTGTGGTCGCAGACGGAACCCTTTCTACAAAAACAGACCTGGCTTATACAGCGAGTGCCACAGATGGTAAGGTAAATAGTAGTACAGGTTCACAAGCTATTATTCCGGTCGCTTCAAATTCAATTGCGGGGCTGATGAGCAACACCGATAAAAGTAAGCTGGATAAAATACCGGCTATTGCAGGTTCTGCAGACGCCAATAAGGTGCTGACCGTAAATAGTACCGGAACAACTGCCATGTGGGCTACTGCTACAACAGGTGGCGGCGGCGGCGGAGGAGAAACGGTTCAGTCTTATCACCCAAGCGGACACAGTGCAGTCATTGTCCGGGCAACGGGCCCCGGAGTTACTGTGCTTCAAAAACCTGGACGTAAATCAGATGGAACTCCATCAGGATTTCCTAGTTTATTTGAGATTACAGTCCCTGCAAACGTCTCTTTAAAATCTTTCCAGATCATTGGAGATAATGCCCTGTTAGGGGAATCAAATCCTCAGGGAAATACACCGAATATAACATTAGATATCATTTATGGCGACAAGACCATCAACAACAGTTTTGATGATTGTATTATGCCTACAAATGTGATGTTGTCGGATCGGGCAAATCCAGGCAAAAGCAGGTTTGTAGCTTTTGGGGCAGGAACGGTACAGATACTTATTGACGACCCGGCAAATAATACCATGAAGAGCCATGCCACGATCGGTTTTAAAAAATGGGCATTCGGGATGAGCTTTTAAGAAGGAGAATTCCGCAAATGATTATAAAAGATATTAAGGAGGAAGTAAATGAAAGTAGCTAAATACTTTGTTTTGATTTTTACAATGGGACTTTTTGCTTTGCAAAGTTCTGCGCAGACCCCCTTGAATGGTCGTTTTTTTATACGTGGGGTAAGTGACGCTCCTTCTTCGCCAACTTCAAATTTCTCTATTGAAGGAACATTTACTGATCCAAACTTTATTCATACAGCTGACGGGATTCTGAAAGGGGATATCATTGTCGATTTTGAAGGTAAATTGTATAGGATTGACAAGCTGACCAAAGAGGCAGGAGGAGGGTCGGATATCATTGCAGATGTGACCTATATGTCGGGAGCGGTTTCAGAATGGAATACAGCTCCTGCGGTATTTCAAACGGGAGCATTGTTTCATCCTACACCAAATGGCTATCCATTAATGACTTATGATCCGGAAAATAGCAATGATAACCTAAGGGTAGCCATTCAGAACTCAGCGGTGAAAGACATTGACCGGGATATCCGGGGTTTCAAATCCGGTACTGAAGGAGAGATTCCTAAAACACCCAAATTCGGAGATATCTTCTATAACGTAACAGAGAAAAAACTTTATGCATACACCGCGAATGGCTGGGTTCCTCTTGGAAGTGGGGTCATCGCCACGGGCACAAGCTCAGAATTTCCTAACCCTGCAAAAGCAGGGGAAATGTTCTACAATAACGACAACGACAATACTTTTATCTACAACGGAGTAGTATGGTTTAAGATTGCGACCAATGGCTCTACCCCGAGCGGAACGGTTAACCCTGATCCTTTGAAAACAAAGGTCAGAGAAGGGGATTTGTTTCATAACACCTCAGACCATAAGCTCTATGTTTACAATGGGAGCATCTGGGTAGCCACAGATAATTCCTTACCCAAGGGACAGATTTTTATTGGAAATGCTTCAAATGTAGCCGTACCGGTTACGCTGGGTGGCGATGCCACATTGAATGAGGTTGGAAAATTAACGATTAAAGACCTTGCGGTCAACAATGATAAACTGGATAAAAAGAATATTCCCTTAAGTGGTTTCGGCAGACCTATTGATGACGTTGAAATGGGGGATCCTATTACTAAATTCAGAATTAAAAACCTGAATTATCCTCAGGAGGCATCTGATGCTGCAACAATGGGGTATGTAGATGGCTTGTTCAAAGATCCTGCGGCCATGTTAAAGCTGAAGAATAATCACTTCTTCGTTGGAAATGGTTCCGATATGGCGATAGAAACGGCGAAAAATTTAATTCCCGTCTCTGGTTTCGACAAAGCGATGGATCACCTGAAAATGGGCGTAGATGGCCCTACGGGTTTAAAATATAAAATTATAAATATGGCCGATCCTGATGCGCCTCAGGATGCGGCTACCAGAAACTATGTAGATACAAAAAGCATTGCTCCGGGACAACTTAACCTCTTAAAGGGCAATCTTTTTATGGGTAATATCTCCAATAAAGCGAGTGCTACATTACCCGCTGACATCTCCTTAAGTGTATTTGGACTGCCCGCAAAAGAACTTTCCATGGGAGGATTTAAGCTGATCAACCTTAAAGATCCGGAAGTTCCACAGGATGCGGCTACAAAAATCTATGTAGATAACAAAGTGATTGTCCCTTCAAATCTTAGCTTAACTGCCGGAAATATTTTTGTTGGAGACATCAATGGAAAAGCAGCAGATGTGTTAGCAAGCACAGTTCCGCTAAATGGCTTTGGCGCACCAATGGCTGATATTTTAATGTCGGGCTTTACCTTTAAAAACCTTAAAGATCCAGAAGCAGATCTGGATGCGGTAACTAAAAAATATGTGGATCATCTGTTTAAGACCCCTTCCACACTACTTGCCCTTCCTGATCAGAACATGTTTGTTGGTGATCTTAATGGAAAGGCCATAGCGACCCACAAAAATAAGATCCCATTGAGTGGCTTTTCAAAAGCTCTGGGAGATATTGAGATGGGGGATGGGATGAAAAAAAACAGGATCGTCTTTTTGGCAGAACCTAAGGATGATACTGATGCAGCTACCAAAAAGTATGTAGACACCCAGACTTCTAAAACAGGATCTTTGATCTTACCTTCGGATCACCTCCTGGTAGGAGATCAGAACAATAAAGCAGAAGCAGTTGCAAAAGGAGCAATCCCCATCACTGATTTCGGTTCTCCGGCGAGAGATTTGTCTTTCAGGAACGGACTTAAAAACTTCAAAATCGTCAACCTTAAAAACCCTGAAGAAGCGCAGGACGCCGCGACTAAACATTATGTGGATTCCCTGGCTTCAAAAACGCAGGTCGGCCCAAACCCACCAGCAAACCCTGCAATAGGAGATACTTATTTCAATACCACAGATAAACGCTTATATGTTTACAATGGAACGGATTGGGTTCCTGTAGGAAATGATAAACTTGCAACAGGAAATTTATTTGTAGGGAATACATCAGGAGTAGCTACTGCAACTCCCAAAAACGAAGTCTCGCTGACTGGATTTGGAGTGCCTGTTGCACCTCTTCCAATGAATAATCAAAAGATCACCAATCTGGCTATACCAACGCTGGATATGGATGCAACCAATAAAAAATATGTAGACGATGGCCTGGCCATTGCAACCGCCGGAGGAAAGGATAACCTTGGAAATCATCAGGCCACTAAAAATCTGATGCTCTCGGTAAATTCCATCAGCAATGATGGCCTGAACGGAAAGGGCTTAAGCTTTGATGTTCCCGGAAACGCAACATTAGGACAAGACCTGACCATCAACGGAAATCTTTTTACCCCTTCAGACCGAAGGTTAAAAGACCATATCGAGACCCTGGGCAATGTATTGCAAAAGATTGATCAGATCAGAGGGGTAAGCTTCGAATATAAGAACAAACACAAATACCTGAGTGGTTCTAAAATCGGAGTCATTGCTCAGGAATTACAAAAAGTATATCCTGAAATGGTTACACAGGGAAAAGACGGCTTTTTGAAAGTCGACTATACCCAGTTGACAGGCATGTTGATTCAGGCAGTAAAAGAACAACAAAAAGAAATCGAAGCCTTGAAAATCCGCATGGACCGTCAACAGGAACAAATCAATCACATTCTAGAAAAAATGAAGAAATGATGCTTCAGCCAATAAAAAATATACTACTGACCAATGCCATTCTTGGATTCCTGAATTTCACGACACAGGCACAGGATGTCAGTTTGAAAATACATCTTTCAGGAGTCGCAAAAAGTAAAATTTCTGTGCTTTCTCTCTCCGGAGCTTCCATTAAAACGATTGTAGAAAATCCGGGAATAAATAATGGGGAAACCGCAGTGTTGAATATTCCTGCGGCGGAGTTGCCGGGAGAGTTTGTACTCCGGTTTGATTATCAGGAAAAAAAAGACAGCAATCCTTATCCTTCTGAAAAGCGGATTTTTGTGAACAAACAGCACCTGGAACTTTGGGCAAAACCGAAAGCTTTGGGCAACCCGGACAGCACTTATTTTCAAAAAGAAGAAACTGAAAATACCTTGTTTTCCCGTTTCTCGGCAGAGAATTTTAAGAAGAGGGAGCAACTGGGCCTGCTACAGAATTTCCTGATGAACTACGACCAGCCTGTGTCTAAGTTTTTCAGTTTAGGAACAGAAGAATACGAAAGCAGAAGACAACAATACAATAAATGGGTTACTGAACAGGTAAATGCCCATCAACGGTTTTTTGTAAGTAATGGTTTTGTCTTTCAGCACATTTCTCCCATCGTTTGGAAGGGAACGGAAGCAGAGCGGATGAACAGTGTCATCGCTCATTATTTTGATGGCATGGACTTTAAAAATCCAGCGATCATCAGGACTACAGAAATCAAGGAATGGATGAATAAGTACGTAAATATTTATGGAGCCATGTCTACTACCATTGCCCTTCGGGATTCTTTGTTTACGCTTGCCGGAAAACGGGCGATAGAAAAAGCAAAGCTTGGTCATCCGCAGGTATATGGCTGGATGGTGGACTATTTCTATAACGGATTTGAGAGTTTCAATATGACTGCCGGAATCAAAATGCTGGAGCCATACCTGAATGATCCGCTTTGTCTGACGGTAAAAAGAAAAGCAATTGAGCAAAGGTTGAAAGGGATGGAAACCCTGGTAGTGGGGACGATAGCTCCGGATTTTAAATGGAAACTCGGCTCGGGAAAAACGGTACCCTTTCATGAGTTTAAGACAGAGGCTAAATATAAGCTGGTGTTGTTCTGGTCTGCCGACTGCCAGCATTGCAAGGAGCTGATGGAGCAGTTACATCCCTGGTATCAGCAATCTTCAAGATCGGAAATGACGGATGTTTTTGCCATTAGTCTGGATGAGACAGAAACGGAAATCCCGGCATGGGAAAAGGCAAAACTGAAGCTTCCGGCGTTCAAACATAAGAGAGCAGATCAGGGCATCAGAAGTCCGGAGGCTGCGGCTTATTTCGTGCTTTCTACACCAACAATGGTTTTGGTAGATGCCAAAAGCAATAAGATCGTAGCGATGCCGGAAACAGTTGCCCAGCTGGAATCATCCATGAAATAAGGAGCTGAATCAGGAGAACTTACCGGATTCAAAAAAAGGACTAACGAGTCAATAAAAAAGCGAATAAAACAATAAATACTAATGAAACTAATCGCATCACTTTCCTTTGGCCTTTTGCTGTTTGGCAGCACGAGCCTGCAGGCGCAGTTAAGGATCAACTCCGAAGGTCTTTTCATTCAGAGCGGAACAGTTTTCAGTTCAGAAGGGTTAACACTTGTACCTGCCAATAACTGGGTGTTGAATAACCTGAGCCTGAACAGACAGCTTTCAGTAGTGATTTTTCCCAAGTTCAACAGCATCCAACGCATGTACCGGTTCAGCAGACCGGCGGTGTTCCAGGGAGAGCTGGCGATGAGTTATGAAGATATTGAACTGAATGGAAATGAGGCTAAAAATTTAGTGCTCACCTATTCAAAAATGTCTGGGGCAACGGCTAAGGATTTTACGCTGGTAAAGGAAAGTGTAGTGAATCCGGAAGAGCGCTTTGTTGGTCAGCTGTTCTCCAAGACGATCACTTTTTCCGATCTGACAGCAGTGAGTACAGAAGGTTCGGAGATTACCCCTTACGTGGATCTGGTAGCCAATAACATGATCACCCCGAATGGCGATGGGGTCAATGACACCTGGATCGTTAAAAATATCAACCTGTATCCGAACAATGAACTGAAAATTTTCGATAGGGAAGGAAGGGTGGTCTTCAGCATGTTTGGGTACGACAATTCCTGGGATGGCATGTTCAACGGAAACCCGCTAAAGGAAGATACCTATTATTACATCCTGACCATCGACTCAGGGAAATCGAGAAAAACAGGGTTTATCTCCATAGTAAAAGAAAAATAATCAAAGATTAATGATGATGAAATTAATGGGACGGAAGATTTTGATGATCGGCTTTCTGACAACAGGTTTGCTTACAAATGTGGTTTCCTTAAAAGCGCAGATCAGGCCAATGGGGAATCAGTATTATGAAAACCAATATTTAACAAATCCAGCATTTGCCGGGATCAGCCAGGGTTTGAATGTCAATATTGGCTACCGCAATCAATGGCGGTCCATTCCGGGTTCGCCGGTAACGATGGCGGCAACCGCCGATTATCAGTACGGTAAAGTGGGCCTGGGGGTGTCTGTGTATAACGATAAAGCAGGACTCATCGGAAGAACGCGGGTGATGGGAACTTATGCTTATCACTTACCACTGAACGGAGACAGCAGAAGTTTACATTTCGGGATTTCCCTGGGAATAATGAAAGAACGTCTGGATAACAATAAGATTATTGCTGCCCCCGATGATCTGCCAGCAGAACGTTTTAACCAGCGTAAGGGCTTTGTAGACGGGGATTTCGGGATTGCCTACACAGATCAGAGGTTTACCCTGCAGGCCGCCTTACCCAACTTAAAGAAATTCCTGCAAAAGGACGATCAGAATATGGTGGATGGATCTACCTATTTTGCTGCCGTTTCCTACAAAATAGGAACAGCGCTGGATGTGGTTTCTATAGAGCCTAAGATCAGTTTCAGGGGAGCAAAAGACATTGATAATATCTGGGACCTGGGCACTAACCTTAAGTTGGAGAACAACATCCTCTCTTTTATGGGTATGTACCATAGTGATAAGAGCAGCACTTTTGGCATTGGACTGAGTTATGATAAGTTTTTTATTCAAGGCCTTTACACGAGTCAGTTTGCAGGAGAGCGGCAGAACACAGGAGCTGATTTTGAGCTCAACCTCAAGATCAATCTGTTCAATCCTCAAAAATAAAATTACCCTTATAAATTAACGATCACCAATCGCGCACCATATTGAAAAGTCTCCTTTACTCTGCTTTTTTATGCTTACTGTTCATTGGGAATTCCGTTTCCGGGCAACGCTATTTTAGTGTGTTAAACGGTGTGCCTCAACTGGCAGTGCTGGACCATACCACCATCAGTAACCCAAAAACAGGAATGCTCATTTATAGCACTGTTGCCGGAAAACCACTGATCTATACAGGGATTTCCTGGGAAAACTTATGTACAAATACCAGCGGGACAGTAAGTGCAGAGGATTATTTTATGGTGAAGGAGGGGATTTCTTATCTGCCGGTTCTGGGCAGTCATCCGGAACAATCTAAACAGGCAGGTACGCTTTATTACTCTTCCACGAACAAGTCTACCATGATCTATGATGGCAGTGGATGGGTAAAGATTAAAGACCTTCAAAAAAGTAATTTTTCAGAAAATAAGGGGTTTACAGCAGGAAAGGATGCTAAAGCTTTTAAGCTTCCGGTATTGAATTCAGATCCCTCAGGAGCAAATAAAGGCGCTTTTTACATCAGTTCTTTGTCGGGATTAATCCGGTATTACGATGGTGCGGTATGGCAGGATCTAAGGTGTGGTGCTGAGGTGCTTACCCTTGCAGTAACAGATATTAAGGGGAGTACAGCAATTGGAAATGGAAATGTGATCAGCAATGGCGGCTCTGGAATTACCATGGTGGGTTTATGTTGGAGTACGAATGCCAATCCGGATATTTCCTTGTCTACCAAAACAGGTACAGCGCCAACTGGTGATGGTTTGGGTGCTTTTACGGGCATCCTGAAAGACCTGATGCCAAATACCATTTACCACGTCCGCGCCTATGCAACCAATACAGAAGGGACTGTGTATGGGGAAGACCTGATTTTTAAAACGGTCTTTGATCTTCCAACCATCATTACACTTCCGATATCAGACATTACCAGTATCACTGCTTTGAGTGGCGGAGACATTACCGATGATGGGGGAAGCCCTGTTTCTGCCCGCGGCATCCGCTGGAGCGTGAAAGGAGATCCGCTATTGGATAAGGATGCGGTCATTACCAACGATGGTGATGGTGTAGGTCTTTTCCCGAGTTCGGTGGTGGGCTTGCTGGGAAATACCACATATTATGTAAGGGCTTATGCGGTAAACAGTCAGGGTACTGCCTATGGCAATTTATTACAATTTACCACTCTTCCGGCAGTACCTCCGGTACTGAGTTCTGCAACGGTCAGCGTCACCGATGTGACCAATAATTCGGCAAAGGGTAGGGTCAATATTCTGAACAATGGTGGTGCCATCGTGACCGCCAGGGGTTTTGCCTGGAGCACCGACCGGAGCAACTGGATTCATGGCACATCGGCAACGGTAAATCCAACAGATGTTGGTGTCTTTATCGGAAACCTGACCGATCTTTTCCCCGGAACAACTTATTATGCCAAAGGATATGCGACCAATAGCGCAGGTACCTCATATACCAGTGAAACGAGCTTTACAACAAATTCACTGGCAAGGATGACCACGGCAAAAGTGACCAATGTCACAGGGATTTCTGCCATCGGTGGCGGACAAATCATCCATAACGGCGGTTCATTGATCAGCGTCCGGGGGATTTGCTGGAGCACAGCTGAAAATCCTACAATGGACCTTCCTACAAAAACAGAACAGGTCATTTCCGGAGATGGAATCGGTCATTTTGGGCTAGTCCTGAAAGATCTTGTTCCCGGAACTACCTATTATGTAAGGGCCTACGCGGTAAATGATGTCGGAATATCCTATGGAAACCAGGAGGTGTTCAGTACCGCAGGGTATCCACAGGTGCGGACGCTATCCGCAGGCTCATTCTTTAATAATACTGCAAAAGCAGGCGGACAGGTGCTTCGGGACGGAGGCGCAACAGTTACTTCGAGAGGAATCTGTTGGGGCACCGAAGCAAATCCATCTATAGGAAATGGGGCGGTCAGTTCCAACGGAAGCGGAATGGGAATTTATACCACCACACTCAGTGGCTTGTTGCCGGATGTGGTATACCATATGAGGGCTTATGCAACCAATGTGGTCGGTACGGTTTATGGAGAGGATGTTACGTTCAGCCTGATTCCAGGATTGCCTTCGGTGAGCACACAGGCCATAACGGCGATTACCAATATGACTGCAACAGGTGGTGGCATCGTGAGCAGCAATGGCATTGCGGATATTACTTCCAGAGGAATTCATTGGAGCATAACGGGTGATCCTGCAGATGATCCTTCAGCAGGAATGACCAATGATGGACCGGGTACAGGAAACTTCCAGAGTTTCATGAAAAACCTGTTGGGAAATACCACTTATTATGTCCGCGCTTATGCGACAAACAGGTTCGGAACGGCTTATGGTGACCTCATTGAATTCAATACCAGAGCTCCTCAACCGCCGGTTCTGGCTTCTTCTTCACTTTCAATTTACAACATCACTGATACCAAAGCAACAGGAGATGTGAGTATGCTGAACAATGGAGGGGCAAAAATCCTTTCCAAAGGAATTGCCTATAGCATCGACAGGATCAGTTACCTGAATGCAGAATCTGCGACGATAAACCCTGCAGACATAGGGAACTTCAGAACAGAACTGACCGGATTAATTCCTGGGACAGTATATTGCGCAAAAGGTTATGCTACGAATAGCGAAGGCACTGCCTTCACCGTGGAAACGAGTTTCATCACTCCATTAAACATCAGCCTGACCACCAAGCCGGTTACATTGGTCACCAGCAGTACGGCCGAAAGTGGTGGGATAATCCTCAATACCGGAAGCTCAGGAGTTACACATCGCGGTATTTGCTGGAGTACCAGTCCAAATCCGACCACCTCAGACTTCATCAGCAGTAGTGGTACATCAGCAGAAAACTTTACAGTCCGCATGACCGGGCTAAGCGGAAGTACCAAATATTATGTACGTGCCTATGCAGGAAATAATTCAGTAACCACTTATGGAAATACAGAAAGCTTTATCACCGCGCCTCCGGGGCTTGCCACAGTAAGTACCTTGTCGGTCGATCAGATTGGTGGAGTAACGGCATCTGCTTCCGGCGAGATTTCGGATGAAGGAGGAAGTCCGGTGAATGCAAGAGGAATTTGCTGGAATACCAGCCCTGATCCTACGATTACCAATGGTGCTAAAGAAAGTGGTTCAGGTAAAGGACTGTTCTCGGCTCCTTTGACCGGCTTAACACCATTGACCAAATATTACGTCCGTGCTTATGCAGTAAATGAAGTAGGTGTGGTTTATGGTAATGAGCTGATCTTCACTACAGCAACCACAGCCACCTTGACGACTTTACCGGCAACGGCAATCACTGCAAATACAGCAAGCAGCGGTGGAAATATTACCAGTGATGGTGGCACAGCAGTAACTGCCAGCGGAATCTGCTGGAGCACTGCAGGCTTGCCAACAATCGAAGACCCGCATACCAGCAGCGGGCCGGGAATCGGAAACTTTATTCATTCGCTGAAAGATTTATTTGGAAGCACAACTTATTATATCCGCGCTTATGCGATCAACAGTGCGGGAGTAGTTTACGGACAGGTAGAATCCTTTACCACAGCTCCGCCGGTACTGGCAAAATTGATCACAACTGCTCCCTATAGTGGGGCGAAAGGTGTCACGGGAATTAGTGGAGGTAGTATTCAACACAATGGAGGGGCTGTCATTACAGACCGTGGTTTGGTATGGAGTACGAACAGTGGTTTCGATCCTGAAGCAGCATCTACCAGGAAAATCACCGAACAGGGAAGTGGCAGTTTTGCCATGACCATGCCGGATCTGTTGCCTGGTACGACCTATTATGTACGGGCTTTCGCCACGAATAGCGTGGGAATCAGTTATGCCAACGAAGAAAGGTTTAACACTTTTAACCTGCCTTTGGTGAGTACCAGCCCAATTCAGCCTGCTACAATTACGAGTACAGAAGCCATTGCAGGTGGGAATATTTCTGATAACGGAGGAACTGAGGTGACCAGCAACGGGCTTTGCTGGAGTACTTCCACAAATCCGGTATTGACAGATGAACATACTTCAAACGCAACAGGTATGGGCAGCTTTGCAAACAGAATCGGAGAACTGCTGGGAAGTACCAGGTATTATGTCCGCGCTTATGCGACAAATGCCGTGGGAACAGCATATGGGGAAGTAGAAAGCTTTACCACACTTCCACCGGTTCTGGCTACCTTAATTACTACGGATGCTGAAGCTACTTCTACGACCACCGCTAAAAGCGGAGGCACAATTTTAACTCATGGCGGTGCAGTAGTCACTACCAGAGGGGTATACTGGAGCACACAGCCGGACTTTAATCCGGATACAATTACGTTAAACAAAACTGCGGAGACGGGATATTTTACAGGTAGTTTTACCGCTCAGCTGAAAGGATTAACACAACATACCACTTATTATGTAAGGGCTTATGTTGTCAATAGTGTAGGCATCGCCTATGGCAATACCGTAAGTTTCATTACCCCGCAGTTACCGACATTGACTACCGCATTTTCTAAAGCTACGGGAAGCACATCCGGACTTAGCGGCGGCGACATTTCTGATGAAGGTGGCTCTAACGTTTATAGTCGTGGGGTGGTCTGGAGTCTGGACCGTAACTTTAATCCGGATACCGTTACGATAAACAGAACCACGAATGGCAACAGAGGAGGTGCTTTTGCAAGTATCCTTAAAAACCTGAAAGCAAACAGTACGTATTACGTACAGGCTTATGCCAGGAATGTGGCGGGAACAAGCTATGGCAACCTGCTTAACTTTATCACCGATCCTCCGGTACTGGCTACTTTAACAACAAGAGGTATTTCAGGACTTGGAGGCACTACGGCCTGGTCTGGTGGTGACATTTCCGACAATGGTGGAGATGTGGTCAGCACAAGAGGACTGGTATGGAGTACACAACCAGGATTCAGACCGGATACATTGGTTGGAAATAAAACGATCATTTCAGGAAGCGGAAATGGAGGGTTTAACAGCAATATGACCGGTCTGTTGCCTGGAACAACCTATTATGTGAGGGCTTATGCCATCAACACGGTAGGTGTGGCTTATGGAAATGAACAACACTTTACCACCTTGATCATTCCAAGCCTGACGACCAATCCGGTCGCCGTTTCTTCTTCGGGAATCACGGCCACTGGTGGTGGAACCTTGTTAAGCAATGGAGGAACTACCATTACCAATCAGGGATTGGTATGGAGCACGCGTCCAAATCCGGCTTTAGGTAGCCCTCAGCAAACTGCAAATGACAGCTGGACAGGAAATACTTTCAGAAGTGTGCTGACCAGACTGGAACCGGTAACTTTATATTATGTAAGGGCATATGCTCAGAACAGCCAGGGAACAGCTTATGGAAATGAACAAACCTTTACCACACCTGCCATACTGCCTTCGCTGACCACAACTTATATCACCCCTTCTTCCAAATCTTCTGCCACCACAGGCGGTAACATCAGTAAAGATGGTGGAGCAGCAATCACGGCAAGGGGTGTGGTATGGAGTCTGGACCGCAATTTTAATCCGGAAGCTGAAACCCTGAAAAGGACCAGTAACGGCACCGGAACAGGCATCTTTACCAGCGAAGTGACCAATTTAAATTTAAGCATGGCTTATTATGTACGTGCTTATGCTACAAATAGTGTCGGGACTGCCTATGGAAATCAGGTCACAGTTACCTTGTTTCCTACTGCACCAATCCTGACCACAACCGAAGTCACAGACCTGACCGGATATGCTGCAAAAAGTGGCGGGATCATTACGAGTGACGGAGGGGCAGACATTACCCTTAAAGGCTTATGCTGGAGTACTCGTACCAATCCGACCATTAAAGACAGCAGAACAAACCTGGGTGTAGGTTTAGATCCGTTTACGGGTTCAATGACCGGCCTGGCACCAAATACCTTGTATTATGTAAGGGCTTATGCACAAAATAAAATAGGGGTAGCCTATGGCGTGGAGCACAGCTTCCTGACCAATGCTTTTCCTACACTTACCGTAACGGCTACGGTTACGAACATACTGGCCACCACTGCAACCAGTGGAGGAGACATTACGGATGACGGAAGAACAGCAATCCTCAGCAGGGGGATCACCTGGAATACAACGGGCAACCCAACAATTGCTTTGGGTACTAAAACCATAGACAATACCACCACAGGTATCGGTCAATTCGTTGCCAATTTAAAAGGACTGGCCGATAAAACCACTTATTATGTGCGTGCTTATGCCACCAATGCAGTGGGGACAACTTACGGTTCGGAGGTCGCATTTACCACATTGGAGGTGATGCTGCCAACCATCTTTACCAGTCCGGTTAAGGAGCTGACTGCCAATAGCGTATTGGCCGGAGGAGACATTACCGATGATGGAGGGATGCCGGTAACCAATCGTGGAATCTGCTGGAGCCTCAATCCAAATCCGGTGATCGTTGCAGGATCTTATCTTAATCATGCAACAGCGGGTACAGGGAATTTCCAGATCCCGATTACAGGATTGTTGCCAGGAACAAGGTATTATGTCCGCGCTTATGCCATCAACTCAAAGGGGACCGCTTTTGGCGCTGAGCAGAGTTTTGTAACGCTTGCCATTCCACCTGCGGTAACGATGGTGACCTTGAGTAATCCAACGATGACAGGCACAGACGGATCAGCAAGCGTAACGAAAAACGGCGGGGATGAAGTTACCGATCGTGGGTTCTACTGGAGTAAATTTTCTAAAACACCAGTGTTCCCTTTAGCTGCAGACAGCGTGATTTCTGTTGGAACCACCGCGCCTTTTACGATGAGCATTAATAACCTGACCCAAGGTACCAGGTATTATTTCTGGGCTTATGCAACCAATGCTGCAGGCACAGGCTTTAGTCCGGCCCCAGCGAGTCTGACCACGCCAACGCTGCCAACTGTGACCACTAATAAACCGACCGGAATCTTAAGTAATTCTGCGGTTTCAGGCGGATTTGTGGGGAGCGATGGCGGATTACCGGTAACAGCAAGAGGGCTTTGCTGGAGCACAGAAACTAATCCGACAACCGCGGTGCCGACAAAATCTGTTGATGGTGCAGGGCTTTCCGGCTTCGTCACAAACATTAAAGGCTTAGCCAATGGCACTAAATATTATATCCGTGCTTACGCCACAAACAGCCTGGGCACAAGTTATGGAAACCTGGATAGTCTGACCACACTGGATCTTCCAACACTAACCACGACTCCGGCAACTTCAATCCTGACTTCTTCGGCCGTTACCGGCGGGGAGATTACCAGTGATGGCGGTACAACCGTATATGCACGCGGAATCTGCTGGAGTACTGTAAAAGATCCAACCATTTTGCTGACCACCAAAACAAGCAATGGCCAGGGCACTGGAGTCTTTACAAGTAACATGACCGGACTGGTGATCGCAACAAAATATTATTTCAGGGCCTATGCCACGAATAGTGTGGGGACTGCTTATGGCGCATTGGACAGTTTAAATACTCCTGCAATTCCTCCTACAGTAGGGAATGTTAAGATTTCCAATATGACGGATGTTGCAGCCGATGGATCAGCAGAAGTGACTTCGGATGGAAAGGCCGAAATCACAGAACGTGGCCTGGTATGGAGTACAAAAAATCCGGTGCCAACGATCAATGATCAGAAAGTTAAAGATGCAACTGCCGGCCTGGGAATTTTTACTCTTTCTATGAAGGATTTGATAGAGGGGCCAACTTATTATGTCCGTGCCTATGCCACAAATAGTGCAGGTACGGGTTATAGTCCGGAAGTGATGAGCTTCAAGATTTGCCTTCCATTTAACATCATTCATAAGGCAGGACTGAATGGGGCACCTGTAGATAAAACCATTACCTATAAAACAGTGGCTACAAATATTTCAGGAGCGGCGCGTTGCTGGATTGCCCAGAATCTGGGTGCAGACCAGCAGGCAGTATCAGTTTCTGATGCAAGCCCGGCTGCTGCAGGTTGGTACTTCCAGTTTAACCGTGCTCAGGGATATGAATTTACTGATGCAAGGAATCCTGCAACCAATGCCTGGACGCCATGGAAAACAGATATCTCTGAAAATTCTGACTGGGCTGCAGCTACTGATCCATGTAACCTGCTTTTAGGTGGTGGATGGCGGATTCCTACAGGTACAGAATGGACTGCAGCAGATGGTGCTCCGCAAAACTGGAATAAGGATGTTGATGCTTACAATTCTGAACTGAAATTACATAATGCAGGATACCTGTCGCAGGGAGCTGGCTTATTGCTGGATACCCGCGGGAAAGCAGGTAGTTACTGGGCCAGAAATCAATATACTTCAAGTAATTATACTTTCGGAATGACTTTTATGATGGGGCCTAATACCAGTTCGGTGATCAACGGTGCTACAGGCAACAGTTACAAAGCACTTGGAATGCCTTTACGTTGTATCCGCGATACCGTAGTGCTGACCAAAGCAATCGTAAGCAATGTGAATGTTCCTGTTTCAGAAATGAAGGTTAGTTCTGCAGAAGGTCTGGCCACGGTAGTTTCTGATGGAGGAACAACAGTGACGGCACGTGGTCTGGTATGGAGCACTACAAATACGACACCAACACTTGCCGACGGGGTTATAGCGGCCGGACAGGGAGTAGGTAACTTTAAAAGCACACTCAGCAGTCTATCTGAAGGACCAACCTATTATGTACGGGCTTATGCCACGAATAAAGGTGGTACCGCTTACAGTACAGAGGTGAGCAGCTTTAAAATCTGTAATCCGTTTACCGTAGTGCATGTGGCGGGACTGAATGGTGCTCCTGTGAGTAAAACCGTGACTTATGGGACAGTGAGCAGCAACATTTCCGGTGCTGCACGTTGCTGGATTACACAAAACCTCGGTGCTGACGGTCAGGCAAAAAATGGCACGGACAAAGGGAATGATGTTTCCGGTTGGTACTGGCAGTTTAACCAGGTTCAGGGCTATCAGCATGATGGAACTACACGGACCCCATCCAATGCATGGACTCCTTGGATTAGCCAGATTAGTGAGTACCTCGGCTGGCTTCCTGCAAAAGATCCTTGTATGTTGTTGCTGGGTTCAGGCTGGAGGTTACCTACAATAGCAGAGTGGGCCGCGGCAGAAGCACCACCTCAGAACTGGGAGACGCCTGCGGATACCTACAACTCGGCATTGAAAATACATGCAGCGGGTTATATCAGCAACTCCTCAGTAACTGCCCCTTTAGCAGGGCGGGGTACTCAGGGATATTATTGGAGCAGCACGATGGGACCCTCTCCAACGATTGCAAAGGGACTTTATAACAATATGTCAGTAACCGTGGGCGACCTCGATAAGGCATCTGCATTGGCGGTACGTTGTATCCGTGATGAGATCACCGAAACGCTGCCTTCCGTGAGCAATGTGGAAGTTCCGGTTTCCGGGATGACTGCCGCTACCGCCAGTGGAACAGCTGGAGTAGGTATAGAAGGATCTGCCCCTGTGACTGAACGTGGTTTAGTTTGGAGTGATACCGAAACAGTTCCAACAATAGCAGATCACAAAGTGATGGACAATGGAAAAGGAATGGGCACATTTACTGGAATTCTTAATGGTTTAATAGAAGGGCCAACTTATTATGTCCGCGCTTATGCCGTAAGTGCTGTGGGAACAGTTTATAGTCCGCAGGTGAGCAGCTTTAAAATCTGTAACTCATTTACCATGATTCATAAAGCAGGATTGAATGGTGCGCCGGTCGACAAAACCGTTACTTATAAGACAGTGAGCACCAGTATTTCTGGTGCGCCGCGTTGCTGGATCACCCAAAACTTAGGAGCAGAACAGGAGGCCATATCGGTTGCTGATGCAAGCCCGGCTGCAGCAGGCTGGTACTTCCAGTTTAACCGTGCTCAGGGCTACGAATTTAAAGAGGCAAGGGTTCCTGCAGCCAATGCCTGGACTCCATGGAAGGTAGAGATTGCTGAAAACATAGACTGGACAGCTGCTAACGATCCATGTAACCTGCTTTTAGGAGGAGGATGGCGGATTCCAACGGCTACAGAATGGACTACAGCAGATGCAGCTCCTCAATTCTGGGCAAAAGATGCAGAGGCCTATAACTCTGTACTGAAATTACACAATGCCGGATACTTGTCGCAGGCAACTGGCTTATTGGCCGATACCCGCGGTAAAGCAGGTACTTACTGGACCAGCAATCAATATCCTGGAAGTGGTTATAGCTTTGGTACTACTTTTTTAATGGGTGCTACTGCCAGTTCGGTAGTTACCGGACCCACTGGAAACACTTATAAAGCACTGGCCATGCCTTTGCGTTGTATCCGCGATGCGGTGGTGCTGACCAAACCGATATTGAACAATGCGAGTATCCCTGTTCCGGCGATGAAAGAGACAACTGCCGAAGTATTGGCTACGGTTGTTTCTGATGGGGGATCAACCGTGACTGCACGAGGTCTGGTATGGAGTACCAGCAATTTGGTTCCAACACTTGATGACCATGTCCTGACCAATGGCCTGGACACCGGAAGTTTTAAAATTACGATGACCGGTCTGGAAGAAGGGCCTACTTATTATGTTCGTGCTTATGCGACAAATAAAGGTGGTACGGCTTACAGTGCAGAGGTCAGCAGTTTTAAAATCTGTAACCCTTTTACAGTAGTTCATAAAGCAGGCTTAAACGGTGCAGCTGTGAGTAAAACGGTTACTTACACAACTGTGAGCAGTAACATTTCGGGTGCTGCACGTTGCTGGATCGCACAAAATCTGGGTGCGGATCGTCAGGCAACAAGCGCCACTGATGCCAGCACTGAAGCGGCGGGCTGGAACTGGCAGTTTAACCAGGTTCAGGGCTATCAGCATGATGGAACCACACGGACGCCATCCAATGCATGGACTTCATGGATTATGCAGATTAATGAGAGCATTGGCTGGCTTCCTGCAAAAGATCCTTGTATGTTGTTGCTGGGTTCAGGCTGGAGGTTACCTACAGCGGCAGAATGGACCATGGCAGATGCCCCACCTCAGAACTGGATGACACAGGCCGATACTTATAACTCGGCATTGAAATTACATGGTTCAGGATACATCGGTAACACCACAGCAGCAGCTCCTTTAATAGGACGGGGTGTTAGTGGGTATTACTGGAGCAGTACGATGGGGCCTCATCCAACGCAGGGCAAAGGCTTGTTTAACAATGGCTCAGTAACTGTTGGTGATTTGGATAAGTCATTTGCACAGGCGATACGTTGTATCCGTGATGAAATTATAGAAACCTTGCCTTCGGTGAGTAATGTGGAAGTTCCGGTTTCCGGGATGACTGCAACTACTGCAAGCGGAACAGTTACGGTGGCTCCGGAAGGAACAGCTCCGGTGACCGAGCGTGGCCTGGTTTGGAGTAGTACGGAAAAGATTCCTACAATCGCCGATAACAAGGTGATGGATAAGGGTAAAGGAATGGGTGAGTTTACCGGAGTTCTTAATGGCTTAACGGAAGGACCAACGTATTATGTCCGCGCTTATGCCATCAGTGCAGTGGGAACCGTTTACAGTCCGCAGGTGAGCAGTTTTAAAATCTGTAATCCATTTACCATGATTCATAAAGCAGGATTAAATGGTGCACCGGTCGATAAAACGATTACTTATAAAACCGTGAGTAGCAGTATTTCCGGTGCGCCACGCTGCTGGATCACCCAGAACTTAGGAGCAGAACAGGAGGCCACATCCGTGTCTGATAACAGCGCTGCTGCGGCAGGCTGGTATTTCCAGTTTAACCGTGCTCAGGGCTACGAATTTAAAGAGGCAAGGGTTCCTGCAGCCAATGCCTGGACCCCATGGAAGGTAGAGATTACTGAAAACATAGACTGGACAGCTGCCAACGATCCATGTAACCTGCTTTTAGGTGGGGGATGGCGGATTCCAACAGCTACAGAATGGACCACAACAGATGCAGCTCCTCAATTCTGGGCAAAAGATGCAGATGCCTATAACTCTGTACTGAAATTACATAATGCCGGATACTTGTCGCAGGCAACTGGCTTATTGGCCGATACCCGCGGTAAAACAGGTACTTACTGGACCAGCAATCAATTCGCTGGAAGTGGTTATAGCTTTGGTACTACCTTTTTAATGGGCGCTGCTGCCAGTTCAGTAGTTACCGGACCCACTGGAAACACTTATAAAGCACTGGCCATGCCTTTGCGTTGTATCCGTGATGCGGTGGTGTTGACCAAACCGATATTGAACAATGCGAGTATCCCTGTTCCGGCGATGAAAGAAACGACTGCCGAAGTATTGGCTACGGTTGCT
Source organism: Pedobacter caeni (assembly GCF_900129215.1). Lineage (GTDB taxonomy): Bacteria > Bacteroidota > Bacteroidia > Sphingobacteriales > Sphingobacteriaceae > Pedobacter > Pedobacter caeni. Next base: position 419,008 of record NZ_FQUQ01000006.1, on the reverse strand, counting down.
TCGGGCGGAGGATCAACCGTAACTGCACGTGGTCTGGTATGGAGTACCGGTAATTCGGTTCCAACACTTGATGATCATGTCCTGAGCAATGGGCTGGACACCGGAAGTTTTAAAATTACGATGACCGGTCTGGAAGAAGGACCTACTTATTATGTTCGTGCTTATGCAACCAATAGCAGCGGAACAGCTTATAGTCCGGAGGTCAGCAGTTTTAAGATCTGTAATCCTTTTACGGTGATTCATAAAGCAGGCTTAAACGGTGCACCTGTGAGTAAAACGGTTACTTATACAACCGTGAGCAGTAACATTTCGGGGGCTGCACGTTGCTGGATCGCACAAAATCTGGGTGCCGATCGTCAGGCAACAAGTGCCACTGATGCCAGCACTGAAGCGGCTGGATGGAACTGGCAGTTTAACCAGGTTCAGGGCTATCAGCATGATGGAACTACACGGACGCCATCCAATGCATGGACTTCATGGATTATGCAGATTAATGAGAGCATTGGCTGGCTTCCTGCAAAAGATCCTTGTATGTTGTTACTGGGTTCAGGCTGGAGGTTACCTACAGCGGCAGAATGGACCATGGCAGATGCCCCACCTCAGAACTGGATGACACAGACCGATACTTATAACTCGGCATTGAAATTACATGGTTCAGGATACATCGGTAACACCACAGCAGCAGCTCCTTTAATAGGACGGGGTGTTAGTGGGTATTACTGGAGCAGTACGATGGGGCCTCATCCAACGCAAGGGAAAGGGCTGTTCAACAATGGCTCAGTAACTGTTGGTGATTTGGATAAGGCATTTGCGCAGGCAGTACGTTGTATCCGTGATGAAATCATAGAAACCCTGCCCTCAGTGAGTAATGTGGAAGTTCCGGTTTCCGGGATGACTGCCACTTCTGCTGCCGGAACCGCTACAGTAGCTCCTGCAGGAACTGCCCCGGTGACCGAGCGTGGCCTGGTTTGGAGCAGTACGGAAACCATTCCTACAATTGCCCATAACAAAGTAATGGATAGTGGAAAAGGCGTTGGAGAATTTACCGGAACTCTTGCCGGTTTAACCGAAGGGCCAACGTATTATGTCCGCGCCTATGCCATCAGTGCAGTGGGAACCGTTTACAGTCAGCAGGTGAGCAGCTTTAAAATCTGTAACCCATTTACGATAGTCCATAAGGCTGGGGTAAATGGTGCACCAGTCGATAAAACTGTTACCTATAAAACCGTGAGTAGCAGTATTTCCGGTGCGCCACGCTGTTGGATCACCCAGAATTTAGGTGCAGAACAACAGGCAATATCTGCTTCTGATAACAGCGTTGCTGCTGCAGGCTGGTATTTCCAGTTTAACCGTGCCCAGGGTTATGAATTTGCTGCAAGCCGGATACCGTCTACACCGGCATGGAAAGTAGATATTCCTGAAAATCAGGATTGGATAGTTGCGAATGATCCATGTAACCTGCTTTTGGGTTCCGGATGGCGGATTCCGACAGCTACAGAGTGGACTACAGCAGATGCTGCTCCCCAATTCTGGGCAAAAGATGCAGATGCCTATAACTCCGTGCTGAAATTACACAATGCAGGGTATCTTGCACAAACGAATGGCTTATTGGCCGATACCCGTGGGAAAGCAGGCAGCTACTGGACCAGTAATCAATTTCCTGGAAGTGGCTATAGCTTCGGTACTACTTTTTTGATGGGGCCTGCTGCCAGTTCAGTAATTACCGGAGCTACGGGCAATACCTATAAAGCGCTTGGGATGCCCTTGCGTTGTTTGAAAAACTAATTTGAAAGAAAGAAAGAAAGAAAGAAAGAAAGAAAGAAAGAAAGAAAATTGTATTTAACTCAGGAACTAAAAGTAATGAACTTGTGAGGATCTTCCAGTAGACCCTCTCTGATCACATAAATCCGGTCTGCCAGTCTGATGGTTTCCGTTTTGTGGGTGATTAGGATGATAGCTGTATTCCTTTTGAACCGGGCGAGTAGTTCATGAGTGAATTTTTCCATACTGCTGTCCATAAAAGCCGTTACTTCATCTAATAGGAGCAATTGTGGTCTTCGGTAGAGCGCTCTTGCAATGCCTACCAGTTGTTTCTGACCTGAAGAGAGTTTTGATTTTCCTTCTCCGATCTGGGTGAGGTAACCTTGAGGCAGCGATTGAAAAAAGCGGTGAAGCCCGGTATTCAGGCAAAATTCTATAATAGAAGAAGGGCTTTTATGAGGGCTATCGAGTGCAATATTATCCATTAGTGTTCCATTAAAGATTTTCACTTCTTGTGGTACGATGGCCATTATATTGCGTAATGAAGGGGTAGAGATGTGTTTGATGGATTGCTCATTTAAGGCAATAGAGCCGGATTTCGGGGTGTAAAGCTTTTGTAATATCGAGAATACGGTGCTTTTTCCGGAACCACTTTCGCCCAGCAAAGCGATGCTTTCTCCGGCAGCTATCCGGAAAGAAATATCCCTTAAGATCGGGGGACTACCAGGAAAAGAGAAGTTTAGGTTTTTCACATGGAGGGATTGAAAATTGATCCACTGCAATTCTTCTTTTTCCTGTTGATGGTATTCCTTTTTTGTAGTGGAAAAATGATAGATGCGATCTGTTATGAGGTTAAAGTTTCCAAGTTTTGACTTGATTTGTGAAGAACGGTAAATGGTGGGGAATAAAGAAATGCAGAGGATGATGATGGCGGTCAGTTCCCCGGTTTTCAGTTCATGCCGGGAAACCAGTAAATAGGAAAGTCCGGTAATGACTATGGTAAATATGGCGGTCAGAAGATCAGCAATCAGTGCGCGGCAATTTTTTGATTGCAACAGGCTTTCTTCTTTGTGATGAAGTTGGTGTTGTATTTCTTCATTTCTGGCCATGAAATAGGTTTCCGCATTGTTGTTTTTAATGGTTTCTATATGCTGAAACAGTTCAATGTATTGCTCCTGTTCAGAATTGTCCGCATTGATAACATCCTGATGCCTGGCCTTTGACGGAGAGATGAAATTTAAAATGACAAAAAAGAAGATGGCGATTTCTATAAAAAAGGCAGCAGCGATTGCGGTAGAATACCAGCTGAGCAGGATGGCTGTTGATAAAATCAGCAGCACGTCCATGAAAAGCTGGTCGGTCAGATATGAAATGGTCTTTTGAAGGTCCTTATGTTCGTTGAGCCGGGAATAAAGTTGAGCAGTACTATGGGCATCAAAAAAGGATTTGGGCAAGTGTAATACGAGTCCAAGGAAGGCGGAGGTGATTTTACGGCTAATGCGCTTATGCTGTGAAAAAAGAAGCTTTCTGCGGATAAAGACCAGGCCTGTACGAAGGCTAAGGCAAATAAATAAAGAGATAAACCCTATAATAAGAAACTGAGGGTTTCCTTTTGGAAGCAACTCGTCAATTAATATTTGTGAAAAGATGGCAATAGAAAAACTGAGTATGGTGATGAACAATCCAATGGCCATATTGGCTACTATGATACCAATATCATTTTTTAATAATTTTGAGAGCCATATCCATTTAGCTGTACTTTTTTTAAGAGAGAAACAGTTAAATGTTCCGGCAGCGTTTAGAGATGGATTTCTGCTCATGATCTATACAAAAATCTGTCAATCGTTATCAAAATACTAAACCATCATGTTTTAATTTAGAGCTATAGGTTTTAAATTAGAAGTTATTTTTTTGTCATTATTGTCCTTATGTTATCATCCCTTAACGCACCTCTTTCTCCAGCCCCTGGAATCCTCCTGATTATACTTTCCACAGCGGTTGTGAGCATTTACGCCTTCTATCACCAGAAAGTTTATTTTTCATTTATTCTCCATCCATACAGCATTGTCAGAAAGAAAAAGCTATACACTTTAATTACCGCTGCACTGGTCCACACGGGCTGGTTTCATTTAGCCTTCAACCTGGCCATTATATATATTTTAGGTTCAATGGTGGAGCATGAGTTTGTCCGCCACCATCTCTTTGGACATCTTCAGTTTGTATTGCTATATATCTTTAGCACGGTGATTGGAAATTTTGGTTCCGCCTTCGTTCATAGAAAAGATTTTTCCTTTCGAAGTGCTGGTGCTTCGACAGGAGCACTGGCAATTCTGGGCAGTTTCTGCGTGATAAATGCCAATGAAAGTTACATTAGCCTTCCTTATCTCGGATCGGTTCTTAATATTCACTTTATATTGATTTTCATTCTGGGCTTATGTTCTGAGATCCGGTTTGGTAAGAAAGACCATATTGATCAATATGCTCATTTGTTCGGAGTCCTTTCCGGTATCATCATTACGATTTTGCTTTATCCTGATTTACTGAAGCTTATTCTGCTGTTTTAAGCGGAAAATATATTGAATTTCTGTTTATCATTTAACTATAATTTTCTCATTAGAATAAATTCACTTCGTTGTTTATTTTACATTTTATGTTATTGAGCTGTATTATTTTGTTTGACTAAATGTTTGTTGAAGACTAAACCGGATTTTTTATAATTGGTCTGGTATGTTTAACGTAATTCTTGTTATATTCGTAAAGATTGAAATGAAAATATGCAATTTGGTAACGCTATTAGGATACAGAGAGTGATTAAAGGTTACAGTCAGGAATATATGGCTTCAAGGCTTAATATTTCCCAAAATGCCTATTCCAAAATAGAGCGGGAAGAGACTGAACTAAGTGTTAGAAGGATTTATGAGATCGCGGAAATTTTAGAAGTTTCTGTTTATCAATTACTTCCTGAAGTCAGATCCAGTAGTGTGCTTAATCTTTCAGGTATTGGAAGATTGGTTACAAAAAGCAGAACCTTCCTCTACGGTTTATTCGGTTAAGCCTCAAAAGACAGGGATATTCCCTGATCTGCCAGTTTCTTTATGCTTATAGGTTAAAATGTTTAATCGTCCTTCTGATGCATTAACCTTTTGAGTCCTTTTCTCTTCAAAGGTTATTTTAAACGTTTAGGCTATAACTTAAAACCAAAGGTTTTAATGAATTAATAAATTACGATTTAATTTTACCTGAGTTCGGATTTTTGCTTAACGAAGACTTTAAGAGTTGGTTGTTTAAACGAAATGACAGCGTTAACCTATTGTCCCTAAACAATTAACACCCTCACTATGAAAATTAATTTACAATACCTCATCCTTCGGATTTTTGATAACAGTTTAGGTTTTAGGCTCTTCTAACCGTTTTTTGTCTGTTTCATCTTTATCAGCAATTGCTGTTTAATGGAATGGCCAGATTCGTAATTATTTGTCCGGTTTAATGAAAATCTAATAGGTTGTTTCAATGAATAATGAAAAAGAAACTGAAAAGTTAAGAGATAGTCGGAGGACTAAACGTAAACTTTATGATGCAGTAGGAGATATTTTAAAAGCTGAAGGCTTTAGTGGTCTGGGGCCTAATAACATCGCCAGGTATGCAGACGTCCATAAAAAATTGATTTACAGGTATTTTGTCGGACCTCAGGAATTGATTGAATCTTATATTCTGGAGAAAGATTACTGGACCAGGTCTTATAAGCAGATCCCCGAAATTGTAGCTGCTAACCGCCATGACTTTGGCCGGAATCTCGCGGGGAATATGCTGGCAGAAAATCTGGAGTATTTTTCCGATAGCCCTGAATTGCAAAACATCATTTTATGGGAGATCAACGGAAGAAGTCAGATGATGAATAAAATAGCCCGTTTCAGGGAAAGCATTAAAGCAGAATTATTTGAATTAACTGATCCTCATTTTGAAGGTTCATCGGTAAACTTCAGGGCAGTAGAAGCTTTGTTGATTTCGGGAATCAACTATCTGGTCTTACATTCGAAAAATAGTGGCAGCAATTTCTGTGACTTGGATATCAAGAAGGAGTCCGACAGAAGGGAGGTCGTTAAAGCGATTAAGCAGCTGGTTGGCTGGGCATTTGATGCAGCCGATAAAAAAGGATAGTCTATTTTCTGGAGGTCTTAATTTTAATGCGCTCCAAATGCCGCCGGGTGACATTCATGTAGGAAGCAAGGATGTCATCCTTCACGTTCTTATGCAGCGCAGGCATCAGTTTAATCATGCTTAGATACCTTTTTTCGGCATTGGGAATCCTGAGCATTCTTTCTCTCCCATCAGACAGCAGTTGTTTTTCTTCCAGTAATTTGAAGAATATCTTTGCAATATCATTGGATTCCAAAGCCATCTTTAAGCAGGAATGGTGACTGATCGATAGCAAAGAACAATCTTCCAGAGACTGAATGTATTCATTGCAGGGTTCCTGTGAGAAAAAGTTATTCGGAATGATAAACTGGTCTGCGCCTGCGAACCAGGTGGTAACAGGCTCTTTTTCTCCCATATAATATCCCCTTAGCAAGCCTTTCTGAATAAAAAATATGCGGTCAGGTATCTGTTCTGCACTAAAAAGCAATTGATTTACGGATAAGTTCAGGGGTTTAAAGTCTCTGTTTAGCGTATGAAAGATTTCGTCACTGACCGGACACAGTGATCCTATTTTTCTTCTCAACGCAGTATGTATCATAGGCAATTTTGTGGCAGGTAAGGGCGGGTGAACACTATTTAAATCGATTGGGGGTAATTTGGTACTGCTGTACATCATGTCGCCGAAATAGGGGATTTGTTCTTTCATGAGTATTTAAATTTTTTATTCTATATACTCAAACTTAAATATCGGTTTCTTGTAAAGCGGTGACATAAATAAATTATTTTTTTAATCCCTTAAAATTACTTTCTCATTACTGCTATGACTACTTAGTGCCAGGACCATATGACAAATGATTTCGTAATCTATATAAGGATAGACATCTCCGGAGGTAAAAATGGCACAAATGGTGCGGCTTCCTGAGCAACCAGGTGCTTCGGGTCTGATTTTATAATGAGTCGGATTTAAGGAATCTGTTCCTATAAAAGAATACCACTGCATAATCATTGTTTTTTTTAATTCCCATATACTCTTTAATAAACACAGGAGGGCTCCTCCTGTGTTCGTTCCCAATGGTTTCATGTTTGTAATGGTGAGTATGGTTCTTAATTTAAAATCATGCTTACTCTGATCAGGGTTTTCAGCATTTCCCCTTTGCCTGCTTTTCCGGGTATCGGGCATCTCCCGTTCTTAAATACCAAGTTAATTAGGAAATGAGGGGTATTGCCGGACAATTGTCACTTTTTTCTTGGACAATTGTCACAATTTTTTCAGACAATTGTCCAAATCGGTAAAAGATTGAAATCAGGTAACAGGCAGGGCTCAGGCATGAACCAGGGTGTTGAACAGGTAGTTATGGCATACAATGCTCAGCGATTGTTGTTCCCGTCCTGAATAATGCAGGCGCACATTAGGCGTTTCACTATTGTTCCATAGTGCAGAAATCATTTCAAATTTGAGCTGTTCAGAAATTAAGGGGTGGTTGTGTCCGTCATCAAAGGCCCTGATGGCACAGATGGCTTCTGTTCCACAACAGGTTGGTGCGGCATATACTTTTTCATAGTTGTATTTCGTAGTTGGGTCGTTGCCCAGGCTTAAGATGTACCAGGATAGCATAGTCATGTTTTTTAGTTTGTCCCGAATTCCATTAAGAGCAGCCCTGAAATTGCAATACAGCTGAGGATGAAGTTGACCTTTAAGTGGGTATTCCATCGCATTCCCCTGAATATTCCGCCGCAGGGGCAAGGGTACCGGTCGTAAAAGCCATAAACGGCACCTCCAACATAAATCGTAAAAGACAGCATTAGAAAGGCAGAAATGTACATTCCCAGTAATCTGGTATCTGGCAGCCATAGGAGCATAATGAGCATTAATTCTGTAACAGGGAGTGTCCAGAATAATATTTCCCCCATCCATTTGGGGAATACCTGGTTTTTTAAACCTCTTCTGAACCTGCTCAGGTCCCGGAATTTAGAGATGGAAGAATACGCCCAGAGCAGGATAAGAATTGCAGTGATCAGCAGAATAATTGCAGGTATGATGTCCATAAACAGATTCAATTTCGTATGAATGCTAAGTTACGGCCGGAAGAGTGGCGTTGATTTCGACAATTGTCACATATTTCGTAGACAATTGTCACAATTTTCCCGGACAATTGTCTGGAAACAAAGCACAAAGGGGGCGTGGTCAGACTGCGCCCCCTTTGTGCTTTGTTCATCAGCTGCTTTTAATCAAGTTTCAGAACTACTTTACCAAAATGTTTTCCTGCGGCGACGTATTCAAAGGCTTCTCTGGCCTCAGCAAAAGGAAAGACCTGATCAACTACCGGATGAAGATCGGCACTTTCAATTGTCCTGTTCATTTCTTCAAACCTCTCTTTTGAGCTGACTAAAACGCCTTTGATGCTGAGTTTCTTTTGTAAGATGTCAAAGATATTCAGGTTGCTTTCTGCACCTGCCAATGCGCCAATGACCATGATCCGTCCGGCAAATGCAGCGGCCTGTACCGATTCCCGGAGTCCGGTTCCCATCACCTCTAAAGTAAGATCTGCACCTCCCAGTGCTTTTACTTTTTCCAGCCAGTCGGGTTGTGTTTTATAATTGAAAGTATGATCCGCACCCATTTGTCTGGCCCGTTCCAGCTTTTGGTCTGAACCGGAGGTGATGATCACCCTGGCACCGGCCAGTTTTGCAAATTGTAAGGCAAAAATGGATACCCCTCCGGTTCCCTGAAGCAGAACGGTTTCGCCCGCTTTAAGACCACCGGTATGGTGCAGGGCTTCCCAGGCCGTTAATGCGGCAATAGGGAGGCTTGCTGCTTCAGAAAAGTTCAGGTTAACCGGGTTTTTGATCAGCGCAGTTTCCGGCAGGCAGATATAACCTGAAAATACACCCGCTGCGCCAGTTCCCAACCTGTTTTCCAATCCTTCAGGCTTTAAATCACCAGATTGCCATCCTGGCATAAAATGAGTGGAAACGGCATCTCCCGGCAGGAACTGACTTACTTCCGCACCAACTTTTATGACTGTACCCGAGGCATCTGAACCGGGAACATGGGGAAGCTTATGGCTAAAATCTCCGTTGATGACCATCAGGTCCAGGTAGTTCAATGAGATTGCGGAAACTTTAACCAGAACTTCATTTGCTTCCGGTTCGGGTATTGCCCTTTCTTCTATAAAAAGGTTGTCAATCCCATATTTTTCATTTACAATTAAAGTGTTCATCTTCTTTGATATTTAATTTCATCAAAGCTAGTTTAGTGATATCTTTGTGTCAAGTATGCACTTTTTAGTATCCTACGTACTAAATGTATACCATGTTGATTATCAGTAATCAAAATATCTAAAATGACAAAAAAACTAAATTCAGATCCGGTTTGTGCGGTAGATTATGCTTTTCAAAGGATCGGAGGGAAATATAAAGGCAGGATCATCTGGTACCTCCACACGTATACGGTGCTTCGCTACGGAGAGCTTAAGAGGAGCATTGTAGGCATTACCCCAAAGATGCTGACCCAAACCCTTCGTGAGCTGGAAGAAGATGACCTGGTGATCCGGAGGGTGTACAGTGAAGTTCCCCCAAAGGTGGAGTATACGCTAACCGAATCGGCAAAAGAACTGATCCCTTTTATCGATCATTTACGGGAATGGGGAGATAAGCGGATGGGGAATTACAAAATCATTTGCCAGTAGCTGACATCGATCCATTTGTTGAATTTGTAACCAATCTGGCTCAGGTGGGCAACTTTGCTGAATCCAAGGCGTTCATGCATTCTGGTGCTTTTTTCATTGGGCATCAGAATCCCGGCTACAATGGAATGCATTTTCATTTCCTTAAGTTCTTCGATCAGCTTGCGGTACAGAGCGGTGCCTGTCCCTTTATCCATCGCTTCAGGATCCAGATATATGGAGCTGCTCACAGTAAAACGATACGCAGGATTTTCCTTCCATTCCGTAGCATAAGCAAAGCCCATCACCTTTCCTTCTTTCTCGTACACCATGCAGGGAAATTTAGAAAGAACAGGACTGAGTTTATCCGAAAATTCGGTCTCTGTCAACGCTACTTCGTCAAAAGTTAGTAGCGTATTTTCCACATAGTGATTATAGATCTCCCTCATCGGGTTAAGATCGGATGGTTTAAACTGCCGGATCATTTTAAGGAAATTGGTTATTGGTAGTGTGCTCAAAGGTACATAATTTATTTTACTGCGGCCTCCTCATTGATCTGATGAATGATAAGGTCCAGTGCCATAGTGCTTTGGTGCAAATATTTGACCAATTCTTTTTGTTCTTCCGGACAAGTTTCTTCTAAAATCAGTTCTGTAAGTGCCATTATGGAAGCAACAGGCTTCCTGATTTCATGCGAATTGAGCCAGGAAACGGCCTTTAGTTTTTGGTGCTGCTGTACAATCACGTCTTCTTTTTGCTTGCTGTCGTCGATGTTGTTTTCTATAGAAATATAACCTTCCAGTCCGCCTTTTGCATTGAACATCGGCGACAGGTTAAATTGCGACCAGTATTCTTTTCCTCCTTTTGCATAGTTGACCAGTTCTCCGCTAAAGAATTCCTTGTTGTTTATCGCCTGGCTCAGCGTTTTTACCACTTCGAGGTCAGTTTTAGGACCATAGAGCAATTCTCCATGCGTTTTTCCCAGGACTTCCTGCATGGTATAGCCGGTGATGTTTACAAATGCACGGTTTACCCAGGTAATGTTGCCTTCGATATCAGAGATGATGACCAGGTTGTTCATCTTGTCTACAATTTCAGCCATTCTTTTGTTATCGCCCTCAGTAAGTCTTTTTCGTTCTTTTTTAATCAGAAAATACAGCAGAAAGCCTGTAGCAACGACATAAAATATGCCTTTTAAAGAAGCCGTATACTTTGCCATTTCCGGGGTAAAATACGACTCCATTGATTTTAAGAAACTGTCGCTAAGTGTGATCCATAACACTCCTAACACGATATAAATTATTGGAATTCTATAGTCTCTTGCCTTCAAACTGTTGATGTTTCATAGAATAAATCAGGATATTCCGCTTAGCTGCAAATGTATTAAAAAAATGAAATTGAACTTAATTTCTCTAAATCTTATTGATAGTGCAGAAATCTGCCTTTTGTCAACACGAGCTTACCAGTGGTCAATAATATTTCAGCAGGGAATGGAACATGCCGTAATTCGCCGAAAAATATATTTAATCATTGATTTTAAGAAAATATGAAAATTTCAACCTACTGCCTTGTGGTCATGGCAGCATTTTTTACCCTAAATAGCAAAGCACAAATGGAACCGGGAATAAGGCTGAAAGGCGAATATATTCCTTTTTCCAATTACAGTCCAAATGGCAATGGAGATAGCAATAGTGGAAAGAGTGATATGAGAAGAATTGAAGGGGGAATAGGAATTCCATTATCTGTAAAGGTGGATTCCATGGGCAGGCCAAAGATCTGGGGGCTGATGCTTGAAGGTTCATATGCTTCTATAAAAAACCGGGATTATGAAAAAAGCCTGTTTCCAAATGAATTGTTAAATGCCAGTATTGGTTTGATGCACCTGCGGCCAATGAGTAAAAGCTGGAACATCATGTTTATGGCTTCGGCAGGGGTGTATACAAATATGAAAAAGTTCAATTCCAAGGATGTTCTGGCAATGGGGGGAGTGATCTTTATTAAACAATTCAACCCGAGAACTGCCCTGGGATTTGGCCCTGTAGTATCGAATACTTTTGGGGTACCGATGATATTGCCGGCTATATATTTTACCTGGAAGACAGAAGGGAAATTCCAGGTACTCGTGAATTTCCCGCAGAGAGTTGAAGTGGGAATGAAAGTAAATGAGGCCATCAATTTGAAAGCAGTTGGAGAGATCAGCTCGATGACGGCTGATGTAGACAGGGACGATAAATTCCAGTTGTCGTATCTGCAGGTGGTGACCGGCTTAAGGCCAGAATTTAAAATCGGTAAGTCGCTGAGTGTTGAGCTGACCGCAGGTTACTCTGTATATCGCTCCATGACTTTTACCAGCAGAAAGCTATCCGACTTTTTTAAAGATAAAAAAGACGAAAAAATATCTTCTTTTAAACCAGCACCTTACGGAGCAGTAGGTTTAAAATGGAACTTTGGAAAGAAATAGTTGAAAATAACAAAGTGCTGTCCTCAATTGAACTGTTGATTTCAAGGGAGGGCAGCATTTTTTATAAAAGCTGATGTTCGGAAAAACTGAAATAACCTTCAGGACTGATGATCTACAATTTTTAAGCCCGGTAGCCAGGCAGATCTTTTCAGATTTTCGGTTACTTTAAGGTCATTCAGAGCTGGTTTAAGCGATCCTGAGGGATGATTATACGCAAGTAAGATTCCGCTTGCCGCCCCTCTTAAAGCGATGGCAAAAACTACTTTCGCATCAGCAATAACGCAGCTAAAATTCCCTTTACTCTTGGCCGGTCTGCGGCTTTAACTTAAAAGTATAACAACAATAATTTAAATTAGAGTTCTGTTGATAAGGATGGCGTAACGAATCATCGTCCATTCCGCTTCATTAATATTCCTGATAATTGATTGAACTATGAGTTTTTCTTTGCTTCGTCTTGAATAGGGAATGGCTGGAACGGAAAATAAGTATAGGTGTTCTCCTGTTCAAATAGCAAAGAGAAGGTGTATCAAAAGACTTTATTCTTTTACGGATATATAAGTTTCCACCTCGGCATGATCTCCCAGGTAATATTTTTTTCCGTGAACAGTGAAATCAGCTTGATAGGCCCGGTTTAATTTGTCATTTTGCCATATTTCCAGCCAGGTATTGAAAACTGCTGCTGGCATTTTACCTTTAGAAATAAATTTTTGGTATTTCGCAGTTTCAATTGTTATTCCGACGAAGCCCTGAGGAATATTTTCCAGCGAACTTACCACACCTCCAATAATGGTGGTGTATGGACCGTTGAAGTCGGTTTTGTAATCTGTGTAAACTGCGTAAATATCATCATTGACTTTGTTTGGAATTTGTTTTTGTACTTCTTCAGTCCAAAATTTACTCCATAATTTTTCAATATCCTTAGCGGATTGTCCGTTTTCATTCGTTGTTCTTGTTGAAATTCCAATTACGTTAAATTTTTGAATGTTCATTGCTGTAGATTTTTTGGTTTGCGATTGAGTGGTGAAAGAGCATAGTAGGAATGGAATAAGCATCCAATACTGAAGGTTCTTTATTTTCATTTTTATTATATTTTGTTAGAGGGTAAATCTAGAACGTCCCGGTGACAACCCTATGGCAGTGTAAAATGAATCGAAAATAAAAAAGGCAAGCGACCGTTTTTGGTCGCTTGCCTTTTTTATACCCTGAGTGGGCAATTCTTGAACCAAATCATGGCTTGTTTAATTAAACCAGCTTAGATGATGATAGACTTCAGTAATGAGTAGCTTTAATAACAATATTGGGCAACTGCTTATCGGCTGATGAGTTTATTGTAAACTACTTCTTTCAGCAGTTCTTCTTTGCGGTGCCGGGATATTGGTAATTCATGACCATCAATGAATATCCGTCCACCTGATACCACATCTATATGGGCGATATTGACCAGGTAAGACTTATGGATCCTGAAAAACTGATCAGCAGGTAGGATTTCTTCCAGGGACACTAAAGTCTGATGGATAATCAGCTCCTGATCTTTGAACTTTAACTTAGCATAGTTCTGCATACCTTCTACATATAAAATATCAGCCCAGAGAATTTTCTTAAAGCTATCTTTCTGACGAACAAAAAGGAAAGGATCTATGGTCGGTGCTTGCTTTGACAAGCGCTGCATCTGATGTAATTGCCTTGCTTTTGTTGCCGCCTGATGAAAGCGCTGAAAAGTGATGGGCTTTAACAGGTAATCTACAATCTGCAATCGGTATCCTTCCAGTGCATGTTCCGAATAGGCAGTAGTAAGGATGGTTAATGGAGGATTTTCCATAGACTCCAATAGCTCCAGACCAGTAAGATAAGGCATGTTAATGTCCAGAAACAACAAATCCACTGGATTACTATGGATGAAGTCTGATGCTTCCATGGCAGTGGAGCAGGAGCCGGCCACCTGAAGAAAATCAACCTGATCAATAAAATCTATGATCCCTGTTCTTGCAATCGGTTCATCATCAATGACCAGACATTGCAGGGGTAATTCTGTAGTGGTTTTATTGCTCTGCATAGCTTGCTTTCTTTTCTAAATTAATATGGAGTGCAACTTTAAACGTTGTACCGGTGTTTGTAATTTCCAGTTCGTGATGTTCCGGATAAAGAATCTCCAGGCGTTGACGAACATTTTCCAGGCCAAGTCCGCTATTGCTGCTGTTTTTTCTGGAAGGTTGTGTAGAATTTGAATTTTCAATGATCAACCGGAGGTTTTCCTCATGCTGGTGTAATTCCAGATGAACATAACCTTTGGAAGAGGGCAAACGGGAGACATGTTTAAATGCATTTTCTACAAACGGAACCAACAAAAGAGGGACGATGTCCCTCTTTCCGTTAGCAATATTCCATTCGCATTTGACATCCAGTTCCTCTCCCCATCGGATTTTTTCAACCGAAACCAGGTCCTTAAGGTACTTTACATCTTTTTCCAGTGTCACGGTTTCCCTGTTACATTCATAGATCTGATATCTGAGGATATCCGAAAACCTAACCAGCAATACCGAGGCTAAATCAACATCCTTTTTCATCAGGATATGGATGTGGTTCAGTACATTAAACATAAGGTGCGGATTGATCTGATCCTGTAAAATCCGGACATGCGCTTCCATGTGTGCCTGTTTTAACAAATTATGCTGCTGTTCAATCTGGCTGTGTCTCTGATAAAATTTGAATCCACAAACTGCTCCTAAGATCAATAAAGACGCGGGAGAGCTGGTGAAAAAAATAAACCAAAATGAGTTGGTTGATTTTATTAATGACAAATCAGAAGGTGTATAATTAGCTCCATACTTGAGAAAGGTCAGATAATTTACCGCGGCGATGACAAAAGTGAGTAAAACAATGGCCAGGAAACTTTGCAGCGCAAATAAAGGCGTCTTTCCTTTTTCAAAAGCATTGGGAAGAATCTTATTGCTGAAAACAGAAGAAATCAAAATGGCACAGCCTATAATTACCATACATGGAAACACAACATAGGCTGTAGGATAATCACGGCTGATTTGTGCGATGAGGGTAACGGTAAGGAGGAACCAAAATCCGGCGATAAAAAAAAAGTGTTTGTCAAATACGGGTTTCTTCATGCTGATGAAATAAGTTAGATCAAAGGTTTTAGAAAATCATAAATCCTACACTTGCCTGAAAGGAGTTAGGACGGGATTTAAACTGTTTGCTAACGCTTGATAATCCACCTTCATATCTAAGGTCAAAAGTAAGCTTTCCTACGTCAATTCCTGCACCAACCTGGTAACCGATATTTGATTTGTCGAATTTGTTAAAAGAATTGTCTATCTGTTTGAAAAGAGATGCTTTTTCACTGATGGTATAAGAATAAACACCACCACCAAAGATTCTTACATTCAGCAGATCCATGTTGAGCAGTTTATAACCTACCAATACCGGTACGTCAATACTTGACCAGCTTACTTTCTGATCGTTTAACAGGTCGGAGTTAAACTTACTTGCTTTTTTGCTGAACAACAGCTCTCCCTGAACGTAAACTTTAGAAATGTCGATTCTGGTAAAAGCACCGGCTGAAAAGCCTGTTGCATATTTGGAAGTAACGCCTTCAGAAGAAATAGGTAACTTACTGAAATTAGCTCCTCCTTTAAGACCGATATGGAAAGGATTTTTTTGAGCAGAGGCTGCAGTAGCCATCATTGTAAATGCAATCAGGGGTAAAAGAAATTGTTTTTTCATTTTTTTAATGTTGCTGGCAGTTCCAGGGAACCACCGGTGTTATTGATTTTTATTTGTTGGCCGCAAAGGGGCGAATAATCCCCGATGATGGGAAAAGTATTTGACGAAAGGCATGATCCTGATGACGGCAGGTAAAATGATGATGACGGTTAAGAAAATATTTCATGTTAAAGGATTAGAATGGTAGATTGCGATTTTATTTTAAGGAGGATCGCATAAATGTCTGAGCTAGATGGGAGCATACCAGAATTGGCAATGCCTGATGATATATACGGGTTATATCAGCAGCATTACAACTACCTTGTTTTTGTAGGCCTTAAAAGTGGAATGGACCTGGCTGGTGTCAAAGACAATATCAACCAGACCTTCCTTTCCTTTCTTGAAAAAAAAACAGATTTCACAAAGGTGAGCAATGTGAAATCCTATATTCTTACTTCATTTAAACGGAAGTTGATCGATACCCACCGGATAGAGAAAAAATATAAAATGGAACCTTTGGACGACTTCACCGACACCTGGTCGGAGCCCTCCACAGAGGAAAACATGCTCAATGCCCAGTCTCTGGAAGCGCTTAAGAACAAACTCTCCGAAATCTTTGAAACCCTGCCCAGGCGTTGTCAGACGGTAATCTTTCTGAAGTATTATGAAGGATTGAACAATGAAGAGATTGCGGAACGGACCTCATTGACCATCAGAAGTGTTTATAATAATCTTTTTGAGGGGATCAAGCGCATGCGCGAAGAGTTGAATAAGCAGAACTTTAACCCTAAAGACCTGAATGTTTTCCTCACACTGATCTTTGTTTAGGCTTTCCCTTCTTTCGGTTTACAATAGATTTATTTGTGTTTTTCTTGTTCATTTACAGTGTTTTGTGTTTTTTATTCAGAATTTCTGAAATTTTCATGGTAAAAAAAACACCTTATTCCGTCTGGTATAAAAAGAGATAGACCCGGATGTACACACTTGAAGAAATCATATTAGACCAGAGCTTTGTCAACTATTGCCATAAAAGCAATGAGGCAGATGTGCTTCGCTGGCAAAATTACGCAGAAGAATCAGCAGAACATGCCGCTCAGGTTGCTGAGGCCGGCAGAATGGTGATGGCTTTAAACCTGATGTTGAAAAGCAGGGAAGAGAAAGTTGCGCTGGAAGAGTTTAAAGCATTGGTCCGTGCGGGTCAGGGAGAAAACGCAGCTGATATTGTTGTGGCAGAAAAAAGAGCGCGCTTTACTTTAAACCGGATGTGGTATGCCGCAGCGGCTTCAGTGTTACTGGTTGCAGGGGCAATCTTATTTTATCAATACCGGAACGAAGCGAAAGTGGAGCTGGCTCTTCAGCAGGAACAACAACAATACCGCATTTACAAATCGCCGCTGGGAGAAAGATTAAACATCACTTTACCAGACCGGTCCAAAGTAGTCCTCAATGCAAATACGGTTCTTAAAGTTCCCCATAGTTACAATAAAGACAACCGTAAGATTGTCCTCCTGGGGGCGGCTTATTTTGAAGTCAGCCCGAATGCTTCCCTTCCTTTTGTGATTGAATCCAATGACATGAAGGCAACAGTACTGGGAACTTCATTTTATATGCGTGCTTATCCTCATGAATCCGGACAACAAATTGAATTGCTGACAGGAAAACTGAAAGTTCAGAAATCGTATACATCGGAAACAGACAATAAACCAGAGATCCTGGGACCGGGAGAAATGGTGATGCTCAACAGGTCTGTAGACCTGATGGAGAAGGAAACTTTCGATGTCCAGACACGTGAAGCCTGGATCAAAGGGCAGCTTAAATTTAACAATACCAGTTTCAATGGCGTGGTCAGCGCCCTGGAAGACTGGTATGGTGTTCCCTTTGAAATCCGCGGAAAGCAAAAATCCGCTGGGAAATTCTCCGGAACCTATGAAAATGAATCTTTGGAACGTGTCCTGAATATCTTCTGCTTTGCTACCGATTGCAGTTTCAAAATTGAAAAGGATAAAGTCGTTATAGATTTCAATTAATCCACATTATAAACCAAACACACAACCACCACTAACCATTTATGACTAAAAACTTACTGGACCTGCTGCGGCAAGGGGTAAAGACCTGCTGCAGGATAGGTGTGATCTTTATTGCCGTATTTTTTATTTCTTCATACGGTTTAAGGGCACAGGAAAAGAAATCCATCGCCTTTAAAAAACAAACCATAGAAAATGCTTTTAAGCAAATAGAACGTGTTTATAAAGTGAAGTTCTATTACAATGCCGTACAACTCAATTCCCGTGAACTGATCAGCTTTGAAAAGAAAGACCGTACCATTCAGGAGGTCCTTGCAGAGCTGGAGCTTAATCTTTTCCTCCAATTTAAGCAGGATGGGACGATGATCGCCGTAAAGGCAAAAGTTGCAACAATAGAAAAAGAAACAGGGGCGGTAAGCCTGAATCTGATTTCAGGAACCGTAATAGATCATTTGAAAAAGCCCTTGCCTGGTGTCTCTGTTCATGTAAAAGGACATCCGGGGCGTTCTGCAATGTCTGATACAGAAGGAAAATACCGGATCAGTGCTGCAGACCGGGAAATCCTGATTTTATCTTACATCGGTTTTATGCGGACCGAAATACAGATCGGTAAAAATACCAGTATAACCACAGTCCTGAAAGAAGAAATTTCTGAGTTGAATCAGGTCGTGGTGACCGGGATTTCGGAACGTAAAAAAGATACTTATACGGGAAGCTCGACTACCTTTACCGGGCAGGAGCTGATGAAATTAAGTTCGTCAAACGTGCTTCAGGGATTGGGACTGCTGGACCCTTCCTTCCGGATTATAGACAACAACCTGCTCGGATCAGATCCCAATTCAATGCCCAATATTGAGATTCGGGGAGGAAATAACCTGTCTGAGAGTTATGCCAGTGGTGATCTTCGCAATGCCTTTTATGGCAATCCAAACCTGCCTTTATTTATTCTGGATGGTTTTGAAACTTCTCTGGAAAGAATTATAGACCTGGACATGAACAGAATTGAATCGCTGACCTTGTTAAAAGATGGTTCTGCCTCTGCAATTTATGGTACCCGATCGGCAAATGGAGTAGTGGTTATCGTGACTAAATCTCCTGCCTCAGGTAAACTCAGGGCCACTTATGCACTGAGCGCTAATATGGTAATCCCGGATTTAAGAGATTATAATATGCTCGACGCGGCAAGGTTGCTGGAGTTCGAAGACCGGGTTGGTCTGTACACACGTTCTTCACCTGCTGAGCACATCCTACAACAAAAACTTTATAACGACCGGCTTTCTTTATTGAAAAGTGGTGCAGATACTTACTGGCTGTCCCAGCCTTTAAAAACAGCGCTGGAACAACGCCATTCCCTCACCTTAGATGGTGGTGAGCAGTCCTTTAAATACAGCATAGGATTTTCTGCAGCACTTAACCCGGGGATTATGAAAGGTTCTTCCAGAAATAATTACCAGGGAAATATGTTGTTCAATTACATTACCGGAGATTTTTTGTTTAGGAATGACCTTCAGGTAGCCAATACGAAAGGAACAGCTACGCCATATGGCAGCTTCCAGTCGTTCGTGAATGCAAAGCCTTATTTTCCTATTCCGGGAGTGGGAGGAGGGGATTCTCCTTTTCTTTATGAGCAAACCTCCACAAATGGAGAACGGGCATCCTATATCATCAACCCTTTGTATGATGGAACGATCAATACCCAGAGTATCAGTAAATATACGGAGATCATCAATAACCTCTCTGCGGAGTGGAAGATGAATGATGAGTTTCGCTTAAGGGCAACCCTTGGGCTCTCTAAGCGGTACTCCGATACAAAGGATTTCTTGCCGGCTAATCATTCCAGCTTTCTGAACGTTTCCCCTTCGGAGGCAGCCTACGCATTGCGTGGAAGTCTTGACATCTCCAATACGAATTCTTTTGGGTATGAGGGAGCTCTTTTTGCAACCTTTAGTAAGCTGGTTGCGGATAAGCACAGTTTCTTCCTTCAATCTGGTTTCAATATTAAGGAGTCTGTTTCCAGTGTCAGCAGGGTGCAGGCACAGGGATTTCCAAATCCAAAAATGGATGAGCTGGCTTTTGCCAAGCAGTACAGGGAGAATTCCCGTCCCGGAGGACTGGACAATACCAGTCGTCTGGCAGGACTCCTTGCCACCTTTAATTATGCTTATGACGGCAAGTATTTTGTAGATCTTTCCTTTAAACTCGATGGCTCCTCGCAGTTTGGGTCGAATGAAAAATATGCACCGGTCTGGTCGGCTGGATTGGGTTGGAACCTCCATAGGGAATCCTTTATTCAAAGTTTAAATTTCTTTAGTTCATTGAGGCTAACAGGAGCAATCGCGGAAACGGCAAGCCAGAATTTTGCGCCTTACCAGGCAATGACGAAATACCAGTACAATACCGATAATATTTACGACCGCGATTTCGGTGCGTTGATTCAGGGACTTGGAAATTCAGACCTGAAATGGCAAACCACACGTCAGAAAAAGGTGGCCCTGGACATGGGTTTATTTGGTTCCCTTTTGACTATTAATGCGGAATACTATTTGAAAAATACTTCTAACCTATTGCAAAGCATTACACTCGCCCCATCCACAGGATTTTCAAGTTTTACCGATAACATCGGAGAGCTGACGAATAATGGGTTTGATATCCGGCTAAACCTGAGGTTACTTCCTGGAGGTGCCAATAAAGTCAGACTGGGAATGTGGGGAAATATCGGTGCGAATAAAAACAAAATATCCAAAATATCTGATGCCATGAAACAGCGGAACAAGGTGATTCTGGATGCCATGCAATACAGCTTTGACAGTGATGAAAAGTCGACTTTACCACCAAATATTTTTACTGAAGGAAGTTCAAGATCCGCCATTTATGCCCTGCCTTCGCTGGGGATAGATCCGGCAACAGGAAATGAAATTTTCCGGTATCGCGATGGAAGTATTGGCAGTGATTGGAGAGCGGCAGATCAGATCGCCGTTGCAGATGAACGGCCGGTAGTTTCCGGAGGTTTTGGAACCAATTTCAGCTATAAAGGATGGGATGCCGTAATTGCTGCCAGTTATTCGGCAGGTGGATATCTGTACAATTCGACCTTACTTTCTAAAGTGGAAGACATTGACATCAGCGCGAACAATGTGGATGTAAGAGCTTATGAATCCAAATGGGCAAGACCTGGCGACGAAGCGAAATACAGTACTTTCGCCCTAAACAGAGTAGCAAACAGGGTCGGATCTACTTCCCGTTTTGTTCAGAAAAACAACTATGTGACGATCTCGGCAGTTACCCTGGGTTATACGTTGAACAATACTCCGCTGATGAAACGCCTGCATATGCAAAACCTTCGGCTCAGCCTGAGCATGAATGATGTGGCCCGCTTCTCCACCATCAGGATTGAGCGTGGTACACAATATCCTTTTGCACAAAGGATCTCATTCGGGGCAAATGTTACTTTCTAATGGTCTTATCAATCACAAAATATTTTAACAAAATGAAGTTATTAAAAAACAGATGCCTTCCTGTATTCCTGCTGGCAGTACTGACCCTCAGCTCCTGTAAGAAATGGCTGGATGTACAGCCTAAAACAGACCTGAAACAAGAGGAGCTTTTTTCCACAGAGCAGGGTTTCAATGAGGCCATGACCGGTGCTTATGTATCTATGACTAAAGAAGCAACCTATGGCAGGGAACTTACTTTTGGAATGATGAGTGTGATGGCTTCTGATTATTCTGTGGGCAGTTCTTCGGAGCAGGCAACAAGGCTGCTGAAACCGGTAGAAAACCTGGATTATGAAACTGAACAATTCCGGTCAATGATCGATAGGGTATGGTTACAGCAGTTTAATACCATTGCTCAGGTCAATGCCATCCTGGAGTATATAGACGAAAAGAAAGGCGTCTTTTCCGGAAATAAATACGGACTGATCAAAGGAGAGGCCCTGGCGCTCAGGGCTTATATTCATTTTGATCTGTTGCGCCTGTTCGCACCGGCTTATCTGAGCAAAGACAATCAAAAGTACATGCCTTATGTGACTGCCTATGGAAGGACAGTTACCCCATTCTCTACAGTAGAAGAAATTCTGAGCAAGGCACTCGCAGATCTGGATCAGGCGGAAAGTCTGATGACAGGGGACCTTATCGGAGTAAAGGGAGCTGCTGACCGTAAGGTGAGAATGAATTTGTATGCCGCAAAAGGACTTAAGGCCAGGATTTATCTTTACATGGGGAATAAAATACAGGCCTTTGCCAAAGCAAAAGAGGTGATCGACGCAAAGCAGGTCTTTCTGATGCTACCAGGAACAGTCATCAATACGGACCGTAGTTTTCATACTGAGCACCTGTTTTCCTTGTATAGCGAACCTTTCGAAGCAAGAGCCCTTACGGTATTGGAGCCTAAAACCAATCTGACCACCACTGCCCCTTATTATTTTACCCAGGAAGCTAAACTCAAAGGGAATATTTTTGGAGACCAGCCTACAGACATCCGGTATAAGTCGCCGATGATGCAACAGATTAAAGGCTTTCTGATTTCGCATAAGTTCCTGTATCCTGATCTTGCCGATGAGAGCACTACGCTCAATCTGCAAAGG
The DNA here is from genome assembly GCF_900129215.1 of Pedobacter caeni. Lineage (GTDB taxonomy): Bacteria > Bacteroidota > Bacteroidia > Sphingobacteriales > Sphingobacteriaceae > Pedobacter > Pedobacter caeni. The sequence goes on along the minus strand of NZ_FQUQ01000006.1, from coordinate 396,664 downwards.
AATTATATCCCCTTGATGCGCTTAACAGAAATGTATTATATCGCTGCGGAATCAGCTGCAGACCCGGCAACAGCCTTAAGCTACCTCAATACTGTACTGGGCAACAGAGGACTTCTACCGATTCTGGCAAATGCCGATCTGCAGACAGAGATCAGAAAGGAATACCGTAAAGAGTTTTTTATGGAAGGTCAGCTCTTTTACTATTACAAAAGGATAAACGCAAGTCATATTGAAGACAGTCCTGTTGCGCAGATGTCTGCCAAAAGTTATGTACTTCCCTTGCCGGAAAATGAAAAAATATATGGCGCAAGGTAAGCGCTTCTTTGATCACGATGAACCAAAAACAAACGACAATGAAACAACCAATATATATTACCACAGTGATTTTGCTCTTGCTGTCTTCCTGTAAGAAGGAGGAGGTAAAGCTTTATGACGGAGGAGACCGTGTACAATTTTCCAGGTTAAATGTTCCCAATCCGCCAGCCTATATTGACAGTTTGGATTTCTCTTTTGCCTCAAAAGGAAACCTGGAAAGCGATACGCTGTTTCTCCCGGTCGATGTAACCGGAAGAACGGCAGACAGAGACCGTGAATTTAAAGTAGCCGCCATTTCCGAAGAGTCTTCTGCAGTAGAAGGCATTGATTTTGATTTCGGAAAAGGCATCATTAAAGCCGGACAATTTAAAGGCATTTTTAAGCTTATCCTTCGTAAAACCAAAGATCTGGAAACCATCAGGAAGAAGGTTTCATTTAAAATTGTGGCTTCTGAGGATTTTCAGCCAGGTCTGGCCAAACAATTGAAATGTAAAGTAGCCTTTTTCAATTTCATGGTGAAACCGATAGATTGGGATACTAAAATGTTGCGTTTCTTTGGGGCTTATTCTAAAACCAAACACCGCTTTGTGCTATATCAGCTTGGTTTTCCAGAGATCAATTTTGCTGCTACCGCTGCACTGGAAGATCCTTCCAGGTATATTTTTTCGGGAGTAAAATTCGCCAATTTTCAATTGAGATTAAGATCAGTCCTGGACGATTTGAATGCCGGTGTTTTGAAGCCTGCAGCCAATGATCCTTTCACTTATCCGCTAAAAGATGAGAACGGTTTAAATGTCATATTCCCTTAACCTGTTAATTGATAAAAAAATGAAACGATTTCATTACTCATTTATATTGCTTTCCCTGATCGGGATTCTGTTTTCTTCCTGTTATAAGGACAAGGGGAACTATGACCTCAGACCAATGGATCAGCTCAGTACCAAGGGGCCTGAGTTTAACCAGGATAATTTCGTGTTCTCTCAGCTGGATAGCCTGAAGATCAACCCTGAGGTTACGTTTACCGGGGATAGTACACATCTGGAATTCAGCTGGAAGCTGATTCCGCAACAGGCGAGGGTAGGGGATACTACGATAAAGAAGATCTCTTCGCTGAAAAATCTCTTGTATGTAGTTCGGGTGCCAATCGGGCTTTATACCGTTCTTCTGGAAGTAAAAGATGTAAAAACTGATATCATCAGAAGCAGGACCTATGGGCTTAACGTAAAAGCAAAAGCTTCACAAGGATTTCTGGTACTGAATGATAAGGAGGGAGGCGTTCAGGATATCGACGTTATACTGGACAATACAAAACCAGAGGTGTTTTGGGGTGCCTTCTCAGCAAACAATACCATTAGCCTCAGGGAAGCTACCGGGATGTCCATGATCCAGTCTGCGGCCAATCCCAGTGGATTGCTATATATATTCAGAAAAAGCGGTGGTTATACACTATTGCCAAGTTTTGGTTTTTTACAAGATGTTAAAGCCTGGTTTTTTGATGCCCAAAGTACTTATGCACCAACGCTCATCTATCAGGATTTCTTTGGTGCAAATAATTACATGATCAATAACGGGAGTGTACATACAACCACTTTAATCACCCCTCCATTGTTGTTCGGTTACCGGGCTTCAGGTGATTATAAGGCCACAAAATCGTTGATCATGAGTGCTAATGTGTTCGTGTACGATGACCTGCATCACCGTTTTTTAAAGTTCAATAAGTCTGCCGGGAAAATGCAGTCCATCATCAAGAATCCTGCAGATGCTTTTGATGTAGAAGATATAGGGAATAAATCCTGTCTGCTTTTCGATCATAATATGGCTTCCACAGTGAGTCCCGGAGCTGCAAATTTCAATTCTTTAAAACCTTTGGCTTATTGTAAAGACAATCAGACCGGCAAAACCTTTGTTTATAAATTTGGTTTTTATAAGTCGCTGGCCAGCTATTGCGAAAGTGTAAAAGAGGTAACTGCCCCAGGCTTTTCTATGGCAACGGCTTATGTAAATGCTTCTAATAATCCACTCACCTATTATGCGTCAGAAAATAAAATCTATGCCTATGATTTTACAAATGATGTAGCCAGGGTGGTCTATACTTTTGATCAGACAAATGTATCTATTGATCAGTTAATGACTAACGGAACGCAGTTTTTTGCTGTGGTAAACAGCAAGTCCGGAAATTCAGGTGCTGTTTTCTTCTTTAAAATAGATCCAACGGGTTCATTCAATGGTGGTACTTACTTTTCTAAGTATGAAAAATTTGGGAAAATCAGGGAGGTGAAATATAAATACAATACACTCAATCCAGCGATACCCTGGAAATAACGAGAATTTCTGCTAAACACTGTGCTTTTTTTTAACCACCCTGGGGGAATTCCCCTTCCTCCGGGGATGGTTTTTTTATCCGAAACACACACACATAAATTATAACCTCATGAAACGAATACTCGTAGTGATTTTTAGTATGGTCACAGGTCTTACTTTTGGCCAGGGCATTAACTTCGAAGATGTACCTCGCTGGAAAGACGTTCTGGCTAAGGCCAAAAAGGAAAAGAAGGCCATTTTTGTTGACAGTTATACCACCTGGTGTGGTCCCTGTAAACAAATGGACAAAGATGTTTTTCCGGTAAAGGAAGTAGGCGATTTCTTCAACGCCAATTTCATCAGTTTTAAACTCCAGATGGATAAAACACCAAACGATGATGCGATTAAAAAAGGCCGGTATGCGGATGCGGCAATGTTTGAAAAAACTTATCAGATCAATTCTTATCCATGTTATTTGTTTTTCGATGAAAATGGAAACCTGGTTCATAAAGCGGGTGGTGGAGGTTTGAAACCAGCGGACTTTATTGCGATAGGAAAAGAAGCACTGGACCCTGCTCAACAAATGTTGTCTTTCAAAAACCGCTATATTAAAGGGGAAAGATCTGCCGAATTTATACTGGCCTATGTTCGAAAACTGGCTGCCGCCGGAGATGCCCAGCTTACTGCTGTTGCGGATGATTTTCTGAGCCTTCAAAAGGATAAGTTTTCTTTGGAAAGTATTCAGTTGATGATGTTCATGACCACCGGAAGCAGTAGTAAATATTTCATGAGCTTGTTGAAAAACAAAGAAAAATTAGCAACAGTAATCGGGAAGGAAAAAGCAGCAAACTATTTAAAAAAGGTGATTGATGCAGAGGTCATGTCTAAAGCGATTAAAGTGGAAGCCGGAAAAGACAACCAGAGAAATTATAAGGTTGATGAACTGGGATTGCTGAACTATTTCAATCAGTTTTACAGCCCGGATACCGCAGGATTTTTAACCGCATATCATGCAGCAACGATCCTGAAGATGATGGATGAAAATCAGTCTTACCTGAAGGCGAAAGAAGTATTGGCAACTCACCGGTCAAAACTGGACAGGCAGCAGGCTGCGCAACTGGCACTGATCGTCGCCAGAAAAGGAGCAGTGAAGGAAGACAATGAACTGGCCTTATCGGCTTTAAGTCCATATCAGCAAAGTGATGATCATTTAGTGAACCTGACCCTGGGTAAGTTGTATGCCTATAATGGCCAGCAAGCCCTTGCATTGGAATATGCGGCGAAAGCATTGCAGATGATCCGTAAAAGCAAACCAAACTATCCGGATATCAGTGCAGAAGAATATTTGAAGAGATCCTTATCCACTAATCCTACTCCAAAAATTATCAGTAACTAATCACAAAATCGTCAGTAATTAATCATGTATATATCAAGACCTGCAATGTTGCGTAAAATTGTTTTTTTAAGTCTGGTACTCAGTCCTGCATCATCACTATTCGCTGCCCATGATCATTTAAACTCCTTTAGAACTCCAGCGACAATCAGTCAGTTTACCGGATCGGTGGTTTCCACTAAACTTCCTGATCAGATCATCTCAAAGTTTAAATTTGTAGGCGGATTGATGTTTGTTGAGGCAACAGTCAATGGCATAAAAGGATTGTTGTTGGTCGATACCGGAAGTAATGGCTTTATCCTCTTGAATTCAGAACACTTTAAAACAGAATCCAGCGGACAAAAGATGACCGGAATGGGAGGAGCAATGGCAATGGAAAAGGTTCGGCTGGAGTCATTCGAATGGCAGAACCTGAAACTGGACAATCAGAGCCTTCCTGCTTTTAAACTTAGTCAGCTCAACAGCGGAACGGAAGATAAAGTACTTGGACTGATTGGAAGTGCTTTTTTTAAGGAATACCAGCTTTCCATGAATTTCGCAACAAGGGAGCTGGAGCTCCATAAGAAAGCTGTAATGTCTCCTTTAATTCAGGGAATCCCTGCTTTGATCAATTTGCCATTTGTAATGATCAATGGCTTTCCCGTTGTTAAAGCAAGTATAGGAGGGAAGACTTATCAGTTTATTATGGATACAGGGTCTACCGATAATGTAATGGACCATAGTTTAGAAAATGAGCTGAGTGCCATCTGGAAACAAACGAAAGAAGTCAGCATGACCGAAGGAAGTGGCAATGGAGGGAAAGTACGTCGTGGGATCCTGGGCAATATGCTCATTGGGGGATTAAATATGGAGAAAATAGAAATGGGCTTAAATGTGATGCCAGACTTTGATAAAAAACTCAATGTTTCAGGTATTCTGGGCTTTCAGTTTCTGAAATACTTTTATGTTCAGATCAATTACCTGGATCAGACCATGAGTTTTTACGATATGGCTGCGGTATTGCCAAGGTTAAAGAAATGAGTCCAGGACTCATTTCTTATTCATCCTTTAAGGCTCATGTTTTACAGTTACCCGGTAAATTTCCACTTCCCCGTAAGCATCACAGGATTCCCCCTTCACTTGTCTCTTCCCCTGACAGGATGATTGGACATAAGCTCCTGTTTTGAAATAAGCGTTACGAAAGACTTTCGGATAGCTGAACTTTAGCAGCCCATTGTAATAACAATCTGTCTGGTCTTTCCGTACAATAAAGGAAACGGTAAACCGTGTTCCCAGTTGATAATTTTCATCCAGCACCGGACCATTCTCATCGTCCATCCTGATAAATAGTTTGTTCTTTTCCAACCGGAAAACAATGATGTCGTCCTGGTCATCATGAATCTGACCGATCACCATATGTGGTTTTTTATCCGGGAGATGGGTGATGCGCTGGTCGATAAATAAGGTGTGAGTTCCTTCTGAAGAAGACCAGGAAGCATTTTTCTTTCCATCAGCAGTCATCTCTCTCAACTCCGATCTGGGATAACCAGATCCGCTGGTGGTGGTCCCGCCTGTATTGGCGCGGAACACCACAGCATCTCCTTTAGTATTGGCGTGGAACCATTGCGGGTGTTGGTAAGCATTTAACTCTGGTTGTCTGTACTCATCTGATCTTCCCGGTGTTTTAATGCCCTCAGGAAGGTTTAATTTCCAGTTTTTCAGGTCTAATATACCCGACGGTAATTGCTGTGCAGAAACCGGCTTCGATGCATTCCATAGCAACATCAAAGCAAAGGAAATACCTGTGCGGAAAAATCTGCATGTCGTGTTATTCAGGATCATAAGCAATAATTCCAACAGGAGTTTGATGATTGGATAAAGGAGCGTTTCCCGACCATTCGAAATTTAACTGTTCCGGGTTTTTATATTCCGGTTTCAGCTGGTAAATATGAGCACCGGAAGCTTTATGATAAAAGGATTCTACCTTTCCCGACTCGTAGAAATTGCAGTAATCTACCAGAATATTGTCCCAGCGGTATTCCTGAAATAAAACCGATCTTCCGCCTTGTCCGGAATAAGAAAAATTGCTGTTGGTCACAGCAGCCTGTTGTGCACCAATGAGCCTGACCACCGTTCCCTGCTCCCTGTTTTCGACCTCATTGAAGGTACAGTGGTCTATCGTCACAAAGGGGCCCAAAGTACTTTCGTCATTTCCTCCGCGGTAGATATTGATTGCAGCACCAAGTAAATTGCTGAATGTACAGTTTTTGATCACTGTATATTCTGCATTGTACATCCCCTTATCCTCTTTCTCAGAGGAAAGGTCAATCCCGGCACCAGACATATGGTGGAAAATCGAGTTCAGTACTACCAGACTGTCTGCCAGGGTGCTTTTAGATGCTTTAAATCCTGCATTCGAACTTTCATTATAATCATAGAACTCACAGTTGTTGATTTCCAGACGGTAAGGTCTGTTCATGGGCCGGTCTGTAGAACGGATGCCGGCATCAACAGCGGGAAAACTTTCATAAGTACCTTTGAAGGCAATGCCTTTGACCAGCAGGTCTCCTCCATTTTCAATGCTGATAAAAGCATCCATTGATTTTGCAGAGGTACCGATCAATACTGGTCTGCTTTTTAAGCCGGGTGCTGCCATGATGATTAAAGGTTTGCTCACTAAAAGTTCTGCTGATATCTTATAGTTTGCTGCTTCTGAAAGGACAATGGTATCGCCTGCAATGGCTTGCTTAAGCAGCGCAGGTAAAGTCTGACTCTGATCGGATCTGACCTGGAAGCTCATTGCTTTCCTGATGGTTTTCTCCGGTTCAGGATGGTACCAGGAAGCACCGGTGTTTTCTTTTTTAATCAAGGGTAATTTCTTTACATCAGCGCCGTAATCCGGGTGGTAAGGCAATGAAAATCCATTGACTTTTATGCTGCTGGTTTTCATGACCTTGAAGCCTTGAGGCACTTCTCCTTTGAAACTTTTCTCCAGGCCATTATCTGAAAATAGAATCCCATTTCCGGTATTGGCATTGGTGTACACTTCTGTGCCGCTGCTCAGAATAAGGTTGTGTTTAAAGGATACATTTTCCGGAGCGAGGGTACGTTCTGCATCTTTACCGGCGCCAAACAGGATGCTGGCACTATTGATAAAGGTGTTATGCTCGATCAGCGCATCTTTTACCTGATAATACCTGTTGATTAAGGAGTTGGGAACACCATTCAATACCGCCAGTGCGGCCCTGAAGTTTACTCCCTGAAGGTCGGAAAACACATTGTTAACCACCTTTTGGTTGGGATTGATGACACGGACACCTCCGGTAAAAGGTTTATTGTTGCCCAGGAAAAAATTCCCTTCCACTACATTGCCGGAACCATGTCTTAAAACCAGTCCTCCTTCGCATTCCAGAAAGGTATTGAAACTGACGTTGTTTTCTCCGGATTTAATCGACACAATCTCTACTTCACCATTACATCGCTCAAAGAAATTGCGGACAATATTGGTTCTGGAAGCAGTTAAGGAATACCTGGAAACACCAATCCTGATGGTCTCTCCACCGTTAGAACCAAACCGCTGCCGGCCCTTGAAATAATTGCTGTCTATGCTGTGCTCGTTTTGCTGACTACGTTCATCATCGAGTTCGGCAATGATCAGCGGTCCGGAATTGAGCTTATTGACGAAAGTAGAATGGTCAATGCGGTTATGTTTGCCGTACAAAGTAATCCAGCTGTCGGATTTAAACCTTTCCGGCTGACTATAATTTTCGATCACAATTCCTGTAACCCTGCAATGATTGGCCAGAACCTCATTGTTGATGCGGAAAGAAATTACCTCTCTTTTTGGGCTGTATCCATTCCTGAAATGAAAGTCTTTAAATACCAGATAAGAACCTCCCATTTGTACAAATGACTGCCCCGTAAAAGTAACTCCACCGGGAGTCTGAGGCATGATCAGTATGGGCTTTCCGGCTGTTCCATTTCCCTGAAGACGGAGCCCCGAATTGTTCCATTCTTTGTCTTTTAACAGGATGATGTCTCCAGGGCTGGCCTTTGCTACAGCTGCTTTTAAAGCTTCAGGATTATCTACAACCAAAGGGCTGTTTGCCGTCACATGACTATTTACTATCGCAGGGCTATTTACTATTGCATTGCTGTTTACAAACAACGCAACAGTATTATTCCCGGACCTAAGGAAAGCACTTGCCGTCGGGGAAGACGCTCCTGCTATCCCCGGACCAGGAAATAAGCTTAGACTATAACACAACAAAAAAGATAAAGGATATGTTTTCATGGCTTATTTAGAAACTAAAATGTCAAACTTGATCGTTGATAATGCAGGTGTAGAACCGATCACTACCTCTTTCGGTCTTAGCAATTGGTTCACAAAACTTCCGTCAGCTTTAGGCACACGGATCCAAAGGAGATAGGCCGTGGTCAGGTTAAAGGTATTTGCTGCCTGGTTGGCAACTGCAGCGTCAAACTTGGCTGTGCTGCTGCCCGGAACGGCAATTCCTTCAAAAAACTGATCGTTAAGATCGGTGATCGTATTGCCATTATAAGCGGCGTAAATCCGGTCTGCTGCAGCGGTTCCCGGAATCAGGACCCTGAACCTGGTGGCTTTGAGATCTGTTGCATTCGGCTCCCAGATCACTGCCCCACATTTATAGTTTTTAGCAATTGTGGTCGTATTTCCAGGGCTGTAAAAAGTAAATACAGGAGTCGTGCTGGAACAATAGGTTACAAAATCAAGCTTTTGTTCCTGTCCGCTGATGTTACAGCTGCCCAGAATGGAACCCGTTTCCCCAATAAAGAAACTGCTGTTGGACGGGGCAGAAGCGGTGCCGTTGGCCATCATACTCAGGTCCTGATAAAGGGCATATGATTTTAATGGAATACTGATCAAAGCTTCGGCTTTTAATCCAAAATTATCCGTAGCGACTACTTTGAGCTTCCCTGCATTTTTACGATAGGTATACTCATAATTTAGTTGGTAAACTTTCTCATTCTGACTGAGGTCGACTTTTCCGGCCAGTGCAAATGTCCCTTCAAAATCATCAAAGACCTCTATGAGTTTTAGTCCGTTTTCGGAGCTGGCCTTTCCTGTGATTTTGATCTTTCCATTGGCGTCGGGAACGAGGCTCAGCGGTGTCTCTTCCAGTTTAGGAAGAGGAGGTGTGAACGCGGTTACCTTGATGAACGCTTCGAAGGAAGTATTGTCCAGGTGTTTTACCATCATTTTTATCCCCGATGCCTGCGTCATTTTTACGCTTCCAAAACTGGCAGTAGGAATATTGAACTTATAGTTGTTTCTGCTTTCCTCCGCAGGAGTTCCGATATGGACCAGGGAATCAGGAATGTTGTTCCGGACCAGGTAATAGTAAACCAGTTTTATTCCTGCAGGGGAATTCAGTTCCCCGTTAATTTCTGCATCGGGGCTGATCTGTTTGGTCGCCATATTATAGCTGAAATCCCTGGTATTGATCGTATCCGGGCTACTCACTGCCGTTTTATCTTTTTTGCAACCATAAAGCAGCATACCGCTCAAAAGTGCAATGGTTAAAAAGCTATGCTTCATCATCAATTTTGTTAAAGGTTAATACCCTGGGTTCTGAATGATTTTAATCTGATCGTTGGCATCCAGTTCCCGCTGAGGGATGGGCAGCAACAATTTCTCGTCGGTCAGGTTGGCCTGTAATTCTGCAAGGGTAAATGCCGGACGGTAGGCTTTATAATGACTGTCAAATTCTAAGGCATAGTGGTTTTTGATCACTTTTATGGTCTGCCCGGTTCTCAAAAGATCGAAGAACCGCTGATTTTCAAAAGCAAATTCCAGTCTTCTTTCGTTGAGTAAGGCATTTACAAAACGGGGCTCATCTGTCAATGAATTTGGGCTGCTGCCATCCAGGGGATATTTATAAAATCCGGTAGAAAAATCACCTGAAACATAATCAACCGCACCGGCTCTTTCCCTTACCTGATTGATCAGGTTGACAGCAGCGTTTCCAAAACCCAGAGCTTCCGCTTTCATGAGCAATACATCCGAAAACCGGAGTACAGGAAAATCATTTTCTGCATCAAACTTGACCAATACCGGAGAAATGAATTTTTTGACGTACAATTTCGAGGAATACTTTGCCATCGTAACTGCCTTTCTATTGTCTGCAGCTCCCGTAGCCGGAGTTTTATAAGTCTGGTCCAACTCATTGGTGGGGAAGTTATAGCCACTGCCATCTCCGTTTACAATGGCGCTTCCACTGGACGTTGGCGCAAAGTTATTGGCCATCAGATTGCCCAGACCAAAACCTCCGGCTTTAAACCTCACTGCGAAAACAATTTCTTTGTTCATCTCATTATTGATGGAAAAGACATCTGCAAAAGATGGGAGTAATGCATGGCCGCTATTGCTGATGACCTCATCCAGTAAAGGAAGGGCTGCCGCGGGTTGTTTAGTGGTAAGGTATACTTTGGCGAGCAAGGCTCTTGCTGCCCATGAACTGACCCGCCCAACATCTGTATTGGCCGTAGGAGTGTAGGGAGTTTGAGGAAGCAGATCTTTAGCAGCAAGCAGGTCTGCAACGATCAATTGATAACATGCTGCTACAGGTGTCCGGGTGATCCGTTTTGATTGCTCCGGATCTACAGGTTCAGTAACGAGGAATACATCTCCATATAACCTGACCAGGTTAAAATAATGGTAAGCGCGTAAAAATAAGGCTTCGCCGGCAAGCTGGTTTTTCTGTGCTGCGCTCATGGTGGCTGTTCCTTCTCCCAGACTGGTTTTTCCGGCAGCATAGCTGGCACCAAGGCTCTTCAATACATAATTCACAGACCTGATGTTTTTGTAGGTCTGTAACCAGTATTGGTAAACTTTATCATGTGCCGAATTCAGGGTAAACATGTCCAGCTCATTAAATTCAAAATTGATGGAAGCAGAGCTGTTCGCTACCCCTTGTTTTGAATTGTCTGTCCGCAGGTCTGTTAACATCCATTCGTATTCCAAAGGTTTTTGCAATCCATAATAACAGCCGGTTAGTCCTGCCTTTGTTTCCTCATAATTCCTATAGAAAGCATTTACCCCAACATTAGAAATGGGGTCAATGTTGATGATCTTTTTGCAAGCCATTGTGCTCATGATCAGTAAAATTCCTGCTCCGATATGGGTTAGCTTTTTCATCTTAAATGTGCTTAAGTTTTTCATAATCTAGAAATTAACGTCTATCCCAAAAGTGTAAGTCCTGGAAATCGGGAAAGCTCCACGCTGATACCCATCAACCAAAGGAGAAGAGTATTGAGAAGAAGTAGCCCTTGCTTCCGGGTTAATGCCCCTGTAGGATTTGCCCATCAGGTACAACAGGTTATCTGCAGAGCTGTACAACCTGATCCCTGTAACCCCTAATTTTTTAGTAAATCTGGAAGGAATGGTATAACCCAAAATCACATTTCTGATCGCTGCATAAGAACCATCTTCAATCACATAATCCGTTAACAGCCAGTTTTCTCCATTGGTATAATAAGGCGTTTTTCCGTCTCCCGGATTTGCGGCACTGATCCACCTGTTTTTATTGAAGTTTTCGTTATACCTTCTGGATTCGTTGTAGTTGGCATCTCCGTTGATCAGCTTCACACCCTGCACTCCCTGAATCAGAATGTTCAGGTCAAAGCCTTTGTATTTAAAAGAGTTGTTGATGCCCCAGGTGAAATCCGGAAAAGGACTGCCCAATGAAGTTCTGTCGTTTACATCGATCTTGTTATCCCCATTAACATCTACAAATTTTAAACCTCCGGGTGCATAATACTTTGCCAGGGTAGAGGTTTGTCCACCTGCTTTGGCCTCATCGATCTGAGCCTGTGAAGTCCATACCCCATCGGTTTTATAGCCAAAAAACTGGATGGCCGGTTGTCCTACAATGGCGGCGTAGATTTCATTTCGTTCCCCGTAATTGTACTGAAATGGTTCTCCGCCAAGCTCCAGTAATTTGTTTCTGTTGGCAGAGAAGTTCAGGGAAGTAGACCATTGAAAATGGTCATTTTTGATGTTGTGTGAACTAAGTTCTATCTCTATACCCTGGTTTTTGATTCTTCCTGAATTGTCAAAGTACTCAAAAGATCCACTGAAAGATTGCGTAGAGCGTTTGTAAAGTAATTTATCCGTATTTGAGTTGTAGTATTCCAGGGTAAGTCCGAAACGGTCTTTCATAAAACCGAGGTCCAATCCTGCATTAAATTCAAAAGTACGTTCCCAGGTGATGTTCGGATTGGCCAGCACATCAGAGTTGGGGGCAAGCCCCAGGTTTACCGATCCTGTTCCGCTGCCAAAAGAATAATTGCCCGGATATAGCAGGTTCTGGAAGGCAAAACTTTGAATTTTATTGTTTCCTGTAGCTCCATAACTCGCCCTGAGTTTCATATTGCTAACCCAGGAAACGTTCTTCATGAACGCTTCTTTTCCGATTCCCCATCCGGCAGATACCGCAGGAAAGGAACCATATTTTTGTCCTTCAGCAAAATAGGAACTGCCATCCATCCTGTAGCTGAGGGCCAGCAGGTATTTGTTCTTGTAATCATAAGTAAAACGGCCGAGGTAAGAGATCAGGCCGATGCGGTCTTTGAGTGTATTGGTTAAAGCCTGGTCAATTTGAGCGGCCTGATTTAAGGTTTCAAAGTTTTCGGTAGGGAAGTTCCTTCCCACCATATTAGATTCCTTGATCTGTGTTTGCTGAGTGGTAAAACCCAGTAAACCGCTGAAACTATGGTTGCCCTTAGTGAGGTTATAGTTCAGTGTGTTTTCCAGTAGGAGGTCTAGATAGGTTTTGGTATAAATGGTTGCTTCATTAACATCCCCATCTTTTCTGGCGCTTGATTTCGTGAAAGTATTGTTTTCCTGTTGGGAGTAATAACCACCAATGGAACTCTTAAAGATCAGGTTGGGCAGGAATTTGATGCTGACATCCCCACCACCCAGCATCCGGTAAGTCTGCTGATCGCGGTTTTCTCTGGCGGCAATTGATACCGGGGTATTGTTACTTGTGGCAAAAGGTTCAACCGGGCCGGTACTTGTCCAGATGCTGCCATCGGGCATGGTCCCTGAATATTGCAATCCGTTAAAATGTCTTGCCTGTACAAAATCACCGGGAAGGATATTGGCCCATTGTGAATTCTGACGTACATAAGCAGCAGTAAATTCATTGTGATTTACCGGAAGGAAAGAACCGAACCTGAAATAATCCGTGAAATTTACCGCAGGTCTTTGTGTTTTGATATAGGACGGATTGAAGTTGATGCTGAAATCTACTTTTTTGCTCAATGCACCATCCACTTTTGCTTTGACATTGATCCTGCTGTTGTCGCTGTATTTCAGGACCGCTTCATCTTTTTGTCCGCTGGCGGAAATGTAATATCGAAGGTCTTTTTTACCTCCGGAGATGCCGAGTTGTATGTTTTTAATGCCTGCGCTTTGCAAGGCTTCCTGCTGCCAGTCGGTGGGTACACCACTGATCTGGTCTTCGATGATATAGGCCGCACGTTCAGGACCAGTGATCAGGTTTTTTCCATTGGCAGGAACTGTAGGGTCATTTTCCCTTAAGGCTGCTTCTGCAAAAAGCATTTTTGTATAGTCGGTAATGCTCATGATCGGGTTGAGCTCATAAGGCTTTTTAAACCCATAATAAGATTTCAGGCTGTACCTGGGTTTGTCCGAATTGCCGCTCTTTGTGGTGATCAGAATCACCCCATTGGCAGCTCTTGAGCCATAAATGGCGGCAGAGGCGGCATCTTTCAATACTTCTATAGATTCTACATCCTGTGGGTTCACGAAGGATAAACCATCGGGAACGGGGTATCCATCCACTACCACAAGAGGTTGAGAACCTGCACTGATGGAACTGAATCCGCGGACCCTCACAATGGGTTCTGCGCCGGATTCAGAACTGACATTCTGAATGGTTACCCCGGCAATCTTTCCGATCAATGCATTGTCCAGACGGGAGGTTGGGATTTCATCAAGGTTTTCATTTTTCAATTTACTCACCGCACCTGTTACTGCGGATTTCTTTTGGGTACCATATCCGATCACCACCACTTCGTTCATGGTATTCGGAATTTCCTGGAGGGTGATGGTGATGTTTTCAGCTGCTTTCACCACATAGGCCTGCGGCTGAAAGCCGAGGTAGTTGAAAAGCAATAGTTTTCCGGTCTCTGCAGTGATGCTAAACTCTCCTTTGTTATTCGTGACCGTACCTTGCTTGCTGTCTTTTACCGTCACAGATGCCCCTGGTAGAGTCTCGCCGGATGCGGATTTTACCACACCCTGCACTTTTACCTTGCTTTGTGACCAGCCTGTGTTTGCGAACAGGAAACAGGAGATCATCACCATCCCTATGCTTCGTAACAAAACTTTAAAATTCATATCTGGTTAATTTATTTGGTTCAGGTTGCTCGTTTTTGGCTAATTATAGCCGGTATTCTGTTAATTATAACCCGTATTCTGCGTCAGGTTTCCCTTGCTCAGGTCTATTTCTGTTTGTGGAATCGGAAAGACCAGACGGAAAACCGGAACGGTAATCGTTGGGTTACCGGTTGCACTGAGGTAGGCATTCAGGATAGAAATGGTGTTGCTTTCCTCCATTCTTACCAGGTCGTACCAGCGTTGGTTTTCAAAGCCAAATTCCAGTTTGCGTTCTTTGAAAATGGCTGCTCTGGCTGTTTCCCTGCTATTGAGGGTACTGCTGGTATACACACTTGCCGAAGCTCTGTTTCTTACTTCATTTAAAGGATCAATCACTTCATTTGTTGGGGTGGGAAGGAGTTCATTGCTTACTTCGGCATACATCAGCAACACATCCGCAAAACGCAGAACCGGGAAATCGTTTCCTGCATCGCGTTGGGGGGCGGTAGGGTCTAAGAATTTTGTACACAGCCCGTTTGTTGCATTAAAGGTGCTGGCCTTTCTCACATCTGCTGTTTCAAATAAAGCCTGATAAGGAGCGGAGGCTTTCACATTCCTGGCATCGCCATTATTGGAATATTCATAAGAGAAGGAGTTTCCTTCACCATTGGCACTGGCTTTATAGCGGACGGCAAAAAGAATCTCTTTGCTCATTTCTGAACTGCTGCTGAATATCGCTGCATAGGACGGGTTCAGCTGATAAGTATTGCCTTTAAAATTGCTGCCTACCAAAGGATCCAGCTGTAATTTTGCGTTTGGATAATCTCTTAAAGTCAGGTATACTTTAGCCAGTAATGCCTGAGACGCACCTTTTGTTGCTCTGGCCAATTGGTTGTTTGGCCAGGAAGGAGGGCAGGAAGCAACTGCGGTTTGCAGGTCTGTTTTCAGCTGGTTGTAAATTTCCGTTTTAGAAATCCGCTTAAATTTTTCAAAATCGTCGAATTTTATCGCTGCGGTTAGGAGTGGAACATCACCATATAACCTCACCAGGTTGAAATACATCAAAGACCGTATAAATTTCGCTTCTCCTTCAAATGATTTCTTTTTTACCGGATCCGACACATTGTCCAGGTATTTTAAGACGAGGTTACAGCGGGCAATGGTGTTGTAGGTCCGTTGCCAGTAATCCAGGATAAAGAAATTCGAAGGGGCATCCCTGAAAAATTTGATGGCTCCCCAGTCTCCTTCCAGTGAAACACCGGAAGTATTGTCGGCCCTGATTTCGGTCAGTTTAAATTCTATATCATATACTTTTTGAAGTCCGTCATAACAGGCGATCACACCTGCTTCCACCTCTTCGGTATTCCGGTAATAATTTTGTTCGATCAGGTTGGAAACCGGTTGCTCATTGAGGAATTTTTTGCAGCTGCTAAAACTTAAGATCAGGATCAGCGCCAGGAATATTTGATGTCTCATTGGAGTAAGTTTTAATTTAAAAATTAGCATTGATACCAAATGTGATGTTTCTTGTAATCGGTGCCGAACCGCGTTGATACCCGTTTTTTAAAGGGTCGTCGGTATATTCGTTGACGCCCTCAGGATTGTAGCTCGAGTATCCTTTGGCAAATTTGTACCATAGGTTTGCGGCAGAGGCATAGATCCTCAGGTTACTTGCTTTGATGGCGCTCAGCCATTTTGCATTTAAGGTATACCCCAGGTTCAGACTTCGCAGGGCGATAAAAGAAGCGTCTTCAATGGAATACCGGCTCTCCGTTTTGTATTTGGTTTTTGCCTGTATGTCTTTTGGCAGGTTCAGGTAAGCCGAAGTCCCTGTGGCCGAAAACTGGGTTTCATAATAGTTCGGATCTGCATTAAATACACTTGCTCCATGCGATCCCTGCAGCACAAAGCTCAGGTCGAAATCTTTGTATTTGAGGTTACTCGTTAAGCCCCAGGTAAATTTAGGGGTAGGCTGTCCGAGCACTACGCGGTCTTGCTCGTTAACGACGCCATCTCCGTTCATGTCCCGGGCAATGATCCTGTCGGAATGCACATTGGTGGGCCAGTAGTTTCCGGCAACTTCAATGTCGCTGTCGTACTCATATCCGTAAAACTGAACCAGTGGCTGGCCAACCTGGGCAAGGAAATAATTCAGTCTTTTAGGATCGCCGATACTGATGATCGAGCTGCTGTTCCCTAAAGCTTTAACCTTGTTTTTATTGGTTGCTGCATTGGCACTCAGGCTCCATTTAAAACTTTCATTGTCGATGATTTTAGCACCCAATTCTATCTCCAGACCTTGATTTTGCACTTCTCCGACATTGGTCCATACGCCATTGCTTCCGGTGATGGTATTGATTGGGAGGAAGAACAGCAGGTCTTTTGTCGTTGAGCGGTAAGCATCTATGGTCAGGGTAAACCTGTTTTTCAGAAAAGCCATATCTACCCCTGCATTTAAGCTGAAACTGCGTTCCCATCCCAGATCAGGATTGTCGTAAAAGCTGGAATTGAACCCAAGACTGGTCGCATCGCCAAGTATGGCTCCAACGGGACTTACATTTGCAAATGCGCGGTAGTTTCCGATATTGTTATTTCCCGTAGCGCCATAACTCGTCCTGATTTTCAGGTCGTTTACAAAAGCATCCCTGTCATAGAAATTCTCGTTGCTTACTCTCCATCCTATGGAAGCAGAAGGGAAATATCCCCATCGGTTATCTGCCCCGAATCTGGAACTTCCGTCCCATCTGGAACCGATGGAAACCAGGTATTTATTGTCGTACGCATAGTTGGCCCTGAAGAGCACAGAGGCCAATGCGCTTTTTTCTATGTTAGAGGTCAAGGAACTCATGGTCCCTGCGTTTAAGGTCGGAATCTCGTCTGTGGAGAAATTGGTAGCCGAGGCACTGCTGCTGGTGATTTTTGTCGTTTGTGCGGTGAAACCAGCGATCACATTCAGGTCGTGTTTACCAAAACTTTTGGTATAGTTCAGGATGTTCTCATTTAGTAAATCTATGGTTTCGCTATTGGCCAGACTTCCTTTTGTGGAGGCTTGTGCTACTGCAGCACCTTGTAAAAAAGGATCTCTGGTAGCCCATGATTTTTGAAAAAAGTCGTTTCTGGAATTGCTGATAAAGGCACCTCCGGATACTTTTAGGGAAAGCGCTTCACTGAAGTTATATTGAACATTGGCATTGGCCAGTGTTTTGGAAGTGGAGATGCGGTTGTTGATGCCATACAGATTGGTATAGCCGTTGTTGTTCGCTGTGGCGGATAAGTTGATCCCTTTGTAACGGGGATTGGTGGCGGGGTCGAAAGCCCTTTGATGAACGATATTGCCAACTGGTAATCCCGTTGCATCAGAAATATTTTGTGTGGCATAAAGTGGAAGCCAGGTAGCAAAGCTCCTGAGCAGGTCGTGCACTTTATATACGGGAGCATCCTGTAGCGTATAAGAAGGGGTGATGCTCAAACCGATCTTCCATTTTTTATTGGGTGTGATGTCAATATTTGCTTGTCCGCCATAACGTTTGTAATTGTTGGTGGCGATCACGCCTTTATCAAAAAGGGCTTCACCTGAAACGTAATATTTTACCTTTTCCGTTCCTCCGCTCACATTGACCTGTGCATTTTGAAAAGATCCGTTTCTGAACACCATGTCTTGTGGATCAGTTGGTACATCAAATTTCTGAGCAGCAAGAAGTTCCGGAGATAAGACCCCATTGTTTACTGATTTTACATGCTCAGACCATTGGGAAAGGGTAGGGAAGTCCAGCCTTCTGTACACCTCTTTAAATCCTGCTGAGGTATTTAAACCCACTACAGTTTTTCCGTTTTTACCGGATTTGGAAGTGATCAGGATGACCCCGTTTGCACCTCTGGACCCATAAATTGCTGCAGAAGCCGCATCTTTTAAGACTTCAATACTTTCTACGTTGTTCATGTCTACAGAAGAGAGGTCGGTAGGCACAGGATAGCCATCAATAACAATCAGTGGGTTGGTGCCTGCGGTGATCGAGGCCGCACCACGGATGCGGATCACCGGTGCGGCACCTGCAGTGGCATCGGTGGTTTGAATTTGTACACCTGCCAGTTTTCCTGCCAATGCCTGATCGGCTCTGGATACCGGAATCTGATTCAGGTTATCATTGCTCAGCCTCGCTACTGAGCCTGTTACTGACGATTTCTTTTGTGTACCATAGCCAATCACCACCACGGTATTCATCGTGTTTTCCTGTGCGGCAAGGACGATGGTAATGGTTTCGTTTTTGCTAACGGTATAAGTTTTTGGCTGATAGCCGAGGTAATTGATCAGGAGGTTTTTTCCGGCATCTACGGAAATTGAAAAGGCACCTTTATCGTCTGCAACTGTTCCTTGTTTGCTATCGGCAACGGTAACAGAGGCACCTGGCAATATTCCGCCTTGTTCATCTTTTACAATACCCTGGACGGTTACTTTGGTCTGAGAAAATGCCGGTTTCAAAATCAGAAAACAGGAAATGACAAGGAGGAGCATACCTCGTAAGTAAACTTTCGAATTCATATTTAGTCGATTTATATTTGGTTCAGGTGGTATCCTACAGGTAAAATCCCCATTTACTGTAGAAAGTAGCTTTTTCTGTAGCAGCGTAAAGCCAGGTATTGGTTTAATTACGGGAGACCGCAGTCTCCCGTATGGTTATTCTGGTTTAAGAAAAGTTTAAACCGCCATTGATGTCGATGTTCGTTCCGGTGATATAACTCGCCTGGTCTGAAGCTAAGTAAACGATCAGGTCGGCAACTTCCGAAGCTTGTCCTTCTCTCTTTAAGAGGGTCGCATTGGCCACATTTACCCGCACTTCAGGCTTGCTGAACGTATCATGGAAAGTGGTTGCAATCATTCCCGGTAATACCGCATTTACGCGGATGTTTTTCGGTCCAAGTTCCTTTGCCAAAGCTCTGGTGTAAGTGGTTACTCCACCTTTGGCTGTTGCATAAGCACTAGCTCCCGGGCCACCTCCGTCTCTGCCCGCAAGGGAAGATAAGTTGATGATCGAAGCTCCGGAACCCATGTAAGGGATGGTGGCTTTACTCACCAGGTAGACACTTTTCAGGTTGAGGTCCATTACGGCATCCCAGAAGTCTTCATCGAGCTCTGCGGTTGGCTTTCTGGCCATCATACCTCCGGCCACATTCACCAGGATATGGATTTCTTCCCCAAAGGCAGCTCTTGCCTGTTCGATCAGTTGCGTTACTTCGGCAGATTTGGTCACATCGCCTTTTACAATGATGGCTTCGCCACCATTTTCTTTAATCAGATTTAAAGTTTCCTCTGCATTGGCCAGGTTGCTCAGGTAGTTGATCACTACTTTGGCGCCTTCCTGTGCCAGCTGTAAGGAAACAGCTCTTCCGATATCTCTTGAACCACCGGTTACAATTGCCACTTTATTTTTTAAACGCATATTAAAATATTTATGAATGAATGATTTTTTTAGAAGTAATGTATTTAATGCAGATCCAGGTAATTGGAACCAGGACTGCCGCCAGGACGAAGAAAGAAACGTAACTTGTTTTCGTCATTGCGGGAACGGCCCAGGTGGTGATCAGGGTGCCTACTACCGCTGCAGTACCGCCCATACCCGCTACCGTTCCTACGTTTTTCCCGTTGAAATAATCGCTGGGTAAAGTTTGCAGATTGCCGATCAGGAATTGAAAACCGAAAAGGGTGGTGCCAATCAGGACCATGGCCAGGGACGGATTTGCCTTTAGTCCGTCCAGGTTATACACGATGGCAACGAGCGACACCAGCATAAAGCCACAACCAACAGCCACAGAATTTTTCCTCGCTTTAACCGCATCTACTCCCCGTTTTACCTGCCATGAAGAATGGTAACCGCCAAGCAAACTGCCGATCGCGGCAAAAAGATAAGGTAGCCAGGTAAAGGCACCGATCTGTTTGATGTCAAAGAGAAATTGTTCTTTTAAAAAGGTAGGCAGCCAGGTCACAAATAACCACCATACCGGGTCGATAAAGAACCTGGCCATGATGATGCCCCAGGTATTTCTGAACTTCAGCAATTCCTTCCAGCTCAGGACGGGGGCCACTTCTACAGAACTGTTGCTTTCAGGATCAGTATCGAGGATGTAGTTTCTTTCTTTTTCTGTCAGCCATGGATGCTTTTCAGGAGCTGCTTTATTGATGATCAGCCATGGGATGATCCAGATTAAACCTAATGCTGCAATGAGCACAAAAGTCATCTTCCAGCCAAAAACGATGTACAGGAAGGCGATGATAGGGGCGGAAACCACAGATCCCAATGAGGCCCCTGCGCCAAATATGCCTTGTGCAATGGCCCGTTCTTTTGCCGGAAACCATTCTGCGTTGCTCTTCGTTGCTCCCGGCCAGTTGCCTGCTTCAGAAAAACCCAGCATAAACCGGAAGATGTTGAAAGACATCAGCGATCTTGCAAAGGAATGCAGGGCGATGGAAATGCTCCAGCCAATGATAGAAATGGTCATCCCCAGCCTTGTTCCTACCGCATCCATTAGTTTACCTGTAAAGGTCTGACCCAATGCATAGGCAATCATGAAGAAGGTGGTGATCAGGGCCAGTGCATTTTTATTGTCTGCATCGGCAATCCCAAATTCCTTATAAATATAAGGCCACATGATGTTAATGGCACTTCTGTCGATATAATTGATCACTGTTGCCAGGGCAATCAGCGCCACAATGTACCACCTTAATCCTCTGATCTTCATAAGCCCAGTCCTTTCAGGAATTCCATGATCTTTGCATTCACCATGGCATTGTCTTCCGCAGGAAACTTCCCATGTAAACCACCTTTTACGGTGATGAATTCATTTTTAACCCCCATTTCGTCCAGCTTCGCCTTTAAGGCTACGGATTGCTCATAAGGAACAATCGGATCGGCATCACCATGAACAATAAATACAGGCGGACTGCTTTTCTTTACCTGATACAGCGGAGAAACGGATTTTGTGAAATCTTTATCGTCGGCTTTGGCACCCAGCCAGCTGGTCGCTGATTTGCTGGTTTTTAATTTGCCATATCCCCAGTCCCAGACATCCGTGATCCCGTATTTATCAATAATTGCAGCCACTTTGATGTTTTCTGTGCCTTTGCAATTGCCATCAAAAAGATGATCGTTTTCCATCAGACCACCCATTAATGCCAGATGGCCTCCAGCAGAACCACCCATGATGACGATTTTGTTGACGTCAATATTGAATTTTTTTGCATTGCTGATCAGGTAGATCAGCGCACAGCGGGTATCTTCCACTGCTGCAGGAGCGGTAGCCACACCGGTTAAACGATAGGCAATGTTTGCCACAGCATACCCCCTTTTAAAGAAGGCACTAAAGCCACCCTGGGATTCTTTGTTTCCTTTGTTCCAGCCACCGCCATGAATATTGATGACCAAAGGGGAAGCAGCTCCTCCGGTAGGGGGCAGGTATAAATCCAGTTTCCCTTCCCAACCATTTACTTTGGTATACACCAGGTTGAGTTGTTCGCTGAACCCTTTCGGATATTGCACTTTTTTTACGGTTGCGGTGTCTTGTGCGCTGAGACTGAATGTGGTCCATAGCAAAGCGCAGAGTATCATGAGTTTCTTCATTTGAATAAGTTTTAGGTAATTGTTTACAAGAAATCTTCCCGGTGTGGGGAGAACACATCAATGAGGATACCGGGTTCCAGGCATACACATCCATGGATTTCATGAGGAGGAGCATAGAAGCCATCTCCTTTTTTCAGGATTCTTTTCTCTTCACCAATCCTCATTTCAAAGACCCCGCTGTCTACATAGGTCACCTGCGAATGGTGGTGTTCATGAAGTACGCCTATGGCTTCAGCTTCAAATTTTGCTTTCACTAACATGATCTTGTCGTCGTATCCATAAACCTGTCTTTTGACGCCGTTTTTTAGATCCTGCCATTCCACTTGTTCTTCTATTTGAAATAAATTGCTCTGTAACATGTTGCTTAGTTGATTTTTATGAAGTTTTCTTTGTCGTTGTAATTGATCTGATATTGATAAGTTTTACCCTTCACTTTAAAGGAAAGGGAAGCCTGGTTGGGAGCACTTTCTACGATCTTCAGATCGCTGATCTGGCTTTTTGCTCCGGTGGTGGTTTCGCTTACCGGATTGGTTTGTCCATGTGTTTCGGTAATGCTGAAAAATAGCTGGTCTTTACTGTTTGCGGAAGAAAGCATAAAAGCTTTGCTTTCCAGCAGATTTGAATCGGGATCATTGGCACCCAATGACAATAACTTTAAACTCAGATCGGCATTGCTTGCAAAATGAACGGTATAAAAGCGCTTGTTGTTTAAGATGCTGAGGTATCCGCTTTTTTCAGGAACAGCTTGTTCAGCGTTAAGCCAGATGTGTTCGTAGCCATATTTACTACCCAATGGCTTCAGCTGATCGGTAAATCCTTTGGTTTTTGGAGCAGCATCCACCAGATGACCTTTATACCAGAAGGGAAGGTCATATTGATGTGCTTTATCTGAATTCACCCTGAATACGTCGATTAATAATGGTTTTTGAAGTTCTTTGACCTTAAGCAAAGCCGTGGTCCGGTTCATTTGAACTCCCGGATAAGCATGGTTTTCATCGGCACTGAAAACCTGCAGGTCTTTATCAACCTTAAAATAGCTAACCGATGCCGCGGTTTGCTGGGCAAGGTCTGCATTGGCTTTAAAATTTGAAGTCTGGTCGACCGTTAACGTATTATGGGCAATGGTTTGCTTGGCCCAGGATTTGTTTTCAGGAAGGTAATCCCCGCCTTTTTTAGATTCAATGTTGATGAACCTGGCAGAGCCATAATCAGGGAATATTTCGACCCCATTGTCGTAATACAATAGGTTTAAACGGTCGAAATGACCATGCCCCATTCCCTGCGAAGCAGCCTTAACCAGTACGGCCTGCTGATCTTCATTGCTGCCATACCTCAGGATCCCAAGACCACCTTCCTTGCCCGAAGCCCCATCTTTAATCAGTTGGCTCTGATAGGCAAAGGGTTTCGACTTGCCCGCACTCAGGTCCATGGCAATTTTTAAACCTGCATCAGAAATCACCACTTCTCCTTGTTTCTCTGCAATGTCCAGAAGATCAGGCGAAGCCTTAATGTCTGCATAGGCAATGTCTACTCCATAAACGAGTTCCGAAGATTCATAGGTTTTACCTTTAATGGCATCGTTGATCGGGAAGAAAGTTCCGTCGGTATAGGTCAGCTGCAAAGAGGTTTGGATGGCTTTTGCCAGTAGCTGGTCGCGGTATTGGAAGATCTTAAGTTCTGGTTGATAGTTGTTGATGGTCTTCGCAAAGATGACAAAAGGAAGTAAGGCATAGCGTTGATAATAAGGTCCTTCTGTATAATACCCATCCGGAGAAAAGAGCTGGTCGATCTGAGCGAGGTAACCGGTCTTACCATCTTTAGCTGAACCTTTTAAGGCCATTTGTACATATTCCGGTTTGTTGATCACATAACCCGTCATGCCTACTGCTGCCACATCCCAGGTGGCATGGTTATGAATTTTGTCAAAAGTTTCTGCACAGTCTACCGTGAAAAATTTGAGGATAGGTTCAAACAGCTTTGTTTCAATGGTTTTTCTGTTAGTGGCAGAGAGGGCATCATGAACCAGATCATAACTTTGGATGGTATATACCTGCCATACAAAATCATTGAGGCTCTGCCAGAAAATTCTTCCGCCCTGGTGACCTTCTTTTCTTTTCGGGTGTAAGGGCCATTTTTCATATTCTGCTGCATACTTTAACAGCATTTGTTCTACGTAAGCAGCATATTTTTTATCTCCGGTAACCTGATAAGCGATTCCGCAGTTGAGCATACTGATGTAGTTCTTTTTGTGCTGCTCATGGCTTTTTCCGCCTCCGGCTTCTTTGGGAACAGGTACTTCAATGGCTTCCAGGATGGCTTTGTCGGCATCGGACTTCACTTTCTTATAAGACTTTTTAAGCAGGGGATATGTCTGTATACCTTTTCTTAAAGCACCTATGTTTTGCTTGCTGAGCATGATCGAAGGATGCTCCTGCGAGAAGCAAGGGAGGGTGAAAAAAAGGCAAATAAGCGCCCATACCAACTTTTTTAAGTAGTTCATAATGATGTTAAGAAGATTAAAATTTACGGCTTATGCCATATTTCTGAGGGCGTTTTTATTTAGTTACCATGTACAATCTTTTGTGCGGCAAATCCCGCTTTGCTAATCTGGAACATGTCATTTAAATGTGCAGCTACCGCATTTTCGGCTGCATCAATGTCCTGATCCTGTATTGCTTTTAAAATTTTTCTATGTTCGTCAATGGCCAGTACCCCACGGTTATCCCCACATATTTTATTCTCGACAATGCTTTTGATCAGGTCGGGAATAAGAATCAGGATCATGGATTCGATGACTGAGTTTTTGGAAGCCTTGGCAATGCAGATGTGAAAAATCATGTCTTCTTCCACCGCATTCTGGTTGGCATTTACTTTTGCTTCATACTCTAACAAAGCTTCATTCAGACTAATCAGGTCCTGTGCTGTTCTTCTTTCTGCGGCGAGTTTTACGGCATCAAGTTCCAGGTAATACCTGGCTTCAAGAAGGGCATTGAAATCTTCCTTATTGAATTTTATGATATCGGTAATGATGCTGTCCAGAACTTTGATGCTTAAGCCGGAAACATAAGTGCCACTTTGAGGATTGGTTTTGAGCAGGCCATAAAACTCCAGTTTTAAAATCGCTTCACGAACATAACTGCGGCCTACACCAAACTTCTCTGCAAGAAGTCTTTCCGCAGGAAGGCGGTCGCCGGGTTGAAGCTGTCCTGAGGTAATGAGTTGTTTGAGCTGCCCGATGATTTTATCTACGGGAGTCTCCACCTCTATAGATCTGATCGTTTCTATAAATGATTTCATACGATATATTTGGTTTACCAATAATTGGTTTACCAAATCTATAAAATAAAACCATTAATCAAAAATTATTTGAAAGGCATCTATAAATGCCAATAGAAATGTCATGCTTGTTAACGAAAGCATTGACATTTCTAATAGGCTCGTTTATCCCTTCTTTCTAAATAGTAAAGGGAAAATATTGAAGACCAATCCAACATTCAGCTTACTAATAGCTTTTTTATCATCATCTGTCTGGTCTGCATTACCTACGTCTTTGTAGTCTATATTAATACCAAATACCGGGTCAAACATGTCATTTTTGCGCAAAAGATAGAAACCGACACCAAGTTTGGTTTGTGCTTTCTGGTCGCCCTTATAAAATTCTGTTCTGCTAAAAGCCAGAAAAGCGACATTGTCAAATTTCTGTGGTTTGAAATACAGATCTATGTTCAGGGGGTATGTCCAGACTTCATTATACTTCCCTTTGTAAACGGTATTTTTTTCAGTCACTTTTCTGCTACTTCCGCTAGCTGCATCTGTTTTGGTGATTACATCTTCAGCTGTGCTTTCTACCAGATCGTCAAAATTGTTGGTTTGTTTAATCCCCAGGGTCGCTCCAAGCAGCACCGTACAGTTGGCAATTTTTGCGTTCCAATAGTTAAATCCGATGTTAAATTCGGGCGAAGAAAAATTGATCTTTTTAAACTGGGAAGCATAGGCCGAATCGGGGGAAAACAATTTGAACTTGGAGCCAGAGAAACCGGCATTGGTCACAAGCCAAAGGTCTGATGCTGTTGGCATGTCTTTAATAAATTTTCCTATTTCTTCGTTGGATGGATCTCTTCCATTTTTACTTTTAAATTCTTCCTCCCAATCGTTAAAGTTGGGAATACTTCTGCTAAAAAGCCGCTTACCATATTTGATTTTGACATTAGCGCCTGGCTCCAGATTGCCTGTTGAGAAAACAGATCCAATACTGTTTTTAATTTCACCGGAAGCAGAAACGCTCAAAAAAGAGGGGTTTAGGGGCCTAAAATACTGATAGTAATTTAGCTCGATTTTTTTTTCGATGGTACTGAACTTAATCAAGCCGGCACCAAATGGAATGGAATCAACCTTGGTTTTATCAGCTGCATCTGCTTTCGCAGGTTTGAGATCGACAGAAGTTTGCCCTTTATTATCCTGGATAATCGTTTGTGCAAATGCATGTTGAACACTCATGCAAATCAGAAGGACAAGTAATTGCTTTTTCATCAGGGCAGCTGAATATTTTGTTTAAAAAAGGTATGACCATTCGGTGCGAAAGGAAAATACGGTGCGAATTTTTTAATGACTCCCTGATCTGCTTTTACCGTTAATTCACAGGTAGTCCCCGGATTTCCGCGAACAATGATCATCAGGTCAAGTATGTTGTCAATGCTGACCGGGAAATTTTTGTGATCTGCTACCCATTTCCCATTTTTAAAATTGAACGAAGCGATGTGCGGTTCGAATGTCACATTTTCCAGGCGACAGAATTCTACTGCATGAACCTTGCTATCCAAGGTCAGTGTGATGTTGAAATTACTCATTATGATTTGGATTATGTTTACTGGGATAATTGAATTATACTAATCCACGATGGTATCGACCAACGAAAAGAGAGAGGTTTTTGAGCGCCATAGTGTCATTAATTTTATAACTAAATTTAGCTATAAGGTCCAACACAAAGAATACCTAATACTAAGTATTTTTTCAATTATCTGATGGTTAAAAGAAATCACAATGCTGTTTAATAAGAGAGCGTTCTGGACAGGCTGTGGGTTGAATGTTGTTGCTGGTTAAAATGCAGTCTTTTCGGCGACAGGTATGATGATGTCTTTCACGAGTGAATAGTCTTTCTCTTCGTAGTTCCATTCCAGGGTCATCTTCCATTTTCCTTTTTTCAATCCATCTAGTGAAATCTCCAAAATGCCTTCAGGATCGCTCCTGAGGTATTTTATGATCGCAGGATCCTTTATTTTATCTCTGTTAACAAAGAAAGCTTTCACTGCAACCTGATGCTCAAAACACATATTAATCTTTGTCATAATATTGATCATTAGAATTGGTTGAATTTCAAGAAGAAAGCGTAATTAATAAACGATAAAAACCCTGAAATGTTTGATGATTTGATTAATTTTCAGTCTGTTACCGGTAGGTATGTAAGGTTGTTTTTATGGGATTTATCCGGAATCATGGGGAAGTTACGCTGCATCAGGTCTTGTCCTCCTTCGGATAGTCCTGCATGTGCTTATGGTACGCTTCGCTGATATTATGTAAATCTTTCCCGAAATCCTGTAAAATAGTAGAGGACCCCTTACGGTACCTTTGTCTTAGAATCTAAACCATACGTCATGAAAGAAAATATAGAAACCCTGACCTTGCCCGTTTTAGGAATGACCTGTGCTTCCTGTGCTACGAGTGTCCAATCTATGATTGGTGCTCAGGAAGGGGTGGATCATGCGGAAGTGAATTATGCCACTCAATCTGTAAAAGTAACTTTTCACCCAGACCAGATACAGCCTGCAGCCTTTCAGAAAGTAGTTCAGTCTATCGGGTATGACCTGATCCTGGAAAGCGAAGGGGCAAAAGAGAAACAGGAAGAGCTGCAAAAGAACAATTATGAGTCTTTAAAAAAGAGAATGATTGCTTCTTCGATCCTGGCGTTGCCAGTGGTGATCATTGGAATGTTGTTCATGGACATGCCGAATGGCAATTATTATATGCTGGCATTGACCACGCCTATCCTGTTTATTTTTGGAAGGAACTTTTTTATCAATGCCTGGAAACAGGCCCGGCACGGGAAGGCCAATATGGATACCCTGGTTGCTCTGAGTACAGGGATTGCCTATATCTTTAGTGTGTTCAACACCTTTTATCCGGAATTCTGGCATTCCAGAGGTTTGCATCCCCATGTATATTTTGAAGCTGCTGCGGTAGTGATTGTCTTTATCATGTTAGGGAAACTACTCGAAGAAAAGGCAAAATCCAATACCTCTTCGGCCATTAAAAAGCTCGTTGGCTTACAGCCGAAAACAGTACTTCTGGTTACAGAAGATGGAGAAAAAGAGATTCCGGTATCGGATGTGCATATCGGGGATCAGCTGATGGTCCGTTCAGGAGAGAAAATTCCTGTAGATGGGATCGTTTATTCCGGAAGTTCATACGTGGACGAAAGCATGATTACCGGAGAGCCTGTAGCGGTTTCTAAAACGGAAGGAGATAAAGTCTTTGCCGGAACGATCAATCAAAAAGGAAGTTTCCGCTTTAAAGCAGAAAAGGTAGGCGGGGAAACCATGCTTGCACAAATCATAAAATTGGTTCAGGATGCACAGGGCTCAAAAGCTCCTGTACAGAAACTGGTTGATAAAATTGCAGGAATCTTTGTTCCTATAGTGATGCTGATTGCCGTACTGACTTTAGGTGCATGGTTGCTCTTTGGAGGGGAACATGCCTTTACTCATGGCCTTTTGGCAATGGTGACTGTACTTGTGATTGCCTGTCCTTGTGCGTTAGGATTGGCAACACCTACAGCCATTATGGTGGGGATAGGGAAAGGCGCCGAAAGTGGCATCCTGATTAAAGATGCAGAAGCATTGGAGCTGGGTTATAAAGTAAATGCGGTGATCCTCGATAAAACAGGAACCATTACTGCCGGAAAACCAGAAGTGACCATGGTCGAATGGGCAGCAGATCTCCCTAAAGAAAAAGATGAATTATCTGGAATTCTGCTGGCATTGGAACATGCCTCCGAGCATCCGCTTGCGGAAGCAATTGTAAACCACCTGAAAGAAGCGGGTATAAAAGCGGCACAGATCAGTAATTTCGAAAGCTTAACAGGAAAAGGGGTTGAGGGTGTTTTTAATGGTGATAAGTACTGGGCAGGAAGCCATAAAATTTTGAAAGAACAACAGATTTCAGTTTCCAGGGAATTGGAAAGCCGGGTTTTGCAATTGCAGGAACAGGCACAAACGGTAATTTATCTGGCCAATGCCACACAGGTTTTAGCCATCGTAGCGATTGCAGATAAGATCAAAGAAGGTTCTGCTAAAGCGGTAGCTGCTTTAAAAGCACAGGGAATAGAAGTTTATATGTTGACCGGTGACAATCAGCAGACAGCGGCTTCAGTAGCCAAACATGCTGGGATTGACCATTTCAAAGCTGAGGTTTTGCCTTCTGATAAATCAGATTTTGTGAAAGAACTGCAGGTTCAGGGAAAAGTAGTGGCCATGGTAGGTGATGGCATCAATGACAGTCAGGCATTGGCCCAGGCAGATGTTTCTATTGCCATGGGGAAAGGCTCTGATATTGCCATCGATGTGGCGAAGATCACCCTGGTTTCCTCAGACCTGCAACAGGTGCCTAAAGCATTGAGACTTTCTAAACTTACGGTACGTGCTATCCGTCAGAACCTGTTCTGGGCATTTATCTATAACCTGATCGGGATTCCCATTGCAGCGGGCTTACTCTATCCGTTCAATGGATTTTTACTCAACCCAATGATCGCTGGTGCAGCAATGGCCCTGAGTTCTGTATCCGTAGTAGGAAATAGTCTGAGACTAAAACTCTCCAAATTAAGTTAATCAATATCAATCATAATTAAATAATTCAAATGGAAACGTTAAAATTCAAAACCAATATCAAATGTAGTGGCTGTGTGGCAACTGTAACCCCGCACTTAAATGGCCTTTCAGAAGTTTCTAAATGGGAAGTGGATACCGATAACCTGGATAAAATCCTTACCATAGAAGGAAATGAATCTCTGGATGCACAGGTGATTAAAGATACCTTAAGCAAAGCTGGATTTGTAGCTGAGAAAATATAAGCTATTGATAATTAGTAATATAATGATGTGAATTTAAATGGAGAAGCCTGAAGCTCAGGTTTCTCCTGATTTATTTAGCATATTTGCAGGGAACACAATAACCGTTTGTTATTTCTGCAATGAAGAAAATTGGAGCCTTAAGTTTTGCCACATTTTACCTGATGTTAACCACAGGTTTATTTGTGTGTATGCTGCATTGTTCCGGTCAATCTTTGTTCGTTCCGGAAAAGGCTCATGCTGCTGCCGCTAAGGATACTTCAGCAGCACACGAAAGAACAGCACAGCAAAAAACAGCAAGCCACCAGAAAACTGCAACACATCCCAAATCCTGTGCGAAGGATAAAGATTGCAATTGCTGTGATGAACATGGCGAATATGTGATCAAAGAAAACATCAAAAGAGGGACATTAGAAGAATTGACCGTACCCAGCATTGTGCTTGCTGTTAAACCCTCTTTCTTTCCTGATTTACTGATTTCTGAAAACCTGATCAGTGCCGGAAAATGGTGCCTGGATTTCAGTCCTCCTCCAAACGTAAAAACACCACTTTACATTTCAAACAGGGTACTCTTGATTTGATTCAATCCTGATGATTCGGGGAGCTGACCATAAGTTATGCGACCATCATTTGGAATTGAATTTTAACTCAAGCTAGAATACTCATGTTATTACATATTAAAAATATGGTGTGCGACCGTTGTATTATGGCGGTCCGCCAACAAATGGAAAAACTGAATTTTCAGATTTCTCATCTGACTTTAGGGACCGTAAAGATCCAGCCCGATCCGGAAGGACAGCAATTGCAACAGATTGCTGATGCTCTGAAAATGATGGGCTTTGAGCTGATCGATAAAGAAAAAGACCAGCTGGTAGAACGGGTCAGGACAGTCATCATTGAACTCGTTCATTATTCTGATCTGGCCAACCTGGATCAAAGTATGGCTGGTGTGATTGCTTCCCGTGTAAACAAGGATTATACTTATCTGAGCAGGCTGTTTTCCGACTCAGAATCCTTAACCATAGAAAAGTTTATCATCCATCAGAAAATTGAAAAGGTGAAGGAACTGATCGAATATGGAGAAATGAACCTCAATGAGATTTCCGTGAAAATGGCTTATAGCAGCAGTGCACACCTTTCTGCTCAGTTTAAGGCCGTTACCGGCATTTCCCCAAGCAAATTCAAATCTGCAGGAAGTTGTGGCCGCATTGCTATAGATAAAATATAAAAGTATAGTCTGAAGAATTTTTCATACCATCGTTTTAATTTTAGATGCCATATCGCGTTAAAGAAATAAATCCTATTGTAATGAAACATAAATTATACCTCCCGTTAATCGCGTTGCTTTTCATCGGAAGCTGTACTCAGGCTAAAGAGGAACAACAGGTTAAGCAGGATCAACAGCTTCAGCAGAAACAGCAGGCTAAGCAGAAACAAGAGGCCAGTCATTACAAATACACAGGCAAAATAAAAAGAACTTATTTTGCCAGCTATAATTTTAGTGGTCATTTCGATGTGATTTTTAATGGGGTAATCATGACCAGAAATAGAAAAGATGGGGTAACCAGTGGCATTGAAGATCTAAATCCATATATAGCAAAGAAAGGTCTTCAAAAAGTAACACTGATGCTGAGGCCTCTGGATGCTAAATCGAAAATAGCACCTGAAGATGTAAAAAATTATTTTATTGATATCGTCTATACTGAGGATAATGATCCATCAGCAGTACACAAGGTAAAAAGATGTAGTTTTCCGGCGGTGTATAAACCCGTGGATTCATTGGTTTATACATGGACATTTGATGCGGATGTAGCCTATGAATTAACAGGTTTTACAAATTCCTCAGACCTTAGTAAAGAGGATCCTAAGCAGCTGTTGGCCGAAGTTTTGGAGTACTATAAGCATGTCCATGAGGTCATCAATAAGGGAGATGCTAAAGATTATCTTCAGCTGTATCAAAAATCCAGGGAAAGAGAAATGATTTCAATGTACATGGATGAGCAGAAACAGAAGGAATACCTGCAAAAACTGGAAAAAAGGATCTTATCTTCTAAAGGGTTTATGCAGCCTTTAGAAGATTATCGGTTACTTATTCATCCGAACGGGAAATTGATCAGTTTGATTAAACCGGATGGAACAAGCCCTTTGTATTCCAAAGATTCAGAAGGGAAATGGAAACGATATGGCCTGGATTTACATCGTGTAAAAGGAAGTCATAAATTTGAGGTATATTAACTGTAGCGTATAAATGCAATTATAAAAAGAGAAGAAGTCAAATGAAATTTCGATTGATAATTTTAGTGTTTACCATGTTCTTTTTGAACGATACATCAGCCCGGGAATATAAGAAACCTGCTCAGAAAAATATCAGCACCAGGTATATGTTAAATTTTGAGTTTTCTTATCCCGCTGAAATTTTAGTAAACGATATGGTCGCTGAAATCAATCTGGAAAATGCACCTTTTAGCCCGTGTAACTTAAATGCTTATCTTCTTGATCAGAAAGAGCAGAAAATAAAAATTAAGATATTTCATCCGGATTACCTTAAAGGAGGCCTTATTCAACCTGAAATCATTCAGAAACTAAATAAAGAGCTGGCCATTTATAAGTATAAAATTCAGGGGGAAGATATCCTCCATATGGAAGAGCTGAAGAAGATTGATTTTCCTGATATCAAAGCAGCTGTCCCTTATCTGGAATATGAATGGACTTTCCATATCGATACTGCCTTTAAAACATCAGGATGGAGCAATGCTGCGGACCTGAGTAAAATGGATAAAAACCTTTTAAAAAAGGAAGTTCTGAATAAGTATGAGGATTTAAGAGCGATGTTAAACAAAGGGGAAGGAGCTCGTTTTTTAAAAGAGATTTCTACGGCAAATGACGACTTTTTTATGTCCAATTCATTTTCAGATGCAGAAAAGAAAGCATTTGTTCAGCATCAGTTGAAAACCTATCATAGCCTTAAAGGTTTGTTGCTTCCTATTGAGCATTACAGGATAAGGATGATGGGCGAAGGGAAAGTGGTTGCCTTAGAACGTGTTTCCAGATATAAAGGTCAGGGGGTACTTGTTGCAGCGGATAAAAAGGGTAAAAAACTATATTTTAATTACGTTATGCTTTGCAAACCTTTAAACTCAACATCGTTTAAAGTGATCAGAATAAATTCATTTATTCAGGATAAGATCTGAATTTTTAAAAAGTAAACACTAATCCGTTTAGAGGATTAGTGTTTACAGGGGAATTGTTATTTAATAAGAAACCTTATTTAGTGATCCATGGAGACAGATTGATGTCGTCTTTGCCTCCGTACTGTGCATTGAGTGCCTGACTCAGATTTTCTGCATTAGTGGTTCTTTCCAGATCAGGATACTGAAAACGCATTGGGATCCTTTCGCTGTTACCCACACCCGGTCCGGTCAGAAACATAGGGATCTGAGTCCGGCGGTACTGATAGTAAGCTTCAAACCCTGAGTTTCTGAAAAAAGCAAGGTATTTTTGAGTCAGGATTTGTTTCAGGCCTTCAGGAGTATTTCCTGCATATTTTACTGCCGGCTGCACATAGTATACGTTTTCAAAATCGAATTTAATCGTATGCGTCTCGTAATCACCTAGTTTTCCGCCTTTTTTTAGAAAAGTTACGGTATTGTCTCCATCACGGAAGCCATAGAATGAAATTGAAGCCTGAATTCCTTTTTTATACCATAACTCTGCATTCTCTGTACTGATCCAGCCGCGGTTTGCTGCTTCTGCGATGGTAAAACATAATTCAGGATAACTGATGATAAACGTGTTTTCTGCCGTATATCCATTGTAATATCTGGCACGATTGATCAACGAATATAGTCCCTTTTGTACTTTGTCTAACATTACCCCCTGATCTTCTCCGGTACTGGCACCAACAAAGTTTCTGTAATCTGTAATCGCATATCCTTTGGACTCTGCAATTCCCCTTGCCGGCTCAGCTGCGGCATAAGCCCGGGGATCCTGTAATTCAGAAAGGGTATTCAGATAGGTTGCCGCCATATTGTAACGGAGTGCATCATTTCCGAAGTTATCCTTATTGTTCGGGTACTTGTTCATATTTTCATTATAAACATATTGCAGGTTATCAGACATGCCGGTCATTATCGGATATTGATCCGGCGTACTTAAGATCATTGCAAACTGTTGTTTGATCTGTAAATCCGGATCGTTCACCTGTTTACTCAATTGGATCAGCGTTCTCAACCTGAAGGTGTTGATCACTTTTTGCCAGGCCAGCAAGTTATTTTTCAGGTAGATGTCTCCTTTCAGTTCAGTGTTTCCTGTTTTTACAAGTGCTGCGATCTCCTTGTTGGCTTCTTCAAGCCAGTTGAGAGATTGCCTGAAGATCGTCTTCTGACTATCGTATTTAGGTTTAAGGTTAGCCGAGCCTTTCAGGGCTTCAGTCATCGGAAGATCGCCGACTTTCAAACTCATCCGGATAAAGAAATAAGCTTTAAAAAACTTCGCCATGGCCAGATATGGAGCAGCACCCTGGCCACCCTGTAAGCTGGCCTCTTCTTCCATCTTTACCACATTCTTTAGGGTAGTAAAGTTAAAATCCGCCCCTTTCCAGTCATAGTTGTTGGTGCTGTAATAGGAGTAATTGGCCGCTGTATACTGATTCCAGCGTTCTGCGGATGAGAATGGGGCTTCAAACATATCGTTCAGAACCCCGTTGAACAAAAGACCGGGTGGAATATGCTCCGCCTGATTTGGATTTTTAAAATTGTCTGCAAATTCTTTTTTACAGCCGGTGGCTATGATGATGCTAAACGCAATTATTGCTAAGCTATATAATTTTTTCATGGTGATATTGAATCTAGAAACGAACATTTAAATTGAAACCGATACTCCTGGTTGTTGGTGTCTGCAGGGTAGAGGTAGCTTCTCTTCCTGAATACTGATCTACATCTACGTCATTGTATTTCGAATTGATGAAATACAACAGGTTACGCCCAACAAGGGTGATCTGTGCTGATTTGATGAAAGTCTTTTCCAATACCTTTTTAGGCAGCTGATAGCCCAGGGTAACCTCACGCAGTTTTGCATAAGTACGACTCATCATGGTATTCTCTTTTATGCCATAGAATACACCGAGGTAATCCTGCAATAACTGAGGAGTGGTATTTGGACTGAACTGAAGGGCATCATAATTGGTGATGACACCGGTAACAGGATCAAAATTTATCGCTGTATTGTTAGACACAACTACACCTTCGCCAACCCATGTTCCCTTGTAATCTTTATCATTAACATGAAGGTAATCCTGGTACCTTGCTTCTCCCATTTTGCCCTGGATAGTTTCTATCTGACGGCCTCCCTGGAAAGATTTAAGACGAACATAATCCTGCATTACGCCACCCACTTTTCCATCCAGCTGAATGCTCAATGTAAAGTTTTCATACCTGAATTTATTCACAAAGCTCCATACCCAATCCGGGCTTGCATGT
Source organism: Pedobacter caeni (assembly GCF_900129215.1). GTDB lineage: Bacteria > Bacteroidota > Bacteroidia > Sphingobacteriales > Sphingobacteriaceae > Pedobacter > Pedobacter caeni. Next base: position 361,080 of record NZ_FQUQ01000006.1, on the reverse strand, counting down.
CCCAGTAATTGATCTTCCTTTAGTTTCAGTGGTGCTCCTCCTGAATTGTGAATCACCTGTCCGGAAGGAGTTCTTGCTAAAACAGCACCATAAACATTGTCTATCCGGTCGCCTTTTTTGTAGAATTTATCTACTGCATCTTCTCCTGGTGCAAGTTCTTTATAAACCTGTTTGTAGGTAGACCAGTTGACCAATACATCCCAGCCGAATTTTTGGTTTGTGACCGGGCTTCCGCTGAAGCTGAGTTCAAGACCTGTATTTTGTGTCTTCCGTCCGTTGATGATATTGGTCGTATATCCTGTTGAAGAAGAAATCCCCTGTTTGATGATTTTAGGACCGTCGATATATTTGAAATAGGTGGCGTCAAATCCCATTCTGTTGTTTAAGAATTTCAGGTCTATCCCGGCTTCATAATTGGTTCTGCTTTGCGCTCTGATCGCATTCAGATCTATTAATGCATCTGTATAACTACCCGAAGTCTGGTTGTTGTACCTGATCGGGGTTTTGTAAGTGGAGGATAAATTGTATCCGGGACCGCCATATGATGAGTAATACTCTGCACCATAGCTCACCGGATTGTCCTGCAAAGGAGAGGCGTTGATGTACTCCAGAGTTCCCAGTCCAGGGTCTTTTACGTTTGCATAAGATGCCCTTAGTTTCACAAAGGATAAGAACTCCGGAAACTGAGCATAATCAGAGAGTACCGTACTTAAAGAGGCGGATGGATAAAATGCGGAATTGTTGTTCACAGGTAATGCTGAATTCTTGTCAAACCTTCCGGTGGTATTGATGTTCAGGTATTTGCTGATCCCCAGGTCGACAGAGTAAAAGGCACTCATCACGAGCATTTTTGAGTTGAAGTTGAGTGCTTTTACAGGGTTTTTAGAATTGGAGAAGTTATATACGTTGGGAACAATTAAATAATCGGTAGTGGTGAATCCTGAATTATATCCAAAGTTTCTGATGTTTCCACCACCAAAGGCACTGATGTTAAATAGTTTGTCTATGTTTTTGTTGAATTTCAGAATCAACTGGGTATTGTTCTCGAACATGCTTCTGCGGTCTTCGCGGTAATCACCTAATCCTTCTTCGCGGCCATAAGGATGGGCAGAAAACGGCATTTTTTCAGTGCGAAGCTGGTCGTAGGTGCTGATTTGTGTTTTCAAGGCAAGCTCAAGCTCTTTCGTGAAGCTGTAGTTTAAGGCAGCATAACCATTGATGTCATTTTTCTTGTGCCCTCTCAGCCATTCATAAGCCATAAAATAGGGGTTATGGTATCTTTTGTATTCCGCATAAATAGACTGGATACCTTCTTTTCCCGGTTGCCAGTAGTTTCTCATGTCGTCGATATTCCAATCTGCACCTCCCCAAAGTGTCATGTTGTAAATGATACTTCCCGGACCATAGGTTACATCGGGCAGGTTATCAGAAAACTGTCTGCTGTAGTTAATGCTGGCTTCTGCCTTTAACTTTGGACTGAGGTTATATCCTCCACTGATATTGAAGTTATTGATGTTCAGCTGTGTATTTGGAACAAGTCCTTTTTGATAGTTGTTGGATACTGATATCCTGAGGTTATGTTTATCTGAAGCCGAGGATAATGCGATGTTATTTGCCGAAAGCAAACCAGTCTGGATGAAACGTGAAAGGTTGTCTTTACCTCTGGCCACCCATGGGGTACCCTGACGGACACCGGCAGCATTCACCGGGCTATCGTATTGGGGGATGAGCTGTCCCTCAAACTTTGGCCCCCAGATGTCGTAATCTGCATCATTTAATCCACCGCCATTACCGTCCACAAAAGCATAGGCACTGTGTTCACCCGGTCCGTATTCGTCCTGGCTTTTTGGCAAGGCAATAAAACCCTTATTGAATTGTGTGCTGGAATTAACTTCTACCGAAACCGCGCCATCTTTGCTGGTTCCTTTTTTTGTGGTAATCAATAAAGCTCCGTTGTAAGCCTGGTAACCGTATAATGCAGCAGCGGCAGGGCCTTTTAGCACAGTATAGGTTTCAATATCATCAGGATTAATGTTCCAGGTGTCTGAATTGATCGGAATTCCATCTACCACAACAAGGTTTACTTCGTTACCTCTCAGGTAAACAGAGGAGCGGCCCATGAGTTCTGAGGATACGCCAATGGTAAGACCGGCAACTTTACCGACAAGACCATTCACGGGATTGCCTTCCCTGGCCTTAACCAGGTCTGCGCCCTTAACTTCCTGTATCGCATAGCCAAGATTCCTTTTGTCTTTACGGATTCCCAGAGCGGTTACGACAACTTCAGATAAGTTTTTGGAATCGGCTTTCAGGGTGATGTTGAGGTCTTGAGTGTCGGTCAGGTTTATTTCCTGGGTGATGAATCCAACAGAACTGATCACCAGGATGTCTTTAGCGCGTGCATTGAGGCTAAAATATCCTGAACTATTGGTGGATGCCGCCTGGCTTGTACCCTTGATACGGACACTTACCCCAGGCAGGGGCTGTTGACTGTCATCTCTGACTGTTCCACTGATCTTTGTTTGTGCCATACTCAGGTATGGCGTCAGGCATAAAAACAAGATGGTGATGATAGATCTTGTTGCAATGTAAAAATGTTTCATGTAGGTCTGGTTTTTTGAACGATTACGTTGCAATACTACCAAGTGCTTGTTAATAAGCTGAGAAGTAATTGTAAACAAATGAGGCTTTTTGTTTAGTATTTGTATATAAATTATTTTTACAGTAGCGATAATGTTACATTTGAGCCCGCGCTATTTTTTTTACAATGCGATCATGTTTTTCTCCTGAATGTTGTTTTTCAAAATCAGACTTAAAAAATGGCTCTTCCTTCCGGAATATTTTTAGGGAAACAACTTTGTTAAACTTCTTGCAAGTGTCTGACTTCTCCGAATTTTATAAAATAATCCCATAATTATATAATAATATCAACGGATAATTTCGAAACTTTGAAGCTTAAATGAAAAGAACTCTGCTAACCATACTTGCTGTCTTCTACCTGGGTGTTTCCAGTGGGGCGACGCTGCACTTCCATTATTGCATGGGGGAGTTGGTGAGCTGGGGTTTGGATCAGCAGGATAAAGAGATCTGTGGTTTTTGCGGAATGCCTAAAGGAACGCCAAAAGCCAAGGCGAAATCCTGCTGTGAGGATGAAAAACAACAGCCAAAGGTGGACAAATCTCAAAAGGCAAATGTGCCGGTGTATGAGTTTAACGCGGCTTCGTCTGCGGTCATTCTCCCTTCTCTATTTGTAAATTATAAGCTGGAGATCCCTGTTAAAATTACCAGGGAAGCATTGAGTAATGCACCTCCGGACGGCAATAAAATTCCCGTCTTCCTGAAAAACTGTACCTACAGAATATAATACCCTTTTCTTTTGTTTCCTGACGCGATCGCGTCCTGGTTATGACTTTGTCGTAATCCATGTTTATTAAACCCATTTTCTTAAATAACCATTATTATGAAATCATTGAGATTCTTTTCGGTGGTCGTATTGACCTTCCTGAGCATTACTGTATTTGCACAATCTAAAATTGACAGTATTAAAGTGCGTGGTAACTGTACCATGTGTAAAAAAAAGATAGAAACCGCACTGAAAGTGCCTGGTGTAAGTGCCGCAAGCTGGAGCCCGGAAACAAAAGTATTAAAGGTAAGCTATGATTCTACCGTCATCAGCAATGATCAGATACAGCAAAAAGTAGCGGCTGCAGGTTATGATACCCAGAAGTTTAAAGCCACAGACGAAGCCTACAACAAGCTTCACAGCTGTTGCCAGTACGAGCGCGAAGGAGAAGAAAAACTTCCGGTTAAAGGTCAGAAAAAACACTAGTCCGAATCGATATCACCATCATTAACACAAAGAAATGGTACATAAAATTATAGAATGGTCAATGCGCAACCGGTTTATTGTGCTGGTACTATCTCTGGGACTTTTTGTCTGGGGCATTTATGCTGTCAAGAAAAATCCCATAGATGCGATTCCTGACCTGTCAGAAAACCAGGTGATTGTATTTACAGAATGGATGGGCCGCTCACCGCAACTGATCGAAGATCAGGTCACCTATCCGCTGGTCACCAATTTGCAGGGGATCCCTAAGATCAAATATGTCCGCGGTTCTTCTATGTTTGGTATGAGCTTTATCTATGTCATCTTTGAAGATGATGTAGATGTATACTGGGCAAGGGAAAGGGTGCTGGAAAGAATCAGTACCATCTCCAAAACTTTACCCGATGGCGTTGCGCCACAACTGGGGCCTGATGGAACGGGGGTAGGCCATGTTTTATGGTATACCCTGGATGCTCCGGATATGGACCTCGGGGAACAAAGGGCCATCCAGGACTGGTATGTGAAGTTTGCTTTGCAAACTGTTCCCGGAGTAAGTGAGATCGCTTCCTTTGGTGGATTTCAGAAACAATATCAGATCTCTATAGATCCGAATAAACTGCTTTACTATAAGCTGTCTGCCCCGGAGGTGATTGCAGCGGTCCGCAGTAACAACAATGAATCAGGGGGGAGGAAGTTTGAGATGAGTGATATGGGCTATATCATCAAGACCTCCGGATACCTCAAATCCATTAAAGAAATCTCGGATATTCCGGTAAAAAATCAGAACGGAACACCGATCAGGATTTCCGACCTGGCCACAGTACAGATGACCGGTGAAACTAGGCTTGGGATCTTTGACCAGAACGGTGAAGGGGAACGTGCAGGCGGAATTGTGGTGATGCGCTATGGCGAAAATGCCGCAGAGGTAATTGAAAAAGTGAAAGCCAAAATGAAAGAGGTCTCCAAAGGTTTGCCTAAAGGTGTCAAATTTGACATCGTTTACGACCGTGGGGAGCTGATCAGTGAGGCGGTAGATTCCATCACCCATACCCTGATCGAAGAGATGATCGTCGTATCGATCATTGTGATCATTTTCCTTTTCCACTGGAGAAGTGCATTGAGCATCATCATTCAGATTCCGATCACCATTGCAGCGAGTTTTATCCTGCTGAATGCTTTTAATATTTCCTCTAATATCATGTCACTCACCGGGATTGCCCTGGCCATCGGGGTGATCGTAGACAATGGGATTATCATGAGTGAAAACGCGTACAAACATCTTGCAGAGCGCTATGCGCTTTGGGAACAGGACCAACAAAAAACAACTGAATCATGATCAAGTGGATAAAAAATAAATTCCGTAAATCTCCGGATTGGATTACGGAAGAAGATCGCCTTGCGGTGATCACCAAATCCAGTAAACAGGTGTCCAGAGGCGTATTCTTTGCCACGGTCATCATCATTACTTCTTTCCTTCCGGTATTTATGCTGACCGGGCAGGAGGGTAAATTATTCCATCCCCTGGCCTTTACCAAGACCTTCATCATGATTGTCGATGCCTTGCTGGTGATTACCCTTGCCCCGGTATTGATTTCCTTTTTTATGAAAGGGAAGTTCAGACCGGACAATGCGAACCCGGTAAACCGGGTGCTGGAAAAGGTATATGAGCCGGTGATCCGGGTGGTGCTGAACTGGAGAAAAACTACATTGGCAGTCAATATCATTGCTTTATTGATTACGATCCCTTTATTGAAAAACCTGGGGACAGAATTTATTCCTCCTCTGGATGAGCAAAGCATACTTTTTATGCCGGTGACTTTACCTGATGTTTCCAATGCGGAAGCGAAAAGGATTTTGCAGGTGCAGGATAAGATCATTAAATCCGTGCCCGAAGTAGATAAAGTTTTAGGAAAAGCAGGAAGGGCGAGTACGGCAACAGACAATTCCCCGATCAGTATGATCGAAACGATCATTACCCTGAAACCTAAAAAAGAATGGAGGGAAGGGGTGACCAAAAAAGACATCATCAATGAACTGGATGCGAAACTGCAAATCCCGGGCGTGGTGAATGGCTGGACACAGCCCATCATCAACAGGATCAATATGCTGGCAACAGGGATCCGTACAGACGTCGGGATAAAGGTTTTCGGACAAAACCTGGATACCATTGCTTCAGTTTCTGAGCGTGTGAAAGCGGCTCTGGAAGGAACTGCAGGAGTAAGCGATCTTTTTGTAGAACCGATTACGGGAGGTAAATACCTTTCTATTGATGTGAAACGGGAAGAACTGGCACGTTATGGTCTGAATGTAGATGATGTGAACCAGATCGTGGAAACGGCGTTGGGTGGAGCTACGATTGGCAATACCATTGAAGGGCGGCAACGCTTTTCGATCAGTGTCCGCCTGGCTCAGGAATACAGAAATAGTGTAGAAAGAATCAAGCGGATCCCGGTACAATCCAAAGGATTTGGGGAAGTGCCACTTTCGGCAGTTGCTGATGTGAAGTTCGAAGATGGTCCGCCAATGATCAGTTCCGACAATGCCATCCTTCGCGGAGCGGTGATGTTTAATGTGAGGGACAGGGATTTGGGAAGTACCGTTCAGGATGCGATGGAAAAACTGAACAAAGAAAAAGGGATCCTTCCGGAAGGTTATTTTCTGGAATGGAGCGGTCAGTATGAGAACCTGATCAGGGGTAAACAAACCCTGATGTGGATTGCACCGGTAGTGCTGGTGATCATTTTCTTCTCTTTATATTTTGCTTTTCATTCTATAAGGGAAGCTTTCCTGAGTCTGATCACCGTGCCTTTTGCTTTGATTGGCGGGGCATATATGATCTGGTTCTGGGATGTGAACCTTTCTGTAGGAGTGGCGGTAGGTTTTATTGCCCTCTTTGGGATTGCCGTGGAGACGGGAATTGTGATGGTCATCTACCTCAATGATGCCATGCAGCAACTGATCAAACTAAAAGGAAATTCCAGTGAAACGATTACTAAAGCAGATTTAAGAGAGTATGTGATTTTTGGAGCAGCGAGAAGGTTAAGACCAAAACTGATGACGGTCTGCGTTTCCCTCTTTGGCCTGGTGCCGGTATTATGGGCCACAGGAGTAGGGGTAGATGTGATGCAGCCGATCGTGTTGCCAATGATCGGAGGGGTGTTGACCTCTTCCACACATATCCTGCTGGTGACCCCGCTGATCTTTTTAATGTCTAAAGAATACGAATTGAGAAAATATGGAAAACTGGAGGTGCATGATGTACAACATTAAGAGAATGGTCTGGCTGATTTGCCTGCTTCCCTTTTATTCGGTGGCACAGCAAAAACCGGTACTTTCACTGGATACCATCCTGAACAGGATAGACCAGAACAATTTACTGCTGCAGTCGTACGGACTGAAAGCAGAAAGCTATAAACACCTGGGTAAAGCTGCTACCGCATGGATGGCACCGATGATTGGTGTAGGGACCTTTATGACCCCATACCCCGGGCAGGTGCTGATGAACGACAGCGACAAAGGTTCTGTGATGGTTCAGTTTGAGCAGGACATCCCGAATCCGGTAAAGCTAAACGCAAACCGGAAGTTCATCGAGTCTAAAGGCAATGTAGAAAATGCAACCAGAGGGGTCACCTTAAACGAGTATAAAGCACAGGCCAAACGCCTGTACTTTACCTGGCTGGTCGCGCTGCAAAAGATCTCCATTTTACAGAAAAATGAGAAGATCATGCAAACGATGAAAAAGATCGAAGAGATCAGGTATCCCTATAACCAGTCGAAACTGGGAAGCGTTTATAAAGCATCGGCAAAGATTGAAGAAAACAGGAACATGATCAGAATGCAGGAAGGCGATATGGCCAAATCCCGCGCCTGGTTAAACAGTTTGATGAACAATCCCGGAAATATGGACTTTGCGATTGATTCAACTTATCAACCCAAATATGTACCGGCCCCGATGATTGATACGGCCAGTCTGGCTATGGTAAGAAAGGACATCAAAAAAATGGATTACAGTATTCATTCTATGAAGTTGAACATTGAGGCGATGAAGAAACAAAGTCGGCCGGATTTTAAATTAAGGTTCGACCACATGTCGCCCTTAACTAAAATGATGCCCAAAGCTTTCAGTGTGATGGGAATGATCAGCATTCCTATTGCGCCATGGTCCTCAAAGATGTATAAATCTGAAGCCAAAGGAATGGCTTATGAGGTACTGGCGATGGAAAAGGAAAAATCAGCCATGCTGCAGGAAACTCAGGGGATGCTGTACGGGATGCAGTTTGAAATTAAATCGATGCAACAGCGCATTGAAGCCATGGAAGATAAAATCATTCCTACGCTTCAGAAAACAATGGATGTAAGTTTCCTCAGTTACCGGGAGAACAAAATGGAACTCCCTGAGGTGATCGGTACCTGGGAAGCATTGACCATGATGCAGACTAGTGTACTGGATGAGAAACTTAAACTTTATTTAATGATCGTAGATTATGAGAAAGAATTATATCGTTAGGCGCGGAGCTTTGGCCTTCCGGGGATTTATGATATTGGGGGCAGCCGGAATGCTATTGATCAGTGCCTGCAAAGAGAAAAAAGGCGAACACCATGATCCCGGTGCTGTAAAAATTGACAGTAACCTTTCTCATTTGCTGAAACCATCAAATGAACAGGTGGTTTCTCCTTTGCCAATGATTAAGGCCGAATATGGGGCTAAAATCTTTACGGAAGAGGTACAGGGGATCATCAATTACGATGCAAGAAATCAAAATAACATTTCCAGCAAAGTGAGCGGAAGGATAGAGCGTTTATGGATCAAATACAACTATCAGCCGGTTAAAAAAGGACAGCTGATCATGGAGATTTATTCGCCGGACCTTGCGGCTGCGCAGCAGGAGCTGTTATTTATCTACCGGAGCGGCAATGATCCGGTAATGCTTGCCCAGGGAAAACAACGGTTGATCCTTTTGGGAATGACTCCTTCAGGAATCAGCAATTTATTAAAAACAGGAAAACCAAGTTACGGGATTCCGGTATACAGCAATACCTCAGGATACATTCTGGAGAAAACAGCAGCAGCTACAGCCTCTTCCCCCCCAGCTTCGTCGGCTGCTGCGGCTTCAGGAGGTGATGGCATGACTGAGATGGGTGGTGCTTCTTCTGCGGCGGCATCAAGTCCTGTTGCAGTGCCTGTGGCTTCACCTGTATTGTTAAGGGAAGGACAGTATGTAAGTGCTGGTGCTTCGCTTTTTACGATCTACAGTTCAGATCGTCTGGTGGCCGAATTTTCCCTGAAAGCAGCTTTTGCCGCACACATCAAAAAAGGCAAAAAGTTCATCTTTTACAAGACTGCGGATAAGTCGGAAAGCCAGACGGCAGAGATCGGCCTGATCCAGCCTACGTTTAAAAACGGAGAGAATTTTACCATTGCCAGGGCATATCTGGGCAACCCAACAATTAAGCCAGGACAGCTGGTGACGGCGAGGATCCCGGTTTTACTGGCTGCTTCCTGGTGGTTACCGGAGCCGGCAGTATTATCGGTAGGAAATAAGCGGGTGGTCTTTAAGAAAGAAGGCAATGTCTTCGTTCCGAAAATGGTGGATGCAGGGATTACCATCGGAGGGATGGTACAGATCAACGAAGACATCAGCAGCTGGAACATCAGCAAAAATGCCGCTTATCTGGTAGACAGTGAAAGCTTTATTAAAATGACAGAAAACATTCAGCATTAAGGATATGGAACGGAAACAATTTATACAAAAATTCGCTTTACTAGCCCTGGTTCCATCGGTATTTGTTGCCGCCTGCAGCAGTGAAGAGAAAAAAAACGGAGGAGCAAAAGCGGCAAAGAAACAGACCTTTACCTGCCCGATGCACCCACAGGTGATCAAGGAAGAAATGTCAACCTGCCCGATTTGCGGGATGGATTTAGTGCCTTTTGAAAAGAACAGCAATGAAAAAGCATTGACCGTGGACGAGAAACGCCAGGCTTTGGCCAATATCACCACGATGGTGATTGGCGTAAATAACTTGTCGGGCACAAAACAACTCAATGGCCGTTTAACCGTAAATCCGGAGCAAAGCAGTTACATCTCCAGCCGGATTGCCGGCAGGATAGAACAGCTGTACATCAGGGAAACAGGGGTGTCGGTTAAAAAAGGACAGCCTTTATATCAGTTGTACTCTGAACAGCTGGCTACGTTACAACAGGAATACCTGATGGCCATTGCTCAGGAAAAACAATTCCCGGGAGAAAAAATAGAGAAGCAGATTGTGGAATCTGCGAAACAAAAGCTGTTGTTGTACGGGCAGTCTGCCACACAGGTACAGCAATTGCAACATACACAGAAAAAAAATCCTTACATCACTTTCTTTGCTCCTGAAGGTGGTGTGGTAGCGGAACTTTCCGTGAATCAGGGTCAGTATGTGACCGAGGGAGGTCCGATTCTTCGACTGGAGGGTTACGGGAATTTATGGGTGGAAGCCGATGTATATCCCAACGAAGCAAAAGGAATTAAAGAAGGACAACGGGTAAAGGTAGTGATCCCGGGTTGGGAAGACCAGCCTCAGGAGATGACCATCAGTTTCATTACCCCTGCCTTACAATCCGGTACACAACTGACCCAGATCCGGGGAAGTATTCCAAATCCAAATCATCAGTGGCAGCCAGGTGCGCAGGCCAATGTATTCCTTCCTTCAGGAAGCAAGTCTGAGGTATTGACTTTGCCGGTAGATGCAGTGATCAGAGATGGAAAAGGGATGCATGTCTGGATCAGGAAAGGGAAGGACAGCTTTGAACCCAAATTGGTGATTACAGGTCAGGAGAATTACAATCAGGTAGAAATTACCAAAGGCTTGCAAAATGGTGAGCAGGTAGTGATTACAGGAGCTTACCTGTTGTATAGCGAGTACATCCTGAAGAAAGGAAAGAACCCTGTTGAGGGCCTTAAATTAAGTACATAAATGATAATAAGCACATAAATTATAAACCATTAAACAATTTAAAAATGAAAACAGTTAGAAATTTAGCATTTACCATCGCCACAGTAACGCTATTTGCAGCATGCGGGGATACACAGAAAACGGCGGAAGCATCCCATGAAGGTCATGATCATGCTAAAGAAGCTAAGGCCGGAACGGCAACTGAAGCAGCTGGGGTAAGCCTGAAAGATGATAAACTAAATGCAGTATATCCTCATTACCTGAAACTGAGCACCGCATTGATCGCTGGTGATGTAGCAGAGGCAAAAGTAGCTGCCCAGGCGGTTGAACTGGGAGCAAAAGAGCTTGGAAACGGAGCCGCTTTGCAGGCATTAACTGCTAAAATCAGCAATGCTTCAGATGTTGAAGTTCAAAGAACAGCTTTTGCCGCATTGAGCGCTGATTTTATAACAAGAGTGAAGGCTTCAGGAGTTAATTCAGGTGAAATATATGTGGAGTATTGCCCTATGGCGATGAATGATAAAGGTGCTTCCTGGTTGAGCAATGAGAAAGACATTAAGAACCCTTATTACGGGGAATCGATGTTGACTTGCGGAGAAGTTAAAGAAACGATCAAATAAAATTGTAGCCAATTGCGGTCCCCTTAGGGGGACCGCAATATTATAAAAATAAGGCCTTGTTGTTCATCAGGTATTGCAAAGACTCCACTACGATTTGTCGTGGTGGTTTTGGATTAAAGCCCAATTCTGTACGCGCCTTACTGATGTCGAAATTCTGCTGTAAACCAGAAAACATAGAGAGGTCGGTTACTGACAATAAAGGGGCCTGTCCTTTAATTTTTCCATTGATCTCCATCAGCCAGGCAATCAGATATAATAAACTTTTAGGAACGGATGCGGGCATTTTTATCTTCAGTTCAGGATATAATTCTTTTGCGATGGCCGTTACTTCCTGAATCCCCATACATTGCTCATTTGCCAGGATGTACCGTTCTCCATTTCTTCCTTTTTGTGCAGCCTGATAGAGTCCTTCAGCCACGTCTTTAACATCTACCCAGTTCAGGGTGATTTTGGTATCTACCGGAATTTCTTTGTTCAACACCAGTTTCAAAATGCCATAAGAGACGCTCAATGGTGGGGTTGCCACCTCACCAATCATCGCAGAAGGCATCACAGAAACCAATTCTATTCCATGTTTTGCGGAGAGTTCAAAAGCGAGTTGCTCCCCATCATTTTTTGAATTGTAATACCAGTTGCGGCGGTCGGGGTTATAGCCATTGCTTTCCCGGGTTGGAAGCTGCGTATAGTCTAATGCAGCAATAGAACTGACATAAACGATCTTTTTGACTCCGGCTTCTTTTGCCGCTTCAATACAAAGCCGGGTGCCTTGCATATTGACCTCATAGATTTCCTTTATGGGATTTTTAGCCCATAGCTTAAAGGAAGCGCCAACAGCGTAAAAGGTCTGCACCCCTTCGAGCGCCTGGACCATAGATTTTTTATCGGTAATGTCTGCCTTTACAATTTCCGCATTTAGTCCCTGAAAAGGATTGGTGTTAGAAAGGTCTCGTACAGATGCGCGGACGTTGATCCCTTTATTTAGTAACATCCTGACCAGGTTATTTCCCAAATGCCCGTTGGCACCGGTAACCAGAGAAAGTGTTGAATTTTCCATTTGTTTTATCTTTTATAAAACAAAGGTCGGATGCCGGATTGCTAATCTACCTAACCTGTGTTAGGAAATGAGCTGTCTCCTGATTCTGCTTAAACTTTCCGGTTTGATGCCAATAAAGGAGGCGATGATCTGAAGGGGAACCTGCTGAATCAGTTCCGGGGATTCTTTTAACAATTTTAAATACCGCTGATCTGCAGAAAGTGTCAGGATATCCCTTGTGCGCTGCTCGTTGTAAATGATCGACTGATCGTAGATCTTCCGGCCTGCTTCTGCCCATTTCGGGCTCAGTTCATATAAATGGTCGAGGTCTTTTTTATTGATCCGGAGTAAAGAACAGGCGGTAATACATTCCACGATTTCAGCCGACCTTGTTTCGGTCATGAAGCTGCCAAAGGAAGTGATGAATCCATTCGGGCAATTCAGGTGACAGGTGATGGCTTCTCCATCATGGTAATAATATACCCTGACAAATCCTGAATTTGTAAAATATAAATATTTCGGAATGGTATTTTCTGCTACCAGTACCGTTCCTTTTTTTACCTCAACAGGCTCAAACAGCCTTTCTATAAGGGCTTTGTCGGTATCTTCTGCATCGGAGTACTCCGGGAAGAGGTTTAATATTTTATGGTAAGGATCTTTCATTTTGCGCTTGGGACAGGTTGGTGTACAGCCCCCCAGCCGGACAGGCTATTGATGACCCCTTCCAGACTTCTGCCGGTAGGAGAAAGACGATATAAATGTCCATTTGGTTCATCGGCAACTTTCAGAATGAGCTGATCCCGTTCCAGGTTTTTAAGCTGTAAGGCCAGTACCCTTTCTGTAATTCCCGGAATGGCTTGTTTTAACTCCCCAAACTTCAAATCCTGATCCAGTAATTTCACCAGAATGGTCAGTTTCCATCTTCCGCTAATGACCGATAAGGTAAATGCCGCAGTACACCATTCGTGGAGCTGCTGTTCGTTTTCGAAGTTGGTAGAAGTGGTTTTTCTCATTTGCTTACAATTTTGTAAGTATCGTCTTCTGCGCAAAGCAGGCTGTAAATTTGGGTAAAAATATCAGATATATGACAAGCAGCACTAAAATTAAAGGAATACACCACCTGGCCATTCGTGCCAGAGATTTTGATCAGACCCTGAAGTTCTATACCGGAGCACTGGATTTCTCGGTCAGCCATACCTGGTCATTACCGGAATTTAATATCCGTCAGGCGGCAATGTTGAAATCTTCGGATGGCCATACTTTTATAGAAATTTTTGACGGACAGGCCAATGCACCCAGAGAAGGACTTGCAGTAAAAGAAGGAGAGGAAGTCCGCACCGGGGCTTTGCTACACCTGGCCATGAGTGTCGAAAATGCCAAAGCCGCTTATGAGCGCTGCCTGGAGGCAGGGGCAAAATCCTGTATTGAACCCATGCGCCTTTCTTTAGGGAATCCTCCGGTCATCGTCAACAATGCTTTGGTTTACAGTCCCAACGGAGAAGTGATCGAATTTATAGAAGGCGCTCCCTTTTAAGGATTTACATGAAGATTTCTTCATATAGTTTATCTTGATAAGGCGTACCTTTATCTAAAATCAGGTACTGGTTATCCTATAAAATAAATGAAGCGATTTAAATTCTTTGTCCCATTCCTACGGGAAAACGGAAAAATTATATCCAGCTATGTGTTTAGCCTGTTCTTCATAGGACTCATCATATGGTTCATTAAACAGCAACGTGGAGAGCTGCATCAGGTAAAGGAATTACTCGTTACTGCCCAATGGCTTTGGTTGTCGATCGGAATTTTACTGAGCGTGGTTTACGTTTTTATCCATGGAATGATGTACCGTTCCTCATTTGCTGCGGTATCCAGTAAAATTTCCATTGCCGATGGAACAATATTATATTTAAAACGCAATTTCGTTAGTGTATTCTTACCTGCCGGAGGAGTTTCTTCTCTGGCCTTTTTCAGCTCTGCGATAGAACAGAAGGGCGTGAGTAAATCTCAGATCAACTTTGCCTCTTCAATTTATGGCTTTGTGGGGATCCTGTCTGTACTGGTGATTGCCATTCCTGTTTTCATCTATGCGATTTTACAGGGAAGTATCGGTTATGGGGAATGGTTTGGGTTGATTGCAGCCATTTTATTGATCGGCGGAATTTACTTGCTGTACCGTTCTGTGATTCATAAAGGTAGTTTTTACCGTTTTATTGTTAAATATATTCCGGTAATTGAGGTCTATGCTGCTGAATTCAGAAGCAACCAGATTGAACGTAAACATTTCATTTCTACCTTTCTTTACAGCAGTCTGATTGAAATCGTGGGGATTGTACATATTTATATTGCCATGCTGGCATTGAATATTCCCGCTTCCTGGATCATTGCCGTCATCAGCTATATTGTTGCAGTGGTATTCCTCATCATTTCGCCTTTTTTAAGGGGCTTGGGGGCGGTGGAAGCTTCCATGACCTTCATTCTTACCCGTCTGGGATATTCGGCCCCGGAAGCAGTATCTATTACCTTCCTTTACCGTTTTATGGAATTCTGGATTCCTATGGCGCTGGGGGCATTAAGTTTTCTTTTCCGGATCAATAAACTGTTGATGCGGGTAGTCCCTGCCTTATTCCTTTTATTGCTGGGGGTGGTCAATGTGGTGTCGGTACTGACTCCTGCAATTCATGAACGGCTGAGGTTTTTGAAGGATTTTATCCCTATGGAAGCGATTACTGCCTCCAATTATTTTGTATTGGTAGTGGGATTATTTCTGTTGGTCACCGCGGCATTTATGCTGAAAGGCTTACGCATGGCCTGGTATTTTGGTTTAACACTTTGTCTTTTTTCTTTATTCGGGCACATCGCCAAAGCGATTGACTATGAGGAGGCGATCTTCTCACTATTGGTCATCCTGATCCTGATCGGCTCCAGAAAAGAGTATTATGTGAAACACAATTCCAGGTTAAGGTCTTTTGGGATTCAAACGACTTTACTGAGTATTTTAGGAATCCTGATTTATGGCACTTTAGGCTTTTATTTTCTGGATAAGAACCATTTTGGCATTGATTTCAGCTGGTCACAATCCATTCGTTATACTTTAGAAAATTTTGTGCTCATAGGGAGTGATGACCTTGAACCGCTGGATCATTTTGCCAAAGGTTTTCTGTATTCGATTAACATCAGCGGCTTTTTGTCGATCGCTTTTTTAATCTATACCCTCATCAGGCCATACATGATGAAAAGCAGTACGGAAGAAGAAGAATTTTACCAGGCAAAGCTGTTACTGGATAAATACGGAAACTCGGCGGTAGACTATTTTAAGACTTATCGCGATAAGCTGATTTATACGGCTGAGGATTTGGAAGGTTTTGTGGCTTATCGCATTGCTGGCAACTTTGCGGTAGTGCTGGAATGTCCGGTTTGTGATCCTGTACTAAGAAAGAACCTGATCAAAGATTTTGACCGTTATTGTTTTGAGAGTGGAATGAAGAGCCTGTATTACCGGGTTCCTGAAGAAAGCCTGGAAGATTTTATCGCTGCAGGAAAGAAAAAACTTTTTCTCGGGCAGGAGGGAGTGGTAGATTTGCTGGGCTTTTCATTGGAGGGGGGCAGCAAAAAATCCATTCGCAATGCCTTAAAGAAAGTAGCTGATCAGGGCTTTCAGAGCCGGGTATATGAAGCGCCGGTTAAAGACGGACTGCTGCAAAAGCTTAAATCTGTTTCAGACGAATGGCTGGAAGATACAGAAAGAGCCGAAATTGTCTTCTCTCAGGGGATGTTTAGCTGGGAAGAGTTGAAGGAACAGACGATCATTACCGTGGAGAATGAAGAAGAAAAGATTGTTGCTTTCCTGAACATCATTCCCGACTATGTGAAAAATGAAGGCACCTATGATCTGATCCGGAAAACGGCTGATGCGCCAAACGGCATCATTGATTTTATTATGGTAGCTTTATTTACGCACCTGAAAGAAAAAGGCTATGCGGCCATCAACCTGGGATTTGCGCCCATGTCCGGCCTGATTGACCCTCATAATTTTCCGGAAAGGTCTATGAAATTCGCCTATGAAAAGATCAGGTCATTCTCTCATTATAAAGGCTTACGAGCGGCAAAGGAGAAGTTTTCTCCGGAATGGCACAACCGGTATTTGATTTATGACCATGATTTTGACTTGTTGCAGGTTCCTGTTGCGCTAACCAAAGTCATTAAACCTTAGAAGATGAGAAAATTTATAAAGGTAATCTTATTGCTGATGCTGATTTATCGGCCAGCATCTGCCAGGCAACAGACCGATCATTTTTCTTATGGGAAGTTTGGCAGAATTACGGTTTATCATCCTGAAAATACCCCCGGTTCGGTAGTTCTTTTTGTTTCCGGTGATGGGGGATGGAAAGATGCAGTTGTGCTGATGGCTAAAAATATGGCCGCTGAAGGAGCACTGGTCCTGGGAATTGATGCCCGGCATTATGGTTATGCTTTGTCTAAATCTGCGGCAGCCTGTCTGTATCCGGCAGCAGATTTTGAAGACCTGAGTTTAACCGTTCAGAAAAAATACAAGCTGAAAGACTATCATAAGCCGGTTTTGGTGGGTTATTCTTATGGGGCAGTGTTGATTTACGGAACGCTGGTACAGGCTCCTCCAAATACGTTCAGGGGTGGTATTGCCCTGGGCTTCTCTCCGGATATCAACCTTAAAAAACCATTATGCAAGGGGAATGGGCTGAATCAGCATGTGCTGAAAAAAGGAATTTCTTATTACCTGGAAAGCACAAAAAGTCTGACCGCACCGTTTATTGTATTAAACGGGGAAAAAGACCTGAGCTGTCCATTTGCCGCTACTGCTACTTTCCTGAAAGGGATGCCGATGACCGAACTGATCGCGTTACCTGATGTTGGCCATGGCTTTTTAAATGCGGCAGACTGGCAGCCGGAGCTAAAAACTGCCTGTCAAAAGATACTCGCAAGCCCAACCTTTAGCGAACAGAAATTAGCAGCACATCAGTTGGGTAATACTGAACAGGTTAAACCTTATACAGGAAACATGCCTTTGATCCTGGTGCCTTCTCCAAAAAAGAACAACCTGCCCATGGTATTCATGATTTCCGGAGATGGAGGCTGGACCGGATTTGACCAGTCTGTGGCAGAGTCGCTGGCTTCCAAAGGGCTTTCTGTTCTTGGTCTGGATGCACAAAAATATTTCTGGAATGCCAAAACCCCGGAAAGCAGTACCCTTGATATCAGTAAGGCTTTAGCACATTATAAGGAGGAATTGGGGAAAGAAGACTTCATTCTGGCAGGTTATTCTTTCGGGGCGTCGATTGTTCCCTTTGTAGCCAACCGGCTGCCTTCCGAATTGAGAAAAGACCTGAAAGCGGTGGTTTCCCTTTCTCCGGATGTAAGTGCTGACTTTGAGATTCACCTGATCGACCTCCTGAATTTTGGAAGTGCTAAAGAGAAATATGATGTCATCACTGAAATTAAACGTATAAAAGCCACAGATCAGGTATCCATTTTTGGAACAGGAGAGGGGAATGCCGTCAGGAGTCAATTTGTGAAAAATGGATTAAAGGTGATCACCATTGCCGGAGACCACCATTTTAATAAAGACTATGCCGCTATTTCTGCGGCTTTCTTAAAACAGGTTGCTGAATAAAATTAACTTTTACCTTAGCTGACCAGCCCGGCATAGCTTTGCAAAGCCCGAACTGATTTATAAAGCCTATTGTATCATGTCGTTTAAAGCCTGAAATATATTCATTGGATATTCTGCTATCCTGTTGCATAGATATAAGTACCACTCTTTTCCATAAACAAAATACAGTTTAGTCTCATAGCCTTCATCCTTAAGCGAGAAAAGTTGTTCATTGCAAATGCCATACAGACTTTCAAATTCGTAAATCTCTTTTGAAGACTTATAGTTCTGTATTAATAACTTCGCATTTGCTTGTATTTTTGGGTCATGTGTAGCAATTGAACACTTATGGTTTTCTGCGAGCAGTTGATCAATATAACCTAAATAGGCATCGTCAAGTTTTTCACCTCTGGGCATAGACTGCCCATTGGCCGTTTCAAATGCGCCTTTCACAATTCTGATTCTTCCGGTTTCTTTTCTGATCTCAGCAAAGTCATCTTTCGTCCTATAGAGATATGCTTGCAGCGTTATTGCGAGATGATCGTAATTTTTTATTGCTTTTTTATAAGTATCAATGATATCGTCCGTCCTTTCAGTTCCTTCTGCACTTATGATAATTTCAATATCTGATAGAGAAGCTTCTTTACAAATGGCATTTAAATTGTTTAAGCAGAGCTCTTTGGATACCGCTAATCCGATATGGGATAAGTCAAGAGATACTGTAGCATTTAAATGCTGCAACCTGATTTGTTCACAAATATGGATGAATTCCTTAGTGGACTCATTTGATTCCTGCTCCGTTCTGGTGCTTTCGCCCATAAACTCTATTGAAGTCTTCAGGTGATTAAAAGACTTAATTTTAACGATGGTTTCTTCCAGGGTTTCACCTCCAATATATCTGTCAGCAGCCTTCTTGAAAAGTTGAAATAAGGCGGGATTAGCCAATATATATGTTTTTGCATCTTCACTTAGTGCTGCTTTTCTTAATGCCTGAGCACCCATCTGTAGTAAGCCTTTATCCATTGTGGTTTTTCTTTTTGAGGAGTGACAATGATAAGTTGTAAGGTGGATATTTATTTCATTTTAAAGTAAATTTCTATATTAACAATAGATGGTTCAGTATGACAATTCCTTAAAAACAAATCTAAGGGGCATCTGTGAGTTTGTTCAGTTTCTCACAGATCTCTTCCAGCAGGATAAATTGTTTGGATTGGGTGTCATAGATCGTTTTGATCTGTTCTTCCAGCAATAAATCCATTTTTAAATGGAGTTTGCGGATCTCCATTTCTGCTTTCAGGTTGATCAGGTAATCATTTTCTCCCCTCATCCGGTCTTTTTCCTCCTGTCTGTTCTGACTCATCATAATGATCGGTGCCTGTAGTGCAGCAATGCAGGAAAGAATGAGGTTCATCAGGATAAAAGGATAAGGATCGAAAGCGGCTTTGCTACCGGCAGAGGAGTTGTAGGTAATCCAAACCACAAGTACAATTAAAAACCAGATGATGAATACCCAGCTTCCCCCGAAACGGGCTACTTTATCGGAGATCTTCTGCCCCTTGCTGATCATCTCCTCCGGTGGGTTCAGCAGGTTATTTACGATCAGCTGCTCTTCCTCAATGGTATCTTTTACGATCTGGTGTAACTTTTTCAGGTGGGCATTTTCATCAGACATCAGCTGATTGATTTCTTTGTTTTCCATGGATAAATGTGTATTGATGAGGCCTTTTATGCTTTGGCTGTAGTTTAAAGATAGACAATGTCAAATCTTTTAGGGGAATTGTTAAAATTTTATTTTCCTATTGCATTTTCAAAGATAACTGCTTAGTTTTGAGGTAAGAGGGGGTTAATTGCAAGGGGCGGCAAAATGCTGTCTTAATCTTTCTCTTCCGTTCGCCCGGACGGTTACCTAAATTTTGTACGATGGAGTGTTGCTGAGCCCGGCAAACTTATACACAGCTGATGAAAGCTGAGTGTAGGGTGGGGACGTAATGTGGTTTTTGAATCAGAATGTTTAATTAACCATAAAAAAACAATGATGTCAAAACAGTGCTTATTTTTTGCGGAAGAACGCAACTGTACCAGTACAAAGCGGAAGCTTGAAAATGATCTGTTCACCTTAATTCAGGACTATGGACAAGTATAAGATCAATGAATGTATGGACAAACTGACCTATAATCAGCATAAGCTGATTAAGAGGCTGATTCCTGGAATCATCAGGGCTTCTATTAACACTTTTCACAATTACCGGAAACTCCAGATGGGTGATGATAAGGATATTCCTTATGAAACCGTCAGGATACTGGAAGTATTGTTTGGGTTGGAAGTAGGAGAATTGGCAAATTTCGAGGTTAAAGCTAAAAGTGCAAGAGCTTTATTTAAAGAACATCAGGTTGCTTTGACGCAGCCAATGGACCCTTATGAGATGGAATCTTAACACAAAACAAAAGGCATCTGGAAACAGATGCCTTTTGTTTTGTTTAGAATGGAGCCGTCCTTGCTCATATTTTACGCTCTCATCCGTAAATTCTTATGATGTTCATCATCCTTTTTTTCGTAGCCCTGGGGAAGATCTAATAGATTGAGGATGAAGGAAAGCATCACAAGCATGAGGTTTGGACAGCCCCAATAACTTTGCTTTATTTATTTCTGCACACCAGGTGTGTTGTTCATTACAGAGAGCTTCAATGCTTTTACATCTTCTTTTGTCGCAGCTTTTAATCCTCTTGCCCAGATGGTATAGATCTTTCCTTTTTCAATTTTCACTTTAGGAAGTGTGGCTAAAACATCTGTTTTACCATTTTCTTTGATCTCGAAATTGATTTCATCACCTGCAGCAGTTTCCACAAAAGCGCTGGCTTTTTTGTATTCTATTTTAGAAACAACAGCCTCTGCTTTTCCAGTAATGGCAAGGTCAAGGATTCCTGCATCAGCACCTAAATTAACCAAACGGATTTTTGCTTTATCAGCTGCAGGAGGAGTTAAATCATCTTCTACAAAAATAATAGTGTTGGCGGTTACGTCGGTTACAAAAGCAGAATAAGCTTTGTTGGTTTTGAATTCAGCTTTCTCTAGTTTTCCTAGTTTTTCTGCTAATCCTTTTTTAGTCACACTCAATTCATAGGTGCCTGGAGCTACACCACCATAAATAAGTGCAGTATTATAGCTGAAGTCTACTTTATTTGCTTTTTGATTAACTACGTAAAAGTCAAGCTCAGCAACACCTGGAGCAGCATGGATCAAAGCCAGTCCGGCAGGAAGTACAAGAGGTGGACCTGGATTGCCTTCATTTTTTGAACATGAACTGAAAAGGGAAGTAATGGTTAAGGCACATACTAACGTTTTAGCTATCGGGGAAAAATACTTAGTCATTGTTTTTGTTTTAAGGTTTATATAAAAATTAGTAATTGGTTAATGGCCATTAACACTTTTTCTTTTAAAACGAACCTTTCTTTCAAAACGCAACAGTAACCATGAAATTTATTTCATAATTGCTAAAATAACTGATTAACTGGCTAAGATTCACCAGTTATAATTTTCCGGGAATCCTCAAATTGCCAGATAATCTCTTCAAAAATGAAATTCAAGATTTGCCTGGTATTTTTCCTGCTCTATGGTACAGTTTCCAAGGCGCAACTGCCATCTGAAGCTAAGACCAACCCACAGTTGTTTGTGGAAACGAAGAACAGTTTACTTGTTTTCAGTGTCGCTGGAAACGGGAAGTTGTATCAGAGTTACTTCGGGCAAAAGCCCGGCAACCAGGCAGATTATTCCTTACTGCAATCTACCCGGCATGAGGCTTATATTGGCGCCGGTATGGGCGACCTGTTTGAACCCGCCGTCCGTATGGTACATGCCGATGGTAACCCCTCTTTGGACCTGGTATATGTGCGGCATCAAACCGAAAAAAAAGGTGCTGATCTTAGCCTGACTTCCATTACTCTTAAAGATCCGAAATATCCGGTAGAGGTGATCCTTCATTTTTCAGCTTATTTCAATGAGGATGTGCTGAAAACATGGACAGAGATCAGGCATCAGGAAAAAAAAACCGTAACCCTGAGCAATTATGCCTCCTCCATGCTTCATTTTGAAGCCTCAAAATATTGGCTCAGTCAGTTTGACGGGGATTATATGACCGAAATGAGAATGAAAGAAAGCCAGCTGACCACGGGAATAAAAGTGCTGGACAGTAAACTGGGAACGAGAGCTCAGATGTACCGTGCACCTGCTTTTTTTCTGTCTTTTAATAAACCCTCGGATGAAAATACCGGAGAGCTGATAGCAGGTACACTGGCCTGGTCCGGCAATTTTCAGTGTGCTTTTGAAATTGATCAGCAAAACTCTCTGAGGGTCATCAATGGCATGAATCCCTATGCTTCTGAATACAAATTGCCCGCCGGAAAAACCTTTGAAACTCCTGCTTTTATCTTTACCTATAGCAATAAAGGAAAAGGACAGGCCAGCAGAAACCTGCACCGCTGGGCAAGAAAATATGAAATCCCGGATGGTGATCAGGGCCGTTTAACGTTATTAAACAATTGGGAAGCTACCCATATGGATTTCAACGAAAATGTGCTCGTTGAACTGTTCGATGGGGCACAGCAGCTCGGTGTGGACCTGTTCCTGCTGGATGATGGCTGGTTTGGCAATAAATACCCCAGAGATGGTGATAAAACTGCTTTGGGCGACTGGCAGGTGGATCGTAAGAAACTACCCAGCGGATTAGGACACCTGGTGAAGGAAGCGGGAAGCCGTAACCTGAAGTTCGGAATATGGCTGGAACCGGAAATGATCAGCCCTAAAAGCGAACTCTATGAGCAACATCCCGATTGGATTCTGAAGCTGCCAAACCGGGAGGAATCCTATTCCAGAAATCAGCTGGTCCTGGATCTGGTGAATCCTAAAGTTCAGGATTTTGTATTTAACCTGGTCAACGACCTGTTAAAAGAAAATCCGGGTATTGCCTTTATCAAATGGGATTGCAACAGAATGCTCACCAATACCTATTCTCCTTTTCTGAAAGAAAATCAGGGGAACCTGTTTATTGACTATACTAAAAGCCTGTATCAGGTAATGGAACGTTTAAGAGCGAAACACCCACATCTTCCGATCATGCTTTGTGCAGGAGGAGGAGGCCGTGTAGATTATGGAGGGTTGAAATATTTTACTGAATTCTGGCCCAGCGACAATACGGACGGACTGGAAAGGGTGTTTATCCAATGGGGATACCTGAACTTCTTTCCATCACTGACGGTATCCAGCCATGTAACCTCGATGGGAAAACAGTCTTTGAAATTCCGTACAGATGTGGCCATGATGGGGAAGCTGGGTTATGATATCCGCGTAAAAAACCTGACACCGGAAGAAATCCGGTTCAGCAAATCGGCGGTACAAACCTATAAAAGCATCAGTAAGGTGATTTGGTTTGGTGATTTATACCGTCTGGTTTCTCCTTATGAAGAGAACAGGGCGGTATTGATGTATGTGGATGAGGCTAAAAATAAAGCCGTACTGTTCAACTACCTGCTCAATTTCAGAAGAAAAGAGTATATGGGGAAAGTCTTATTATCAGGACTGGATCCGGAAAAGAAATATAAAATCAGGGAGATCAATCTTTTGCCCGATGCGGTTTCCACACATCCTGATCATGGGAAAACCTATTCCGGCGATTACCTGATGAAGGTGGGCTTAAACTTGTCACCAGGAAAAATCAGTCCGCTCAGTAGCGCTGTGTTTGAGCTGGTTGCAGAATAACGAAGGACAATAACGGCGATATATAGGCTAATCAGAGAGATAAATATCTGGCGGTTTTTTTTTCAATTAGAAGATCAAATATAAACCGAACAAACCTTTAAATCATGATTAACCGAGCATTTTCATTACATGGATACCTCCTGGTATTTATTTGGTGCTGTTGTACGCTGCATGTGCTGGCAAAGCACCCTCTTACTGATCGTCCATTTTACGGAAAGGTTCCCGAACGGAACAGTTTTGTAGTGAAAGGGAAAGTGGGGGATGCGGATGGAACATTACCCAGTGTAATGGTCAAATTAAAGGGAACCGACATCAGAACCAGCACAGATGAAAACGGAAATTATAGCCTGACAATCCCCGAGGGGTCGGGAACACTGGTTTACAGTTCAATAGGCTACCTGGTTCAGGAAGTTCCTGTAAACAACAGAAATACCATCAACGTGACACTCGTTGCCGAAAACAAAACACTGACCGAAGTGATTGTAGTTGGCTATGGAACACAGCGTAAATCCGACATTACCGGCTCTATTGTTTCTGTTAATGAAAAGGCTTTAAGGGAAGTGCCTGTCGCCAATTTATCTCAGGCTTTACAGGGAAAAGGAGCTGGTATTGACATTCAAAAAGGAGGAGGAAACAGTAAACCTGGTGCTTCACCGGTGATCAGGATCCGGGGAGTAAGGTCCATCAGTGCAGACAACGGGCCGCTGTTCGTGGTAGATGGAATTCCCTTTAACGGAAATATAAACGATTTAAACCCGGATGATGTTGTTTCCCTGGAAGTGCTTAAAGATGCTTCTTCTACCGCAATCTATGGCTCCAGAGGGGCAAATGGTGTGATTCTGGTGAGCACAAAAAGGGGAGCTTTGGGCACTCCGGTGGTTACCTATAGCGGGTATGCAGGATTTACCAAAAATCTGGGTGAAGTGAATGTGATGAACGGCCCTCAGTTTACAGACCTGAAAAAATGGGCAGTGGTGAATGGAAATTATGTAGATGGCAAACCTAAATATACCGGAATTGATGATCCCAGATTGCTGACGGATGGCATTTTTGCTGCCGAGGAACTGGAAGGGATCAAATCGGGAAGGAGTACCAACTGGCAGGACCTGATCTATAAAACAGGACTCAATACCAATCATCAGGTAGGTGTTTCCGGTGGAGTGGAAAAAACGCAATACGCGGTATCCGCAGGGTACCATAATGAAACAGGAATTTACCCCGGACAAGCATTTGAGCGTTTTAGTGTAAAGGCCAGTTTCGACCAGCAACTGGGGAAGATCGTGAAAGTAGGGCTGAGTAGTTTGAATACCTATAATACCACCCGTGGAGAAGGAGCAAATCCAATGGGACAGGTGTTGCGTGCCAGTCCGCTGACCATTCCTTACGATAAAAACGGAACCTTGCTGGGCTTTGTACCCGGAAGTGCAAACCAGGTCTGGAACCCGCTTGCAGATTTTGTACCCGGTGCAAAAGAAGAAAACAGAAAAAGATTCGGAACGTTTACCACCTTATATGTGGATGTGAAACTTGCCGAAGGATTTAAATATAAGTTTAATGCCGGTACAGAGATCAAATCTGATAACTATGGCAACTTTTACGGAAGCGCAACTTCCAATAACCTCGGTGGCTTGTCGACTTCCAGCAACCGGAATAGTTTCAGGAGCAATTATACACTGGAAAATATCCTGACTTATGATAAAACATTTGCCACCCACCACCGGCTAAACCTGACAGGTTTATTCAGTTTTCAGGAATCCCTGTCGCAGTCTAACCGCTTTAACAACAGTGATATCGCCAGCGAATTGTTGTACTATAACCCTACTTTCGGCGCCAACCTGACCGGGAGCGGAGATTACGAAAAATGGGCCATCGTTTCCTATATGGGGCGTTTGAATTATGGGTATAAAAATAAATACCTGATGACGCTGACCATGCGCTCTGATGGTTCTTCCCGCCTTGCACCAGGAAGCAAATACCAGCTTTTCCCTTCTGCGGCATTGGCCTGGAATGTGTTGGAAGAGTCTTTTATGAAGGGAGTGAAGGCGGTTTCCAATCTAAAGATCCGGGGGAGTTACGGAAGGGTAGGGAATACCGCGATTGATGCTTATCAGACCCTGGGGAGTCTGGGTTCTGCGGTCTACAACTTTGGTGATCAGACGACTACAGGGGTGTACCTTGCAAATGTGGTGAATCCTGGTTTAAAATGGGAATACACTACAACAGCCAATATTGGTGTAGATTTCGGTCTTTTTGATAACCGGATTTCGGGATCAGTTGAAGCCTACAAGTCTTTCACTGAAGACCTGTTGTTGCCTCAGAATTTACCGGCTACTTCAGGAATCCCTAATGCCATTCTGACCAATGTTGGAAAGACCGAAAATAAAGGACTGGAATTCCAGATCAGTACAGTGAACATTAAAGGGGATGGAAAAAAGGAGTTCTCCTGGACTTCGGATGTAAATGTTTTCATCAACCGGGGAAAGATTACTGCCTTACAGGAAAACGTCATCAACGACATTACCAACAGCAGGTTTGTGGGACAACCGATAGGCACGATCTATGATTACCGCCGTTTGGGCATCTGGCAAAATACACCTGCCGATTCGGCATTGGCCAGAAGCCTGGGCTTGTCTCTGAGCGGAACAGGCTCTGTGATTGGAAACATCAAAGTAGACAATGCCAATACCACACCTACTGCAGCAGGAGATCAAAGGATCAATGCAGACGACCGCGTGTTTATTGGCTCCAGTCAGCCGAAATGGTCTGGTGGTTTCACCAACCGCATTGCCTATAAAAACTTTGATTTTACGGTAGTGGCCTTTGGCCGCTTTGGCAGTACGATTGTCAGCAGGGTGCACAATAGCGGCTTTGCCAATACTTTTCAGGGAAATTACAACAACCTGAATGTGAATTACTGGACACCGACAAATAACGAAAACTACTGGCCAAAGCCAAATGCGGCCTCCACAAATACCCCAAACAACTCTACACTGGGATACTTTGATGGCACCTTTGTAAAGATCAGGAGTTTAACACTGGGTTATGTATTGCCCAGCTCGGTGCTCACCAGAATCGGTGGGAAATCCTTACGTATTTATGCGACGGCCAATGATGCCTTTATCCTGTTTTCAAAATACCGGAATAAATACAGTGGCATCGATCCGGAGGCCATTGGCAGTGACAACAACCGGGGGGATGTAAACGTGGATACCCCTGCGGCTTATTCCATTATTTTCGGACTTAATATGACGCTTTAATTCAATCAGAAGAACATGAGAAATTTCGCTATATTGTTATTTACCTGCTTTATGATTGCAGGAATTACAGGTTGTAAAAAACAACTTACTGAAGAACCACATTCAATTCTTACCCCCGAATTTTTCCGTACCACACAGGGATTTAAAAAAGGACTGGACGCGGCCTATGCCGGCACAAGAATGCTCTGGGGAACTCAGAACCTGTTTACGATGACCGTGATCGGGACGGACGAATTTTATACCGGTAAAGATGGAAACAACGACATCAATAAATACAACAGCAATTACAACACTTCTAACGGGACGGTTGCCGCAGTTTGGAAAGAGTGTTATGTCCACATCAATACCTGCAATGGAATTA
Organism: Pedobacter caeni; assembly: GCF_900129215.1. Lineage (GTDB taxonomy): Bacteria > Bacteroidota > Bacteroidia > Sphingobacteriales > Sphingobacteriaceae > Pedobacter > Pedobacter caeni. Next base: position 333,672 of record NZ_FQUQ01000006.1, on the reverse strand, counting down.
TCGAAAATGCTCCTCAGGTAACCGGAATTGATGAGCAGTTAAAGAGCCGTATGGTGGCTGAAGCTAAATTTTTAAGGGCCAATTATTATTTTCTCCTGGTACAGTTCTGGGGCGATGTAACCCTGAACAAAACTTTTCAGACCGCTGCAACTACAGCTGCCAGCAGAAATTCCCTGGCCGAAGTGTATGAGTTTATCATTAATGATTTAAAAGAAGTGATCGCTACACCGGCTTTATTTGTCGGCCCTAAGGCGGCAGGTGTACGCCCGGGGCAAGCGAATAAAGCGGCAGCATTGCATGTGCTGGCTAAGGTTTACCTGACCAGGGCAGGTTCTGCTGCAAAGAAAGCAACGGATTATACCGATGCGTATACCAATGCAATGGAGGTGATCAATAACAGCGGCCTTTCCCTGCTTCCTGATTTCGGACAGGTATATGCAGAAGGAAATGAAGGCAGTAATGAAGTGTTATGGAGCGTACAACATACACCAAACCTGGCGTATAACGGACCGAACAATAGTGGTGGGGCAGACAATGTATTGAACCACATGTGGGTTCCTCAATATGAATTACAACCGGGAATGATGCGGGATGTGTTTTATGGAAGGCCTTATATCCGTTGTGTGCCTACACCATGGCTTACCAATACCGCTTTCCAGGAAAGGGTAAATGACACCCGATATAAAAAGACCTTTCAGACCGTCTGGTATTGCAATAACGCTGCTTCTATTCCCGTATGGACAGCACCACTTCCGGCAGGAGCACCTGCAAGTGCAGTAGTCGGAAAACCAAAATTTGCACTGGGCGATACAGCGATTTTTATGCCTGGAAAAGACGTGACCAATGCACAGATTGCCGCTTCCAGATACCTCCTGATTCCGCCAAGAAATTATACAACGAGTCTTTCTCCATACATGCAGAAATATAACGATACCAAAAGGGCGGATTTGAATTACCCTTCCATCAGGTCTGTGATCGTGTACCGTCTTGGAGAAACTTACCTGATTGCTGCGGAAGCCGCATTTATGGGAGGGGCGAGTGCTGCCGATGCGGTAAACAACCTGAACATGATCCGTAGAAGGGCAGCATTTCCAAACCCTAACCCTGAGCTGATGAATGTAAGCAGTATTCCTTCGCTGGATTTTATCCTGGATGAGCGTTCCAGGGAATTATGTGGGGAGCTGACGCGCTGGCTGGATCTGGTTAGAACGGGTAAACTGGAGGAAAGGGTGAAATTGTACAACAATGAAGCAAAGGGGAATATCAAACCTTTCCATGTGTTGAGGCCCATCCCTCAGTCGCAAATAGATGCGACGACAACAGGAGCCGCATATCCTCAAAATGCCGGATGGTTTTAAGCTTAAGATGAGGGGAATCCATATGAAAAAGATCTTAATGTGCGGCCTGGTTTTTATGGCTTTTATCGCTGTTGTGCAGGCTGCGGATATCAATATTTTGAACAAGGGTGCTGTCGCAGATGGCAGCACCCTGAATACGCTATCCATTCAAAAAGCCATAGATGAATGTCATCAGACGGGAGGGGGCAAAGTTATTTTTCCTGCCGGAAGGTTTCTTTCCGGTACGATTGTTTTAAAAGATAAAGTGACACTTTATCTGGAAAAGGATGCCGTTTTGCTTGGAAGTACGGAGCTTAAAGATTATAAAAATATGGATCCTTTTACCGAAGGGCTGGGAATTGATGTAGGTTGGGCCTTGCTGGTAGCGATTGATGCCCGGAACATCGGCATTGAAGGAGCCGGCGTAATTGATGGGCAGGGATCAGCGATCAAAGCAAAACACATTTTAACGGATACACGTCCGGAAGGACAAAGATGGGGCTTAAGACCTTTTCTAATTCGCATTGTGCGTTGTACAGGTGTAAAGGTAAGCGGTGTTACCCTGAAGTATGCCGGTGCCTGGACTTCTCATTATTTTCAGAGCAAAGAAATACACATTGAAGGGATAAAGATTGAGAGTGTAGGGGTAGCCCATAATGACGGAATCGGGATTGATGGTTGTCAGCAGGTAAGGATTAAGGATTGTGATATTGTGAGCGGAGATGATGCACTCGTTTTTAAAACAACCTCGGCCAAAATGGCTTGTAAGGATATTGTCGTGTCCGGGCTGCGCTTAAAAAGCAACCAGGCGGGTATAAAAATCGGCACCGAGTCTATGGCGGCTTTTGAAAACATTAAGATCTCGGATTGCCATATCTACGATACCAGAAATGGAGGGATCAAGTTGCTCACGGTAGATGGGGCAAGGGTAAGAAATATTGAGGTCTCAGACATCACAATGGAAAATGTAAGAACGTCGATGTTATTCCGGCTGGGTTCAAGGCTCAGCGTTTTCCGCAAAGAGGAAAGCAGACAGCAAACAGGAATCCTGGACCGGGTGACGATTAAAAATGTAAAAGCCGTTGCCGCTGATGATGCGCAGCTGACGCCGCCCAGCGGGATCCTGATCACGGGTGTTCCCGGGCATGACATTACCAGCCTGAGCCTGGAAAATATAGAAATTACCCTCGCGGGAGGAGGTACTGAAGAAGATGCTAAGGTACTGGTGCCTGAAGCCATAGATCAATACCCCGAAATAAAAACCTTTGGCCCTAAAATACCTGCTTATGGCTTATGGGCCAGGCATGTAAAAGGGCTAAAGGTCGTTAATGTAAAGTTTATTCTTAAAGCTAAAGACTTACGTCCGCCATTCGTTTATGAAGATGTTAAGGAATTAATTAATCCATAGGAGGCATGCCGAAAGCAATCCATTCTTCTTTAGACGGGCCATAGATTCCCGGAACAGGTAAACCCAACATACGCATGACAATGGTCATCTGGCTGCGGTGGTGGCTTTCATGGGCAATCAGGATGGAAAGGATCTTTCCTTTTTTCCATTCCTCACCATACATGTTCACCAGGTCGTCAAGATTGGAATCTGTCCACTTTAATCGTACAGTACGCATCAATAAAGTATTGTAATTGATATAGGTTTCGATCAGTTCAGGCAGGGTTGCCGGAACAGGAAGTTCATGCAGCAGGTCGGTCTCAAATAAGCCTGCATTTTTACCCATTTCTGTAAGCGTTTGGGTGATGTGCCAGGCCAGACGCTCCAGTGAACGTACATTTTCATGAATTTTTACTGACTTTGTTTCCTCAGTAAGATTGGAAAACAGTTTAACGGTATTTGACTCTTCTTCTTTACGCGTGGTCAGGAAATCTTCAATACTACGGTACATAATTCTCAGGTTTTGTGTGATACGAAGGTGCAAAGATTTCCTCAAACCCTCAAATAAGAATTGATTTCTTAATATATAATCTGCGTTTATCCCCATTTATCGGCACTCCTGTATTTTTTATTCCTTAGCGTTTTCGGATTGGTATATTTGTTCAGGAATTATGGAAAAGCATTACAATCATAGCAACAAACTTAGCCTTTACTGGAAATGTCAGCTCATCGGCTGGTCTCTTGCTTCGTTGTACTGGTTGTTCACCGCCTTGTTCATGAGCCGTGTATTTGACCTGACCGCCGGACTGATCCATTTTATATTCGATGTTGTTATAGGGATAGCATTGACGCATATTTACCGGAGCATTGCTAAAAAGAACCAATGGGGAGAGCTGGCAACGAGCCGCCTGATCTGGTACATCATTCCGGCAATTGTGCTGATGGCATTTTTATACATGATCCTGATTTGTGGGAAGCTGTACCTCATCAATGCGTATTATTTCTTTCCAAAAGATAGCTCTGTAAAAATATATCCTGCAGAGATGACAGTTTCCTTCAAAATGTTTTTGACTTATAATGGCCTGAACATTTTTATGACAGGCTTGCGTCTGATGTCGATCTGGGTGTTGGCCTACCATCTTTATTTATATGCGAAACGGGAAATCCGGGCCACAAAAGAAAATGCTGCACTTGTTCTTGCGGCGAAAGAAACACAGCTGATCAACCTCTCTGCACAACTCAACCCGCATTTCTTATTTAATTCGTTGAACAACATCAAAGCATTGGTCATCGATGATCCTAAAGCGGCCAGGCGTGGAATTGACCTGCTGTCGGAGTTGTTGCGGATCTCTCTTTACCGGAACCAGGTACTCCTGATCCCGATAAAAGACGAACTGAGTCTGGTGAAGGATTACCTGGAACTGGAGAAACTCAGGTTTGGAGCGCGGATGGAAAGCCGGATTGAGTCAGATCAGGAACTGGATGAGGTGATGATTCCGCCGCTATCTATCCATACGCTGGTCGAAAATGCGATCAAACATGGCATCGCAAATGAAAAGGACGGGGGGATCATCAGGATAGGCGTAAAGAAAGCAGGCGAAGAGTTACAGATCAGTGTGTTGAGTCCGGGGACTTTAGATCCTGAAAAAGGATGTAAAGGATTGGGGCTCCGCAATCTGGAAGAAAGGTTAGCGCTTCAGTATGAGGGTAAGGCAAGCGTTGCATTGATGCCTTTCGACCATCAGATTGTATTGGCAAATATTATAATTCCTTTAGCATGAAAGTAATGAGAGTCCTGATTATCGATGATGAACGCGCTGCAAGGGAGGAGCTAAAACGGGCATTGCTGAATTACCCCTTGTTTCAAGTAGTTGGGGAAGCGCAAAATGCGGATGAGGCGAGGATGGAGATACAAAGCAGGAAACCGGACCTGATCTTTTTAGATATCCAGATGCCGGGAGAATCCGGATTTGAGTTGCTGGCTTCTTTACCTGAAGTGCCGGAAGTGATTTTTACCACTGCTTTTGATCAGTACGCGGTGCAGGCCTTCGAAGTCAATGCCCTGGATTACCTGATGAAACCGATCCGTGATGAACGTTTTGCAAAGGCATTGGAACGGGTTACTGAACATAGAAAGAAGAAAGAAGCGGAAAATGCCAGCCTGAGTTCAGACCGGACTATCTTTATCAAAGATGGAGAACGTTGTCATTTTGTGAAGCTAAAAGAGGTCTATCTGATCGAGTCAATGGACAACTATGCCCGGTTGTATTTTGGTGATCAGAAAGCCTTCCTGAAAACATCCCTGAATCAACTGAATGAAAGGCTGGATGAAACAATGTTTTTCAGAATCAGCAGGACCCATATCATTAACCTCAATTACATTAAAGAAATCTTTCCAATGCCAAAAGGAAAACTCCGGATCGGCCTGAGTACCGGCGAAATACTGGATGTATCCGACAGGCAGTCTGTTAAATTCAAACTTATCAATGGGGTTTAAGCCCTCAATGTCGTAAATTTTATTGTATCAAAAAGATGAAAACAATCCATTTAATTTTGGTTTGCATGGGGCTCTGTGCCTATGCTTTCGGGCAGGAACCAAAAGCTCTTGCCCCTGGAAAAACACCTGACGCAGGTGTTCAAGCGTATGATATCCAGGATAGTGTGCTGATCAAAACCAAGGAGGCGATCAGCCTCTCGGCGATGGTCGTCCGTAAAAAAGGGCTGAACAGTACAGCGCCTGCGGCTTTATTTTTTACCATTTATGCAGATCATGACGATAACCTTGCAGAGGCAAAACGCTCGGCAGACCATGGTTATATCGGGGTAGTGGTCAATTCCAGAGGGAAAGCATTGAGCCCGGATGTCATCAATCCTTATGAAAAAGAATCAACAGATGTGAACGGAGCAGTTGATTGGATCAGTAAACACCCCTGGACGGATGGCCGGGTGGCCATCTATGGTGGCAGTTATTCCGGATTTGCCGCATGGGCGGCTACCAAACAGCTGCACCCTGCGCTAAAAACAATTGTGCCATACGTGGCTGCCATCCCCGGATTCGGGTTGCCGATGGAAAACAACGTGTTCCTGAATGCAAATTATGGATGGGGATTTTATGTCGGCAATAATAAATACCTGGACGAGACCGGATATTATGATAGAAAACACTGGAACGACATGCAGTTCAACTGGTACCATAGCGGTGTTGCTTACCGTAAAATAGACAGCATTGAGGGACGACAAAACCCATTGTTACAGCGCTGGCTCCAGCATCCTTCTTACGATGAATACTGGCAGAACATGGTGCCCTGGCAAGAGGATTTTGCCAAAATCAATATCCCGGTATTGTCGGTAACCGGATATTATGACGATGGACAAATCTCTGCGCTTCGTTATTTTAAAGAACATTACAAGTACAATAAGAATGCAAATCACTACCTGATCATTGGCCCCTATGATCATTTTGGTGCACAGAAGGGCGGTTTTCCGGAATTGCGGGATTATAAGGTAGATCCTGTGGCGCTGATCAATACGCGTCAGATCACGTATGAATGGATGGATTATGTCTTAAAAGGAGGGCCCAAACCCGCTTTGCTGAAAGATAAAATCAATTATGAAGTGATGGGCGCCAATAAATGGAAACATGCTCCGGCCATTGATAAAATGAACAACCAGGTGCTCCGCTTATACCTGACTGGCCAGAAATCAGGAGAAAACCAGGTGCTCAGTAAACAAAAGATGAAAAGTAAGGGCTTCTTATCCCAGGAAGTAGATTTTGCAGACAGAAAAGGAACCAACAACGATTATTATCCTTATCCGATTGTCCGTAAGGAACTGGATCGGTCTACGGGTTTGTATTTTATTTCTGATCCTTTTGAAGAAGAGGTATCTGTAGACGGGATATTCAGTGGATTGCTGAAAGCGAGTATCAATAAAAAAGACATGGATGTTGGTCTGGTGCTGTATGAACTCCTGCCTGATGGGACCTATTTTCACTTGTCTTACTTTTTAGGACGTGCCAGCTATGCCAAAGATATGACCCACAGAAACCTGCTGAAAGAAGGGGAAATCAGTTCCATCCCCTTTTCCAGTACACGTATGTTTAGCAGGCATTTGAGCAAAGGGAGCCGTTTGCTGGTGATGCTCGACATCAATAAAAATCCTTTTGCCCAAATCAATTATGGTACAGGAAAGGACGTCAGTGAAGAAAGCATTACCGATGCAAAAGTCCCTTTAAAGATCAAATGGTACAATGACAGTTATGTAGACATTCCGGTCTGGAAATACTAACTGTCTTTAATCATCAGATGGTCATGAACCTGGTTCAAAAGGGCCTGTATATCTTCAATAGGGAATTCTCCTCGTTTACCATAGGTAATCAGGCGGAGGTATTCCCCCAGTACCAGGCTCTGTCCGTACTTGGTTTTGGACCATAACTGCCTGTTGACGGGGAATTCCTGCTGATCAGAAGGTAAAGGAAAGGGGATACAATAAAGGGTGACCTCCGGAAAGAACCGCTTTAAGGTTAGGGCTGCCCTGGTAGAAGCATAGGAATGTGAAATAAAAGTGATCGTCTTTACCTGATCAAAACAAAAGACTTTCCTTGCTTCTACTACATTTTCCAGTGTGTTTTTGGAAACAGTTTCGAGAACAATCTGCTTGTCTTTGTATTTTTTCTCAGGAATGAAAGACATGATGCTTTCAGATTCCGGTTTATGGTGGTAGTAAGAACCGCCAAAATTTGCCACTCCACCCGTAATAATTACCTTATCGATGATCTCTGTATCTAAAAGATCAGCGATGATACCCGCAATTTCTTTATGTTTCACGTTGGATCCAAAAACGAAAAGGAGGTCGGAGGGATTGATGTTTTCTTTCTGAAAACAAAGGTCGGTAAGTACCGATACCAATTCGGGGTCCATAATTGGACAATGTGGAGTTTTTGAAATCTCCCGGTGCAGTTCTTCTGGTTCCATATCCTGAAATTGTTGGTGTTAAACAAGACAAAGGATCTCCCTGTTAGTCCTATCTTATGCCTGTAACATATTTTGCCCCTACAAATTTTTAGTCCCCCCGAACTACTTGTTTAATATAACTACGTTTATGGAAATAAACAAGTGCTTATTTCATATCCCACAACAATATCGTAAAGTCCCGGGACGCTTCAATTGTTTTTTTTGTTCATTCTCAGACAGCTGGTATTCAGTAGCTGATTTTAATAAACAAATTGCTATATTTCTTACCATATATCAATGGGGTTTTCGGGCTTTATGGATTACCTTTATCATTGATAAAAAGAAGGAGTAAATATGGAATGGATCATTGCTGTCTGGATCTCCAGACAATTTAAAAAGGTATAAGATGAATAAGTATATGCTCTTTCCTGCTTTATTATTATGGGGCCTGACCACTCAGGCGCAGGATTCCCTGAAAATCAGGATCTATCCTGATTATGATAAAGTAGGTAAGTTTCACCGTTTTCTTTTTGGCGAAAATTACCGCAAAGAATATGCAGCCGAAACCAAAGTGCCGGTCATCAGGCTCTCGCAGATCAAAGGCGGTTTAACGCCGATTAAAAGAGGAGGAGGAAATCAGACCCATTCATTAAGGCTGGAAGACAAACAAGGAAAAGAATGGGTATTGAGAACAGTAGAAAAATACCCGGAAGTCCTTTTGCCGGTAGAACTCAGACAGACTTTTGCAAAAGACATCATCAAAGATAACATGTCTGCACAGCAACCATTTTCTGCGTTGGTGGTGCCTGTCTTTGCCAAAGCTGCAGGAATTCCCCATAGTGAGCCGATGATTGGATGGGTAGTTCCGGATGCGGTACTCGGTGAATATGCAGAAGTATTTGAGAACAGCCTTTGTCTGCTGGAAGAAAGAGAGCCCGCCGGCGATACCGACAATACGGAAAAGATGCTGAAGAAGTTAAACGACAATAACGACAACAGCGTAAATGCGCCTTTATTATTAAAAGCAAAAGCATTAGACGCCCTGCTTGGCGATTGGGACAGACACGAAGACCAGTGGAGGTGGATTCCTCAGAAAACAGATACCGGCTTAAAATATGTGGTCGTACCAAGAGACCGTGATCAGGTCTTTTATTTATCACAGGGACTGATCCCGAAATTTGCGCAGGCTTCCTGGTTGTTACCAATGATCCAGGGCTATGAGCGGAACCTTCAGAACATCAACTGGTTTTTCTGGGAAGGAAGAAGTACTTATAACCGGATCTTCGGACAGATCGATGAGGCGCAATGGAATGCCATTGTAAAAGAATTCTGCGCTTCCATGACCGATGAAGTTTTTGAAAAAGCTTTGAAAAAATTACCGGAGCCGGGTTACTCCCTCCGCCATGATCAGTTGCTTGCTCAATTGAAAGAAAGAAGAACACACTTGCCTGAAATGATGAATACCTATTACCATTTCATCAACAGGATCGTAGACATTCAGGGAAGCAATAAAAATGAACTGATCAACGTAAGTGATAACGAAAATAAAGGATTGACGGTGACGATGCATAAGATCGCCAAAGATGGCAAACTGAAAGACCTGATCTTCAGCAGGGCCTATGATCCTTCGGTAACCAAAGAAATCAGGTTGTATGTGAGAGATGGAAATGACAGCCTTACGCTGAACAACAAAACATCCGATATCAAACTGCGCATCGTCGGCGGAGAGGGAAACAAACATTATGATGTCCTGAATTCGAAACGGGTGGTGCCATTTTATGGAATGGAAAGCGGAATTACCTATTCAGGAGCAGAATCCAGGTTAAGCAAACATATTGACAACGATACCAATAATACCCATTACGTAGCGACAGACCTTTACAGGAGGAAAATGACCTTACTCAATGCAGGGTTTAATGCTGATGACGGGCTTTCTCTTGGTTTATCCTTTAAAATGATGAGTCCGGGCTTCAGGAAATTGCCTTTTGGAAATATCCATTCCTTTTCTTTCCTTCATTCTTTTAAAAGCAATGCCTTTAGTTTCAGGTATTCCGGCGAATGGTTCCAGGCATTGGGAAAGGCCGATATCGTTTTACAGGCTACTGCCTTTGCACCTGAAAATTCCCAAAACTTCTTTGGACTTGGAAATGAAACACCTTATAATAAAGATGGGGAACACATTAAGTATTACAGGGCCAGATTCAGTTTGTATGAACTGGATCCGGCATTGAGGTGGAGGGGAAGCAAAACCGTCTGGACAGCAGGACCATCGTTTCAGTATTACCGCTTCAACAGGCATGACAATGCGGACCGCTTCATTAGCAATACCGCACTGTTACATTCTCCGGATAGTGCCTCCATTGATCAGGATAAGTTATATGCCGGACTGGCGCTGGGTTTTACCCGGAATACAAGGAATAATGATGTGCTGCCCTCTTCAGGAAGTTTTTTAGAAACAAAATTAAAGGCTTATACGGGATTGAATAACGCTTCGGAAGCATCCGTTCAGTTGCAGGGAAGTTATGCGGTTTATCACCGTTTAGGTGGAGGCAGGCGATTCACCCTGACCGACCGCATCGGTGGGGGACTGACCTTTGGAAAGCAGGCTTTTTATCAATCTCATTTTCTCGGCGGACAAGGAAATATGCTTGGTTTCCGTTCTTTCCGTTATGGCGGACAACACATGTTGTATAATAACCTGGAGCTGAGGGCGAAGGTGGCGAATGTTGGTGGATACATTTTGCCGGGTCAGTTTGGCCTGACCGCCTTCTTTGATACGGGAAGGGTTTGGGAAAAGAACGACCATTCTGATGTCTGGCATTACAGCTATGGGGGAGGACTTTACTATGCTCCGGCCATTCTTACCGTAATCCAGGCGCAATTGGCGCATTCAAAAGAAGGCTATTACCCTTATATCACGATGAAGTTCAGGTACTAAAGAAATTATATTTTTTGAAATAACTGAATTGCAATTATTTATAATTACATTTGTACTTTAATTATAATAAAAAATACAATGCAAGAAGGAGTAGTAAAATTTTTTAATGAAACTAAAGGTTTCGGATTCATCGTTCCAAACTCGGGCGAAAGTGAAATCTTTGTTCATTCAACTGGCTTATTAGCCGACATCCGTGAGAACGATAAAGTTTCTTATGATGTTGAAGAAGGCCGTAAAGGTCTTAATGCAGTAAATGTTAAGGTGATTTAAATTTCCTCAATATAAATTGTGAAAACTGCCCTCTCTCAAGAAGGCAGTTTTTTTTTGCCTCTGTTTTTTGGATTTTGCACTTTACCTGTTAGTTTTTGTCCTTTCCTGATTTAAAATCCGTGATGGTTTTCCCATCATAACGATGCACTCCGCCTCCAGATCCAAACCAGATACTTCCATCATTAGCTTCCAAAAGTCCCAAAAAATCCATTGGTCCTCCTGAGGTAATTTCTGTAACCCCGGGAATTTTATGATATAGGGAGCTTGCCTCATAACGTGAAAGTGCCCAGAGTTGCTGCGTTACTGCACCAGTGGTCCAGATATTCCCTTTTTTATCCTGGATAATACCATAAGCGCCCCTCTGGGAAACCTTGGTGAAAGTTCTGCCGTCATAGCGCCAAAGACCATTGGTGTCGCCGAACCAAATGCTTCCATTTTTGTCTTCGATGATCGACCAAACGTTTCTAAACGTCTTGCCGTCTTTGTTTTTTAAAACGGTAAATGTTTTTCCATCATGAACGAACATATCTTCTCCTTGTGCACCAAACCAAAGCTTACCGGTTTTGTCTTCAAGGAGCAAACGGATATTGTTACTGGGAAATCGATCTTTGGTAGTAAAATTCCGGAAAGATTTCCCATCGTAACGGCTTGCGCCGATCCAGATATTGCCGGTTTTATCTTCATAAATATGGGTAGCTGTATTACTTGCAAGCCCATTCTTTGTGCTAAGATGCTGAAAGGATTTTCCATCATAATGATAAACACCCGAATCCCTGCTGCCGAACCAAAGATTCCCTTTTCTATCTTCCAGCACATCCCAGAAGCTGGAGAAGCGAGCTGGACTTATTCTGCTTGTCAGATTGGTAAAAGATGTTCCATCGTATCGAAACACGCCCAGGTAAGAAGCAATCAAAATGTCTCCGTTTCTGGCTGGTTTGACATTTCGGACCATACTTACCGGCACCCTGGAGGTGGTCGCCAGTCTTACCGCTAGCTCTCCTGCACTATTCTCTTTAGGTTGAGACCTGGGGTAATGTCCCTTACTGATGCTATCTTGTGGTACATTTGTTCTGTTTTGGCCACAACCGGTGGAGAAAACGGACATCAGGCACAAAGCATATACATGAAAATACTTCATCATTTTTTATTTATTGGTCCTAAATAAAAGTATATCGCCTGCCTTTTTTATTACGGAATGGTCAAACCCCGCATTGCGCAAATATTGAAAATCATTTTTCAAACTTTTCCTAAGGTCATGCTCAGTTTTTCCTGACTTTAAATATCGCCGGTACAGCTCAATCGATTGTTCGAGATCACCTTTGAACAGGTACGAATGCGCCAAGTTTCTTACCAGTGAGGAGTCTGAAGGTTCGCTGGCCAAACCCTTTGATAAAAAACCAACCGCCTTGTCGTAATTTTTAGTCTCCAGCAAATGACGGCCCAAAACACCCCATTGCCCGGGCTTGGCCTTCAAAGTATCTAAAGCATTTATCTTTTGTCCTTTTGCACGCAGCCGGCCATTGATCGTATTCGAATAACCGGTTACTGTCCCGGCGTTATCGAAAGTAAAAGCCTTTGCACCCCCTAATTCAAGGTTTCGAAATTCGGTTGACGAGGTAAAATACATTTTGCTGCTGATGCCATTGGTCCACAGGTAAAGTCCGTCTTTCTGTTTTTTGATTTCTGAAAGAAAGCCGTCCAGGATATATTCTCCGATGTATTTCGAGGTGATCGTGTCGTTTACCGGTACAGTAGTGATTTGCTCCGGCTTTCTAAAACCTTCCCAGTTGTATTCCAACGTTACGCTGTTGAGTAGCTCGAGTAAAACCTCGCCATCTTCGGAGTTCACAAACAACGCCACCCCTTTTCCATTGGTCAGTCCGCCAAGGAAATAACCCGTGAACCCCTCATTGCTCGCCGAATGGACAAAATATTTTTCGCCATTCCTGTTCTGGATGTAGGTGCCCAATGCAACATCATCCTTGTACGGCGTTAAATGTAATTTCACCATTTCCTGGTTCAATACTTTTGATGATTTTCCCTGATAGGCCTGCTGTATTTCAATAATGTATTTGGAGATATCTGTGGGCGTCGTCCATAGTCCGGCCGCGGCTTTTTCCGGATAGATGAAATACTTTCCCGGTACTTCATCCCCATTGGTTTTATATCCGGTTGCCAGCTTTTTCCTTAGGCTGGTTGAAGGTGGCTGATGGAAAGAACTGTTGGTCATTCCCAATGGCCCGAGCACATGCTCGTTCATGTATTGTTCATATGGTTGTTTGCTAAGGTCGGTAAGCATTTGTTGGGTGATAAGGATGCCTCCGCCGGAATATCGGACCTCCTTACCAGGTTCTGTTAACGATCGTACGGCTTCTGTATTGGAAGGTGGGCGGCCATCCAGAATATCGGTAACCGATGCGATTGGGCTATCCCTGTGGTAACCCGGGAAACCATGAACCCCAAGCCCTGCGGTGTGGCTGAGCAACTGGGCAGTTGTGATCTTCTTGCCATGAGAAACGGTGTCATAAGGGAATTTCCAGTTGAGAAGGTACTGATTGATGTCCTGGTAAAGATCCAGTTTTCCCTGCTGGGCAAGTTGCAGAATACCAACAGCATTTAGTGACTTACTGATCGATCCGGGTTCGAACATGGTATTAGTGGTGACTTTCCTGTTCTCTTCTTTGTCAGCATAACCATATGCTTTTGCCCACACCATCTTGTAATTGTCGATAACAGCGACACTTACTCCCGCCACATTGTAATGTTTCATCCGCTCCTCAAGGGTAAAGGGTTTACCGTCGATAACAATGCTTCCAGATAGATTGGTTTCCACCCGGGCGATCTGTTCATTTACGGCTTTATCATATTGCTGTTGTGCGTTGACCGTAATCAGGCAATGGCATAAAAAGATTATTAAACTTATTTTTTTCATCTTATCAAAATTGGTTCAGCGAAATTACTTTGAGAGATGCCCCTGAGGGGAATTTGGATTGTAAATAAAAATGTAAATTTTGTAAATAAAATGTTGATACGCTGCAGAGGTGTGTGAGCTGTTAATTTTTTGTTGGGTTAAATCGTACATGAAATCCGTCTACAGAAGCAATGGAAGTCTTTTAATTCCTTGTTTTTCAGGTAATGAAAACTACAGCTTATTAATTCTTTTGTTAAAACCCTTTACGGTTAGCCATAAGCCGAAAACCAATTCATGGATAGCTGTTGGAACGTTTAAAGCCAGATATTCGTAAGTAATGATATCTACTTGCCGGAACAAAACCAATATGCTGGCACTCACAGACAAAAAAGCACTTGTCATTCCCCACACAGACAACCACTGAGGGATTAATTTTGCGCTGTACAGTAATGAGTAGCACAAATAGTTTCCGGTACATAAGACTAAAACCATGAATACATGATTTATATAATCACGTGAGGTTTTGAGCACATTTCCTAAAAGCTCAGGGGCTGATGAGGTTCGTAAAGGATTTTGTAAATGTTCCTGACTTACGGCCAGGATAGATAACAACAGCACTGTGCCAATAATTGAAAGCGTTGCAGCTACAATTCTGAAACTTAAAAAACCGATAGAGAGGCTCTGGCTGAACTTTTTGATAATTGGGTACAACAAAATGGCGGTTCCCATATAAGTTAAGCACATCACAAATTGAAAAACAGCAGCAAAAATTACCTGATTGGAATTTTTGGATGCTATGGTGATGTAGTCCCTGGAATCAATTGCTGGTGCAACACTGAAAATGCCCGCACACATGCCTGTCAATATAAGTACCCCCGCTATTCTGATTTCTTTTCCGGACTCCATAAATCTATCTTTTATGATGTGTTATATTTGATTTGCGCTGATGTATATTATACGGAGATCCTGGGAGGACTAGCGGGAAGGTTACTTCAGATGTACTGTGGATCATCTGGCTAGTTTTATCAGGTTGTTTGCGATAGCTTCGGCCGAGATATTTTCATTAACTGAAACAGCGACAATGATTCCGGTTTGCTGGTCTAAAATAACTAGGGATTTATAATCAGGTATGCCACCGCTGTGTCCTATCCATTTGCCAGGTGAGCCGTCTATTTCGGGAAAATTGTAACACATGATACCTTGTCCGTAATACATACCTTTTTCAAACATCGGATACATCTTCGCAAATAAGGCTGAGGTTATCGGCCTGTCAAAGAGTTTATTGGACAAAAGCGCGATCTGAAACTTTACCATGTCTGCAGCATTCCCGACCAGGTTACCTGCACCAAGGGGCACGGAATAATCACGCGATAGTACATCGCCGTCTTTATGAGCCTGGGCCAGATTTGAAAGTTGCTCTTTAGGTGCAAGGATTTTTACACTTGTTAATCCAAGGGGATTTACGATGCGTTCCTGTACAATCTGCGCAAATGGTTTATGTGCTATCGCCTCAGCGATCAGGGCCAGCAACAAATAATTTGTATTTGAATATGACCAGTATTCCCCGGGTTTGAAATGTGGTTTTGCTTTCTGTGCAATAGTGATCAGTTGATCTGGGGAGTAGTAGAGATTTGGGTTGCTATTGAAAGACTCATCGTAATTAAAACTGTATATTCCGCTGGTATGGACCAGCAAGTCCTGTATGGTTATTTTATCTGAATATTTGAATGCAGGAAACCATTTAGAAAGAGCTGAATCCATTCCCAGCTTTTGCTCTTTTATCAGTTGGTTAATCACTACTGATGTAAACATTTTACCTACACTGGCCCAGTAAAACAATGTTTGCCGATCGATTTTGATCTCCAGCTTTTTATTTACAAAACCTTCCTGATAGTTCCAGGTACCCTTACCCGGTATCGCGATAGATACGCTCACACCATTGGGTTTTAATTTTGTTATAAATTCATCAAAGCGTTGCGCAAGCTTGCTATCCACAGCGATGTCTTGATAAGACTTTTCATCTATGATTACCGAAGACAAATCTGCCTGGAGCAGTGCTTTTCCCTTGTATTTTTCGATATGGTCTGACTGGGCTTTGCAGGAACTTAGCGCCAGACAGCATATCATTAAAAGGCCCAGGGATTTTAATTTAATGTTTATCAATTAATTTATAATTTCTTGATATCTATAAGTTTTTTTGTTATAAACTGGTGTATATCATATATACAACCGGGAATCCGGAGAGGACTGGTTTATATTATTCGAAATTACACACTGTTAAATAACCGGCACAATGAATCAGCGATTAATATGTTCGGATGGATAAATGCGAACAAAGGCAATATCGGTTGACCTGTTTCGGTGTAATGTGAATACCTCGATACGGAGGCGACTACTTCGATTTAAGCTGTGCGATTGCAGCTGCCTTGGCGGCTAGTCCTTTTGTAGAAGAGAGGAACATTTGTTCGGCCATTTTCTGATCATGACCATAGATGTCGTCCCTGAAATTTAAACGCCCGTTCTGATCTATCCAGGCCGTGAAATAGGTAATGAATACCGGAACTGGTTTTTTCATCCCCACCCAGATTTCTTTTGTAGACTTCATCGCCTTTGCGATTTTATCCGGAGTCCATTGTTTTTGATCTGTCAAAAGATACTCTGCCAGTTTCACTGGTTGAGACAATCTGATGCAACCATGGCTAAAAGCCCGTCTCTCTTCGGCAAACAGTGATTTTGCAGGCGTGTCATGGAAATAGATGTCGTAGGTATTCGGGAAAAGGAATTTTACCCGGCCTAAAGAATTGTTATCTCCCGGTTTTTGGCGAACCTGAGGAAGTCCGTTACTGGTTCCGGTCTGCTCCATATTTTTACTGGCCAGGTAGTTGCGGTTTCTTCTCATGGCAGGAAGGACTTCTGCTTTTACAATGCTTGCAGGAACGTTCCAGTAAGGGCTGAATACAATATTTCTCAGCTTATTGCTAAAGATCACCGTTTTATTGGCTGCCTTACCCACAACAATGCCCATGCTCAGGGCAATTTCCTGATCTTCAAAAACATGTAGTTGATAATCCGGGATATTGACCAGGATTCTTCTGCCCGCAGGCATTGCCGGCATCCAGCGCATGCGCTCCAGGTTGATCAGTAATTTTTCTATTCTTTGTTGAACAGGGGTGTTCAGTTCCTTGATCAGTGAGGCATCTATAATTCCTGTGGCCCGATATCCAAATTGTTGTTGTGCCTGTTTTACTGCTGTTTTTAAGGCCAGATCAAACTCGGGTAGGGTATCACTTAAACTGCTGTCTCCAAGCGCAATGAAACGCTGTCTGACCGTCCTTACGGTAAGGCCGGTATCGCCAAGTTTATATCTTTTCTGTTTCCCCAGTGTGATCTTTTCCAAATCCCCTTTTTTCTGCAGGGTATAATAGCGGAGCAATTCTTTTTTAAGGAGTTTATACTGTTGATTTACGGGTTCCCAATCGTCTATTTTTGTGTTTTTATTGGCCATCAGCGAATCCAGAAGCAGCGTTGCATTCAGCTTTTTCCGGGGAATGTGCCATTGGATCACTTCCGGATCTACTTTTCCGGCATAGGCATTGGCCACATAATTGAAAAAGTGACGGGTTAACTGCAAGTCCAGGCTCGCCAGACTGCTGTCAGCTTTTTTGAAAATGGTATCCTGTTTCATCAGTAATTCCATTTTCTGATGCAGGGCAGAATCGAGCATGGAACTGTCCTGAAAATCGGCAACATAGTCCTTGTTCAGTGCATAAAAGACCCTGGCCTGCTCTGTTAATCCTTTTTCGCCTACCCAGGCAAACTGAAAGTTCCTGCTGTTGTAAAAGTTCCTTAAATACTGTGCGGCACTATCTGTGAGCTGCTGACCCGCAATATAGCGCTCCATCTGCATGGAATCCAGCTCCAGTTTGGTCACCGCATTCTTTGGCGTAATGGTAATGTCTCTCTCAATTTTTACAATTTTCTTTCTGTTGCAGGCCATAAATGCAATGGGAAGAACGAGAATTAACACAAGCCATGGTTTCATATTACAGCAGTTTTTCTAATTGTTTTTCTGTTTGTTTATCAATCAGAAGGAGAAATTCATCAATCCTGATTTTTAATAATTTTGTCATGGTAGATGGGGGCATTCTTTTCAGGACCATCTTTGCTTTATCACTACTGTTCAATAAGGTGCCTTCCTGTTCATTGAAGAAAAACGTACCTTGTTTAAAAACGCGTTCCTGTTCTAAAAGGTCACCTTTCATCGAGATGAACTGTAATGGATAGATTCTATGTGTCTTTTTTTCGTAAAGGATCCAGAAAAATACTTTGGAAGGATCGGCTTCAAAGTCAAAATTACGTCGTTTGATCTCGACCAGTGAATTATAAGGGGTATTAAAGAAATATAGAATTTCAAATGTTTCGGGCATCTTTCTGCGAAATGGCTTTAAGGTAAATTGTTAACAGGCGAATATAGCTTTAAATATTCAGTCTTAAAATTGCCGGGCTTCTGTTTTTATTTGTAATAATTTTCATTCCTTTACAATTTCAAACAAAATAGTAATCAAACCTAAGATGAGCGAAGACTTCTATCTTCATATTTACGATAAACAACAAGGGGTGGAAGCGGTGCCTTCCAACCAGGTATTGGCTACATGGGCCTTAAACCTGATGGACCTGATTTACCCGGAACGCAGCACCAATCCCAAATATACCCTTACTGAAATCCGGCGCTTATTTATGGATATGGAAAGGCAGCTGACCCAAATCCTGGATGCAACAAAGGCCTGTAAGAATTGTAATAATGAATCGGTCTCCAGCAAATTCTTTAAAGGTCTTCCGGAGCTGTACCGTAAAATGAATACGGATATCGCTTCTATTTTAAGCGGAGATCCGGCAGCAAGAAGCGAGTTTGAAATTATTCGCACCTATCCAGGCTTCCTGGCGATTTCCCTGTACCGCATTGCACATGCTTTGTTAAAGGCTGATGTTCCGTTCATTCCGAGAATATTAACGGAATATGCACATTCACAGACCGGAATTGACATCCATCCCGGAGCAGAGATTGGCGAATATTTATATATAGATCATGGGACCGGAATTGTGATCGGGGAGACTACCGTAATCGGGAACCATGTAAAATTATACCAGGGGGTTACATTAGGAGCCCTGAGTGTAGAAAAGTATATGGCCAATACCAAGCGCCATCCTACGATAGAAGACCATGTGATCATCTATTCCGGAGCAACTATTTTAGGGGGAGAAACCGTGATCGGCGACAATTCCATCATCGGAGGAAACGTATGGCTGACCAAGAGTGTGCCGCCACATTCTACCGTATACCACCAGTCGGCCATTAAAGTTATTGAAACAAAACACAGAGATTAATTATGGGAAATATTGTAGAGTTCGTCGGAAATACCCCTTTAGTAGAGATTCAGCGGTTACATTCCAATCCTGATGTGAAAATATTTGCAAAGCTGGAAGGTAATAATCCCGGTGGAAGTGTAAAAGACAGGGCTGCTTTAAATATGATCCGTTCTGCAATAGAACGTGGTGATATCAAAAAAGGAACCAAACTGATTGAAGCTACAAGCGGAAATACCGGGATTGCACTGGCCATGATTGCCAGCATTTATGACCTGGAAATTGAACTCGTAATGCCTTCAAATTCGACAAGGGAACGTACCCTGACGATGGAGGCTTATGGTGCTAAAGTGACTTTGCTGGATTCCATTGAGATCTGTCGTGATTATGCGGAAGAGAAAGGTACACATGAAGGATATTTCCTGTTGAACCAGTTTTCGAACCCGGACAATTATCTTGCCCATTATAAAACTACCGGACCCGAGATCTGGCGGGATACGCATCAGCAGATTACGCATTTTGTGAGTTCTATGGGGACTACAGGGAGCATCATGGGGAATTCCATGTTTCTGAAAGAGCAGAATCCGCAGATTCAGATTGTCGGCTGTCAGCCAACAGAAGAGTCTTCTATTCCCGGAATCCGCAGATGGCCGATCGAATACCTGCCTAAGATCTTTGATCCTTCAAGAGTAGACCGTATTATGGATGTTTCGCAGAAAGAAGCCACAGAGATGACTCGTAAACTGGCTAAAACAGAAGGCATTTTTGCCGGAATGAGCAGTGGAGGTGCATTGGCCTGTTCCCTGAGACTGGCAGAAGAGCTGAGTTCAGGATTGATTGTATTTATTGCCTGCGATAGGGGAGACCGATACCTGAGCAGCGACTTATTCGGATAAAGCATATTAAGATTGGGCAGCGAGTCCTCACTCCCTATTTTTGTTGAATTATAATTCCCTCTCTCAAAAATTATAATTACTGCCCAATCTTATTTGTTTCCAAAATTAAATCATCCCTAATGATGTTTAATATTAGTAAGACCACATATTGATGCGGTCATATTTTATTAAACGCATTTTTTTTTCTGATATTTCTTTATGGGTTAAATTGTTGCTTTTGTTACACAAAGATGAGGTTCCGGCGATTCCCGTTTACGGTTCCTTTCTGGTTTTGCGCAATAAGCATAACGAAAGGACAAAAAAACATTACAAACCATAACGCTTAATCTTTAATTTGGCGGTCATCATGAAAAAAGCCCTTTTCCTCTTTCCTTTTTTTCTCTGTAGCCAATATTTATTAGCGCAGAAGGCGTTAAAAATCATCTCTTATAATGTCTATAATTATTTTGAAGCGGAACAGGAGCGGAAGCAACGGTTCATTTCATGGGCAACAACCCAGCAGGCAGATGTGATTGCTTATCAGGAACTCGTCAATATCAATGAACAGGAACTGGCACAGTTGGGGAAATCAATTGGCCATCCTTTCACTGCTCTGGCTAAAGAGAAAGGTTATGCGGTTGGCATTTCTTCTAAATATCCGATTGAAAAAGTAAAGAAGGTGATCAAAGGAATGCACCATGGTTTTATGGCGGTCAGCATTCAGGACCTGAACTTTATCATTGTCCATTTATCGCCTTTTAGTCATGAGAAGAGAGGGGAAGAAATAGCCACCATTACAGACAGTTTAACGCGCTGGTCTATCGCAAAGAACACCATTATTCTGGGTGATATGAACAGCCTTGCAGCTGCCGATAGCCTGGAGTATAACCGCAACGGGCGTTTAATTCCTATGTTAAAAAGTGATGAGCGCAGTAAACTCAGCAATGCCAGACAAGGGCATCTGGATTATAGTGTGACTGATGCCTTGCTGAAAAAAGGCTTCATCGATACCTGGTCAAGGAAAGACCATGCTTTTGATTTCAGCTATCCTACGCTGGAATTTGGCCCTGTTCCCGATTCTTCTAAAGAACGGATTGATTATATTTTCATTTCCAAAGATCTGAAAAAGAAGACTTCGAAATCCGGTATCCTGAAAGATCCGCTTACCGACCATTTGTCTGATCATTATCCGATCCGTATTATTATTGGTCCCACCACACCCTTGAGGTGAGGGCATCACCTCCTGAAAGACGTGCCACTGCCGCTTTATACTGGTCAGGATTGTTTAAAATTTCCGTTGATAAATAGATCATTCTTCTTGGGATTGTTCCGTTCGTTACGTTTCCGGAGTAATTCACAGGAACCAGTTCCGGGTATCCCGACCTTTTCCAGTTCAGCCAGGATTCGATAAAGTTGAACGTTGTTCCCGTACTGATCCAGTATTGTGTATTGATCATCTTTAACGATCGGGCAGTAGATGATTCGTCCAGTGCCTGAGCTTTGACATAAGTATTGATCTGTTCCATTGGGATATTGGCCTGTGCATCTATTTGGGCAAGGGATTGTAAAGCAGCTTTAACCCCATTGCTGAAATGACTGGCGGCAGTGCCTTTCACGTTCCAGTTTCTTACGGCCGCTTCTGCAAGGAGCAGCTCAATTTCCCCATAGGTCA
Source organism: Pedobacter caeni (assembly GCF_900129215.1). Classification (GTDB taxonomy): domain Bacteria; phylum Bacteroidota; class Bacteroidia; order Sphingobacteriales; family Sphingobacteriaceae; genus Pedobacter; species Pedobacter caeni. The sequence continues at coordinate 311,966 of NZ_FQUQ01000006.1, read as the reverse complement.
TTAAAAATACAGGGCCTCCGAGTTTTAAATACACGGAAGTTCTGGGGCGGGAATATTTGCCCAAAGGGGCAATATCTGTTCCGGTTCCCGTTCCACCAGGATATTCAGGATGTTGGCGGATATCTGTTGTACCGCCCAACAGGTCATAACCATTTGGCAATCCTCTTTGAACCACAGGATCCGCATTACCGGATAGGTTTTGGTTGTTGTTATTGGCAAAGCCGTCGGCCGGAATTTCACCAATTACCGATAAACGGGGATCAGCTGTGTTTTTAAGCTGATCGATCAGCGTTTTGCTCCAGCGTACTTCTCTATAATCTGAAAGCGTACGCAAAGCCAGTGAGGTTCCATTCTGACTATTGTAATTGGAGGCATCCATGATGATGAAGGTATTGTCGTTGTTGTCTGAGAAGGTTCCTCCGGCAGCTGCTTTCTCTGCCCAGGTTCTGGCGGTCTCAGGAGCAACTTTTGTCAGCTTCATGGCGATCCTGAGCATGAGGGAATAACCAAACCTGCGCCATTTTTCTATATCTCCCTTATAAAACAGGTCTGCTGTGGCTTTGGGGCTTGCAGGATCGAGGTTCTTTATGGCGGTTTCCAGATCGGTTAACATGGATTTATAGATGTCTTCCTGGGTATCGTAAACCGGATATTTAATTCCTTCTCTTGCCTGTCCGGCCTGATGATAAGGGACATCTCCATAAGTATCAGTGATTCTGGAGAGGATCATGACAAACATGATGTCTCCGATATTGATCAGGTTGTGGTAAGCCAGCGGATCCTTTAGTTTAGCCAGTCGTTGCATTTCCCGGATGCCCGAAGCCTCTGCATATCCTTCGTCAAAGATCCTGCCCTGATAGTCTGTGAAATTGGCCACATTAATATATTTATCCCCATTATTATAGTAATAATAAGTAGAAGCCAGGAGTTGCATCATCGTACTCTGGTAGAGCAACTGATAATAACCTTTATTGGCAAATTTCAATTGTGCATTAGAGAGCAGGAAGTTCGGATCGAAATTCTCCGGAGTAGATTTTGTGGGATCGGTATTGATCTGGTCCAGCTGTGCCTTGGTACAGCCATAGAGAGTAGCGATTCCACAAATTAAGCAAAGAAGAAAAGTCCGTTTCATTTGATCCCTATTTAAATTTAAAATTCAGATTGATGCCAAAAGTTCTTGTAGAGGGCAACGATGCGCCTTCAATTCCCGCATAGTTGAGCTTTGGCGAAAACTCCGATTCCGGGTCTATATTTTTAGTGTATTTGAGTATCGTAAATAAATTTCTGCCTACCAGATCAAGATTAATGCTGCTAAATGGTGTATTCCTCATCCATTTTGTGGGGATAGCATAACCCAATGTGGCCTGTCTGAATTTTATAAAGCTTCCGTTTAATACAGAAAGTGCAGAGATATTGGTGGCCAGCTTCGGATAGTAATTATAGGCCGGAACATTGATGGTGTTGATACTGCCATCTTCCAGTACTCCGGTGGCAATTACCCCGGTTTCTCTGCCTTCGAGTGTCGCTTTGTTCAGGCCGGAAACATAGGAATAGTTTTCTGTTGCAGAGAGGATTTTGTTCCCGAATTTAAAGTCTACCAGGAAGGAAAGGCTGAAGTTTTTATAAAAGAAGCTGTTGCTGAATCCTCCGTAAATTTTAGGTAGTGTTGATCCCATGGGCTTCAGGTCTCCACGTTTTGGAATGCCATCACTTCCGATAATGACGTTTCCATTCCCATCTCTTTTATAGTCGTAAGCCATGATCTGTGTGATCGGCTGGCCTACCACCATTGCTGTATTTGCATTCAGGGGGCGATAGGTCCCGGTAAGGGAGTACTGGCTGCTTCCATCAATTGATAAGAGTACATTGTGGATATGGCTAAAGTTAAAACCTGATTTCCATTTGAAATTTTCGCCACTGATGGGAATCCCCTGAACCGTAATTTCTGTACCTGTATTCCTTGTTTTTCCAAGGTTCACATAGGCGGTGCTGAAACCGGTGGTAATCGATTGAATGGCATTTACAATTTCATTATGTGTGGTCCGGTGAAACCAGGTCAGATCGAGGTCTAATCTGTTGTTGAAGAACCTGAGGTTGATGCCTGTTTCAAATTCGTTTAAGGTAAAGGGCTTTAAATTGTAGTTCGGCAGATTTCTGTCGTAAGTTCCCAATGGTGTTCCGTTTACAGAGCTTTCCGTGGCGTAATATGTTCTTGTGACATAGGGCTGGGCAGGTTCGCCACTGGTCTTGGCGAAGCTCGCCCTGAATTTTCCATAATTCAGGTATTTTGTCTTGAGGAGGTCGGAGAAGATAAAACTCCCTGAAATACCGGGTACGAAAAGCCCTCTGTTGTTACCGGGTAGGGTAGAATAGACATCGTATCTTCCTGTGGAGGAAAGGTGCAGGAATTTTTTATAATTGAGGTCAAAGGTATAATAGGCAGATTGGGTGACGAGCCTGGCCAGGGTATAAATATCAGTTCTGGTCACCAGATTAGAGGGGGTATAGAGGTATGGTGTATTAAACTGGTTTCCTTTGGAATCAGAAAACTCTCCTTCTCTGTTCCGGTAATTTGCACCTATGGAAACATCCAGGTTAAGGTCTTCCATGATGTTTTTATTGGCTGCCAGGAGGAAGTCGCTGTTTAATTCTGAGGTTTGAATCTTTTGAAAAGCATTTAATCCACCTTGCCCATTGATGGAAAATGACGCGCCTGTAGGAATGATGCTGATGATCTGATCATGGCTGATGTCGTATCCCAATCTTCCCTGAAGATACAGCCAGTCTGTAAATTTATATTTAACAGAAGTGGAGGTAATAAAACGGTTTCTTTTCGAAAGGTCCTTTCCTTTATTGAGCATAAAATAAGGGTTGGTTTTATACTCATCATCATTCCACCTCATTTCCCGGCCGGTTAGGGGATCAAATCCGGGCGACAAGGCGATTTGGTCCGCACTGCTGGCCAGAGTGGCAATTCCATAATTCGGATTCAGGGTTCCATCGCTTAGATAAGACCTGTTTTTATTGTTTTCATTAATGTAATTTCCATTGAAAACTACCGTCAGTTGTTTGCTCAGTTCATAAGAGCTAAAGAGGTTTACTGTCTTTCTGTTCAGGTGTCCGTTTTTCAATATAGAATTGTAATCCAGATTGGCTGCAGAAAGCCGGAACATGCTTTTTTCATTTGCTCCACTCAGGGAAATGGTGTTGGTAAAAGCAGGAGCGGTACGGTAGAAATTTTTTATGTTGTCTTTTACCGCACTGTAAGGATATTCTTTTCCATCAAACTGGATCGTAGGGGCGCCATCCATTTTTTCACCCCAGCTGGAAGAGCCGGAAGCAATGGCGGAAGATAGGTTTTGAGGCCTTTTGTTTTGCGTTCCTTGTCCGTAGACGTATTGAAAGTCGGTGTTTTTATAGGGACTGTCGAAAGAGAGATTGGTATTGTATTCTATGTTCCCGGAGTTTTTTGCTGCTTTTTTGATGGTGATAATGATCACGCCATTCGCAGCACGCGCACCATAAAGGGCAGAGGCTGCGGAACCTTTTAAGACGGTAATGGTTTCCACATCATCGGGATTGATGTTACTGATTCCATCCCCGTAATCGGCACCACCATATTCTGTCACATTTCCCCTTTGGCTATTGTCTATAGGCACTCCATTGACTACAAACAGCGGTGAACCTGCGGTCATACTCGCTGCTCCACGCAGTAAAATCCTTGCAGAAGAAGAGGGGCCTCCATATACGCCACTGATATTTAATCCGGCAACCTGTCCTTCTAATGCATAGATCAGATTTGATTCTCTTGCTTTACTGAGTTCCGGCCCGGAAATGCTGGAAATGGAATAACCGATTTTCCGCTCTTCCTTTTTAATGTCCAGCGCTGTCACCACCACCTCATCCAGTTCAGTTGTTTTGGCAATCAGGTTAAACTGCAGGTGATTGAGCGCCCCAACAGGGAGCTCTTTTTTAAAATAGCCAATCTGGGAAGCCTGAATAGTGGTATGAGGAAATACGGGGATAGAAAAATCTCCATTCGCATCAGTGGTGCTGGAAAAATCAGTTCCTTTTACCTTTATGGAGCTGCCGGGAAGAGGTTGTCCGCTTTCATTCAGCACTTTTCCGCTGATCATTCTGGTGTTTAGCTCTGTATTCCCCGCACGGATCACAATTAAATGGTTCGGAAGGAGTTTATAGGTATAGGCTGAGCCGGCCAGTACCCGGTCAAGTACCTTGCTGACTTCCTCATTGCTGACCTGAATATTGATCTTGTTCAGTGGAATCTTTTTCTCGCTAAAAATAAAGTGATAAGGGCTTTGTTTTTGGATGGCATCAATCAGCTTTTTGAAATCTGCTGATTTAAAGTTGAGGCTAACCCTGTATTGCGTCCCGTTTTCGGTCTGCGGATATCCATTCAAGGAGCCAACAAGCGTCAAAAAAATGACCATCCACCCAATTAGCTTCATTCTAAATTTATATTTGATCTCCCGGTATACAGACTTTACAGTCCGTAGGCCAAATTAGTAAATATAAACAGTTTTGTCTTGTATTTTATACTGAAAAGGTTCAATAAGTTGCAGTGCTTTCAAGGCCTGAGAGATATTTTCTTTTTCGAAAAATCCGGTAAACCTGGTGTTCTTTAAACTTTCATTTTTAAAAACGAGCTTCAGTCCATACCATCTGGAAATGCTATTGGCCAGTGTTTCAAAAGTTTCGTTTTTGAAAGCCAGTTTGCGATTCATCCAGGCTGTTTCTGTATCATTGAATGGAAGCACGCTATACATCACTGAATCTTTGCCATTTGTGGCTTTGTTCTGAAGGCTGAACTTTTCCTGGGGTTTAATGGTGATTTGTGCTCTGGATTGATCTTTCAGATTGATTTGAATGGCACCGGTAATTAAAGTAGCCTCAGTATTCGGATCATTTTTATAGGCCTTCACATCGAAAGTAGTCCCCAGAACCTTGATGCTCATCTTTTCTGTATGGATGATAAAAGGGTGTTGTGCATCTTTTTTGACCTCAAAAAAGGCCTCTCCGGAAAGGTAAACTTCTCTGTTGTTCCCCTTAAATTCTGCAGGGTATTTTAGTTGGGTTTCCGCATTTAAGGTGACTACAGACCCGTCAGCAAGGGTTAGTTTTGAAGTCAGTCTGCTGGGTGTCTGTTGTTCTTTCCAGACCAGTTCAGGCTGGTTTGAAAGCTCAGGTTTTTGATAAAGAAACTGGTAAGCGGCCACACTGCAAATACATAACGCCAGAACTGCTGCAATACGGGACCAGGTGCCGAAACTGCTTTTTGAAACGGGACTTTCCAGAGGTTCATAACTTTCCAAAGGTTCAGAACGCTGCACAGATTCAGGACTTTCTATTCTTGCTTTGATGTGCTGAAAAAGTGGTGCTATATCTTCCTGATCGGTTTCCTGTTGCTGGAAATAATGGCTTAAAGATTTATACTCTTGCCTGTAGGCAGCATTTCCTTCCAGCAGCAACATAAATTCTTTATGCTCTTCCATGGAAATTTCATCAGCCAGTTTTCTGCCAAGCAATTCTGTAAATCTTTGATCAGTCATTTTTACCGTATTATCTGTTCTTTTTGTGTGTTAAATATAAGGTTCCCGTTTTTTTTAAAATTGCCTACAAAAGACTAAAAAATAATGTATTATCCCCAAAAACATCACCAGGTTAACCAGATCGTTGCTGCTGCTTTTCCGATGATCCAGTTCATGGTAGGAGCCCAGAACAATCCGGAGTTTGGTAATTGCCCGGAAAAGCTGCGTTTGTACCGTTCTTGGAGAGATCTTTAAAATTTCAGCCACCTCTTTATATTTCATCCCGTTCTCTTTGATCAGTTTGAAAACAATCCTTGCCTGAGGAGGAAGGGTATCTATCGCTGCATCAAGTTTCAGGTGGAGTTCTTTTCGCTCCAGTTCTTTTGAAGGATCAGTGCCATCCTGAAATTGAAACTCCTGCTGGTCTTCCAGTTCTACCAGATGAACATTGGTATATTTCCGGATGTGTTTTAAGGATTGGTTCTTTACGGCCACAAAAAGATAGGTTTCCGGGTTGAGCACATGGGTGCTTTCCTTCCTGTTGTGCCAGCATTTTACAAATACTTCAGAAACAATTTCCTCTGCCACTTCTTTCTGCGATACATAATACACCGAAAACTTTAGAAGCTTAGCCCCCAGGGCATGGTATAAAGCCTCGAAAGATTTCATATCATCTTCGACGCAAATCTTTGTCCACAGACCAGATAAGTCAGGCTTTACGAGTTTCAATTGTAATTGATTTGGAGGTAATTATCACCTGCAAGATAGGGGATTAAAAATAATCTTCAAAAAAAATGAATTGCTTGTAGGCAATTTGATCAGGAATAGGGTCTCTACCATTACACCGGCCTTTTATTATTAAGGTAAAACGGTATAGCTAACCAATTATAAAACCTAACCGTATCAATGGAGATGAGAAAACCATTACAACTGACGTGTTTATTGCTTTATGCTTCAGCAAATCTTTTTGCTGGTGTGAAGTCGGATAAATTAAAGAGCTTCCCTACGCTCAGAATTTCTTCCTATAGTGAAATGGGATTCAGATCCCCTTTTCAGGAAGTGATTAAGGGAACAGTGAAAGACGATGCCGGAGTGACCATTCCCGGCGTATCCATTAAGGTCAAAGGATCACAACTGGCCACTCAGACCAATACTTCCGGACAATATGCGATACAGGCCAAAGCAGGTGATGTATTGGTGTTTTCTTATGTGGGATATGCGGTAAAAGAGGTGACAGTAGGTGGACAGTCTACGATTGATGTGGTGCTGAACAGCAACTCACAAAATCTGGAAACAGTAGTCGTAACCGCCCTTGGTATCAAAAAATCCAGCCGTGCAACTACTTATGCTACTCAGCAGGTGGATGGGACTGAGCTGACGAAATCAAAAGAAACGAATTTAGTGAACTCGTTAAACGGTAAGGTTGCCGGTCTGACCATTTCCCGCAGTTCATCTGGTGTGGGTGGTTCTGCAAAGGTAATCCTGAGAGGAAGTAAATCAGCTGCGGGTAGTAACCAGGCGCTTTATGTGATTGACGGAGTTCCAATGAATAACAATACTTCAGGTGAGCCTATGTCGAATACCGGAGGTGCCTCAACAGGACAACCTAATTCTGCTTTTGGTGGAAGTAATTCATATGATGGAGGAGATCCGATTTCTAATCTAAATCCTGAAGATATTGCCAGCATATCCATTTTGAAAGGAGCTTCTGCAGCTGCATTGTATGGAAGCCAGGCTGCAAATGGAGTAATTATCGTTACTACAAAATCAGGCGAAGCAGGGAAAGCAAAGGTTAATTTCTCTTCGTCTTTCAGTTTGGATGAAGCGGCTTACACACCGGAATTCCAATCAAATTACGGTCAGAGTACCGCTGGTGCTGCACAAAGCTGGGGACCGGCTGTTTCAGGGCCTTCAAATAATAAGAAAGCTTATTTTCAAACAGGAAAAAACTGGACCAATTCGATCAGTTTATCCGCAGGTTCTGAAAAACTGCAGACTTATTTTTCTTATGCAAACACCAACGCAACAGGAATTCAGCCAAAGAATGAGCTGAGCCGTCATAATGTGAATTTAAAAGAAACAGGTAGTTTCTTTGATGATAAGTTAACGGTAACTGGTAATGTTAATTATGTAAAACAACAAATTAACAATACTCCGAATCCAGGTCTTTATTTTAACCCATTGACAGGATTATATCTTTTTCCCTCAGGACTGGATCTGAACTCTTATAAAACAGGTTTTGAGGTGTTTGACCCGGCCCGTAACCTAAATACTCAAAACTGGCCATTTAAAGATGACATTCAGCAAAACCCATGGTGGATAGCAAATAGAAATCAGAATGTGTTGAACAGGGATCGTCTGATGTTAAGCGTGAGTGCAAAGTACAAAGTAAATCCATGGTTAGATGTTCAGGCGCGTGGAAGCATGGATAATTATACGGATAAATATGAACACCGCCTTTATGCTGGTACTTCTACAGTCCTGACTGGTGCAAACGGAGGGTTGAACTTTAGAAATAATACTTCTAAGCAACAGTATGCGGATGTAATTGCCAATATTAATGTTCCTTTGGAGAGGTTTAAAATTTCTGGTACAATAGGTAGCAGTATTCAGGATTTTAACGATCAGGGGACGATCTTTAACTCAGGATCTACAGGCCTTAACATTCCAAATAAATTTTCAATCCAGAATTTTGCGGTGTTTGATCCGTTAAGTTCTGGAAATAGCGCCAAACATAAACAGTTACGCTCTGTATTTGCCAGTGCAAGTTTTGCTTTTGACAATTGGATCAATCTGGACCTGACGGCCCGTAATGACTGGTCTTCTGCTTTAGCATTTACAAATAACATGTCTTTCTTTTATCCATCTGCAGGGATTAACTTCATTATCAATGAGAAGTTAAAATTACCGGAATGGGTGAGTTTTGCCAAGATCCGTGGTTCTTACGCGGAGGTGGGGAATGATGTACCTGAATATGTAACCAATATTATGAATTCTTACGGTGCAGGTGGTGCTGTCAATACACCAACCGCATCTTCATTTAATACTTTAAAACCAGAAAATACCAAATCAATTGAATTGGGTACGGAATGGAGATTTTTAAATAACCGGTTGAATTTTGATTTTACTTATTATAAAACAAATACTAAAAACCAGTTCCTGATTGCGAATGCATCTCAGGTGTCTTTGTTTGATAAATACTATTTTAATGCAGGAGATATCCAAAACCAAGGGGTAGAAGTGATTTTAGGTTACGATGTATTGGGTGAATCAGAATTGAAATGGAAAACGGGAATCAACTATTCGATGAACAAAAATAAAGTGCTGAAGCTTGCGACGAACATTACTGAATTTACTTTAAGTGGTTCTTCAGGAGCAAGTTTTGTGTCCAAATTTAAAGAAGGAGGATCTTATGGAGATATCTACGGTTCTTCGTTGCAATATGATGGACAGGGAAGAGTAATGATTGATGCGGGAGGAAACCCTATTGTTAAAGAGGGTGGAAATGCTACTTTTCTTGGAAATGCCAATCCTAAATGGCAGTTAGGATGGAACAACAGTTTCAATTACAAAGATTTCTCTTTGAGCTTCCTGTTTGATGGTAAATTCGGAGGTAAAGTGATGTCGGTAACGGAATCTACTATGGAAGGTTACGGTGTAGCCAAAGTTACCGGAACAGCACGCGATCAGGGTGGTGTTAGTGTCAACGGTGTAGATCCTTCAGGAAATCCGGTTTCAAAAGTAGATGCTGCAAAATGGTATAATAAAGTAGGCGGAAGAGATGGTGTTTCAAGCGAACACATGTACAATGCGACGGTGGTTCGTCTCAGAGAATTGTCTTTTGGCTATACGGTACCAATGAAACAAGGCTTTATTAAAAGTTTAAAGTTATCTCTTACAGGTAGAAATCTCTTTTATGTGTATAAGAAAGCCCCATTCGATCCGGAGCTGAGCATGTCCACTTCAAATGGACTATCCGGTGTAGATGTTTTCATGCCACCAGCGACCAGAAACTACGGTTTCTCTCTAAATGCTAACTTTTAATCACATTCTAAGATCAAGAAAATGAAAACGAAATTCAATAGATCAATTCATACAAATAAAATGCGTTTGCTGGGAGCGGTATGTCTGGCGGTTTTGACAACCAGTTCCTGCAAAAAGAATTTTGAAGACATCAATACCAATCCAATTGGTGTTTCCGATAAAGACCTGATTTCTGATTATAATGACCTTAAGTTCTTCTTTCAACAGGAACAACGTGCCATTATAAATTTCTCTGGTGGTGGTGATCCAAACTCTTATCAACTTCAGCAAAACCTGAATGCTGATGTTTTTTCCGGCTATTTTATGGCTCCTAATGCATTTGGCGGAGGTGGAAATAATACAAATTATTTCATGAAAACAGGCTGGAACGGAGAAGCTTTTAAAGTGGCTTATCTGAATGTAATGGCCAATGTGGTTAAATTGAAAAACAATGGGATCGACCAAACTTATCCTTCGGTATGGGCAGTGTCTCAATTGATAAAAGTAACTGCAATGAGCAGGTTAACTGATATTTATGGCCCTATTCCTTACAGCACAGTAGGTTTAAAAACTGATAATCCTTACGATAACCAAAAGGATATTTACACTAAGTTTTTTGCTGAACTTGATGATGCTCAGGCTAAGATTAATACCTTCCTTAGCGCAGGTAAACCACTTCCTTTTAAATTCAATGAATTTGATCTGGTATATGGTGGTGATTTTAGTGCATGGATGAAATATTCAAATTCCCTGCGTCTTCGTCTGGCCTTACGTATTGTAAAAGTTGATGAGGCCAAAGCACGGTTAGAGGCAGAAAAAGCAATGAATCCTGCGAATGGTGGTTTATTGAGCACGGCAGCAGAGAACATGTCTGTTAAAGTGGTTGGAGCTGGTTTTACGAATCCATTGGTGTATATCGCTTCCAAGTGGAATGACATCAGGATGGGAGCTGCAATAGAATCTTACTTGTCGGGATATGCCGATCCGAGGTTACCTAAATACTTTGATAAGGCTACTGGTAAAGATGTGGCCGGTACTTATAAAGGCATTCGTATCGGATCTGATATGTCTGACAGAGAGACGTATCAAGGCTATTCCGTAATAAATGTTAGTAATGGTTCAAGTCCTTCTTTTTCATTAAACAGCCCGGTTCAGTTGATGACGGCTGCGGAGGTTCATTTTCTGCGTGCGGAGGCTGCATTAAGAGGATGGTCAGCGGGAGGTACTGCTCAGGGTTTTTATGAGTCAGGAATCAAAACTTCATTTGAGCAATGGAAGGCAGGTGATGCAAGCAGTTACATAGGAAATAGCACAAATAAGCCATCTGGATATGTGGATCCAAGAAACACTGCAAATAATGCTGCTGCAATGGCTACGGTTACCGTGAAATGGAATGAAGCAGCTTCGATGGAAGAAAAACTGGAAAAAATCATTACTCAGAAATGGCTGGCAATTTTTCCCGAAGGACTGGAAGCCTGGTCTGAATTCCGTCGCACTGGTTACCCGAAACTATTTCCTGTAGTTACAAATAGCAGCGGAGGAACTATCGATACAGATATCCAGATTCGCAGACTCCCATATCCTCAGAATGAGTATGATACGAATGCGGCTGAATTAAATAAAGGAATCCAGCTATTGGGAGGCCAGGACAACGGCGGTACCAGATTATGGTGGGATGTAAAAAAAGGTAATTTTTAATTAACAGATCAAAACATTTGTCATGCAGCTAAGTACACCTTTGTACCCTTCCTGCCCCCGCTGATTGGGCTGCATGACAATTTTTAAATTTTAGCCGTATCCGTACCTTAGGTGCCAATAATGAAACCCATATTTTAAAATCTGATGAAGCTTAAACACCTTTTATGCCTCGGCATACTGTTTTCTGTGGAGCAAGTCCTTGCTCAAAAACAACTTACCAAATATGTAGATCCATATATTGGTTCTGCTGCACATGGCCATGTGTTTGTAGGAGCCAATGTCCCGTTTGGAGCCGTGCAACTGGGGCCAACGAACGTTTTCGAAGGCTGGGACTGGTGCAGTGGTTACAATTACGCAAGCAATACCATTATTGGTTTTGCCCATACCCATTTGAGTGGAACCGGAATAGGCGACCTGAACGACATTCTGGTAATGCCAGCAACGGGCCCTTCACAACTGGATTACGTATCTACTTTTTCGCATGATAAAGAGGTGGTAAAAGCAGGATATTATAGTGTGATCCTGGATAAATATAAAATTAAAGCAGAGCTGACCACTTCAGAAAGAGTAGGTTTTCACCGTTACACTTTCGAAAAAGGAGCTAAGAACCCGCATGTCATGCTTGACCTTAATGCAGGAGTAGGATGGGACAGCCCGGTAGAAACTTATGTGAAACAGGTAGATGCAACGACTATAGTGGGCTATCGTCTTTCCAAAGGATGGGCTAACGATCAACGCCTTTATTTTGCAGTTAAGCTTTCTCAGCCATTAAACAGCCTTTCCCTTTCTGATAGCACCAGCTTCAGCAGCAATGGCAAAGAATTGAAAGGCAAACGTGTTAAAGCGGTTTTAAACTTCAAATCCATCAATCAGGACATTTTAAAGCTTAAAGTAGGTCTTTCTCCGGTAAGTTATGAAAATGCAATGACCAACCTCATCGCTGAAATTCCGGCATGGGATTTTGATAAAGTGGCCCGCCTTGCCGACCAGAAATGGGAAAAGGAGCTTTCGAAAGTGAAAATCGAAGCGGATGAAGAAACAAAGAAAACTTTTTATACCTCATTGTACCATACCATGATTGCTCCATCAGTGTTTGATGATGTGAATGGTGATTACAGAGGTACCGACAAAAAGGTGTATCACAAACCAGGATTCACCAATTATACGACTTTCTCCCTATGGGATACCTACCGCGCTTATCACCCCTTGTTTACCTTTTTACATCAGGACAAAGTATCAGACGTGGTGAATTCGTTTTTAGCGATTTACAAACAACAGGGAAAACTTCCGGTATGGCACCTGATGGGCAATGAAACCAATACCATGATCGGTTACCATGCGGTTCCGATTATTGTGGATGCCTACCTGAAAGGGTTCAAAGGCTTTGATGCCAACCTTGCTTATGAAGCCATGAAACATTCTGCCATGCAAAAAGTAGAAGGCATTGAATATGCACAGGAGATTAAATATATCCCTTCCGATAAAATAATCGAATCGGTAGCCAAAGGATTGGAATATGCCATCGATGACTGGTGTATCGCCCAGATGGCAAAAGCGATGAACAAAACTGAAGACTACAACTACTTTAGCAAAAGAGCAAAACTATATAGCGAATATTTTGACAAACAAAGTCAGTTTATGCGTGGCAAGCTGCAGGATGGAAACTGGCGTACGCCTTTCAATCCGATCGCTTCCAAACACCGTGAAGATGATTATACCGAAGGTAATGCCTGGCAGTATACCTGGTTGGTTCCTCAGGATCCTGAAGGACTGATCAGTCTGTTTGGTGGTGATGCTCCATTCACAAAAAAACTGGATACTTTATTTAGCATGAGCTCAGCAATGGATGCTGGCAGTTCTCCGGACATCAGTGGCCTGGTAGGTCAGTATGCACAAGGGAATGAGCCGAACCACCACATCCCTTATCTGTATGCTTATGCCGGACAACCCTGGAAAACCGCCGATCTGGTACGTCAGATTACGGATTCTTTGTATACCAATAAACCTGATGGTTTGTGTGGAAACGAAGATTTAGGACAGATGTCTTCCTGGTATGTGTTTTCTGCAATGGGTTTCTATCCGGTTAACCCGGCCAATGGCGCTTATGTGTTCGGTTCCCCGATCATCAATGATGCGGTCATCTCCCTTCCGGGAAACAAGAAGTTCCACATTAAAGTAAACGCAAACAGCAAAGAGAACAAATACATCCAGAAGATTCTGTTGAACGGGAAACCGTATACAAAATCTTACTTACGCCATAAAGACCTGGTAGCAGGAGGGGAGCTGACCCTGTTTATGGGAAATAAACCTTCAGCAACCTGGGGAGTAAACCCGGCAGACCGACCTCGTTCGGTAGCCATCGAATGATGAATTAATCCTTATTACATAACCCTATCTAACCAAAAACCTATGAAAATGAACACAAAAAACATGTTAAACGGCCTTGTAGGCTTAATGACAGCAGGTCTGCTTTTGTCGGCCTGTAAAAAAGACGGACCTGTGGATGGAACAGATGTAACTGCTCCATCCGCGGTTACGGCTAAAACCGGACCACTTAGCGTCTGTTACGTGGAAGTAAACAACAACAACATCCTCAATGTTGGGGCTTACACCCTGAAAAATGGTGGTCAGCAACTTTTCGACATTGCCATCATTTTTGCTGCCAACATCAATTACAACACGACCACCAAAAAAGCAGTTTTGTTTAACAACGACAAAGTGACGAAAGTGCTGAGCAACAAAGCAACCTATATCAAACCTTTACAGGATAAAGGGATTAAGGTGTTGTTGTCCATCCTTGGAAATCACCAGGGTGCAGGATTCACTAATTTTACCAGTCGTGCATCAGCAAAAGAATTTGCACAACAATTGAGTGATGCGGTAACCACTTATAACCTGGACGGAATTGACTTCGATGACGAATATGCAGGATATGGGACCAACGGAACTACTCAGCCTAACGACAGTTCTTTTGTGATGCTGGTACAGGAGTTAAGAAAACTAATGCCAACAAAACTGATCACTTTCTACTATTACGGACCAGCGGCTTCAAGAGTAGAGTGGAACGGACAAAGAGTAGGAGACAATGTGAACTATAGCTGGAATGCCAATTATGGTACCTTCTCTGCTCCTAATGTTCCGCCAATGGGCAAAACAGTGTTAGGTCCTGCAGCAGTATGGATCAATAACACCAGTGCAAGCACGGCTAAATCTTTGGCGCAATCAACCAAAAATCAAGGTTATGGGGTTTACCTGACCTACGACCTTCCGGGAACAAATATGGCCACTTATCTTTCTTCATTCTCTACGGTATTATATGGGGATAGTGTGAAATTAAGCTCGCCATTACAAAGCTGGCCTTAAGCGCATTTAATTAAATTTTATCCATATATCAATCCCTGAGAAATGAAAAATCTGAAAATTTGTTTAATCGGCCTTGCCTTACTGAGCTTTGCAACGGCCTGCAAGAAGAACCCACCTGTAACGGGTGAAGAAGTGGTAACCACCGGAAGTTTAATTGACTACAAAAACAGCAAACATCAGCTGAGTGTTGGTTATTACCGCACCTGGCGTGATAGTGTAACCGAAAGTGGAAATAAGACGAGCATGCGCCGTTTACCAGACAGTCTGGACATGGTGATGGTATTCCCTGATTATACCCCGCCGGAAAATGCATATTGGAATGTATTGAAAACCAATTATGTCCCTTATTTACATACCAAAGGAACAAAGGTGATCATCACCATCGGAGACCTGAACAGCGCCACCACTACCGGCGGACAGGATTCTACAGGTTATGCAGCATGGGCGAAAACGATCAATGATAAATGGGTAACGGAATATAACCTGGACGGAATTGATATCGATGTGGAGAGCAATCCAACCGGAACCACCTTAACGAAAAAGGTAGCCGCGGTAAAAGCCTTGTCTAAGTATTTTGGTCCAAGATCAGGAACAGGTAAAAAGTTCATCTACGATACGAACCAGAACCCGACAACCTTCTTTACCTCCATCTATAAACTCATCGATTATACCTTCTTACAGGCTTATGGAAGAAGCACCAGTAACTTAACGAGCACGTTCAATTTATATGCTCCTTACATTACACCTGATAAGTTCTTGCCTGGATTCTCTTTCTACGAAGAGAATGGTGCAAACTGGGGAGATGTGTTGTATCCGGATCCAAACCTGCAAAGCAGGTGCTATAATTATGCACGTTGGCAACCTGCACAGGGAACCAAAGGCGGTGTGTTCTCTTATGCAATAGATCGCGATATTCCATCTAAAACAGATCAGATCATTGCTGCCGATTATGCCGTAACAAAACGCCTGATTAAGATCATGAATCCTTAATTATTTATATTCACAGCAGGCCATTAATTTAATAATGGCCTGCTTTTTGTTTAATTAAATTGGAGAAGGGTTTTTCTTTTCTCTGGTTTATCCTACTTTTGCATAAAATAAATCGAATGAGATTCGCAAATTGGTTTTTAAGTCTGGTCATCCTCGCATTGTGTATCACACCTTGTGCTGATGTTTTGGGCAATAATTTACAGGCCAATACAACAAGTATCTCTAATATCTCCAGCAATAAAGACAATACAGAACATCAGGGTTTAGATACCTGTTCTCCTTTCTGTGTTTGTGCCTGCTGTAGTACACCTACCTTTACCAAGGTTCAGGTGACCTTTTTATACCTTCCTTTACCCGCACAAAGAACGTATGCTGAATTTGTAGACGGGAACATCAAAACAGCTTCAATATCGATCTGGCAGCCGCCACAATTAGGTTAATAGAAATCTTCAAAATTATGCACTAACGGTTATTCTTTCAGAATAGCCTGCATCTGCAATTTTCATTTTTATTCATAACCTAATTTTATATTCGATGCTGAAAAAAATCATTCAGTTTTCTATAAATAACAAGTTGGTTATCGGACTATTTACCCTGGCATTGATTGCCTGGGGTGTATATTCCCTTAAACAGTTACCTATAGATGCCGTTCCTGATATTACCAATAATCAGGTTCAAGTAATTACCCTAAGCCCATCCCTGGCTACACAGGAGGTGGAGCGTTTAATCTCTTATCCTGTAGAACAAACCATGGCCACCATTCCGGAAATTGAACAGGTACGTTCGATCTCCAGGTTCGGTCTTTCTGTGGTTACCATTGTGTTTCATGACGATGTCGATATTTACTGGGCGCGTCAGCAGGTAAACGAGAAACTGGCGGAAGCCAAAAATAACATTCCCGGAGAGTTGGGGAATCCGGAAATATCACCAATATCCACTGGTTTAGGGGAGATCTATCAATATGTTATCCATGCAAAACCTGGCTTTGAAAGTAAATACGATGCTCGGGAACTGAGAAGTATTCAGGACTGGATTGTACGGAAACAATTGCTGGGAACACCCGGAATTGCAGAGGTGAACAGCTTTGGCGGTTTGCTGAAACAATATGAAATCGCCCTTAATCCGGACAAGCTGAGAAGTTTTGGATTGAGCATCAGCGAGGTCTTCAATGCGCTCGAAAAGAACAACAAAAACACAGGGGGTGCCTATATTGATAAAAAACCAAATGCCTATTTTATCAGGAGTGAAGGTTTAGTGGGAAGTCTGGACGACATCAGAAAGATTGTCGTAAAAAATAACAGCAATGGGATTCCGGTCTTAATCCGCGATATCGCAGAGGTCAATATTGGCAACGCAATCCGGTATGGCGCTTTAACAAGGGCCTCAAAAGACAGTCAGAGGGAAGCCGTTGGGGGAATTGTGATGATGTTGAAAGGCGCAAATGCCAATAATGTGGTGCAGCAGGTAAAGGCAAAAATCGACAGGATCAATAAAACCCTTCCTGAAGGAGTGGTTATCGAACCTTTCCTTGACCGGAGTTCCCTGGTAGATCGTGCCATTGGTACGGTAGCTAAAAATCTGATCGAGGGGGCCTTGATTGTCATCTTTGTGCTCGTGCTGTTCCTTGGGAATTTCAGGGCTGGCTTGGTGGTTGCTTCAGTGATCCCTTTGGCAATGTTGTTTGCAATTTCCCTGATGAATGTATTTGGGGTTTCAGGAAACCTGATGAGCCTTGGGGCAATCGACTTCGGCTTAATTGTAGATGGTGCCGTAATTATTGTGGAAGCCACGATGCACATGCTGGGGGGCTCTAAGCTGGGCAGACCTTATACGCAGGCAGAGATGGACCAGCAAGTGGAAAAATCAGCTGTACGTATGATGAGTGCTGCGGCATTCGGACAGATCATTATCCTGATTGTATACCTGCCGATACTGGCCCTGGTTGGAATTGAAGGAAAGATGTTCGGACCAATGGCACAAACCGTTTCATTTGCCATTATCGGTGCATTTATCCTGTCATTAACCTATGTGCCGATGGTTTCTTCACTGATACTCAGTAAAAAAGTATCTGAAAAAAAGAACTTCTCGGATAAGATGATGGATTTCTTCCTTCGTTATTATACCCCGGTTATCCGTGGTGCATTGAAAAAGAGGATGCTCGTGATTGTGAGTTCCGTGGTATTGCTGGTGATCAGTATCGGATTGTTTATGAGAATGGGAGGAGAGTTTATTCCAACCCTGGAAGAAGGTGATTTTGCAGTAGAAACAAGATTGCTTACCGGAAGTTCATTAAATCAAAGTATTGAAAAGATTAATCAGGCTTCCGGCATTCTGGTAAATAAATTTCCTGAAGTAAAAGAGGTAATTGGAAAGATTGGATCAGCAGAGATCCCTACCGACCCGATGCCTATGGAAGCCACCGATTTAACGGTGATCCTGAAAGATAAAAAGGAATGGACCAGCGCCACAACCAGAGAAGAACTGGCAGAAAAAATGGGAGCAGCGCTGGAACAGATTCCAGGGGTTAGTTTTGGTTTTTCCCAACCCATTCAATTGAGGTCAAATGAGTTGATCTCTGGAGTAAGACAGGATATCGGCATCAAGATTTTTGGTGATGACCTGGATGAGTTAACGACTTTATCTCAAAAGGTAGGTAAAATAGTATCTTCTGTGAGTGGTGCAAAAGATTTGTACCTGGAGCAGGCGACAGGCTTACCTCAGATTGTGGTAAAGATCAACAGAGACCGCATTGCACAATATGGCATTAGCATTGAAACCGTAAACCAGGCCCTGAATGCGGCATTTGCCGGGCAGTCTGCCGGTCTGGTGTATGAAGGAGAGCAAAGGTATGACCTGGTGGTGCGCCTGGCTCAGGCCAACAGACAGGACATCAATGATGTCAAAAATGTATATGTAACTGCCCCTAATGGAAATCAGGTGACCCTGGATCAATTGGCGGATGTTGAATTTAAGATCGGGCCTAATCAGATCCAAAGGGAAGATACGAAACGCAGGATTATTGTTGGTCTGAATGTAAGAGGTAGGGATATTGCCAGTGTAGTGACGGAGATTGAGCAAAAAATCAATCAGCAGATCAAACTTCCGGCAGGGTATTACATTACTTATGGAGGTCAGTTTGAGAACCTGAAAGAAGCACAGCAAAGGCTGTCTATCGCAGTTCCGGTAGCTTTACTGCTGATCTTGCTATTACTTTATTTCTCTTTCGGATCTGTCAAACAATCGGTGCTCATTTTCTCTGCTATTCCTATGGCTGCCATAGGCGGTATTTTTGCTCTTTTATTGCGTGGAATGCCTTTCAGCATCTCTGCAGGGGTAGGCTTTATCGCTTTATTTGGGGTAGCCGTTCTGAATGGAATTGTATTGATCACGGAGTTTAACCGCTTGAAGAAAAACGGGCTGGAAGACCTGAACGAAATCGTGTTGCAAGGAACCGCCATCAGGTTAAGACCAGTACTCATGACAGCCGCTGTGGCCTCTTTAGGGTTCTTACCTATGGCCATTTCTGCTGCTGCGGGTGCAGAGGTCCAAAAGCCATTGGCAACTGTTGTCATCGGGGGATTGATCACTTCCACAATCCTCACGTTGATTGTACTTCCAGTACTGTACACTTATTTTGAACGCTTTAAACCGAAAGGAAAAAGCAATGTTCCGGTAACTGTGATTGCCTTAATTGCGGCATTGTTGTTCTTCGCTCCCGGAGTAAAAGCACAATCTAAAGGAGATCCGGTAACGATGGATCAGGCAATTGCAACTGCCATAAGGAACAACCAGTCGGTGAGGGCTTCTGCTTTGGAAATTGATCAGCAAAAAGCCTTAAAAGGAAGTTCCTTTGATCCCGGAAAAACAAATGTGACGCTCCAGTATGGGCAGTACAACTCCATCAAAAGAGATAACGGCATTAATATCCAGCAGGGAATTCCTTATCCTGGCCTCGCGAAGAACCAGAAAAGAGTATATGATGCCCAGATTAAAGGGGCAGAGATTAACCTTTCTGTAACGCAGAATGAGTTGAAGTATCAGGTGAAAACAGCTTATACCCAACTGGCATATTTGCTGGCACTGAGAAAGCTGTATCAAAGCCAGGATTCTGTATACAGCAATTTTAAAAAAGCATCAACTTTCCGTTATCAGGCAGGGGAAACAAATCTGCTGGAGAAAACGACTGCTGAAACGCAATATTTTGAGATGCAAAACCAGATGACCAGGAATGAATCCAGTATTGAAGTTTATACTGCTGAATTGCAGAAACTCATGAATACTACTGAGCCGGTTGTTCTTCCGGTACAGCCCTTCCGTAAAGACGATTGGAAGGAAGTGCTGAACGACAGTACGATGCTGAAAAACCCATTGCTGGCCTTTCAGCTGCAAAGGGTACATATTGCAGACAGATCCATCGGATTGGAAAAAGCAAAAGCAGGCCCTGATTTTACGCTGGGTTATCTTAACCAGTCGATCATCGGAACGCAGAATGTAAATGGACAGGACCGGCTTTATGATGCCGGAAAGCGTTTTCAGGGTGTCCAGGTAGGGATTTCTTTACCACTGTTTTTTAAACCTTTTTCTGCAAGGATTAAAGCCGCGAAAATAGAAAAAGAAGTGGCACAAAGTCAGTTTGATGGTTTTAAAACCGGACTTCAGGCACAGTACAAACAAGCCGATCAGGATTTGCTGAAAAATGCAAAAAGCATTACTTACTATGAGAAGAATGCCTTGCCAAATGTGAACCTGATCCTGAAACAAAGTCAGATTGCCTTTAAAAACGGAGAGATTGGTTATGTAGAGCATTTACAGGCTTTGCGTACCTATTCTGACATTCAGTTCAGCTATCTCCAGGCCATCAATCAATACAATCAATCCGTTTACACCTTACAATACCTTATCGGTTTATAATCTCAATGGTTTATGAAACCTGTTTTAAAGATTTCATAAGCCTATAAAATGACAGAAAATGAAAATACAAATTAAAAATATCAGCAGAATGGCCATGGTTGTAATACTGGCCTTATTCCTCTCTGCCTGCGGAAATAATAAAGCAGCAGAAAGTACTGCCGCGGCGGCCACAGAAGCGAAGCCGAAGGAGGATGAAAACAAGGTAGAAATCAGTCCGGAGCAATTTAAATCTGTAGGCATTGTTTTAGGATCTCCGGAAATGAAATCGATGAGCGGCCTTTTGAAAGTAAATGGTTTCATTGATGTGCCACCACAAAATCTGGTGAGCATCACCACACAAATGGGAGGGATCGTAAGGTCCTCTCCATTATTGCCCGGAACGGCGGTAAGAAAAGGACAACTGGTAGCGGTGTTGGAAAACCAGGACTATGTTCAGTTGCAACAGGATTACCTGGAAAGTAAAAGTCAGTTGGAGTTAACCGATTCAGAATACAAACGTCAGCAGACTTTGGCTTTACAAAATGTAAATGCACAAAAAGTGTTGCAACAGGCGAGATCTCAATATCAGGTCACGCTGGCACGGGAAAATGCATTGAAGCAACGGTTGAGACTGATCAATATCAATCCAGCCAGTTTAACCGCAGGAAACATTAGGAGTCAGGTGAGCATTTTTTCTCCGATTAATGGTTATGTAACTAAGGTAAATGTGAATACCGGAAAGTTCGTGAACCCTAATGACATTATGTTCGAAATTGTAGACAATTCTAACCTGCATGTGGAACTGAATGTCTTTGAGAAAGATGCGGCTACGGTAAAAAAGGGACAGAAGGTGAGGTTTACACTGACCAATGACGATGCTGAAAGAACTGCAGTTATTCAGCTGGTGGGAGGAGAAATTAATACCGATAAAACGGTAACCGTACATGCCATCGCAAAAGGAAGTACAGGTTTTATTCCAGGTACCTACCTGAAGGCTTTTATTGAAACCGGAAGCCATGAAGTATTGGCTCTGCCGGAAGGCGGAGTGGTAGATTTCCAGGGTAAGAAATACATTTTTATTTCGGTTTCTGCACCTAAGGAAGGAAATGCACAGGGAGAAAGTGGGGCTAAGCATTATCAAATGATTCCTGTAGAAACAGGCGTTAGTGATGCCGGTTATGTAGAAGTAAAAATCCCTGGTGATATCGATACTAAAGGTAAAGTGGTATTGAAAGGAGCGTACGACCTGCTTTCAAAAATGAAAAATAGTGAAGAGGAGTAACCGTTATGTTGAGACCACAGGAAATCATGGATTTAAAACAAACACTGGCCTTTTGTGCCGGTGTTTGTGAGGATTGTGCAGCAGTTGGCTATTCCAGAATTCAGTATGGGACACTAAGGAAATGGCATCCTACAGGTACGGATTACGCGGATATCTGCGCGCTTACTGCCAGTTTATTAATGTCGCCTGAAGCGCTGGATTCAGAGCACCTTCTGAATTGTGAAAGGGCCTGTCGGTTATGCGCAGAGGTCTGTGCAGGTTATGATCAGGAACATTGCAGGATATGTGCAAAAATCTGTTTGAAATGTGCCGTACACTGTCGCATTTCTTATCAGAAACTAAGCAATTAACTGATGCCAGTAAGGGAGGAATTGACGCTGAATGGAGTTGCTTTATTAGTGAATATAAAACTGTGGTGATGAAAAAACGGCCATTTTCTCATATCGGATGGACTAGAATGCTGTTCTTTTGGATATTATGCATTTTTATGTTAATCGCGGTGGTGATGAAATTATGGCATTATTGTGCTGCGCATTGGTTTAACTAACAAAGAAGGCGTTTGATTGACGCCTTCTTTGTTAGTTTGCTTTTTTGACGGATTAGTTTATCAACTGCTTTACCTTCTGCTTTGAGATAAAAATAATTGCCGGACGATTTTTTTCAGTGGATAAATATTTACCCGTTTTTTTATCATGTATGTCGTTGGTTGCAGAAACATACAATCTCCCTGATTTATCTAGGTGCAAATTTGTGATTTGGTTATCGAATGGGACCTGAAGTATTTTTGAAGAGCCGTTTTTAACAACCTCAATCTCACTCTTTAAAACATAATTATGATTTGGATTCCCCCCGATTGGCTCTAAGTTTTCCTTCAATTTAATTTCTGTCTGGTTATCTAAAGAAACTGTTGCATATGCTTTGGATCTTTTCTCAGAAATGTTGAATTTACTACACCAATCCCAGGTAAATCCCTTATCCAGACTGAAATATGAGCCGAATGTAGCTAATCTTTGGTTATTCATATCTTTCATGGTAATTGCCTGTAATGCAAAGATGGTATCCTTTACAGACAAGAAACCGTAAACAGGCTGGTGGTTTGTTTTTGTTTTAAGCCATGTTTTACCTTTGTCTGTGGTTAGATAAATTTCGGTCAAAGTGGATACCATCAGCGTATCATCAATGCTCCCATAAACAGCATGAGCTTCCTTTCCATCTGCAATTTCAATCTTTGTCCAATTTGGGTCATCAAGTGATAACGGTTGATCCGGTACTTCTTTTTTTGCACAAGATGACAAGAACGCTATCATCAGCATAGTTTTAAATAATTTCATAATATTCATTTTTGTGTGTAATGCAAGATAAATATTTTTTTAAAATGAATATTAAAATAATTAAGGAATATCATGAACTAATGGTATGCATTCGTTCCTATTCTGTGGTGTCCGATTTGACGAGAAATTCTATCGGGTTTTGCTTAACTTCCTCTAAAGGGTTGATAGGGCTTTATCAGGCCTGTAGCCCCTTAGAGGGCAGGTCATGGCTGGATTTATTCTTTGATCGCGGAGTCCTATAAGTTTACGCATTAAAAAGCGGTCACAAAAAAAAATGCCTTTCAAATATAGTCAACTTGCTGCAATTCTGTGGATTATGCGTATCTTAAGGTTAAATAAATTAATCTTATCACTATGGCAATCTCTAAAAACGGCCCATATGGCCATCCGAATGGAAAAATTGGAAAACTGGTACACTACATGTTAAAAGGTCAGCCTGTTACGCGAATGGTGGGCAGAAGAACCAAATCGAGTCCGGCGCAATTGGTCAATTGTCAGTCAATGGCGGTCACCATGGCCTTTTTTAAGCCCGATTGTGTCCTGAAGTTCATCAATCTAGGTTTCGAACTGGAGGCGAGGGGAACGGTAAAAAATCCTCATAACCTGGCCACTTCTTACAATAAAAAATTTGCGTTAAAAGGAGCCTATCCCAACCTCAAGATGGATTACAGCAAGGTGAAGCTGAGCCAGGGGACTTTACCGGCTCCAAAAGGGACCACATTAGTTAAAACACCGACAGGACTGGACATCAGCTGGAATACCACTGAAGCAGGCCTGGAGCATCATGAAGACGATATTGTGATGATCCTGATTTATCTTCCAGGTTTGAAAAACGGAAAATCTCATTTGAATGCTTCAAAAAGAGAAACCGGAAAATACAGTGTAGAGCTGAGTGAAGACGTCATTGACGAGCCCATAGAGGCCTATATGTGTTTTAAATCTGCCGATGGAACACAGATCTCTGAAAGTGTATATCTTGGAAATTTGAATGGCGAAGCAGAGACTCAGGAGGAAAAAACTAAAAGGGAAGCCTATGCAGCCTTAAAAGCGAGATTTGATCAGGTTTCGGATGCTTACCTGAAGTATATAGAACCAGGAGGATCGGTTATTTTAACAAAGGCCTTCAGGAATCTGGAGACGGAATACCGCGCCCTGAAGAGCAAACTGGATCATCTTCCCGGAAAACCCAGCTGATCTGAAGCTTTCTCTGGTTAAAGAGTAGTATTTATTGTTCATTTTGAAGATTTGTAAGATTGAATTTCAGGTTCAATGGGGATGCTTTGTGCCTGTAAATCCGGGCTTGGACATCGGTTTATAAGTGCCAAACAACCTGTCCCAGATGCTGGTGTAAAACCCGAAATTACGGGTGATATCCTGGTGATGATCGTGATGGAAACTTGAGGTTCCAAGATACTTCAATATGGGTTTATTCCGCAGTTTAACACTTAAAGGTTCCATGCCCAGGTGCCCGGTCATGCCAAATAATACATTGATCACCAGGTAAACGACAATGGCGTAAATGTTAAATGAGACTGCACATAACAAGAGTAGCCACAGGGAGCCAAAACCAATGGTTTCCAGCGGATGCAGGACAAACAAGTCAATGGGCTTAGGGTCTGTTGACTCGTGGTGGAGACCATGTATGGCTTTATACAACCATGTTTTGTGAATGATATAGTGAAAGACATACATCAGCAGGTCCATGGCCAGAAACAAGATCAGGATGTCACTTAAAATCAATAAGGAAAGGTCTGTACTGATCAGAATAAAACCATGTTTCCACAACCAATAGCCCAGATAGGTGATTACGGTATTCAGGATATTTGTGATTCCGCAGATCCACCATTCTCTGGGGGTATAGGAATAAGCGGGCATCATCTCAGGAGCATAGTGTCGCTGGATAAGTCTTCCCAACCAAAGCACCATCAGGGTAATCAAAACATTTTCCAACAAAAATACCGGCCATAAATAAATGGCCGGTAATTCCAGTAAATAAGTTAATCCTTCATTTACATCCATATGGGGGATATGCTATTTATCTTCGTCTTCCGTTTCTTCCAGTTTTCCTTCTTTATTTCTTTTTAAAGAAACTTTCGGGTTGTCCTGGGTTCCCGTGATGCTCAATGGGATTCCGATCAAACCAAAAGGAGGTAAACCAAGCCTGCCACTGATGTTAAGTCTGCCGTCAAAACTCACCTGACCTTCAAAGCGCGGACGGAATCCGGCCACCCTCATTTTAAACCTTTCCATCGTGATGATGTTGTTTTTGATCGTGCTCTTGATGTTCACTTCAGAAAGGTCCGGATTGGTTAAGCTATCCCTGCGGGTTGCTTTACTTACTGCATTCATGAATTTAAAGCCCATCAGGCTGATTTTTTTAAGGGAAAGCGTTCCAGCACCTTTTAAGGAAGGAAAAACAGGGAACATGTCTTTATTCAGTTTTCCTGAAAGCTGGTAATCCAGTCCTACAACCCCTTTGACCTTTGAGGCAGAAGTAGCCAGTTCGCGGAAGAGTTTGATCTCTTTATAAGCTTTGGAAATGTCGAACTCTTTAGCCGTAATGTGGTAGTCGAAACTGGCAGATTTAGGACTTAAGCTTTTATAAGTTGCTTCCATACTCATCGGTGCATCGATCAGGTTAAAGCTCGTCTGGCTCAGGGTCATGGTTCCGTTATTTAAACCCAGGGTTCCTTTTGCATCTTTAATTTTCAGGCCGTTATAATAAACTGAACCTGCATCTGTACTTACAGAAACGTTTAAATTAGTTGGAATGATGATTACGCCGCTTCCTGCTGCTGCTTTCCCCGGCTGGGCAGGAGCAGAGTTATAAACCATAAATTCATCAGCAAAAAGCTGTTTCGTTTGCAGGTTGAAATTTCCGGTCAGCATTGCCTTATCCGACAATACATAGTTGATGATATTGCTCAGGTGACCGTTCATGGTAAAATCTGATTTTCCATAACTGGCATTGAAGCGCTCGAATTTCATTTGATCCTGTGCAAAAGAGAACAATCCGTTTTTGATCAGGAATGATTTCGGGAACAAATCAGATTCCAGGGTAAGTTCCTTCACCACCACACGGCCTTTGTTGTTTAATTTCTGATACCTGCCATTCATCGCATCGCTTTGCAATCCTTTAAAAGAGACATCCGTAAATACCGATCCTTTAACATTGTAACCTTTGATGGCAAATAACTGGTACATTTTGCCAATGTCTATTGTTCCTTTGGAGCTGACGCTATAAGAGAGGTTATCGAAGTTTTTAAGGTCTGCTTTCAACATAAAAGGCTGTCCGGCCATCTGGAAGGAGATGGGTTTGATGTTCAGTTGAGTGCCCCTTAGTTTGCCGTCCTTGTTGATCAGGTCGCCATCTATTACAATCTGTTCCAGTGCCTGGTCAAAATGTGCTGTTTTAATCCGCCCGTTTGCCAGTTTAATACTTGCTGAAGTGACAGGGAACAGCTTTTTAAGTTTATGATATCCTCCTTTACTTTGTACATCCAGGTGCAGTTCCCCACTCAGTTCCAGGTCTTTTAGCGGATAGAAGTTTTTGATCTCTGCAAAGTTGATCATCGATTTCAGCTGTACATCTATAGGGTTGTTCTCTGCCGTCCGCAATTTCGCAAAACCACGGATATAATTGCTCAAAGCCTGTATGTTAATGTCGCTGATCTCCAGTTTGGTGTTTTTGTAATTGCCATCAGGATTATCACCGTTCATGCTGAAATTGATCTTGTCGATCGCTGCAGGCAATGAAGCGTATTTAAAATAACCGTTGCTCACCGAAGATTTTAAGCTGAATTTGGGGATGGTTGCAATCACGGTATCTATTTGTCTGATTCCACTACGGACCACTTTTCTGGTATACTTGCCATCGGCATTCAGGTCAAGCACATAATGCCCTCTGATCTGCTCTACACCGAAAATCTTTCCCCATTTGCCCAAATCTATCGAAGCACGGGTTTTAATGAATATTTTAGGCTCTTTTAGCCCATTCAGCTTCAATATTGAGCTGACATAATCCTTACCCATGTTGAAATGCAGGCTATCCATATTGATGGATAAACTATCCATATTTAAGCTGGGCAGTTTTGTTTGCAGGTTCAGGTATAAATTGCTGATCGGCTCTGGTGCTTTCGGATTGGAAATCTGTCCTTCGCGGATTTTCATATTGAAGGATAGGGTAGGCATGGTTTTACTTTTTGCCAGGTATTTTCCGATCAGTGAAGCATCAATCTCTGCATAACCTTTGATATTGGTCTCTTCCATTCGTCTGGCCAAAGCAGGTGGCATGGCTGAGAATATATTGTGAAGGTCGGTCTCCTTGGCTTTTGTTTTAAAATTGATATCGTAGCCATCTTTCAGGAAAGAGAAACGGCCCACAAAATGGATTGGTAAGGAGTTGATCTTTAAATCGTTTTCGTCAAACATCAAATCCAGGGAATTGGTGTTTATTTTGGTGAGGAGTTTGGCATTTACCTTTTTGTTCAGTAAATAAGGAGTGCCATTATAGTAAAGGTTCAGGGTGTCAATCTCTGCCTGACTTTTAAGATCGAAGATCGCCTTGCTCAAATCTCCTTGTCCGGAATAGTTCAGCCCTTTCGCACTGATCATCATCGGTACAGAGCGGTCATTATAACTCAGGTTACTCTTTTTGATAAAGATCCCTTCGATTTTTATTCCTGTGGAGCTGCTGTCTGTTTTCTTAGTGGTATCTGTTTTACTCTGGTATACGTTGTAATTCGCATTTCCTTTCTCATCTACTTCAATCTGGATATTGGCCTGATCGAGATAAATCTGGTCTATCTTGATCTGGTCGGAAAATACGGTGCGTAAATCTACCCGGAATGACAATTCTTTAGTAAACAGCAGGGTGTCCTGTTGAAATGGGGCCGCACCTTTTAAAGAGAAATTATGAAGACTGAAAGTTAAAGAGGGGAAATTCTTGAAAAAGGATAAGCTGCTGCTGTCAAATCGGGCTTCTCCTTTGATGTTCCCATTGATCCATTTTTCCACTTCTTTAGAAATGGTTTTTGGGAGCAGATAAGGACTGACCAGCAATAGCAGTACAATAGAAACGAGTGTTATTCCGGTAATTTTAAGAACTTTTTTCAATGTGATGTGTGTATTAATATATATTAGGACAAAGGTAATTCTTTAAAAACTAAAAATGCATAGATATGAAATTGGTATCACGGAACATTTGAATTGTTTTAAGAAAACTAAAACCCGATTATTGTATTTATATAAACGGCATTGATGAAATGCTACAAGAACTTAAATATCAGATCATGAATGAAGATGAAATAACAGGTGCTTTTCCTGAGCTTTCCAATGAGGTAACAGCTAAAATAGATGAGCTTTCAGAAAGCGGAAATGATTGCATGGATGAAGAGGACTTTGACGGTGCGGTAGCCACCTGGGAAGAGGCATTGTCTCTGATTCCTGAACCTCAGAATCATTATGTACAAAGTGTCTGGCTGAATGCTTCTATAGGTGATGCTTATTTTCTGCAAGACGATTTTGAAACGGCATTAACCTATTTTCTGACTGCAAAAAGCAATGTGGAAGAAAATGTTTATTCCAATCCTTTCATCATGTTACGGCTTGGAGAGTGTTACCTTGAGCAGGCGGATCAGGAAAGAGCAAAAGAGTTCCTTCTGAGGGCTTATCTGTTGGATCCGGAAGAAATTTTTGAAGGAGAAGATGATAAATATCTGGAGTTTTTAAGTGCCAATGTAAACCTTAAAGAACAGCCTTAAGCTATGTCTGCTACTCCCGGCATCACTCCATTGCTCCAAATCACTTATCCCGTTGTTCAGGGAGCGATGCTGGGCGTTTCTACTCCTGAAATGGCTGCTGCGGTTTCGAATGCAGGTGGCCTGGGTTCATTGCCCGTTGGTGGTTTATCTCCCGATGAGGTAAAAAAACTGATTCAGGCTACGAAAGAAAAGACCGCCCGTACTTTTGCGGTTAACCTGTTTGTTCATGAGGTTCCGGAACAAAGAGCGGCAGTGGCTTTTAATAAAATGCAGGATTTTCTGGAAAGTACTTGTCGGCAGGAAGGATTTCCTTTTGAACGAAGAACACCCGAATCTCTGAAATTATATAGTTATCTGGATCAGGTAGAAGTTCTCCTGGCCGAAAAAATTCCTGTACTGAGTTTTACTTTCGGCTGTATGAATGATGAAGTCATCAGGGCGCTGAAAAAGAATGGAACGGTGTTGATCGGGACAGCAACCTGTCTGGAAGAAGCCCAATACCTGGAAAGCAAAGGCATTGATGCGATCACGCTGCAAGGTGTCGAAGCAGGCGGACACCGGGGAAGTTTTCTCTCTAAAGCAACATTACCACAAATCGGACTGATGTCCTTGCTATCTGCCTGCAGGAACGTTATTCAGGTTCCGCTGCTTGCCGCTGGTGGGATAGCAGACGGGGAATCTGTAAAAGGAGCACTGATCATGGGAGCCTCAGGGGTACAGATCGGAACGCTCTTTATTCCTGCAGATGAAAGTATCGCCATCCCTGCTTATAAAGAGGCGGTCTTAAACGCCCGTGACGTAGATACGGTCTTGACTAAATCCATTTCCGGACGCTGGGCAAGAGGAATAAATAATAAGCTGATCAGGCTGATTACTGATTCGGGAATTGAAATACCTGATTATACACTACAAAACAGCCTGACTGGTCCGATCAGGAAACACGCACAGCAAATAAATGATAAAGAATTTGTTGCGATGTGGGCCGGACAATCCGCAGGAAAATCTAAAAAGGGAAGCACCACCGCTATATTTCATCAACTCATTGCAGCGGCTGGACTAGGCTAGGATCTGGTTTATGTTTCCATCGTTTATGGCTCCATAACCAATATGGAGGTTCTTCAATGAGGGTGCTCTGGAGTTTCTCGGCATAGGAATGCGTAATTTCCTTAGGCAGGGCTTCCTCCGGATGCAAGGAAATCGGGATAAATTCCATTTCATAATAACCTTTCCGGATGCTTTTCATAGAGGCATAAAATACCGGCCGTTTGGTTTTCTGTGCAATTTTTTCTACCCCTAAATGAAAAGAAGTGGGCTGGTTGAGGAAGTCTACCCAATAATGAGATTCTTCTTTCGGCGGGGCCTGATCGTTTGCAAAGCAAAATATCGTTGTTTCATTTTCGCTGCTTTTGATGGCCCGAAGGGTGTTTCTCATGGGAACCATGGTATTCCCATAACGGTTTCTCATCTGATAGAACCACCTGTCAAATATGTTGTTGTTTAGTGGCTTGTAAATGGTGTAGATGTGGTTTTTTACCTGTAAGCCTAATGCCATGACCGACCATTCCCAATTACCATAATGAGGGGAGCAGAGCATGATACTCTGGTCCTGATCGAGGTAAGCCCTGATCAGATCAATGTTTTTGAAGCGGACGCGTTCCCCGAGTTCTTTTGGAGTAATGGTCCGCATCTTGAAAATTTCTACAATGATCCTGGACAGGTGTCTGAAATAGGCTTTCTCTATCTGCTTCAATTCATTTGGCTTTTTATCAGGGAAAGCATTTTTCAAATTCTCCCTGACCACCTTTTTGCGGTAACCAAGTACATAGTAAATCAGAATATAAATGAAACCTGCGAAAAAGTAAAGCAGGGAAAGAGGAAGTCTGGATAAGGTATTCAGTATAAATATGCCGGCTTTTGAAGCCATTCTGGAAGCGAAACTGAGATGGCCTGATGCCGTTTCACTGGGGTTTCCTTGTTGCTCAATCATGATATGAAAATTTAATCAGGACCTAACGTTTTTTGATATGACAGTACAAAATTAAAAAGAGGTGAATTTTTTTACAAAAAAACTGATTCATTATATCGTCATATTCACTTTCGGGGGAAAGCATGGATACTTAATACCAGGCGGGGAAGAAGTAATACCAGTTCAGGAATAAGTAATGCTGGTCCATGAAGAAAGCAATATCAGGCCAGAAGGGCGACAGGATCAGAAGTGTGTGAAGTGTAAATAAAACGGGGATGAAACATTTATAGCAGCAGGATAAAGCTGGAGCCTGTATTTTCCACGGAATGAAACTGGATCTGTCCGTGATGGAGCATCACAATTTGCTTGCATAAGGGAAGTCCGATTCCTCCACCTGATTTTTTTGTGCTGAAGAAGGGGACAAATATGCGGTCTGTCATTTCCGGAGGAATTCCACAGCCATTGTCGGTTACCTTAATGGCCACTTTACCTTTGTCACTGCGCTCCGCGGAAAGCACGATCCTTGGATTTGGTCTGTCTTTCAGTGCAGCTACCGCATTCAACAATAAATTGATCAGGACCTGCTCCATCAGTGCATGATCTGCCCTGATCAACAGATTTGACTCTGCAAGGATGAGTTCCAGTTCGATGTCTTTTTGTGATAAGCTGGGTTGCATGAGCTGGTAAATGCTTTCCAGCAGGTGTCTGACCTGGATCGGCTCCATCACAGGGGCGCTGGTCTTGTTCAGGTTTCTATAGGTTTCTGCAAACCTCAGTAGCCCCTGACTTCTTCTCTGTATGGCTTCTATCCCAGTTTCCAGATCTTCGAAGGGGGCGGTATGAGTGGCAGTTTGCGCTAAAGAAGAGAGACGGTTTTTAAGGGTTTCGGCCAGCGAAGAGATCGGAGCGATAGAATTCATGAGCTCATGGGTAAGTACCCCCAACAGTTTTTGCCAGGCCTTTGCTTCTGTTTCATCCAGGACTTCGTTGATGTTCTGAAAGGCGATCACCTGGAATTTTACCGGGCCGGTTTGGAAAGCGGTGGCAGAAAGCAGCACTTTTAACGTCTGATCTCCATTTCGGATCCCGGATACCTTAGACTCCCCGGAGGTTAGAGAGATGATCTCCTGATATAATTTTTCGTCCCGCTGAGCTAGGGAAGTTATGGTTTTTAAATAGGGGAGCTGAAGCATGTTCTTTAATGATTCATTCATCCAGATCACCTCTCCGTTTTCGGTCTGATAAGACAAGATGCCCGTATCGATCAGTTCCAGGATTTTCTTTAAATATTGGTATTGGGTTTCCTTTTCGCGGGAAACCTGCTTAAAGGCATCATTGATGTCATTAAACCCTTTCCTGAGTTGCTTCAACTCCGGTGGAGCATGTTTGACATCGAAATGAAGAGAAAAATCCCGGTACCTTACGGATTCCACAAAATGTCCGAATTCCCGATACATCTTTAACTGTGATTTATAGCCCTCCACTACCTGATAAATGAGGATGAACGACAAGGGGATCAACCAGGAATACCAGCCTTGTACCAGGCAATAAGATGTGGCAGAAAGGGTGACAAACAGAAAGGTGATCCGCCAGATTGCCCGCCGGATGATCGGCTTAAATGTCATATTTATTGAGTCTGCGGTATAGCGCGTTTCGGGTAATGCCCAGTTCTTTAGCGGCCCAGGTGATGTTTCCTTTATTTCTCTCGATGACCTGGAGGATGGCATTCTTTTCCAGCGACTTCAGGCTGAGGTCTTCATTGGCCATCACGGTAGCATTCTCCATCGGAGAAAAAACCAGGTCGCTGTGCTTCAATACCGGCCCTTCGGCCATGATGACCGCACGTTCTATGGTGTATTGTAATTCCCTCACGTTTCCGGGGAAAGGATATTGTAACAATTTATCCATGGCAGCTTCTTCAAAGTCCATGGCAGATTTGAAATATTTATCAGTGTAGACCTTACTGAAATGTCTGGCGAGCAGCAGCACGTCTTTTCCTCGTTTTCTCAAAGGAGGAACCATGATTTCGACCGTATTGATGCGGTAAATCAGGTCTTTACGGAAGCGTTCATCACTGGCAAGTTCGCTCAGCGGTACATTGGTGGCACAAATGAGCCTGATGTCTACAGGAACCGCATCATTACTACCTATTTTGATGACTTGCCTGTTTTGTAACACAGTCAATAATTTAGCTTGTTGCGTCAGGCTGATGTTTCCTATCTCATCCAGAAATAAGGTTCCTGTATCTGCCGCTTCAAAACGTCCTGTCCGGTCTTCCTTTGCATCAGTATAAGCTCCCTTTTTATGGCCAAAGAGTTCGCTTTCAAAGAGTCCTTCTGTAAGGGAGCCAATGTCTACCTTAACGAATGGTTTTTCGGCCCTTAAGGATTGCTGATGAATGGCTTTTGCGATGAGGTCTTTACCGGTCCCGTTTTCTCCAAGGATCAGGATATTCGCATCGGTAGGGGCCACCCGGCTGATTTTGTAAAATATATCCTGCATCACATCAGAGCGGCCGATCAGTTCTGAACTGATGCCCTGACTATGGTCTACTGCCTTTGCCTTAGGTTTTTCTTTTTTATCCAGTGCTTCTGCGATGGTTTTCAGTAATTTCTCATTGTGCCAGGGCTTAACGACAAAGTCGGCCGCCCCGTTTTTTAAAGATTGAATGGCCAGGTCTATGTCGCCATATGCGGTGATCATGATGACCTTGCTTTCCGGAGTCATCGCCTTTATTTTGCTGAGCCAGAAAAATCCTTCATTGCCATTGTTAATGGCACTTTTGAAATTCATGTCTAAAAGGATCAGGTCAAATGTTTTTGCAGACAGTAAAGAAGGGAGTTGCTCGGGGTTCTTTTCTGTGACCACTTCCCTGACTTCCGTATTCAATAAAAGCCTTACCGCCGTAAGCACATCGGGATCATCATCAACCACTAAAATAGACACGTTTTTCAGCTGCATAAAAAATATAAATTGCGTTAAAAAGGGCGATTACAAGTATAGGATTTAATGGTCTGCTTATCAATGTTATTCTTTGAAAAAATAAGGATAACAACTGTACCGAAACCGAACAGCGTTTGTTCGGATGCGAACGGCTAATGTTTTTCTTGTTTCTATTAAGTTGTTGTTGTACAGTTGTTTGTTTTGTTGGTATGGCTTTTATGAAGGAAAGAACAGTAGGTTTTTCCTTTTCATAAATTATAAGATCTTGGATACAGTTTTAGAAAAAAAGCGTTGGAATTTTAAACGGAAGGCTTTCCTGGGAGGGGGGATTCTGATCGTCGGATTGATGGCTTACGGATACCTGATGAAGTCTGGTAAAAGCAGAATGAAAGCAGGGCTTTCCAACCTGGTTATTGCCGACATCAGGAAAGGAGCTTTTCAGGAGTTTATTCCGGTGAACGGAGTGGTGATGCCCATTACTTCCATTTATCTGGATGCTGCTGAAGGAGGGAGACTGGAAGAGAAGTTTGTGGAAGACGGGGCTTTTCTTAAAAAAGGGGATCCCATTTTAAGGTTGTCGAATACCGACCTGGAGCTGAACCTTGCCAATCAGGAAACAGCGGTGTTTAACCTGCTGACCCAGATGCAGATTTCCAGAAATGCCGCTCAGCAAAATACCATAGGGAAGTTAAACCAGATGGCCGATGTGGAGAGTTCCTGGGAGGAAGCAGAAAGAGCCTATCTCCTGAATAAGAAACTTTTCGATCAAAAGATCATCGCCTCGCAGGAGTTTAAGCAAAGTCAGATTGCCTACAATTATCAGGTGAAAAAGAAAAAGCTCACTGCACAGATCCTGAAACAGGATTCTACGCTGACCAAACAGGAGGTTTATCAGAGTGCACAGTCTTTCCAGCGGACACAAAATGCCCTGGCTGTGATGCGTAAAAAAGTAGAAGACCTGACCGTAAGGGCTCCGGTATCCGGACAGCTGACTTCACTGGATGCTGAAATTGGCCAGAATAAAAATAAAGGAGAAAGACTCGGGCAGATCGATGTAATCAGCGGATTTAAAGTCCGTGCAGAGATTGATGAACATTATATCTCCAGGATTTTTCCCGGATTGCAGGCGGAGTTTAGCTTCAACAATAAAAAGACCATGCTGAGGGTGAAGAAGATCTTTACACAGGTGCTGAATGGGAAGTTTCAGGTGGATATGGAGTTTGTTGGCGATACACCTGAGGGCATCCGGAGAGGGCAGACCTTACAGGTACGCCTGGCATTGAGCGATGCTACAAATGCATTGCTGCTACCCCGGGGAGGATTCTACCAGAAAACCGGTGGAAACTGGATTTTCAAATTGAGTAAAGATGGCAAAACGGCCCAGCGCACAGACCTGAGGATCGGTCGGCAGAATCCGGACTTTTATGAATTGAAACAAGGACTTGCGGAGGGCGACAGGGTGATCATTTCCGGCTACGAAGCTTATGGAGAGATGCAGGAACTGGTCCTGAAAGAAGATTAATCAAAGGAATTGAACAAACCGGGTTAAAATACCATAAAAGAGTTAAAATAATATAAAATTGTAAATCCAAATTAGCCACACAAAGAAACCTGAACCGTGATTAAAATAACTGAACTTAAAAAGATCTATCGCTCTGAGGAGCTGGAAACTACGGCTTTAAATGACCTTTCATTTGAAGTGAAAAAAGGAGAGTTTGTTGCCGTAATGGGACCTTCCGGTTGCGGAAAATCTACCTTACTGAATATTTTGGGCCTGCTGGACGACCTGGATGGAGGAAGTTTCCTCTTCAATGGTACAGAAGTGGCGAAGTTTAACGACTATAAACGGTCAGACCTGCGGACAGAAAACATAGGTTTCGTATTCCAGAGTTTTAACCTGATCGATGAGCTGACCGTTTTTGAAAATGTGGAACTCCCATTGATCTATACCAAACTGAAAGAGAAAGAAAGGAAAAAGAGAGTAGATGAGGTATTGGAGAGAATGCAGCTGATGCACAGGAGAAATCATTTTCCTCAGCAATTGTCCGGAGGGCAGCAGCAAAGGGTTGCCGTAGCACGCGCAGTAGTCAATGAACCTAAACTGATCCTTGCCGATGAGCCAACAGGAAACCTGGACTCTGTGAATGGCAATGAGGTAATGCAACTGATGACTGACCTGAATGCCCAGGGAACTACGATTATTATGGTAACCCACTCTGAGCACGATGCCAAATATAGTCACCGGATCATCAGAATGCTGGACGGACAAGTGGTTACAGAAAACATATTGGCATAAGATGATCAAGCATTATATAAAAATTGCCCTCCGTAACCTTCGGAAAAACATGTTTTACACCCTGATCAGTCTGATTGGCCTGGTGATTTCTATGGGGGCCTGCGTGATCCTGATGAATTATGTGGATTTTGAAAGCCATTATGATGACTTCCATAAGGATAGTGATAAAATATACCGGGCAGAATCCTATTTTACCCTGAATGGAGCCGTCGCAGATTCCTGGGCAACGAGTTCCTTTGGTTATGCCGGAGCGATGAAAGCCGAGTTTTCGGAAGTAAAGGCCATTACAAGGGTCAACTTTAATGACAATGAACGGATCGTTCGTTATCAGGATAAGATTTACAGGGAACCGATGGTCGTGATTGCAGACAGTAATTTCTTCTCTTTCTTTTCCTTTCCTTTGTTGAAAGGCGATCCTCAAAAGGTCTTGCTGGAACCAAATACCATTGCCATTTCCGCCTCTGCGGCAAAAAAATATTTTGGGGATGCCGATCCCATGGGTAAGGTATTGGACATCACGACCCGGAAAACAGTATACCATTGTGCGGTTAGTGGCGTTTTTGAAGATTTTCCACCTCAGTCTCACCTGAAGCTGGACATGATCATTTCTTATGCCAGCACCTCGCCTTTTCAGCGGGATAGCTGGTATACCCACTCTGCTTATACCTATGTGAAAGCAGATAGTGAAGCTGATGCAAGAATGATTGAAAAGAAATTTCCCGCCCTGGCAGAGAAATTCAAAACTGCAGATGCGATGAGGGATAAAAGCTGGGAAATCCATATGGTACCTCTTGCAGACATCCACCTGAATCCACTAAAGCCAATGGAATATGAGGTAAAAGGAAGCAAACAGAACATCCGTTTCATCTTTGTATTTGCCTTCATTATCCTGATCGTAGGCTGGGTAAACTTTATCAATATCATGACCTCCAAATCTATTGAAAGGGCCGGAGAGATCGGAGTGCGGAAGCTGGTGGGCAGTAAGATGAAACACATGATGATACAGTTCTTTATTGAGTCTTTTATCATCAACTTCCTGGCAGTTTCCATTTTTCTGATCCTGATGGTGATCGCCCTTCCTTTTTTAACGCATTTGTATTACTCCCCAATGTTTAATCAGTTCTGGCAGCGCCCGTTGGTGTGGGGCCTGTTGGTGCTGATTTTTATGCTGAGTACCTTCATTACCGGAGCGGTTCCAATCCTGATTCTGAGAAAGGTAAAGATTGCCGTAGTGTTAAAAAACAGGATGTCTTTCCGGGTTGGAATGGGTAAAGGCCTGCGTCATGGGCTGATTATTTTCCAGTTTACCGCGGCAATTGTACTGATCGTCTCTACCGTTACGATCAGAAGGCAAATGGATTTTATGCAGGGTAAGGACCTGGGCGTGGATGTTGCTCAGACCCTTGTTTTTAAAACACCGGCCAAGACGGATGGTTATGAGGAGAAGCTGGAAATGATTACAGAGAAGATGAAAACCATAGGAGGCGTAAAGTCGGTCACGAGATCCAGCGCTGTTCCGGGAGAAATGGTCAGTTTCTTTATTGCCAATCAACGGGACAATGATCCGGAAAAGGTATCGGTGCTGACCGAAATGTACCGGGTAGATTATGATTTTATTGATGCTTATCAATTGAAAATTGTAAAAGGCAGGAATTTCTCAAAGAGTTTTGGTGCCGATAAGGATAATTCCCTGATCCTGACCCAAAGTGCGATGAAACTTTTTGGATTTAAAAACGAAGAAGAGGCTGTTGGTGGTTTTATAAATCTGGAAGGGCAGGGGAACAAGAAGTATGAAGTGATTGGGGTGCTCAAAGATTATCACCACCTCTCCCTGAAAGAAAACTTTCGTCCGGTAGTGCTCCTGATGTTTAGTCCATGGAATGCCCTGGATTTCCAGTATGTATCTGTGAAGGTTCAGGGGGCTAATGCGAAGGCGATTGCAGGAATGTTGGAAACAGAATATAAAAGCGTGTTTCCGGATTCGTCTTTTGACTCCTTTTTTCTGGATGAATTTTTCGACCGGCAGTATAAGGAAGATGTGACCTATGGGGTGATCATCATGATCTTTACCTGGCTGACGATCTTTATTGTATGTCTGGGGATTTTAGGGATAGCGAGTCTGATGTTGCTCCGGAGAACAAAAGAAATTGCTATTCGTAAGATCTCTGGCGCAAAGCCATGGCAGATCCTGAAGCTGATCAATATGGAATTTATCCGCTGGGTAGGACTGGCAATCGTAATCGGTACGCCATTATCCTGGTGGATCATGAACAACTGGCTGGAGAATTTTCCTTACCGGATCGAGGTAGAATGGTGGATATTTGTGATTGCAGGACTACTGACCATATTGGTGACCGGAATTACGGTAAGCTTTCAAACAGTGAAGAGTGCTTTGGAAAACCCGGTGAAAAGCTTAAGAAATGAATAACAGGAATTTAACGGTTGAATTTGTACCTTGTAAGATATAATTCTCACCTATAAAAAAGCAGTTATGAATCAGAAAGAAGTAAACGATGAATATGTAAATGCGGTAAATAAAATTGAAACGATCTTAAAGTTCGATAAAACTGTTTATCCCAATGCCACTGATTTTATCAGTCATTTATTAGCTCTGGCTAAAGAAAATCATTTTCAGGTGCTGACCAAAGATGGGTCCAGCCTGGAAGATGCGATTAAAGGATAAAAAAGAATTTTAAAATTTATTGTAAGGATTTCGGTTTACCTCCGACAAGGAGGTAAACAAATCTTTACAAATGAAAAATTATTCAAAATTTGGTTATGGCATTAGTGTCATCGGAGTTGCCCTTGTCCTGATCTGGATTGGGATTTTTAAATTTACCCAGGCGGAAGCAAATGCCATTAAAGGGCTGGTAGAACATAGTTTTTTAATGAGCTGGATGCTCAAAATCTCTTCTCTTCAGGGGGTCTCTAATTTTATCGGGGTGTTTGAGATTGGTACAGGCCTGTTGCTGGTCGCCTCTTTTTGGAACAAAAACCTGGGTAAAATCGGAGCGGCTTTATCGGTTCTCATCTTTTTAACCACCATTTCTTTCCTGTTTACCACACCTGGAGTCTGGCGTTCGGTAGAAGGCGTACCGATTACAGATTTCTTTATCCTGAAAGACCTGACCTTATTGGGGGTGTCTTTACAGGTGCTGGACAGGAGCATTCCGTAAAAATCGTTGAGGTCGATCTTGAAAATAAACGTTAATCAGTAAACTGGTCATGTTTATTTTCAAGATTCCTCAAATCATAAGTTGTTTTTTTATCAGGGACTTTAAACTGATCACCTTTTGGTCTCAGAGAATGGAGTTGTTCATCAGAGAAGTCATAAATTTGAGGAACACCTGTTGGAAGTTCTGTTAACTGGATCTGTTCAGGAGTAAGGTCTTCCAGAAACATGATCAGTGACCTTAA
The DNA here is from genome assembly GCF_900129215.1 of Pedobacter caeni. Classification (GTDB taxonomy): domain Bacteria; phylum Bacteroidota; class Bacteroidia; order Sphingobacteriales; family Sphingobacteriaceae; genus Pedobacter; species Pedobacter caeni. The sequence goes on along the minus strand of NZ_FQUQ01000006.1, from coordinate 272,456 downwards.
GCTATTTCCATGCGCAACAACAAGTACATGCTCTCCCATTTCCAAAAGAGGAAGGATTCGATTTAAAAAATAGGGGATGACCCTGTCAAACGTGTTTTTCAGACTTTCTCCTCCCGGAGGAGAAACATCATAAGACCTTCGCCAGGTAAGAACTTGTTCTTCTCCATACTTTAATGCAGTTTCTGCCTTATCAAGACCTTCGAGTTCACCATAGCAACGCTCGTTTAATGCTTTATTACTCATGATGGTAAGGGATTGAAAATGGAGCTCTTCAAGTATAATGTCCAGTGTTTTTTGTGCTCTTAAAAGTGTAGAAGTAAAGGCAATATCGATTTTCTCTCCTTTGAGTTGTATTCCTGCCAAATGTGCTTCTTCTTCTCCCTTTTCTGTAAGGCCGACATTTTGCCAGCCGGTAAACCTGTTCTCCAGATTCCATTGAGACTGACCATGACGGATCAATATTAATTTTGCATTCATAATTTATCTCTTAACTGTTAATGTTAAGGCCATTCCTTTTTGACTTTCATTAAACTGCCCGTTGTCGTAAACCAGATTACCATTGACAAATGTGTGCGTTACTTTTGTCTGAAACCTGTGCCCTGTAAGGGGAGACCAGCCACATTTATACCTGATGTTTTCCTTGCCAACTGTCCATCCCGAATGGAGATCAACTAAAGTTAAATCAGCAAAATAACCTTCTCTTATGAAACCTCTTTTGTTGATTTTATAAAGTATGGCCACATTGTGACACATTTTTTCTGCTATTTTTTCCAGAGAAATAAGCCCTTGTTTATAGAATTCAAGCATGATGTATAAAGCGTGCTGAACCATGGGGCCTCCTGAAGGAGATTTGAAGTAAGACTGTTGCTTTTCTTCCCACAGATGTGGGGCATGATCTGTCGTGACAATATCAATCCTGTCATCGATTAAAGCCTGGAGAAGTCCCTTTCTGTCTTTCTCTGATTTGATTGCAGGATTCCATTTAATCAAAGGACCCAAACGTTCATAATCCTGGTCTGAGAACCACAGGTGCTGAACTGACACTTCTGTTGTCACTCTTTTTTCGCATAGTGGAATATCGTTGCGGAATAAGTGGGTTTCAGCCTCGGTTGACAGATGGAGTACATGAAGATAAGCCTCATGTTTAACCGCAAGTTCAATCATTCTTTTTGTAGACTGATAGCAGGCTGTTTCACTGCGGATCAGAGGATGGCAGCTAAAAGGGATTTCTTCTCCATATTTTTCTCTCATTCTTTTTTCATTGGCTTCAATGAGTTGTTCATCTTCAGAATGCACTGCGATAATGGATTTGCACCGGGAAAAGAGTTGCTCCATGATTTCCGGCTGGTCTGCCAGAAGGTTTCCTTTTTTTGTGAAATATAGGCCATCATCAGAGAGCCCAATAAAAGCGGAAGTATCGATGCTGAGGATTTCCTCAATGTTGTCTGCATTTATGCCCATAAAAAAAGAATAGTTGGCCAGGGATCTCTCTGATGCAAGCACATACTTCTCTTTAAGGTTTTTTATGCTGAGCACATTTGGTATGGTATTGGGCATATCAATAAAAGAAGTAACCCCACCGGCAACCGCCGCTTTGCTTTCCGTATACAGGTCTCCCTTATGGGTTAATCCCGGTTCTCTGAAATGGACCTGTCCATCAATAATACCGGGAAATAAGTATTTACCGGTTCCGTTGATTACCTTGTCAGCGGGTTTGGAATCAATCTGACCTATTTTTTTGATCATGCCATTTTCCATCATCAGATCGGCTATAATGATTTTCCCTTCATTCACAATGGATACATTTTTTATGATCATACCTTTCATGCCTTAGGACATTTTTTGCATTAACCGGGTTGTTAAGGTTTGTTCTCCGGGTGTCCAGCCGCATGCGGTCAGTTCTTCTGTTTGTAAGGCATCAAGCACACGAAGGACTTCAGCTACGTTCCTGCCAACATTCATGGGGTAGATACTTACCCATTGAATAATTCCTGAAGGATCAATAATAAAAGTGGCTCTGTATGCCACTTTTTCGCCGGGATTCAGAATACCCATTTCTGTTGCCAATGATTTTGAGGTGTCTGCGAGCATAGGTATACTCAACTGAGCCAGCTGAGGTTCGTGCTGCCTCCATCCGAGATGGACGTATTCTGAATCGGTAGAAGCACCAATCACTACGGCATTCCGCTGAGAAAATGCCTGGGCATTTTTATCAAAATCAACGATTTCAGTCGGACACACAAAAGTGAAGTCCTTAGGCCACCAGAACAGGATAGTCCATTTGCTATTTCCGGAAGCATAATTCTGCTCAAGATCGATAATCTCCATTCCATCTTCAGTGGTAATGACTGCCTTTTTGCAAAAAACCGGAAGTTTGTCGCCTATCGTTAAAGGCCCCTGACGCTCGTTGTTGTTTTGTTCTTTTATTAATGTTTTTATTGAATTGCACATGTTCTTTATAGTTTGTTTTTTAATTAATCGGAAACTTCCTGGTTTTTAAAATTTGAAACAGATCTTCTAAATTCTTTTTATTGCCATTGTTGGCTTCAATGAAACTGACGTACTCAATTGTTGCCCGCTTTAGTTCATTCAATAGCTCAACTATACTTATATCAGGTTGCTTTCGAAGATTCAGCAGGTAACGGAGGACCTGCCGGAACATACTTTCTGCCTGATCTTTTAGCCCCATCGCTACATAAGTATGAGCGATATTATTACAGGAAATCACATAAACCTGTATAAAAGGAATGTCTTTTTTGATACATTCTGCCATGTTATTGTTTAAAGATTCTGCCAATTGAAAAGCAGTTTTATACCCTGAAAGCGCATCTTCTAAGATTCCTTCATTGAACAGCTTGCAGGAAGCAAGGGTATTTGTTTTCCAACTGATTTCTATGTTCTGGATATCGGCTGCAGTCATTTTTATATGTTTGTTTATCAGATGTTACACAGCAGGTTTTTGTTGGCAAAATCCCAGTTTACTACTTCCCAAAAGCCATCAATAAATTTATTTCGCTCATTTCGATAGTCAATATAATAGGCATGTTCCCAGACATCCAGCGTTAGAATAGGTGTTTTGTTCTCAGTTAGTGGTGTAGATGCATCTTTTAAAGGAATAATCTCCAGTTTACCTGCCTCGTTCTGAGCCAGCCATGTCCAGCCTGCTCCAAAGAGTTTTAATGCAGTCGTTGAAAATTGATTCCTGAAGGTGTCAAAATCTCCAAAATCCCGATCTATCAATTGTTTGATGTCGTTTTGTGGAAGGCCTCCTCCATTGGGGGAAAGACAATGCCAGAAGAAACTATGGTTCCAGTGCTGTGCGGCATTATTGAAGAGAAGCGTGTTGTTATTGTGGTGACTTTCCAGTAGAATTTGCTCAACTGTTGTTTCTGACAGAGGGTCGTCCTTTGTCAGGTTCTTCAGGTTATTTACATAGGTAGCATGGTGTTTACCATAATGATAATCGAAGGTTTCTTCAGTAATTATTGGAGCCATTGAATCTTTTTGATAAGGCAATTCCGGTAATTGTAGTGTAATGTCCATATGTTATCAGGTTGTAATCAGCTGCGGTTTATTTTTACTTTCAGCACTTTAACCGCTCTTTTTATTTCAGCGATTTTTTTTAGATTTTGTGTCGCCTGATTCATGTTCTTGTGCATCAGGTCTTCTTCACGTAAGGTGTATTCCAGCATTTTCCTTTCTTTTTCCAGTAGTTGAATGACGTAGTCCATATAAATTTTGTTAGTCTGACAGCCGACCGGATTTTGTAGTAAACCGGATTGCAGTTTTGGTATTATGGGGGCTTGAATTGGTGGTTTTCATTTAATGTATCATTGCTCTAATGATGCAAATATAGTAAAGTTAGTTATATCTAATAATTATATTAGATTAATATAACTTATAATTTAGAGTTATCTAAATTTGAATGTGCTGTAAATAGTGCTCCCAGGGCAGATTAATGAGGGGAAAGCTTATGGTTAAGCGAATTGAAAAAAATATTTTACAAAAAGCCTATAAGTAAATGAATATTCATTTATATTTGAACTTCAATTGTAAAGCGATGCGTATCAGAGATGTAAATAAAGTAGAGTTGGTAAAAGAAAAGGCGATCGAGTTGCTCGTTAAGGTCGGTTTTGAAGGTTTTACCATGGGTAAATTAGCCAAAGAATGTGACATTTCAGTAGCCACACTTTACATTTATTACAAAGATAAGGACGACCTGATCCTCCAGGTTGGGATGGAAGAAACGGAAAGAATGGGCGCCTTGATGCTGGAAGATTTCGATCCGGATGCCCCTTTTGCCATTGGCTTGCGGCAACAATGGAAAAACAGGGCTAACTGTATGTTGGAAAATCCATTGTCTGTACAGATGATTGAACAACTGCGGACCTCCACCTATCAGGAAAAGATTTTTGAGCGCCTGATAGAAACCTTTAAATCCACTTTAGGCAGATTCATGCACAATGCCGTACAAAGAGGAGAGATAGAAGCGATGCCATTGGAAACCTACTGGTCTGTAGCTTTCGCCCCCTTGTATAACCTGATCCGGTTCCACAATGAAGGACGGAGTCTGGGCGGCAAACCATTTGTGTTAACCGATGAAGTTCTCTGGGGAACCTTTGATCTCGTATTAAAAGCTTTAAAAAAATAACCTAAAATCCGGCCCTATGGAACTTAATATGAACGATATCCTGCTCTTTAAGACGGACATCCGTACAGAAGGAGATAAGCGCTTAATCGCTAAAGTGATGCAGGAGTATAAAATTGCCAATTGGACAGTAGACCAGGACGACATTGACTGTGTCCTGAGGATCGTCTCCTCCCAGTTGAAACTGAATGATGTCATCAATCTGGTGGTCCATAACGGCTATCAGTGCGAAGAATTAACTTAATTAAAAATTTCTAATGGAACAAACAATCCCTAATCCCAATATTAACATTACCGCCCCTTTTTCGGGCTATCAAAAGCTGGTGATCGCCCTGTTGGCCTTACTCCAGTTTACCATTGTGCTCGACTTTATGGTCCTTGCACCTCTTGGTGACTTTCTGATGAAATCCTTGTCAATCACGCCAAAAGGCTTTGGACTCGTGGTTTCTGCTTATGCTTTTAGTGCCGGCGCATCGGGAATCCTTGCCGCTGGTTTTGCTGATAAATTTGACCGTAAACAGCTCCTGTTGTTCTTTTACAGCGGATTCATTATCGGTACGTTATGCTGTGCCATGTCTACCACTTATGAAATGCTGCTCGGTGCCAGAATTGTAACGGGTTTATTCGGTGGGGTTATCGGAGCCATCTCCATGACCATCGTGACCGATCTTTTTGCCGTTCATCAACGTGGACGCGTGATGGGCTTTGTGCAAATGGCTTTTGCCGCAAGTCAGGTCCTGGGTATTCCGGTAGGACTTTACCTGGCCAATATCTGGGGCTGGCATGCTGCTTTCTTCATGATTGTTGGCCTGGCCATTCTGATCGGCCTGACCATTCTGATCAAGGTAAAACCAATTGACCAGCACCTTGCCGTTCAGTCGGACAAAAATGCCTTTTTACACTTATGGCATGCCGTTTCTAACCGCTCTTACCAGACCGGCTTTCTGGCTACTGCTTTTTTAAGCGTAGGAGGATTTATGCTGATGCCCTTTGGCAGTGCTTACCTGATCAATAACATTAAGATCACCCAGGCAGAGCTGCCGGTGGTATTTATGCTGACGGGAGTGGCGTCTATCATTATGATGCCTTTGATTGGCAAGTTAAGTGATAAAGTAGATAAGTTCATGATCTTTGCTGCCGGGTCGGTCCTGGCTGTCGTATTGATCCTGATCTATACCAACCTGAGCCCGGTGCCATTATGGGAAGTGGTGGTGCTGAACATGATTCTTTTTATGGGGATCATGAGCCGGATGATTCCTGCAACAACACTGACCATGAGTATTCCGGACATGAAAGACAGAGGTGCTTTTATGAGTGTCAATTCTTCCTTACAGCAAGTTGCTGGTGGTATTGCCGCTTTATGTGCCGGACTGATCGTGACTCAGGAAACCAAGAGCAGTCCGCTGCAACATTACGACACCCTTGGTCTGGTCGTTTCTGTCATGGTTTTAATCTGTGGGATTTTCGTCTACAGAGTGAGCGTGATGGTTAAAAAGAAAGAACAGGAAGGCTAATTGCAAAGCGTTCAATATGGAACAATGATTGTTCGATATTGAACGCTTTTTTATAGGATACCCGCCTGATGATGGGTTTGCGGGGCGTTTTTGATTTGGCATTGAAATGGTTTCAAAAGGGTGCTGACAAAGTTTTTGCCCATAAATACTTAACCTGATGTTTAAACTCAACTTAAAGATTGCCTTCCGTAATATCTGGAAAAACAGAAGTGCTTCATTTATCAATGTTGCCGGATTGTCTTTTGGCCTTGCCGGTTTTATCCTGATTTTATTGTACCTGAACTACGAAACAGGCTATGATAAATGGTCTCCAAAATTGAAGAACGTCTTTAAAGTAGGGGTGCATTTTCGCATGGGTTCTGCAGATGAATGGTGGGAAACCATGCCTGCAAGTTTTATTTCGCTGATCAGGGAGAAGTCTCCCGACGTAGAGAGTGCAAGCATTACCGGTTGGGGGAATGAAGTCATTGAGCATGACCGGCAGTTTTATTATGAATTGAGCGCCAGGCAGGCTGACAGTACCTTTTTCAGAACTTTTCCATTTTCTTTCCTCCAGGGAGACATCAATACCGTACTTAATCAACCTAAGAGCGTTGTGGTCAATAAGAAAACCGCACTGATGTTATTTGGGACAGAACAGGTATTGGGAAAGACCATAAAGCTGGGTTTAAAGAAAGAGACACACACCATCACCGGGGTGTGGGACGATGAAAAGAGCAGGACCCATTTCCGCGCAGATGTCATCACGCCTATTTTCATGCCTAAAGAAGAGCATTGGGGCAATTTCAGTCACAATTCTTACATCCGTTTAAAAGAAGGGGTAGATCCGAAAGTGGCTCTTCCTAAACTTACGCGTTTATTTTTGGATGCCAAGGCCCGGTGGTCTGCTAAGAATGACAATAAGGTCGTGACGACTAAAGGACTGCTTACCGAAGCCGAAGCCATGGCAATTTTGGGAGAAGGAAAGGGCAATAAGATGGAATTGATCTATGAGCCGGTAGGCAGTGTACATACCAGTTCTGTTTTTAACGGAAAGAGTAAAATGACCACGATGTATGTTTTGTCTGCATTAGCGGTATTTTTACTGGTTATTGCTTGTATTAATTTTACCAATCTGGCCATTGCTCATGCCGGGAAACGTGCCCGTGAAATCGGGGTGAAGAAGGTATTGGGTGTAGAAAAAAGAATGCTGGTAGTTCAGTTTCTGTTCGAAACTTTTCTGCAGACTACCTGTGCTTTTTTATTGGGATTAACATTAGTGGAGCTGTTCCTGCCATATTTCAATAGTTTACTAGATGCCCGGCTCAGTTTTTTTGGTGCCGGGAATGCATTAACCCTGTTCTTTCAGGTGGGTATTGTATTTATTCTGGTGACGCTTTGTGCCGGTCTGTATCCGGCAGTTTATTTTTCCGGATTTCTACCTGTTAAAGTGCTGAAGGGAAATTTCGACCGTAGTGCAAAAGGTGTACTCATCAGAAAGGTGCTGGTGGTTAGCCAGTTTGTCATTACCTGTACTTTTATCATCTGTTTTGCAGTGATGTTTAGTCAGCTTAAGTATATGCGCAACAAAGATATTGGGCTGCAAAGGGCTCAGGTTTTGTCTGTCAATGTACAAACAGATCGGATCAAAGATATGCCTGCTGATAAATTTGAACAAATCCGCGAAAGACTGAAACATATTGAAGGCGTAAAACAGGTGACACTTTCCAGTCGCTCTCCCTGGGGTAGCGGGGGCAGTTCGGGGGATTTGAATTACCTTGGACAAAGCCTGATGGTACAGGATTATTACATTGGTTTTGATTATTTTGAAACGCTCGGCGCTGTTTTAAAAAGTGGCAGAAGCTTTTCCAGTACAAAATTCAGTGCAGATACAACGAACATAAGCTCGGTAGTTAATGAAGCGCTGGTAAAGGCACTTGGCCTCAAAAAGCCGATTGGAGCTGTTTACGAACGCGGAAGTATCAACTACCGGATTATTGGTGTCGTAAAAGATTTTAATGACCAGGGCTTTGAGACGGAGGTAAAACCATCGCATTTCATTGTGAGTCAGCGCTGGTATCAATACGGAAACCTGCTGTTAAGTATTCATGCTGAAAATCCCCAGGAAACTTTAAAAAAGATTTCTGAAGAGTGGGCAAAGATCGAACCTGGCTTGCCATTCAGGTCACAATGGCTCGACGATTCTTTTGCCGGAAGGATGAAAGATTACCAGCGTCAGGGAGTGTTGATGCAGGTGTTTAGCATCGCTACGCTGTGCATTGCTTTACTCGGGCTTTTTGCTTTAGCTACTTATAATGCCAAGGTTAGAACGCGGGAAATTGCTGTCAGAAGGGTCCTGGGGGCTTCCACTTCCGGAATTTTAAGGCTCCTGAACAAAGAGTTTGTGGCATTGGTTGCTGTGGCAAATGTCATTGCTTTTGTGATCGCTTACCTGTTGATGAACAAATGGCTGAATGGTTTTGCGTATCGCATAGATGTGCCTATCCTCTTGTTTATCCTGACCGGATTCCTCTCCATGTCATTAACCATTCTTACCGTAAGCTGGCAAGCTTATAAAGCAGCAATGACCAATCCTGTGGATGCCCTGAAATATGAATAATTAGAATAGCTGGATCGTAGTGGCATTTTGTGCCGCTGCGGGCGTGCTCATTTTCTTTTTCAGCAGTTCATGGATCTTCTTCATTAATAAATGAGGATCTTCCCAATTGCCGGCTTCCGCTGCGATTTCTGTAGCGGTACGCATTTTATACAACTTGTTCTCTGCAGACAGGCGGTGTTGCTGAAATAAATGAACCAGTTTCTGATCCGATTTACTTTTAGGTTTACCACGGATCTGTTTATTCAGGGGATTGATCACCTGCAGGCTGATCTCTTTTGCAAAGTAATTGAAGGCAGCTTCAATTCTTGCATGAATGGCTTTATGGTCCTTCAGGCCGCTGTCTTTCTGTAACTGACGAAGCTGAGACTGGAAACGTAAGGAAAGTTCCTGAAGGGCTTCTTCTGACCTGTTCAGGCTTCCGATCATTGACCTCAGTTCTGCATCGTTGGACTTCATGATCTCATGGTCTGAGGTGACCGTATTCAAAGACTCAATGACATCCTGGAAAGAGAATACATTGGTAAACAAATGAATGATATACCTTTCCTGACTTAAAGCTAAAAGCTCGCTGAGTGCCCCCTCATTTCCGGTATTCATGTAATTCAATACTTCGATGTTGGAACGCAGGCTTTCCTTATTGATTTTGGAACGCAGGATTAACCCGTTTAAGGTACGGACCCTGCTTAAGGCCACATAGACCTGCCCGGAGACAAAGGAGTTTCCGGCATCGATGATGGCACTGTCAAAGGTTAAACCCTGACTTTTATGAATCGTTACTGCCCAGGCCAGTTTGATCGGGAACTGATAAAATTCTCCTACCTGTTGCTGGACAATGGCCTGGTTTTCGTTGGCTTTGTATTCAAAGGATTGCCAGGAAGCCCTTTCTAAAAGTAAATCTTCCTCATCAGGGAATGAAATATAGATCTCTTCGCCTGCGATGGATTTTACTTTTCCAATTTTACCATTGTAAAACTTTCTGTTTTCACCGGTATCGTTCTTGATGAACATCACCTGGGCACCTATTTTTAAGCGCAGGGATTGTTCTACAGGCAGGGTCTGGATATTGAGTGTCCCGTCTACCTGTCCTTCAAAAATATAATCTTCCCCTTCCAGCTCGTCCAGTTTCTCGTTGTTAACCGCATTGGCCTCTGCATTATGGGAAGTAATGATAATATGGTTAGATCCTTCAGCCTGTTTGAAATCAGGATCGAAGCGTTGGTTCAGAATATCCAGTCTGGCATCAGCAATCTGGTTGTTCCTGATGTCGTTCAGAATGTCTACAAATTCCGGTTCCGTTTGCCGGAATACTTTTTTAAGCTCTACCTGTAGTAAAGGATGTTGTTTCACTACCGTAGCTTCAAAGAAATAAGGGGAGGGGTACACTTTGCTGAGCAGGTCCCAGTCTTCTCTTTTTGTGACGGGAGGGAGCTGGAACAAATCTCCGATCAGCAATAGCTGAACCCCGCCAAATGGCGCATCATTTTTTCTGACCATCCTGAGGATGGCATCCACGGCATCAATCACGTCACAGCGAACCATAGAGACCTCGTCAATGATCATCAGTTCCAGTTCTGTTAACAGGCTTTTTCTTTCTCTGGAATAGTTGAGTTCTGTGAGCAGGGTCTTGATCGAGACTACGCCAGCCCTTAAGCTCGCCAGGTTTACATCTCCCGGGAAAAAAGATCCCGGAGGAAGCTGGAACAGGGAGTTGATGGTTACTCCCTTGGCATTCATGGCTGCAACGCCTGTCGGGGCAACAATAACGGTCTTCTTTGCAGTGGTTTCTTTTATTTTTCTGAGTAAAGTGGTCTTTCCCGTTCCGGCTTTTCCGGTAAGGAAGATACTTTGATTGGTATATTCAATAAAGGAGATGACTTTCTCAAAAATTTCATTAGAAGTGTCCACAGTGCTCATATCTGCAAATTTAACCTAAATTTTCTAATGAATAAGGAAGTTATGGCAATGATTTGAGGGCTTGCGACACAATTGTTTGACTGGCAGGGAATTCATATTGATGATCACCGGGAAGGAGCTGGATTTTAAAGTTTTTAAGCTGAAGTTCGTGTAAAGGTTTGGGGTTTTCGTCGATGCCATAATAACAATAGATGGGAATTTTGATCTTTTCCACTTCGGGAGCCACCTTATAGGCTTTATCATCTCCGGCCAGGTTGAGCAGATCGGAAGTGTGTACTTTAAAAGCGGTGCTGGCAAAAGGGGAGAGCATTTGCAGCGACATCACCCTTCTCTTTGCACGGAAGGGAAGGCGGTTGTAAATAAAGGGCAGCACATCCGCACCAAAAGAATAACCACAGATATAGATTTCTGTTGCCTTGTATTTTCTGCGGTAGCTGCGGAGGAGCAACAGGAAATCTTTAGTCAGCTCTTCCGGGCTTCTCTGGTTCCAGAAGTAGTTTCTGGAATTAAAGCCTATGGTATGGAAACCCTTTTCTGAAAATTGACTGGCCAGCTCATCTTCGAAGTCCAGCCAGCCTCCATCACCGGAAAGAATAAAAACCATTTTCTTTGAATTTGGTTCGGCAGAAGGGTAGAGGATAACGGGGAGGTCATAGTCGTAACGCTCGAGTCCGGCATGGTTGGTTTTTCTATTCCGGAGAAATATTCCACAACCGGAAAATAAAAGCACAATAACCATAGCGATACCAATTTTCCAGTGACCCATTCTCTTTTTTATACTTTATTTTTTTGCTGCTGCAGATCTCAAATTAAAATTGTAAATTACGGAAAAATCATCCTATCTGCCCCTTACGAATTCCACATTTTTTGAGTTATCCACAGCAAAGAAAAGTTATCCATCCCGTATGGATTTAGGAATGAGCGAGTTAGGAAAAAGGTGAGATTTTCCATCCGAATGTTAGTAAATTTTATGATCTTCGCACTCCCAAAACAACGGGCCCATCCGCTGTTTGAAAATTGTAAACCGTAAAAATTAAAGAAGAACTATGCAAAACACTTGTACTCAAGTATGGAATAACTGTCTCCAAATTATAAAGGATAATATCCCGGCCCAGAGCTTTAAAACCTGGTTCGAGCCGATATCTGCCCTTAAGCTGGATGGTAGCGTTTTAACCGTACAGGTACCTAGTTTATTCTTTTATGAATGGCTTGAGGAGCACTATGTAGCGTTATTGCGCAAGACCGTTAAACAACAGCTTGGCACAGAAGGAAGATTGGAGTATAATATTGTGGTGGATAAGTCTACCAATGGGGCTTTACCGTACACCACTAATATGCCATCAAACGGAAGTATGTCTTCCACGAACAGGAAGCAGTCAATGCCTGTTCCGGTAAATGTTAACAGAGATATTAAGAACCCATTTGTGATTCCGGGATTGAAGAAGATGAATGTAGACCCACAACTGAATTCGAATTATACCTTTGATACTTTTGTTGAGGGTGACTGTAACCGCCTTGCCCGTTCGGCAGGACATGCGGTATCCGCAAAACCAGGAGCGACCTCCTTTAACCCGCTAATGATCTATGGAGCTTCAGGTCTAGGCAAAACTCACCTTGCACAGGCGATTGGAAATGAGATCAGACAAAATCTTCCTGATAAACTGGTGATCTACCTTTCCTGCGAAAAGTTCTGTCAGCAGTTTGTGGAATCTTTGAAAAACAATACGATCAATGATTTTGTGAATTTCTATCAGGCCATGGACGTGATCATCATGGATGATATCCACAACTTCGCCGGTAAAGAGAAAACACAGGATATTTTCTTCCACATCTTTAACCATTTACACCAGTCTGGTAAGCAGATCATCATTACTTCAGATAAATCGCCTAAAGACCTTACCGGTCTGGAAGAGCGCTTGCTGAGCCGTTTCAAATGGGGACTTTCTGCGGATCTTCAGATCCCTGAGCTGGAAACCAGAATCGCGATCTTAAGAAAGAAAATGTATGCTGATGGCATCGATCTTCCTGATGAAGTAGTGGAGTATGTAGCACACAATATTGACAACAACGTTCGTGAGCTGGAAGGTGCAATGGTTTCGCTATTGGCACAGTCTACGATGAACAAAAAGGAAATCGATTTGCAACTGGCCAAGTCAATGCTGAAGAACTTTATCAAGAACACCAGCAAAGAGGTTTCTATGGATTATATCCAGAAACTGGTTTGTGATTACTTTGAGGTTCCGGTGCATTTATTGAAAGCGCCTACCCGTAAAAGGGAAATCGTGCAGGCACGTCAGATTTCGATGTACCTGTCTAAAGGAATGACCAAATCTTCACTGAAAACGATCGGTGCATTTTTTGGGGGCAGGGATCACTCTACAGTAATTTATGCCTGTCAGACAGTAGAAGATCTGATCCAGACAGATAAGACCTTCAGGGCTTATGTGAATGACATTGAGAAGAAACTAAAAATGAGCTAGCCGGCCATTATACATAAACAAAAAAGGGGCAGTTTTCATATCGGAAACTGCCCCTTTTTGTTGGTGTTGTTACTTATTCTTTTACCCTGGTAAATTTATAGGTGATTCCATAATAAGGCGTATAATCTGGTCTTGGCCAGCCCTCAGCTTTGTAGAATTTCGCGAAAAAGTCGGTGGGGATGTATTCATGAAAATAAATGAGCATGTTGTCGTCGTCCAGTTTTTCCAAACCAATAAATACATTGCCTGTTTTTATTTTTGAAGCAGAAAAGAGGGTATTTACCCCGTTTACCATAAAATAAGGAATATCAAAGGTCGTGAAGGTGGAGTAATCCTCGAAATCGCGTTCAATATGATCAAATACTATGCTGTGTTCCGGGCCGCTAAAGAAGTTCTTAAGACTGCCTTTTAAATGGGGGATGATTTTATTGGTGTTTCCATCTTCGATGAATTCAATCACATCAGAGAGGTCGTTTTTATCAGGCAGGGAATTGATGTACTCCGAAGCCTCAAATATTAGCGGGAATACGTCTCCATTGGTAATCCCAACTGGTTTCCATTTTCCAAGCAGGTCCTGGAATTTCAACTGCGTGACATTACAGCTGAAGGTTTTGAAAGCACCGACATAGTATAATTCAGGTTCTACGGTTGGAACGCCAAGCTCCAGGTATGCCTTTTTGGAACCATCAGCACCCAGTGCCAGGAAATCCAGCACAATGCTTCCCCGCCTTTCCCCGGCTTTGATTTTTATACTTTTAACATTGCCCTCTATGTTGAAATTTTTTCCAGGTATGGCGGTGCTTTTGGCCAATATTGAGAAGGGGATTTCAATGTCTTTGGAAGCCCTGAAGTCAATTCCGCTGATTTCTCCTTTCAACTCCACAGTAACGTTCATTTTGCCAAGTAATGAGCCTGTGGAGCGGCTAAAGGAGTACATAATTTTCTCTTTAGGCTCTATAATGATTATGGTTTGTTTCTTATCACCAGTGCCATATCCGCTAACTGCCGGTAGTTCTATTTTTATCTCTCTGCCGGGGTTTAAATTGGATTTTGGGATGGCTGTGATTTTAGCACTCGTTTGTCCCGCCTCAAAAACAAATTCTTTGACCGGAAGTTCATAATCTTCGCCCAATACCGCCGAACCTGAAATTACCGCCGGAACTACCAGCCTTGAACCGGGAGCCACCGAAGCTTTCAATTCGATTTCCAAAGGTGCTGAGGCCTTCATCACATAAATTGATCTCCCAAAATTAAGTTTCGCAGCGGAGGGGTCATTGTCTTTCTTTTTACAGGAAAACAAGACACAAACTGTCAGAAGCAGGGTAAATAAGTAAGTTGATTTTCTCATTTTCTTTTGAATTTTATGTGCTGTCCTGTTATAATCCTGTTGCATCATTGTACTCTTCCAGGCGTTTGTTGATCAGTTCTCTGTCGTCATTTGACAATAGTGGCCCTTTTTGCAGCAGGTATTCCGAATTGTTGTCGCCGGTTTTTGGGACCAGCTCATTGCTTTTGCTGCAAGCGCAAAAGGTCGTGCCGGTAATCAATAGTAGCAGCAGGAAACTTGTTTTGATCCGTTTATTCGTATTCAGGCGCGTAGCGTGATAAACATTTCTCTTTTTCATATTAATAGCCCTCATTTTGAATGATTAAACCAGGATTCAGATTGACGTCTTTTTTATAAATAGGGTAGGTATACAGGAATTTTTGAGTGGTATATTTCCGGCCTTCATAGGGCGCCCAGAATTCCGGTCGTCCATTTCGTTTTAACTCAAACCAACGGTCGCCCTCCATGTAAAGCTCTTTTCTGCGTTCACAAAGGATCGCAGAGATCAGTTTACTCAATGGTTTTCCGGTTGCATCTACTTTGATCAATTGGGGATATACATTTGGGAGATTGGCTTCAGTATACGCGATATAGTCTTTTGTGATGCGTTTGGAGCGCAGGCGGTTCAGGTAGTTTAAAGCCTGTGCATTGTCGTTCTTATGGGCATAAGCTTCGGCGAGAATCAGGCACATTTCCTCACTTTTGAGGTTTGCTGTAATGGTTTTGGTATTGATTCTTTTCTTATTAATTACATTCGGATACCGGATGTCGTTCCCCTTTTCTGTGAACGTTTCTACAAACTCCTTGCTTACCGGACGGGTCACCATATCGCTTTTTACGGAAGCGATTATGAAAGTTCCATCCTCAGAATCAGTTGTATAAGACCTGATGATGATGTTTTCAGTGGGCGTTAATTTGGAATTGATCATGGCCACATAACGGTCTGCAGAAACCATGGGATAGGCGTTGAGTACTTCATCGGCATATTTGATGGCATTGTCCCAGTCCTGAGTCCAGAAATATAGTTTCGCGAGATAGGCCTTTACTACTTTTGTGGTAAAGAGGTAGTCTTTATCCTCCACATTGTAGCTTAACGCTTCCCGAAGGCTTTTGGCAATGAAATCTACGGTTGCTTTTAAATTAGCCCTTGCCGGTTTGGCTTCCATATTGAACTCATCTATGAGGGGTAAGCCTAAAGTGGCTTCGGCATTGCCAGTCTCATAAGGGGGGCAAAAGCGGATCATGAGGTTGTAATAATTTGCAGCCCGCATGGCATAGGCCGTTCCCAATACTTTTTTTGCCAGGGCAGATTCTTTATCTGCCATATTCCCGATGATGACGTTATAATCCCTGATTTTCTCAAAGGCAACTGCATACTCCATTTGGGTGGTATTCACTTTTGCCCCGACATAATAGGGTGTACCGGCATTAATCGTACTGGAAAGTGCCACATCCAGGTTGTCGGAGAAAAACTCCAGCTGCATGAGTGTGTTTGCATTGCCGATAACGGTTTCATCCACTCCCTTATCGATCATGTCCAGTTGGGTATGCAAAAGGATGGCATATTGCTCAGGTGTTTCGGGAATGACATTTCCCTTTGGTTTTACATCAAGGTATCGTTTACAAGAGCTGAAGAGGACCAGCAGGCACATCAGACAGCAAATTCCTATTTTATTCATCATTTTAAAATTAAAGACCAACATTAACACCAAAGCTTACAGAACGGGAGATCGGATAAGTTGCTCCCGGTGTTTCGGGATCCATACCATCATAATTCGTGAACGTAAAAAAGTTGTTCATCGAGAGGGAGAAAGCTACACTGGATAGTTTTATCGGTTGCAGCATTTTAGCCGGCAAATTATAGCTCAGTGTTATGCTCCTGATTCTCAGATAAGACAAGTTTTTCAGATAGGCCCCTCTGGTAATATCGGGATCCATTGGGTTGTAATATTCGAAATCGTATTGTTTTCCGAATGGGTCCCAGATCCTTGGATAACTTGCGGCATCTGTATTTTGCGGGGTCCAGCGGTTGGAGGCATTTTTTCTCACATTCAGGTGTTGTGCATACAAATCATTCTGGAATACCTGTGTAGATTGGTTGACTGTTCCTTTTCTTGCTCCGACATATGATGCCGGAGGAGGAAGGTATTCAAAGCTCTTCGCTCCCCAGGAATAGTTTCCGCCAACATTCAATGCAAACGATTTGTAGTTTATTCCTACATTAAAGCCTCCGGTATAGGGGGCAGTTTCAGTGCCCAGATAGTACCGGTAGTTGTCGGCCTTATTCAGGTCTGTAGATTTGTTGATTACTGCATCCGGGCGGAGCTGATAGAGGTATAGCCCGGTTTCTGGATCGATACCTGTATGTTTTCCGCTAAACACCGGGTTCAGGGGATAGCCCTCCCAGATGTTTGACCGGCCCATGCTGGAATACGGTGCATTAAAGTGTGTGACTTTATTCAGGTTGTAGTTAAAGTTAACCGATAGATTGAGCTTAAAATCCTTTGTTACAATTGGCCTTCCGCTTAAGGTAAACTCCAGACCTCTGTTTTCCAGGCTTGCTGCATTGTATTCCTGGTTCTCGAATCCTGTGGTAGATAAGGTTTGTGTAGTCGTGACCAAATCATCGCTCTTGCGGTAATAGGCTTCAAATAATCCGTTCAGACGGTCGTTAAACAATCCGAAGTCGAGGGAAGCTTTTACATCATATGTTTTTTCCCATCTCAATAGAGGATTCGGGGCTGAAAGCACATCACCCATCCGGTAAGTGTTGCCGTTGATGTTTCTGACCTGATCTAAATATTTCAGAATGAGCTGTGGGCTAACGACTTTACTGATGTTTCCAGTATAACCTGTAGAGAGGCGGAGTGTTGCCCTGCTCAGGATAGGTTTTAGTGTAGCCATAAAGCCTTCTTCCGCCAGGTGCCATCCAAAACCTGCAGCCCAGGTTGGGTTGAACTGTTTATCGTTGCCAAAATACGAGCTCCCGTCTGCACGGAAAGAGAGGTTGAAGATGTATTTTTCATGAAGCCCAAGTTCTGTTGCGGCATAAAAGGATACAAAACGGTTTTCCGCGAACAGATCTCCTGAAGCCCGGTCAATTGCGGCCAGGTAACGCTGCAAAACATCGTAATCTATGGTTTTATTGTCTGTTGGCGGGGGTAAAGGCGTATTTGTGTTTCCTGTGATGGGATCATAACCATATCTTTTGCTATAGCCACCTTTGGTATCAGAGGCCTTCATCTCAGAACCAACGTAGGCCGTCAGGCTGTTGTTTTTACCAAACTGATCTCTATAGGCAAGTTGTCCCCTCAGCAAATATTCATTGCTGTTGGTATGGGTCTGATTGATACTGGCATATTGTTTCTTGTTGTACTCATCCAGCGAAAGACGGTTGTCAAAGGCAGCTTTGGTATTGATGCCAAAGATTTCATTTAGTGTGTTACTGATGAATTTATAAGATCCAAGGGATTCAAAAGTAAATTTGTTGCTCAGTTTTACATCTACGCCTGCAGAGATTAAGGTCTGGTTTTTCCTGGTCAGACTACTGGTTTCATCCATCTCACGCATGATGTTAAAACCGGTTTCCGGGATCACAGGCTTAGTAGCAACAGAAAGAGGATCATTCAGCTGGTTGAGTGAATAATACGTTTCATCATTGCGATAACTGCCATCTGCATGGTAAGGACTTTCATAGGTGTTCGCGAAATAGGCATACTTGAATGGATCCACCCGGTTCAATGCAGGTGATTTCGATTTGAGGGCATAGTAGTCAATACCAATTTTAATTTTTACCGATTCAACAGGATTGATGTCCAGATTGGTTTTGAAATTGTACCGGTTGTAATCGTTTTTTTTCACCAGTCCGGCATTATCAACATACCCAAAAGAGGTATAATACCCATACTTATCACCACCACCACTCAGAGATAAATGTTGGGTATTGGACAATGAGTTGCGAAAAAGCAAGTCATATCCGTTTTCATTGATCTGTGCATATCTGGCCAGTTCAGCATCTTGTTGTGCAGCATTCATGCCTGCAAATTGTCCTTTTCCGGAACGGACCATGCCCGTAATCCCGATGACGGGGTATTTGACCATTGGATTGGTTTTAGACTCCAGAAAGGCTTTTGCAGAAAACTCATCCCATAATCCTTGTTCAAAAGCTATTTTCTCCGCAGAATTCATCAGACCGGCATCACGCTGAGGAGCAGTACCTACGGTCAGCAGGCTGGAATAATTTAAGCGCATTTTTCCCGCTTTACCCCGCTTGGTAGTCACCACAATTACGCCACCAGCAGCACGGGAACCATAAATGGCAGCTGCAGAGGCATCTTTTAGTACAGTGATGCTTTCAATATCGTTGGGGTTAATCCCCGCAACTCCTGTCAGGAAAATGTTGTCCAGACTTCCTGATTTGATCTCGGATGAAGAGGGAATATTAGGCGGATTGTCCTGTAATGGAATACCGTCAATCACCCATAGTGGTTCAGCATCTCCGGAAATTGTACTGGTTCCTCTGATCCTTATTTTTTGTGCAGTTCCCGGTTGTCCGGATTGCGCGGAAACAACCACTCCTGGAATTTGTCCCTTGAATATGTCATCTACGTTAGGGAATGGCTTATTGGCAAATACTGTTGAATCCAGGGTGCTGGTAGATCCGGTCATCATCTTTTTGCTGGTTTTGGTATAACCGGTAATCACGACATCGCTTGCCAGAATACTTTTGGAAACCATTTTAACGTTGATGAACTTCATACCGGACTGAACCTGTACTTCCTGACTTTCCATCCCTATATAGCTAAACAGGAGTATTCCGCCACTTTCGGGAAGGCTGATGCTGAAACTTCCATCTCCATTGGTAGAGGCAAGTACCTTGTTTTGTGATTTTAGCAGAACATTGACTCCCGCCAGTGGATTGTTATACTCATCTACAACTTTACCTTTAATATCCATGAGTACAAACCGTTGATTTCCGGTAAGTGTACTGGCCTTCCTTTTAACGAGGACGGTGGTATGGTCTATGGTATATTCCAGGGGTTGATTTCTGAATACCTGATCCAGGACTTCTTTTAAATCTGCATTTTTTACATGTACACTTACTGTAGTGGCATGCTGTAAAATAGAGTTGGTGAATACAAAGCCATATCCGGTCTGATCACTGATCTGATCAAAAACGGTAGCCAGCCTGGCATCCCTGAGGGACAACGAGATTTTCTGTCCATAGCCTGCCGCACTGACCTGCATGATCAGGGCGAATAAGAGCAGAGTGGTTAACTTCATAACTCTCCATATTTTATACTGCACATGCGGGGCGCATAGCATTTGGGTGCATAATTTGTACATTTGTTTAGGTTCGGTAGGCGCTGATTGCCTTGTATTTTCCAGATCGCGGCTTTCAGCAGTTTGTTGATAGTTTATATGATTTACAGACATCCGTACTCGCCAGTTCGATGGCAATCGAACTGGTTTATTTTTGGATTTCAGGTAGCATTATTGCATCACGATTACCCTCCTTCCTTCAATTTTAAACTGAACGTCACCGGAATAACTCAACATCTTCAATACTCCTTTAAGGTTGATCTGACGGGAGATATTCGCAGAAAATTTTTCTTCAGATATGGGGCCCTGGTAAGTGATTTCAACGTTATACCAGCGACTTAACTTAGTCATAACTTCATCTATGCGTTCTGCGTCAAAACGGAAATAACCATTTTTCCAGGCTACAGCGGTTTTTAAATTTGCAGACTGAATCCTGAACTGACTGGTCCTGGTATCCAGGACAGATTGTTCTCCGGGTTTGAGGTATTCATGGATTCCCTTCCCGGAAATGCGGACACTTCCTTCTAAAAGGGTAGTGGTGTTGCGGTGTTCCTCCGGATAACTGTTGATATTGAAATGCGTACCCAGCACCTCTACATTTTGATCCTTGGTTTGTACAATAAAAGGGAGGTGCTGGTCTTTTTTAACTTCAAAATAGGCCTCTCCGCTGAGTTTAACAGTCCGGTTGTGTCCTGTGCCTGAAAAAGTAGCAGGGAAACTGACTGAGCTGGCCGAATTGAGCCATACTTTGGTCCCGTCGGAGAGCATCACCTGGTAGGTTCCGCCTGCGGGAGTCTGGATGCTCAGCTCCTGAGCACCTCTTGATCCGGGAGCGCTAAGGGCAGTCCCATCGTTATAGGCAAGTTTTCCGGCATGGATGACGAGGCCTGTTTTTGTTTCACTCAGCTGGATCTGCCCGCCACCGGCCAGTTTCAATATGGCTGTATTTTTTCCCGGGCCAATGTCATTAAGGGATTCAGGATTGCCTGTCCGTACTTTCTTTGTCTGGTACGCATAAAAACCAATCCCTGCACCAAGGGCAAGAAAGAGGATCGCTGCAGCAGCAATACTTCGCCAAAGGATGTTTTTTACCCTGGGACGTTCCGGCTGGCTACTGATTTGATTGAAAATACCTGTTGCACGGGCCAGGTCCATATCCTGAAGTTCGTGCTCAGGAATGGCATAGTAACTGGCATGCATCAGTTCCTTAAGGGTATCCTGCAGGGATTCATCAGCCAGTATTTCCGTCCAGGCCAATTGTTCTTCATCGCTTAAATTATTGTTCAGGTATTGCTGGTATAAATAGGCGACCTTATCTTTTTTTATGCTCATGCGCTTTTTTTCGGCCTTTACTGATCATCAGCAAGCGGCTTTATGATAAAGACGAACAAGAGCATAGCTCCGGAGTAGTGGAAATGAAAAAATAATTACAGGAGCTTCAAAATGATGAGGGCAACGGCAAGATCAGTATGCGTATTCATATAAACACGCAGGGATCGCAATGCCTGCTGCATATGGGTTTTAACGGTAAGGGGAGATATGTTCATTTCGGCTGCGGCCTCTTCATACTTCAGGCCTTGCTGACGGCAAAGCTGGTAAACGCGTTTTTGTTGTGTGGGCAAGCGCTCAATACCCGCCTGAAGCAAGTCGTTGGTGTCCTGCAACAAGATCAGTTCCTCCGTTTCATTATGGCTTTCCGACCAGTTTTGTGTCCTGATGTGGTTGCTTTTAAGCGCTTTTGCCGTTTGCCGGAGTACATCGAGACACTTGTTCCGGCATATGGTCACCAAATAAGGTTCCAGATGACTGACCTTATTGAGTTCATCTTCCATGAGCCAGATTTTCAGAAAGGTTTCCTGCACGATTTCTTCCGCCAGCTCTGCCGATTTTAACAGCCGCAGGGAAAATGTGTAAATCCGCTTTCGATACTTGTCGTACACCAGCCTGAATGCAGCCTGATCCCTTTCCGAAATCCTACGCAACAACTCAGCTTCAAGGTGGAGGGGGCTAACTGACATGTAGTTTTAATCCTATGATTCTAAAAATGTGGACATTATTAGAGTAATAATAGTTAAAAAATTCAATACTAAATGAAATGGCGTCATCCGGAAGAAGTCTCTGATTTATCTGATGGAGGAAGATCTGGTTTTTATTTGTTCCGTTTTCAGGTTGTAAAAGGGCCTTTTCAGCCTTGTAATTAATGATATGGTAACAGCTGCTTAATGTTTCCCGGTCCCTGTAAACCTACCTTTGCGGCACATTACTAAAACAAAAATCCCTAAGAAAAATGAACAAACAGATGAAAAACTTTCTTTATCTAATGATTGCAGTTGCTTCGATGTCCTGCAGTAAAGATGACAAAACCGGAACACCCGTTGAGGTGCTGCCAGAAGGCTACAAAACTGAAAACGTAGTGATTGTAGTGATCGACGGGCCAAGGTATTCAGAGACCTGGGGAGAAGCGAACCGGATTTACATCCCAAACCGCAACCAGATGTTAAAGGACGGTGGAGTGATGATCTCTGATTTCAGTAACAACGGACAAACGAAAACGAATCCGGGACATGCAGCCGTGTTAACCGGTAAATATCATGATATTGACAACAGCGGAATTGCCAACCCGAATACGCCTTCAATTTTGCAACAATGGTTAAAGTTTACCGGCAAACCGAGCTCGAAAGCATGGATCATTGCAAGTAAAGACAAATTGAATGTATTGAGTAATACTTCTAATGCAGAGTGGAAAGATAAATTCCGTCCAAGTTTTGATTGTGGTAGCGTGGATAGCAAAGGAAAAACGGGTTACCGTACGGATGAGGAAACGATGGAGGTGATCAAAACCGTAGTGAAAAGGGACCAGCCAAACCTGTTGTTTGTGAACCTGCTGGGACCTGATTCCAGAGGGCATGAAAACAATAAGCCAGGATATCTTGCTGCGATCAAAAGCACCGATGTCCAGCTTAAAGAAATCTGGGATCTGTTTCAAAATGATGCGCGTTATAAAGGTAAAACAACCCTGATTGTAACCAACGATCATGGTCGTCACTTAGATGGCGTAGCAGATGGATTTGTAAGCCACGGTGATCAATGTGCAGGTTGCAAGCACATTGAGTTCTTTGCCATTGGCCCTGATTTCAAGCAAAACTTAACCTTAAATAAGCCTTACGAGCAAAAAGACATTGCCAGCACTGCCGCTAAATTATTGAATTTGCCTTTAGTGCTCAACGAAGGTAAAGTGATTACCGATATTTTTAAATAAGCCCTTTTACAAAGGAATTTTGTAAGCCTCATTGCTGTGCAGTATCAACTGTCTGGCAATGGGGCTTTGTTCTATCTGGTCTTTTAAGCATAGAATAGCTATATTTAGTTTATGAGTACATTTGCCGACAGAATCATTGCGTTTAATAAAAGCCTGGAATTTACAGGAAGTTTGCCGGAGGGGATCAGAATTATGAACCCCTTTAAAGAAAGCCCTGTTGCTTTAGCCTCTTCTTCTGCTTTTTACCGCAAATATTACAGTGATGAGTTGCCCCGGCATTTGATTTTGGGGATCAACCCCGGACGTTTTGGTTCCGGCCTGACTGGTATTTCCTTTACAGATCCCAAGCGGCTGGTGGCCAATTGTGGGATTGATTTTCCGGGGCCGATGACCCATGAGCCTTCCTCAGAATATATTTATGAAATGATCAAAGCCTTTGGCGGCGTAGAAAAGTTCTATCAACAGTTCTATATCCATTCCATCTGCCCTTTGGGCTTTACCATCATGGGGGAGAACGGAAAAGAGACCAATTACAACTACTATGACAATAAGGCTTTATCAACCGCGGTCTATCCTTTTATTGTAAAGAATATCCAGACCCAGATTGCGATGGGCTTTGAAACAGATGTTTGCCTTTGTTTTGGAACAGGGAAAAATGAAGCCTTTTTTAGAAAGCTGAATGAGGAGTATCGTTTTTTTAAGAAAATCATCGCCCTGGAACACCCAAGATATATTATGCAATATAAATCGAAGTCCAAACCCGAATATATTGATAAATATCTACAGGCTTTTAAATTATAAAGTTGCCGGTTTGGAAATCACAGCATGTGATATCCGATAAGGAAAAAACGGGCTTGAGAAAACTGCCAAAAGTTTTTACTGAACAGGGGGGGAGCCCTTAGCGAAGTTTCAGGGTTTTGTTACTGTAACTGGAGATTTCTGCCAGCATTCTGATGTCTGTAATCATGATCTTCCTACCCTCAGTATAAAGGATACCCAGTGTTTTAAATTCCTTCAGGATGCGGACCAGGTTTTCTTTGGCAATACCCGCCATATTGGAAAGGTCACTTCTGGAGATGTTAATGGTATCTTCATTGGCTTCCTCATTTTTATATTTCTCTCTTAATACGATCAAAGTGATGGCTACCCGTTCCCGGGCTGTTCTTTGGGTAAATACAGAAATGTTATTAGTTAAGACGGCATATTCATGGCTCATATTCTTCAACAGGCGTTGAGATAAGATCACCGAACTGTGTAATACCTCCAGGAAATCTTCTTTAGGAATAAAGGCAATAATGCAGTCTTCTATTGCAGTTGCAGAGTCGGGGTAACGATCTTCGGCAAGGATGGCGTGATATCCAATCAGCTCAGAACTACCTGCTACATAAATGATCTGTTCCCTGCCATCGCGGTCTACCTTATACTTTTTTACGATTCCTTTTTGGATGTAAAAGATCCCGGAAGGAACAGCACCTTCCTTAAAGATGACATCTCCTTTATTGTAGCTCTCTACAGTCATGTTGACGCAAAGGCGGTCATGATCTTCTGTAGGAATACTTTTCAGTATAGATTGTGATTTAAAGTTCCACTGATCAATTGGAAAAATTCCGGATAGGCTCATATTCTCGTTCTCTGTACTTTACTATTGAATCCAATGATCAATACTTTTTGATGCTGCAAAGTTACTTCTATTTTTTTTGCATTCTTTAACTATTAAAGGTCATGTTGAGGTAATAACTTTTAAATAAAATTGATATTTATCAGTTTTTAGACTGACACTGTTACGTGTTTTTTATTTCCTGCGATCTTAAATTTGCAGTCGTAAACTTTAAATGAGTTATGGCAAAATTTCAGATTATAAAAGACTTTGACAACAAGTACCATTTTAACCTAAAGTTGAAATCCGGCGATATCGTATTGCGGAGTTCGGACCGGACGATTGCGAAAATCGCTTGCGAAAAGCAAATTGACCTTGTTAGGACAAATTCAAAATTCGCTCAGCGTTTCAGCCGCCAGTCGGACGAGCAGGGTTCTTATTTTATTTTGAAGGATGCGGACAACCAGGTATTGGGACGCAGTGGTTATTATACTTACTGGCTCGATATGGAACGTAGCATCGCAGCAGTAAGAAGTTATACCCACGATGCAGAATTGGAAGACCTGAGCAGCCTTGCCCAGAAAGAAGTTGAGATGAGCTTGTAAGCAAATCATACTCAGCACATCCCTATCCTTATATATACAAAGCAATACCTGGCAGAGCGCCAAAGTATTGCTTTGTTGTTTTACAGCGATTCTTATTTCTGTAACTTCTTTGATAGTGACCAGGCAATTGAACATGGCCTTTGGGTCTGATCTGATCACCTGTGTGCTTAGTTGATTAACTGTTTCTATCCTGATTGTCTGTAAGCACCTGCCTCTTGCTGATTCTGATAAAAAGTTTATACTTCAGACTTAATGAATTGATGCTTTTGGATAGTTTATCGTTTTTTTTCTGTTAAGTATTTTATAAGCAGTTTCTTATGGTTTTCATTTGAGCAGCGGTGCGGGAAAAGTATGATTCTTGTTACGGAGGTTAAAAGGCTATAAAAATTATTCTTTTTATGGTAATATTGATTGTATGAAAGTACTTCAATTCACCGTCCCCGTTGCAAATGAATACTCGATCGTAGTACAGGAAGACATATTGCCTTATTTTTACAATTACCTGCACCGTCATAAAGAAGTACAGATCACCTTAATCATAAAGGGCGAGGGGACATTGATTGCAGGAAATTATACCCAGCCCTGCAAACCGGGAGATCTCTATTTTATTGGTAGTGACCAACCCCATCTCTTCCGTTCCAATGCCAGTCATTTCGGAGAAAGTTACCGCAATAACATACATGCCATCCATATCTTTTTTGACCATAAACATAATTTAGCCAGCCTGCTGGAACTGCCGGAAATGGAACCGGTGAAAAGGTTCCTGGAAGCCACTGTATTTGGGTTACAGGTGCCCTCATCAGCGGTCTTACAACTTTCCGGAATGGTGAAAGAGGTGAGGGATTCAGAAGGGTTAGACCGGCTCCTGAACCTGATCAAACTCCTGCAGTGTTGTGCCAATAATGTGAAAGACTGGAAATCTCTTTCCACCGGCTTTTCAAACCACTCCTTTACCGATTCTGAAGGAGAGCGGATGAATGATGTCTACCAATATACCATTGATCATTATTCAGAAGACATCTCGCTCCACAAAATTGCCGCGATCGCCTGTATTACGCCCCATGCTTTCTGTAAGTATTTTAAAAGGCATACCCGAAAAACCTATTTGTCATTTTTGCACGAAATCCGCGTAAACGAAGCCTGTAAAAAAATCATCAGCGGTGATTTTGATTGTATTTCTTCCGTTGCTTATACCACAGGATTCAACAGCATCATCACTTTTAACCGGGTGTTTAAGAAGATTACTTCTATGGCTCCAAAAGATTACATCAGGAAGTACAAGTTTAAAAGCGCAGAAGTGCCAATTAATAAAGCAATTGGTTCTTTCTTTGTCTCTTTCTATCTCCTGTTGATGAATGATTTTCTTTTGTTGTTTTAGTGCCGGGAATAAAAACCAACCTTTCCAAATGCATCAATTAAAACCTCCTGATTTTCAGGGATTAGGCCTGTTTTTGCATTTGCATCAATTTTTGAGAATATTAGACAATTTTTGATAAGTAGTAGACAATAATAGCCTACAATTTACAGGCTTGCTGTATTAAATTTGGTTAACCAGGAAGGCCAACCACCTTCTAACTAACCTTTTCACTAAACCCAAGCAAGCCGAATTATGAAAAAAGTATTACTTCTTTTTTCTGTGCTTTTATGTTGCTATTCCATAGCGCATGCGCAGAACAAAACGATTACCGGAACTGTAACCGCTAAGGAAGACCAACAGCCAATTCCGGGTGTCTCTATCAAGGTAGAAGGTACATCTATTGGCACAGTAACAAGTGGCAATGGTAAATTCAGTATCCAGGTACCCAACAATTCAACGCTTCTCATTAGTTTTATCGGTTATACGACCCAGAAGGTGCTGGTAGGAGCACAAAATGATTATCAGATCATGCTGACTGAAGACCCCAGGAGCCTGGAAGAAGTGGTGGTCACCTCATTTGGAATTCAAAGAGATAAGAAAACCCTGGGGTATGGCGTGAGCAAAGTCAGTGCGGAAAGCCTGACTAAAGCACCAACATCAGACCTAACCAACGCACTGGCAGGAAAAGTGGCCGGTGTCCAGATTTCCGGATCGGGTGGAGGTTTTACCAGTTCCAACGTGACCATCAGAGGTTTTTCCAGCATCACCAGAAGTAACCAGCCTTTATATGTGATTGATGGGGTGCCCATCGACAATGGTGGCGGCTCAAATAGTGTGAATGCAGGGGTGGCCAGCTCCAGCAGGGCCGCAGATGTGAATCCTGAAGATATCGAAAGCATCAGTGTCTTAAAAGGAGCTGCAGCAACGGTTCTTTATGGTTCCAGGGCTGCTTCAGGGGTGATTCTCATCACCACTAAAAAAGGTAAGCAAGGATCAAAGAGTGAAGTTTCCTTTACTTCTAACACCTCATGGGGAAGCATCAACAGGTTTCCTGAGTATCAGAATGAATATGCAATGGGATCCAAAGGGATTTATGGAAAAGATGCGACTCCTGCGCAGATTAACAAATGGGATCCTAAACCGACTTCATGGGGGCCACGGTTTGCCGGACAACAGGTGACCGATATTCTCGGAAATACAGTCACCTTACAAGCTTATCCGAACAATGTACGGGACATTCTTCAGTCGCAACTGGCTTTAGACAACACGGTTAGTTTCTCGGGTGCCACTGATAAATATAACTACCGGGTTTCTTATGGAAATAACACCCAGGACGCATTGGTCCCTGGAAATAAGCTGTATAAAAATACCTTCAGTGGAAATATGGGGGCAACGCTCAGTGATAAACTGAAGATGAATACTTCCTTCTCTTTTATCAATAATAAATCCAACCGGACTCAGGCAGGTAACCAGGGTGCGAATCCTTTATGGCGTGCAATTTATGCCCCAAGGAGTTATGACATCTCCGGACTTCCTGTGACCGATGCTACAGGCGCACAGGTCTGGTATTCCAGCTCAGAAGAAAACCCTTACTGGTCTATAGACCACATTACCAGCAATCAGGAACTGAACCGGTTTTTTGGAAACCTGAACCTGAAATATGATTTTACCTCCTGGTTGCAGGCGGATCTGAAAGTCGGGGTAGATGTATTCAACAATACGTTTACCGGATTTGATGATAAAGGGGTAAGAAGTAATGGAAACACGGGCTCAGCAGGAGCGGGCGGAATTATAGAAAGGCAAAGCATGAGCCGGAACCTCAGTAGTTATTTTACGCTGACGGCCAATAAAACTTATGGGGACATTAACCTTTCCGCCACCCTTGGAAATGAAATTCTGTCGGGTTATGATAAAAGCATCATTGCCACAGGGACAGGGATTACCATTCCCGGCTTTGCAAACCTGAAGAACTTTACGACCTACAGGGCAGAGGATAGCTTTACCAAAACAAGACTAATGGGTTTTTTTGGAGACCTTTCTATCGGATATAAGTCTTATCTGAACCTGAATGTTAAAGCACGTAACGATTTTTCTTCTACACTGGCTAAGAAAAACAGGTCGATCTTTTATCCTGCTGTGGCTGTTAGTTTTGTCCCTACAGAAGCTTTTCCGGAGCTGAAAGGCAAAGTGTTGAGCTCGGCAAAAATCAGGGCCAATATCGGGGAAGTAGGTAAAGGGGCTAATGCCTATGATACTTCTACTTCTTACGGACTTGCCGGAGCAGCAGATGGGTTTAGCTCAACAGCGGTTAATTTCCCATTTAATGGCCTGGCGGGATATACTTATGCCAATACTTATGGAAATATGGATATCCTCCCTGAGTTTACCCGGGAGATAGAACTGGGAACAGAGCTGAGTTTCTTCGATAACAGGTTAGCGCTTGATTTATCAGTTTATAAACGCGATTCCAGAAATCTGATCTTCAATGTTCCTGTACCTGGAAGCTCTGGTTTTACCGGGCAGACTAAAAATGCAGGAAAGCTCTCTACCAAAGGGCTGGAATTCCTGCTTAGCGGTACACCCATAAAAACGGAAAACTTTACCTGGGATGCCATGCTGAATTTCACCACGTTTAAGTCGGTGGTTAAAGAGCTGGCTCCTGGCGTGAGCCTGATTTCTTTAGGCGGCTTTACCTCACCAAACGTTCAGGCGGTTGCGGGGCAACCTTATGGTTTGATCTATTCCAATATGTACCTGAGGGATGCTGAGGGACGGATGATCATCAAGGCAAACGGTTTGCCTCAAGCCACCAATGAGGTCGGACCGGTAGGAAACCCGAACCCTAAGTTCACCGCAGGTTTAACAAACACCTTCACTTATAAAGCATTCAGTTTCTCTTTCCTGCTTGATTTCAAGTATAAGGGAGACCTTCTTTCCAGAACGGTTGGAGATTTGAGAATCAATGGTGTGGCTAAGGAAACTGCCGAATTTGATCGTTTCAATGCGGATGGATCAGTATCTACCCCTTACTTGTTTGAAGGTGTACGTGCCGATGGGAGCCCGAATACGACCAGGGTATCTGCACAGGATTACTGGGGGCTTCAGGGTAAATATGTGGCCTGGGAGGGCTATGTGCTGGACGCGACCTTCCTGAAATTAAGGGAAGCGACCTTCACTTATTCCCTGCCTAAAGAACTGTTGGCAAGAACCAAATTCATCAGCCGTTTACAATTGTCGGTTTATGGACGTAACCTGTTGACCTATGCGCCTAATTTCCCGCATCTGGATCCTGAGCAGAATGTATTGGGGGTAGGAAATGCCAGGGGGCTGGAATTTGGAATACAGCCGGTAGCAAGAATCTTTGGGGCAACTTTAAGGGCTACATTTTAATTAACTGATTTAAGAAATTTTCAAATAAGCGTTATGAAACCGAATAAAACCCTGATATGCACAAGCCTGTTGCTTTTTGGAAGCTTGTTCCATTCCTGTAAAAAATTCTATGATGTCAATGTAGATCCTAACAATGCAGCCGATGTTCCGGTAGCACAACTGTTGCCTTCCATCACCGTGAATGTAGGATACCTGGGTACCAGTGACCTCTTCCGTTACAGCGGATTAATGATGCAGCAATTTTCCGGTCAAACGACCAATACTTCGCAAACTTTTAAAGAATACGAACGCTATAACATCAACAATTCAGATGTCAACAATCAATGGAGCTCTATTTTTGCGACGCTCCTGGCAGATATTGCCAAACTCATCCCCAAAGCAGAAAAGGAAGGAAGCCCGCATTATGCAGGGGTTGCCAAAATACTTAAAGCCTATGTATATCAGGTTACGGTAGATGGCTGGGGAGATGTACCCTATAGTGAAGCTACGATGTTTCAGGATAATTTTTATCCTAAATACGATGATGATGAAGCCATCTATAAGGACCTGATTAAAGTCATTGATGCCGGAATTGCGGATATTAATGCACCCTCTTCTGTATTTGAACCGGATCGGAATACCACTATTTATCCGGGGGTCTGGGCAGAGGTAAAGAACAATTGGATCAGGTTTGCCAATACCTTAAAACTGCGGATTTATTTACATTACAGTCAGAAAGATCCTGGATTTGCCTCAGCCCAGCTGACTACATTAATCAATAGCGGAGCGCAGTTCATGACCTCGAATGCCGACAATTTTCAGATGAAATTTCTTTCAGAATCAGGGAGACAAAATCCAACGACCAGTATCGAAGGCGGACAGTTCAGAAACTCCTTCTTCCCAAACCGGACAATTGTAGATATGATGAACGTCAAATCTGATCCCCGCAGGCCATCTTACTTTGTTTCTTTTCCTTACAATAGCGGGAATTACAAAGGGGCAAGTGTGCTGGATAACTCTTCCGTAGCTTATTCAAGGTTGAATACCTTTCTGAAAGGAGATGCCAAAATAAATACCGTTGTGGTCAATTCTGATGGAACGATTACTGATGCTTCCATCACCTGGTCTGGTAATTCCCCGGCAAGGTTGCTTACCTTTTCGGAGTATAATTTTATCAGAGCGGAAGCCGCATTAAACCTGAGTGCTCCCGGAAATGCACAAACCTTTTTCGAAGCAGGAATCCGTTCTTCTATGGCAGAATCCGGGGTAGCTGCAGGTGCAATTGATGCATATGTTGCTGCCAATGGTACCCTAAACGGAACCAATGCACAAAAACTGGAACAAATCATCAATGAAAAGTACATCGCCAACTTCGGGGTATTGATGGAACCCTGGAACGATTGGAGAAGAACAGGTTATCCTGCGATTACCCCATTGCCGATTTCGGTAGCTGTATACGATAAGATCCCAAGGGTACTGATCTATCCGCTTTCTGAAAGAAGCAGTAATCCGAATACACCGGCAAGAGCTGATATGCTGCAACGTGTATTCTGGGATACCCGTCCGTAATTAAGTTTTAATCCAGGTACATCAACATGAAAAGAGTATTCTTATTTATAGTGGCAATGGGCATTCAGTTGTCCATTGCCCAAACCAAACCCGCATCCGCCACTGCGGAATCCCAGGATCTGAAGACAAAAACGGGAGATGCGGAAACCGTGAAAACGAAGGGTTCGGTAACCATCAACGGAAAAGTGATCAGTTATACCGCTACTACCGGATACATGCCGTTAAAGACTGAAGATGGAAAACTGAGGGCCAATATTTTCTATGTGGCGTATACAAAAGATGATGGAGGTGACCTGACCAAAAGGCCGGTGACCTACACTTTTAATGGTGGGCCAGGCTCTGCTTCTGTCTGGTTACACATGGGGGTAATCGGGCCTAAAAGAATCGTGATGTCTGATAAAGGCGAGGCGCTGACTCCCCCTTATTCCTATACCAACAATGAATTTTCCTGGCTGGACCAAAGCGACCTGGTATTTATCGATCCTGTAGGAACGGGATTCAGCCGGGCAGCTCCTGGTGTGGATAAAAGTGAATTTCAAGGCTACAATGAAGACATCCAGTCGGTAGGAGAGTTCATTAAACTGTATACTACCCAGAACAAACGCTGGGGTTCTCCTAAATTCCTTGCTGGTGAAAGCTATGGAACCACCAGGGCTGCAGGATTATCCAGTTATCTGCAAAGTGCTTTCAAGATGTACGTCAACGGAATTGTGCTGATCTCTGCGGTATTAAATTTTCAGACCATCAATTTTGCGATAGGGAATGACCTTCCTTATCCGCTATACCTTCCAAGTTATGCCGCAACCTCCTGGTATTACAAGCAGCTGAGCCCGGAAATGCAGGCAAAAGACCTGAAAACCCTGACTGCCGAAGCGGAATCTTTTGCGCTCAATGCCTACAGTACCGCGTTAATGAAGGGCGACAAGCTGCCGGAAGCCGAGTATACCAAAGTAGTTCAGCAGCTGAGCCGGTACACCGGCCTGTCGGAAAGTTTTATCAGACAGACCAATTTGCGGATCAATCTTCCTCAGTACAATAAGGAACTGCTGCGTAAGGAGGGACGAACAGTAGGCCGTCTGGATTCCCGATTTACCGGGATTGATTACGATGACACAGGTTCTTCCACAGAATATGATCCCAGCAATACCGGTACCATTTCGGGTCCCTACACTGCAGGTGTACTCAGCTATTTTGGTAAAGAGCTCAATTATACGAACAACCTGACCTATTATATTCTTGGTGGTGGTGTTGGGCGCTGGAATTACAGCAATGTGCAGAACAAGTACCTGAATGTGGCGGAGTACATGAGACAGGCGATGTCGGTAAATCCATCTATGAAAGTATGGGTACTGGGTGGTTATTACGATTTTGCGACACCTTATTTTGCTTCTAAATATGTGATTAACCATATGGGCTTAAGACCGGAACAGGCAAAAAACATCAATTTCACCTATTACGAAGCCGGTCATATGCTGTATATCCATATGCCTTCTTTAAAACAGATGAAAGTAGATGCGGATTCTTTTTATAAAAATACCTTACAAGAAATTAAATAGTTATGAAGAGGAGATCACTTATTCGATGCGCTATTTTAACCGGAATCATGACCGGAACGGCATTATTATGTCAGGCACAACCAAGGGGAGGGAGAGGAGCTGAAAACGTTGCGCCCCCTCCGGTAAATCCAGCCACAGAAAGCAAGGCTGCGGTGGTCGCTTTGCCGCTGGATCCTACAGGATATATCATTTCAAATTCCCCGAATATTCCGGCCCCTGTATCCACTAAACACAGCATCAGCATTAAAGGACAGCTGATCAGTTATACGGCTACTACAGGGTATCTGCAACTGGTTACAGAAGATGGAAAACCCAAAGCCAATATTTTCTTTGTGGCTTATACGAAAGATGGGGTTGCTGACCGGACAAAGAGGCCAATGACTTATACTTTTAACGGAGGGCCGGGTTCTTCTTCGGTATGGTTACATATGGGGATAATTGGCCCTAAAAGAGTATTAATGTCTGATAAAGGAGATGTACTTCCACCGCCTTACCGTTATGTAGACAATGAATATTCCTGGCTGGACAAAACGGATATGGTTTTCCTGGACCCGGTCACTACCGGCTATAGCAGGGCAGTTACGGGAGAAAGTGATAAACAATTCCATGGTTATGAAGAAGACATTCAAAGTATGGGAGAGGCGATCCGTTTATATGCCACAAAATACGACAGGTGGCAGTCGCCAAAGTTTCTTGCCGGAGAGAGTTATGGAACCACCCGTGCGGCAGGATTGTCGGAATACCTGCAAAGCAAGTATAAGTTTTACCTGAACGGAGTAGTGCTGATCAGCTCCATCCTGAACATGCAGACGGCACGTTTTGATATTGGCAATGACCTTCCTTTTCCGCTTTTCCTGCCAACGTATACGGCAACGGCCTGGTACCATAAAAAATTAGATGCGGATTTGCAGCGGGACCTGAAAAGTACCCTGAAAGAAGTGGAGGCATTTGCCCTTGGCGAATACCATACGGCATTGATGAAAGGGAGCGAGCTGAGCGAAGCAGAATATACGGGCATTGTGAATAAATTAAGTCGCTATACCGGGCTTTCAAAAGAATACATCCGTCAGACCAATCTGAGGATAGACATCCATAAATTCGATAAAGAACTACGCAGAACGGATGGACTTACAGTTGGGCGGTTGGACAGCCGTTTTACAGGTCGTGATTATAATGATGTGGGTGTTAGTCCGGAGTTTGATCCCAGCAATGATGGTACGATATCAGGCCCCTACAGTGCGGCCATGAATCACTATGTGAGGGCAGAACTGAAGTTTAAAAATGACCTGCCTTATGAAATTCTCGGAGGAAGGGTGCAGCCATGGAACTATAACAATGTACAAAACCGTTACCTGAATGTTGCGGAATCATTGAGGAAAGCCATGGCTGTAAACCCTTACTTAAAAGTTTGGGTGCTATGTGGGTATTATGATCTTGCTACCCCTTATTTTGCCGCCGAATACACTTTTAGTACAATGGGATTGCGTCCGGAACAAAAGAAAAATGTAAATTTTACCTTTTATGAAGCGGGGCACATGTTATATGTACATAAACCATCATTGGTACAGGTAAAGAAAGATGCAGACCGGTTATATGATGAAGTGATGAAAGAAATTAATGCCGCTCCCTTAAATTAGTATGTTATGAAAAGAATCAATTTTTATTTGTCCTGTCTCTTTTGTCTGAGTGTAAGTAGTCTTGCTGCACAAACAAATAGTCCGGATAGTGCCCGGCAGGCCTTAAAGGATTTAACGGTCCTGAAGGCTAAAGTGTTAAAGGAATTCTCTACTTCCGGAAAGCCTGTTGAAGGGATTGAACGGATGCTGGCACTGGGGATGTGGAAAGAAGCCAGTCAGGCAATCAAGGCACATCAAAAACCTGCAGCAGATTATCAGTTATTGATGGCGGATTATCTCATTCTCACCAATGAGTTGAAAAAAGCAGAAGTGCTGGTGAACGAACTGAGGAAAACCCAACCTAAAAATGAAAAGGCAATTCTTTTAAAAGCATTTCTTGAAATCCAGGCCTGGCGGTTACCACAGGCAGCAATCCTATGTGAACAAGCGTTAAAAAACCAACCTTCGGAGAAATTATGGTTGATGCTGGGGAGAACGAGGTTGTTGCAAAAGAATTATAAAGAAGCGATGAATATCGCTAAAAAGGTAATGCAGGATCATCCTAAAAGTGCGGGTGCTTACCTTTTGGAGGCGGATGTTTATTTCTGGGATCAGCAACCCGACCTTGCTGTAGCTCCCTTAAAGAAATCCCTGGAAATTGATCCTTATAATGCGGATGCCCGCTTTAGCTATGGTTATGCGATTTGGAGAAGGGTGGATGCCAGACAATTGAACGCAATGGCTGCCCAATGGGAACTTGCACTGGCCATCAATCCGCTGCATTTTCAAACCCATTGGCATTGGGGCAACGGACATACCAATCTGACTTATGCGGATTATGCCGAAAAAGATGATGATGTAGTGAGAAAGACATTGGAGAAAGCGGATGAGCAGGTGCGTCAGAATAAGGTGAAGGAAGCCATTGAAACGACAAGAGCTGTAGGGAAACAATACCCGGGATCAGTACTTCCGCTGATGCACAGGGCTTCGATCTATTACATCGCTTTTGATATGGATCGTAAAGCCAGACTGGACTCTGCAGAGCAAATCTTCAGAGAAGTTCTGGCCAGAAAGAAACATTACGGGCCGGCTCATAATGGGCTGTCAGCAGTGATCAAATCGAAGAGAATTCCGTATCTGGCAGTTTATGATTCTATCTCCAATAACCTGAATACCACCAAAATTACGGATATGGCGAATTTTCAAAAGGTATTTCCTGATGTAAATTATTATCCGGGGGAGACCGTAAAGGCGATGGCCTGGAACCAGTTGTTTACCGCTGTGGTTTATTTCCCTTTTCTCTCTAAACAAGACAATGCCTTCAGGATTCCACCCTTGCACAATGACCTGGCGATTACCATGAACTCACCTTCTTTCCGGTACATGACTACTTTTGATAACCGTCAGTGGATGGACATCAGGGGAGTAGGCAGTGGAGCTGCGGCGATAGAATATGTGGAACGGGGGGCTTTTCTGGAAAGAAATGTAATCCTCCACGAATATGTACACCTTTTCCATGGTCGTGTGCTCACCGATGCAGAAAACCGGAAAATCAGGTTCTTGTATTATCAGGCAATGAAGGAAAAGCGGACACTGGATTATTACTCTCAAAACAATGAGAGTGAATATTTTGCACAGACCTATCCTGCGTATTTTGAGCCGGTAAAAGTGCATCCGTTGGATTTTAAATCTATGAATACCACCTCTGACCTCAAATCTAAAGATCCGGACATGTATCAGTTTCTGGATCAGCTGGTCAAAAAGGAAAGGGCTTACCTGGCCGGAGATAAAAAAGTAATGGCCAGCAACTGGTCTGAGGTTTACCTGAACCTGAGCACTAAAGTGAAACAAAGAAATCCTGCACTGGCAGCTGCATACATTGATACTGCATTGGTGTATGATCAGAAATACCTGCCTGCCTATCTGGATTATGCCCAGCTCAGAATAGAACAAAAAGATTTTAAAGGGGCAGAGGACTGGATCAAAAAAGCAGAAGATATTGATCCGAAATATGCACCTACTTATTCTGCCTATGCAGGTTTGTCTGCTGCAAAGTTTGCAGCGAATGAACTGGACCAGAAAACAGCCGTTCAGCAGCAGGCCGAATACCTTAAGAAATCTTTCCAGCTCGAAGATGACAATCAGGAACTGGCAAGGGTCAATATGCAGTTGAGAGAGATGTATAAGCGAAACGGGATGATTCCGGAATCGATTGAAACTGCGCTTGAATATGGAAAAAGCGGAGCAACGGTATCTACTTACCTCAGAGACCGCAGGGATGACGCTGTGGCCTATGCTGCAACACTTCAATCGGGCTTAGGTTATAAAGAGCCGGTTGCGGTCTTGAAGGAGCTGGTAGAACAAAAGCCTCAGAATTTTGAATACAGAAACCTGTATGCGGATGCACTGGCCGTAAATAAACAATATGACGCAGCCATTCAGACGCTTAAAGAAGCACAGCGGATCCTCGCTGCTTCGGGAAATGCGAGGTCAGATTATAGCCTCCGGATTGCTGCATTTTATGCAGCCCAGGGCAATAAGGCGGGGACGGAAGAATACCTTCAGCCTTTCTTAACCGGAAAGACCCCGGTAAGAGATGGAGATAAGTTAAGGTATGTGACGCTGCTTGCTGTTACGGGACATCCACAGGAAGCCGAAACGATCTTTAAAGGACTCTCGGGTAAAGGAGAGCCCTTTTATCAGGCCGATTATTTTTATACCAAAGGCAAACTAATGGCTGCCACTGGAAATAAAGCCGAAGCGCTGAGCAGTTATGAGCAAGCTATCGGATTCAATCCGTATTTGTTTACTGCTTATGCTGAATTGATCCCTGCTTATGCTGCGGCAGGTCAGCAAGCAAAAGCGAATACTTTAAAGTCAACCCTTTCCGGCCTGAAGATGAAACCAGGGCCGGCATTTGAAAACCAAAACTAAACCAGGCCTAACCAGCGCAAATATGGAAAACCAAACTGAAAATCATGAAATGAAGCGGGAACTCGGTCTGCTGGATGCCACGATGTTGGTGGTCGGCTCTATGATCGGATCCGGAATCTTCATTGTTAGTGCCGATATTACCAGAAACGTAGGAAGCGCAGGCTGGCTCATCATCATCTGGATCCTGACCGGTGTGATCACCCTGATGGCAGCGTTAAGCTATGGGGAGCTTTCTGCAATGTATCCAAAAGCAGGTGGACAATACATTTATCTGAGAGAGTCTTACAATAAACTGGTGGCCTTTTTATATGGCTGGTCCTTTTTCATGGTGATCCAGACCGGAACAATTGCCGCTGTTGGTGTGGCCTTTGCCAAATTTGCCGCTTACCTGTATGAACCCCTTGGTGATCAGCATATTTTGTATGATTTTGGGAGCTTTAAAATCAATGCTGCCCAGTTGGTAGCGATTGTAACGATTATCCTGCTCACCTGGATCAATAGCAGGGGAGTGAAAAATGGCAAAATCATTCAAACGCTGTTGACAGTGATCAAGATCCTGTCGCTCTTTGGATTGATCATCATGGGCTTACTGTTTGCCTTCAGATCTGAAGTGTGGAATGCGAACTGGGAAAATGTATTTACGCCATTTAACTGGAACCCTGAAACGCAAACTGCGGTTAACATCGGCGGAGCCACCCTATTTGCAGCGGTAGTTTCTGCGATGGTGGGTTCTTTGTTCTCCAGCGATGCCTGGAACAATGTAACTTTCATTGCCGGGGAAATCAAAAATCCCCGTAAGAATATCGGTTTAAGTCTTTTTCTGGGTACATTGATCGTAACGGTCATCTATGTTTCTACAAACATCATGTATACCGCTGTATTGTCTATGCAGGAAATTGCAGGTGCTCCGGCTGATCGTGTGGCTGTTGCCGCATCACAATATATTTTCGGAACAGCGGGAACATTGGTGATCGCGGTGATGATCATGATTTCTACTTTTGGCTGTAATAATGGACTGATCCTTTCGGGGGCAAGAGTCTATTATACCATGGCTCAGGATGGTTTATTTTTTAAACAAGCCGCGAAACTGAATAAATTTGAAGTGCCAGGCTGGGGCTTATGGGCACAGTGCATCTGGGCTTCTGTCTTATGTTTGACGGGTAGGTATGGCGACCTGCTGGATTACGTGATCTTTGTGGTCCTGATCTTTTATATCCTGACCATCGGAGGGATCTTCATCCTAAGGCGTAAATACCCCGATGCCGAACGCCCTTATAAAGCTTTCGGTTATCCCCTGATCCCGGCTTTATACATCATCTGTGCCGCAGTACTGAGTGGAGGTCTTTTGTATTACAAAACAAGTACCTGCGGATGGGGACTGGTATTGGTACTGATTGGCATTCCTATCTATTACTTATCCGGACATGGTCGTAAATCTTAAGGTATAACAGATGAAAATCAAATCTATACTGATGAAAAGAAACTTAAAAT
The DNA here is from genome assembly GCF_900129215.1 of Pedobacter caeni. Taxonomy (GTDB): domain Bacteria; phylum Bacteroidota; class Bacteroidia; order Sphingobacteriales; family Sphingobacteriaceae; genus Pedobacter; species Pedobacter caeni. The sequence continues at coordinate 233,299 of NZ_FQUQ01000006.1, read as the reverse complement.
GGCTATTGGTAGCCGCGTTTGTATGCGCTCAGTTTAATGGTTTTGGACAGCCACAGAAAGCGGCTCCCAGAAAGGAAGGAGATGGTCCATGGACCCAGCTGATCATTCGGGGAGTAACCCTGATCAACAGTACCGGAGCTCCTGCAATGGGGCCGGTAGATATCGTGGTGGAAGGGAACAGAATTGCATCCATCCGACCTGTAGGTGCACCGGGATTGCCTATAGACCCTGCCCGAAGGCCAAAGTTAAAGGCGGGAGGTAAAGAATTACAAGCGGAGGGGATGTATCTGATGCCTGGATTTATAGACATGCATGCTCATATCGGCGGTGCCGAAAAGGGTTCTGATGCAGACTATGTGTTTAAGTTATGGATGGCGCATGGGGTAACTACGGTCCGGGAACCTGGTTGTATGAATGGCCTGGATTGGGTGTTGGATGAAAAGGCCAAAAGCCTGAAAAATGAGATCACTGCGCCGAGGATCAAAGCTTATACGGTATTCGGACAGGGAAGTAAAACGCCGATTTCTACCGCTGCGGAGGCGAGGGTCTGGGTGCGTGAAAATGCTAAAAAGGGTGCCGATGGGATTAAGTTTTTCGGAGCTTCGCCAGAGGTCATGTCTGCAGCTATTGACGAGAATAAAAAACTGGGTTTGAGGTCTATGGCACATCATGCACAGACTGATGTTGGCCGATGGAATGCACTGAATAGTGCAAGGGCAGGGATGACTTCTTTAGAGCATTGGTATGGCCTGCCGGAATCTATGTTTACAGACCGGACGGTGCAACACTATTCTCCTGATTATAATTATCAGAATGAGCAGGACCGTTTTGGAGAGGCCGGAACCTTATGGAAACAAGCGGCAGCTCCTTATACCGACCGCTGGAAACAGGTGATCAATGAACTGGTCGCATTGGATTTTACCTTGGATCCTACTTTCAACATTTATGAGGCAAACAGAGATCTGATGCGGGCAAGGACTGTAGAATGGCATGCCGATTATACGATGCCCAAACTTTGGGAATTTTACAGCCCCAGCCGCAATTCCCATGGTTCCTACTGGCATTCCTGGGGTACAGAGCAGGAGAACGACTGGAAGGAAAATTACAGGCTCTGGATGTCTTTTATCAATGAGTATAAAAATAAAGGCGGAAGGGTGACCGTAGGTACAGATGCCGGATTTATCTATGAATTGTTTGGCTTTGCTTATGTCAGGGAAATGGAATTATTGCGGGAGGCCGGCTTTCATCCCCTTGAAGTGATCAAAGCGGCAACGATGAATGGAGCACAGGCATTGGGCCTGGAGAAAGAGCTGGGCAGTGTAGAAGTGGGAAAACTCGCTGATTTTGTCATCGTGGAAGAAAATCCTTTGAAAAACTTTCAGGTCCTTTACGGAACAGGAGCGATTAAATTGAATGCTAAAAATGAAGTGGTCAGGGTAGGAGGTGTGAAGTACACCATCAAAGATGGCATTGTATATGATTCAAAAAAACTGCTGGAAGAAGTAAAGGAAATGGTTAAAAAAGAGAAAGCAAAGACCGGCTATATTTTTAGTCAGCCAGGCGTTCACGTTCATTGAGCGGTGTTTGCCTTATGTGTGCAATTATAGTGATAAAATAGTTTTGTACTGATTGGTAAAGAAATGCTATATTTGTCCAGATATAATTTTAAGCATGTCCGGAAGACCCAAAATATTTGAAGAAGAAGTAGTCATTGCCAAAGCGGCAGAGCTGTTCTGGCGTAAGGGGTTTGAAGCCGCCTCAACAGAAGAATTACTGGCCGCAATGGGAATAGGAAAGGGGAGCTTTTATCTGGCCTTTAAGGGCGGAAAGTCTGAGCTTTTTGAAAAAGTAATTGAAGGGGTAAGCAGGAAAGAGCTCCATTTGCTGAATCATACATTAGCAACAAGTCAGAATAAAGTTGAAACCCTGAAAGACCTTTTCAGAAGTATAGGTCTTGCCCCAAAAGAACGCAACCAAAAGGGCTGTTTCTTTGGTCAGACCATAGCAGAGTTCTCCAGTACGGACCTACCTTTCACTGACCTGGCAGCACGACACCTCTTACAGTTGGAAAAGATTTTTTATGAAGTGATCTCGGAAGCACAACAGGATGGGATGCTTAGCACAAAAGAAGCACCTGCTTTGTTGGCCGCCCATCTGATTACGATCTGGAATGGTCTTGGAATCTCCAGAAGAATAGCTCCTCAGCCTAATTCTTTAAGCACACTAATTGAAATGCAGCTAAAAGTCCTGCAATAGTTTTTTTTGTTCTATTGTGTACTGATTGGTACATAAGTAGGCTGACTTGATATTCTCCCATAAATCAACGAAAAATGACCACTGAAAAAGAAAATAAATCTACAGGTTTTTTACCTCCTCTAATGGTATTGCTCTTTGCTGTTGCTGCCGGATTGTCGGTCGCCAACGTATACTATGCCCAGCCTATGCTTCAGTTGATGACTGAGGAATTCGGAATTCCAAAAGGTTCAGCAGGAATGATCGTGACCATTACCCAGATCGGCTATGGCATTGGTTTGCTACTGATTGTACCCCTTGGTGATGTGCTGAACCGCAGAAAGCTCATCTCCGGACAAATGTTACTGTCTGTAGTTGCCCTGATGCTGATCGGCTTTGCACAGCATCAGCTTGTTTTCTTTACCGGAATGATGTTACTGGGTTTGCTCGCAGTGGTGACTCAGGTACTGGTTGCTTATTCTGCTAACCTGGCTGGCCCTTCCGAACGTGGCCGCGTAGTAGGACTGGTGACCAGTGGCATTGTGATCGGGATATTGCTTGCACGTACCATCTCGGGGACGATGGCCGACCTTGCCGGCTGGCGCTCCGTTTATTTTCTATCTGCTGTTCTTACCTTAATCTTAGCAGGGACCTTGTTTAAGGTATTGCCTGCTGAGGATCAGAACAGAACATTTACTTCTTACCCTAAATTGCTGCTTTCCATGTTCAGGTTGTTTATCACCGAAAGGATGTTACTGGTCCGCTCGCTGATTGCCATGTTTCTTTTCGCCGCTTTCAGTACACTCTGGACAGCCCTGGTATTCCCACTGAGCGCCGCACCATTTTTCCTTTCTTCCACAGAAGTAGGCTTGTTTGGACTGGTAGGAGTATTGGGTACACTGGGGGCCACAAAAGCGGGTCAACTTGCAGACAGAGGACTGGCGCAATGGACCACAGGAGTCGCATTGTCGCTGTTGTTACTTTCCTGGCTGGCCATTGCTTTTGTCGGATCTTCGCTATGGTTGCTCATTTTAGGCATCATTATACTCGACCTTGCTGTCCAGGCTGTTCATGTTACCAATCAAAGCATCATTTATACCCTCCAACCAGAAGCAAAGAGCAGAATTGTTGCAGGGTATATGATTTTTTATTCTATTGGGAGTGGAATAGGTTCTATCACTGCAACTAAACTCTTTGCAATAGCAGGATGGACCGGAGTCTGTATAATAGGAGCTGCTTTTAGTGCATTGGCCATCTTTTTCTGGGCTTTAACACTGAGGTATAGCAGCAAGCTCAGGCCTTAGAAAATTCTATATGTTCATGTTCTTCAATAATCCTTACCAGTTTATCGGATAGTTTTTTTCCTAAATCAAGTTTACTCTTTGAAAAATCCTTCCAGATGAGCTTTATGGGCTCTTTATATTCATGAACGCCAAAGCCTCCTTCGAGAAGGTCGCTAAAAGCGTCCAGGTTATGGCCGGTTTGCCAGTCGAGATTTTTGCTGAGTACTTTGTCTGTTTCTACGTAAAATGTTTCTAATTCTGAAAAGTTCTCCCCGTTGATAATGATTGTTTTCTTATCCATTTGATACTATTAAGACCGAATTCAATTGTTCCTGTCGGAAACACAATAGGGCTTAACAATCCGACAGGGGAAATGGTTTTAGATTTGAAGTCAATGTGACTGAAGATAATCCTATAGCAGTGTGATTTAAAAATGTAAATAGTTTTTCATTTCTGTTGCTTTGATCACAAAATCCGGCAGCAGCTGGATTTTCCTGAAAACCGGATAACAGACACTCGTGCTCGTTTTATTGATGGCCAACTGTAACCACTCTGTTTTTGTTGAATCCTTCTGACCGAGCTCATCCCGGTAAACGGTATCGGTATTTTGAAAGTTATCTGAATATCTGTTGATGGTATACACATCAAAATTACCTTGTTTTTTAATCCACGTTTTTTCAAATTCAGGAGTAGCTTCCAAATCGTTCTTATTTATCTTACTGACCTTTCTGACCTTGTGATCAGCATCATAAGTATAATCTACTTTAAAAACACTTCCGGCAACATCATCATGATGTTTATTCCCGATCCTAATTTCTGCTCTGAGTATCATAGGGGCTGGATTTTCTACTCTGCCATACCTCATCTTGTAGAGCATCTCCAGTTCAATGGGATAATCACCTAACTTGTCTTTTAACAGATCCGCCAGATTAAAGATGTTGTTCTGGCCTGAAACGGTCTCAACCAGGTATTTATAGTAAGCCGCATTTAAGTAATAGCTGTCCTTGTTTATTCTGACTTCATTTTGCGGATGAAAGGAAACCGATAAACTATCTGTGATTTTGTTGTTTTGATAGAAATATAGTTTTTTATGGGAATTCCGTGCTTTTTGGCCCCAGGTTAGTAATGAAATTTGTGGATCAGTGGATTTTAAGATGTTTTTATTTCCGTAATTATAAATAAGAATACTGTCAGCAGTAGCAGTGGATATGGTCACATACGTTAAGGTGTCATTTCTTAAAGCTTCATGGACCGGCTGATCATCCATCTTTATCTCCAGATCCATGGATTTTTCCTTGAAAAGAACCATTTCATAATACCTTGGACGATAGGTGCTCTTGCAGGCTGAAAGGGAGAGTGTAAGGAACAGTAAAAAATATAGTTGTTTCATTTTTCTAAAGAAATAATTCCATTGGGATCTTTTATATTTGAGTATAGAGGGCATAAGCGATTCTATTTCTAATTTATGAATACCAGAAAACAAATACGCCTTTTACTTACTTTTTATTCCGGTTTTTTTCCAGCTACCCTTGTCATTTCTCTGGCTTGCGCCGGGCTTTTTCTTTACCTGGGAATGGCTGCTTTAACTGTTCTGATTTGGTTTAAGGTTTTTACATTGGGAATCATTGCTTATTACATCAGCAAGTATAAGTATAAAGAATTCTTATATTATCAAAACCTGGGTATTTCTAAAATTTTTCTCTGGACAGCTTCTTTGACTTTTGAACTGTTGATTTTTGGTCTTTTGTTGATCTTATCCCTGAAACTGTCATGATTCACAAACTTGAAGTAGACAGTGTTCTTCTTGAATATGGCTCCAGAAGAATTTTATCTGATGTTTATCTGAAATGTGAAACCGGAAAAGTAACCGGATTGTTGGGTAGAAACGGGATTGGAAAAACAAGCCTGATGAACCTCATCTTTGGAAGCCTGGTCCCAAATAGCAAGTCTGTTCGTTTTGATGGGGTAGCTGTTCCGAAAGCTTATGCCGTTCAGGGGCTGTTGTCGTACCTTCCTCAGTATAATTTTATTCCGGGAAGCCTAACCCTAAAAAGGGCATTTGACGATTTCGGTTTGGAATATCCTCTTTTTGAACAGTATTTTCCGGAATTCAGATTAAAGTATAAAAGCAGGGTCCTGAACCTCTCCGGCGGACAAAGGCGTTTGGTGGAACTGTATATCATCCTTAAATCAAAATCGAAATTTGTAATGTTGGATGAACCATTTTCTCATTTGAGTCCCTTGATGACAGACCTGATTAAGGAGTGTATGGAGGAAGAAAAGGGCAACAAAGGGATTCTGATCACGGACCATATGTATCCTCATGTGCTGGATGCTGCTGATGAGCTTTATCTGTTAGCAGAAGAAAACGTCCGGCTGGTCACGCAAATTGAGGATCTTGAGCAGTTTGGGTACATTCATTCAGCTCATTAATTCAAATTAATTTTCAGTAAAATTTAAATACCTTAGGGCTTTGATTATATAACATGAATAAAACCGGCGCTCTTCTTATCTCTTTCCTTTGTATCGGGCTTGGGACATTCGCACAACGACAAAATCAGTATTTTCTTAAAGATAACGGAACTTATGTGAAGCTGCGCGACAGTGCAGATTATATACGGATTGTACAGGAGCCTGATCAGGGAAGTCTGTTGTATAAAGTATTTGAATATTATCTCGATGGAACTGATAAGAGTTCCGGACTTTCTAAAAAAATAGATCCTCCGAAATATGAAGGAGCTTATGTTTCCTATTATAAAAATGGGAATAAACATATTCAGGGAAATTATGCCAATGGACAGCTTAAAGACACAGTGGATACCTATTATCCGAATGGTCGGCTTTACACCAGGATGGTCTGGCCATTCAGCGAAGAGCCAAATGTTGTCCGTCAGATGTATGTTCATACCGTTATGGATTCTACAGGGAAAGTACTGGTCCAGAATGGAAATGGAGAAGGGGTTTTCTACAACCCTGACTTTAATGAAGTTCTTGAACGGGGAATGGTTAAAGCTGGTGTTTACGATGGGGTCTGGACAGGAGAAAATCAGAGAAACGGACTTAAATTCAAAGAGAGCTATGAAAACGGAAAACTGATTTCGGGAGAAAGTACAGATGCCAATGGGCAGATTTATGCCTACACAAAGAAAGAAATCCTTCCTGAATTTAAAGGCGGAATGACTGATTTTTATAATCACCTGAAGAAAAAAATAAGGTATCCTCAGGGAGCAATGAAAAAGGGCATTCAGGGGGTGGTGTACCTCCGTTTTGTAGTGAAGAGAGACGGTTCCTTAAAAGACATCAGGGTGATGAATTTTGTTGATCCAGAACTTGCAATGGAAGCCATTCGGGTCACAAAACTCAGCCCGGATTGGACACCTGGTGTGCAACGGGGTATTCCGGTAGATGTGTTTTATAATGTGCCCGTTTCTTTTAGCCTGAGAAGGTAATCTTTGTGAAATGAGCAGGCTGATTCTATGAAATTGTAAATTAACAATATTTAATAAAATTATTCACCTCATCAGATCTGCTATGGAGATTTCTAAAGAACTGGAACATAAAATTCATTTCCTTTTATCAAAGGGGAAAAAAATTGAAGCGGTGAAGCTGGTCAAAAACACCACGAATTGCGGATTAAAGGAAGCTAAAGATTTTGTGGATAGCTTCAGTCCGGCACAGTTCCGGTCTTCTGGTGTTCCTACACCTGATATGGAGGTCGAACTGCGCTCTTTAGTCCAACAGGGGAAAAAGATTGAAGCGGTGAAACTATATAAAGACAGGACCGGAGCTGGTTTGAAAGATAGCCTGGTTTATATCGAGTCACTTATTGAAAAAGCGAAGCCCTTAACCCCCAATCCAGGGATCAAGAGCAGGGAAACACAGTTGGAGGACATCGTTAAACAACAGGAAAAAGAGTTAAAACCCAGATCAGGTTGTTTTATAGCTACAGCCTGTTATGGGGATTATTCCGCTCCGGAAGTATTGGTATTAAGAACATTCAGAGATCAGGAATTGATGACCTCAGTTTTGGGAAGAGCCTTTGTACGTTTCTATTATGTCGTTTCTCCATTTTTTGCCAGACAGCTGGACCGCTCGGATGTGGCAAAACACCTGTTGAGAAAACACTTGTTAAATGGAATGGTCAACAGGCTTTCTAATAAGAGAAAATAGTACTTATCTGATAAAGTTAGGTTGCATTCTTGTCGTTGCCGGAGGAATGAGCATCATGTCGTATTTTTGGATATAGCCAATAACTTCTTTAGAAAGGTTAATCTTCCCCTCTAATCTTGCCTCATTCAGCTGTTTCAAATTGATGAGGCTCCAGGAGTCTTTGTTGGTATATTTAAGCAAGGCTTCATCCTCAGGTTCCAGTAAATCACTGATATTTCCCTGTTCATCTTTTCTGTATCTCGCAAAAGAAATGATGGAGAATGCCTGTGTATTGGAATAATTGGCCAGTTCATAAATGGTATTGCCTACTTCGGGAAAGCCGCTTGAACTGGTTCCTCTTGCAGTATGTACAGCTCCCAGTTTTATGAATACTTTAGGCAATTCCTTTTTTTTAGCTTCATCTTTATACTGTCTGATAAAGCTCTTTTTCATGTTTTCTACTCTTGCATACCATTTGTTGTTGCGTTCCTCGTCCCGGATTTTCCAGGAAAGGATCAATTCCTCCATCAGTTTCTGGTTGGATCTGTTTGCTGGTACCGCCTGGAAAAAAGCAGCAAGCTCAGCAGAATGAAGCATTTTTGAATATATTGGATATTTTATCGTGATTAAGTCCTTTGCATATTCGTCTATAATATATTGAGCGGCCTTTTGGTAAGTGTTTTTTAGGATTGGTTTAGCCTGACTACCAGCATACAATTCATCCAGAATATACAATGGGGCTCCATGACTTTCATAATCGATACCCCATAGTTTGAAATTGTTATCCAATGCGGCATTTAAAAATACTTCCTCTTCTTTTCCATCGAAAAAACCAAAGGGGCCGGAGTTAAAGTGCTTATAATATCTGGAGTTGAATTTCATCAGGCTTTCTTTTTTGCGGTAGATGGAACTGAGCCTTTCTGCGGCCAGCGAACCTATTTCCAATGCAAAATGGCGATAACCGCTGCTTTTCAGAAAAGGCATGAGATCAGCAGTCAGCATTTGAAGTTCAGTCATATCATGTTCTTCTCCAAGCAGGAAGAACTGTGATTTGGAAATATAGGCCTTCAGCGTATCGGCTCCCGGACCAGTCAGTTCCCTTTCTTTGATGGTAAAATGATAAGTTGATTCCCGTACCGGATCGGTCTGGCCATAAACAAGAAGGGCTAAAAAAAGAAAAGTATTTGAAAGTAAAAATCTTTTAATCATAAGATATTTATATTTGTACGAAGATAATGTTATCTTTTTAGGTGGGTTGGATTTCGGGAATAAAAAATGAATCTTTGAACACATCAATATCTGAAGAATAAAAACATGGCCATAGGATTCAACCCAAAACACATAGAAGAGGTTTCACTAGTTCCCGGCGACAGACATTCCTTTCTGGTCTGTACGGTTGAAGTACTCCACAAATTAGGCTGGAAGACCGGCCAGCTGAGTGAATCAGGGGTAATCGCCTATACTGCTAAAAATGCTTTTTCATGGAATGCCGAAGTACGGATTATCATTGGTGAAGAACATGCAACTATTGAAAGTGCCTCTGTCGGATCGGAAATCGCAGACCTGGGTAGAAATAAAAAGACAGTCCGGCAGTTTTTAACTGCTTATGATGAGCTGGAAATCTTTAGTCCTGAGGAACTTTCCTCAAAATATGAAGCTTTAAAATCTGGTTTTGTCGCTCCGGAAGATGACCTTTTAACCTTGCCTCCTGCAACAACTGCAGATCATGTAAAGGAATTCTTATATGTCTTCAGGCCCGTAAAGGGATATGTAGTGACTCCGGTATTAATGTACCTGAACATCCTGATTTTTATCATTATGGCCCTTTCAGGAGTCAATATTTTTGATCCTACATCAGATAGTTTAATCGATTGGGGTGCTAATTTTACACCGCTGACTTTAGGAGGACAGCCCTGGAGACTGTTAACGAATTGCTTTTTACACATCGGAATTTTACACCTGCTGATGAATATGTATGCACTGGTATATATAGGTCTTCTTCTGGAGCCCCATTTAGGTAAATTACGCTTCATTGCGGCTTACCTGCTGGCAGGAATTACGGCTAGTGTTGCGAGTGTATGGTGGAATGACCTTACGATCAGTGCAGGGGCATCGGGCGCAATTTTTGGGATGTATGGGGTTTTTCTGGCGATGTTAACGACGAACCTGATTGAGAAAACCGAGCGTAAAGCACTATTGGTAAGTATCGGGGTTTTCGTCGCTTTTAACCTCGTCAACGGAATGAAGGGGGGAATAGACAATGCAGCCCATATTGGTGGATTGATTGGCGGTTTAATCATAGGTTATGCTTTCCTTCCAAGCCTGAAAAACAAAACCCATCTTTATCTGAAATATGGAACCGTTGCCTTGATCACTGTGCTTGTGTTGAGTACTTCATTTGTGGCGTATAAAAAAATCCCAAATAATTATAGTCTTTATGATCAGAAAATGGCTGTATTTTCAGCATTGGAAGCCAAAGCTTTAGCGGTTTATAAATTGCCAAAAGAGGCCTCAAAAGAACAGCTGCTAAAGGGTTATAAAGAAGAGGGGACGGTAAACTGGAATAAAAGTTTAAAGATCATTCAGGAACTGGATGAACTTGAGCTCCCTCAGGCATTCCATGAGCGAATCCTGATGTTTAAAAAATACGTTCAGCTCCGTATAAAAAGCTATGACCTGGCCTATAAATCTGTAAATGAAAATACTGAGGCCTATAAGGATGAAATGGCTGGTTACAATGCGGAAATACAAAAGATCCTCGATGATATCCTTGGAGAGAAATAAAGCAGACCACAGATTCCATTTCCTGATCACAATGTTTATTTTTGTTCATGATCCAAAAGAAAAATGAACACTGGTTTAGCATGCTTTTTATATGGAGGGGCTCTGTCTTACCACAACTTCTTCCGCGCTTATCTTTGTTGTTTTTGATTTCAGTGGGGATTGTTGTACTTAAAGGGACGCTTTTTAATTTTAAAATCCCCTTAAGTCCTGCACCGTTTACCCTCTTTGGAATTGCCTTAGCTTTGTTTCTGGGCTTCAGAAACAGTGCCAGTTACGACCGGTTTTGGGAAGCACGTAAGTTATGGGGTGCTTTATTGAACGATACCCGCTCATTGGCAAGGCAGGCCATTACCTTTAGTGGTTATCACCGTGACGGTAAAGAGGTGGATACTTTTCTTAAATACCTCATTGCTTTTACTTATGCCTTAAAACACCAGTTAAGGGGGACAGATGCAGCGGAGGACCTCAGGAAGAGGCTGGATCCGGTTCTTGCGGAGAAACTGAGCACGGCAATTTATAAGCCCATTATGCTCATGAAGGAAATGGGGATTTGGGTTCAGCAGGCTAAAGAAAATGGAAAAATAGATACCATTCTTCAAACCGCATTTGATGAGAACCTGAACAAGCTATCTGATATTGTGGGCGGATGTGAAAGGATCGCTTCAACACCAATCCCATATACCTATCATATCCTGCTACACCGCACTGTGTATATCTATTGTTTCCTGCTGCCTTTTGGTTTTGTAGACAGCCTGAGCTGGCTAACTCCTTTCATTGTTATTTTTATCGCCTATACTTTCGTCGCACTGGAAGCTATTGCTGATGAAATCGAAGAACCTTTTGGACTCGAACCCAATGACCTTGCTTTAAATGCCATGAGCGAAATGATCGAAACCACCCTGCTGGAAATGGGAGGGAAGCCGATTCCTGATTATGGAAAAAATAAGCTGGGGATCCTTGATTAAATACTTTATGGTTTTTTGAATCAGGCTTTAATACCAGGATTCCTTTAAAGAGAAAAGCATTCCTTTTTTGTTTGTATGCTATTTATGTTAGTATTGTTTGCTATTTTTGTTAGTAATCAAAAGAAACATGTCAGAGCGAATCAGAGAAAAGTTAAATATCCTTGCCGATGCTGCCAAATATGATGTATCCTGTTCTTCCAGTGGCAGCAAGAGAAAAAATGATGGTAAAGGCCTGGGAAATGGGCATAATTCCGGTATTTGTCATACTTATACAGAAGATGGAAGGTGTGTCTCCCTGCTGAAAATTTTATTGACAAATCACTGTATTTTTGATTGCGCCTATTGCATTTCCCGAAAGAGTAATGATATTGAACGTGCAGCTTTTACGGTGGAGGAAGTGGTAGAGCTGACGATGAATTTCTATCGCCGGAATTACATTGAAGGGTTGTTTTTAAGCTCTGGCATATTTAAAAATGCAGATTTTACCATGGAACGCTTGCTCAGGGTAGTAAAGAAGCTGAGGTTGGAAGAACGTTATAATGGATATATCCACTTGAAAACGATTCCTGGAGCCAGCGATGAACTGATCAGGGAGGCGGGGATGTATGCAGACCGGATGAGTATCAATCTGGAAATGCCTACAGAAGCCGGCCTCAAATTACTGGCGCCTGAAAAGAGTCATCAGGATGTGATTAAACCTTTGGGCTATGTACAAAATCAGATTATTCAGTTTAGAGATGAAAAAAAACTGATCAAAAGTGTTCCAAGTTTTGTCCCTGCCGGCCAGAGCACACAAATGGTGATTGGTGCAACTCCTGAAACAGATAAAGAGATCATGCACACTGCCCATGACTTTTATAAAAAGTTTTCTTTGAAAAGGGTTTACTACTCCGGCTACATTCCAATCAGTAATGACAACCGCTTGCCCGTTTTGGGCTCGGCTCCACCATTGGTTAGGGAGAACAGACTGTATCAAACCGACTGGCTGATGCGCTTTTATGGCTTTCATGTCAACGAGTTGTTAAATGATGCAAATCCGCATCTCGATATTGATATTGACCCGAAACTAAGTTGGGCATTGAGAAATCTCCATTTTTTTCCTGTTGATATCAATATCGGCTCTTATCAGATGATCCTGAGAATACCGGGAATAGGAGTGGCCTCAGCTAAAAGAATTGTGCAGGCAAGAAAATTTGGAAAGCTGAGAATTGACCAGTTGAAGAAAATTGGGATATCTTATAACAGGGCCCGTCATTTTATCAAGTGTGCAGATAGTCCTTTTCAACTGAAAGAATATCAATCCAGCCAGATCAAGTCGTTTATTCTTGCAGAGAGCCAGAGCAAATATTTAAAGAATGATACGCAACAACTGATCTTATTTTAAACGATGATATACCTTTTTGACGGTAGTATGGAAGGCCTTCTTTGTGCGGTCTTCGAGTTTTTTGAGCGTAAGCCAGGTTCCGTTTCCCTCCGTACAGAAGCGGAGCATCAGCCTGATGCTTTTTCAACATATTTATCTGTCCATAGCGATCCGGTAAAGGCAAACAGGGTATGGAAAGCTTTGCAAAAGAGATTGCCGGGGATTTGGATCAGACGGTTATATGCTTGCTTCCTGTCGGAAAAAGCGATTGGCTACAGCAGCTTGTTTGAGTTTTGCTGTTACCTGTTTGTCAGCCCGGTGGGCGCAGAAAAAAACTATGGCAATGAACATGTGTTAACTGTTGCTCAGCTTGCAAAGAAAGTGGAAAGGGAAAAGCATAGAATGGAAGCCTTCATCCGTTTCCAGCATACCTCGGATGGCTTGTTTTATTGTGGAATTGATCCCGACTATAATGTTCTGCCCCTGATCATGAAGCATTTTAAAGACCGATATGCAGATCAGAAATGGATCATTTATGATATAAAACGCCATTATGGTCTTTTTTATAACCTGGAAGTGGTGGAAGAAATCCGGATGAAGTTTGAACATCCTACCTTCAATAGCCCGTCGACAGAAATTTTCTCAGAAAAGGAAGAATTGTATCAGGCCTTATGGAAGGACTATTTTAAAAGTACCAATATTCCCGCAAGAAAGAATACAAAATTGCATTTGCAACATGTTCCAAAGAGGTACTGGAAATACCTGACGGAAAAGCAACCTGTTAAGTCATAGAACCTCAGGTTTCCGAAGGCTGGATAATTACAAAACGTATAAACGGGAATTCCTGTTTGATGACCTCCCGGATGCGTACGATGGCATCGGTAATGTCTTCAGTGTCGATCTCAGGCTCAAAGACCACCATGATCATGAGTAAAACTTCTTCCGGCGACTGATAAGTAGACAATACATTTGAAACGCTGACCACCGCTTCGTCCTGTTCTGCAAGTAACCTGATTTTCTCTTTTGTTTCCGCTGCAATGCCTTCGCCCATCAGCAGGCTTCTGCTCTCCCGGGCAAGAATGGCGGAGACAAAAACCAATAACAGTCCGACAAGAACAGAGGCAAGTCCATCCATGTAATCCAGCTGGAAATGATGGCCGACGAGCATAAAGACGAGTACAATCAATAAGCCCGTTACTGCTGCGCCATCTTCAAAGAGCACCAGAAAGCTCGATGGGTCTTTACTTTTAACAATGGCCTGCCACCAGTTCATTCCATTTCTCACTTTATTGAATTCCTTTATCGCCACGGATAAAGACCAGCCTTCAAAAAGAATACATAAACCAAGTACTGCATAGTTGATCAATGGGTTGCTGATGGGTTCAGGTTCAATGATGTGTTGTATGCCCTGGTAGATCGAGATCCCTCCACCAAGGCCAAATATGAGGATAGAGACGATAAAGGACCAAAAGTAGAGCTCCTTTCCATAACCAAAGGGCCGGCTGCTATCCGGAGCTTTTTTACTTCTTTTTAGCCCATACAACAGTAAAACCTGATTGATGGTATCTACCATGGAGTGGATTCCTTCCGAAATCATGGAGGAACTGTTGGTAAATCCTCCGGCAATAAATTTAGTAATTGCAATCAGAAGGTTAGCGGCTAAAGCACTGTAGATAGAAGCGTTGTTTTTAGTCATGGGTGGTTTCCTCCACGAAATCAATGCCTTCTGTTTGAATGGTGGTATGGCTGATGCCGAAGTTATTCAGGAGATGCTGCTGTACGGTTTTTAATACCACATCAGATTGATGTCCTTGTTGGAGAACAACATGAACACTCATGGCATTTACTCCGGAAGTCAGTACCCATACATGGAGATCGTGAATTCCCGCAACCCCCTCCAGTTTTAGCATTGATGCCCTTAGTTCCTGAATATTGAGGTCTTTGGGCGTTCCTTCGAGTAAAATTCCTACAGATTCTTTTAACAATATCCAGGTTCTGGGAAGGATAAACAAGCCAATTAAGGAGGATAAGATCGGATCCGCATAGTACCAGCCTGTGGTCAGCATAATCACACCTGCTACAATTACCCCAACAGAGGTGAGCATATCAGATAACACTTCGAAATACGCCCCTTTCATGTTCAGGCTGTCTCCGGAGCCTTTTCGCAAAATCATCATTCCGGCAATATTCACCAGCAGACCGATTGCCGCAACGATCAGCATCATTTTGCTCTCTACTTTTGGAGGGTCGGAGAAACGTAAATAGGCTTCATAAAGAATGTAAACAGAGATGACAATGAGAATCACCGCATTGGTTAATGCCGCAAGGATTTCGGCCCGGTAATATCCATAACTGCGTTGTTCATTTGCCGGACGCTCTGCTAAAGTGATGGCAATCAATGACAATGCAAGCCCACCAACATCGGTCAGCATGTGCCCGGCATCTGCCAACAACGCCAGACTTCCGGTAATGATTCCTCCTGCAACCTCTGCAAGAAGATATAAAGCGGTGAATCCAAGAACCAGTTTTAGCTTCTTTTTATTTTTTCCTGAAGAAGAGACCGGAGTTGAAGTCATTGCCAGACTGGATAAATACGGTGATGGTTATCTCATTAACAAAAAATCTTTTTAATAGTTTATTTTTTTTAAGAATGATGTTGATCAGCCCGGTCTGTTAGGGTAAGTCTGACGGGAGCAGAAACCGGTGGAATGAAATTTAGCCGCTGATCTTAAGCGGCTAAATTTTATCCAAACCGAATGATTATAAATTGATGTGTGTAATGACCACACCAAATTCTTTTAACCGGGTAAGTGCAATAGGGGTAGAGACAATGGTTTCAGGAAGGTACAAACCTCCTTTTTCTGGTGCAGAATGTCCCCCCAGTCCTAAAACAGCCTCAGTTGCAAGCAATGCCCCTAAGGCAGTCAGGTGAGACTGCCCTTCAGGATCCGAAACTACGGTTCTGATCTTTGCAGGTTCTCCGGACAATAGGGTTCCTTCGATATCAATATAGAGATCGTGAGATGCCTTTTCTCCTTTATTCCTTCCTATAGATGTTCCTATAGAAATGTCAAACCTGACATTTGGTGAATTTGAGATTGCAGCCAGGCTGGGTACATCTAAGGTTCCCATTGGATAAGCATCTATGGAGCTGCCATCGCTCAGCTTTAGTGACCTTACATTTTCTGTAGCATCCAACCATTCCCATTTTCTATTCCTGCGTAACAATGCCCGTCCGACAAAACTGTCCAGTTGTGCAGCAATCATTGGTCCGATCGGATCTTCTGTATCATAAAGACAAGCAGTCTCGATATGATCGATTTTGCTGAATTGTGCTGCTGTATCTTTGGCAACCAGTGTCAATATTCCTGCCTGCCAGTGATCTGCCAGTACAATTCTGGACTCAGAGGCCCCTTGTTGAAGCAGAAAAATAACAGGGGCAAGTTCGTCGGCAAGTTTTGTGATGCTGATGTGTGCCAGTCCATGGGCAATAGCAGCTTCTATCAGAACATTTTCGGGGTCTTGAAGTGCAGCTATGATCAGGTCAATATCTCCAAAACTGCTAAGATTAAAGTCTTCAGTTAAATCCAGATATTTACTTTCTGCGTTCCCTAGCCGGATCGCCTGCTGTTCTCCTTTTTCAGGATGCCTTCCGCAAAGTACAAGTTCTATGTTTGGGTATTTCCTTCTGATGTGGCCTGCAATGTTGCTGCCAACATGTCCATATCCGCCGGCAATTAAAATTCGTAGTGTTTTTGGTAATCCCATAGTGTATTTTCTGTTTATTTTTCTTAACTATTTTGTTAATGATGATGAAGTAACTTAGCTGAATTCAATTAGGTCGCATGACCTAATTAGTCAAATATAGGTCGAGTGACCTAATTGTTCAAAAGAATAAAATTACTTTTAGATTTGTATGACAAATGAAGAAAAGAGAAGACAAAATCAATATCATTATACGAAGCACGATTTCCTTGCTGCAGGAAGAGGGGGCGGGAAATTTATCAATGAGAAAAGTTGCCGAACGTTCAGTGATGACATTGAGTAATCTTCAATATTATTATAAGGATAAGGATGAACTTTTACTCGCAACTGCAGCATACTATTTTAAGTGCTGTGAGGAAGAGGTGATGAAGACCTGGGAATCGTTAAAAATGTTTGAAGCTTTTCCGGAACAGAAATTCATCCGGGAAATTCTCTCTGCCATCCTGGTAGAAGAGGGACGGAGTGACTTTGCAATGTTTCGGGAAATCTGGGCACTCTCCTTAAGAAATAAGGCGCTGGCAGAGTCCGTTCATCAATATTACCGCAAATATTGCGTCTGGCTTGTAGAATTGATCAGCTCCTTTTCCAAATATCCTGAAAAGGTTGTTGGTTTATTGGTTCCTTATGTCGAAGGGTATTCGATTATGGGGAGCGCAATTCCTTTGGATAAAAAAGGGACTATCGATTTGTTATCAGGGCTGATTGATCTCCTCAACAAACCGGATCATTAATCAGGATGAGCCTTGTCCGGATTCTGAAAAAGACAATTCCATGGGTACTAACAGAAAAACTGTTATAATAGGAAGGATAGAATCAGCGTTAGTTATTTAAAATAGACCATTTTCCATGAAAAAATATGTAGCCTTGTTGCTTATGATGATCATATTCCCAGGTCTGTGCATTTCGCAGGAGGTGTTTAAGGGAGGATCAAAAGAGAAGTTCGAAGAGTCGAGAAAGAAGATAGAGGCCGGAATAACTGAAAAAGAAAAGGATAAGCTGGAGATCGCCTTACGGGTGCTGGCGCTTGCCGTGATCTATGAAAGAGGAGACAAAACCAATAAAAAAAGCTTCGATGAGGTGGTAAGAAAAAGGATCAATGGTAAAAGCCTGTCCGAAGTTTTTAACCTGGCCGAGCAATTTGTGAAGGAAGATCACCAGCGGAAAATCGAAAAAATGGAGGCTCAGATCAAAACGGAAGACCTTAAGAAGCAGAAAACAGATCAACTCAAAGCGAAATTAAACGTATTACAGGCGAAACCTGTCAAAGCAGATCTCCAGAATGGTCAGCTGGTGATCTATTGTGCTTTTACCAATCATACCAACCAAGCCATCAGTAATTATACCACAGTAATCGCTTATTCTTCAACGGAAGATGAAAATGATGGCTGGAGCTGTAGTAAAGGACATGAGGGGACCAGCACACTGGCACCAAATGAAACCAGAATATTTAGCTGCAGTTATCCGTTTGAAGCGGCAAAAAAGAATTCCACTGCCATAAAATGGGATCAGATGAAGTTCCCTGTCACAGATTTTTCAACCTATAATATGTTGATGGACTGTTATACTGAAATGTTGGTGTTAAATGGAACAACTTATGCGCAGGGTAACAACGAGTTTACTAAACAGGAAGAGCGGGAACTGCTAAAAAGCAAAAACGAACTGGAAAAACTGAAGGCTGAACGGGTAGGTCTGGATGATTTAATGATCATCAAAAAATAAAGATGACAGAAATGATTCACTACCGGTATGGGCAGCCTTCCGTCTTATTCAAATCCGTCCAGCATGAAAACCTGTTGCTCTCTAATTATAGCGAGGTTCAGAAAAGTTCGGAGGCGCCCTGTTTTTTCTGGGGAAAGCTGAACAATCCTTTCCTGGTATCCCGGTGTTTAATTGCCTTATCAAATGTAGTGCAATCGGGTTTCAGCTTGTCGCCGGCCGAATTGGCTAAACTTAAAGACCCGATTGTGACTGCCGGAAACGGAAAGTTACGTTTTGAAGGCTTTTCACAATGCGCAGGTGTTTATGCCCGGTTAGATATTTTACCTGATGGACTGGATGGGGAGTTCATCGCGCATGGGACAACCAATGTAGACTTTAATCAGCCGATGATTTCGGCATTAGGCAGTATCCGGCAACAGGAACAACTGATCCTTTCCGTAGGAAGTAAAGACCTGACCTTACATAAGGAAGGCGTAAAAATATCAGAGAAAAAAGTGCCGCTTCCCTTAAAATGGATCAAAGGACTTACTACGGTCCAGATCTTTCTTTCTGAAGCAGCAATATCACATACATTTAATAAATTACAGACCTTACAATTGTTTCAGGGGATTCCCAAAGGGCCGGTTAAAAATGATTATTACCTCGTTAGCCGGGGCAACCGCCCAATGTTTTCTCCTTTGAAATCTCCCGCTGCGGTTTGTATAGGAGGGCTTCACCGGTTGCGTTTACTGGAGCCACTGTTGCCTTATATGGATAAGCTTTGTGTATTTTCCCACCCGCAGATGCAATCGACCACCTGGCAGCTTTATTTTGGCTCCTTACGCTTTAGCCTCTCCTTATCAAGGGAGTCCTGGCGTGGTTTTTCCGGCGAAGGTGCAGCACTGGAATCTTTGATTGAAGATGTGCCGGACAGCTGGGTGGATGCCATGGATAAATACAGCTACGCCAATCAGGAATTTAACCCTTCCTTACTGGCAGTAGAAGAGGGCCTGGATTTCAGGCATGTAGATCAGCTGACGGCAAGATTAGCTGCGATGGGGTTATTGGGTTTTGATCTGGACGACAATCGGTTTTTCTATCGCCGCCTGCCTTATCGTCTGGACCGGATCATGAGCCTTAATCCACGAATGAAAGACGCTGAAAGGCTGATCACTGAGGGGAAAGTTCAGATCTTAAGTAATAAAGAGGGGAAGGTCGATGCCAGGGTGGAAGGATCCGGTGTACTGCATACGGTAGTACTGGAGGGAGAAAAGGCAAGATGTACCTGCGCCTGGTTTAGCAAGTATCAGGGGGATCGTGGGGTATGCAAACATATACTTGCGGTTAAAAAAATGAGGACGAATAGTTAAGAGAAAATGATAGAAGAGTACTTGAATATATTGGAAAAAGGCAGTAAAGATCTGCTGATTCCCTTTTTAAAATCACTCACAGAGAAAGAAAGACATTCACTCGTTCCGACGATAAAAAAGGAAGAACGACGTTTAGATAAATACGAATTCAGAGGTCATGGTAAATATTCGAGATTAGCCACAGAAGAGCAATTGTGGATCCTGGCGGTAAGTACGTTTACTTGTTTTGGATCCTCAGATGCAAAAAAACTGCAGGGATGGACCTGGAGAGCTTATCAGGAGATGGACGAGATTCTGGACTGGCATTGCCCGCCCTGGTTTTCTTCGTTCATTCATGGTTTAAAGGAGGAAGAGTTTCTTCCTGTTCCCTACCAGTATGTGTTGAACTGGCAGGAAAAAGGATACCTTTCTGCAAGTCCTGAACTGCTGGCGGCCATTCTGCCAATGGCGATCTATCTTCCTGATGAGAAAATTACCGGCTACTTTAATTTTCTTCCGGAGGAGTTAGAGAAAAACCCAATCACACTGAGGGAACACATCTGGTATCTGTTCGAATATCCAGGCACTGTAAATCGGGTAGAAAGGTTTTTAAATGTGAGTCCCGGAGAAAAAGAACATGAGAAATGGATGGGGGCCTTCCGAAGGCTGACGGAATCCGGGCAGCTGGACAGAATGCGTGTTCTGAAAGCATGCCTGTTAACCGTTAACCGTAATTTTAATAAAACCCTCAGTGGCTGGTTTATAGATTTGTTCTTGTCATTGAACCCGGTAGAAGAAGAACTGATGCAGTTACAGGATGAACTTTTTTCTGCATTGTACAGTGTGCAGTCTAAAGCCGTAGGGGTAGTGCTGGCACTTTTTAAGAAGTTATATGCCCATCCTGATTTCCGTACTGATGATTTTATCGCCCAGCTTGCCACCCTGTTTTCTTCTGAGCTGAAATCTGTGGCGAAAACCGCACTTTCCATTGCAGAGAAGATCGCAGAATCTACGGTAGCTAAAAGAAAGGATATTTGTGTTCAGGCCATGCCTGTCTTTTTGACTAAAGATGAAGCCATGCAATTGCAGGCTGCAAAGCTGATCAGGAAATATGGAGATCTGGAAAGTGAGGAGTTAAAGGAAGCAGTATTGCCTTATACAGATGCAATTCTGATGTCGGTGAAGCCTTTGTTGCAGCCATGGTTAAGGGTTGTGGAACCTGGTTTTCCGGACAGTCCTGATCAATTGGAAGAAGGCGATCCCATGCAATTCCGGCTGATCCGGGCAGAGAACCGCATTCCTGAACTGAAAAATATAGAAGACCTGATTTTCCTCGCCGGACAGGCTATGGAGAATAATGAACCTTATCATTTTGACCTCCTGCCAGCGGCAATATTACAGTTCGATCAGCAGATCACCGGAGAAACAATAGCGCAGCTGGAGCCTGCTTTTCAACGTGCTTATAAAGTGAACAGTCAATGGTCTTCGGGCTTAGGTTTGTTTGATCGTTTACTGGCTGCATTTCTGACGAGCTATAGTGCTTACCTGACCCTGAAATTTCCTGAATCTGCTGCCGGATTGAAGAGACTAAGACTACAGCATGCCAATGACCTCCTTGACCTGGATTCCTGGGGACGTAAACTAGATATACGGTTGTTTGATCCCTTCAAAATGATCTTTGATGCGGTTCTGGAACAAATAAAAAAAGGGACTTCCATTCCACTACTGTCTACTGCTACACATAGTCCCTCTTATGTTGATCCTAAAATATTAGTGCAGCGATTCAAAGCCTATCAGGAAGCCGGTATTGAACCCCATACTATGGATGTGCAGCTAGCGATGCAACGATGCGCACTGGACGAGACAGAGGAGGCCCTGAAACTGGCAAAGTCTGAACTGACCGGGGAGTATCGGGCCTTAATGACTTACTTTTTAGATCAAAAAGCCTTTTCTACAGGGGAGATCTTACATGCCAACTGGTGGTTAACTGCAACGATGCTAAATAAAGGAGGGCAAATCCCGGAAGTTTTAAGTATTAAAGCAGATCAGGAAGTCCTTCAGACCGTTGTTAAAGGGAAATTTGACTGGAAGGCCTATCTTAAAGAATACCTGGCTTATGGGGAATTTGATGCTAAAACGGGTAAATCCGAGCGCTATAAAGCCTGGAGTCCGGAAATTCTGGTAAAATATCCGGTGCATGCCTCAAAAAAAAGAGAACAGTATCTCTTTGTAGAATACTTCTTTGAAAAAGAGTTTCAGCAAAGCTGGGAAACAGATATTCCAAGATTGATATTTGCTTTTCCCAATCATCCTGACCTGATGCTGAGCAGCCGGATTAACCTTCACCTCAACCTGTCTGGTGCGGATGGGGATCACCTGAGGGCAGCAAATAAAATGTTGATGTCTTTGCGCGAATTAAATGGAGAGCTGTCGCCCTTGGGGTATCTGACTATTGCAGCAGGAATGCTTCATTCAGACAAAACCATTCGTGGGCTGGCGGCAGAACTTTGGTTCGAAAGAGTGGAAGAAAGACGAATGATCAGTGCAGAGACCGGACGGATACTGGGGCTATTGGAACGGATTGAATGGGCGCCTTTGAAAAGGTTGACAGACCTGATGACGACCAATATGATGGGATTGAGTACTGCTCATAACATGGCTCTGGAAGAAATGATCGTCGCATTGCTTTCCCAGCTGGAAACAGAACCGGTTAAAAATCTTAAAAAGCTATTGGAAATTTACCATGAATTGATTGCCTTAAACGGATCTGCTGTAGATCTGGATAAAATTCCTCAGCTCAGCACATGGAACATTACAGGAAGCCTCAAAAAGGTAGTAGGGGAGTTATTGAGCAGGAACTAATATCAGGTCCTTAAAATGAGGTTTGATTTCGAGTTAACGTATCGAAGCATTTTCATATGATAAAATGCTTCGATACTGAATAAACCGACCTGAAGGTCATTATAGGAGTAAAATTTTAAGCTTCAGTAACCGCTTTACTTGATTTAATCCTTAAGTTTTTGAATTGATATTCCGAGATGATGTGTTTCTTTTCACTGATCTGAGTAAACTCGAATTGTTGTTCTTCCTGTAGCGCAAGATAAGCTTCTTTAGCTTTAAGGTAAGCACAACGGTACAATTCTCCACCATTCTGGAGTTTACCACTTTTCTCATGTTGGTAGGCAGCTTTGTATTCGCTGAGTTTGTCCTGGAACATCCGTTCTACTCTTCCTAATGTTCCTGTTTTTGCGCTGAACAGCAACTCCCAGTCGTCATAACCACCATCTCTGGCAGTGCTCAGGTTTAAGGTTAAGGTTTTACTTTTTCCTTCATTGGAAGACCCGATTTTTATCAAAGCACCTCTTCTTGATCCGGAGATGTAGATATAGCCTGGTTTTAGCTCTCTTAGGGCAGCAGCAATTTTAGTCGTATCGCATTGTGGACAAAAGCCTCCGATAGTTTTTAAGGTGTGCGTATCATTTTCGCTGCATGCAGCAGTGTTACAGGCGATCACCTTGTCCGCCTCAGTCATACTTTTCTGCAGATTTTCTGTGATGTCCTCTCCCTCGGCATCGAACAATAGTTCTGATGAGATCTTGTGCTTCTTTAGAAAGGTTTCCTGTTCCTTTGTTAATAGGTGCTTAATTGTCATTTCCAAAATTAGTCATATTAATTGGCTTTAAATTGATTTAGCTGAATCGGGTTTTATTTGAACAATTAATTGTGTTTTTGTATTTTGATTCTTCTCCTGTAATACCTGCCGTAATTTTAGCTTAAGCATCTTGCGCTTAACGTAATGCCTCCGGAAATCATGATTTTTTTGTCTGGCATTGCAATGAAATTTTTATTTAATGGTGACCACAATTTTGGAGGGACTTAAAAATAACGGGGCAGAATTGTTACAAAATAATTTGACCTGGTATTGTTTATGTAAAATAATGTACCAATATTTGAGAATAAAGCAAAAAACAAATCAATACATATGGCTATTAACTTACAAAAAGGGCAGAGGGAAAATTTAAATGCCCCAAAATTTACTGTTGGACTTGGATGGGATACGAATAGTTCAAACGGACATGATTTCGATTTGGATGCCTCGGTTTTTATGCTTGGAGAAGATAAACGACTGGTTTCAGACGCGAACTTTATCTTTTACAACAATTTAAGCTCTCCTGACGGATCGGTTGAACATACCGGTGATAACCTTACAGGTGCAGGTGATGGCGACGATGAAAGCATTAAAGTTGACCTGACTAAGGTAGATGCTAAAGTTGCAGAGCTATGCATCGTAGTAACGATACATGAAGCAGCAGCCCGTAAACAAAACTTTGGACAGGTAAAGAATTCATTTGTTCGCATCATTGATCAAAATGGTGTGGAAATTATGAAATATGAGCTGGAAGAAGATTTTTCTATTGAAACAGCAGTAGAGTTCGGCAGAATTTACCGTAGAAACGACGAGTGGAAATTTGAAGCCGTAGGTGTAGGGATGAACGGTGGGTTACAGGATTACCTGAATAAATACCAGTAACAATAAAATGCCAGTTGCCAATACTGGAAGAGAGAAAGGCTGTCCATTTTTTTATGGACAGCCTTTTTTTGTTAAATCTTTAATCCGCCAAACATACTGAATAAGATGATCGATAACACGATAAGGGTAATCAGTACATAAAGTTTATCCTTCTCCAGTATAAAGGCAAGCAGGGAGAAAACAATCCTAAGGATAGGGGTGGCGATCAGAATGACTACACCCAGTTGTATGATCTCTGTGGCGCTGCCCTGGCCAAGCCCTTTTAGAATTCCGTTCAAACTGGTATAACCCGCCGGCTCTCCGTTGAATGTTGTATAATGTGGGATCGCAGATCCATGCTGGAATAAATACCAGATCCCACCAATAATTGCGACTGCTCCGGAAATCAGTACTCCATATCTGAGAACCTGACCAATAAGTTGCTGTATGTCCCGGTCGGTAACTTTTTTAATCTTCTCCATTTTCTTAAAATTTATGCTGAATGCCGTTGTAAATCATGTTGATTGCAATTAAGGTAATGGCTGCGCAAAAGATAATTTTAAGCCATTTAACATTGATTTTCATCAGTAGTTTAGCACCTGTGAAGGCTCCGGCAAGTACGCCTATGATTACCGGAAAAGCAATACCCGGATCAATGTAACCTCTTTGCAGGTACACAACAGCGCTTGCAGCAGCGGTAACACCAACCATAAAATTACTGGTAGTGGTACTGACACGAAAGGGAACACGCATGGCACTGTCCATTGCAAGTACCTTTAATGCACCTGAGCCAATTCCCAGTAAACCGGAAAGCACGCCTGCGATGGTCATGATCGAGAAGCCTCCGCCAATATTCTTTAATTTATAGTCAACAATGCCTTCGCGTGTCGGGTAACTGCTGTTTAATTTCAAGGCGTAAGAAAGCTTGCTGCCTTCAGTTAAAGCCGTTTCATGTTTTTTTCTGAGGGTCATTGCTGCAGAAAAAATGAGCATGACACCAAACAGGATGGCTACAATATTTACAGGAGTGTAAATGGCCAGAATTGCGCCGATCACTGCACCTGTAGTGGTGGCAATCTCCAGGAACATGCCAAGTCTGACATTGGTGATGCCTTCCTTTACATAGGCACTGGCAGAACCGGAAGAGGTAGCAATGGAAGCGACCAATGCGGCTCCAATGGCATAACGGATGTCTACATGAAAACCAAGTGTCAGTAAAGGGATAATTACTACGCCGCCACCCAGGCCGGTCAATGAGCCCGCAAGGCCCGCAAGATAAGCCCCCAGCAAGAGAATGAGGGTAAAGAATAGAATATTCATGATGTTAATAATTATTGTCCAAAATGGTTAAGATGAGCTGTTCGGCAAGTTTAGGGTTCTTCAGCGCGATTGCTTGTGCCAGGGATTCATGTGAATATTGGCTTTGTGCAAAATGACCGATATCTTCGGCATCTCTTAAGGTAAAGAAGTTCCTCATCACAGATGTGAAATTTTCATAGAGATCGGAAAGTACCTGATTTCCTGATGATTTGGCAATGCTGATGTGGAAGGCAATATCTGCCTCTGCACATTTTTTCTGCTGATTGTTTTCAATGGCCTTCTTTCGGTGTTGCAGATGTTCCTGCATCAGCCGTACGTCCTCATCACTGCGATGTTGACAAGCTAAGCGGACAATTTCCTTCTCCAGTAACAAACGAACACTGTTGATCTCCTCAAAATCCGCCCGTTTTAAACGCTGTAAAAGTGTTTCGTCCTTGATCTTTGAAGTTACAAAAGTACCGGAGCCCTGTTGTACTTTTAAAATTCCGGAAATAGCAAGTGTTTTAATAGCTTCCCTGATCGTGGAGCGCCCTACCTCATAAAGCTCCATGAGCTCTGGTTCAGCAGGAATCTTTTCGCCCTTTTTTAACTTGCCGGAAGCAATGTCCTTTTTGATTCCAATAATGACTTTATCGGAAAGTTTTATAGTTGTTTTCATATTTAAACATCAGATGTTTCAAAGGTAGCTTCTGAAGCTTAAACATCTGATGTTTGTGTTGATATTGTGACGTTTTATTTACCGTTTTCAATTTCGGCAATGGAAAGACTGGTTGCTTTTGCAATGTCTTTGACCGGTAAACCCATTTTTTTGAGTTTCCTGGCAATTTGTACTGCTTTACTGTGTTCTCCTTTCTCCCGTCCTTTCTTCTCACCTTTCTTATAATAGGGATCTCTTTCTTCCTTGAAAAATGTTGATATTGATTCCATAACTTCGTCAAATTGTGTTTCTAAATCTCTTAATTGTAATAATACCCTTACCTGGTTAAAATATTTCTGTTCTGCCAGATCATCGCTGTCAGTGGATTGTATCTCCTTTAATATGTTTTTTATAGCCGTTAAAGGAGGATCATCTTTAAAATCCGCCAAAACAGCAAGCATTTTTTCTTCCGGTTTCTCCGCTTTCAGAAATAATTTGTAATCAAAAGAGGAGAGGGACAACAGGTGGTACCTGAAACTATGGTCTTCAGTTGTGATGCGCTGTGCCATAGCTGGTGTACCTTTACCCATGAAAATCACAAATTGCTTCACGAGGATCCGGTATTTACGCTGCAACATGATGCTGTATTCAGCCATTCGATACACCATATCTTTATCGTCTCTTACCTGATACTCCATATGCAGGACATACTTTTTTCCTAGATGATCGGTCACTTCTTTGATCAGATCGGGTTTGCGTTCTTTAGTATGTTGTATTTCAGCCTGAATTTCTTTGATGCTTACGACCTGAATTTCCAGCAGATGCCTGATGAGGCCAGGGAGTGCCACATCCATGTTCTCCTTGAAAATCTTGTCATATTGATTGGCCTGTCTGGCGATGTAATCCATGTTTATTTATATTACCTAAGCATCAGCTTGTCTAATATAAATAGTTTAATTTATTATATAGGTAATTAATGTAATTTATAATTAATAATATGTGCTGTTTGGTTTCTGATGTCCTGACTAAAATGGATGTTGCAGCTCCTCTTCTTTGACGATACGCTTGCGTTTGATCATCTTCCCTCTGATCATTTTATGATGCGTTTCTTCAATCTGGTCCCCATCAAGATATCTGATTTCGTAATATTCCACCATATTAAGCTTCTTGTTGATCCATTTGTACTTTTCCGCGCCATAATTTCCTGCACCATTGCGCCATGCCGCCGAAATGGTTTTACTTTTTTGATCAATATTTGGTTGTGATAGATCGGAAAGCTGAGCATGATAATCAAATTGCATTGTTTTAGGATTATAGAGATAATAGTTATTCCCGTAATTAGGTCCCGCACCTCCGGAATGAGAATAGATTTGCAGATCAGGATAACCATCAAAATTGGCATCTGCAGTAGGAATGAGCTGAACAGTATCACTGACCAGCCCCGGCTCTTTAATAACCTGTACCAGCCGTTTTCCCTGGTATATCTTTATTCCTAAAATAACCCCCAGACCCTCCGGAAAAGTTTGGTCTTCCGGAAATAAACTATATTTTATCCGAAAATTCAGGCCATTTATAATTTGAGGTTTTGTCTTTCCAACCGATAAATCATCTATGTAAATCCTTCCTGCAGTAACCTGACCATCTACCGAAATGTGTTCTCCCCAATACCACTCATCCGTCTCTTTGGTTAAGGCAATAAAGTCGCCGGCAGGGAACATTTTGAATTGACTGCTGCCCAAAGGGCCAGTGTAAAATTTAACCTGAACCGGAAGATGTAAAAAGGATTGATAGTTCTTTTGTGCTTTGAGTTTAAATGAAGTAAATGCCTGCTCATAGCTCAGGTATCTGTTGGCTGTGGTATAGCCGGAATCTCCCAGCGGATTACTATGATAAGTATTGGAGTCAACCTTTACAGAATCGGTGATCAACTCAAATTTCTTTGATTTAAGGATAAACAGATCTTTACCTGAATAAAAATTACTGTCACTCAACCTATACCGGTAATCCCTGTCTGAGGAGTAATGATCAAATGCCTGGTTCCATATAAAACCATCATTGAAGTACGGCCGGACAGGATTCCAGTAATTTCTTTGTTTTCCTATATATAACTCCATTCCAACAAATTTTCTGGCCAGTGAATCGCTATAGCTGATATGAAAATTATCCGGACGGTATTTGTTTAGCCAAACCATCTGAACACTGTAATATTCCTTATTGTCAGGATCTTCTTTGTTGATCACAACCACATATTCAACCCCGTTAGCGGTATCCAAAAGCTGCTTATACCTGTAGTTATAATAGGTTTTGATATTGAAACCTTTGTTGGTATTTTGGGCATTATAGGGACGGAAATAGGTATTCAGAAAGCTGGCGTCTGTTTGGTAGTCAACCTTATAAATCCCGGTTTTTACCTGTGCTTTTAATCCGGCATTGATAAGGATAAGAAATAAGAATAACGGGATAATTTTGAGAAAGAAAACCTGGGGATTGCATTTAGGGATCAACATAGCAAATAAAAACAATATAGAGATTGAAACAAAAGAAAACAAAGATGATAATAGTTCTTTGTATTAAAGAAAACTGTCTGTTAAAAGCCTTTTCGATTATTGGTTTTTATTTTGTTAAAAAAGATTGCTTTTGTGAAATAATATCTCAACATTTGAGAATAAAACACGATAATCATTAATTTATGGCGATTAACCTGCAAAAAGGAGGCGATAAGCACTCCATCGATCTTCAGAAGAGTTCCGGATCACTATCTATTCATGCTAATTTAAACTGGTTGCAGGAAGCACCGGAAAAAGGTTTCTTCGCCATGTTTAAAAAAAATACACAGGCAGATCTTGATCTGGGCTGTATGTATGAAATGTTGGATGGCAGCATAGGCGTAATTCAACCATTGGGAAACAGTTTCGGTTCAAAATCACAAAGTCCTTTCATTTATCTGGATAAGGACGATAGAAGCGGAGCGGCGAATGATGGCGAAAACATGTTTGTGTTTAAGCCCGAACTGGTCAAAAGGATCATGTTCTTTGCCATGATTTATGAAGGAGCAACAGACTTTATTTCTGTAAAGTCAAGTATGTTTTTTAAAATCAGTAACGGAGAAGAAGTTACACTTACACTCGATAATGCAGGTACCAACAAAATGTTTTGTTCGGCAGCATTGATTACCAATAACAATGGGAAACTGGAGATTCAGAAAGAAACCCGGTATTTTGACGGGCATGAAGAGGCCGATAAATTTTATGGCTTTGGATTCAGGTGGCAAGCCGGATCAAAAGACTAATGACCTTATATTTCCGGGGAGACCATTCAGCTCCCCGGAATGATTAATCTTTTTTTTCTCCTTTTTTAGGTGCGATGCCCCTATCCACATTTAAAGTATAAGCGGATTCTGAAGCATCAAATGCCTGCTTCAATATTTCTGTGTCCGGTTGCTCATTTCCTTCGGGCTGGTCAAATTTTTCATCAAAACCATTGGAATGAATATCTTTTTGGCTTTGCTGATCCTCTGCTTCAGTGTTCAAAGCGTCATCTAAAGGGACATTGTCTTCTGGATTTATTGGAGTGCTCATTGTCTGTTATTTAAGTATATAGGGATAACAGTTCATCGCCTTGCTTGTTTCAGAAATAAATACGATTCTTAAATGGTCTTTCAGAAGGTTGCCTTTGTCAGGACTCAGGCCAGTGGAATACCAGTAAAAAACCATCAGGATCTCTTACATGTAATGCCTTGAAGCCATAAGAGGTGCTGGATGGTGCCTGTAAATCGACTCCGTTTGAAGACAGGTAGGTATACACCTGTTCCAGATCCTGACATCCGAAATAAATGGACATATCGTGACGGTCCAGCCATGCATTCGCCGTAATGGGTTTCGGACAGCTTTTTTCTCCTCTGGGCTCCAGCATAAGTTCAACTCCGTTTAAGCGAAGTAAAGCCCAGTAAAAATCATCTTCACGTTCAGGTTGCTGGTCTGAAGTTTGTACCAGATCGAAACCCAGCAGGTCGCGGTAAAAGCGAACAGATGCCGGCATATTAAAAACAGACAATAAAGGAGCCGATCCCTGAATGTTAATCGGCTTTGCTGAGGTGTTTGTAGTTGACATAGTAATCTCCTTGTATCTTAATCATCTTGGTGAGCATAAGTTAGTTGAATATTTATAAATTACGAAACGCGAATGAGAATTTCAATAATACCTGTCTGTGACATTGCTATAGTACATTATGTCTACTTTAGGGCCAAACAGGGATAAGATAAAAGGAAAAGGATGATAGCTTCATAAGTTGTAAACTGAGCTTCATAAGTTATAAACCGAATTTACGAGTTCTTGAGAACCTTTAATAATCAATAAGAAATACGAAAAAAACAATTGTGCACTCATGAAAATTAAAGAATTACATCTGCTGACAAATAACCTGAGGGAAACTGCTCAATTTTATACACAGCTACTTGGCGCAACGATAACCAAAGAAAAAGAAGAAGAATTGTCTCTTTTAATAGGGGAAACCCTGATTTCTTTTCACACTTCATCAGAAGAAAACCCGGTTTATCACCTTGCTTTTGACATTCCCAAAAATAAATTGGAGGAAGCCTGGCATTGGTTAAAACAAAGAACAACGATTTTACCGGTCAGCGCAGAGACTGAATTTTCTGATTTTGAGTTGTGGAATGCCAAATCTTTTTATTTCTATGATAACAATGGGAATCTGCTGGAACTGATTTGTCGCCATGATCTTGACAATAGTTCTGATCAGCCCTTTGACGGAACCTCTGTTCTGTATGTGAGTGAAATCGGGTTGGTTTCTGAAGATGTGCCTTTTTTAGCGGAAACACTGATGAACAATTATGGTTTAGAAGTTTATGCTAAACAGCCTGCACAAGATAATTTTACGGCTTTGGGGGATGAAAATGGTTTGTTGATCATTGTAAATGCAGATAGAAACTGGTTCCCCACAGAAAAGAAAGCAAAATCATTCCGTACCCGGATCATCTTCAATACCGGAACAGGGGAAGATCAGGAAATCAGCATCTCCTAATGTTCAGTTAAACCCTGATCCAGCGGAATGGCTACATAAAAGGTAGTGCCAATACCTACCTGGCTTTCAAACCATATTTTCCCACCTTGTGCATGTGTATATTCTTTGCATAAGAAGAGCCCTAGCCCAATGCCTTTTTCATTGGCGGTACCATAAGTGGACTGGGCTTTTAAAGAAAATAGCTCAGCCTTGCTTTCATTGGGGATGCCATTCCCATTGTCCTGAACAGTAATCAGGCATTGCCCATCCGATTTGCTGGCGCTAAGTTGAATGAACCCCGCTTCAGGTGTAAACTTAATTGCATTTCCAATAATGTTCCGCACAATCAGCTGAAGCATATGGACATCAGACATTAAGGCCAATGAAGGGTCAATCTGATGGGTAAACCGGATTCTTTTCTCTTTGGAAGCCTCTTTCTGGAGATTAATCACCGGTGTTAATGCCTCGTGTAAATTATTCAGTTCCAGATTTACTTTGCCTTCGTTCAGCTGTGCCTTCGACCAGGAAAGCATGTTGTCCAGCATTTCCTGAGTGCCACTTACGGCATTGGTCAGCTTCCTTTCCATCATTTCTTTTTCTTCCTCACTGAGGATGTCCATTCTGAACAATTCCATATAACTTTGAATGGAGGCCAGAGGAGAACGTAAATCGTGTGATATGATAGAGAAGAATTTTGTTTTCTCATGGTTCATCCGCTCCAGCATCAGTGCTTTTGCTTCCGCCGACCTTTTTTCCTTATAATATGCGGTTTTCAGATAATATAAGCCTATAAATATGACAATGATGTTAATGATATAAGTAGAGGCCATATCAATGAACATGGCGGCATCATCTGTATAAGTACTTTGGATGTATTTCGGGTTTTTGTATTCGAAAAGAAGTAGTCCCAGACCTGTACCTAAAGAAAGGAATGTCCATAACCAATATTGTTTCCTTGGAGAAATGATCATGATCAGGAAAAAGGCAAGGGTAAAAGAGAGTAAAGAAGGGCCTCTGACTCCGGAATTAAAAAAATAATTGCTGCCCAACATCAGCAATACCATTACAGAAGAAATGATAATGCTATATTTAAGTTGCTTTCTGTATCGGGCCAGGTAATAAGTGACACAAAAAGTGATGAACAACACTCCAAATAATGCTGTTGCTACTTCTAATCCGGTATAGTAGCTAAATGGAACATTGTATCCTACAATGACAATAGCGACCACACATATGGAATTGAAAACCTGGTTTTCCAGCTTGAATTGCCCCGGAGGGCCAATAAGAAAATAAATTGTTCTTTTTAAATGGTTTACGAGAAGTGTAGTGCTGTTTGGTAGGAGCATAGCGCAAAAATAAGTAAAGTAATTGCAATTCAAATAAATGGTATGAGTCTTGTACAAAGGTTAATTATAAGATATGGAAGAAAGAACCGTCCCTACACCTGAACTTTTAAGCGCCTACGAAACTGTACCCGGAATGTACCTGGTACTCTCAGATGAGTTGATCATCCTGACTGCCAGTGATGCTTATTTGAAAGCAAGGGGGGTGAACAGGGATGACATCAGGGGGCAATTCCTGTTTGATGTCTTTCCTCCTGATCCTTCAATTCCTTATGCACTTGGTTTTGCAGGTGCCCTTCAGGAAGTCCTCAGCACAGGGAAAGCACACCAGATGCCTTTACTGCGACAAGAATTGCCAGATCCGGGAAACAAGACCCATATCCGTCCACGCTATTGGGACATCTCACATACTCCTTTTCTTGATGAGGAAGGGGAGGTACAATATATTGTCCAGCATAGCTTTGATGTGACTGATCTGGTGCAGGCGAAGAAAGGAGTGGAATTACGCGAAAAAGAACTCTGGGCCAGTGAAAAACACCTCGGTTTTCTTTTAAACGCGATGCCACAACAGGTATGGACAGCTACTGCCGAAGGTGTAATCAATTACGTAAACCAGATCTGCTGTTTCGATTTTGGTAAAAATCCTGAAGAACTTAAAGCACTTGGATGGGAAAGCTTTGTTCACCCGGAAGATCTCCCGGGTTGTTTAAAAGCCTGGAAAACGGCCCTTGAAGCACAGATGGAATATATGGTGGAGTTTCGCCTGCTGATGTGGGATGGGCAATACAGGTGGTTTCTGGGCAAAGCCATTCCAATAATGGAAAACGGAAAACTAAGGTTGTGGATGGGGACCAATACCAATATCGACCTCCAGAAGACCAATGAACAGAAAAAAGATGAATTTCTTTCTATAGCCAGTCATGAACTGAAAACACCGCTAACCACAATGAAAGCCTTTAATCAACTTATGAAACGGACCACTGATCCGGATAAGTTACAAGGCTTTATAGAAAAATCTGCCATTAATATCTCTCGTCTGGAAAAACTGATCAATGATCTGTTGGATGTGACCAGGATTAATGCTGGTAAGATGAGCTATACGATGAAAGAGTTTGATTTCGGACAGATGTTACAGGAAAGTGTAGAAAGTGTCCAGTATATCTCTCCCAATCATAAATTGATCCTGAATGAAAAAGAAAAAGTGCTATATATCGGCGATCGCTTTAGAATAGAACAGGTGTTGAATAACTTCCTGACCAATGCAGTTAAATATTCTCCCGGAGGAGGGAAGGTGCTGATAAAATCTGAAGTTAAATTGAACAACATTATTGTTTCTGTACAGGATTTTGGAATCGGAATTGCCAGTAATGATCTCCAAAGGTTATTTGAGCGTTATTACCGGGTAGACAATTCGGCATTGAGGTTTGAAGGACTTGGACTTGGGCTCTTTATCTCTTCGGAGATATTAAAAGGTCATCAGGGAAGCTTTTGGCTGGAAAGTAAACCCGGAGAAGGCTCTACCTTTTATTTCAGACTTCCACTTTCGGCCAGTAGTACCATAAATCCGATCGCTGAAAAACACCTCTTTTACAAAGACGACAGCATCACGATCTCTTATAATGAGGAACATCATCGCCTGGATGTCGACTGGACAGGTTTTCAAAGCTTTGACTCTGTACAGCGCGGAGGGATGCTTCTGCTGAAAATGCTGAAAGAAAATCAATGCAACAAGATTCTGAACGATAACAGGAATGTATTGGGTACCTGGTCTGAAGCTTCAGAATGGGCAGGGGAAGTCTGGTTCCCCATGATAGAAAAAGCAGGCCTGAAATATTTTGCCTGGATCTATTCCCCAAGTGTATTCAGTCAGCTGTCGGCCAAAAAAAGTGTAGACATTGCCATCGGAAATGTCGTTACACAGTTTTTTACAGACATTAGTATTGCGGAAGACTGGCTGAACAATAAGTAATTTATTCTCCCGCCAGGGAAGGACGTTCCACAGCAACATGCCTTTTAGTATAGGAGGCCAGCCAGGCCAATGCAGCAATCGCATAGATACAGAGCACAATGATAGACGAATTGCTGACCGAATTTCCCGGTCCCTTCGCGATGATAAATAAGGACAGAATAGATAAGCCGATTCCACCGCCCAGAAAGTAAGAAGTGGTTGCCAGACTGGAGGCCAGTCCATAATGCTGAGGTGGAATTCCCTGTACAGAAATGACCGACAAGCTGGTATAACAAATCGTCATTCCCAGTCCCGAAACGCAGGCCGCAGAACAAAGCAATAAAATCAGGTTATGGTTCATCAATACAGAACCCAAAAGAAAGCCGGCACCACCAACCATCAATGTCATTCCAAAAACGCCCGTTTGCCAGACATTTAATCTTTTCATTAAGGGAGGCAGGACAAATTTGGCGAAGAGTGCAGATAAAAGACTAAAAGGAACAAGGGTAACCCCTGCCTTGGCAGCCGTAAAGTGCATGTCTTTCTGTAATAATAAAGACAAAATGAACATGTATCCTGTAAAATAAGCACCCAGAAGCAGGAAAACCCCGATGCCGGTAACCGTAGCTTTGGAACGGAAAAGAGAAGTGTCTATTAAGGGTTCCTTTTGTACTTTTAACCGGTGTTGAATGATCTTTGTCCCTCCAATTATGGCGATGGCTAAAGCAATCAATAATACATAATGTTCCCTGATTCCGCCAAGCTCATGAACACCATAGCTCAACATGAGTAAAACAAGGACCAGCAGGAAACCGGAAATAAGATCTGGTTTTGACTTCGATTCCTTGGCAGGATCAGCAGATAAGTAATACCAGGCAAGGATAATGATAGCGGTTAAAACAGGGACGTTGATGAAAAATACCCATTGCCAGCCCCAATAGGTGGTGATAATTCCACCAAGGGCCAACCCACTTCCTGAACCAATTGCGGCAAAAGAACTGAATATCCCTATGGCCTTAGCGCGTTCGCGGGGTTCCGTAAAGGTATGGGTGACAATGGAAAATGCCGATGGCATGATTAAAGCTGCACCAATACCCTGAGCAGCACGGAAAAAAGCAAGCATCTCAAAAGATGGGGAAAGTCCGGCACCTAAAGAGGTGAGCAGGAATAAAACTGATCCGGCGATAAAGATGTTCTTTTTTCCGATAAGATCAGAAAGCTTTCCTCCAATGATTAAAAAACCTCCATATAACAAGACATACAGCGTTTGCAACCATTGTACCTTATCACTGCTCAGGCCGTAATCTGACTGTATAGATGGAATGGCCAGGTTGACAATCGCAATGTCAAGGGCTTCTACAAATATACCAACAGAGGCGATGGCAAGGATCAGGTTCTTTCTTTGAATCATAAAGTATAATTTTCTTACAAAGGTAGGTGTATGGAAACAGAGTGAAAATAAGTTCTGATTATTTAGAACAAATGATCATTAATTTATATATTGGCAGAACAAACGTGTTTTTAACCACATATTATGGCAGCTCAAACAGAACAAGTCGGACAGCCTCCAATTGTATTAGATGATAAAGACTATGAAATCCTGAGGCTGCTGCAGGAAAACTCGAAATTAACCATTCGGGAAATTGCCTCAAAAGTTCACCTGAGTCCAACGCCAACTCATGAAAGGATCAAACGCCTGGAAAGAGAAGGGGTGATCAGGAAATATGTCGCCTTGCTGGACAACAGAAAAATCAACAAGGGAATTACAGTTATTGTTCAGATTTCACTGAAAGAACATAACAAAAGGGCTGCACAGGAATTCATCGACGCAGTATTGGAGTTTAAAGAAGTAACAGAGTGTTATAACATTTCCGGGGATTTCGATTTTATGCTTAAAATCGTAGTCGAAAGCATGGGCAGTTTCCACTATTTCTCTGTCAACAAGCTGAGCGAAATCTCTGGAATTGCACAGACAAAGAGCATTTTTGTGATGGATACCATTAAGGAAACGCCTTTGTTGCTCTAAGCAGAGATGTTTTCTGTCTGCATCAGGACCTGACCATAGGCATGGAGCTGATCGATCACAGGCAGGGCCTGCTTACCTTTTGTGGTCAGCTCATAATCTACTCTGGGTGGCTTCTCGCGGTAAATGGTTCTGCTTAGCATTCCTTTTTCTTCCAGCTCCCGCAACTGGGTCACCAGCATCTTATCAGAAATGTGCGTGATCCGCTCTTTTAGTTCCCGATATCTTAATGCATGTGTCCGGAGACATAAAATTATCGGCATCTTCCAGACACCTCCAATATGAGCAATGGCAAATTCAACGGGACTATAGTATACTTTGTTCTGATGGATGAAATCTTTCATGTTGTAAAATTAATCAATTGCCAGACAGTGTTTTAGTGCGATTTTCTTTATAGAGAAAAAAGTATGTAAAGGCAAAATAAAGAAAAAAACAGGCAGGTTTGCTTTCTGATAAACTTAAAATTATGAAAACAATCCATGCTAAAAGTTCGGTTAATGCTATTGCTATATTTATTCAGGAGCACATGGCCCAAAACTGGGAATTAACCTTAAAGAATCATCCCTTGAAATTATTAAAGGCCTATGAGGAAATGTCGGAAGCTGCCTATGGGGTTTATTTTCAACTCTTACTTGAGCCAGTTATCCTGGAGCTTCGGAAGCTCGGCTTCCGGATGCGTCCTAAACTGCCGGGAGATCTGAACATTTCCAGGGAATGGGGAGAGGAGCAGCACAGGGAACGCTGGATCTGGACCACCCTGAAATATCCCAATGGGACTGATTGTGGGACCATCGTAATAAAAATCTTCCATGACCATACCAGGTTCAGAATCCCGGAAATGCCATTGGTAATTGCTTTAAAGGTGACCTCCAAACAAGAAATCATCGCCGGGTTATCTGCTATATCTCCCGACTTTGCCCAGGCAAAAGATACCAAAACAGAGTATGCCGGATATTTAGAAAGTTTAAAATAGAGAACGTTTGAAATAAAGCTTTTTTTAGTTCAAGTCCCCGAAGCAACAACTCCGGGGATCGGCTGATATTTCTGTTTAACGTTGAGTTGTACCCCCGGTGGATGTCATCGCAATTGTAACAAAAGGACAGTATATCAGTCTGATAACTAATCTAAAACCCCCGAACGATGAAATTGTCAATTACCTTTTTACTGCTTTTTGCAGTCTCAGCTTTAAGTGCTCAGGATAAGCTGATCCCATCGAAAAAAAACAACACCGAGAAATGGATTAAAAATGAGCAGTTTCAAATGAAATGGTACGCTTTGAAAGATACCTCGAAATTTGAAATCGGATCAATCACCAACAAAGTCTCCCTGGAAAAAGAGAAGGTGATGGTGATCACAACTGTAGAAATGAAACAAATGAAAGGAGCCTGGGCGGATACCACCGTTGCTCTCCGTAAAGACCTAAAACCGGTATATCATTCTTCTTTCAATCCACAGCGCGATATGGCACTTAGTTTTGATCAGACGGTAACCGGATTTTATCACGATAAAATTAAAAAAGTAAAAACCGACATCAACGAAGCTCCTGTACAAGCTTATTTTGACGGTAATTTATATCCTACGCTTCTTCGCTGGTTACCTTTAAAGGAAGGGTATAAACAAGAGATCTCCATTTTCGAATATAATCCTTCAGGAAAAAAAGGGGTGATTACTGCCTTCGTTAAGGATTCGAAGAAAGGAACTTATCAAAGCCTGAAGTCAGGATTAAGAAAGGTCTGGATCCTGAGTGTATCCGATGAAATCGGATCGGGAATGTTGAGTACTTATTATATTGATGAGCTGGACAGAAGACTCTGGAAACAGGAGCTCGATGCCGGAGGCAGAAAGATGCTGATGCAAAGGGTCGAGTAATATGACATTCTATCCGCAATAAACACCACAGCTTCTTTGGAATTGCAATCCATGGATGATAGTTTTGCTGCATTCCAAATCCTATAGAAAATGTTAAATTTTGAATTTAAAAACCCTACCAAAATCGTTTTTGGTAAAGGGGAAATAGAAAAGATAAGTAAAGAAATCCCAACAGGTGCTAAAGTATTGATGCTTTACGGTGGCGGAAGCATTAAGAGCAATGGGGTATATGATCAGGTGATCAATGCATTAAAAGGCTTTGAAGTACTGGAGTTTGCCGGAATTCCTGCAAATCCGGAATATGAAGTCCTGATGCAGGCATTAAAAGTGATTAAAGAAGAAAAGATCACCTTTATGCTGGCTGTTGGTGGTGGTTCTGTAATAGATGGCGTGAAATTCCTTTCTGCTGCGGCATTATATAAAGGTGATCATCCATGGGATATCCTGGCAAAGAGCATCAGAACAGAGGCAGGCCTGCCTTTTGGGTCGGTACTGACGTTGCCTGCAACGGGCTCAGAAATGAATTCAGGCTCGGTAATTACCAGGGCAGAAACCCAGGAGAAACTGGCCATGGGCGGACCGGGCTTATTTCCGGTGTTCTCTATCCTTGATCCTGAAGTGGTAAAATCCATCCCGAAACGTCAACTGGTAAACGGGGTTACTGATGCCTTTACCCATGTGCTGGAACAATACATGACCTATCCGGCTGGAGCGCACCTGCAGGACCGCTTTTCTGAAAGCATCATGCAGACGCTGATCGAAGTAGGACCGAAGGTGATTGCCAACCCGGCTGATTATGAGGCTGCTGCTAATTTTATGTGGAGCTGTACGATGGCGCTGAATGGACTGATCCAAAAAGGAGTTCCTACAGATTGGGCAGTACATGCGATGGGACATGAGCTGACTGCTTTATTTGGAATTGATCATGCCAGAACCCTGGCCATCATCGCCCCAAGTCATTACCGCTATAATTTTGAAGCTAAAAAAGAGAAACTGGCACAATATGGAAAGCGGGTATGGGGGATCAATGAAGGCACAATTGAAGAGGTAGCTACTGCTGCAATTGCAAAAACAGAGGCCTTTTTCCATTCAATGGAGATTAAAACAACACTTGCTGAATATACTGATGATTATCCGGGTACAGCCGAAAAGATCTCGGCACGCTTTACAGAGCGGGGCTGGTTAGGCTTGGGTGAACATAAAACCCTCTCTCCTTCAGATGTACAGAAAATTGTCGAAATGAGTTACTAACTCATTTTATAAAAGGTCATATCAATTCCGGATGCTTAAATTAAGATCCGGAATTGCTGTTTTTAAGGCTTTTTTCTCAACAATTGAATCAGCCATGCACAGAATGGCATCACTGCAAACAGGGAAAACAACCATACGGAAGACTGCTCTGCGCCCTCAATACCTCCGGGTTTGATGATGCCTGCCGAATTGACCACCAATCCGGTTAATGCAGTACCCACCGCAGTAGCCAGCAGTTGTACCGTGGTAATGGATGCCGATGCCTTCTCTTCTTCACCTTTCGCACTGGAGGTTAATACCTGAGTTAAGAAATGGGGCCATCCCATCCCTACACCAATGCCAATCAGAAACAAACAAAAACACATCAGGTAATAAAAGAGACCGCTGCTGCTCTGGCTTAATGGCATCAGAAAAGCGAAGCCAATCAACCCTGCAAGTACAGCCAATGGGCCGCTATTCATCAGTAACTTTGCTTTTTCTTTCGAAACTCCGGAGAAAAATACAGAAGAAAAAGACCAGCCCAATGCAATGATTACGGTTAAATACCCTGATTTAAGTGGCGAAAAGCCATGAATGACCTGCATGAAATATGGAATGTAAATCTCCACTGCCGTAGCGATGGTCAGTAAGGCGATCACGGTATATGTGGCACCTAAGGGATTTGACAATTGATAAGCTCCGGTGGGAAGAAGCCTGTTTCCTGACTTTGCTTCCATCTTTATCAAGCATAAAAAAAGAATCAGGGCCAAACTAATGCCACCAATATTAACAGCTAAGAGGTCAGTAACACTTCCTGCGGAAATGGCTAATGTGGCCAGGGTAAGCAATAACAATTGCGTAAAAGGAACTTTTTGCTGAGCTGAAGATTCAGCAGTCTTTTTTGGTAAAATGTTTTCTGTAATCAGCAGCAGAGAAACAGCAATCGCCACAAGCGTGATAAACGCAACCCTCCAATGCCCGTATTGGGCAAACATTCCCCCAACAAAAGGACCTGAAAAAGCAGAGATACCCCACATTGCAGAAACCAATGCCATTGCTCTTGGCCAGAGCGCTTCCTCAAAAACAATTCTGATCATGGCATAGGAGAGGGCAAATAATAATCCTCCTCCAAGCCCCTGAATGAAGCGGCCAAGGAGTAGTAATCCCATATTTGGTGCGGTAGCGCTGACTATTGATCCGGCAGCAAAGAGCAATGCAGCAATCCGATAGGCTAACCTGGGACCCCTTTTTGAAAGGTGAAGGGAGGAGAAAACTGATCCCATGATGGCTGCAACGACATAGATTGTGGTAGCCCAGGAGTAAAAAGATAAACCTCCGATATCCCGGGTGATTGAAGGCATAATGGTAGTTGCCAGATAAACATCGGTAGCGTGGAGCATGACTCCTCCCGCTAAAGCAATTGACCTGAGTCCGTTTTTTCCTGATAATAAAGTGCTCCAACCATTGGCTGGTGTTTGATTAGTGATCATACAGTATAGTTATGCTACAAAAATACCACTCTTAAGTAATAAAGCAAGTTTATACTTGTTTTATTACTTAAGTATGAAGGTGTTTTTTGTTCAAATGAGGTAATCCGAAATAATTCTGGATATTTGCCGGAACAAGCCCTTTAAATTATAAGTATGAAGCTGTTATTGGTTGAAGATGATCTTCGTGTTTCCGAACTCATTAAAAGAGGACTGGAGGAGCAGGGCTTCCTGATTACCCTGGCTTATGATGGGCTGATGGGAAAGAAACTAATGACTTCCAATTCTTATGACCTGATCATTACCGATATTGTGCTTCCACAGATGAACGGGATTGAACTGTGTAAAGAAATCAGAATGATCTGGCCGGAAATACCAATCCTGATGCTTACCGCTCTGGGAACTACAGATGATAAAATAGAAGGATTTGATGCAGGTGCGGACGATTATCTGGTAAAACCATTTGACTTCAGGGAACTTCATGCCAGAATAAAAGCCCTTCTGAACCGCTCAGCAGGAACTTTACAAACTCCGCTGATGAATGTATTGAAGTATGCGGACCTGGAAATGAACCTGCAAACAAAGGTCGTGAGCCGGATGGGAGCAGAAATCAGCCTGACCCCCAAAGAATTTAAGCTGCTGGAATACATGTTGCGCAATAAAGAACGAATCCTGACACGAACGGAGATCGCAGAAAAAGTATGGGATACCCATTTTGATACGGGAACAAACTTTATCGATGTATATATGAACTACCTCAGAAAGAAGATTGATAAGAATTTTGAAAATAAACTCATCCATACCAAAACCGGAATGGGTTTTATCTTTAAAGAAAGCTGATCCCTTAAAATAGAACATTGTGAAAATCCGTCATAAACTGAGCCTTTTATTTACCCTGCTTTTTGCAGTGCTCATCTGCGGATTCGCTTTTTTTATCTATTTCTCCTCAGCGGAAAACCGGGAGGAAGAATATTACAAGCGGCTAAGACAACTGGCCATCACAAAAACGAATTTATTGCTGGATGCTAAAGTGGCACCCGGTGTTTTACAACTGATCTATAAAAACTCTCCCAGTTCTTTATTTCAGGAGGAAGTCGCTGTTTATGATACCGCTTTCCATTTATTGTACCATGATGCGGTGAACATTGATAAGATCAAAGAGACCAAAGCAATGATCGGAGAGATTGTCCGCAAGGGGGAAATTCAGTTCAACCAGGGGCAACTGCAGGCAGTCGGCTTTTTATACCGGTATAAAGGAACAGATTACGTAATTACCGCCGCAGCAAAAGATGAATATGGACTGGTAAAACTAAACAACCTTCGTTTTATCCTGATTTTATCCGCTTTGGGATCGGTGCTGCTGACTGTTTTTGCGGGTTATTTTTTTGCCAGACATGCCCTGAAACAAGTGGCTGAAATGGTGGATGAAGTAGAAGAAATTACCGCTAAAAATCTCGACCGGCGACTTAAAGTCGAAAACAGTAATGATGAAGTAGGGGAACTTGCCACTACCTTTAACCTGATGCTGGATAGAATTGAAAACTCTTTTGATGCACAGAAAGAATTTGTTTCCCATATTTCTCATGAGCTGAGAACGCCTTTGGCAACGGTGATTGCAGAACTGGAAATCTCTCAAAATAAAGAACGTAGTACAGAGGAATATAAAAAAGCAATCGAACTGGCTTTAACTGATGCCCGGAAACTGGCCCGTCTGAGCACAAGTCTGCTAAACCTGGCCAATGCAAGTTACGATCAGGCAGAGATCAGCTTTAAAGAAATCCGTCTGGATGAGGTGTTGCTGGATGCCAGAACGGAAGTCATGCACAACCAGCAGGGGTATCAGGTGAACATTATCTTTGATCAGGAGGCAGAAGATGATGATTTTATCTCTATTCAGGGGAATGAACACCTGTTAAAAGTTGCGTTTATCAACCTGATGGAGAACAATTGTAAGTTTTCTGAAAACCGGGAATCAGTAGTTTCCATTTCCTATTACAAAGAAAAAACGATCCTCCGCTTCTCTGATCAGGGGATAGGGATTGCAGAAAAAGACATCGAAAACCTTTTTAAACCCTTCTATCGCGGGAATAACAAAGGGTATGCTGAAGGAAATGGTATCGGCCTGGCCCTGACCAAAAAGATCATCGCCCTGCACAATGGAGAAATCC
The DNA here is from genome assembly GCF_900129215.1 of Pedobacter caeni. GTDB lineage: Bacteria > Bacteroidota > Bacteroidia > Sphingobacteriales > Sphingobacteriaceae > Pedobacter > Pedobacter caeni. The sequence continues at coordinate 190,156 of NZ_FQUQ01000006.1, read as the reverse complement.
TGGTCACCTCCAAACTAAATGAAGGAACAACTTTTATCCTTATCCTAAACCACGTTTAGCAAAATTCTCCTTTTTCTAATGACTTTCTAATGTGTTTCTAATGGTCCCCTAACGGCCATCCGGCAAAGCCTGCCTTACTTTTGCGTCACAATAAAAAACAAACCCTATGGATAAGCCTCCGTGTGATAAGCCATTATTTTTTAACCTCCCCTCCTCAGAATAGCATGTTGTTGCTGTCCCTGAAAGGGGACAACAACAAAAGCTATGTTAACTACATTAGACTTCACTACCCGTCTTTTACTGGCGCTTACTTTAGGCGCAGGTATCGGAATAGAACGCCAATGGCGTCAGCGGATCGCAGGATTAAGGACCAATACACTGGTGTCCTTAGGCGCAGCAATTTTCATTACCCTCGCCGTAAAGATCGGTGGAGATGCAAGCGGAAGAGTGGCCTCGTACATCGTTAGCGGGATTGGATTCCTTGGTGCAGGAGTCATCATGAAAGATGGAATGAATGTACGGGGCCTCAATACCGCTGCTACCCTCTGGTGTTCTGCAGCAATTGGTGCACTGTGTGGAATGGGATTCATTACCGAAGCAGCCATCGGAGCAGCCTTTATCGTAATGGCACACCTGATGTTGCGCCCATTGGGTATTAAACTGGGGAAAATCTCCATTTTTCAGAAAAGTGAAACAGCTGAAACGGAATACCTCATCGCCATCAAATGCAAAGGAACCGTAGAAAACCACATCCGTGTCCTCTTGCTGCAGCATTTGGGTAACCATGATAAGTTAATGCTCAGGGCCCTGACGAGCAGCGACAACGGGGATCCGGCAAATGCGATCATCACTGCCGAAATTATTGCTGCGGGCAATCAGGATGAGTTAATGGAGAAAATGGTCAGCAGGTTAACAATCGAGAGTGAGGTGATGAGGGTAAGCTGGGAATTAACAGGACAACAATCAGAGTTATGAAAACACTAAAAATGAACCATCAGAAAGCGGTCTCAGGCTTCGACGATGTAGCCGTGACCAAATTGAGAAATGCCTCCAGGGGAGATCAGGATTACTTCTATGCAATGCTGAGCAGCAGTAAAGAAGGACTGGGACCTTCCAATGTCTCTGATAAGAGGAAAACCTTTGGATTAAATGAAATTGAACATGAAAAAGCCCCGGCCTGGTATGTTCAGCTATTTCAAGCGTTTTTAAACCCTTTTATCGGAGTGTTGGTGTCTTTGGCTGTAATTTCCTTTATAATGGATGTATGGCTCGCTAAAGCGCCCGAGCGGGATTATAAAACGGTTATTGTAGTAGGGGTAATGGTGATCCTGAGTTCTTTGCTGCGTTTCTGGCAGGAATACAGCAGTAACCGGGCGGCAGAGCAATTGAAGAGCATGGTGAAAACCACGGTCACCGTGCTTCGTCTAAGAGGCAAAAAGGAAATCGATATTAAAAACATCGTTCCTGGGGATGTGATTTTTTTAAGTGCCGGAGATATGATTCCTGCAGACATCCGGATCATTCAGTCGAAAGACCTGTTTGTCAGTCAGGCCATGCTTACCGGAGAATCTCTGCCATTGGAAAAGAATTCGGAACCGATTCCTGGTGCAGATCATAAATCGCCGCTGGAGCTGGATAACATCTGTTTCATGGGAACAAATGTGGTGAGCGGAACAGCAATGGCTATTGTGGTTACTACCGGAAACCTGACCTATTTCGGCTCTATTGGAAAGGCGATTACCGGAAAACGGGCAGAAACGAGCTTCGATAAAGGAGTGAACAAGGTCAGCTGGCTGCTGATCCGCTTCATGATGGTGATGGTACCACTCATTTTCCTGGTTAACGGCTTAACCAAGGGTGACTGGTTTGAAGCTCTGCTGTTTGGAATTGCAGTGGCAGTAGGGCTCACTCCTGAAATGCTGCCGATGATTGTAACGGCAAATCTGGCCAAAGGGGCAAAGAACATGAGCAAGCGTAAAGTCATTGTGAAACGCCTGAATGCAATTCAGAATATTGGTGCCATGGATGTGCTTTGTACCGATAAAACAGGAACATTGACCATGGATAAAATCATCCTGGAAAGGCACCTGAACGTATTTGGCGACGAAGATGATGAAGTCTTGAAATGGGCTTATTTCAATAGTTTTCATCAAACCGGATTGAAAAACCTGCTGGATCTGGCGGTTCTGGAACATGTGGAACTGCATGACTACCTGAAGGTTGAAGAGGACTATGTAAAAGTGGATGAGATTCCCTTTGATTTTCAACGCAGACGCATGAGTGTCATCCTGGAGCAGAAAAACGGAAAACAGTTGCTGATCTGTAAAGGAGCAGTAGAGGAAATGCTGGACTTGTGTTCCCATGCCTTTGATCCGGGGGAAGACCGGCAGCTCCATATTGAAAAAGATGGGATCGTGCCTATGGATGAAGCCATGCGCAATACGGTGCTCCGCATTTCCAGGAAGCTGAATGCAGATGGACTCCGGGTGCTGCTCGTAGCCATCAAAGAACATGAGGAACGTCCGGTAAATTATACGGTTGCCGATGAGAACAAAATGATCTTAACCGGCTTTATCGGATTTCTTGATCCCGCTAAACCCTCTGCAAAGCCTGCAATCGAAGGTTTACAGAAGCTGGGGATCAGTGTAAAAGTCCTGACCGGCGACAATGATGTGGTAACCCGAAAAATCTGCAGGGAGGTTGGTATTCCTTTTCAACAGGTTTTACTGGGCAATGAAGTGGAACAAATGGGGGATGAGGAACTTTCTGCCCAGCTGGGGGAAACAAGCATATTTGCCAAACTTAGTCCGATTCAAAAATCGAGAATCGTAAAGCTGCTGCAGGCCAAAGGCCATACGGTTGGTTTTATGGGGGATGGAATCAATGATGCTGCCGCATTGAGAGATGCTGATGTAGGGATTTCTGTGGATACAGCGGTAGATATTGCCAAAGAAAGTGCGGATATTATTTTGCTGGAAAAGGACCTGATGGTACTTAGAAAGGGGGTGATCTATGGACGCAGGACCTTTGGAAACATCATCAAATACATCAAAATGACCGCCAGCAGTAATTTTGGAAACATGTTTAGCATGCTTGGGGCAAGTGCATTTCTGCCTTTTCTGCCGATGTTACCCATCCATTTGCTCATTCAGAACCTCTTGTACGACATTTCACAAATCTCTATTCCCTGGGACAGGATGGACGAGGATTTCCTCGAAAAACCGCAGAAATGGGATGCCGGCGGCATCAGCCGTTTTATGATGTACATCGGTCCGATCAGCTCGATTTTCGATTATGCAACTTTTGCCCTGATGTTCTTTGTTTTTAAAGCGAATGCGCCGGAACATCAGGCCTTATTTCAAACGGGCTGGTTTGTCGAAGGACTTTTGTCGCAGACCCTGATTGTGCACATGATCCGGACCCGGAAAATTCCATTTATCCAAAGCTGGGCGACGACTCCGGTAGTGGCTTTGACCAGCCTGGTGATGCTGATCGGGATCGCCATTCCCTTCAGTCCTTTTGCCGGAATATTGAAGCTGCAAGCCTTGCCGCTCAGCTATTTTCCATGGCTCATCGGGATCCTTACGGGCTACTGTCTGTTGACTCAGTATGTAAAAACTGTGTTCATTAAAAAGTTTAACCAATGGCTGTAAGTATTTGAATAAAAAATAGTTAAAAATTGTTAAAATTGAGAGTTTAGTCCTTGTAAACAAAGAAATCTGAGATTTTGCGCTGAGAATTCTCTCTTTCAAACGTAAAAAAACAACACAAATGAAATACATTTTTCTAGCGGGCAGTTTCGTACTGTTCATGGCTTCCTGTGCCCCAAAAAAAGACAAAGAACAAACCGCAAATTATCACCTGCTTGGGGATACGGTAGTGATTGCTGCGAATTCAAATCTGCAACATAAAATAAAGCTGGATACCGTTGCTGAAGTCCCTTACCGCATGAGTCTCAGCAGTGCCGGGACGGTAAAAGCGATTCCAAACTTCTATGCGGACATCGCTCCGCCCTTTTCGGGAAGGGTATTGAAGGTGTTCATGAAGCTGGGAATGAAGGTGGATCCCGGGACCCCGCTTTTCGAAATGGTATCAGCGGAATTTATAGAAACCCAGAAGAATTTTTTCGCTGCAAAATCGGAATTAAAGAAGGCCGGATTGAATTTAAAACGTCAGCAGGACCTCAAAAAAAATGAAGTGGGTTCAGTTAAAGACTTAGAAGAGGCAGAGGTAGCTTATGAGCTGAGTTTAAAAGCGTACGAAAATTTAAAAGCAGCGCTTAAAATCTATCAGACAGACCCGGAGAAAATGGTTTTAGGGCAACCATTGATCATCCGGTCCCCCATCAAAGGTGAGGTGATTCAGAATGAACTGGTGACCGGCCATTACCTGAAAAGTGATGAAGTTCCACACGCTAAAATCGCAGAATTGAATAAAGTCTGGATCGCCGGACAGGTCAAAGAAAAGGACATCCGCTTTATCCGTCAGGGGGATGAAACGACCATAGAGATCGCTGCTTATCCGGGACGTAAAATTGCAGGTAAAGTATACCATGTTGATGAACTGGTGGATGAAGAAACCAGGAGTGTAAAGGTTCTGATCGAATGTGAAAACAAAGATTATGCCCTTAAACCAGGAATGTATGTGACCGTCAATTTTAAAGATATGCCTCAGAATGTAACCGTTGTGCCGCTTAAATCTGTCCTGCAGATGAATGAGGACAGCTTTGTCTTTCTGCAAACCACTGCAGGAAGCTTTATTCGCCGGAAGGTACAGACAGCAGCTACCGATGAAGGGAGAATGGTGATCCTTTCCGGACTTAAACCGGGAGAAACGATTGTGTCTGAAGGCGGTTTTTACCTGCTGGAAGCAAAATAACCCTGCTGAAAGCAACATAACAAAGACCTCAAATCATTACACGTACAAAAAATATACAAATGAAGAATATTGTACTTACCGCCATACAAAAGCGCTGGCTGATGCTGGCTTTATTCCTCCTTCTGGGCATATTTGGCTATTATTCCTGGACAAAACTTGCCGTAGAAGCTTACCCGGACATTGCTGATGTAACTTCTCAGGTCGTTACCCAGGTTCCCGGTCTCGCCGCAGAAGAAGTAGAACAACAGATTACCATTCCGGTAGAACGGGCCTTAAATGGAATGCCTGGGATGCACGTGATGCGAAGCAAAAGTACATTTGGACTCTCTATGGTCACGATTGTGTTTAACGACGGCACAGACGATTATTTTGCGCGTACGCGCATTCAGGAACGGCTCAATGAGGTCGAACTTCCCTATGGAGCGAAACCTGGTCTGGATCCCCTCACTTCACCCACGGGGGAGATTTACAGGTATGTGATTGAAAGTAAGGGGCATGACCTCCGGGAACTGACCGATCTTCAAAACTGGCTCATCATCCCCAAAATCAAACAGGTTTCAGGCGTAGCCGATGTCACTAACTTTGGCGGGATTACGACGCAGTACCAGATCGAACTCCATCCTGAAAAGCTGGAACAATACCAGCTGAGCATTGATGATGTGGAAGAAACGATCGGTAAAAACAATGCAAATGTTGGTGGAAGTATCCTCAACAGAGGAGAACAAGGCTACGTGGTTCGCGGAATCGGCTTGCTGCGGAACCTGGAAGATCTTGGTCGCATTGTGGTCCGGACGCAAAAAGGTGTACCAATTCTGTTGAATGACCTGGGAACGTTAAAATACGGAAATCTGGAGCGGAAAGGGGTATTGGGGTATACCGACCGGAGCCGAAACTATAGCGAGAGTATTGAAGGAATTGTATTGTTGCTAAAAGGGGAAAATCCCTCAGATGTCCTTTCGGGGATCAATAAGGCTGTGGATGAACTCAATAGCGGCCTGCTTCCTGAAGGGGTAAAGATTCACACTTTTTTAGACCGTACGGATCTGGTAGATACCACTTTGAATACCGTTTCCCATACCCTGATCGAAGGAATGGCGTTGGTGATCGTGGTTTTGATTGTCTTTCTGGGCAGTTGGAGAGGCGCGCTATTGGTAGCGATCACGGTTCCGATCTCCTTGCTCATCGCTTTTATCCTGATGAAACTGACGAATATTCCGGCCAATCTGCTTTCGCTGGGAGCGATAGATTTCGGAATTATTGTCGACGGTGCAATCGTAATGATGGAAACGATTCTCAAAAAAAGAGAGGATCATCCTGAGGAAATTCTGGAAGAAAAGTCAATTGCGGAGCGGGCTTTTAGTGTGGCAAAACCGATCTTTTTTGCGACACTGATTATCATCACTGCTTACCTGCCTTTGTTTGCTTTTGAAAGGGTAGAAAAGAAACTTTTTACCCCTATGGCCTTTACCGTCGGCTATGCTTTGCTCGGCGCTCTGGCCGTTGCCTTGCTCCTGATTCCGGGTCTTGCTTACCTCACTTACCGCAAGCCTAAAAAATTGTATCACAACAAATGGCTGGAGAAACTGAGTGTTGCTTACCATAGTAGAATTGGTAAAATCATGCAGCAGCCCCGCAAAGTTTTTCTACCACTTGGGCTAGTTCTAGCCGCGGCTATTGCTTTAAGTTTTTCTGTAGGAAAGGATTTCTTACCTCCTTTAGATGAAGGTTCTATATGGTTACAGGTTCAGCTTCCTCCGGGGATTACGGTAGAGAAGTCCAGAGAGATGAGTGATACCCTACGGCAGCGGACGATGAAACATAAGGAGGTGACTTATATGATGATTCAGGCAGGAAGAAACGACGATGGGACCGATCCCTTTACCGCTTCTCACTTCGAATGTTCAATCGGGATTTTACCTTATTCCCAATGGCCAAGGGGCAAAACCAAGTCCGATCTGATCGAGGAATTGTCCAAAGAATATGAAAGCATGCCAGGGTATACAGTTGGCTTTGCACAGCCCATGATTGATGGCGTAATGGATAAAATTTCAGGGGCACACAGTGAACTCGTGGTGAAGGTCTATGGCGATAATTTTAAAGAGACCAGGCGAATTGCCGAAGACATTCAGCGTACACTGAAAACGGTGAAAGGGGCGGTAGACATTGCGATCGATCAGGAGCCTCCGCTTCCCCAGCTACAGATTCATGCAGACCGGGAAAAGATTGCCCAATATGGATTGAATGTTTCGGATGTAGGAAATCTGATAGAAGTGGCCATTGGCGGAAAAGCAGTTTCTCAGGTCTTCATGGGCAATAAGGTTTACGATGTGATTTGTCGCTATAAAGAGGAGAGCAGGGATAGCCCTGAGAAGATTGGGAACCTGATGCTGAAGAACAATGAAGGGGCAAAAATTCCCTTGTCTCAGGTAGCAGAGATCAGGTTAAGTACAGGAGAAAGTACCATCACGAGGGAAACCAACAGAAGGCATTTGACGGTAAAGCTTAACATGAGGGGTACGGATTTATCTTCTTTACTTAGAGAGGCTAAAGGTAAGATTGATGCGAACGTTAAATACGATCATGATCAATACAGCATCGAGTGGGGAGGTCAGTTTGAAAACCAGAACCGTGCCTATTCCAGGTTGTTGGTGATTGTCCCGCTTGCCTTAGCCATCATGTTTTTATTGCTCTATGTGGCCTTCGGAAAGTTCAATCAGGCAGGACTGATTCTGACCATCGTTCCCTTGGCTTTATTTGGTGGGATGCTGGCTTTAAATCTGAGGGGAATGACGCTCAATGTCTCTTCTGCAGTGGGCTTTATTGCCTTGTTTGGAGTGGCCATTCAAAACGGAGTCATCATGATTTCCCATATCAATAACCTCCGCAAACAAGGGATGGTATTAAAGACTGCGGTAATTGAAGGCGCAAAGCATCGGTTCCGGCCGGTACTGATGACGGCTACAGTGGCTGTTCTGGGCCTGTTACCTGCCTCCCTTGCAACAGGGATAGGTTCCGATGTACAGCGTCCACTGGCAACAGTTATTGTTTATGGTCTGCTCTTTTCTACTGCGATCACCTTATACGCGCTTCCGGCGCTTTACTACCTGCTGGAGCGAAAAGGAGAGGGCAGCAGGACAGATCAGGAAACTAAATTATTAACGACTAATACCAACACGAATGAACTTACTTAATGATTATAAAAACGGCCTCCTGATCTTGTTGATGTTGTTTTCCGGAGGAAGGGTTGCTGCTCAGGTTGATACGGCTTTTAAGCAATTGAAATTAACCTTCCCAACCTATTTGAAAATGGTAGGAGAACACAACCTTGGCTATGCTGCAGAGAAATTCAAAGTCAGCATTGCCCAGGCGGATGCGCTGAGTGCGAAGGTCTTTCCCGACCCTGAACTGAGTTTTGGAGTAGGAGATCATGGACAGCGCCGCATGAAAATGGGTTATGAAATCAGTTCAGGATTAAGCTATACGCTGGAACTGGGCGGCAAAAGAAGGGCGAGAATTAACCTTGCCAACAGGGAAGCAGAGCTGGCGCAGCTTTTATTGGATGATTATTTCAGAAACCTCAGGGTGGATGCAAGCGCTGCTTATCTCAATGCAATCAAGGAAAAGGAACTGTTGCGTGTCAAAATGAACTCTTATGAAATGATGAGAAGACTAAGCAGTTCGGATAGCATTCGTTTAAAACTGGGGGCAATTACAGCCGTTGATGCCCGGCAATCCAGACTGGAAGCAGCATCTCAGCTGAATGAAGTTTTCCAGCAGGAGGCCGACTGGAAAGCGGCGGTCGCTAACCTGAACCTGCTCATCGGATCAAAACAACAGGATTTGTTTTACCAGCCGGAAGCAGATATGAAAAAGCTCGATAGAGTTTTCAATCTGCAAGAGCTGATCTTAAATGCTCAGAATCGCCGTACGGACCTGCTGGCTGCCTTAAAAAGTAACGAGATATCTGTTAGCCTACTTAAGCTTGCTAAAGCCAGCAGAACGCTTGATTTGGGCCTTTCTCTTGGCCTGGCCTCAAATTCTGTTGTTGCGAATGCGGTGGCACCTACACCTTCCTCTACAAATGTGACCATTGGGTTTAGTATCCCCTTAAAATTTTCCAATCAAAATCAGGGCGCATTAAAATCAGCCAGATATGGAGTTCAGCAGGCGGAAGTATTGTACAAACAAACCGAATTGCAGATTCAAACAGAGGTTACCCAGGCCTATTATAATTACCTGGCTAGCCGGAAGCAGGTTGCACAGTTTGGAGAAGGGATGTTACTGGATGCACAAAAAGTGCTGGACGGAAAGGTGTACAGCTATAAACGTGGAGAAACTTCGCTTCTGGAAGTCCTTACTGCCCAGCGAACGTTCAATGATGTTCAACAAAGCTATCTGGAAACGCTGAATGTACATGGAAATGCGTTGCTGGAACTGGAAAGAGCTGCCGGGATCTGGGATATTGAGTTTTAATAGATAAAAAACAGGAAATGAAAAAGATAATTATGGTGTTATTGGGGCTGCTTCTGACAACTGTTGGAATGGCCCAGACAACGATAGGAATAACTCAGGAAGATCATAAAGAAACAGCAGAGGCCGGGAAACTGAGTTTTGGCCTGAAAGCAGGTTATTCCCATTTTTCGATTGCAGGAGCGGGGCTAAGTGAGTTTTCTACGGGAGGAAAACCGCTTTATTTGGGTGGCTATTATTTTGGAATAGAGCTCAATACAAAACTGAACAAATATTTGAGCATCAAGCATGAGCTCTCTATCCTTCAAAAGGGAGCGATACTAAAAATAGCAGAAGATTCGAGTTCTTCGGCTTTTGACAGCAAGTATAAAAATGTTTACCTGGATCTTGCTCCCTTTAGTCTGAGCTTTCAACTGGAGGGCCTGCAGATTTTTGCCGGGCCTTATGCAGCAGTCTTAGTGTCTTCCTCCATTCAGCGAAAAAATGAGTCAGGAGCACTTTACACGGACAAAAGTATTTTTGGAGATGCAAAACAAACAGGGAATTACACTCAAAAACTTGATGCCGGACTTTTGGCCGGATTGGGTTATGAGTTGAAGAATGGCCTGAACATACAGGCCAGATATTCCCATGGTCTTACTCCTTTAATAGAGCATACTGAAAGAAATGACAGTCAGTGGAAGATCTATAACCGGGGTTTTTCCTTAACCCTTGGCTATACACTTTCCGGAAAAAGATAATCTCTATCCCACATTACCTGATTTTGCATCATGAAATTGTTTTCGTGATACAAAATCAGGTAATTCTTGTTTATTTCTTTATGCGGTTCTTTTTGGCTACCGAGTGGCGCTTTGCTTTTACAAAAGCAATGGTCACCCCTGCCAGGATCGCAATGATTTCATCAGTATGATTTGTACCCAGAATCAGCCTTTCTGCAAATTCAGCTGATGCCCTGGCTCTTTCCCTGTTTTTTCCACTCTCAACGCCTTTTTGAAATCCCTTGATGTAATAAGGATCCCTTTCCTCTTTGAAAAAAGTTCTTGTTGAATCCATAATGTGTCCTTATTTATTCATTGATGTTTTTCTTTTTGATTAACGCACGTCGTTTTCTTTTAACAAATGGGACAGTTACGCCAGCTAATTTAGCAATGACTTCATCAGTATGGTCTGTACCCTCAATTAATCTTTCTGCAAATTCAGATGATGCTCTGATTGCTGCCTTAATCGCTGCCTTTTCTGTACCTTTTTGAAATCCCCTGATGTAATAAGGATCTCTTTCTTCTTTAAAAAATGTGCTTACTGATTCCATAATATGATTAAATTGTGTTTCTAAATTTCTTAACTGCACCAATATCCTGAGCTGATTCATATACCTTTGCCCAGCCAGACTTCCCTTGGTTTTTGCTTTTATTCCTTCAATTATTTTTCTTAAAACGGTTTCGGGATCCTCTTTACAAAAATCCCCAAGTACCGCCAGTATTTTCTGTTCCGGTTTTTCTGAGGCCAGGAACACCTTATAATCTATTTGATATAAAACAATCAGATGAAAACGGAATTTCAGATCTCTTTCTTCGATTCTGTTTATCATTGTTGATGTTGTTTTTCCCATGAACAATACATATTGCCTGATGTTGATCCTGTACTTCCTCCTTAACATTGCCCGGTATTCCAGCATCCGGTCAATCATTTCGGCATCGTTTTTCAATTGCCACTCTATATGTAATACAAAGGTTTCTCCTGAATCATCCGTGATCTTTTTCAGCTGATCAGGAATTCTTTCCTTCGTATATTGTATGCGTTCTGCAAGATCCTCTGCTCTTGCGGCCTGAATACCGAGAACACCACTCAGTATATCCGGCATGGCTTCATTCATATTCTCTTTGATCATCTTATCATATTGGCTTGAACAGGAGGGATTCTGCATCTTAACATCTTTATGTATGTCTAATATTGGTAATATATTTTACTATAACAATATTATATTAAAAATAAGTAGCGTTTTTTATATTTTATTTGAAGCCTGCATAGCGGTATATTTGAAGCCATGTTTCATATCTTCTTACATTTTCTGGTACCCGCGATAGTTGCTGTTGTTTTTTTTAGAAAAACCCTGTTGAAAGCATGGTTGATTATGATGGCTACTATGGTGGTAGACCTGGATCATTTATTGGCTGTGCCCATCTATGATCCTAACCGGTGCAGCATTGGATTTCATCCTTTACATTCTTATTATGCAATAGGGGTGTACGTGATTTTGTTGTTCTTTCCTAAGACGAGGTTAGTTGGAATAGGACTGGTAATCCATATGATTCTGGATTACATCGATTGCTTTATGTAGTCATTACAATAATGGAGAAAGCAATCTGGCTATCTTTTCAGGGAACTGTACTCTTGCAGACCTTGCAGCCCAGGTTATGGGGTCAATAGGCAGGGAGAAGCTCAGGTCTTCTTCAAAGGCATTTTTCAGCTCTTTGGCAATTCCGGTATCGTAAATGACGGTATTCACTTCAAAATTCAGCTCAAAGCTGCGTTCGTCCATGTTTGCGGTTCCTATAAAAGACAGCTGTTCATCGATCACCATGGTTTTTGCATGGATAAAACCTTTCTGGTACTGATAGATTTCCACACCAACATCCAGCAATTCCTGGTAATAGGAGCGGGCGGCAGCGGCTACCCAAATGGAATCTGATTCAAAAGGAACCAGGAGTTTTACTTTTACACCGCTTAGGGCAGCTACAAAGAGCGCATCTAACAGACTAATCCCCGGAATAAAATATGGGCTCGTAATCAGGATTTCCTGATCGGCCATTCCTATTGCCTGAATGAGGTTCAGCAAGATCGTCGGGTGGTCTGAATCGGGGCCACTCGCTGCAATCTGGACTTCTACGTCTCCTTTAAGTTTTCCATGTGTATTGAAAAATGCTTCCTGAATTTCTAATGATTCTTCGGAACAGAAATTCCAGTCGGAAATAAATAAATGTTGCAGATAGTGTACACCAGGGCCGATAATCTTCACATGGGTGTCCCTCCAGAATAAAGATTTAGTATCCTGTGCATCGTTGATGTAGCGGTCGCTGATATTGATTCCACCTGTAAATCCAATATTTCCATCCACAATGATGATCTTCCTGTGGTTTCGGTAATTGAGGCGGTTTGCGAGGGCGATGAATATAATTTTATAAAAAGGGAAGGCCTGAACACCGGCTTTTCTGAGCTCCGGAACTAATTTTTTCCTGATCGACCGGCTGCCAAAGTCATCATAAATGAAACGGACCTGTACGCCTTGTTTTGCCTTTTCAATTAGGATGTCTTTGATCTCATTTCCGATTTTCTCATCCTCGAAAATGTAATATTCCATATGAATATGATGTTTGGCATCGCGTAATGCCTGCAATACTTCCGGAAACTTCTGTTCGCCGTTTAGCAATAATTTGACCTCATTCTTTCCGGATAGTCCACTTACATTGCTGTTTAATAGCAATTGGGCCAGTTTTTTATACTTCTGAAGTTCCGGATTCATCTCATCAATGGCCTTTTCTGAATTCAGAACAATCCTGGCATTGATTCTTTGAGAGAGGATGTCATCAGAAATGATTTTTTTGTTATAGATTTTCCTCACCCGGTAATTGATGCCAAAAGAAAAATAAATGATCACGCCGATTACCGGGAGGAATACAGCCAGCATCAGATAAGCAAGCGTTTTGCTCACCGAACGTGTGTCGTAGATAATGCGCAGACAAACCGCTATAATAAAGAGGGTATAGGCAATTTCTAAGACAAGGATCCATTTCATATGAGCTGCTTTGCTGTTATTTGGTCAGGCTTACTTCCACTTTCCATTCATTGCCACTTTGTACCTGATGTTCTGCAGCAAAGTTACCCTGATTGATGGCAAATGACAACTCCAGCAAGCTGTTCAGGTAAGCCAGAGGTTTTCCTTCCTGTACTTCTCCAAATGTAGCATGATAAGGCATGTTTCCTTCATAAATCTTTTTATCCAGGTGATAAACTGCAAGATGAAGCTGATCTCCATACTTAACACCCAGCTGATTTAGCAATTCCGCACCTATATTTGTCCATACATTTCCGTACTGAACATCCAAAACAGGGATATTTCCTTTGATCCTGCCATTTTCCATCAGCGCTTTCTGATAAGAAATCGAAACCACCTGATCAGGCAATTGTTTTCCTACCTGCTCAAAGCTGATGGTTCCTGCCGCCAGTCGTGCAGCAGTATAGGCATAAACATCTCTTCCATGGAAGGTATAGGATTTTCCGGAATCTTTACGTCTGTTGACTGCCTCATTGATTTCTCTGAGCGATTCAATGCCTAAAGATTCAGCAACGAGCGTGAGGGTTCCATTATCAGGGCTGACGATATAATGTCCGCTTTTGGTTTTCAGGACAACAGATTTGCGCTCCGTTCCAACGCCAGGATCAACCACCGAAACGAAAACCGTTCCTTTTGGATAATAGGGGACAGTTTGTAATAACCGGTAAGCCGCTTCCCATATATTGTATGCTGGGATTTCATGACTAAGGTCGAATAATTTTAGATCTGTGGAAACCCCCATTGCCACTCCTTTCATTGCCGATACCGCACCATCTTTTAATCCAAAATCAGATTGAAACACGACAATTTTATTCTGTGCAGAGGTAGTCCGGCAAAGAAAACCCAATAATAATAAGCAGACCAGACGCAGTAAACTAATTTTCATTCCTTTAATGTTTAAGCAGGAATAAATTTAGTCGATTTAGGGTAATAAATGAAATCTCCTCCTGGAGGCCTTCCGGGAGGAGAAATGAGGTTAATCTTTCAAAAGAACTGCCGTTGCATCTATTTCAATCTGCATTCCATCCAGGGCTAGCCGGGATACAGGAATGAGGGTGTTTACCGGGTATTTCTCATCAGGCCATGCTTTTTGGCTCTCTTCAATAAGGATTTTGTGCTTTTCCGGTCCATAATCTACCACTAATGTGGTCAGTTTTGCAATATGTCTAAGGGTTAAGCCCTTACTTTTAAGGGCAGTTTCAATATTTTTGAGGGTAAATCTCACCTGAGTTCTGAAGTCAGCAGAAAGTTCTCCTTTTTCATTGGTCCCCGCCTGTCCGGCTACGAAAACCAGGCTGCTGTTGACGGGAACGGCAGTTACATGTGAATATCCATGCGGACGTGGGTCGTAAAGCCCTTTTGGGTTGCTGATTTCCTGTGATTTAGCTTGAATTGCCATAATACTGAATAGGGTTATAAGTAATGTTGATCTGAGTTTGTTCATGATTGACTAAAATAATTATGGATAAATAAGAGCTGGAATGCAGAAGCCTTTGACCAATAGGTATTGTCGTGCACTCCCGGACGTTCAATATAATCATGGTCAATCTTCAGATCAGTCAGCTTTTTATGTAAAGTCCTGTTTACTTCCAGCAAAGGATCCTGAAGTCCACAGTCAATGATCAACTTCAATTCCTGGTTTTTAAGGGTAGCTACATTGTAGTTTACCGTATGTTCTTCCCAGCTTTTTTCATGACCGGCATAGTCACCAAGACATTTTTCGATGTCATAACCTTTTGTGGCCGCTCTGAAATCTACTGCTCCACAAATACTTCCTGCTGCACCATACAGCTCTTTATGCCGTATCGCAAGGTATAAAGCGCCATGCCCACCCATGCTCCATCCATAAATGGCTCTTTTGGTCCGATCTGCAATTGTAGGGTAGTTCTTATCCGCAAACTGAACCAGTTCTTTGGTGATAAAGCTTTCATACCTGATGCTTTCATCAACAGGGCTGTCGAAATACCAGCTGCCATATCCGCCATCGGCAAGCACAATGATCATTTGCAGGGCGTCTGCCTGGGCTTTCAGATCGGGGATGTCCAGTTTCAAAGTTCTCCTTGCATCTCCTGTATAGCCGTGCAGCAGGTACACTGTAGGATAGTGTTGCTTTTCTTTCAGCTGTTTAACCTGTTCCGGGCGGATAAAAAGACAGGTAATGTCTTTCTTCATGTTTTGGCTGTACACCTTCACCGTATCCACTTTTGCGGCAAAAACGGCGTCTGCAAAGAAAATTGCAGTTAAAATAAACAGTAATCGTTTCATATTCTTTTGTTTTATGAAACAAAGTTCTGCTTACTTTAACTGCAAAACATGTACATATGTTGAGAGGATGAACCTAATAATTGATCTTAGCCTCATCCAGGTCAAGTTGACTTTCCTGTTTTCTGATTTCTTCATCACTGTAAAGGTTCTCTTTACGTAAGAGGTGTAATTCTCTTCTTTGTACGGAGTACAGGTCTAATAAAATGGAATTGTAGAAATCAAGTTCTTCCTTTCTCATGGTATCACATTCCAGAGATTCCAGTCGCTGGTTCTCAATAAACCGGTCACTTTCCATTTGTTCTTTCAGAAAACCGACCAGTTCATTTTCCCTGACTTCCTTCGCAAATTTCTCTTCCAGCCTTTTGAGCGAAGCATGTATCATTCGGAGGCGGATTCCGGCTTCCTGCTCTCCTTCAGGTGGAAAATCATCAATTTCTTTGATGTTTGTCCACTTGATCACTAAAGGTAAAGTCAGGCCCTGAAATACGAGGGTCACCAGGATTACCACAAAGGTGATGAACAGCATCAGGCTGCGGTGTGGAAAGGCCTCGCCATTATTGATCAGTAATGGAATGGACAGGGCTGAAGCCAGAGATACGACCCCCCGCATGCCTGCCCAGCCCACAATCACTGATCCTTTCCAGAGTGGGTTTACAGGATCAGCCCTTTTTCTGTTTCCCATCCATGCCGGAACATAAGCGATGAGGATGACGTAGACTAAGCGGATCACGATGATGACCACACTGATTACCAAACCATAATTGATGGCTTGTCCAATGGAATAATCGCCCAGACTTTCCATAATTACCGGCAACTCTAAGCCGATTAAAATAAAAACCAGGCCATTTAAAACAAAAGCAAGGGTAGCCCAGACGCCTACAGCTTGTATTCTGGAATTGCTATGTGCAAAAATCTCATGAGATCTGTAGGACAGGAACAGTCCACCGCTCACCACTGCCATTACCCCGGAAAAATGGAAATGTTCGGCCCCTATATACATGAAATAGGGGGTCATGAGCGTTAATGCGGCATCAATGCTCGGGGTTGTCGGTAGAAAACGGTGTACCACATATACGATATGGGCAATTGCCAGTCCAATCACCACACCCATCCCTGCAGCAATGAAAAACTGCCCTACAGCTTGTTGCATAGAGAATTGTCCCGAAATGACTGCTGCCAGTGCGAAGCGGAATACAATTAAACTGGAAGCATCATTGATCAGGCTTTCTCCTTCCAGAACAGCCGTTAGCCGTTTTGGTATTTTTATGTTTTTTAAAACGGAATTTGCTGCTACAGCATCTGGAGGAGAGATGATTCCTCCTAACAAAAAGCCCATGGCTAGTGTAAAACCAGGAATCATAGCGCTGGAGGTATAGGCAACTATGATCGAAGTGAAAAACACCAGACCAAATGCCAGTCCGGCAATAGGCCTTTTCCATTTCCAAAAGTCGTTCCATGACGTGTACCAGGCAGATTCATAGAGGAGTGGGGGAAGGAAAATCAGGAAAATCATTTCCGGTTCAATGTCCACCTTTGGAATGCCTGGAATAAAGCTGATGCCTAATCCGGCGATCACCAGAAATATAGGATAAGAGATTTTTAGTTTCTGTGCCAGCATGGTGAGCATAAAGACCGCAAAAAGAAGGACCAGTACAAGAAATAAGGTTTCAGTAAACATAGGTAGAAGGTGAAATCAGCCTTCAATATAAGAAAAAATGCAAAAAGACTTAGCTCAGGGCATCATGGAAAATAATCCCGAGTGTATGCCTTTGTCCTTCGTGCAGCGGGCTGACTCCATGTTTCATATTTACGCGGTAATAGCCCTTAGTTCCTTTTACCGGGCGGAAATTGGTACTGAAGATGAGCATGTCGCCTCTTTTTGGTCTTAAGACATTCGCTTTTGACTGTGCTCTTGGGATTTGCTCGGTCAATACAAACTCTCCTCCGGTATAATCTTCCTCTGGTTCGTTTAAGAATAAAACCAGTTGCATGGGGAAATAAATCTCACCATATAAATCCTGATGAAGTGTATTGAAACCTCCCTTTCCATATTTTAGGATCAAAACTGTAGGTTTTGTCTGTCCGTTATCCTGACAGATTTGCTTAAGTTCCTCATGGGTTGGAGGAAAGGTAGTTTCTATATGAAGGACCTGCATCCACTGATTGGCAATTGGGGCAAGGAAGGGATAAACATTTGCCCTGATCTCTGCAATCAGGTCGGGTAGCGGGTATTGGAAATACTTATATTCACCAAGTCCGAAACGATACCGTTCCATCGTAATGGTTTTTCTATAGGTATGATCTGCCTGATAAGCCTGTATCAGTTGTTCGCATTCTTCTTTTGTCAATACATTTTCTATAGTTGTATAACCATGATCATGCAGCTGATTGCCGGTTTCATCCCAGTTTACCTCATTTAACCTTTCTGTAATCGTCTTTATTTTCATTTTTGTCTCTTAAAAGTATAAGACAAAACTAGGCCGATGCTTTTATCTGCAGAACCCGATTCTTGCGGAAAACTAAGCTAAAAGCAATTTGGGTAAGTCCATCCATCCATTCACTTTCAGGCATGGACTCAGGTTTTCCTCTTCCTGAAGCTCCCATTCCTGAAGGTAGGTATTGTACCTGGCGATCTGGTAAGCATATTCCAGCTCTGGGTTCATCACCGTAATCAATTTATACTCATGATCTTCCGGTAGCCTTTCGTTCGTTGAAATCCATTCTTTAGCCATTGCTGTTTATTTAGTGTAAGCCTTTAATATTCAGTGATCTATATCCTGATTAACAATATGGATGTTCTTTTGTTTTAAAAATTAAACGAAAAGATAAACAAAAGTCATTGCCTTTCTTGAATACTTTGCCATAGTTTTGATACCTTATAAAAACAAATGAAAAAAGTGCTTTTTGAGCATCCGTTTTGCTGGTCTTTTTATGTAGTAACTTCTTTTAAATCAATGTATTTGTTGTTTTTTATGATTTATTTGACGAAATTTATGTTCTGATTTTTTCCAGAATAGCGTTGAACTGACATCCCTGATTATGGCAGATGAATTAAAAAAAATGCGGTTGCAGGATTTCTTCATTGAAGGCTTAGAAGAGGTTTATGATGCAGAAAGAAAATTTATAAAATGCACTGCTGCACTTGGTATTGCAGCAGTGAATGAGGAGCTTCAGCGTTTGCTGAGCACCCATTCTACGATTACTGAAAAACACCTTGGACACCTCGAAGCGATTTTAAACCGATTGGCTCATCAGGCAGGAACCGGAATCTGCGAACTGGTTACCTGCATGAGCGATAAAGCTTCAGAAATGATGAGGCGGACAGAAACCGGCACGGCCTTAAGGGACGTTGCCATTTTACATCTTATTCAGATCATTCAGCACTATAAGATGGCTATCTATCGCAACCTGATCGCTTTGGCCCGGGAGACAAAACATTCAAAAATTACCGTCTTACTGGAAGACTGCCTAAACGATGAAATCAAGACAGGGGCTGATCTAATTGAAATCGGGCAACGTTTCATTTACCCCGCTGCAAAAGCTGAGGACCTTAAATAAGAATTCCGTACTTAATTTTTAACCCGGTTTACCCGGAAGGTCATCTAATTTCTTTTTAAGCACCTGATATTCCTTTTCGAGATGCCGGAAGGCTTTGCTTTCCATATGTTTTCCTTCGTCCTTTTGTTGTAACCTGATATAATCCGCCTCAACCTGTTCAAGTCTTTCTTTTGCCTTTTTATATTTTTCCTGTTTTGCTTTTTCTTCCGGACTTTCTATGTTACCGTTTAGATTTCCAATGTATACACTGTCAGAAACCTCCTTGCCATCAGCAGTTTTAAAGGAGATATAAGCCTCTATTGGCTCATTGAGCCATTCTTCTTCCAGTTCAACCAGGTATTTACCTTCTTCTCTTCTTGCGGCATTGAGAAATGAACGGACCTTTCTTCTCAGGGGGTAGTACAGCAGAATCATGACGCAGTCGTCGTGTCTGAGCTCCCGATCCAGGTAATACGGATCCCAGCTGACAAGCACACCAGTATCTTTTTTTTCCATACTGATGCCTTTGGCTGCGGGTAAAGTGCCTTTACTCAACACCACTTTACTATAATTCACAGTGATGTTTGGATATTCACCCTGCAGGGCCTGTTTCTTATTATAAGAGGTGGCCAGATTGTACGCATTTTTGACCGTGCCTGCAGCCTCCAGACCAAAACCAATGTTGATGAAATCTTTCATTGGTTTGATGAGTTTCATGGTAACGCTCATAGATTGCTGATTTCCCAATTGTTTTCTGCTTGGTTTACCAGGATCACCTATGGTTCTGCTTACATTTTGTCCGTTTAGTACATAAAATACCATATTGCCGATTTTTCCATTTGGATGGCCATAAGGGCCAGGTTTTAAAATTGCCATGATTAATAGATTAATTTATAATACTACAATATAGAAATAAATTATTAATTGAGAAACAATTGCTTTCGGAAAAGTAGTAGTATATGCCCTGAAGAGTTCGCTATTGAGGGGAATGATCTATGAATTTAGGGATAGCTTATTTCAGCTTTCAAAGGGCTATTTGACCTGACAAGGACCTGGCAACCTCCAATCAATATCCAATCAGGAATCACTAAATTCAGGACTCAATACGGCCCATTCGGGAACACATTCCGAAGTTGACATCCTCCCATCTTCAACAATGACTGGACTTAAATTGTATTAAATCTGAAATTAATGACCCTATCCCATAAAACGCGGGTCTGATCCTGTTATTTTTTTAAAAGACCTTTGCTGAGCATGTCCTGAATGAGGACATTGGTGAATTCTGTTGCCAGAATTTGCGGACTATCCGGAGCCGAAGTTTTTGTCTGTGCAGAATAAAGAAGCTGATCAGCACCGAGGCCATAAAAATTGGCTTCCAGTATGAAGTTGGTGCTCAGGGTGTAATATCCAGGCTCATAAATCCTTCCGTACATATGTCTGTAATATCCCCAGAATCCGTAATATGGATAAGGTGCAAAACCTATAGAAGGAGGAGTGTATCGTCTTTCCTTTCTTCTGTCCAGTAAAGCGATGGTAAAGGTTCCGTCATATCCTTTATCCTGTATTTTTTTTAGTGCATCCTTTTCATTTAATCCCTCAAATGCTTTAGGTCCATATTCTGCATAGGCAGAACCTGCATTGATCCCATGTGCGTTCAGTGCCTTTACCATTGAATTTTCAACTTCTTCCTGCAGGGGTCTGTCTTTCGAGCCCATCAACCCAATGACCAATACTTTCTGAGATTGTACAGATGGCTGCTCTGGTTTGGTCCAGGAGGAAACAATACTTGTTCTCGGACTGCAGGAAGTTAATAAAATGGTAAATAGAAAAACCATTCCTATTATGCCGGTAGACATTGACTTTTTCATGATATAATTTACTGTTTTTTATCAACAATTCAAAATGGATGTATTGTTGATTGTTCAATCAAAAAACAAACCAGATGGCTAAATTGATTGTTTTAGTAATGTAAGATTTTTATTGCATATGAACAGATATCAATCAACTATTGAAGCGTTAATCTCGCCGGCAGGGATACACCTGAATGGCATTGATGATTTTGATATTCATGTATATGACGAACGGTTCTATCGCCATGTTTTGCGTTATGGCTCCCTGGGGCTTGGAGAGTCTTATATGAATGGATGGTGGGAATGTAAAGCACTGGACGTTTTTTTGTACCGTTTGCTCAGTGCCAACCTGGAGAAACGGATTAAGCCCTATTGGCAATGGCAAAGCCTCAAAGCGAGAATCTTTAACCTTCAATCCATTACCAAAGCTGTGGAAGTAGCCAAAAAACATTATAACATCGGAAATGAATTGTTTGAAAAGATGCTGGATAAGACCATGATGTATTCCTGTGCCTACTGGAAAAAAGCAAACACACTGGAAGAAGCACAGGAGGACAAACTCGACCTGATCTGCCGAAAACTAAAGCTCAGTCCGGGAATGGAAGTGTTGGATATTGGATGCGGATGGGGTGGGTTTGCTCAGTTTGCTGCGGAAAGGTATCAGGTAAAGGTAACCGGAGTAACGATATCTTCTGAGCAGGCAACATTGGCCAAAGAACGTTGTGCTGGCCTTCCTGTAAAGATCATATTGGAAGATTATCGCTTCCTGAAAGGAAATTACGACCGGATTGTGTCTATTGGGATGTTTGAACATGTAGGTTATAAAAACTATGATGTTTTTATGAAGGTTGTAAAACGATGCCTGAAAAAGGAAGGGATATTTTTACTTCATTGTATTGGCAATAACGAGAGCGGTATCCATACCGATCCATGGATCAACCGCTATATTTTTCCTAATGGAATGATGCCTGCTCCGACGCAACTTGGTAAAGCTGCTGAACCTTATTTTGCTTTACAGGACTGGCATAACTTCGGCCTTTACTATGACCTTACGCTGATGGAATGGCTCAAAAGATTCAGGGCTTCCTGGGACCAGCTGAAACATGATTATGATGCGCAGTTCTACAAAATGTGGGAGTATTATCTATGTATTAGTGCAGCCTCCTTCCGGGCGCATAAAAATAACCTGTGGCAAATCGTTTATACCCATCCGGATTATCCGGAGCTGTATTTCGGAGAAAGGTAGAATTAATCGATGAGCTCAGTTTTTCTGATGAACAAGAGCGGGATATGGCTATGATAAGCAAGTTTTTCGGTGATGCTTCTGTGGAACAAACTTTGAAAAAAGCTGTATTTTTTAGGAATGGCGATGACAAGTTGGATGTCCTTTTCCTCCACAAAATCCATGATGCCTGCCGCACAATCTTTGTGATCGGTAAAATGATACTCTGGATTTTCACTGTCCCATAATTTATGTAATGCTGTTTGTTGTGCAATGATGTCGGGACTGTAATGGTCGCTTTCATTGTGCTCCACATTGAGGATAAACAATTTAGCCTGTAAGGTATGGACAAAGTTTTTGATGGCCATAACCGGGCTGATTTCAGCAACTTCTTTTAAATCTGTAGCCAGTGCTACACGTTTGATGCGCTCTACAGGGGCTTCAAATGGGACCAACAGGAGTGGAACTGTGCATTCCTTTGCGAGGGATAAACAGTTGCTGCCTACCAGTATCTTTTCAATTCGGCTCTTGCCGGTAGTCCCCATAACCACCAGTTCAATGTCCTCTTTTTCAATAAAAGTTTCGATGGCCAGTACCAGCGGATACTCATTGGTATGGGCTTCTATCCTGATTTGCCGGCTGCTGACGGTTAGTAAATCATTTTTCAGGTATTCCAGAAACTCTACACTCTTCTCGTGTAATTGCTGGATATTGTCTGGTTCAGGAAGAGGAAGATCTGAGCTGGTGTATGGAATATCATAGGAATGATATAGAATGATTCTTGGAATTCCAATCTGCATCGCCATAGAGACCGCGTAATAGGCGGCATGGCTTGCTGTCTCTGAAAAATCCGTTGCCACTAGTATGGTTTTCATGATCATTGATTATAAATTTTCATACACCTATATAACACCCGAAAGTTTCTGCTGTTTTAACAATCTTAGATTTCTAAGTGTTTTTTTATCAGGCACTTATTTTTATTTTTTGAGGGGAATATGAAACAATAGAAATCGTCAGGTGTTGTATGGGGGTCAACCTAGTTATCCCGTTATGTTAAAGGCAGTTGGTTGTGGTTGGTTTATGAAAATGTTGATCATTTCATTATGGTTGGTGTTGTTGGCTGCCTGTACCCTGAAAAAAGCAACGGTTACTTCAAAAGAGCCAGGCTATATGCTGGGGAAAGCTCCCGGGCTGGCTGAAGCGAAGGTGCTGAAAATTACCAGGCTTAAAGAGAGCCTCGTCAGTGCTGCTTTTAAGCAGGTACTGTCACTTGAAAAAGAGACAACCGGGGATGTAGACTGGCTGAGACGTTTTTATAAAAACCAGGACTATGAGTTGATTCTTTTAAACCGTTATCTTCCGGGTAAGGATTTGGAGCTTTTGATGGGATATCTGGACAGTGTGGAGCTTCATGGTCTGAATCCTGAGCTCTTTTATCGTACTGAAATCCGGGACTTATGGAGCAAATTGGGAGAAACAAAAGAGGAAAAGACCATGGATGCATACCAGCAGAAAGTAAAACTGGAAGTGCTTCTGGCCGTTTCATTAATTAAATACAGCCGTACCATGCAGTACGGTCTGGTCAGACCAGATAGTATATACACTAATTATTTCATTTCTACCCTAAGTCCAGATAGCAGTCTGGCCGGCAAAGTATTTGCGGTTGCTGATCTAAAAAATTATCTGGATAGCATCCAGCCTAAATCTTCACAATACCTTGCTTTACAGAAAGCGTTGAAGTTAGGGTTCGGTACTAAGGCCATCCCGAGGGAAGAAGCTGATCTTGTGATAAAGGTGAATCTGGAGCGATTGAGGTGGAAGAATAAGGTTGCTGCAGTAAAGTATGTTTCGGTGAACATTCCTGATTTTAGTCTGGAGGTGATTGACCAGGGGAAAGCCATATTACAGATGAAAGTCTGTGTTGGTGAGGGGCGGAATAAAGATGGGATGAATCTGCTTAGTAAGGACCCGGATACCGGTTTGGTGCGCGACCAGCCCATCGCAAAGGAGACCCCACAGTTAAACAGCATGATTTATAGCGTGCAGGTAAACCCGATCTGGCATATTCCTGCAAGCATTGCCAGGGCAGAGATTTCTAAATATGTGGCTTCAAATCCAGACTATTTAGCAGAGAACGATATGGATGTTTATAAAGATGGTAAGCGGATTTCGGCCGGGGAAGTAGATTGGGAGAATGTTGGGCAGTATTCATTTAAACAACGACCCGGAGACCAGAATTCTTTAGGAAAGATTAAATTTCTTTTCAACAATAACAGCAGTGTTTATCTGCACGACACTCCGGTTAAAAGCGCATTTAAAAAAGTAAACCGTGCAATTAGCCATGGTTGTGTCCGCGTAGAAAAACCATTGGAGCTTGCGCTTGCGTTATTTGGAAAGGGGAAAACCTATGATCAGATCAAATCGGCGATGCAAAATGCGTATCCAAGGGCAAAAAACATTTCTTTACCGGTAAAAATACCGGTTTACTTAAATTACATCACCGCCTGGGCAGATGCTAAAGGTAACCTGGCGCTAAGGAAAGACATCTATGGCCTGGACCTTGTATTATATAGTTATATGAAAAACCATCACCTGCTTCCTTTGAACGATCTAAGCTCCGCTAATAACTGACTCCGGCATTGATTTCCCCGGCCCTTTTAAAATGACGTTCCAGCGTACGTAAAGTTTTTGAAGCAAAATTCCTTATTTTGACATCCCCTGAAACGGCAGCTGATTTAAAAAGATCCAATGCTTTTATATGATCTTTCACCATCATATCCATATAGTGTTTATCGAAGGCCGCTCCGGTCATTTTTTTCATTTCTTCCACATGTTTACTGTCGGCAGCAGGAAGGGAGCCTGGTAAACTGACCTTTTTACTATCGGCAAGCACCTTCAAATCATTGGCAATCCTGGTATGGTCATTCACCATTTGCCCGGCGAATTTTTTAATCTTAGGGTTGGCTGCATTTTGCTGCGCAATCTTTCCCAATTCGATCTCCATGATCCCGGCAAGGGCTGCGGTTTTCATAAAGTCATCAGCATCCGCACCCCTGTTTACAGCAGTGGTATCGGTCATGGTTTGTTCGATACTGGAGTCTGTGGTAGATTCATTGATTTTGTCTGTGTTCCGACATGCAGAGAAAGCAAGCGAAACTAATGATAAAGACGCAATTAAGTGTTTCGTTTTCATGGTCTTAGGTTTGTTGTTTAACTGTGTTATAGTTACAAATCAGAAACCTAAATGTTTTAAAATAGAATAAATCCCTTTGTTAAATAAATAGTCAGGCTCAAATTCCTGCCAAAGCAATTAAGAATAGCCGTTTTGACCAGTTCATGGGTACTATATATAGTATGAGGTAATAGGGGGTAAGTCTGTATTTTTTTGTTTACATAAATGCATTACTGCTTATTAAGAATCATTCTTGATTTAGCTATTTGCATATTTAGTAATATTTTTATTAATATTAGATCATCAACCATTCAACCAAATATATGAGTGAATTTCAAATCAAGAAATCGTCTGCCGTCTATGATGTAGTTATCGTAGGGTCCGGAGCAGGCGGAGGTATGGCCGGGTATGTATTGGCCAATGCCGGGCAAAAAGTGCTGATGCTGGAAGCTGGTGCTTATTTCGACCCACGTATCGACGCACAACAGTTAAAATGGCCATGGGAATCTCCCCGACGCGGTGCATCAACCACAAGACCCTTTGGAGATTTTGATGCTTCTTATGGAGGTTGGAAGTTAGATGGCGAACCTTATACCCAGAAATCAGGAACAGAATTTGCCTGGTTCAGGTCTAGAATGTTAGGTGGAAGAACCAATCACTGGGGAAGAATTTCTTTAAGAATGGGTCCTTTGGATTTTAAATGTAAGGATGGACTAACCGACGACTGGCCTATTACGTATGATGAGCTAAAACCTTTTTATGACAAGGTAGACCGTCTTATTGGAGTTTATGGAACGGTAGAAGGAATCGAAAATGAACCCGATGGAATTTTTCTTCCGCCGCCAAAACCAAGGCTCAATGAACTGTTCATTAAGAAAGCCGGACTGAAGACCGGAGTGAAAGTAATCCCTGGCAGGGGCTCTGTACTTACCGAAGCTTTACCGGGAAATAAAGACCGTGCTCCTTGTTTTTATTGTGGACAATGCGGGCGTAGCTGTAAAGTTTATGGAGATTTTTCTTCTTCTTCCTGCCTGGTGATCCCGGCAGTAAAAACGGGGAACTTAACCGTAATTACCAATGCGATGGTAAGAGAGGTGTTAACCGATAAAAACGGATTGGCTACCGGAGTATCTTATATCAACAAAAAAGATGGAATGGAATACCAGGTAAATGCCAAAACGGTGATCCTTGGTGCCAGTGCCTGTGAATCTGCAAGGATTCTGTTGAACTCCAAATCTGTTGCCCATCCTGGTGGACTGGCAAATGGAAGTGGTATCGTTGGTAAATATTTACACGATTCAACCGGAGCAAGTCTGGGTGGCTTCCTGCCACAGCTAATGGACCGTAAGCGTTATAACGAAGATGGTGTGGGCAGTGTCCATATCTATTCGCCATGGTGGCTGGACAATAAAAAACTGGATTTCCCAAGAGGTTATCATATTGAATACTGGGGTGGAATGGGAATGCCGGCCTATGGATTTGGTGGTGGTACTGCCAAACTGAATGGAATGGTTCCCGGAAGAGATGGAAAAATGAAAGAGGCCGGAGGTTATGGTGCATCTTTAAAAGATGATTACAGACGTTTCTACGGTACATCAGTAGGTATGGCAGGTAGAGGAACAGCCATCGCCAGAGAAACTAATTATTGCGAAATAGATCCTAAAGTGGTCGATAAATATGGTATTCCGGTATTGAGGTTTAACTATAAATGGGCGGATGAAGAGATCAAACAAGCCAAACACATGCAGGAGACCTTCCAGTCGATGATGCATGCGATGGGGGCAATCATCACTTCAGATATTCCGGGAGCGGATACCAATTATGGATTGGAAGCACCAGGTAAAATTATCCATGAGGTAGGTACCATCAGAATGGGCGATGACCCTAAAAAATCAGCCTTAAATAAATGGTGTCAGGCACATGAATGTAAAAACCTGTTCGTGGTAGATGCTGCACCTTTCGTACAACAAGGAGATAAAAATGCGACATGGACCATTCTTGCCCTCTCGATGAGGACTGCCGAATACATCCTGGAGCAAAAGAAAAAACAAAATATTTAAGCTGTTTAAAACAAAGAAATTATGAACAGACGTGAATCACTGAAAGTCCTTGGACTAACCACCATCAGTACTGCTGTATTGTTGGAGGCCTGTAAACCGGGTGACGATAAAAAAATAGCAGAAACCGCAGAAGCAGCGGGTTCAGAAGCAGGTAGAGAAGAGTGGGAAGTTGAAAGAGATAAGAAGTTAAAGGCAGAGAAGTTCTTTTCTGCACATGAAATGGCTACCATTGGCCTTCTGGCGGACATCATCATTCCAAAAGATGACAAGTCCGGAAGCGCTACAGATGCGAAAGTGCCCGAATTTATCGAGTTTATTGTGAAAGATATGCCAGAACATCAGACCCCAATGAGGGGTGGATTGAGATGGCTTGACCTGCAATGCCTGAACCGTTATGAAAAACCTTTCAAGGATACTTCATATGCTCAGAAAATTGAAATGATTGATCAGATTGCTTACCCTAAGAAAGCAAAACCAGGAATGGAGCAGGGAGTGGCTTTCTTTAACCTCATGAGAAACCTGACTGCTTCGGGATTCTTTACCAGCGAAATCGGAGTGAAAGACATCGGTTATGTGGGTAATGTTCCGAATAAATGGGAAGGTGTGCCTGCAGACGTATTGAAACAATACGGTATGGAAGGCGTTTAGCACAATCGCTTATGATAAAAAAGAGGTACCGGACAATCCGGTACCTCTTTTTTTTGTTTATCCTTTAAGGACTTTTTGTTTTTCCAGGTCAAACTCTTCCTGACTAAGAATACCGGCATCCAGTAACTCTTTAAGGTCCAGAAGTGCCTGTTTCTTTATGGCCATCTGATTTTCCGGAGCTGTCCCGTTTGATGTTTCCGGTTTTGATCCTGAAACAGGAGCCGCTGCAGTATCTTTAGGGCTATACTTTAAAAGCGCCTCTGTAATTTCATTATATCCTTTGATATTGGAATAGTCTATCGCTTTCTGTTCTTTAACATTCACTACAGAAGGATCGGCATGGTTTTCCAGCAGGTATTTAACAATGTCTTTTTTACCATTGGCTGCGGCATAATGTAGTGCAGTATTTCCGCTTTCATCGGCAATGTTAATGGAAGCTCCATTTTCTATCAATAGCTTAACCATGCTCAGGTGACCTTTCTTTACGGCTACATGAAGTAAGGTTTCTCCGCCATAACTGTAGCTGTTATCTAAGGTGAAACTGCTGTCCAGAGAAATATTTGTGGCACTTTCCACCCAATCGAGGTAAGAGTTCATGGATTCGTCAACACCAGAAAGAGGTTTGCTGAAATTCACATCTATACCATTCTGCAAAAATAAGCTGACGATTTCTTTTTGGTTATTGCTGCAGGCGTACCAGATCGGAGAAAGTCCGTTTTTGGTAGACACTTTGATGTCTGCGCCCCGTTGTACCAATAGCTTGATCAGCATATTATTGCCCTGATAGCAGGCCAGTAACAACGGTGTTTCTCCTCCATGATTGGCATGGTTGATTTCGGCCGAATGGTCCAGCAATAACTCCACAATTATGGTGTTTTTTGAGTTTACTGCATATATCAGCGGGGTGTTTCCAACTTTATCTGTTGCATTCGGATCCGCACCCAATTCCAGCAGTCTTTGAACAATTTCTTTATTCCTGAGACCAGAAGCAAGAAGTAAAGGTGTTTCTGCCTGGTTATTCTGGAGGTCCACTTCCAGTCCTTTTTGTATCAATTGATTGAGTACCTCAATCTGAGCCGTTTTTGCAGTCAGGTGAAGAAGGCTATTGCCCTGAAGGTCGTTGATCTCAACTTTTGCCCCCTGATCTATCAAATAAATAGCGGTCTGTTTTTGTTTTAGTAAACAAGCGAAGTAAAGTGGTGTTTCCCCGTTATGATCTTCGTAATTGATATCTGTTCCGGCTTCAATCAACGATTTTACGATGTCCAGGTATCCCTGATAGGCAGAGTAATGTAAAGCTGTTCTTCCTTTCTCATCGGTATAAGCGACATCGACTTCATTGTTTTTAAGCAGTATTTCTGCAATCTTTCTTTTGCCAGCCTCGCAGGCAATTATAAATGACATGGACATTTCTTAGGATTTTTGGTTGGCAAGCAGTATTTCTACAGTCTTGGATTTCAGGTTATCATTTGAGGCCAGGGCCATTGCTGTTTCGTCTTTCCGGTTGGTCAGGCTGGTATCAGCACCTTTTTCTATCAGGAGTTTTACCTTTTTGTAGGTGTCTTTTGCCACCTCTTTATCATAGTTAACATTAAATGCACATACATAATGTAAAAGCGTATTTCCATCTTCATCCTGTGCATTGAGGTCTACCAGGTCCATATTCAAAATGGCTTCCAGGATTTCAAATTGTTTTTCAGCAGCTACTTCCAGTGGAGTTTTACTTTGTCCATACCAGGTTGAACGCTCCAAAAGATCAGCTCCATCTTCTAAAAGTTTAACAAGAAAATCTACCGCATTCCGATCAGACCTGTAAATTCTTCTCATGAATTCGAAGAACATGGTTACCCCTTCTTTATTCAGCTGGTCAAATTTGGGACTGTCGTATTCCCTGAGTTTAAGGTACCATTTGAGCTCTGACTTATGTACAATGCTCCAGAAGAACGCAGATTCTCCCGATTTGTCCTGGTGATTTGGATCTGCGCCATTTTGCAGCAGCAGGTCAATATATTCTGGTTTATTAAATTCTATTGCTTCTATCAGAGGTGTCTTATTGACAATATCTTTTGCATTTACATCCAGACCCTGTTCAATGAGGTACTGTACATAAGCCATTGACTTTTCCGGTTTGATCCTTCCGTTTTTTATCGTCGCATGCAGGAAAGTCGTATCATAATTGTTCTTATAATTCAGATCAAGACCAGCATCAACGAATTTTTTGATCAGCCATAGATCAGCACCTTCTTCAAAAGCATAACCTAAGAGGGTTTGGTCGGCCACTTCATCTTTGAGGTTCTCCATTTGCCCAAGCAGATCATCCAGAAACTGAATGGATTCCTCATCTTCTTTGAGGTTTGTAATGATGCTTGCGAAAATGGATTTTTTAAAAGAATCGTATTCGTAAACATCTGTTCCTATCAGCTTTTGCTCGATGAGCACAGGAATCAGGTCAAAGGCTTTGTGACTGATGATCTGATCAAGAATCTGGGTATGGTAATATTCATTGAGGTCAGAAGTAAGGTTTTTATCATTTTCTAGCAGCAGTTTTGCTTCCTGGAAGTTGTTTTGTCTGAATGCTTGTAATAAAGCAGTAGTATCTGGCATATCTATAAATACTTAATTTTTTATAGGGCATCAAAAATCAGGCCGTATCAGGGGAATATTTGCAGCAGTTTGTTTCTCCGGATATTGCCTTGCTCATGATTTAAACTGAAAAAAAATCATAGAAAGCTGATCATAAAAGTGTTAACTTTGAAATAGAAATGGAAAAGAGTAAAATAGCCGGTATGAAGAACAGTTCGTCAGCATTTTTGTTGACCGTAACTTTACTATTGAGCTTTTTTATGCTCTCCGGGAATACCGGTTTTTCGGCCATTTCAGCGCATAAACCGCAAACAGAGGTCCTTGCAGGCTTCAAACCGCTTTCTGTCAGACAGGTTAATTATTATGACAATAGAAATGTATTAAAATATGTACATTTTCTTTCTGCGGTTGTTGATCAGGCTGCTGCATTGACTGCTTTTAACAGGTCAGTGGAAGTTGCATATGCACTTTTGCAGAAAGACTGCAGTGAACCTGGACCTTCCAATCATTTTTATCTTCCAAAAATTGTTTCTTCTCAAAGCCAGGATGAAGAGGCCTTTCTTTTGATCGGATAGTGAATATCCTTTACGCGTCATTGACGTAAAAAAGTTCTGTTAGCTACATTTTTTTTATTAAATCATGAAATACTTCAAGAAAACACTGAGGCTGTTGAGTCTTGTGTTAATGATTGCTCTGGCACTTGTTGGTGTTGGTCTGGGGGGAGGAGTTCCCATACCTGTCAGCAACAGGAAAGAGAATCTTATAGAAATCCGGGTGGAATTACCGGAAACAAAAGAAAAGGATTCAGAGTCTGAAGACTTTTTTAACAAAGAATAATCAGAAAAGAACGCTTTATTACCAAAAATCCCACTCTGTGTGGGATTTTTGGTATAGGTTAGCGGCAAAGCAAGAGGTTTTCTGTAAATTAATATACCTTTAACTGAATAGTTTTTGTGAATTAATTTATTTTTATAATTTTTGAACTAAAGCATTCTTAACTAGTCGACTAGCACCGTGAAGCCCGGGAAAAGCAGTTTTGAGAGATAAAAGGAATGTATGTAATCAAAAGACAAAAAGATGAACCTTAACAAACTTCACCTGGATAAAGTAAAAATTCCCAAAAACATTCTGAAAGAAATGGAAGACGACACCTGGGAATGCTATGATTATGAGCCATTCCTGATTAGCATCTCCAATCTGCTGTATAAAGGAACAGAAACGCTCAGCTATTCATTGGAATTCTCTCCTGCAGAAGATGAGTTTAGTCAGCTTAACAAAAAAATGGAAACGCATTCTTATGTCGCTGATGGATACGGGTGGGCCAATTACCTGTTGGATCAGCTTAAAAAAGGAAAAGTTCCTTTCAGTCGGGAAATTGAAAACGATGCTGATACGGAAAGCTGTGTTCTGGTGGCATTTAATGAAAGCGATTTTAGACTGTTGCTCCAAAAAACTTCAGATTACCTCAGGGAACTGTTGACAGTTGTAAAGGGCACAGGAAAGGAAATCGAAAAAAACGAAGAAAATACACGGACAGTTACCATCAGGAGATTTTGGGATAACGAGGATGAAGAGGATGGAATCAGTAAGCCGGAAATCATGTTTAAACGCCCTCGTATTGACCACAGAATCAGTGAATACCTATGGCATTTTCTGGAGACAAATCTATTGATACAGAAGAAGATTTTTCAAAAAAACAGCCTGAGAATTACCTTGTTTATTGGACCGTTAACAAAAAGCCAAAAATTCTTCTATGATTCTGTCTATAATACGGAAACGAAAAAGTATCGCCCTGCATTGAAAGGCAGCAAGCTGAAAGAGATTACCATATCTTGTAGTTATAACGGCTTTACAGAAAAGATGGATCCAACAGCATACGCGGATGTCATTTACGATATGTATTGCGCTTTGATCCTGGACAATTTTAAAAAAATAACAAGGGAGGAATGCGAAGAATTAAAAAGTAAGCTTGATCATAAACTCATCAATTCCTACGGATTTCCTGCGGCATTTGATCTTCAAAAATATAGTGGAGATGAAAGCGGGGGATACGGAGGAAGAGCGATTAATGGAGTTCCTGATGAAAAAGCCATCCCATATAATTACCGGGAATCCTATTTAAAACACTACGAATAGTTGTGCTATTTCATTTCCACGATTTCACTGGCAATTTTGCCATCCCAGATATATTTTACCCGCTTTTTACTTTCTTTATAGGTTAGTTTTTGCTGATCAGGGTCTATAACTTCTCCATCAGTGATGTCTTTAATGATTAAAGAGGGGGCAAGACCATGTTCGGAAGGGAACAGCAATTTTTCTTCATGATAAACAACACCTGCATCACTGACATTGGTCTTTCCAGGTAGATTTATAAATTCCTTGCCTGTCCATCCCAGGTAGTGATGGTCAGTAGATACACCGCAGGCTTCACCGAAAAAACCTATTCTGTAAATTGCTTGTAAGCCTGTTAATCCCATATTACTCAAAATCTTCCCTTCGGTGTAGGTTTGTTCTCCTCTTGTGACTAAAATAGAAGTCCGGCCGGCAACCTGAAGAGCAGGATCTAAAATTTTGATTTCACATAGAGAAAGATGTGCTTCATCATTTGACCGGTTAAGGTATTTGTTGAAGCCATACATCCATAATTTTCCTTCCTTATCCTGATTGGTACCAAGAGCCAACAGCCCCAGCCATATAAATCCTGATCGTTTTTGCTTTCCAATGGTATATTCTACTTTGTGCCAGGGTGCATAGAAATCTTTGATTAATGTATTGTTGTAAGCTTCGCTTTTGATGACCACCCTGGTTCCGGCGCTCAAGGAATCTAATATTGCCCCCTTTAAATTGGGTTGTTCACGTAGGTATGCGATATCTGCAAAGACACAGGCAGTATCATTTATCTTTTTATTCCAGAGATTAGATTCTCCGGTAAGGGCATAGGCAGCGGGACGCTCCTGTGCAAAAACACTAACCGAAAAAACGATTAGCAATGCGACAAAAACTTGTTTTAACATAGCGCAAAGAAACAAAAAAAAATATTTAAATATTCCTGATTTATTTGTACTGATTCTAAATAAAGGTATATATTTGAACTGCTTAGCAAGTGTATTCATGGGGAGACAGGTATTAAGCCGTAATATTCAGACAGATCAGGCATTTAAAATGTTGTATCGGCTTCATTGGAGCAGGGTGTATTCCTTATGTATGCGTTTTTGTCAGGATGAGTCTGCTGCTAAGGATATGACTCAGAATATCTTTCTTTCGGTCTGGGACCGTGGACTGGAATTTCCGGATGATAAAAGTGCAGAAGTATTTCTGACTAAAGCAGCAAGATTTCAGGTGATGAATTATTTCCGGGATCAGAAGATTAATATTCCCACTGATGAGGAGACAGGTGCCGGGAACAGGATAGAGACATGGAGATATAACCCTGAAACGATGTTTACACTCCATGAGTTTAAAGCCGAAATTAATTCACAGGTAAATGCACTTGAGGAACCTACCAGGACTATTTTTATGTTGAGCCGTGATCAGGACAAGAGTTATAGGGAAATTTCTGAAGAGCTAGGCATTGCAGTTAAGACGGTAGAAAAACACATGAGCAGGGCACTCCTGAAACTACGTACGGCATTGCAACCAGACTCAGTGGTTTAAGAAAATCAGATTATTTTCTTTTTTGGTGTAGGGTACTGACCTGATCATGTTATCTATAAGTATGGGGAAACTTGATCCGGATTTGTTGAAACGTTATTCCAACGGGTATTGTACTGAGGAGGAAAAGACAGCGGTGGAGTACTGGCTTGAATATGGGGATGAGGAACCTGAGAACCCGGTACCGGAAAATACTGCACTGGAAGAGGAGATCTGGAATGAAATGATCAGGGATGCCAGGCCGGTTGTTCAAAGATATCATTTCCGACATTTTGCCTGGTTAGCTGCTGCAGCCTCAATACTGATTGTGATGGGGTTGTTTTTATTCCATGATTCAGGAGCCTCTGAACAGCCGGAGACCTTAAATACTTTAAATGTGCCGAATGGAAGGCAGGTGACACTTAAGCTGGCAGATCACAGTGTGATTTGTCTTTCCGGTGGAAGCAGTATTCGATATCCCAGATCTTTTGACGGAAGCAGCAGGGAAGTAACTTTACTGGAAGGTGAAGCATTTTTTAACATCAGTCATGATTCAACAAAGCCCTTTCTTGTACATACTTCATCATCCAGTATCCGGGTTCTGGGGACTAAATTCAATGTCGGGAATTCCAGAAATTCTGACCAGGTGTTTGTTACCTTAACCGAGGGCAGTATACGTTTTCAAACGAAGACTGGAAAATCAGCCTTACTTAAGCCGGGGCAACAACTTGTTTTTTTGAAGAAACAGCAGTTGATCCAGGCGGTTACTCCAATAGATACCAGTATGGCAACCAGCTGGACCAAAGGTTTACTGTGGTTTGACCATACTCCGGTATCCGATGTGCTTGAGAAACTTGAACGCCATTATGGAGTAATTTTTTATAATCCTAAAGGACTGAAGCTTGACGCAAAAGTAACCGCTAAATTTCATGAACAACCAATTTCCAGAGTCCTGGGACTGATAGAGAACTTTACAAATCTTCATTTTAGCCAACAAGGCAAACAAATACATATACTTTAAATACTGAATGAACAGAACAAGCAATAAGGGAAGTCCGAAAGGATTTGTCGGCAAAAAACTACCGGTCGTGCGGCAAACACGCCGGTAGCAAAAATTACCATCAATCTTCAATTAATGAATAATAATCAAATTTATGAATTTAAACTTTACTGTTTACCACTTCCCGTTTATAGCGGCCTTTTTTAAATTAAAATGTTATAAATGGATTTTAGTTCTTGCCGGGTGTCTGCTGATTTTCAGCACTTCTGCTCATGCACAGCAAAATCCAAATCAAAGAATAGAGATCACTCCAGGGACATTAACCCTGAGGTCAGTTTTTGATCAATTACAAGATAAAGCAGGCCTAAACTTTATGTATGCGGGTCTGGATAAAGAACTGGAACAGTTGGTTACTCTGAATCCTGCCAGTACCAGCGTCCGGAATATTCTAAATCAACTCTCCGCCAAAACAGGTTTAAGGTTTACTGCTACCGGAAACGATATTGCAGTACGGCCGCAGTTAAAAGGGAGCGTGAGTGGAACCGTGACTACCAAAGACGGAGATCCTGTAAGGTTGGTGACCATCAGTATCCGCGGATTACGCAACACAGGAGCAGATGCCAGTGGAAGTTACAGCTTTAAGAATGTTCCTGCAGGTACCTATACCATGACTGCAAGTTATGTCGGACTGGAAGCACAAAGCCGGAAAATAACGGTTACAGGAGAACCGGTAGTATTGAATTTTGTATTAGATGAAAGTAAACAGGACCTGAAGGAAGTTGTGGTTAACGGAGCTAAAGTGAATAAGTATGGACGGAAGGAAAGTGAATATGTAGCACGGTTGCCCATCGGTAATCTGGAAAATCCACAGGTTTATAGCGTTGTAAGGAAGGAGCTCATCACCATGCAAATGGCCACGACGCTTGATGAGTCCTATAAAAATATCCCGGGTGCTGTGGTGAGCAGGTCGGGGGCTGGTATGCCTGCAGTTACAGCCCGCGGATTTACCACCAGCGACAATATCAGAAATGGGATGGCTACATGGTTGAAAACTAATATTGATCCGGTTACCGTAGAACGTGTGGAATCAATTAAAGGTCCTTCTTCAACCTTATTTGGTTCATCAATGGTATCTTTTGGGGGATTAGTTAACTATGTGATAAAAAGGCCTTATGAAACTTTTGGCGGAGAGATCAGTTATACCCAGGGAAGTTTTGACCTGAGTCGGTTCACTGCTGATGTGAATTTACCGTTAAATTCAGATAAGTCCCTTCTGTTTCGCCTGACAGGTGCCATTCATAAAGAGAACTCTTTTCAGGATCAGGGATTCCAGCATTTGCAGGTC
Organism: Pedobacter caeni; assembly: GCF_900129215.1. Classification (GTDB taxonomy): domain Bacteria; phylum Bacteroidota; class Bacteroidia; order Sphingobacteriales; family Sphingobacteriaceae; genus Pedobacter; species Pedobacter caeni. Next base: position 153,664 of record NZ_FQUQ01000006.1, on the reverse strand, counting down.
GTTTCACCTAGTCTGATTTACCAGGTAAATGACAGATTGAAATTTACACTGGATGCAGACATGACCAAAGTAAGAGGTACTTCTTCAATTCTTCTGACTGTACCAACTGGCCTGTTTAATGGCAAAAGCTTTAAAGACCTGCCAATAGGTTACCGCCAATCTTTAATTGATAATTCCCTGGCCAGTCAGAATCAGGTGTCGAATAATGTATTTGCGCAAGCGGAATATAAGATCTCTGAAAACTGGAAATCCCAAACCAATTATGCCTATTCCCTGGGAACTTATGACCAGTTTAATCAATTCAATTACTCCTGGCTTAGTGAATCCAGGATTTCCAGAAAGATCAGTCTTTGGATGCCGGATAAATGGGGTCGTAAACAGATACAACAGAATTTTACTGGAGATTTTAAAGCCGGACCAATCCGTAACCGCTTGGTCATAGGCGCAGATTATATGTCACAGTATCGACAGATGCACTACGGGGTTGTGACTGTGGATGAAATTGACCTGAACAAAAATATTCCGAACATTAGCCTGCCACAGGTAAACAACTTGTTTGCCGCTTTGAATCCTCCCACACAGAGCTACAAACAGGATACCTATAGTGTGTATGCTTCTGATCTGATTAACTTTACTGATCAATTGATGGTGTTGCTCAGTTTACGTGCTGATCTTTTTATCAATAAGGGAACCCGGAATACAGCCAATAGTAACGTAATCGGAGATTATAAACAAACAGCTTATTCCCCGAAACTGGGATTGATTTATCAGCCCGTTAAGGACCAGGTTTCCATCTTTGTAAATTACCTTAATGGTTTTAAGAATCTAGCCAATGCATCACAACCGGATGGTACCATCAGTACATTCAGGCCACAACAGGCCAATCAGGTAGAAGCGGGGGTAAAGCTGGATTTATTTGGTAAGAAGTTAAATGCCAACTTAAGTTATTATCACATCGATGTGAAAAATTCTACGCGTTTTGAAAACCGTGGCGGTCAGAATTTTCTGATCCAGGATGGTACACAGCAAAGTAAAGGGATAGATTTTGAGTTGATTGCAAACCCTCTGGAAGGTTTGAACATTGTGGCTGGCTACGGTTATAATGAGAACAAATATACCAATGGTTCCCCATTGGTTCAGGGAAGAAGAGCGATACAAACACCTGCTCATGCAGCGAATATCTGGGTTAACTATTCCATCTCAACAGGTTTATTTAGGGGGCTCGGCATTGGTCTTGGCGGAAACTATGTTTCTTCCTCCTTCTTTGCCAATACATTGGTTGCAGGTACCAGCCCGGAAACCTTTACAGATTATACTTTTATCCTGCCTTCTTATACTTTTATTGATGCATCGGCGTATTATGACCAGAAGAAGTTCCGACTTAGTCTTAAGGCGAATAACATTGGTAATGTGAAGTCCTGGGCAATTGATGGCAGGGCTCAGAAACCTGCCAACTACCTTGCAGGAATCACCTTTAAGTTTTAAATCTATATCTCCATCTGAAGAGTCAAACCGCCTCTTGAATAATGCAGAGGCGGTTTGTGTTTTCAGGAATCTACCAATAAACCAGTAATTATTGTCATAAGAGGTACATTACCTCGTTGGCGGACATCGTATACCTGTCTATTATGGTGCAATTATTGATCATATTTAATAAAAGAATTAATGAATAATATAGTTAGGTTGCTGATGCTGAGTGTTTTTATAAGTTTGCAGTCTTATGCACAGGTTAAACAAGAAAAGACAGCTGAAAAAGATAAAATAGAGAAAGCAAAAGATCGAAAAGGAGGGATGTTGTTTAAACTGGTGTATGAACATCAGGATTGTTCCTATGAAATATTGGTAAATGATGTGCCGGTAATCACTCATTATGGATTGGGAGAAAGGTCGGGTTTAACAAAAGATATCAATCCATATATTTTGCAAGCGGGAAAGCAAGAGGTTACCATCCGCATATTTCCATCAAAAAAAGATGAAACTGTTTTTTCTCCATCGCTTACTGCAAATTCATTCGTTAAAATCGAAATTCTAAAATCAGATGCAGGCATGTCTTTACTTGATATCATGAACGCAAAGGCAAAGGGGCAAGATTATAAATGGGAGGTTCTACGCTATCAAACACCAATTGTAAAAGATAAGCCCTATGCTGAATATAAAACCTCTTTCCAGGTAGACCCGAAAGATATAAATTGGAAAATTACCGGATGGAGTAAAAGTCAACAGCTGAAAAATGATGCTGACATCCGAAAAGAGGTCGATGCATTTTACGAAGATTTCAGAAAGACCCTTGAGGAGGGGGATCAATTAAAATATCTATCGATGCTTAAAACCAGTATCTACGAAGAAGCAACTGCTACACCATGGGACAAAGGTGCTGAGATGAAACTGACCAAAGGCATGGCAGAACGTATGAAAGATAAAAGGAAGTTCATATATCCATGTAAACAGGCAGAACTTAAATTTTATGGGGAAGGAAGAGTTGTAACTTTAGTCTGTGCAGATATGCAGACTTTTGGATATTCACCGCTTATTTCAAAATCGGATAAAAATATGATGCCGCAGGCACATACCTTTTATTTACATAAACCAAGTGGCTCTGGTAAATTATGTATTATAAGATGAGTTCTCGTTTTCCAGTTGATTTCAAAATAGGTTTGGTTCAGGAAAATTCTTATTTTGTAGGTAATTAAATTCTTATGAAGCAGAATTACCTATTGAATATCGAAAACCCATGCCGGAAAGCGCAATGGGCTTCAATGACTAAAACCGATATCGGGAAGTTTTGTTCCCAATGCTCAAAAAATGTGGTTGATTTTGCGACGTTAACAGATGTGGAGATCATCAGGTTTATTGAAAGCTCTTCAGGAACCATTTGTAGCAGATTAACCCCAACTCAGATGAACAGGCTGTTGGTGGTTAAGCCGAAAAAGAACAGTTTTCAGCTTGGTAAAATAATAACAAGCCTTTTAATCCTTGGGGCGACCGAAAGTTCATTTGCTGCCGGTCAACATTTAGAACACACTGCTTTTGTCGTTGTACCTAATGATAAAAAAACTGAGCCCGATGTGTCAGGTGCAAACAAAATTATTGAAAGAGATAGTTTGAAAAAAATAATATCGGGAAAGGTACTTGAGAGAGACAGAATGGTGAAGCTCACTGAAGTTTTTATCAAAGGCACAGATATTTTTACAAAAACAGATACACTGGGGAATTTTAAATTTGAAATACCAAATGATTTTGCTTCTGATACCATTGTTTTAGTGGTAAAACACAATGGATTTGAAGGTGATACCGAAACCATTGTTTATAAAAAAGATTTACCAGTTACAAATCTCCTCATTAATAAGCGAGAAGTGATGCTTGGGGAAACAGTAATAACGAGGAAAAGGAAATGGTGGGAGTTTTGGAAGAAAAAATACTACTGAGCTAAATGATCATCAGTGAATTTCCAAAATGATCATCAGTAAAATAAAGATACTGTTTTAATAAAAAGAGTTGATAATTGTGATTTAAACCTAAACCATAAAAGCCTGAAATCTTATAACTTCAGGCTTTTATGTGGCTTTTAGTGCTTTTAGTCAACGATTATGCTGTCAATTGCTTTCTCCATTGCCTGTTCTTTTACTCCGGGTACTTTTAGCCCTTCGGCACGAAATACGCTGAGATCTGTCATGCCTAAAAAACCAAGGAAAGCTTTCAGATAAGGAGCAACAAAGTCGTTGGCTTTACCCGGACCTTGTGAATAAACACCACCGGAAGACATGGCCACATAGATTTTTTTTCCTGTTACTTTTCCAACCGGACCATTTTCAGCATACCCAAAAGTTATTCCAGCCCTGGTAATATGATCAATCCAGGCCTTTAATACAGTAGGGATAGTGAAGTTGATCAGCGGTGCACCAATCACAATGATATCCGCAGCCATCAGTTGTTTAACCATCTCATCAGAAAAGCGAATGGCTTCTTTTTCTTCTTCAGTCAGCTGATCTCCGGGAATAAAGAAGGTACGAAGGACAGCGGGGCTAAGGTGCGGAATTTCGATGTCGACCAGATTTAATTCTTCCAGTGTACTACCCGGATACTTATTCTGAACTTTTTCTACAATAGCATGTCCCAGCTTAATGCTGTACGAATCTTTACCTTGTATGCTTGATTTTAAATGAAGGATGTGTTTCATAATGGATTGTGTTAATGATTAAGGGATTCTTTCTCTTGAATTATCATAGGCAAAAATAGAGTTACCCCTTGATCAAAAGTCATTACTTACCCAAAGGAAAGCGGTTACGTTGAGGTAAGTGAGTATCTTTGCTTTATGAAAATCATTGTAAATGAGTCTCTTCCAACTAATGAGGAATGCGCAGGCTCGCTCAAAAACGTACTTGACGCGCTGTATGTGATTAATGGAAAATGGAAACTGGCTGTGATCCTTTGTCTGGTTCAATCTTCAAAGCGTTTTAACGAGCTTCAAAATGAAATCACCGGCATATCCTCCAAGGTATTAGCCAAAGAATTAAAAGATCTGGAATTGAATGACTTTATCACACGTAAGGTATATCCGACCAGTCCGGTAAGCATTATTTATGAAGCGACCGAGTATAGTAAGACGCTGAAAAACGTGATCGGCGAACTAAGTGCATGGGGTGAACAGCATAGGGAGAAAATTAAGCAAAGCATGAGAAAACAATCCTGAGTAATTGCCCTGAGCCCATACCTTTTATTTGCACAAACCAAAACGTTCCGCTAAATTACCGACCATAAGATGATGAGGTTCAAAACAATCGATGGGAGATCCTAAATCGTTTTGCGAGGATTGAAAGAGTTCAAAAAAATAATTATTATTGTGTTTGAGTCCATACCAGGTATAGCAGAAAATGATAGAGTACAGTACACTTTCAGACGACGAACTTACAGTTTTATTGAAATTGGGCGACAGGACTGCTTATACAGAGATCTATCACAGATTTAAGTTTGTACTTCACAATCATGCCTGGAATAAGACCCGCAATCGCGAAGAAGCACAGGATACGATTCAGGAAGTTTTTACGATGCTATGGGCAAAACGTGAAACCCTCGGCCTGCAGATTAATCTTGCCGGTTATCTTTATACCAGCGTTCGTAATCATATCCTTAATCAGATTGCCCGCAGCGGTCTGCAAACTAAATACATTACTTCCATTAAAAATTTTCAGAGCAGTAACCTGTCAACAGATTATCTGGCCCGGGAAAATCAATTTAAAAAAATTATTGATGCTGAAGTGGCCGCCCTGCCACCAAGGATGCGGGAAGTATTTGAAATGAGTCGCAAAGAACACCTTACACATAAAGAGATCGCTGAACGTTTAGGCACTTCAGAACAAACGATCAAAAAACAAATGACCAATACCCTAAAGGTATTAAGGGTTAAATTGGGGCTTCTGATCTATCTTCTTTACTTTATTGAACGTTAGTAAAGGTCCTTATTCGTTAAATGTTAAAAAAATGTTGTTTTTTTTATTTTTCGATACCTCTATACCTATGCCCAATTTGTCTTACCATTACAAGATCACAATGTTGATCTTTTTTGAAAATGGAAGAAGAAGAAATAAAAAACATTTTAGAGAGATATAAAGAGGGGAGAGCATCTGAGGAAGAAAGCGCTTTATTAGAAAACTGGTACCTGACTTATCAGGAACCAGGAGACGATGAGCTTGATATTGAAAGCCGTTCCAAAGATCTTGATGCCATCTTAACAAACCTTCAGAAGGGATATCAGAAGAAAACCATTAAATTATGGCCCCTCTTTGCTGCGGCATCTGTTCTCCTGTGTATTGCTGTTGGGCTTTATTTCTACAGACCATCCGGCCAGCCCCTTTCTATGGAGGAGGTGGTGATCAACAATGGGATTAAACCTGGTAGTAATAAAGCCTACCTGACTTTACATGATGGAAGGCGCATCTCGCTTACTGATGCGAGTAATGGTGAAGTCGCAAAGCAGTCAGGCATCAGCATTACAAAAAACGAGGAAGGGGAGCTCATTTATACGGTGATTCAGTCTGATGCCCCCGGCCCACCTATCTATAATACATTTGAAACACCTAAAGGCGGACAATACCGCGTGTGTTTACCTGATGGCACTAAAGTATGGATGAATGCTGCATCAACTTTAAAATACCCCGCTAGTTTTGCCACTTTTAGAGAACGCAGGGTGAGTTTGGATGGTGAGGCTTATTTTGAAGTATCCAAAGATAAAGGGAAACCTTTCCTGGTAACTACGCGAAAACAGACCATTAAGGTGCTTGGTACTCATTTCAATATCAATGCTTATGCTGATGAGCCAGATACGAAGACGACCTTGCTGGAGGGAAGCATTGAGCTTAGCAATGATAAAGACCTGAAAGTCTTGAAGCCCGGCGAGCAGGGGGAAACAAATGGATCCGGGATATCGGTCTCTACGGCGGATACTGATCAGGCTTTAGCCTGGAAGAATGGTGATTTTGTGTTTGAAGGCGCTTCTCTGAGAACCATCATGCGACAAATCAGCAGATGGTATGATGTAGCAGTCAGCTATGAAGGGCAAATCGCTGATCTCAAGTTCGGAGGTTCGATTTCCAGGACAAAAAATATCAATGTGGTGCTCCGGAACCTGGAATCAACCAAGGGTGTTCATTTTAAAATTGAAGGAAGGAGGATATTAGTTATGCCATAAATCTTTAGCTGCGATGGGTAACTAAAAAAAGAGATAGGAGCGTTAGAGCGCCCCTACTCCGGATTTAGGGTCCTGCATAATTCCAATATTGAGTCAACACAATAATCTTATTAAACGAACCCAAACAAATGTATAAATTTTACACCAGAAAAGTGTATGACGTAACCTGTCATGCCCAAAATCAGCCATTTGCAAAAAGCTGGTTTAGCATTCTCAAGCAACCTAACCAAATCAAATGGCTTATGAGGATAAACCTTACTATTATCTTATTAATATCTGTCTTTATGCAGTATTCAAATGCTGCAAATGGGCAAAATGTTTCTTTGAGCAGAAAAAGCATTTCTATGACTGATGTTTTCAAAGAAATCAAAAGACAAACAGGCTACGATTTTGTATATAGATATGACGTCATTCAAAAAGCAAAAGCCATCACGTTAAATGTAAAAAATGAATCTTTGCTGAAGGTACTGGACAAATGCTTTGATGGTCAGCCGCTGACTTATTACATCGACGAAAAGACCATTGTGGTGGTCGAAAAGGAGGTGCAGGCAAGATTTTCCGGTACACGTCCCCTTGATATTCTCATTCGTGGTGTCATTAAGGATGAAGCGGGTTTACCTCTTCCCGGTGCAGGTATACGTGTTAAAGGTAGTTCTGTAGCAGGTTCTGCTGAGGTAGACGGAACTTTCAGTATCCGGGTTCCCGATGAGAAAGCCATACTTGTCATCACCTATATTGGCTACGAGAGTCAGGAAGTGACCGTTGGTACAAAAACTACCCTGAGTATTCAATTGAAGCCATCTGGAAATGCGTTAGACCAGGTAGAAATTGCTGTTGTTGCTTTTGGTACACAGAAGAAAGAGAGCCTCGTGGGGGCCCAATCCTCTGTAAAAGCTTCAGACCTGAAACAGCCTGTGGCTAACATCAGCTCCATGCTGGCCGGCCGGCTACCTGGTTTGATCGCTGTAAACAGGAATGGCGAACCAGGTTCAGATCAGGCCGACATCTGGATTCGTGGCATCACAAATATTGGAGGAGACCGCAATCCTCTGATCGTGGTTGATGGTGTTCCTAATCGTCCCATTAATGGCCTGAGTCCTTATGATATTGAGTCTTTTACGATTCTTAAGGATGCTGCTGCCACAGCGGTATATGGTATCCGTGGCGCCAATGGAGTCATCCTGGTCGTTACGAAACAAGGCAAAACGGGTAAACCGACCATAGGTGTAGATTATTTTCAGGGTTTAACGAGTTTTACGAAGCAACCTAAACTGATCGACGGTGTTGATTATATGAACCTGGCTAATGAAGCGGGTTTGACGGAGTTCATCAGAACCGCAAATACAGGGACTTATACGCCAAGATATAGTGCTGCAACGATACAGAAAACCGCTTCGGGAGAAGATCCGATCCTCTATCCTAATGTGGACTGGCTGGACGCTATTTTCAGAAGATTTGGACAAAACCGTACCGTGACTACTAACCTGTCAGGAGGGGTGACCAATGCGCGCTATTATGTTTCGCTGGGTTACTACGATGAAACAGGGCTCTTCAAAACGGATAAAAGCCAATCTTATAACTCCAGTCAGAAATACTCCAGGTATACGGTGAGTACGAACCTGGACTGGGATATTACCTCCAGCACGAAAGTGAACCTTGGCATCAGAGGGGTATTAGGACAAGGGAATAATCCCGGGGTCGACAATGCCCAGGGTGTCTTTAACCAGGCTTTCCAGATCAACCCGACTTCATTCCCGGTCATGTACCCGAATGGATATATTCCCGGAATCAGCGCACAGTCGGATCAGAGAAACCCTTATGCTGACATTACCAGAAGAGGATACCGTACCTTTTATAACAATTCCTTATTCTCCAATTTACGTTTGACACAGGACCTGAAGGTGGTCACACCCGGACTCTCCCTGACAGGAATGTTCTCATTTGATGTGGCCAACAGCAATACTGTAAACAGGAACAAACGGGAAAGTACCTATTATATCAACCCGAATGATCCCTACAATGCGGATGGTTCTTATAAATATGGACAGACCTTGCAGGGACAGAATTTTCTGGGTTATGCCTTCACTAACGGAGGTGATAAAAAATTATACGCTGAACTGGCCTTAAATTATAAACGGGATTTTGGTAAGCATTCGGTATCAGGGATGGTCCTGTATAACCAGAATGATAACCTTACACCCTTTGCAGGCAACTTTACCTTGTCTATTCCCTATCGTATGATGGGGGTTGCCGGCCGGGCAAGCTATGCTTACAACGATCGCTACTTTGTGGAGGTCAACCTGGGATACAATGGTTCTGAAAACTTTGCTCCGGATAAACGTTTCGGATTGTTTCCTGCTTTTGGTGTAGGATGGATCTTGTCGAATGAGAAATTCTTCGAAAATCTGAAAAATACATTTCAATTGGTTAAATTCAGGTATTCTGATGGTATTGTAGGTTCCGGGGGTAGTTCTTCCGGCTATGCAGGATCTGAGGGCGAGCGCTTTTACTATCTGACTAAGGTTGGCGATGCCAACGGGTATTCCTTTGGGTTAAGCAGGACGGGAATCAATGGCCTGAACGTAACCGCTTATGGCGTAGACGTGACCTGGTCTGAAACACGCAAGCAGGATTTGGGTTTTGAACTGAAAACCTTTAACAATAAACTTTCCCTGATCGTTGATTTATTTAAGGAACACAGAACAGGAATTTTCCTGGGGAGAGGGAGTGTTCCAAATTATATCGGTTTGGTATCCAACCCTTCGGGTAACCTTGGGGAAACCAAAAACAAGGGGGTCGACGGATCATTGGAGTACAATGCAAGGTTCGGTAAGGACTTTGATGTCACCTTCAGAGCTAACTACACTTACAACAAAGATGTGCTGATTGAGAATGATCAGGCACCCACTAAATATGCTTACCAGGAGCTAAGGGGAAGTAATATCCTTGCCCGTTCAGGCTATATTGCCGAAAAATTATTTGAGAGTCAGGCAGAGATCAATGCCAGTGCTAAACAATTCGGTACGCTGCTTCCGGGCGACATCAAATACAAAGACCTCAACAACGATGGCATCATCGATGCCTTTGACCGTACGATCATCGGTCGGGGTGATGTGCCTTCTGCCATGTATGGCTTTGGATTTTCTGCCCGGTATAAAGGTTTTGACTTTGGAGCTTTTTTTCAGGGCCAGCACAATGCAGACATCGCACTTAGTGGTGATGCTTTACAGCCATTCACTGCCTCCGGAGGGCTAGGGAATTTACACTCCATTGCTACGGATCGCTGGACGGTAGAGAACCCACGCCAGGATGCTTTTTATCCGCGCCTTTCGTATGGTGTAAATAACAACAACTTCCAGACGAGTACCTGGTGGCAACGCGACATCAGTTTCCTGCGCTTGAAAAATCTTGATTTTGGTTATACGTTAAAAAATGGAGTCAGGGCAATAGGCGTCAATAAGCTGAGAATTTATTTTACCGGTTATAATGTGTTTACCATCAGTGATTTCAAAATATGGGACCCCGAACTGGCTTCCAACAATGGGACAAAGTATCCCCTGGTATCTACTTATTCACTCGGTTTAACTGCTAATTTTTAATCAATATGAAGAAGATATATATGTACATCCTGGCTGCCTTATTCATCTCAGGTAATTATGGATGCAAAAAGTTTTTGAACCAGGTACCAGATGACAGGCTGACTTTTGATGAATCTTTTGCCACCAAATCCACAGTAGACAGGCTGCTGGCGAACGTGTATTCTACATTGCCGGATGAAATGCAACAGCGTTTCCCTGCAAACGGATATACTGCCGGGCCATGGACAGGCGCTTCTGATGAAGCCGATTATACTTTGCCCAGTAGTTTTTCCAACAACCTGAACAGTGGTAACTGGGATGCGACAACAGGTCAGGTAAATACCATCTGGCAATTGTACTACAGGGGAATCCAGGCTTCCAGTAATTTCATTGCCAACGTCGATAAATGTACTGATTGTAATGTTAGCGGAACAGATTATATCAACCGTTACAAGAATGAGGCAAGAGCACTCAGGGCTATTTATTATTACTACCTGCTTCGTCAATATGGCCCGGTAGTGCTCCTGGGCAATAACCCAATCCCTGCAGATGCACCAATCGAAAGCATTAGTATTCCAAGAAGTTCATTTGATGAATGTGTCGACTATATTGTCGCTGAACTTGATGCTGCCGCAGAAGGTCTTCCTGCATTACCTACTGCCAACGAAGATTATGGCCGGATCAACAAAGCGGTAGTACATGCCTATAAGGTTCAGGTATTACTGACAGCAGCAAGTCCCTTATTCAATGGAAACACCGATTACGCCACCCTGGTTAACAAAGACGGTAAACAACTGATCAGTCAGACTTATAGCGCAGCCAAATGGTCACGTGCTGCATCAGCTGCAAAGTCTTTTATCAGCACCTATCCAAACTTTAGCCTGTTCAAAAAGGTACATCCTACAGCTCCTTCTGTCTTTAATAATGCTTTTGTAGCCTGCAGGGATGTGATGCTGACAGACTGGAATACGGAGGTCATCCTGGCGAAACCAAATGGAGATGTCACCAACTTACAATACAACATGACACCAAACCATAGTAATGGATCAGGAAGTGATAAAGGAGGCTCATTTCTTTCTGCTTCTCATCAATTGACCGAGGCCTATTTTATGGCGAATGGAAAACCTACCGACGACAATTCCTCAGGATACACCCGAACTGGCTTTACCAACTTCCAGGCACCAGACGACAATGCCCAAAGGTCGGTGCACAACATGTATGTTAACCGGGAGCCCCGCTTCTATGTGGGCATCACTTATACCAATCGTAAGTGGATCAATCCGAACACTACATTGGTCACTAACTTTGAATTCAACGGGAATGCTGGTCGCGGGGGAATTAGTAATAACGATTACTCTTCTACAGGTTATACACAGCGGAAAAACCGTGGTTTGAGTGGGGATGGGGGAAGAACATCCGTCATGATCCGTCTTGCAGAGATTTACCTGGACTATGCAGAAGCTGCCTACGAAGCGAACCCTGCCGATCCGGATGTCCTGACCTATCTGAACCTGATCAGGGACCGTGCAGGAATTCCTCAATATGGCTCAGCCGCAGGTATGCTTCCGGTGCCAGCCGATCTGCGTGATGCCATCAGAAGAGAAAGAAGGGTAGAACTGGCCTTCGAATCGCATCGCTATTTCGACACCAGGCGCTGGAAAATTGCAGAAACTACCGACCGATCCATCCTCGGACTGGATATCGGCAGAAATGCAGCGACCGGATTTTATAACATCGTGCAGCAGGAATCGAGGGTATTTGAAAAGAAACATTACCTGTGGCCAATTCCCAACGGAGAGGTACAGAAAGTGCCGTTGGTGATTCAGAATACTGGCTGGTAATTAAACAACTGATAACAATTAAATTAATCATCAATTTACAATGAACAAATCAATTCTCTTACTGGCTTTGTTATCCTTAACATTGAGCCTGATGCAGTGTTCAAGAAAAAGTGTCGGTCCTTCGACTGTTCCGACCGTAGTTGAAGTCGCTGATCCGGCAGGTGCACCTCCCAAAACATGGAAGGAACACTGGTTTGATCATACTCAACTCCTTACCAGAGTGTTTTATGATGATGACCTGGCCGTTTATTATGATGGAGATGTAGACAAATCCATTACCTGGCCTTTTAAATATATCGGGGATGTGTGGCGATACACCAGGAAAATTTATGGTGGCCATGGTTCGGATCCAAGGTTGTATGCGGTATTTCATACCAATAAATATAGTGGCGGACACCCGGATTATTATTTTAGCGCAGGACATGACTTCAGGAATGTAATTGACTGCGGACCAGGACCCTGGTTAACACAGGCGGGCAATATAGATGTTCCTACTCATGAGGTATTTCATATCGTCGAATCAGCTACTTTTAATACCAAAGGTTCAGCAGGATTTGGTGCTTATCCAAACGGTATCTGGGGCGATAGCAAGTTTTCTGAGATCTATCAATATGATGTTTATCTTGGCTTAGGGATGCCAGCAGAAGCCCAGAGATGGTATGATAAGGTATTGAACGGAAAAGAAAATTTTCCTGCTCCAAATAGTTATTGGTTTAAGGACTGGTTGTTTCCCTGGTATAACAATTATGGAAAGACAAGGGTAATTGTAGATTTCTTTAAACTGCTGGCAGAGAATTTTCCTAAGGACGCAAATCATAAATATACGAGAAAGATGAATTGGGGTGAATACATTCACTTTTCCAGCGGTGCTGCGCGGGCCGATTTAAAGGCAATGGCTACCACTGCTTTTGGCTGGAAAACCCAATGGGAAAATGAACTCCTAAAAGCACGTCTGGATTTCCCTGATGTCACTTATTAATCACTTTGAAATTCAGGAAATTTTGGATGCCTGATCCCGTCAGGCCCTGAAACGGGTGGATTATTTTTGATGCAAATTTTATAAAAAGCTCAGGCATTTTTCAAGAATGTCTGAGCTTTCTTATGGTTGGTTTTAATCAATAATATATATCAGGATTTTAAGTCTTGGTTTTTTCCTGTGGTGTTTTAGGTTTGGTCAATTTTCTTTTGTTGCGGGGCTTTTGTATTGTAGTGACAGGTGCCGGTTGAGTGATTTTTCTGATATAGATGTGTTTAACATTAGCTTTACCACTTTCTCTTTCATCCACTTCAAAGCGGTTGGTACTTTTTATCAAAGGCAGCAATTTGGAGAACCCATAATTTCTGGAGTCAAAGTCTGGTTTTTTCTTCATCATCAGACTGCCCAGATCTCCCAGGTAGGCCCATCCTTCTTCATCTGCCAGGTCGGTAATGCTATCTGTAAAAAGCCTGATGATTCCCGGATCAACTTTGTTCAAGGGCTGCATTTCCGGAGATTTAGAGCTGGTCGTGGCTTGTGATATGTTATTGTCTTCTGAAGGTTGTAGCTTAGGTTTCAGGATCTCAATGTAGATGAATTTATCACAGGCAGTAATAAAAGGCGTAAGTGTTTTCTTTTCACCAATCCCAATAACTTTCATGCCTGCCTCCCGAAGCCTCGTGGCCAATCGGGTAAAGTCACTGTCGCTCGAGACAATACAGAAGCCGTCCACTTTTCCTGTATAAAGGATATCCATTGCGTCAATAATAAGCGCACTGTCGCTCGCGTTTTTACCACTGGAGTAGCTGTACTGCTGAATGGGAGTAATGGCATTTTCCAGCAGTACTTTTTTCCATCCGGAAACTGTTGGTTTAGTCCAGTCGGCATAGATTCTTTTGAAAGTAGGTGTACCATACTTGGCAATTTCCTCGAACATCTCTTTTACATTGGCATAGGGGACATTATCTGCGTCTATCAGTACAGCTAGTTTCAGGTCTCTTTCGTTTTTCATAAGCCTTGGTATGGGATTTTAGTTAAAGATAGGTAAACCTGTATCATTTTTAATTGGAAATACGTTTGAGAAATCTCCGGATTTTTGTGGGGGAGGTAGGATTCAGTGCTGAATTTCAAAGCGGGCATCTGTTACTCTAAATAATAGAAAAGCCTGGAATTGTAAGATTCCAGGCTTTGATGTAAGTTAATTTATTTGGTTACTTATTTTTTAAAATAGTTACCCACTTTTGATACTTTTTCTACCCAGGCGCCTGAACTGGACTGTAAAACGTATTCACTCAGTCCTACCTCTTTTGCTTTGGGTGCCCAATCATAGGTATAACCCAAACGCGTCCAGGGGTAATGGTAATCTGCTGTAGTTGATAATGTCCGGTAATAGGCGAAAAGAATATAATTATTATACCATGAGCTGAAACTTTCAGGACTATTACTGCTTAGTATCGGACTAGCTGTTTTAGTTGTGATCACCCGGCTGCCGGCCGGTCTGTACAAATTTTCCGGGTTTACCCAAATCTCGGCGATGTGTGTATTGCTTCGTTCATTAGCAGGGGGGAGGCCCAACAACTGGCAAATGCGCATTGTTGTATCACTGGCTGCAGTGAAAGAAGAACCTATACGTGCTTTCATTTGTTGTGGGATGAATAGCCAGGATTCGCCCCATGAAGTGGTAATTGAATCGCCAACCGGATAGCTGGATGGATAACGCATAAAGCTAGCCATCAAAACATGTGGTTTACCTTTGATGGTTTTCCATTGCAAAGCCGTGTTTTCAGGAGTTAATGCCCATAGGGTGTCAACTATTTCTGAGTTATCAGCAACCATTGCATCCAGTATGGCGCTTTGGTACAAGTCGCTCATAGAACGTACGGGAGGTTCTGGTTCTGATGGAGTAATCTTGTCTTTTTTACAGCCAAGTAACATACCAAGCATAAGTAAAGTACCTAATAAAAAAGGAGAGTAGTTAATTGTTTTTTCTTGCATTGGATTTTTGATGTTTAGGGATTGAAAATTTGAAGGTAATCTAAAAATATGTTTATCGTATAAGCGCTTAGTTTTGCGCTCTAACTATGGATTGTTAACGATCAACGAAAAAAGCGGCTTGTTTTAGTATATACGTTGAAATTAGCCATCCTTGCACAATGGAAGTCGTACCCATTCATCTTGTTCATTTTTGTATAAAACAGTTTGCTTCGCATTCAAAAATCTTAGTCTAAAAAAATGGCTTAGTTCTGGTTACCCCCGTTACAGAATTCACAGTCAGAAGGTCTGTTCTCACAGTGTGTCTTTCTTTTGCATATGTCCGGGCTTAATTTTGGACTATGCAAAAAAAGAAAACAATCATTACTTTATCAATAATTATGCTTTTTAGCCTCTCATGGTATGCAAAAGCGCAAACTAAACAAACCATGCAAAGCCGGATTCAATCCATGGCTAAAGAAACGAACCCAGAAAAAAATGTGGTTTCGCTGCACAGTATTATCAGGGATTTCAAGCTTGATACGGTCAACAACGCAGAGGATATTGACGTTCTAAAAGGACAGGTGGCGATTTCCTTTCTTAAAGCCGGTGCTTTTCTGAAATTTGAAGTCTACCTCGGTTTAATGAGCAACAAGTTTAATCAGACTTCTTATTTGAACCTTGCAGTGGGTGAGTTGCTTGAGGGGAAAATCAACCTGGATTACGCAAAGGTTCTGGCACAAAGGACCGTCGAATTGTATGATTCTTATAAGGATGACCCTTCAGCCAGGCCAGGAAGTTTTCCTCTGGAAGATTGGACCCGGTTTATGCGAATGGCGGCATATCCGTATTATGAGACCTATGCAGAAATCCTTCATGCAAATGGCGAGGACAAAACCGCATTATTCTTCGAAGAGAAAGCATTAAAAGGCATTGATCTGGAAGATGCTATGCCCTCATCAGTGTCACTTTATACCGCTCTTTTAGCATCGCAGGGACAAGAGGATAAAGCGTATGAGATCTTGCTGAAAATGGCCAGTGTTGGGAAATCAAGCTTAAATATGAGTCTTCAACTCCGAAAACTATGTGTGAAGAAAATGGGTAGCGATAGGACTTCTGTCTTTTTGGATTCTATTCAAAGAAATATCAATAACACGTACAAGGTTGAGCTTGCTAAGAAAATGATGGTTAATCTGGAAGCCCCGGATTTCAGCCTGTCGGACCTGAGTGGAAAGTATGTGACACTTGCTGGTTTGAAAGGGAAGGTTGTAGTACTTGACTTCTGGGCCACATGGTGTCAGCCCTGCATTGCTTCAATGCCGGCGATGGAAAAAATAAGTAAAGCGCATCCCGAAGTCGTTTTCTTGTTTGTAGCCACTGGGGAGAATGGAAAAGATGCAGTGAAACGCATAGCTTCCTACGTTAAAAAGACTAAGTTTCCCGTTCATGTGTTGATGGATATCCCTCTAAAGGGAAACCAGAAGCTATTCCAGGTGGCATGCGCCTATAAAGTAGATGGGATCCCCACTAAAATAGTCATCGATAAAAAGGGCAAACTCAGGTTTTCAACAAAGGGATATTCATCAGATGCTGAGCTGATCAATGAACTGGAAGCGATGATCGCTATAGCCAGTGAGTAATAGGTGGCCAAATGGGATATATAAGATTATATTAGCAGTTTAAGAGAGGGATATGAATTTAGTTGCCTTTATTTTATTTTTTGTTGCCTGTGTTCAAAATGTTTATGGGCAGCAGGTTCAGACAGGAAAATCATACTTACGTTTTGAAGCTGCAGAATTGCCTGGCAGTGAGATTAGGGAAATTGGACAGGGAAAGCAGATTAAGGTTTATACCTCAGGTGGTTTTATTCGCGTTCATACCACTGCAGCATTCGATGAATTATCTCACAGGCTTTCAGAAAAGGGGCTGACAAAAGAAACTAAAATCAGGGAGGGAGGTTTCGAGGCTTATGTATCTCCCAATAAGGAGTTTTCTATTGATGTATTGGACAGAAAGACAGATACCATCCTGCGCAGCTATGTCATCAAAAGACCGAACTTAATTCCTGAAATCAAGTTTTATCATCAGGCAAAAAATAGCGAAGGTCCTTTCTATATTTCATCTTCCGGAGATGATACTGATGAGTTCAGCACATCAGCGGGAGAAATAAAATTAGGCATTTCCGAAAGAACTGATTTTAAGAATATGGAAGTGGAATATGCTTTGGTAAACTTAAAGACAAGAAGATCTCAGCGCGGACTGAGCAAAACCGACTTACCTTCTTTAAAGCTAATCGCAAACACAGATTATGAATTAAGGGTTAACTATGTGGTTCAAAAGGAAAGTCAACACAGGATCTACATCCATGTCAAACCTTATTTGTATCAATCCACGATCACCTATATGATATTGCTAGCCATAGTTGTAGCCCTTGGTTTTCTTGTGGTCACAAGAGGTTTAAGGAAAAAGATCAAATCCTCAGAAAAGGAACAGCAAAAAATGGAAGAGGCGGCGATCAGATTACAATCACTGCTAAATCCGCATTTTACGTTTAATGCACTCAGTTCCATTCAGGGCCTGATGAATACCGGGCGGATTGAGGAAGCCAATGAATATTTGCAGGAATTCAGTTCTTTATTAAGAAAAACACTGGCTAAAAGCCGGCAGGTTTTTAACAGTCTTGATCAGGAGCTGGAAATGATGCGCATGTATATACACCTGGAAGCTTTGCGCTTTAATTTTTCCTGGGATATTGAGCTCTCCGAAACGCTCCATACCTCCGATATAGAAATACCTACTTTGCTTTTACAACCCCTGATTGAGAACGCGATTAAACATGGACTCTCAGGTCTTGGCGACAAAGGGCGCTTGCTAATCATTTGCAGGGAAGGAGAGAAAAAGAATACTTTTGTAATTGTAGTAAAGGACAACGGAACCTGGCTGGAAAAAATACCGGATTCAGGCTATGGCCTTTCTTTAACTGCAGAAAGAATCCTGACCATTAACAAGCTGAAAGAAGAACAGGCAATTGTGCTTGATTTCAATAAACAATCGGGCACCGAAGCTATTTTAACATTTCACAATTGAATCAATAATTAAATGATAACTGCAATAATAGTCGACGATGAGCGCATCAATATAGATAACTTACAAGCTTTACTTGTCCGTCACTGTGAAGATATTGAGGTTGTGGCCACAGCGATAAGTGCAGATGAGGCAAAAGAGCAGATCCTGGAATTAGAACCGGACGTGGTTTTTCTTGATATAGACATGCCTGGAAAGAACGGCTTTGATCTTTTGAGGTCGATAGAAGATCCTTCTTTTGATGTTGTTTTTGTCACCGCTTACGATGATTACGGGATCATGGCGGTTAAATTTTCAGCACTGGACTATCTGCTGAAACCAATAAATATTGCGGAGCTTAAAATTACGGTCTCGAGAATCGCCCAATCGGTTATTGCCAAAAGACATAACCTGCGACTAAATAACCTGCTTAAACTGTTAGACAGAACCTTGCCGGATGAGCAGCAGAAAATCGCTTTGCCCAGCCTGAAAGAAACTTATTTGGTTCCGGTAAGGGATATTGTCCGCTGCAGCTCTTCGAATAACTATACCACGTTTTTTTTGATCAATGGGACGGAACATCTGATTTCAAAACCCTTATATGAGTATGATGAATTGCTGAGCCCTTACGGATTTATACGATGTCACCAGTCGCATTTGGTAAACAAAGCACATGTGACGAGCATTTTGAATGAAGATTCCGGATACCTGGTTATGGATTATGGCGGTCAGAAGGTCCCTATTTCGAAACAGAAAAAAAGTTCGATCAAAACGTTGTTAAAATTATAAATCCCATTTTCTTTCATTCAGGTAAGGTACTTTAAGTTGGCGAAAAGTCTTCTATATGCCGTATAAGTTTTGATTCTAAGTCTTTTTCCAATAAGGATTTGTTCCAGGGAACTACAAGGAATTCAAATACATATAGATTTTTCAATAAGTCTTCAGGCTTAGAAAATTTTTGCCCTTTTTGTGCCAGTTCTAATACCCAACGATGTTTATTTACATGTATTCTGCAGAATTTGCGCATCCATCATAATTTTATTATCCAAAGCCAAAAAGTAACTTTTATAGCTGTTCATTAATAACTTCAACGCACAAAAATCTGCAATGTTTTTATTGTAGTTAATCTGTATCCCTTCAGTTGAGGAGCTAAGTTGCTCAAGCCCGTGCAGGGATACCATATTCTCATTATGTCCGATAGTTATGGCGTATCCGCTCGGTCCGTTAACGGACTTCAGGCCATCCAATCCACTCAGATCCTTTATCTTTGTTCATACGATCTCAAGTCATGGAAATCAAACCAATCAGAATACAAGTCATTAAATGTTTGGGTAGTTATTTGGCGCATATATTCTTTTATTCCTAGAAAAAATAGTATGCGATTACAGGCTATACTTACACAGTTTTAACGCAAATAAACTAAAAATATATGTCCTGGTCATGAATCTGTAACTTTAGATATTATACTCATACTAATGAGGGGTAAAATTGACATCGTTAACCTTATCCCTGCTTAAATGTATTGCGCCCCTGTTTAGGTGTTAAAACGCCATTTAAGGTGGAACTTACATATAGTTTCTCAAGTGCCGTCAGCGAACGAAATTGAGTTTTTCTACAAATTAGATAACAAACACTTTTCAAGTATCAGCTTCATTCGAGTATATTTCCGGACTTATTTGTCTGGGTTATTTTTTTAACATTTGTTAAATTAATTGTCAATGCAATTAGCGATTTTTATAGATTATTCCTTGAAAAGATGAGAGCTAAAACAAACATCCAAAACCTATTAATATTTTAAATGAATTTAGATGAAATCTTAGATGCCATCTACCTGTTGCCAAAGGATTCAAAAGCCAAGCTAAGAGATCTGGTTACCGAGGTGACATTTCCCAAGGGACATATCCTGCTCCGAGAAGAAAAAGTGGAAAGGAGTATCTACTTTATCAAAAAAGGTATTGTTCGTGCTTTCTCCATTAAACCAGAAAAGGAGCATACTTTTTGGTTCGGTAGCGAGGGAGAAACTGCAATGTCTATGCAGAGCTATATCAACGATCTCAAAGGTTATGAAAGTATACAGTTGCTAGAGTACAGTGAACTCTACAAGCTAAACACAGCGGCTCTTAAAAAACTATTTTCTGAAGATATCCATATTTCCAACTGGGGCCGCCGCTTCGCTGAACTTGAACTAGTCAAAACAGAGGAGCGCTTGATCTCGCAACAGTTCCATACTGCTTTGGAGCGGTACACAGTATTAGTGGCCAGTAATCCAGACCTGATACAAAGAGTACAGTTAGGACTAATAGCATCATATCTTGGTATTACCCAAGTTAGCCTGAGTCGTATAAGGGCTGAACTAAAATAAATTCCTTTTTTATCATTTGTAAAATTTAAGAAGGAATCGATTCTTCAACTTTGTGGTTTAATCACAAAACAATGAATTGGATCATATTAATTATTGCGGGCATTTTCGAGGTCGCATTCGCGTCATGCTTAGGCAAAGCAAAACTTGCCACAGGGACAGCAGTTTACAGTTGGTACGCTGGTTTCATTATATTTCTTGCAATCAGTATGCTACTACTAATGAAAGCTACACAAACGCTACCTATCGGTACAGCTTATACGGTATGGACTGGAATTGGTGCAGTTGGGACGGTTTTAGTAGGTATCATCGTGTTCAAAGACCCCGTTACTTTTTGGAGAATCTTCTTTATAACGACCCTTGTGGGATCCATTTTAGGCCTAAAATTAGTAACATCACATTAATTTAAATACACAATGAGAAAAATAGGAGCAGTCTCCCAGTTCCTGGAGAAGAACTTTCTACACTTCAATTCAGCATCGGTAGTTGATGCAGCAAAGGGTTACAAGGCACATCTAACCGATGGAGGCAAGATGCTGATCTCACTAGCTGGCGCCATGAGTACCGCCGAACTAGCAAAACCTATCCCATATTTGGTATTCCTGCAAATGTGATCATTGATCAGAGCGGTAAAATTATAGCCAGCAACCTTACGGGAAAAGAGCTTGAAGATAAAATTACCAATCTGTGTAAATAGAGCATAAGATGGTTGTTATAAATAGTTAATTGGCGTACTGCCCTTGGTGGTCCTGCTCATTGTTGCGGCAAAGGCCCCCTTAAAGTTGTTCGTGCTTACGGGTATAGTTTCCGGGAAAAACGGACAGCTTGTTTCTCTGGTTGATGAATCCGGAGAAGTTAGTCGGGTACTATGTACAGTAACGATACAAAATAATCAGTTTCGTCTATCCTGCAAAGTGGAACAGAAAGCCCTGATTTCGCTGGTATTTGGCGAGGGAAAAGAAAAAACAACGTATCCTATTATGCTGGAAGAAGGATATTTTAGTTTCAGTGACCACAAACCTGAACAAGGTTAGCATTATAATTAAAAAGATACAGATCTTCCCAGCGATACGATGCCTTAAAAATTCCATCTAACCCTGTTGCGGGGAAGTAGCAGGTGCTTGCCTATCAGGCGGGCACAAAGAACTTTCTATTATGCAGACGGAGCTGGGAAACGTTTATTTTTACAATAGCATAAAGCAAACAGTAGAAGAAAAAATCAGTATTAAAAACAGTAAGGCAGGCTATGTATTTGAAAGATTAAAAGAAATAAATGGCAAAAAGGAAATGCAACAACTATATGTAAGCTAACACTACGGTGCATATTGACATGAGTTTTTAATAATTTGGGTTACAAAAAAACCAAAGTTTAGTTGTAATCTTCTGCAACTGATCAATTGTGATCAAGGGCGAATGCTGCAAGTCATGATCTCCGTACCATTAGACTGTTTTACGATTTTTTTTGTGTTTCTAAGTATCAAAGTATGGCTTCCAAGTTTGCTATATGAAACAAAGTCTCCGTCCGGAGTTTGTTTGCATATGACAAACATATGCCAGCCCCTGTCCGCAGGAAGCGAAATGATAACTTTTTTCTTAGCCCTCAATTCTTTTTCAATAGTTTGGAAAAGGCTGTCCATCGGAAAGCTCGCATCCCGGGGTAAAACAAATTTTTGAGAGAAAGTGATGCCGTATAATTCTTTATTGTGAAAGTCCCGGAAGGAACCGTCATTTTTGTTTTTCCATTTATTTTGTAAGTCGTAAAAATCGAGATCTACGACTTTATAATACTTTAGTACCATTTCGACAGCAGATGGAATGCAAGACAATTCAAAAAGCTGATCGTGGTTATTTACGACAGTTTCAAAAAAATCAAAACTATCTGTCTTTTGTGCTTGAGCCTTCAATTGAAAAATAAAAGATGTGGATATGAGTACGATCAAACTAAAAAGGATCTTTTTCATAATTTGAATTATTTTTGATGATTAAGAGCAATAAAGAAAGCTCGCTACAAACGAGGCGAAGTGATGTAAGTCATTATCTCCGTACCGTTGGACCTTTTGACAATTTCTTTTGTATTTCTAATTATTAAAGTATGGCTTCCAAGTTTGCTGTATGAAACAAATTCTCCATTCGGAGTTTGTTTATGAACGACAAAAATAGGCCAGCCCGTCTCCAGTTGCAATGCTATAATTACCTTTTTACCAAACCTTAATTCTTTTTCTATAGTTCGAAAAATACTATCTATCGGAAAATTTGCATCCCGAGGTAATTTGAATTTTTGGGTAAAAGTAATTCCATATAATTTTTTATTGTCAAAGTCACGGAAAGAACCATCGGTTTTGTTTTGCCATTCATTTTGTAACTTATAAAAATTAGTATCCACTGCTCTACAATACTTTAAAACCAATTCGATAGCTGAAGGAATACCTGAAGACTGAAAGATCTGATCATGGTTGTTTACGACAGCATCAAAAGGATCACAATTATCGTTTTTTTTCATTTGAGCCTTCGAGTGAAAAGCAACAAATGTAGATAGTGATATGACTACCATATTGAAAAGGATCTTTTTCATAATTGGAATTATTTTACCCAAACAATTGATCACATTCATTGAAATATTGGTTTTGCTCTAAGATACATTCTCCACCGTCCGTAGATCACCTCGAACGCTAGACAGCTGTCTGCTTTTCTAAAAAAAACAAGGCCGATACGGTTGATCGCGTATTTTATCTTTTTTTTATTACAATAATAAGCAAAAAATAAAATACGTGTGCTTTTTCAGCTAAAAACTAGCTTTTTAGCTGAAAAAGAATACAGAAAAGCCAGGTATTCAGTAAAGAGAAAACAATTATTTTATGGTGCGGTTACGGCAAAGCTGACTAAGATTTCAGGGAAATATCTTGCCGGAAATATGATCATCAGCGATAAATTTAGCTCAACAGTCCCTGTGAGTGATGTGGTACTGCGTTTTCAACGTCCTTCAGTTGATGCAGGTGGTTGCAAGGCAGAAGGAATCCGGGCAAAAGTCATTCAGACAAATAGCTTTTATATAACCACTTTGGGAGGTTCCATCAGCAGTTACGTTGTACACTAGTTTATCAGCCCTACTCTCCCAAGACCGGCACTTTCGCTTGAATAGTAACTTCCTTTAAAATGCTCACATCAACAATAAGGCGATACTTACCCTGAGGAATCGATTGGAACTTAAATTCACCCTTTGAGTCTCTACTGATCTGGGTAAAAGGTTCGTTAGCACCTTGTTTAAATAAACTAATGGTAGCGAAATCAGTTCCAGTGTATGTAACAGAGTCAATCACAGTTCCAATGAGCTGAGTTTTTGTATCCGTTTGTGCCAAAGTGAGCGTCGAAATAGTTGTAAACAATAGGTTACTATTATGATATGATTGAATAGTTTCATGACATTTAAATCTTGGGATGAATATCTTCAAGGGAGAAAGGTATGTACTTTTTGGTTTTACAATAGGTAATTATAACTACAGTTAAAGTCATGCATCCCCCTAAGATTACTGTTGGAACTGTACCGATAAAGCCAGCGAGTGTGCCAGATTCAAAGTCTCCGATTTCATTGGAGGAGTCTATAAACATAGAGGTAACTGCTGATACCCGGCCGCGCATGGCATCTGGTGTTAATAGTTGCATAATGGTGCCACGGATCAACATATTTATGCTGTCAAATCCGCCACTGGCAAAAAGAAGAAAAAGCGATAAGTAGAAATTTTTGGAGAAGCCAAAGCAGACGATGGATAAACCAAAACCTGTGATGGCCAAAAGAAGATTCCGCCAAGGTCTGTTCATGAGAGAATATTTTGTCATTAGCAGCATCACCAAAATTGCCCCTGCAGAACTTGCTGCCCTCATGATTCCCAGTCCTTGGGGGCCAACTTTTAGTATATCGTTTGCGAACACTGGCAGCAGGGCTACGAAACCTCCAAAAAATACGGAGAACAGATCAAGGCTCATCGCACCAAGCATCATTTTATTTCTAAAAACAAACTGTATACCCTCTGCCAGACTTTTCCACAAATTATCTTTTGGTGTAAAAACAGGTGGGAATTTCTTAAGGAATGATGCTATGACCAGTGCAATTAAAATAAATAGGACAATTAAGCCTAATGCAGCAGTGATTCCAAAATACCCGTAAACGATACCGCCCGCTGCTGGCCCGAGAATAGAGCCTGCCTGCCTCGCTGTGCTATTCCAGCTGTTTCCATTTGCATATGCTTCTTTGGGCAAACTATCTGCATAGATCGTAAAATTAGCAGGCCCTAAAAATGCCCGGGCTATTCCATTACAGAAAATGAGAAAGAATATGATTCTTATTACTCCTGCCCTGGATACATAGATACTTACACCGGTCAGCGTTACGCTAAACATGATGATAGAGCAGAATAGTATAGCCATATAAATACAGAGCAGCATCTTCCGTTTTTCAGATTTATCGGCAATGTACCCACCATAGAGCGCAATGGTGATTGCAGGTATAGCTTCAAAAAGCCCAAATAATCCCAGGAGAAAAACACTTTTTGTTAAGTGATAGATATAAAAGCCTATGATCACAGTTTGCATCTGATATGCGAAGGTGAAAAAGAAACGCGTTCCAATATAAATCCGGAAATCCCGGTACCTTAAAGCTGTTATAGAATCCGTCATGACAGGAATCTTGTCATTTTTTTGCATATACGATTGTATTTAGTACATGCAAAGTGACTGAGATCTACGGACTATTTAAATGGCAAGAGGATCGCAATGTTAGCACTATTTTCGGTATTTGGCACGAAACGCTACCGCTGAGGTTCCTGTAATTTTTTTAAAGAACCGGGAAAAGTAAGATTGATCATCATATCCCAATAAGATTGAAATTCCCTTGATGTCTAATTGGCTGTAGTAAAGCTGCCTTTTTGCTTCCAATATAACTTCCTGGTTTATCCAAAAACTTACCGGGAATCCAGTTACCTTTTTTACCACTTCGTTCAAATAGGATTCAGAAACATTTAACTTGTTTGCGTATGAGGAAGGCTTTTTGATCGTGCGGAAGTTTTCTGTCACCAGCCTTTTGAACTGTTGGGAAATTTCAATGGGCCGGGATAACTTCAGACTCATATCTGGCTTGGTATTGAAGCATTTAGCGGTCATAGCCAGGAACAACTGAAGCATTGCATGAACGATCGGAATATATAAGGGATCGTCTTGGTCTTCCTGGATTTTTGTGTCCATTAGTTTAAGTATCCCTTTCCACTCTTTAAACTGAACTGTGTTCAATAAATGAGGTTCTTTAGAAAATGAAAGGTGATCAAAAATATCAATGTAACTCAATGGGATTAGAGAAGGGTCTACTTGTAAGATCCATCCGGTAGCTTCTTTATGATTGATTCGGTGATGGACCTGAGATGGTATTACATAGAATAATGTTCTTGCTTGACACTGCCTTTCCTTAAACTCAACCTGAATAGAGGCATGTCCTTTTTCCACTAAAAAAAACAAATAATGGTCATCCCGGTGGGCACCCATAGCTTCCATTTTGGAATCAGAAGAATCATCCATTTCAAAATATTGAAGTTCTACGCCTATTGTGGTACTTAAATCAAGTTTATGAAATGGAAGGTCATGGATTTTTGTCATTCAAATAGTTCTTTAGTTCTGTTGCCACTGGCACAAAGGTAATTCAAAAATTCTGACAATTATAAGGCCCGGAATCTCACAGGTATTTGCACAAAACGAAGCAACCATGAACATCCTGTTAAAATATCCCGTTAATTTAGCTATACTCCTTACAATGAAACCATGGTAATTTCAGGTGTCATTGTAAGCTTTAAAGGATGTTTTAGCTTATATCCAATACACACCAATAACCAGTCGTTATTGGTGTGTTGTTCTCCTTTGAGTAAAAATCGCCTAAAGCCTAAGACTTCTTTTATGATTCCAAAGACCGGTTCAACGATTTGTTTTCTCTTTTTATATAATGTGCTTCCCTCAAGGCAACGCAGTCGCTGTCTCATTCGCTCAATCACTGTGTCGGCCGCTTTACTTTCGGTATACTTATCACCCTTATATGTCAGTCCGGGCTCAGGGAAATGCTGCTGCCCATCTATAACTCCAGGAAACAAGTACTTACCGGTATATGTAGAAGCAAGCACATTGGTGTTCTTTTTAACGATTTATCATTACTAACTTTCTTCCAAAAGTAAGGTTACTTTCCATTAAGCGATGTGCCTCTTTTACAGTTTCTACGCTAAAGTTTCCCACAACATTTACTTCTGGCACCGTAATTTTACCTTCGCTAACTATACTAGCAAGTGGTCTAAGCTGTTGATTTAAGTAAATATTTGCATATTCGGCTATATTGAGTATTGTGGCAGCTTTGTCAAATAATATTTCATGTGTCAATTTAGTACCGTGAAAGGTGACATCAACATAATTTCCATTTACCCTCAATATCTGCGCTGTTACTTCCGAAATAGGTCCACCCACTAAATCCACAACATGATCGTACAAATTTCCATTATTCATACGGAGGATTTTCTCCTCTAAACCTTGCTCATGATAATCTATGATGTTTTCTTCAGTAACACCAAGTCCCTTAAGTACAGCTACACTGTTAGGATTTCCTGCTGTTACCACTATATTTTTAAAATCATGGTATTTAAGTAGGGAGATTAATAATCTACCTACTCCTCCAGACGCCCCGTTAATAAATAGGTGATCATCATTTTTGCAGTTCATTCTAGTCAGGCATGCCTTTGCGGTTAATGCAGCAACTGGTAAAGACGCAGCTGCGGCAAAGTTTATATTTTTTGGTTTAAGGACAAGTTCCTGATATGGGAGAGATATGTATTCTGCATAAGTACCATTTGAGCCTCTAAGTATCGAACAAGACATCACTTCATCGCCGACTTGGAATCCAACAACATCTTTTCCTAAATCCACAATAACGCCTGAAAATTCTATCCCCATTATTGAACCCATCATTAATGCTTTCTCTCTCTGCCCGCTCCTCATCTGATAATCTATGGGATTAAAGGCGCTCGCCTCTATGCTTATAAGTACCTCATCAGACTGCATTTTGGGCATTTCAAGTTCTTTCAGCTCAAAATTATCTGTGGTTCCGAAACCGTTTAATGTTATTACTTTCATCATTTTATAACTATTTTTAGCAAATCTAGATAAATGCATTTTCACAAAGCCATACTCCCTAAATTGAGAGTTACTCACAAAAAAGACAGTCATATGAAAAAAGAGGACTCAACAAATTCCATAAATAAAGAATTTCTACATAGAGTCTGTAAATTGAATGAAGGACTCGATCTAATATCCGGGCGATGGAAAGGTATAATTTTGATCTACATATCAGAAAATATCAATAGATTCAGCTTACTAAAGTTGGCATTATCAGACAAAATAACCGACCAGACTTTAGGTCGGCAATTGAAAGAGCTTGAGAAAACCAATTTAATTGAGAAGACCTTTATCCCTGGATTCCCTGCACGAGTAGACTACAATCTGACTGCTGCAGGTGCGGCTCTGCTACCAATACTGGTTACTTTGGACCAATGGGCAGAAGACCATTATCCGGAAAAAAATGATGAAAAATCATGAGTTAAAAAGTAAACATTAAATAAATCTATTTGAGAATCAAAATATAGTTTAAATGTTGCTACATTTTGTAAGCCTTCCTGAAGTTAGGAATGTAGAAGGCGAATATTCGTAATTCTGATATCGCTGATGCAAGGAAAGACAAATCTAAAGATTTCAAAGTTCAGATTATAAATAGTGAGATATTTTACTTTCTAAATTCTCCAGGGGAAATCCTGATGATTTTACTGAATAACCGATTGAAGTATTGTGCGTCTTCAACCCCCAATACATTAGCTATTTCTTTTCTTGCAAGATCTGAATAGCGCAACAACCTTTGTGCTTCCCTCATTAATTCGTAAGCTAACACCAGAGTGGTGATTCATGGCTGAAAGGAGTTTATGATTTGATCAAAAGAGATCTTAAACAAGCTCTTTTGTGCTTTCCAGAAGGTCTTCGTTTATTTTTTCCATTTATGGGGTAGCAGTTCCTGTATCTGTACCGGTGGATGATTATTTATTTTTTTCAGCACATCAGCCAACCATGGGATTAATGCCTTGCAATTTGCATGTTCCCATGAAAGAATATAGCATGACACTTCTTTGCGCTCCATCATGGGAACCGCAGAATAAGTAATTCTTTCTTCCCAGGGAAAGGCCTCTGATACTGCCCTCAATAGGATTGTTGTCAATAGCAAGTGAGCCAGTAGTCATCTTTGGTGGCTTTCGGTAAGACAACCTTGATTTGTCCAAACATTACAATGAAGAGTCCATTTGCAGCCATAAATGGATTTCTAATTTCGCATCGGATATCATTACTTCATAAATCCGACGCGATAATTCGTGAAAATTTACTACAAGAACGATAACAGGCTTTGAAATCAAATTGACTTCTTATGACTGAATAAATATTTATTATGACGAGAATGAAAAATACAATTTTCTTAGTATCAGGTTTATTTCTTATAGCCATTAATTTTTCCTGCAAAAATGGAGGCCCAAAATCAACTGTCACATATCAGCAGCAAGAACCTAATCCATATCAGTTTATAACAGTTGAAGAGAGGAAAGCCATAGTTTATGAAGAATTTCCTGCAAGATTACAAGGGAAACAAAATATCGAAATACGTCCGAAAATCGATGGATTTATAGAAGATGTATACATTGATGAAGGAGCGTATGTTAAACAAGGACAATCTCTTTTCAGAATCCGCAACCCCCAATATGAACAACAGGTAAAAGTTGCAGAAGCTGCTATAAAAAGTGCACAGACAGAGGTTGCTACAGCTCAGATGCAGGTAACCAAAGCACAGTCTTTAGTCGACAAGGACATTGTTTCCAAATACGAGCTACAATCTGCTATGTTGGCTTTACAAGCAAAACAGGCTAATCTTGCTCAGGCACAAGCTAATTTAAATATTGCAAAAGTAAATCAAGGCTATACGCTGATTACAAGCCCGGTAACAGGTTATGTAGGGCCATTACCACATCGAAATGGAAGCCATGTAAGCAGTACAACCCAGGAGCCTTTGACTACAGTGTCTGATATCAGAAGTATCTATGCCTATTTTTCAGTTAATGAAAGACAAATGTTAAAATTTCTGAAACATTCAATAGGAGAAAGTATTCCCGAAAAGCTCAAAAATGCACCAACAGTTAGTTTGGTTTTATCAGATGGTAGTGAATACAAAGATAAAGGAAGAATTGAATCAATAAGTGGTCAGGTAGATCCGGAAACAGGATCGTTTATGATGCGTGCCACTTTCCATAATGAAAATGGATTGATCCGAAGCGGGTATAGTGCTACACTTATGCTCCCTGCATATCTTGAAAAAGCAATTATTATTCCACAGAAATCCACTTATGAAATGCAAGGAAAAACCTTTGTATATATAATAGAAAAAGACAACAAAGTGAAATCAATAGAAATAGAAGTCGTCCGGCTTCAGGATGGTGTAACCTATGCCGTAGAATCCGGGCTGAAAGCTGGTGATAAAGTTGTTGTGGAAGGTGTTGGTAGTCTGAAAGAAGGAACTGAAATAATTCCTAAACAAACCAGCCTGATCTCCATTCAATAAAATGCCAGCTAAAAATTCAAACTAAGGAATAATACTTATAATCTATTTATAAACATGTTTAAAAAATTTATAGAGAGACCAATACTTTCTACCGTAATATCTATAATCATTGTGATTCTTGGTATTTTAGGTATTGTCAGTCTCCCAGTGTCTCAATATCCAGATATTGCCCCGCCAACAGTAGTGGTTAATGCCAACTACATGGGGGCTAATGCAGATGTTGTATTAAAGAGTGTGATCGTGCCTTTAGAAGAGCAGATTAATGGTGTAGAGGGAATGACCTATATATCTTCTTCGGCCACTAATGACGGAAATGCGTCGGTTTCCATATTTTTCAAACAGGGGGTAAACCCAGATATTGCAGCTGTAAATGTACAAAATAGGGTTTCCCGTGCAAACAGCCTTTTACCTAAAGAAGTAATACAGGCTGGGGTAACCGTTGTAAAAACGCAAAGCTCAAATGTACTTATTTATGCGTTAGAGAGTGATAACTCCCAATATGACCAGATCTTTTTGCAGAACTACATAAATATCAATATTATCCCTAAAATGAAGAGGGTCAGTGGGGTTGGAGATGTGGCCATATTCGGGACCAAAGATTATTCTATGAGAATCTGGTTATATCCAGATAAAATGGCTGCCTATGGACTGGTGCCAAGCGATATCAGTACGGTTCTTAATGAACAAAACATTGAGGCCGCTCCTGGTAAGATTGGAAACCAGGGTAAACAAAGCTTTGAATATACCCTGAAGTACAAAGGACGTCTAAGCAGTATTCCGGAGTTTGAGAATATTGTGCTTAAAGGAAATATAGGAGGGCGAGTTCTGAGACTTAAAGATGTTGCCAGGATAGAGCTTGGCGCTCAGGATTATTCGGGGAATACATTTACAGATGGAAAGGCCGCAGTTGGCGTAGCTATAGCACAAACTGCTGGTTCCAATGCCCAGGAAGTAATTAATGAATGTGTTTCAGTGCTGGAGAATGCCTCAAAAACCTTTCCTAAAGGTATCAGTTATATTACAATGGTTAATGCCAATGAGTTCCTGGACGCCTCTATTCAGAAGGTACTCTCCACATTATTTGAAGCCTTCATCTTAGTATTCATTGTGGTATATATATTCCTGCAAGATTGGAGATCAACATTGATACCTGCAATTGCTGTACCTGTAGCAATTATTGGAACATTCTTCTTTTTAAATCTGCTCGGATTTACCATTAACCTTTTAACATTATTTGCATTGATTCTTGCCGTTGGTATTGTAGTCGATGATGCAATTGTGGTTGTCGAGGCCGTTCACTTTAAGCTGGAAAATGGTGAGAAATCCTCAAGGCAGGCCGCCATTTCTGCAATGAATAATATATCAGGAGCTATTATTAGTATTACCTTAGTGATGTCGGCAGTATTTATTCCGGTTAGTTTCATCACCGGTTCTGCTGGTGTTTTCTACAAGCAGTTTGGTTTAACGCTTGCCATTGCCATTATACTATCAGCCGTTAATGCATTAACATTAAGCCCAGCACTTTGTGCATTATTTTTGAAACCCCATGCAGGACACGATGTAAAGAATAAAAGATTTATTCAACGATTCTTCTCAAATTTCAATACAGCATTCCAGGTGACTACTATGAAGTACACAAAGGGAGTAAGTTTCTTATTGAAAAGAAGATGGTTAACACTGGCCGCATTACTTAGTTTTACAGGTTTATTTTGCTGGCTTATGGTGTCTACCCCTAAAGCATTCGTACCGAGTGAAGATATGGGTATTATATTTTCCGATATAGCACTGCCATTAGGTGCTTCTGAAGAAAGAACCGAAAAAGTATTGACAGAGGTTGAAAAAATAGTTAATAAAATACCAGAAGTAGATCATGTAATGAAATCCTCTGGAAGAGGTACGATCAGTGGTATCGGCAGTAATTACGGAAGAATAATTGTAAAACTTAAAACATGGACGCAAAGAAAAGACAAGCAACAGTCCCTGTCTGCAGTAATTGGAAAATTGTATGCTCAAACAGCAGGGATAAAAGATGCCAGGATTATTTTCTTTGGCAAACCAACACTTCAGGGCTTTGGTAATGTTGCAGGATTTGAGATGCAACTTCAGGATCAAAAAGGAGGAACAATCGATGACCTGAATAAAGTAACCACTGATTTTATCGACGCGTTAAAGAAACGGCCCGAAATACAGAAAGCCTATACTTCATTTAACCCCAATTTCCCGCAATACCTTATCGATCTAAATGTTGCTGAAATTAAAAATGCCGGTTATTCCGTTTCAGATGTATTGAGTGTTATTCAGGGATATTTTGGCGGAGTTTATGCATCCAATATCAATTTATTCGGGAAGCAATACCGTGTTATTTACCAGGCACCGCCTGACCAGAAAGCAAATGTAGAAAGCTTCAATGAAATGAAAGTTAGAAGCAAGAATGGTACTATGGCTCCCATTAACAGGTTTATTACACTGAAAAGAGTATACGGACCAGAGAGTATAAGCCGTTTCAATCTATTTACTTCAGTTTTGGTAAATGGTACACCTAATCCGGGATACAGTTCAGGAGATGCTATAAAGGCAGTAGAGGAAGTCGCTGCCCAAGTAATACGGCCCGGTTATGGTTACGAATTTTCGGGTTTAACCAGAGAAGAAGTTAATGCAGGAAGTCAGACTATGATGATATTTGCACTTTGTTGTATTTTCGTATATTTTCTGCTTTGCGCACAGTACGAAAGTTATATGCTCCCCTTTGCTGTAATGCTATCATTGCCATTTGGATTGGCAGGCGCATCATTCTTTACCTGGATTACTGGCACAACTAACAATATCTATACGCAGATTTCCTTGATCATGCTGATCGGGCTATTGGCTAAAAATGCAATTCTTATTGTAGAATTTGCACATGCTGCCAGATTAAGCGGGCTATCAATAGGAAAGGCTGCACTTCGAGGAGCTCAACAACGATTACGCCCGATCCTGATGACATCGTTCGCTTTTATTTTTGGACTTGTACCGTTAGCTATAGCATCAGGTGCCGGATCAATTGGAAACAATGCTATTGGTATTGCTTCTATCGGAGGGATGCTTTTCGGAACCATCTTCGGAATATTCTTCATCCCGGTACTGTTTGTGGCATTTCAGTTCTTACATGAAAAAATTTCCTTTAAGAACGTACAAAATATAGGTATAGAGAACAACTAACGGATTAAAAAATGAAGAGAAAAAACAACCTATTGCTTTTTATATGTTCTGTATCCATGCTGATTGTTTCATGTAAAGTAATACAGCCATATCAAAAACCTGAAATTTCAAAAGATAAGTTAAATAGATTATATGGGAAAACTAATGTAACAGATAGTTTATCTACAGCCAACGTATCCTGGGATAAAATTTTTACTGATGTCAACCTACAGAATATTATCAGAAAAACAGTTCAGAATAATCTGGATCTGAAAATTGCAATTTCCAGAATTAAACAGTCTGATGCCTATTTCAAGCAAAGCCAGATGGCCCTTTTGCCTGCTATAAATGGAGGTCCTATAACAACGACTTCTAAAAGTAGTCCGGCTGCACAAGCTAATTCTCTTTTCCCCACACAGCATATGGAGAATATTCAATTAGGTATCAATATCGGTTGGGAAATAGATATATGGGGAAAACTGGCTTCTGCTAAAAGAGCTGCCTATGCGGCGCTTCTAGCTAGTGATGCATCTAAAAGAGCTATTCACACACAATTGGTAAGTCAAACCGCTGCGCTTTATTATCAATTACTGGCATTTGATAAACAGCTTAAAATAACCATTTATACAATTGAAATCAGAAAAAGACAATTTGAAACCGTAAAAGCATTAAAAGAAACCGCTATTTTAACAGGAGCAGATGTAACTCAAAGTGAAGCAAATCTATATGCAGCACAAGTTTCTGTCCCTGACATAGAATTGAACATCAAGAATGTCGAAAATGCGCTTGCATTATTGATGGGAGAAGCTTCTCTAACAATTGAGCGAGGTAATATCGATGAACAAATTGTTTATTCTGACTTGAAAACAGGCGTTCCTCTACAGATGGTAAGAAACAGGCCTGATGTTCAGATGGCTGAATATAATTATCAAAATGCATTTGAAATAAGGAATTTAGCTAAGGCAGATCTTTTTCCATCGCTGAATATCACCGCGGCATTTGGCCTCTCTGCTTTTTCAATAAAAGACTTTTTTCGTAACTCCTTTATGTATTCCGCAAGTGGGGTATTGAACCAAGTGATTTTAGCCAAAGGTACCAAGCGCGCCCAACTAAAGGTTTCCGATGCACAGAAAGAACAAGCGTATCTGGCTTACGAAAAAAGTGTTCTAACAGCAGGGAGTGAAGTATCCAATGCATTATATTCTTATCAGAAAGCAGTTGCTAAAGAATATACCAGAAAGCAGCAAATAGAAACCCTTGTAAGAGCAGTAGATGCTAATATGGAATTACTAAAGTACACATCTAAAACTAATTACACTGATGTATTGACGTCTGAACAAAATTTATTGGCAGCGCAACTCGCTGGAGTAAATGATAAACTTCAACAGCTGATCGCTACTGCCAATTTTTACAGAGCCATAGGAGGATGGCAATTTTAACGAAACATAGTTGCCCAGAAATTCATTTGTAAGTAACTAAATAACAACATACATTTATATATCTTTTGAAGACAAAAACACGATATTATCGGCTTACTGTATTTATGTTATTTGCAGCCTTGCTTGCTCAAATATTCAGTAGGACATTTGTGCTTGCAGATTATTATATCAATACCGCAAAGTATGCTAATAATTGTGAAAATAAGTCCAGGCCAAAAATGCATTGTCAAGGCAAATGTCAGATGATGAAAAAGCTTAAAGCGGCTGAGGAAAACGAAAAAAAAGAAGCTGATAAAGTTCGTTTAAGTAATTCAGATATACCCTTCCCCCAAAAATCAGACATTATTTTTTTGCCACTGATTAACGATCTTACACTTAACATTTCATTTCCTGAATATGTATGTATTTATAGCAGCCGCTATATTGACACCATCTTTATACCACCCAAGGAGATCGCTTAATACTTTCTTTTTTATTGTGCCGATACGAACAGTTTATATGTACTGTTTGCACGCAACATTATTTGACATTTGGAAGAGGCTGCTCAAAATGGGCTGCGCCTTTAACTATGCTATTAAGCGATATTATGAAACTCCTATATACGATATTTATACTCTTATTTTCCAGTGCAACTTTTGCTCAAAGCATTGATGGAACAATCAAAACGCAAACTGGAGAACCGGTACCACTAGCTACCATTAGTGTTTTAAACAGCACAAAAGTCACCACTTCTGATAAGGAAGGTAGGTTTAACCTCATTTTAACAGAGGGAAATTATCAGTTATCAATAAGCGCTGTTGGTTTTGCCACTCAATTTAAAAATCTTAAAGTGACCAATAAGTGGCCTAACAATTTAATGGTTCGACTTCAGGCTTCCAGTCAGCAACTGAACGAAGTGGTCGTGACCGCAGATAATATGCAGCAGGATATTCAAAAAGTTCCCGCGGCTATTACTTCTTTGGATGCCAAGCAGATCAGGGACTATCGTCTTTGGGATATTACCAACCTGACCGCTATTGCGCCCAACTTGTTTACCGTTGAACATGGTAACAGCACCAGTTCTAATTTCTTCAACATACGCGGGGTGATGGGTTTTTCCGGTGAACAAGCTGTAGCCACATATGTGGATGGTGTATACCAGTTTGATTATTTTTCTGCACCGCCTTTGTTCAATGATGTACAAAGTATCGAGATCCTACGTGGACCGCAGGGGACATTGTATGGCCGTAATGCTTTTGGTGGTGTGGTAAATATCACCACAAAACAACCCGGTAAAAAGCCAAGCGGCTATTTTGAAACCACTTTTGGTAATTACGGACAACAGCGTTATACAGCCAGCTTGTCAAACCCGATTATCGTCAATAAACTTTTTGCCAGTGGTTCTTTTACCTATAATCACCGAGGATCGATTTATTACAACGAATTTACTAAAAGCGGCTTTGACCGGAGAGAGGATTACTCTGGTAACTTCAACTTGCGTTACCTGCCATCGGCGGCCTGGTCACTTGCACTAAATGCAAAATTAGAAGATGACAATGACCGCGGCAGCTTTCCTTGGCTGGTCTCAATTGATGAAGTTTTGTCTAAACCTTACCAGGTGAACACAAATAACACCAACGTAGAGCGCAGGAAAAACTTCAATACTTCTTTAGCCGCCAATTATTACGGAAAGGATTTTAATTTTACTTCGGTATCTGCTTATATTGACTGGCATGCTTATTACGAGGGAAGGGGTGTTGATTATGACTTCAGTCCTTTAGATGCCCTAAGTAACGCACCCGATCAGCGACAGCATGTTTTTTCGCAGGAAATTAGATTTACCTCACCATCGGCAAGTAAGAGCCGGCTTAAATGGGTAGCAGGAGCCTACGGATTCACACAAAACACGCGCATAGATGCAATTACGTTCTTCGGGCCGGATTATGTGTTACTCGATCCTAAAGCTACCAATGCCCCGTTCATGAACACCAGTTTCAGCAAGGGTAATAACAAAGGTTACGCCTTCTTTGGACAAGCAACCTATGCAATCACAAACAAACTGGACTTTACTGCAGGTATCCGCTATGACCACGAGACCCGTAGTCTCAGCCAATACACAGACTATGAGAAGGTTGGTGATCCGGTAATCTCCTCGCCAAAGCAGGATTACAAGGCGAACTTCAATGCAGCAACACCAAAGGTTGTGCTTAGTTATAAGTTACAGGACAACATGTTATTGTACGGCAGTTATGCACGTGGTTTCCGTGCAGGCGGTTTGAATACCAACGCGACCGATCCTGCCCAGGTTCCTTACCAACCCGAGCATTCTGATAATTACGAGATCGGCTGGAAAAACACGTTCTTGGACAATAAGCTGAAATTAAACCTGACTACTTTTTACTTCGAACAGCATAACCAGCAGATCAGCACAGCAATGGATGGTATCAATGAATTAATCCTGAACGTGGGCGAAATGCACAACAAGGGTGTGGAACTTGAAGTCACGGCACTGCCCGTAAAAGGTTTGCAGATCGACTGGAACGCCAGTTATTCCCATGCGCGCTATGCATCGCTGTTATTGTACAGTGCAGACGCAGGTAAAGTGATCAACTTTAAAGGGAATAAACCGATCAATACGCCACCTGTCAGTTCTATGCTTGCTGCGCAATACACCTATGGCTTCACAGGCGGCAAGCAAAAACTATCTGCATTTATCAGGGGGGAATATCGCTATCTGGGTTCATACGAATTTGATTTTATTAATAATAAAAACCAGCCTGCTTACAGTTTATTCAATGCAAAAGCGGGCATCAGTACAAAATATTTTGAACTGAACTTTTGGGCACAAAACCTCATGGATAAAAAGTACATAGCTTATGGCTCTTTTAATGCATTCTTGTTGGGAAGCCCAAGAACCTATGGAGTGACCCTGATTGCTAATTTTTAAACAATTAAACAATAATAATTATGAAAAAACTGATTTTTGCTGCCACCATGATCTTAATGCTTGCAGCTTGTAAAAACAAAACAAACGATCTAGAAACAACAACAACAAAACATACTGAACAGATGGATATTAGTTTTCCTGAGCCTAAAGTGAAGATTAAGACAGTGGGTATTTTGCTTTATGATAATTACGCTGTTCTGGATGCGATGGGCCCCTACCATGTATTGAGCGAACTGATGGGCGCTAAGGTGTTTTTTGTGGGACGGCATAAAGGACTCATCACTACAGGAGAGGGACTGAAAGTGCAGTGTGACTCCTCGATCGCTGAGGTAAAGCAGTTAGATATCCTGGTTATTCCAGGCGGACTGAACGAAAGTTACATGGCTACAAAAGATACCGTCTTGCTGAACTGGATAAAAGCGATCGACCTCCACTCTAAATATACCACAAGCGTGTGCACCGGTGCCTGGATCCTAGCTGCTACCGGTTTATTAAAAGATCATCAGGCCACCACGCATTGGTTTGGAAAGCAAGTACTGAAGGATCAATTTGGGGTAGCCTCTGAAAATAAACGGTATGTAAAAAGTGGCAAATACTGGACGAGTGCTGGTGTTTCCGCGGGTATTGACATGAGCCTGGAAATGATCAATGAAATCATGGGTGAAAAGTATACCCAAATGGTCATGCTGGACCTGGAATATGATCCACAGCCACCAGTCAAAGGTGGCAGTGAACAGAATACTGATAAAAATACTGTAGAAAGCATGCGTTCTATGTACAACAGTGCTATAGCACCGCTACTACATCCTGAAAACCCATCATCTACTAAAATAAAGATTGATAACGACAAAGACCCGGTTTGTGGTATGTCCTTATCAGCAGTCTATTCAGACACGTTGAATTACAAAGGAACAGTATTTGGCTTTTGTTCCTCTGTGTGCAAACAAGCATTCAAGAAAAAGCCAGCTTTTTACCTGGGGACAGAATAACCTGGCAAATCTTATATGCTTTTGTATGCTCAGTAGAATATACCATTGAGATAGTCAAGAAGTTGAAAAGTCAAATCAGTAATGTGTATATACTAATATGAGGGCACTTTTTTCAATATAAAAACTCCATTAACACATTAAGCAGGATTGTTTTTATAAACATCCTGCTTTTTTATTTCTCCAATAACGAGGAACGTCTTGCGAAAATCATCTCCTTAGCTAAGGAGTTAAACGTGGTGGTTGAGAAGAAAAATGCTGATTTAAATCAAAAGGCCAGAACTAATCTAAAAAATCGTATTCTTAATTTTAAGGCTGAAGAACCTTCTTCTTTTGGTGGTATTATGTCGATTAACCCAATCTTGAGAAGAAATCTGTAATATCTTTTGAAAGCAATTCTGGTTGTTCCATTGCAGCAAAGTGCCCGCCAGCGGGCATTGTTGTCCAATGTCGGATATTAAAGCCTCTTTCAATATATGACCGGGGTGGAGTTGGCAATTCTTTTGGAAATTTAGCAAAGCCAACTGGCACTGTTACATATTCATTTTTTTTAAATACCAATGGTTTTTTACTGTTTTCGTTATAAATCCGCATAGAAGAATGTATGGTTTGTGTGATCCAGTATAAGGTGATATTGGCGAGCAGCTCATCTTTGGTAAAAGTATTTTCAATATTTCCATTATTATCACTCCAGCCCTTGAATTTTTCAACGATCCATGCACATAATCCAACAGGAGAATCATTTAACCCATATGCAGCTGTCAATGGTTTCGTAGCGTGCATATATGCATATGCACCTTCTCTGGCAGACCATTCCGCTCCGGCTTTCTGAAAAGCTAATACTTCTTCAGAAAGCTGTTCACCATCCGCTATATAGGGCTTATAAGAGCCAGAGATATAGTTGAGGTGCAAACCAATAATATTAGATGGATATTTTAAAGACAACCATGTGCTGATCCCCGCACCTATGTCACCACCCTGTGCTCCATAACGATGATACCCAAGTTCCATCATTAACTGATGCCAAATGTCAGCAACAAATTCGCTGTTGCAACCGGGATGAATAATTTTACTGGAAAAGCCAAATC
This sequence comes from Pedobacter caeni, assembly GCF_900129215.1. Classification (GTDB taxonomy): domain Bacteria; phylum Bacteroidota; class Bacteroidia; order Sphingobacteriales; family Sphingobacteriaceae; genus Pedobacter; species Pedobacter caeni. The sequence goes on along the minus strand of NZ_FQUQ01000006.1, from coordinate 113,908 downwards.
CTGGAATAGAAGGGATCACCAAGTCAAAAGAAAAGTAAGGGTTTTCAGTCAATAGGGGGATTAGTTTCATCATTTCCAGAAAAGAGCCAGGCCATCCATGGGTAATTATCAATGGTACTGACCGCTTACCCTTTCCTTTGATATGCATAAAATGAATCTGGTGCCCATCAATATCAGCCATGAAATTGGGATAAGAATTGATTTCAGTTTCAACTTTTCGCCAATCAAATGTTTTCTGCCAATATTTTGTCAGTTCTTTCAAGTAAGAAAGATCAGTGCCATAATTCCAATCGGATCCTGTTATCCGATCTGGCCATCGGGTTAGATTTAACCTTAATTTTAGATCATCCAGAACTTGTTGTGGAACATTGACTGAAAATGGTTTAATCATATTGGTAGGTGTTGACATATTTATAAATTAATGATTTATTTCTGTGATGAAAGGTAACTCAATCAGAAGTTGATGGTTTTCATTGGTAAAACCAGGACCTTTTTCTGAAAACTCTAGCGGTGCAGATTAGAAATTTCGGATGATTTTGCAGCTTCTAGAATCAGCTGAGCTACTTCTTGAGGTTTGGAAGCTAATGAAAAGTGGCTGGCTTCTAAATAAATTATTTTTTTAGGTTTCATTCTTTCTGCCATTTCTCTCTGTGTTTCTGGCAAAATCATTTGATCGTTTGAAGACACCTGATACCAGGTAGGTTTATTCCTCCAGGCTGGATCGCCCATGATTCCAACAAAACATTTACTGTGGATTGGTTTTTGTGCCAGGGAGGCCACCAAGGCATTAGTTTCATCTAAGTCCTGGCAAAAACTTTTGTGGTGTTCATCATATTTAATCCATAAAAAGCCTTTGCTATCAGGATAGATGCTTGTTCTTCCAGACGGCTGCTCTATCTTTTCTGCGGATATACTCCCTAAACTCTCTCCTTTGTCGGGTGCAAATGCTGCAACGTAAACCATTCCTACTACCTTGTCATTATTTCCGGCGCCGGAAATTACTGCTCCCCCATAGGAATGACCTACCAACAAAACCTTGCCATCTTGCGCATCAATTAAATCATTTGTTGTTTGGATATCGTCCTCTAAAGAAGTTAGGGGATTCTGGACACTCCTGACTTTATATCCTTCTTTGTGCAACAGCGGAATAATATGTCTCCAATTAGAACCATCCGACCAAGCCCCATGTACCAATACAATGGTTAAATTTTTTGTTTTCATTTTTGATTATTTTAAAAGTTTAAAATTGTGATCAATTAGCTATTTTGTTTTTTTATTAAATTTTTCGATCTTCTTCCTTCATCTATAGATCATTTGTAGTGAGATATCTCTCTTCTATAAGATCGTTTTCATCAAATTCCAAATTCTCATTTAGCGGCTTGGGAAAGCAAACCTGCGCCCCATAACCACCAGCGAAATCACGATAACCATCAATAGAAAACTTGTCCATGATATTGCATCGGGACCTTTATAATCCAAAACCAACCCGCCGATAAATGCTCCGGAAAAAACCCCTATATTATAAACAGTGACAGTTATTGAACTTCCTATTTCAGGAAGCCCATTAGTAGCATTGATAGTTGCGGTTTGCAATAGCGAGGGTAGGCCACCAAAGGAAATGCCCCAGAATACGATACAGGTATAGAAAACAAAATAAAAATGACCCGCCAAAGAAATGATGAATAATACGCTCGTTCCGAGAACTATGGATGATAATAACGTTGATCTCATATGGGTATCAATAAACCTTGCAGTAATGAGAATTCCCAGCACCGCCCCCATGCCGAATAATCCCAAAGCAAGACCTGCATTATCTTTAATTCCATTAGTGACCATGATTGGCGAAAGATATGTGTAGGCTACATACACCGCAAGTGAGGTTGTAAATGTTGTGGTCATAACCAGAAACACACCTGGCATCTTGAATATTTTAACTCGTATGTTCATTTTCTTTTCATCAGCTTTAAGGTCAGGAATTTTCCATGCTATCCACACAATGAGCATAAATATCAATGCAGACAAGCCCGCAAAAGTACCTCGCCATCCAATGATCTGACCTAAAAAAGCTCCTATAGGCAATCCAACGGAAAGCGCAATGGTACTGCCGGCCATTACCATTGATATGGCCTTCCCCATATTCTTTTCATTTACCAATCTCGCCGCATAACCAGTCATAAGCGGCCATAGGACGCCGCTAAAGCCCCCTGCCAGTACTCGCATTACCACAGTAAGCAGGTAATTTTGTGAAAGAGCCGTAATGGCATTTGATAAAAAAAATCCAAAAATAACAATCATCAATAAAGGCTTACGTGAGAGGCCACTTGTTAATGCGGTGGCGGGAAAAGCTGTTAAGACTGTACCTAACGCATAATATGAAACCAGTCTTCCGATGCTTGATTCACGAACTTGCAGATCATTCGCCATATCAGGCAGTACACCTGCAGGTAAAAGTTCAGTTATGATAGCCGAAAAAGCAACCATTGTAAAGGCTAACAGCAAAAAAAACGGAAATTTTTCTCCGGGCATTTTATTAGTTATTACCATAATTCAAACCAATCACCAGGTTCTTTAACCATAATGCCCAGGTTTAAATCTCTTAAACTGGCAGTCAATCGCTCTATTGGATTTGCAGTCTCGATATAGGTTGGTGGTTTATGCATAGCATCATAATGTATTGGAACCACAAAGCCAGCTTTAAGGATACTTGCAGCTACGGCAGCCTGCTCCGGAGTCATTACAGCCTCAATGGAACTCATCGGTCTAAGCGGTGGAAAATCTACAATTGGAGCGTTTATTGGCAAGAATGCGACATTCAAGGGGCCAAACCTGTGAAAAATCCTCCACCATGAACCATGATGTAAGGTGTCTCCGGCATGAATGATTTTAAATCCCCCGCACTCTACAACCCAGCTAAGCTGGGGATCACCGAATCCATCAACAGCAGGTACCGAAAAAATTTGAAACGGCCCGACTTTTCTTTCTTCCCACTCACCGACTATTTCAGTCCTGAGTTTGTACTTTTTGAATTCGGTCTCCGCATACTTTGTCAGTGCCAAATCCGCATCGTTGCCCTTGGCCATAATCGGTCTAAAAACTGGCGCATCTTTGCTAAGCGCAACATCTAATGCCCCAGGATCCGCATGGTCATTGTGTAAATGTGTTAATAATGCGACTGAGGTTGCGCCTGTTTTTGAAGATGCTGGAAATCGCTCATCAGGATTACGTATCATCGGCAACTGCGAAATATCCTGAACATAATCTATCAAAAGCGTTTCACCTGCACACTCAATTTCCACGCCGGCCCAACCCAGCCTCCGCACCCTGACTTTTTCTTTATTACCCATAATTTTTTCTCGTTTTTTATTGACGAGACAAATGTGCAGGTAAAAAAGACACCATTGATAGACAGATCTTCCTTAAGAGTTAGCAATTCTTCCTGCACCGGATAAATGGAAACACTATGGAAATTTAAGAAGGTTTACTTGTATTGCAATGCGAATTTATCGCGATATTGAACAGGAGACATGCCTTCCCTATTGCGAAAAAAGCGACTAAATGTCTGAATATCGTTATAACCCAATTGATGGGCAATTTCTTTGATTGAGAAGTTGCTATAATTAATCTGCCTTCTGGCATGAATCATGATTCTATCATGAATAATTTCACGCGGAGTACGTTTTAGTACGGTAGAAAATAAGTTGGCCAGTGTTTTTGGTGACTTATTTAATTTTGAGGCATAAAAAGCAACGTCATGATGTTTGAGGAAGTGGGAGTCGACCAGATAATTAAATTCCCTGATGATATCCAGTTGTTTTTTCTCCAGGTTTTGTAAATCGGTAGATTTATTTAAAATTCTGACAGAGAGAATTAGCATTCTCTTCAGCATGGTTTCCAACATTTCTTTCTTCAGGAGATTTTCGTTAAGCATTTCTTTAGAGAAAATTTTCCATGAGGTCTCAAAATCCTCGGCGTCACTTGCATTTAAAACCAAACTTGGGACGTGTGTTGCGCTATAAAACAACAAACCTTTGCTCCCCACTTGACTATCCTGATCAATCATACAAAAAAAAGATTTATTGAACCGAATCATGCGGGCGCTACGAAGTCTTACATGATCTATTTTGTGAAATTCGGTTAAAAAGATAACCTCATTTTTTGAAAGTTGGTAAGGAACGTTATCAATGGTTATTGTTAAATTGTCTGCTGTATTCCAGATAAAAGTCTTGACCATTTTCTGAGCGCAAAAAACACTATCCTGATTTTCAGTATCAAGTTCAGTAAGACTGAGAAACTCTTTAGAGTCATTTTCGAAAACCATGGTTACAAATATAACTCCCTTCTTGAAACCGTCAAGTATCCTGTTTAAAGAATGGCCTTTTATCAGATATTCCTTCAGAAGTTTATTAGCCTAAATGCGAAATTGGGTGCCTAGTTTTGAATTTATTCTATAGCCAACTGAAATGATAAGATCCAAATTGTAGTGGATCACCTCTCTTTTTATAGTTCTTAAGCCTTCTGTTTGAACTTGTGCAAATTTTGCACAGGTTGATATCTCATCTAATTCTCTTTAGTTACCATAATCTGGATGGAATAGGTATGAACCTATATAAAAAGCATGAATAAAACACAGGTCGAGGATTAAAAAATAATTAATGGAGGAACCATTTTTAATTATTACTATAGGATGATTTAAAACAAAAAAGCCTGAAATCTTACGATTCCAGGCTTTTTGTATGGCTTTGATGACCATTTCAGCGGAGAGTGGGGGAATTGTACCCCGGGTTAAAACCCCGCTTTAATATGGTTTCGGAGAGGTTTGTGATTGGCGACTCACCGAATCACTCACCAGTCTTGTTTCTTTTTTTGCTGCAAATGCTATAGCAAAAGTAATCTTTTTTGCATAAAGTGAGGGCTTGGTTTTATAGAAAAGTTGAATACAGACAAATTCTTATATCTTAAACTACAATTGAAAATGATGTCGTTTCCAAAGGCTTTTTGCTAAAAGTTCCTTAGCGTATTTAAATCTTATCTACCTACGTCTTTTAAATTCATACTTTCGGCTTCTTAACCCTAGCCAATATTTATACAATTGCGCAAAATAAAATATACTTTCATTTGGCTTAGGTATCTCATGAATAATACCATTCGATATTAATATTTCTTTCAGTTCATCAATGTTTTCACTTTCTAGTTGTGTATTATAATACTTTAAAACCTCACCTAGTAAACTGTATAGTTCTGTTTTACCTAAAAATATGTGTTTATATTTGTCCCCCTTTTCTTTTAAGTAATTAAAAATTAGGGCTAAATCATTATTGAAATCTTCTCTAATTAAATCGTCAAAATGTTGCTTAACTGCATTGTTTCGATTCTCTCGAGAGGAATAATATTGGTAATGAATAATTGGAATTGTCTCTTGTGGTGTGTTAGAAAGAGCATCATCAATTGATCCATCAATTAAATTTATGAAAGGTCTTAAACTTATTGATTGTTGATCAGCATTGGTTAGATTGAAATAAAGCCAATCAAATGTTTTCCCTAGTAGCCCACCTGAAGTACTCTTTACTTCTTTTCCAAAAAAGCTAGTCATGAACGGCTCTATTTCATTCAAAAGCAATTTGAGTTGGAAGTTGTTCTTTTCGAGATACTTTTTTGTGTTCTTGAAAAAACGATCTTCATACCGTTTGCTTCTTTCCATGAGTGTAAATAATGCATCGTAAGAAGCAGGGTTAGAAAGTATCAATTTAAAAAAGTATGAGTAGACTTCCTCCTTTGACCATTCGATTTTTATAATATTATTTTCAAGGCGAGTTGTATTAGTTCCGGTAAGTCGATTATATAAATCAGTTCTAATAAAAATTTTTGGCGCTATATTTTTGAATCTATTTAGGCTATCCCACCAATAATCAATAAGTGGTGAAACAGTTTCACGCCACACATTTGGTTTTATTAAGTTATCGAGTTGATCATATAGAACAAATGTGAAAATTTTATTTTTCACTAAATGTTCGTCAAGATTTAAGAGATCTTTTTCTATTTCGGCTAATTTGTTCTGATCATAAATTAGATCTTCAAATCTTTGTTTTGTCTCTATAGAAGTAGCATAAGGTTTAATATATTCTTGTAATTTAGAGGCTGTTAGATAACCTAATTTTGATTTTGCATCTAAGAATATTGAATTCCATGTATAAACAAGCCAGAAATTTTTGAAATAGTAGGATTTATCTTCAATCTTTGATAATTGTATTTGATCGAAATCAAATGATTTTGGCTCTCCTTTACCCTTTAAAGAAATTATATCTATAAATCTATAATCTTTCTTGTCATGTTTACTCGCTCGTCTAAGTAGTTCATCTTTTACTGCTATTAATTTAGGATCTCTTAGAGCATTGTATAGGTAGGTTTTTCCTGTTCCCTTAAATCCTTGAATTAAAAATTTATTCTTGTCAAATAACATGCTCATTTGCTCTCGATAGAAGAAGGTTTTTGGATTAACTTCAGCATCTTCTGCAAACAAAATAGGATTGCCATTTTCATTCCTTAATGACGATCGTAAATTTTTTAATATTAAATTTCTAAGAGCGAGAGATCCCTTGACAGGCTTCGCAACTGTAGTAGGGAACATTTTATTTAAAGCCTTTGTATTATTTATGGCTTTAAATATTCCATTAAAGTCACTGAAATTTTTGGACTTAATAAGATTAATATGGTTTTGAAAATCCTGTTGTTCATCGTCATTTTGTTTAATCCCCAGCTTCTCTAGTGTGCTGTTTCTCCTTAACTTAAAAAAAGAAGGAATTTTACTATCTTCATTAGAGGAAATGTACTTCAATTTCTTTTCTTGAATAAATTGAACATATTGACCAACTTCAGATATAAACGCATTATGAAATGATTCACTTTCGCTAAGATCCTTTGGAAGGATAGAGTTTATAAGGAGTAATTCTGTGTCATTTTCGATATCACTATTTAATTCATAAAATTTATCTAATAGAAATCTTAAACCTGGTTTTGTTTGCTCGCTGCTTCCAAAAAATCCGACTATCAGGTTAGAAAGCATAAGTGCAGTTGTTCCAAATATATCATTGAAGCCTGTTCTTGAATCAATTAATATAACATCAGGTTTTATCTTTTCATGGATTCTTTTAAAAAGATTATTGAAGCCCTCTATCAGCGTGTATTCATTGGATAGATCTAATCTCGATAACCCTTCCAAATATTGATCACGGTGACTAACATATTCATCTGAGTCATTCACTGTTGTATCACTAAGGTTACCAGCGGGAACCAAAAATATATTTTCAATTCCTTTAATGCCTATGTCAGGTGAAATAATATAATCCTCAATGTCTACGGTCTCTTTAAATGCATAATCTACTAGAAACTCTACAACACCATTTTTTTCGCCAGATTTTAAAATAAGGTTATTAGCTAAATTAAAAAAGTTCAAATACCCTGGTGCTTCAAAATCGCAATCTATTATGCAAACCCTTTTATTATGGTTTAAAGCTAAATCTAAAGCATATGATGTTAATGTTGTTGTTCTTCCCATACCACCTTTGTACGAATAAAATGTAACTATTGGCACAGGAAAATCTTTGGTGAACTTATATAGCGAATTATGCCCCTTGTTGAGAAGTGAATTTAATCGATATTTTAATCCATAATCAATTGATTCAATCTCTTTAAATGAGTCGGATAGATAAGGGTATTCCTCAATTTCTTCCCGAGAAAACTTTCTGAAGTTGACTGCATATCCTTCATACTGCTTTTGTTTAGATTTAAAAAAATCATCATCGTTGCAAACTATGTAGACATCAATTTCTAAATTAAGACGAATTAATATCTTGTAGTCTTCGATTTGAAGGTTTTTACTCAATTTTAATTCTTTATTTAGCCGATTTGCTATTTCTAAAATTTTAATCATTGTTATCCAACTAATTTCATTAATCCATTGTAAACTTGGTCTGTTGTGGAGACAAATCTTTTAATATTGTCTATTGTTAATTCTATTGTGGAATATTGTGTTGACTCAGGATGATATCTAATTTCGACTTTCCAATTTAAAAAAAGGTTGATTAGGTCCTTATCCACACTAATGGTTCGGTCTATTAACGGAACTTTTGAATTGGGCAATGCTTTACTTAAAATTTGAATATTCCTACTGAATTCATGTTGCGAAATATAAAAAAGATAATTCCCTCTGCCATTTTGCCTAGGCACATCTGGGTAAAAAGTCAAATCGCATTTAGAACTAAAATTATGATCGATTTCATAAATAGAGCTTTTGCTCCATCTGAAATGTTTATATATTGAGTAATTGATGATGCTTTCCAATGTGTATCCCGATAAATAAAATAAATTATGCAATAATACTTTTATCTTTTGGTTATGATTTTTAGTGTCATTATTCTCTGAATTTAAAGAATCTAAGACTAATAAAATTGATTGACAAGATAGAAGGTGCTTGGCAGATGCCTTTTGATAATCTTGGTAATTCATGTGCTGGTAACTCTCAATGTGCAAAAATGGGAAGCGATACTTGACAAAGCATAAAATTGAACTTTTAAAGTAGTATTCCCTTAAACTGAATAATTAATTTTAGTAAAACTCGGATCCAATTAGTTTGACAAATTTTGGTCATTGATTGGAATGAGCGAAATTTGTTTCCTTTTAAAGATTTCCATGTTTTATCATTGGTAATCTTAAAAACTCAACTACTTCTGGAGAGTTCCATTTTGTTTATTGTCGTATTTATAGACAATTTTCTAGTCTTAAAATTTTCCATGAGTCGTTAATTATTTTTCTTATGTGGCTAATATAACAGGAAAATGTAAGATTTAACTGAAATGTATATGGATTTTGAAAATTTTATTGTTTTGTTGAATAACTCAAATGAGTTTATATAGATCGGATATTTTGGAGGGGGATTTTTTTACACTTGTTGCATTATAGGAAGGCCTTGCGTTTGATCTTGGTGTATTTTACTTTGTAATTTTTGTAAACATTTCTGTAAAATGAGAGTTTTCTTTTTTTGACCTTAAATAAGGCTTGTAATCATTTACTCAGTAACCGTATGATGTTTTGTAGCTACAAACACTATTTTAAAGTATTGATAATTTGTATCTTATCAATAGACGTTATTCTAAATTGTGAATATATTTAAGCTACTAAAAGATCTGAAGCCCAGTCATGGCCAGAACTTCTTAAACAATACTTCGCAGTAGCTGAATATTCTGATTCGGGATTTGCTAACTCTCTTAGTTCTTTCATCATTTTAATTATTTCTGCTTGCCTTGCTAAGTCATGATTAACTATTTGCAGCGTTAAGTGATTTTGAATTTGCATAATAAGTACTGTTGTTTTTCGATATTTTTCTCTTCGACCTTCCTTTAGCCCTTCTGAATTCAGATTATAGCGTTCAATTGAATAAAAGGCTCTTTTATAATCCCGTGAGTTCTGATCAGTAAATCTTGGTGTAACCTTTCCTTCCCCGTCGTAAGCTAGCTTGCTAGGGTCACTGATGTTAATTGGATCCAAAAATAATATATCTTCAAGTAATATGTTATCCCCGTAATTGTTTGCTTTATTCTGTAATACTGGAAAATAATCCTTTTTCCTTACGTTTATAGCTGGGCCCGCATATCTGTAATTAAGCCAATCAAATGCTAACCACCAATAGCCTCCTCTGTTTACTTTATTCTGATCTAAAGCCTTTGTTTTTGGTCTAAAATGATCTACATGACAATGAGCACCATCATTGATTGACTCAGAATACCAACATTTTCTATTACTTAGATTTTTTAGGAACTCTTTTAATTCTCCCCATAGATTTTGGTTTGCGTCTATAATAACTTTACGAGAAGCTTCATTTGGAGCTTGAATGAGCTGTTGAGTAATTAAATCAGCTCTATTTAACCAATTTTGATCAGGTAGATTTCCTTCTAAGTTAATGTAAATCATCTTTTTCCTCCTTAATGATAGTTGCAAGAATTTCTTGGGCTAATGTATTTTGTTTCGCTCTTTGATCATTATTCAGATTTTCAACTCTAAAATCCTCAATTTTACTCATTGCAATTAAGAACTTTTCAAAAAGTGGATCTCTATCGGTTGTATTTATACCTAAGACTGCTAATTCTTGGAATATTTTATTTAATTCGACTTTTTCATCATTGTTTAGTTGGAGTGAATCTTGTTTTACTATTAAATCATTTCTTCGATTTAATAAGTTGAATGTCTCTCTATCTAATGTACTAGGAAGCCCAAAAAAATCACTCGTTAATATTCCTGCTACGCCTAGACCTTTTGGATCGAAGTCAGGCTCTGTTGCTTTAATTTGCTTAGTAACTTCGTCGGAATAAAATATTCTAATTTCTTCTTTTGTTAGCCCACCAATCACCAGAGGGTCGTGAGTTGTCATTATAATCTGGCTACTGTTATCTTCATTAACAATTTTTTCCAGTAAACTCATATAGTTCCATTTCCATAAAGGATTTAGATGAGTATCTGGTTCGTCTAATAGCATGAGGGACTCCTCTTCCTTGGTAAATCTTAATAATCCCAATACAGTTAGTAATTGTTGTTCACCCTCACTTAGTTCTTTGAACGTAACATGACCATCAACATTCTTTTTTTGCACTTTAATTCTTACTTCTTGAATTAAGTCGGAGATATAGGTGCTTTCTAACATTTTAAAAAAATTAGCATTCGTCAAGTATTTAGTTGCTAATTGTTCCAATTTCTCTTGATTTGAAATATAAAGATATAGTTGCTCCTGATCCGGACTATGTAAAAAATCCAAACGTACTTTCTCTTTTGAAGGAATGGGAGCTAAGGAGAGATCCCAAAGATTACTTAAAAAGTCTTTTACTACCCCTTTGGCATACCAAAATCTGGGATCTCCACCCTTAATAGGTTTACCTTTAAACCAATCTGGTCGTTTTAATACAAATAAAACTGATTCTAGACCAGTAATATTTAAATATTCATTGAGAAATTTTTTAATATTCTCATTACCAAACGCATAGAAAGCCATTAGGACGAAATGACTATGAATTAGTCTGGCGTAGAACAAATGTCTCATCGGGTCATCTTTTCCGTCTAACAAATCTTTATAGAATCTTCTTTGATGTGTATCGAAATGTTCTTCTAATCTATTGCTTACCCCTGAGTAGTATGAAAAAACATACCTCGGCAGATATTCTGATTTATTTCTGTAGAATGCCGCTTTGGGCATCGAAGTGTCATTGTTATTAATGAAGAATTCGTAACCAGATGAAGAAGTCGGGTTTCCAACTATTCTGATATTGTTAGTTTTACATTGATATTCAATTTCAAACTCAAATAATGGATTTACTCTTAAATCTAAATCTCTAAAAATAATGACTAAGGCCTCCAGGAAATTGGATTTACCAGCTGCGTTTTGGCCTAGTAAAACTGTATTCAACTTAGAATTATCTAATTCAATTTCAAACCCCCTTAAATTCTTAAACCCATTTATTTTTACTTTGTCGATTCTCATTTTGTTAATTCTAGGTATCCTTTTTCAGATTCTATTATTTTTTTCTCAACCTCTACAAGTTTTTTGAGTTCCTCATAGAATTTATCAATACTGTCACTATACTCCGACATTTTCCATAAGTTGACTGCGCTCATTTTTCCATTTTTTTTGAGGAGTTCTTCAAGTTTCATGTTCATTTCAGTTTTTACCTCAGAAGAGGTGTGGGGTTCATCAAATAAGTTTATCTTGTTTTCATTTAAACCTTCAAAAGTAACAAGTCGTATACCTTCATTGGGGTTACCAATTAGTTCCTCGATATGAGATAAACTTAGATGTTCTATATCAATTATATTATTCTTAATATAACCTTCTAGTTGATCAAAATATACTATTAAAGATTCAATTTTTTCAGATATTACAACTTGTTCTTCCAAGCTGGGTATTGGAATCTTGATGCTTCGAATGTCAGATAATCTAAAACTGTTTTTAATCCCTCTATTAGGTTCTGAAAATTGGGATCTAGCTACAGTTGAAAGTAAAAAGTAGCCAATATATTTATTTCTAATTATTTCTGAAAGCCTTACTAAGGCTATATGTTGATTAATATACGCTTCTCCGAATTCTTCAGGTATCAAACCCAGTAGACCAACTTCTCCGGTTATAGAAATAAGATAGTCCCAGGCTTGTAAACGTGTTCTTGTTCCTTCGCCATCCAAAGGAGGAAGTACATGCTGAATATTTTCCATTCTTAGCTTGAAAGATTCTTTCGACAAATTGCCCATTCTAACAAAAATTGCACCTTGGTTAGAGTAATATTGCGCCCAGTCGCGAGAGCCGCTTGATATGAAGTCAGAAATGTCGTCCAACGTTGCCCATGCCCAAGTTGTGGGAATATTGTATAAAGGTTCGCTTAACGTTATACCAGTACTTGAAGAGAATAGATCTTCCTTTTGTTTTGAAGGTTTATTAGTCTTTTGGTTAAAAATCCGCTTCAATAAATCATAACCGCTTTCTTTGGGTTTATTTGATTTTCGCCATTCTTTTGTTAATTCTCCTTTAACTCCTTCTAAAATACTTGAGGCTTTCAAATCATGGATAAGATCAATTTGATAACTAAATTCTCTCTTACATTCAACTAGTTTTTTCTCTATGTTTCCAATTGAATCTAATATTCGTTTTTGCTCTTCTTTTGGTGGTAGGTAGATGTTTAAATCAAATAATAACTTTCGATTAATTCTTTTAGAACCAATCCCTTTAGTGAATTGCTCCAGTTTCAAATAAAAATTACCCTGCTTGAAAAAATAAAAAATCCATTCAGGATAACATGAATCATGTACGTCAAATGCAGGTATATCTGATGAAGATTCAAAGTCATTTAATTCGGGCGGAATAATTCCGAAAGCACCTTTGTGGAGATTTTGAGCACCAAAGATAAATTGGCCGGCTTTGCGGATGAAATACTTTGTAGCCCCTTCTTTATCAATTATTTCTGGTCGTTTTTCAATGCCACCTATGTTAAGCCTTACTCTTAATCTTTTATTCGGATCCGGGTTATCCGAATTTATTTTAGATTCTAATAATAAATCACCTAACTTTACTGTTATCCAATTTTTCATTTAGATATCTTGTTTAATTAAGGACATAAGTTGCTCACTTCTTTTTATAGATTTTTCTAAGCGCTTAATTATTTCAGAACTGGTTAGTTGTTCATCCGTCTTTCCGAAATAAGGGCTGGAGATATCAAGATTGTAATTCCTACCTTTAATTTCTTCAATGGAAACCTTCCAGGTATAGTCAGTTTCAGTTCTATTATTCCACCAGCTTTTTTCGCCATTAAATTCTTCAATGCTGATAGGCCTAGACCTATTATAACTTTTTTGACCTTTCGGGTATGGATGTTCATAGTACCAAATGTCCTTAGTGGAACTTCCTTTATCAAAGAATAATATGTTAGTTTTTATATTAGTATAAGGATTAAAAACTCCATTTGGTAAACGAACAATCGTATGAAGGTTACATGTGGCCAACAATTCTTCTTTTATCCTGGTTCTTACGCCTTCCCCAAAGAGGAAGCCATCTGGTAAAACCACGGCAGCTCTGCCGGATGGTTTTAAAAGGCGCATAATTAAAACCATAAATAGATCTGCTGTTTCTTTTGTTCTGAATTGTATTGGAAAGTTAGAGTCTGTTCCGTCCTCCTCTGCACCACCAAACGGGGGATTCGACAAAATTATATTTACTTCATCTTTTGCTTCCCACTCATCAAACTTTTTCGATAATAAATTATCGCGCCTAATTGATGGCACATCAAAACCGTGCAACATTAAATTTGTTGTGCATAATAAATGTGGTAATGGTTTTTTCTCTATGCCTCTTATTGAATCTTGAAGTATACTTCTATTTTTCGAATCATATACATATTCTCCTAAACTATTTATGGTACATTTTAAAAAGCCTCCGGTACCACATGCTGGATCTAATACAGATTCTCCAATTTTTGGTTTTATTATATCAACCATAAATTGAGTGACTGCTCTCGGAGTGTAGTATTCACCTGAAGAACCTGCACTTTGAAGTTCTTTTAAGATGTTTTCATAAATATCATTGAAAATATGCCCATTATGAGAATCCGAAAAGTCAATTTTATTGATTTCATTTATAACTTGACGGAAAAGCACTCCGTTTTTCATATAGTTATAAGTATCTTCAAATACTGATCTGACAATTTTTGCCTGATCTGTTGTGGTGTTTTTAAGACTCTTCAACGTGGGAAATAATTCCGAATTGATGAATTCTATCAAAGGCTCTCCAGTTAAACCTGTTGTGTCCGCTGCCCAATTCTGCCATTTTAGCTCTACAGGGATTGGACTAACATAATTTTTGACTTGTGTCTCCCATTCATTTTCCTTATCGGCAAAAATTTTAAGGAAAAGCATCCATACCATTTGTGAGATGCGTTGCGCATCGCCATCTACACCCGTGTCTTTTCGCATAATATCACGAATAGACTTAATATTAGCAGTTAAATTGCTCATTCAATATTATTAATTAATTCCTTTGGACTTACTTTCAAAATTCTGGCGATTTCAAAAAGTACTTCGAGCCTAGGTTGCTGCCTATTTTGTACATAGGAGTTAACCATGTTATAGCTTTTACCGAGCTTTTCGGAAAGCCATTTTTGTTTAATTTTTTTCTCAATTAAAACCTCTTTGATACGGTTCATACTTGCTGAAAGTTTAGCGAAAATATGATATTATATACAATGTATCTCACTTTATAAGATGTTTTTTTATTACTGCTTAGTTTCTAACAACATACTTTAACCTTGCCTAGGTAATTGTGAAAAATCATTGATTTACTCTCCTCATCAAATCTAGTATAGAAATAGTATTTAAGTCGTGTAATTCGATTATCGGATATTAAACATGTTGGAGTGTGTGCTTTTTGTTGTCCATTGGTTAATGAGTTTAGTGAAGTAGGTATGTGTCTCTGTCTTAAGTTAGGTTTGTTGCGTTGTTTTTGTGATATTTACCTTAATGTGACTTTAGTTGGGTTTTTTATGAAAATAAGCTACTTTAAACCGCGCAAATTTTTGGATTTTTCACCCCATCCTTATGACATTGGTAATCTAATGGGGCCTTGGCAAAAATATGAAGACAATCATCTTTTAAATAGGATATACGAGCTCGAAGAAGCAGAATTTGAAAGCTTTTATATGTGTCATCTTGCACACGCCTTAAAAAACAACGCGTGTAACGAAGAGACGTTCTTTTTTAAAATATGGGAAATTGTTGAGAATAGAATTAATAGGCTGAAAGGAGAAGATCCTTTCTCGTATTATCATGATAGACATGTGTTTAGGGTCGAAAAACTACAGCAGTTCCAGAAATGCCTAAATAGTATTGATCAATGGAATGCCAGGCCAGACCATATCATTATTACTGAAAAAGAAGAAATCATCCAGAAACAAAAGAAAGAAATTGAACAGCTTCAGGGCCGTTTGGATGCACTAAAGGCATACGAAGTCTCTCAAAAGATTTGGATCAAAGAAGGTTATCTGACCACTGTGATTGATTTATTTCAAAAAATAGAAAAGTTGGAAGTGCCTGGTGGTGGGAATCTCTTAAAATACGATCACCAAGTTGCTTATCCCAGAATGATCAGTAAGTATTTCTCGCATGGAGGTAATGATATACCCATTGAAACTTTGCGTAATTATTATGTTAGCAAAAAGGATGATGAGCCAGTAAAAGGAACTTCGATCCAATCGGAACGGAAGCTTTTCAAAATTGTACCTGTAAAGGGTACAAAAAAATAACAACCGGTTCAGGGTTTGCACATGACCACGTTAAACCTGTGGTCATGGTTTCGGGTGCTTTATGATCCACATTTGCTCCGTAAACTTAATAACGAAGGTAATATGCAAATCGAGGTTCTAACAAAAGAAGAACTGTTAAAGTTCAAGTCCGAACTTATTCAGGAAATTAAACAGGCCATCAAATCAGAGGATGTGCAACCCAAACAGTGGCTTCGCAGTTCCGAAGTCAGAGATCTACTAAAGATTTCATCCGGTACGCTTCAAAACTTGCGCATTAAGGGAATACTACGGTATGAAAAGGTAGGAGGTATATTCTATTATGCCTACACGGATATTGTTCAGTTGTTGGGCGAAATTGGGAACTCATGATGGATACAGGAAAACAACTCACCAGCTTTTTAAAGTTGGCCAGTGAAAACAATCGTTTCCATCAATCACACTTTAGCCTTTATTCGGCCATACTCATGTGCTATACCAAAGGCTTGTGTCAAAATCCTTTCCGGGTTTCAAGAAGGGAACTAATGAAGCATTCAGCGATTCATTCTTTTGCTACCTACCACAAGTGCGTGAAAGAACTGGTTAGCCATGGATACATCGACTACCAGCCTTCGTATCATCCCAGGCTAGCCACTCAGGTTACTTTGTTAACTGATGTTGATGCAGATCATGAGGGGTAGGCTTCTTGCAAGTTATGTCCTTTTCCTTCTTCGGGAAAAGGAGCAAGCGGAAGTTGGGCAGTGGCCCTACTTGCTTGCCGTATGCCTTGCAAACGGTGTTTAAAGAACCCTCCAGGGGTTCTTTAGTGTGCTGAAAGCACATTAGTAAAAGAAAAGCGATCCTCAGGGAGGGTGCTAAATAATTGTTTATACAGCTATACAATGATATAGCTATAAAGATATACTGATATGCAGGAGAGTTTAAGAACAGTAAAATATTCGGCATCAGATGCCATCAAGTTTGAAAAGGTTGCCTTGAAACTAGGCAGGTCTAAGCGCTTGGTTTTTAACCAGATGGTTGATTATTTCTATCGAAGTAAGAAAGATCCTACAGACCTGAACGATGAGCTTTTGAAAAATACCATATTAAAAGGCCAGAAAGAGTACATCGGTTTTATTAAAACCCAGGAAGCAGAATTACTCATTCCCATTAAACGGGATGTGGTCAGAATGGTAGAATCTCAAAAGACAATAATGGGCTGTTTCAACAGTCAGGTATTGCAGTATAATAATGACGCGTTAAAGAACCAGAACCAACAAGTATTAAGCCTTACCAGAATTCAGGAATTTATAAAAGGGATTAGTGATAAAGTGGATGAGAAGGAAAAACTAAAAGTAAAGTTTCTAAGTATCCTGGATACTTATATCAGACTAAGGGATTCTTTTGGGTTGATGACTTCCGGCAAAGATAAAGAGGTGCTGATTGATAATACCCGGAAACAAGTTGCTAGGCTGTAATATGTACATCAATATTACCGATAGTGAAATCTCAAATAATAAAGGGAGCAGTAGTGAGCTTACCAGTTATCTGGAAAAGGAAAACAGGTTGTACAATAAACAAGAACCTGAGTATTGGTTTAATCACAATAGCCAGCATATAGAGCCTTTTGAAGTCAGAAGGGCTATTGATGGTAATATTGCAAAGCTTTGTAAAACTGATGCTAAATTCTTCCTGATTAATATCAGCCCAAGTCAAAAGGAATTAAACTTCCTGAAAGAACGGTTTGGAGCAGCAGGAGTTAAGGATCAATTGAAACGGTACGCGGAAAAAGTAATGGATGAATATGCGAGGAATTTTAAACGTACAGGAATTGACAGCGCTAAAGACCTCATGTGGTTTGGTAAGGTAGAAAATTACCGTTACTATGGTTATAAAGATAAAGAAGTCTTAGAGGGCGTTAAAAAGCGTGGAGAGTGTAAAGAAGGTGAGCAGATGCACATCCAGATTATAGTAAGCCGTAAGGATGCTACCAATAAGATTAAACTGAGTCCTATGAACAATTCTAAAGGAAAGAACGAAGGCCATTCCAAAAAACTAGGACAATTTCACCGGGTAGCTTTTAAGCAGTCCGGTGAAACTGTTTTTGATCAGTTCTTTCATTTCGACAGACAACTAAAAGATACCATGGCTTATGCCAATATCCATAAGAATGGAGATCTAAAACAAAAAGAGCAGTTGTGTGCATTGGAATTTGGTGCAGAACGAAATTATCATTCCAAATCCATCGCGAATGATTTTGCAAAAGAGGTGGCAGCAGGTCTTTTCCATTCTACAGCCGATATGTTTCAAAGCATAGGCAAGACTGCTTCCGATTTCTTTGAGATTCTGATGGAGCCAGTGTATAGTCCCGGATTAGACATAAGCCCAGTGGAGGAAGCAGAAAAAAGAAGAAGAAAAAAACGGAAAGGTCGAAATCAAGATCACGGCCAAGGGCTTAGTCGATAATGGTGGTGGATTTTACAAGGGCAGTTTTGCCCCACGCGCATTTTCGGCCTGCAAAATCCCTTGCGCTCATTGCCCAATTGGGATTTTGCTCTGGTGTTTACGGAAAAGGCCTCTGCTGTAATAGGGGTAAGAAGCTTAACACTCAATGGAGGAGTTCTTTTAAACTTCGGGCTTCCGGATTTTGGCTTGCCAGTGTTCCCGGCTCAAAGTCAAACAATTGTTCCATGATGACTACTTTTTCGTAGGGAATATCCTGAACATCATTTATCAGGATTTTCCGGTAATTGTGAAATGTGTTTAAGGAAACACCCAATAGTTTTGGAAGAAGTTGTATTGCTTTGCGGTATTGCCATACGTTTAGGTTGTACAAATATTCGTTGATCCTGTATTTGCTAATCTGTTCGTTCATAACATTAGTTTAAGGGTGTATATGACTTTAGTTTACGGTGGTGGTATTGCTTATATAGAGTACAGTTTGCGTAATGTCAATCAGGTAAATGACCTCTATCAGCTTTTCCAGATACTCTTTTACAATTACCATCGCGCTTCCATCCTCAATGACCTCATCAATGGTTGTCTGACGATAGGCGTATTCAACGATCCGGCTCAACATTAACCGCCATTCGTTCAGGCTTAGAAAACTGAAAAAATCTTTAAAAAAGCAATGGGTGTTTTTAATCTCTTCCTGAGAAAGACTTTTAAAATGGGTACTTATTAATACGTTGTAATAGCGGGTGAGGTCTTTTGCACAAGGTGAGGCATTGGAAGAAGCACAGTGAAGTGAGAACTTTGTACCCTTACAAAAGAAGATGTGTCCAGCTTCTAAAAGTTTAAGCAGACATCTGTAATTATAAAAATACTCTTCGCTTTTACCGTGCTGTATGGTGCTGCACGCAGAGCGGATCAGGTCATGGATTTGTGTGCGGAAGGCTTCTATGTCAATTTCATATCTGCAAAAGTCCGCAATGAAGGTGTGAGGGTTTAAGATCTGCTTATCTGTAAGCTGATTGTACCGAAGGTTTCTTTTGTTGCTCATAATTTTGAAAATTAACTGAGCCCTGGAGATGCAGAAATAGGTGCGGAACTGCATCTCGTGGTTGCATAAAAGTTTCTGAAGCCTTACGTAACACGAGTGTACAGCAGTCCCGCACCTATTTTAGGAATATGCAAATATAGCATATTAGTAAATAGGCTTGGTATTCTGCTGTCTTGCGTTACGGCTTCAGAAATGCAACCGCAAGACCCTTAATGTCTTAATAACTGTTTATTATCGCATGTATAATTATTTAACACTCTAAGATAAGGATATAGCTTGTATACTCCAAATAAAAATACTCTTTTTATGGAGTGTATTAAAATGGAGTATTTGCTTTACTTTATTTCATGGCAAACAAGAATCTTTTAACAAGTGAACAAGAATTAAAGAAGATAGGTTTAAGACTTAAAAGCCTTCGTAAATCCAAAGGTTACACAAGTCCAGATACGTTTTCTTATGAAAATAACTTGAATCGTTCTCAGTATGGTAAGTATGAGGCTGGAAGCGCCAATATAACTATTGGCACGTTGATCAATATTTTAAATTGCTTCGGTGTAAGTTTAAGCGAGTTTTTCAATGAGGATTATGACAATCCAAGCAAATAGTAAATTCCTTATGATTATCTGACTTATAAGCAATGAGACTATTTGATAAAATATTTAAAACCAAAAAAGGGGCGGAGCCAACAGACTTAACGACAATTACACGAACGGAAGTTATTGAAGGTTTCTCAATTCCAGGGATTATATTAAACATGCAATATCACTATACTGACTTGCAAGTTTATAGTGATGGACTTATTTCTTGTTGGGAGATGGTTGACCTTGAAATGTTCAAAGAAAAATTGAATAAAAACTGGGTTATTACTTCTGTACCTGATGGGGAAGCGATCTCAATTTTCAGTTTGGGAAATTGGTATATTGATAACGGTGATTGGATACATACAAAAGAGACACTTTATAACCATGTTTACTCGCTGGTGAAAAGGCTTAATCCTACTACTGAGAACCTTTACAATTACAATGGCAATAATTCAAGAATGATTGGCAAGACAGAAGTCGCTAAGCATTTCATGCCTGACCCAAAACCATATCGCTATGAAGATCCAGAGTCTTTCTTCCCCAAAAAGATAAATGGCGAAAAGTTTAATGTTTTCTTTAGAAACAGCGACAATAGAACATATTTAGCAGAACTTTCGGTTTATAAAAGCGGATATATTGAGATTACAAATATCCCTGTAAAGAGAATTTTCAAAGTCGATGATTTGAAACTTTTAATATCTGAAGGACAAATTACTACAAGCCCGAAAATTGGTGAGACTATTACAATTTTAGGATTGGGATCATTTTCTGTAACGTCTGGGGAAGGGGTTGATATCACCCATAAGTATGATGAATTTATGGACAAATACAATGAACTCAATGGTAAAGAAAATAGCATCGCAAAATGTGCAAGAATTTTTGAAGAGTACAAGAAACAACCAACTCAGAAAGCAAGACAGGAGCTAAAACAAGCTTATGAAGAGGTTCCCACGCATAATAGAATTTTTGTTGGAACAATGGATACTAAAGACTATGAAGTTCGTCACGTAATTTATGGCGACATAGTGAAAAGTGAATTTGAAGATGAAAATGGGTATGAATATCCTTATGATGATATGCCCAAACCAAATGATGAATAATAACGATATTCTATTAAATAGAAAAGCGGAAATGATCTCCGACCATTCCCGCTTTATAAATTAACGCTCTCATATATAAAAACGCTAAGAAGAGTTAAATATTGTGTGGTCCTATAGATTAAATCACAGCATATTTCTTTTTCAATAGCGCCATATCAGCACCAACCTTAATATCCAGAATTTTAGCGTAATGTTGAGTGGTCTGGATGTTTGTATGCCCGAGCATTTTTGAAACACTTTCTATAGGAATTCCATTTAGTAGGGTTACTGTTGTTGCAAATGTATGGCGGGCAATGTGAAAGGTTATTGGTTTATCTATACCACAGAAGTCAGCTATTTCCTTTAGATAGCTATTCATCTTCTGGTTGCTTAAAACAGGGAACAACATTCCGGTATTTAAGCAGATCCGGTTCTCCTGATATTTATTTAGTAGGCCAGAGGCCATTGGCAGTAACGGAATGCGGGAAGGAGTGTTGGTCTTCTCTCTTTTTATGGAAATCCATTTTTCGCCATCTATGCCGTTTACAATGTCCATTCTCCTCAAATTTTTAACGTCTATATAAGCCAGTCCGGTGAAACAGGAAAACAAAAAGATGTCCCTTACATGAGTTAGTCTTTCAGTTGCCATCTTTTTATTGGCTATTAACTCAATCTCTTCGGCATTGAGATAAACCCGATCTACCTTTTTGACTTTAGGTTTGTAGTTTAAGAACGGATCAATGGTTAACCAACCATTGGAAAGGCAAATACGGATTATCTTACCAAAGTTCTTCAGGTACTTTACCGCAGAATTGTTTGCGCATTTACGGACAGAACGGAGGTAATAATCGTACTCTGAAATGAAAGTATAGTCTACTTTTTTGATATCAATATCTATGAGTTCGTATTTCCAGGTTAAGAAATCTATCGTGTGTTTTAATGAGGTCCGGTAACGTTCCGCAGTTCCCTTTTTAAATTCACTTCCAATCAATGACTCCATTTTCAGGTTATGATCTTTAAAGACTTCAATCAAAGTCATAAACTTTTCCGTTTTGCCCTGGAATTTATTACGCAGTGTTTCAGCAGTAATCATTTCATCTGCTTCCATTAAAAGACTGTGGGCTTCATAAACTTTGATCTGTAGATGATCTAAGAAAGTGTTCAGTGTCTTTATTTCTTCTTTGTTACCATTTGCTCTGCCTACACGAGCATTCCATCGGGAAGGCTCACAACTACGTCCAGTAGTTACTTCTGATCGGTTACCATTCACTGTAATGCGAAGATAGATAGGGGCAACGCCTTTTTGATAATTCTTTGGCTTCTTCATGTAGAAGAGCAAGCTGAAATTGGTTTTCATAATGTTAAACATTAAAAAGTAAACAAATTTAGCCTTGCAGTGATTGAGAATCAAGATGTTTAGTCTCGTAACATGTTCATTATCAGTTTTGTATTTGATTTCTGGTGAGTCATTTCCTTTTCCGGATTTACTCACCGAATCACTCACCAATCTTATGGGAATTAATGAGAATTTTGATACCTGATAAAAACAAAAAAGCCTGCTATCTTACGATTTGCAGGCTTTTTCTTGGTTTTGATACCATAGTGGCGGAGAGTGGGGGATTCGAACCCGCGGACCCTTTGACAAGTCAACAGTTTTCAAGACTGCCGCAATCGACCACTCTGCCAACTCTCCGCCGCAAAAGTACAAATCCTTATTGATTTTACAAATTAAGTTTGATTTATTTTTAATCTCACTGAAAAAGAGGTTTTTTGCTGCTTCTAAGGGCGAAATGCAGTGTTTCTTTGACCTTTTTCGAGCAGCATTTTAAGCGATTTCGAAGCTTTTGAATCAAGATATCCGGTCGGTTTAGACCTTAATTTGTTCATTTGATCAGGGTTTACTCCATTTTTACAGGTGTACATCAAGCTATTTCTTCTGTCTTATAACCCGGAAAATTGGTTTGCTGAGCTGACAAAAATGTTTAGTTTTGAGCGCAAAGTAATCCTTTATGAATCCAAGAGAAACTTTTTTAGCAGCATGTAACCAGATCGGCGAGGGACTTACAGAGTTTGGCTTTAAGGCCAGCAGGGCCGGACAAACCCTAAAAAAAACAACAACAAATAAGGATATTACTTTTGAAATCGACTTTCAATCCAGTTCTTTAAACAGTACAGGTTCTGTGAAATTGTTAGTCCATGTTATGATCAGCTCAAAACGATTAAAAAAGTGGGCACTGGAACAAAATGATGGTGAATATGGGCAGGGAATGATCTACGCAGAGCAGTTGGGGTATCTTACTCCTTTTAAGGAATGGAAGTCCTGGAATGTTTCCGAAACTGTTCAGGAAAGAGCTGTTGCCGAGGTTATTGAAATGATAAGAATGTATGTTTTACCTATTTTTGACTTATTTGAAAACAGCGAAAATGCCCAACAATTTTTGCAGCTTAATGGGACGAAATTCAATCGTTATGCCAATAAATCTCTAAGTCCGATGGCTTTTATGCTCTGCTTTGCAGGAAAAGAAGCTTCGCAGGAGTTCTTTCTTAATTATCTTGCAGATGCTACCGGAAAAGGGTTGATCCTGAAACTCTATCATGAACTAGAAGGAGGGGAGAAGATCAACTTAATGCATTCGGAGTTCGCTGAGTCTGTTTCTGTGAAGCTGGCCTTCCTAAATGACCTCAAAACCAATATATAATACCCACTCTTGTTCGGGAAGGAATATCTCATTTGAGAAGTAACATCTCATTGTCTGATTTCCCCCCTGATTATGTCGTTTTTGCACAACCTTAAACTGATGAATCGGACTTAATTTTGGAATGGTAAAAGAATTATAAAAATTAACCTATAACCAAACCAAAATGAAAAAGAATAAAATAATTTATTGGATTGCAACCACCCTGATTTTCCTGTTTGAAGGCGTGATGCCAGCATTGACTTCTCAAACGGAACTGGCTAAAGAAGGCATCAGACACCTGGGGTATCCTGAGTATTTCGGAGTGATGCTGGTGGTGTTTAAAGTGCTGGGATCTTTAGCCCTGATCATTCCCAAAACGCCGAAACGCGTCAAAGAGTGGGCATATGCAGGATTTGGCTTTGACTTTATTGCTGCCAGTGTAAGTCATTTCGCAGTAGATGGCTTTGGCTTTAATGGCTTCTTTCCTTTAATTGTGATGGCAGTTTTAGCGGTATCTTATGTTTATTACCATAAGATCAGCGATGTGCTTTAAGAGATAGATGGGATTCATTCCGGTACGACCTGCGTTGTACCGGAATGTTTATTATTTACCGCTCTTTGTACTTTTTAAATTCTCAAGGTAGGTCTCTAAAATACTTTTCAGGTAAAGTTCAGGTTTTGGCATCGTAATGATTGCTCCTGGTTCTTTATCTTGTGATTGCTTAATGTAATTGGCCTTTATCTTTCCCCAATCCAGAGAATAAAGCTGAATAAAGGTGTCCACAAATTGCTTGTCTGTATACTCTTTTGGAAGCTTACTCAGCACCATTTCAATTTTCTCTTCTTTTCTATGTAATACTGCCATGTTGTTTTTTTTCTTTTCAAAGCTACGAACAAATTTGATTAACACCTTATGTTTACTACTTTCTGTAAGTCTGGTGATTCCCTTTACAATTCTGTTTTAGTTTTCATTCATTTCCTCAAGATCAGCCTTTATCCCTTTGATTTTTCTGGTTTCAAAATGCTCAATGTACTCAGCTCTTGATCTGAACTGCGCATCAGGATTTTGCTCATAGCAGTAAATTGCCTTAAGGATTTTCTTGTTTTTCCTTTTGTCCTTCTGCTTGTTGTTCAGATATGCTTTGGTTTCCTCTTTATCAAATCCAAAAACGAGCTCCATATCTACATAAACCTGAAGATCTGTGTAAGCGCCAAATTTAGCTTCATAGAGTTCGTAGATGTCTTCGATTTCCATATGTTTATATAACATAAAAGCACAAAGGTCTACCGTATAAACAGGTGAATCTATTTGTGATGCTTTCAGCTCTTCGATCAAGAGCCATTTTATTAAAGTTTTATCATCAGCGCTATAATCTTCGTACAATTCAAGGATCAGGTCTTTTCTTTTTCCATAATTTAAGTCGAGGGATTCACCATAACCGCTTTTGCCGTTATGAATAAATTTAAAATCTTCCAGAACCGATTCTTCCTTCGATGCGTTATACTTCCCGATGACTTGTCTTAATTCGTTCATGTCCCGTAAAATTATCCATCATTAACGACATATTATCCATTCTGAATAACTTTCCTTCATTTAAGTTTGTACTTTATCAATTGATCTGGTTCTGGTTTATTTTATTAAATGCAATTTATGAAGTTCTTTATTGCTCTTTTTCTGTTTGTTTTAGTGTTTCAAACATCTTTTGCACAAGATCGTGTTTCACTTGCCGGTTCCTGGAATTTTCAGTTGGATCCTTCGGGGAATGGAGAAAAGGAAGGCTGGTATCAACGTGAACTTAAAGAACAAATCCAGCTTCCCGGTACGACAGACCAGGGGAAAAAAGGAATAAAAACAACAGGTGCTGATTATGGCATTTTATCCAGGGAATACAAGTATGTTGGAAAAGCCTGGTACAGCAGGGAAATTAATATTCCCCTGGCCTGGAAAGGAAAAGAGATAGAATTATTTCTGGAGCGGGTGATGTGGGAATCGAAAGTATGGATCGACGGAAAACCCTTAACCACAAGGGATGCGCTGGCAGTGCCACATCTGCATTCTTTAGGCAAACTAAAACCTGGAAAACATATCCTGACACTGCGGATCGATAATGGAATGATCTACAATATCGGGGATAAAGGCCATGTATACACTGAGTATACCCAAAGCATTTGGAATGGCGTTGTTGGAAAGATTGAGCTGAGGGCAAGGGCAGAAACCCGGTTAAGTAATGTGCAGGTTTTTCCTGATGCCACACAGAAAATACTGGAACTGAAATTGAAGCTTGAAAATCCATCAGCAATGAAACTGAAGTATACGATCGTGGATTTGCAGACCAGTAAAAAGGTATTCAGCAAAGAGTTGGAACTGTCTGTGGAAGCACAGCAAAACCATCGTCTGCAACTGAATTTCCCTTTAAAGCTGTGGGATGAGTTTTCTCCCAACCGCTATCGCATAACCGCAGAACTACAAAATAAAAACAAAACAGAGGTCGACTTTGGCTTCCGGAGCATCAGCCATTCTGCTTCCAAAATCATGATCAACAATGCTCCGGTATTTATGCGGGGAAATCTGGATTGTGTCCATTTCCCACTTACCGGATATCCTTCCTGCGACGTAAAAGAATGGGAAAGGATTTTTAAAATCTATAAATCATATGGCCTCAACCATGTTCGTTTTCATTCCTGGTGCCCGCCAGAGGCTGCTTTTGAAGCTGCCGATCAACTGGGGATTTATATTCTGGCAGAGACAATCTGGATCGATTGGTGGATGACCGATCCGCCTAAAGACCGGCCTGATATGATGACCCTGGGACTGCCACAAGGCCTTGGCAAAAATCCATCTGCAGATCGGTTTGTACAGGATGAATTGCAGCGAATGCTGGATACCTATGGCAATCATCCTTCCTTTACCATGATGGCTATTGGCAATGAACTGGGGAATTCTGATTTCGATGTGATGCAGGAATGGATTAAAAAGTTAAAAGCATCAGACAACAGAAGGTTGTATGCGGTGTCTACGGCAAGAAAAATCATGCCTGTTGATGATTTTTCAGCCACACATAACATCCCAAAAGTGGGAGGTACTTATGGATTGCAGGGTGCCCGTACGGATTATGACCTGGAGAAAAATTATTCCAAAAGTAATATCCCCATTCTCGCCCATGAAGTAGGCCAGTTTCCGGTATATCCTTTATGGTCTGAAATTGACAAATATACCGGTGTACTCAAAGCGCGTAACCTCGAAGTGTGCAAGGCCTCAGCCATTGCCAGCGGACTTGATCAGCAAGATGAAGTTTTTCATAAAGCGAGCGGTGCATTGCAAAGGGTTTTATATAAAAGTTTAATTGAGAATTTCTATCGTACGCCTTCATGTGGTGGTTTTCAGATGCTCAGTATGCAGGATTATCAAGGACAGGGAGAAGCACTGGTGGGTTGGCTGGATGTGTTTTATGAGGATAAAGGGACAACATCGCCAGCGTATTTTAAACAGTATAACAATGCTGTTGTCCCACTGGCGAGGTTTAAAAAGTTTGCCTGGGAAAGCAAGGATACATTTAATGCAGTTCTGGAACTGGCAAATTACGGTAGTGGTGAATTGAGTAAAAATTTGAAATGGCAACTTTTGATGGAGAACGATATTGTTCTAGGGGAAGGGACGATGGAAGCAGTTGTTAAAAGAGGAGAGGTAAAACAGGTTGGTACCATAAATGTGGTTTTAGAAAAAGTATTGAAGGCAAGTAAAGCCAGGCTCGTGCTGAGTCTGCCCGGGACAGAGTATCGCAATGAATGGGACTTGTGGATTTATCCGGAGATTTTAGCAGAACAGCCTTCTGCCCGGAACGCCTCAGGACAACAATCTTCGGTTCAGTCTGCTGATGTGATCGAAACAGATGTCCTGGATGAAAAAACAATAACCGCATTGCAGAATGGGAAGACGGTGTTGCTCTACGCAGCAAAACTGGGGAATACAGAAAGTTTCAGGCCGGTATTTTTTAGCCCTTTATTTTGGTCGAATGTGTTTTTCCCTGGTCAGGAAAATACAACATTAGGTGCTTATATCAATGATAGACATCCCATATATCGTGACTTTCCTACAGACTCCTGGACGGATTGGCAATGGGAATCTATCAGTAAAGGAAGCCGGGCATTTAAGCTGGCCGACTGGCCTGAAAGCATCAAACCAATGGCACAGCCAATCAGTGATTTTCACCTTAATGAAAAACTGGGTAGTTTGCTGGAATGTAGGGTTGGGAAAGGGAAGCTTCTGATTTGTGGTTATGATGTTCAGTCTGCCAAAAATCCTGTGGCAAAGCAATTCCGGTACAGTTTAATGAAGTATGTGAATTCCCCGGATTTTAATCCGGACACAAAAGTGGATGAGGCATTTCTGAGCAAAAGCTTTCCGCTGATCAAGCAGGCAGAAAGTAAAATTCCTGTACCCGCTGCATTTGCGGATGCTTTACTGTATGCAAAAACAACAGCACCTAATGCTGTACTGAAACGCAATACTCAGTACAAGCTGGAGGGTACCGAAGGCATCTGGCGTTGGGACAATAATGCGGCCTGGTATGGTAAAAAGATGGATTTGGAAATCAACCCTCCCCAGGGCGTAATAGGGGAGTTATTTATACACTTTGCAGACTGGAACAACGAGGGCCGGGATGCCAGAATCTGGATCGAAGGCCGTGAATTTAGCACTGGTAAGTTAAGTAAAGAAGGTAAATGGGTAAAGCTGTTTGTGATGAGAGAAGATACCAACGATGGAAAAGTAAAGGTCCGCATCGAATCTCTGGCAGGGAGCAATGCGATGATCGATGAGCTGGTATTTGTGGAAACTAAATAAGCTGTTTTTATAAAAATTTGGTTTCCCTGAGTGTTTCTCTTCTGCTCTTGTAATCTTGTGGAGAGACTCCCATAATTTTAGAAAACATTCTGGAAAAATAGTACTGGTCATCTATACCCAGTGTGGCTGCAATCTCCTTGATGCGGAGGTCTGTGAACTGAAGATACTGACAGGCTTTCTGAATCTTAATGTGATTAAAATATTTAATTGGCGCAAAGCCGGTTTGCTCTTTAAATAAGGCTGAGAAATGAGAGGGAGATAAATTAACCGCTTTGGCAACCTCTTCAAGGGTAAAGGTGCTGTGGAGGTTTTTTTGCATAAACTCTATCGCCACATCAATGGGATTGATCATCTGCTTCCTCGAAGAATAGTTGAATTTTTCATCAAATATAAAAGAGGAGAGAAAGTGAGAAAAACTCAGGTTTACATAACAGAGATTATCAGTACTATATCCTCTTTCCAGGTTCAGGTAGATATCTTCAAAAAGCTTTATCCTGGACTCATTGAACTGGACGAAACCTTTATATCCCTTTTGTCTTTTTGCCATCAATGTGATGAGGGGCTTTACCAGGTGACCTTTGAAGTGAGCCCAGTAAATGGTCCATGGATTGTTCTTGTCTGAAGCATAAGAATGAGACTGATCTGCAGGAATAACGATGAAATTTCCAGCAATCAGGGAATAGGAAGTGTCTCCAATTTTCGCTTCTCCTTTTCCGTCAATACAGTAAATCAGGATATATTGATCCAGGCCCTGATCACGTTCCCGATAGTGAAACTTTGCTTTTGGATAGAAACCAATATCTGTAAGGTAGATTCCAGACAACAATGGGTTCGAAATACAGGTTTTTATTAAAATGGATCTCGGCAATACAATCGCCTTTTGTCCGTTAAATCCCTCTTTTTTCTTAATTTCAGTCGTTTTGTTATCCATGTGCTGTCTTCTGATGGCGTGAATTTATATAGATTATTCCGTAATATTGTCCATTACTTTCGTAAATATCTCTATTGTTCAGCTGCGGGGATAAGTTCAAATTTGATTAACCAACCTAAACCTACAAATGCAGCAATTTAAAACTTCGTACCTGTTGTCCATCTCTTTTATCTCTGCCTTAGGGGGATACCTTTTTGGCTTTGACTTTGCCGTTATTTCGGGTGCATTGCCTTTTTTGCGGGATCAGTTTGGATTAAATGAATACTGGGAAGGTTTTGCTACCGGTTCATTAGCCCTCGGGGCAATTATCGGCTGTTTAACTGCTGGCCGGGTAGCCGATAAATACGGGCGTAAACCCGGATTATTTATCGCTGCCCTTATTTTTGGTCTTTCCTCTCTGGCAATGGCTTTTGCTTCTGGTCTGGGTGTTTTTATTACCGCCCGTTTTGTGGCTGGAATAGGAGTGGGGATGGCTTCCCTATTGTCGCCGATGTATATTGCAGAAGTTTCTCCTGCGCAATACCGGGGCAGAATGGTGAGCATCAACCAGCTGACCATCGTGCTTGGAATCCTGATCACCAATGTGATCAATTACTCGCTGAGAAATAGCGGACCTGATGCCTGGCGCTGGATGTTTGGTCTGGGAGCAGTGCCCTCTGCATTATTTGTATTGGGGGTCATCTGGTTACCGGAAAGCCCGAGGTGGTTGCTTAAAGCAGGGAAAGAAGCGCAGGGGAGGAAAGTACTGGAGAAAATTGGCGGAACAGACTTTTCGGACAGTTCTATGGATCTGATTAAGCTTTCTTTGAAAGGAAATCAACAGCTGAGCTATAAAGCGGTATTTGCAAAGGCCGTATTTCCGGCAGTCATGATCGGAATTGTCCTCGCTGTATTTCAGCAGTTATGCGGCATCAATGTGGTCTTCAATTATCCGTCAAATATCTTCGCCAGCATTGGCGCATCAAAAGACGACCAGTTGTTGCAAACGGTATTCATAGGTGGAGTAAACCTGTTTTTTACCCTTCTTGCGATGGTGTTGGTGGATAAAATCGGCCGAAGACCACTCATGCTGTTTGGAGCAGCGGCCCTGGCCGTGTTGTATGTGGTCATTGCACAGTTACTTTCTATTCATTCTGCTCTGGTAGGCGTATTTCTGCTGGCCGCGATAGGCACTTATGCGATTTCTCTCGGACCTGTCACCTGGGTGCTGATTTCGGAGATCTTTCCAAATCATGTCAGAGGAGCAGCATCATCCATTGCAGTCTTGTGTTTATGGGCAGCCTATTTTATCCTCACTTTTACCTTTCCGGTATTGGCAAAATGGATTGGAATGCACAATACCTTTTACCTCTATTCGGGCATTTGTATGCTGGGCTTCCTTTTTATAAAGGCAAAGGTGAGGGAAACCAATGGGAAAACACTGGAAGAGCTGGAATCGGTATTTAGTCCGCATTAGTTTCTATTGAACCACATCAATTATTAGTTATACCTCATTAATCATTATCTAACGGTTAAGCAATATTATTATGGAAGTAAAAGCATGGATGGAGAAAGTGACCATTCCGACTTACGAAACAGGTAAACCAGAAAAGAATCCGATATTTCTGGATAAGAGAGTTTATCAGGGAAGTACAGGTGCGGTGTATCCACATCCTGTGATTGAGAAAATATCCGACGAAAAAAAGGATAAGGAATACCTGGCCATTTATATAGAAAATGACTTTTTGAAAATCATGGTGCTGCCCGAGTTGGGTGGGAGAATTCAAAGAGCCTTTGATAAAGTGCGGAACCGTGATTTTATTTACTATAACCAGGTCATCAAACCTGCGCTGGTTGGCTTAACAGGACCATGGATTTCCGGAGGTATTGAATTTAACTGGCCACAGCATCATCGCCCGAGTACTTTTGATCCCCTGGATTATAGCATAGAGGAACATGCCGATGGAAGCAAAACCATCTGGGTAAATGAGCTGGAGCTGATGACACGGACCAAAGGAATGGCCGGTTTTACCTTGTATCCGGACAAGGCGTATCTGGAAATTAAAGGCAAAATATACAACCGTACGCCATTTCCTCAAACCTTTTTATGGTGGGCAAATCCTGCGGTAAAGGTGAACGATCATTACCAGTCTGTTTTCCCCCCTGATGTGTATGCTGTTTTTGATCATGGTAAGCGGGATGTTTCTGATTTCCCTATTGCTACCGGAACGTATTATAAAAAGGATTATGCTCCGGGAACAGACATCTCCAGATATAAAAATATTCCGGTACCGACTTCCTATATGGCCATCCGTTCTGAGTATAATTTTATTGGAGGCTATGAACACGATACTCAGGCAGGGATGCTGCATGTCGCCAATCACCATGTGGCACCAGGTAAAAAACAATGGACCTGGGGCGATGGGGATTTCGGACAATCCTGGGACAGAAACCTGACCGATGAGGATGGGCCTTATATTGAACTGATGACAGGTGTGTTTACTGATAATCAACCGGATTTTTCCTGGTTGCAGCCAAATGAAGAAAAGACTTTTGAACAGTATTTCATGCCTTATGCCAAAGTTGGCGCAGTTAAAAATGCCACTAAAGAAGCGATGCTGAATGTGGAAGTCAATGGAGATCATGTGGAGGTAAAAGTCTATGCCACATCGGCATTTCCCGCTGCAGAGATTAAATTGTTTGTAGATGGAGTGCTGATTGATACCAGTGTTTTTGACCTTTCACCATCGGCGATCTTCGAAAAAAGTATTCCTTTGATGGCGGAAGTAGGTCAGGAACGTATTGCTGTCCGTGTAGAACAGGCAAATCATAAACTCCTGGTGGGATTTGAACAGGAAGAGGTGCTTTCCAAGGAAATCCCTCCGGCAGCAACTGCAGCGAAGGATCCTGTCGCCATTGAGGCGATAGAGGAATTATACCTGAACGGTTTACATATAGAACAATACCGTCATGCAACTTATCTGGCGACAGATTATTATGAGGAAGCGTTGAAGCGGGAGCCGGGAGATGTCCGTTGTAACAATGCCATGGGTTTATGGTACATGAGACGTGGACAGTTTGCCAAAGCAACACCTTTTTTCCGTACTGCAATCGCAACATTAACCCTCCGGAATCCGAATCCTTATGATGGAGAACCCTATTATAATCTGGGCTGGTCGCTAAAGATGCAGGGGGAATCAGATCAGGCTTATGAAGCTATTTATAAATCTACCTGGAATGCAGCCTGGCAGGATGCTGGTTTTTTTGCACTTGCAAGGATCGCCTCAGAAAAAGGAGACTTAGAAGATGCCTTATATCTTGTTAATAAATCACTGATGCGGAATGGTCAGGCCCATTCGGTGCGCCACCTCAAAGCGGCCATTCTCCATAAAATGAACAGGGTTAAAGAAGCCCTGTCCTTTATTGAAGAATCCCTACTGACTGATCCTTTCAATTTCGGTTGTCTGTATGAAAGATATGTCATCTATCGGGAAGCCGCTGATCTGAAGGAATCGGAGAGGGCAGGACTTCACTTTGTGCAACTGATGAGACAAGATGTACACAACTATATAGAATGTGCACTGGACTATAGTCATGCGGGATTGTATGAAGAGGCAGTTGCCCTTTTATCAGTATATGTCGGAGAGCAGGAGGGAATTGTATATCCAATGGTGTATTATTACATGGGTTGGTGCTGCGCGCAGCGGGGAGATGAGAAATCTGCAAAGGATTATTTTTTGAAAGGACAGTTTGCTGCCCCTGATTTCTGTTTTCCACATCGCATTGAAGATGTAAATGTTCTGACATCCGCAATCGCCCTGAATCCTGATGACGCAAAAGCCCATTATTATCTGGGGAATTTTTGGTTTGGCAAACAACAATATAGAGA
The DNA here is from genome assembly GCF_900129215.1 of Pedobacter caeni. Lineage (GTDB taxonomy): Bacteria > Bacteroidota > Bacteroidia > Sphingobacteriales > Sphingobacteriaceae > Pedobacter > Pedobacter caeni. Next base: position 80,632 of record NZ_FQUQ01000006.1, on the reverse strand, counting down.
AGCAATCGCATGCTGGGAGAAATCAGTAGCTGCAGACCCTTCTTTTCCAACGGCTCATCGCAACCTGTCGCTGGCTTATCAGAATCAGTTGAAGGATTCAGACCGGGCATTGGTTGAACTGGAGAAAGCCTTTAGCCTGGATGTAAATGATGCAAGGGTTTTCATGGAGCTGGATCAGTTGTATAAGAAATTGGGATATGCTCCTGAAAGACGACTGGCTCTTTTAGAAAAGTATTCGGAGCTGGTAGATTACCGTGATGATTTATACCTGGAAAGGGTAGCTTTATGTAATCAGCTGGGGCGGTTTGAGGAAGCCCGGACGCTCCTGGCAACAAGACAGTTTCATCCATGGGAAGGTGGAGAAGGAAAAGTAGTAGGTCAATATCTGAGGTGTCATATTGGGTTGGCAAGAAAAGCAATGATGGAAGGGACATATCAGAATGCTTTAGACCTGCTTTCTGCTACGGAACAATATCCGCACAACCTTGGCGAAGGCAAGTTGTATGGCGCACAGGAAAATGACATTCATTACCTGCAAGGTTGTATTTATGAGCTGATGAATTTAAACGATCAGGCGAAAGAAAAGTTTAGGATCGCTACGGAAGGACCAACAGAACCTGTGCAGGCTATATTTTATAATGATCCGCAGCCGGACAAAATTTTTTATCAGGGTCTGGCATGGCTAAAACTTAATGAAAAGGACCGGGCTAAAGAAATTTTCGAACGTTTTGTGGAGTTCGGTAAGCTACATTTGAATGATGAAATCCGGATTGATTATTTTGCGGTTTCACTACCGGATTTACTCGTGTTTGATCAGGATCTGGATCTGAAAAATCACATACATTGTTGTTATCTGATTGGCCTGGGGTATCTAGGTCTCGGGCATTTTGATGAAGCGAAGAAAATGTTTAATGAGGTGTTGGAGATGGATGCAAATCATCAGGGTGCAAATACCCATCTTGATTTAGTTTCTGTTGTTAAGTAAAGACGTATCCAAATGAAATATTATAATATATGAAACAGAAAGAGCGCTGATTAACCGGGTTTTTAAACATGGATTTACGGAGGGCAAAGTATTTCGAATAAAATACCAACTATTAGGTATTTTATTCAAAATACTTTGCCTTTAACTTTGAGTACGTGTCAGTTAAGTGATTGGTGTTTTTGAAATCATGTCTTACACCTAGTGCGCTCTCATGCCGATAATTGTGGATATCAACATAAACACTGATTCCATCCTATCATCATATTGAGGGGTTAATACCTGTTAAATATTTTATAAGATGGATATAAAAATACTAATCGGCGGTTCAGCTGAGGCTTCAACCCGCTATATCGGTTGGAGTAGAACAAAATGTGAATTGAGGTTCACTGCTTTGGAAAATGAACAATTGCCATCCCGGCTGTTGTTGCAAAACATTCAAGATGCTCAGGCTGGTAAAATCGTGTTTCTGAGAAATACGGACGACCAGGAAAACGACCAGCTGGAGCTGACCATACCCCTTGGGGCAACACAAATTGAGGTTTACATTGCAGGTAAATATCCGCACTACAGCAAGGATGGCAGAGATGCCGGAATCGAGATTATTGATCCGGAATCGGGTGCTCTACTTCATCGGGAAGCCTTTATGGTACGTGTGAGGAGGAATGCGAATAAACTTTCAGAAAAAGAAAAGAAGGTGTTTTTAGAAACACTTCAAGTATTAAATGACAAAGGGAAGGGCCGTTTTGCTGAATTCAGAAGCGTTCATTCCGTTGATCCTCAGAATTTGGCTGAAGGCAATAAATATTATTTCCAGGCACATGGCTCCCTGGGGTTTCTTCCATGGCATAGGGCATTTCTGCTGGACCTTGAGCGGGAAATGCAAAAGATAGAACCAAGTGTAACCCTCCCTTACTGGAAATTTGATGAGGTTGCCGAAAAGGTTTTTACAGAAGATTTTATGGGTAGTCACGCATCAGGAAATGTTAAGTTTTCCAAATCCAATCCTATTGACGACTGGCTGGCAGATGGCATGCCAATTCGAAGGACAGCAGATTTTAATGTCCTGACCCAACCCGCACATAATGAGTTTGGTGCTTCTGTGTTAAGAGAAGAGCAGGTTATCGCTGCAGATTCATTTATTGATTTTACTAATTTAGAAGGAAATCCGCATTCGACTGCCCATACCAGTTTTAATCTGGACCTTACCAATGCACATACTGCGGTGAAAGATCCGCTGTTTTTTTTACTCCATACCAATGTAGACCGTATTTGGGCGAGGTGGCAATGGGAAAAAGATTTTTTCGACAAAAATAATGAGAGCGTTTATCCTCAGAACAGCAATGAACCTGAAGGTCATAATTTAAACGATACCATGTGGCCATGGAATAATGCTTCAGGGGGCAGTCGTCCGGCAACTGCACCCGGAGGTACATTGGCACCTTCTCCTCTGGTTAATGCACCTGGTCTCCGGCCTAAAGTAAGTGATATGATAGATTGGCAGGGACGTCTGAATAGCGGCGATCAGCTTGGATTTGATTATGACAATATTCCTTTTAAAAAATTCCGGGATCCGCTTGTTCCAATTGCAGCAGCAATTACATTCGCTCAGCCAGAGGGGAGCTTTACGGTCAGCAACCTGAAAGAAACAGAATTGCTGACCGGACAGGTAAAAAGCTTAGCCCTGGATGCCCTGGCAAACGAGGCTGGAAATCTGGCTATACGAAAAATGGTCATTCAAAAATCAGGGGCCTCAATAAGAAATGAAGATCTGTTCATTTCTTCTCTTTTAAGCATACTTGGCCGTAAAACAGAGCCGGTGGCGCTACGGCTTTCTGCACTCGTACAGTTACAGCAGTTGAGCATCACTTCTGCTAAGTTTCCGGCATCACGGGCAGAATTTGCAAACATCCTTAGAGGTATAGTTGATGATCCGGATCACACATTGCGTAAAAAAGCAATTATGATTCTTGCGATGCAAAAGGATCGTTATGTACGTGAAAAGCTAATTGAAGGACTTAAAGATCCCAACAAGGCATTAATCAGCCCCCAGGATGCGATTCAGTTACTTCGTTATGATATTCACGCCGACCTTTATCCGATCTTAACTGAGATCATCAATAACCCACCCAATAACGATGCCCGTAATGAAGCAATTTTGCTTCTTGGTCAGGATGCCGGTTCAGCCCTGCTGATCAGTAAAATATTAATGGATAAAAATGAACCTGTTGATGTGCGTATTATTGCGGCAAAGGCACTTCAAACTGCCGATGAGGGGTTGTTTAACACCTTGTCTAAAGGGCTCGTCTCAGAAGATGATGAAGATGAAGAGCTGCGTATCAAATTGCTCAGTAGTCTGTCTTTTAGCACAGCTATCCCCGCAATCGGACAGGATCAGGGATTTATCAACAAAGTAAACAAGCTTCATCAACAGCAAATTTCGGGACAAATGCAGGTCGTATCCGAAAGGTTTCTCCACAATTTAAAGTAATTTTTAAGTTAAATCAATTTAAAACCTTTACCATGGTTAAGGTGATCACAGATGACAGTCTGGCCAACCTTCCTACTGTAGCCATTGCAGCAAAAATAGATGCAATGGCAGCTCAGGGGAAGGGTAGGGACCTGCTTGACTACCTTCCAGAGCAATTCTATGGTTACCATGGGCGGAGTTCGGGGGAAATCAACAGGATAAAAGGATATACTTTTGCAGCCTTTCTTAAAACAGGACTGCCTGACGAAGCAATTCCTTTTGTGCTGGATGAGTTGGAGAACGGACTTGATGCTTATCTCGTTGCTGGCGCTGCAAGGGCTTTAAGGGGATTGAATCATGCGCTTCCAGCCGCCAGTTCGTACCTCATCAAAGCATTTTATAACATGCTCTTCATGGATGATGCACTGAGCTTCGAAAGCTTTAATGTAAAATATCCGCTTTCATCATACACCACGCCCCTTTCGGAAATCCTGGAGACGATGAAGTGGCTGAAAGTTGAGGATAAACACACACTGGATGCTTTAGAAAAAGTCTATGCCGTACACCAGAACATCCTGAGTAAATCGGCAAAAACCTTACTTCTGGAGACAATTGAATTAAGCAGACCGCACATAAGTGTGGAGAACGATTGTTGCGCTATACCGCTGCATGCTCCGGTTCATACCTTTATTCATAAAAGACGGATGAGAAGGGAAGTGCAGGAGCAGGTCCGGCTGGAAGATCAGGATGAGCAGGCACTCTCCTATAATGACTTTTTTACTTCCGGATTTACAGTGCTGATCTTCTTTTATACCAGATGTGATAACCCTAACAAATGTTCCTTATCGGTCTCCAGATTCAGCAGATTGCAATACTTACTTGAAGAAAAAAGGCTGAATCAGATTCGGCTCGCGGGCATTACCTACGATGCCGGATATGATGTATCCTCCAGGTTAAAGAGCTATGGTGATAACCGCGGTTTTGCTTTTAATCGGCAGCAACGCTTTTTTAGGGTAACTTCCGGATTTGAGACATTAAGGTCTTATTTAAATCTTGGGGTCAATTATGCAGGATCGGTAGTCAACAATCACGCTATAGAGCTTTACATACTGGATAAAAAGGGAAATGTAAAGGTGGCGCAGACACGTCTGCAATGGAACCCGGAAGAAATCAGAGATATACTGATCTCTTTATTGTCAAAAAAGGAAAGTGTTTCCATCAGGAAAGTCCTGCGTATTGCCGGCAATACACTTTCTGGTATACTGATTGCCTTTTTTCCAAAGTGTCCGGTGTGCTGGGCAGGATATATGAGTCTTTTTGGTGCAATTGGACTTCAATCGATTCCATATACTCCCCAATTGTTCTATGTTGTCCTTATGGGAATGTTGCTAAACCTATATGTTAATTATAGGACCTGCAGAAAAAAGAACATCAGAAATGCATTTTATATCAATGTATTAGGATGTTTCCTGGTGATCACCGGGTATCTGTGGAAATTTCAGTTCGCCATATATGGAGGGATTGTAGCATTATTGATCAGCTCCATGTACATCAACCTTTCCGGTATTTTTCAATCTCTTTTTCGAAACAAAAACAATCAAAGAATATGGCTATCTCAAGAAACTGGAAGGCAATTTCGTTCGACGGAGTTGCAGGACCTGAAATTAAAGTAAATGCTGAAGTGAATACCGGCATGTTAACGGTAATGCCGGAATTGACAAAAAGAGGTGTATTGGAAAGCTTTCCTGGAGTTCTGGAGTTAAATCTCCTGAATGCAAGCGATGCTGCTCATGAGCATTTTTTACCGGTTCAGTATAATGAAAAGATTCCCTCTGTCAAGGAATATGGATCAGTACAAATCTTTTATAAGGACCAGCTGATTAAGTCAATTAAAGTGGAAATCGTTTAAACGATTATTAAAACGAATCAAAATGAAAACATCTAAATGCTCAGTCTCAATTCTCGCCGCATTGGTGATGTTTTGCATGACATCAGTAAAGGGTCAATTGAGCCGGGTACCCTATGGTACTGATCAGCTTAAAACTCAGATACAAGGTATTCTTAGTTTAAAGGGTACAAAAACGGCTGTAACGGATACTATCTTTGATAAAAAATTAGACTCTGTTCTAAACAAGGTGAGTGGCTTAACTTATAAAGAAGGAAAAGCGGGATTTTCTTCTGCTACAGTTGATGACAAAGGCATAACCATCAATCTTAAAATTTTGGATAACAGCTGGCAAACTTTACAGGTTTCGATTGCCGGAGAAGCGAAAGACAAGTTTGTAAACCTATTCTCTAAAGGAAGCTATGGAAGGACATTGAGTGGGGGACTAACCTGGAATCTGTTCCCCAGATGGAACCTGGCAACGATTGACAATGCTGGCAAGATCTCACTTGACAATAAGATCGCCAAGGTTGTCAATGAATTTGAGGCGAAAAGAAGTCAATGTATCGGACTAAATGAAATCACAGATTTAGTTACCCTATTCCGGACTCATGGTAGGTATATCCATAAAAAATCTGAGGCAGTTATCGATTCTATTGATATAGCGTCATATGATGAAAAAATATCCAAACTGAAGAATCTGCTCAAAAAGTATAAAGGTTATCTGCCCAAGGACTTTGATGAAAAATCGTTGAAAGCGCAGCAGATCGAGATTGGTTTGTTTGAAAACAGCAAAACTGAGGCGTATGAGAATTTTTCTTTACAAAAGGAGCTTGATACCATAAATAATTTGCAGCTTGGATATGATAATAGAAGGACCTGGTTTTTTTGGGGAACTATTGGAGCTAAAATTAATAATGATCAATATCCGGTTTTTGACATAGATAAACCAAAAACTGATTATGTGAGGACCACGCACGATAATTTCATCGGTTTAACTGGATCAGCTAACATTTTACTTAAAACCAAAGGGATGTCTTTATGGATTTCGCCAACGTTCAGGTATAAGAATGCGCGTGAATTTGATACTGATAACCTGAAGTTTTTAGATCTGCCAAAAGAGACACAAACCATCGATGGTAAGCCACTTGTCGAATATAAGCAAATCTCGTACTATCAGGAGATTGCAGCCAGAAAAGATCATTATACGGCCGAACTGCCATTTATGCTTTTTTTTCCAAAAGCAGGTTTTGGATTTGATCTCGCGATTAATCACCGTTTAAATTATGAAAAGGAAAAATGGGGTGGCAGATTTGGTGTTTTTGTTCCAATCGGAATAGGAACCGAGCAACTGATCATAGAGCCTTTATGGACATTAAAGAAGCTTGATCAAAAAGACCTTGATTTTTGGAAAGATCAATCATCAATTGGTGTGAGTATAACCGTAACCATTCCCAAATTTGTCTCCAATAAATAGCCAAAAGGGTATTGGGATTGCATCTGATACAAATCGTGGATATGTAAATCAGATAATTGTACTTTTAGACATGAAGAAGTTTTTATTTAAGTTGTTTTTTTTATCAGTCGCCTCGGTTTCCGTGATGGCGCAAGGGAGTCCGGCCAGGGTATTGATCATTGGCCTTGATGGCTTTAGTACAGAAGGTTACAAGGTTGCAAAACATCCCAATATCGATAAGATGGTGGCTGATGGGGTACTTTCGTTAAGTACCAGGCCAGTGATGCCCTCGATTACTTTACCTAACTGGACCAGTCATCTAACAGGTTCCGGTCCTGAAGAACATGGGATTACGGCAAATAACTGGACTTTAGAGAAGCATCCTTTGCCGGCAATAGCTGTTGATGAGGAGGGCTATTATCCTTCTATTTTTAAGCTGTTGAAGGATATGGTGCCTAATGTGAAAACAGCCTACTATTATAACTGGAAGGAGCTGATCAATCCCATCAATAAGAAATACCTTGATGAGGTCGCTTTTGAGGAGAATGATGGCTATTCGGCGAATTATAGTAAGGCCTTTGATTTCATTCTGAAACATCAGAAAGACCCGGCTTTGATTTTTCTCTATAGTGTTCACACGGATCATGCCGGTCATGAATTTGGTTGGATGTCTGATCCATATATCAAGGCAATTGAAGACGCTGATGTCGCAATAGGGGCTTTATTGGATAAGTTAAAAAAGGAAGGCCTTTACAAAGGCACTCATTTTCTGCTGATCACCGACCATGGAGGAATCAACAAAGGTCATGGCGGTGTTTCAATGAATGAAATGCAGGTTCCCTGGGCAATTACGGGTCCTCAGATTCGAAAAAGAGGATTGGTGACAGACTTCAATAGCAATAAGAATACTTCATTTGTGCTGGCGAAAATTTTTAACATCAGCAAATTGCCGGATGCCTGGACAGCTATTTTGCCAAATGTTATTTTTAAATAGGACTCGTTGAGTTTTGCGTAAGCACTGCGATTCATAGAACAACCGCCTCATATTTTATCTATGAGGCGGTTGTTTACAGGATATTTAAGCAATATTAAAAAGCATAACGTAGTGTAATTCCATAAGTTCTGGGGTCACCAAGTACCCCGGCATATAAACCGGAGTTACCTGCTGCAGCCTGCAATTGTTCGTAATAATTTTTATTGGCGATATTTCTTACCCAACCTAATACAGAGAATTTATCTGATTTAAATCCTAATCTCGCATTCAGCAATGAATAAGCTTCCACATTCAATACACGTGAAGGTGTTGGATTTGAAGAATATTGAGAACGGTAACTGGCATCAGCAGCTATAAAATATCTTCCTGCGGTATTGGCTAAATTTCCAGGGTTACTGAACTCTGCGCCACCAGAAACATTCCACTTAGATACCCCCGGTAACCTGCCTCCTGAAGCATCTTTAAAAGCTACCTGCGTAGCCACGCCATTAACAAGCTCTGTATGTCCCGTTTCTTCCAGTGGGAGCGGTGCATTTGTAAATTTTACATATTTCCCATCAAGATAAGCCACGGCGGCATTTAAAGTCAGGAACCTTCCCAATTGATAACTTCCATCCACTTCCAGTCCTTTTACATTCACTTTTTCTGCATTGGCAAGATAACCTCTGTTTACACCCAGTTGTGGTGATTGGACATTCGTTTGATAATCTTTAATATCCGTATTGAAGGCGCTTACATTGATCAATGTACCTTTAAAAGGTCTGGTCTTAATACCTAATTCATAATGCTGAACATATTCTGGTTTTACGATCGCCACAGACAAGTCTGGTTCACCAGTAGAAGTAGTTGGTAAGCCGCCTACGTTAACACCAACTGGTTTATAAGCGGTAGAGAAAGTTCCATAGGCATTTAGCTTAGTTGTAGGGCGGTAGGCCAGGGTGATGTTACCTGACAAATTATTGTTGTCTACACTGGTATTGAATTTCTGATTATTATAAACCGCATTTTTAAGGGTAATTAAATCAGCATTTGAAGTCTGAAGTCCACCATAAGTGACCCTGTCATAATCCACATCTTTTTTATCATAGGTATACCTTAAACCAGGCAAAACATGAAAGTGATTTAGAAATTCCCAATCCACCTGTGCAAATACCGCAGTACTTAATGATTTGATGGTTGAATTGGTTCTGATGCCATAACCATCTAATAAGCCTGGTGTGGAGTATAATGCCTGAGTACCGGTATTACCTGTTTGTACGAACCTCCACTGATCTTTTCCCACTTCTTCTGTCTGGTCCAGTCCTTTCAGGTTCTGACTTAGGGCAAATACACCAATTACAGCACTTACTTTTTCTGCGATATTACCAGCGTATCTGATTTCTTGCGAATATTGATCATGGCGGGAGTTTCCCTGAGACTTGGTTAGTGCAGACAATTCAGAGAAATCCCTGTCGTTTGTAGGATTCCAATTCCAGAATCTCCAGGCAGTAGTTGAAGTCAGTGTTCCATTACCGATCTTGTAATCCACATTTGCGGATATGCCACCAATGGACTGGTCATGCTTCCATGGGGTGTTGGTATTGATGGTTCTTGAAGAAGGATCTGCCACAGGCTGCTGATAACCCAAATCGGAAACAATTTTAGCATATTGGCGGTAAGCGCTTCTTTCTGTGGTGGTCACGCCTGCAATTACAAGCGGGTAACCTGCTGGGTGCTGAATGCTTGCATCCCCACTTAACAACACCTGTAATTTCTCTGAAGGTGTATAATACAACTGACCTTTAAAACCGAGGTTGTTTTGACCACTATATCTGCGTTCTTCTTTAGTATTGAAAATGGTACCATCCCGTTGAGTTCCGGAAATGGATAACCTGGCAGCAAGATTTTTTGCCACGCCACCCGAAACCGAGGTCTTGGCCTGCAGAAAATTATAGTTTCCAAAACTCAGTTCAACTTTTGCGCTTGGTGTTTGAGTTGGTTTTGAGGTAGTGATGTTAAATGCACCTGCAGTGGTATTCTTGCCGAATAAAGTTCCTTGCGGGCCACGTAGTATTTCTATCCGTTCGATGTCAAGAAAATCTGTAGAGGTAGCTGCCGGACGAGCCTGGTAAACCCCATCTACATAAAAGCCTACTCCGGGATCTATACCATCGTTGGTTAGACCGAATGTTGAGCCTAGTCCTCTGATGTTAAGGGTCGTGTTTCTGGCATTTGAAGCATATAGCTGTACGGACGGAACCAGTTCTTTTAAACGGTTAACATTAAAAGCTCCTGCGTTTTCCGCAGCTTGTCCGCCGATCACCGTGATTGCGATGGGCACATCCTGAAGTACCTCAGAACGTCTTCTTGAGGTTACAACGATCTCATCCAGGAGCTCACTTTCAATCAGTACCAGTTCAAAAGGTGTATCCTGAAGCTTTAATACCTGGAAATCCTGTGATTTGTAACCAACGGAACTTACCCGGAGGTAAAATGGAAGATCCTGCTTTGAATCGATGCTGAACTTACCTTCGTTATCGGCCATTACCGCAATCTTAGTGCCTCTGATCGATACTGTTGCGTTTGGTACCGGAGTACCGTTACTACTTTTTATAATACCTGTTATCGGGCTTTGGGCAAAAACATAACTGGCCGTAAGCATAAATGAGAGGATAATAAGTAAATGTTTTTTCATCATATAAATATTAAATGGTTTGTGGTGATACGCGATCTGACATCACGTATTTTGTTTTGTCTTTTTAAGAATAAATGGCATAGTAAGACCATGAGGATATTTTTCGTGTCCTGTCAGGTTTTAAAAAATGCGATGTGATTTGTGGGTGTTTTAGTTTTGCTCAGTGATTACTGAAAGAAATCAACAACAACAGTTACCGTCTAATAGAAAGAGCGTTCCTTCTTCAGATGTTTTTCTTTTCATTTTTATAAAATGTAAGCCTGTTTTCATTGGGTTCTAGATTGTTAAGGGTTCGTTTGATAATGCGAAGATAGCATTCTTTTTTGGTATTCAAATAAAATCTATGGAATTTGTAGTATTTATTTAAATAAGCAGTAATTACCATTAAGCGGGGGGCATATTATACTTTTCCCTATAGGCAACAGGTGTAAGATCGGTGATCTTTTTAAATGCATCCCGGAAACTCTGTGTATCTGTATATCCCACTGTCACCATTACCTCGGAAACAGACCTAAGCCCCGTTTCCAAAAGTTTTTTAGCCGCTTCTATTTTGATGCGCTGTATATATTCCGCAACTGTAAGATGGGTTGCCTTCTGGAACCTGCGCTCAAAAGTTCTTCTTGTGATGTGATATTTTTCAGCCAGATCGGCAACGGTTATTTTGTCTGTAAAATTTTGTTCAATAAAGGCCTGGATTTCTTTGATCAGTTCATCATTGTGTTTTTTAAATCCTTTAAACACGACAAAGGGGGTTTGATTCACCTTGTTGATGTCCACTACGAAATGCTTGGCAACCTGTATTGCTGTTTGCCTGTCCGTAAACTTTTCTATAAGGTATAAAAGCAGGCTCCAGTAAGCATTGTTGCCTCCACTTGAGTAAAGCCCTTTGTCAACCGTAAAAATTTTATCTTCTGCCAGCCGAACTGCGGGGTAATAACTTCTAAATTCATTGGCATAATCCCAGTGTGTGCTGCATTGCTTGTTTTTAAGTAATCCGCTAAAGGCGAGTAAAAATGCGCCTACACAGAAGCTTGCAACTTCTGCACCATTTTTATACTGATTGGCTATCCAGCCCGCATAGTCCTTATTTAAATAGGTAGCGCTAATCATATCGCCCGACATAGGTGGAATCACAATCAGATCATGCCGCTGTTCTTTATAAATCTGTCCATCCGGCCGGATGGTAAACAAACCGTTGTTCAATTGTACATCCTCTCCCAGTCCAACCAGGGAAACCCTAAATAGCTCTGGTTTGCCCATCTGCTTTAGCAAACTATTGGTGTAGGTAAACACATCATACGTATCGGTAATGGCTGCTAGAACCGCACGTTTTATGGCGAGTATGGATATCTGGATCATTCAGTAAAAATAAAAATTATAATTGTCGCATTCCCCTTCTATACTATGTCGCATTTACCCATCACCACCCAGGTGAAATGCATTTACCTTTGTTAAACAATTAAATCTTCATTCCTTATGATTGGCACGAATACCTATCTCCATTTTACCGGAAATGCCCAAGAGGCATTTAATTTTTATAAATCAGTCTTCGGTGGTGAATTCAAAAATATTCAGCATTACAAAAGCCTGGACAGCGGAAAAAAAATGTTACCCGAAGACCGGGAAAAACTCATCCACATTACCTTACAGATTTCAGATGGCATCAGTATTATGGCTTCTGATGTGCTGACTTCAATGGAAATACCTTTTAATGCGGGAAACAATTTCCACATCTGTATGCACACGGAAAATGAACAAGAAGCCGATCGGTTGTTTGGGGCACTTTCTGCAGAAGGGAAAATAGATATGCCGTTAAACAAGACATTCTGGGGAGCCTACTTCGGAATGTGTCGTGATAAATTTGGCATTCAATGGATGATCAATTTCGACAATCAGCAGTCCGCATAACGTTTCAAACAATTAGAATAAAAAATGTAAATACGAATGAAAATGATTATAAAAATAATAGTTGTCATAATTGCCATTGTTTCTGTATCCCTGGTTATTGCCATGTTTTCCAAAAACAAGTATACATTAACGCGTGAAATTATTGTCAACCAACCAGCGGATACTGTTTTTAATTACCTCAAGTATTTAAGGAACCAACCTGAATACAACAAATGGTTACTACTTGACCCAAATACGAAAATTAGCTACAAAGGTGAAGCTGATGGATTGCCAGGTGCTATACTAACTTTTGAAAGCAGCGATAGTAAAACAGGTAAAGGTGAATTTGAAATTAAAAAAATAACAGCTGGTGAGAAGGTTGATTTTGAAATTCGCTTTCGGGCCTTTACAGCCAACGGATATATGGCCGTAAGAGCCCTGTCGCCAAATTCAACAAAACTAACCTGGGTTTATAACAGTGGGATGAACTGGCCGGTTAATCTTGTGCTGCTGTTTATCGATATGGATAAAATCATCGGTAATGACATTGCCGAAAGCCTGACTAATATGAAACACCGACTGGAATAACATATTTTCATAATTTTCCAGCGTTATATACACTTGCGCCTGCTAAGCATTTCATTACGAATGATAGCCAGGAATCATCAAATATACGCTGCTTTTGGGCGAATAATAATTGTCGGATAAACTGCTAAATAATAAGCTTATTTTTAAGTATGTTAAACCTGGTGGAAAAACGGAAGAAAGTTGCAGTAAGGTATGCCAATAGATAATCCACCAGCGTTAAGATCTTAAATATGAAAACAAACTTTTTATTGGCGCTTCTACTTTCTTTATCGATAACTAGTGTTGGGCAGCATAATAATTATCAGAAAAAATTGACCGGACAGATCAAAAAGAACATCAGCTTCATTCGTAGTTATGTTTATGCAGAACACCCGGATTACAATATTGATAGCCTTTGCAAGGTAACGGCGAAGAAGGTGGTGAATTTAATGGCAGGCAATAATTATTCGTCAATTTATGATCAAAGTCTCGGTTTAAAGTTGTCTGCAGAGCGCAAGGACAAAACAGCCATTAAAATTTATAATTTTGGTTATGATTGTGGGGGAACGAGGAGGATCATTACACACCCTATTATTCAATGGAAAAATGAATACGGCAAAATCTTTGCCTACAATTTATCTTCAAAGATTAACTGCAATTTTGTCGAAATACATCAACTCAAAAGCCAATCGCGTAATTTATACTTGTTAATTGGGGCAGAGGCTGGTGATGGTAGTTGTTATCAAGGCATCGCATATGTAATTGAGATTAGGGGTGATTATTTAATCGTAAATCATCCGGTTTTTGTTAATCGACCCTACCTGAATTTGTGTAACAGAGAATTTGACTTCGACACTAAAACACAGGTTTTAACTAGTTTTCTGGGACATCCCTCAGTTCCTTCTCCCTTAAAATATGCGGTAGAAGGCCAAGGAGATTATTCAAAAGATAAAATGGCCAATATAAAATTAACAGCATTAATAGGTGCAGGCTACAATAGCGAACCAAGTATTTTCTATTTAAAATTTAACGGACATCAGTTTGTCAAAGAAAATTAAAGACATGAAGATTTCGAAATTACAAATTGGGCTCATTTTTTTTATCATAAGCTATTTGACAAATAGTAATTCAAAAGTATACGCTCAGGCTGCAACTGTTATTTCTGATACATTGAAGAAAAACAGCATAAATGATAAAATAGGAAGAAAAATAGTTACTGATTCTCTGATATTGTATAATGACTCTTTGTATGGCAACCTGAAACTAAATTTTACTGAAATATCGAAGAATAATTTTCAATCCTACAAAAGGAAATATAAAACAAGTTGTGTTTTGGATTCCGGACAATTTATCAGTGGCTCAGGTCTTTATGTAATTCAGGGCTGTGAAGAGATTTGTGAGACTTATCTGGCAGAAAGGAGTACGAATAGAAAAATGTTAATGCCTTCAAACTATGATGCAGGAATATTAAAGATGTTACTTTCTCCATCGTGTCATCAACTCGTAATTTGTTCATCCTATGATGGCTCTGATTATGGAGCCTATTATGAATATAGAGCGGAAATTTTTTTATTCAATGTTTCAACAGGAATCGGGTTAAAAGGAATAACACCTTCTCTTAAATATTATACCAAAGACTGGTCAATTAATGATTTGACCTGGGTGGACGAGAATACTATAGCTCTTGAATTGTATAATGGAACACGGACGGGGAATGACGAGAATTTAAAATTCAGGTATTTCAAGTCAAATTTAAATGCGAAATAGCAGGTAATACAACGAATCATTAATTGAAGATAAACAGAGAAATACATGAAAAAATCAGCGGTAACCTTAATTTTTCTATTCACTCAATTGATAGCTTTTGGACAAAACGAACTATTAAAAGATGTTGATCATGATGGCATAATAGATACTGTCTATGTTGACTCCACAAAATATACAATCGTTTGTAAATTATCCACAAAAAATTACAACCCAATATCAAGTAAACCTATTGAGATTTTGAATTTAATGTCGGGTGTTGTTGGAACAAAAAACGGTTTCGAATTTTTTAACGACTGGATGCGTGCTGGTTATAAAAATCAATTTAGATACAACACTAAAACTAAGAAAATACAATTAATTGGTATGAGCAGATATGAATTTGGGAATGCTGTTAACGACGGAAGTGGTGAGTCTAGTGTCAATCTTTTAACTGGAGATTATATTGGAAATTGGAATTATTATGATGAGGATAAAGATAAGTTAACTAAAATACCAACTATAAAAGCTAAAATGAAGTTCAGTTCAATAAATTTAGAGGACTTTGGAGAAGAAATCTATTTTGGTTATTCTGAGAATTGTGCTGAATTATTTTATAAACACAAGAAAATAAGAATGAATAGAAGGTAGCGACTATAAGTAAATAAAGTGCCTGAGCTGCTTGATGGTTTATTTTTCGGCTTGGTAATAACAGTAGCTCCCAAGTTGGGTATTGATGAAACCTGTTTCAGTTACATTTTTAAAACCTGCCGAACTCATATAGGATGGCAGTAGTCCGTTTAGGTTATCTGCAGTCGTTTTAAAGCCGTCAACAATTTGCACCAGGTAAAAGGCTAGCCGCATGTGTTTAGATTTGGCTTTTCCCCAGTCGCCTATTGTGAGTGTTCCGCCGGGTTTCAATATGCGGTAAATCTCTTTCAGACATAGCGCCTTGGTGTCTCTGTCCAGGTGATGGAAGACCAGGGAACTGAATACTTTGTCAAAGTACTGATCGGGATAGGGAAAGGTTTTGCCGTCGTAAAGGTCAATGGGTAGGATGAATCCCTGTTTGGCCATGTTTTTTACAGCTAATGCTTTTACTTTGGGGTCGATGTCCAGCCCGCTGAGTTTAACACTGGGGTTTTGCCGGTGGATTTTGATGAGGTTTTGTGCGGTTCCGTAGCCAAATTCCAGTATGGTCTCTCCGCTTTTGGGCGCGAGTTGATCGATCAGTCTGGTTCTGAACTTGTTTTCTGGCATGGTGATTTTAATGGTAAGGTCATAAAACCGGGTCAGAAAGTCGAATGCCAGGGCTGGTGTATATCCTTTTTTTGTGCTCATGTCCTTTGCTTTAGGGTAGAACACAAAATTCCGCGAAGAACAGGTTTAAAACTTGTATAAAACGGCTAACTTTTGAGTACGAAAGAAGGGGTAAGCCCAAACATTTTATAGAATGCTTTATTAAAATGGGCGGAATCGGCAAAACCCGCAAAGTGGGCGCAGGTGGTTAAAGAGTGCCCGGTTCTTGATTTTAGAACAGCTAAGGAGATTTTTTTCCAAAGGATGTACTGATGAATGGAAATGCCCATTTGGGCTTTAAATAAGTGAGCTAGCCTGTCTTTGGATAAAAAGGAAGTCTCCGACAATTGGGAAATACTGATTTTCTCGTCTGAAAATAATGTATCTATGGTTTTAATGCAGTTCAGTACCCTGGGGTCAGTGTGGTCAATTCGCTTACCTTCAGCAAGCGCTGAAAGGATGGAAATGTCAAATTTTCCCGCCTGATGTAACTGATCCAGCCCGGCAACGTTCAACAGTACGTTTTTAGCGGATGCTAAATGGTATTGTTGCATGAAATAGCTACCTATGGCCGATAAAGGATCTAAAAACAGGAGGTCACAACTGCCGTTTATACAGCTGAAACCATGGGCAAGGTTTGGGGGGATAACTGCACTTTGAAGGCCGGTATGACTGGTATGGGCAGTTATCAGATCAAAAGATCCGTTCAGGCAGTAAACGATTTCAATGGCATAATGCGAATGCCTTTTAGTTTGGTAGTTGCTCCTGGAAAATATGGTATAGCCTTGCTCAATATTAAATGATCCGATAGACACGTCGATAGTTTTAAACAGCAAGACTAAATTAATAAAAATATAACATGTCTTTTTTGAAAGTTAATTCTTTGGCTTCTTCATATAGAAGAGCAAGCTGAAATTGGTTTTCATAATGTTAAACATTAAAAAGTAAACAAATTTAGCCTTGCAGTGATTGGGAATCAAGATCTTTAGTTTTGTAACTTGCTCAATATTAGTTTGATATTTGGTTTCTGGTGAGTCATTTCCTTTTCGGAATTTACTCACCGCATCACTCACCAATCTTATATGAATTTAGGAGAATTTTGATGCCTGATAAAAACAAAAAAGCCTGCTATCTTACGATTTGCAGGCTTTTTCTTGGTTTTGATGGCCATTTGGCGGAGAGTGGGGGATTCGAACCCGCGGACCCTTTGACAAGTCAACAGTTTTCAAGACTGCCGCAATCGACCACTCTGCCAACTCTCCGTTGCGAAAGTACGAATACAAGGCGGTTTTACAAACTTTGATTTATTGATTATTGCCTTTGCGTTGATCCTGAGCATGTTTAAATTGAAATAGATCATTATGTCTGCGGTCCATAAATAAAAAACAAATTTATATCGTTATTCAGGTTCTTATTTTTAAGGATTGAGTTTTACTTTTATTTCTTGTTTTGTTCCATTTATGGTAAGGCTGATGTTGAGATTACCTTTCTCAAGGTCATTCCCTGCATGCGCTAAAATACTGATCTCTGGTGCATTATTTTCCTCATAAGGGTATACGATTGTGATAAACCCTTGTGAAGCAGCGTCATTTTTAGATTTTTCAAATACAAATGCAGGCCTTGGTACTTCCTTTCTATACACATACGACACCTTACCTTGTTCTTCATTCAGGCTTACTTTATCCGCGTTTAGCGACTGTATTTCAGGGAACTCGTTTTCTACTCCGGCCATTTAAGGATCCTGGAGAAATGAACAACCTGACGCTAACTGCATCTGGCAAAAAAAAGCTGGATATCTTGCGCAGCTATCTGAAAAAATGGTGTCAGCGCAATGGCGATCGATTTTTTGAGTCTAACTAAGCTGACGCGCTGATTTCGGACTCATTCCTCTATATTTTTTATAGGTTTTATTGAAATGACTTGCATCGGTAAAGCCTAGTCTGGCTGCGATTTCGTTGATGTTGTGACGGCCATTCTTTAGTAATTGTTCTGCTGCTTTTAACTTTGTCTGGACGATATGTTGTTGTATGGAATCGTTGCTGTGTTTTTTGATGTAGATGCTGATATAATTAGGAGACATTGCAAACTTTTCAGCAATATTTTCGATGCGCATCTTATCTGAATCCATGGCATGCAACCTGATGTAACTCAATATTTGATTGAGTTTGTCCAGTTCAGTATTGCTTGGACAATGCTCGCCATGCATTGCTGTAGAATGGCTTCTTGCAACCATCATCATTATTGCTCCGAAAAGTTCCAATACCACCTCCCTGCTATAAGCACAGGTCTTGCTGAACTCAATCAGCAGGATCTGTAATAGATGTAAAAGATGCTTTCTGTCTTCCATATCCGAGACTAAACTGCCACTTGCAGTGGATGGGTTCTGTAATAAGGTCTTGATGACTTCCATCCATTTGGCTGTTTTTCCACCTTCCAGCTTTTCTATGAACAGTTGTTCTGTGAATTTTACAAAAATGAACTGGCTATGTTCAGCAATCTCAAAATAGTGAGCGTCTTCAGGTCTTAACAAAAATACGTCCCCTTCTTTATAGTTATAAGACTTGTCATTCAATACATGGTTCCCGGTACCTTGTTCTACAAATATAAATTCATAGAAATTATGGTTGTGGGTAGGGTATTTCCATTCGTCAAGTATTAACCGGAATACATTTAAAGAATGATAGCTTTTGAAACGTTTCATGTATTTGTTGTCATTAATTCTTACAAAAATACAATGAAATCTTACCATTTGTTGGAGGTCTGTGAAAATATCTTTGTACGAAATAATTAATTAATCAAATGAAATAATCATGGTTCCAAACATCAGATCCTCAATGAGCATCAGCTCTTTAATTTTAATCCTTATTTTCCTGACTTCCTGCAAGACCAGGCCGGTCCGGTCTCATTGGCCTAATGGCGCTCAACTGGTCATCTCCATTTCTATGCAATTTGAGACGGGTGGTCAGCCGGAAGGATCAGAAAGCCCTTTCTCAGGTAGTCCTTTGCCGAAGGGGCAACCCGACCTTCCAGCAGAAAGCTGGTATCGTTATGGCGCTACAGAGGGAATCTACAGGATGCTTGACCTTTGGAAGAAGTACGACATTAAAGTCACTTCACATGTAGTTGGAGCCGCTGCAGTTAAATATCCGGAGCTGGCCAAAGCCATTGCCAATGGAGGGCACGAGATTGCGGCGCATGGTATGTCCTGGGATAATCAGTGGAACAAAAACTATGCGGATGAATTGCAATTTGTAAAGCAGGGCGTAGATACCGTAGCGGCGATAACGGGGCAGCGTGCGGTAGGATATAACGCCAATTGGCTGAGACGCAGTCCCAATACCCTAAAAGTGCTGCAGAATCTGGGTTTCTTATACCACATCGATGATTTAAGCAGGGATGAACCTTTCCTTACTAAGGTAAACGGTAAAAACTTTGTCGTTATGCCTTATACGCTCCGGAACAACGATATCGTCAACATTGCCGGCAATCACTGGACACCTGAAATGTTTCTTTCGCAGCTAAAAATGGAGTTCGATCAATTGTATGCTGAGGGGCTTGCTAAAAGGCGTATGATGAGCATCAGTTTTCACGACCGCATTGGTGGAACGCCAGCGGTAGTAAAAGCGATGGAAGATTTTATTAAATATACAAAAGAGAAAGAAGGAGTTGTGTTTATGCGGAAGGATGATATCGCCAAAATGGTAATGAATGATCCTGATACCCCGGTTGACGATGCAGAAGCTCAGTATAATAAATAATTTTTTTCAATTCAATTTAGAAAAACGCATGGTGGACATGTCATTTCCGACGAGATATCTTCCATGAAAATAAAAGTCAGCGTAAATAAAAAAAACGGATATCAGATTGTATTGCCTCAACAGAACATTTGACCGCCAATGGGCACAACCTGCTCCAACAAAAAGCACCTGCTAATCAGAAGATAAATCTCAGTTAAAACAATTAAACTTTATAAAAATGATAAAACAAAGACTGGCAGCAATTGTTGCTATCGTAATCATCTCGATTACAAATATGGTATCAGCACAAGATCTAAAGCAGATACAACACTTTAAATTCGACGATAAAGGATGGGAGCAGATGGCGGAGAAGCTGCAGCGCAAATATGTTTATGGCGAACAAGGTATGTTAGCGCTGTTCAAAATGGATAAAGGTGCCATGGTTCCCTTACATCAACATCCCAATGAGCAAACCAGCTATATCACAAGGGGAAGCGTAAAAGTCTGCATGCAAGGGAAGGATTATATTGTAAAGGCTGGAGAGGTGTTGATCATTCCTGGAAATATCCCACATTCGTTTGAATGCCTGGAAGACGGTACACTGGATATTGATTTTTTTGCCCCGCCCCGAATGGACTGGATCAACGGAACGGCCAGCTATTTTAACGGTACAGCAAATAAACAACCAGAGCTGGAAGAAGTTGCCGCAATGGACATACGTCCTGGTGATGTCGCCGTTTCTGCTGAAGGAAGGGTCTTTGCAACAATTCATCCATTGGGTAGTCAGCAAACACAACTGGTAGAAATCATAAAAGGGAAAGCAGTACCTTATCCGGACGCTTCCTATCAGAAAAACAATAAAAAAGCCAATGATGCGCAGTTTGATGCGATGCTGGGTTTAATCTTTGACAAGCACAATAAACTCTGGGTAATTGATATGGGGCTTGAGTTGGGTAAAACAAGACTCTGGGCTTTTGACATCAGCAAGGATAAGGTGACAGAGAAAATAGAATTGCCAGCATCCATAGCACCTAAAGGTACTTTTACTCAGGATGTAACCATCGATGAAAAGAATGGTTGGGCGTATCTCGCGGATATTGCAAATCCAGGAATCATTGCTCTTGATCTTAACACGAGAAAAGCCACAAGGTTTAGTGGTCATCAGGCGTTACAGGCAGAAGATAAAGATATGGTGATCAATGGAAACGTTGTTCATTTTGGGGGCAAGCCGGCCCGGGTAGCCATAGATCCGATTACCCTTTCGGCAGATAGAGAGACTTTGTTTTTTGGTGCTATGGTGGGCAGCTCCTGGTATCAGGTTCCGGCAAAGCTCTTCAGGACGGGGAAAGATGATCAGACGATTGGTAATGCAATCAGCAAAGTAGGAGAGAAACCTTTTAGCGATGGTGCAGTTACTGATGACCTTGGCAATCATTACTTTACCAATCTGCAGGAAAATGCAATTACCAAACTGGATGCGAATGGTAAACTGAGTCACATCATACAGGACAAGGAAAAACTATTATGGTCAGATAATGTGTATCTGGCACCTGGTAACTGGATGTATATTTCTACCAACCAGCTCAATACCACCCCTGCGTTTACGGGTAATGGAGATCTTGGTAAAGCCCCTTTTTATATCTACAGATTTAAACTTAACTAATTCTTCACAGCATAACTGGCTCCGGAAAAGCGATTAGAGAAATACAAAATACATACAAGAGAAACATAAAATACATATATATGAAAGCAATAGGATTTAAGACATCATTACCTATCAATGATGTAAACAGTTTTCTGGAATTTGAAATGGAAAAACCAGCACCGAAAGGAAAGGATTTGCTGGTAAAGATTGCTGCGGTTTCTGTAAACCCTGTCGACTATAAAATACGTCAAAACAGCGCAAAAGATCAAGTGCTGGAAGTACCAAAGGTGATCGGTTGGGATGCGGTAGGCAAAGTAGAAGCGGTTGGTGATGAAGTGAGTTTATTTAAGGTTGGAGATGAAGTTTACTATGCAGGTGACATTAACAGGTCTGGAAGTAATGCAGAATACCAACTGGTTGATGAACGTATTGTTGGCAAAAAGCCAAAAAAACTTAGTAATGAAGCAGCAGCGGCAATGCCCTTAACGGCTCTTACAGCTTGGGAAATCATGTTCGACCGCATCAGGATTAATGAAAAAGATAAAGGTAAAACCATCTTGATTATCGGCGGTGCCGGTGGTGTGGGTTCTATCGCGATTCAGATTGCAAAAAAAGTGGCTGGTCTGACTGTGATTGCTACTGCAAGCAGGCCGGAAACAGTCGAGTGGTGTAAAGCACAGGGTGCAGATTATGTATTTAACCATAAGGATCTGATTAATGAAATGCATGAGGCTGGTTTTCAGTCTGTGGATTTTATCCTCGATTTTGTGGACATTAATATGTATTGGGATATCGTAACCGAACTCATCAAACCACAAGGTCATATTGCCTCCATCACGGGATCTTCTGACCCTGTAGCACTGAATAAGCTGAAAAATAAAAGTGTAAGTTTTTCCTGGGAACTGATGTATACCCGATCGATCTTTCAGACAGAGGACATGATTGAGCAACATCATATTCTGAATACAGTAGCTGACTTGTTGGACAATGGAATCTTAAAAAGTACGCTGAATGAAACCCTTTCGGGGTTCTCCGCTGATCATTTAAAAAAGGCACATCAACAGTTGGAAAATAACACAACAATAGGTAAGATTGTGATCAAATTTTAATCCATAGGGAGCTTATTCCAGAGGTACTTTGGTATGAAAAACAAACTCAGAAAAATCACAATTGACAATTCGAAATACTTATGGCTGGTTACAGGTAAATATCATTCGGAAACTGAAACGAATACACTTACGCTGAAGGTGTTTTTGGAAGGATATAAACAGAGTCCACTCATCATTGAGTTTTTAACCCTGGACCATTATTATGTTGGCCAGGTTTTAAACTCGGGAATTTCTTTGATCAACAAAAAGACAAATTCTACTGATGTTGTAAATATTAACGAACCCGGATTTGTACGGAAATTGATTTTAAAAGGTATTAAGGCCGGCTGGACCGGAGTGAGCAAAATTGACAAGCAGGATGGGCTTCAGTACCTGGAGGAGCTAGGTTATGATACCTTGGCTCTGCATCCTCTATAAATTTTCACATCATAAAATTCTCATAAAGTATGCACTGTACCAGTTAAAACAGCTCATAAAATATTTTTCAAAAAAAAGTGTAACGAATTCTGGTAGATCAATACTTATTTATTGAAAACCAAAAATTGAAAACTTTAAACAAAAATATGATGAGAACTTTAACTGTAAAATCTGAAGGAACAAAACCATTCCAATTGTTAGAAAACAATCAAATCCTGGCTGAATTAAATTACCCAAAATGGTATGGTACTTTTCAGGCGGAGCTGAGCTCAGCAAAAAGTGATTCCGTTTTAACTATAAAAGCGAGTGGCTTCTGGAAGAGTCAGGTTGAGCTGTGGGAGGGAGAGGAGTGCATTGCCAAGTCGACCCTGAACTGGAGCCTTAGTGTGATCATCAGTATTAATGGGAAAGAGTATCTGCTTAAAATGAAAAGTCTGACAGAAGGTCTCTTTGTATTGATGGATTCCGATAAGAATGAATTGCTTTATATTGATGCCGATATGGATTGGTCAAATTTAAAAGCATCTTATCACATCTGGTTCAATGAAGGTATAAAAACTGATTTATCAAACGAGATACTGTTGTTTTTAGTCCATAACTGTAATTACTTCAGTGCACTGAGTGGTAATGCCAGTTGCACTGAATATCTGGCTGCAATGTAAGTTTCGGATGAAATTACAACGGATTCAATCCAGATATTACTCCGGCCCATTGCCATTTCTATTCGCTGTATGGTTATGCCGGAGTATTATTTACTTATTTAAGGCTTGTCTAATTTGATTTTATTTCTTTGGTCAGTTCCTGAGCGGCCTCCAGGTTTTTTTTCAATAACGGCAATTTCTTTAATGCAAATGCTCTTAGTTCAGCGTCCTTCGCATTGCTACCCGCCACGGTGTAAAGTGTAATGAGGTTACGGTTACTTTCTATCATCGTTTTAACAAATCCCAAATCCGTTTTAGGACTGCTATTCCATGATGCTTCTGCATCCATAACCATATTTTTCTGCAAGGCAATGCTTGTCAATTCTTTTTTTATCTCTGTATGCTGCTCTATAATGAGGTTGGCGTAATCTTTTATTTTGGTACTCGAGGTGGTTTGAAGGGCACTTTTACTTACGCTAATTTCCGTCTGTTGGGCAGCTGTCATCCTGTTGATCAACTCTGTATCTGTAAGTGTCTCCAGTTTTTGCTGTTTGCCTTTAGCTATCGCATTCGCTCTTTCAATGGCATCACTTGCAATATTTGTTGCATTTTCTTTTGATCCGGCACCCCTTGGTTGATTAATTCCTTGCGACAGTCCATCGCCACTTGCATTAATCACAGAGCCGCTCGGGGCTTTGATAGCAGGATTAATAGTAGTTATTTTAGTACGTTTCTTTTTCCCCTCCGGAGATGAGTTTCTGGAAGTAGAACAGGAGTAAATCAGACAGGATAAAAGGGCTGAGGTTGCAATTAGACGAAGTGAGTTCATAGTTCCTTTATTAAAAATGTTATGCTGATCAAAACTAGAGAATAATCCCTATTTATTCTTCCATTCTCTTAAATGTTTTTTTACGTCAAATCTGTTTGGGGCATTGGGATGATTCCGGATATATTCCTTACTCTCTACTAACTTAGAAATGATAAATTTCCGTAGTGAGGTATGCTCTTCACTAACATAGAAGGAGTAATGAAAGATTCGTTTACCATCTTCAGTCACCAGAAATTTGTAATCTTCATCTATCTTCTGGTTCCCGTAACCCTGTAAAATATAATATGGGAAGCGCTGATCTGGCCTTTCAGTAATCTCAAACTGCAGCTTTGGAAGATCTTTTGCATCGCTGTATCTGAGCTGAAATATACGATTTAAGACCTCAAGGCTATTGAGCTGATCCGTTATTTTTTGTTCTTTAGCTGTGTAGGAAAAGGGGTAAGGATAGTAGCTGCCATCAGACAAATAATCTTTCGGGTTTTGCTGCTTTACTAAAGGAAGGACTTTTTCTCCGTTCCGGTTAATGACATGGCTACCTGCGTCTTCGGAATCCGGTGCAATTGTCCAGTGTTCACCACCTTTTTCATAATTCCGTTTCCATTTTCCGGTATAGGCCTGGCTGTAACCATAATTAAAAGGGTCAACGAAACTCCATTGTGCAGCAATAACCTTATTGCCATATTGGTCAGCGAAGCCCATTTTATCTCCATCTACGTAACGGCGCAGCCCTTCAGCGTAATAGTCAGGACCATTATCGAAGAGCTGAGGATAGTATAAAAATTTGCCTTCCCGGCTGTATACCTCACCCATGGGGATAGCAGGAGCATCTTTTCTGCTCGAGCCTGCACTTGTATCATAGAATTCTATTACAGGATCATTAATCGGCTGTGTAAAATCGTAATTGAAACCCGCATGATGGGTTGCAGGAATAATGATCTTACCCAGATGATCTTTAACCCCTACAAAGTTGCTGTCTGCACTGTAGAAATAGTAGAGTATGTTTTTCCCTGCTTTTGAATGATTGTTCTTTTGTGCATCTGCATCAGAAACGATTAAATAAAAAAAGGCAGTATATAGGAGTTGTTTAAGGTTGAATTTCATTTTTATTGGAGAATCGATTCAAAAATAGTTAATAAAAAATGCTTATTGACTCAATGTCTGTTCAAGATTCGACCTTCAATTTTGCTACTGGTAGAAAATTGCTCTTCGCAACTTCCATTGACAAAGTACATGTCGTTAATTTGCTCATCAAAAACAATTTCTTTACCATATTCAATAAGATGGATGCCCCCTGACTTACATATATTAAAGGCAATCCTTTCATTTACATCTGAGAAATAAATGTACGCTGGGGCACTTGCATCACAACGTACGATCCAGAATGCGATTTCAATAAGAACCTGCAGGTCTTTCAGGTCGATTTTAAACGCTTCTTTGTATTTCAGATCTTGTGTGATTTCCTCAAACTTCTTCAGCACTTTTTGGAAAGGTGGATATTTGTGATCAGGATTTCCAATAAAACTTAGCTTCAGGTCAGCAACAACGATTAGCTCGCTGACATTGAGTGTGGTCAGTAATTTAGTAAGCTTTTCAGATAGCTCAAATGTAAATGTACTAATGTCACTATGATGGAAAGAAATAACGCTGTAATGGTTTTTTATGCCATTATGGGGGATATTGATGGCATCATGCATGATGGTATACCACTCCCCATCATCACCATCCTCAAATAAGGGATCGGTATCAAACATGGCCTTTTGAATATCAACTATTACCGAGGTGATTGCAGGATAGTTATTGAAAACGGATTGTCTCGTTATACATTTGATCATATTTTCCTTTTTCTGGTCCCAACTATTTTTGGAAATTGATTTTTGAATTCTTTAATTTAGTTAAATTAATAAGCTATTTTGATAAATAATACACTTATTTTAGATTGAAACGTTATCTCTGAACACTGATTTCATTAGAATACCACATATTGGCCAAATATCTTTTAAAACTAAAATTTATACAGATGAAAAATTTAATATTAATAGTTCTTTTCTCCTTTACCAGCTACCACGTTTATTCGCAAACTTCGACAAACACAAAAAAGAAGTCGACACCGAAAAGTTATCCGAAAGCATTGGCAAGCTACAGTGATTTTAAAAATCTGGTGACTGAAATTGAAAAACACAGAGCCAGGAATTTACTGGACCTTAATGCCTTTCTGAAAATGAGTAAAGAAAAGAATGTTGTGATTCTGGATAGCCGTTCAGACTATCGCTATAACAGAATACATTTAAAAGGAGCGATTCATTTAGATTTTACAGACTTTACTCAAGAAAACCTTTGGAAATTAATTCCGGATCCTCAGACCAAAATATTGATTTATTGTAATAACAATTTTAGTGGGGATCAGACAGATTTTGCTTCTAAGATGTCAAAACCAATGAATAAAATCGAGTCACAAATATTATCCAACAGGAAGCCAATTATGCTCGCGTTAAATATTCCAACATACATTAACCTGTATGGATATGGGTACAAGAATGTTTATGAGTTGGATGAGTTGGTAAGTGTTAACGATAAAAGAATAAAATTTGAAGGAACTAAAGTAAAATAAGGAAAAAGCATATCTGCTGCTTATTTGGGGTTGAAGGGGGCAAGAACCCTATCAGGCCCCATCAACCCCCGACGTTACCCTGATCTTAGCCACGATAATTTAAAACATGGGTTAGCTATCTCACTGATCTCATACAGAGGAAGGTGGAGAAAGGGGTTTATAGATGTTGACTCGCTGACAAGAGATTACCTTATTTTTTGTCAATACAGTTTTTTAGTTGCTCAATGATTTCCGAAATATCGGAAAGTGTCTCGATTCGCCCTTCCTCATCAAGCATTTCAAATAAAATGAATTTGTCCGGATTATCCTGAATGTCAGTCAATGCATTCTTTAGCGTTACCAATTCTTCTTTTGTGATGTCAAAAATCAGTGATTTTGAACCGTATGCATTAGACAAATCAGCACTGCCATTTAATTCGCTTTCGACAACAACTGCAGTCAATGCGATTACAGCATCTTCATAATGTAAAAACTGGTCAAAATCCGGGTTGGTAAGTTTTACGTTATTGTCAGTCCCTTGATGTAATAAGCCGGGCTGATCGAAGTATTTTTTCAAGTCACAACGTTCGTAAACTTTTGTCAATGTTAATTTGTCGTTTGAAATTTCCTCTAAAAAACTTTGAAAATCTCCGCCATAATCACTTCCAAATGCGGTGTCTTTCCATTTTTCTATATACATGTTCTTAGTCTTATCGTTAGTGTTTTATTCAATTTTCTCGTTTTGCAAAATGGAGGATACATTTATATTTTAACTTTTACTTTTTCAAAATCACCGTTTTCATTTTCTTTCCATTGATTTTCTCCGATTAAATAATAGTTCCCTTTTTCTTTGATGATTCGATTTTCAAAATCTTGATTCTCTGAAATGAATGCTTTAGTCCTGGCGATTTCATTCCACTTTCTGCCTTTAAATGACCAAACGGATATGTTATTCCAGTAACCTTCATTGGTTTGAGCAAAAATTATGATTTCATTTACCTTGTCATTATTCAAATCTTCAGTTTTAGCAATAAAAATCCCCAAGCTTTGATCCAAAGTTATTGAGGGAATACTGTCTTTAAACTCAATTTTCATACAACAATTATTTTCCAGACCTTCAATTTCATTAGTTTCTATATTCCGTTTAAAACTTATAAATGCAGTGTCATTCTCTTTGTCATTATTGATGTCGCCAACATAAAACTTCTTAATCTCTATTTTTGGTTGAATAGCTTTTTCTACTTTCTTTTTTGGTTGTTTACAACCAAAGATCACTAAAAGCAAAAATAAACAGCTTAATTTCATATTAAATCTCATTTTTCGTTTCATTTCGCAAAATTGGCGGATAACATTTTGCAAGCTGGCGACAGTTGGAAAATGTGAATTGTGTGCGCTCAGTGAGGACAAAACGAAGTTATTAAAAAAGCGGTTTTCTACAACAACTAAAATTGCAATTGTACCAAACCATTGCTGACAATAACTGTCAATTCAGCAAATCGAATAAAGCGTGCTATCCTGTCTGTTTTTTAAGTTAAATTGTCTGGTAAATGGAGCATTTGAAACCAGCTTTAACGACAATGATAGACCTGCTTTTACTCATCAGCGCGGTAAGAAAAAGTTTATAGACGATTTGACCTTAAATCCCGAATAATAATCCAACGGCAACAAATAAAAACGCAGGTCCAACGAATAATAATGTTGGTTTTTTTAGTGTAAAGCAATCCCTATTTTAGCGTAATTATATAAAACCTTCAATTAAAAAAGCCAGTACTACCAATGGAGAAACTAAGCAATAAACCGGATCAAATGAAAAATGAACCATTCTTTAAACGATATAAAAAAACAGTCATCAGCTTTAGTGTAATTATAGCCCTGTTTTTGGGCTTAGGTTATTATGTGGGTTTTCAGCATATCCCGCATCATGTCAAAGAACTCTGGCAAATGATAGCGGGTAATACGAATCAGGAAGAACAGCCCGCAATGGATGCCAGTATTGCGACCGAAGGTATCACAACGGAGGTGGCTTCACGGGCACCAGAATTCCCGATGGATACTTTAATGTGGGTCAATGCGATAAAAAATGGAGATTATATTCCTGATGGGGTAAAGGAGGAGTTGGCAGCCATTAGAAAAACCGATTTTTCTAAAATGAGTGTTGCTACCGACAAACCAGATGATTTTGAAATTAAACAAGCAATTGTGCAAAGATTTGGCGAAGAGGCTATTAATCTATTGAAGCAAAATGATGCTACCCTAAAAGGTGGAAAGGCTTATAATGCGCCTTTACAAAATAGCCAGAAAAACGGTCAGGAAATTGCTCGGGTTACGATGATGGTTACAGCCTTCAACAGTAAGAATGATAACTTGATGAACATTCAGGAACCACTATTACCAGTATATGATTTTGTGAAGTTCGAAAGTGATCCTAATACCTGGTATGTCACCGACATTAGCCAAACCATTCCTTACGATTACAAGTTAAATAAATAAAAAGATGAGGTTACTTCATTATGCCGGGTTTTTACTGTTAGGTATTGGTTTATTTGCCTGTACCAAAAAGCAGGAGCCAATTAAAACTAATCTGTTAATTGCCACCAGTAATGGCGATCTGTACAATGTCAATCTGGCTACTGGTAAATTACAATGGCAAATATTAGATCAAAGAAATAATACTGAGCTGACTTATTTTACGCAACAGGATCAAACCATTTTAAGAGCATATTCGGATAAGCGTATTGTGGAAATTGATAAGCAGACCGGAAAAATCAATTGGGTTTTTACAGACGAAGTGTCGCCCAACCAAGCCGAATATGGTTATAACTTTAGCGATGTATCCCATCTGTTATTTGCTCAGTACCCAATTATACAGGGAAGTAATTTTATTTTTGGCAGTAGCCAGGGTGAATTTAAGTCGGTAGACCAGAAAACACGAAAAGTGAAATGGACACATCAGATTCATCAACCTATTTTTTGTTCTCCGGTAATGTTCAACAATAAAGTAGTCATAAATGCCAGTTCTTCAATCAGAACATTAAATCTGACCAATGGCAAGCGGATCGCAACTTTTGATTTAGAAACACCCGTTTTTCTGGCTCCCATTGTAAATGATAATCTGCTTTACCTGGTTGATGAGCATGGCGGTGTATACTGCCTTGACGCTGATTTGAATTTGAGTTGGAACCATAAACCTGAGATCGAGATGTTTCAGCAGACTAAACTCAATTTTAGTGAAAAGGATATCATCTATGGTGATACCGCAATGGTTTCATTAAAGAAAAATGGTGGTAAGTTGAACTGGCGAATTGTTTTGCCTCATCAGGTAGATAAAGAAGGGAAGAATAATCTTTTACAGTCTATGGAGGTGAGGGATGATGTCATTGTTGCAAATACCCCACATTATTTGCTCGTTATTGACCAGGATAATGGTAAGGTTTTAAAGCAGAAACATTTTGCAGACAGGGAAACGATCGGGCAGATCAAATATTATAATGGATTTTACTATTACCTCTGTTCGGATAACAATTTATATAAGATTGATCAGGATTTGAAGGAAGAAACAGTGGTGGCAAAGAATATTAAGTATCAAACCGAAAGAGCCATGGATGATACGTACATCGAGCTGTATTGAGATCGCCGATATTAAGAGAATTTTGTTACCTGATGAAAATGAAAAAAGCTTGAAATCTTAGGATTTCAGGCTTTTTGTATGGCTTTGATCACCATTTAGCGGAGAGTGGGGGAACTGTACCCACGGTTAAAATCCCGCTTTAAAGTATTGTATCGAAGGATAGAGATTGGTGACTCACCGAATCACTCACCGATCTTAATATCTTTTATAGCTGCAAATGCTGTATAATAAATTTAGGTATAAATATTTTAAAACAAAAATCTTCTCCAACATGATAGGTCGTAGAAATTTTATGCTCAGAAAGTTTGTCTTTTGGACATAATTCATTAAAAACTAATAGCGTGTTTTCCTAAAAAAATTAACTTTAATCATTATGGGAAGACCAAAAAAAACAATCCCCGAAAATTTTATCAAGGATGTACGTCGCAGTACCCGAAGAATCTTCACTGCAGAATAGAAATTTTGATCGTGATGCAAGCGCTACGTGCAGAGAATTCTATCGCCGAGATCTGTCGTAAGCACAGTATTAACTTAATACAAATTTACAGAAATTTTTATTAAGTGGTAGCAATGAAAGCGCAAGAACTAAGAGCAGGAGTAATCGCAGTATTTTTTATAAATTTGTATGATCTTATAATTGGCATAGGTTGACCGAAAACACTGGTCATCAACATTCCGAAATGCCCAAGTGATTAAATATTGAAGCTGTAATCTTGCAAAATAATACCGAAATTAAAAAAATGGATAAAAACCGTCCTTCGCTCATAATGAGAATATCAAAAATATTTTTAAAAACAATCATAGGAATTGTAGCCATAATCGCTATCCTACTCATCACGACATTCCTGATTCATCAAGTCAATTCAAGCATCGAAGCTGATAAAATTGAAGATTATGGTCAAAAAATAAAAATTTTTGACGGTACAATGAATATTACAATAGATGGCCATGATCCAGACACGGTTGTGTTACTCACCGGATTTGGAACGGCAAGCCCAAGATTAGATTTTGAACCATTAATCAGAGAATTAGACAAAAAGTATACAGTGATCACGATTGAACCTTTTGGTTATGGATTGAGTAGTGAAACAAATCGTGAACGCAGTTTGAATAATATGTCGGAAGAAATCCATGAAGTTGTGAAACAATTAAATCTTAATCGTTTTATATTAATGGGGCATTCCATTGCAGGGCTTTACAGCTTAGCATACATTAACAATTATCCAGGTAAAGCAATCGCATTTGTAGGTATTGATACCAGTGTGCCAACACAACCTTGGCCGGGTTATAATTCGGCACCTATGGATTTTTTAGCCAAAGTAGGTGTAATGCGTGCATTTTTAAAGTTTTTTGGAAATGAAAAACCTAAAGAAGAATCAGAAGTACACCGTTTTGAACAAGAACATATGATCACGATGAAAGTAACCGGAAACAATACTTTGCACAGAGAAGCAACTTCATTAAGTAATAGTTTTAAAGATGCTCAAAAATTATCTTTCCCGAAGGATTTACCGGTTTTATTATTTGCAGACGAAAACTCAGCTGTCAAAGGCTGGACAGAACTGCATCAAGCGCAAGCTAACAGCGTGGATAAGGGAAAACTAATCTTATTGCCTGGTTCTCATTATCTACATCATACACAATCTAAACGAGTTGTAGCAGAACTTGAGTCTTTTTTAGGAAAATAAAATAATTGATCCCGTCGTAGCGCTTCCTTGTTTGAAGTGTATAATAACAGCAATTAAATCTGTATAACATTCACTACTTGGATGATCTCGGTAAATCACACGAAGAAAAAAGTTCACAGTGATCAAGGTGACATGGCTATTCAGGTCCCCAGGGATCGAGACGGCTCTTTCAACCCAATTATTGTTCCCAAACAACATAACATGATTGACGGGTTGAAAAAGTAATCGTATCGCTGCATGCAAAAGCTATGAGTGTGTCTGATATTGAAAACATGATGCGCGATGTTTAGTATACCTTATCGTTTGGATGGTTGTATATCAAATAGATATACGAAATTCGGTGAGTCATTTCAATTTCCAAAACTACTCACCGAATCGCTCACCTACAGGATGGGAAACGGTGCATGTTTTGGTACCTCTAAAATGCAAAAAGCCTGAAATCTTACGATTCCAGGCTTCTCGTATGGCTTTGATCACCATTTAGCGGAGAGTGGGGGATTCGAACCCGCGGACCCTTTGACAAGTCAACAGTTTTCAAGACTGCCGCAATCGACCACTCTGCCAACTCTCCGCGACAAAAGTACAAATACCGCTTGATTCTGCAAATTAACAATCAGATAAATTAACGAAAACTTGATAAGCCCTTAAAGATGAGTTAGAAAAATTTTTTATCTTTCTGAATTGCCGGGGTTGGAAGGTGTTTTTTTGAACATATTGAAGTTCGGACGGATAATTTTAACGCTTCTTTTTGATAAATCTACGCTTGCATTCAGCTCAAATCCGACCAATAGGATCAAAGAGTTCAGGTAAAGCCAGATCATCAGGACAATCAGTGTACTGATTGAACCATATACTTTATTATAGGAACTGAAGTTGTTGATGTAAAAAGAGAAGCCCCAGATCGTTAAAAACGCGAGGACGGTAGCCAGGCAGGAACCTGCGCTAAAGAATTTCCATTTCTTCGCATGTGCCGGTCCGTACTTGTATAAAATAGAAATCGTTACAAAATAAAGAATCCCCAATAATGACCAGCGTGTCAGCTGAATCAGGTAGGCGATAAAGTTCCCTTTAATATTCAGCTCATCATCAATATAGTTCAGGGCAACCTCTCCAATGGTCATTGCCACGATGCATATAATTACCGATAGGGCGATGGCCACCGTCAGTAAGATGGCGATTAAACGTTGCTTTACCCAGGTTCTGGTTTCGATGATCAGGGAAGACCTGTTAAAAGCCATCATCAGGCTATGTACACCGTTTGTAGCGAAAAATAAAGACAGAAAGAAACCGAAGGATAACAATCCGCGGTTAGGCTTGTTCACGATCTCATTTAAGGTCGCTTCAAAGGCTCTGTAGGCATCAGCAGGCAGGATGAGTACAATGAAGTCCATTAGCTGCTTCTGGAAGCCTATTCTCCTTGGGATAAAGGGAATCAGGGTAAAGAGAAAGATGATGGCAGGAAACAACGCGAGCATAAAGTTATAGGCAAGCGAAGAAGCTTTATTGACTAAAGAATCCTTTCCAATCTCTTTGAAAAAAAACGAAGCAACAGTATAAAGCGGCAGCGGACTGAAACCAGGAAGTATACATACTTTGGTCCAGGCTATAAACAAAGCATAAATTCTGATTTTTAATAGTTGCCTATGTACCCACTCCATCTACCAAATTTAATTAAAAAATACCTTTAACTTCTCCATGAAATTTTCCGGAGGGGAGCAAGGTTTATTCTTCGCCATATCCACGAATACGAGGGTTGTTTTTCCAATATTGATCAGTTCCCCGGCTTCGTTAAACAGTTCATAAACGAAATGGATGCGCACTCCGGGAAGCTCATGGATCGTCGTTGTAATCGTAATCTCCTGATCGTAAAGTGCAGGTTTAATGTATTTGCAATTCAGCTCTAAAACAGGCATCATCACCCCACTGCTTTCCATACTGGCATAATCCATTCCCAGGCTGCGGAGCATCTCTACACGGGCAACTTCATAATATTCTGCGTAATTGCCATAATATACGTATCCCATCTGATCCGTTTCTCCGTAACGTACCCTTACCTTAGTGCTATGTGTATACATCCTTATTTGTAAATGTTGCGTTTGTTTAAAGCTTCTCTGTATTTTTTTGCATTGATCTCATGTTCCTGAACGGTAACAGCAAAATTATGGAATCCCGAGAAATCCTCCTTCGCACACATATAGATGAAATTGTTATTGTCTTTATTTAATACAGCATCAATTGCATTGATACTTGGCATCATGATTGGTCCCGGAGGCAATCCTGCATATTTGTAAGTGTTATACCTCGACTGAACCTGTAAAAGAGAATTGGTTACCCTTTTTACGGTGAAATCATCATTGGCAAAGATCACCGTTGGATCTGCCTGAAGTAAAATCCCTTTTTGGAGACGGTTTAGGTATAAACCCGCGATGATTGGCATCTCTTTATCATATAGAGCCTCAGAATCCACAATAGATGCTAAAATTGAAACCTGAATCGGACTCAGGTTTAATGCTGCTGCTTTTGCTTTGCGTGAATCATTCCAGAACTTCTCATATTCTTTCTGCATTTTCTCAAAGAACTCAGAAGGAGCGGTATTCCAGTACAGTTCATAAGTATTTGGAATGAACATCGTATAACTGTTGTCTTTATTGAATCCGTATTTTTCAATCAGTGCAGCAGAATCCAGTAATTTGATGAAAGTAAGTGAATCTGATTCTAAATTTTTAGCCAGATAGCCTGCAAAATTCTCTTTCTTTCTGATATTTTGAAACTTCAGTTTTACAGGTTCCTGATTTCCTGCTTTCAGCATATTGATCAAACCACGGTTCGTCATTCCTTTAGCGATTTTATAGCGTCCTGGTTTTAAAGCTCCCTTTAAATCCATTTTTGCTGCAGCCTGACTAAACGATCCGATATCTGTAAGGATGTCTTTCTGGCGAATCTCCTGAAATAAATCATCCAGTGTATGTCCTGTTCTTACATAAAGAAATTTCTCTTTCCCTGTGGTATTTGGAGCGAAGTAGACCTTGTAGAATTGTAATCCATAATAACCGCCAATAACCAGTATCACCAGCAATGCCGCTAATATTACCTTAGTCTTTGTTTTAAAGCTTTTCTCGTTTGTCATAAGATGATCGTAAAAATTATTTCTTGTTGGATAACGTAATATTTATCGGACTCCAGATTTTAACTTTCGAAACGGAGTCCGTTAAGAAAGGGTCCTGTTTAACAATAACGGCATTTAGGCTATCTGTGATCTCTCCTTCATAAGTTATTGTGCCTAAAGTAAGCATAGCGCCATTTTTTAATGCAAATATAGCCTCATCTTTAGTCAGGCCAATTAAGGAAGGTATGTCAACTTCCTCGTTTCCTTTTCCGTCACCCAGCACAAAGTCAATCCTTGAGCCTTTTGGTAAAGATTCTCCGGTTTTAAGTGGTTGTCCGCCAAACATAGCCTGAAGCACTACATCCTTGCCTACATCAGATCTATATGTGGTGTCACCAAGCTTAAGGCCATAATTTTCAATGAGTGCCTGTGCTTCTCTCAATGGTTTCATTTCTATATCGGGAAATTTAACATTTGGTGCTAATGCCACATTTACCGTTAAATAAATCGTTCTGTTCCCTTTTACAAAAGTATTCGCTTCAGGATCCTGGTCAATCACAATGCCTGGAGGCGAATCCATCACAAATACAGAATCTACCTCATAACGAAGACCCAGGTCTTCCAGTTTACTTACTGCCTGTGTAAAAGCAAGGCCTTTCAATACAGGTACATTTAATCCTTCACCGTGTTTGGTGTAATATCTTAAACTAAAGAACGCAGCGAGCACAATCACCACTACAGTTACAATCGCGGCAATAAAGTTGTTTCTAAAGGATTTCGTCTTTAGGTAAGATATGAAGTTGCTCATAGGTGTTTTTTCGTTCTTATTGTATTTTGCCCAAAAATAGGCTAAAAAAATATTTTATTGGAATTAAAATAACATCTGCACCAACTAATTTATATTTGTGCATACATTTAGCTTATTACTTTTAATAGGTTTTAACACGCTTAAAAATGAAGAAAACATTAGCATTACTAACCGGTGGTACCACAGGTGAGTGGGTCGTATCGGTTAAAAGTGCAGCCACTATCGCCCAAAATCTGGATGCCGACAAGTTTGATGTTTATAAAATTATGCTAACCCAGCAAGGTTGGTTTTATGAACCTGCAGACTCTGTGAAAATTGAAGTCGACCGTAACGACTTCTCCCTGACCATTAAAGGCAGGAAAATTATGTTTGATGGTGTATTTATTGCCATCCATGGTTCTCCGGGTGAAGACGGTAAATTACAAGGATATTTTGACATGCTTAACCTTCCTTATACCACCTGTGATGCCCTTACTTCGGCCATCACCATGAATAAAGGATATACCAAAGCAATTGTGCAGGGGATTGAAAATCTTCATATCGCTAAATCTGCTCAAATCTTTAAAAATACTGCTTATAGCCTGGAGCAAATAAAAAAAGACCTTAAAATCCCATATTTTGTAAAGCCCAATAATGGAGGAAGCAGTATTGGAATGAGCAAGGTGACTCATGGTGCAGATTTGCAGGCTGCGATTGATAAGGCCTTCAAAGAAGATACACAACTGCTGATCGAAGAGTTTATTTCCGGTCGTGAATTTACGGTAGGGGTAGTGAAGCTGGATGGTAAAGTAACCGTATTACCGGCTACAGAAGTAGAAACAGCGAAAGAGTTTTTTGATTTTGAAGCCAAGTATACCCCTGGGGTAGCAACAGAAACCACTCCGGCGCCAATCAGACCGGAAACAAAAGCAAGAGTAGAGCAGATTGCAAAAGATGTATACCTTAAACTGAACTGTAGCGGTGTGGTGCGTATTGATTTTATCCTGACGGAAGATGAGGGGGATTTTTACTTCATCGAGATCAATACTATTCCAGGACAAACTGCAACAAGTTTTATCCCTCAGCAGGTTGCAGCAGCAGGAATGAAGCTCAATGACTTTTATACCAAGTTGGTAAAGGAAACTATAGGTTAGTTCCTTTTTACTTAAAAAACGCGAACCACTCTTTTCATCCCCGAATCTTTGCTGAAGGGCAAATACTCGAATGTCTTCAAAGAGGATTCGCGTTTTTTTATTAATACTGCAAGAACTTTTGGTTCCTTGTACGGAGTCAAAAAAATGCAATCCCTAAATAGGGGCGTTAAAAGCGGTATCCGATGCTCAATCCTGATCTTAAACCTGCCCATGGGCCATCAAAATCTATTTTGGCACCGTTTCCATCAACTGTATATTTGGTTTTTACCAGAGGAAGATCTTTAAAGTCCTCGTCAAGTGCCTTTCTCAGTTCGTCCTGTTCCATTGAATTCAGCGTTTTCTTACCTGAAATATTTCCGGAAGCAAAGCCGTAATTTGGTCCTGCGATCCACAGATCAAGAGAAATGGACTTGCCCAGACTCCATTGCGCTCCAATCATCACACCCCCGGTAAAGGTATCTACGCCTCCGTTAAAGTCCATTTTATCCTTAACTGTAGTTGTTGCGTTTTGTTGGTATTCATAATGGAAAGGAAGGTCAGCATTATACCTGGCGTACCTCAGAAAAGGAGCGACATAGAAGCCCTGAAAAACGCTTTCCCCAAAATAATACCTGAATTCAGGGGTAATGGAAAAGTTTCCTGTTTTAAAGTCCTTAATGCTGTTCCAGGTCTGGTCATCATCAATGGCATTTTTCAAAACTGAGCTAAATGGCATGCTTGATTTAGGCATAAACCTCAAACCAAGTGCTAAAGATGTTTTTCTGCCGATCGCCTGCTCATATTGAAATGAATAATTTTTAAGCAGCAATGCGGCAACATTCCACTTCACTAAATGTTGTGCACCTTCGTCATTCGTATTGTTTTGTTGGGCATAACCATTACTTGCGGTTAACATCAGTGCCAGGAAACTGATGGATAAAATTGTTCTGGTAAAGGTTTTTCTCATACTGTGTATGTTTATTCGTTTGTTTATCCAAAACTACGTATTACACCTTCAGCATAACAACATTTGTTCCTGTTTAAATTTCCCACCACATGGTATACCGGCCCAACGGAACTTAATTTCTCAAAAAAAGATGCGTTCCAGGAAAAGGCATAGGAAAATTTTGCGCTTTTTCAGCGCAAAAGATTCCAGCCTTTGAGTGGTAATGCTTCTTTTTTAAACAGAACCTTAATTTCAAATGAAAGGTATTACACCTTAATCGTTTTCCATCTGCCTTTTTTAAAGAGAAGAAAACCTGCAATAGCAATCCCCGTTTCCGCTACCGGAATCGCGATAAACACCCCGGTTGGTCCCATATTAAAATGTTTCGCCAGTAAAAAAGCCAGGGGAATCTGAAACAACCAGAATCCAAAAAAGTTAACCCAGGTTGGGGTCCAGGTATCACCTGCACCATTGAACGTGCTGATCAATACCATTCCGATTCCATAAAAGATGTAACCAAGGCTCATGATTTGCAGGGCACGGAGTGCTACTTCCTGGACCAGCTTATCATTGGTGAAGAAGGAGATGAAGTAATATCCGCCAATAAAAGTAAACACCATTACAGAAGCCATGTAGATGACAATATATTTTGCGGTTTTCATGACCGATTGTTCTGCACGGTCTATGCGTTTTGCGCCCAGGTTCTGTCCGACAAGTGTGGCTGCAGCATTACTCATGCCCCATGCTGGTAACATAAAGAACATCATTAACCTTAAAGCGGTCTGATAACCTGCTGAGCCATGATCTCCTCCGGTGGTTGCGACAAGCTGCGCTAAGAAGATCCAGCTGCAGGAAGCAATAATGAACTGGAAAATTCCGGGAGTAGCGATCTTCAGTAAAGCTTTAATCTGTTCGAAATGTGGTTTAAAATAAGACAGATGAAGCTTTAGCAGACTTTTTCCACTTACCAGGTGATACACCTGATAGCACACACCAATTCCTCTGCCGATAGTGGTTGCAATTGCAGCACCTGTTAGCCCAAATGCCGGGATCGGACCAAAGCCATTGATCAGAATCGGACATAGAATGATATTAGCGATATTGGCAATCCATAAGCTCTTCATTGCTATAGCTGCATTTCCGGCACCTCTGAAAATACCATTGATCAGGAAGAGCAACACGATGATCACACTTCCTCCCATCATGATTCTGGCAAATGGAGTACCTTGTACTGCTGTTTCTGCTGATGCGCCCATGAGGAGCAGGATCTCTGAAGCATAAATGAAAGCGATGATGCTGATCACTATATTAACGGCGACAGCTATAATAATTGCCTGAACACCGGCTTTTGCTGCCGCTTCCGGATTTTTCTCACCTATACGCCGGGCAACTACTGCAGTTGCCGCCATGCTCATACCTATGGCCAGTGAATAAATAATGGTCAGCACTGATTCCGTTAGTCCGACGGTTTGTATCGCATGACTACTATTGTGAAGGTGACCTACAAAATAAAGGTCTACCAATGCAAATACGGATTCCATGGCCATTTCCAACATCATTGGAATAGCAAGTAGAAGAACCGCTCTACGAATACTGCCTTGGGTAAAATCAAGGTCTTCGCCTTTTAGAGCCTGTTTTAAAAGAATAAAAATTTGAGATAGCTTACCTGATGAAGCTGTTTGCTGTTGTGACATAAATAGGGGAAAATGGGTACAATAAACCGTTATCAGCATGAATGCTGAATCTTTTAATTGGTGGAAGGAGGGGAGTCCTCGGTCTTAGAACCTTAAACGGACTGCGAATACAATCATCGTATTGCGGTTTAGTTAGGTACCAAATATAGTTTTTTTATGATTAAATCTTAAAAAAAGAAAATATTTTTTGCTCCCCGGAGAAAACAGACCGATGCCAGGTTCATCTCCAGGGATTGCCAGTCAATCAAAGGCTTTTTTATGTAAACGTATATCAGGAATTAGACGGCTTTTGGACTGCTCCCAGCTATACACGCTCTAAGCTCGGTCTATACTCGGTGCACACTCGGTCAGAAGCCTGGTAAAGGCGGGTAAGCAACGAGTAAAAACTGGGGATAAAATGGGGGATACCCCCGGCAGGCCCGGAGGTGGTATGGTGTTGTTAAACAGGAAGCATTAAATGCTGTAAGCCTGAATCATTTCTTCATTCACTTTACAACCTTTTCCAGTGTTCGTATCGATCATCACATAATCAAACCAACCATCAGATGCGATCTTTCCGGTTCTCTTGTTTTCAATCTCAAACTGTACCCTGCATCCTTTTTCGTTGATGGTGAGGATTCCTGTTCTTACCCCAATCACATCTCCAAGAATCAGAGGACGCTTGAACTCTACATGGGCGGTACGTACTACCCAGCCGAAACCACTTTCCAGAAAAGATTCCATAGGCATCTTGTAAAATTGCTCCATCTGGTCGTACCTGGCTGCAAGGACATAATCGAAGTATTTGCTGTTGTGAACATGTTGAAACATGTCTATGTCATCCGGACGTACTTTTAATTCACTTTCAAATATGCTGTATTCGTTCTTTTCCATGTTTTCTTCGTTCTGGGGGCAAAAATAAGGTTTAGATTTTATTTATATTTGCTCCCGCTGAGTAAATTAAAAGCAGATGACAATTGTGGGCTTACAACTTGCTATTCATTAAAACTTAAACTATCTTTGCAGCCAATTAATTAATCCATACACACTTTAGTATCATTCAAGAAATGTATTTAAGTAAAGAAAAGAAAGCCGACATTTTTAAAACACACGGCGAAGTAGAAACCAACACGGGTTCTGCAGAAGGTCAGGTAGCGTTATTTACATACCGTATTGCGCACTTAACAGAGCATTTAAAGAAAAATCGTAAAGATTTCTCTACTCAGTTGTCACTACAAAAACTAGTAGGTAAACGTCGCGGTATTTTGGCTTATCTATTTAAAAAAGATATTAGCCGTTACCGTGCTATCATCAAAGCTTTAGGGCTAAGAGATATCATCAAACCTTTAGGTTCGAGAGATAGCAAATAAGCGTTAAAATATCAAGAAAAGCCATTCTAAAGGATGGCTTTTTTACTTTGAAAAATAAAATAAATATATATAAATCAGGTGTGTAGAAAGAGGAAAACACACCACAACACTCTTTAAATGAATGTAATAAAAAAATCGTTCGACTTGGGCGATGGAAGAACAATCGAAATTGAAACAGGGAAATTGGCGAAACAAGCTGATGGTTCTGTAGTTGTTAGAATGGGCGATACCATGTTATTGGCTACTGTAGTATCTTCAGTAGGTGCAAAAGCTGGTGTTGACTTTTTACCACTATCTGTAGATTATCAGGAGAAATATGCTGCCGCAGGCCGTATTCCCGGAGGATTCTTACGTCGTGAGGCTAGATTATCAGATTATGAAGTTTTAATTTCACGTCTGGTTGACCGTGCTTTACGCCCGATGTTCCCTGAAGATTATCACTCAGATACTCAGGTGATGATCACTTTGATCTCTTCTGACAAAAATATAATGCCAGACTGTTTAGCTGGTTTAGCGGCTTCGGCTGCGATCGCGGTTTCAGATATTCCTTTCAACGGACCAATCTCTGAAGTACGTGTGGCTAAAATCGATGGTAACTTCGTAATTAACCCTTATGTAAGTGATCTTGAGCGTGCAACTATGGAATTCCTTGTTGCAGGAACTGAAAATGACATCGTGATGGTGGAAGGTGAAGCTGATGAGATCTCTGAGGCTGACATGGTTGAAGCAATTGAATTTGCACACAAAGCAATCGTTGTTCAGGTTCAGGCACAAAAAGAATTGGCTGAATTAGTAGGTAAGACCGTTAAACGTACTTATTCTCATGAAGACAGCAATCCTGAATTAAAAGAAAAAGTGTATGCAGCTACTTATGATAAAGTATATGCAATCGCAAAAAGCAACACGAGCAAAGGTGAGCGTGGTGATGCTTTCGGTGCCATCTTAATGGACTTCATCGCTACTTTAGGCGAAGATATCGATGATGTAACCGGATTCTTATCTAAAAAATATTTCCATGATGTACAATATGATGCTATCCGTAACCTGGTATTAGACGAAGGAATTCGTTTAGATGGACGTGATGTACGCACTGTACGTCCGATCTGGAGTGAAGTAGGTTACCTGCCTTCTGCTCACGGATCAGCAGTATTTACACGTGGTGAAACCCAATCATTAACTACCGTTACTTTAGGTTCTAAAGATGATGAGCAAATGATTGATGGTGCTTTCATCAATGGATACAACAAATTCTTATTACACTATAACTTCCCTGGTTTCTCTACTGGTGAAGTTCGTCCAAACAGAGGTGCTGGCCGTCGTGAAATTGGTCATGGTAACTTAGCCATGCGTTCATTGAAGAAAGTATTACCTGGACTGGAAGAAAATCCATATA
The DNA here is from genome assembly GCF_900129215.1 of Pedobacter caeni. GTDB lineage: Bacteria > Bacteroidota > Bacteroidia > Sphingobacteriales > Sphingobacteriaceae > Pedobacter > Pedobacter caeni. Next base: position 37,986 of record NZ_FQUQ01000006.1, on the reverse strand, counting down.
CCATCCGTATCGTTTCTGATATCTTAGAATCTAACGGTTCTTCGTCTATGGCAACTGTTTGTGCTGGTACTTTAGCATTAATGGATGCAGGTATTAAAATCAAAGCTCCGGTATCCGGAATTGCAATGGGTTTAATCACTGATGAGAAAACTGGTAAATATGCCATCCTTTCAGATATCTTAGGTGATGAAGATCATTTAGGTGATATGGACTTTAAAGTAACAGGTACTGAAAAAGGTATCGTTGCTTGTCAGATGGATTTAAAAATCAATGGTTTGAAATGGGAAGTGTTAACTAACGCTCTAAATCAAGCTAAAGAAGCTCGTTTACACATCTTAAACGAAATGAAGAAAACGATCTCTGCACCACGTGAAGATTACAAAGATCACGCGCCACGTATCGTTTCTCTAAGCATCGACAAAGAATTTATTGGCGCTGTAATTGGCCCAGGCGGTAAAATTATCCAGGAAATGCAACGTGAAACCGGCGCGTCTATCTCTATCGAAGAAGTAGGTAACAAAGGTATCGTTGAAATCTTCGCTGATAATAAAGCGGCTATTGATGCTGCTGTTAGCCGTATCAATGCAATTGCTGCTAAACCAGACATAGGTGCTACTTATGATGGTAAAGTGAAATCTATCATGCCATTTGGTGCATTCGTAGAGATCATGCCAGGAAAAGATGGATTATTACATATCTCTGAGATCGACTGGACTCGTTTAGAAACGATGGACGGTGTGTTCAAAGAAGGTGACAGGATTCAGGTGAAACTTTTGGATATTGACAAACAAGGAAAAATGAAGCTTTCAAGAAAAGCATTATTGCCTCGTCCACCAAAACCGGAAGCAGCTACAGAAAACAAACCTGCATAATGCAACATCAAAAACCCCGCAATTTGCGGGGTTTTTTGTTAAAAAATCTTTTGTTTAAAATGAAATCTGCTTTGATAGCAAGGAGGCTTCTTTTAAAGGTTAAAATACTTTTTCAAAGGCCTTTCGTGCCCCTCCTCTGAAGTATACTTCTCCGCAATAGCTATAACCTAGTTTTTCCAATATTTTCAGCATGGGGATATTGTCGAAGTTGGTGTCCACTTTGATGCTGTGTACTCCTCTGTCAAGACATACACCTTCAATCATTTGAAAGAGCTTTGTGGCAATGCTTTTTCCTTTCGCCAGTTCCGAAGCGGCAACACGGTGTACTACTGCATAATCGTTATTGCTCAGCCATGTTCCTTCTATGGTTTCGTAGGCCGGTTCTTTATCAAAAATGATCGCCGCGTAAGCCAGTACGACTTCGTCTTCAGTAACGACGTAAGCATTTCCATTGTCTGAATCTGCCTGTATGGTGTTCTGATTGGGGTAGCCATCCTGCCATTGATCGCTGCCGTCTTTTCTCCTTTGTTCGATGGCATATTGTATGATTTCCCAGATTACCGGTAACTCCGCTTGTTTTGCCTTTCTTAAGATCATAATGAATGTATTTACTGGTTGTAAAACTAGAATTATTTTTAATTCTAATCACTGGACATGTACTGAATTCTCATTTTTATACTTTCCCCTGATAAATTGCATGACCTGTAGTGTACCATAAAACGGCTTTATTTTTTATATTTACTGCATTAACACTAAAACCCGTTGATCATGAAACACCTCATTGCCCCTTCCTTACTTGCCGCCGATTTTGCAAACCTTCAGCGTGATATTGAAATGGTCAATTCCAGTGACGCAGACTGGTTCCATGTAGATGTAATGGATGGTGTTTTTGTGCCCAATATCTCTTTTGGATTTCCGGTGATGGAAGCGATAAAGAAACATGCCACCAAACCGCTCGATGTACATTTGATGATCGTCAATCCGGATCAGTACATTGAACGTTTCGCAGCAGCAGGGGCATCGGTGATTACTGTTCATTATGAAGCATGTACACACCTCCACAGAACGGTGCAGGCCATTCATGCTGCAGGTTGTAAAGCAGGGGTAGCGCTGAATCCGCATACTCCGGTTACCTTGTTAAAAGACATCCTTGCAGACCTGGACCTGGTACTGGTCATGTCGGTAAATCCCGGTTTTGGCGGACAAAAATTTATCCCCAACACCCTCCATAAATTAAGAGAATTGAAAGCAATGGCGGCCACATTAAACCCGGAGCTGATCATTGAAGTAGATGGTGGGGTAGACATTCATAACCTTGGAGATTTAATCCAGGCCGGGGCAACAGCCTTTGTTGCGGGAAATGCCATCTTCGCAGCAACATCGCCAAAAGAAATGATTTCTGAATTAAAAAATCTCAATGCGGGTCTCCTAAAAGTTTAAATGCATAAACGCCTCCTGTTGCTCTTTGTTCTTCTCCTGGCTTTAACAGGGTTGAAGGCGCAACCTTTAATAAAGGTGACAGGATTGGTGACGAATGAACTGAAACAACCTTTGCCGGAGGTTACCGTCCGGGTAATGGGGCAGGACCAGTCTTCCTTAACGGATGAGAAAGGCAATTATACCATTTACTCTTCGAGCACTTCCTTCGTTTTAAAGTACTTCCTGCTGGGTTATAAACCGGTACTGATCACGATCAGTCATGATCAGGCCGGCCGGTTGATTCAGAATGTCAGCCTCAGCGAAAGCAGTAATGAACTCGAACAGGTCCGCATTACCAGCAGACAAAATCAGCTGAGCAACAGCACAACGATAAATATTGCCGGAATAGCAGCAATGCCATCTCCCTCGGGGAATTTTGAATCCATCCTTAAAACCCTGCCTGGAGTATCTGCTAACAATGAACTATCAGCCCAATACAGTGTAAGAGGAGGGAGTTTTGATGAGAATCTGGTATATGTAAATGATATTGAAATCAACCGCCCTGTCCTGATCCGGAACGGACAGCAGGAAGGACTGAGCTTTATCAATAGCGAATTACTGAGCAGCGCTAAGTTTTCTGCCGGAGGTTTTGAGGCCAGGTATGGAGATAAACTTTCTTCTGTACTGGATGTTAAATATGGACGGCCAGATAGCAGTCAGACGGTTTTAACGGTAGGCTTGAACGGAGCTTCTTTAAGCACTAAACTGCTAAGGCAACATAGTTTCCTGCTGGCAGGATTACGCTATAAAAACAATACAGGCATCTTAAATACACAGGAAAACAAAGGAAGTTACCGGCCGAACTTCACAGATGCACAGCTGATTTTTCAACAGGAACTCTCTCCGAAGGTCAGCCTCAACTTTCTGGGAAGCATCAACAGCGGAACGTTTAAACTCATTCCGGAAAGCCGGCAAACAGAGTTCGGTACTTTAAGCAGAACGATGAGACTGAATGTGGATTATGATGGAGAAGAAACAGATGATTACCGGACCCTGGCTGGGGCAATCACCACCTTGTATACCCCAAAACCAAATATGGTGGTCAAATGGATCAACAGCTATTTTAATACCCTGGAAAGGGAGAAAATAGACATCCAGGCAGCTTATTTTTTAAGTGAGCTGAGTCCTGTACTCGAAAATCAAGGTTCCGGACCAGGCGCAACAAATAAAGGTATTGGCGGATATTTTACTTTTGCAGATAACAGGCTGCGCTCCCAGAGTTTTAGTTCTGAATTAAAAGGAGACCAGACCTTTAACAGCCATACTTTTTCCTGGGGATTGCGTTTTGAACATAAAAATTATAACGACCAGCTAAACGAATATAGCCTGATCGACTCTGCCGGAATAACCCGGTTTTACGGAGGACCAGTTATTGAAGCTAAGAATAAGCTGAACATCCGTTATTACAGTGCCTATGTTCAGGACAGTTACCGCCTTTCTGCACATACAGACCTTCAGCTTGGGCTGAGGGTGAATTATAATGACCTGAGTGAGCAATTGCTGTTTAGTCCGCGTTTATTGCTGGCTTACCGGCCTTCCGGGAACAACAAAATTTTCAGATGGAGTGCCGGAGTTTACCAGCAGGCACCAGACTACCGGAGCATCAGGGATTTCCTGGGGCAACTGAACCTCCGTCAAAAAGCGCAAAGATCTTACAATGCTTCTGCGGGAATGGATTATGCTTTTGATGGATTGGGAACAAGGTTGAAGTTTAGTACGGAAGCCTATTTTAAATACCAGGACAGACTGATCCCTTATATGATGGACAATGTGCGGATCAGATACCTGGCCGGCGAAACGGCGAAAGGATACACCTATGGTGCAGACTTCAGCATCGGTGGTGAGTTTGTGAAAGACCTGGTTTCCCATTTCAGGCTCTCCCTGATGAAAGCGGAACAAAATATAGCGAATGATCAGGCTGGTATGCTGAAACGTCCTACAGATCAGCGGCTGAACTTCTCCGCCTATTTTCAGGACCGCCTGCTCAATAGTCCAACTTATAAAGTACACCTGAACCTGCTTTACGGATCAGAACTGCCCATTGGTGCGCCCTCCTCAACCCGTTACACCGACAATTTTCATATTCCTGCCTATAAACGGATAGATATTGGTTTCTCCAAAGATTTTCTGGACGATGCAGCCTTAAGAAAACCGGGCTTTCTGGATAAATATTTCAGCTCCTGCGCGCTTTATGCAGAGGTGTTCAATTTATTGAATATAGATAACACGGTGTCCTACCTCTGGCTGAAAGACCTGAATAACGTTCAATATGCCATCCCTAATTATTTAACAGGCAGAAGAATCAACCTGAAACTCATCATTAAGTTTAAAAATTCGAAATAATAAACCACAGAAAATATTACATTTACAACTAATAAAAATAACATAAAAATGAGACATAATTTCGGCGCTGGACCCTGTATCCTACCACAGGAAGTTTTCAAGCAAGCATCACAAGCAGTACTTGATTTTAAAGACGGCTTGTCTATTCTGGAGATCTCTCACCGCACACCTGAATTTGAAGGTGTAGTTGAAGAGGCCGGGAAGTTGGTTAAAGAATTGTTAAATGTTCCTGCCGGTTATTCCGTTCTCTTTTTGCAAGGTGGTGCGAGTTTGCAATTTGCAATGGTTCCTATGAACCTATTGCCTGAAGGCCAAACAGCCAGTTACCTGGAAACAGGCGTATGGGCTAACAAAGCGATTAAAGAAGTCGCTACTTTTGGAACTGCTAATATTGTAGCTTCCTCAAAATCATCGAACTATACCTTTATTCCTAAAGACTATAGTATCCCTGAAGATAGTGCTTATTTTCATTGCACCTCGAACAACACGATTTATGGAACAGAAATGTTCAGCCTGCCTGAAACAAAAGTTCCTGTAGTTTGTGACATGTCATCAGACATCATGAGCCGCGTAATTGATGTTGCTCAGTACGATCTGATCTATGCTGGTGCACAAAAGAACATCGGCCCTGCAGGTTTAACCGTAGTGATCGTGAAAGACGAAATCTTAGGTAAAACAGGTAGAAAGATCCCTTCAATGCTGGATTATAAAGTACATGCAGAAGGTGGTTCTATGTACAATACCCCTCCGGTATTCTCTATTTATGTAGCCATGCTGAACCTGAGATGGTTGAAATCTAAAGGTGGTGTAGCTGAAATTGAAAAAGAAAACATCGCTAAAGCGAAAGCTTTATATACTGAAATTGATAGAAATCCATTGTTCAAAGGTACCTGTGCAGTAGAAGACCGTTCAAGAATGAACATTTGCTTCGTGATGGAAAACCCTGAACTGGAAAAACCTTTCTTAAAGTTCGCAGAAGAAAATGGCATCGAAGGCATCAAAGGTCACAGAAGTGTGGGCGGATTCAGAGCATCGATGTACAATGCACTTCCGATTACGAGCGTACATACTTTAATTGAATTAATGCAGATTTTTGCTGAAAAACACCAATAAAATAAAAATTGATGATTAAGATACTTGCAAACGATGGAATAGATCCCATCGGTAAAGCCATGTTAGAACAGGCAGGTTTTGTTGTGGATACAGAAACTGTTGCCCAGGATAAATTAGTTGATGCTTTACAGAATTATGATGCGATTACAGTACGTAGTGCTACAAAAGTTCGTCAGGAACTGATCGATCAATGCCCAAACCTGAAACTGATTGGCAGAGGTGGAGTAGGAATGGACAATATTGATGTGGAATATGCAAGAGGCAAAGGCCTTGCGGTAATCAATACCCCTGCAGCCTCATCCTTATCTGTTGCAGAACTGGTATTTGCACACTTATTTACCGGTGTCCGCTTTTTACAGGATGCCAACAGAAAAATGCCTGTTGAAGGAGATACTAAATTCAATGCATTAAAAAAAGCATATGCTAAAGGAGTGGAACTGAGAGGTAAAACGATCGGTATCATCGGCTTCGGCAGAATCGGAAGAGAAACAGCTACAGTAGCTTTAGGCCTGGGAATGAATGTCCTGGCTTATGATCTTTTTCCTTTCGAAGGAAGCCTGACCTTAAACCTTCAGGGTGGCATTAAAGTAGATATCCCGGTGAAAACTGTTTCCCTGGAAGAGGTGATCTCCAACAGTGATTTCATCAGTTTACATACGCCATTTGCAGATAAACCTATCTTAGGTGCAGAAGAGTTTGAAAAAATGAAAGCTGGTGTTGGTGTTGTGAACTGCTCAAGAGGCGGAACGATAGACGAACCTGCTTTGATCGCTGCTTTAGATAGCGGTAAAGTTGCTTTCGCTGGTTTAGATGTATTCGATAACGAACCTACACCTTCAACTGCGATCTTACAACATGCAAAGATTTCCTTAACGCCACATATCGGTGCTGCAACAAATGAAGCACAGGAACGTATCGGTGTTGAACTTGCTACATTAATTATTGAGCATTTTAATAAATAGCTTTTAATGAGGTACCCGAACAAATAGGGTACCTCATTTCCCAATCCATCCTATGCCAAATATAAAGCCTTTCTGCGGACTAAAACCTGCAGTTCACCTCCAGTCGAAGGTGGTTACCCGTCCATTGGAAAACTATGGAACAGGTGAAGCCCGGTTAATTGCGTCCGAAAATGCCTGCAGTTTCCTGCACCTGATTAACCCGGAACTGGACAATCCATATCTCAGGGGGACCCGTCAGGAGCTGATCTTTAAGAAAATAGCGGAAAATTTCGAAGGATTTCTGGACCACCATTACCTGGTCAGAGAAGCCAATCCTGCAATTTATGTGTATCAGGTCGAACACGATGGCTTATGTCAGACAGGGATCTGGACACTTACCCACATTAAAGATTATCTGGAAGGAAGGATCAAAAAACACGAGTCTACTGTAGAACGCAGGGAAAAACTGCTGGCTGATTATTTACAACAAACCGGACTGGATGCCAATCCGGTTCTGATCACCTATCATCCGGATCAGGTGATCGATCAGCTGATTGTAAAATATACTGCTTTAACTCCGGATCTTGATTTTGCTTTTGCAGATCAGAGCCAGCATCGGGTCTGGGCGATTACTGAAACTGCTGATCTTCAACAAATGACGGCTGCTTTCCAGGCAATACCTGCGGTTTATATTGCCGATGGCCACCACAGGGCGGCTTCTATGGCAAAAATGGGCCTTCAGAAACAAGCATTAAACGGGAGCAAACACCAGGGCGACGAATTGTATAATTACTTTACCACGGTTTACATGAATACCAGTGAAGTAAAAGTGTTGGAATTCAATAGATTGGTCCGGGATCTTGGTGCATGGACAGCAACAGCGTTCATGAACGCATTGGAGGAGTGTTTTGTCCTGAAACCATCGGCTACACTGGTGAAACCTCAGGAGTTGCACCAGATTGGGATGTATTTTAACAAACAATGGTATATCTTAAGTCCTAAACCTGCTATTTATGACGACAATGACCCGGTAGGCGTATTGGATGTCAGTATTTTACAGGACTTCATTCTGGAACCTATCCTGGGTATTCAAGACCCAAGAACGGATGCAAGGATCACTTTTGAAGGGGGCAGGACCGAAGTCTCTGCTTTGCAAAGTAAAGTAGATAACGGACTATTTGCGGTTGCTTTTACCTTATTCCCCACCTCTGTTTCACAGGTGATCGCGGTTGCCGAAGCAGATGGCGTGATGCCTCCGAAATCTACCTGGGTAGAGCCTAAATTCCTGGTTGGATTGCTGACCAACTATTTTAATTAACAGAAATTAACGGAGCGAATTGGTCAATACCCAATAACGATAGCCCAGTATTACTTTCTGTAGGTTACTGAGCTTCATCGGATCTTTTTTGTATAAGCTGGGAAGGACAACTTTGTTGACCTTCGCCAGTATTTTGAAAAGCCATGCTTTCATCTGCTGTTGGATTAAATTTTCTTCATTTTCTTAAGCAGCACAAAAGCCGTTCCGCCAAGGGCCAATACCAAAAATATAATCACATAAACGTAAAAGGTCTTGCCTTTTTCCGCTTGTTGCGCTTCCTTTTTAAGAAACTGATTCTGGTCTTGTAATTTCTTGATGGAAAGCATGTACGCCCCGATTCTGCTATTGGTCGTATTGGCCGTATTGATCACTTCTTTTACTTCCTGATCTTTATAATCCATCAGGATTTTGAGTTCCTTAAAGATGTTGTTATCGTTGAGCACAATCTGACGAAGGATCTCATTGGAGTTTTTAATGTCTCTTTTGGTTTGAAATCCGAAGATTCCCGTCCTTGCATCTAAACTCTGGTCATATTGGCCGAAACGCTCGCTTCGCTCTGCAAGAAGCCCGTTGATTTTTAACCGTTGAATCTGATAGGCACTGGTGTCACTTTGAAATGCAGCTGCCTGGAGACCGAACCCAAGCAACAGGAGAAGCAATAAATTTTTGATCATTTGTATGTGTTTCTAAGAGCTCAGCAAACTCCATGCCTCAGCTTTAGACTGGAAGTTGGGTTTTACCACCGTCCAGGTTTCCCGGAAGAGGAGCGACTGTCGATAGTCCTCCAGATGCTGCTCATCCTCCCAGTGACTGATCGTAAAGAATACATTGGGGTCTGCGCTGTCCTGAAGCAATTGGACGGCGCTACAGCCTTTAAATGCAGCGATTTTTGGTTGTACTGTTTTAAAAGTCTCTTTGAATTGGGTAATGAAAGCTGCAGAGAAATGCATTTTTACCAGTCGTATCAACATGAAATTATTTTTTAAGGATGAAATTCAACCCTGACAATATCGCTCAGGTGTAAGCCCAGTAAGCCACTGGCTTTTCCTTTGTTAATGGCGATTTCCAGGTGGTTACTGATGCCAAAAAGACAGAGTTTCTCTCCTTCCGGAACTTCATTGTAATGCCAGCTCAGCTGGGTAATGGTTTCACTCTTTCTGAAGTATAAAGTAAAGTCCCTGTTCCGCTGGATTTTCGTGAATAATTCTTTCGTAATATTGGTAATGACATTGGAGAAAGTATCGATATAGATGACGCTTCCACGGATGATATCACGCTCAATTACAGGGTTTAATAACATGCGCTCCTCGACACTGTCGGTCGGCATTCCGATGTCCCTTAACCTGCCGCCTTTGGCCAGATGGATGGCTGCTTTTACAAAAATATCCACCAGTGGGAAATGAAGGTATTTCAGGTCCTGCATGATGTTCAGCTCCACGATTTCATCTGGAATTTCCTCAAATAACAAAGAGAAAATACCATTGTCAGCACCCACAAAATAATGATCCCTGTATTTCAGGGCAATGTATCTGGTGTTTTCGCTGAACACAGAATCGATACCGATCAGGTGCACAGTGCCTTTAGGGAAATAAGGATAAACATTCTTTAAAACGAATGCCGCATAAGAAATATTGAAGGAAGGAACCTCATGCGTTACATCAACAATATTGGCCGTAGGTAAGATACTCAGGATACTGCCTTTAAGGGCAGCCTGATAAAAATCTTTGGAACCTAAATCTGTTGTTAATGTAATAATGGCCATTAAAAATTGAATATTTATTCTTAATCTTGCGTAAGCGGCAAATCGCGTACAAATATTCAATTTTTATATCAAAATATACACCTCTATCTAAAAAACAATATTTTGAACGAACTTAAATTAACATTAGAATCGGTAGATCCGGTCCAGTTTTGGGGAGCAAACAATGAGAACTACGAGATCATTAAGAACGCTTTTCCTAAGCTTAAAGTAGTGGCCAGAGGCAATGAGCTGAAAGTATTGGGGGATGAGAAAGAGCTGAAAGTTTTTGAGCAGAAGTACACGCTGTTGCTGAATCAGCTGGAGCAGTACAGCTCATTAACGGCAAGTGACGTAGAATCTATCCTGGTTTCTAAGAAATCAAGTCCGGCTTCGGAAAATGGAACAGCCGAAAAGGCGGCTCCAGCCGGAGGTAGTGGTGGAGGTGAAGTCATCGTGTTTGGTACCAATGGTTTAATGGTGAAAGCCAGGACAGCCAACCAGAGACGCATGGTGGACAGCATCGTAAAAAACGATGTGCTTTTTGCCATCGGCCCTGCCGGAACAGGAAAAACCTATACCGCAGTAGCGCTTGCCGTAAGGGCATTGAAAAATAAAGAAATTAAAAGGATCATCTTAACCAGACCTGCAGTAGAAGCAGGAGAGAGCCTGGGCTTTTTGCCCGGCGATCTGAAAGAAAAAGTAGATCCATACCTTCGTCCGTTATATGATGCCCTGGATGACATGATCCCGGCAGAAAAACTGAAACTTTACCTGGAAAACAGAACGATAGAAATTGCTCCTCTGGCATTTATGCGTGGAAGAACACTGGACAACTGTTTTGTAATCCTCGATGAGGCCCAGAATTCAACTGACCTTCAGCTGAAAATGTTCCTCACCAGGATGGGGCCTTCCGCAAAGTTCATTGTCACGGGCGACATTACCCAGATCGATTTGCCCAAAAAGCAAATGTCCGGATTGCATAATGCCTTACGTATCTTAGATGATATTCCCGGTATTGAAATTATTTACCTGACAGGGGAAGATGTAGTGCGGCATAAACTGGTAAAAAGAATTTTAAAAGCCTACGGCGATATCCAATAATTTAAGAACAAATAACAACAGCTCTTTGGCAAATACCATGACAGCAATTAAAGAAACAAATTTTAGCTTTCCAAAGCAAACCAATTTTTACAAGGGAAAAGTGCGTGATGTATACACGATCAATAACCAGTTTATGACCATGGTTGTAACAGACAGGATATCTGCATTTGATGTGGTATTACCCGAAGCTGTTCCTTTTAAAGGACAAGTGCTGAACCAGATCGCCGCGAAATTCCTGAATGCCACGAAAGACATCGTCCCGAACTGGGTGATCGATGTGCCGGATGAAATGGTGACCATTGGAAGGATCTGTGAGCCTTTTAAGGTAGAAATGGTGGTGAGGGGATACCTTGCAGGACATGCCTGGAGAGAATACAGCGCTGGCAGACGCAGTGTCTGCGGAGTGGCTTTACCGGAAGGATTGAAAGAAAATGACAAGCTGCCTCAGCCGATCATCACCCCAACCACTAAAGCTGCGGTAGGACATGATGAAGACATTTCCAGAGCAGACATCTTAGCGAAAGGGATCGTGTCTCTTGAAGATTATACTCAATTGGAGGCCTATACTTATGCTTTATATGAGCGTGGTACTCAAATGGCTGCCGACCGTGGACTGATCCTGGTAGATACGAAATATGAATTCGGTAAAGTAGGAACAGAAATCTTCCTGATTGATGAAATTCATACGCCGGACTCTTCACGTTATTTTTATGCGGAAGGATATGCCGACAGACAGGCTACAGACGAACCTCAGAAACAATTGTCGAAAGAGTTTGTACGTAAATGGTTAATCGAGAATGGTTTTCAGGGTAAAGACGGACAAAGCATTCCGGTGATGACACCAGAAATTGTCAACTCTATCTCCGATCGTTATATCGAACTTTATGAGCAGATCACCGGAGATACCTTCGTTAAAAATGAAGCTTCGGATGTGGTTAAACGCATCGAGGCCAATGTAGTAAAATCTTTAAACGGACTTTTAGCAAACTAAAACCCATTTTTAAAACCAGCGGTTGTCATTCGTATTCCATCGGATGACGACCGTTATATCAACCAGCCAAACCGGATTGCCAACCTTTAACAAGGAAATTATTATAGCATATCCTTACTAAAACAGATAAAATTAATTACTTTAGCAACAACATATAAATAAATCAATATCATGAAATTTTCAGTAGACAAGCACGAAAAGTATGTGGTTCTAAAACTTAGAGAAACTAAGTTCACGAACGACAATACCCCTAAGTTAAAATCTGAGTTCATTTTATTGAACGCAGAAGGTTACCACAACATTGTTCTGGATTTATCCGCTATAAAGGAATGTAATGATTCTCAGGACCTGAGCAGCTTACTGGTGGGAGACCGTTTATGTAAAAATGCAAACGGCATATTTATTCTTACCGGAGTAAATGGCGTTGTTGCTAAAATACTGGAAATGTCTAACCTGGACCAGTCATTGACCATTGTGTCGAAACTTAAAGAAGCAGAAGACCTTATTTTCATGGAAGAGATTGAAAAAGAGTTGTTGGGGAGTGTAGATAAAGGTTAATGAAGTTTGAGGTTACCATTTTAGGTAGCAGCTCTGCTACTCCTGTATACAATAGAAATCCAAGTGCCCAGCTTCTGAACTGTAATGAGAAATTTTACCTGATCGATTGTGGGGAAGGGACCCAGCAACAATTGATCAAGTATGGTTTTAAAGCGAGCAAAATAGATTTTATATTCATCAGCCACCTTCACGGGGATCATTATTTCGGATTGATCGGATTGCTCTCTACCATGCATTTGAATGGAAGGATCAAACCGATTAAGATCTTTGGACCTGCCGCTTTAATGGAGATTCTGGAGCTGCAGTTTAAACATTCTGAAACGATACTCCGCTATCCTTTGGAATTTGTTCCCATCACTGCGGATGAACCCCGTCTGATCTTCGAAAATTCCGACCTGACCGTATCAACGATTGTCCTGAACCACAGGATTCCCTGCACAGGATTCGTTTTCATGGAAAAGAAAAGGTTACGTAAAGTGATCGTTGAGAAACTGGAAGAAGAAAACATCCCACTGGAATACTATCCTTTATTGAAAAGAGGGGTGGACCTGACTTTACCAGACGGAAAAGTACTCCTGAACCTGGATTATACCACAGACTCAGATGAGCCCAGAAAGTATGCCTATTGCTCAGATACCCTTTGCGATGGCAGTTATTTTGAAGAGATCAAAGATTGTGACACGCTGTACCATGAAGCGACCTTTTTACAGGAGATGCTGGAACGGGCAAATCAAACACACCATACGACCGCTTTACAAGCCGCTCAGACTGCGGTAAAGACGGGAGCAAAGAAATTACTCATCGGACACTTTTCGTCCAGATACAAGACCTTACAGCCGCTATTGGAAGAAGCTGTACAAGCTTTTGAAAATACCCAGCTGGCTCAGGAAGGAAGTACCTTTCAGATCTAAAGGAAATTAAGCATAAAAAAAGGCTTCAGGATATCCTGAAGCCTTTTTTTATGGGTCCTGTGTGGACTATTTATCTTTCTTTGAACCACCACCGAATACCGAGAAGTGAACGTAACGTTTAGGATTTTCTTTTAAGTCGATGATCAGCTTGTCCAGGTTCTGTGAAGCACTGTTCAGGTTGTCATACATTTTAGTATCGTTGATCAACAGGCCTAAAGTACCTTTACCTTCATTGATCTTGCCTACGATCGCCTGTAGATCTGCCATTGATTTATTGGCATTGTCTATGGTCTGCTTGAAGTTTGCTGCAGCTACCTGATCGGTAATGCTGCCAATATTGTTCAGGATGCCGTTGATCTTTTCATTATTGTTTTTCAGGTTCGCAGAGATCGCCTCTACATTGGCAAGGATAGAAGAGATTCTCGTTCCTTCAGAACCTACCAGGTTGTCTACCTTTTTAGAAGTCGCCTCTAAAGAAGCAAGGGTAGAAGCAATGCTGTTGAAACTCTTGTCTACATTTTTCTGGAAGTTCGGGTTAAGGATAGAGTTTACACTCGTTAAGATCGAATCCATTTTTGCAATGATCAGCTCTGCCTTTTTCTGTACCGGCTGAACCGTTTCCATCAGGCCTTTAGCCACATTTGCGTTTAAAGTATCTCCGTCTTTCGCATATACATTTCCCGTTCCTAAAGCCATGATGATCGCTTTACCACCTAAAAGGTCAATACTTTCCAGTTTCGCTACACTATTTTTAGGGATTTCATATTTCCCTTTGATTTTTAAAGTAGCGATAATCGTTCCGTCAGATTGAAGGGTGAGCTTATCTACACGGCCGATCTGATAGCCGTTGATCAAAACAGGTTTAGATACACCAAGTCCGTCTACGTGCGAATATCTGGCATACAATACCGTCTCGCTGGAAAAAATGGCATTGCCTTTTAAAAAATTGTAGCCAATGATTAATAGGGCTATGGAAAAGGCTGCTAGTATGCCTACTTTGGTTTCGTTTGCTATTTTCACGTATATGTGTTTACTTAATTTACTTCTGTTTGTTTCTTATATTTCTTTACGGCATCAAAAATAGCACTCACGATTTCCGATTGTCCGCTGGCAGAATTCATATAATTCTCCTCCGCCGGGTTTGATATAAATCCGATTTCCGTTAACACAGCAGGCATTCCAACCCTTTGTAAAATTAAAATCCCCTGCTCTTTTACTCCTCTGTTTACTCTTTTATTCTCGTTTGTGTAGTTGTCCTGAATCAAACGGGCCAATTTCAGGCTTTTATCTCTAAATGTATTCTTAAACAAAGATAGTATAATAAATGTTTCAGGATCATTGGGATCGTAACCGTCGTAATTTTGTTTGTAGTTTTTTTCCAGCTTGATATCGGCATTCTCCCTGATGGCCACATCCTGCTCATTGAGGCGGTGTGTACCGGCCACGAAAGTCTCCGTACCGCTGGTTGAAGAGTTCTTTACATAAGCATATTTTGGAATCTTTTTGCCTTTTTTCCCTTTGGTATATCCGGCAACCACCCTTCTGTCGGGCATGGAGTTACAGTGGATAGAAATAAAGATATCTGCTTTGGCATCATTGGCTATTTCAGCCCTCTTATAAAAATCCACATCCACATCGGTTTTCCTCGTATACAGGACCTTCACCTCAGGCATGTCTTCTTCAAACTTTTTCCCCAGTCTCAATGCCACCTGTAGGGCTACGTTTTTTTCTACGGAGTAACTGCCTGCAGCTCCCGGCTTGCCGCCCCCATGGCCGGCATCGATCACAATGGTTTTAACTTTATATCCTTGCGAAAAAGCAAATTCTGAACTTATAAACAATAAAATGGTAAACAAGAATATACTTCTTTTCAATCTCATCAGGCTTAACTCTTTATTTTATCAGTATCTAACTATTATCCTTCTATCTTGTGCTGGTAACTCTGTATCGCTTTAAGCAGACAGTTGGTAATTTCTATCTGTCCGGCTTCAGAGTTCATGTAGTCTTCTTCTTCAGGGTTACTGATAAAGCCGATCTCTGTTAAGATAGCCGGCATTCCTGCCCTGGCCAAAACAGCAAGGCTTTTTTCCTGTACCCCACGGTTAACCCTTCCTACATTAACATATTCGTCCTGCACAAGTTTTGCTAATTTTAAACTTTGTGTTCTGAACGTATTTTTCATCAAAGATAGTATAATATAGTTTTCCGCATTATTCGGGTCAAATCCTTCATAATTCTCTTTATAGTTATCCTCCAGGAAAATGGCTGCATTCTCCCTTTTGATCACCTCATCCTGTTCATTGATCCTTCCCATACCAGAAACGAAGGTTTCTACACCACGGGTAGAGGTACTTTTTCTATAGGAACTTTCAGTAATCGGAATTCTCTTTCCATTCCGTCCTTTTCTGTATCCGGTAATGGAAGTGGAACGGATCACTGGCATATCGTTACAGTGAATGGAGATAAAAAGATCGGCTTTGGCATTGTTCGCAATGGCAATCCGCTCATAAAGTGGCACAAAAACGTCAGTCGACCTCGTGTAGATCACTTTTACATCCTTCATACTTGCTTCAATAGCAGCGCCAAGGCGTAAAGCCGTTTTCAGCGCAACATCTTTTTCTGTGGAATAAGCGCCTCTTGTAGAGCCGTCTCTTCCACCATGACCAGCGTCCAGAACGATGGTTTTTATTTTATATTCCTGCGTAAATGCTTGATAACTAGTGGTCGTAGCTAATATCAAAGAAATAAATACGATCAAAATTGCATTTGGTCTGAGCAATGGCATATTTTTCATTAATTTTGAACGTTTTGGATTAAACATTAATGCAAAAATAACATTCACACACGAATTTGAAACTTTTAAGCGACATCATTTTTTTAAAACGGCTTGTTTTATTAACTATTGTTAGTATTCCGGCATTTGCATCTTCTGGTTTTTCCTCCACGCAACAAGTCATCCCTCAGGTAGATACGACCAAAAGAGCTGGCGTAAAGACGGGCATAAAGAGTAACCCTTCGGATACCGCCGGTACCAGTGATAAAATCGAGTATTCTGCAAAGGATTCTACCAAAGTGGATAAAAAAGGGGGGATCGTTTATTTATATGGTCGCGCAAGAGTGGTATACCAGGGATTGGAACTGGATGCCGATTACATCATGTTCAATAGTAAAACCAATCAGATCTTTGCGAGTGGGAAATACGATACAAAAGGAAAATATGTAGGCCGGCCGATTTTTAAAATGCCAGGACAGGGGAGTTCCCTTGCTGATTCGCTGCGTTACAATACTAAAACAGGTGCCGGAAAGATCTATCAGGTGTTTACCGAGCAGGAAGGTGGCTTTTTCTCCGGTGGAATCGCCAAAAAGCAGCCTGATGATGAAATCCATAGTAAAGGGCAGACCTATAGTACCTGTAACCTGCCTCATCCTCACTTTGGGATTCACATTACCAAAGGTATCGTCACCAAAAATCAGATCATTACAGGTCCCGTTTATTTAAAAATAGAAGACATTCCTTTACCTATTGGTTTACCCTTCGCCTTTTTTCCGAAACCCAATAAGAAATCCTCCGGGATCATCTTACCCAGTCCGGGTGAAGATTATACCAGGGGCTTCTTCTTAAGAGATGGAGGTTATTATTTCGGGTTGAGTGATTACTGGGATGCAAAACTAATCGGATCAATCTATACAGGCGGATCTTATGACCTGAACCTGTTCTCTACCTATACCAAAAGATATAAATACAGTGGAAACGTACAGCTCAGCTATTCCAGTATTGTCACCGGATCTGAAGGTACAAAGTCTTTCGGCAGGCAAAAGCCCTTTGCCATTAACTGGACGCACAGTCAAAATGCAAATGCAAACCCGGGAAGTACCTTTAGCGCTTCCGTGAATATCAGGACCAGTAGTTATAATAGCTTAACTGCTGCCGGTAATACCTATGACCCTGGCCAGCTTTCACAAAACATATTAGGTTCCTCTGTGAGTTACTCCAAGCAGTTGTTCGGAGGTTTATTCAGCCTTTCCACGAGTGCCAGGATAAATCAGGATATTGCCCAGAAAACGATTGACCTTACTTTACCTGATGTCAGTCTGAACATGACAAGGAGTATTTTTCCTTTTGCTTCTCAGACCAGTACAGGAGATCAAAAATGGTATGAAAAGATTTCGGTAGGATATAGCATGACCAGTAGTAACTCTGTAAGGAGTTCTGACAGCTTGTTGTTTAAGAAAGAAACCCTCAGGAAGTTCAGCAACGGGATGAGACATAACATTC
The DNA here is from genome assembly GCF_900129215.1 of Pedobacter caeni. Taxonomy (GTDB): domain Bacteria; phylum Bacteroidota; class Bacteroidia; order Sphingobacteriales; family Sphingobacteriaceae; genus Pedobacter; species Pedobacter caeni. The sequence goes on along the minus strand of NZ_FQUQ01000006.1, from coordinate 20,342 downwards.
CTATTCAAATGAATTTTAACGTGGCAGACCATTTCAACTTTAGCACCAATGTTAACTACACGGAAACCTGGCATTTTCAAACGATCAGGAAAACTTATTTTAAAGCTACAGGGGGAGGAAGCGACCTGACCAGGATTGATACCGTTCCCGGATTTAACCGTTATGGAACTTATAATGTAGGTGGTTCGGTTTCTACAAAAATTTACTCGCTTGCCCAGTTTACCAAAATGGGAAACCTGAAAGCCATCAGGCATGTCATGACCCCAAGTATCGGGTTTAGCTATGCTCCGGATTTTTCAACGCTGAGTAAAGGAAATTATCTGATGTCCCGCTATGCTGATGGTACACCTGTTCCTAATCCGCAATACAACCCCAATAATCCAATCAATGGGGTGCAGGAATTCCAGACCTATGCCCGTCAGGAAGGAATGTTATATGGTGGCCCGCCTTCAGGCAGATCGGCTAACATCAGTTTTGGTATTCAGAATAACGTGGAAGCAAAGGTGGCAGTGCCTAATGATACCACTGGAAAAGGGGAAAAGAAGGTTCCGATCATTAATAACTTATCGATCACCTCCAGTTATAATTTTCTGGCACCAAGATATAACCTAAGTAATTTTAACATTAGTGGAAGCACGCCTTTTACGCCTAAATTTCAGGTGAATTATAGTGCAATACTTGATCCTTATTATATCCAGCAGGGAGTAGATCCATTAACCAAGGCGACTACTTTCACCCGTACAAATACCTATACCTGGCAAAGAGGGAAATTACCAGGCCTAAGGTCTTTCAGTTTATCATTTGACTATAGCCTGAACCCGGAAGCCCTGAAAAAGAAAAACCTGAACCAGCAGGAGTTGAAGGATCAGAACATTCAAAAAGGAATGACACCTGAGCAGGCAGAAGCAATGGCATTGGTAAGCAGGGATCCAAACGCTTTTGTGGACTTTAAAATTCCATGGAACTTTGCCTTCAGGTACAGTTTTAACTACAATACAAATGAGATGGGGAAGCAAAGCAGGATCACCAACAGCCTTTCCTTTAATGGTGATGCGAACATTACCCCTAAATGGAAAGTCACCTTTGACTCCGGTTGGAATTTTGATACCAACAGCTTTGCCATTACCAGGTTCGGGATCTACCGCGACCTGCATTGCTGGGACATGAGTTTCAGCTGGGTGCCCTTCGGAACGCAACAGAGTTATTCTGTAGACATCAAGGTCAAAGCCTCTGTGTTACAGGATTTGAAACTGAGCAAGAGAAAGAACTACTATACGAGATACTAAAACTATTGATATGCTGGCGGAAATTATAACCATAGGTGATGAAATCCTTATCGGTCAGATTGTAGATACCAATTCTGCATGGATGGCAAAACAACTGAACCTGATCGGAATGAAGGTGAAACAGATCACCTCAGTCTCTGATGACGCAGACCATATCATCGAAGCCCTGCAAGAGGCAGAAAAACGGGCCGATGTCATTTTGATTACCGGAGGACTGGGGCCAACCAAGGACGACATTACCAAGGTTACCCTTGCTAAATATTTCAATATGGGTTTCAGAAGAGATGAAGAAACCCTGCAGCATGTTACTGAGATCTTTGAGCGCTTTAACCGCCCGATGATTGACCTGAACAGAAAACAGGCAGACGTCCCTGACAGATGTACAGTCATTAAAAATAAAAACGGAACGGCCCCATGTATGTGGTTCGAAGAACATGGAAAGATCTTTGTTTCCATGCCTGGTGTTCCTTTTGAAATGATGTACTTAATGGATGATGAGATCATTCCCAGAATCAAAGCTGCATTTAAGCTTCCAGTGATCTACCATAAAACCATCCTTACTTCAAATATTGGTGAATCCTTTCTGGCGGTACAAATTGAGGAAATCGAAGATGCTTTGCCTGCACACATCAAACTGGCTTATTTGCCTAGATTGGGGCAGGTTCGGTTGAGATTGAGTACTTCGGGAACGGACGAAGCTTTACTGCAAAAGGAAGTAGAGGTTTATGCCCAGCAGATCATTGCCAAAGTAAAACCTTACGTGGTTGCTGAAGAAGACATTACTCTGGAAAAGGCGATTCTGAACTTTATGGAAGAGCGGAAACTTACCTTATCTACTGCCGAAAGCTGTACCGGTGGCTACATCGCTCACCTGATTACACAGCATCCGGGATGTTCTTCTGTTTATGAAGGTGGAGCAGTCACTTATTCTTACGAGCTTAAAATGTCCGTTCTTGGGGTTCAGCAGGAAACTTTAGCTAAATATGGCGCGGTAAGTGAAGAAACCGTCAGGGAGATGGCGCTTGGTGCAATAAAACATTTTAAAACAGATTATTCTGTAGCGGTGAGCGGCATTGCCGGACCTGATGGTGGTTTGCCGGGTAAACCGGTCGGAACTGTCTGGATAGCAGTGGCTCATGCCAAAGGAGTGGTGTCAAAAGTATTCAGTTTTGGCAACAAAAGAGCACAGAATATTGAACGTTCTGCCAGTGCTGCCTTGTCAATGATTTTGAATGAACTCCAGCAACATGAGGATTAAGTGTCCGAAATACTTTACTTTTGTACCTGATACCAATCATAAAATAAAAAATGGCTCAATACGAATTATTGTTACCTAAAATGGGGGAGAGCGTTGCAGAAGCAACCATTATCAAATGGGCGAAACAACCAGGAGATATGATAGAACTGGACGATACAATTTTGGAAATCGCTACAGATAAGGTAGATTCTGAAGTTCCGTCACCAATCGCCGGTAAGTTAATCAAACAGTTATTCAAGGAAGATGAAGTGGTTCAGGTAGGTGCAGTAATTGCCATTATCGAAACCGATGCCAATGCTGCTGCAGCACCTGCTGAAACAGTTGCCACTCAGCCTGAAACTGAGGTTCAGGCCGAAGAGATTCCCGGTACAGAACAATTGCCTTCAAACGATTCAAATGCAGAGCCGGTAAAACAGAGTTCAGACCGCTTTTACTCTCCATTGGTGAAAAATATCGCTGCTCAGGAAAATATCGAACTGAGCGAGCTGGACCGCATTACAGGTACGGGAGCAGAAGGACGTTTAACAAAAGACGACCTCTTAAATTATATTCAACAGAAAACAGGCGGTGTTGCCCCTAAAGCAACCGAACCGACGATAACAGCGGCCCCTGTGGTTAGTCAGCCGGCACCTTCCAAACCGGTACAGCCGGTAGTGAGCATCAATGGTGGCGACGAAATCATTGAGATGGACAGGATGCGCAAGCTGATCGCCGATCACATGGTGATGAGCAAACACAATTCCCCACACGTGACTTCCTTTGTGGAAGCCGATGTAACCAATATGGTGATGTGGCGTGAAAAAGTGAAACGCAACTTTGAGAAACGTGAAAATGAGAAAATCACTTTTACACCGATCTTTATCGAAGCCGTAACTAAAGCAATTAAAGATTTCCCAATGATCAATGTTTCGGTAAACGGAACGCAGATCATCAAGAAAAGAGATATCAATATCGGTATGGCAGCTGCTTTGCCAAGCGGAAACCTGATTGTTCCGGTCATCAAAAATGCAGATCAGCTGAACCTGGTAGGTTTAACAAAATCGGTGAATGACCTGGCCATCCGTGCCCGTAATTCAAAACTTAAACCGGACGAAACCCAGGGTGGTACTTTTACACTGACCAATGTAGGATCTTTTGGAAACGTGATGGGCACACCTATTATTAATCAGCCTCAGGTAGCGATCCTTGCAGTAGGGGCGATCAAAAAGAAACCTGCGGTACTGGAGACTGAATTTGGAGATGTCATTGCCATCCGCCATATGATGTTCCTTTCGCTATCTTATGACCATAGGGTGGTAGATGGTGCCCTGGGTGGATCATTTGTCCGCAGGGTAGCAGATTACCTGGAAAGCTGGGACATCAACAGAGAGATTTAATCTTTTTCGAAAAAATATAGCATACGCAAAAGGCCCCGGATTCCGGGGCCTTTTTACGATCAAAACAATTTATTATGAGTTAAAAAGTACTTCTTCTTCAGTCACCGTCTGGATCTGCTGCTCGGTATAGGTATACCTTCCGGTATGTGCAATAAACACATCTTTCTGCTCCAGTAAACTGCGGTTGGCCAATAACGTTTTTAAGCTCACACTTCCGATCACATACTTGTAATCCTGACGGCTAAAGCGTTCCACGATATTTTCTACCTGTAATTTTTCTATCGTATACTCATGAACATAACGCAGGTAAACTTCAATGTTTACATTGTCGGTATGGATCAATCCGTTTTGCTGGTGGTATTTTTTGTATTCATAACGGTAATCATACCTTAAGGCTGCAATGTCTGAAAGTACGGCTGCTCCTGTAGGGTGGCCACCGGCACCTTTTCCGAAGAAAAACTGTTTGTCTGCAAAAGCGGCCTGAACAGTTACCCCGTTATATTCGTTCTCTACATTGTACAGGAAATCGTCTGATTTCACAAACTTTGGCAATACATAGGTAACCACCTGTTTGGTGCTGATCTTACGTGCCGTAGGAACAAGTTTGATTTTAAAGTTTTTCTCTCTTGCATACCTGATGTCGTTCTCGCTCAGGTTCTGGATGCCTACATTCAGGATCTTGTCCGGATTAATGAACAAACCATAGGCGTGTGCGGTCGCAATGGCCAGTTTAAATTTAGGATCATAACCTCCCACGTCCAGAATCGGGTCGGTCTCTGCAAAACCAAGGTCCTGTGCCTGTTTCAGGGCAACGCCATATTCCAGGTTTTCATTGAAGATCTTAGAAAGGATATAATTGGAAGAACCGTTAAAGATTCCACTGATGCCATGCAGCAACTCATTGTCGTAATATTCTTCCAGGTTCCTGATGATCGGGATACTGCCGCATACTGCACCTTCGTAAAGTAAGGATGCACCATGTTTTTCCTGTAATTCTACCAGTTCTGCCAGGTGGGTAGCAATCATTTTTTTATTTGCTGAAACCACGTTCTTACCGCTGATCAGGGCACGTTTGGTAATGTTGAAGGCCGCATCTGCATCATCGATCAGCTCGACAATGGTATTGATCTCTTCATTATTTAAAATCTCGTCGTGATTGGTGGTGAAAAGGTGGGCATCTAAGCTGCGTTTCTTATCCGGGTTTTTGATGGCGATTTTAATGATCTCCAGGTTGAGGTCCTGACCACGAATGATGTCGTGTAATCCCTGACCTACAACTCCAAATCCAAATAAACCAATTTTAAGTTTCTTGCTCATCTAAGTACTATGCTGTTTTATGTAATTTAATTATTTTCTTGTTGGTGCTTTCTTTCAGGAAGTTGCCGATCACATTGGTCAGAATATCTGTTTCAATAAGGAAGCCATCATGCCCATAGGCAGATTTGATGGAATGAAAGGCGGCATCCGGAATGTGTTTGGCTAAAAACTGCTGTTCAGTGATGGGAAACAATACATCGTTCTCCACACCAATCACCAGGGTGTTTGATTTTACGGTAGCCAGGGCTTCTGTGACACTTTTCCGGCCTCTGCCCACATTGTGGCTGTCCATCGCTTTGCTCAGGTACCAGTAACTGTAGGCATTGAAACGCTTACATAATTTTTCGCCCTGGTAATTCTGATACGAGGAGGCCCTGAAAGAGCCGGTTTTGTCGTTTACGCTTTCCAGCTGGGTATCGGTATAGGCATCATAACTGCGGTAAGACAATAAAGCTATGCTTCTTGCAGTTTTCAACCCTTTCAGTCCACCATCAGGTTTCTGAGCGTAAAAACTTCTGTCGGTACTGATGGCCAGACGCTGACTTTCATTAAAGGCAATGCCCCATGGAGAATGAACGGCATTGGTAGCTACCAGGATCAGGTTTTCTATCGCTGAACCATCGGTAACAGCCCATTCCAAAGCTTGTTGCCCACCCAGTGAACCACCGATCAAAACTTTAATGTCTTTAATGCCCAGGTGTTCGGCAAGCAAACGATGCGCAGCAACCAGATCGCGGATGGTAAATTCAGGGAAAGAAAGGTAATAAGGTAATCCGGTAACCGGGTTTTCACTTAATGGGTTGGTACTTCCATAATGAGAACCCAATACATTGGCACATATAATGAAATGTTCTTCCGGATTAAAGAGGTCGTTATTGCCAAAAAGGCCTTTCCACCAATCTAAAACATCCGAATTAGCCGTCAAAGCATGACAAGCCCAGATCACGTTGTCTTTCTTGGCATTCAGTTTTCCATACGTCTGATAAGCCAGCTCTATTTTGCGCAATTTCTTGCCATTCTCGAGCTTGAAAGTCTTGGTATGTGTATATGTGGATATAGTGCTCATTGTTTATTTTACGTTGATGGCTGCAAATGCCTGTTCAAAATCAGCTTTTATGTCGTCGATATGTTCTATTCCTACAGAGACACGCAATAAGTTTGGCGTTACTCCGGCAGCGATCTGCTCAGTTTCGCTCAGTTGCTGATGTGTGGTTGCTGCAGGCTGGATGATCAGTGTCTTGGCATCTCCGACATTGGCGAGATGACTTACCAGTTTCAATTGATCCACCAAAGCAGTAGCCTGGCTTTTCTCTCCATGCAGTTCGAATGACAACACCGCTCCGAATCCGTTTTGCAGGTATTTCTTTGCATTGGCATGATAAGGGCTGCTTTCCAGACCCGGATAGTTGACGCTTTTTACGGCTTCATGGTTTTCCAGCCAGGTGGCTAAAGCCAGGGCATTGTCTACATGGCGTTGCACACGAAGGGAAAGGGTTTCCAATCCCTGAATCAGCAGGAAGGAGTTGAAAGGGGAGATGGCCGGGCCAAAGTCCCTTAAGCCTTCTACACGGGCGCGAATGATGAACTGTATGTTTCCAAATGGTCCGCCAGTGCCAAAGACATCGTTAAATACCAATCCGTTATAGCCTTCTGAGGGTTCTGTGAATTGCTTGAATTTCCCATTGCCCCAGTTGTAATTTCCTCCGTCAACGATGACCCCGCCGATGCTCGTTCCATGTCCGCCGATCCATTTGGTAGCCGATTGAACCACCACATGTGCACCATGCTCCAGGGGGCGGAAGAGGTATCCGGCAGCACCGAAAGTATTGTCTACAATTAGAGGAAGGTTGTGTTTTCCGGCGATAGAAGAGATCTTCTCAAAATCAGCAATGCTGAAAGAAGGGTTTCCTATGCTTTCCAGATACAAGGCCTTGGTATTTTCATCAATTTTAGCTTCAAAGTCCGAAGCGTCATCGCCATTGGCAAATTTCACCTCTATGCCCAAACGTTTGAAGGCAACCTTGAACTGGTTGTAGGAACCACCATATAAATGAGAAGAAGAGACGAAATTATCTCCGGCTTCCAGAATGTTATTTAAAGCAATGAACTGAGCTGCCTGTCCGGAGCTTACTGCAAGGGCAGCAACCCCGCCTTCAAGTGCGGCAACACGTTTTTCAAAAACGTCGGTTGTAGGATTCATGATCCTGGTATAGATATTTCCGAATTCCTTTAGCGCAAAGAGGTTGGCTCCATGCTCTGAATTTTTGAATCCGTAAGAAGTAGTCTGGTACAATGGAACGGCTCTTGAACCTGTTGTTGGGTCGATTTCCTGACCTGCGTGTATCTGAAGGGTTTCGAATTTATGGTTGGTTGACATATGTTATTCTTTTAAGCGTTTGGTAAATAAGGGGTTAAGGGGCCTGCTTATGCGGTAAACTTGCATAAGGGCATATAGCTGTTTAGCGTACCTCAATGGAGGCCTTCCGGATGGATCAAGAATGCAAAAGGAAGATTTTGTTGATTATCGTATGCAACAGCACATACAAATCGCATGCTGCGGGCAACAATAATTAAAAGAATCTGATGTAATTTTAACTGTTCTCATTGTCTTAATTTATCTCTCCAGATGGCACCATGCCAGCCGGTCAGGAATTGGCACCTTCTCCATTTTGGGAGGGTTGCCAGTGGGTCAAAGAGCCTGTCTCTCGCCACTTCTTTATAAATCAAAACCCAGTTTAAGAGGTGATGACTTGAATAGCTTTCGCTAAGAATAGTTCAAATGTAAAGCTAAGTGACAAAATAACCAAAATTATATTCTGGTTATTTTGTAATTATCTGATAATAAGCTTTATAAATTGATGTTTTGGGAATTTGTTTTTTGTTGTTTGTCGGATTTTTAGGCCAAAGCCTGATCGAAATCTGCGATAAGATCATCTATATGTTCCAGTCCAACAGAGATCCGAATTAAATTCTGTGGGGTTTTCGTGTCCGGGCCTTCCACCGACGCACGGTGTTCAATCAGGCTTTCCACACCTCCAAGACTGGTGGCCTGGGCAAAGAGCTTTACGGTATTCACCACTTTACGGGCTTCATCGGCTCCGCCAGCTACCAAAATAGACAACATACCTCCGAAACCACTCATTTGCTGGCTGGCAATCTCATGCTGTGGGTGTGCAGGGAGTCCGGGATAAAATACTGCTTCTATTTTTGGATGTTTTTCCAAATGCAGGGCCAGGGCCATTCCATTTTCGCAATGCCCACGCATGCGGTAAGGAAGTGTTTTGATACTTCGAAGGAGTAAAAAGCAATCGAAAGGAGAAGGGACTGCTCCACCAACCTGCTGAATATTTCTGATCTTTTCCCAAAGCGGTGTCTTTTCTGCAGTAATCAGGACACCTCCTAAAACATCACTATGCCCACCAATATATTTAGTTGAAGAGTGCATCACTATGTCGGCACCCAATGCAATCGGGTTTTGCAGACATGGGGAAGCAAAGGTGCTGTCGCAGGCCAGAACGAGCTGGTGCTTTTTGGCAATCGCTGAAATGGCTTTAAGGTCTGTGATTTTCAATAACGGGTTAGAAGGGGTTTCTACCCAGATCAGGACGGTATTTTCCCTGATGTAATCCGGAATGCGGTCCACATCGGTCAGGTCAATAAAGTCGATGGTCAGGGTATCGGCAAAAATAGATTGTAATTGTTTCTTGAATCCCCAGTACATATCATCAGGAGCAATGATATGGCTTCCTGGTTTCAAGGCCTGAAAAAGAGACATGCCTGCCGTATTGCCGGAAGAAAAGGCACAGGCATCAGCTCCATGCTCCAGATCTGTCAATACTTGCTCCAGTGCAGAACGGTTCGGGTTACTTACCCGGCTATACATGTGTCCGCCAGAATAGCCACCATCTTCATCTCTGAAAAAAGTTGTGGACAAATTAATAGGCGGGGTGACATCTTTTGTGCTGCTTTCATACAAATTTCCGGAATGTATTGCTAAAGTTTCTGGTTTCATTTTCAGGAGGATAAATAGTGAATTAAGGGTCTTGGTACAACAAAGCTAAAGGTAAAAATTATTCTGTTGAAGTTTTGGCAAGATTTATGTATTAGAGAAGAAAAACAAATTGATATGAAAAGAATATTCCTGATAGCAGCCATTTTATGCAGTTCATTAATGGTTTTGCAAAGTTGTTCACCAAAAGGTGGTGGCGCTGCTCAAACTGTTGTTAAGCGTGGTGATGTGACTGGTAACTGGGTGCTGAACGACATTACTTATGAAGGCATTCCTCAGGCATCTGTAAAATCATTGTTTGGCGAAGCTTCACCTGCCTGCTTTGTAGGAGGTACCTGGAGATTAACAAATAGTGGTAACGGAAGTTACAGTTTGCCAGGTGGAGCATCATGTGCAGCAAAAACACAGACCATTTACTGGTCGGCAAGTGTTCCGGATCAAACTTTCCAGTTCAAGAAATTATATGAAGGTGATAAAGCGAAAAACGTAACTGAAGGTTACAGATTGGTGCTTTCTTCTTCAACAAAAACATCATTGGTGATCAAATCTCCAGTAGAATATGGTAATTCAACTGCTTATATTGTGTTAAACTTTACAGCAGCAGCAAAATAGTTTTTAGTAAATTTTGGTTTAGGTTAAAGGGGACTCAGTGGTGTGAGTCCTCTTTTTTTATATCATAAATATGGAAAAAGATCAGGGTATCAATGAAACGGACTATATCATGGAGCAAGAGCTTCAGGCTTTTGAAAAGGAAAAAGAACACCTGGAAAATCTGTTTAGTCCTGATCCGGAACTCAGGCAGAAGACGGCTGCGTACTTTAGTAAATTTGCCCGGAACTCAGGCAATAAATTTCGTGGATTTTTCTTTTCCCATCCAAAAACCTTTGAAATCTTAATTCCTGCATTGAAAGATCCAGACCCTAAAGTAGTGATCTCTATGATTCAGACTTTGGGCTGTGCCTACAATCGCTATCACGAAGATTCTGGAGTTCAGAAAGCGCTGTATGAATTATTTGATCATGCTGATAAAGATGTTTTGTATGCCACATTAATCTGGACCCGGTTTTTCGAAAACGAAGAGAGATTTAAATACATTTTCTCCCTGCTGGAAAAGAAGCAGTCAAAAAAAATGCTGATGGTGTTGTCTGATCAATTTGGAAAGACAGACTCGACAGCGATCAAGATCAAGGCGCAGCCTTTACTGATGGATTGCTACCACCGTAAAATAGATGCCATAACGAGGAAAGCAATTGTGAGGGCATTGGGCCGTACCCTTGATGAAAGTACGATTCCTGAATTTATCAACCTGATTGACCTGAAAGCCGAAACTGAGTTTAGTGAACTGATGAAGGAACAGATCTTAATGTATGAACCACAGGAACGGATTGATTACCTGATCAAGGAACTCTGGGGACATTAATTTTACATCCTGCCCACAAAAAATAACTGCTGTTCCCAGCATCAGCCACTTTAAAAAACGCTATTTTTGCGGCAATTCAGAAATGCTATGGTTACAGACCTGATTATACTTTGTATAGTCTCCTTTTTTGCCGGATTTATTGATGCCATTGTTGGTGGGGGAGGTTTGCTTCAAACTCCGGCCATCATGATCGTTTTGCCGCAGTATTCTGTGGCTACGCTGTTTGGAACGACCAAAATCCCTTCTCTTTCAGGAACTGCATTTGCCGCCTGGAAATATTCACAGAATGTAACGCTAAACTGGAAATTACTCATCTATGTAGCCATGCTGGCTTTTGTTGGGGCGATTCTGGGTGCCCATAGCATTACCCTGATCGACAATACGGTGGTAAAGCCAGTGGTCCTTTTTATTCTGATTGCTGTAGCGGTATATACCTATTTCAACAAGAGCTTTGGCGTGCATCAGGATAAAGACCATAGTATATTACAGCAAATGCTCATTGGCCTTTTCTTTGGTTTTGTCATAGGTTTTTATGATGGACTGATCGGGCCGGGAACGGGAACCTTTTTTATCCTTGCTTTTATTGCTTTACTAGGCTATGATTTTCTTCATGCCAGTGCGAGTGCAAAGCTGATCAATATGGCCACCAATATTGCTGCAATATGCTATTTCGGAAGTACCGGACACATCCTTTATGAGTTTGCCATTCCCATGGCTTTTTGTAATGTGGCTGGGTCGTTTCTGGGGACTAAACTGGCCTTATTGAAAGGCAATAAATTTATCAGGATCTTTTTCCTGGTCGTTGTTTTCGGGACGATCCTGAGGTTTGCCTATGATATCTTTATCAAGGCATAATTGATTTTAAATGAAGAAAAATAAACTTTTTGTTGTTGCAATTATTGCGTTCTCTACTTTACTTTTAGGTCTTGCTTTTGGCCTTTCTACCATAAAAACGGTGGTTGCCGTGAGAAGACCAGTTAACTTTCCCGTTCCTTTTCAGCAGGACCCTGCCTTAACGGTAGAAGGGATCACACTGGGACAAAAGCTATTTGATGATCCGTCTTTATCCAAAAATGGAAAAGTAGCCTGTGCTTCCTGTCACAATCAGACTGACGCTTATTCCAGTGCGGGAATTAAGATCAATGAAGGGGTAGATGAACAGATATTGGGAACAAGAAATACACCTGCGCTAATGAACCTGCAATGGAAACATTCCTATTTCAGAGATGGCCGGGAACCGAAATTGCAAAATACTGCAATCAATGCATTAACCAGTCCGGCAGAAATGGGAGAGACCATGGATAATGTGGTCAGAAAATTAAATGCATCTCCAATATACAGACAACATTTTAAAACAGTTTTTGGTGTAGAAAAGATCAGCGCCAAAGACCTGACCGGAGCCATTGAGCAATACCTGCTTTCCCTGGTTTCTGCCAATTCCCGTTACGATCAGCTGGTAGCAAAACAGAAAGATACCTTTAGTCCGGACGAAAAGGAAGGCCTGAAGCTGTTTCAGCAAAATTGTGCTTCCTGCCATTCTACAGACCTGTTCAGTGATGAATCGTTGAGGAATATAGGAACAGCTGCGGACCATGATCCGGTAAAGAAATTTAAAGTACCCGGTTTAAGGAATATAGAAGTTACCGGACCTTATCTTCATGATGGCAGATTCAATACACTGGAAGAAGTGCTTCAGTTTTATGCAACCGGAATCAAGAAAGATGCACAGCTGGATCCATTGATGCAGCAACATGGAAAAACAGGAATTCCTTTGACGGCCGCAGAGCAGAAAAAGATCATCCTGTTTTTGAAAACCCTGACCGATCATGCTTTTATCAATAAAATAACACTTCAATAGTTTAAATCAATACCTGCGACATGAGTCTTTTACAAGATGTATTTTACCAGAATTACGTGCTGGGAGGTGTGTTGATCATACTGCTTTTTCTTTTTATGCTGATTATTCTCCTCGATATTACAAGAATAAGCAGCCATCTGTTTTATGGGAAAAAGGAGCATAAAGTTTCACCAGGTATGATGATAAAAATACCCTTAGGCAGTAAAAGCCTCATCGGCAAATTACTCGGCTTCTATATCATGTCTTTTGCTGCGGTTACCTGCTATTTCGTCTATTACTTTCAAGTCCACAGAGAATTGCCTGTAAATAGCAGCAGATCAGTAATTTATATTGGGTTATTTATCATTTTCTTTGTAACTACTTTAATCTTAGCCGCCTTTATCTCTAAAAGGATCCAGGCTACTATAGCTACCAGAAAACAACTGATGTGTTATTTTGTGATTGAAGTATTGGTTTTTATTGGAGTGTTCTGTTTTATAATTTACTGGTAGCCATTGGCGCAACAGACCAGTTTTCTAAGGAATTAAAGGCCTGGACAGTCATACACCAAAAAAGAGGATGATCATAGCCCTGGACTTTACCTGAAGAACATCCCTACATTCGTCCGGTTTTGTGTCATAGATATATATCCTCGATCTTTATCGTATATTTTTTAGACTGAGTTTAGATCAGTTCGTTTTTGCGGGCATACAACAATAACTCTGTAATAGAAGTTACGTTTACCTTTGACATCATCTTCCGGCGATGTGCAACGATAGTGTGTTTGCTAAGATGTGCCTTCTCTGCGGTATGAGCAATGGATAATCCTTGCGCAAAATACTGTAAGATTTCCAATTCCCTGGGCGTAAGTGCCATTTTACTCATGTGGTGTGTATGCTCAACAATTTCGCTGATCACAGGGCAGATATACTGATTGCCATTGGCGATTGTTGTCAGGCATTGAAGTATAGTATCAAAACCAGACGATTTGGAGATAAATCCCTGGGGTTTATAATCCAGAATATTTGTTATTGCTGCAGGGCTTATGGTTGAGCTCATTACAATGATGATCAGTTGTCGGTTCAAGCGTTTTACCTCGTTGATGAGTGTAAGACTATTTCCATTTTCCAGGTAATAATCCAGAAACAGGTAGATTTGTACCTTTGGATGCTTTATAAGAAAATGTGTCAGCTCTTTTTTATCGGTAAGCGCGTGAACAGCGCTAAAAAGTTCCAGCAGTTCTACGAGTGCCGAAAAAGAATCGGCAAATAAAAGGTGGTCATCAAAGACAATGGCAATCGTATTGGTTTTCTTCATACACTTGCCGAATGTAGCAAAAGTATGTGATTTTATTTACTATTAGTATGTCTGAATTACTAATGAATGCATCATATATAGCTAATTAATGCTATGTGTAAGTTAAACAATACTCTTTTTTTGTTCCTGCCGACTGTTGATGAATTTAGGTCGGACTTAAGGAAGCCATGAGGCTATCTGACTCAAGTATGTATTCTGGTTCTTCTATCAACACCGTTGTCAATCGTGAAAATTTTGATTAAGAAGACCTCTTCGTTTTATTTTGAATAGCACTAACTTACCTGGTTGCATCCTCAAATCATATAGCAAATTATTGCTATATGATTAAATTTTATAGCACAATATTGCTGTATTGACCTTGTATCTGTTTTTGATTGTTAAAATGTGTAGTTTTTTTACTTAAAATTGAATCAATGAATTCACAAAGTTAAAAAGTATAAACGCATAAATTGACTTATGAAACATACCAATTGAACTAGATTATAAAAAAGCCTATTTAACCTCATTATCACATTTGGGCTACTGTTTGCTCTCTATAATCCTGTAAGGTCATAGTTTATGATTTGATAAATTGAACACAATAGGAGAAGGACATTTGAAATCACATCTCGAATGTCTTAATGTGCCACAGACCTTTTATTCCGATTTCGCGCTTGTCATTAATTCCTATCCGAATCTATGACATCTTATTTAAGACATATTTAGGAGCATAAAAATTAACTGCCTGATTACCGGTTTTTGAAAAACCGTAGCCTGTGGACACTGATGGCATCTACAAACTATTATATGAAAACGTCATAGACATTGATAGAATCAAACCAAAGGTCTGCTAGGACCATAACATAATTTAAGGAGAAAAATTAACGCATGAAACATTTTACTAAATTTTATTATTTCGCATCATTATTGATCTGCTTTTTGTTCTTTGGGCAGTATAGTTATGCCGATGGATCAAAAGATTTGTACCCTGGAGGGAATGGCGGAAGAGCTAAACTGAGATCAAGTACGTCTGCTTCTGCTTCTTATCCATTTGCCAGTTTAAATACACATCATGTTTATGCAAAAGCAGGAGAGACCATTACTATGGCAAGTAGCGTAATGGGACTTGGCAATGCAAGGATCAAACTAACAAAACCTGATGGGACAACTACCAGTTATTCGGGACCAACGGGCTTGATCAGTAAACGGGTTAATGAAGTTGCGGGTCCGAGATTACCCGGGGTAGTGGGAGGAGACTATTACGATCCCATTTTATATGCTGTTCCCGTTGGAGGAGATGGGATTTACAGTGTCGATTTTGTTCCACCAGTAGGAGAAGCCGGTACAAATACCAACGGAAGGGAAACCAGTGGTGTTTTAGCAAGCGTTGATTGGAAAGTTCCTACGAGCAGTGATGTCGTTATTGCAGCATGGGATGTATCTATATACGGTTCTAGCAATGCGTTGATAAGCGGTCGTGTTTATTCTAACGTTCTTAATCTTGATATCTATAATGATTTTAGTGCAACAAGAACCTATTATGGAAAAATGTATGTGCTAACTAAAGATGGATATATTTATAAGGTAGATAACAATGGAAACAATGGTATCAGTTTTGAGTTTTTTGTAAATAGTAACGGCTTCGTTAATGGGGCGGGAGAACCACTATATAAAAGTTTAAATACATCAACAGGTATTTCATCGCAGATTAAGGACCCCCGGACAGCAGATAATACAACGAGTGTAACCCATAAAATGTTTTATACGCTTCCAGCCAATGATTTACCCCAAAGTGCATCTGGAGCGGTGGCTGGGGGTACCGGTACAACCTGGCTTAAAAATCCGCGACTGGTTCCTAAGGTTTCTGATTTAAAATTATTTGGTGTAGAGGGAACCGAAGGGCAGGTAAGTAATAAGGGGGGCAATATAAAATTTAGTGCGAATGTTTCAGGTCGTTATATCATTGAGATCAGTGCTATTGCACCTGCCAGTTTCCCAACCAGAACCATTACCGGTTTTGCAAGTGCTGGATCCAATTCAGTCAATTGGGATGGAAAGGATGGCTCAGGTAATCCTCTTCCATCTGGAAATTCACCAGCTAAGTTAACAGTCAGGCTTCAGGGGGCTGAAGTTCATTTCCCATATTTTGATATGGAAATAAATCCGAATGGGATCAAATTAGAATTATTGAATGAAGGACTTAATGCTGTAGAATCAGATGTCGTATTTTGGGATGATACCGACATCACTCTTACTTTCGGGGCTAATAATTCACCTTCAAATCCAATCAATGCCAGCCAATCCGCTGTTCCTGCTGGAACTTCAAGTAATACCAATGGGCATAAATGGGGTAATAATTCAAGTCCGGCTTCCGGAACATTTGGTGACAACAGATCTATGGATACCTGGACATTTGTTTTGGGAGCAGAAGAAACGTTAAGTACTGTGATCTCCACTAAGATTGCAGATTTAAAGGTAAATAGTATCACTCCAAATGTGTCGACTGTAGGTGCTAATGGAAACATCACTTATACAGTAGAGGTTCAAAATAGTGATGGTTCCGCTGCTTATAGTGATGTAGCCAATGCTCCTTTTTCTTTTAATGTTCCTGCAGGAATGGAAATTGTATCTGCTGTTTATGTATCTG
Source organism: Pedobacter caeni (assembly GCF_900129215.1). Classification (GTDB taxonomy): domain Bacteria; phylum Bacteroidota; class Bacteroidia; order Sphingobacteriales; family Sphingobacteriaceae; genus Pedobacter; species Pedobacter caeni. Next base: position 3,896 of record NZ_FQUQ01000006.1, on the reverse strand, counting down.
CTTGCGGTACAGAAACCAATGGAACTATTTCTGCTGATAAATTACACTATAACGCTGAATTAACACTGACAAACGGATGTAAAGGTACCTATACAATTGTGACCAAAGCGGTTGGGCTGCCTTCCGGAAAAATAATTGTTGAAGCCACTATTATGAGGCCAAATGACGTTAACGATCCAGATGCAACCAATCCGGATCCAAATGTGCTTCCTACCGACCCTCATTTGGAATGCAAAAATGGAACGGCTACTGAAAGCTGCAATAATATTAAATACAACAACGTTGTTACGCTCATTAATAAAATTACCGCTGTTAAATCTATTGTAGGTAATCCGGCCACAGTAAAACCGGGTGACGTTTTGACGTATAATATTATCTTGACAAATACGGATGCGCTTCCAAAAACAGGTGTTACTGTTAGTGACGCAGTTCCCTCAACGTTGACAGCTATTTCTGCGATTGATAACGGTGGGGTTGCCACGGGCAACACGATCAACTGGACCAACTTAACCGTTCCGGCGAACGGTACTTTAACATTAAGTTTCAAAGCAACGGTAGTTGCAAACTTGCCAGTAGGTACCATTTCGATCAAAAACACTGCATCGGTGATTGATCCAATCGATCCGACTACACCGATTACCCCAGTCGTTGAGAAACCAACAGAAGGGAAGATCACAGCGGTTAAATCTATTGTCGGTGACCCCGCCACGGTAAAATCTGGTGATGTTTTGACCTACAACATCGTATTGACAAATAGTTTTGGTACGGCCAAGACTGGTGTTACCGCCAGTGATGATGTACCAAATACATTAACAGGCATTACTGCGATCAGCAATGCTGGAACACTGGTTGGCAATAAAATCGA
>NZ_FQUQ01000006.1:0-1601 GCF_900129215.1 Pedobacter caeni | reverse complement strand
AACCTTCCGGTTGGAACGACAAGTATCAAGAATACAGCGAGTATTGTAGATCCGATTGATCCGACTACACCGATTACCCCAGTAGTTGAGAAACCAACCGAAGGTAAGATCACTGCAGTTAAAACGATCATAGGTAACCCTGCTACGGTGAAACCCGGCGATGTTTTGACTTACAACATTACCCTGAGCAACAGTTTTGGTACGGCTAAGGCTGGTGTTACCGCCAGCGATAATGTACCAAATACATTGACAAGTATTTCTGCGATCTCTAATTCAGGAACCTTAACCGGCAACAAGATCGACTGGACAGGTTTAACTGTTCCAGCTAATGGTACCCTGATATTGAGCTTTAACGCGACTGTTGTTGCTAACCTTCCAGCTGGGACGACAAGCATTAAAAACGTAGCTTCAATCATTGACCCGATTGATCCAACGGTACCTGTTACACCGGAAGTTGAGAAACCAACTGAGGGTAAGATCACTGCAGTTAAAACGATCGTAGGTAACCCCGCTACAGTTAAACCGGGTGATGTTTTGACTTACAATATTACTTTAACCAATAGCTATGGTACCCTTAAAACTGGTGTTACTGCCAGTGATGATGTGCCCGCCACATTGACAAGTATTAATACGATTAGCAATGGTGGAACTTTAACTGGTAATAAAATAGACTGGGCAGGTTTAAGTGTTCCCGCCAATGGTACTCTGGTATTGAGCTTTAAAGCGATTGTCTCGGGAGATCTTCCTGTAGGAACGACTTCGATCAAAAACGTAGCTTCGATCATTGATCCGATTGATCCTACTGTACCAATAGTTCCTGAAATAACGGTACCCGTAAATGAAAGCCCTGCAATAAATTTGGTTAAAGCAGTAACGAATACAGGTACGGCAGTTGGTGGGGCCTTTAATGTGGGCGATAAAATTGAATATACATTCACCATTAAAAATACAGGTGATGTTACCTTGAACAATATCAATATTACTGATCCATTAATCAGTAATTCGATAATCAATATTCCAGGTAGTATTTTGCCTAACAATGAGATTAAGCATGTCGCTAATTACATCGTTACTCAAGCGGATGCTGATGCAGGAAATGTGACTAACAGTGCATTGGTAAAAGCCAGTAGTCCTGCAGGTAATATTGTAGAGGATAAATCGGGAACTACTACTGTTGGAGATGATCCAACCATTACTCCGATAGCACAAAACCCTTTATTGAGCTTAACCAAAACGGCAGTTGTTGGAGTACACAATAAAATAGGAGACATCATCAACTACAATTTGGTAGTTAAAAACACTGGAAATGTAACGGTTACCGCAATTGCAATTACCGATGCAAACGCTGATCCAGGCAGTATCAGTCCGGCATCAATTGCCAGCCTTGCACCAAATGCTACCGCAAACATTACGGCTAAACATACTGTAACCCAGGCTGATTTAGACAGGGGTTATGTAACCAATATTGCCAAAGCTGATGGTAAAGATCCAAAAGGTGGAAACGTGCATGCCGAGTCAACTGATCCGACACCAATTCCAGGTGCGCCGGTAGTTCCTGGTTGTACCGATTGTACGGTAACCCCAATTGATCAGACTTCTGC
>NZ_FQUQ01000004.1 GCF_900129215.1 Pedobacter caeni | reverse complement strand
TCCATATAGGACCGTAGAAGACTACTACGTTGATAGGTTACAGATGTAAAGGTGGTGACATCAAAGTCGAGTAATACTAATAATCCGAAGCTTTCAAGAGCAATAAACTGTTGTTTGTTCTTCCTAACTTAACTTCTTTCAATAATATGTCACTGTTTGATGGTGGGATGCGAAAGCATGATCACTGATAAAAGATCAAACAATAAAAATATTTAGGTGCCTATATCGGTGGTGTCTACCTCTTCCCATTCCGAACAGAGAAGTCAAGCCCACCAGAGCCGATGGTACTGCGGTAACACGTGGGAGAGTAGGTCGGTGCCAAATCTTAAAGTAAGCCTGTAGGAAACTACAGGCTTTTCTTGTTTATCAGCTTTTTTCGCTTTTTGCTCAGAGATCCTAGTTAGCCCCTGATATTCCCTTTAAGGAATAGAGGCGATCAGATTTGTGTTTAGAACCGCTGGTTTATGGGATTTCTGAATTCTCAATGGCAGCTCTGCCATCTCTTTTATTGGTTCTAAAGCCTGGCTTTGGAGACCACCATTGCACCTTATTTAAAACTTATTCTTTGATCTGCTGTTGTTACCATATAGTGCCAAATATTATGTCGGAAGAACTACCTTTTAAGGGCCTTAATTGCGAATAAAATAATATCGAAACGATAAAATATGCAATTTTTGGTTATCTTTGGAACTAATTTAAAACATAAAAAACAATGAGTTTTTTCGCAGAAAAAAGAAGGGAAGTGATGCTGCACATTGAAGGTTATATGCTGGATATGATGGACACCTACTTGAAACCGATTGACACTAATTGGCAACCGTCTGATTTCCTGCCTGATTCAACCAGTGAAACATTTTTTCAGGATATAAAGCTATTACGTGAGAATGCTGATGGGTTATCTTATGACCTTGTTGCAGTATTGATCGGTGATACCATTACAGAAGAGGCTTTGCCTACGTATGAATCATGGTTGACAATGGTGGATGGCATCACTAAAAATGAGCAAGGTGGATGGATGAAATGGGTACGTCATTGGACTGCTGAAGAGAACAGACACGGAGACTTATTAAATAAATATCTTTATCTGTCAGGACGCGTTGATATGCGCCAGATGGAGATCTCTACCCAGTATTTAATTGCAGATGGTTTTGATATTGGAACAGGTCATGATCCATATAGAAACTTTGTATATACCAGTTTTCAGGAATTGGCAACAAATATTTCCCATAGAAGGGTAGCCTCAATGGCAAAAAAAGATGGAGATGCCTTATTGTCTAAAATGTGTGGTGTAATTGCTTCTGATGAGGCACGTCATGCTAAAGCATATAAGGACTTTATGGCGAAAATCTTTGAAGTGGATCCCAATGAAGCAATGATTGCTTTTGAAGATATGATGCGCAAAAAGATCGTCATGCCTGCACACTTCTTGCGTGAAATGGGACTTAAGATCGGACAAACTTTTGGACACTTTACAGATGCTGCACAACGTTTAGGCGTATACACTGCCGTTGATTACGTGGAAATTATGCAACAGCTGATTGAAGAGTGGAAACTGGAAAGCATGCGCGATTTAAATGAAGCAGGTGAAAAAGCACGTGATTATATCATGGCACTTCCTAACAGATTGTTACGTGTGGCAGAACGAATGAAGAATCCTACAATGGATTATAAATTTAGCTGGATACACTCTTAGTATACACTTCTTATCATAACAGAAAAGCCCGGATAGTTTTATCCGGGCTTTTCTGTTATAGCCTATTTTTCAGTTGTCCTTTCAACCTTTTGTAGTACTTCATTTTCTGGTATTTCTTGTGCATTCTTCTTGATATATGTGTATAACTATGTATAGTTGTGTTCATAATTAGAGTTTTTCATACAAATAATTGAATTATTTTAATATTAATTGGTAACATATTAAAATATTTTATTAAGTTTATTAAACAAACAATTTTTTATGAAGATTAAACTTGTAAAAGCATCAGAGTTGAAAAGCGAGATTTTAAAGAAGCTTTACTATGAAAATGCTCTTTCATGTGCAGAACTAAGTACCCTTTTTGGTAGAAGCTTGCCAATTATAATGAAAGCTATCAATGAGCTGATTGAGGAAGGATTTGTACTGGAAGTAGGCTATGCCCCTTCCAGTGGTGGGAGGAGACCTTTGACTTATGCTGTTAAACCTGATGCCATGTACATTATGGCGATTGCGATGGATCAACTTTCGACCAGAATTACCATCGTTGATCTAAACAACAAACCTGTTGCCGAAGTAGAGATGGTAGAACTGCTGTTGAATAATAATGCCATCGCACTGGATAAATTGATTGAATACATCAATGCTTATATTTTAAGAACTGGAATTGAGAAGGAACGGATCCTGGGCATAGGAATAGGAATGCCCGGTTTTGTGAGCGCGGAACAGGGAATCAATTATTCCTATCTGGATGCGCAGGGGCAGAGTCTGAACGATTATATTTTTAAGGCTACCGGTTTACCTGCTTACGTAGCAAATGATTCCAGTGTGATCGCTTTGGCTGAACAGAAATTTGGTGTTGCAAAAACTCAGGAAGAAGTAATGGTGATTAACCTGGGCTGGGGAATTGGTCTGGGCATGATCGTTAAAGGTGAGGTCTTCAGAGGCTATGATGGTTTTGCCGGAGAGTTTAGTCATATCCCTTTGTTTGAGGATGGGGCTTTATGTATTTGTGGAAAACAAGGTTGCCTTGAGGCAGAAGCATCTATGCTGGTTGTAGTGGAGAAAGCAAAAGAAGGGATTAAACAGGGCCGTCTGTCTACGTTGCAGTCGGTGATTAATGACCCGCTGAAACTAATGGGGGATGCGATCTTTGAAGTGGCAGCAACAGGCGATCCCTTCGTAATTGAATTGCTTTCTGATGCTGGCTACAAGATCGGTAAAGCTTTGGCTATTCTGATTCATATTATGAATCCAAAAACGATTGTACTGAGCGGGAGAGGAGCAAAAGGCGGTAAAATTATGATGGCTCCCATTCAGCTGGCATTAAATAAATATTGTATCCCAAGGCTGGCAGCAAACATAGAAATCCTCATTTCGGAACTTGGTTTTGACGGAGAGATCATTGGTGCTGCTGTATTGGTGATGGAAAACTTTAATCAGGAAAAATTAATTATAAACACTAAAAGAATTCAAATGAATACATAAACATAACAATCAACCCAACTCTATTAACCTAACCCAACCACTAACTTACAATGAAAAAATCATTACTATTGACCGTAGTAATGCCCTGTCTTGCGCTGGGAGCTTTGGCTTCCACTGCAAATCATGGTGCATTAAGAATTCGATCTTTGACCGGGATCGAGCTCGTAAAAAAAGCAGAAACCATTAACGGAACCGTAAAAGATGCCAAGGGCCAACCTCTTGCAGGTGTTAATGTTTTGCTTAAAGGAACAAAAATTGGCACTTCCGCAGATGGAAATGGTAAATTCAGCATACAAGCCAATATTGGCGATGTATTGGTGATCAGCTATCTTGGATACACGACAAAAGAAGTCACCATTAGTTCCAAACAATTAAATATCGTTCTTGATGAAGATGCACAACAACTTGGTGAGGTTGTGGTGACTGCACTCGGAATTAAGAAATCAGAAAAGTCAATCACCTATTCCAGTCAGCAGTTATCAGGATCTGAATTAACCAAGGTTAAAAGTGATAACCTGATGAACTCTCTTAACGGTAAAATATCTGGGGTAACCATTTCTCCCAGTGCTTCTGGTGTAGGTGGTTCCGCTAAAGTCATCCTTAGGGGTAATAAATCAGCTGGTGGTAACAACCAGCCTTTATATGTGATTGATGGAGTGCCGATCTCCAATGGCTCCAATGGCAATGGCCAGCCTACCAATACTTTTGGAACAAATGTTGGACAAGGTGGAGCTGGAACCACGCCTCTTAGTGCAAGTCAGGATGGAGGAGATGGAATCTCAAACCTGAATCCGGACGACATTGAAAACATCACGGTATTAAAAGGAGCTTCCGCTTCGGCTTTATATGGTAGTCAGGCACAGAATGGTGTCATCATGATCACCACAAAAAAAGGAAAAGCAGGAAAAACAATCGTCAATTATTCTTCTTCGCTTACCTTGGATCAGGTAGCTTACAAACCGAAGTTCCAGGATAGCTATGGAGAAACCAAAGCCGGCGCAACAGACAGCTGGGGTGCTAAGGTGAATGGCGCAGCTGATAATGTATCCTCCTTTTTCCAAACCGGAAGAAACTGGACGAATTCCATTAACCTTTCCGGTGGTACTGAAGCTGCACAAACCTATTTCTCTTATTCGAACACTGCTGCCAGGGGAACTCAACCCAATAACGACCTTTCCAGGCATAATGTTAACCTTCGGGAGAGTGCAAAGTTTTTTGATAACAAATTAAGTCTTGATGGAAATGTAAACTATATTTCACAGACGATACAAAACAGTCCTGGAATGGGTTTATACCTGAATCCCTTAACTGGTTTGTATTTGTTTCCAAGAGGCAAGGATCTTTCTCCTTATAGAAACCAATTCGAATTACCTGCAGTAGTAGGTGGTAACGGTGCCCCGGTTCAGAACTGGCCTTTTGATCAGGATGTACAACAAAACCCATGGTGGGTTTTGAATAGGAATCTGAACGAATCCAAAAGAAACAGAATCCTTTTGAACGCCAGTGCAAAGTATGAGTTTACCAACTGGCTAAGCTTACAGGCCCGTGGAAGTATTGACCGGACCAATGATAAATTTGAACAGCGTCTGTACGCGGGAACACATGCGGTATTGGCTAAGAAAAATGGCCAGCTGCTCATGAGTGACCAGACACTTGAGCAAAAATATGCAGATTTATTACTGAATTTTTCTGTTCCGGGAGAATCTGATTTGAAAATAGATGGAGTATTGGGAACCAGTATTACAGACTCTAAGGTTGTGGGAACACGGACTGGTCCGGATGCAAATAACACCTATACGGAACCAGGATTAACAATTCCTAATATCTTTTTACCTGAAAACATCGCAACAGCTGCCGGAGGTCCTCCGACATTGACTTTACCTAATAACCACAGTCAAATCCAGTCTTTATTTGCAAGTGCAAATTTTTCTTATAAAAACTGGGCATTCCTGACCCTTACCGGAAGAAGTGACTGGTCCTCAAACCTGGCCTTTACGCCAAATAAATCCTACTTCTATCCTTCCGCTGGTTTATCTGTTATTTTGAACCAGGCACTAACTTTACCGGAAGTGATCAGTTATGCTAAAATCAGGGGTACTTTTGCACAGGTCGGAAATACAGTTCCTCCTTATGTGACCAGACCTTTAACACATATGTTCATCGGTGGTGGTGTTCTTTTGAACTCTGTAGCGCCATTCCCTAAATTGAAACCTGAGAAAACAAACTCTTTTGAGCTGGGTGCAGACCTTCGTTTTCTGGAGAATAAGTTAAGCTTCAGTTTTACCTATTACCGGTCGAATACTTTGAATCAGTTTATTCAGGTGATACCAGCTTATACCACAACCTTCTCGATGGGATATGTGAATGCCGGTGATATTCAAAATTCAGGTTTCGAATTTAACTTAGGCTATGATGTTATTAAAAACAGCAATTTTAACTGGACGACCTCATTTAACGGTTCAGCCAATAAGAATAAAGTAATTGATGTAGATTCCAAAAATGGAATAAACCGTTTTGTATTGACACCTAACCGCAACAATAATTACGAATCAGTTTTGACTACAGGAGGTTCCTTTGGTGATATTGATGGGGTTACCTTTCAACGTGATGAACAGGGCCGGATTAAAATCGGTGCTGATGGAAAGCCAATGGTGAATCAAGGGTTTAATTACCTGGGAAATCCTAACCCTAAATTTCAATTGGGATGGAGCAATAGTTTCGACTATAAAAATTTCAGCCTGAGTTTCCTGGTAGACGGGAAATTTGGCGGACAGGTGCTTTCTCTTACAGAGGCTATACTGGATGATTATGGAGTATCTAAAGTTACCGGAGAAGCAAGAGATAGGGGAAGTGTAAATATCAATGGTGTGAATGCTGCAACAGGAGCTCCGATTAGTAGTGTTGACCCTACATTATGGTATACTACTGTAGGTGGGCGTGATGGCATTACGGAAAATTATGTCTATAGCGCAACAGTAGTTCGTTTACGTGAAGTATCTCTGGGATATAGCCTGCCTTTTACTAAAGGATTTGTGAAGAATTTAAGGATTTCTCTGATTGGAAGAAACCTCTTATACCTTCATAAAAAAGCTCCTTTTGATCCTGACGTTACGATGTCAACAGGTAATGGACTTTCTGGTGTGGACGTATTTAGTCAGCCGGCAACACGCAACATTGGTTTTAACCTGAATCTTACCCTATAGATTATTCAATTTTAAAAAAGAAACAATGAAAACTCCTTATATATTAATGGTACATCATGGATATAAGTTCTGCCAGGCAGTCTTATGTTTCCTTCTGTTAATTTCGTTTAGCAGTTGTACAAAAAACTTTGAAAAGTTCAATACAGATAACACCGGTTTTACTTCAGATCAATACCATGTTGGGATGATCTTTCCTGGAATTCAAAGTGCAATTTTTGGTCTGGAAAACGATTATCAGTTAACCCAGAACTTAAATGCAGATTGTTATGCCGGTTATATGATGTCACCGAATCCTTTCAGGGGCAATATTAATAACCTGAATTATGACCTGGTGGATGGATGGAACAGACAATCATATATCGTCTCTTATACCAATTCGTTATTTGCAATCAATACCATCGGACAAGCAGGAACAAGAACTAAACTCCCTGATTTTTGGGGAGTAGCCCTGATCCTTAAAGTGGAAACTTTTAGCCGCTTAACAGATAAATTTGGACCGATTGCTTACAGTTTATCAGGAACTTCTATCATTTCTACCCCTTATGATAGTCAGCAAAACATTTACAAACAATTCTTCCTGGAACTGGATACTGCAGTTACCAACCTGAATACGTATGTAAAAGCGGCTGCTCAGAATTCAAGTATGGAAAAAAATCCTTTTCAAAAGTATGATCTGGTATATGGCGGGGATTATACGAAATGGATTAAACTGGCAAATTCCTTAAGATTGCGCTTAGCGATGCACATCGTAAAAGTTGATCCGGCTACTGCTCAGGCACAAGGCCAAAAAGCACTGGATCCATCTAATGGTGGATTGTTAACTACAAATGCGGATAATGCAGGTATTTCTGGTGGTGGATACCATAACCCACTAAACGTAATCGCCACAAGTTGGACAGATATTTCTATGGGGGCATCCCTGGAGTCTTATATGACGGGCTATAATGATCCCCGCCTGCCTAAATATGTAACACCAGCTACTGATAAACTTTTCCCTGGTCAGTACAAAGGAATTCGTATAGGAGCAGCTGTGACCGCAAAACCAGGTTATAATGGGTTTTCCACCTTAAATTCAGCAACTGCTTTTGGCCCGAACTCACCGATGTGGATGATGACTGCTGCCGAGGCATATTTTCTGAAAGCGGAAGCTGCATTACGCGGTTGGACCGGTGCAGGTGATGTGAAGAATAACTATGAGACTGGAATTCAGGCTTCCATGGACCAATGGGGAGTAACGGCTGGAAATTATAAAGATGATGCAACGAGCTTACCCAAAGCTTACGTAGACCCTTTAAATGCAGCGAATAATTCTCCTGCTGTTTCTACAGTTACGATCAGCTGGGATGCTGCAGCCTCTAATGAACGTAAACTGGAACGGATCATTACCCAAAAATGGCTGGCAATGTTTCCGGAAGGGCAGGAGGCCTGGACTGAATTCCGTCGCACGGGCTATCCTAAATTATTTACTGTGGTCACTAATAATAGTAACGGAAAGATAGACACACAGCTTCAGATCAGAAGACTGGCTTATCCGGCCAACGAATACTCTACGAACGGAGCTGAAGTTCAAAAAGCGCTTCAGCTGTTGGGTGGACCTGATCATGGAGGTACCAGACTATGGTGGGATGTCAACAAACCTAATTTTTAAAAGAATCTATATCTTCATAAAAAAGCTCCGTCATTGTGACGGAGCTTTTTTTATATACCAGAAATAAAGAGGATTTTACATATTTCTTCTGTACTGTCCACCTACTTCGTATAAGGCATTTGATATTTGTCCCAATGAACAGATCTTACAAACTTCCATCAGTTCTTCAAAGATGTTATCACCTGCGATAGCAGACTTTTGCAGTTTTCTCAATGCAATTGCCGTCTTATCTGCATTTCTTTCCTGGAAGGCTTTTAATGCTGTAATCTGATATTGTTTTTCTTCTTCTGTAGCACGGATTACTTCACCCGGAACAATGGTTGGAGAACCATTTTTATTCAGGAAGGTATTTACTCCTACAATAGGATATTCACCAGTATGTTTCAGTGTTTCATAATACAGACTTTCTTCCTGGATCTTACCACGTTGATACATCGTTTCCATAGCGCCCAGTACGCCACCTCTGTCGTTAATTCGTTTAAATTCAAGCAAAACAGCTTCTTCAACTAAATCCGTCAGGTCTTCTATAATAAAGGCACCTTGTAAAGGATTTTCATTTTTTGCCAATCCCAATTCCCTGTTAATGATCAGCTGGATGGCCATCGCCCTGCGTACAGATTCTTCTGTAGGTGTGGTAATGGCTTCATCATAAGCATTGGTATGCAGGGAATTACAGTTGTCATAGATCGCATACAAAGCCTGTAATGTGGTGCGGATATCATTAAAGTCGATCTCCTGGGCATGTAAGGAACGACCCGAAGTCTGGATATGGTATTTTAATTTTTGCGAACGGTCATTTCCTTTGTATTTGTTCTTGATGGCTTTAGCCCAGATTCTTCTGGCAACACGGCCGATAACTGAATACTCCGGATCAATTCCATTGGAGAAGAAAAAGGAGAGGTTAGGGGCGAAATCATCAATATTCATTCCTCTGCTCAGGTAATACTCTACAAAGGTAAACCCATTGCTTAAGGTAAAGGCCAGTTGCGAAATAGGGTTGGCACCAGCTTCGGCAATGTGATACCCTGAGATCGACACGGAATAAAAGTTCCGTACTTTTTCAGTGATGAAGTAGTTCTGGATATCTCCCATCATTCTTAAGGCGAACTCTGTGGAGAAGATGCAGGTATTTTGGGCCTGATCTTCTTTCAGGATGTCAGCCTGAACAGTCCCCCTTACAGTACTGATCGCGTACGCCCTGATTTTGGCGTAAACATCAGCAGGTAATACCTGATCACCGGTTACACCAAGCAACATTAGCCCTAAGCCATTATTGCCCTCCGGAAGACCACCACTATAACTTGGTCTTTCTATTCCTTTGGATTTATACAGGGCGGCAATTTTAGCCTCTGTTTCTTCCTGAAGCTCATGTTCGATGATGTATTTCTCGCATTGCTGATCGATAGCTGCATTCATAAAGAAACCCAGCAACATCGGTGCAGGGCCATTGATGGTCATGGATACTGAAGTGGAAGGCGCACAAAGGTCAAAACCGGAGTATAATTTCTTGGCATCGTCTATGGTGGCAATACTTACCCCCGAGTTTCCGATTTTACCATAAATATCCGGCCTGATGTGTGGATCTTCCCCATACAAGGTAACTGAGTCGAATGCGGTAGATAAACGATGTGCAGGCTGACCTAAAGACACATAGTGAAACCTTTTGTTGGTCCTTTCCGGGCCACCTTCGCCGGCAAACATCCTGGTTGGATCTTCTCCATCACGTTTTAGCGGGAATACTCCTGCGGCATAAGGGAACTCTCCAGGAACGTTCTCTGTTAACAACCAGCGTAAGATATCCCCCCAGTCTTCATAGCGGGGAAGGGATACTTTAGGGATTTGAAGTTTGGATAAAGACTCATAAAACAAAGGTTGTCTGATCTCTTTATCCCTTACCTTGTAAACAAAGAATTCCTGTTTGTATTTGATCTTTGTTTCCGGCCATTGACGAAGTAACCTTCTGCATTCCCCATCAAGTTGTTCTTCCAGATGTTGATAGATGTCCTGTAAGGCATCCCCAATGTTTTCGGTTGCCGGAATATCTTTAATCAGTTTCTGCTCTTTAGACAGTTGGATTACCCCCTGAAGCTGGTATAATTTTCTGGCAATGGTACTTTGTTTTTCTACCCATTCGTTATAAGTCTGACTGGCCTCGGCAATCTCGGCGAGATACCTGGTCCTGTCTGGCGGAATGATGTATATCTTTTCAGATTGCTCTGAAGTGAGTTCCATTTGTGCATTGAAATCAACCTTTGTTTTCTCTTTGATCTTGTCCATCAGGGCAGTAAAGAGGTTGTTCATTCCAGGATCATTGAACTGGGATGCCATTGTTCCAAAAACAGGAATCGTGTCATCCTTGGCATCAAACAGGTTATGGTTGCGTTTATATTGCTTCCGGACATCACGTAGCGCATCTAAAGCACCACGTTTATCGAATTTATTGATGGCTACCAGATCTGCAAAATCAAGCATGTCGATTTTTTCCAGTTGGGTTGCAGCTCCAAATTCAGGAGTCATCACATAAAGGGAAACATCACAATGTTCTGTAATCTCTGTATCTGACTGGCCAATTCCGGAGGTCTCCACAATGATCAGGTCATATCCGGCAGCTTTACAGATGTCTATACTTTCCTGTACATTTTTAGATAAGGCCAGGTTGGCTTGTCTCGTGGCCAGGGATCGCATATAGATCCTTGGGTTATTGATGGCATTCATCCGGATTCTATCACCCAATAAAGCACCTCCTGTTTTGCGTTTGGAGGGGTCTACGGAGATGATGGCCATGGTTTTATCTTTCACCTCTATCAGGAAGCGTCTGACCAGTTCATCTACCAGAGACGATTTACCGGAACCACCGGTTCCTGTGATACCCAGTACCGGAGCCTGGCTTTTTAAAGTCAGTTTCTTCAATTCATCTACAAATGCCTGAGCTCCTTCCGGATCATTTTCAGCTACCGTAATGGCAGAGGCAATGCTCTTTACATTCTTTTGAGGGATAGATTTAAGCTCTCCGTTCAGGGTTGTGGTAGTGATGTAATCGGTTTGTTCCAGCATGTTATTGATCATGCCTTGTAAGCCCATTTTACGTCCGTCATCAGGAGAATAGATTCTGGTAATACCATATTCCTGCAACTCTGCAATTTCGGAAGGGAGGATGACTCCGCCACCACCACCAAAGATCTTGATATGGGAAGCGCCACGTTCCTGTAGCAGGTCGTACATGTATTTAAAATATTCAATATGCCCACCCTGGTAAGAAGTCATGGCAATCCCTTGTACATCTTCCTGGATGGCACAATTTACCACTTCATCAACCGAGCGGTTATGCCCCAGGTGTATCACCTCAGCTCCTGAAGACTGGAGGATCCGGCGCATGATATTGATTGTTGCATCGTGTCCGTCAAATAAGGCTGCAGCGGTAACAAAACGTATTTTATGTTTGGGTTTATAGATTTCAATTTTCTCCATAGGATGGTTTTATAATTGGTAGGTAAAGGTAACAAAAACTGAGCTTAGGTGGTTAAAATAGCCAAATCAATACAAAAGGATGATGTATAAAAAAAGCCGTCCTGAATCTTGTTCAGGACGGCTTTTCTGTATTTTAAACTGATTTACTGATGGGTAAGCTCTGTGATCGGCTCTCCGACACAGCCACTTGGCATCTGAATGTGCAGCATCGCAGCTAATGTGGCTGCAATATCTGTCATATAATGTGTTTTATTGGTCTTTCCAGGTTTCACATTCCAACCCATGAATACCGCAGGAATATGAGAATCGTAAGGATTCCATGAACCGTGGGTTGTTCCGGTCTTGCTGCTGCTGTCGAAATGGTTGGATTGAAGGATAAAATAGATATCGCCGCTTCTTCTGGCATTGTATCCATTGGTGATTCTTGTCTTGATGGGCTCAGGAAGGGTGCTTCCGGCAATTTTAGTCAAATCTACGGCGTTTGCAAAACCATGCTGTGTTTTCAGGAATTCAATGCTGAAATCTTTAACTGCATCAAAATCAACCTTTGAATCCGCGATGTTTTTATGGTTGAAATAAACCTGATTGTTCATCGATTTGATGATGGCTTGTTTGATGCCAAATTTAGCTTCCAGACGGCCACCCAGTTCTTTCATCACAGGGCTGTCATCAATTGTTTCACCTGGTAATCTGTTCTCTTTCATGAAGCCCGGTACATGTGCTGCACCGTGATCTGCTGACAGGAAGAACAGGTAATTTCCTTTACCTACTTTGCTGTCCAGGTAGTCGAAAAACTCTGCAAGGTCTTTGTCCAGTCTCAGGTAAGTATCTTCTGCTTCTACAGAGTTTGGTCCGTACATATGTCCGACATAATCTGTAGAAGAGCAGCTTACGGCAAGGAAATCGGTTACGTTATCCTGACCAAGATCTTCAGAAAGGATGGCCAGTTTAGCCAGGTCTAAAGTGATGGTGTTTCCGTAAGGCGTGCTTTTGATCATCTCATAATTTTTTCCCGCATATAATTTCAGGGGATGAGGGAAAACAGGGCTTTGTTCGCCTCTTGCTTTTCCTTCATAAGGTTTGTCGTCTGCTGTACTTTGGGTATAAGTTTCGATCGGGTAAAGGGTAGGCCAGTTTTTCTCAAAAAACTTATTAGCCAGTTTGATCTTATTGTAATCTTCCAACCATGTAGGTAGTTTAGGCATATAATAAGTACTGGTGATCCAGTCGCCGGTTTGTCCGTCGAACCAGTAAGCTGCATTGGCAGTATGTCCGGCAGGAAGGATAGATCCACGGTCTTTTAAGGAGATACCGATTACTTTACCCTGGAAATTAGTTGCCAGGCGAAGCTCATCAGTTATCGTAGTTGTCAGCATGTTTTTTGGAGACATGACACCTGCTCTTGTGGTACTTCCAACACTGGTTACTGAAGTATCTTCTGCACAGTAAACATTACGTCCTAACTGAGGATCGTACCAGTCGTTACCGATAATTCCATTGATGGCAGGAACCGAACCTGTATAGATGCTGGCGTGGCCACATGCGGTATAAGTTGGGGTATAAGGAATAAAGGTATTCTCGGCAGAGAAACCTTCGTTGATGAGTCTTTTGAAGCCTCCTGAGCCATATCTGCTGTAATAACGATAAAGATAATCCCATCTCATTTGATCTATCACCAGGCCAACGACCAGTTTAGGTCTGTCTACAGAAGCAGGGAAGTCTTTTTTTGAGGGGGCAGCTGTTTTCTTTTGTGCCATAGATACACTACAAGTGACAAGTAGTGCAGAAAATAACAGGTAAATTCTTTTCATTGAGTTGTGTATGTATTAAGAATTTTTAAAGATAGTTAATCCGTATAATTATTGCCGGGGCTGTAATGTAAAGATTTTATAGGACTTCTGCTACAACGAAGGTACTTCCACCAACAAAGACCAGGTCGTTTGAATCTGCATTGTCTTTTGCAGCATGGAAGGCCAGCTGGACGGTAGGAAATACATCTCCGATCAGTTGATGTTGTTTTGCCTCTTCTGCAAGTTCTGCAGCCGGGAGAGCCCTTTCCAGTTCAGGCTGACAAAAATAATAATGCGCATCTTTTGGAAGCAGCTTTAAGACTCCACTGATGTCTTTATCCTTCACCATCCCAATAACGATATGTAGTTGATCATGAGGGGTGTCATTGATGTTTTGCATCACCTCCGTGATTCCCCCGATATTGTGTCCGGTATCGCAGATGATCAGAGGGTTTTCTCCGAGGGCTTGCCACCTGCCTTGCAGACCTGTTAATCCCTTCACATCTTTTAACGCGGAATACAGGGCCTCATCATCAATCTGATAACCTTGTTCTTTTAACATCAATACAGACTGAATCACGGTCAGGATGTTTTTTCTTTGATAAGACCCATTGAGGTCCAATTCCAGGTGCAGGTATAAAGGATGGCTTCCAGCATACACATCTGCATTCAGGTATTTCTCTTTTTTAATGAGGTTTGTGAGGTGTAATTCCTGATCTGCGAAAGTAATCAGGCTATTGGTTTCTTCAGCTTTGCCAATAAATACGGCTTTTGTTTCCTCCTGTTGTTCTCCGATAACTACCGGTATACCTGGCTTGATGATCCCTGCTTTTTCCTTTGCAATTTCGGGTAGGGTGCTGCCAAGGATATTGGTATGGTCCAGGCTGATATTGGTAATGACAGAAAGTTCAGGAGTAATGATATTTGTAGAATCCAGTCTGCCTCCCAGGCCAACCTCGATAACGGCAATATCCACTTGTTCTTCTGCAAAATAAGAAAAAGCCATGGCTACCGTTACCTCAAAAAATGAAGGGCTGATTTCTTCCATGATGTCTTGCTGTTGGGCCACAAAATCAGTCACGAAGTTTTCAGAGATCATTTCCCCATTGATCCGGATGCGTTCCCTGAAATCTTTAAGGTGGGGAGAGGTATAGAGTCCGGTTTTATACCCTGCCTGTTGCAGGATCGCGGCAAGCATGTGTGAGGTGGAACCTTTACCATTGGTTCCACCGACATGTATGGTTTTGAATTTATGCTGAGGGTTTCCCAGTTTATCGCACATGGCGATGGTGTTGTGCAGGTCTTTTTTGAAGGCTATGGCGCCAACACGGGTAAACATGGGTAGTTTACCATACAGATAATCCAGAGTTTGTTTATAGTTCATTTTGGAGTTCCAAAAAAAGAATACCAGGTACGTTATTTCACTTTAAAGTTGAACACGACCACTCCGATTTGAACATCAGGGGCGGATTCAGATTGGGTCAGACGTGCACCCATTACAGCTTCTTTACATTTCTGCCATAGCTCTCTGTCGTTCAGGGTTGTTCCTTTCACTCCCGGAGTGGCGTCTATCACGATACCACTTTTATTGATCTTGATCCTTACGGCAATCTTTCCGGTTTTTTGTCCGTCATCCTGAGGGGTAACCAAATTGGTGAACTTTCTGAGTGCAATAGGAGTTTCGCCAAATCCAGAGCCGCCTTCGCCATAATTATTGGCCAATGGATCTCCGTCTTTATCGCCCTGATTTCCTGGAGTTGTCCCCGTTCCATCACCACCACCTGTACCTTTATTGGTTTTGCCTTTATACAATGCATTTTGATTGATGACAGGCTTTGCCGGTTTAGTTTCTGTGGTTGCAGTAGGTGCAGTGTTTTTATTGCTGCTTTTGGTATTTACGCTGACTGCTTCTTCTGTACTTTGTGTAACGATCTCTTTAGTACTGTTCTGATTGGTCGGAGTTTCCTTGGTAGGTTCTTTGGGAACTACTTTATCCGGTGGTTTATTGTTGGCATTCGGATCTGCAGAAGGTTCCTCTATACTCGTATAGTCTGTCCCCATTCCCGTAACTGATGTTCCGTAATTGACCACCATTCCTCCCATACCTGCCTCAACAGGAGGCTGGAATGTTCCTATCGCAATGAAGAAACTCAGCGCGATGAGGGCAATCATAATACCAGTAGAGATGGCTACTGCTTTAGGATAATTGTTTTCTTCCTTAGGGTACATCATTATTTCTTAGGTTCTACAGCGAGTACAACTTTAAGTTTTAATTTGTTGGCGATATCAAATACAAGCATGGTGTTTTCGATGGAAACCCCTCTGGCCACATAAAGCACAATGGTCAGATCAGGTGATGCTCTTTGATAAGTCTCAATTGCAGCCTGGATGTTTTCCAGCGTTGTAGGTTGCTTGTCTACAAAATAGTTCAGCTTTTCGTCTATCGATACCGTAACGGTCTTCTGTGCAGAAGATTGTTGTCCTGATTCTGATCTTGGCAACAACAGCTTTACCACCTGCGGATTCACTACGGCAGACGCCAATAGGAAAAACAGCAGCAGGAAGAACATGATGTCGTTCAGTGCAGAAGTATGAACCTCTACCGTTCCTTTATTTCTCTTGCGTAGATTCATTATTTACCTGGCTCCTCTAATAGATCAATAAACTCAATAGCATCAGTTTCCATTCTTAGTATGATGCGCTCTACCATCATATTCAATATATGATACAATACATAAGCGATGATACCGATGATCAGACCAGTAGCGGAAGTGATCATTTTAGTATATAAACCTCCGGATATCGTTCCGATCTCAATAGCACCTTTGATAGACACATCATGGAAAATGGTAATTACCCCAATAATGGTACCAACGAAACCAAGCATCGGTGCAATACCGGCGATAATTCCAAGTACACCAATGTTTTTCTCCAGTTTGGATACTTCCAGTTTACCGTTATTCTCAATTGCGGCTTCAATATCTTTAATCGGACGGCCAATACGTTTTAGCCCTTTTTCCAGCATTCTGGCTAAAGGAGAGTTGTTGTTCTTGCATAGTGCAATGGCATTGTCCAATCGGCCGTCATGGATATATTGTTTAATCTGAAGCATCAGGTTAGATTCAGTTTTAGAAGCTTTTCTGATGGTCAGGTATCTTTCAACAAAAATGACTAATCCTAAAAAGGCAAGAAAAGCCAGGGGAAGCATTACCCATCCGCCTTTGAACAGCAGGTCGATAAAGTGCAATTCCGGAGGTGCTGCAGCAAGGGCTTTAGTGGCGTTATTAGCAGTATCAGCAAGTTGTGTCAGGCTATCAGTAGCACCCTGTATTAATGCGATCATAATTTATAATGGTTTGTTTGTGTGTATGTATGTGTCTTTAATCCCTAACTTTTTCTCTAGTTTAGGTCTTTCCGAATGAGCCGAGTTGTAGTCTTTAAACGAACCAATGCTCAGTTTTATTATTTTTCTGCCTGGAGCAGGGGGGATGGCTTTCGCGGTAATTCCCAGAGACTTCATATTGGCAATAAAGCGGTCCGCTTCTTTCTGACTGGTTACGGAAGAGCCAATTACTTCATAAGTTGTTCCTGTTTCTGCCACAGGAGGGGGCGTTGGTAATGCTTTTGTTGCCGGAGGTACTACTGCCGTTTCAGCTTTGGTGGCTACCGGTTTTTCAGCCACAGGTTTTGCAGCTACTGGTTTGGCTCCTGTTGAACTGTCCTTTTTAGTGCTGTCTTTTATCGGAAGCGTCTTCTCTATATTTCTTTTGGCACTGTCTGCTTTTGCTAGTGAGTCTGCTGTGAGTGCCGCTGCCTGACCACTAACACTGTTTTCAACAGGTGTTGCAGCCTGGTTTTCCCCTCTTTTCAGAAGAGGATCAAAAAGATCAGGGCGAATAAAATAAGCTGCAGCAAGTCCGATCAGGATCAGCAATAAGGCGATCAGGATTTTTAAATAAACAGGTGTTTTAGCGGGTTCTGTATATTCTCCATCAGAATTGTAAAATCTTGGTTCTGTTACTTGTTCACTTTCTACTGGTTGCTCAGGCTGTACCGGAATCGGGCGGGGCTCATAAAGAGGGGGCCTGTTAGACTGCGCATAGATATCGTTGATGGTCGTAGGAACAACCGTTTCAATTACGGGTTCCTCTATTGGTTTTTTAGGAAATTCAACCTCTGCGATTTCTTCATAAACAGGTTGTTCATCAGCTACAGGTAGCGGCTGATTTTCTTCTTCAACCTCGTATATTTCCTCTATAGTTGCTTCTTCTATCTGATACTTTTCAGTCTCTTGTTTTTCTGCAGATTCTTCTTCTTCAGACCATTCTTCTCCATGGGGGATTACTGGTTCTTCCGCATTTGTTTCAGATACCGCTGGCGTTTCTGTTACCGCTGGTACTTCTGCTGCAGTAGGTAATTCTGTAGCCGCCGGTGTTTCTTCTTCCTGCTGAACCTCGGTTACTAAAGGTTGTTCTTCCTCCGGAACAGCTGCGACTTCTTCAATTTCAGGTACCACATCTTCTTCTCCAGCCTCTTCAACGATAGGTTGTTTGGCTTCGGCAGCAGTTTCGTTCTCTACTTCCCTAAGATCCGCATTGCTGTTTTCCAGTTCCAATTGTTCTTCGCTAACCTGATGTTCTGATGAATCATCGATGGATTCCTCTTGCTCAATTTCTTGATTTTCAATGACAGGATCGGTAGAATAAGGAGGCGTTTCAACAGGTTCAGTAACCAGGTTTGCTTCTTCTTTGACTGGCGGTAAACCGTAAAAATCAAAACCGAAGTTTTGATCATTTACAGGTTTAAAGTTAAACGCGTCAGGGCTTCCATATAAAGTTCCCAGCGGATAAAGGCTGGCTTCCTCATGTTGCTCCAGTTGTTTTTTTATGTCGTCCGAAAACTCATCCACATAATAAGTGGCGGCATCCGGAGATATGTTTCTTTTTTTACAGATATGGTCAATGAGTGCCGATTGCTCTCTTACTTCAGAACTGAAATCCAGTATATAGCTGGGTGGTAAGAACGAATGTGTCTCCGCATCATACCTTCCCGGTGATTTCTTTTTATAGATCGTTCCAAGTCCGGGGATCCCAACCTCTCTACGGGTTTTAATAAGCTCTGTAAGATACGCTAGCATGTCCATTCTGGTAAAATTAAATTTTAATTCTATATCAACCAATTAATAATTGAAAACCGCTTAGAAGGAGTAAGTTAAACCTCCGAAAATATTGGTTCCGATTGTTGGATAATACAAGTATCTGCTGTATGAAGTATTCAACAGATTGTTCGCTCTTAGAAAAGCAGAGAATTTGTTGTTGATTTTATAGCTGGCACCAACACCAAGATCTACAAAAGCTTTCACACTTTCTGTTGTTTCGATAGAACGGTCAGGAATCAGATAAGGACTTGCTGGGGCAGAGGTGTAAACCTTTGCTTTGCTGGCATCCTGAATGGCAACGGATGCATTTAATCCGATCTTATCTGTGATATTGAATAGTAGGTCTGAGCTGATTCTCATTTGAGGCTTAAACCAGCTTTCAGATTCCTGAGCAGGTTTATAATCTTCAAAGTTTAGTTTACCTGTCCATTTCAATGAGTTGCTCACCTGTACAGAAATTTCTCCTTCAAGACCTGTCATTGTGGTAGATCCGAAATCGTAGATCACATCAAAACGGGTTGGGTTCGCAAAGTTGTTTACGAACAATGGCATATCAGAAATTTTCTTATGATAAACTCTTGCTTTGTAACCAAAACCAGGACCACCCGTTCCTTTGATCCCTGCACTGAAGCCTAGTTTCTCTACCGAGTTTCTGATGAGAATATTGGAATTCAGGAATGGGTTTTCGTCTGTAAATTGTTTTAATGAATTACGGTTTACATCACCTTTTACCTCAGCAAATAACTGAAGGTAATCCGGGATCAGGGTCAGGTCTGCAGTAACTGAAGGGAAGATCCTGCTTTTTGAGAACGCACCAAATTCCTGTACGAAATTAATACCGGCATTGATCTTTACCCCATTTGCCTGAAGTCTGATGTACGGGTTTAATTTCAATACATTATTTCCCACGCTTACCAGTTCATCTTTGGTATTTCCGAGTTCTACTGAAGCGGCAAGACCTAAGTTAAAGCTGCTGATTCTTTTGTTCACATATCCGTTCAGAACGATAGAGTTTTCTTTTGCCGCATATTTATCATTCCATAAGTATCCGTTTAGTTTTACAGCGTAGCTGAGTGCATCAGGGTCATCCGTATACTTATTTACGATCTCTCCTTCTGCCTCAATAAAGCTCAGTGTTTGTCTGTCAGGATTCAGGTTAAGTTCCGGTTTAGCCGGGTTAAAGCCATAAAAGAACAAACCGTTTCTCTGGTAATTCACACGGCCACTCATGGTCACCTGATCACCGATACTTCTTCCGAAGACACTCAATTGCTGTTGATTCACTTCTTGTCCGGCAAGCTTTCCTTTTTGTCCGAAGTGTTTAAAGAAGGCACCTGCCTGTAGGGCTTCATCTCTGCCCAGGTTAATGTAAGCTTCCCCTAAAATGGTCGTACGCATTCCGAAACCGCCTTTTACATAATTGTTGATCAGTTCAGTTTCTCTTTCCTTTGCTACCTGCTCTGCCTGTAATTTATTGATGTCTGAATTTAACTCCAGTTTTCTGTCGGTCAGGCTATAATTGAACTTTGCTTTATAGGTCTTTACGGTATTCAGGTCCGGGCTTCTTCTCAATTTTACAGCTTCGGCTAAAACTGGTTTATATGGCCTTACAACTTCAATCTCTTCCGTTACGGCTTTTTCTTCAGTTTTCTTTGTCTCCTGTGCCAATGCGCTCAGAGATCCTGCAGTAATAAAAAATAGGGTGGTATATATTAATTTCGTCAATCTCATCGTGCTTGTCTTATTTAATTTTTTGTAATTTATCCTTAGCAGTCTGGACAATTTCGTCCTTGCCTTCATAATTGTCTATAAGGCTAAGGAGCGTACTTTTAGCTTGTAGATTGTCTTTTAATGCAACGTAATTGTCTGCTAACAAAATGAAAGATTTAGCCACCCAATAATCATAAGATGATAAGTTATTGATCAGGTCAAAACAGGTCTTGGTAGAAGTTTTATATTCTCTTTTTGCATACTGAATGGCAGCAAGGTTATATTTTGCTTCAGCAGCGGCAAGGGTTTTTGTTTTTTCTACTACCGCGTTGAATGATTTAACGGCAAGTGTGGTATCTGCTTTTGCTAAATAGGCCTTTCCTGCATACAATTCAGAGCTGCTTTTCTCTTCCTGAGAAGACTTATCAGATTCTTTGATCAGGGCTACATATTTGATCACGTCATCAGGCATATTTAAAGCACTGTAGGCTTTCAACAGGTTGTTGATGGCATAAGTATAGTGAACCTTATAATCTGCAGTTGTTTCCAGTCTTTTCAGATAAACGATCGCCTCATTGTATTTTTTCTGATCCAGGAATAGTTTGGAGATAGAAACCAATGAACGTTCTGTATAATCACTTGTCCAGTCGTTTAAGATGAACTCATAATCAGGAATCGCTTCGTCCGGTCTGCCTAATTTCACCAATGATTCTGCTCTGATGAATTTAGCTTCTTTGGTATGAATGGCTTTCGGGAACTTATCAAAATAAGCATTTATCGCTTCAAAAGCACCTTTAGCATCACCTTTCAGGTAGCGGTTATTGGCAGCCGTGAAGATGATATTGTCCTGTTCTGCAAGAGAGAAATCTCCGATTGGAGTTGTTTTTGCATAGTTGATAAAACCTTCTGAATCGCCTTTGTCTACGTAAATGTTTTTGATGGATTCCAAAGCTTGTTTGGCCTCTTCACTACTTCCGTAATCGGCAATTACCTTTTTGAAGGTTTCTGCAGCTGCATCATCCTGATCCTGGTTGTATTGAACCAAACCGATGGTGACCAATGCACGCGGTACATAGCTGCTACGTGGATACTGACTGATCAAACCTGTCAGATCTGTTTTTGATTTTTCCAGGTCTCCTTTATTGAAATAGGTATAAGCGGTTTCAAAACCGGCATCATCTGCATAGTTTGAAGAAGGGAACTGCTTTAACAAACTTTGCATCGTACTGATTTTTGCATCGTTTTGGTTTTCAAGTCCCTGGATCATTCCACGCTGGAAAAGGGCATAGTCTTCTCCGGTAGATTTACTGGCAATGATTTTATTGTAATTTTCTAAGGCATTGCCATAGCTTTTATTTACGAAGTAAGAATCCGCCAATCTGATCGTGGCATCAGTTACTGTTTTCTGATCTTTATCATTTCCTTTCAGGAAGCGCTCAAAATAGGTAGCTGCTTTTCCGTAACGTTCGTCTTCGAAAGCGGCATAAGCCAAAGCATAGTTAGCGAAATTGTATACTTCCGTTTTATCCGCTCCGGGCATGTCAAGGAACAGCTCAAAGTTTTTCACCGCCTCTCCGAATTTTCTCAATTCATAGCTGGCTTCTGCTTTCCAGTAAGTACTTAATGCATGGATCTCCTTATCTTCAGGAAACTTCTCAGAACGTAAGAACATTGATAATGCATTAGGGAAAGCCCTTTCATTATAAAACTCAAGTCCTCTGAAATACGTTACTTTTTGATAAGCTTCTTTTGCTTCAGGTGATTTATCCGGGATAGGCTCCAGAATATCTATGGCAGCCTGATAGTTTTTACTTGTTAACAGGATCTCGCCTAATAAGGTTTTAGCTTCATTTGCTTTCCTTGATTTAGGGAATTGCTTCAGGAAACTCTGAGTGGATTCCAGGGCCTGCTGATTAAAATCAAGCTCATAACTTAAGCGTGCATAGTTGATCCATGCTTCTTCCTGTATGAACTTATCGAAGTCAAGTCTTGAAGACCTGAAGAAAGCACTGCGCGCTTTTTCTTTGTTTTTCAGTTGAATGAAAGAGCGGCCTAAAGTATACATCCCGCTTTGCAGGTATACATCATCTGTGTCCAGTTTTTCCAGAATAGATACCGATTCCTGATATCTTTTTAAATGGAATAAGGAATAGCCGTATTGATAGATAAACAGGTTGTTTTTTACCTCTGACTTATCTTTTGCATAATATTCACTGAAATATTTCTCTGCATTGGTATAATCAGATTTGGCAAAGTAAGAAGCTGCAATCAGGCTCAGCATCTCTGCTTCATACTGTTGCTTTGATGTTTTTAAAATAGGAATGGCATAAGCAAGTACATCGTCATAACGTTCGTCCAGGTAATACATGGAGGTGATGTAATAAGGGTAGCTGGCTTCATAAGTTGGCGAACCTTTTAACTTTTCAAAGTTGGCCAATGCCGTTTTATACTCTTTGTTCAGGTAATTGATGTAAGCAAAATAGTAGGTTGCACTTTCCTGATAAGGAGATTTTTCTTTTTTCACGATTTCAAACAGGGGTTCCGCCTTCTCCGTGTTTTTCAACATGAAATAAGCATAACCTTGTTTGAACTGATATTCTAAACGTTGTTTTCCTGAAAGGGTAGAAGGATCTGTTTTTTCAAACCAATCCAATGCTTTCTGATAGTTTTCCTGCGCAAAATATGATTTACCAACATGGAAATAGGCCAGTTTGGTATTAGCATTCAGGGGATAATCTTTTATAAAGTTCTGGAACAGGCTTTCTGCATCATTGTTCCCAAGTTCCAAAGCACAAACGGCTGCATAGAACTTTGCGTTTTCTTTAAGTAAGGATAATTCTGAGTTACTTTCCTGTTGAGCACCTGGTTTTTGTCTGGCTTGTTCTACCAACCTAAATTGTTGTGCTGCTGCGATGTACTTTTCATTGTCCAGTAACTCCAGGCCGGTTCGGTAATTCTGATTTAAATGTACTAGTATGCTGGACTGCGCATAACTAGACGTAAAGCTACCTGCTAATAATAGCGGAATAAAAAGGTATTTTTTCTGCATCTGGTTTCAAATATGGTTGGTACTAATATAAAAATAGTATTATGTCTTATTAACATAAGAAATTAACAACTGTTGATAACACTGGTTTAACGAAAAGAAAACGAGATTGGTATAAAAAACTTTTTGGTTTTTTAATCTCTTTGAGAGGCCAGCAGATAAAGTACCGCCATTCTCACTGCAACACCATTTTCCACCTGTTCAAGGATGATGGATTGTTTACTGTCGGCCACATCACTGGTGATCTCCACACCACGGTTAATCGGGCCTGGATGCATTACAATGATCTCTTTATCCAGGTTGTCCAGGATCTGCTTGTTCAAGCCGTACATCATGGCGTATTCCCTAAGGGAGGGAAAGTATTTGATATCTTGTCTTTCCAGCTGGATGCGCAGCATATTGGCTACATCACACCAGTTCAAAGCTTTAATCAGGTTGTGTTCTACCTTTACACCCAGACTTTCGATGTGTTTAGGAATCAAGGTAGTAGGGCCGCATACCATCACTTCTGCACCTAACTTTTGCAGGCACAGGATGTTGGATATGGCTACCCTGGAGTGTAAAATATCACCTACAATCACCACTTTTTTACCGGCTACATCTCCCAGTTTCTGGCGGATAGAGAAGGCATCTAAAAGGGCTTGTGTAGGATGTTCGTGTGCGCCATCTCCTGCGTTTACGATCTGTGCATTAATGTGTTTGCTCAGGAACTGACCAGCGCCGGCATAGGGGTGTCTCATCACCACCATATCCACTTTCATGGCCAGGATATTGTTTACCGTATCAATCAGGGTTTCTCCCTTGCTCACTGAAGAGGAGGAAGCAGCAAAATTGATTGTATCAGCAGAAAGTCTCTTTTCTGCAAGCTCAAAGGAAAGCTTGGTACGGGTAGAATTCTCAAAGAAGATATTGGCAATGGTGATGTCTCTCAGGGAAGGCACTTTTTTAATGGGCCTGTTGATCACATCTTTAAAATTATCTGCAGTTTCTAAGATCAATTCGATATCATTTCGGTTAATATCTTTGATACCTAAAAGATGTCGGGTTGATAATTTTTCTACTGCCATGTTATTTATTGCTTTCTGATATTAAGATTACTTTGTCTTCTCCTTCTGTTTCTTTCCAGCTTACCCTTACCTGTTGTGAGTTTAAGCTGTCTACCTGCTGGCCGATATAATCGGGTTCTATAGGCAGATGCCTTGAAAAACGCCTGTCGATCAAGACCATCAATTCTACTCTTTCCGGCCTTCCGTAAGCGAGTAATGCATCCATAGCGGCGCGTATGGTACGTCCGGTCCAGAGTACATCATCAATCAGGATTACGTTCTTGCCCTCGATAATAAAATCTATGGTATTGCTGTTTGCAGAAACGATTCCGTCCTTCCTTCTGAAATCATCACGGAAAAAGGTAATGTCTAAATTGCCTTTTTTGATGGTGTTTTTCTTAAGGATTTGGGAGAGTTCGGTCTGTACTCTATCGGCAAAATAACTGCCTCTCGGCTGAATGCCAATTAAAACAGTATTTGAAAAATCGGTATGGTTCTCAATTAATTGATGACAAAGTCTCTTAATTGTGATCTGGAATTTTTGACCGTCTAGCAGGGTTCTCTTTTGCATTGACTAAAGGATTGGCCAAATATAGGAAAATGTTTCAATTCCGTAAAGCTGAATGTGGAATTATTCCTGTTGATTTTTCAATTGCATTGATTTTAAAAGAGATAAAACTTTTAACTGTCTTATTTATAAAACTATAGATTGAAGCTCTGGATTTAAAAAATTATATTTGTATATATCCAATATCGGGGGATATTAAGAGAAAATAATCTAATGAATGAAGATCGCACACATGGCTTGATTTTTTTTGACGGGGTTTGCAATTTATGTAATCATTCTGTGCAGTTCGCGATTAAAAGAGACCACAAAGATTATTTTCGTTTCGGAGCTTTGCAAAGTGAAATCGCTAAGGAGAAACTGGCCGGTTTTAATTTCAAAGCAGAAGATTTGAAAACAATTATTCTTTTGGAGAACGGGAAGATTTACCTCCGCTCTACTGCGGCACTCCGGATTGCCCGGCGCTTGAGTGGGGGATGGCCGATATTATACGGTTTTATTATTATTCCTGCATTCATCAGAGATTTTATCTATCAGCTGATCTCTAAAAACAGGTACAGAATCTGGGGAAAGAGAGAGAGTTGTATGGTTCCTTCCCCAGAATTGAAAAAGAAGTTTCTTTAAGTCTATAAACAACGGTTTAGAAGATAAGAAGCTATTTAAATGATAAGAAACGATTTAGACGATAAGCAACGGGTTTTTAAAAAGCTTAATTTTCCCAATATCTTTTGCTGTATTTTATGCCCATCTGATCATACCTTTTGAGTTGCTGTTTTAACCTTTGTTGAAAGTTATTAAAATTGCGCTTCGTTTTCGGGCTCCATAGTACTTCGCTTAAAGCATCCAGTCTTGGGAATAACATATACTCTGCTTTAGCAGGATTGCTGATGTATTCAGACCACAGGTTGCCTTGTGCTCCCCAGATGTATTTCCCTTCGGCAGGGCTCAGCTCAGCAGGTACAGGCTCATAATTATATACGTTTGCCAAGGGTAAAAATTTCGCGGCTGTCAGGGAGTCGTCTTTTAAAAACTGTGCATGGTTAAAGTACATGAAATTCTCGGGAGTCATGATGACTTTATGTTTTTGTTTCGCTGCTGCAATTCCTCCTTTTTCTCCCCGCCAGCTCATCACGACTGCATTGGGAGCCAGGCCACCATCTAAGATTTCGTCCCAGCCAATAATGGTTTTTCCTTTGCTGTTCACAAACTTTTCTATCCTATGGATAAAATAACTTTGAAGTCCGGTTTCATTTTTAAGTCCTTTCTCCTTAATCAGTTGTTGTGAAAAGGCAGATTGCTTCCACCAGATTTTTGAACACTCGTCTCCACCGATATGAATGTAAGGAGAGGGGAAGAGCTCCATCACTTCTGTCAGGACTTCTTCCAGAAAGCTGAAGGTCTGTTCTGAAGGAAGTAACACATTGTTGAATTTATTGAAAATACCCCATGTTTCTGCAACTTTCTTTGGCAGCTTTGGGGTGGTGCTCAATTCCGGATAAGCTGCAAGAACGGCCATACTGTGTCCGGGCATTTCTATTTCCGGAATGATGGTGATGTACCTTTCTGCCGCATACCTGATCACTTCTTTCACTTCCTCCTGGGTATAGTAACCACCATATCGGATGCCATCATTTCCCGTTCCCGGATAAAGACCGATAATGGTTCCATCTCTCCAGGCACCAATAGCCGTTAACTTTGGATGCTTTTTAATTTCTATACGCCAGCCATGGTCGTCTGTCAGGTGCCAGTGGAAATAATTGAGCTTATGCATGGCGAGGTAATCAATGTATTTTTTAACAAAGCTGACATCAAAGAAATGCCTGCTGACATCCAGGTGCATCCCGCGGTAAGCAAAGCGGGGGTAGTCGGTAATGCTGACTGCCTGAAACTGCAAAGGAAATGGTTTGGCACTTGGTGGCAGCAATTGAATCAAGGTCTGGACACCATAAAATATGCCAACAGCAGAAGCCGAACGGATGGTTGTCGTTTTACTGAAAACCTCCATTACATATTGCTCCGGATACTGGTTTACAGTTTTATCAAGAACAAAGCTGATCGCATTCTTTCTGTTGCCATCAGCGATATTGCTGGTCTTAAGGTCAATATTATAATACTTTTTAAGGTGATTAATCAGAAAATCTGCCGAAGGCTTTAAGCTGTTATCGCTGGTGAATACTACGGTACTGCCATTGACAAGTGTGAAATTCTCCGTTGCTTTTCCTGCTTTCATCTCCACAGGTTGAGGAATGAGCGAGGGGAGTTGTGCATAACTGATCTGGAACAACAGCAGGGTACTGATGATGCTGATTAAGATTCTCATAAAATGAATGGGGGTATTGGTTTTACAAAACAAAGTAACAAAAAAAAAGGCATCCCGATTGGGATGCCTTTAATATATTCAGCTTTGAAGATTATTTAGCTTTGTTTTTGCTTTCTTCACCTTCCATCTGCTCTTTTAATTGAGCAAGTACACCTAGATCGCCAAGAGTTGATTTCTCAACTGAATCTTTAACTTTCTTAACTGCACTACTTGATGCTTTAGCTTCTTTTTTCTTAGTAGCTCTTTCTTCAGCAACAGCTTCAGCTTTAGCCTCTTCCCAGATACGGGCATGAGAAACAACGATACGTTTAGCATCTTTGTTAAACTCAATGATTTTGAAGTCATTGGTTTCTTCAGCTTTGATTGTAGTTCCGTCTTCTTTAGCCATGTGTTTAGTTGGTACGAAACCTTCTACACCATATGGTAAAGCAATAACAGCACCTTTATCAGTTACTTTAACAACAGTTCCCTGGTGGATTGAATCTAACGTGAAGATAGTTTCAAAAGTATCCCAAGGGTTTTCTTCTAATTGTTTGTGACCTAAGCTTAATTTACGGCTCTCAACATCTAATTCAAGAACAACTACGTCTAATGTATCACCTACTTTAGTGAATTCGTTAGGATGGTTAACTTTTTTAGACCAAGAAAGATCAGAGATATGGATTAATCCATCAATACCTTCTTCAATTTCTACGAATACACCGAAGTTAGTCATGTTTTTAACTACTGCAGTATGTTTGCTTCCGATAGGATATCTTTCAGCAACATTTTGCCAAGGATCTTGAGTTAATTGCTTAATACCTAAGCTCATTTTGCGTTCGTCTCTGTCTAAAGTTAATACTTCAGCTTCGATTTCATCGCTAACTTTCAAGAATTCTTGTGGGCTGCGTAAGTTTTGTGACCAAGACATTTCTGATACGTGAATTAAACCTTCAACACCAGGAATGATTTCTAAGAACGCACCGTAATCAGCAACAGTAACAATTTTACCTTTAACTTTAGATCCAACAGCTAAGTTAGTATCCAAAGATTCCCAAGGGTGTGGAGTCAATTGTTTTAAACCTAATGCAATACGTTTTTTCTCATCATCAAAGTCAAGAACTACCACGTTGATTTTCTCATCTAAGCTCAATACTTCTTTTGGATGCTCTATGCGGCCCCAAGAAATATCAGTGATGTGAAGTAAACCGTCAACTCCACCTAAATCGATGAATACACCGAAATCAGTAATGTTTTTAACTGTTCCTTCTAATACCTGTCCTTTTTCAAGTTTAGATACGATTTCAACTTTTTGGCTTTCTAAATCGTCTTCGATTAAGATTTTATGAGAAACTACTACGTTTTTAAACTCATGGTTGATCTTAACAACTTTGAATTCCATTGTTTTACCCACGTATACATCGTAATCGCGGATAGGTTTGATGTCGATTTGTGAACCAGGTAAGAAAGCTTCAACACCCATGATGTCAACGATAAGACCACCTTTAGTACGGCTTTTAACAAATCCGTTGATGATTCTGTCATTGTCAAGAGCCTCATTGATAGACTCCCATGATCTTTGGGTTTTTGCTCTTTTACGAGATAAAATCAACTGACCGTTCGCATCTTCCGGAGCTTCAACGAATACGTCAACTGTATCACCAATTTTCAAGTCAGGTGTATCACGGAATTCAGAAGTAGATACTAATCCGTCAGATTTAAATCCTACGTTTAATACTACGTCTTTATTGTTGATTGACACAACAATACCGCTGATGATTTCACCTTGGTTGATTTGATTGAAAGTATCGGTATACATGTCTTCAAACTTTTTACGGTCTTCATCAGAATATTTTCCGAAAACTTTGTCATCTGCATCCCAGTCAAAATCTTGATCAGGGGTAGCTAATGATGATTTGATCTGTTCGATCGACACTGAATCAGCTTCTGACTCAATGGTTTCTTTCTCGGTCAGACGAGCGTCTGCACCTTGTAATTCGGCTTTTTTAGCCTCTAGTTCTTTTTCTGCTACTTGTTTTTTAGCCATTAAAATTTAATCTCCTTTTCCCGTGAGGGACGGCAAAGATAGAAATTAATTATTTTAAAGAAAAGGATTTTGTGATAAATGTTGTTGATTTAGAACAGATTGTAGATAAAACAGGGGATTGTCAGGCGATCGGGAACAAAAGATGATGAAATTCGGGGTTAAATCCCAAGGTTAGAATTTTGGTCTTATCGGGCAGATAAGCTGAGATAAATAAGGTAAAACACAATAAATAATTCAAGGGTATTTAGACTAGTTCTTAATACTTCAGGAATTATGCTAATTTTGCAAAAAACACAAGGCCTAAATGAAATATTCAGCACCAAGATCTGCCTGGCAAATCACACGTAAACTTTTTAATGATATCCATTTATGGCTGGGACTAGCCAGTGGTATTATTGTGATTTTAGTTTGTCTCAGCGGGACACTCTATGTATTTAACACTGAGGTGAAGGAAATGGCCACTCCGGAATTGTATAAAGTAGAACGTACTGCAGGTGCTGTGGCTTTGCCAATAGAAGAATTGATTGCAAAGGTTAAAAGCAATACAGGTGGAAAAGTAGTTTCAGTAAGAATTCCAGCTGACCCTAACCGTACTTATCAGTTCATGGTTAAAATGAAAGAAGAAAAAAAGAAAGGAGAGGGGAAAACAGCACTTGATGATAAAAATAAAACACTGGTAAATGATCTGGCTAAAGAAGGGCAGAGAAATAAAGAAGAAATAAGCAAAAGCGAAAAAGGAAAAGACGAAAAAGGTAAAACTGAAAAGGGGAAAGGCGAAAAAGGCAAAGGTGGAAAAGATAAACCTTCCGAAGAAAAACGCCCATCTGCTTTTGCGGTGAATCCTTATACGGGAGTTGTCATTGGCAATATCTCAGAAACAAAAAGTACAGCCGCGTCTTTTATGAAGACCATGTTCAGTCTGCACAGGTGGTTGCTGTTGGATAAAATTGAAAAACCAATTTTTGGAGAGTTGGAAAACAGAAAACTGGGAAGTTACATTTCCGGTGCGGCAACGATTCTTTTCACCCTTGGGGTGATCACAGGAATGGTCATCTGGTTCCCTCAAAAGTTGAAATCCTGGAAACAGGGCCTGAAGATTAAATGGACAGGGAGCTGGAAAAGAACAAACCATGACCTGCACAATAGCCTGGGTTTTTATGCCTGTATCTTTTTATTTCTGATGGGCATCACCGGACCTCAATGGTCATTCCCCTGGTATCGGGAGGCTTTACGTAAAACATTAGGTACTTATCAGCCGGAAGGCTTCGAGCCACCTAAAGACCCTGTCTCGGTGATCAAGGCTGGCGCTGGAAATGCTGCTCCTTTGAGTATCGCTGAATACCTGAAAAAAGCGGATGCGGTTTTACCTTATCCCGGAGATTACAGCATTAGCCTGGCTAAGGACTCCATCTCTGCAATTGCCATCACAAAAAATAAGGTTGGCTTTTTTGCACCTTCAGCGGGAGATAAATTACTGTTAGATCAATACACCGCGGGCGTACTTAAAATAGATGTATTTAAGGATAAGCCATTTAACGAGCGCATCTCAGGCTCTATAAAAGCATTGCACCTTGGTGATGTATATGGCATGTTTACAAAAATCATTTATTTTCTGGCCTGTCTGATCGCCACGAGTTTACCCGTTACCGGAACTTTAATCTGGTTAAATAAATTGAAGAAGAAAAAGAAAAAAGTAAAACAAAAACCTGCTATGCAGCTTTCGGCTTAAACTTATCCCGATAATCTTTAGGGGTCATTCCGGAGTTTTTCTTGAAAAGCTGACGGAAGGTCTTCAAATCATTATATCCAGAATGGAGCATGATCTCCAAAATGCTGAAATTGGTTTGCTCCAATAGCTTCTTGGCTGCCTCTATTCTGGTTTTCTGTAAATATTCAATCAGTGTATTTCCCGTAGCCTGTTTAAAACGACGTACGATATTGCGTCTGCTGGATGGGATCTGTTGTAAAATATCCTCAATAGTAACAGCCTCCTTATACGCATTTTCAATGCATACCTGTGTTTTGGCAACCAGTTCATCACCATGATCCTTAACAGGATGGAAAGTTCCGAAATAACTTTGCTGTTCCCTGTTCATATCTATCGCAAAAATCTTCGCAATATGGACAGCCAGGTCGCGGTTACAATAATTGTGAATGAGGGTCAGCATAAGGTGGAAGCTGCTTGTTGCGCCTCCGCTGGTATAGATTCCCTGGTCAACGGTCACTACCTTATCCGGTTTGAAGTAGACATCCGGGAAATTTGAGGCAAAGGCATCGCTCGCATTGACATGAGTTGTGGCACTTTTGCCATTTAATAATCCACTGGCAGCCAATAAAAAGGCTCCTGTACAAAAGCTGGCCAGTTCTGCTCCTTTTTTATATTGCTGTTGCATCCATGGCAAAAACTCCAGGTTGTTATGGATA
The DNA here is from genome assembly GCF_900129215.1 of Pedobacter caeni. Classification (GTDB taxonomy): domain Bacteria; phylum Bacteroidota; class Bacteroidia; order Sphingobacteriales; family Sphingobacteriaceae; genus Pedobacter; species Pedobacter caeni. The sequence goes on along the minus strand of NZ_FQUQ01000004.1, from coordinate 1,047,430 downwards.
GAAGAACTAAGGTCTTTTCCATCAAATGCGGGAATTAAAACCAGATCTTGCTGTCCGGATTCGTTTAAAGAAAGAGAATCATATTTTTCAAATGAAGCACCCTCATAAGCCGAATTTCCATTACGGATCAGGTTAATCTTAAAGAAGGGTTCTTCTCCATTGTTTTCATAATAACTGTTCACTGTATCAAACACATCCAATATTGCTGCTACGCTGAGCAAACGGTATTTGTTGGTTAATAATAAAGCTACCTGTATCATATCATTAGAAGTCTAGAGGATGCAATTTAAGAAAATTTGTCTCAAATACCCCTCTTTACTTTGTTTTTAATCAATACTAAGTGTCTGTTTATCTGTTGGCTAGGCTGGTGTTTTTGCTTTTTTCTTTTTCCTGCCCCACCAGATGATAAAGCCGGTAATGGGTAAGCTTGCCGCAATCAGGCTGGCAAAGAATGCCATGATCTTACCTGTCAGGCCAGCGATAGCGCCAATATGAATGTCATAATTCATTCTGGAAATCCGGTCCGCCACACTTGCATTGGCCAGCTTTCCGAAGATATGATCTACAGGGATCTCTTTGAGGGTATTTTGGTCATAATAAAGGTAATCAGCCTTCCAGTAAGTATCGGTATCCGGGTTAATGGCGACCTCAATGGCCAGTTTATCATTCTCAGGTACATGAACTTCTACTCCTCCGGTGTAATCAGGCAAACCTGCCATTGTTCTTGTCCATAGGATATCAATAACTGGTTGTTTGTGAATACTGGACTTTACTGCTGTAGTATCTGAATAAGTTTCTGCAAAAGGTTTTATGCTTTTCCCGCCGGAAGAAATCCAGTAAACGGAACCTGCAAACCATTGGAAGCCCATTACCAATCCGGAGACGGCGATAAAGATCAGAATCCAGGTCATGTAAAAGCCTAAAACATTGTGTAAATCATAATTAACTCTTTTCCATTTTGCATTGAATTTTATGGAAAATCTTTTCTTACTGGCAGCAGCATTTTTAGGCCACCACAAGAATAAGCCTGAAATCAACAAAAAGAGAAACATTAAAGTGGCGCTGGCCAGGACAGGCTGACCGATATTTGGTGGTAACCACAAATAATAATGCCCCATGATGACCACCCGGAAAAAGTCGTCATCCATATTTTTTACCTTTAAGACTTCTCCGGTATAGGGATTTAAGAAAACAATCCAGTAATATTCAGGTTCTGCGGCATAATAAACCACCTGTGCGGATTTGCCTGTCTGATAACCGACGCTATGGGCATGCTTTCCCGGTAATAAACGGTCTGCAATTTGTTTAAGTTGCGAAGGAGGCAAAAGCGCTGCCTTTTGTACGGAGGTAAAACGATAAGGCTGACTGATGTTTTCTATCTCACGTTCAAATGCAAGGATACAGCCCGTGATGCCTAAGAAACATACGAAAATTCCGGAAATCAATCCCAGCCATAGGTGTATTTGTCCGATCCAGTATTTGAACCTGTTTTTCTTCTTATTCAATGAGCTGAATTTTATTTGGATTAAATCTAGTTAGCTACAAAGAAAGCAACTGATCCTTTATCCGCAAAATAAATTGGAATAATTCTACTGTTCTTAAAACAGATTTTTTTCAACATCGAAAACCTAATGTTTAAATACCTGACAATTTTTTAGATCTTCAGCTCAGTTAACCATCAAACATGAGCAAAACGGGAAAAATACTATGGCAGGACCTGACCGTAGAACATGCTGAAAAAGTAAAAGATTTTTATACTGAAGTAGTAGGATGGACCTTCTCTGCCGTCAGTCAGGGAAGCTATGACGATTATAACATCATCAGTACCTCAGACAATGAAGTGGTTGCTGGTATCTGCCATAAAAGAGGAGCCCTGTCGGATTTCCCTTCTCAATGGTTAAATTATGTCATTGTAGAAGATGTCGATGCCTGCGTAGAGAAGTGCAATGCTTCCGGAGGTAAAGTGGTGCTGGGGCCGGCACTCATGGGGAAACAAAAATACATTGTAATTCAGGATCCTGCAGGTGCTTACCTCGCTTTAATGGAAGAGTAGCTGCCAGTGACTTATATCTTGTAAGTGGTATCCCTTTTTTCTTCTGATAAAACCAGAAAGCTCTGTACGCTGCCCACATTGGGCAGTTTAGACAATTGCCCACGTAGAAAATCATTGTAGCCCTTCATATCCGGAGATACAATTTTCAGGATAAAATCAAAATTTCCGGTGATGTAATAACACTCCCTGACATCTTCAAAAAGAACAACCTCTCTTTGAAAAGCACTTAAGGCTTCTTCAGAATGGTCATTCATCTGGATATGGGTATAAGAAATGATGCTATTGCTGCTTTTCTGCAAATCTACCAATGCAGTATAGCCTTTAATATAGCCATTCTGTTCCAGCCATTTTACCCTTTCAAAAATCGGAGAAACACTTTTTCTCAACCTTCTTGCCAACTCCTTATGAGTCATTCGGGCATCCTCTTGTAAGAGGCGTAAAATTCCAAGATGTGTGGGATCTAATTTAGACATTGTTTAGAAAATGAAATTACAGCTTAGTGTATTCTTTTTATAACGCTATTTCGGTCAAATATAGTATTATTTATTTTTTATGAAACATTTATGCCCTCCCGAAATAAGCATAGTGTATATAATACCTTAACTCCCTAAAAAATAGGAAAGTAGGGAAATTATATTTTGCTAAGCAGAGAGATAATAATTGTTACCCAAAAATTGTATGGTATAAAGCAGTCAAAACAGAAAAATTTGCTGAATGTAGTTGAAAAATTAGATATCTGTTTTGACCTTCCGAACTTTGGTGCAATCAACTGTAACTAATGACAACAATTATCAAACACAATTTCGGAGCCGGGCCTTGTATTCTGCCAGCTAAAGTTTTAGATCAGGCAGCAGATGCAGTCAGGAATTTTAATGGCATTGGCCTCAGCATCCTGGAGATTTCACACCGTACTCCGGAGTTCGAAGCTGTGATGCAGGAAACTCAGGACCTGGTAAAGGAATTACTACAGGTACCGGAAGGTTACAGCATTCTCTTTTTGCAAGGAGGGGCAAGTACACAGTTCTCTATGCTGGCGATGAATTTCCTGCATCAGGATAAAAAGGCAGCCTATCTGGATTGTGGTTACTTTTCGCAAAAAGCGATTAAAGAGGCGTTGTTATTTGGCCAGGTAGACATTGTTGCTTCCTCAAAAGATAAAGGTTATAACTATATCCCTCTGGGATATCAGATTCCTGAAGATTCCGCCTATTTCCATTATACCTCTAATAATACCATCGAAGGGACGGAGATGTTCAGCTTTCCGGCAACTACTGTTCCGGTGATTTGCGATATGTCATCTGATATTTTTAGCAGAACGGTTAATGTTGCTGATTTTGACCTGATCTATGCAGGTGCACAGAAAAACATGGGGCCGGCAGGAATGACCCTTGTTGTGGTTAAAAACAGCCTGTTGGAGCGCATACAACGCCAGGTTCCTTCTATGTCAGACTACCGCATCTACAGAGACAATGGTTCCCTGTTTAATACCCCTCCGGTATTCTCCATCTATGTGGCTATGTTAAACTTAAGATGGTTGAAAGAAAAAGGTGGCGTATCAGCCATTGAAACAGAAAATATTGCCAAAGCCATACTATTATATCAGGAGATAGACCGCAATTCCTTGTTTTATGGACTTGCTGATCCTGCGCACAGATCAAGAATGAATGTGACCTTTAAAATGTATGACGAATCCCTGGAGCAGGAATTTCTGGACTTCGCTTCCAAAAGAGGTGTGGTTGGTGTAAAAGGATACCGGTCAGTAGGAGGGTTCAGAGCATCGTTATATAATGCATTACCAATTTCAAGTGTGGAAATCCTGGTAAACTGTATGAGTGACTTCGAAAATGTAAAAGCGAATCAACAAGTAGAATTAGCACTAAATGAGTCCGTATGAGACAATTAAAAATTGCACAATCCATTACCAACAGAGATACCGATTCCATTGATAAATATCTGACAGACATTGGAAGAATAGACCTCCTTACCATTGAAGAGGAATTAAGCCTGGCCAAAAGAATCAAAAAAGGAGATACCGCTGCATTGGATAAACTGGTGAAAACCAATTTACGTTTTGTCGTTTCAGTAGCAAAAAAATACCAGAACAGGGGTTTGCAATTGGCAGACCTGATCAGTGAGGGAAATCTGGGCCTCATCAAAGCTGCCCATCGTTTTGACGATACCAAAGGGTTTAAATTCATTTCTTTTGCAGTTTGGTGGATCCGCCAAAGCATCATGCAAGCCCTTGCCGACCAGAAAAGGATGATCAGACTTCCTGGGAACCAGGTGCTGGGAATTATTAAAATCAATAAAGCTGCAGATCTTTTGGAACAACAGCTGGAAAGATTGCCTACCTATGAAGAGCTTTCTGCCGCTACTGAACTTTCTCAGGAGAAAGTAGCCGATTACCTGTCCAGCGCTCCATTATCCTACTCCCTGGATATGACCACCAATGAAGAAAGTGGTTTTACCCTGATGGATACCCTGGCCAACGACAATGTGCCGAATACCGATGCCTTGATGATCACGGAGTCTCTAAGTGAAGATTTGAACAGAACACTGGGTGTTTTACCGGAACGGGAAAAATGGATCATCACCCTTTTCTTTGGCCTGGATAACCATACCGCATTAACCCTTGACGATATGGTCGAAGTATTCAATCTGAGCAAAGAAAGAATCCGCCAGCTAAAAGACAGGGCCCTGAAAACCCTGAGACAGAATTGCAGAACCCCTTACCTGGCAGAATACTTTTAACCGCCTTACCTGCGTTTTGCTTTTTCTTTCCGTGAAGACAGGTCTTTAAGCTCCACTTTACGGAAATCTATGGGTTGTCCTTCGCTTTGCAGGGCGATGTAACCGCTGCTGAGTAGTTGGCCATCTATTTTCATTTTAGGATCATAACCATTGGCTACACCTCCGCCAATCTGTGGTTTTGAATATTGTAATACCGTGTCCCCGTTAATGATATGGGTAATCAGAGAATCGCCCAGAACGATCAGCTCTGCCCGCACCCATTGGTCACCATCATAAGTCTTTGAACTGGAATTGAGACAATGTGATGCGGCAATTTTCCCCTGATATACAACATTGGTTCCCGGCGAGCACATGTTTCCTGTTGGTCTTGGCTTTCCATCTCCCAAGCCACCGAGAAACTGCATTTCTACAGAAATCGGCCAGTCCTGCTCTTTAAGCATGGTCCGTGGATCCTGTGAATGAAACATCACTCCGCTATTCCTTAAGGTATATGAAGGAGCTCCTTTTTGAAGTTCACCTACAAAACGGTACTCCACCACAAGGTGATAATAGGAATAGGGAACCTTATAATACAAATGACCAAACTGATCATTGAAATCACCATACTGATCATACCTCACTTTTACCATGCCATCTTCTACACGGAAAGTATTGCCGAAATTTTCATCTATGCCATGATGGTGGATCTTTACAAACCAATCTTTGATGTCTTTCTTGTTGAAAAGAGAAATCCATTTACCCTGATCAGATGGATATTCGTTAGACTGCTTTTTTCTGCTGCCGCAGCCGCAAAGCATAAAGCCGCATAGAAGAAGGGCTATTGTGGTTGTTTTCATAATTTGGTTCGTTTGTGTGGTTGATCCCAAAATACAAAAAAAAGAGGATATCCATGATTGGACATCCTCTTAGGCTATAGTTCTTAACGAGGTGCTTAAACCTTATTTATGTTTTGCTGGTGCTTTTGGAGCTGCTGCAGGAGCAGTTTTTGCTGCTTCAACTGGTTTAGCTGCTTCTGTTTTTTTCACTTCAGCTTTTTTGTTTGCTTTTACTTTATGAGCTACAGGTTTTGCAGTAGCAGCAGGAGTTTGTGCGAATGCGCCGAAAGTTGTTGCAACTAATGCTAACGCTAAAATTGTTCTTTTCATGTTTTTAATATTTAATGTGATTTGTTAGATCAAAGTTGCATATCAAACATGAAGATTTCATGAAGATGGAATCGTGCTAATCTTTTTTTGGAAAAATAATAATAACCTGTGTTCCAATACTTTTCTCCGACTCAATCTCGATCTCAATTCCATGGAAAGCAGCAATACTGCGGACGATAGAAAGTCCCAGACCATGACTGTCTTCCTTTTCCGACTGGAACTTTTCAAACCGCTGGAAAGCATGTTGAACCTCATTGATATCCATGCCCTGTCCGGTATCCTTCACAATCAGCTGATAATGCTGGTCAATGATAGCATCATAAATGGAAACACTGCCGGAGGGAAGGTTGTACTTAATGGCATTATTCACCACATTCATCATTAAGGTATTGAACAAAGAACGGTTCCCGGTAAACACATGATCCTGGCTTAGGTTAATGTTAAATTTAAGATCCATCATCATCAGCCGGTGCTCCAGTTCTTCATAAACTTCATGAACCACCTCTTTGATCACAATGGTGTCCGGTTTTTTGTATTGATTATTCTCTACTTTGGAGATGAGTAAAAGGCTATTGATAATTGACTTCAACCGGTTTAAAGTTTTTAAACAGGCAAAAATCTTGTTCTCTCCTTCATGACTCAATTTTTCATCATTTAAGAGGTTTTCCAAACGTGTATTCAGAATAGAGATGGGCGTGAGGAGCTCATGAGAAACATTGGCAATGAACTCTTTCTCTGTCAGAAACAAGTCGGCAATTTTATTCATCAGGATACTGATGCTCTGATCCAATATCTTAAAATCCTCTGTTGTGGTCTTTACCGGTTCATAATTGAAGCTGATGGGATCGTTCACCTTATTGAGCTTCTGATCGATGATCTGGTAAAATGGGGCAAGTAAAAATTTGCTGAAGGCAAGGTCAGTAAGCAAGGTCAGAATTACAGCGGCAAGGAGAATCAGAAAGGTAAATACGGAAATGGTCTGTTCCAGCTGGCCAACAGTCGACATCGTTTCCCCCAGCTCCAGCAAGTACCTTCTTCCTCCATATTTGAACTCTGCATTCAGGATCTGATAAGCTTCTTCCGCACCCTCTATTTCCCTGCTCTCCTGACTGAAATAATGTTTCAGCTTTGAGGTGTCACTGTTTTTAACTTCTTTCAGAATGATGTACTCTTCTTTCAGCAGGTTATAATCCGTAAAGGTTTTTTGCTGGGTGAGCAAATCGTTGATCTTGACACTGGATAAGTTGGCAATGAGCTTGTTCTTTTTCTGATGCAGGCGATGCTGGATATGGTTGACAGAAATTCTGTTGATGGAAACAAGGATCAGAATTCCCATAAAGGTGATGATCGCAACTTTGGTGAGCGTATTGTATAAGGCCAGTTTAAGTTGCAGCTTCATCATCCTGTTTATTTACCGGAATTGATTCTGTAACCAATACTCCTCACGGTCTCAAACCAGTCAATAGGAGCATGACCGGAAAGTTTTTTACGCAGGTTTTTAACGTGGACATCTACAAAGTTCGAATCAGAATTGATTTCCAGGATATCACCCCAAACATGTTCTGTCAGGTTAATTCTGGAGATCACCCGGTCTTTATTCAGTACCAGGTAATTGAAGATTTCAAATTCTTTACCAGTCAGGTTGATTTTTTGGCCTTCGAAACTTACTTTATGGTTTTTAATGTCTAACAGGAAATTATGGATATTCACCTCATTCATTTCCAGTTTATGTTTCCTTCGGATGATGGCATGCATGCGTGCCAGCAATTCTGTTAAAGAAAAAGGTTTGGGCAGATAATCATCTGCTCCGGCTTCCAATCCTTTGATCCGGTCTTCTACATCGCCTCTGGCAGTAAGAATAATTACCGCATCTTCCCGGTCTTTAAGTTGTTTGAGTTGATGCAGGAGCTCAAACCCATCTCCCCCAGGCAAGCCGAGGTCGAGCAGGATAAAGTCATAGGTATTGACAAATATTTTCTCTTCAGCTGATGATTTCTTCCAGGCATGCTCTATGGTATAACCTTCTTTGCCAAGAAATTCTGCAATCTCCAGTCCTAAGTTTTTTTCATCTTCAACAATCAGAATATTCATGCGTTCAATATTACGTAAAAAATCATTTAATATCAGTGCTTTGATCAGAACTGAAAAAGGCAAAAATACCTGATTAAAGAACAGGTGGTTTCCTGTCTTGAAACAGGTGGTAAAAACAAAAGGGGATTTCTGTTGAGAAATCCCCTTTTGATATCGCTTAAGCTACTATTTCCAGCCTCCGCCAAGTGCTCTGTAGAGATTAACTACAGATTGCAATTTTTGTAACCTGTCTGTCACTCCACTCAGCTGTGCAGCCAAAAGGCTTTGTTCTGAAGTCAATACATCAGTATAATTTGTTGCAGAACTATATCTCAATAACTCCTGGGTATAATTCACTGATTTTTCCAAAGCAGCAATTTGCTTTGCTCTGGCTTCTTCTTTTTCAACGGCAGTCTGGTATGCATATAAAGCATTGGATACTTCCTGTCCGGCTACCAATAAGGTTTTCTGGAAAGAGTTCATTGCTTGTTCCTGTGCAGATTTTGCAGTTTCCAGCCTTTGTTTGTTGAGGCCTTTATTAAAGATCGGCTGTGTTAATCCACCTACCAGATTGTAAAAGATAGACTTGCTAAAGAAATCCTTAATGTCAAGACTTGATAATCCTCCCGCTGCCGTGATGGTTAGCGAAGGATAAAAATAAGTACGGGCAAGATTGGTGTTTTCAAATGCACCTCTGAAAGCATATTCTGCTCCCTGAACATCAGGTCTGTTTTCCAGTAATTGGGTTGGAACACCGATTTTTACATCCGTACTCAGGCTGTTGTCGTTCAGTTTGCTGCGGCTGATTGGCCCCGGTGCTCTGGACAACAAGATGTTCAGGGCATTTTCAGTTTCTCTGATTGTTCTTTTCAAATCAGGTATCGTTACTTCTGTTGCATAACGGCTGGCCTCACTTTGTACCACTGCAGCTCCGTTCACTACGGCGCCTTCTTTCAGTGTTTTCATCGTTTCTACACCGGCAATTCTACTTTTTAGCGTTTCCTGAGTGATTTCCAGCTGTCTGTCTAAAGCAAGCAGGTTATAATAATTGTTGGCAATATCGGCGATCAGTTGAGTCTGAACTGCTCTTTTGGTCGCATCACTCTTTAAATAACCAGCCAGTGCAGATCTTTTCGTGCTGCTGAGTTTGCCCCAGATGTCTGCTTCCCAACTCGTGCTCAACTGCGCCTTGAAGTTATTGGTCAGTGTATTGATGTTGATCCCCGGAGGAAAATTCAATCCTGCTTCAGACTGTTTCGACCTGGTATAATTGGCATCAAGACTTAAGGTAGGAAAGTAAGCCGCTTTGCTTTGTTTTAAGGTGGCCTGTGCCTGTACGATATTTTGTATGGCATTCTTTAAATCCAGGTTCTGATCCAGCCCTTCCTGGATCAATGCCGACAATTGAGGGTCGGCAAAGAGGGTCTGCCATGGCGTATTTGCCAGGGTAGTGGTATCTGTAGCTGTCTGCTCACGGAACAATCCTGCTGTTTTCAGTGCGGGGCGTTCGTAAGTCTTAGTCACCTTGCAGGATGCAAATACTGTAGCTGCAATTGCCAGGGTGAAAAGCTGTTTTTTATATGTATGAATCATTGTCTTTCTCTGATATATGAACTTAAATCACTGGGAGCTTTTTCGCTAAAGCCGGGTCGATCGGATCTGAATCATCGTCATCATGCTTTTTCAAATGCGGAGGACCACTCACTTTTTCCTGTAAATTCTGGAAGATAATGAACAATACAGGGATCACAAATACCCCCAGAATTGTTCCGATCAGCATCCCGCCTACAGCACCTGTACCGATAGATTTATTACCTACTGCACCTGCTCCGGTAGCGATCATCAATGGAGCGAGTCCAAAGATAAAGGCAAAGGAGGTCATCAGAATTGGTCTCAGACGTGCAACAGCTCCTTCAACAGCTGCTTGTACAACAGGAAGTCCATGACGTCTTCGCTCCAAAGCAAACTCCACAATCAAAATCCCGTTCTTGGCCAATAAACCAATGAGCATGATGAGTGATATCTGAAGGTAAATACTATTGTTCAGGCCAAAGATGATAGAGAAAATATAGGCACCTGCTAAACCGAATGGCACAGAAAGCAATACGGCAAATGGCAGGATATAACTCTCATACTGCGCACTTAACAGGAAGTAAACGAATACCAGACATAAGATAAAGATAAATGCAGTCTGGCTACCCGAAGCAAGCTCTTCCCTGGTCAGACCAGAAAAGTCATATCCATAACCCGCAGGTAATGATTCTGCAGCAACTTCCTGGATGGCTTTGATCGCATCTCCCGAACTGAAACCTGGATTTGGTGCTCCCGTGATGGCAATGGAACTGAAAAGGTTAAACCTTGTGATTGATTCCGGACCATATACCCTTGTTAAGTGAATAAATTCCGTAATAGGGGCCATTGTACCTTTACTATTCCTGACAAAGATCTTATTCAATCCTTCCGGGTTTTTACGGTAATTGGCGTCTGCCTGAATCATTACACGGTATTGCTTTCCAAACTGGTTAAAGTTCGAAGCGTATAATCCTCCGTAATAACCTTGTAAAGTATTCAACACAGAGTTTACAGTAATTCCTGCTTCTTTACATTTCTCCAGATTAATGTCCAGCATATATTGCGGGAAATTAGGGTTGAAGGAAGTCTGGGCATATTGAATTTCCGGACGTTTTGATAGTGCGGCAAGAAATTCAGTATTTACTTTAAATAATTCCTGAATGCTGTGTCCGCCTTTATCCTGAAGCTGGAACTCAAATCCACCACTTTGTCCGAATCCCTGGATGGTAGGAGGGGCGATAAAGAAGATCTTCGCATCGCGAATCCCTGAGGTCTTCGCAAAAAGCTCACCGATCACCTGGTCCACACTCCGGTTACGGTCAGACCATGTTTTTAGCTTCAAAATTACCATACTATACGCACTACCCTGACCAGCAGTAAAGTTTTGACCTACAATTCTCAGGGTATTTTTTACCTCAGGAATAGAGTTCGCAAGACTGTCTACATATTTAGTCACCACTTCAGATCTTTCCATCGATGCAGATGGAGGCAAGCTGATATTGGCAAAGATAGTTCCCTGATCTTCCGAAGGAACGAAAGAAGAAGGGGTTGTTTTCATCATATAAGCAAGTCCGATTCCGAAGAAAGCGATCGAAGCAATGATGATCCATTTCTTTACAGAAAAGAACTGAATAGAACGTTTGTATTTGCTGGTTACATTGTCAAATGCAACGTTAAATGCGGTGTAGAAACGTTGGATAAAGCTGCTGTGTTTATGATCATCTGCATGTGGTTTTAACAGGATCGCACATAAAGCCGGACTTAAAGTCAGGGCGTTGATCGCAGATAAGATAATCGCAACAGCAAGGGTTAATCCGAATTGTTTATAGAATACCCCGGTAGATCCGGTGATAAAGGTTACCGGAATAAATACTGCTGCCATTACCAGTGTAATCGAAATGATCGCACCTGAGATTTCTCCCATGGCATCAACAGTTGCTCTTCTGGCGGATTTATAACCCTGATCTAATTTCGCATGGACGGCCTCGACGACCACAATCGCATCATCCACCACAATACCAATCGCGAGGACGAGGGCAAAGAGCGTCAGTAAGTTGATCGTAAACCCAAACAAATTCAGGAAGAAGAACGTTCCCACAATCGCCACCGGAACTGAAATTGCCGGGATTAAAGTGGAACGGAAATCCTGAAGGAAAATAAATACCACAATAAATACCAGAATAAAGGCCTCTATCAGGGTATGAATTACTTTTTCAATGGAAGCATCAAGGTTTTCATTCACATCCACCAGGTAAATGTGTTTAATTCCTTTAGGAAAGTCTTTGGCTGCCGCATCAAGGATCTTTTTAGATTCGTTGATTACGTCTCTTGCATTTGATCCCGGAGTCTGACTCACGGCAAAGGCTACCGATGGCAAACCATTGGTTACAATATTGGAAGAATAGGTTAATGAACCCAGCTCTACGCGGGCAACATCTTTCAGTCTCAGTAATTGTCCGTTTCCGGCAGATTTAACGATGATATTCTCAAACTCAGTGGCTTTTGTCAGCCTTCCTTTAAACTTAATTACATATTGAAAAGATTCATTTCCATTCTCACCGAATTTACCCGGTGCTGCTTCGATGTTCTGTTCTGCCAATGCAGCAGAAATATCGGCAGGAATCAGGCTGTATTGTGCCATCACATCCGGTTTTAACCAGATCCTCATCGAGTAATCTTTTGAACCGAATACGTTCACGTTACCAACACCGGTTACCCTTTGAATCTGGGGAACAAGGTTGATTTTAATGTAATTCTGAAGGAAAGTCTGGTCATAAGCTTTGTTCTCACTGTTCAGAGACACAATCAAAAGGTTACTACTTTGACTTTTCGTTACCGTAACCCCGGCTTGTGTAACTTCCTGTGGGAGTAAGCTTGTTGCTCTGGACACCCTGTTCTGTACGTTTACTGCAGCTAAATCGGGATCAGTACCTACTTTGAAAAAGATATTGATACTCGCTGATCCTTCATTCGTAGCGGTAGAGGTCATGTAAGTCATGTTCTCCACCCCGTTGATCTGCTCTTCGAGCGGGATAATCACACTCTTAAGTACAACGTCGGCATTTGCTCCGGTATAAGAAGCAGAAACCTGAACTGTTGGAGGCGCAATATCAGGGTATTGTGAAATGGGTAACGCAAGTAACCCTAAAAGTCCCAGTATGACGATGATCACGGAGATCACGGTCGACAGCACTGGTCGCTGTATAAATTGCTTAAACATATCTGTTTCTTATTTTAGGTCTGCGTAAACAGTTTCTGCGCTTGTCGCAGTTGCTTTGATTGGTGTGCCGTCTTTAAGCGTGGCAACTCCTTCCAGGACAATCTTATCGCCTGCTTTTAATCCATCCTGAATCACATAGAAATTACCTGCTGTATTTTGCAATACGGTAATGGCTACGTTTTTAGTCTTACCGTCTTTATCTACAACCACAGCGAAACGTTTATCCTGTAATTCGTAAGTCGCACTTTGTGGAATAAGTAAACCTTCTTTGATCTCATTAGGAATCCTGACAGTAGCACTTGATCCGCTGCGGATCAGTCCTTTAGGGTTAGGGAAGGTAGCGCGTACATTTGCAGAACCTGTAGCGGTATTGATTTGTCCGGTGATGGTTTGAATACGTCCTTTTACATCGTATAAAGTACCATCAGATAACAATAAGGAAACCGGAGGTAGTTTTGCTAATTGCTGGGAGAGACTGCTGCCTTCGCCTTCTTTGGAGAAGTTCAGCAACAATTTTTCGTTGAATGCAAAGTAAGCATATACATTACCAGTGCTGGATACAGTTGTTAAGGGCTCGGTATTGTTGCCGCTCACCAAACTTCCCAAACGGAAAGGAATGGCGCCCACTACGCCGTTTACCGGACTGGTTACTGAAGTATAACCAAGGTTTGTTCTGGCGTTGGAAAGGGCAGCTTTAGCTTGTGCCAGTGCTGCAACTTTTGCCTGATAAGTATATTGAGCAGATTCTAATTCGTATTTGCTGACAATATCCTTCTCCACCAAAGGTTTTACTTTATTTACAGCCATATTCGCAGAACTTACTTCGGCCTCAGCACTTTTTATACTTGCTGTTGCGGTACGTACTTCCTGCTCATACTGAGGAGCGTTGATTTTAAAGAGCAGTTGTCCTTTCTTGACTACAGAACCTTCATCCACAAAAATTTTCTCTACATATCCATCTACTCTGGGTCTGATTTCTATGTTTTCCTGTCCCTGAACGCTGGCCGGATAATCTGTGTTCAGTACCGCAGCACGCGGTTGAAGCTCTAATACTTTAAATTCTTTTACCTGATCGCCAGGTGCACCGCCTTTTTGAGGGCCGCCACCTCCGCAAGAACTAAGGATCAGAACTGCCGGAAGTAATAATAGTGATTGAATTGTATGTTTCATTGTTATGATATTGGAGGGTTTGCTTTTGTTTATCTGAAAATGGTTTCAAAAATTAATTCTTTTCTTTCTTCCATCAGTTTTGCGTATTCGTCATCATTCATGCCAAAAATAGCCTTCTGCAACGGGGCGGTAATCAGTGGGTGGGCCATTAGGGAAAACAGATTGATAATGAACTGTCTAGGGTCCATTTTCCGGAGTTCTCCATTGTCCATTTCTACCTGGATTTCATCAATAAATTCTTTTACCTTATTCACCCTGGACCTCTTGGAGTAGAGGACCAGATCTCTGTTCATTTCTGTGATAATGAAGAGCTGGCGGTAGGGATATTCTTTGGTTTCTTCAGTAAATGCGTTGATCAGATTTCTGATCTTCTCTTTGAATGGTATATTCGATTCAAACACTTCGTCGAGTGTAGTGGAAAACACATCCTGAGCTTCATTAAATACCTGGTCGAAGAGGATATCGCGTGAACGGAAATAATAATTTACCAGCGTTCGGTTTACTCCGGCTGCATCTGCAATCTCTTGCGTGGTGGCGTGTAATTTGCCCTCAGCAAAAAACAGATGTTTGGCCGTGTCTTTAATTAATTGTTCTGTACCTGTATCTCGGGTAGACATATACTTTTGAGTTTGACAAAATTGTTAAACAAAAGTATCAATCGTATATTTTACTTAAAACATCGAATTGTAATGTTTGGATAAACAGCCCTTTTGTAACTGAATATTGACAAAAATACAGCGATAAAAGGCTTTGATAGAAAAAAAAGAAATGGCAGAAGTAGTAAAATTTACTTAATGCATCGAAATAGAATGCTCAGACAAAGCAGTCTTTTTAGAAAGTTTTATAGAAAAAAAAGGAAAAACAGGGCACAAGGAAAACGGTAAAACTACTTACTCCGGAAAGTGGAGCTTCACTTGTTCAATTGCAAAATCAAGTTGTTCCTGTTCCGTAATCTCTGTATTGTCTAAGATGACAGCATCTTCTGCGCGGGTTAATGGACTCTCTGCACGGGTCGTATCTAAAAAATCGCGGTGCGCGATATTTTCAAAAACGTCTTCCATAGTGGTTGTCGTATCCCCTTTACTTTGCAATTCTTTGAAACGGCGTTCTGCACGGATTTTTGGGTCTGCGGTCATGAAGAATTTCACCTGCGCATCCGGGAACACTGTAGTGCCGATGTCGCGGCCATCCATCACAATGTTTTTTGATTTTCCCATGCGTTGCTGCTGCTTCACCATATCTTTGCGGACAAACTTGTTTGCTGCAACTTCGCTCACGTTTTCAGAAACGGGCATCTGCCTGATTTCCTCTGAAACTTCTTCTCCGTTTAAAGTGATGTGCGACTGGTAATCTCTGGAATGGAAATTCAATTCAATATGCTGAAGGGCATCTTTGACCGCTTCGGTATCCGTCATGTCCACCTGATTACGGATGAAATAAAGCGTCACTGCACGGTACATCGCACCGCTGTCTATATATATGAAACCTAGTTTTTTTGCTAATGCTTTCGCCAATGTACTCTTTCCGCAAGATGAGTAGCCATCTATAGCTACAACCAGATTTTTTCTCATATAGGGCAAAGTTACTATTTTACTGAATTGTTTTAAATCATTTTTTATCTGTGCCCAGTTTTCTTTGTTACTTTTGCAGCTATGTTACCTGTGAAAGAAGATATCGTTAAAGTAGTGACCTTTAAAACCTCAAGAAGTGGGGGGAAAGGCGGACAAAATGTAAATAAGGTTTCCAGTAAAGTGGAGCTGATCCTTCATATTGACTCCGCAGGGATCTTTACGGAAGAAGAGCGTGTACTTTTACATGAACGGCTTGCACACCGCCTGGATCAGGAAGGAAACCTGCACATTGTGTCACAGGAAGACAGAAGTCAGCTGATGAATAAAGAGCGGACCATTATCAAACTGATTGCCTTGCTGAAATCAGCCCTGCATATCCAGAAAAAAAGAAAGCCTACGAAAACGCCTAAATCAGTGATCAGAAAAAGACTGGCAGATAAACAGTCCGTATCCGCAAAAAAGGAATTTCGTAAGCGCCCTTCTTTAGATTAAACCATAGTGCCAGCGTTAGTTAAAACGGTAAAACATACTGATGGTGCCATATTGATGGGCCTTAGCACTGCTTTTTACCTCCTTGGTTTTAAACAATATCCCAAAATCAAAGGTAAAACGCTGACTGCTGTAGTTAACCCCTAATTGTTGTGCAAAAACCACTGGTTTTACGCCAAAAGTTACCGGACTCTTATCGTTAAACATACTTCCCTGTATGGTGGCATCATAGGCTACCACATTCAGCTGTGGCTTTGCATAAAAGAACAATTCACTATTTACCAGGCCCTTTGTTTTTGAATTGTTGCCAATCATCGAATTGGTATAAGCAGAATTGAACAGCTGATTGATGCGGCCAGCCCTGAATAAAATCCCTGCACCGGCACCACTAAAAGTAGTCCCTACATTCGCATAACCCTCAAAAGAGAAATCTGCTGCTTTGCTATCCAAACGGTGTAATAATCTGGTGTATTTTGCAGAAAGGTTAACCTGCATTTCCTCTCTGATCTGATAATCCCAGCCTTCCAATTCATAGAAGCCAACGGTATTGTGAAGGAGTTCCTGACCCTTCTCTGCCAGTGATGCCGGACCGGTTACCCCAATTTGTACACTGGTCTTTAAAATACTTTCATTTTTATAAAACCAATTCATGGCTCCTTCTGCATACAGGTAACCTGCAAATGGGCGGTCTTGCTTTGCCGGATCTGGTGCTGCACCTGAATAAGGATTGAACATCTTTTGACCAACAGCAATTTCATAAGTTTTCTTTTCCAGCTTTTCAGCAAGTTTCTGCTGGTCCAGTGCATGACGAAAATTAATGAACAAGCCATTGGTATAGTATTTATCCGAACCTTGAAGTAAATAGGAATCGTTATCGCTGCTAAAGCCAAACTCGTTTTTAAAGGTTTGTGCCTTTACCGGATTTACAGTGAGCAGATAGATCAGAGAGAGGAGGAGAAGTACTTTACTTAATGGTTTCATTTTCATTTTTCTAAAAAAAAACTCCGGCAGATTTGCCGGAGTTGAATATCGTATTTTTATTCTTAAAAAGTATAGCCAAGACTCAGACCACCGTAATAAGGTAAAAAGAAATCCTTACTGAACACCGGACTTAAACCGATTCTGAAAGCAAAACCGCTATCTTCCGGTTGAACCCGGTAGAAGAAACTCATCGTTCCGATGACATTACTTTCATTCTTATTGAACAACACTTCGGAACTGCCACTGGTAGAAATATAAGTAGCACCAAGGCCAAGTTCGAAGAATTTGTTTCCTTTTCCCAACAGGTAGTTTAAGGAAAGTGGAAGGGTCATGACCTTATCTCCATCAACGGAGAAATAACCAATACCGGCTCTTCCGCCTAATCCATCTCTCTTATTGGAAAAACGGGAGTCATAGTTTGCCGTAAAAGTTAAACCCTGACCACCAAGTTCAATGAAGATATTCTGTGCCCTTGCCGCAACAGGCGCAGGTGTGGTGCTCTGCTGTGCGAAAAGGGTCTGTACACTTAGCACTGCTAACAGCAGACTAAAAACTAAGGTTAATTTTCTCATTTTTGTTTGTTTGGTGGCGCAATATTAAGAAAAAAACAACCTAGTTTGCAATCGGCTTAATTTTTACACTAAGGTCCTGTGCGTTCTTTACTTTTTCCTTCGTTAAAGCCAGCTCAATCACTTCCTTCATTTCAGCAACATAATGAAAGTTTAAATCTTTGATATAGCTTTCCTTGATCTCCAGAATGTCCTTTTTATTGGATTTACATAAAATGATGTCTTTAATGTTTGCACGTTTGGCGGCGAGGATTTTTTCCTTGATCCCTCCAACAGGCAATACTTTGCCCCTTAACGTAATCTCACCCGTCATCGCCAGGTTAGATTTTACTTTACGCTGGGTAAATGCCGAAGTCAGTGCCGTTAGCATCGTGATTCCTGCTGATGGTCCGTCTTTTGGTGTTGCTCCCGCAGGAACGTGCACATGGATATCCCAGTTGTCAAACAAAGCGTAGTCGATATTAAACAAATCTGCATGGGCGCGTAAATAAGCCAATGCGATCACTGCCGACTCTTTCATGACTTCTCCCAGGTTTCCTGTCAGCGTTAGTTTTCCTTTACCAGGACTTAAGCTGGCCTCAATGAATAAAATGTCGCCACCTACCTGTGTCCAGGCCAGACCTGTAACCACACCGGCAACTTCATTCCCTTCATAAAGGTCTTTGTCGTATATCGGAGCTCCCAAAATCCTTTCCACATCCTCATTGGTCAGGTTAGGTTCATACGCCTCTTCCATGGCAATTTTTGTAGCCACACCACGTACCAGTGAACCTATTTTTTTTTCCAGTCCACGGACACCGGATTCCCTGGTATAGTCTTCAATCACTTTTTCAATTAAAGAACTTTTCAGGTTGATGTCTTTTGTTTTGATGCCATGTTGTTCCTTTTGCTTAGGCAAGAGGTATTTCTTTGCGATCTCTATTTTTTCTTCTATGGTATAACCATTCACTTCAATGATCTCCATACGGTCTAATAATGCCGGCTGGATGCTGCTCAATGAATTTGCTGTTGCAATGAAAAGCACATTGGAAAGGTCATAATCGGCCTCTACATAATGGTCATTAAAAGCACTGTTTTGCTCCGGATCGAGAACCTCGAGTAAGGCAGAAGAAGGATCACCCCTGAAGTCAGAACCAACTTTATCAATTTCATCCAGTACAAATACCGGATTTGCTGCACCAGCCTTTTTAATCGACTGAATGATGCGGCCCGGCATCGCGCCGATATAAGTCTTTCTATGGCCACGGATTTCGGCCTCATCTCTGATACCTCCCAGTGCCATACGTACATATTTACGGTTCAGCGCCTTTGCAATGGATTTACCCAACGAGGTTTTACCAACTCCCGGAGGGCCTACCAGACAGATGATAGGGGCTTTCATGTCGCGTTTCAGCTTCAGAACTGCCAGGTACTCTATAATACGTTGTTTTACTTTTTCCAGACCAAAATGATCCTTATCCAATACACGTTGCGCACGTTTCAGATCAAAATTATCTTTAGTGAAATCGTTCCATGGAAGGTCTAACAACAGTTCCAGGTAGTTGATCTGTACCGAATAATCCGGCGCAGCAGGGTTCATTCTCCCCAGTTTGTCCAGTTCCTTACTGAAATGTTCTTTTACAGGATCAGACCATTTCTTCTTCTTGGCACGAATCTGTAAAGCCTCGTACTCCAGGTCAGATGAATTGCCACCCAGTTCTTCCTGTATGGTTTTCAGCTGCTGATTCAGAAAATAATCCCTTTGTTGTTTATCCAGATCGGTGCGTACTTTGGATTGAATCTGATTCTTTAACTCCAGCATTTGAAGTTCTAAAGTCAGCAGTTCCATCACCATCATCGCACGGTCACGCTGATTGGCCATCTCCAGCATCTTTTGCTTATCAGAAACATCTGCATTCATATTGGAAGAGATGAAATTGATCAGAAAGGAAGTACTCTCAATGTTCTTGAGTGCGATGCCTGCTTCACTTGGAATATTTGGTGACAACTGGATGATTTGCGATGACATTTCCTTAATGGAAGCCACCATCGCTTTAAATTCTTTGTCGGCCTTATGTTTGCCTTCCTCAAATTTGCTGATCGTTACCTTAATATAAGGTTCTGACTGAACTTCTTCAATTAAACGGAAACGTTGTTTCCCCTGAATGATCACAGTCGTATTTCCATCGGGCATCTGCAGCATCTTGATGATGTGGGCCACGGTTCCTACACTGTTCAATTGCTCAAACGTAGGATCTTCAATAGAAACATCGCGCTGAGAAACAACACCGATGATCTTATCACCTTTGTATGCCTCTTTGATCAGCTTTATAGATTTATCTCTGCCAACAGTAATTGGAATCACAACTCCCGGAAAAAGTACGGTATTCCTTAAAGGAAGGATGGCCAATACTTCAGGAGTCTCTTCATTATTCATTTCATCTTCGTCTTGTTGAGACATCAGGGGAAAGAATTCTGTATCTTCATTTATGATGGGTAGTGCATTGCTAAAATCAAAATGATCTTGTTTACTCATTTAAGTAAGTCTTTCTAAAATAAAAACGACAATCTGACAGCATGTCGTTTACGAAATTATTAATTATATTGAACTATCCATATTTTCAACTCTTGTGCCAAAACACTGATCCCTTCTTTTCCATGTTAAAAAGTCAGGAACATTCCCTTTCCAACTTAAAAACAGGTCTGATTGTCTGATGTTTTTTGTGAAATAATCATAATAATTTTCCCGCTCATCATATTTTCATTTATTTAGCGTTTAAGAGGAATATTTGTAAATGGTATGATAGTTGCCTAGAAATATCTTTATCCCAATATCTCCTGATAAATTTGTTTTGAAAATTTTATTAGGGTATTGAACTAAATCTAAATATATTTATTTTTTTTAAATAAAACTTAATGAACTATTTCAAGCAAACCATCTTATTATTATTTGTCTTTTCTACTCAAGTCAGCATTGCTCAAAATAGCAATTATGATAAATTGGGCATGCAAGCCATGATGAAAGGCGATTATAAAGGTGCGGTAGGACAATTAGAGAAGGCAGATACGAAAAGCCCTAATAATGCAGTGGTATTGAAGATGTTAGGGTATTCTTATTTCCAGTGCGGGGATTTTGAAAATTCAATTGCGACTTACAGCCGCTTAATTGCCTTGAAACCCTCAGATAATTCTGCTTATTACTATAGAGGTAAGGCCAGACAAAATATCGCAAATGATCCTAAAGAATCCCTAAATCAAATGAGAGAGAATTTCTACCTCTCTGCCATCAGAGATTTTACCAAAGGAATTGAACTTAACGGGGAAGAAGATACCCAGTTGTTGCAGAACAGAGCATTGGCCTATAAGGATTATGCGATCTATAAATCTTATAAGATCAAGAAATCTGCTGAAAAAGCTGCAGTAGTGGCGCTATTTAAAAACTCTATTACCGATTTTGAAAAGGTACTGGTTGTTCAGCCTTTAAGGAAAGATATCATTTCTTTAATCGATTATGTTAAAGCACAGATATCGAGCTTAAAATAAAGAAATTCTGACATCAGAAAATGGCTGCTTTTGTGAATGCAAAAGCAGCCATTTTCATGATATGCCTATTCAAAAATTTCCACAAACTTTGATCGGCTAAGTGGCTTGGTCAGGAAGTCTGTAACCACAGGAATACCTTGCGAACGTTCCAATTCTGAAGGAGAAATCGAAGAAGAGACAATATAAATGTCGATTTTCTTACTGATACTTGGTTCCAGCAATAGGAATTTTTCCAGAAAACCCCATCCGTCCAATACCGGCATATTAAGGTCCAGAAATATAATGTCAGGCAACAATCCTGGCTGATTTGCATTTGTTGATAAATCGAACAAAGCTTTTTCACCATCTTCAAAGACAGTAAGGTCGGTGTTGAGATTGGCAACTTGTAATGTCTTTCTGGTCAGAAAAACGAATATGGAGTCGTCATCTATCAGATAAAATCTTTTCATTGGAATATATTTATGGGTTCTTGGTCTTTATTTTTTTGTAATTTCCGGGGTATGGCTGTTATTCATTCTGGTGGGATCTGGTTGTCTTCTGCCTGATGGACGATAGATTCAATGGCTTCATTTAAGCGTGCCGTAGACTCCTTCAGCATATAAAGTACATCAACATGATCTCCGTGAGGATTTTGAAGCATTAAATCTGTGAGACTCATAATATTCGTTAACGGCGCCCTCACTTTATGGCTCTGAATCCAGGCAATTTCCTTGAAATCCTGATTCTGCTTCTCAATCATCTGTATATAACTGACCCGTTCAGATACATCTGTTGCCAGGACCAGCCGCGCATCAACGCCATCTAAACTGACGATATTGGTGTCGATCTCCACAGGGAAAGTATGGCCTTTTTTGTTCATATGTGTCAATATGCCTGAGTATGCCCTGGTTTTAATGGTGCTGAAAATATCCATCAGCTTACTGATCTCCGAAGCAGGCCGTATTTTGGTAATGTTCATCGATAGAAACTCTTCTTTCGAATACCCGTATTTTTTGACTGCAGCGTCATTGACCTTTAAAAAATTACCGGTATTTAATTCAAAGATGTACATGGGAACAGGATTAGAATCAAAAACATTCCGGTAATAACGTTCTGAGGCATCCAGTTTTTTTAACAACATCACCTCTTTTATTCTCGTCCGCTCAAATCCATTCAGAATACTGCTGATCATGAGTACACTTACAAAACTGATGAAAATCAGGTTTCCTGAGTAAGCAGTCCATAAGGTCAGGTCATAGGTGTCTGATAATGGGGTAGGGAAGATCTTAAATTTAATCACCAGGCCAATT
Source organism: Pedobacter caeni (assembly GCF_900129215.1). Lineage (GTDB taxonomy): Bacteria > Bacteroidota > Bacteroidia > Sphingobacteriales > Sphingobacteriaceae > Pedobacter > Pedobacter caeni. Next base: position 1,025,028 of record NZ_FQUQ01000004.1, on the reverse strand, counting down.
CCAAAGCAGATCAGGATATTGATGACCAATGGAATATAAGTAGCTTTTGGCGGAAAAATCATAGCCGTAAAAAAAGTAATGATCAACAGGTATAGTGCACCAGGGCCATCAGATCCTACGAAAATGAGGTAAATTACCGCAACAAGGTAAAGGAGGAGGACCACAATGACCATCCTGTAATCCAGCTCAATTTTTCTATTTAGTACAAAACCCATAAGCAACATCATCATGATGACCATAAATACAGGGAAGAATATTCTTCCCGTCATGAATTCATGGACCAGAAAAAGAACAAGTCCAACCAGGGTAACAGGAATAGTATACATCATGGTATTCCTGAACAGGTTGATCCGCCAACTGCTGATCCGGAAGAGCGTAAACTGATTTTCATCAGGAATAACATGTTCAAATGCCTTCCTGTATTTATTCCAGTATGAATTAACTCCTCTCATTTTTTTAGAGATTTATTTCTGTGAATTTTGATATGCCGCTGATATGAATACATTAAATGAGGAATATATTTCCCGATATCTGTTTAAACAGTTATCGGTTCATCATCATCCCAATTCGTTGCAGATCATAAAAGATACGTTTTCATGCTGATTAGGCATTTTGAACGCATGGCAATCAATATTTATCTACATAAAGAGGCCTATTATCATGCCATACCTCGCCTTCATCCGGCGCTGTAACAGGCGGGATGAAAACGAATGGCTGATAAAGAGATCAGATGGTAAAGGGGAAGAGTTCTCCCTTTACTTAAACTTTCCGGTAATCCGGTAATTTTTTTCAGAAAGGAGCCTGATGTTCTGGCTCTTTTTTACCTCATATAAGCTGTCCGGATAATAGCTGAGGGTATCAGATGAGGTGTACAGGGTAGTGGAATTTCTGATCAGAATCTGAAGGCCGTAAAGCTTTCCATTGCGTTCCATCACCAGTACTTCTTTTACAGGTACTTTTTTAGAGTCAGTGGTATAGGCTACTCCTGATGTCGTTTTCCTGATCTGAAACAAGCCTTTCCATGCAGCCCTGTTCATATCAGCATCAGAAAAGGCAGACAATTCTTTTTTCCAGTCAGCGATCCTGAGCTGTTTACTTTCAGAAGAATCGTTCACCATCACTGTTTTCAGGATCAGAGGGTTCGACTGGCTGAGCCTTGCGCGCTCCTTTTCGAAAAAGCCTTTCAGATCGAAATAAGTATGGGCATTCTTTTGGCTGGCCACTGTGGAGTCTCCACAGCCATAGCACAGCAGCAAAAGAAGGCCACATATTAAAAGATTGTATTTCATTATACCAGGCAATTTCCAGTCATAATAGCGGGTGCCGGAATACCCATTATTTTTAAAATAGTAGGGGCGATATCACCAAGTTTTCCATCTGCTACGGTTTTATAATCCTTGTCGATCAAAATGCAGGGAACCAGGTTTGTCGTATGTGCCGTATTTACAGAACCATCCGCATTCAGCATGTATTCTGAATTCCCGTGATCTGCAAGAATGATAAAGGAATATCCGTTTTCAATTCCCTTGTTTACCACAATTTCTGCACAGCTGTCGGCAGTTTCTACCGCTTTAATAACCGCCTCAAAAACACCTGTATGGCCTACCATATCAGGGTTGGCAAAATTCAGACACACAAAGTCAGCCCAGCCTGTTTCCAGTTCTTTACTGATGGCTTCGGTGATTCCGGCAGCACTCATTTCCGGTTGCAGGTCGTAAGTAGCTACTTTAGGTGAAGGAATCAGAATTCTTTTCTCATTTTCAAATACTGCTTCTCTTCCACCGGAGAAAAAGAAGGTTACGTGTGGATATTTTTCGGTCTCCGCAATGCGGATCTGATTCTTATGGTTTTTTTCCAGTATTTCTCCCAGTGTTTCTGAAAGATCATCTTTGGTAAAGATTACTTTCACATTCTCGAAGTTTTCATCATATGTGGTCATGGTCACATAATACAATGGAAACTTGTGCATCTGGAAATCCGGATAGTCGTTCTGACTCAGCACTGCAGTGATTTCTCTGCCCCTGTCTGTTCTGTAATTGAAACAGATCACGACATCGTCTGGCTGGATGGTTGCTACAGGGCTGCCATCTGCCTGAGTCACTACAATAGGTTTGATAAACTCATCGGTGATGCCTTCGCTATACGATTGCTCAATGGCCATTTCGGGATTATTGGTCGCTTGTCCGATGCCTTTAGTTAAAAGGTCATAAGCCAGTTTCACCCTTTCCCAGCGGGAATCCCTGTCCATTGCATAATAGCGGCCAATTAAACTCGCCAGCTTAGCAGGAGTGCTTTGCAGGTGATGGTCAAGGTCTTTAATGAAATTTAAGCCTGAATTCGGATCGGTATCCCTGCCATCAAGAAAAGCATGAACGAATACGTCTTTTAATCCCTGCTCTCCCGCAGCATCACATAATGCTTTCAGGTGATTGATATGTGCATGTACCCCTCCATCAGAAACCAATCCGATGAAATGAACAGCTTTATTATTTTGCTTCGCGTAATTGAAGGCATCCAGCAATACCTGGTTCTGATGAAGTGTTCTGTCTGTAATCGCTTTATTGATTCTGCCCAGTTCCTGGTACACTATTCTTCCAGCACCCAGGTTCATATGGCCAACTTCAGAGTTGCCCATTTGTCCGGCAGGTAGTCCTACCGCTTCACCCGAAGCTTCCAGTTTGGAATTTGGATAATTCCTGATTAAAGAGTCAAAGAAAGGAGTGTTGGCGGCATATGCAGCATCGGAACTGTCTTGTTTTCCATATCCCCAGCCATCAAGTATAAGCAGGACTAATTTTTTATGATTCATCAGTGAATTTCTTTTAATATATACACAAATATAAGCCTATTGTGTGTTTTTTTTGAGCCAAATTGTAATTCCTCTGTAGTATCTTTGTTTTTTTTAGCAGCTATTAATGGCATAATTTATGTGTAGGTGATACATTAGCTATATAGAGAATATGAAGCCCTTACTTTTTTTGACGATTCTTTTTACCTCCCTTTCCTCTTCTATTGCTATGCAGAGCGATATTATTGACAATTTATCGGCTAACTTTAAAAGTGGAAGTTCGAAAGATGTGGCGGGATATTTCTCTTCTTCTGTTGAATTAATCATAATTGATGAGGAGGATGTCTATTCTAAAGCACAGGCAGAACAAATCCTAAGAAATTTTTTTACCAAATATCCTCCGGTAAAATCATCAGTCATTCACCTCATTAATGCGAACCCTAATTTCAGGTTTGGCATTCTTTCTCTACACACCAAAAACGGAAAATTCAGGGTTTCTATAACGATGAAAAAGTCTAACAATGCTTTTTTTATTACAGAATTGAGAATAGAGCCGGATAAATAATAGTAAAAATGCTATTTTTGGGTTTAATTATAAGTTTTGGATAAGCAAATCATAGATCAATTCATAAAGAACGCTGTTGCCGAAGATTTAGGCGATGGAGATCATACCTCTCTTTCAACCATTCCTGCCAATGCGCAAGGCAAAGCAAAATTGCTGATTAAGGAGGATGGAATCCTGGCAGGAGTGGAACTTGCAGTGGAAATTTTCAATTATATAGATGCCAAGCTGGTCACAGAGGTCATGATTGCCGATGGGGCGGAAGTTAAATATGGTGATATTGCACTCACGGTTTCCGGAAGTACACATTCTATTCTACTCGCAGAGCGTCTGGTTTTAAACTGTATGCAACGCATGAGTGGAATTGCGACTAAAACCAACCGCATCGTGAGCCAGCTCGCTGCTTACCCTACTCAATTGCTGGATACACGTAAAACCACACCGGGATTAAGATACCTGGAAAAGTGGGCCGTTCGTATCGGTGGTGGTGTGAACCACCGCATCGGTTTATATGATATGATCCTCATCAAAGATAACCATGTGGATTATGCAGGTGGAATTGCGAATGCGATTAAAGCAGCAAACCAATACCTGGAGGATAAAGGAAAAGAATTACAAATAGAAATCGAAGTCAGAAACCTTTCTGAGCTAAATGATGTTTTAGCTACAGGAGGCGTAGACCGGATCATGCTGGATAATTTCAGCTTTGCCGACCTGAAAGCAGCGGTAGCGCTGATTGATGGCCGATTCGTGACTGAAGCTTCTGGTGGAATCACCGAAGAAAACGTAGCCGGGTATGCAGCATGTGGCGTAGATTTTATCTCTATGGGAGCCTTAACCCATTCTGTCAAAAGTTTAGACATGAGCTTAAAGGCATGCTAAAAACCATAATTCACCAGAATTTGATTCTGTTTTTTTACTATAATTGTAGTTAATGATTTCGGTCTATTCTATATCAGCAGTAATTTTAGCCTATCTATTTGGGTCTATACCGACAGCGGTATGGCTCGGACAGGCATTTTACGGGGTCGACGTTAGGGAATATGGAAGTGGAAATGCAGGAGCAACCAACACTTTCCGCGTTCTTGGAAAACGGGCCGGCCTTGCCGTAATGACGATAGATATCGCCAAAGGTTATACAGCTACAAAACTTGCCTACTTTATAGGTCTATCCGTTACGGGTCCACAGAATTCATCTCAGTTTATCAACTACGAGCTTGCCCTTGGGGTGACTGCCGTAATGGGCCATTTGTTCCCCATATTTGCGGGGTTCAGAGGCGGGAAGGGAGTGGCCACACTTTTTGGAATGATTTTGGCAGTTAACTTTCCGGCAGCGATGCTTTGCGTTCTTGTTTTTGTAGTTGTTTTACTGACCACCAAATATGTTTCCCTTGGCTCTATATGTGCAGGTTTTACCTTCCCTTTGAGCATTGTATTCTTATTTCATTCTTCGGTCAGGTCAGAGGTTTTATATGGGATGTGCGTATGTGTCCTGATTTTGGTCACTCACCAGAAAAACCTCGAACGACTCCTCAAAGGCAAAGAATCCAAAGTTTACCTGTTTAAAAAGAAAAACAACTAAAACAGAAAATTCATGAAAGCTTTAAATTTAACGGTCATTGCTGCGGCAGCGATGTTTACCATATCCTCCTGCTCTACGGTTCCGTTAACCGGGCGCAGCAGGCTGAGCTTGATCAGTGAAAGTGAAATGAGGGGGGCAGCCTCACTGGAATACAGTAAAATGCTCAGAGACCCATCCACTAAAGTCCTTAACAATGCCGATGCCCAAAGGGTAAAGCGTGTTGGACAGCGGATTCAGGCTGCGATCACCAAATACATGAATGCCAATGGTTATGCCAGTCAGATTCAGGGATTCGCCTGGGAATTTAACCTTATAGATAGTAAAGAAGTGAATGCATGGTGTATGCCAGGGGGTAAAGTAGCCGTTTATACCGGACTTTTACCTGTGGCAAAAGACGATGCAGGCCTGGCCACAGTAATGGGACATGAAATTGCTCATGCCATTGCACAGCACTCTTCGGAACGTGCTTCGCAGGCTGCACTGGCGCAAGCGGGTAGTGGTATCATTGGGGTGGCTACAGCAGGTAAATCCGGCGCAACCCAGGATATGATCGCCAAAGCATATGGATTGGGTGCACAAGGCTTTGTCTTGTTGCCAAACTCCAGAAAGCAAGAGCTGGAAGCAGATAATTTAGGCCTTACCTTTATGGCCATTGCAGGATATGACCCGGCAACGGCAGTGACCTTCTGGCAAAGGATGGCAAATGCAAGCAGAGGATCACAAAAACCACCTGAATTCCTGAGCACACACCCTGCGGATGATACACGTATCGCACAAATTCAAAGGTTATTGCCACAGGCACAAAGATATTATAACTCTACTACCGGGAAACCGATCAGATAGTCATGGAAAAACAAGAGGCCGTTAGCAATAACGGCCTTTTTTATTGCGCTAAAGTCTGGATAATTGCTGATGCCTTGACCATACATTCTTCATATTCTCCCTCGGGGTTTGAAGCGTAAGTGATCGCTCCGCCAACCTGGAAGGATAAATACTTTTCGGTTTCCTGATACAGGATACTGCGGATGATGACGTTAAAGTCAAACTCTTCTTCCGGACTGATGTAACCTATAGAACCCGAATAAGCACCACGTTTACTCAATTCATGAGATTCAATCAATTCCATTGCACTGATCTTGGGAGCACCGGTCATAGAGCCCATTGGAAAGGTATTTTTTATGGCCTTGATAAAATGCAATTCAGGATTCAGGCGGCAGCTGATCGTGGAGATCATCTGGTGTACCTGAGGGAAGCTATAGATGCCAAATAACTCTTCTACCTTAACACTGCCCTTTAAGGCGCTTTTGGTCAGGTCATTCCTAACCAGGTCTACGATCATGACATTTTCTGCCTGTTCCTTGATGTTATTGCTCAATTCGAGTTTCACCTGTTCATCAATGATGCCGTCCGGATCTCTTTTGGCGGTGCCTTTAATGGGTTGGGAAATGAGCTTGTCTTCACGTTTACATAGAAAGCGTTCCGGACTTGCAGAAAGGATATATTGGTCGTAAATCTTGAAGTATCCTGCAAATGGAGTGGGGGATACGGTATTTAATTGATTAAACACCTGTAAGGGGTTGATTTCCGCAGGTGTGGCAAAGAACTCCTGACAATAAGTAACTTCGTAGATATCCCCCCTGCTGATGTGCTGTTGTAACTCTGATATTTTTTTCAGATAAGCAGCTTTATCCAGCTTATGTTTAATGTCAAGAGGCTTTCCGGGAACAGGATCAAGCAGTTCGGTTCCTCCGATCTCCTGCAATATTTGCTGATCTCCCATAACCACCTCAATCTTGTTGTCCTTTACAGTAATCAGGTATTGAGGAACAAAAAAGAAGAGCTCCGGAAAATGGAGGCCATCCGGATTATTGGACTTTAATTGCTCCTGTTCATTCTTCAGGTCATAACTCAACAAGCCGAACATCCAGGTTTTATGCAATTCATAAAAGGATTGAAGTGCTTCAAAAGCATGCCCTGCAGGGGTATTCAAAACCTGTGTTGCCCCGGCAGCAATGATGAAATCGAACTTTCCAAAAGGATCAGTGTAACTGTTGGAATCCAGACAGCAGCAGATGTCGAAGGAATTGGCCCATTGAAGTGCCTTGCTTTTAAATAACGGTATATCCCTGTGACTCATTTGCTGACAAAGTTAAAAAAAGTAATGAGTTGATGTTAGCTTTTTGCTTGTTCAGTACCCATTTTCGACGTCTCGGTCAGTTCAAATCTGTCACGGAGAGGTGATTGGGTATTTTTGTCTTCATAAAACAAAAAATGGAAACCCAGAAAACAATAAAGCTGGCCATACCACTCATTATCGGAGAACTTTCTCAAATCGTATTACACATTATAGATATGGCAATGGTGGGCCGGTTGAGCTATAAACACCTGGCGGCTGCATCCCTGGTGATGAACGTTATTAATATCCCTTTTATCATAGGGATTGGAATCGCAATGTCGATTGCGCAGATGGTATCTAATGCCAATGGTAGTCATGATGGCCAAAAAATAGCCCATTATTTATTCAATGGATTTATGCTCTGTCTGATCACTGGTATTCTGATTTGCACCGGATTGGAGCTGGGTAGCGGTATCCTTTTGCATCTTGGGCAGGATCAGGAGATCGCTGGTATGGCACTTCCTTTTATGCGGGTCATGTGTTATTCTACCATCCCAATGCTGCTGTTCATAGGGCTTCAGCAATTTACAGACGGCTTAGAGAAAACCCGTACGGCAATGCTGATTTCTTTAATGGCGCTGCCGTTAAATATCTTTTTTAACTGGCTGCTTATATTCGGGAGCCTCGGTTTTCCGGAGCTGGGCCTGATGGGCGCAGCATGGGGGACTTTTATTACCCGTATCCTTGTATTTATTGCAATGGTAGCAGTGATTTGGATTGACCCTTTCTATAAACGTTACCTCATCGTCTGGAAAAAGCAATGGCGGTTAAAATGGGACACGATTAAAGAGTTGCTCGGTCTGGGGATTCCTGCCGGTATACAGATCGGGATGGAATCTGGTGCTTTTGCTGTATCAGCCATTTTGATCGGAACGATGGGGCCAATGCAGTTGGCTGCCCATCAGATCGCGTTAAGCTGCGTTTCTTTTACTTTTATCTTTTTCCTCGGATTGGGAGAGGCGGCCTCCATCAGGATTAGCAATGCTTACGGTGGTTTAAACTGGAAAAAGGGGAAAAGTATTGCTAAAGGGGCGTTGCTGGTGGGCCTGATCCTGGGCGCCGTTTGTGCTGTAGCATTATTGGGAATCAGACAATTTATTCCGGTATTGTTCACCGAAAATGCGGCTGTTTTGTCGCTGGCAGGAGTGTTGGTGCTATATGCCGCTGTATTTCAAATCCCGGATGCGATGCAAACCATCGCTGCAGGGTTGCTCAGGGGAATTAAAGATGTAAACATTCCGACAGGTTTAATTGCCATTGCCTATTGGGTCATCGGCTTACCGGTTGGGTATTTTCTAGGCTTCCAGTTAGAGATGGGGCCTACCGGGATCTGGGTTGGCTTTGTCATCGGACTGAGTATCTCCTCAATACTATTGGTGCTCAGGTTGAAAAAGAAGCTGGTTAAAGGCTAAAAACAAAAAAACCGCCTCGTAAACTGGTTACGAGGCGGTTTCTATATTATATATACTCTATATGTAGAATATGATGTACTTCTAGTTCAATTCTAAAGTCTGAACCCTGTCTGGTCCAACTGAAAGGTATTTTACAGGTACTTCCAGCTCTTTCTCTAAGAAAGCGATATAGTCTGTCAGTTTCGAAGGAATCTCTGCTACTTTATTTACTTTGGTTACATCAGTTTTCCAACCTTCAATCGCTTTTAATACCGGAGTAGGTTTTACTGAAATGATGTCGTATGGCATATAGTCAATGGTTTCGCCATTGTGCTCATAATGTGTACAGGCATAAATGGTATCAAAACCATCCAATACATCTGCTTTCATCATGATCAGCTCGGTTACTCCATTTAACATGATGGCATATTTCAATGCAGGAAGGTCAATCCATCCGCAACGACGGGCACGGCCGGTAGTTGCACCGAATTCATGTCCAACCTGACGAAGGTTCTCTCCAATTTCATTGTCCAGCTCAGTAGGGAAAGGACCACCACCAACACGGGTACAATAAGCTTTGAAAATACCATATACATGACCGATTCTGTTAGGCGCAATTCCTAAACCGGTACATGCACCTGCGGTAGTCGTGTTTGAGGAAGTTACAAATGGATAAGATCCGAAATCTACGTCCAGTAATGTTCCCTGTGCACCTTCTGCCAATACTGTTTTTCCTTCTTTAAGGAATCCATTTACATAATGCTCACTATCTACATGAGGAATGCTTTTCAGGAATTCGATCGCCTCAAAAAATGCAGCTTCTTTTTCCGTTAAATCATATTCAAAATTATAATGAGAAAGCATGTCCTTGTGTTTCTCTACCAGTTTGTTATAACGGTCTTTGAAATCAGGAAGGGTAGTATCACCAACTCTTAATCCGTTACGTCCGGTTTTGTCCATATACGTCGGACCAATACCTTTTAACGTAGAACCGATTTTGTCCTTACCCATTTTTTGTTCATTTGCCGCATCCAGTAACTGGTGTGTTGGCAGAATCAAATGTGCTTTACGGGCAATCACCAATTTCCCTTTTGCTACAGGATCATGGCCGGCTGCTTTAAGGTTGTCTAACTCTCTTTTCAGAATGATAGGGTCAATCACCACACCATTTCCAATTAAGTTCATCGTTTTTTCGTTGAAAATACCGGATGGAATGGTGTTTAAAACAAATTTTTTACCATCAAACTCTAAAGTATGTCCGGCATTCGGACCGCCTTGAAAACGAGCTATCAAATCATATTGCGGACTTAGAACATCAACAATTTTTCCCTTGCCTTCATCGCCCCATTGCAGGCCCAGAAGCACGTCTACTTGCGTCATTATTTAAATTTAAGAATAGATATTATTATAAATTGGATATGTTAACTTGCATGTTTAATGTCAGCATTCTGATTGTTCATTGCATGTTTTGCAGAACAGTCAAAGCAACTGCCATAAAGATTAAGAGAGTGATGTTTGATCTCAAACTTTAATAAATCACCAACCATGCTTTGTATCTGATGAATACGAGGGTCGCAGAATTCCACTACTTTACCGCAGTCAATACAAATGATATGGTCATGCTGATGATAGCCGTATGATTTCTCAAACTGGGCCATATTTTTACCAAACTGGTGTTTGGTAACCAGATCACATGAAACTAATAACTCTAAAGTGTTGTATACAGTAGCCCTGCTTACACGATACTTTTGGTTTTTCATGTGGATATAGAGGGTCTCTACATCGAAATGGTCATCTCTGGAATAGATTTCTTCTAAGATGGCAAAACGTTCCGGTGTTTTTCTCAGACTTTTATTTTCGAGATAAGCTTCGAATATTTTTCTTACTAACTCGCTGTTGTGGTTTGTAGACATAGTTTTTAAACTCCTTTCAAAGGTACCAATTTTTATATAAACCTGTATGTTTTATTCGTTTTTTTAGGCATCAAAACGGGTGACACCTGTTACTCCTTTTACTTCCAGCAGATTTTTAATCAGGTTGTCTAAGTGCTCTTTATCATTTACAAAGATCATAATCGACCCGTCAAATATACCATTATCTGTGTCGACAGTAATAGAACGCATGTTTACCTTGAAATCTCCCGAAATTACTTTCGTAATGTTATTGATCAAACCTACATCATCAATCCCGATAATGTGCAATCCTGTTAAGAACGTGAGTTCCTGCTGACGGTTCCATTTGGCTTTCACCACCCGGTATCCATAGTTGGCCATCAGTTGTGCTGCATTCGGACAATTGGTACGGTGGATCTTAATCCCTTCGTTCACGGTCACAAATCCAAACACATCATCACCCGGAATCGGATTACAGCATGCAGCAAGGGTGTAATCGATCTTCTGAAGGTCTTCCCCGATCAGTAAAATATCAGATTCCGGCCCTTTCACCCGACTGAGTAAGGCTTCGATCTTTTGATTGTCGCTCTTTTCAGAAGAACCCCTGTTCTCAATCTCTTTCTCACTCGCCAGGTAATCTTTCAGGTCTTTTAGTTCAATCTTGCCATTGGCAATGTGAATGAACAGCTCCTGAGTAGAAGGGAGTTTAAAAAAGTAAGTCAGCTTATTCAGGTTATCCGTATTGTAGGTGATCTTCAAAGATTTCAGCTTGCGTTCCAGGGTTTCTTTACCCTGTTCCGCAATTTTCCTTTTCTCTTCTTTTAAAGACGACTTGATCTTTGATTTGGCTTTCGCTGTCACCACAATGTTCAGCCAATCCTCTTTAGGGGTTTGTTTACTCGAGGTGATGATCTCCACCTGATCCCCATTCTGCAATTTATAGGATAAAGGAACGAGCTTGTGGTTTACTTTGGCTCCAATACATTTTGCGCCTACATCAGTATGGATCTCGAACGCAAAGTCTAAAGCTGTTGCACCCAATGGCAATTGCAGTAACGCTCCCTTAGGTGTAAAAATGAAAATCTCATCAGAGAAGAGGTTCATTTTAAAATCATCCAGGAAGTCTAAAGCATTGGCTTCGGGATTGTTCAGCATCTCTCTCACTTTCATGATCCACTGGTCAAGACCGTTGTCATTACTCGATTCTTTATACTTCCAATGCGCCGCAAAACCTTTCTCCGCAATCTCATTCATCCGTTGTGTCCGGATCTGAACCTCTACCCACTGTCCTTTAGGACCCATTACTGTGGTATGCAATGACTCATATCCGTTTCCTTTCGGAGAAGATACCCAGTCGCGCAGACGATCAGGATTAGGGCGGTAAAGATCCGTGACAATAGAATAGGCCTTCCAACAATCCGCTTTTTCATGCTCAGGACTGCTGTCCAGAATAATTCTGATGGCAAAAAGATCATATACTTCATCAAAAGGAATGTTCTTGCTCTTCATTTTATTCCAGATGGAATGGATGGATTTCGGACGGCCATAAATATTGGCGGTCAGCCCCTGTTCCGCCAGAATCTCATTGATTGGCTCTACAAATCTTTTAATGAATAAGGTCCGCTCTGCTTTTTTCTCGTTCAGCTGAGTGGCAATGTATTTATACGTGTCCGGCTCCAGATATTTCATAGAAAGATCTTCCAGCTCAGATTTAATGGCATATAAACCCAGACGGTGGGCCAGGGGAGCGTAGAGATAAATCGTTTCCGAAGCAATCTTTAACTGCTTTTGTCTCGGCATAAAATCCATCGTCCGCATGTTGTGCAGACGGTCGGCAAGTTTGATCAGGATTACCCTTACATCATCTGCCAGCGTGAGCAACATTTTCCGGAAATTCTCTGCCTGTAATGAACTGTTATAATCAAAAACACCGGATATCTTGGTCAGACCGTCGATGATCTTAGCTGTTTTCTTTCCAAATTCCCGCTCAATATCCTCCAGTGTGATGTCGGTATCTTCTACTACATCATGCAATAAAGCACATACAATTGAGGTGGTTCCCAATCCGATTTCTTCCGCGGCAATCTGCGCAACAGCAATAGGGTGGTAAATGTAAGGTTCGCCCGATTTCCTACGCATATTTTTATGGCTTTCCAGTGCCATATCGAATGCTTTACGGATCTCTTTCTTATCCCCCCTTTGAAGTGTTGGCTTACAGGCACGCAAAAGCGCACGGTAACGCTTTAATATCTCTTGCTTCTCTGCTTCTAAATCAATCACTAACGTGTTCTTCATCAATATATCTCGTGTTTTTTCTTAATCTGCTATTTTGTCGGTTGTTCTTCCAGAAATGGCAAAGGAACATACGAATTTACGCATTTACCAGACCATTACCGGATACTTTTGTTAATATAAGCTTTTTGTAAAGATCATGTTAGTATATGCAATAATTCTTCCAATTTTGTGTTTGTCATAATAGGTTAGCCGAAGGTTGGTTTCATTTGTATTATTTACGTCAGGATGATAACGATTTGTTGCTAAAAGATTATCTTAGACATGAAATAAAACTAATTTATTATTTTAGCCTTAAATGGAAGAGGTATAAATTTATGAAATTTTACAGGTTATTTTTTCTGTCAATTGTCATTATTACAGGTGCTTCTGCCAAAGCGCAGCAGAGCACTGTGAGCGTGAAATTTCCTGTATTGGGAAAGAATGACACGATTCGGGTAGCCTCTACCAATGAAGACGGAGAAATGATCCCCTGGATGCCACTAAAGGAGGTGGTGATCTACGGTTACCGGATTTTTAAAAGCCCGGAAGAACGGGCTGCCTATAACCGCTTAAGGTACAATGTGATGAAAGTAATGCCTTATGCACTTTATGCAAAACGAAGGTATGAACAACTGGAAAAGGACCTGGCAGTAGCCGAAGATAAAAAGCTGCAAAAGAAACTGGTTAAACAATGTGATAAAGAAATTAAAGACATGTTTAACCGGGAAATTAAAGAACTGACCATTTCCCAGGGACAGATTTTAACAAAGCTGATCGACAGGGAGCTGGGCAGGACTACCTACGACATCGTTAAGGAAACCAAAGGCGGTATCACCGCATTTTTATATCAATCCGTGGCCAGAGTAGTTGGCCACAATCTCAAAAGTAAATATAACGCATCGGAAGAGAGGGACATCGAGTCCATCATTCTTTCTTCCGGGTTTTACCAATAAAATATGTCTGATAACTCAAAAAGTGTACACCAGTTTAAGGTAAAATTGATCAATGGAACAGAAAAGAAACTTTCTGACTATAAAAACAAAAACTTATTAATTGTAAACATTGCTTCTGCATGCGGCTTTGCTCCCCAGTTAAAGGAGTTGCAACAGCTTCGGGAAGAGCTTAAATCTGAGGACTTTGAAGTCCTTGCTTTTCCCTCCAACGACTTTGGAAGACAGGAGCCTCTGGAAGGAGAAGCAATCCATGCTTTCTGTGAACAGAATTATGGTGTTCAGTTCCCTGTTTTTGAGAAAATCATGGTCAGGGGAGAGCAGGCACATCCTTTATTCAAGTTCCTTGGAGATAAAAAACTCAATGGAAAACTAACTTCCACCCCAAGGTGGAACTTTCACAAATACCTGGTGAATAAAAAAGGTGAAGTGGTGGATTATTTCTTCCCTTTCACCAAACCTTTATCCACAAAAGTGAAGAAAAAAATACAACGCCTGGGCTAAGCCCAATACATTTTTAATGCAGATGATGAAGTTAGATATATTAGTCCTTGCCGTTCATCCGGACGATGCAGAATTAGGATGCTCAGGAACTATTGCCAAACATATAGCCATGGGAAAGAAAGTCGGAATTGTAGACTTTACCCGGGGAGAACTTGGAACCAGAGGTTCCGCAGAAATCAGAGATACCGAAGCAGCGGATTCTGCAAAGATTTTAGGGCTTCATGCCCGCGAAAACCTGCGGTTCAAAGACGGTTTTTTTGCCAATGATGAAGCGCATCAGCTTGCAGTGATCAGAATGATCAGGAAATATCAACCGGAAATCATCTTAACCAATGCCCTGCACGACAGGCATCCGGATCATGGCAGAGCCGGAGATCTGGCCAATGATGCCTGTTTCTTATCCGGATTGTCCAAAATTCAGACCAGTCTTGACGGAGAGGAACAGGAGGCCTGGAGGCCACGGCTGGTGCTTCAATACATTCAGGACCGTTATATTGAACCTGATATTATTATCGACATTACGCCTTATATCCAGACTAAAATCGATTCAATTAAGGCTTTTAAAACACAGTTCTTCAATCCTGACCATGAAGAAGCGGAAACTTATATCTCCTCACCGGAGTTTTTTGATAGCGTCATCGGCCGTGCCCGTGAATTCGGAAAATCAATCGGCACAACCTATGGGGAAGGCTTTACTTGCCGTAAGTTGTTAGGGGTAAACGACCTTTTTAACCTGAGCTAAGCCAATTAACGATCTTTATCGGCCACTCATCCAACAAATTGCCTGATTTGCTGTTTTTAAAGGAAACAGCAAATCATGGCCAATATCTTTTCTTCTTTAAAAAACGCATACACCCTTTTTAAAACTGTCGATTTTCAGAAACTGGAAGCGCTTTCTAAAAAGGTAGACCTCACTAAGATCGTAGACTCAGTATCCAATCTTGATGAAACCCAGTTACAGGGTTTGATGAAGATGATGGGTACTCCGCATAAAAAGAGAGAACTGCCTCCGATAGAAGGCGATTTTTATCACCTGGGAGATGAGGCATTAAGCGACGAAGACCGTGCTTTACAACTAAATGTAAGGGCATTTCTGAAAAAGGAAGTGAAACCTGTAGTCAATAAATACTGGCTGAAGGCGGAATTCCCTTTTGAACTTATTCCCGGAATTGCAGAACTCAATATCTGTGGCCTTACCTACGAAGGTTATGGCTGTCCCAATAAATCAAATCTGATGGAAGGCATGCTGGCAATGGAAATGGCCAGGGTGGATACCTCTATGTCTACTTTTTTTGGGGTACAAAGCGGTTTGGCCATGGGCTCAATTTACCTGCTTGGCTCTGAAGCTCAGAAACAGGAATGGCTGCCTGATATGCAAAAGCTGAAACTCATTGGTGCATTTGGCTTAACCGAACCTGAAGTGGGTTCGGGTGTTGCCGGAGGTTTAACCACTACCGCAAAACGTGTGGGCAGTAAATGGATCCTGAACGGACAGAAAAAGTGGATTGGTAATTCTACGTTTTCCGATGTGACCATTATCTGGGCAAGAGATCTGGATGATCAGGAAGTAAAAGGCTTTTTGGTAAGAAAGGGAACCAAGGGGTTTGCCGTAGAGAAGATGGAAGATAAAATGGCTTTACGGATTGTTCAGAATGGATTGATCACCCTGACCAATTGCGAGGTGGAAGAAGAAGACCGTCTGCAGAATGCCAACTCTTTCAAGGATACGGCAAAAGTATTAAAGATGACCAGGGCAGGAGTAGCCTGGCAGGCCGTAGGCTGCGCCAGGGGAGCATATGAAAGTGCTTTGCATTATACTCGGACCAGAAAACAGTTCGGAAAACCGATTGCCTCTTTCCAGCTGATTCAAAATCACCTTGTGGAAATGCTCTCTAACCTGACGGCCATGCAGACACTCTGTTTCCGTTTATCCCAGCTTCAGGATCAGAACCTGTTAACCGACGAACATGCTTCACTGGCTAAGGTGTTCTGTTCTATGAAAACCAGGGATGTGGTGAGTAGGGCAAGGGAGGTGATGGGTGGAAACGGGATCCTTCTGGAGTATGATGTTGCCCGTTTTGTAGCCGATGCAGAAGCCATTTATTCCTATGAAGGCACGAAAGAAATCAATACGCTGATTGTGGGCAGGGCCATTACCGGCTTCTCTTCTTTCGTATAAAGAACAAGAAAACAAGAATCAATAGTTAAAGGCGAAATTAATTATTAGTTTAGTCATGTTCAATGAAAAATTAATTTTGCGCTCCAAATATGAAGTTAACTGTTAAATCTATTCTGCTTACCGGGTTGTCTGGTGCTGGAAAAACTACCCTTGCAAATATGTTGTCAGATTTTTTTGAGTTATCTAATCTGCCCTGTACCATACTGGATGGAGATGTTCTCCGGAAGGGACTGAATAGTGATTTAAATTTTACCCGCGAACATAGGAAAGAAAATGCCCGAAGAATTGCAGAAGTAGCGAAGTTATTTTGTAATAACGGTATCATTCCTATCATTCCTATTATTGCCCCATATCAGGAAGATCGGTCAATGATCAGAGAAATTCTTGGAGCTCAGGACTTCTTTCAGATTTTTGTTTATTGCCCTTTGGATATCTGTATAACAAGAGACCCAAAAGGTTTGTATTTAAAGGCAAATCTGGGCATAATTAAAAACTTCACGGGCATTTCGTCTGAATATCAAGAACCTAATGATTCAGATCTTATGGTAAATACACACGAACAGACCACTCAGGAATCCTTTGAAAGCATAATAAATAGAATTGTTATCCAAAAATAACCTACCTAAAAGGATACCTGGTAATACTTGTATTGCCCATTGCGCTTTTTTCGTAAAGGGCAATACAAGTATTGTTAAATGAAGGATCGAAGTTTTGTTTGCCTGGAGCTAGCTGATTTGGAACCGGACTGCCTTTGATGAAAAAATACACCTTGGTATTTCCGCCTTTGTGATGAGGTTTGAAATTACCATAAGTCTCCATTTCAGACCAGAGGGTATCCTTTACCGTTACTGTAAATACATGCTGTATTGGTCCGGTATTGTTGTCGTTCCGATAATGGGCAACTTCTGTAAATTCCCCTTTCAGGTCATCAATACCCGGTTGGCTAAAAGTACCTTTCATCATCCAGCCAACCAGTATTACCACCAGTACACCCAGGAAAATATTAACCTTCTTTTTACCCATTTATAAAGCAGGTAAAATTTTCTCCATTGCGGCTAATCCTTCGTCAATATGTTTTTTCTCAATGCAAAGTGCCGGTCTGAAACGGATTGTTTGGTTTCCACAGCCTAAGAACATCACATTGTGCTCCATTCCTTTCTGAATAAAGGCATTGCGCATGTCTTTATTTGGGAAATCGAATGCACAAAGCAGGCCCTTACCTCTTACATTGCTGATTTTATCATGTTTCTGAGCAAGCTGCTCCAGGTTTTCTTTCAGATACTGACCTACCGTTGTTGCATTGTCGCACAGTTTGTCGTCATGAAGAATCTGTAAGATCTGAGTAGAACGAACCATGTCTACCAGGTTACCACCCCATGTAGAGTTGATCCTTGAAGGAACCCTGAACACGTTGCCTTCTATCTGATCTACTTTATCGCCAACCAAAATACCACATACCTGCATTTTTTTACCAAAAGCAACGATATCAGGACGTGCTTTTTCGCTGTAATGTTGATGACACCAGAATTTACCAGTGAGGCCCACACCAGTTTGAACCTCATCATAAATTAAAAAGGCATCATTTTCATCCGCAAGGGTCTTCAGCTGGATCAGAAACTCTTCACGTAAGTGGTTGTCTCCCCCCTCCGATTGAATCGGCTCCACAATAATGGCACAGATTTCATCTTTGTTATCCGCAAAAGCCTGTTTGATCTGCGCAATAGAAGCTTCTTCTGTATCAATGGCCTTTTTTAAGTTTTCGTCCTGCAAAGGGAATTTAACCGTAGGTACAGAGACCCTTGGCCAGTCGAACTTTGCAAACCACTTCGTTTTATCAGGAAGGGTATTGGTTAAGCTTAAGGTATATCCTGATCTGCCGTGAAAAGCTTTTTCAAAATGCAGGACTTTAAATCCTTTTTCTTCTTTAATTCCTTTGGCAAAGTTTTTCTGAACTTTCCAGTCCATCGCTACTTTAATTGCATTTTCAACAGCCAGTGAGCCGCCTGCAATGAAAAAAGCATGTGGCAGGTATGATGGAATGCCGACTTTAGAGAAGGTATCTACAAACTGCGCATATTGTTGGGTATAAACATCAGAGTTAGAAGGGTTGGATAATGCGGCCAGTAAAAGGTTCTTTTTAAAGGCTTCGTCATTGACCATTTTCGGGTGATTGTATCCCAATGGGACAGACGCAAAACAAGTAAAGAAATCCAGTAAGTTCCGCTTATATTTTGAATCATAAATATAAGCCCCCTGGCTTTGTTCCATATCATAAGTAAGATCGAAACCATCGGCTAAAATGTGTTTGCTTAAAGTTTCGTTTACCTGATCCGGAGCTACAGTTAGTTGATACATAAAATCTATATTTTGGTGTAGCCAAATGTAACAAAAAGTGCCAAAATAACAAATGCGGGCACTTTTTGGACTTGAAAAGTCAAAAAGTAGGTTTAAACAGTTTAAAGTATGATTTTAGAGAAAAATAAATTTAATCCCCACAAATGTGGAGAATTTTCCTGACGCGATTTAGACATATTTGTTGAAAAACAGGAAGATCAACTCTTATATTATACGTTTGTCGAGTTAATTTTTTCTGTAGCTTTAAGATATGTTTGCTGATATCCACCATCAGAATATGTTCATTCCTCATCAGGCACTACAGCCTTATGTGCACTGGTATTGGTATATTGAGGATGGTGCATTTGCGGAAAAACCTGGCTGTCTGGATATTTATCCGGTAGAGAATACCCAAATGTCATTTGTGCTGGACGAGCACCATGTTTTCCACGAGATCGGAACGGAAGTTTATTCCAGCTACCCGCTTTGTTTTGTCGGTTTACTAGACCGTGGGCGTTCTTTCGACAGTTTTCCCAAAACCATTATTCAGGTGGTGTTTAAGCCCTATGGTGCATTTAAGCTATTTGGTATTCCTCAACGTCATTTCTCTAACGAAGGAACAGACATGAGGTTGTTATTTCCGGGAATGGATAGCCTGTCCGAACAACTCAAACACCTGGCAGATCAACCCAGCGAAGCTATTTTGCTATTAGAAAACTGGCTTTTGAAGCGATTGTTGCTCTCTGCAAAAGCAGACGTGGATCATGTGGCTTATGCCTGTCAGCAAATTCAACATGCCAAAGGGTTCATCCGTATCGATAGTCTTTCACGAAGTATGCGGATGTCTACCACGACCCTTGGCGATCAGTTTCGCGAAAAGATTGGTCTCAGCCCTAAAACATTTAGCCGCATTGTCCGCTTTAATGAGATCAATAATTACATCAGTAAACATCATGCGGTGAACTGGCAGGAACTGGTGTACACTTTTGGCTTCTTTGATCAGAATCATTTTATTAAAGAATTTAAAAATTTCTATGGCTGTACACCCTCTCAATGGCATCAGCGGCAGTTTCCGGGCTATTCATCATCGAGTCCCTTGCCGTTAAGGATCTGAGGCATGTATTTTTCCACCCTCGACTCCCGGGTTTTGGATTGTTTGGCTGCAGAAAAATAAAGCAGGTATCCCCTTTGCCGGCCAGGGGTCAATGCTTCAAAGGCTGTTTTCAAAGCCGGGATCATATCTAATTTACTTTGAAACTCCGGAGCAACAGGAAATTCTCCGGTCGTTTTAAAAGCCACTTTTAAACCCGCTTTTTCCACTTCCACAGCTTCATGAATATAGGTTTTTAGAATAGATTCGATTGCTACGATTTCCAGCACATTTCGGAACCGGATCTGACGTGTGGCCTGGGTGTTTTTCGATTGCTCGACCAGAATACCTTCGCTGTCGTTTAGTAAGGAACCCTTAAAGAATAAAACTGCACAGTATTCTTTAAAGACATGGAGTAAAACAATGTTATCGTTCTGATAAGTATAACAGGGAGAACCCCATTTCAGCTCTTCAGTTAATCCACAGTCCAGAACAATTGTCCTCAACCGTTCCAATTCTTCCTGCCATTTTTTTTCTTTATTGAAATAAAAATCAACTTTTGGATTCATGTGGTTGTTTATCATGATTTTAGGGATTTAGGTCAGACTTATACCGATAGTGCGCCACGGAAGGCTCTTGCTGCATAATAAGATTGTGCGCCATTATGGTAGACGAATACGGTATCATAGCGACGGTCGCCAAATAGTGCACCGCCGAGTGCTCTGATGTCATCGGGTGTCTTCAACCAGCTTGATGTCTTTGTATCGAAATTCCCAAACTGCTGTAATTCCCGGTATTGTTCTACTGTTAAAAGCTCAATGCCCATAGCAGTAGCCATGTCTATTGCATTGTTTTCCGGTTTATGTTCTTTCCTTGACTCTACCCCTTCAAGATCGTAAGCAGTACTTCTGCGGCCTTTAGGGCTTTCCGCTGAGCAATCATAAAAAATGTAGGCTCCGGTCTTTGGATCATGAGCGACCACATCCGGTTCACCACCGGTAATTTCCATATCATCCAGTGACCATAATTTTTCAGGATGTGCTTCCAGCCTTGTCTGTACTTTAGCCCATTCTATGCCTTTATGACGGATCATGTTTTTTTCAAAACGATTCTTCAGCGTTTTAAGTAATTCTTCACGTTGTGTTGCAGATAATTCTTTTTTATTGCTTTTCATTTGGTTTATAATTTATGTGATGGTTTGTTTTGTCAATCTTGCCTTCCTTAAATATACATCAACCCAGGGATTGATTAAAACTCGTTCTTAGATAAGTTTCCGCTCTGCAGGTCTGAAATACCAGGAGATCACAGTCAGGACTAGAAGCAATAAAGAGGGGAATATTTCGGTTGGTTTGCCGGATACAAGATGTGAAAATATTGCTCCTGACATAGAGAAGAAAAAGCCTGCATAAGCCCATTCCTTTAGCAATGGAAATTTAGGAACCAGTACGGTGATCACTCCCAGAATTTTCCAGATCCCCAATAGGGTTAAGAAATAGACTGGATAACCCAAATTTGTGATGAGATCTACTTCCGTTTTTACTTTTAATAACTGGACAATTCCAGTGGATAACATTCCTAATGCAAGCCAGGCAGTAGAAATCCAATAAATGATTTTTGAGGTCTTTGACATGATTTGTTATTTTAGTTTGTTAACGACGTTTTGTAATCTGTTGTGCGCCATATTTAAGCCTGGAGCAAAGCCCATTTTCATCATTTGATCTCTGAGGGAGACAGAGCGATAGACGATGTGCATGATGAGTCTGCTGGTTTCTTCCGTAATTTTTTCAAATTCAAAGAACTCAATCTGAGCTTCAAAAGGGGAGTTCTCCATTTCAAATGTTCTCGTGATTTTCTGGTTAGGAACAAACTCATGGATGACTCCATTGGCCCGGAATACCACGTTTCCCTGGGCATCGGATGTTTCAAATTGCCAACCACCATGCTTTTTGTTTTCAAGCTTCAGCACTTTGGTTCCCATCCATTGCTCCACAATTTCGGGTTCTTCATAGGCTTTAAAGAGTAGTTCTAAAGGCAAATCAAACTCCCTTGTGATCACAAGATCCTGCTTGCCCTCTTCGGCATTGAGTTTTGTTTTTCGTTCCATGTTATTTTTTTTTATAGTTTTTCATTATGGTTTCTAGTTTGTTGAACCGCTCTTCCCACATTTGACGAAAGGGCTCTATGAAGTCGGCTACTTCTTTCATTTTCTTTGCATTTAGATGATAGTGAACTTCCCTGCCGTTTTGCTCTTGTTTTAGCAATTCGCATTCAGTGAGGATTTGCAGATGTTTAGATACTGTTGGTCTTGCGGTGTCAAAATTCGCGGCTATCGCACCCGCAGTCATGGATTGTGTGGCGACTAATATCAGTATAGCCCTTCTGGTCGGATCTGCGATGGCTTGAAATACGTCTCTTCTTAAATTCATTATGTAGTCATTTGACTACTAATTTAAGTGTAGTTATTTAACTACGCAAATGTTTTTGAATTTATTTTTACAAAATGTGCTTGTTTGTGGGTTGTTATAGGTTTAAATGAGGTTATTTGTCAGTTTGAATAACGCGCTGTTTTATAGGAAAACAATAACCAGTTTGACCCTAGATCATTGTTTCCAAAATCTTTTAAGCGGATTTATCGGATATTCTGGCTAAGCCTAAATAAAAATAGCTATTGGCAGACAAGAGTAACACTCCCAATAAACTTCCCCCAATTACATCCGTAAACCAATGGGCGCCCTGATAGACCCTTGATATGGGAATGAAGAAAATCAGCAGTGCACAAATCGTAATGACCAATGCTCTTAAAATGAAAGGTATGGTTTTGACATGGTACATCATGACGATTAAGAATCCAAAAAACACCACATAGAAATTCACATGGCCACTTGGGAAACTCTGTTGAACCGTTTTTTCGAGAACATGTACAAATGGTGCAGCTGGTCTGGGCCTGTCCACAATAATTTTGACAATGGTACTGGCTACACCTGCCAGGAGGGTACTCAGTGTAAATATGGCTTCCCGCTTTAACTTAAACAGGAAAAACAATAAGGCAGTCAGCAATACCATAATCAGGGAATAGGGCATCACTCCGATTAAACTGATGAACCTCATAATGGGGTCCAGAGATTGACTTTGATAGCTTTGAATAGCATGTGAGAAACTTTTATCTACGGTGGGCAGAGGCAGATACACAATTGAAACTGTTAACAGGATAAAGCTCAGGGCGACTAAAGCCAACAAATAAGTTAAAATCAGTTTTCTTTTTTCATTCATTTTCTAAGGATATGGTCAATTTAATTCTAAAATAGGAATTGAACCTGAGTTTTTCTTAATTAAGCTGACAATCGTCTAAATAAACTGGCATTATGGTTTAAGATCTCTTCGTATCAAGTCTTTACTTGCTGCATATTTGCTTCTTTTTTGATGGGAGGTTGGTAGGGCCCTGTAGGGCTTATAGCCCTGTCAAGCCCTATTGTTGTCTGATGAAAATTAATTCTAAATTAGAAGTAAATGAGGTCAGTATACGACGAGTGTATTGACTTTAATAAAATTTATTACTTATATTAGTACTGGTAAGTATAAGTAGATTAACTTTTATGATTTAACAATTAATCCATTAAATATGGCGAAAGCAGCAAATGGTCCATTAGGGACCTTAAACGGAAAATTACACAACCTGGTATTTTATGTGCTAAACGGGCAACATGTTTGTCGTACGATAGGCGATCCGGGTAAACCAAGCATCAATCAGCTGGCCAACCGCCAGGAGATGTCGGTAACGATGCGTCTGGTGAAGTCCATCAGAGAATTTATCAGTGTCAGTTTTGACCTGGAAGCTCAGGGAACAGTTAAAAACGCACATAATCTGGCTACTTCTTATATTAAAAAGAAGGCTTTAAAGGGGCAGTACCCTAACCTTTCTGTGGATTACAGTAAGGTGGAGCTGAGTCATGGTACTTTAGAAGGGGCCAGAGACCTGAAATTGGAAAAAAAGGAAAAAGGAGTACAGATCAGTTGGAATACCGAGGGACGTTATGATGATATCGTGATGATTTTGCTTTGTCATCCTTTGAGAAGAAAAGCTACTTCCCTCATTAATGCCAGCCGGAGAGATGCAGGAACCTGCTTTATTGAATTGCATCACGATGGATTCCTCGATGAGCCGATTGAAGCCTATATCTGCTTCAGAGCTGCTGATGGCAAGGAAATTTCAGACAGTGCGTATTTAGGAAATCTGAACGGAGAAGCAGAAACTGAGGAGCAGATCAGCCAGAAAAAGAAATATGCTGAAGTAAAACAGCGTTTTGATGTGGTTGAGGCAGATTACTTATTACAAATGAAAAACAACAGGGGGAATCCCGTCGATAGCAAGGCTTTCCGGAATCTGGCAAAGGAATATCAGGTATTGAAGAATAAACTGGAACACCTTCCGGGAAAACCCGGCTAAATTTCGGGCGATATGCTAACTTTACCCTCCATGAAAGTCTTATTAACCGGATGTGTATTGTTTTTTATGAGCACATCATTACTCGCACAGAAAAATACTGATGTTTCCCAGGCCGTTGTTACCTACAAATTTCGTAGCAATGGAAAAGACCTTGGAGGAGAATTGAAATTATTTACGAATGGAACCCAGGCACGTATCGCCAGACAAGGAGCGCAGACAGAACAACAGTTTTTGCAATTCAAGGAAGGAGCAACCTATCAGGTACTGAACAGTAGTGGAGTTTCTTATACCCTTAAAAAACCATTTTCTGATTATGTAAAGGCCGAAATGCTGCCTGGAATAGATACAATTGCCGGAGTTCCCTGCAAAAAAGCAAAACTTTTTATCCGTTCCAATACCATTGAGATCTGGTATAACAACGATTTGAAGATTAAAGGAACACCGATGATCACCATTGCTCCGGGAATGGGCTTGGTGTTAAAGATGATCCGTAATGGCAATTCTGAGACGATCGCAACAAATATAGATTACCGGAAAATAAAAGCTGAAGAACTCAACTGGCCTTCTAAATGGAGCAATCTGTTGGATGAACCGGCTTACCAGCGCCAAATCATCGAAAGCAGGTATCAAACGGTACAGATCTTCAATGATGAACAGATCAACTTTGGCCGTAAAATAGATAATCCTGCCGGAGAGCAAGCCAACCTTACTTATCACTTTTCGGGTGGCACGGTTATTCTGAAAAAAGTAAAGCTTCCGGAAACTTCAGCAGGACAGCATTTGTTTGCCGAACTGGTGCAACGTTCCAACGGAGATGCTTACGACCGTACCGGATCTGTGTTTATGATTCCGGTAGATAAAAAAGTATCTTTTTTACAGGCACTTCAGAACGGAGTACAGGTACTTCCGGTATATAATGGTCGTAACGGTAAAAAATACCAGGGTGTAACGGCTACAGATGAATACCTGCCACCCCTGGAACTGATGCGCTTTTTTACCTCTTTCGGAGTGGGGCATTTTAACGAACAAGCGAAAATAAAGGGATACAACTGGGCGGATTCTGTAGTGTACAAACAAGACATCACCGCTTTATTGCCGAGTTTGCAAGGAGAGGTCTGGATCGGTGTTTTTATTGGTAATTATGATAAAGGAGGGCATAAAGCCAGCTTGTATTTCAAATATTATCCTGGAGATGAAGGAGAAGGTGGCAATCAGAAAAAGGATTGGATGCTTCCGGCATTTAACACGACAAATCTGATGGAAATGTCAGGACAGGAATATGCGACCATGTTCGACAAAGATTCGCTTAGTGTTTCGGTAGATGTACCGGCAGGACTTAAAAACCTGCGTCTAAGGTACCTGACTACCGGACATGGGGGCTGGGGAAATGGGGATGAGTTCGTTCCCAAGCAAAACGAAATCTTTGTTGATGGAAAAAGGGTGTATCATTTTATTCCATGGAGAGAAGACTGTGCAACTTACCGCATGCTAAACCCTGCTTCAGGTAATTTTGGCAATGGTTTGTCTTCTTCTGATCTGAGCCGCTCAAACTGGTGTCCGGGAACCATCACACTTCCTGTAGAAATTCCTTTGCCGGATCTTAAACCGGGTAAGCACACCTTTAAGGTGGCAATCCCATTGGGTAAACCGGAAGGAACAAGTTTCAGTGCCTGGAATGTATCTGGTGTGCTGATCGGAGAAAGGGAATAACAGAGGAGCAGTTGTTTATCAGCAATAAGGGCTGGTATTTCAAATTTTATTGATTTGAATACCAGCCCTTATCATTTATGGCTTAAAATGAGCGCTTTAATCTTTGTAGGTACCTACTTCTGATAGCGCTGCAAATGCCTCCCCATCATAAGAAGATTTCATGTTGAGTTTAAAATACCTGAAATTCTTTACCTGGGACAATATGATGTCCTGTGAATCTGTAGTATTTAAAAGGGTGAAATCTCCAAGACTCGTCCAGGTATTGTTGTTGTTGCTGGTCAGGATCTCTACCACTTTGACTCTTCTGGAATCCCTCTGTCTGAGCGTAAACCTGTTTACATCCAGTTGTGCACCCATATTGATGACCAGCGTGTGAGGATAACTCTGAGAGCTGGAAGACCACCTGGAATGCCAGTAAGTATTGATCGCATCGTCAATCACATTAACTGCTGCACCATCTTCTTCTGCGGTTTCCTGCGAGCTGAAGGAAGTAATGCTCCAGTTGGCTTTGTTGTAAACTCTCTTGTCTCCAAAAGTGAGTACCGGGGTTCCATTAACAAAGGAATAACTAAGAGGTACACCTGTAATGCTTCCGTTTTCATGAACCAAACGAATGGTAAACTCATAATTGGTATTGGCCTTATCACGGAAATCACTAAGTGGCATGCTCACATGAAAACTATCTGTTCCAATAGGTTTGGCAGCAAAAGTCACAGAGGCATATCCTCCATTGTCTGTAGCGGTATTTCTATGGTAGAAAGCAATGTCTTTTACCACTTTATCTGAACTGTATTTACCGGAAACAATGATGCTGTTGTTTTCGTATTTGGCATAGATCTTTTTGATTTTGCAATTTGGGGTACTGTACCAATCTGTTCTGGTTGCATTGCTGAATAATTGTCCATTTGCCAGTATGGCAACATCTGCAGGGGTTAAATAGGTAGGTGCTTTACCATAAGTACCATTCCCGGTGCCCATTAATGAGGTGCCGTAAAGGAGGTTTTGAGATTGTGCACCGCCGTTATGCGGCAGATTGATTCCATGTCCAAGCTCATGAGCCAGGCCGCCAATCCACTTGGTAGAGAATTTATCATCAGGTTTACCCAGGTTCAGGGTATCCAGTCCGGTGTAATCCAGTGCAAAGCACCATCGGCCAATGCCATAAAACGGACCGCCACTTGGGTCTCCATTGCTTCCATAGGAATAGGTAGGGGTGATCACTAAGGTGTGGTCGCTGGTTTTAGCACCAGGGTTCGCAGCGAAATAAGCATTGATTTCAGTCATCATTGCACCGGCACCGCCTTCGTAAGGGTAGGATTCTTTTGGCTGGCTGCCTCTGATGACCGACATTTTTAATTTTCCGTTTGCGTCCAGGGGTAAACCAATGGTTTTATTGCTGTAACCCCATTGTGCCATCCATTTGGTAATGAACCTTTGGGTATGGAGCATTACTCCGTTTAGTCTTTGCTGATACCTGGCAACAGTGTCAAGGTTGGAAGGGATAAAGTAAACGATATTGAGGTTGTAGGTTCCGCTATGAAGACCGGAATTCGCATCAACGGCTACGGTCTCCTCTGTGGGGATACCAGGTAATTTTTTACAGCCCAGGGCAATTAGAAATAATCCGGCTAAGCAGATCAGGGAAAGGGATGATTTTTTCATTTTGTTTGGTTTAGATGTATTGATTGATGATTAAGTAGTTTTTAGGGATAAAAAATATGATTTAACGGAACCGGACACCGCATTGCGGATGCCCGGTTTGAGATTTGCCGGGTGTTAACCACAATCACCCATGTGGCAGAATCTAGTAACCCGTGTTTTGTGTGAGTATACCACTCGATAAATCCATTTGGTTCTGAGGTACAGGCATCAGGTATAGCTTATCCGTCCATACTCTTTTTTGAGCCAGTGTATTCCTGATATCCGTAATGTTTTTCATCACCTGTGGCGCAATTTTCCATCTGCGGATGTCCATATAACGCTGCCCTTCAAGAGCAAGTTCTATTCTTCTCTCCCTGCGGATCAGGTCACGTAAAGATGCTTTATCACTGTATTTAGCTGCATCTACAGGCGGCATACCCGCTCTGTCTCTGATGTCGTTAAGTGCCTGATAAACTGAAGCATCAGGACCCGTCAGTTCGTTTTGTGCCTCAGCATAGCTCAGCAGAATTTCTGCGTAACGGATTAGAATCACATTTGAATAGTTGTCCAGCTGTGCTTTATAGATTTCCGGATCAACCATTTTTCTGAAATTATATCCCGTAGAAGAGTTGTTGTTTCCTCCGCCATTCCAGCTAAACTCATATTCTTTTTCTATGTTGTTCCAGGGGCTACCTACAAATTGAACAGTTGCATAAAATCTGGGATCACGGTTTTTATATTCGTTGGCAAATGCAGGGTCATTGGTTTTAAACAGATTGGCACGTACGGCAGGGTCTGTTGCTGGTACAGCTTCTCCTGTTTTATAATTCAGGTAATCGTTTACCAATTCCTGGGTAGGGGTTACAGAAGACCATCCTCCAAGGTTGGCAGAGGGTAGAAAAGTGTTGAGTGTGTTGGCGTCTTTTTGCTGGATGTATTGTCTGTCCAGGATGATTTCAGTGTTTTGTTTATTCTTTGCCCAAAAGATCTGTTCATAGCTCCTGATGCCCAGACGGAACTTTTTTTCCTCTGCAGCATTGCTGAAGGTTGCCCATTTGCTATAGTCATCACCTAAATCATCACCGGTTTCCGCACTGACCTTAAACAGGGAGTAGCCCAATGCCATGACTTCTTTACTGGCATCTGTTGCCACTTTCCAATCTGCATTGTATAAGGCCGCTCTGGCTTTAAGGGCAATTGCAGCACCTTTAGTAACCCTGCCTTTGTCGTTGTATTTACCTCCTGAATAAGTTTGAGGCAATATCTGGGCTACCGCAGTCAGCTCATCCATAATGAATTTATAAACTTCTGCTTTAGGCGTTCTTTTCAGGTCTACTTCTGAAAACTGGAGAGGCTTTGTCACCAATGGAACATCTCCGAATTTATTGAGCAGGTCTAAGTAAGAAAAAGCCCTTAAGAACCGGGCTTCGGCTTTGTACCTTTCTTTTCTGGTGGCATCCATTTGTACCTTATCTGCATTTTCCAGCAGGAGGTTGGCACTTCTGATGGCGCCAAAACTCCATCCTGCATCATTGGTAGAAGTAATATCACCTGCTGAAATTACGGTTGCCGTACTTTCCCATGGATATTGGCCATAGGCATTATCCGTTTTTGCATCATCATAAATGGTCCCGCCTTCGCCGGGAAGGGTAGAGCTATAGGTATCGTTTAATGCTGAAAACAGGTCATTCTCTGTTTTCCAGAAAGTTGCATCCGACAGCTTGTCCTGCGGTGGTCTGTTTAAAAAATCTTTTTTACAGGAAGCGATGGATAGTAACATCACAAAAGCACCAATCCATTTGATATAAATATTCTTTTTCATCTTGTTCTGCTTAAAATTTAATGTTAGCACCTATTGACCAGGTTTTTAATCCCGGACCATTTCCTCCACGTCCTGAACCTGTTTCGGGATCGTAATCGGCCAGCCGTTTATCGGCCATATAGGTAAATGGATTGTTTGCTGTAATGTAGAAGCGAATGCCCTGAGCTTTTAATTTTTGAGTGAGCAATGCAGGCAGGGTATAACCCAGTGTAAGCCCTCTCACTCTAAAATAGGATCCACTAAACAACCAGAAAGAAGAAATCTGTGCATTTTGCGGGCCATCCTGACTGCGCAATAGTCTTGGGAAATCTGCATTTGGATCAGGATTTTCCTTAGTCCATCTGTTTTTAAAGGCCTCTTTTACACCGGCACTGTTAAAGAAAGGAGATCCGGCTTCGCTTTCCAGGTAAGTTTTTACCCCGGCTACACCATAGGTCAACACTTCCAGATTGAAATTTTTATAAGCCAGATTCAGTGATAAACCATAATTTAAAAAAGGGACATCATTACCGATCACTTTACGGTCTGCGGCATCAATCTTTTTGTCGCCGTTCAGATCTTTATACTTGATGTCACCAGGAGCTGTTGCGGCTGATTGAAAAGCATGGCCTGCAACATCTGCGGCATCAACAAACAAACCTTCTGCCTCATATCCATAAAATGAGCCTACAGATTCCCCTAGTTTTTCTATAAAATAGGTGCCAGTGATCCGGTTGTTGTCTCCTCCAAGGCCAGTGATTTTATTGTTGATTTTAGATAAGTTAGCACTAATTGAATACCTGAAATCTGTGCCTATGACATCATTATAGCTCAGGTTAAGTTCAATCCCTGTGTTTTTTACAGATCCTGAATTTCTGGCTGGTGGGGTAAGCGCATAAGGTGCAAGTGCATTACGTTGAATGAGAATGTCAGTGGAATTTTTAATGTAATAATCTGCATTAACCCTTAGTTTACCTTTAAGTAAAGAAAAGTCCAATCCAAAATTGCTCATGCGTACTTTCTCCCAGGTGGCTGAAGGTTCTACACCGGCAGCCTGCCATACCCCATCGTACGGAACCCCATCAAAGCTATAAGAGTAACCTGATTTAAGCAATGAAAAGTAATTGCCCAGCGGAACTGCATCCTGATTTCCCAACATCCCCCAGGATCCACGTAGTTTAAGGTCGCTGATCCAGGTTATATTTTTCATAAAGCCTTCCTGTGATAACCTCCATGCTGCTGAAAAAGAAGGAAATACTGCTCTTCTTACGTCCGGATGAAAGCGGGAAGAATAGTCCATTCTTAAATTTGCTTCCAGAAGATATTTGTCCTTAAAGCTGTAATTAAACCTTCCAAAGAAAGAGCGCATCGCCCATTCCAGGTCTGAAGTACTGTTCCCTAAAATATCCTGATCCAGATCATCTTTTAACGTACTTACGTCTTCAATGGCTGAAGAACCCGAAACGATGGTCGTCATGTCATTATTCGGGAAGTTCTTTCTCCCTAAATAAGCAGATCTGGCAATGTTACTTTCCTGAGAAGCACCCACCATAATTTTGGCAGTGTGTTGCTCAGTCTTGTATTCATAATCTGCATAACCTTGTACCAGAAAGTTTTGTGTTTTTCCCCATTTTTCTTTCAGCTCATTTACGGTTACTGCGGTTGAAGTGATCGGTGCTTTGGTCAGGAAATTAATCAGTGGGCTCATGGTATTGGTAAATGCCCAGGAGTTGGTGTTCGTTGTTTTTAAGGAAGCAAGACCATTGATGGATAAGCCCTTTACCGGTGTCAGTACAGCGGTTGCAGCAGTTTGCAGGTAGTTGTTCCTGTTGTAGCTTTTCCCTGATTCTTCCATTCTTCTCAATACGTTATCTGCAGCAAGTGTGGTAGATAAGGCCCCTCCGGCAATTGTTCCCCAGGAACCATCAGACTGACGGGCGGCAAGGACAGGCGTTAACCTGTTTAAGGATACCCAGCTCAGGTCGCCACCAGCGATATCGTAGTTCTGACGGTAATAGGAAATGTTCGTTCCCAGTTTTAAGATTGAATTTATTTTGGTATCTGCATTTAAGTTCAGGGTATACCTGTTCTGGTCTTTATTAGGAACGAGAGATTGCTGGTTTAAGTAAGAAGCACTTAAGTAGTAGTTCGTAGCTTTTCCTGCGCTGCTGATGCTGATGGTGGAGTTGCTTTGTGCCGGATTTTTCCTCAGTGCCAGTTTATACCAGTCTGTATTGGCATAGTTGTCCGGATCACTGCCATTGCCAAATTTCTGTATTTGTTCTGGAGTGTACAGAGCGGCTCTTCCTGCATTGGTCAATGCCTCGTTCAACAGCGTTGCATAATCTGTAGCATTGGTATATTTAGGTAACCTGGTAGGCGATTGCAAACCATAAGTGGTATTGAACTCTATCGTTCCTTTGTCCTCTCCTTTACCTCTTTTCGTATTGATCACCAATACGCCATTGGCTGCTCTTGATCCATAAATTGAGGCAGCTGCAGCATCTTTTAATACGGAAATGCTTTCTACATCATTTGGATTCAGGGAGGCAAACTGGGTACTGGTAGCGGGTATCCCGTCGATGATGTACATCGGACTGGCGGAGCCGAGATTGGTACGTCCTCTTAAAGTTACTGTACCGACTGTAGTCACATCTCCCGGACGTTGTATAATAGTTAATCCTGGCGTTAATCCCTGCAAGGCGTTTTGCATCGAAGTTACAGGGCGGTCTTTCAACTGAGCAGAAGTGATGGTGGCTACAGATCCGGATAGATTGGCCTTCTTTTGTGCCCCATAACCCACTACCACAACCTCGGTCAGGTCGCTGGGTTGTACCTCCATTTTAACCGTGATCCGGCTGTTTGTACCGATGTTCACCTCCTGTGTAAAATAGCCCACATAAGAAACGACTAAGACAGCTCCTTCCGGTACATTGCTTAGTTTAAATTGTCCGCTGGAATCTGTGACACCTCCGCGTTCAGTTCCTTTGATCCTGACGTTTGCGCCCGGAATCCCGAGGCCATTTTCGTCAACTACAGTTCCCGTTACATCCTGTGCATTGGTACTGATATTGACTTTAAGGACTTTTTGCTCCTTTTCTTTGATCACGATTGTGTTTGCCCGGATGGAATAACTGATGGGTTGATGTTCAAAACATTTGTCCAGGGCCTCTTTTAGCGGAACATCTTTTACCTCTATCGTTACCGGAAGCGCTTTATCAATAATTTTCTCGATAAAAAAGACACTGTATCCGCTTTGGGCTTCAATAGATTTTAATACCTGTTTTAAAGAGCTGTTCTTTTCGGATAAGGAGATGTTTTTCTGAGCGAAGCTGGCAGCACTTACCTGCATAAAAGCAGAAATAATTAAGAGTACTGTAAATTTCATGGTAACGAATAACTTATTTTTTATACAGCAGGAGCCATATAAATTAAAAGTATAATTTTTCATACATTTGGTTAGTTTTGGTTTCAACAACAGACATCGCATGACATTCATGTGCTGTTATTTGGTTGATTAAAAAATATCGATTCTTGGAATGGCAATCCCAAAACTATTACTGCCGGGAGTGGAGTCAACACTTCCGGTTTTATTTTGGGCTGCTGCTGAGTAAAGGTTTATTTTACAATCTTCACCTCCCTTCCTTCTACTTCAAATTTAAACTCATTTGTGGCCTCTAAGATTTTTATAATGTCTGCAAGGTGATTCGATCTTGAAAAGGAACCGCCAAAATTGATGTTCTTAAAATTCCCTTCATAAGAAACTTTAATACTATACCATCTTGACAGTTTGCGCATCGCGCTTTGAATGTCTTCATTGTTAAATATAAACCGTCCGTTTTTCCAGTCTACCGCGCTTTCTGTATCTACCTTCTTCACTTCAAAGGTCTTTGCATTTAAGATCGATTGCTGGCCGGGGTTAAGAAAACGGGATAGGGCAGGTTGACCTTGGGCTGATTGGTTGGTTTGACTTACTTTGACACTGCCTTCCAGTAAGGTTGTTTTTATAGCAGGCTCATCCGCATAGGCATTGATGTTAAAATGAGTGCCAAATACACTCAGTTCCTGCCCTTCAGTACTCACGATAAATCTTTTGTTTTTATCTTTGGAGACCTCAAAATACCCTTCTCCGGTAAGTTCTACCCTCCGTTCTGTGCCGGTAAACACCACAGGGTAACGTAAAGAGGAAGCTGCATTCAGCCATACTTTTGTTCCATCAGGAAGGTTAATCTGGTATTTTCCACCCAAAGGGGTTTCAATTTTGTTGTAAACAGGTTTCGTCGTTTGTAAGGATGATTTTGTATCTGATACTGTATAAATCAGCTGTCCATCCGCAGATTTTGAAATCTTTAGTCCCATCTGCTCCGCGATTTTTCCGGTATCTGCATCAGTTAAGCTCAACCTTGTTCCATTTGCAAGAATTAAAAAAGCTTTGTCTCCCCCTGCTTTAATCTTTGATATAGCCTCTTCAGTTGCTTTGTGAGGGGCTTCTTGCGAACTGTAGAAGTACAGGCCCAGATTTAACAGAATCAATAAAGATGCAGCAACTGACCACCATGGGAATCTTTTAATCAGTGGCCTTACCTCGTTTGCATCGACATTTACATTGATCCTTCCCAAAATAACCCGTTCTACCTCTTCCGCATCACCCATCACTGAGGGATCCCATTCCACTTCTTCTTCCTGTAATTGGTCATAGAAGTTAAATAGCAATACCTGTTCAGCTTTACTGGCTTTTCCGTCCAGATATTTTTCTATTAAATGCTTGAATTCCACTTCTTTCAAAATTGTTGCTTTTTAGGTATGTACCATAAGGAGCTGCGATCCCCCAAAGAATTGAAA
Organism: Pedobacter caeni; assembly: GCF_900129215.1. GTDB lineage: Bacteria > Bacteroidota > Bacteroidia > Sphingobacteriales > Sphingobacteriaceae > Pedobacter > Pedobacter caeni. The sequence continues at coordinate 990,868 of NZ_FQUQ01000004.1, read as the reverse complement.
AAAAATAAAATATATGTTTAGGTCTGAAAATTTTAACCGGCTAATGTCTTGTGATTACCCGGAGCAGGATCAGCCCCCAGAACAGGAGGTCTCCCATTTGGGTACGAAGTTTTCTTAATGCAATGGTGATTTGATTTTCGACAGTTTTTGGAGAGATCTGGAGACGTGCAGCAATTTCTTTAACACTCAGGTGCTCTTTACGGCTCAGGATGAAAATTTCTTTACACTTTTCCGGCAGCGTCGCAATGCTTTCCTCTAAACGCTTGTCCAGTTCCTTTTCATGAAGGGTATCTTCAATGCTGTTCTTATCAAAAAATTCATCCGCCTGACCGGATAAATCTACTCTGGCTTTCCCATCACGGATGGCTTTAAATACTTGAAAACGAACTGCAGTATATAAATAGGCAGCTAAATTATCTATAGAAACCTGATTCCGTTTTAACCACAATTGTGCAAAGATTTCCTGAATGATATCTTCAGCAGCATGAATATCTTTAAGAATGTGGTAAGCAGAGAGGTAGAGTTTCTGCCAGTATTTATGATATAAGCTCTCAAAAGCAGAACGGTCATCGTTTTGAATTGCCTTTAGAAGCTCCTCATCAGATAGGCCTTTTTGTCTGTTTAGCTTCATTTGTAACGTTCGAGTTACTAAACTAGTATATTTTTTATGAAAAAATAGGTTTATGTGTCATGATGATCTAAAATTGAATAAGGTCTGATGGTAAAAGATAAATCAGGAGATTGGAATATTTTTGTAACATATCCTTTAAATTAGAAGTCAGATCATCAAATCTTAAGCCATATGAAAAAAATAGTTACCTGTCTTTTCCTTTCCTTTTTTGTGTTATCGGCAGTTGCGCAGCAAAATAAAACAGTTCCAGATAGCCGGCTGGCAGACCTGGATGTGTTATTGAATAAAGTGTTAAAAGATCAGAAGGTAGCTGGTTTCGCCGTTGCTGTAGTAGAAGGAGACAAGGTGATTTATAGTAAAGGATTTGGTTACCGTGATGTAGAACATAAAAAACCGGTTACCCCCAATACGCTTTTTGCCATTGGTTCCAGCTCGAAAGCTTTTACTTCAGCATTGCTTGGCCAACTGGAAAAAGAAGGGAAATTATCATTAGATGGCAAAGCCACTACTTACCTGCCACAGTTGAAGTTTTTCAATGACAACATGAATAACCAGATCACCATTCGCGACATGATGTGCCACCGTACCGGATTGTCCCGTTATGATTATTCCTGGTATCTCTTTAATACCCCAAACAGGGATAGCATCATCCAGCGTGTGAAGTATATGGAGCCTAATGCAGGCTTAAGAGAGAAATGGCAATACAACAATTACATGTTTCTTGCTCAGGGGATGATTGCTGAAAAATTAACAGGAAAAACCTGGGAACAGAACATAAAGGAAAAGTTTTTCACTCCGTTGGAGATGACCCGCTCAAATACCAGTATCTATGAGATGCAGAAGGATGCAGATGCCTCTTTGCCTTACACCCTGGAAAAGGACAGCATCATTAAAAAGGTGGATTATTATGATATTTCCGGTATGGGACCAGCAGGATCTATCAATAGCAGTGTCAACGAAATGGCCAATTGGTTGCAGGTTTGGATGACTGGTGGCTACTACCATAAAAAAGAAATCCTTCCTCCATCTTATGTCGGACAGGCTGTATCGGCACAAATGGTGATGGAAGGCGCATTACCAGGAGAGTTTAAAGATATTTATTCGGCCAGTTATGGCTTTGGCTGGATGATCAGTTCTTATCGTGGGCATTATCTGGTAGAACATGGTGGAAACATTGATGGTTTTTCTGCAAATGCGGCTTTCTTTCCTGTTGATAAGATTGGAATAGTCGTTTTAACCAATCAGAACGGTTCTGCTGTTCCCGGCTTGGTGCGAAACAGCATTGCCGACAGGATCTTTAAGCTGGCCAATATAGATTGGAATGGCCGGCAAAATGAAAAGAAAGAAGAAGCCCTGAAAAATAAAAAAATGGAACAATCAAAAGATCTGGTACAGGTTTTAAATACAAAACCTTCACACCCGGCGAAAGACTATGTTGGCTTTTATCATAACCCTATCGCAGGCACAATTGATGTCTCTCAAAAAGGCGATTCCCTGTTTGCGGTATTGGGAAAAAACAGGATTTTCCTGAAGCATTACCATTATGATGTTTTTGAGCTAAGGGACATTGACAAAAAAGGAGTAATTGATACGGCAATAAACACTTTCAGAATCAGTTTCAACTCAGGAATAGATGGGAAGATGGAAAGCATGAGTGTGCCTTTGGATGGAAAGAATGTTGCTTTTGCCTTTCTTCCAAAAAAAGTGGTTTTAACGAAGGAAATGTTAGCACGTTATACAGGCGACTATGATCTGGCTAAGACTGCAGTCAAAGTGTATCTTAAGGATAAAATCCTTTTTGTATCCATCGCCGGACAGCCGGAATTTGAAACGACTTTTTTAGAAGAGAATTCTTTTGAACTCAAAAATTTAAAAGGCTTTAGTGTGAAGTTTGACATGACCGGAAATAAAGCAGAATCTTTGACATTTATACAACCTAATGGTAATTTTAAAGCAACCCGCAAAAAATAACAAACCAGCGCAACTTTAAAACATGAAACATTCCTTTGAACAAATCAGGCTGAGGCTAACCAGAGAAATTACCCCTGACTTGAACCCCCTTGATGTTCATGAAATTGGAGACAGTGGTTATTTACTTCAATTTAAATCAAGTCCCGTATTCGCCCGTCTTGATCCTGATCTAAAGGAAGTCTGGCGTAAAGATCTTGGGAATTATATTCCAACTTCCGAGCGATACAAACTGACCATAAGTCCGGATGGTCTGCTTCTTGGACTAATTTATGATCAGGAGTTTAGAATTATCGACCTGGATGGGAACTTGCTTTATGAACTTAAACTGACCGGTTTGTCGCCTTATCAGGAAGCTGATTCCTATTTTTCAAATGATAATCATTTGATTTGGCTGATTGCTCCGGATTTTGAAAAGGGGGATCAGGTACATGTTCTTGATCGCAGTAGCTTTACTGTTCTTGCCTCCGAACACCTGAAAGCAGAAGATGAGTACATCTATAATTTTTGCCCCACGCCAAATCATGATGCGGTAATCCTTGATGCTGCTGCAGGTCAGGATGAGGGGAAAATTCTTTTGCTAAAGATTAAAGATGGAAAAATAGAACTGGGTGAACTTGCGCAATGTAACGACAGAATAATGGGTTCATTTGCACCTGGTGGGAAGGAGTTTGTTACCGCTCCTCATTATGATGAAGGTGTTGAAATTTTTTCTTTTCCTGTCATAGAAAAAGTCGCATCAGTTGAACAGGAGGCTATTTTTGATGGAAGGCAAGAAGAGTATCCTTCGGAAGAAGATGAGGATAGCCTGAATTATCAGGTATTTTACCTTAATGATCATTATCTGCTCGTTTTTACCCGATACCACCGCCTGTTGCTGTTGGAAAGGGAAACGATGCAATGTATAGGGGAGCTATTGCCTGAGGGATGTCAGATTAACGCTTATAATAAATCGGGTAAACTGACGAATAATCCTGATGAGGTATTTGATTATGAAGGTGAAATTCTGGATGTTAAACTCAGTAAAAACCATCAACTCCTGATTAAACATACCTCTGGCAGTATAAAGTGGTATGATTTACCTGAATGGCTTTCCTGATTCCAGATCTGTTGAAGAAACAACCTGGAAGTAGCGTCTTGTTACTGAAACAATGTTTCTGTTTGCAAATAATGACTTTACAATAATAATTGGTTTCTTTCGATTATTGTAGATTTAAAAAGTTAATCTGCATATTGAAAAATGAAGCAATTTGTACAATCAAATATTCAGGCGAGTTTTCTTTTGTTATCTGAACAGGAGAAAGCTGACTTTGAATGTATCAAAGCACATTATAAAATTTTATGGCATCATGGGATGTCAATGGAGATCATCATCGATGGAATTCCGGTGATACTGGAAAAAGAACAAATCGTTTGTATCGGGCCGGAATGCCGGGTCAGCATTGCCGGCGATTCTACCTGGTCTTCACTGGTCTTTAACAGGGAGTTTTATTGTCTGGAACTACACGATGCGGAAGTTGCCTGTAGTGGTTTTCTTTTTTATGGCACCAGTTATCCATTAATTCTGAAACTGCAGGCAGAAGATACTACTAAATTTACGGGCATGTACCAGGTGATGCTGGATGAGTTCGACAACCGTGACCATATACAGGGGGAAATGCTGAGGATGTTGCTCAAGCGTTTCATTATTACCTGTACCCGTTTAGGCAGGCAACAGTATTTTGAAAATGGGATTGAAGACGACCCCTATAATGAGATCCGTGCTTACCGGATGCTGGTAGAGACGAATTTCAGGACACAACATCAGGTCTCATTTTATGCAGTAAGCTTGCATAAATCGCCGAAAACGATCGCTCATTTGTTCAATCGCTACCATAAAACTACTCCATTAAAAGTCATTCACGACCGGTTGATCCAGGAAGCACGAAGCCTGTTGTATTATACGGATAAATCGGCCAAAGAAATTACGCATGAACTGGGCTTTGAAGAGCCTGCTCATTTCAGCAGATTTTTCAAGAAATGCCTGGGGATTTCTCCACTTGATTTCAGAACCCAGGCACGTTTGAGAAAACCCGGGGAAAATTGGTAATACCCGGGGAAATAAGGGTAAGCATAAAACGGGCGGCGTTCATGAGCTTTGTTCCTACACCTTAAGGAATAAAAATCAAGCTTATGAAAAAATTACTCGGTGCTTTTATCGCATTGACAGCATTCGCTGCCTGCAAGAAAGACAAAAACAACATGCCGGATCCTGATCCCGCTAAACTTACTTTTAAAATTGAAAACATTTCTGTAGCCAAACCCTTTGTTCAATCAGGAACTTTTAAAGGGGAAGGGACGCCACCAGTAATCCTGCCGGGCAGCAAAATCAGCTTCAGCTTTTCTGCAGGAAAAGGGCAGGCGATTTCCTTTGCAACCATGTATGGCTGGTCCAATGATTTATTTTTTGCACCGGCAAATCCGGGCATCGCTTTATACGATGGAGCGGGTAAACCTGTGGAGGGAGATGTTTCTTCACAAATAAAGCTCTGGGATAATGGGAGTATGGTCAATCAGCAACCAGGTATGACAAATCCTCATAACGGAGCAGTTCAAAATGGAGTGATTACAGAAGTTAAAGGTAAAGACGCGGAAGGGTTCAGCTACCTTTCGGCTGATCAGCTGATGCGCACTACCTTAAAGTACAATGGCAATTCTATATTTACCATTACGCTGGAGAACATCTCAGGTGGAACCACAAATGCGACTCCTTTTAGCCCTGGTGTATGGACGGTCTCAGGTTTCCTCGGTGGAAAACTATTGAACGAAAATCCTTTGTTTACCGTCGGACAAAAAACGGCAAATGGCCTTCAGCCTTTGGCAGAGATGGGAAATAATCAACCCCTTGCGGATTATACCAAAGCGAATACAGGGATTACCACTGGTTTATCCCCTGCATTGGTAGTGGTGTATAATGGGGATACCAATCCGATATTTACAGGCGGAGAAAACGATAGGGGAAATGGTCTTTCTTCGGTTGCGCAGGAGGGAGATGCAACTGCATTAGCTGCCGCGTTGAAAGGAATGAAAGGGGTTAAACAAGTCTATGTGATCGAAGCACCGCAAACCAAAGCGATTGTTCCGGGAGGAAGTGCTTCAGCTAAGATCGAAATCGGTCCTGGTGATAAACTGACCTTTGTATCTATGTTTGGGAGTTCCAATGACTGGTTCTATTCCTTTGAGGATAAAGGAATCAGTTATAATGCCCTGAATGGCGATCTGAGCAGCTTGATTAAGCTGATGGATAACGGAACCGAAATTGATGAGTATCCTGGTGCAGGAAATAACCAGCCTCAGTTTAATCCGAATCAGAAGGCTCCTGAAGCACAGGCAATCAAAGAAGTTGGAAATAAATATCCGGTACTCCAGGCAAAAGATATCATTAAAGTCAGCATTACTAAGTAAGAGATGAAAACCATTCAAAAAACATTGCTGTTGTTGGTGTTCACGATGTTAACCACCGTGCTGGTCATGCTGGCCGGTGGAGCATTTGCACAGCTTCCGGAACAGGCAACAGGCATTAAACCGCTATTGACGGGACAAAAAATACCGGAAACAAACCTGACCGATAAGGAGGGAAGAACTGTGAATACAAAGGAATTATTTAAAGACAAGCCAACGATTCTGATCTTTTACAGGGGAGGTTGGTGCCCGTATTGTAACAAACACCTTTCTGAACTGGCAACGATTGAAGCGCACTTGAAATCAATGGGATATCAGGTGCTGGCCATTAGCCCGGATGCTGCTGCGGAGTTAAAAGCGGCAACAATAAAAGACAAACTCGGATATGGGCTTTATTCTGATAGCCAAGGTTTGCTCTCCAGGGCGGTGGGCATTGCTTATCAATCACCGGAGAAGTACAAGTCTTTGATCAGTAAATCGTCCGGTGGGCTCAATAAAGACTTTTTACCTGTACCCTCCTTATTTATTGTGAGCAGGTCGGGAGAGATCTTATTTGAATATATAAACCCTGATTATAGTAAAAGGATACCTGCAGATCTGGTGAAAGTGGTAGCAGAATTCTATGCAAAAAGCAATTGAGCTTTTGCATAGAACCTCTTACAGCTGTTTTTTTGCTGATATTTCAGGCTGTTTTTTTTTTAATATTTTGCCTGATCGTTGCTGTTCAGCTTGAATTTTCCTGCAAAACGGGATGAATGAAATGAATTGGTAATTCTGATAGTCTATGTGTTAATTTTAATAAAATAAAAATTAACGCGCTATGATTTCAACTGATTTAGCCATTATCGGGGCAGGCCCCGTTGGGCTGTTTGCCATTTTTGAAGCAGGTTTGCTCAAAATGCGTTGCCATTTAATTGATTACCTGCCTAAGGTTGGAGGACAACTGTCCGAATTGTATCCTAAGAAGCCCATCTATGACATTCCGGGGTATCCAAGTATTCTTGCCCAGGACCTGGTGGAGAATCTTCTGGAGCAGGCAAAGCCTTTTCATCCGGGTTTTACCATGGGGGAACGGGTTGAAATGCTCGAAAAACGGGGAGAAGCTGATTTTATCCTGACAACGAACATGGGGACAGTGATCTCGGCTAAGGTGATCGTAATTGCCGGAGGCTTAGGTTGTTTTGAACCGCGTAAACCCGTGTTGTCGGGGATTGAACGATTTGAAAACGGAGGGGGAGTAAACTATATGATCCTCAATCCTGAACAATATAACGGACAAAAAATGGTCATTGCCGGAGGCGGGGATTCTGCTTTAGACTGGACTATTTTTTTATCTGATATTGTAGAAGAATTAACGCTGGTTCATAGAAGTGAGAATTTCCGCGGGGCTCCGGACTCCGTTAATAAGGTTATGGAACTTGCAGGGAGCGGAAAAATAAACCTTGCACTGAACAGTAACCTGCATTCTATTTCAGGGTATGACCGGCTTGAAAATGTCGAACTCATCCACAATGAGAGTAATGAGGTAATCAGTGTGGCCACAAACCATTTGATTCCTCTGTATGGTTTAAGTCCAAAACTAGGACCTATCGAAGCCTGGAACCTGAACATCAACAAGAGCGCAATTGAGGTCAATACAGAGGATTATTCTACAAACATTCCAGGTATTTATGCGATTGGTGACATTAATACCTATAAGAATAAACTTAAGCTTATTCTTTGCGGGTTTCATGAAGCAGCACTGATGAGCCATAGCGCTTACCAGTACATTAACCCCGGTGTGAAATATACGATGAAGTACACGACTGTAAATGGGGTTACTGAGTTTTAGTTGAAAATTTGATTTCCTTTTTGTTTATTCATTTTTCTGTGTACAATTTATTCATTTTGTCGATTTTATTCTTTTTACGCTGTTTGTGTGAAATACTGCTTTAAACCTGGTTTAAGACTTCGTTTCGGGTTGTTCATTAATTGTGAATAGAATGAATGAGGTTTTTGAAAAAAAATGTCACTGATTGGTGATGACTGTTTGTAAATGAGGTAATGCGTCTTTTTAATGGATTAAGTCGGTTTATGCCAAAATAGAGCAATAAGGAATAAAATGAATGAATGTATTTTGAGCTGCAGCCCTTTACATTTGTGTGGCAGTCTTATTTGTTTGTTTAAAATTTTATCTATGTAGTTGTCTTTATTGTAATCCAATCCCTTTTGTTTACTTAATCATAAACATATGCGCTCTTTCTCAGAAATATTTGAGTCCTACCAGACTCAAACAGATTCAATCATTTTTCCTGTCCAACCGGAAAATTTATACGGATCAATTACCTATTTCCTGCGTAGTCCAGGCAAGAAAATAAGGCCGGTTTTATGTCTTATGAGTAATGAACTTTTTAAGGAAGTCCATGCCGACGCTTATCATGTTGCCAATGCGGTCGAGTTGTTTCATAACTTTTCGCTAGTTCATGACGACATTATGGATCATTCCGTTTTACGCAGGGGCCGTCCCACTCTACACCTGAAGTATGGGGAAAATACAGCCATTTTAGCCGGCGATATCCTGTTGATCCATGCTTACATGCAGCTGAATAAAATCAACATCTCTTACCGTGAGCAGATTACTCATTTATTTTCAGAAATGGCCTGCCGGATCTGTGAAGGACAACAAATGGATATTGATTTTGAAAAGCGGGAAATTGAAACGCTGAAATATACGGACTACCTCAGGATGATCACCTTCAAAACATCTGTTTTACTAGGTACTGCAGCTCAGATCGGGGCCATTATTGGCTTAGCAAACCCTCAACAGCAAAATAACATTTATGATTTTGGTGAAAACATAGGAATTGCTTTTCAGATCCAGGATGATTTTCTGGATGCTTTCGGAGATGTTTCCATCACAGGGAAACAGGTAGGTAGCGATATTCTGGAGAATAAAAAAACAGCACTCCTGTTAAAGGCTTTTGAATTGGCAGATCCATTACAGAAGATGGAACTGAAAGCAGCAATGCTGCTCATCGGAGAAGAAAGGATTCATACAGTTATTGGACTGTATAAAAATCTGAAAGTAGATGAATGGGCCAGTACTGCCATTTTACACTATACCGAAATTGCTTTTAAAAGCCTTGACCTGATCGATATACCGGTATACAAGAAAGAAAAATTAGCAGAATTAGCTAATTCCCTGTTGGTCCGTCAATCTTAAAAACTCACCTTTTTATCTGAAATCGATATGCAATCTGAAGTTTTGAGTTTAGATGCCAGGCCATCTAACAGACTAACCACCGTTGACGTGAAAGCCGGAAATTTGCTTTTAGGAAGCTCTTTTCCTATCAGGCTTCAAACCATGACCACCACCGATACCATGGATACGATTGCTACTGTTGATCAGGTGATGAAGTGTGTCGATGCAGGGGCCGATCTGGTCCGGATCACAGCACCTGGTCTGCGTGACGCAGAAAACTTGTTAAATATTCAGCAGAGTTTACGTAAAAACGGATGTTTTGTCCCGCTTGTTGCAGACATTCATTTTACCCCTAACGCAGCGGAAGCGGCAGCGAGAATTGTAGAAAAAGTAAGGATCAATCCTGGTAATTATGCCGATAAAAAGAAGTTTGAATCCATTGATTACAACGATGATGCTTATCAGTATGAGCTGGACAGAATCCGAAGCAGGTTTGTTCCATTGATTAAGATTTGCAAGGAATATGGCACCGCACTCCGTATCGGTACAAACCATGGCTCCCTAAGCGACCGGATCATGAGCAGATATGGGGATTCTCCAATCGGAATGGTGGAGAGTGCCATGGAATTTCTCCGCATTGCTGAAGACCTCAATTTTTACAACATCGTATTGAGCATGAAATCCAGTAATCCATTGGTGATGATCGGTGCCTATCATTTGCTCGTTGAGAACATGCAACAGGAACTGAAACATTGTTATCCCTTACATCTGGGAGTTACTGAGGCAGGAGATACCGAACAAGGCAGGATTAAATCTGCAATTGGAATAGGGACTTTACTGGAAAGCGGGATCGGCGATACCATCAGGGTATCACTTACGGAAGCTCCGGAATTTGAGCTGCCCGTTTGCCGCAGCATTGTGCAAAGGTATAGCCCCCGATCAGGTTCAGCCACCCGATCTCCTGAAGAAAAATTGAACCATAGTTTTCGTCAGGACCGGGTTTCCACTGCTAAAATTTTAAATATCGGGGCAGATCGTCCACCAATTGTAGTGGCTGATTTTTCAGGAATAGAAGAGATCAGCAGTGCTGATTTTGCAGCGATCGGATATGGCTATAATGAGCTTACCGATAAATGGAATATCGGCCATGCCGCTGCGGATTATATTTTTCTTGACCGCCCTTTGTCTTTTTCTCCCCCAGGAATGATGGGCATGATTTTGCCATTTCAGGTGTGGAGAACGCTCCCTGATAAAGAGACCTATTTCCCTCTTTTTGAATTAGATGAGTATAAATCCAGCCGGTATACTTCCGGCAAGGCGAATATGATTCTGCTTAATTATTTGGAAATAGGCTCTTTTATCGCTGAATTTGAAGGCCAGGATCTATCTAAGGTAGTTTTAGTGATCGATACCGCTGGGCTAAGCCCGGCAAAGGATTGCATAAAACAACTTCATCTTTTAGAAATCAGTAAGCTGCAGGTTCCCTGTATTTTAAGAGCTTATCCTGATGATCGCAGTATGGACGATTTAATCGTTAACTATGCTGCCTATGCAGGCGAACTGATTTTAAATGGCTGGAAAGATGGCATCTGGTTAGTTCCGCCTGTAAGTAATGAATTTGATCACCTGCCCCTGGTTTTAAACAATATCGCTTTCGGCATTCTTCAGGTTACCCGTGCAAGAATTTCGGGTACCGAATATATTTCCTGTCCATCCTGTGGCCGTACCTTATTCGACCTGCAAACCACAACAGAGAAGGTCCGTCTGGCCACCAATCACCTTAAAGGATTGAAAATAGCGATTATGGGCTGTATTGTAAATGGTCCGGGAGAAATGGCGGATGCAGACTTCGGATATGTAGGAAGCGGACCGGGGAGGATCTCTCTCTATCGGGGGAAGGACATGATCAGGAGAAATGTGGCTAGTGAAGTGGCTGTAGATATGCTGATAGACCTCATTAAGGAGTATGAAATGTGGGAAGAACCCCCATAGCCAGATATTTCTTTTCCTATACTAGAAAGTTTCATCCCTGATTAACCTCTTTAAACCATGAAAAATATTGAACTTCCACTACTGGATCAGATCAATTTTCCTGCAGATTTGCGAAAATTAGACCAATCAGAACTTCCTCAGTTGTGTGCCGAACTGAGGTCATTTATCATCGATACTGTGAGTCAGAACGGAGGGCATTTTGGGGCCAGTCTTGGGGTCGTTGAACTGACTGCTGCTTTACATTATGTAATGAATACTCCCTACGATCAGCTGGTCTGGGATGTGGGGCATCAGGCTTATGGCCATAAAATCCTGACTGGCAGGAAAGCTCATTTCCACACCAACCGGAAATATAAAGGACTCAGTGGTTTCCCAAGAAGAAATGAAAGTGACTATGATACTTTCGGAACGGGTCATTCTTCTACCTCTATTTCGGCTGCACTGGGAATGGCGCTTGCCGCAAAACGCAAAGGACAACATGATAAACAACACATCGCTGTAATTGGAGATGGGGCAATGACTGCAGGCCTGGCCTTCGAAGCACTCAATCATGCGGGAATTTCCGATACGAACCTGATTGTGATCCTGAACGACAACTGTATGTCCATAGATCAGAATGTTGGTGCGTTAAAAGAATACCTGACCCATCTGACGCTTTCAAAAACATACAACAAAATCCGGCGGAAACTGGGAAGGACTCTGGATAAAATCCCTGTAGTGGGAGAGCTTTCCAAAGACATTCTGAACCATGCGAAGGCCGGATTGAAAAGTGCAATGGCGGAACATGCTAATTTCTTTGAAGCCTTGAATATGCGGTACTTTGGGCCTGTTGACGGGCATGACGTGTTGAAACTGGCGGATATCCTGGAAGACCTGAAAGCCATTCCAGGGCCTAAACTTCTTCATGTCGTGACCACTAAAGGGAAAGGTTTTTTGCCTGCCGAAGAAGAAAAAACCTTATGGCATTTCCCCGGTCTTTTTGATAAAGTGACCGGAGAAATACATAAAAAGGTAAGCGCAGAACCTCAGCCACCTAAGTACCAGGATGTCTTTGGTCATACCATCATTGAGCTGGCAGAACTGAATGAAAAAATAGTAGGAATAACTCCTGCCATGTTATCGGGTTCTTCCCTCAAATTTATGATGGAAAAAATGCCCGACCGGACATTTGATGTCGGAATTTGCGAACAACATGCGGTAACACTATCTGCAGGTTTTGCTGCACAGGGCCTGAAAGCGTTTTGCAACATTTATTCCTCCTTCATGCAGCGGGGGTATGACCAGATGATCCATGATGTGGTCTTGCAGCGGTTGCCGGTTATCTTTTGTCTGGACCGTGGCGGATTGGTGGGCGAAGATGGAGCCACACATCACGGAATTTATGACATCGCTTATTCCCGCTGTTTGCCGGATCTGATCATCAGCTCCCCAATGAATGAGGGCGAGTTGAGAAACCTGATGTATACCGCTCAGCTGGAAGAAATGGACCGCCCATTTATCATTCGCTACCCGAGGGGGCAGGGAGTGATGTCAGATTGGAGAAGACCTTTTGAGGAAATTGAAATCGGAACCGGGAGGGTGATCAGGGAAGGAAGTGATATTGCTATTTTATCATTTGGACATCCCGGAAATTTTGCAAGTGAAGCTTGCGACGAACTGGAAAAAGAAGGGATTAGTGCCGGGCTCTTCGATATGAGGTTTGTAAAGCCCCTGGACGAAAAACTTTTACATCATATTTTTCAGAATTATAATCAGCTGATTACAGTGGAAGATGGCTGCCGGATCGGGGGATTGGGAACGGCAGTTGTGGAATTTATGGCTGAGCATAAATATCATGCAGAAGTTCATATTCTGGGTGTTCCCGACCGCATCGTTGAGCATGGAAAAGTAGAGGAGTTGTATAAGGAATGTGAATACGACAAGGAGGGAATAGTTGCGGCGGCGAGAGCGTGTCTTGGAGAAAAGGTATTGACCATAAAACTCCTGCGACATGAAAGCTTTTGATATTCCCGAGATCTATAAAAGTGAATTCATCACCTCCATAAAAAAAGGCCGGCAGGAGAATGACCGGATGAAAAGGGATCTTATGCCTTCTATACTTGATTTTGGAAAAGTCAGGATTCACCTTGCCCGTCATTTCGGTTTTTGCTATGGGGTGGAGAATGCGATAGAAATTGCTTATGCCGCCATCAATGAAAATCCTGGCAAAAGAATCTTTTTACTGAGCGAGATCATTCACAATTCGCATGTTAACCTCGCCTTACAGGAGAATGGAGTCCGGTTTATCATGGACACCGCCGGTAAACAGCTCATTCCATGGGAGGAAATAAATGCAGACGATGTGATTATTATTCCTGCATTTGGAACTACGCTTGAGATGGAGCGTATTTTAAAGAACAAAGGGATAAAGCAGATTTATTATAAAAGTAAATGTCCTTTTGTAGAAAAAGTATGGACCAGGGTTTCTCAGATAGCGGATAGTGATTATACGGTAATTGTCCATGGTCAGCCTGATCATGAGGAAACCAGGGCTACTTTCTCACATAGTAAAAGTGTTGCGCCCTCTCTGATCATTAAGGATATGGCAGAAGCTTTATTGCTCGCCGATTTTATGATGAACAGAAGGCCGGCAACTGACTTTCCTGAAGTATTCAGGAACCGGTATTCTGAAGGTTTTGATGCTACCCAGGACCTGAACCGGATAGGAGTGGTCAATCAGACAACCTTACTCGCGAGTGATACACAGGATATCGCTGATTTTCTATTGCAAACCGTGAAGGAAAAACATGGCTTAACGGAATCCAATACTTCGCAGCATTTTGCGAATATGAAGGATACGCTTTGTTATGCCACTAATGACAACCAGAGTGCAGTCATCAACATGTTGTTAATGGATGCAGATCTGGCAATTGTGGTGGGTGGTTATAACAGTTCCAACTCCTCTCATCTGGTGGAGTTATGTGAAGAAAAGCTCCCTACTTATTTTATTTCTTCCTGTGATAGTATGGTGTCTGATCAGGAGATCAGTCATTGGGATATTCATTCCAGAGAACTGAAAACCAGCTTCTCTTATCTGCCAGCGAAAGAACCTGTTGTGGTTCATCTGACAAGTGGTGCATCCTGTCCCGATATCCTCATTGAAAATGTCATCAGGAAACTGCTCTCCTATTACGATCTGTCTATTGATCTCTACTAAATCATCATCCCTATATGAACCATCACTCCGAATTAATAAGAGTTGCCGTTTTTGGATCCACAGGGTCCATTGGCATCCAGACTTTAGACGTCATCAGGCAATATCCTGAACGCTTTAAAATAACTGTCCTTACTGCTTATGAAAATGCCGATCTGCTGATCCGTCAGGCTAAAGAATTTGAACCTGACCTCGTTGTGATTGGACGAGAAGAAAAATACCACCAGGTGAAAGATGCTCTGATCAACATCGAAACCATTGTGGCTGCAGGGGTAAAGGCATTAGAACATGCAGCTGAAATGGGAGTTTACGACATCATGATTGCAGCCATTGTAGGTTATGCAGGTTTGAGACCAACCATGAAAGCCGTTGAAAAAGGAAAGAAAATTGGCCTTGCCAATAAAGAAACCCTTGTGGTTGCCGGAGAACTGATCACCAGAATGGCGAAAATCAGCGGTTCGGAGATACTACCTGTGGATTCAGAACATTCTGCGATTTTCCAATGCCTGGAAGGGGAGAAACTAAATAACATAGAAAAATTGATCCTCACCGCTTCCGGAGGGCCTTTCAGGGGAAAGAAGAAATATGATCTGGAGCGGATTGGACCTGCAGATGCATTAAAGCATCCAAATTGGGATATGGGCGCTAAAGTGACCATTGATTCCGCTTCGCTGATGAACAAGGGATTGGAAATGATCGAAGCAAAATGGCTGTTTGACGTGAGACCGGACCAGATAGAAGCCGTGGTGCATCCTCAAAGCATCATACATAGTATGGTGCAGTTTGAAGACGGCTGTATCAAGGCCCAAATGGGAGTTCCGGATATGAGGTTGCCGATTCAATACGCCTTGTCTTACCCGGAAAGGCTGGCGGGAAAATTACCTCGGTTTGATTTTGATTGTTCCAGTCAGCTGAGTTTTGAAAAGATAGATACCGACACTTTTCCGAATTTTTTACTGGCAAAAGATGCGCTCTACAGAGGAGGAAATATCCCTTGTGTGCTGAATGCTGCCAATGAGGTTGCTGTGGCTGCCTTTCTTTTGCAAAATGTTGGATTTCTTCAGATGAGCGATGTGATCGGACACACCATGTCGGTCATGCCATTTATGGAGCAACTAAGCCTTGATGATTATATCGAGTGTGATCAGGAGGCCCGTCAGATTGCTGCTTCCCTCGTTAAAAAAAGAACTGTTATCAATATATAACATAAAAATCATGTCCTATGAACGCACACCTGCTTTCCCAATTTCATTACCCTTTTCCCATGCTGAAGAATCCATCTGCCGAGGCTTTGCAAGAACTCACGGATCATCAGTGGATTGATGGGGAGTACCTCTGGTTATACAAGGATGATCCTGACACCAGGTATAAGTACAAGAAAACGAAAACGGCACACATTGCCTCTCAATGGTTTCCGACTGCCAGTCCTGAGCGGTTGAAGCCCATTTGCCGGTTCATGTTATGGACACTTTATAATGATGATAAGTATGAAGAAGGGACTCCTGAAGAAATCAGGATGGTCCATGAACAGTCGCTCGCGGTGCTTAAAGGCGTATTGTCTGTGGAAGATGCCCAAATTCCCCTGGCCGGTTTACTGGCTTCCCTGAGAACTGAATTGCTTCAGTTTATATCCGAAGAATCTTTTCTTCATTTTACGACAGCACTCAGCAGGTACTTTAAGGGGCTGGAGCAGGAGCTCATTTACAAGCATAAAAGAGCCTTCCCAAGTGTGGAAGAATGTATTGCCATCCGGGAAGATTCACTCTGCCTTTTTCCCTTTCTGGAGCTTGCCGATGTAGAAACGAAATTGCCATTGCCGGCAGAAATTTACGGAAATCCTGTTATTCAGCGGTTGAAAGCACTGGCCAGCAGAATGATGGTTTACTACAACGAGGTGCAATCTGTGATCAAGGATGAAGCAACGGATAGCATCTATTACAATGTGGTAAAAGCCATTCAGTATAACCGGAACATTTCCTTAGAGGAAGCTTGTCTGGAGGATTTGCGGATACACAATGAAGCACTGGAAGAATTCCTGTACCTGCAAAATTCGCTTCCTGATTTTGGAGAATGGCAGGATGCAGTAGTGAACCGTATACATTATATCAGCATGACTTTAAGTGGCTGGAAAAATGTATCCGCAAAGATGGAAAGATACAATTCACTAAATGGTTTCCCTTCAGCAGAAAAGGTGAAACCGGTACTCAATAATTAATGATTACACTTTTTTAATACTCAAATATATGAATGAAGAACTAGTTGTCCCTAAGTGCTATTATCCATGGGCTACCATACCAAGTCCGATCGCAACAGATTTTGATCAGGAAGAAATTGCCTGGTACGACAATGATTATACTTTTATCTCTGAAGAAGGAATAAAAAGGTGTAAAATACAACAGCTTTCTCAGGTGGCCACTTATATGAACCCAACCTGTGATAGTATAGAGCGTATGCGTCCTTGTGCAAGGCTGATGATTTATATCACACTTTTCGATGATTATTTTGGACTCACTCCTGTAAAGGAATTAAAGGCCATTGCGGACCGGGTTTATGAAGTCATGCTTGGTGATGATCCTCAGCCTGATGAACTCGGTATACTCCGGCAAATGGCTGAGGCAAGAAAGGAATGGGAAGTATTTATGCCGCGTTTCTGGATAGAGCGGGTTTCTCTGAATTTTTATGAATTTATCGTTTATGGAATGCTCGAGGAAGCACCATTTAAACTGGCTGAAAAGAGAACTTATCCTACGCTGGCCCATTACTTCAGTTTTCGCAAGTATTCTATCGGGATGGGACCTTTTGGCGATCTGATCGATCCTTGTACCAATTTTGCATTGCCGGTGCATATTCATAAGCATCCTTTGATTAAGCGTGCAAATGAGTTGCTTGCATTGATCATTGTCATTCAGAATGATTTTGCTTCTCTGAAAAAGGAACTTGATATAGAAGGTGAGTTTATGAATATCGTATTTATTCTAAGGCATCACTATCAGTTATCTTATCAGGAAGCTTGTATTGAAGGGATGAGAATTCATGATGAATATGCGAAAGAGCTGAATGAAATACATGCCTCTCTACCCGATTTTAGTCCATACCAGGAGGAAGCATCCAATTATGTTTATCACATCAAATTGCAGATCAGCGGATGCGCGGACTGGTACTATAATTCAGGGACCAAACGTTACGAAAGCAAGGCGTTTATTGTGCCGCAATATGGAAGGGAGGGGGATGATATTTTTATTCCACACCGTGATTTTGTAAAGTAAACAGCATAAATACCTCCTGATCTTATGGCTGGGATCAGGAGGTGTTTTCTAATAAGATAACCTTATCCTTCCAGTGTTTTTGCTGCTTTTATAATCAAATCGGCGATTTCCTGTGGATGAGAAGCCATTGAAGCATGACTTGATGATAAACTAATCGTTTCTGCTTTCATTCTTTCTGCAAAAAAATGTTGTGTTTCCGGCGGGATCATCCTGTCCAGCTCAGAGACCTGATACCAGGTTGGTAATTTTTTCCAGCCCACATAATCTGGTTTATCTTCAAAGCATTTTCCTGAAGTCGGTTTTTGTGCAAGTGCCATGACCAGAGATTCATCTGCGGGAAGGTCATGAGCGAAATTCTCTGCAAACAAACTTTTTTCAATCCATAGAAAACCATATTGATCGGGACGTAATGCTGCGGCACCAGCGGGAGCGGTAGTTCTGCCCAGTAGCATGCCCAGGTTCTCATTTTCATCAGGTGCAAAAGCAGCAATATAGACAAGGCCAGCAACTTTATCACTCTTTCCGGCAGCTTCTGTAATTACAGCGCCACCATATGAATGTCCGACCAATAATGTTGGTCCGTCAAAAGATTCGACCAGTCTGCGGGTTTGCTCACTGTCATCCGAAAGGGAAGTCAGTGGATTTTGAACGGAACCTACTGTATATCCGGCGGCGGTTAAAATTGGGATCACTTTACGCCAGTGTGAACCATCGCCCCATGCGCCATGTACCAATGCAATGTTGATTTTCTTTTTCATAATTGTTATTCTTTAGGTGAATAGATATTGAGATCAAAGATCAGCAGAAACAAAGCCAGAAATATTAACCTCGGTTAAAATCGTTCACATGGCACAATCTTTTTCTGATCCGGCTTAAGGAGGGGCCCTGAATACCAAGATAGGACGATATGTGGTATAGCTGAACGGTGTTTAAAATTTCCGGATGGTGGTTCATCATGCTCAGGTAACGCTCTTCAGGTGTCTGAAATAAGAAACTTTCCATGCGTTCTACCGCAATTTTACTGGCATACTCGGCCATTAATCTTCCGAACCTTTCCCATCCATGCGATAATCCATATAGCTTAATCAATTTGTCATAAGAAATGGAAATGATCGTGGCATCAGTAAGTGCCTGGGTATAATAATTGCAGGGGACCTGGTCGATAAAACTCTTATATGCCACTACAATCTGGTCTTTGGAATACAGAAATACATTCTTCTCGGCTTCTGTCTTTTCATCAATATGATAAGCCCGGAAGGCGCCGTCCATAATGAATCCTGCCGTTTTACAAACTCCTTTATAGTTGTTGAAAAAGCTGCCTTTTTTATAAGATTTTATGCTCCAAAAGGTTTCTGATAGCTTATAGTCTTCTTCTGAAATGTTGGCAAAAGCCTTTAGCATGGTATGTAGATAGGTCAGTTCCATACCTTCAAAGTTAGTCTGTTTTACAAGATATTAGCCGTTTGTTTTGATATTTAGAAAGGGGATCTGGAAATCTGAAGATGGTTGGTGTTAAGGTGGCTGATGATATATAGGTGTCAAGATTTAAAGATGTATTGGTATCAGAATTTCTAATGGAATTTATACTAAAGAGTGATGTTCGACCTTATCGGGTTATCTAATAAGGATCAGCTTCAGGAGGATGATTTAAAGATTTATGTACTGAAAGTAAGTGGATTATTTATTAATAGAATAATTATTTTCTTTATTTGTGGTTTTTGTTGTGTGTAATGTATAAGTTAGCCTATGATACTTACAACGATAACTTCCGGTCCTATATCCCGATACATTGATCCGCTTACAGACTTTGGTTTTAAACATCTTTTAGGGAGTGAACCCAATAAAGAAATCATGATTGCTTTTCTGAATGCCATTTTTGCAGGAAAAAAGGAAATTGTGGATCTGGTTTTTAGTCCGACAGAGTATGGGGGAAACACCGATGAGTATAAGAAAGTCTTTTTTGACCTGATGTGTACAGGAAAAGATGGTGACCAGTTTATTATCGAAATGCAGCGGAGGGAACAAGAATGTTTTCATGACCGTTGCATTTTTTATTTATCCAGATTAATTAGCGAACAGCTTCCCAAAGGAACACCAAATTGGGATACCAAGCTTAAGGAGGTGTATTTAATCGCAATATTGGAATTCAAGCTTAAAGATCAGGATCATGACCGTTATTTACATGACATCGCCTTAATGAACAAAGATACGGGTGAAGTTTTCTACGATAGGTTAGGGTTTAAATTCCTGGAATTACCTAATTTTGATAAAGGGGGCAACGAACTGGAATCAGATCTGGACAAGTGGCTTTATATTCTAAAAAATATGAGCCAAATGGACAAGATCCCATTGTACCTCAATAAAGGAATTTTTCAAAAACTATTTAAAATCGCAGAGGTGAGTAAATTAACAGAAGAACAACGGAAAGTTTATGAATCTAATTTAAAGGCGAAACGGGATTATATGGCTACTATTGAATTCGCCAGAAAAGAGGGGATGGAAGAGGCCAGGATTGAGGGGGTAGAGGAAGGTAGGCAGAAAGGTCTGCAGGAAGGGATGGAGAGAGGTGACCAAAAAGCAAGATTGGCTATTGCCCTTGAATTAAAGGAAACAGGGATGCCAGTTGATCAAATTTCCAAAATCACAAAGCTTTCAGTTGAAGAAATTGAGAAATTGTAATTCTGCGTTTGTTTTTGGTGTTTACAATTATTTTTTTCTTTCCTTCAGAAGATCCTCAATGATAACTGCTATTTCCAAAAAATTGCTGGCAAGATCAGCAACCAGCTTTTCAATATGTTCATGATCAAAGGGAACCCAGCCTTCCATTAGCGTCAGAGGACCAAAATCGACACTGACATTTGGCCATTGTTTTTCAAAGGGCATAAACCTCAACCGGAAAGCATTAGAAAATTCCCTGCTTTTGATGGAATAGTTTGTCAGTTGCCTTAGTTTTAAAGCATGTATATTATAATATATTTTTCCTTTCTGTATGGACTCGTCGTTTAACCAAACCGAAAAGAAAACAGATTCTTCAAATGGTTTTGTCTCTGGAGAAGTGTTAAGCCAGGATCTGTTCTGGATTTTTAACACCACTGAATCTAACCAGATCCCAACATTATACACCAGTTCTTTTTGATTGAAGTTGACCAGTTTGTCCAGTTCATCAGCGCTTTTTTGAAATCGACCTAAATACTCCCTGGTTTCAATTTTCATCTTTATTTTTGGCTAGACACCTATTAAGGTAAAGGTATTATCAGAAGATAATATACAAAAAGATTACCCAAAGCGGGGAGATACTCAATCTGTTGTTTTTTAAATGATTAGTCTGATTCAGAAAAATAAGCTGGCATCCTATCCCTGTTAGAGGATCTTAATTTCCTGTTACATCAATCTGATGGTAAACCTTAGCATGGTTTTTGCCGATTTGGGAAGATTAGCCATATTGTCTATTTTTCAATTTGGAACATTACCTTAAGCTTTAGCGATTATCATTTATGACAGACGAACAGAAACAGCAGATTAAATTAGAGAATGATCAGATTATTAATCAGAAAGGATACCGTGTCAACAACTGGCTTCCTATTTTAGATACGCCAAAGTTAAGGACAGTTGAAGAAATAAAAGGACGCATGTCGGTCATGAATGCAATGATTAACATCGCTTTTGAAGCACCAACTTATATTATTGATGAATGGATTAAAGCACAGAAACTGACTGTTTTTCTGTCAGAGGAAGAACAACAGATTTTAGCTAAAGAAAATGAGGACCTGACAACAGAAGAAGTCAATTTACTTATGTGGTACCTCGAAGCGTTGTGGGCATTGATGTGGCTGACAGGAATGGTAGATAAACTGGAAGCAGAAAAACACGTGGGAGACAACATGGCTAGCCTGTTGCCAAATCTGGAAGATGGTGATACAAATGAAAAACTCGACAGTATACAGGACATCAGACCAGAACTGGAAATTTATACGATGTTAGACTATTATTACCGTCTGCATTGGTATTGCGTTGATGAAAGATTAAATGGCAGAGAACCAAAACTAAACGAAGGACAAGTCTATGAAAGACGGAGGGCTTTAGAATGGGTCTTCAACAGAGCTAATGATTGGGATGATGTCGAAATGGGAACTTAGGAGTAGATGGTAGAAAATAATGGAACATCGTGAATATGTGTTCCATTAACACAAAGATTTATGGCCTTTAACAAAGAAAAATATCTGCTGGAAATGAAAGTTATGGTAGATAAAGCGATAGCAAGACTGAACGCAGAAAAACCGGACTTTGTAATTTATACGATCAGTATCTGGACAGATCCCAATGCCGCTGCTAGTGCCATTAGTTTTGACGGCAAGCAGAACTCAGAACAAGTAGTGAAACAATCAAATGAATTTGATAAAGAAGAATATGAAGAACTCCTTTTAGATGGGGACCTCGAAGGTGCTGAATTATTTAAACCAGAGACATGGATGCAGCGAAATTGTAATCCTGCTGATTTTGAACTCAGAGATTTTGAAGAAACCAAACATCCTGATATCCCGGTAAATTGGGAATATGAAAAGGGGGGGAGGTGTTGGTCACAGTTAAATCCAGCATTAACAGAAATTGGAAACTATGCTTTCAATAAAGTACAAGGGATGCAGATTGAACCAGATTTTGAGCTGGCTATCAATAGTAAAAAGGATTGGTATGACAAGGTATGGAGATTGAGCTAATGCTCTTCTAATTTATTGTCATGTTAATGATCTTTTGAAGATTTATATAGTTCTGATATTAAGATATGTATATATTCAGATGTCAGGACATCAAGATATCTCATGTGTTCCTCCAATTTGAGTGTTTGATTTCCTCCCGCCAGAAAATTACGCATACGTTTGAAATTGTCAATGCAAACGTATGCGCAGCCTTTCATCGTCTCTCTCAATTCTTTTTGCTTAATTTTTTCGTTACAATTGTGTGGGGACATGTATAGAGATAGGCCATTCTTTAATGGTATTATTCTTTAGGATTTATGAAAGGGGAATCATCATGAATAGGTATCGAAATTTTACTGATCCGGAACTGACTGCTCTGCTGGAGAATGGAGACCATGCCGCTTTTACCGAGATCTACAACAGGTATTGGAAAAAGCTATTTCTCGTGGCAGCGCATAAAATAAAAGACCTGGGAGAGGCAGAAGAAATTGTGCAGCATATTTTCGTTTCTCTTTGGAACAGGAGAGACAGTTTGAAAATTACCTCCAGCCTTTCTGCCTACCTCGCTGTCTCTGTAAAATATAGGGTCATTAAATCCCTGGATAAACAATACAACCAGCAAAAATATACTGCCAGTCTTGGCATGAAAGGAATTACAGACGATTCTACTCAGGAATGGCTTGACTTCCTGGAATTGAAAGAACGTCTGGAAAAACTCGTTTGTGCCTTACCCGAAAAATGCCGCCTCGTATACCGGATGAGTAGAGAAAATGGCTGCTCTCAGAAAAAAATCGCGGAAGAGCTGGAAATCTCTGAAAAGACGGTTGAGGCCCATTTAGGTAAAGCTTTGAAAACTTTGCGGGCAGGGCTAAATCAATTTATGACGACCTTGTTGTAAAATATTTTTAATTCCACTAAGGGATTCGCCTTTCACAGGAGACCTCTGTTATATAGCCCTATAACGGATGGACGATTCTAAAGAAAATAAACGGTATCAGGAACTGGCTTCTAAATGGCTGGATAAAACAATTACAGCCGAAGAAGAGGTAGAGTTTGCCAATTGGTATAACAGAGACCAGAACCTGGATCTGGAAATTCCGGAAACGTTTGTAAATAATGAAGATTGGCATAAGTCCAGAATGTTTAAAAAAATCCAGCAGGAAATCCGGCAGGAAAAACCATTTTTTATCAGGTACCGCATTGCCATAGCAGCAATCCTGCTCATCAGTCTTTCTTTTGGATTGTTCTTCTACCGATATGCTTCAACATCGAAGGATCAACCGCAGGATATTGCTAAACTGGATATTTTACCTGGATCGAATAAAGCTTTTCTAACCCTCGCGGATGGCACTAAATTATCTCTTACAGATACCAAATCAGGTAAACTGATTGAACAGGCAGGGGTAAAGATCAGCAAAGGAAAAGACGCACAATTAATTTATACTGTGATGCCTTCCGCCGGAACTAAGCTCGAATACAATACGATCAGTACACCAAGGGCTGGTCAATATCAGGTGAACCTGCCGGATGGAACAAAGGTCTGGTTAAATGCGGCCTCTTCTCTGAAATTCCCAACAAATTTTTCTGCCAGTAATGAACGTCGGGTAGAGCTGATTGGTGAGGCCTATTTTGAGGTGGCCAAAGATCCAAAGAAAGCATTTGTCGTGAGTTCCGCCGGACAGGAAGTGAGTGTATTAGGAACCCATTTTAACATCAATAGTTATCCTGATGAACAAAATACATACACCACCTTATTAGAGGGAAGTATTGTGGTAAATGGAACGCGGCTTAGGCCTGATCAACAATCTGTGCTTAATGGAAAAAACATAAAGGTCGTCCCCGCGGATATCGAAAATGTGATGGCCTGGAAAATGGGGAACTTCAGGTTTGATGATGAATCCCTGGAGAGTATCATGAAAAAAGTCTCCAGATGGTACGATGTGGAAATTGAATTTCAGAATGAGGACCTTAAAGAGCTGGAGTTTGGTGGAATTGTAAAGCGCTCTGAAAAAGTCTCTCAGGTATTGAAAATGTTGGAAATGACCAAAGAGCTAAGCTTTAAACTGGAAGGTAGAAAGATCATCATCGGACACAAAAAATAACAACTAAGAATCAGACCAGAGAAAATAAATATTACTAACCAAAAACCTAACCAAGTATGAGACATGTAGAAAAAGATCCCTAGCTAGATCAATAGATGCTCAGTCCACAAAATCAGGAGCGCTGGAACGCCCCTGACTAATGTTCTGCGATCGTTAAAAAAATTGAAATCAATTATTTTCTTAATCATTTTCTAATTGCCCATAACCTTCGAAAGCTGTGGCAATCAGACGAAAAGAACAACCAAATGTATAAAAATTATACTAAAAGTTTTGGTGTGCCGCCCAGGTATACCCGTAAATTTCTGGTAAGTGTAAAACTGACCGTCATTTTCTTAATCGCTACAGCCCTGCAGGTAAGTGCTACAGGCTTCGCACAAAAAGTTACTTATTCCAGAAAAAATGCGACCCTTAAACAGGTGTTTAATGAAATCAATAAACAAACAGGTTACAACATTATCTGGTCGGCTAAAAAAGTAAAAAATACCACCAGTGTGAATGCAAACTTTAACAATGCTTCCATCGAAACGGTATTGGATGTTTGCCTTAAAGATTTGCCACTAACCTATGTGGTAGAAGATAAAATCGTGGTCATCAGAGAAAAAGAAACGGTCATTTCTGAAAAAATCCAGGTGATCCTTCGTTTCCTGGATGTTAAAGGGAAAGTTCTGGATGAAAGCGGCAGCCCCTTGCCAGGGGCCTCAGTTAAAGTAAAAGGAGGGAGTAAAGGAGCTGTAACGGATGTCAACGGTGCCTTTTTACTCGCAGGCGTTGACGAGAATGCCATCCTCGAAGTTTCTTTTGTGGGTTATATTTCTCAGGAAATCAAGGCTGGTTCTCAAAATATGGTCATTAAGTTATTGCCCAAACCAAATGAACTGGAGGACGTGGTGGTGGTGGCTTACGGAAGTCAGAAGAAAACACGCCTGACAGGTGCTGTTGCTCAGGTGACTGGAAAAGATCTTGCCGATCGTCCCATCACCCGCGTAAGCCAGGCTTTGCAAGGACAGGTTGCGAATTTAAACATCAGTATTGGAAATTCCGGAGGGGGGCCAAATGCAAAACAGGGAATAAATGTCAGAGGGTATACCGGACTTGGGGAACCCGGAAGTCCTTTAATCGTGATCGACGGAATTCAGGGGGGAGATATCAATACCCTCAATCCGGATGATGTGGAAAGTATTTCGGTACTGAAGGATGCGTCCTCTGCTGCGATTTATGGTTCAAGTGCACCTTATGGAGTCATCCTGATCAAAACCAAGCAGGGAGATAGAAATAAGCCAACAACCATCACCTACAACAACAACATCTCCATGAACAAAATCTTCAATTTACCGCAAATGGTAAACTCCCTGGATTTTGCCAATACGTATAACGAAGCATTTGTAAACGCAGGAAAATCTCCTTTCTTTGATGGACCTACCCTTCAGCGAATCAAGGACTTTCAGGCCGGAATCCTGAGTACAGAAACAATCAAGGATCCTGCAAACAATAATTACTTCTCTTACAATGCTGCGAACGCAAATAACGAATGGTTTAAAATTTATTATAAAGACCATTCTTATAGCCAGCAACACAATTTAAGCCTCAACGGAGGCTCTGCAGCTTCAACTTATTTTGTGGGTGCAGGTTTTAACGACAGGAGTGGAATGTACACTTACGGTGATGATAAATATAAACGTTATAACCTTCGTGTGAACCTGACTTCTGATGTTTCCAAATGGCTGACCATGAGTGTAAGAGGTACCTTCTCCAGGGAATTGTTCAATACACCAAATGTTTATGCCGGACAAACCGGAGGTGGCGATCGTGCCTATATGCATCAGATCGCCCGCAAGTTTCCAACTGTTCCGCTTTACAATCCGGATGGACGTTTCTCCGCAGATAGTAATGTGCAGTTAATGGAAGAAGGGGGACGGGACAATCAAATCACAGATAAAGGTTTGCTAACCGGTGAGCTTAATTTTAAATTGGCAAAGGGATGGACAGCAGTTGCAAATTATACTTTTGATGGTACTTATTTTGACCAGAGTAACCACCTGAAGACCTTATATACTTATCTGCCTGATGGTTCTCAACGGACATTAGGTGGAACAACACCTAATGGTTTTACCCGGTATAATGAAAGAATTCAGCATGAGGTGATCAATATTTACTCACAATATGAAAAACAGCTGGAAGATCATTATTTCAGCGTGATGGGCGGGTTTGTAAGTGATTATACCAATTTTCAGGCCTATACCGCCAGCAATAATTTTCTGTATTCTGATAATATTCCTTCACTTTCTACTTCTTACGGAACGAGCCCGGGGGTTTCTGATCAAATTAGAAAATTGGCTTCGGAAGGCTTTTTCGGTCGGTTAAACTATAATTATAAAGAAAAATACCTGCTTGAATTGAGTGCCCGTTATGATGGAACGTCCCGTTTTTTAAGTGATGTAAGGTGGAAGGCTTATCCGGGAGTTTCGGCTGGCTGGAATGTCGATAAGGAATCTTTCTTTGAACCGGTAAAAAAGTATGTAAACAATTTAAAATTCAGGGCTTCTTATGGAGAGTTGGGTGATCAGCTGTTTTTAGAGAATAATTATTACCCTTTCTATCCTAGCCTGCCTACGGGAAGAGGTTCCTGGTTGTTTGGTGGTGCACAACAGGCAGTAGTAGGTTTGCCTGGATTGGTAAACAATAACCTGACCTGGGTAACAACAGCTACTTTGAATTTTGGAACAGACATCGCTTTCTTTAACAATAGACTGAATACCTCATTCGACTGGTATATCCGTAAGGCAACTGATGTCAGAGGCCCGGCAGCCGTTGTGCCTGCGGTTTTAGGGACAGGTTCTCCACAGGTAAATAATTCTTCTGTTGAAACCAGAGGATGGGAACTGTCGGTTGGATGGAGAGATAAAATCGGAAATGTGAATTATGGATTTAAAGGGGTACTAAGTGATTATAGTGGAAAAGTAACCAATTATCCAAATCCAACAGGTCAGCTAAGTACTTCGTATAAAGGCCAGCAACTGGGCGAAATCTGGGGTTACCAAACGATGGGGCTTTTCCAAAGTGCTGAAGAAGTAGCAGGAGCACCTTCACAGTCCAGAATTGATCAGAATGCCTGGACTCCGGGAGATGTACGTTATGCGGATCTTAATGGAGATGGGAAAATAGATGCGGGAACTTCTACGCTTTCTGATCCGGGTGATCGTAAAATCATTGGAAACAATACCGCCAGATATGCCTATGGACTTACCCTTGATGCGAACTGGAATGGATTTGATGCCATGATCTTTGTACAGGGAGTAGGTAAACGAGATGCTGCAATCACTGGAAATTACTTCTGGGGCATTGTTGGTGATGAATGGCAAAGCTCCTTATTTACCACGCATATGGACCGCTGGTCGGCCGGGAATCCGAATGGGTATTATCCTAAAGCTTATATGAGTGGCCAGAATAATAAAAATACCCAGGCACAAACGCGTTACCTGCAGGATGCATCATACATGAGAATAAAAAATGTACAGCTGGGATATACCCTGAAAAAAGAATGGCTGGAAAGGGTAAAAGTGAGTAAAGTCAGGTTTTATCTGAGCATAGAAAACCTGGCCACCTTTACCAAATTTACCAAAGCTCTGGATCCTGAACTGACTTTGAATGAAGGAAAAGTATATCCGCTGCAAAGAAGTTATTCTGCCGGATTAAGTGTGACCTTTTAATTAACAGGGATTATAAAAAAATATGATTATGCGCAATAAACTATATCTAACAGTACTTATAGGCCTGATTTTTTTGGCGGGTTGTAAGAAAGATTTTCTGGACAGGAATCCGGAAACGAACATCAGTGAAACAGAATTTTGGAAAACTCCGGGAGATCTTCAGTTATATGTCAATAACCTATACACTGCTTTTCCATCTACAATAAGCGCATTTGGTACGATAGGTCCATATGGACAGGATGCCGATGAGGGGAGCGACAATATGATCACGATGTCAGTAAATGAAACATTGAATGGAGCGAGGGTAGTGCCGGGCTCTGCCGGTGGATGGGCAACCGGCGATTGGACCATGCTGAGAAATATCAATTACTTTATGGCCAATTACAATAAGGTAAATGCTTCCTGGGATAATACTAAAAGCTATGTAGGAGAGGCTTTATTTTTCAGAGCCTGGTTTTATTTTAGTAAACTGAAACAGTTTGGCGATCTTCCATGGATCAATACCCCCCTGAATCCAGCTTCAGATGAATTGACAGCCGGAAGATTATCAAGATCGGTCATTGTTGATTCCATTATGAATGACCTGGATAAAGCAGTACAATATTTACCCTCCAAACCTGCCGCACAGGCTTCCAGAGTAAATAAACAGGTAGCACAATTGCTTCAGGCAAGGATAGCTCTTTTTGAAGGAACATGGGAGAAATACCATGCCAATACTCCTTTTGGTGTAAGTGGTTCTGATGGCAAAAAATTCCTGGAAAAGGCAGCAACAGTAACGACCACCCTGATCGGAGATGCCGGTGGCTATGGCCTTGCCCCGACACCCGGGCCAGATGGATACTGGAAGCTGTTTAATCAAAGCAATTACTCCACAAATCCTGAGATGATGCTCTGGCGACAATATGACCTGAGTACAGTAGGTGGGCATTACTGGCATAGATATACCAATTCAGGTGCAGGAAGAGGGATTACTAAAAATCTGATCGATTATTACCTCTGTACTGATGGAAAACCGATTACCGGAAATGCTTTATATCAGGGAGATGCCAATTTGTTGAATGTCGTTAAAAACAGAGATCCGAGAATGGTGCAGACCCTATATGTGAATGACGGCAATCACTTTAACACGAATAATGTACCTAACGGTGGAGCGAGTATCCCTTTTACCGTCCCAAGTTTTACTGCTGCCAATGAAAGCAAACCTGCTACAGGCTATCAGGTTTATAAAGGGCATAACCCGGATTATAATCAGCAACAGGACAGAGGAACAACAGGGTACATCATTTTCAGATTTGCGGAAGCATTATTGATCAATGCAGAAGCTAAAGCGGAATTAGGAACTTTTACTCAGGGAGATGCCGACCTGACCATTAATAAATTGAGAACAAGGGTTGGAATGCCTAACCTGGTATTGGGAGGAATTACTCCGGATCCTAAATGGGAGTTTCCAGCATTGGGACCAATCATCAATGAAGTGCGGAGAGAAAGAAGAATAGAGCTGGCTTGTGAAGGCTATCGCAGAGATGACCTTTACCGTTGGGCTGCGGCCGATGAATTGTTAGTGGGTTGGAAACCTAAAGGTGCAATATTGGCGCAGTGGGTTGGAATAGTTCCTGCGGGAAATCTGTCCGGTTATCCTGTTGATGCAAACGGTTATATTGAATTGTTCAAGAATATTCCAGCAATGGCTGCTGGTTACCAGTTCAAGATTCAACGGGATTATTTATCACCAATTCCAATCGAACAGATGAGTTTAAATCCGGCAATCAAACAAAATCCCGGATGGTAAGAAAATAAACTCCATCTGAGAATTAACGCTCTCCATTTACTTTAGGTTGGTTAACAGGTACGTTTGGTCGCGTACCTGTTTTTTTATTTTCTTTCCCGAACCCGGATTCTTTATGAATGGAAATGATCTGGTGTATTTACAAGGCATATTGGTTAATATCCGGTCATTTGGCCCCCTGTTAAACGACTAAATTTGATTTTCATCAGGAGCTATAAAGGCAATCAGCTCTTGTTTTTAATTAAAAAATAAATCAAATAACGTATGAGTATCAATTGGATGGGGGTATTTCCTGCTGTAACCACAAAATTTACGGACCAGGATGAGTTAGATTTTAACATGATTAATATTAACCTGGAGGCTCAGCTGGCTGCAGGTGCTGCAGGTATTATTCTTGGAGGCTCCTTAGGAGAGGCGAGTGTGCTGAGTGATGAGGAAAAGTTTGAGTTATTGTCTCATACTCTAAAGGTGATTAACGGAAGAGTTCCGGTATTGTTAAATATTGCAGAACCAACTACAAAAAAAGCAGTAGCTGCGGCTAAGAAGGCAGAACAATTAGGGGCAAACGGACTGATGCTGCTTCCTCCAATGCGCTATTTTGCAGATCAGGAAGAAACACTTGCCTTTTTTGAAGCAGTGGCGCTAAGCACACCATTGCCAATCATGATTTATAACAATCCTGTAGATTATAAGATAGAAGTGACGCTGGATATGTTTGAGGTATTATCGAAACATGAAAACATACAGGCCGTAAAAGAGTCGACAAGAGATATTTCTAATGTGACCCGGATGATCAACCGCTTTGGCGACAGGTTTAAAATCCTGACCGGAGTAGATCCCCTGGCAATGGAAAGCCTGGTGATGGGAGCCCATGGATGGGTAGCAGGATTGGTTGACGCTTTCCCTAAAGAGACAGTAGCAATTTTCAGGTTGGTAAAACAGAACCGTATTCCGGAAGCTTTGACGATTTACCGTTGGTTTCTGCCGGTATTGGAACTGGATATCCACCCTAAGCTGGTTCAATACATCAAACTTGCAGAAACTGCAACAGGCATAGGAACCGAGACCGTAAGGGCACCGCGTCTGGCGATCAAAGGTGCAGAAAGAGAACGCGTGTTAAAGGTCATTAACGATGCACTGGCCAATCGTCCACAATTGCCGGAAGGTAGCTGGGGAATCTAAACAGATCTATACTGAAAAATATGAACGGAAAAAATATGGTTTGCTCGTATGAACGGGAAACTGCCAATGGCAGTTTCTCCGCTCTAAATCCGGCTACCGGTAAAATACTGGAAGGAGATTTCTTTAAGGCTGGAATAACCGAGGCAGATGAAGCATTGAAAGGTGCAGAACTGGCATTTCAAACTTACAAGCATCTCCATAAGGATGTAAAAGCTGCCTTTCTAAGGTGCATAGCCGATGAGATCGCCGCTTTAGGAGACGAACTGATCCATAGGGCCGCTGAAGAGAGTGGTTTGCCAATAGGACGGTTGCAGGGAGAACTGGGACGTACAACCGGACAGTTGAGGTTGTTCGCACAACTGGTAGAAGAAGGATCATGGGTAGAGGCGGTTATAGATACGGCCATGCCGGAAAGACAACCCCTCCCAAGACCGGATATCAGACGTATGCTGGTTCCCCTGGGCCCGGTTGTCGTTTTTGGGGCGAGCAATTTTCCACTTGCATTTTCGGTTGCGGGAGGAGATACCGCTTCAGCACTTGCTTCAGGTTGTCCGGTAATTGTAAAGGCACATCCGGCACATTTAGGCACCAGTAGCCTGGTCGGATCTGCTGTAATAAAGGCCATTCGTAAATCTGGGGTACCGGAGGGCGTATTTTCATTATTGTATGACGATGGATATGAAATCGGTGCCTATCTGGTAAAACATCCAAAAACCAGGGCCGTGACTTTTACGGGCTCGTTTAAAGGAGGAATGGAGTTGGTTAAACTGGCACAGGAACGAAAACAACCGATTCCCGTGTTTGCCGAAATGGGGAGTATCAATCCGGTGATTTTACTTCCACAGGCGATTGCAGAAAATCCGGAAGACCTGGCCAGAAAATGTGCCGCCTCTATTACCCTTGGAGCAGGGCAGTTTTGCACCAATCCAGGTTTGTTGATCGCTGTTCAGTCTGAAGGTTTGGAGCGTTTTAAACAATTGTTAAGTACCCTGATCTCGGAAACGCCTTCGGCAACAATGCTGACACCTGGTATCTTTAACAATTATGAGCAGCGCTCGGGAAAGATCTTACAGGAAGCCGGGCTTAGCCTGCTAGCGGAGTCCGGACTAAGGAACGAGGAGTTAAAACACCAGTCTACCGCTAAAATAGCTCAGGTTACTGCCGCTACTTTTCTGAAATCACCGGCGCTGCAGGAAGAGGTCTTTGGTCCTTATTCCTTGCTGGTTGTGGCCGAAAATACCATTGAACTGGAGGAACTGATCGCTGCACTTGAAGGACAGCTGACCATCACCCTGTTTGCTGCGGGAGATGAACTGGCGCAATACCCAGACTTAGTCAGTCAGATCATGGATAAAACAGGTCGGATCATCAGAAACGGAGTGCCAACAGGCGTAGAAGTCTGTAGCGCAATGCAACATGGGGGGCCATATCCTGCAACCAACGACAGCAGGTTTAGTTCAGTCGGAACTTCGGCGATTTATCGTTTTGTCCGCCCGCTTGCCTGGCAGGATTGGGATCCGGAACTTTTACCGGATGCGCTGAAAGATGGCAACCCCCTCGGAATTTACAGACTGATCAACCAAAAACGAATTCAAGCCTAATGTCAAGTAAAACATTTTTTTGTGTAGATGCACATACCTGTGGAAATCCGGTAAGGTTGGTTGCCGGAGGAGGCCCTCAGCTGAGAGGAGCCAATATGAGTGAAAAACGCCAGCATTTTCTTAAAGAATACGATTGGATCCGTACCGGGCTGATGTTCGAGCCGAGAGGCCATGATATGATGTCGGGAAGTATACTTTATCCGCCACACGATCCGGAAAATGATGTTGCGGTACTGTTTATAGAAACGAGTGGCTGTTTGCCGATGTGCGGTCATGGAACGATCGGAACGATCACCATTGCCATAGAGGAAGGATTAATCCACCCTAAGGTTCCCGGGCTGGTAAGAATGGAAGCTCCCGCAGGTCTGGTGCTCATTGAGTACCGGCAGGAAGGGAAAAAAGTAACCGCTGTAAAACTCAGGAACGTTCCTGCTTATCTTGCTGCATCCGGATTGGAAGTTGAATGTCCTGACCTTGGAACAATTACTTTTGATGTGGCTTACGGGGGTAATTTTTATGCAATTGTAGACCCTCAGCCTAATTTTCCCGGTCTGGAGGAGTATACTGCAGGGCAATTGATTGCCTGGAGTCAGGTGATCCGTAAACGCATCAATGAAGCACATACCTTTGTTCATCCCTTAGATGATACCATCAATGGTTGCAGCCATATTCTTTGGGCAGGCGAGCCCCTGGATCCAACATCCACCGCACGCAATGCTGTCTTTTATGGAGATAAAGCGATTGACCGTTCTCCTTGCGGCACCGGTACTTCTGCCCGTATGGCGCAATGGCATGCAAAAGGAAAATTATTACCCGGACAAGCCTTTATTCATGAGAGTATTATTGGGAGCAAATTTACAGGAAAAGTAGAGGAGGTCCTGAAGTTAGGGGATCTTGATGCGATCATTCCAAGTGTAGAAGGATGGGCAAAAGTATATGGTTACAATACGATAAAGATCGATGATGATGATCCGTATGCACATGGATTTCAGGTGATTTAATTTGGTCATATTTTTTAAAAAAAACGGAATTTAAATGTCGCATGTTTTAATTATAGGAGGAGGAATTGTGGGCTTGAGTTCCGCTTATTACCTCCACAAACAAGGTCATCAGGTCACGGTTTTAGATAAAGGGGACATCTCCGGGAGCTGTTCTTTTGGAAATGCAGGAATGATCGTGCCAAGTCATTTTGTTCCCCTGGCTTCACCGGGGATGGTTCAACAGGGCATCCGCTGGATGTTCAATAGCAAAAGTCCGTTTTATGTCAGACCTTCCCTGGACCTGAACCTGATCAGATGGGGATGGAAATTCCTTAAATCAGCAAATGAGGGGCACGTTTCCCGTTCTGCAGTTCCGTTAAGGGATTTATCCCTGCTTAGTAAAGAGCTTTTTGAGGCGCTTAGCCGGGAACCCGGTTTTGAGTTTGAGTTGAAAAATAAAGGAATTCTTGCTTTTTACAAAACGGAGAAAGCAGGAGAAGAAGAGGTACATCTGGCGCAAAAAGGAACAGAACTTGGACTGGATATGGGCGTGTTAAATCCGGAGGAATGTCAACTGCTTCAACCAGGCCTTCAGTTAGATGTGCTTGGCGCAGTACATTATCGTTGCGACGGACATTTGTATCCGCCAAAATTAATGGGGGCTTTACTGAATTTCCTGGAACAAAACGGAGCCCATGTTGTGCGTCACTCTGAGGTAACAGCGGTTGAAAAGAAAGACGGAAAGATCGTCAAAGTTTTTACGGGAAATAAAGTATGGGAAGCGGATCACTATGTACTGGCTTCCGGCTCATGGTCACCGGCCATTGCCAAAATGATGGACATTAATGTGCCATTAATGCCTGGCAAGGGCTACTCCTTTATGGAAAGAGAACCGGAACAGCGAATGACGATTCCCGCTTTGCTTTGTGAAGCCAGGGTAGCCATTACGCCAATGAACGGCGATATCAGGTACAGTGGAACCATGGAGCTGGATAAAATAAACACAAGGGTCAATATGCAAAGGGTAAAAGGTATTGTGGAATCGGTACCAAAGTACTTTCCCAACCTGCATCCAAAACTTCCTTCAGCCGAAGGGGTCTGGTTTGGCTTCAGGCCATCTTCGCCAGATGGACTGCCATATATTGGAAACAGTTCCAAAATGAAAAACCTGACCATAGCTACCGGACATGGCATGATGGGTTTAAGCCTTGGCCCTGCTACGGGCGCACTGGTGAGTCAGCTCATTTCTGGTCAGCAAACCAGTATTGACCTCAAAGCCTTTTCTCCATCAAGGGGCTGATGTTGACAAATATTAACAGGTATTGACCATATCTTAACATGATGTTGCTTGTATTTGGTGACTGGAAGTTAATATCCGTATATTAACTTCCAGCAAAGCAACTCATATGAAAGTACTTCCATTTACCGTTTTCGTACCAGACGATAAGAGTGTGATATCGGAACACATCATGCAACCTCATTTTTACCAGTACCTCCACCGCCATGATGAATGGCAGATTACCCGGGTGCAGAGGGGGGAAGGAACGTTGATTGCCGGTAATAACATGCATTCCTTTTCTGCAGGAGATATCTTTTTGATTGGTGCCAACCTGCCGCATCTTTTCAAATCCAGTCCGGCCTATTTCGTAGGTGATGAAAGTAAAAGCATTGAAGCCTGTTCTCTTTATTTTAACCCCTCAGGGATTTTAAGAGCATTGTTTGATTTACCCGAAATGAAGTTGTTGAATGTCTTTTTTAAGAATAACAAACATGGATTTAAAATCCCCGCTAAATGGAATAAGGACATTTCATCTAAAATTTTTGCTGTCCATGAGGCTTCAGGAACGGATGTTTTGTTTAACCTGGTTCAGTTGTTAAATATCTTACAAGGTATAAATGAACCGGTCGAAGCGCTTTGCCCGGAGATCTATTCTTCCGATATTTCAGAAAATGAAGGCATAAGACTGAGCAATATCATCAATTTTATCATGCGTAACTATAACCAGCAAATCACTTTGGATGACATTGCCAATAAGGCGTACATGACCCCACCTGCTTTTTGTCGTTATTTCAAACAACATACCGGACATACTTTTGTATCTTTTTTAAATGAAGTCCGGGTAAATGATGCCTGTAAAAGTCTGCTTGCGGGGAATAAAGTGACTGGCATTTCCGGGGTAGCATACAAAGCCGGCTTTAACAGCCTCACGAATTTTAACCGGGTATTTAAAAGCATTACCGGGCAATCACCAAGAGCATATATTGATGCTTACCAGAATCTGAGCAGAACGAGTTTAATTGCGAGGGGATAAACCCGGAAATTAAAATTTGCACTGGTAAGATGACATGGATTATTTATATTGGTGGAAGAAAGATACAGAAGTATGGAAACAACACCTAAGCCTAAAAACATAGACGAATACATTTCGGGATTTCCTGAAGAGGTGCAGGGCATTCTGGAAGAAGTTCGTGGAACGATCAAAAAAGCGGCACCAATGGCAGAAGAAACCATTAGTTATGCAATGCCTGCCTTTACCTATAAAGGAATTCTGGTTTATTTTGCTGCTTATAAAGCACACATAGGCTTTTATGCGCTGCCTACTGGAAATGAAGCCTTTCAAAAGGAGTTAGCTGTTTATAAGACAGGAAAAGGTTCCATTCAGTTTCCAATCAATCAGCGCATGCCATTAACCCTGATCACAAAGATCGTGGAGTACAGGATTCAGGAAAACCTGGCAAAGGCCGATAAAAAGAAAACGAAGGCGGATAAAAAGAAAACTACCTTATAATTTTTTTAGCCAGTATCTCTCCAGGCAGGCCTTCTATTTCTCCAACAAACTCAGAAATAAATCCTTGTCTGATGAGGATGCTTCTTGAGGCAAGGTTTGCAGGATCAATGATGGCAGTAACTCTGGTCAGAAATGGAGTAGTTGCTGCAAGTGCCATAAAATGATTTGCGATTTCCGTTCCAAGACCTCTACCCCAATATTCCGGTAAGAGTAAATAACCAAGTTCTGCTTCAGTGGCAACGGTTTCACTAAGTTCGAGTTTCCCTAAACCTATAAACTGATCTGTTGCAGCGTCAAATATTTTAAAACGCCCAAAATCAGGGTGTTTTTCGTTTTGTTTAAGAATGTCTTCAAAGGTTGCTGTTGCCTCTTCTAATGGAATAGCTCTTTCCGTAACCATTGCCATTACCTGCTCATTGGAAACGAGCAGGTAATAGTCAGAAAAATCCGTAAGTGTGGAGAATTTCCGGGTGTAAATTCTATTTGTCATTAGCCCATCACTTTATTTAAGGCAATAATGGCTCTTTTGAAATGTTCAGGATCAATCAGGAACTGTATGTTTACTTTTCTCAATGCAAATCCGGCACTTTTGATATTGATACCATCATCGGTCAGAGCGGCAGCGCTTTTTGCAAGTAAGCCAGGCTGGTCCATATTGGTACCCAACAAACACACCATAGCTACATTTTCTACGGTAACTTTCTCAAAATCTTCTTCCAGTTTGCTGATCAGCTTCTTATTGAAATCACGTGCCCAGATCACAATAGAGATGCTGTTGGCACTGGTTGATTTGAACGTATAACTGACATTATAATCAAAAAAGGTCTGCATGATCTGAAGGTCAGATCCTACATTTCCTACCATTGAAGGATCATAAACATCAATCATCATCAGTTTATCCGTTCCTGTGATGACTTCTACACGTTTGGTTTCACAAATGAACTCACGTGTGATCAATGTTCCGGGATGGGAGGGTTCAAAAGTGTTTTTGATCCTTAGGTGGATGCCACTTACTTCCAGCGGTTTTGACGCTTTAGGGTGGATGGCTTCCATGCCCACATCTGCCAGCTGATCGGCGATATCATAATTGGTATAACCAACCGGAATGCAGTTTTCTATACCTACCAATGCCGGATCGGCAGTAGAGAGGTGGTATTCCTTATGGATGATCGCTTCCTGCGGTTTTAAAAACTCCGCAATTTTACTGAAAGTGACTTCCGAATAGCCCCTGTCAAACTCTCTCATGATCCCTTCAGTACCTTTCGCATAACCGGTAGTGATGCAAATGGTTTGTTCAAAATCAATGTTTTTGAAGGCGTGTTTGATCCGTTGGTCAATGGTAAAAGGACGATGATCACCAAATCCGCTCAGGTCAACCAGGCGGGTATTGATGCCCATGTTTTGCAGGATATTGGTAAAGTTAAATGCCGAATGGCTTTCTCCGATGGAAGCCAGGATTTCGCGGGCAGCCTGAAGGATTCCTTCTCTGCTTACATAACCTGAGGCCAGGATATTGGCCAGGTTTTCCAGATAGGTTTGTGCTTCTTTGATATGGCTTTCAATAAAACGATCGGCAACAGCAAGGTCTAAACCCAGGTCTACGTATTTTTTATTGATGGATTTTAATTTAACAATCAGTTCCTTTAGCGGGCGATGAAAATCCTGTTGTTTTGCAATGCGGTGGTAAACACCCGGAGCTCCGGTTTTCTTATTCTCCAAAAGGAGATCCGTAACCCCTGAAAATGCAGAGACTACGAATATCCTGTTGTACAATTGTGCTCCGGTACGTTCAAATAATATGATATTTTTTATGACTTCCTGTAAGGCACTCATCGAAGTGCCACCAATTTTTTCTACTGTTAACATGTAAGGTTTATAACGGCTTAGTTTCCGCCTAAAATTACAGGATTTTTTCCATTCCCCATAATGATTACCTTGGTATTAGGGGAGAGTGCGATCTCTTTCTGCGCTTTTATGGATTCGTACTGGAGCTGTTTATCGCTCAGACCAGTAGATAGGATATGCTGATAATCGGCGATACCCTGTGCTTCCACACGCTTCCGTTCGGCTTCCTGTTTTTCTTTCTGCAAGACGAACTGCATTTTCTGGGCATCCTGCTCAGCATTGATCTTAGATTCAATCGTTTTACGAACGGATTCAGGGAGGGTTACATTTCTGATGAGCAACTGCTCGAGTTTAAGTCCCCTTTTTGCAAAACTACGGTTGATCTCAGAAACGATCTTGTTTTGAAACTCCTGCCGTTTGGTCGAATACAAGGATACCGCCTCATAAGAAACTGCATTGTCCCGGATGGCCGTTCGTGTAATCGGGCGAACGACTTTGTCCAGGTAATCACCACCGATTTCTTTGAGGATCTTCGGTGCATCCCGGGGCTGTACACTAAACAAAACAGAAAGGTCGATCGTTACTTCCAGTCCATCGGAGGTTAAGATTCTAATGGCATCATCACCCGATTTGCTACCCTCATCATGAATGGCAGACATGGTGTAGTTTTGTGTTTTAACATCAAAAGTAGTGACTTCTACCAACGGATTAATGATGTTCAGTCCGCTGTAAAGTACATCATTATCTACTTTTCCGTATAAGGTTTTTACGCCCACCTGCCCGGCATCGACCACTTTGAACATGGATAATGCTGCACCTAATAAGAGAAGTACAAGACCTGCAATACGGATGATTTTGCTGAACCGGGCTACCTGCTCTTCAGCTCTGGCAATTACGAAGCTTACAATTACTATGAGTAATCCTAAAATAATAAGAAACATGATCTGAGGCTTAGTTTAGATTTATCTGAGATTTTGGGCCTGCTTTTTCAAGCAGCAATGTAGTCATGGCCTGAAGAGCGAGGCTGCCAGGAAGTTTGTTGTTTTCCATCTTTTTGATTTTTATAGGATGGAAGCGGCAAAGGGGATGCCCGAAAGTGATAATCGTGGATAAAAGCCTGCCAGGACGTCTAAAAGAAGATTTTTCTTTTTTCTGAAAGCGATCTGATTTCGGGAGATCTTTCAAAATGGTAGGGTATTTTTCATTTTGAAAGGGGAAATTTTCATTTTGAAGTAGAAAAGAAAAGCCCTGGTCAGTATTTCATCTCTTACCAGGGCATTTAAATTTATCTTAAACTATTAATTCAATCAGGGATTACCGATTAAAGTGTTAGCGGGTTTCAATTTCAGGAACACTGATCCAGTGCCATTTCCTTTTGGTAAAGCCTGGATTCAGATCTCCATCAATATTGAGCCTTCTCAGGTCAATTAAGCGGGTACCTCTCCAGGATAAAAAGATCCTTCGGATAGCAGTTAATGTTGAAAGGTCCGAAACCGGAGTTTTTAGGTTGGAGTTTCCCGTAACATCATATTTCTGAATGACTGTATTGACCAGCTCCATGGCATTTCCGGAAATTAAACCGCGGAATACCAGTTCAGCCCTGATCAGTTGCATCTCTTCTTCATCGGTTACCATTAAGGGGTCTCTTTCTTTGTAATAGGTCAATGACCAGTGCCCTTTTGCTGCTTTTACCACTGGAATACGTGTTTTTTCAGCAGCTGTTTTCAGTTGGGCAACTAAAGTCGGATCAACCGCAGCATCTCTCACATTCACATTTAAAGCGGTAAAGAATGCATTACTGGTAGTACCCACCGTATTCAGAAAGGAAAAGTTTTCGCCTGTCTGGAACGATTGGTTGATGTGTGATACGGCAAGCGGAAAATTGCTGGTATGAATTCCCAGTTTAGCCAGTAAGGAGTGAAGTAGTCTTTTTTCCTGGTCATTGGCCAGGGGCAGGGCTTCTTCCCAATAACGTTGCGTTTTAGCGTAAGCATCTGCATGTTTTACCAATTGCTGATCCGCATAAACTGCGGGACTGGTTTCACTCACACTGAAATAATCAGCCATTAACATCCAGGCATAACCTGCATGAAGTTTAGCGTTATAGAGGGCTGATTGTTTGATTTTAATCTGATCGGCATCAGCCGGGTTTAGCTGCTCTGCAATTTTGATGGCATCTTCAGCGCGGGCCCTGTAGTTCTGCACATTAGACCATACACTATAAAGGGAAGTATTGTCGGGGCTGAGTTTATCCTCATCCAGTTCCTTGTAAAAAGGGGAGTTTGGGACTGCTGTAGGAATAATTTCATCAGCAATTGCACCTGAAGCCACCAATAAGTCTGAGGCTGAAGCAGCACCTGCACGCCATACTCCCGCAATAACAGGTCCGTATACATAATTCCCCTTTTCAATGCGGCCCAGCATTTGAATGTTGTTCAATTGAGATTCATCAACTGTGTTATTGGGTAATTTTGAATCGTTTACCCATTTATCACAAGATGAAAAGCTGAATGCAAGGATGAACATCGCTGCGGTGCTTAAAAGGCTTTTTGTGTTCTTTAACATAATTTTATTGATCATCAACAGCGGTAATCTGTTGTTATTAAAATCCAATATTTAAACTAAATGCATAAGTGCGTGGAGTAGGGACTGTGGTCCAGTCGGAAGAAAGGTAGCTGATTCCTCTGTTTCTTTTGCTTCCTCCCTGAGAGTCGATCTGAGGCTCAGCTCCACCATAATTGCTGCTTAGCCAAAGGTTATTTCCGGTAACGGAAACCACACATCTTTTCAGAATACCATTGCTTTGTTTCTTTGCCCATGAACCCAGGTCGTAAGAAAGGGTCAGGTTGCTCAATCTGAGGAAATCTGCTTTCTGGATGTAATCACCTCTTGTTCCTTCGAATTTAGACAATTGTGTTGCCGTGGCGATGTAATCTGCTGTTCCCGGAGTTTGGGTGGCCAGTTGTTCTTTTAAATCTTCTTTGGCTTTAAAGTTTGTCCCCTGACTGGCTACATTACGATGGGAAATGTTGTACACTTTTGCACCTTTGGAATAGGTGAAGAGCGATTGTAAACGCAGGTTTTCAAATAGCTGCAGCCCAAAACCAAATGAACCATTATAGGTGGGGAAGGGCTTGCCCAGTTCTTTTAATCCACTTTCTTTTGCCCCTGTATATTCTCCTTTTGCATTGAAAACAGGACCTTCAGAAACGTTGGAGTAAAAAGCAAAGGCAGGCAATCCTTCGCGGATCAGGTTCACAGTATTCAGGATATCCCTGCCACCTGAATTGACCACTTCATTTGACTGATGGTTGAAGATCGCAAAGATGTCCAGGCTGTGTTTTTTATTGCTGCTGGTAAACACACGGCCGTTATAGGTTACTTCAATCCCTTTTCCTTTGATCTTTCCGATGTTTTCAGGATAGTCTCCGCTTAAGCTCGATGGCCAGCCCAGAGAAGGCAATAAGGTGGTGTAAACGATGGCATCACGGGTATGTTGCTGATAATAGGTAAAGCCAAAGCGCTGACCAAACAGGCTGATGTCTGTTCCCATTTCCAGCTCTCCTGTCCGCTCTGGTTTGATGTCAGGATTTCCTTTTCTTAAAGGTCTGACCATGGTACCAAAAGAAGAAGCTTCTACAAGATAAGCGGTTTGTGCATCATTAGGGTAAGGCAAACGGCCGGATTCCCCATAAGCAGCCCTGAACTTCCATGCTTCTACTTTTCCTTTCAGGAAGGGCATCTCTGCCACATTATAAGCCACACTTACGGTAGGATACCAGATATTGGCTACATTGGCACCGATCATATTGGAAACATCTCTTCTAAGTCCGGCATTGATGAACAATTTGTTATCATAACTCAGGAAAGCCTCTCCGTATAAACCATGTGTACGTTTCTCATAATCTGTATCGGTTACACCAAGGATCTCTGCTGCAGAAGCAATATTGCTGATGCCCGGAACAGCAAAGTTTTTTACACTGATTCCGTTTACCCGTTCTGTAGCACTGGTTAACTGCGAGAGTACACTTAAGTTCAATTGCCATTTCGGACTGAACACAAAGTTACGTGACACTTTAAAGTCCCAGTTCATGTTCTGATTGCGACGGCTGCTGATCTGTTTGGCTCCTGTATTGTTTGTGCCTTGCAGGTATCCGTAAGGAAGGTAATTTAAACCTTCAATATGATTCAGGTCCAGACCAATCAGGGTCTCCATTTTGATTTCGAAAGGTAAGGTATAACCTAATTTTACACTTCCGGTAAAGCGGTCATTATCGTATTGTTTCTGAATGGCTCTCCAGGTTTCTTCAGCGATAAAAGGCCATGGTGTGCGGTCTCTCATCAGGTTCCATATCGCATCATCACGTCCGGAAGCCGATTGTGGAATGCTGAGTTTTCCTTTCACATAACCAGCGGTAACAGAAAGTTTAAAACGATCTTTTACCAGGTCATATCCGGTACGGAAAGTATGTCTGTTGTCCTGGTTTCCCGGAACAATTCCTGCATTTTTATTGGTATTGGCAGAAAAGAAGATGCTGTTGCTCTGGTCCAACTGTGCCGTTAAATTCGCGTATAATTGCTGTTGTGTTCCTTTTCTGAAGAAATCATTTAAGGGATCATTGTTGACAAACTGATCATATTTTTTTGCCAGTTCACTAAAGCCGGCAGTGTATTTTACGTTTACCG
This sequence comes from Pedobacter caeni, assembly GCF_900129215.1. Taxonomy (GTDB): domain Bacteria; phylum Bacteroidota; class Bacteroidia; order Sphingobacteriales; family Sphingobacteriaceae; genus Pedobacter; species Pedobacter caeni. The sequence continues at coordinate 947,824 of NZ_FQUQ01000004.1, read as the reverse complement.
CTACTCCTTTTTGTCCGCTTAAGCCACGTTTAGTTTGAATAATTACTACCCCATTTGCCGCCTCTGCACCATAAGAGGCGGCAGCTGCAGGACCCTTAATCACATCTATTGAAGCGATATCATTTAAAGGCAGGTCATTCAAAGCACTCATGGCTTCCTGTGGAGAATTCACATCTGCAGTATTGCTGTTGTTATAGCGGACCCCATCAATAAAGATCAGAGGATCACGTTCCATGCTAAAGGTTGCCGCAGAGCGGATGTCGAAGCGGATGGGCATGCCCACTTTTCCATTGGTGTTATATACCTGTGCGCCAGAGATTCTTCCATTTACAATATCTGCAAGGGAAGAAGGATTGCTGGTTGCAGCAACGGCAGCGGCATCAATATGATCCACATTGGTTCCAATTGCTTTTTTACTTCTGGAATTTGCTAAACTGGCGGTTACCATCACCTCGCTTAAAGCCAGTCCGGATTCCAGGTAAATGCTGAGTTGCTGGCCATCTTTGGAATGGTATTGCTTTTGAAGGGTTTTATAACCGACCATTTTAACCACTAAGGTCTCGCCGGATTGCAATTGAATGCTAAATTGTCCCTTTTCATCCGCCATTACGCCTTTTCCTGGCTGTTCTTTGATGGCAATACTTGCCCCGATGATACTTTCGCCGGTACTCTTGTCGTATATGGTTCCTTTGATCAGCTGTGCATTTACGGCAGTGCAAAGGAGCATTAGTACCCCTAAAATGGTAAAAAATCTATTCATATGTGTATTCTAATTATTCGCAGAAACGGTCATCCTCCCCTCAGAAGAATAGGCTTGCTATTTAGTTTAAATCTAAATAAGCCAATTGGCCGCAAAGGTAACAATTATTAGAAAAAAGTCAAGACATATGAAAAATTGTTTGAAGCGGAGCGCTTAATGGATCAGTTCCAGCTGATTACTTCCTTCCCGTTTATGCAGCTGACAGAAGTAAAATCCCACCACTGTTCTTCCGTTTTCCTGGGATTCGGAGCGCAATGCCGGTTCCCCGATATTTGGATAATCGATACGTTCCAGCGTGACTAAACGTCCGTTCGCATAGAAATTCATTTTGTATTTCTCCAGGGGCATCATGACCAATGTCGAATTTCTGGTCAAATCCAGATAAGCATCCCATTGTGCCTGACTTCCGTCCTGACCCAGAAATAGTGCCTGCGCATAATATTTCTCTTTTTCGTAAACGAGCCTGGCTAATGCTTTTTCATCCTTCTCTTTTACAATACTGATGTATTGCTGATAAAAGGCCAGCACTTCTTTCTCCAGAGTTGCCGGATCTTCCTTCCTCAGGTCTTTACTTCCGGACCATGCCGTAAGGTCGTAAGGAACTTTGGCTTCAAATGTCCCCTCATAAACAGCCGTTGTTTTTCCTTTTTCGGTAAACTTCTTACCCTCTCCGCCAATTTCCAGAATAGTAAAAGGGTCAATCAGGGTCTTTACTCCTTCGCCTTCATATTTCAAGCCTTCAACGGTGATTTTTGCCAGGATATTTTCAGCTAAAGCCGGAAGTGGTAATCCGTTTTTGAAACCCGGATATAAGATCAGCTTAAAGTGTTGTTTCCCACTTTTCAGAATCAGATCATTAACCGGTGCACTGGTATTGAATGTGCCCGAAGCTTCTTCAAAATTCCGGACTACCGGAACGTCGTTAATGAATAAGCTGAAATTACAGGCAGCTACCTGAATTCCAAGCCTGTAATGGATGTTTTTATTCTTGAATTTCACCTCTTTGTATAAGTCGGGAATCGCAGGATTATTTTGTGCACAGGAAAGTAATGAACTGCTCATTAATAAACAAAGGAGTATTTTTCTCATCATCAATATTTGGTTTGTTAAGGTTGTTCTGGTTTGGATAGTACCATAAAAAGATAATCGCCCATCCGGTCATCAAACTTATCAAGAATAATATTGATTTTTTTGGATTTTATATCGCGTTCCAGCAATGTGAGCCCCGAGCTGATTTCATCCGCAGCTGAGAGATCTGTAAAAGATGAAATTCCTTCCCTGATTTCCGGGTCGAGGTACATTTCAGGTTTTCGTTTTCCTGCATAAAGAAACAAGTCTTGCAACTCGTCATGCACAACATACTTTTCGGTTTTAACCACCTCGAATCCTGCATCCGTACCATACTCCCATATTTTTGAGAAAGAGGGCATTTGGTTCATGGCCGCGGCCATCATCTTTGGAAAATAATGATGTAACCAGTAATTTCTCATTTGTTCGGAGGTCGCACTAAAGATCACCAGGTTTGATCCTGGTTTGAGCACTCTGTACAGCTCTTTTAAGGATTGTGCCAGGTCAATCCAATGGTGGATGGTTAAGGTGGCAATGGCTCCGTCAAAAGTATCCCCGGCAAAGTCAATCTTTTCTGCATATCCTTTTTTCCAGGCCACCGGATCACTGTTTTCAGCTGCAATCCTGAGCATTTGATCGGAAGGGTCTGTTCCATACATATTTAAGCCAGCCCTGGACAATTCAATGGTGTAGTTGCCTGTGCCACAACCGACATCAAGAATGTCTTTTCCGTTTTTAGGATTGATCAGTGCAATGAGCCGCTGTTTAATCAATGGATCTGCTGCTCTGGTTTTATTATAGGTTAGTCCGGTTTGATGGTATAAATCCATAGTTAGCTTAATAAACGTAGGTTCTGAATTTCTTATTATCCCATTAAAATTTCTCCTTCATTCCCAGGATGCCAAGGAGCCCGCCGGTATGGAGGGCAACTATTTTGTCCTGCGGTTTAAAGTAGTCTGTGGCAATAAGGTCTTCTATGGCAAAAAGCATTTTAGCGGTATAGACCGGATCGATCAGAATGCCCTGTTTACTCACAAAATCTTTCATGAAGCTGATGAGGGCTGGTTGGGTTTTGGCATAACCACCAAAATGGTAATTGGTATGGAGCACGAGTTGAGCTGTATTGCCGATATATTTAAAGATTTCATCTTCAATAAACTGGCCTCCTTTTAGTGCAGGAACGACATGAAGGGTTGTTTTTAGTCCCCGTTCCTGGATTCCTTTTAAAAGTCCTGCGGCTGTAGTGCCCGTTCCGGCAGCACAGAAAATATGGTCAATATCTCCGGGGAGTTCGGCAATGATTTCTGCACAACCTTGTACCGCTTCCGCGCTTGCGCCTCCTTCGTCAATAAAGAAGGCTTCAGGCTGTTCAGCAAAATGTTGTAGAAACAGTTGAGTCTTGTCTTTGTAGCTGGTTCTATCGGTAAAGATCAGGTTCATTCCGAAAAGCCGGCAGATCATGAGCATCTCATTTTCTACTTCTTCCCCACGTACAAAGGCTGATGATTTTAGTCCTGCTTTGGCAGCTGCAGCGGCTGTAGCGACAAGGTGATTAGAATAAGCGCCTCCAAAAGTAACCAGGTGGTGCTTATTCTCTTTAAAGGCTCTGGCTAGAAGGTATTTTAGTTTACGCCATTTATTTCCTGAGATGTAGGGATCAATTAAATCATCTCTTTTCATCCAGAATTGGGAAAGAATGGGATGTTTTAATTGTTGAAGCGGACTATAAATATCTGTAAACATGTTTACAAATATAAACGCCTTTTTCTAAGTAGATAACTTAAGGCTTGAAATAGATTTTTCTCAACAAATAAGGGAAAAAGTTCAAGATGATTTTAACGTTTTGAGTAAAGTTTTTCATAATCATGGAATTTAAGTTGTTAATCCTGATTCGTCACGGCCTTTGCTACCCGCTGTTTTATAAGCCTAAGCCTTGAAGAATTCACAAAAAATATAATTTGTGATTGGACTACGGGCTTATCAAAAAGCAGACCAATTTATTTTTTTTGAATTATGTAGTTGTTAAAGATTAGTTTTGCATAATGAAACCATCCTCGAAGGTGGCTTCTTCAATCATAAACAGAGATACATTTCATGGAAAATAGCAACAGTGTGCAGGAATTAGAAGAGCAGGATTTATACGAACATTTTAATATTGTTGTTGATAAAGGACAGTCTTTGTTAAGAATAGACAAATTTTTGATGGGACGCATGGAAAATGCTTCCCGTAACCGTATTCAAAATGCCATTGATGCTGGAAATGTGTTGGTTAACCAGGGGACTGTTAAGGCGAGCTATAAGGTAAAACCGGCAGATGAGATCTCTATTGTCTTCCCACATCCACCAAGAGACACCGAAGTTTATCCGGAAAATATCCCATTGGATATCGTTTATGAAGATGATGATTTGCTGGTTGTCAACAAGCCGGCAGGGATGGTGGTGCATCCTGGATTTAATAATTATACAGGTACACTGGTGAATGCCCTTGCCTACCATTTTGAAAAATTACCACAATTGCCAGGGAATGAAGGCCGGCCGGGTTTGGTTCACCGGATTGATAAAGATACTTCGGGTCTGTTGCTGATCAGTAAAAACGAGATCACCATGACCAAACTGGCAAAACAGTTTTTTGACCATACCATTACCCGTAAATATATCGCAATGGCCTGGGGCGATGTTCTGGAAGATGGAACCGTTACCGGTTATATCGGAAGGAGCGCGAAGAACAGAATTGTAATGGATGTGTATGATGATGAAGAAAAAGGTAAGTGGTCTGTAACACATTATTCGGTATTGGAGCGTTTAGGATATGTAACCTTAATTAGTTGTCAGCTGGAAACTGGCCGCACACACCAAATCAGAGCGCATATGCAACATATCGGACACCCTTTATTCAACGATGCCAATTATGGTGGAGATAAAATATTAAAAGGGACAACTTTCAATAAGTACAAACAGTTCGTTCAAAACTGTTTTCAGATGTTGCCACGTCAGGCTTTACATGCACAAACTTTAGGATTTATCCATCCGACTACTAAAGAGTACATGGAATTTGAGGCACCTTTGCCTCCTGATTTTGATTCGGTATTAAACAAATGGAGAAACTATATCGTTGAGCCGTCATAAATGCAACAGGAATATATTTTACATAATGATGAGTTTGTAGCGGCAAACCACCCTGTGATCGGGGTGCAGAACCGTGCATTCAGATATGGTGATGGCTTGTTTGAGTCTATGCGCATGGACAATGGGAAACTGAAATTTGCAGAGCAGCATGCAGACCGCCTCAGGGCAGGGATGAAAGCTCTGAAAATGGATGGCAGTAACCTGATGGACGAGTATTTTCTGAAACAGAAAACTGCAGAGCTCTGTAAAAAGAACAAATTGAAGGATCACATCCGTTTCCGCCTTTCCGTGTATAGGGAAGGGGAAGGTTTGTATACTCCGGATAGCAACAAATCAGGCTACGTCCTGGAAGCTGCTCCTTTAGCTCATCCTACCTATGAGCTGAACAAAAAAGGGCTTATTGTAGATGTTTATGACGAGCTTACCAAGCCGGTAAACAAACTCTCCAATTACAAAACGACAAATTCTTTGTTGTATGTAATGGCGGGTCTGTATAAGAAACAGCACAACCTGGATGAGGCTTTTATTTTAAACCAGCATGGCTTTCTATGTGAAAGCATCAGCTCTAATGTTTTTGTAGTCTATGATAAACAGATTTATACCCCTGCTTTGTCTGAAGGCTGCATTGCAGGCGTAATGCGTAGCGTGGTGATGAATATGGCCAAGAGCAATAACATCCCGCTTATTGAAGCGCAGATCAATCCTGAAGTGCTTAAGGAAGCAGAAGAGGTATTTATCACGAATGCAACAGGCGGGATCAGATGGGTGATGGGTTATGGAAGGAAACGTTATTTTAACGAGATCTCCAAAGACTTAAGTGCCAGGCTCAATGCGATAACCTCTTAGGAATTCTTCAGTTGTCATTCTTTTCTTTCCTTCGTATTGCAGGTCGGTGAGTTTGATGAAGCCATCCTTTGCTGCGAATTTAATAAAGGTTTTGCCATCCGATAAGAAACCTCCGGCCGAAATGCCCGGCTCTTTTTCTTCCAGCTCGGCGCCGAATACCTTGAGTGTTTTATCGTTGAGCTTCGTAAATGCGGTAGGATAAGGACTTAGTCCGCGGATCAGGTTATAGATTTTCCTTGCCGGCTGATTCCAGTCGATCAGACAAAAATCCTTGAAGATTTTAGGCGCGTGTTTCAGCTCATCATGCTGAGGTTGCGGTTGCTCTTCATAATTCCCTTCCTCAATTGCTTTTACAGTCTTCACCAGGAGTCCTGCGCCTACGTTCATGAGCTGATCATGGAGTTCGCCTGCAGTTTCCGCTTCGCCAATGTTTACGCGCTCAGAGAAGATCACATCGCCTGTATCTATTTCATGTTTCAGGAAAAATGTGGTGACCCCACTTTCTTTTTCTCCGTTGATGATGGCATGGTTGATGGGAGCAGCCCCACGGTATTGCGGCAATAAGGAGCCATGGAGGTTAATCGTTCCTTTAGCGGGCATATCCCATACGATTTCCGGTAACATGCGGAAGGCAACCACCACTTGTAAATCGGCATTCAATGCCTTTAATTGCGCAATAAATTCCGGATCTTTTAGTTTCAGGGGTTGCAACACCGTTAAGCCTTTTGCAACAGCATACTGCTTTACTGCACTTTCCTGTAGCTTCTGACCTCTTCCTGCAGGCTTATCGGCGGCAGTAACCACACCTACTACATCAAATCCTGCTTCCACCAAAGCATTTAAAGAAGCCACTGCAAAATCGGGGGTACCCATAAAAACTAATCTCATCATCCGTTGTTTTAGATAACAAAATAACTAAAAATTTCACGCATATTTTATCGAATTGTATGGTGGAGACACTGGAAGCGCTCAAATCAACCGGATTGGTCTATGTAACCGACAGCAAACCTGGGATATACAGAAAGGGGAAGCCTGGTCAGTTTCGTTATGAAGATAAAGACGGAAATACCCTGAAAGACAAAGATGACCTGGACAGGATTAAAAAGCTGGTGCTTCCGCCGGCATGGACAGAGGTATGGATTTCCCCGAAGCAAAATGGGTATTTGCAGGCAACAGGAATTGATGTGGCCGGAAGAAAACAATACCGTTACCATACCGAGTGGACTTCCAGACGTTCCGACAGCAAGTATTTCAGGCTGCTGGATTTTGGGAAAGCATTGCCCGCTGCAAGAAAAAGAATGACCTCCGACCTGAGACGTAAAGATTTTGATGAGCGGAAAGTGCTGGCAATCTGTATAGAATTTATGCAGAAAACTTTAATCAGGATCGGCAATGAGTCGTATAAACAACTTTATGGAAGCTATGGCCTGAGTACTTTGCGGAATAAGCATGTAAAGATCAATGGAAATCACCTGGTTTTGAGTTTTGTTGGGAAAAAAGGGGTTCAACAAGAATTGAATCTCAATGACCGCAGTCTGTCCAGGTTATTGAGAAAATGCAAAGATATTCCTGGTCAGGACTTATTTCAATTTTATGCTGATGGAAATGAACGGAAGCCAATTGATTCCGGCATGATTAACAATTATATCAAAGAGATCACAGGAGGTGATTTTAGCGCCAAAGACTTCCGGACCTGGGGAGGAACTTTGGAAGCCCTCCGGCAGCTGGCCGTCTGTGGGACTGGTGCTGATGAAGAAAAATCCAGGAAAAAAATCATTATTGAAGTTCTGGATTGCGTGGCATCCAGATTAGGAAACACCAGGGCGGTATGCAAAAGTTCTTACGTATATCCTTTGTTGCTGGAGGCTTTCGAGCAGGGGGAGCTCACAAAATACCTGAAGAAAATCAATATTGAACCGGCTGATACTTTAGCAGGAATGAAAAACGATGAAAAGGTATTGATGTCATTTTTAAAAAATACCCGGAAAAAAAAGAAGCCCTGAGCTCAGCTCAGGGCCGGAGTTATTCTTTAGGTGCCTTTTTTATCGGATGGACGGGTTGTTCTCCCTGCTCTCTCTTTTTAGCCGGATTTTCAAAATTGGCTTCCTCTTTCCGGTAGTCTTTATCTTCTGGTTTCTTTACTGCCTTATCTCCGGCAGGAACCTTATCCTTAGGGCTTTCTTCCAGGTAATTGCTGCCTGGTTTGTCGCTTTTCTTTTTGGGTCCGCTGTTCATGGGCATCCTTTCTTTAAGGATACAACAAGTACTGCTGACGCATTGTTTTATACTTCCTTAGTCCAGGCTCCCAGCTGGCACGAATTTCTTTTTCTGATTTGCCAGCAATGATCTGTTGTTTCAGAGCGTAGTCTCCCGAAAGCTTATCAAAATTCCCCATCTGGGTGCTGAGCTTAAAGTTGAAAAAATCTGCTTTATTGGGATAAGCGTTATACAATTCTATTAACCAGTTCAAGTTTAATGCTTTGTCTTTGCGGATTCTTGCCACATCGTAAGCTCTTAAATCCAGGCCATAACAGGCTTTGTTCTGGTGTAAAGGTGTTTCGGCCATTCCTTTGATGCTTTTAGGCGTAAAGCTGAAGTCGTATTTTCCTTTTAATGCCGGTGCACCCAATACCGTGAATGGAAATAAGGTACCACGTCCCTGGCTTAGGTAAGTTCCTTCAAAAAGGCATAGCGTTGGGTAAAGCAAAATGGATTGTTGCGTATTCAGGTTTGGTGATGGTTTCACCGGAAGGTCATAAGGTAGGTCATGGTTATAGTTTTCTACCGTAATGATCTTGATTTTACATTTTACCCTGTTCTTTAGCCAGCCTTCACCATTGAGCATTTGGGCGTATTCTCCAACGGTCAGTCCATGAACGATAGGGATGGCCTGTAAGCCTATTCCCGAAACGAGTTTTGGATCCAGGATCGGACCGTCAATATAGAAACCGTTGGGGTTGGGCCGGTCGAGGATCAGTACTTCTTTGTTTTCTGCCGCACAGGCCTCCATCACATGTTGCAGGGTATTGATATAGGTGTAAAAACGAACCCCAACATCCTGAATGTCAAAGATCATCAGGTCTACATCTGCCAGGTCTTCTTTGGTAGGCGTAGAATGTTTACCATATAGGGAAACGGCTTTAATCCCTGTTTTTGCATCTACCGCATCGTTTACATGGATACCTGCACTGGCATCACCGCGAAAACCATGTTCCGGTCCAAATATTTTCACAATGTTTACACCCAGTTTCAACAGGCTGTCTACAGACGTTTCTTTTCCTATCACAGAGGTTGGATTGACCACCATTCCAATGCGCTTACCTTTCAGGTAAGGCAGGTATTTTTCTGTTTGTTCGGCTCCGGTACGGATGGGGTTTTCCGGAACTTTTGAGGTCTTCGTTTCTTTGACTACCTCATTATTTATTGTTGGATGAGCAGTAACAGCGGTACGGGAAGCACAGGCCTGAAGACTAAAAGTCAGCAATACAGCCTGGAAAATATAAGCGGGTAATCGTTTCATGAAGGAACCTTTTTTTATAATTATCACTTTAAATCAAAATCAATTGAGCATTTTTGCTAAGTTACCATTTATAGCAAAAGATTGAATACAGAATATTTCATAGCAGGGCGGATAGCCATTAAATCTGAGCGTACTTTTTCTAAGCTGATTGTTCGTATCGCCATAGCTGGTGTGATGCTCAGTCTGGCCGTAATGATCCTGTCTGTTGGTATCATTAACGGTTTTAAAACGGAGATTCAGGAAAAGGTCAGGGGGTATCTGGGAGATGTGCGCATCTTTAAGTTCGACCTGAACAATTCTTTTGAAATGACGCCATTCGTTCCGGAGGCGGAAACCATTAATGGTCTTAAAAATAATAAGGATGTGGAGTATTACCAGCCTTATGCCACCAAACCCGCGATTATTTCTGTGAATGATGAGGTAGAGGGGGTTAATTTTAAGGGAATAGACAAAACCTTCAACTGGAAATACATCAGCGAACATCTGCTGACGGGCAGGGTAATCAATTTTACCGATAGTGCTCAGGCCATGAAAGAAATCATGATCTCTCAGTTTACTGCAAACCGGCTGAAACTGAAAAGCGGTGATTCTTTTATCATGAATTTTGTGCAGAATCCACCCCGAAGCAGGAAGTTTACCGTCGTGGGTATTTACAGTGTTGGCGTAGAAGAGATTGATAAAGGCTTTGTGCTGGGTGATCTGAATGTGATCCGCAGGTTAAACAACTGGTCGCCGGATGAAATCGGAGCCATAGAAATCAGAATTAAAGACTTTGCTAAACTCAAACTCGTTGCTGCCGACCTGTATAAGGACCTGGAAGTAAACCTTAAATCGGAATCCGTTTCTGAATTTTTTCCTGCGATCTTTACCTGGTTGTCGCTGCTGGATGTCAATACAAGAGTTTTACTCATTCTGATGATGATTGTGGGGGTGATCAATATGATTACGGCCCTGCTGATCATGATCCTGGAAAGAACCAATATGATTGGTATGCTGAAAGCCTTTGGGATGACTGATTTTGGAGTGATGAAAATTTTCCTTTACAATGCCATTTATCTGGTTGGGATAGGCTTGTTATTAGGGAATCTCCTGGGTCTTGGATTGGCTTTTTTACAACAGTATACCCATCTGTTTAAACTGGACCAGGGTTCTTATTATTTGTCTTATGTACCTATACAGCTTCATTTTTCTGAAGTATTGCTGTTAAATATCTGTACAGTGCTCATCTGTTTTGTGGTATTAACTTTGCCATCTTTACTGGTCAGTAAAATCTCCCCTCTTAAGGCCATCAGGTTTAAATAGCTTATTATAACTCATCAGCACATGAAAACTACAAAAGCAGAGCAGAAGTCAAGTGTTTTTAGTCTGCTAAAGCCATACAAGGGAATGATCCTTTTATTGATCTTCCTGGCCTTGCTGAGCAATGGGGTGAACCTTTTACTCCCTAAAATCATTGCGAACAGCATCGATGCCTATACTGCCGGAAGCTTTGAAATCCGGTTGATATTTATAGAATTTGGAATCGCAATCCTCATTATATTCCTGTTTACTTACCTGCAGAGTGTGGTTCAGACCTATGCTTCCGAGCGGGTGGCCCGGGACCTGAGAATGCGGCTTTCCGATCAGATTTCCCGTCAGAGTCATGTGTACATTGAAAAGGCTAACCCTTCGAAATTGCTCACCAATCTGACTACCGATGTAGATGCCATAAAATCCTTTGTGTCGCAAGCGATTGTATCCATTTCTTCTTCCATTTTCATTATAATTGGTGCCAGCATCCTGCTGCTCAGCCTGAACTGGAAACTTGCTTTGGCTGTAATTGCGATCGTTCCCATTATAGGAACCTCCTTTTACCTGGTACTGAGTAAAGTTAAACCACTGTTTAAGAAAAGCAGGGAAGTGATCGACTGGCTCAATAAGGTCATCAATGAAAGTATTTTAGGTGCGGCGATTATCCGGGTCATCAATTCCCAACAGCTGGAGTATGATAAGTTCCTCTCTGCGAATACTCAGGCAAAGGAACTTGGTTTATCGATTCTGAAGTTATTTGCCGGTTTAATCCCGTTCATCATTTTTATCGCCAATATGGCCGCTTTGACGATCCTCGCCTTAGGTGGTCATTTTGTGATCCAGGGGACCATGTCGTTGGGTGAATTTGCTGCTTTTAACAGTTATCTGAGTATTCTGATTTTCCCGATCCTGGTGATTGGTTTCATGAGCAACGTGATTGCCCAGGCCAGCACCTCTTATCAACGGATTGAAGGAGTCTTGAACATCGCTGAAGTCCCATCTGAAAGACCAGTAAGCAGCCCGTTAAAAGGAGAACTGGAACTGAAAGAAGTCTGTCTTTCGTACGGACAAAAACCTGCGTTGAAAAATATTTCCTTTACTTTAAAAGCAGGATCCAAAACAGCAATTATCGGCCCTACTGCGGCAGGGAAATCGCAGCTGCTGTACATCCTTACCGGTCTGATCAACCCGGAATCCGGAGCGGTCTTATTTGACGGTCACGACATCAACAGTTATAACCAGGAAGCTTTCCACCAACAGGTAGGTTTTGTGTTTCAGGACAGCATCATTTTTAATATGAGCATCCGGGAAAATATTGCATTCAGTGATACGGTTACTGATCAATCCCTGGAAAAGGCAATTGAAACTGCCGAACTGAATGATTTCATTGCCGGACTTCCGGATCAGCTGAATACCATCGTTTCTGAAAGGGGATCTAACCTTTCAGGCGGACAAAAACAGCGCATTATGCTGGCCAGGGCCTTGGCACTAAATCCAAAAGTTTTGCTGCTGGATGATTTTACTTCCCGCGTAGACCACAATACAGAAAAGAGGATCTTAGAAAATGTACAACGTAATTATCCTGGCATTACCTTACTTTCTGTGACGCAAAAAGTAGCCGCTGTAGCACATTACGATAAGGTAATTGTCTTGATGCAGGGCGAGATCGTAGCCCAGGGAACACATGCGGAGCTGATGAAAAGCAGCCCTGAGTATGTACAGATTTATACTTCACAACAGAGCACAAGCAATTATGAATTACAATCTTAACCAGGATAGTGCCGGGAAGGAGAAACCATCTACTTATCAGGCTCTAAAGAAGCTGATACAACTGATCAGTAACGAAAAGAGAAACCTGTGGATTGCTTCAGGAACTATCCTCATCAATTCCGGTCTGTTGCTACTGGGACCGTTATTAATCGGACACACTATTGATACCTATGTACGGACCAAACAATACCATGGTGTATTGGTATTTGCAGGTATTTTACTGGGAATGTACCTGATTGCTTTTTGCACGGGATACCTGCAGACAAAACTGATGGGTGGGGTGGGGCAACGGATGCTTTATACCCTTCGAAATGCCATCTTCAATAAATTGCAGGAATTGCCGGTGGCCTTTTTTAATGAAAATAAAGCCGGAGACCTGATCTCCAGGGTAAACAGCGATACGGATAAAATCAATAATTTTTTCTCCCAGTCGCTGATGCAGTTTATCGGAAGTATTGTAACGATGACCGGGGCAGGGATTTTCTTGCTGCTGATCAATTTTAAGCTTGGTGCTGCGGCATTGGGCCCTGCTGTGCTGATCCTGCTTTTTACAGCACTGGTTTCTCCATGGGTGAAAAGAAGAAATGCGGCCAATTTAAAGAGCGTAGGAGGGATGAGTGCCGAGATTCAGGAAAGCCTGAATAACTTTAAAGTGATCATTGCCTTTAACCGCAGAGATTATTTCAGAAAGCGCTTTGATGAGGCCAACCAGAATAATTACCGTACTGCAATAGGTGCCGGACTGGCCAATAACATCTTAATGCCAGTGTATGGTTTGCTGTCAAGTATGGCGCAACTGATTGTTTTACTGTTTGGAATATACCTGATTTCCACAGGAGAGTTTACAATTGGTCTGTTGGTGAGTTACCTGTCTTATGCGACTAACTTTTATAATCCACTCCGACAACTGGCGGCTTTATGGGCGAGTTTTCAGGTGGCCATGGCAGGTTGGGACAGGATCTCACAGATCCTATCCATGGAAAACGATTTGCCTTTACTAAAAGACAATGTGGAAACCTCCGGCTCATTACTGGAATTCAGGAATGTGCATTTCTCCTATACCGCCGGAAAGGAAATTCTGCATCACATTAATTTCAGTCTGGAAAAAGGAAAAACATATGCACTGATTGGCCCTACGGGAGGGGGGAAAACAACAACGGCTTCTTTGATTGCCAGGTTGTATGATGCCACTGAAGGGACAGTTTTGCTTGGGGGAAAAGACATCCGTTCGTATACAGATGAGGAAAGAAGTAATAAGATTGGGTTTATCTTACAGGAACCTTTTCTATTTAGCGGAACGGTGAAGGACAATATCCTGTATGGAAATGCGAAGTACAAAGATTATTCAAACGCTGAGTTGGAAGAAGTGATCAAAGCGGCAAACCTGGAAGCCCTGCTGGCCATATTCGATGAAGGACTGGAAACCCCGGTGACCTCAGGATCAGACAACATCAGCCTTGGGCAGAAACAACTGATTGCCTTTATGAGGGCTGTGCTGCGCAATCCGGAATTGTTGATTCTGGATGAGGCCACGGCAAATATAGATACGATTACCGAGCAATTGCTCGGTAAGATTCTAAAGAAATTATCTAAGGATACGACGCTTGTGATCATTGCCCACCGACTGAATACAATTGAGAATGCCGATGAAATCTTTTTTGTGAACTCGGGAGAGGTGCTCAGAGCAGGGACTTTAGACCATGCAATGGACATGCTGTTAAAGGGAAAGAGAAAAAGCTAACCGCCCACCTGCATAGATTAATTCCAGTCCTTTCTCTTTTTTAATTCAGTGATGTGCGCCAGGTGATGTTCACCATGCCAGGCATAGATGCTTGTATTCTCATCGAGGAACACTTTGTTCCCATGTGCAGGGTGTACAAAGCTGCGCTGCAGTTCTGCGGCAGACAGGCTGCTGAGTAATTTCACCCAACGCTGGTGTAATCCTTCCAGCAGGATCAGACTTGGGCTGATCTCCAGGGTTTTACTATCTGCAAGTTCCGCCCATAGTTCCTCATGGTAAGGTTTAATCGTTGGATTGTCTTCTGTTAATGCCAATTTAAACCTGCAAAGGGCATTCATATGACTATCAGCACAATGGTGTACTACTTGCCTTATGGTCCAGCCATCTGGCCGGTAAGGAGTATCCAGTTGTTCATCAGTCAGGCTTATGACGGCTTCTTTAAGATTTCCCGGAAAGGCAGCGATCTTTTGGATATAGCTTTGCATGAGCTCTTGCGTAATTAAAGTCGGTTTTTCATGCTGCCCTATAGGGTATTTAAGTTTTTCAAGTTCTTCAGTCATCGGGATTTATGTTTTGATTTCTTTTTTTGTCCAGGCCAGGACTTTTACGCCCGGTGAATAACGGATCAGGTCTGGAGTACGGCTGTCCAGATTAAAACCGTTAACATGGTAATTGATCCGGATTTTTTTTAGCGCTACTTCAGCAACCTGCCATTCCAGATGATGGATTTCATATCTGAAAAGTTTTTCCTCCCGATCAAGATAAAGGCAATACCGCTCTGTAAGCCAGAGGTCCAGCTTGCTTTTTAGGGTTATAAAATCTTTAACCTCAAACTCAATATCCAGGTTAAAGCCCTTCAGGTCATTCTGCGAGCGGTAAATGTCTTTGCTACGGCTGATTACTGCTTTCTCATAGGGTAGTCCTGATAGCTGTTTGGCAATCCATACCGACAAATGCTTTTGCGCTTCTATATTCAGAAAATAGACTCCGGGCTTTCCTTCCACCAGTACATAGGTTCTCAGGTTAATTTCGTGAAAATCAGAGATGAAAGCCAGGGGAGGAAGCCCTGCCGGACTAATTTTCTGCATGGTAAATGGAACCAGAGAAATCCAGGCCTCATTTTCAAAGCGGTCTAATTCGAGTCCTTCCGGAATGAGCGGTTTTAAAAGTTCCGCTGGCACCTTCCAATGAAAGAACAATACCTCATTCCATTCCTGGTAATATTTCCAATCTCCGGAGGGGATTTCCCATGGACGGTGAGCAGTTTCCTTCAGCAGGTGCTGAAGATCTGTTGAAATGTAGGCCTGATGCCAGTTTTTAATCATTTAGAACAGCTTTTACAGGCAATTAGGCAAGACAATTTGAAAACCCTACAGACCTCAATTAAATATTACGTAAATTTGCAGAATTATATACTAATAAGGAAACTGTGTCATTAGAGAAATTAAAACTAAGCAAGCAACTGGTAACAGCAATGACTGATGCCGGATATATATCCGCAAAAGAGATTCAGGCAAAAACAATGTCAAGAATTCTTGGCGGACAGGATATCATTGCTGTTGGTCCTGAAGGTTCAGGTAAAACAACGAATTATGTGCTTGGGGTCCTGATGCGCTTTAAATATACTGCGGATGAAGCACCGAAAGTTTTGATCCTTGTTCCGACTAAGGAAAAAGTATTGGAAGTTATTGCCGAATTCGAGAAGCTGAACAGAAATAAAAACCTTCGCATCATGGGCCTTTACGGAACCGGTGGGACAGAACAGGATGTCCTGGATCTGGTAGACGGAGTAGATATCGTAGTGGCTTTGCCAACGCGTGCACGTGCAATTTATCTGAAGCTTGGTTTAAACATGAGCAAACTGCAAATGTTTATTGTAGATGATGCAGAAGTAATTGTAAAACAGGGAATGCAGCTTCCGGTTTGTGAACTGGCAAGAAGTGCGGGCAAATGTCAACACCTGATTTTTACCACTGTTGTTCATGAAAAACTGAACAATATGATTGATCAGTTCCTGAACTTTCCAACAACCTTAGAAGTAGAAGATCTTGGCGAGAGTCAGGCCAATACCCATGAACTGATTTTATATCCTGTCCCTAACTTTAAAACAAAAATCAACCTGCTGAACCTTCTTTTAAGAGATGATGAGGTATTTGATAAGGTGGTTGTATTTGTAAACACCCGCTTAACTGCCCAAAAGCTAGGAAAAAGCTTACATTCAGCCAGACCTGGTGCAGTTTCGGTATTGAACCCTTTGTTCTTTGATGAAGAAGGTTTTGATCATATCGAAGATTTCAAGGAAACTCCGGAAGCAAGGGTCCTGATCGTTGCGAATGAAGGTGCCGGTACATTAGATCTGTCTGGTATTCCTTTCCTGTTCCACTTTGAAGTTCCGGAACAAAAAGAAACCTTCTTATCCAGAATTGTAAAAACCAATGAGGAAGAAGTGGTTGCCATTACCTTCTCTACGGATATGGAACTGGTAGAAGTGAAAAAGATTGAGCAGTCTATCGGAAAGAAAATAGCACTGATGGAATTGCCTGAAGACCTGGTAATTGATAAAGTAATCAAATCTAAAGGCGGAATAGACAAAAGCAGGATTGTTAAAGAGAAGAATGTGGCACCTCAGGGTGGAGGTGCGTACCATGAGAAGAAAGAAAGCAATACCAAAGACTATAACTATGGCATTGGTCAAAAAGCCAAAATGACCATGAAGAAGAAACACGGATAAACCGGGATCACCATACATAAAGTTTAGAATAGATCTTTGGTCCTGATCCGGTATACATCAGATTGATCTGATCGGCCAGGTATTCTTTGTTTACCAAAAACTTATAATTGTATGCCCCCGGGGCGATGTATAAATGGCAGGTCCACCTGCCATTTTCTTTTACCATTGGTATCGGTTTCCAGTTTGAAAAATCACCAATCAGGGAGAGTTCCTCAGCGCCCTCAAAATCATTCATTTTAAACGTCACGATCTGATCTTTTTGCTTCCCAAAGAGGGTGGCAATATAATTTTCAGGGTCGCTTTGCAGCACTGATCTGAAACAGGTATCACTTTCGGAAATTCTGCCGTCACGGCGATAGGCCACGCCAAGCCAGGTATGGATGTCCGTCCGTCTGGGATCATAATTGCTCAGGCATTCCAGTAATTGGATGGCATCAGCGGTATTTCCCCTGGCTATTGCCTGTTCTGCGAGGTTCAGAACCTCGTTATTTTTAAAATTGTACTTTCCAGGAAAGTTCAGCCTAAGGTCTTTGTAGGTCGATATCACAGCTGTTATCCCTCCCTCCTGGTATTTTTTAAGCAGCGGTTCTTTTAAACCCATTGGGAAATAGCGTTGCATATCCTGGTGGTGTTTACCCTTTTTCAATTCCGATGCTAAAGTAATCACTGCCGGGCTACTGAAATCATTTTTATAATAAAGATGAATTGTCTTCTTTCCCAGATTTGTGGCCATGGAGTAGTTCGAGATCAGGTTACCTGGTTCCTTCTGACTCGTTTTTTGGAGGATATTGGTGATGTCATTTAATCCATACGGTTTCAGTTCAGTGATGGATTGCATAGCGGCATCCCTTCGCCAGCAGTTTTCATGGTAACCATCTTTGATGCTGTAGTTCGTTAATGCGAAGTTTGTGGTTTTTCGGCGGATAACATAGCTGCCATGTACCGTTGCATAATCACCGCTGGCATCAGCGATAAACAATTGCGCTCCGCTGAGCCGGATTAAGTTAAAGCGGGAGAGGTATTTCAATGCTTCATTTACCGTTTTACATTGTTTCAGCAGGTCAGTCACCACTTCTTCTTCCCGGTCTTTTTTGCGGGGATCGCGTATGGCCGGAATTTCATCAATGGCAGTATAATCCATAAAAAGCCCGGACTCATTCATTCCTCCCTGCGGATTTTTATACCCTATACGGTTTAGTTTCTCATCGGCGTAAAGCTCTGTCCATAGCATATAGCCATGGGCCTTTTTGAAGGCAGGATAATACCATAGACGGTAGGTAAGGGAAGGTAATTCATCCTCATTATTACCAACCCAGACCTGTTTCCCGTCGTTCGTTATGAATATTGTACAAGCATAGTTGCTGCCAATACTGCTAAAAAATATGATGCTGAAAATAAAATGATAAAAACGGTATTTCATACAAAGGTTTCGGGTATTTGTGTTTGCAAAAGTACCCGAAACCTTCATTTGTGCTGTTCGGATTTATCCATCCGAACATGTTTTTATGTCGTTCTTTGCTGTTTTACATATGCACTGGGCGAAATTCCTGCATATTTTTTGAAGGCTGTATTAAAGGTCGTCTTGGAATTAAATCCGGAAGCGAAAGCAATGCCTAGCATATTTAATTCCTCTACCCGGTTAGAGCTGAGCAGTTGCCTGGCTTCTTCCACGCGAAGCCTGTTGATGAAATGGTAAAAGTTCCCCTCAGTGAGTCTGTTGATCAGGTAAGATGTATCATGGATACTGATTTCCAATTGATCTGCCAGCATAGGCAAGCTGAGGTTGTTGTCCAGAAAGAGCCTTTCTTTAGTCATCAGTTCATTTAATTTTGCGGAGAGCAGGGCAAACTGCTGATCGTTCAGTCTTTCTGTTTTCTGAAGCTGATCTTTGGCCGGGCTTTCCAGGAACGTTGAAATGTCCTTCAGGTCTTTTTTATTAAAAGCGAAAACTGTCCTTTGTCTGATGGAAAAATAGGCAAGAAAGAAGATGGATGCAGTGTAAATAATGGGCATAACGCCAATCAGGAAAGGTATACCAAAAAGTGTATCATTGATCCAAAAGATTAAGATGACCGTTAAAATGAGCAGGAAATTGCTTAGCCAGTTCAGGTCTATTTCCTGAATGGAGGCGGTAATTTTCCTGAGATTCTTTTTATGTCTGAGGAGCAGGAGGTAAGAAAGGCAGAGGTAGAGCAACAATTGAAAAGGCAATATATCGCGGAATAAAAAGCTGGTATTTCCGATTTCGAAAAGCTTTGCCTTCATAAAAATGGCGTGATCACCGGCAAAGACAACCTGTAAAAAGAGAAAGATCAGAAAAGGCACAAAATGAATCCAATCCTTTTTACTCAGCACTTTGACTGGATTGATGAAAAATTGTGTGCTCAGGAACAGGCTGGGCGGGAGTATAAATTGCAAGCCATTGATCCATTGAATGAAGCCTGGATGCGATTCCCCTATTTCTGTATGGTTCAGGTAAATGCCCAGAAAAGCACTGCCCATAATAGACACAAACAAGGCCAGCCATTTATTGGCTGTCAGGTTTTCTCTCAGGGGATGGAAAAAGAGTAAAAAACTAAGCAGGAAAGATGCTCCTGCGGAAAAGCACATAAAAAAAGCATTCATATGCAGTTATTGGTTTAAACCTTTTTGGCTTCATTCCAGTAAACGTCCATTTCAGCAAGGGTCATGTCTTGTAACGCTTTCCCGTTTTCCTTTGCTTTGGTTTCCAGATACTGGAAACGTTTGATGAACTTTTTATTGGTTTTCTCCAGGGCATTCTCCGGATTGATATTGATAAAACGCGCATAGTTGATCAGTGAGAAAAGAAGATCTCCAAATTCACCTTCTGCCTTTTCTACATCTATTGCAGTATGGTCAGTGGTATTGAATTCATTTTTAAACTCCTGAAGTTCTTCTTCTACTTTTTCCCAAACCTGGGTTTTATCCTCCCAGTCAAAACCAACACCTCTGGCTTTTTCCTGGATCCTGCTTGCTTTAACAAGGGATGGTAAACCTGCAGGAACTCCTGCCAATACTGATTTATTTCCTTCTTTAAGTTTGATCTGTTCCCAGTTGCGTTTTACATCGTTCTCATCCTGAACCTCTACATCACCGTAGATATGCGGGTGACGGTTAATGAGCTTATCGCAAACTCCGTTCAGTACATCAACAATGGTGAAATCGTTCGTTTCTGAGGCAATTCTTGCATAGAATACCAGGTGCATCATGACATCGCCAAGCTCTTTTTTTACTTCTTCCAGGTCGCCTTCAAGAATGGCATCCGACAATTCATAGGTTTCTTCAATCGTCAGATGGCGAAGGCTTTCCATCGTTTGTTTCTTATCCCATGGGCAGTCGGTCCGAAGGGTATCAAGAACGGTTAATAAGCGGAGAAAAGCAGCAGAAGGATCGGAAGCAGTTAATGGGGCGATGTGATTAGGCATTTTACGTATTATTTTATGACGTTAAAGGTAATCATCATTGTGGTTAAAAAAAGAACAATCAGGCCGGATAAAAAGATCATGTCGGCTATTTTTTCCAACCGGTCGTTACTGCCCTGTTTTTTCCGCATAGAGAGAAAGGAAAGAATGCAGCTCGTCATAAACAGGATAATTGCCAGGGCGGTGGTTTCATCAATGAGGGTCACATCCTGCATCTTTGAAACCTTGATCGAGGTCAGTACGATAAAGCACAATCCCAGCAAATTTGCCGAGGTACTAAGGATATGGGGGGACCTGTTTTCGCGCATACAATTACTCTTGTTCTTCCAGCTGGATATTTTTGGTAATCCGGTATACCTTTCTCTTTTTATGTGGCTTATCTTCACCACCCAGAAGAATGCCCCATGGTTTTAGGGAATCAACACGGTCAAAGATGATCTTTAGCATGGCCAGATATGGGATACAAAGGAACATTCCTGAAATTCCCCAGACCATTTCACCAACGACAATTCCAATGAAGGCAAATAAAGCATTGATTTTTACTTTTGAACCGACTACCAATGGCATCAGGATATTTCCATCAATAGCATGGACTGCGGCATAGGCAATCACTACCAGGAGTACTTTTGCTGCACCTGCGGTGGCAAAGGTAATCAGCACACTGATGAGCAGGGCACTGAAGATTCCGATATAAGGAATGATGTTAAAAATACCTGCAATTAAGCCTAATAGCACCGAATATTTTACACCAAGTGCCCAGAGAACCAGCATCATCATTAAGGTCACAATCACCATTTGTAAGAACAGTCCGGTGATGTATTTTTTGATGATGTATTGAATGCGTCTTACAATTTCACTCACTTTTTCAGTATGTTCTTCTTCGAATACGGAGGTCAGGAAGCTGAACAATACCTTGCGGTAATTGAGCAGAAAAAAGGTGAAGAGTAACAAGAAAAATAAGAATAACAGGGTAGAGGAAAGCGTCAGTAAAGTAGCTCCCAGTACCGTTGCACTGGTGGATAATGCTTTTGAAGCACCATCTTTAACA
The DNA here is from genome assembly GCF_900129215.1 of Pedobacter caeni. Taxonomy (GTDB): domain Bacteria; phylum Bacteroidota; class Bacteroidia; order Sphingobacteriales; family Sphingobacteriaceae; genus Pedobacter; species Pedobacter caeni. The sequence continues at coordinate 926,481 of NZ_FQUQ01000004.1, read as the reverse complement.
TATTCAATCTGTTTTTGTGCATTTACCCCAAAGCTAGAAGAGATCCAATGCTGAAGGTCATGAAAAGAGGTTTCCCCTTGTTTCTTCAGCAAGGGCCAGTCTTGCCACAGATCAGTGAGCTGGTTGGCCAGAAAGTAAAGGATACTGGAAATTACAGCAATCATCAGGATGACTGATACGATCGAAGCCAGACTTCTCTTAAAACGCCATTTTTGCTCCAGAAAATTAGCCATTGGCAATAATAATACTGCAAGCAGGAATGAAGTCAGCAATGGAGCAAGGAGCGTTTGCCCTAAAATAGCAAGGTAGCCTACACAGATGATGGAAAATAATACCATCGCTAACTTGGTGTTAAAAGGTTGTGAGGAAAGGTTCTTCATCGTTGTTTCCGGGTTTTAATTTAGATGTAATTTACACATAAAGACAAATGCCCTGCCAAATATTATTCAGCAGGGCATTTTTATTTTGAGGATATTCCTTTGCCGGAACATGGGATTGGTTTATTTCCAGTCACTTGCCTGATCCAGAATCGCGATATCTTCGATGTTTAATTTTAACGCAGCTGCTTTTTTCAGGTCTTCCAGCTGATTCAGGCTCGTTACGCTGGCAATTGGAGCCGTTACCGAAGGACGTGCAATCAGCCAGGCCAGGGCCACGCTTGCAGGAGAAGCATTATACTGCTCAGAAACTTCATCCAATGCTTTCAATATTTTAAATCCTCTGGGATTCAGATATTGTTTTATTCCACCGCCCCGCTGACTTTTATTTAAGTCAGCCTCCGAACGGTACTTTCCAGTTAAGAAACCACTAGCCAGCGCATAATAATTGATCACACCAAGCTGATATTCCTTTACCACCTGCTCCAACTCTTTTTCATAACCCTCACGGGCATATAAATTATATTCCGGCTGGAAGGTCTGGTATTTTGGAAGGCTCAGCCTTTGTGCAGTATCCAATGATTCTTTTAAACGTGCTGCGGAATAATTGGAAGCACCAATCCAACGGATTTTACCTGCTTTGATGAGTTGATCGTAAGCTTCCAGTGTTTCTTCAATTGGCGTAGCCGGGTCGTCATAGTGCGACTGATAAAGGTCTATATAATCTGTTTTTAACCTTTTTAGTGAGTTTTCTACCGATTCCAGAATATTTTTCTTCGAAAGTGACTTTCCATTTCCAAGGTCTGCACCTGCTTTTGTGGCAATAATCACTTCGCTTCTGTTTTTTCTTTCCGCCAGCCAATTGCCAATGATCGTCTCTGATTCTCCTCCTTCATTTCCGGGTTTCCACCTGGAATATACATCGGCAGTATCTATAAAGTTGAAGCCGGCTTCTGTAAAGCCATCTAGTATTTCGAATGATTTAGCCTGATCTATTGTCCAGCCAAAAACGTTACCACCAAAGGTGATCGGGTATACAAATAAGTCTGAATTGCCTAATTTTCTTTTTTCCATTTTGTAGCTATATGATGATGTTGGGAACGTAGGATGATTAACAACACCGGGATGATTTTGTTCCACAATATCTAGCTTCTTACTGGAAAATAGGAAGAAAAACAGGAATTAAACATTTCGCTGACTTTTCTGAATATTTTGGCGGCTTTCCTGAATATTTTCCCAACTCCGGAACGGGGGATGGAATTGTAAACCCGGTTGATTACAACTTTGTCCCTCTCAGCATTTCCCTTTTTCCGGGTGCTCCGGGAAGTTTTTCAATGCTGAAGCCATTGGCTTTTAAGGCACGTTTCAATTTTCCGGTGATCGCATAGGTCACAAAAGTGCCACCTGGTTTAAGGAAACTGCAGGTATGTGCAATGATTTCATCAGACCACATTTCGGGTTGATGCTGTACCGAAAAAGCATCAAAATAAATCAGGTCGAACTGCGGCGGACTTTGAAACTGATCGAGCGTAGTATGTGGAATGAACAACTGCTGATCCGGGAAAAGTGATACCGGCGCTTTTAAAGCGGAAAGGTAATTTGTTTCCAGGCTATTCCAGATTTCTTCGGGTACGTACTGATCATATCCGGTAGATTTCAGCTCTGCTGTTTCCAGAGGAAAAGCCTCAATCCCGGTATAATTAAGCTGCAGTTTTTCTGACACGGCATGAGCAAGGCTGAGCAGGAAATTAAGTCCGGTGCCGAACCCGATTTCCAGAATGGCAATGTCGTTTCTTCCGGCAGCTACGTGTTTCAGACCTGCATCAATAAATACATGTTTGCTTTCCTGTAAAGCGCCGTGTTTGGAGTGGTAATGTTCGCCAATCGTTTCGTTGTATAAGGTATTCGAGCCGTCGGCAGTTATGGTTATTTTATTCATTTTTAAAGATGAACCGCAAGATAAGATTTTTTAAATTGCAGGGAATTAATTGTTGATATATGGATATCGAAACATTCAGGGAACACTGCCTGACTTTAAACGGAACTACCGAAGGCATGAAATGGGGGCATCTTTGTTTTATGGTGGAAGAAAAAATGTATGTGATCATTTCTTTGGAAGACGGAAGCTTTTCTGTTAAATGTGACCCCGAGGAATTTGATGGACTGGTTGGCAGGCCTGGAATCCAACAGGCTTCACATATGGCAAAAAGACAATGGATCAGGGTAGATGGTCTGGAAGTAATGCCGGAGGATGAACTCAAAAGAAGGGTTTCCGATTCCAGGGCATTTGTAGTGGCTAAACTCAGTAAGAAACTTCAGGAAAAGTATAAGTAAACAAAAAGGCATCATTTTCATGATGCCTTTTTGTATATAGATATCTATATGTATAGAAGTCTATGTGTCAATATGTGTTACCACATTCTGATTCTGTCTTCGGGTTTTTTGTATAGTTTATCACCTGGTTTCACATCAAATGCTTTGTACCACGCGTCCATATTTACCGGAGCACCAATGGTTCTGTAAGGGCCTGGCGAGTGTGGATCCGTTTTGATCAGCTGTGCTGCGGTTTCATCCAGCACATTTCCTCTCCATACCTGTGCCCATGATAAGAAGAAACGCTGATCAGGGGTAAAGCCATCAATTTTCTCTTCAGACTGACCTTGTTTGGTTAATTTGAAAGCAGTATATGCTGCATTTAATCCACCCAGATCACCAATGTTTTCGCCCATGGTCAGTTTACCAATTACATGAATGGTATCCAATACAGTATAGGCATCAAATTGCTCGCCCAGTGCTTTTGTTTTTGCTTCAAATTTAACTTTGTCTTCCGGTGTCCACCAGTTGCGCAGGTTACCATCTTTATCGTACTGGCTACCTGAATCATCAAATCCGTGTGACATCTCATGTCCGATTACCGCACCGATTCCACCGTAATTTACAGCGTCATCAGCATTCGGGTCAAAGAATGGGAACTGAAGGATTCCGGCAGGGAATACAATCTCGTTCATGGTTGGACTATAATAGGCATTTACTGTTGGTGGGGTCATTCCGAAACGGGTACGGTCTACTGGTTTACCCAGTTGATCGATCATTTCTTTATATGCCCAGGCACCTGAGTTACGTAAGTTTTGAAGATAAGTGGTACGGCCGATCTGTAGTCCATCATAAGTTTTCCATTTCTCAGGATAACCGATTTTTGGTACAAAAGCATGCAGTTTTGCCAATGCTTTTTCCTTGGTGGCATCGCTCATCCAGTCCAGTCCTTTAATCCTGATTTCAAATGCTTTTCTAAGGTTACTGATCAGCTCTGTCATGCGTACTTTGGCATCAGGCTTGAAATATTTGGCCACATAAAGCTGACCTAAAAGTTCTCCTATCGTCCCGTCTGTAAGCTGAGACATCCTTTGCCACCTTGGTGTTTGTACCTTTTGTCCGCTTTGTGCCTGAGTAAAGGCAAAGGTTGCATTTACAAAAGGGGAGCTCAGGTTAGGCGCTGCCGATTTTAAAATGTTCCATTCCAGGTAAGTTTTCCAGTCTGCCAGGGAAACGCTTTTCAGCATTCCGTTCAGACCGGCAAAAAACTTAGGGGAAGAAACTAAAATGGTATCCTGTCCGGTTACCTTAAATTTAGGAAGCATGGTATTCCAGTTTAACCCCGGAGTAGTTTTGCTGAATTCGGTAACTGTAAATTTGTTGTATGTTTTATGCGGATCGCGCATTTCTACTCTTGCCATTTGTGCTTCAGCAAGTTGTTTTTCAATGGCCATGACGGCCGATGCTTTCTTGCTTGCTTCGGCTGCTGAACTTCCCGTTAAGGTAAACAGGGTGGTCATGTAAGTTTGGTAAGCTTCCCTGATCTTTACACTCCTGCTGTCGTCTTTCAGGTAATAATCGCGGTCGGGTAGGGTTGTTCCTCCTTGTCCGAGTTGGGCCAGGTATTTGTTTACATTCTTTCTGTCCTGTCCGATGAAGAAGCTGAACATAGGTGCCGCAAGCCCTGTGGTACGCAGATAAGCCACATGGTCTAAAACTCCCGGAATGTCTTTGATCAGTTTAATTTTTGCAAGGTCTGCTTTGATGGGTGTATAACCCAGTTTTTCAATGGTAAGGCTGTCCATTGCCGCAGTGTAGAAATCACCAACACGTTTTTTAACCGAACCTGCAGGAGCAGATTGATCTGCTGCTGCATCTTCAACCAGGCCTTTAACGGCATTGATGTTAAAATCACGAAGGGCGTTAAAGCTTCCCCAACGGGTTTCTTTGGCAGGAACAGGATTATTTTTGATCCAGGTACCACTGGCATATTTATAGAAATCGTCTCCTGGTTTTACAGATAGATCCATATTTGCAGGATCTATAAATTTGGTGGGAGCTTGTGCCTGTGCAGAATAGCTCGCAGCCAAAATCCCCAAAGCTGCAAAATAGCTTTTCAGTTTTATGTTCATAAGTATAATAAGTTAATAGTATGAGGGGGTATTAATCCATCAATGGGATCAATTTAGGAAATCCTGTTTAACAAATAATATTCTTAATGAAAATATTACTTATTGAACCAGTAATAGATTTTGGTTAGCCCGAGTTTTCTGATGATCAGCCCTGTGAATAAAACTAACTTTATCGCTTTCATAATCCTGGGTATTTATATCTATTTAACATATTTTAACATATTTTATTGTGCAGGCAGTAAAATAGTTGTTATAATATTTGTTTTCGTTGTCGCTGGCGTTGTCCGATATAAAGACCAAGAATGACCAGCAAAGTGCCACAAACGGTATACCAGGTGATGGGTTCATCCATGAGCCACCAGGCATAAAAGAAACCAAATAACGGGCATAGAAACAGCCATAAAGAAGCTTTTACCGTATCTAATTTGAGCAGATAAAACCAGCAGATCAGGCCAATCACGGAAACGGCAAGGCTGAGCCAGAGGACGGAATACCAGAAGGTATGGTCAGGGCGAAAAGACTGGAGATTTCCGAAAGCACAGGTGAAAGGGAAGAGGAATAATCCTCCTAAGGTCACCTGCCAGCCATTGATTAACAGGTTTGGGAGGGTCCATTTGATCCGGGCGTAGTAAACACTGGCAAAAGAAACGATCACCATACTGAGCATCAGCAGCGAGATCCCGATTAAGCTGGTACTGTGATCATGGAGTAAAGGATAGGTGGCAAAGGCAATCCCGGTCATTCCCAGAATGATGCTGAATATCTCGGCGATTGATGGTTTACGGCCGATGAGCCAGGAAGAGAACAGGACAATCAGTAATGGATTGGTCGATACGGCGAGGCTTCCGATTCCCGCAGCCGTATATTTCATCGCATATACATATAAGCCCAGATAAAGCGTTGTATTTAATAGCCCAAAGATGGCCAGTTGCTTCCATTCCAATGCATTTGGGAGGCGGTATACCTTCCGGCCTCCCCATCCATAGCAAAAGCCCAGCAAGACCAGGCCGGCCAGGAAAAAGCGGATGTTTGCCAGGATTAACGGAGATGCAGACTGCACCCCAAATTTGGTAGCTACAGATGCAGAAGCCCAGAGCATAGAAAATAATATGCCGGTTCCGATGTTCTTTAGGCTGCTTTTTGTCATTTGTTTTTAAACCTAACAAAATTGGGGATTTATCCGGTCATTTAAAATGAGATTCTATACCTGTAAAATGAGATTATCCATTCGTTACTGTTCCCGAAGGACCTTAATGATGGCGGCAACTTCCTGATCTCCATAACCTGCAACATGTGCTTTTTTAAACAGTGCTGCAGCAAAAGCAGGAAATTCAGAATTGATGCCTGCTTCAAGGGCTGTTTGCTCCAGCCTGGCTGTCGCTTCTACGGAGATCCGTAGCGGACTTTCGGTAATGGCATAATTTTCTGTATGAATCATATGCCCTTCATGTTTTAAAAATGCACCAAAAGAAGGACTGATTCCTGCCACAATGTTTGCGTAATCTGCCACCGAAATTCCTTGTGACTCTATAATTCTGGCTCCATGGAAGAAACCGATAGATGCTCCATATATATAGGAGAGGGTAGCGAGGTCTACTGTGGGTGATGCGGCAATTTTTTCTCCCAGATAACTAATGGCCCCACCAAAAACTTTCAGTACAGGTTCAACCGCAAGATAAGTCCTTTCTTTTCCGGAAATCAGGATGGGCGTATCGGGTTGTCCCATTTGTGTTGGTGCTGCCTGAATGCCTCCGTTGATATAACTGGCGCCATGTTCTGCTGCCCATGATTCACTTTCGATGGCTTCTTTAGGGCTGATGGTACTCAGTTGCAGGAGTAATTTTCCATCAAGCAGTGTTTCAACTGTTTTGGTGCGGAGTATGTTTTGAGTAGCCTCATGGTTATAAACGCAAATTACAATTACCGGACTTGCCGTAATCGCTTCGGCAATATCTCTGGTCAGAATGGCCCCCTCCTTAACTAATTCTGCTGCTTTTTCAGGAGTACGGTTCCATACCCTTACCTGATATCCTTTTTGTAACAATAAACGGGCTAAGGTTATTCCCATTGAACCCAGTCCTATAACGGTCACTTTGTTGTTTTCTGTTTTCATCTTTTTAATTTTAATCAGATTTGATGCAGACAAAATTCAACAGAATTCTATTGCGATAAAATAAGGGAAAATGGATTCAGTGGGGGAATAATTATTCCCTGCTAAAGGAGCACCAGAAATAAATATTTTATACATTGGAGGATAAAATCTGTGCATATGTACGAGCGAAAAATACCGGAAGACCTGGAATGTGGAATTAATATTTCCATGAAAGTATTGAGTGGAAAATGGAAGCCATGTATCATAGATGGTATAAACAAAGGAATCAGAAGGCCCAGTGAGCTGCATGCTGCTATTGATGTGGCAGCACCAAGAGTCATCAATATGCAACTCCGCGAACTGGAAGCGTATGGGCTTATCTGTAAAAAGATTTATCCAGGACTTCCCCTAAGAGTAGAATATTACCTTACTGAGCTGGGAGAAAGTACATTACCTATCATCCAGGCATTAGACCAATGGGGGAATGAAAACCGGGAACACGTCCGGAAAATTGTCTTACAGCTTCAGGAATAAGGGCTAAAGGTGGTTAAGATTTAATGAAAACTTAATGGTGCGGGTAAGGAAGGTATTTTTCTATTCCTTTACTTTTGCAATAAATTTATATATTGTATCACCAAATACAACCACTTAAGACCAAACTTTATTGAAATCGCTTACAGATCCGGCATTGCTGGCCTTACTGAAACAAGACAATGACGATGCATTTAATGAAATTTATGCGCGCTATTGGGATGTGGTATATGCGATTGCCTGTAAGAAGCTCAATAACCGGGAAGAGGCAAAGGACGTGGTTCATGACCTCTTTATGGTGATCTGGATGAAGCGGCATACCCTTAAGATCACCACTACTTTTATCGGATATATTTACATCATCTTAAAAAATAAACTGACCGACCTGAACCGCCGCCAGTCCCTCCGCATTAAACACGATGTAGAATTTGTGAAAGTGAGTGATGAGGTTGACCATTCACTTTTTGAGCAATTTGCTTCCAAGGATACCGCACAATACCTGCAACTGGAAATACAAAATATGCCGGCAGGAATGCGGAAGGTCTTTTTAATGAGCAGGGAAGAAGACCTTTCCATAAATGAAATTGCCGGCCGGCTCTCCATTTCCTCACAAACGGTTAAGAACCAAATCAGCAGTGCCTTAAAAAGACTGAAGTCGATATATCCCTTCCATTAAATTCCTGTTAAGTTTCTAAAAATGCTCTTTTTGCCATAGTACTCCTGTGGTTCCTGTCCGTTAAGTATTTCGTAGGTCCCTGATGCGTTGAACCTGTTTAAGGCTGCTGATGCTTTATGCAAAAAAATCATCGGCTTATGCTTGAAAACCATTTAAAAAGCGCTGATGGTTGAAATATATTTAGGTATACGAAAAACTAAAATTAAATATCCCCATGAATTACAAGAACCTGAAAATTAACTTTTTAGTGATGGCAACCATTGTCGTTGCGGGAAGTTGCAAGCAGCAGTCTACAGAAGACCTGCTGTCGGATGTAAGCCGTCTGAAAACAAAAGAAATGGCCGCTGCTGCAGCGGCCGGAACTGCTGCAATCACTGTAAACTGGGATCAAACCTTTCAGCGCATCGATGGCTTTGGTGCCTTCGGCGGAAGGATTGTTCCTTTTTTTGAATCGCAGAAACGCGATAGTATTCTGTCCTATCTCTGGGGCGAGAACGGCTTACACCTGAACATGGTTCGTGGAAAAGTACTTCATACCTATGGGTTTAACCAGCAAACGGGTGTAGTGACCATCAGGCCGGCAGGGGTAGATATTGATGTTGATGTAAATAGTAGTGCTTACCAGGCCCTTACAGCTGTTCAGAAAGAGCATTTAGGCCAGTTGTGGATCTTAAAAAAAATAAAAGAACGGTATCAGGTTCCGATCACTTTTGCCAGTACCTGGACTCCGCCACTTTCTATGAAAACCAATCCCAGCAGTGAAAGTGCAAAATGGTTTAATGGATTAAACTTCAGTACCAGTTCCACGGCCTTTGCAAAATATCTTGCCGGTTTTGCCAAAGCTTATCAAAATGAAGGGATTAACTTTTATGCAATATCGCCTTCCAATGAACCGGAGAATGTATTTTCCGACTGGGATGCCTCTTACTGGAACTCCGCACATCTCGGAGAATTTATCAGCAATAATTTAAGGCCTGCCTTAAACCAGCAGGGCCTGAGCAGCACCAAAATCTTATCGTCTGAAAATGCGGCATGGGGAACGGCAAATAGTTTCCTTGCAGGAATGGATAAAAGCAATGTGGATATTCTTGCCGGTCATGGCTATGTAGAGATCGGAGACCTGATTGTTGGAAACAGGGGATTAAACCAGAGTCCGGCAACCTGGAATTTTGCAACAGGAAATAAACCGGTATGGATGACCGAAACTTCCGACGATGGGGGTACTTATGATAACACCATTACCGGTGGCTTGAAGCTGGCTACGAGCATGCATAAATTCATGGCAGAGTGTAATGTCAATGCTTTTGTGTATTGGCTTGGAATGCTGGCCATCAGAAATAACGAATCGCTGATCTGTACCAATGCAGATGGTTCTCTGGACTTCCCTAAAACCTATGATGTAATGGGGCAGTTCTCCCGTTATGTACGGGCAGGATACTTCCGCTTTGGGGCAAGTGTTCAAAACAATTCAGATCTGAAAGTATCAGCTTACAAAGATCCGGCTACAGGAAAGTTTAGCATTGTGGCGATTAATCCCGGCAATCAGGAGCTGACTTGCAGCTTGCGCTTACAAGGCTTTTCTGCAGGTACGCTGACAGGTTACCAAACAACAGGAAACAATACTGCACACTGGCAACAGGGAAGCCCTGTAAATGTTGGCGCCGATGGTAGCTTTACTTTGAATGTCCCTGCTCAAAGTGTAACTACCTTTACCGGTCTGAAAAATTAAGGAATGATAAATCTCCCGGAGAAATCAATGCTCCGGGAGATATTTAAAAATATTATTTTCTCATAGTACCACTTTGATCCCCGTTCGTTATGTACTTAGTATATGAACGAAAAAGACAAAAACGACCTTTATAAAGAATTTGGCATCAACGACCCTAATGAGTTTTTCGAAGGGGAAAACGAACGGGAATCGATCCGTCAGGAAATTCTGGGACGGCTGCAGGCTACGAAAGAGATTCAGTCCGGACAAGAACGCTTCTTAACGATAAGAAGAAGGAAAAATCTAATGAGCATGGCCGCTGTACTGGCATTGATCCTGGTCTCAGCAGCACTGATGTTTTATTACAATAATGCAGCATTTAACAGCAATTACATTACCGTGGTGGTTCCAAAAGGACAAACCAGGGAGGTGGTGTTGCCGGATGGTTCCACAGTTTGGCTAAATGCAGCAAGTACCTTAAAATACCCGAGGAAATTTGGTAAGAAACGCATGGTTTATCTGCTGGATGGGGAAGGTTTCTTTAAGGTGGTTCACAATAAAGAAGTGCCCTTTGTGGTCGATGCTTCAGGAATGATCACCAATGTGCTGGGCACATCGTTCGTGGTCAAGTCTTATAAAAGCCTATCCACTATGAGTGTCTCGGTGGTGACAGGAAAAGTTGCTGTCAGCGATGAACATAAACAGCTGAGTGTATTGGTGAAAGATCAGGAAGTGGTTTATCATAAAGATCACCGGAAGCCGAGTGTATTAAAAGTAAAAGCACAGGAAAAGACAGAATGGAATAGTGGTAAGGTGATCCTGAATTCGGCCAACTTTGAAGAGCTGATCCTGGCCGTAGAAAATGCCTACCAGGTAAAAATAAATTACGATAAAGAGCGGTTTAAAAACTGCAACAGCACCCTCAGCTTTGACACTAAACAAAGCTTAACAGATGTCATGAACATCATTCAGGATATACAAGGAATAACTTACCAAATTAAAGAAAAGGAGGTGCTTATAGCGGGTAACGGATGTAACTAATCGATCATTATTATAAAAAAAATGATCAGTACCTGTTGGAGCAGATACTGATCTGAATGTACAGCATGCGGGCAACTCTTCGAAAAATTTTCCGGATGGCTGTGCTTTGTTTCAAAGAATTTTAAAACGATTAAAAATATGAAAAAAAACATTACTACACTAATTCTTAAGATAATGAAGGTAGGATTAATAGTGTTTGCCACTTTACTGACCTCTGCAGGGACCTTAATCGCAGAAACAGTATTCAGTCAGAATCTAAAAGATGTTAAGGTAAGTATCAATCTTAAGGGGGAATCTTTAGAAAGGGCAATAGAAAAAATCAGTAAGACCAGTAAGATGGACTTTTCTTACAACAATAATGAGCTGAGAAAAGTAAAAGGAATAGTGCTCGATGTAAACCGGATGCCTTTAAACGAGGTCTTGATCCAGTTGTTAAAGGGTACACCCTTTTCGTACCGGGAAGTAGATAGAAATGTAGTGATCTTCCGTAAAAGGGAGCAGGACGCACTTCCTGTGTTGTCCTGGATCAATGAAGCAATTTTGATTAAAGGGGTAGTTACTGATGAGCAGGGGGGACCAATTCCCGGAGTTTCTGTTCGCATTCAGGGAACACAAAAAACAGCCACAACAGATACGAATGGTGCTTACCAGATAGAAGCAGGTTCCCCGGCTGATGTGTTGGTATTCTCTTATGTCGGCTTGACCGAACAAAAGATCGTCATCGGAACAAGAAAGCTGATCAATGTGGTTTTGAAAGATGATAAGGCTTCATTAAATGAAGTAGTGGTAGTCGGTTATGGGGTACAAAAGAAAGTGAACCTCAGCGGGGCAGTAGACGGGGTAACAAGTAAAGACATCGAAAACAGACCTATTTCCAGTTTGGGAGCCGGTTTACAGGGCTTGATTCCCAACCTGAACATCACGGTTTCCGGTGGCCAGGTGAATAAAGCACCAACGTTTAATATTCGTGGATTTACCTCAGTAAACGGTGGCGGACCTTATATCCTGGTTGATAACGTACCTTATAGCGGAGAAGAGCTGATGGCTTTAAATCCAGCGGATATAGAAAGTGTTACGACCTTGAAAGATGCTGCTTCAGCGGCGATTTACGGTGCAAGAGGTGCTTTTGGAGTGGTGTTGATCACCACAAAATCAGCGAAAAGCCCGGACCTGAAAGTATCAGCAAATACGTATTATGCAACAAGAAAATTGGGTAAAGTACCGGAAATTGTAACTGATCCCCTGAAGGTGATGGAGTTCAAGCATGATGCGGCCTACCCTTTATATAATCTTTATCCTGAAAATGTAAGGGAATATGCACGGCAACGCTCTATGGATCCATCATTACCTGCCGTGATTGTTTCTCCAGCAGATAAAAATGCATGGATGTATTATGGAACGACAAACTGGATGGATGAAGTATACAAGCCAAGTGCACCCACCTATAGCGCGAATGTGAACATAGCAAAGAAAGACGAGAAGCTGAGTTATTATTTATCATCAGAGTATTTCCGTAATGATGGAATGTTCCGTTACGGTAATGATAAATACGAGCGCCTTAACCTCCGTGCAAAAGCTGATTTCAACCTTTCAAAATGGTTAACAATAGGAAACAATACAACTTACACCTCGAGCGTCTATGATGGTTCATCTTATAGTACCCAGGGAGAAGCTTTTTTTCATAATGTGAATAGACAGAACTCCTTAGATGTACCGAAAAATCCAGATGGAAGCTGGACTTCTACCGGAGCGGCACTATTAGGAAAACTACAGGATGGCGGGCGCGATGTGGCCAGAAATAACAGTTTCCAGACGACCATTACTGCTAAGGCAGCACTTGTTAAAGATGTCTGGGACCTGAAAGCAGATGCAACGATCAGGAGAATTGACAGTGCAGGGAAATTGTTTGACCTGCCGATTCCTTATAAGACCGGACCTAATTCTGCTGTTTCTTACAGCGGCTCGAACCCTGGCTTTACAAGAAATGAGTACAGGCAAGTCAGACATGAAATTTATAACGTCTATACTGACTTTCATAAAACATTTGGCACTAAACATTTTCTGCAGGTACTTGCCGGTTTTAATCAGGAGCATAGAAACCGTGACAGAAATTACATAAAACATTTAGGCATCATCAGTAATGCCTTGCCTTCCAACAACCTGGCAACAGGAGAAGTGACCACGGGAGAATCCATTGAAGAATGGGTGGTAAGAGGCTGGTTTTATCGAATGAATTATATTTACGATGACAAGTATATCTTAGAATTGAATGGCCGTTACGATGGGACTTCCCGTTTTCCTACGAACGACCGCTGGGGAGCTTTTCCTTCTGCATCTGTAGCTTGGGTGTTGAGCAGGGAAAACTTCTTTAAACCACTTGCAGAAAACCTGGGGATTAACCTGTTGAAATTACGCGCTTCTTACGGGGCACTGGGGAACCAGGATGTGGGCGCTTATTATTATATTCCAACAATGGCTTCAGGTCAGATTGGTCAGATTCTGGATGGTAAAAAACCTATCGAAGTAAAGCCTCCGGGAGTTGTGGCGAGAAGCCTGACCTGGGAAAGGGTGTCTACTGTTAATTTCGGTGGGGACATCAGCATGTTTAAGAATAAATTAGATCTCAATTTTGATGCCTATACCCGTTATACAAAAGGAATGCTTACTGAAGGTAAGACCCTTCCGGGACCATTTGGTGCAGTAGAGCCAAGGGTAAACGCAGCGAATCTGAAAACCACAGGATGGGAGTTCAGAATCGGCTGGAAAGATGGTTTTCAATTGGACAACAGTCAGTTCTATTATAACGTAGGATTTAATATGGGAGATAGCCGGACCTTCATTACCAAATTTGATAATCCTGATGGAACGATCGGTCCTAAACGTTATTATGTAGGTAAGGAAATCGGAGAAATCTGGGGCCTGGAGACCGATGGATTCTTCCAGTCGAAAGAAGAAATTGCCAGTTCTCCAAATCAGACTGCCGTAGGTGCTGATGATACCGGATACCTGTTTGATGTTGGGGATTTAAAATTTAAAGACCTGAATGGTGATGGAAAGATTGATAAAGGAAATAATACACTGAGCAATCCCGGCGATCAGAAGATCATCGGAAATGACCGTGCCCGTTATCAATACGGAATTGATCTGGGAGCAGGATGGAAAGGCTTTGATATCCGCTTATTTTTCCAGGGTGTCGGAAAGCGCGATTGGTATCCTAATGCCAGCAACCATTATTTCTGGGGTGTATATGCACAACCATGGACGAATGTTCAGGAGCATAACCTGGATCGATGGACACCGGAAACACCAAATGGCTATTTCCCAAGGTTAAAAGCTTATATCGCTGAGGATGAATCTGAATTGGGCAACCCTCAGACAAAGTACCTTCAGGATGCTTCTTACCTGCGTCTGAAGAACCTGACTATAGGTTATACAATTCCTAAGTCTTTAACGACTAAAATGAAGATGGATAAACTCCGCGTATACTTTAGCGCAGAGAATGTATTTGATGTTTCACATATCAAAGCGAGATTGGACCCTGAAGGATTGGATGGAAAAATCTACCCATTCCAAAAAACATTCTCTTTTGGTTTAAACCTTAATTTTTAACGCAAGAAGAATCATCATGAAACTAAGAATAACTTATATCCTCACATTAGGATTAATCACTATAGGGATGACTGCCTGCAAGAAAAATTTCCTGCAGAGAGACCCGAAGTCGGAAATTACGAAAGACCAGTTTTTCCAGACACCAACAGATTTGGAGACCTATACCAATGGTTTTTACCGGTACCTTAGCCCGAACTATTCGGACCTGAATTCGGATAACATCGCAAATTATAATGCCAATGGGGAGGTCGACCTGATGGTGAGGGGAGGGCTCTCCTCTGCCAATATGGCCAACTTTGATAAGGATCTCTGGACAAAGAGAGATTGGGAAAAATTACGCAGAATTAACTATATGCTCGATAACGTCCCACAAGTAAAAGGAGATCCGGTAAGGATCAGGCATTTTGTAGGAATTGCCCGTTTTTTTCGTGCAAACTTTTACTTTGAGAAAATCAAAAGATACCATAATGTTCCATGGTACAATACTGCGATGGATCCTGAAGATCAGGCGTTGTATAAAACTCAGGACCCCAGAGCATTGGTTGCGGATTCTGTGTTGAGTGACCTGAATTATGCGGTAGAGAATATTTCACCTGAGAAAGGAACAAATAGCACCAGGGTCAATAAATGGACTGCATTGGCACTATTGTCGCGCTTCGCTTTACATGAAGGAACTTTCAGAAAATATCATGATGAGATTCAACTGACCAATGATTATCAGCGCTTCCTGGATATTGCGGTTACCGCTTCCGCTAAAATCATGAAAGATGGTGGGTTTGAGATCTATAAAACCGGAAAGGCGGGAGAAGATTACAGGGCACTGTTTGCGAGCGCCAACTTATCCGCCAATAAAGAAATGATCATGATGGCCGACTATAGCAGTGAACTGGCTGTAGGAAACAACACCCATACCGTTCTTGATTATACCTGGTCTTTGAGCAGAAGCCTTGCGGATACCTACCTTAAAAAAGATGGTACCCCTTTTACTTCCAGTCCGGGATATGATACCAAAGTATATACTGAGGTTTTCGCAGATCGTGATCCAAGAATGGAGGAAACGATCATCAATCCTGCATTCAGGGGAGCAACAACATTGGATGAGCCTTACCGCATTAAGCCAACATTAGGTGGCTATAATCAGATCAAGTTCTATCCACGTTCTGCTGACCTGAGAAAAGGATGGGAGATGAACTATACTGATTTACCTATTTTCAGGTATGCAGAAGTGCTGTTGATTAATGCAGAGGCGAAAGCCGAGTCCGGAGCAATCACTCAGGCTGACCTGGACCAGACGGTGAATCTGCTGCGTGCACGTGTATTGATGCCACCGATCACTATGGGACCTGTAATGGACCCTGTATTGTCGGCCACTTATCCGAATGCGACGGCAGCAAACAGGCCTTTATTGCTGGAAATCCGCAGGGAGAGAAGGGTAGAGCTTGCTTGCGAAGGTTTTCGTTTTGACGACCTGATGCGCTGGAAGTCGGGTAATTTGTTGCAGGATAGTCAGCAGGGAATGTATGTTCCTGCATTGGGTGCAATGGATGTGACGGGTGATGGAAAACCGGATATTGCCATTCTTAACTCACCGAACGATGAATCCCCTATTGCCAATCTGCCGGAAGCAGTAAGGAAGGACTTATCTAAATATTACCTGAAAGACAAAGACGGAAAGGATCAGAATTTTTATCTGACTAAAGGAAGTTCCGGCTTCATTGCCTTTATCCGCGATAGAGATCAGCCAAGAACCTTTATCAGTCCAAAATATTATTACCGGCCAATTCCTATCAGTGAGGCGGTGGTAAATCCACAATTGAAACAAGTATTTGGCTGGTAGTGAACAATGAACTACTAACACCATAATCCAGCAGCAGGTTGAAAGGCCTGCTGCTTTTTTTATATTTTCAAACACACACAAATAGAAATTAATGAGGTTAATTTTAACGGTAACACTGGCACTGCTGAGTTCAGTTGCAGGCGCACAGTACAAAGGCAAGGTCTTTGTCGACAACAATAGAAATAAAACCGCTGAGGCACAGGAAAAGGGAATGCCGGGTGTAGCGGTTTCTGATGGGCAGCATGTAGTCCGAACAGATCAGGACGGAAATTTTAACCTGCCGGGACATGCAAAAACAAGGTTTATATTTGTGACTGTCCCTGCCGGATACAAACTGGCCGACAAACATTATATCAGGACAGAAGAAAAGCTGAAGGCGTACAACTTCGGCCTTCTGCCTGATCCTGCAAGTGCAGGCACTTCTGTGAAAATGTTGCAGATCACGGATACCGAAACCGATAAATACAACGACTGGATCAGCAACCTCAGGAACTTCTCCAAAAAACAAGACATCAGCTTCATCGTGCATACCGGAGATATCTGTTATGAAAAAGGACTTAATTTTCATGCCAGTCAGGTGACGGCAGAAACCCTGGGCAAGCAGGTGTTTTATTGTATCGGAAACCACGACCTGGTAAAAGGGGCCTATGGGGAGGAATTATTTGAGAACCTGTTTGGTCCGGTGTATTATTCATTTGATGCTGGTCCTGCACATTTTATTGTGACGCCAATGCGTTCCGGAGATTTTCAGCCTTCGTATACCGTAGATGAGGTGATCCGCTGGATGAAGAATGACCTGGCAGCAACAGATAGAAACAAGCCGGTCATCATATTTAACCATGACCTCCTGACCTATAGTGATCAGTTTGTACTTAAAGGAGAGAAAGATTCGATCAATCTGAACGAGAACAATTTGAAGGCATGGGTATATGGCCATTGGCACAATAACTTTGTCAGAAAGAGTGACAAGACCGGTATACAGTACATTTCTTCTGCCTCACCGGGTATGGGTGGAATAGACAATTCTGCAGGTCAGTTCCTATCGATAGAAATTGATAAGCATGGGGTGAAAGAGATCAAACCACATTATACCTATCTGCACAAACATCTGGTGGTAAACACTCCTTCAGGAAGAGATATGGTCGTGATAAAAGATGGCGCATTACAGATCAATGCCAATATCTACGACAGTGAGACTACGGTGAAATCTGCAAAGAGTATCATCTATGATGAAAAAGGAAATCAGGTGGCCGCAGCTTCTCTAGCTGCAAATACAGACTGGAACTGGTCGGGACAGGTTCCGGTAACGAAACTTTCCAAAGGAAAGTCACTGACCATCCAGACAGAAGTAACCTTCAATGACGGGCAGCAGCACATCCAAAAACAAGAGTTTGTTCTGCCTTTAAACCCTGCTCCCCTGAAATCAAAAGAAAGTAATTCTACTCATCTATCCTTAAACTGGACAAATAATGTAAAAGGGAGTGTCTGGAAAGCCAACCCTTTGGTTGCAGATGGCAAAGTGTTTACCGCAACGATAGACGATGCGAATAACCTGTTGTGCGGAGTAACGGCCCTGGATGCAAAAACAGGAAAAATTGCCTGGCATTATAAAACCAGAAACTCTGTGAAACATGCCATTTCTTATGATGGGGGAACGATCCTGTGTACAGATATGGAAGGATTTACTTATGCACTGAAAGCAAGCACCGGAACATTGATCTGGAAAAAAGACCTGGGAATGAAATCCCTTCCAGGATATGTTTCAGGTGGTATTGCAGAAAAAGGAATCTATTATACTGGTTCAGGAGCTTATTTTCAGGCCCTGGAGGTCGCAACAGGCAAGACCCTATGGATAAATAAAGAATGGAAGGGTGGAGAAGGAACTCCGGAAAAGATGACGATTGCCGGAGAGGTGATCATTACCGGAAGCAACTGGCAAAGTCTGTTCGGACATGACCGCAAAACAGGAAAGCTATTGTGGGAGAGGAAGGATGACGGACTCCGATTCAGAAGCAGTACAGGAGTGTATCAAAATGGAAAGCTTTACATCACCGGATTAAATACGCTATTGATTATAGATCCATTGACCGGAAAAAATATCGATAAGGTTGAAGCAGCTTATGAATTCAAAGTTATGGCGACTCCCTTAATTACAGATAAATATGTGGTGATGCCTACTGCAAAAAATGGGGTAGTGGCTTACGACCTTAAAACGTTAAAAGAGGTATGGAACAGGCCAACAGGTAATGCATTGGTTTATTCTGCACCTTATACCGGGCCGGAGTCAGGAACGGTGGAAAGCACTGTTGTGAAACACGGAAATCAATTGTTGTTTGGTGCTTCTGATGGTTATTTCTACATGGTTAACGAAGATTCAGGTATGGTCTTACAAAAGCTGAACCTCGGTGCTCCGGTTTTTGCAGATCCTGTAGTGGTTGGCAATGAGGTTTTTGTGGCTGACTTTGCCGGAAATGTGTACACTGTAAAAATTAATTAACTTATTGTTAAGATGCACTACCACTGAATAGTCTGTAATGAATAGATTAGACATATGGGTATGCATCGAATCAGAAAAATACTGGAACAGAAGGAGGGACTCCGGCTTGAATTTAAACTGGCATCAACGGAGTTCCTTCCTGATAATTTATTTGAAAGTATTTGTGCAATGCTTAACCGGGAAGGGGGAGATATCTTTCTTGGGGTTAAGGATGATGGAACATTAAGCGGAATCAGACCTGAATACATCGACCGCATTACTTCAGATCTTGTTAACTTGTCGAATAATCCAAGTAAGCTGGACCCTCCTTTTATTTTGCATCCCAAAGTCTACGAGTTTGAAGGGAAGTCAATTCTTCATATTGCTGTCCCTCAAAGTTCGGAAGTTCATAAATGTGGGAAAAACATTTACGACAGAGGACATCAGGGGGATTATAAGGTCACACAACTCTCGCATATTGCGCTTCTTTATAATCGGAAACGTAATTATTATTCTGAGGCAATTATCTACCCTGCATTGACACTGTCAGATTTTAAACCCGAGTTATTTACCATAGCCAGAAATCTATCCGGAATAATAATGCCAACCATCCATGGTTGGGTTTCGGTGATGAACAATTATTGAAAATTGCAGGATTGTACGGCAGAGATCCGATTTCGAATCTTGAAGGATATAATCTTGCGGCAGTTCTGCTATTTGGTAAGGACGAAACGATCGTTAATGTCCTATCTCATTTTAAGATCGATGCAATGGTTCGTAAGAATGATTTATTTCGTTATGACGACAGGTTTTATATCCAAACCAATTTGATTGAAGCATACGATCAGCTGAATTCATTTGTTGAAAAACATTTGCCGGATAAATTCTATTTGCAGGAGGACCAGAGAATCAGTCTGAGGTCCCATATTTTTAGAGAGGTGATTGCCAATCTGATTGTTCATCGTGAATACATTGATGCTCATCCAAGTACTTTTATTATCTATAAAGATTATGTAGAGATTATTAATGCTAATAATCCACATGGTAATGGGTTGTTGTTGCCTGATCACTTTGTCCCTTTCCCTAAGAACCCTTTAATCGCTAAGTTTTTTATTCAATTAGGAAGGGTTGACGAATTGGGCTCAGGGATATTGAACGTTTACCGATATCTAAAAGATTATAGTCCGGGAAGAGCACCTCAATTTATAGAAGATAAATTGTTTAAGACCATTATTCCAATTGGTGAAATACTTCATGTAAAAAACGAAGTAACAATCGATATCACCGATGATGCTATAAACAGAGATGATGCTATAAATGATGCCATAAATGAGGCTATAAACGGAGATGAGGCTACAAATGATGCTATAAACGGAGATGATGCTATAAATGAGGCTATAAATGATGCTATAAATGAGGCTATAAACATTCAGGTCCGGGTTAGGTTGGCAGATGAAATCAGATTTATTTATGAAAAGAATGGGTTAACCTTAAAGAGTCTTATCACAGCTTTTGATATTAAAAGGGCAACCGGGCAAAGGGATATGAAGATACTTAAAGAAACAGGATATCTTAGTTTTGTTGGTTCAAATAAAAGCGGAAAATATATGCTGACGAAAAAGGGAGAGGCTTTGTTTGGTAAGTTTTCAGATGAACTATTACCTGATCAATGATAAGGTCATTTTTAGATTAAGTAAATAGACTTATAGGTTAATCATTACATTTGGCGCATCAATTATAAAACAATGAAGAAACTTATCTTAGTATGTCAGTTGGTATCGGTTGCTTTTTATGGAATCGCCCAAACTAAAACGCTGACAATGCAGGATGCAATGAGCAATGCCCGCACCACTCTTGCCCCTGAAAACCTGTCGCAGGTCCAGTTTATTTATGGAACTGAAGATTATGTATATGCAAAGCGCCTGGCCAGCGGACCGGTATGGATAACCGGCAATTTCAAATCTAAAGAAGAACAGCCTTTTCTTACCCTTAGCCAGTTGAATCAACAATTAAAATCTGCTCAAAAGGATACCTTGGCAACAATGCCTTTTATCCAGTTCAATCAGGGAGCAGATTGGATCCTATACCTGAATGGTTCTAAAGTAGCCTTTAATCCATCAAAAAAAAGCTATAAAACCGTAGTTAACGCAGACATTGCAGGCAAAACAAATGCGGAAGAAAGTGAAGCCGGTTACATCGCTTACCTGGACAACTTCAACCTGTTTGTGTCTGATGGAACAGCGGCAAAACAAGTGACAACCGATGGGACTAAGGATATCGTTTATGCTTCTTCTGTTCACAGGGATGAATTTGGAATCTCTAAAGGAACATTCTGGAGCAATAATGGCAAACAGCTTGCCTTCTACAGAATGGATCAGCAAATGGTTTCCGATTATCCGATCATCGACTGGACTTCCCGCCCGGCAAAAAACGTAAATATCAAATACCCAATGGCAGGAGATAAGAGCCATGAGGTAACTGTTGGTGTTTACAATGCAGAGACAAAAGCTTTGGTATATCTGAAAACCGGTCAGCCTGCAGAGCAATACCTGACTAACATTGCATGGAGTCCTGACGATAAATATGTATTTATTGCGGTCTTAAACCGTGGTCAGAACCACATGAAGCTCAATCAATATGATGCGACAACAGGTGATTTTATAAAAACAATTTTTGAAGAAAAAGATGAAAAGTATGTGGAACCGTTGGTGCCAATGTTATTCCTTAAAAATGATCCTTCTAAATTTATCTGGCAAAGCAACCGTGATGGCTGGAACCATTTATACCTGTATGACCTTAAAGGTAAAGTTTTAAAACAACTGACTAAAGGCAAATGGGAAGTGATCGAAGTGAAAGGGTTTAACCCTAAAGGTGATCAGTTGTTCTATGTGTCTACTGAAGAATCACCAATTACCAGAAATCTATATGTATTGGACGTCAAATCAGGAAAATCGAAAAGGATTACCCTGGGATTTGCCGTTCATAACGCACAGGTAAGCAGTTCAGGAAATACGGTGATCGACAGCTATAGCAGCCCCGATCAGCCAAGGGTAATTCAACTCCTTGAAACGGCTTCAGCCAGGACCAAAGTATTACTTACCGCAGCTAATCCACTTGCTGCTTATGCCGGGGAGAAATCTTCGATCTTTACGATTAAGAGCAATACTGGTGATGACATCTATTGCAGTTTATATAAGCCAACAAACTTTGACAATGCTAAAAAATATCCGGTAATTGTTTACTGGTATGGTGGCTCTCATGCACAGCTAATTACCAATAGCTGGAATGCAGGTGCTGGCGATTACTGGTTCAGGTATATGGCACAGCAAGGATATGTTGTGCTTACGATCGATACCCGTGGCAGTGACAACAGAGGTAAAGCTTTCGAACAATCTATGTTTAGAAAAGTTGGCGATGTTCAAATGGAAGACATGGTGAAAGCCGTTGACCACTTAAAAGGGTTACCTTATGTTGATAGCAGCAATATGGGCTTATTTGGCTGGAGTTTTGGTGGTTTTAACACCGTTGATTTTATGGTAAACCATCCGGGAGTTTTTAAAGCTGCAGTTGCAGGTGGTGCAGTGATCAACTGGAAATTCTACGAAGTGATGTATACAGAACGTTATATGGATACTCCTCAGGAGAACCCGGAAGGCTTTGCGGCTACAAACTTATCTGATAAAGCAGGTAACCTCAAAGGTAAGTTGTTATTGATCCATGGGATACAGGATCCGGTGGTTTTGCAACAGAATACGGTTGATTTTGTAAAGCATGCTGTGGATAAAAATGTTCAGGTAGATTATATGATTTATCCGGGACATGAGCACAATGTGACCGGTAAAGACCGTGCACATCTTTATCAGAAGGTAACGGATTATTTTATGTTGCACTTGAAGTAAGTTGCGTTGCTTAATTTAAAAGTAGTGCTGCTTTATTTGGTTTGAAGCAGTTCGGCTTTATTTGATTTAAAGTAATCCTGCTTAAAAAAAAGCTTGTGTACTTTTCGGTCTCAAAATCTTTTGAAGGAAAGATTTTACAGGTCCTCAAAGCACACAGGCTTTTTTTATGTAAAATTAAGTTCCTTCAGCAGGATTCAATAGCATGATGCTGACCTTTCAATTCACTAATCTACCTTTCTACTTATCTATCTATCTATCTATCTATCTATCTATCCTTTCGGCTAGACATTACAAGTTCTTTAACGCCAGCAGGGATATGTTCATCTTGCCATGCTCTTTCTTTCTCGATTGATCCTTTTGAAGCCTTTACTGCTTTCAAGGCATATTCTGCTGTCCTTAGGGAGTGATCTGCCATATGAGCTGTGGCAACTGCATGACCAACGGCACGTGCAATGGCAATTGAAACCGGGTTGGAAAGCTCATTTGCAACCGCTATTGCTTGTAAAGATGAATTCCTTGCCTCAGCGACCGATGATTGCCCATTTTCCCAGGCTTTAGCTATACTTAGTACATCATTTAGCTGCTCATCAATGTCTCCGACAAAGAGTGGCAATATGTGGACTGCGCAATCATGGGCCCAGTTGATCAATTGTTGGTGTTGTTCCTTTGTTAAGGAGCCACCGCGATGAATGGCTACAAATCGTTTATCCCTCATTGTTTTCTCTTTAAACCTGATCAATGAAGATATAAAATCAGTCTGTATTTTTGGTGTTTATTGCAGCTGAACTTTATTGGTTTAGCTGTCCAAACTGACGGTAATATTGATCTATATGGTCTTTGAGTTTATTTAAGTCGGTGGACAGTTCACCGGCTGAGACTGCCATTCCATTGGTTCTGATCATATTTTGTACCTGTGCTGGAAGGTTTTGGATGTAATCATCAGGTCTTTGAAGCTTCAAAAAAATAAAGGAGGCACCATATGCTTTACCTAAAGATACGGATTGAATAGCGGACCACTTTACCAGGCCAATTTCGCGGGCGGCTGATGTTCCTTTAAAAAGGATCCCTTCTGAATTTAGTATCAGCCCTGCATGCTCTTTTTTCAGCATGTCTTTTACCGCGATCACCGAAAAGTAAATTCCCATTCCGCCAAGCATGAGCATCATTGCTGCAGGGAAAAGCCTGATTTTTGTAGCTATTGCGATCATGTAGTAAGCGCTAAAGAGGCAGACAAGAGTGATTATGACCCCCAAAAAAAGGTGTATCAGGCGTTTTTTGTTGTTGAATTCTATAATGGTTTCGTTCATTTGGATAGGCGTTTTTTTGTTTGAAATTGCTTATTTGATGCCTCTTAACTGATTGATCTTTCCTGTGATATTGGCATTGTAAAGGATGAAATCCCGATAGGTTGATGTTTTGGAAAGAACGGGAATAATTGTACTTAGTTCCTCGATTAAGGCTCCATATTGCTGCTCTGTTTTTTCAATGGCTGTTGCATCATTCGATTTTTTTGCGGTCTGCATGGTTATCAGCAGGTTTTCCATTTTATCCAAATACGCGTTCGCTTCAGGGCTATCGAGTTCGGGCCGCTCAGCACCCTGAACAGCTGCTTCTGTTTTTTTTGCTATAGTGCCCGGCGTTTCAGGTTTGTCTCTGTTGTTAAGCCATATCAGTCCATAATTTGCGATGATAAAAAATGCCAGTATTCCGATCATCAAGCCTGCCTTTCCCTGCTGCACTTTCAGAAAACGCTTAGCTGCCCAGTACATTAATCCAGCCCCCAGAAGGACCATGCCTATTGCTAAACCGATATTTCCAAAGACATCATATATGGGTGATAAAATTCTTGGGACATGATAAGACGATTGTGCCTCAAAGTAAGTGGTTCCCATAGCAAAAATGGCCGCTCCAATATACCCGATGGCAAATGATTTTATTTTCTCCAATACACTTTGTGTTTTATTCTGTTCTGTCATCTTTACTATGTTTTAAGAATGCTATAGCCGTATTTCTTTGTTAAAATTTAATCCTTCTTTTTATTCATTGTTCTGCTTGTTCATCATTTGATTAAACGGAACACTACTTTCAGTGTATTAATTTAGGCTTATTATCTTTAGCATAAAAAGGTCAATCAAAATTTGTAAGTTCCCGGCTGATATCTGTAGTGTTTTACCCTTTATTTGATTACTGATTTCAGTCTGTTTGTCGCCCACGCCGATCACCCTGTGTCTGTCCACCATACCAATACACCCAGCCTATCCACCTGCCCGTCCACCATGTCAATGCACCCTGCCGATCCACCTGTCTGTCCACCATGCCTTGCCGCCCAGTAAAAAATTGGGTACTATGAGCTGGCCTTCCAAATATTTTGCCCTTCAGCAAAAGATTTGAGCCAGCGAATAGTATCCCTATTTTTTTTCTTATTTTTGCAGCTCAACTGATACTTTTCTTTTTAAAATGAGCATTTCTACAAAATACGACCCGGCGGCAACCGAAGATAAATGGTACAGCTACTGGATGTCCAAGAACTTTTTCCATTCTGAGCCTGATGAGCGTGAGCCTTATACCATTGTAATTCCACCACCCAATGTGACGGGTGTTTTACATATGGGACACATGTTGAACAATACGATTCAGGATGTATTGGTCCGCAGGGCGAGGATGCAGGGAAAGAATGCATGTTGGGTACCTGGTACTGACCATGCTTCTATTGCTACAGAGGCAAAGGTGGTTGCGATGTTAAAGGAGAGGGGGATTGAGAAGAAAGACCTGAGCAGGGAAGAGTTCCTGAAGTATGCATGGGAGTGGAAGGAAAAATACGGAGGTATCATCCTGGAGCAATTGAAAAAGCTGGGTGCTTCCTGTGATTGGGAGCGGACTCGTTTTACGATGGACGAAGGGATGTCTGAGGCGGTGATTGATTGTTTCATTCATTTACACAAGCAAGGAAGAATTTACCGTGGTATACGGATGGTGAACTGGGATCCTGCGGGTAAGACTGCCGTTTCTGATGAGGAAGTAATCCGTAAAGAGGTAAATCAGAAATTATATTATATTAAATACACTGTTGCCGGTACAAATGATCAGGAGTTTCTGACGATAGCTACGACGCGTCCGGAGACGATCATGGCGGATGCTGCCATATGCATCAATCCGAATGATGAGCGTTATACTCACTTGAAGGGGAAAAAGGTATTTGTTCCTTTGATCAACAGGGAGATTCCTGTAATTGAGGATGAATATGTAACGATGGATTTCGGAACGGGATGTTTGAAAGTTACGCCTGCACATGATTTGAATGACTACGAACTGGGGGTTAAACATAAACTTCCGGTAATTGACATTTTAAATGACGATGGTACTTTAAACGAACTTGCTGTAATCCTTGTCGGTGAAGACCGTTTTATTGCGAGAAAGAAGATCGCAGTTCTATTGGATGAGGCCGGACATTTGGAAAAGGTTGAAGATTATAAATCTCAGATTGGTTATTCGGAGCGTACAGATGTGGCAATTGAGCCAAAGTTGTCTTTACAATGGTTCTGTAAGATGGATGAAATGGCTAAGCCAGCTTTGGAAGATGTATTAAACGGTGACATAAAGTTGATTCCTGAGAAATTTGGTAATACTTACCGTCATTGGATGGAAAATGTCCGCGACTGGAATATCAGCCGGCAGTTATGGTGGGGACACCAGATTCCGGTATGGTATGACGACCAGGGAAATTGGGTAGTTGCAAAAACGAAAGAGGAAGCTTTAAATGAATTTTTAAAGCTTAAAGATATTGACGGGGCATTTACTGAGACTGAAGCGATTGGCTTTAAACACCAGTTGGCGCCATTTGTAAAACAGGATCCGGATGTAATGGATACCTGGTTCTCTGCCTGGTTGTGGCCGATCTCGGTATTTGATGGGATCAGAAATCCTGACAATGCAGAGATCAATTATTATTATCCTACCAACGATCTGGTTACTGCTCCGGAGATTTTATTCTTCTGGGTAGCGAGAATGATCATGGCGGGACATGAGTTCCGTGGAAAGAAACCATTTAACAATGTATACCTGACTGGTATTGTAAGAGATAAACAAGGACGTAAGATGTCTAAATCTCTGGGCAATTCACCTGATCCGATCGGCCTGATTGAAAAGTATGGTGCTGATGGGGTTAGGGTAGGGATGTTGTTGTGTTCTCCTGCCGGAAATGACCTGATGTTTGACGAGAGCTATTGCGAGCAGGGAAGGAATTTCGCCAATAAGATCTGGAATGCCTTCCGTCTGGTTAAAGGATGGGAAGTAGACGAAAATCTGGCGAACCCTAATCAGCAGGCCATTTTATGGTTTGAGAACCGCTTTAATGAAGCGCTTGCAGAGATCGAAGATAACTTCAACCAATACCGTTTATCTGAGGCATTGATGGCTTCTTACAAACTGGTATGGGATGATTTCTGCGCATGGTACCTGGAGATGGTGAAACCTGCTTATCAGCATCCGATTGATGCGGAAACGTTGAAAGTAACCATTGGTTTCTTTGAGAAGATTTTGACCTTGTTACATCCATATATGCCATTCCTGACAGAAGAGTTATGGCATGATGAGTTGTTCGGTGAAAAAGGAGAGATGGATTGCTGTATTGTTGCTGCTTATCCTGTTGTAGGAACCGCTGATGCCCCCTTGCTGAAAGAAGTAGAGGTGGTTAAAGGCCTTGTTGCAGAGATCAGGAACGTTCGTAACACCAAACAGATTTCTCCTAAAGAGGCATTGCCTTTGAACATTAAGGTGAACTCCGGACTGGATTATGAGAAATGGATGAACATCATTTTCAAACTGGCAAATATCAGTGAGGTTGAATTTGTGAATGATAAGATTGCCGGAGCTGCCAGCTTTATGGTAGGTAACGATGAGTTCTTCATTCAGTTAAATGAGACGATTGATGTAGAAGCAGAGAAAGAACGCTTAAACGCAGAATTAGCGTACCTGCAAGGGTTCCTTAAGTCTGTTGATGCAAAGTTAAGCAATGAACGTTTTGTTCAGAATGCGAAGCCGGAGATCATTCAGAACGAACGCAATAAAAAAGCGGATGCTGAATCTAAGATTGGCATTATTGTAGGACAGATCGAATCCCTGGCTTAACTGCGCAGGATTCTTTTTAACATAGTATCAAATGAAAAAGACAACCCGAGGGTTGTCTTTTTCTATATTATTCTTTTTTGTTTCTTTCTATTCTTCTGCTTTCTGTTCTTATTTTATTTCTGCTCTTCTTCGTTTTCCTGTTCCTTTTCTACCATTTCCTTAATTTTAAGGAGCCTGTCGTAGAAACATTCGTAAGGTCTGATATTGCCATAAATTTTCAATACGGTAAGGTGGGTATCTACACATTGTGCCACATCATTTAATTTTGTTCCCGGATAAAGCTCCAGGGTTTGTGGTAAGTTGATGCCGGAAAAATAATCTTCTAATTCGGGAACTGTCATGGGACAAAGGTAATACTAAAATGAAGCTCCCTGGATAATTTTATTAAAAAGGAACTGGTGATTAAAAAGGAGCTGGTTTTTTAAACGGAGATCAGAGTTCTAAGTATTGTGGTAATTCAGGGCTAAACTGAAATTTCTCTTCAATATGGTCAATCCGGGCATAACAATGTTTTAATCCATTCGTGACTACCAGCCATTTAGCTTTATAAACGGAGTTGTAACGTGAGGCCTGATCGAACACGGCCTGGGTAATGTTTACCGATGGAGCTTTGCATTCAATCACCATGAGGCGTTCTCCGGAGGTGTTAAAAATGACAATATCACTTCTCTTTTGCAGCTGGTTCAGATTCAGTCCGCCTTCAATCTGAATCAGCGTTTTCGGGAACTTTTTTTCAAGAATAAGAAACTGAATGAAATGTTGACGAACCCATTCTTCGGGGGTCAGCACCAGGTGCTTTTTACGGATTTCATCAAAGATAAAATGTCTGTTATCCTTCAGTGTAATCTTAAAAGGATAGGGCGGAAGGTTCAGTGCTGTAGGGGTAAATGCCATTTGTGCAAAAATAACCTTTAATATTTAGTTTTTAGCCGTTACATTTGGATAAATATATGAGTGCTGCCGACATAATCAAAGACATTAAAGCCAGAAAGTTTAAACCTGTTTACCTGTTACATGGTGAAGAGCCCTATTATATAGACCAGATTATTCATTATATGGAAGAGCATATTCTGACTGATATGGAAAAAGGTTTTAATCAAACCGTTCTGTATGGGAAAGATACAGATATGGCGATGGTCATGAATGCGGCAAAGCGCTATCCCATGATGTCGGATTACCAGCTGATTGTGGTAAAGGAAGCACAAGACTTAAAATGGGCAAAGGAAACAGAAGGAAGCAGTAAAGAAGCGGAATTTGTCCAAAGCTATTTTGAGAAACCGCTGCCGAGTACGATTCTGGTTCTGGGGTATAAATATGCCAATTTTGATAAACGTAAAAAGATCTATAAATCGATCGATAAAAACGGGTTGGTATTCCAGTCGGAATTGGTACGTGATTATAAACTTGCTGCCTGGATCGACGATTTCGTTAAAGAGAAGGGATATAAAATCGCTCCGCAAGCCTCAGCGCTGATGGCTGAATACCTGGGGGCTGATCTTTCCAAAATTGCCAATGAGGTAGAAAAGCTATTGCTGAATATTGGTAAAGAAGTAACCATTGACACCGATCTGATCCAGAGGAATATTGGGATCAGTAAAGAATATAACGTCTTTGAATTGCAGAAAGCACTTGCAGTAAAGAACGTATTGAAATGCAATCAGATCATCAACTATTTTGCCGATAATCCTAAAGCCAACCCAATGGTGATGGTAATGGCTAACCTGAATGCTTATTTTTCCAAGATCCTTAAATATCATTATTTACAGAACAAGGGGGATGCAGCAAAGGAACTGGGGGTAAACCCTTACTTTGTAAAGGATTTTGAAACGGCAGCAAGGAGTTACAGTTTGCCTAAAACCTTTGACATCATCAGCCTTTTAAGGGAGTATGACCTGAAAAGCAAAGGGGTAGACAGTACGGGAAATATTACCGATGGAGAGTTGCTAAAAGAATTACTCTTTAAAATGATTCATTAAAAGAGCATCCGGGGGTCCGAATGCCCTATATGCTTTGCTTTTTCTAATGAGAAGAAACGGCTTTCAATCCGATGATAGAGCAAATCAATGTGGTAATGAAAACGATGCGCCAGAAGGTTGCCGGCTCCTGGAAT
The DNA here is from genome assembly GCF_900129215.1 of Pedobacter caeni. Taxonomy (GTDB): domain Bacteria; phylum Bacteroidota; class Bacteroidia; order Sphingobacteriales; family Sphingobacteriaceae; genus Pedobacter; species Pedobacter caeni. Next base: position 896,553 of record NZ_FQUQ01000004.1, on the reverse strand, counting down.
ACAAAGATCCCAACCAGAACTGTTCCTACTGCTCCGATACCTGTCCACACTGCATAAGCAGTTCCTATAGGCAAAACCTGAGTGGCTTTAATTAATAAGCCCATACTGATGGTCAGGCAAACAACGAAACCTACTCCCCACATGATCATGGTGTTTCCTGTTGTCTCTTTCATTTTTCCAAGACAAGAGGCGAAAGCTATTTCAAAAAGGCCTCCTAAAATTAAAAATATCCAGCTCATAATAGATGTGTTTTTTCCCTGCAAAGGTCTGCAATTCCATTTAAACGAAGACTAAACAAATGATAAGAAATTACCTGATTTCTGCGCGGATTCTGCTCAAAGAAACCGGAGTGATTCCAAGGTAAGAAGCGAGATAATTCAGCTGCACCCGTTGCAACAATTCAGGATGATCACGCATCAGGTTTTTATAGCGGTCTGTGGCATTGAGTAATAACCTGGAGATCAGCCTTTCTTCTACAAGAATGATTTCTTTCTCCATCAGTTTTCTTCCCCAGTTGGCAATTTCTATATCTGTATCGTATAGCAAGGCCAGGTGTTGATGTTCAAGACGATAAAGCACCGTATCCTCCAGCAGTTCGACACTCTCATATCCGGGAGTCTGATTGATATAACTATTATAAGAAGCTACTGCATTACCCTCCGTCCCAAACCAAAAAGTTACATCACAGTCTTCCGTTCGGTTATAGGCGCGGGCAATGCCCGATTTTATAAAATAAATCGTTGGATCCATCTCATGCTGACGAAAGAGGAGATGAGATTTTGGGTAATGAACTTCCTCAAAAAGACTGCACAACTTCTCGGTTGAAGCATCAGAAATGGCAGCAATATTGGTAATCATCTTTTTGAGGGTTTCCATGGGTTTGGCTAATGTTTTTCAGGCCTGGTATCGCAATCCGCACAAATATAGAGTTTGAAATGTGAGGAATCAATCCCATAACAGATCAATATTTTCCTGCCGTTGAGGCTTTGAATTGCTCCGGACTTAACCCGGTTTGCTTTTTAAAGAACCTGGAGAAATATCCGGGATCTTCAAAATTAAGCTGATAGGCGATTTCCTTGATGGTAAAATCGCTGCTGATCAATCTTCTTTTTGCTTCCAGAATCACACGGTTATGGAGCAGCTGGGTCAGGGTTTTATGCATTTTCTCTACCAGGATCTGGTTGAGCCTTTTGATACTAATACCTAATTTACCGGCATAAAATGAAGCTTTTCTTTGTGTTTCATAATGTGCGTCCATCAGGAGAATAAATTGATATACACGCTTTTGATTGACATCCTGGTCTAAGAAAGCATTCTGATTGATCCTGATCAGGTTCAGCAGAAAAACCTTAAGCAGCGATTTTAATACAAGGTAGGTGCCAAAAGGATGTTGGTACTCCTCTTCCATCAGTGCATGAAGGTGTATGAACCGGGCTACCGTAGCCATATCCAATGGAATGAGCGAATATTGGCCCTGTATATTGAAGAGGTTAAAGACATCAAGGGCATATTCTTTATCGTCCTCATCGAGGTAATCGCGTTTAAACGCAAGCAAGTAACCTTCTTTGTCTTTTATTGCAACCGGGCTCGCCCGGTAAGGAGGAATGAGGTAAACGTATTGACCCTGTTCAGGGGATTCAGGATTGATGTTGTCCTTGTACCTGAACCAGATCATTTCAAAGTATTCCTCCCGGTGAACACTCTGGAGATAACTTTCCGGACAATCCTTCAGGTTATAGATCAAAAACTTTTCGGGATCTATCTGATGGGTAAACTTCATGCGCAAAGATAGTATTTTGATGAGGCTCAGAGAAAAGCCACCTGTAGCATTGTAATGCTACAGGTGGCTTTTATTAGTATTGGGTTAAAGGACATCGGCCATTGAACCAATCTTAACTTTAATCCCTGTTTCACGTTCATAAAGCTCAGGAAGGAAAATACCGAGGTTACTCATCTCTTCATGACAATGTTTGAGTAATCCGGCACCCATTTCATCCGGATAGATCCTGCTGCGGGTTTCAAAATCGTTCTTCAGGTCATTACCCTCGAAATAACCCATCCAGAACCGGCTTCGCATTTCACAACCGTAAGGGGTATCGCGAACGAAATGAAGGAGTTTAGCCACATAACCAGGCTCTCCGTCGAGCGCAAGACGGGCATGAATGGCGGTTACTCCGGCAGCCTCAAATTTATCAGTATCCATAATGACAGAGGGATCCAGGAAGTTGATCCTTAGTTTGTGGATTTCCTTTCCTCCCAGGCGTTCATGTGCAATGTGGGTGCCGCCAATGTATTTCCCTGTACCACGTTCTCCGATCCAGTCGCTGAATACATGGTCTTCTTTATGCCACCACGAATATTGCTCAGAGTTGTGTACATAACCTACCCACCATTCTATCATTTCTTTGGTAATGTTCATCAGGCTGGAACGTGCGGCAATCACCAATAGGCCGTCTTCATAACGTTTGTAACCGGCTTCAAAAGGAAGGTAACCAGGTTTTAGCAGATCATTTGCTTCTTCAATTCTCATGATATTTATTTATTAAGGTTAAAATTATTGTTTACAATGCTGGCGGCAGTTTTTCTTGCCTGGTAAAAGAGGCTCGAAGCTACCAGCGTGCCGATGGTTGCAGCAACTAGAAAGGTAGTTTTCATGTCCAGTGATAAAAGTTCCATGAAAGAGGAAAGAAACTGTCCTCCAAAAATTCCTATCGAATAATATCCCAGGTTTCTCCCCCGGTTATGGATGGTGCTTTCTTCGAGCGTCAGGTGGTTTAATAAGGGAATCGTGAACCCAAAGCCGGTTCCGGTAGCGATTGCAGCGAGGATCAGATAACTGATATGACCGGAAAAGAAGTATAGCAGGTGTGCTGCTGCAAAAAATCCAAAACCTGTAGCCAATGTGTATTTTGAACCGATCTGCCTGATGAGCATCGGGATGATACTTGCTGTGCATACGGCAATGATGGAAATGAATGCCATGAAATAGCCTGTTGAGGAAGTGCTGAACCCAAAAGAATGAGGAAGGTATTGAGGCAGGCCAACCACAACGATGAAGAACAGGATCATGGCCATGACCACATGGCTTACAATTTGGATCATGCTTTTGGGGATCATAGGGGATGGTAACTGCTGTTCGGAATTGGGCATGGCCTTAACTTTAGGAATACTGAGCCGAACAAGGAACAGGCATAAGATGGCAATCAGGTAAATAAAAAAAGGATATTGCCAGTTGAGCTCCGCCAGAATTCCTCCGAGGCTTAGGAACAGTACACCGCCTGATTCAATGGCCATTCCCTGCCAGGCGATCATTTTTATACGGGATTCATTTTCAAAAAAATGAGCGATTAGTCCCGTTCCGGATGTCTGGATTGCGGCGGTTGCAGCTCCTAAAAGAATGCGGTCTGCAATTAAGAGGATGGGATGGCTCAACCATATTCCGATGACGCCAAATAAAGCATATGGTATCAATCCCCAGCACATCAGAGTATATGGTCCTTTTCGGTCCATCAGTTTTCCTGCAATAGGAGCGAACAGTACCACGCCAAGTGCGGGTAAGGTAATTAACCAGCCCGGATTGCGGGTAAAGCCCAGCTGCATGGAAACTTCTGTTAAAGACGGGGCAATTACGGTACCCACCATAATGGTAAGGCTACTGCAAAGTAATAAGGCAAATATTCCTGTGTTTGATAAACTTTTCATTGCTGAGATATTTAGGATCAACAGGACAAAAGTCTGGAATGACGAAGTCGGAATCTTGTACTATTGGCTAATGGTATTGTACTTTTTGGAACCAGCGGTTTTTATAGAAAAAAATAGTTTTGAAGCAACCTCTTCCTGGAAATTACATTAGCATGACGACTTCGGCTCAACTGGGCAGGTGTCCACTATCAATTAGCAAATCCTGTCCAACACAAAGCAAGGAATTTGCTTTGTATCTTGCAGGTAACAAGTTTTAGGCTGACACTGGCTATAGATATGCAGGGTAGATCAGCTTCTTATCAAAGCACGGGTAATTTCAGAAGTGCCGGAACAGATGTGTTGACGCTATCAGAAAATTTGATAGGAAAGGAAGTCGATATTTATGTTGCTGTAGTGGCTAAAGACAGATGTAGCCAATCGGAGAGCCAGTATTTGGGAAGGTTGAAATTGCTGGGGTTGGAGCCGGTATTAAAAGAAGCAGCAGCAACAGCTGAGGCAATTCCTGAACGGGCAGTGGATGAGTTCCATAGTATCTATAGAGATGAGATGAAAAGACCAACAGAAAAGGACGATGTAACTGTGAATATCCGGGCATTTGCAAATCCTTTGTATGATAAGGAGATATTGAAAGAATAATTAGATATCTTGTTGCCTATAGAAAAAAATGACCGATAAGATTGTATTTTCTGAAACGCAAAAGTTTAAACAATGGTGGTTGTGGTTGATCTTGATCGGCTTAAACGGACTGCTTATTTTTGGTGTTTCTAAGCAGGTAATAGGTGGAGAAAAGTTTGGAGATCAACCGGCAACGGATACGACACTTTTATTCATTACCGGATTTGTTTTTTTACTGAGTATCCTGTTCTTCAACTTCCGACTGGAAACCCGCGTTCAAACTGATGGGGTTTATGTGAGATTTTTTCCTTTTCACAGGTCTTTTAAGTATTATTCCTGGGAGGTGATTGATCGGTGCTATCTCCGGAGCTATCGTCCAATAGGGGAGTATGGGGGCTGGGGAATCAGGACAGGAAATAAAGGAAACGCATTGAATATTTCAGGGAATCAGGGGCTACAATTGGAATTTAACAACCACGACAGATTGCTTATCGGGACAAATAAGGCCAAAGAACTCGCGGCAGTTTTAGATGAAATCCGAGGTAAATAATACCTGAATACCGCCTTTCTTGTCTATCTGTTTTCTATTCCGTTCTGATTTGTTAGTTTTGACGTCTGAATCATACAACCGGAGAAATAGCTGAAATCTCCGGATACATTTAACTAAAGAATACCATGAATCATTGGCTCGTAAAAAGTGAACCCTTTAAATACAGTTGGGAAAAGTTTAACCAGGATGGAAGGACCTTCTGGGATGGTGTAAGAAATTATCAGGCACGCAATAACCTGAAATTGATGAAAGAAGGGGACCTTGTTTTATTTTACCATAGTAATGAAGGTAAAAATGTGGTTGGAATTGCCAAAGTGGTAAAAGAGTTCTATCAGGATCCGACTACAGAAGATGCCAACTGGGTAGTGGTTGATCTTGCCCCGCTGGAAGCTTTAAAAACTCCGGTTAGCTTAGAGCAAATCAAAGCAGAAGAAAGCTTAAAAGATATTTCCCTGGTTAGACAGGGACGTTTGTCTGTCATGCAGCTTAAAGCAGAGGAATTTGATAAGATCCTGGAAATGGGCTCCGTTTAATGTTCTGCAGGTGCTGCCGTTTGCACTGTTTTCTTTGCAGATAGCAAACCAATACTCATAATCAGGCTTGATCCCAGTACCACCATGAAGAGAAAAGCCGTGCCTACCTCTGGTATTTTTAATGCCGGAGGCAGGTTAAAATACAATAAGATACTGATCAGCCCTCTGGGGGCAATAAAAGATTCTGTACCACTGTTTTCCTTTCTGAAAAGTTTCAGGTAAACAAAGCGGATGACAAAGATCGTAGCCAGGATAATCAGTCCGTTTGCAATCACAATTCCATCATTCAGCGCGTAGATATTCATAGTGAATCCGAAGATCACGAAGAAAAACGTGCGGATAATAAAAGCACTTTCTGCGGATAGCTGATACAATTGCGTCAGGTCATTTGATAAATTCTTATAGATAAATACGCTCCTGAAATAAGCATGTTTGATGGTATCTGCATTGTTCAGGAAAAGGCCAAATGAGAGGATGAGTACCAATGACGATAAATGGTAAGATTGTCCGATGGCATACACCAGGATCAGGATCGAAATGATCAGGAAGAATTTGATATGGTGAGAAATCCTGCCCATCAGGTACAACAAGGTAATCCCGGAAACGGCAGAAAGAATGAGGATTAATATTGTATTCAGGCCTAATCCTGCAAATGAAGAAACGGAGATATGCGGGTTGGAAATGGCGAAATTGAAAAGGATAATCCCTAATATATCGGAAAAGGAAGATTCGTAAATGATAAATTCCTTCCCTTTATTGCTTAAAGCTGCGGCAGAAGGGATGGCAATTGCCGAACTGATCACACTGAAAGGGATGGCGTTGGTAAAACATACGTACAGCTCTTTTCCGGTGATCTGATAGATGATAAAGGTAATGATCGATACTGTGGCTATTAAAATAAAAAAAGCCGACAGGAACGCTCCTTTGATCAGTTTGTTTTTCTCCCGTTCATATTTGAGTTCCAGGGAGCCTTCAAAAACGATCAGGATCAGTCCCACAGTGCCTAAGGTAGGCAGGATCGTCAGAAAATTAAAGGTATGCAGCTGAAGATTGTCTACCAGTACACGTAAGCCAATGCCCAAAAGCAGGAGCAGCAGTACAGAAGGTAGTTTGGTCTTACTGGCAACAAGATCAAATAAATAGGAAAAGATGACAAGTCCGCTTAAAATAATCAGTGTAGTGTATGTCGTCATATTTCCTTTTTATTTAATAACGGATTATAGGGAATATGGTTTTAATCTTCGAAAAACAGGGCCTTAAGTTCTTTAGCATCATTGGCTTTCATTTTTCCGCCCAGGATCAAACGAAGTTGTCTCCTCCTCAGTGCACCTGCAAATAGTTCAGTTTCTTCTGCAGTTTCAGGGCTTAATTCCGGAACCGGAATGGTTCTTCCGCTTTGGTCTACAGCCACAAAAGTATAATAAGCCTCATTGGATTTCACGCGGCTTCCCGATGGGATATTTTCTGCCCATACATCAAGCCTTACTTCTACAGAAGTATTGAAGGCACGGGTTACCTTTGCTTCAATCGTGATCACATCACCCAGTTTGATCGGTTGTTTAAACGACACGTTGTCAACAGATGCAGTAACTACAATTCTGTTGCAATGTTTCTGAGCTGAAATAGCAGCGGCAATGTCCATCCAGTGAAGCAACCTGCCTCCCATTAAATTGTTAAGTGTATTGGTATCATTTGGCAATACCAATTCATTCATGATGGTGAAAGATTCTTTCGGGCTTTTTATTTTTGTGCTCATAGCTGCTGCAAAAGTAAGTAAAAATGAGTTACCAGAGAAAAGCCGTGATGCCTATGCCGAAAGTCAGGTGGTTAAACCGGGTTTTTTCATGGTCATCAGGCTGGCGTTCATAAACGTAATGTCCGTCTGCATCAATATCCTGAAGCACCTGCATGTCAAACTCGTGTGCAGATCCGAAATAGGTGGTGTAAGCCTTGATAGCTGTGTTCCTGCCAATTCTTTTTTGAATACCAACACCGGCAGACCAGCTGGCCGCTGGTTTAGGTTTATACTTCAGGTAAGGGAGTTCTGCTGTGCCATACTCTTCCTGAAATTCCTTTTTGATGTTCAGGATAAAGTTTCCTGCACTTCCGGTAGAAACACCAGCATTCAGTTTTGCGGTGACAAACCAGTTGTTCGCCAAAGGCAGGCTGAAATAAGGACCGATATTTAAATACCGGACGCCTAATGCCTGTGTATATAAGCCGTTGCTGACCTCGTTAATGTCTGGTCCAAGATCTACCCGGTCTGAGTTTAAAGGGAAGCTGGTAAAGGCAAATTCTCCACCTATACCAAAGTTCCTGCTCAGAAACCAGGCACCTTCCAGTCCATAATTAAAGCCACCCTTGCTGTAAATACCTTCCTCTCCAGGTACTGCCTTCAGGTCTCTGCTCGTAGCGGTAGCATAGCCAAGGTGCATCTCCAGGAAACTTGGCCTGGCTTGAATCGGAACCGGATTTCTTTTTACAGGTTCATTCATGCCTCTGTTTTTGAAAATCTGATCGGTAATGAGATAACCCACCTCTGTGGAGAGAATTCCTACACCTGCACCGGCAAGTACATCAGTCACCCAATGTCTGTTGTTTAAGCCTCGACCCAAAGCTGTTGCTGTAGCCATCGCATACCCTGCCACACCATATAGCGGATGTCTGTATTCTCCGTATTCCTTATCCAGCACTGCTGCGTTCATAAAAGCCATTGCGGTATGCCCTGAAGGAAAGGAATTCCTGGCACTGGCATCCGGACGCTGAATGTTGGCAGTATGTTTTACCCCGTTTACTACAGCTCCCATAATTCCAAGAGAGAAGGCATAGGATACCAATGCCCTTTTCGGACTGTGCTTGCCCTTTATACCAGCCATATTTAATGCAACTACTGCTGCTGCGGGTGCATATTGGAGGTAATCATCGTATTTATACCTGAATGTCGGGATGAACCGGTTCCTGATTTCCCTGATCTCTTTGCGGTGTGGCCAGGTGAGTGCGGTAGCCCCAAACATGAGCAGGGGGACACTGGTTTTCTTTACAAAAGAACTTTTCCAAAAATTATTGACCGGCGCTTTTTTTAAAGTGCTGTCTGCATATTGCGCCTTTCCAATAAAACTAATGAAACTGATTGCTGTGGTAAGTAAGAGCGGATAAAAAGAAGATTTGAACTGCATTTGTATATGTAAAAAAAAACTTTAACGAATTAATGAAGCCTTAAATTGTTGTCATTAACAAGTAAAAATAAAATTCTTCAAAGATAGCGGAATTCTCTAAAGCCTGATAAACAAAATTATAGGTATTGCTGTTGTTGTTTAACATGGACAATCAAACGCTGTTGCAGTACTTTCACTGGTATTATAATGAAGAAGAAAAATTATGGAATAAAGCCAGGAAAGACGCTGTCGCGCTTGCAGAAACAGGGATTACGGGACTTTGGTTCCCTCCGGCCTATAAAGCCAATTCGGGAAATACTTCTGTAGGTTATGATCCCTACGACCTTTACGATCTCGGTGAATTTGATCAGAAGAATACGGTAGCAACGAGGTATGGTACTAAACAGGAATACCAGGAAGCGATAAAAGTCCTGCAGGGAAAAGGAATTGCTGTAATCGCGGATCTGGTTTTTAACCATAAAGCAGGTGGTGATGAGCTTGAAAAGATAATGGTAAGGGAGGTGAATCCTGAAAACAGGGACGAATTTACCTCTGAAGCTTATGAGATTGAAGCATGGACCATATTTAACTTTCCCGGAAGGGCAGGACAGTACTCCGGATTTATATGGAATAAAGACTGCTTTAGCGGAATCGACTGGGCGGAGGACCGTAAAGAAACGGGAATCTATTCTATTCAAAACCAATATGGGGAAGGCTGGGAAGAAGTGCCTTCAACGGAATTGGGGAATTATGACTACCTGATGTACAATGATGTCGAATTCAGGAATCCTGAAGTCCGTGCAGACCTGAAACAATGGGGAGAATGGTATGTAAATACCTGTGGAATGAGAGGCTTTCGTCTGGATGCCGTGAAACACATTTCTACCGATTTTCTTATCGACTGGCTGGACCATATGAAAAATACCTTTGCGGAAGGTTTTTTTGTGGTGGCCGAAAACTGGAACATTGAAAGCCTGGAAGAGCTGCAGCATTACCTGGAAATCACAGAGGGAAGAATGCAGCTGTTTGATTCTCTGCTTCACCGGAATTTTCACCGTGCAGCCGTAGAAAAAGAAAATTACGATCTAACTAAAATATTTGAGGGGAGTCTTGTTCAAAGTCATCCTTTATTGACGGTCACTTTTGTAGATAACCATGATTCTCAGCCTTTACAGGCCCTGGAATCTTATGTGGAATTCTGGTTCCGTCCGCTTGCTTATGCTTTGATTCTGCTCAGGGAGCAGGGCATTCCCTGTGTCTTCTATCCTGACCTTTACGGGGCAAAATATACAGATAAGGATAAAGCAGGGGTGGAAGTTGCAATAGAACTCCCCATATTGTCTCCTTTAGCGGGGCTAATCAACATAAGGAAAACCCTTGCTTATGGTTTACAGCGTGATTATCTGGATTTTCACAATTGCATCGGCTGGACAAGAGCGGGCATACCGGATCAGCCGGATTCTGGCCTGGCGGTCCTGATGAGCAATGGAACAGAAGGCTTTAAAGCGATGGAAATGGGAAGCGAACATCAAGGCAAGCTGATGATCGACGCAATAGGGGTTAGAGAAGAAGAGGTAAAGGTGGATGAAAATGGTTGGGCAGAATTTTTCTGCAACGCAGAAAGCCTTTCAGTGTGGGTGTTTAAGCCCGGATAGGCTTATCGCTTGGTGGTATTCACATTTGAAAAACCGATGAGTTCTTCCCAGCGGGAACCTGGTCTGCGGTAATAAACGAAAACCTGGTAGGTATTTTCCGTTTCAAAGAAAGAGCCTTCAAAAACAGACTCATCTGTCTTTCCGGTTTTTTTATCCAGCCATACGTATTTGTAATCGTATAAACCTTGTTTTAGTTTGATGTTTTTGTAAAACCGCCGACGGCTGGGTTCGTAACTTAGTTTGCTGGCTTCGTTCAATACATAATTGTTGAAGCGGCCAACTACATAAGCTTCTCCTCCTGCATTTGGTGGGGTTGCGTTTAAACTAAACTGAACATTGGCATAATCACTGTCTGTATTCGGATCACGGCCTTCGCTATTCCTGATAAAGAAGTTGCCATTCTCATCAAACCTGTTGGTAAATTTTGTGGCATTGCCATTGATATCGGTAAATAGTGTCACATTGATGGCCGTATCTTCCCTGATGATTTCCTGTACATTTTCTGCTTTATAACGGAAGCTGCGGATGTCAAATTTTCTGAACTCATTTCCTGCCTGAAAATCATTGCCATTCAGGTCGTTGTATACAAGTGCGCCTGGCCGGATAAAAGTAGGGTTGGTATTCAGGATGGCCGTCTGAGGAATGCCATTTTGCATGATCACCGCTTTTAAGTCAAGGGACGGATTCTGAATCGGTGTGCGGTGTGCAATGGTCAGGTCGATCTTTTGGTTCGTCTGACGTAGCGAGACCTGCTGACTTGCCGTAATGTTGACGCCTGCATCTACCTGTTTATTGACCACATAAAATCTTTGAGAAAGTACCGCCTGCTGAGGATTTCCTTCCTCGTATACTTTCAATAAGTAATTGCCGGAGATTTTCGGTTTAATCTGGGAATTGGGTAAGATCAGCGAGTAATTGGTGTATTTCTGTAAAGTGCTGAAAGAATATTTATATTCCGTAATCCGGTCTTCCGAAAGCCCTTCGAGATAGTCCAGAGGTGAAAGACGGGAAGGTTTCCAGTCTGAAGTACATTGCTCTATGGTATAAGAAAAGAGCTTACTTCCGCCGCTCAGGTCGTCGAAAGAGAAATAGAGTTGTTCATTGGAATTGAGCGCGATAACAGGTAAGGACTGCTCTTTCTGCATGTTGTAACATTGTACCGTCCGGATTTCGGGCAGGTAAACCTTATTGTCGTATACAAATTGCCGGTCCTGAGCCACAGCAATTTGCATACTTAATAACAGCAGGAAAAAGAATCCGCCTGATTTTATCATTTTTCTTCCATTTCCATAATGTCCGATGCCAGCTCTTCCCATTTGTTCTGGGCATTGTCCAGCTGGTGCTTCGCATTGATATAATTTTTGTTGGCTTCTGCTAATTTAGCGCTATTTGAATAGACCGCTTCATCTGCGATTTCTGCCTCAATACTTTTTACATTTTGTTCGAACCCGGCAATCTCAGTTTCAATCTTTTTCAATTGCTCATTCAGCTTTTTTAACTGCTGCTGATTGCTTGGGGCCGCTTTCTGTTCTGCTACCTTTGGTTTTACCTCTTTATCTGGTCTTACCGGAACGCTGGAAGGTGCTGCAGGTGGTCTTTTGGCATTCCATTCTTCGTATTCTGCATAAGTGCCAGGATACTCTTTAATGTCTTTGTCTTCGATGAACCAGATTTTATTGGCAACATTATCCAGGAAATACCTATCGTGAGATACTGCGATAAAGGTTCCTTCATATTGTGTCAATGCCTGAATCAGGATGTTTACCGATTGGATGTCCAGGTGATTCGTAGGCTCATCCAGAATCAGGAAGTTTGAATCTGTAGTTAATGATTTCGCCAATGCTACCCTTGATTTTTCTCCTCCTGACAGGACGCGGATCTTTTTGAACACATCGTCGCCTGTGAAAAGGAAACAGCCCAGGATGCCACGCAGTTCCGTATCGGTATGCTTAGGCGCAAAGGCCTGAAGTTCCTCCAGAATGGTGTTGTCCAGGTGTAAAGACTCCAGCTGATGCTGTGCAAAGAAGGTGGTCGTTACATTATGACCGGTTTCGCATTTACCATCAAACGTTTCTGCACCTGCGATGATCCGCAATAAAGTGGATTTACCCTTACCGTTGGCACCGATTAAAGCGATTTTATCTCCTTTTTCGATTAAGCCTTCCGCATTTTCAAGGATCTCTACATTAGGGTAGCTTTTGTAAGCTTCCTCTACGCGGATCACGTGACGGCCGGATGGTTTAGAGAATTTGAACTGGAAGTTTACTGTTGGATTGTCATCATCCACATCTTCCACACGCTCCATTTTATCCAGGGCTTTCATTCTGGACTGTGCCATTTTCGCTTTGGAAGCTTTGGCACGGAAACGCTCGATCAATCTTTCTTCCTGTTTGATCTTCGCCTGCTGGTTTTTAAATTCTCCTTTCTGGATCTCTCCGCGAAGGGATTTTTCTTCCAGATAGAAGGTATAGTTACCTGCATAAGGTGTTAGTTTTCCTTTACGGGACTCTACAATACGGTTCACCACTTTGTCTAAGAAGTACCTATCGTGAGAAACAATCACAATCGCCCCTTCGAAGCTCAATAAGTAAGTTTCCAGCCATTTGATGGAAGGTAAATCCATGTGGTTGGTAGGCTCATCCAGTAACAGGATATCCGGCGTTTGCAAAAGGATTTTTGCAAGCATTACCCTCATCCTCCATCCTCCGGAGAAAGTGTTTAACGGCCTGTGCTGATCTGCAGTGCTAAAACCAAGACCTGCAAGGATCTCATTTGCCCGGTATTCTATGCTATATCCATCTAAAGCTTCAAACTCCTGTTGCTTATCGCTCAGTTTATTTAAAACTTCCTCAGAATAATCAGTTTCAATCTTTTTTAGGAGGACATCAATTTCATCATGAAGTTGATTTTGGCGCTCAAAGGCCTCCATCGCTACGTGTAAAATGCTATGGTGTGAGTCGTAAGAAAGTAAATCCTGGTTCAGGTAACCTATTTTCAGGTCTTTCGACATAGAAATAGTACCTGCTGAGGGGCCATACTCTCCAACGATTATTTTTAGAAGGGTAGATTTACCGGTTCCGTTGGCTCCGATTAATCCAATTCTCTCGCCTGGTTTAATGTGCCAGTTTGCCTCGTCGTATAAAGCTCTGGAGCCTATCAGGAATGTTAAGTCGTTTATTGAAATCATTTGGCTGCAAAAATACAACTTTGTTTGCTTTTCATCAGTATATTATTCTGATCGTTTTGTAATTTATTTTATCCCTTTTACGACCTTTAAATCCCTGTTTTTTGCGTGTTTCTGCGTTTATCATGAAGGCTGAACCTGGCTTCGGCTCTGCACTGGCAGTAATTTTATGCGTAGTGTTGATGTTTTCTTAACATTACTGCGTATTTTTGCGCCTTGTCTAAACCCTTTCTATATTCGTTAAATGTATCGTCTAATTAAACCCCTGTTTTTCCAGTTTGATCCAGAAAAAGTGCACCATTTTGTGGTGAAACAGCTGAATTGGTTCCATAATCATTTCCCACTTGGGAGAACAATTTTACGCAGCAGCTTTGATGTGAACATTAAAGGGCTGGAAAGGGAAGTTTTTGGAATAAAGTTTAGAAATCCCGTAGGACTTGCCGCAGGATTTGATAAAAACGGAGAATACATAGAGGCGCTGAGCAATCTCGGTTTTGGATTTATAGAAGTGGGCACGGTTACACCATTGCCTCAGCCGGGAAATGATAAGCCGCGTATGTTCCGCCTGCCGGAAGATGGGGCGATCATCAACAGGATGGGCTTCAACAATAAAGGAGTAGATACGCTGGCAGAACGTTTAAGACTGCTGAAAGATAAAGATAAGAGCATTGTGATCGGTGGAAACATCGGTAAAAATAAAAGCACCCCCAATGAGGATGCGGTAAATGATTATATCAAATGTTTTGACCGCCTGTTTGATGTGGTGGATTACTTTGTGGTCAATGTCAGTTCCCCGAATACACCAGGATTAAGGGAGCTGCAAGAGAAAGAACCGCTGATGCACTTGTTGAATACGCTGCAGCAAAGAAATCAGACGCATGAGGTTTGCAGGCCGATTTTGTTAAAGATCGCTCCTGACCTGACTAATGAGCAACTGGACGATATCGTGGAAATTGTAATGGAGACCGGAATCGCAGGTGTGATTGCCACCAATACGACCATTGACAGGTCTGGTTTACGTACGACGGAGAAAGTGCTGAATGAAGCGGGAGGATTAAGTGGAAAGCCATTGACCCTTCGGTCTACAGAGGTGATCAGGTACCTGTCCGACAAATCAAATAAAGCATTCCCGATCATAGGGGTGGGAGGAATTCATTCTCCGCAGGATGCTAAAGATAAGCTGGAGGCTGGTGCAGCTCTGGTACAGCTTTATACAGGCTTCATTTATGAAGGACCTGGAATAGTGAAAAGAATTTGTAAAGAACTCGTTTAGGCGGGTTCTTTCAGTTGAAGGCCTTCAAGGAAAATAACAGGCATAAAAAAAGACCTTAGGATATCCTAAGGTCTTTTTTGTGTTGTTAAAACAGAAACTTATGCTTTTGCAGTAAGTTTATCAAGAACCGCATTGTTTTTAGCCAATTGGTCTTTAGTAGATTGTTTAGAACGGCTACCCAATTCGATGTTCGTAGCTAACTTTAAGTTTTTCACGTCTAATTTAGCGAAAGTCTTATTTCTTCTGTCTTTTCTTTTTAATCTCGTTACTGCCATGGTGTGAACCTTTAATTTTTTAATTTATTATAAATCTGAGGTCGAGAGCGGATTCGAACCGCTGTAGGAGGTTTTGCAGACCTCTGCCTAGCCACTCGGCCACTCGACCTGTTGAAATTCAGGATGCAAAAATAGTAATTATAACTTAGTATGCAATTTATTTCTGAAAATTTCTGCTAATATCTGCGCATAGTATTGCAGCACAAACAGCTACGTTTAAAGATTCTGCTCCTCCAATCCTCGGAATGGTCACCGGATCGCTAATCAATTCGAGGATTTCCGGGGAAATTCCCTGCCCTTCATTCCCCAAAACAACCAATCCTTCCTTTCCCCAGTCCATATCATACATACTTTTGCCATTAAATACTGCCCCAAATACCGGAACTGTCTTTGCCGATAAAAGAGGAGCCAGGTCCTGATAGAAAATATTTACCCTGCTTAAGGAACCCATGGTTGCCTGTACCGTTTTCGGGTTATAGACTTCTACTGTATGATTGGAGCAAATGATCTGTTTAAAGCCAAACCAATCTGCAGTGCGGATAATCGTGCCCAGATTTCCCGGATCCTGTACATCATCCAGTACTAAGGAAAAGGCATCTCTTAGTTGTTTAACGTCCAATACCGGATTTTCAGGGATACGAACAAGGGCAAGAATCCCTTGTGGAGTCTGCAATGTACTAATCTTATCGAGTTCCGCGTTGTTTACTTCAAATAACTTTATATTTGCCGGTAAAGCTGGAAGTAGCGGCTGATATTGAGCCAGATAATAGATGCTGTGAATCTGGTATGAAGATTGAATAAACTCTGCAATAGATTTTATACCTTCAATAATAAATATCCCATTTTCTTTACGGTACTTTTTTTGATGTAACGATTTAATAAAACTTATTTGAGATTTTGAAAGCATACTATAATTATAAAAAGAATGTCGGGTTTCGTGCAATATTACTACTTATTATTGTTTTTGTCACAGGATGTTCCTCAACAAAATACATTGAAGACTATCAATCTGTTGTTAAAAAGGTAAAAATCGACAGCCTCAGCAAAACTTTCGAAGAAGAAGCTTACAACTATATTCAAAAAGACATCCGTCCCACTTCAACAATCGGGGTGAATGTATTTCTATATAATATTTTCAATACCAAAAACGGCCGCTATAAGACGAGCAACATCAAGTCTATTGGAAGTCCGCCTCCGATTCTGGATAGCGCCCTGGTAGAAATCTCCCGCAACCAGATTGAAAAATACCTGGTTTCCAAAGGCTATTTTATGGCAAAGGTGAAATCAGATATTAAGGTTAAAAATCAAAAAGCAGAAGTTCTTTTTTCTACAAAAATGGGCCCTGAGTTCTCGATTAGTGACATCAAATATGAAATCCCGGATTCCGCGGTTAAAAGCTTGTACCTGTCAAAGAAAGAGCTGTTTTCCCACCTTAAAAAAGGAATGCGTTACGATGATGATTCACTTGGACATGAGCGGGATCAGATTTACCAGCTGATGAGAGAGAACGGATATTATGATTTTTCAAAACCTTATGTGAAATATCTGGTCGATTCCAACAGCAATGCCAGTAAGGCAAAAGTAACACTGCAGATTGATAACCCATTGGATAAACCTCATCATGTGAAATACACCATCGGAGAAGCCAATGTATTGATTGCCCCCAACTCAGAGGGATATCCGGATACAGTGGTCTTAAACAAAAGGATTTTTAAAGGGTTGAGGTATACCGACCTTTCAAAAAAGTTTAGAAGAAACCCGATAGTCAGGTATAATTTCCTACGTCAGGGCGAAGAATATGATGTTCGTAACGAGACCACCACTTTTGACCGTTTGTATGAGCTGAATGTGTTTAAGAATGTAAAAATTGAATACCAGAAAGCGAAAGACAGCTCCAATAAAGTGAACCCTTTTATCCAGTTGATCCCTCAGAAAATTATGAGCAACAGAGTGGAGGGGGAGGTGCCTTTTAATGGTGGAACAGTTGGGTTTAACTTGAGTAATACCTATACCAATAATAATTTTCTGCGGGGTGCTGAACGATTTGAATTTCAGATAAAGGGTGGATTGCAATCCAGAGTAGGACAGGGTGGAGGCCTTTTTGGCGACATCTACCAACGCGACTTTTCGGTCAGCGCCAGTTTATCTGTTCCCCGCCTGATGGCCCCGTTTTTCTCAAAATATGTGACAGGAAAAGGGGGGATGCCACATACCGTGTTTTCTACCAGTTATGTTTATTCCTTACAAAAGGACCTCTTCACCAGAAGGGTATACCTGGCCTCTCTTACCTATGAATTTATTGAGACAAAATCGAAGTTACACTCGCTCACTCCTTTAAATTTCGAATATAGGTTTGGTAGTTTACTTTTCAACGCCAATGACTCGACAGGGAACTTTGAACACCTGATCTTAAACAATCTTTATTCATTAAGACTACTGGCCAGAAAAGACATCACCTTAGGAATAAAATATACCTACTCTTTAAATGCGGACAAGCTTTTGAGCAATAAAAGTTTTATTTATTTCCGTGGAAACCTCGATGTTGCCGGTAACTTGTTGCAGGGAATATCTAAGCTTACCGGAAGCAAAAGTGATGCTAAAAACGATAATCCTGCAGAAATTCTTGGATTGCCATTTAATCAGTATATCCGGCCGGAAATTGACATCCGCTGGTATAAAAGTTTAGGAGGAGAGCGACAGTTTGTGAGCAGGCTGAATGCGGGAATAGGTTATGCCTATGGGAACTCTGTACAGATGCCCTTTGAGAAATCTTTCTTTGCCGGAGGTTCCGCAGGGGTGAGAGCCTGGCAGGCCAGAACACTGGGTCCTGGTAATTACAACAGAGGAGAGACCCTCACTAGTCAAGAAGAACGTAAAGCACTTTATGGAATTGACCAGTTGGGAGAGATGCACCTGGAAGCGAACCTGGAATACCGGTATAAACTATTGGATAAATTTTTTGGCGGTAAACTAAAAGGTGCGGTGTTTCTGGATTTTGGTAATGTGTGGAATATTTCAGATAGTGCGTCTAAAGGTAAGCCGGAAACCCGTTTTGAACTTAAAAATCTGGGTAAACAGATCGCCATCGGTACCGGTATGGGCTTCCGTTATGATGTACAATATTTTGTATTCCGTTTTGACATCGGACTAAAACTTAAAGACCCACAATTTACAGGATCTGACCAATGGGTCATCAGCAAATTCTTTAGCGGAGGCAAGGCCTTTAAAGATGCCTATAGGCTGAAAAATGCCCCTGATGGCTATCGGTTTGTACAATACAATTTCGGGATAGGGATGCCTTTCTAGAACATTTTCTTCAGGCCGTCAAAGACCGTCTCAAAGAAAGTTGATACATTTAGTCCGTTGCTATGGTTGAAGTAAAAGAAAATCAGTAACAGGATCACAGCGATGATGATGAACTTTCTGAAGGCAAAGGCCAGAAATACCAGGATCACCGGAAACAGGATCAGCCACATGCTGTTGATCGTGTATGGATTTAAGGTGCCATCCTTTTTGTAGACATACAGGAGCTTGCTGTGTGTACCCTTATCATTTTGATGTTTCAGGTAGACAAATGCAGACCTTTCTAATTGTAAAGGCAATACGGCAACTCCATCATTGAAAGTAATGGACTGCGTAAATCCACTTACCGTAAAGGTATATACCCCATTGATCTTTTCTATGGGATGGTCCAGTGAATCTGCAGCGATAATGGCCAGTTTACTGTTTTTAAGCAGGCTTTCCTTAACGATAAAATTATTGATGTCTGCATTTTGTGCAAAGACAGATGTATAGGCCAGGAATAGAAAAAACAATAAGGATACTGGTTTCATTATGCTACAAATCATTTAAGATGATTAAAAAATATCCCAAATGTAACAAAAGCACTTATGTTTTTAGGTCTTGTCCAATAAATTATCCGTTCAGGCTGAAAATGTTGTAAGTCAGCAGTGTTGCAAAACATACCCAAAGAAAGTAAGGAATGAAAAGCAGGCCTGCGGTTTTGTCGATCTTATAAAATACCCTGGCATTGATCACAATGGCGATCAGTAAAGCAAAGATTTCAAACAAAGCTGCACCGATAGAATGGGCATAGAAAAACAGGAAAGACCACAATATATTTAAGACAATCTGTATAAAATAAACCGCAATGGTTCTTGGGAAATGAGCTACCTGTGCCCTCTTTTGCCATACCAGATAAGCCGAAAATCCCATCAGGATAAATAGAGAAGTCCATACCGGAGGGAAAAGCCAGTCGGGCGGATTAAAAGAAGGTTTCGCTAAAGTCGGATACCATGTTTTTACGGAGGTAAGGGTTAATATGCTGCCCAAAGCACCGGCAGCTAAAGGAATGGCCAGGTTCACAACAAAGGCAATAGGATTGAACTTCATCTGTTTCTTTTTTTAATTTCTAATCTGCTTAACAAGGCAAGAGCAAAGATGTTTGCCAGGTCACTGGGCGAAGATAAAGAAAACTAACAATTCCTTAACTTTAACTTTGTTTAGTTTTAATAAACAAAGTTTAGTATTGCAGAACAAATAAATGTTCTAAGATGTCTATAAAATTAGTAGTGTTCGACATGGCCGGTACCACCGTAAAAGATAAAAATTACGTAGGTCTGGCTTTCCAGCAAGCCATGAAAGCTCATGGTTATGAAGTAAATATTGAGGTGATCAATCCAATAATGGGTTATGAGAAACCTATTGCCATAGAAATGATCCTTCAGAAAGAAGAACCAGATCAAACGAAGATTACTGCAGAACTGATTGCTGATATCCATACTGATTTTGTGGCCTTCATGATCAACTTCTACCAGACCTCTGCCGATGTGGTTCCCCTTCCTAACGTAGAAAACACTTTTATTCAATTGAAAAAACTAGGCATTAAAATAGGCCTGGATACCGGGTTTTCAAGAGATATCGCCGACATCATCATTTCCCGCCTGAAATGGGAGGATACTGTAGATTATATGGTTGCAAGTGATGAGGTAGCCAATGGAAGACCATATCCTGATATGATCAGAAAGATCATGGCAGAGTTAAACATCACAGACCCAATGGAAGTGGCCAAAGTAGGAGACACCGAGGTGGATGTAAATGAGGGCTTAAATTCAGGTTGTAAATATACCATCGGCATTACCACCGGGGCATTTACCCATGATGAATTGCTGCCATATCATCCTACACATATCATTGATGATATCTCTGAAGTGTTAGCAATCATTAGTCAATAATTTCAGGATGAGCCTCTTACAGCATTGCCGGAACAAAGTTGCCGGATGGTCGTATAGTCATATCTCGATATTGGCTGGCTTAGCAGCCTTTGGTTGTTATACGAGTATGTATGCTTTTCGTAAAGCATTTACGGCGGGCACCTTTGATGAGCATAGCTATCTGGGGATTGATTATAAAGTATGGCTGGTGATTGCCCAGGTATTGGGTTATACGTTCAGCAAATTTTATGGCATTCGTTTTATCGCAGAATCTTCAGGAAAGAACAGGGGAAGAAGTATCCTTAAGCTGATTGGGATCTCCTGGTTAGCCCTGCTCGGTTTTGCCCTGGTTCCTGCTCCCTGGAACATTGCTTTCCTGTTGATCAATGGTTTTCCTTTAGGAATGATCTGGGGGCTGGTGTTCAGCTACCTGGAAGGAAGGCGCAATACAGAGTTCATGGGCGCCATTCTGTCGGTCAGCCTGATCTTTGCTTCGGGATTTATTAAAACAGTAGCAAGGACAATCATGGATATTTTTCCCGTAAATGAATACTGGATGCCTTTTTGTACCGGTTTGTTGTTTGTGATTCCATTATTGCTGTTTGTAGGCTTTCTGGAACTCATGCCGCCACCCACGAAGGAAGATCAGTTGTTAAGAACCAAAAGGGCACCGATGGATGCGGCACAACGCAAAAAGTTCCTCCTGAACTTCCTGCCGGGGATTATCCTCACGGTGATCATCTATGTGGTGCTGACCGTAATCCGCGACCTGAGGGATAATTTTGAAGTCGAGATCTGGCATGACTTGGGCGTAACAGACAACCATATCTATACCAAAATAGATGGTTTCATTGCCCTGGTAGTCTTGTTCCTGGTGAGCATGCTGATCCTGGTAAAGAACAACATGAAAGCCTTCATCATCATTCACGGAATGATCATCGCCGGATGCGCCTTAACCGGAATCGGAACCTTACTTTTTGATGCACATTACATCAGCCCGGTGGTATGGATGGTCATGGTGGGGATGGGCTTATACATGGCTTATATTCCTTACAATGCCATCTTCTTTGAGCGGATGATTGCTGCTTTCCATTACAAAAGCAATATTGGTTTCGTGATGTATGTGGCGGATTCTATCGGATACCTGGGTAGTGTGAGCATTCTGTTGTTCAAAGAGTTTGGAGATGCGGAAATCAGCTGGGGTCATTTTTTCAGACAGAGTGCGGTCATCGCGGCTGTGGTAGGGGTAACCTGCAGCATGTTCTCTCTGCTGTATTTCCGCCAGAAAAGTTTAAAGAATAAAAAAAAAGAAAGTAATATTACCCTCTCCGGATTGAGCCTGGAGGTGAAAAGGGGCGCAGAATAAATCACCATTAAAATTTTAAAAATGAATACAAAACATTATGACCTGATTGTAATTGGAGGTGGAATATTAGGCACTTTTCATGCTTACCATGCCTTAAAAAACGGAAAGAAAGTTTTACAACTGGAAAAGGACAACTATCCGGTAGGTGCTACGGTAAGGAATTTTGGTCAGGTGATTCCTTCCGGAATGACGGGTGTATGGTTTGATTATGGGGTTCGTGGTCTGGAGATCTATCAGGAAATTCAACAGGAATTTGACATCTCTGTAAGAAAAAACGGAAGTGTATACATTGCCTCAGATGAGGAAGAACAAAATCTGATTCATGAACTTAAAGCACATTATGATACTTTGGGTTATACTCAGCAACTGCTGGGAAAAGAACAGGTTCTGACTAGATACCCTGCTATAAGAAGCAGCTATGCAAAAGAAGCTTTACTTTTTGATCAGGAGATCAGTGTAGACCCTACTGCGATGATTTATCGCTTGCAGGAGTTCATGCGCGGGAAATTTGAAGGGTATACCTTGCTGTGCAATTCGCCGGTTGTGGATTGCGTAGCTAATGGAAAGGGAGCAGAAGTTCGTTTAAGCAGAGGAGATATTTATAGTGCAGATAAAGCGGTGCTTTGCAATGGCTATGAATTTAAACTGTTGTTTCCTGTCTTATTTGAAAAGAGTGGGCAAGTGATCAGTAAACTTCAGATGATGCGTACTGTTCCTATGCCGAAAGTGGAACTTGAAGGCAATATTTTAACTGGTTTAACCATCAGAAGGTATGAGAGTTTCGAAGAATATTGTCCTTCCTTTAAGAATTTAAGCATCCCGGAACATTACAGGGAATTGAAAGAATGGGGAATTCACCTCCTGTTTAAAAAAGCAGAAGACGGCAGTTTTATCATCGGTGATTCCCATGAATATGCTGATGTGAATCATTTTGATGAGCTTGGTTTTAATGTGAAACAACACATCAATGAGCTCATGATGAAAGAAGGGGAACGGATTGTGAATTTCAACCTCCGTGATATGGCTACTACCTGGGCGGGATTTTATCCGCAACATCCTACCGAGCATATTCTGGAGTATGATATCGAGGATTGTATCCATATCCGTACCTGTATCGGTGGTAAAGGTATGACCGCAAGTGCAGGTTATACCGAAGCCAGCATGAAGAAGATCCTGGGAATTTAATCAGTAGCGCTGCTGATAATTGATGCCTTTTCCGTTTTCACAATACTGCTGAAGACTATAGAGGAAAAAAGCCCAGTTATAGTTGCAATGCCGGTAAAACTCGGTTACCTCTGCCCAGTCCGTCTGTTTCAGGGTCACATGCGTTTTTCCTCTCTTTTCTTCCAGATCAAAAGAAACACTTGTTCCTATCCATTGGGGATCGGAATTTATGCAATACCACAACACTCCCTGGTTAGGAACAAGTGCCTTAATCTCAAAATAATCCGTTTCAGCACCAAAGCTGAACTCATTGATAAAACCGACTTCTTGTTTTACTTTCAATTCACTGGTCCATACTGCAGCAAGGCCTTCTTCTGTGGTCAGTGCTTCGTATACTTTAGCTATAGGAGCCTTTATTACGTTGATATGTTCTATGTTAGCCATCTCTTTTTTCTGTTCAAGGTAAGCCTAATCTGAACGTCAACAAAGGGCAAAAGAGAATTATTTAAGGGGCATTCAGGACAATTATCAGTTCCCTTAATTTTTTGGCCATAAAGTTTTAAAATAAAAAAGCTCAGGTTTATTTGTAACTATTCTAAATAAGGTTATATTTGCCCATGCCAATTACATGGCGAAAAAAAATAGCCGTACAGCGCTAACTGTACGGCGAATCACCTGAGGGTGAAGAACTCTTAACCTTGAACAATTAAAAGTAATGCAATTTAGAGATTTTTTGTTGAGGGGCAAGCGTGCAATTATTTTATTGCAGATACATTTTTAGCCTGAGCCCGATGACAAGCAACACGACAAGCCCTAAGAAGAAAAAACACCCACGTTCCTTATTTTACCGGATCTCTGCCTGGCTTCACCTTTGGCTCGGTCTGGTTACAGGAATCATCATGGTGATCGTTTGCGTAACGGGATGCCTTTACGTATTTATAGACGAGATCAAATCTTTCGTAAACCCTGAATTTAATATTGCCAGACAGGATAAACCTGTCCTGACACCTTCCCAGTTATCAGATGCAGCTGCTAAAATCTTTCCGGATAAAAAGGTGAGCTATGCGACTTATCAACAAGGTAAAGTGGTTACCGTCGGGCTGGGAGAAGGAAGAAGAGGGAACATTTCCCTTTACCTCAATCCTTATACCGGAGCACTCGTTAAGAAGGAAGTGAAAGAAAAAGGACAAACAGATTTCTTTAGTTTTGTGCTTAGCGGACATCGTTTTTTATGGTTGCCTTACAAGATCGGAAGGCCTATCGTTAATTATAGCACCCTGATCTTTGTGATCACGTTAATTACCGGAATTGTTTTGTGGTGGCCAAAGAAATGGACCAAAAGTACCCGGGAACGGAGCTTCCAGATCAAATGGGGTGCTTCATTTAAAAGGGTAAACTATGATTTTCATAATGTGCTCGGATTTTATTCTTTGTTCATTGTCCTGGCAATAGGACTGACAGGGATGGTATATGGGATTGAATGGTACAGCAAAGGTCTGTATTGGGTAACTTCAGCCGGACAGACGCTACCTGACTACAAGGATGTAAAATCTGATTCTTTGCAGGCGAACAAGTTTTATACTTCCCGCACAGCGATGGACCTCGCCTGGAAAAAGGTCATCACACAGGTGCCCGAAGCACAGGGTTTCTATTATGGTTATCCCGATACTGCAGATGCGAAATCTGCAATCAACATTTATATCTATCCTACTGCAGGCCGGTATTATGACAACATGAGCTTTAGTTTTGACCGTCATACTTTAAAAGAATTTCCCGCACATCCGGTGTATGATGTAAAGTTCTCTGAAGCCTCTTTTCCAACAAAGCTCCGAAAAATGAATTACGATATTCATGTGGGTTCCATATTGGGTTTGCCGGGTAAATTCCTTGCTTTTTTTGCCTCACTGATCGGTGCTTCGTTACCCATTACCGGATTTATCATCTGGTGGGGTAAACGGAAAAAGAAACCAAAAAATACCAAGGTGGCCAAGGCTAAACCTATCGTTAAAAAGACTGCTGTAGTTGAAGAAAGTATTACCTAATTACAAAAATAACCATGAATAAATTAAAGACACTTGCCCTATCGCTGATCCTGATGTTCAGCGTAAACCAATTATTTGCGCATGCCCTGTACATTAAAACTGTAGCAAATGGCAAAAAAGGAACAGCTCAGGAAGTAAAAATCTTCTATGGTGAACCTGGCGAGAATCATCCGGAGAAACTGGCCGACTGGTGGTCGGATACCAAAGAATTCAGCCTTTGGCTGATCAATCCTCAGGGAGAAAAAGAACAATTGAAAGTGACACCAAAAGAGGATCATTTTGTAACGAGCTTTACTCCGGCAGCAGATGGGGTGTATACCCTGAGCATCAGCCATACGGTAAAACAGATCGCTGGTAAAAAACAATATCAGTTCAATGCTGCGGCATTGGTAAGCGTAGGTAAAGCAAATACAGGTAATACCGCATTGGCCAACAAAGCTGAGCTTGGTGTTTTTGTAGATGCATTGGCAGCCCTGAAAAAAGGAAAAGAAATTAGCTTAAGCAGTCATTTTAAAGCAGTACCGGCAGCCGATGTTTATGTATCCGTATTTTCTCCTGCAGGATGGATGAAACAGGTAAAAACAGGCGCTGATGGAAAAACTGTTTTTGTTCCTGAATGGACTGGAAGTTATATCCTCGAAGCTGGCCACAATGAAAAAGTAAGCGGAGCTGAATTTGAAAGTATTGAGCGCATCGCTACATTGAATATTGCAGTGAATTAATTCGTCCATGAGATGGTTTTAAAAACGGCGGTCACCCTGGGTGGCCGCCGTTTTGTTTTTTGAACTTGGTGTGAGAATTGTATGTATAATAACGTCTGCTTAAACAGACAAAGGTTAAAACACATTATAAATACACACACAATGTTAAAAAGTATCATTACAAAAAAGGGAATTTTGTCCCTGTTAATCGTTCTGGGAAGTATTTCAAGTACTATGGCTGCTGAAGTTATCAGGCTGATAGTAAAGGAAGACAGGGCAGCCTGTACCGGAGTGGGTCCAATGAATTGTCTGCAGGTAAAATATAAGAATAGTAAAAACTGGGAGTTTTTTTATAGCGAAATTCAGGGCTTTAAACACCAGGAAGGTTACCGTTATACCCTTTCTGTGATCCGTACTAAAAGAAAGAATGTTCCTGCTGATGCGTCTATTTATACGTACAAACTGAAAAAGGTCATCAAAAAGGAGAAAATTGCGGTGGCTAACTTATCAAAAAGCGACCTGACTGCTGTAGCAGGACAAAAATGGAGCCTGGTAAGAATGAATGGAAAAGAGGTTGGCATCAGTAAAATTCATTTGACTTTAGATGCAAAAGGCAACAAGTTTTCAGGTTCAGCAGGTTGTAACACCATCTTTGGTGGTTTCAGTTATGATCAGAAAAACAGAGAGATTAAAATGGGAAATGTAGCTTCTACATTAATGGCTTGTTCTGATGATAAAGTCATGAAACTGGAATACGAATATACCCAGGCATTAAACGATAAAAGATTCAGGGTAGCGCACACAGCCAACACCATGACCTTTTATAAAGGAGATGAAAGCGTATTAGAATTTTCCAATGGAAAAGGAGGAACTGAGGAAGGTGGTAATGACATCTGGAAATTTATTGCAAGTTACAAATGGAGACTGATCCAGATGAACGGAGAAACACAAACAGAATCACCTGTAACGATCAATTTCAGTCCTGCTGAGCAGCGCTTCAGTGGTAATTCCGGATGCAACAACTATTTTGGTACTTACCAGTCCGGAAAAGAAACCATTACTTTTGGTCCTGCAGCAAGTACACGACGTGCTTGTCTGGATCAGAATTTAAGTGCATTGGAAAGTAAATTTTTGGGCATGCTTGGAACTAAAGAATTCCGTTTTGATGTGGCTGATCAGACGCTGAACCTGTATCAGAATGATCGTCTGGTATTGATGTTCGGGCTCACTAAATAAAGCAATTTTTATAGCGAAAATGGGCTGGATGATTCCTCATCCGGCCCATTTTTTGTTTAACGGTTATTTCTGCTCGTTTAGCCAGACGACCTGCTGTCTGGATTCATGTGCCTGTCCGATGATGTCCCGGTAAAGATCGGGTCTGCGGGCATTTATATATCGCGATCCTCCGGCTTTTTCCAGTTTCTCCGGACTGATGAGGGCAATGGCAATGTCATCATCCAGTTTACGGCATTCCGCAATAATATCCCCATATGGATCAACAATCATGGAACAACCGTTCTTGAGCTGATCATCATCCATTCCTATGGGGTTAGAGAATACGGCATAAACGGCATTGTCGTAAGCCCTGGCAGGAAGCCATTTCATTAGCCAGGCCCTTCCTTTCAATCCGTCAAATTCTGCGCGTAGGCTGGTTGGATCCTTTTCTTTGTTTTCCCACAATTCAGGGGCTACAAATCCTGCTCCAGGACGGGTAGATGGGGTACACATCGTGACATGTGGCATGAAAATAATTTGTGCACCAAGCAAAGTCGTTGCCCTTACATTTTCAATGATGTTGTTGTCATAACAGATCAATATGCTGCATTTCCATCCGTACAAGTCAAAGATGACGTATTCATTTCCGGGCTTTAAGTGCGGATTAATGAAGGGATGAAGTTTCCTGTATTTGGCAATTAAGCCATTCTTGTCTACGGCTACATAAGCCTTAAACAGATCATCATTGCGGTCTTTTTCAAATAAACCTGCCAGCACTACGATGTTGTGTGCCCTCGCGATTTCCTGGAGTTTCTGAATGGAAGAACCATCAGGGATATATTCTGCAATCTCCAGCATTTGTGCTTCGGTCAGGCCTCTTGCAAAGGTATATCCGGTAATGCTGCATTCGTGAAAAGCGATGACTTCTGCACCTGAAGCTGCTGCCTGGGCAGAAAGCTCATTGATGCGGCTGAGGTTATAGTCTTTGTCTCCACTGCGGTTTTCAAATTGTGCGGTTGCGATTTTTAGTGCTTTCATGGTTTCAATTTTTATGTTGCTTTGCCTGCACTGCGGACAGGAAAAGATGTGGAAGCAAACCTATCAGAAAATATAAGGAGAAAATTGTACAAAGCCGACATGCAGCAGCTATTTCCAAATGGCTTATAAAAGAGGGGGGAGCTGAACAAGGTTAACTGCCAGCCGGTTTGTTTTAAAGATATACTGGCCGGGACTGAGCCCTACGTTTTTCCGGAATTCCCGGATCAGGTGAGCCTGGTCATAATAGCCACTTTCATAGGCAATTTCGGTCAGGTTTTTTTCAGATGAGGTAGTGCGGAACAGCTTTAGAAAGAATTGTAAGCGGATGATATTGGAAAAGTTTTTAGGAGAAACCCCAATGTGTGCTTTGAACTTTCTTTCCAGTTGCCTTTCACTGACCTGAAGTGTTTTATTCAGTTCATGGATGGGACTGAGCCCATGATCGGCATAGATCATAGACAGACTTTGCGTAATGATTGGATCTGCCTCTAAACAGAGTCCTGATTTTTTACTGAGGAAGTTTTCCAGAATTTGGATCCGTTTGCCATTGTCCGGAGCGCTGATGACCTGTTCTTCCAGATCCCTGGCTGCTGTCTTCCAGAGTTCAGACAAAGGAATCAGCTCATCACTGAGCTCATGTGCGGGAATTCCGAGCAGCAGGTGGCTTCCGTAAGGCTGGAATACGACAATCAGCATTCCTATTTTACCTGTAGACTGAATGTGGCGGAACTTACTGACCTGACCATAAATAAAGCTGTCGGGATGTTGCTTAAAAGGGCTTCCATAATGAAAAACCATTCCCGAATTTCCATCTGGAAAAAAATGATGGTCCATCAATTCCACATGGTCACTTTCAAGAACGAGAAAGTGCCTGATGAGATGCGACAGATGGGGAGATGGTAAGACCTGCATGTGTTTCCGATTAAGCCATTACCGCCTGTTTATTGTACTTATTCCGATATTCTATAGGTGTTAAACCTGTAATCTTTTTAAACACATCACGGAAGGCTTTGGTATCGGTATAACCGACATCAAACATCACTTCGGTGATGTTCTTTCTGCTGCTTTCAAAACTCCTCTTTGCGGCTTCAATTTTCACCCTTTGGGTGTATTCAATTACGGTATTATTGGTGGCTTTCCTAAACCGGCGTTCAAAGCTCCTCCTGCCAAGGGAAGACATGGCAGCAAGCTGATCTACCGTAATTTTATCCTGGTAGTTGTTCTCTATAAATTCCTGAACTTTTCTGATCTCCAGATCTTCATGATCTTTCTGACCTTGAAACATCATAAAGGCAGCCTGACTTTCCCTGTCGATATCAATCGCGAAAAATTTGGAAGCAAGGATTGCAGTATCCCTGTCTGTATATTTCTCCACCAGGTAAAGCAGTAAATTCCAATAGGAATTGGCACCCCCACTGGAGTAGAGCCGTTGTTCTTCAGTGATGATGCTGCCATCCACAAGTTCCACATCCGGAAACATTTCACGGAACTCTGTGGCGTGCAGCCAGTGTGTGGAGCATTGTTTTCCCTTGAGCAGGCCTGTAGAGGCCAGCAGGAACGCTCCGATACATAAGGAAGCAACCTCAGCACCTTTATGATAATGGTCAATGATCCAGGGAAGGAATTCCTTGTTTAGCTCCAGTGCCGTTTTGATATGACCACTAATTGCAGGAATAAAGATCAGGTCTGTTTTTTTGACTTCATGAATCAGTTGATCTGTATGGACTGAAAACAGGCTGTTGTTTAACCGGACTTCTTTTGATAAGCCAACAAGCTGGACCTGAAATAAGGCAGGTTTTCCTGAAGATTCCAGGAACTCGTTGACCATTCTGAAGAGGTAGCCAGGATCAGCAATGGCTTCAATTACTGCTGTTTCAGGAACTAAGATGGAAATGTGTTTCATCTGTGGATTCAATTTGATATCAAATATATCGTGTTTTATTGTCGCAAACAACCCCTTTAATTGTCGCTTTTACACAAGATTTTTTTAGGGACTTCCTGCTAAGTTTACCTTGTAATTTATTATCGTCATGATGACATCTATCCACTCTTATTTAACTTTTGCCGGCAATTGCCGCGAGGCAATGACATTCTATCAGCACTGTCTTGGCGGGGATCTGAATTTTCAAACGATTGGAGAATCCCCCTTATCCGAAAAAATGCCGGCGCAGATGAAGAATTATATTTTACATGCCACACTTTGTAAAGGAATGCTGAGGATCATGGCCTCTGATATGGTAGGAAACGAAGGTCTGCTGAGAGGGAATGCGGTTTCCCTGATGCTCAATTGCAGCTCGGAAGAAGAGGCGAGGACTTGTTACAACCGGCTTGTGGAAGGTGGTACGGCAACCCATCCTTTGGAGAATAGTTTCTGGGGTGCCTTGTTTGGTGACCTGAAGGATAAATACGGAAACTACTGGTTGTTACATTTTGATGAAAACCAGAAGTAGCGTAGTTACAATCCCTTTTTTCCTTCCAGCCAATAAGGTTTCATCTTGATTTGTGCTCCGGGAACCCCGGTGGATACTAGTAACCTGCGCAGGTTTTTTATGGTATCTGCATTTCCGCTTAAGAAGTAAGCCGTGGCTGTAGCAGCGGTTTTCAGGTGCTGCCGAAGCCATTCTTCCTGTACGCGGCCAGTGAAGGAAGGAATTCTTTGCAGTGGCACTGCCTTCATGCCGATCTTTTCCGGCCAGTCCATGGCCTCAGGCTCACATTCGATGAGGCAATGGACATCTGCCGCTCCTTTAGGCAGCTGTTGCTGCATGCCATAAAAGGTGCTTAATGTTGTTTCATCACCCATCATGACAATTTTAGAGCTGCCCTCGGGAATGATAAATTTTCCTCCCGGGCCAATCAGCAGCAGTTCGTCGTTTATCTGTAATTGTGACGCCCAGTCGCTTCCGGGACCTTTGCCATGCAGGTAAAACAATACGTCGGTATAACCAGCTTCCTGATTCCAGTACATGGGGGTATAATGCCGGTATTCCGTGTCACTGACCCGGAATTCGACTTCCTGTGCCGGTTTCCATTGGACGGTCCTGAGTGCGTCGCCCTGGTACCTTACCCTTTTTAATTTAGGAGCATAATATTCAATCTCAGTGATTACTGTTTGCTTGTAAGCACCTTTAAAAGCCTGCTCTGAAAAATCAGCTAACCATTTGGGCATTCGGGGCATGTCTAAATGTATTTTATAAGGTTAAACAAAGGTGTTTTCTAATCCGGGGGGTCTTATATCCAGCTGTTTTGTGGTTTAAAGAAGGTGCTTTTTAAGGATTTGAAATGCAGTAAAATGAGATAAAGATTAAGGATAAGGACCAGGGCGTCGAAGATCAGGAAGTCCTGGGCATGAGAGATAAATATATGGCAGAAAAACATACCAATGGAAACGGGAAGTAGACAGACCGCTCCGAAAAGATAGGTCCTTTTGAATAGCAGGAGCAATCCGCCAAGAAATTGCGCAATCCCAATCACCCAGATGTAACCGCTTTTTTCCCAGATTAAATAAAAGTCGATGAAGTCCTGGCCAAGCTTGAAATCAATGTACTCCTGAACATTGATTTTGGTATAGAGCTTTTCCAGTCCATGGGGAATATAAACATAAGCCAGTAAGGCCCTTACGATATAAGTGAAGATGGTAATGATACGGGTTCTTGTTTCCATGAATTCATTATGCGATTTTTGTAAAAGTACAGGAGACAGGGCCGCCGGTGTTTATCAATTCAGGATTTATTTTTACTAAATCAGGAGTTTATGCGGTTTTAAAAAAATAATACATACGAAATGAAACTTCATATTTTTGGTGCTTCGGGTTCTGGTGTCACCACTCTGGGAGCCGCATTGTCAAAGCGATTGAACATTCCTTATTTCGATAGTGATGAATACTTTTGGGTGCCATCAGACCCTCCATATACACTAAAAAGAGATCCGCAGGAGCGGAATGATCACATGCGTATGGCATTGAACAGGCAGGATGACTGGATTCTGGGAGGTTCGATGTACAATTGGGGAGAAGGTGTATATCCTTACTTTGATCTGGTGGTGTTTTTATGGATCCCACCGGAGATAAGAATGGAAAGGATCAGAAAAAGAGAAATGGAAAGGTATGGGGAGCAAATCCTGTCGGATCCGGAAAGAAAAATGCAATCTGATGCATTTATCCGCTGGGCTTCAGACTATGATGCGAATACCGGAATTGCCTCCAGGACCTTAAATGTTCATGAGCAATGGATGAAGAAGATGGAATACCCGATTTTGGAAATCCGCACTGACCTGAGTACGGCAGCGCGGATGGATTTGATTTTAGATCAATTGTCTTTATTAAAGATGATTTAATTTTTATCCGTAAAAGCAGGTATGATGTATTGCACCATGAGGTCGAATGCTCTTTTTGCTTTAGCATTGCCATAATAGCCCTGGTTAAACATGACGACGAGATCCAGCTTTTTTAAGATGAACATAAATTGTCCGCCATTACCAGAGGCAAACAGGACTTCTTCCTCCAGATTTTTTGTTTTAAGCTTTTCCCGGTACCAGTAACTACCATAAAAGGTAGGCTGCGGAATACCCGTTTTACTTTTACTAAATTTCATATTAGAAAAATCAGGAATAGGAATGTTGCAGACGGTGGACTTTTTGATCCATTCTTTAGAAATGATCTGTTTGCCTTTCCACTTACCCTGGTCACGAACCATTTGTCCGATCTTTATCATATCAATCGGGCGGATAAAAAAGGAACCGGCTGTGTTTGGATTTCCGGTAGCATCAAGGGTCCACCTGTAATTGCTGATCTGCAGCGGGTCAAAAAGATATTTTTTTGCGAAGTCCATTACCGGCATATTAGCCGCTTTACGGATAATTCCACCTATAATCACCGGTTCAATAGAGGTGTAAGACCATACTGTTCCAGGGGCATCTTTCATTGGAAGTTCCAGTGAGTATTTTACCCAATTCTTCGTTTGCTCCATCTGTTCTTCGCAATCTTTTGTACCATTAAATTCTTCACAATCAAAGCCAGCCTGCATATCCAACAATTGCTGAATCGTGATTTCTCTTTTTAAGGGATCATCTTTCAAGGCAGGGTATTCAGGAAAAAAATCCAGCATTTTCTGTTGCGTGGATTTGATCATGCCCTTGTCTATCGCAATGCCGACCAGTAAACTGGCGATAGATTTAAAAGAGGAACGGGTGTCGTGGAGTGAATCTTTGCCATATCCGTTGAAATATTGCTCATAAAGCAGATCGTTGCCTTTGGCAATCAGGATGCTGTGCAGGCCGTTAAAAGCCGGGTGCTTAACAGAATCTGTCAGTTGCGATAAAAGCTCCTTATGTTTTACCTGAGCAACAGATTTGAAACTGCCTGATATCAATAAGGCGAAAACGATCAGTTTAATTTTCATTGAAGAGTATGTTTTTTAGAGGAGATGAATCCATCATGATCTTGGTATTATTCATTGACTGTGATCTGCAAGATCATGATGGTCTCTTATTTAATTTAGTGTGGCAATCTTTTCAAAGACCCTGGCAATGACTTCGGCTCCAGGATCAGGAACATTTCTCAACACCTCTTCTGAAAGGTAAGAGGAACGGCCAAATTTGGTATTGATAATGGTCTTGGTATGTTCTGCTCCTTTACGGGCATGCTGAGCAACAAGGCTTGTTGTTTCCCCATTTGCAAGCGATTCAAAAGCAGGTTGTAAGGCATCGATCATGGTGCGGTCTCCAATTTGTGCACCACCATAATCTTTTACTCTTTGTAGCCCCTCCAATAATGCTTTTCCCAGTTCAGGAGATTTGGTATAAGCAGTTCCTGCTGCGGTAAATAAGATCGATAGCAAGACCCCACTTGATCCACCGGCTTCTCTGGCCAGAATCCGGCCAATGCTGAGTAGTAATTTTCCGGTATCATTCAAAGGAAGACGGTCTATAACGGTTAATAATCTCCTGCCGGTCAGGGCAAAGGTTGATCCTGCATCACCATCCCCAACTTTAGCATCCAGACTGTTGATTTCCTTTTCGATGGACACGAGCAACTGTGCGATTTCATTGATCAATTGATAAACCTTTTCATTCGCCGAAGCATCATAGGGAATGGTGTCCGGAAGTTTTGGACTGCTGATTTCCACTGGTTTTTCAAAAGGTTGTAACTGCCATGCAGTGGGCTCCGCTTCAGCCAGTAAAGCTTTTTCTATTGCTTCGTTAAGCAATAGTACGGAGACAGAGAATCCACTCATATTGATAGAAGACATCAGTGCTGCCGGGCCAACCATATACGCTATTTTGGAAGCGAGTTTTGTTTTGCGGAAAGAATTGACCAATAGGCTCATTTCAATTGGGCTGACACTTCCCATATTGTTAAAGATCATGGCATACCGGCCATTTTCATTGGATAGATTTGCTTCGAGTTTTTCAATGGCCAGCGCCATCAGATGATCTGCCTTGGCATAAGGAATCACTTCTATGCCTGGTTCTCCATGAATCCCCAATCCAAGTTCTACCTGTTCGTCATTTAATCGGGAACTGGTTTCCTGTCCTAAATGCTGACATTCTGTTAAAGAAAGACCAATAGAAGCGGTCTGGTCAATCACCTGTTGCGCAACCGCAGCGATTTCTTCCAGTGATTTTCCTTCTTCAGCAAGCTGTCCGGCGATCTTATGTACAAACAATGTTCCTGCCAGTCCTCTTTTTTTTACGTCTTTGCCCAGAGCAATATCATCATCTACGGTAACGGTCCTGACTTCATATCCCAGGGCACGTGCCTGTTCTGCTGCCAGACCGAAATTTAGGCGGTCACCGGTATAGTTCTTTATAATTAATAAGCAGCCCTTTGGTCCGGTAGCAGCGAGGATAGCCGACAATACGGCATCCACTGTTGGGGAGGCAAAGATATCTCCACATACCGCTGCGGTTAACATGCCTTTCCCTACAAAACCTGCATGGGCAGGCTCGTGCCCTGAACCACCACCAGAGATGATGGCCACTTTTGACTTATCCCAATCTTTACGGATCACCACCCTTACTTCAGGAAAGGAGTCCAGTCTGGCTAATTTAGGATTGGTTAATAATCCTTCTATCGCTTCGTTTACAATCTGATCGGTTTCATTTATGAAGAATTTCATGCTTTAATTTTTTTTTCTCAAGATAGGAATTCAAGAGCCGATTACGATAAAGATTAAAGCATTCTCCTGTTTTGTGAAAAACAAATGATTTTTTATAGTTAGTGCCTTGTCAAGTATCGGGACTATTCATATTTTAAAGCATCCACTGCATTTGCTTTTGCCACTTTGAAGGTTTGTAAGCTCACCGTGAGTACCGAGATAAATAGAGAGATGAGGCCTGCAATGAGGAAGGGCCACAGGGCAATGTCTATCTTATAATCATATTTGCTGAGCCAGTTTTTTGCTAACATATAGGCAATGGGAAAAGCGATCATATTGGAGAACAAAACGAGTTTTATAAAATCTTTATTCAACAGGATCAGGATGTTTCTCAGGTCTGCTCCCAACACCTTTCTGATGCTGATTTCTTTATTTCGTTGTTCAGCCATATATAAGGCAAGACCGAGCAAGCCAAGGCAGGAGATCAGAATCGCAAAGCCCCCGAAAAGATTAGATAAGGTACTGAGTAGTTTTTCATTCCGGAGTTGTTCTTCCATGCCCTGATTCACGAACCTTAGTGCTGCCGGGTATTCCGGATTCAGACGCTTGCTGATCATGTTGATGAGCTCTGCAGATTTATTCAAAGGCTGCGAAGGGTTCAGCCTCAACAGTAATATCCGGCTTTTTGCAGGGTTGAAATAAAATAGGGTTGGCTTGGTTTTCCGTCCGATAGCTTCATTGGAGTAATCTTTTACCACTCCGATTATAGTTAGAGGCGGGTTGTCTCCCCAGGTAATTGTTGTCCCGACAGGATTTTTTAGCCCCATCGTTTTTACGGACTGCTCATTTATAAGTACAGAGGTTGAGGTATCTGCCGAAAATTTAGGATTGAGGTCCCGGCCGGCAACAAGCTTTGCACCTATCGTCTTTATAAAATCATAACCTATGCTTCTATAATCGATGACAGAATTGTCATTTGCAGCTTTTCCTGGCCAGCTGATTCCTCCCGTGATGGTTCCTCCCTGAGTAAAAGTGGAGGCAAATTCGGTTGCATATACAACTGCACCAGCTTTCTTTAATTCTGTTTTAAAAAGTTCCAGTTTTCCTGGTTTGATCCATTCGCCCTCAATGTCAAGTTGTACCAGACCGTCGCGTTCAAAGCCAAGAGGTTTATTTTTCATAAATTGAATCTGGGAATAAATTATAATTGCGCAAATGATCATGCCAACAGATAGGCTAAACTGTACCACGACCAGGACTTTTCGGATGGACAAGGAAGAACTATTATTTCCTTTAAAACCTTTTAAAACCCTTATCGGACTAAAAGAGGATAAATAAAAAGCAGGATAACTCCCTGCCAGGAATCCGGTAATGCAAACAAGGGCAACGAGTGTGGTCCAGAAGAGATAGGATTGGTAATTGACCTGGACTTCAATGTCGAGCAGATGATTAAAATAGGGAAGTGATATTTCGAGAAGAACAAATGCAATCGATGTAGCGATGAAAGACAACAAGAGAGATTCCAGAATAAATTGTCCCATCAGGCTAATCCTGGAGGACCCCATTGCTTTGCGGATTCCAACTTCCCTGGCCCGTTTTTCAGAACGTGCAGTGGATAGGTTCATATAATTGATACTGGCAATTAACAATACACAAAAAGCAAGAAAAACAAAGAGTTTAACTTGTTTTATCCTTCCGCCAATAGATTTTCCATCTTTAAATTCATTATAAAGATGGAGTTCGGAATAGGGGAATAAAAAAGCTTCCAGACTCGTTTCTTTGTCTTTTGAAGGGATCAACTTTCTGATCGCCAGATCTGTAGCCGCGTAAGTCTGTTTGTCCTTTAGTTTGATAATGGTCATACAGGTGATTGCTCCCCATCCATTTTCTTTTTCTGAAGGATTTTCCTGTTCGAAAAGCGCCCAGGTTTGCAAGGCATCAAACTGAATACTTTGATTTTTAGGAAGGTCCTCAATCACGGCTGCAACGTTCAGGAACTTACGGTTATCCCATTTGATAATTTTCCCTACAGGATTTTCATTTCCAAAGAGCTTCTTTGCCATTGAAGCGGTTAAAAGAATGGAATTGGGGTCTTTTAAAGCGGTGTTTGCATCTCCATAAATGTAGCGGTAATCAAATATCTTCAGAAAAGAGGGATCAACAGTAAGTCCTTTTAATTTGAAGTTGTTATCGCGGTAACTAAAGAGTTTGTCGGGAGTACCCATCGCAATTCTTGTTGCATTTTCAACTCCTGGAATAGACTGTAATGCTGATGGCCCCAGTTTATTGGGACTTGCCATTGTGGTCACCAGCTCCCCGTTAATCTTTAAATTGATCATTGCGAAATAGGTTCTGTCTACATCCGCAAACTGTTTATTATAGCTCCATTCATAATTTACAAACAGGAGTAACATCAGCGTACAGGCCAGCCCAATCGCGAGGCCACCAACATTAATTAATGTAAAACCTTTGCTTCTCCAAAGGTTTCTCAATGCAATCTTTAAGTTTGTCCTGAACATGTTATTCCAATTTTTTTCAGAATTGGCGAATAGTATGCCATCTTTATATTGATTTGTTTTATTAGTCGTTATC
This sequence comes from Pedobacter caeni, assembly GCF_900129215.1. Classification (GTDB taxonomy): domain Bacteria; phylum Bacteroidota; class Bacteroidia; order Sphingobacteriales; family Sphingobacteriaceae; genus Pedobacter; species Pedobacter caeni. The sequence goes on along the minus strand of NZ_FQUQ01000004.1, from coordinate 859,183 downwards.
GCATTTGGTGCGGTTTTTTGTGTTCGGAAATGAACAGCAGTTGTGCATAAACGCACATCTTAATTGGAAATGTCATCATTTTTAATTCCTCGTTTGTTCTTTTTCAATACTTCTTTCAATTTCCCAAAAGTATAGTTTAAGCGCAAGCTATAATTTCTGAAGTAAGTTTCTGTTTCGGTAATTTGCAGGAAGTCCGGACCTGAGATTTCAGATCGGTTATTTCTGTATTTTTGAAATGGATTGCTGCAAACTGCAGAGAAAGAGAGCTTCTTTTTGATGAGGTCTTTGCTGATGCTGAATGAAGAGTTAAAATAGGCATTTGTCTTTCTTTGCAAAGAGATTTTCCCTCCATTCATGCTAAAATTTCCCTGAAAACGCCAGCCTGTTTCCAGGCTGTAACCTGTGGAGCCTGAAACCACATACATGAGGCCCTCTGTCCGGAGCAAGCCTCCATTGCTCATCCCTTCTACAATGGCATAAGCAAGTTTGCTATTGCTGCTGATGTTCCAGCGCGGACTGATGGGGTAGTTGACGCTAAAGTTGGCTCCGGATAAACTGGCATGCCCTGTATTTTGATAGGTTGCGCGTGTAATATTGCTGAGCGGATCAAAAACCGAAACCTGATTGATCAGGCTGCTGAAGTAATTATAGTCCAGTCCGAAGTTTAAAAATGCTTTCCCCTGGATGCTGTAACTGAGCTGGAAGACATTCCCGATAATGGGCTTCAGGTCTGGATTTCCTGTGGATTCGAAATTAGGATTGGAGCGGTCAACAAAAGGGTTTAACTGATAGATTCCCGGTCTTTGTATCCGTTGGGTAAATCCGAAATTCAGACTCCCATTTATTTTTACTTTTTTACTGATGGCAAGGGCAGGCGCCAGGAAGAAGTGGTTCTGCGCTGAGCGGGTTTGCTCGAGCCGGATTCCTGCCTTAAAACCCCAGTCTTTTAGCCGGAACTGCCAGGTATTGTATGCAGCAAATATTTTTTGTGATTGCTGGAAATGATCGCTAAGCAAAGGCTTCAGTTCAAAATTACCATTGTTGTTGTCAAAAGAATGGTATTGAAAATCGCTTTCAGGACTACGGAATATACTTTTTATCCCGGCTTCCATATCGATTTTAGAGATGCGCTGTATATAATCAAGCTGGAGGGTGTTTTCAGAAAATTGTTTTCCATTTTGCTGTAGGTAACCTTCATCAGGGGAAGAGCTGGTTTTACTTTGCTGCTCCTCATCGGAACCGGAATACCGGTAGGAAAAGGTTAGCAATCTGCTTTTATCTCTTTTAAAACCCAACTGATAATTGAGTGATAAATCGAGTCCTTTTCCTTTGTTATCATTGGTCAGATCATAAGCTCTTGAATTTTTTTGCTCACCATTGAGGATGATCAATTGCTGATTATGAAGATCTGACCGGTTTAAATTTCTGTTGAATTGAGCAGAAATCAATTGAAGGCTGTCTATCTCATAACTCAGTTCCAGTCCGAGGTATCCGTTCCGGCTATTGGATAGCTCTTTGTTTTGTTGGCGGAGGTTTCCGGCACTGCTGCCAAAGGAGGTTCTTTCATTAAAGCTCTCTGTTTCAGGAGTATCATAAATGCTGCCTCCAAAAAATGCGGAAAGCCCTATCTTCCCTTGTTTAATTCCAAATGAACCTCCAAACCCGGGACCTCCCCTTGGGCCGCTTTCATTTATATTCAGGTTACCATTGTAACCATTATCCGTTTTTCTATTGGTAATGATATTGATGATCCCTGCCAGCCCTTCTGCATCGTATTTTGCCGGAGGAATAGTAATGACTTCTATTTTCTGGATGCTGGAAGCAGGCATGCTGCGTAAGATTTCCCTCGGACTTCTATCTACCATACCGGAAGGTTTTCCGTTGATCAATATCTTGTAATTGGAACTGCCTTTGAGCTGGATGTGATCCTCAGCATCCAGCGAAAGGAGTGGCACTTTCCGCATCATCTCTAACACACTATAGGCTTTACTATCCGGATCGGCCTGTAAATCATAACTGATCCTATCTATCTCCTGTTTAATTAAAGGCTTTGTGCTATTGATCCGGACTTCTGCCAGGTGTTGAGTAGCAGGAAGCATCCGTATGTTGCCCATGTCCAGATCGGCATTTTGCTCTTTTTGAAGCGGAACTGCAATTCTCCTGGATTGATACCCAATGGAAACCGCCGAAATGAAGTATTCGGAAAGTGGAAGCTCTGAAAACATAAACCTGCCATTCGTATCGGTTAAGCTCGTTTTTAGGAGTACTGCTGTTTTGGAACTTAGATGGACACTAAAAGAGGAGAGTGGTTTTCCACTGATCGAGTCTGTTAAGTTTCCTCTGATTGCAAGGGTCTTTTCTTTTATTTGTGCTTTAGTTCCGGTTTGGTTAAAAAGGAAGCAGAAGAGCGACAGACATAGGTAAATGGGTATGGTTTTCATGTTGGTTTCGGGCTTAATGTTTTTGAAAAGGGCATGAGTTCTCCCCTGGGCGCATCGCGCTTAAAAAAAAATGAACTCATGAAATAGAAAAGAAGGCTTCCGGATCAGACGAAATCTAAGATTTCTCTTTTTTTACGAAGTAGTAATAGCATAAAAATCCCAGAGCAAGGAAGATGGCTTCAATTCCATAGGGTAGAGGAGAGGAATTGGCCTTAAAGGGAATGAATTCCAGAATGACCAGGCCAACACCACCAAATAAGAGGATAAAGCCCCATTTTAATCCTTCCGATCCAGTGCCTGAAAGACTGTTTAAGAACTTCAATGCGTTCTCATCTATCGGGCCGGAATCTATAATTCTTTTTTTAAGTCTGTAATTATATAAAGCAATCACAAGGACCGAGATCATGACTGCAAGAACTATTGGCGTAAGAAATATGATGTCTTTCATGTTTTCAATTATTTAATGATTTTGCCCAGTAGACAAGCATTGCATTTAGAATGTTGCAGCATTAAGCATATATTTTTTAATTTTTTGAAAAATGCAAAAATATGATCAGGTTGCTGCAACTTTTATCGGTTGAGTCTTGTCTATTGTGGTATGTTCGATGAGAAGGAAGAAATTCCTAAGGTACTTCATGGTGATTTAAAAGCTTTTGACAGATTGGTGAAACAATATGAAAAGCTGGTATTTCATGTCGTTTACCGGCTTGTGAACGAAAAAGAGGATGCCGAAGACATTTGTCAGGAAGTGTTTATCAAAATTTATAAAAGCCTGAAAAGCTTTGCTTTTCAATCGAAATTGTCCACCTGGATTGCCAGGATTGCTTACCTCAGTGCTGTTAATCATCTTAAAAAGAATAAAAGGGCATCTTTAACAATGGCTGTTGATGATTTAGAGAATTATCATTTTACAGATAAGAACCCTGAAAATGTACTTGTTGAAAAAGATGTGGCCAGATATGTCAATCATTTGATTTCCTTAATGCCCGACCATTACAGAACGGTATTGACACTCTATCATCTCAATGAATTCTCTTATCAGGAGATCGAAGACATTACGGGAATGCCTGAAGGAACTGTAAAGAGCCACCTTTTCAGGGCCAGGAAACTATTGAAAGAGAAGCTGGAACTTTACCTTAAAAATGAAATATCATGAAACAAGATCATAAAGACGAATACCTTCAGAAAATGCTGGAAGAGGGGATCTCTGAACCTGAAATGAACATGACCATCAGTGATCAAAAGGATTTTGATACCTACAAGCAGTTGTTTGCTGTGCTTGGGGAAGAACCGGAGGCCGGCTTGTCCTATCAGTTTTCTGCAAAGTTAAGCCGGCGGATTTCTATGAGTAAGGAAAGAAGTTTCCCCTTTTACTGGTCTGTAGCGTTGGTTACGCTGGGAAGTATGGCGGCCATTTGCCTCGCTATGGTACTCATCGATCAGCGGTACCATAGCGGGCTTTTTATGGTGTTATGGAGCTATAAATGGGCTTTTGTTTTTGGGCTGGCTTGTTTACTGGCCATTCAGCATTTTGACCAGAAGCTGGTAAAGAAAGGCGTTTAAAGTCTCCTCATGCTTTCGTCATTACCCAGCTTTTTGTCGGGAGATTTGATTTTTGTTTTCCCGAATTTATAGTTAAATCCGATACTGACTCTTTTGCTATCGGTGTTGATCATGTCCCGCTGACTGTAATTCCCGAAATCACTGCGTTGGCGAAAATCATTTCTCTTGAAGATCAGTTGATTTCCGGCAATCCGCAATTGTCCCTTCCCTCCGAACAAATCCAGCATCAGCGCGGCATCCACATTTTTGTATCCACTGAAATTAGCGAGAACCTGTACATAAGGGGTCCAGTAATAAGCATCTACCTGTAGCTTTATAATTTCTGATAATTTAAAAATATGAGAAGATTTAAAGTCAGAATGAAAAGCGGAAAGGTGATAAGGTTCATTGAATACCTTGCCGTGGACTTTATTATAGCCGATAGGGGTTCCGCTGTTCTGGATCTCCCACCAGGAATTGATGCGTAAAGGAAAATAAACATACATCGACAGATCGTATGAAGGATCCAGGTTTTGACGGGAGGCATAGTTAACTTTAGTGATATAGTCCTGCTTTGTGGGTAATAACGCCGACATGTTCTTTGCAGAGGTATAACTGAGTGCAATGTTCAGTTTTTTGATATTTGTACTCAGGGTATAAATGTCATCAAATTCGGGTTTTAATGCCGGGTTCCCCTGTTCAATGGTGTACTTGTTTAAATAAACGGTATAAGGAACGAGTTCGTTATAAGGTGCCCTGCTGATGGTTCTCTTATAAGACAAAGAGAAATTATGCTGTGTATTGATCGTATGCTGGTAAAGTAAAGTTGGAAAGATATTGAAGTATTCCTGTGAAACGTTATCTGCAAAGGTTGCTTGTGTGTTTTCTACCCGAATGCCCAATTGCAGTTTATCCTTTTCCCAGTCTTTCGATAAAATTCCATAAGCTCCGGCTATGGACTCCTTAAGCTTGTTCTTACTGGAATATTCAGGAACGTTGTGCATTTGTCCGTTTGTTTCCAGCTGGTAGTCAATGGTACTTCTGGAATTTACATGCTGGTATTTTATCCCGGTTTCCAGCTTTAGTTGTTTATCGAAAGTATGGGTGTAGTCGACTTGCCCCAGGTAAAAATTGAGTGCTGTAGTATTGGTCATTTCATAGGTCTGAGGAGTGTTTATTGCCGTTCCGTCAGGTCTGTTTAATTGAGAAGGAAAGGATTGAAACAGCTTCCGTTGAAATGGGGTATAAGTACCCAGTATGCTCAATTCATTTTTACCCGAGTCTGCAAGCAAATGATAATTGAGATGATAATTGTAAGTAGAAAGGTCTAAGTTAAAGTTGGCATTGGTATACAGGATAGAATCTACTGGCCCGCCAAGTTTTTTAAATGTATTGATCGTTGGCCATGGGCCTTTGGAGTCGTAGATGATTCCTTCTGCCAATGCGCCAATGGTTTGATCTTTACCTATTGCCAGTTCTGTCCCTCCCTGAAATGTAGTGATTTTATTGTTGGAGATTCTATGCCAGTTGTAGCCCAGTACTTCAGGAGTTTCGTTTGCCCTGAGGATTCGCTCTGCGTTATTCGAGAAGAAATTTTGTTCAATAGTTTCGCCGGCAGCTCCATACACAGTTAAACCTTTGTTTTTATAAGTGAGCATGCCATTCGTTACAGCCTGACTATACTTTCCGGTAGATCCATCCAGATTAATATTGCCGGTTAGTCCTTCCACCTCACTCTTTTTGGTGGTAATGTTGATGACTGCACCATAAGCGGCATCATATTTTGCGGAAGGACTGGTGATGAGCTCTACTTTGGAAATGTTTCCTGCCGGAAGAGATTGAAGGATAAAAGTGACCGTGTTTTCCGGAACAGGTCTGTTGTCGATCATGATCATTGTTTTCTTCCCTTGCAGGCTAACGCTGTTATCAGAGCCTACCCGTACAAATGGGGCGGATCTGAGTAACTGCACCGAATTCCCTGAAGCCAATGCGCTGTTCTCTACATTCATGACCAGACGATCAGTTTTCATTTCTATCAGTGCCTTGCCGGCAGTGATCTTTACTTCTTTTAAGGTCTGGGAATAAGTTCCCATCAAGAGGGTTTCGACAATTGCTTCTTCATTTTTATTCAATTGAAATGATTTAGAATAGGCAGGACGATAGCCCATTAAATCTGTTCTGACAAGATAACGGCCTGCTTCTATTGCCGGAAATACATATACTCCCGCAGTATCCGTTAAAGTGCTTGCGGAAACTGTTGAATCTTTTGCATGAAGCAAACTGATCGTCGAGAATTGAAGTGGCAGGTATTGTTGATCCTGTACCCTTCCTTTTATTTTTCCGGTTGTGAGGGAGTCCGGCTTAAAAGGAGTTGCGACAGCTTTCCCGATTTTTGTAGGATAGATGGCGTAATTCCTGGCATCAATTGCATACCAGGAGAGGGATAGAGGACCTAACAACTGCTCCAGAACTTTGGTTAATTTCTCTTCTTTTAACAGTTGAGGGTTAAACTCCACTGTTTTTTTGCTGACATTAATCTCTTCGTATAAAAAGTTGATTTTATAATGCTCACTGATCTTCTTTAAGGCTTCAGCCAGTGGAACAGGACTGGTTTTTTTTAGGGAGAAAGCGTAAATTCCGGAGCTAAAGAATAGCAATAGTGCTAAAAAGCTGATGATTTTTTTCATGTGATAAGGGAGATTAATAGCTTACGGTTAACTGATGTAAGGACGTATCTTCCTTAATGTTGATATTCAATGCCATCGAGAGTGCACTAAACATAATTCTTATGTTATTGCTGTCGAAAGCACCACTTATCTTTTTATTCCCTATCTCAGGATCTTTAAGGATCACCTGATAACCATGGACATCTTCCAGGTATTGAAATACTTTGCTGAGTGTTGTATTTTGGAAAAAAAGCTTGCCTTTACTCCATGAAATGTACTCGGAGACTTGATCTGCGGCTTTGAACAGCGTGATTTCATTGTTCATGTATTGTACGATCTCTCCGGGTTTCATGATGATGACTGGTTTGTTCCCGGAAGTACCAGTCAGGCTGATTTTTCCGCTCAGCAAGGATACCTGCTCTAATCCCCTTCGGTTATTTACGTTAAAACTGGTGCCCAATACTTCGATGTTGACTTTCTGAGAATGCACAACGAAGCGGTCGCCGGTTTTAACCGGACCCCTTAGGTGCAGGTGATTTACATTAAATTGTGCTTCCCCTTTGATCCATACTTCCCTGATCTCTTTCTTATCCCAGTTTCCGGCGTATTGCAGCGTACTATTGGCATTCAAAGTAACCTCAGAACCATCTGGCAACTGTATGGTTTTTACCTGTCCATATTGGGTACTCACCTCAATTTGTCTGTGGGTATAAAAATAAAGCCCTGCAGTTAATAATATTCCGGCAAGCACAGCGGCCGAAGCTGCCTTGAGCCATAAAGGTAAAATCCTTGTTTTGGGTTTATTTACTCTGGTTTCTTCTGTAATGTTCTCCCATACCTCCTCCAACTCTTTCGCATCCATTTCATCGACAGAAAAGCTTAAGGAAAGGATCAGTTTTTTAGCTGCGGAAATGTTTTCAGCTGAGGCTGGATAATTGTTCAGGACAGTTTCCCAATGGAGGTCTGTCTCTAATGTTGGCGTTAATACCCATGCCATAAAATCCGGATCGTCCAAAAAATCGAGAAGGCTGTAGGAATTGAAATCAGTATCATGTTTTTTCATAATTGTTCTTTTTCAATTCCTATTATCCGGCAAATTCATTTTTTACCCCATCGCTGCTCATTTATTTTTTAATTATTTTTCAGGAGCTAGGAAAAATGATCTGTTTTTATAGAAAAAAGCATTAAAATCAGGAAGAAATCTTCTTTGCTCAGCAAATCGCGTAAGGCATCTATTGCCCTGCCCATTACTTTGTAAGCTCCTTTTACGGTGATATTCATGATTTCTGCAATTTCTTCATAGCTCTGTGCCTCATAGAATTTAAGAAAGATCGCTTCACGCTGTCTGGCACTCAATTTATTCAGGGTGATTTCCAGGCGCTCTTTTAATGCGGCATTATTTTCAGCCGTGATCATTTCTTCTTCTATGTTTAAACTGGCCTGGAATGGGTAATGTTCAGTTTCTTCATAACTGACCTGCTTCTGCAAAAGATTAGCTTTTTTAAAAACGGAAAGGCGGAAAGCCTTAAAGAGGTAGTTTTTTACGTTTTGAGGATCTCCAAGCTGAGCTCTTCTCGTCCATATTGCAACGAATACTTCCTGAATACATTCTTTAATTAAATCCTGATCTGCAGAGAATTTGGATCCATAATTATACAAAGCATTAGCATATAGTCTGTATAGTGATTCCAAAGCAGATGCCTCTCCTTGTTTTAATAATGACCAGTGTAGCGGTATCGTTTCAGTATTAGATCGTATTGGGGTCATAGATTTTTTAGGCTGTTGGTGTTGTTTTTTTGATACTTAAAACGAGTGCCGCAATTAAGGAACCGATTAGCAGGATGGAGGCAATAAGCGAAATACGTTCTCCCCAATAGTAAGAGTTTGGTTCGAATTTAAAGACGAGCTCATGTTTTCCTGCAGGCAAAACAGCTGCCCTTAAAATATAGTTCGCCCTAAAGTAGGGTATTTCCTGCTGATCCACATAAGCTTTCCAACCTTTACTATACCATATTTCTGCAAATACAGCCATCGCTGCCTTGTCAGTTTGATAACGGTACACCAAATTGTCCGGGTGGTAGCTGATCAGTTTAATTTCCGATTGAGGGTCAAAACCAGGCTTTTGCTGATTCACCCGGGACTGGAAATCCTGATGAATAAAAGCATCCTTTTTAGGGTCGAAGCTGGTAATTGCATTCATTTCCTCTTCCGCATTTCTAACGAAATTTATCTGGGGAACAAACCAGGCATTTCCATTGGCAGTTGGCCTCTGAACAACTTTTTCCGAGATGCCCTGGGCAGTGTCAGGGACGATCAGGTATTTGGTGTTGAGCATATCCAGGATGGGCTCGTTAATGGTCTTATTGAACTGTCTGTCCAGCATTTCCTGGTAGCGCTGAAGTCGGGCAGAATGACGACCTCCTATAGATTTATGAAAAATGGAAGGGCTTGCATCACCCAATGGATTATCCCGGGAAAGGTCAAGCACCCGGTAATCTAAACTTTTATCGGCTTTGATCAGTTTGTCTGCAGCTCTCGGGCTAAACTGCGTAGCGATCAGTTCTGCATCGACAAAACTGTTGTCGTTCAGGTATCGTTTATCAATCCCCCAGACATCAATCAGGATCACCAGACTGAGCACCATAAAACCGATGGTCTGGCCGATTTTCTTTTTGAGGATCAGCCAGATTAACCCTGCAGCAATCAACACGAAAGCAAGAGAACGGAAAGCATCTGCCCGGGCCACCGAAATACGGTCTTTGACAAGTGCGTTTCCAATTTGCTCTGCAAAAGTGGCATTTCCGGTAACCTCATTCAGCTTCTGGATCAGCTGAGGATGGGAAGAGGCGGTAAAACTATAGAATAAAGTAGGAAGGGCCAGGAACAACACTAAAAAGCCTCCTGTAATATATAGCGAGTTCAATAGTTTCTTCTGTGTTTTCTGTACATCTTCGGCTCCATCTGTGGCTTTCTTCAAGGCCAGAAATCCCAGGATCGGAAGGAGCAGGCAAGGAATAATCAAGGTGAATTCTACTGACCGGAACTTATTGTATAAGGGGAAATAGTCAAAGAAGAGGTCTGAAATGAGTGGGAAGTGTTTTCCGAATGATAAAAACATAAAGAGGAATGACGCAGAAAGTACCCACCATTTTATTTTATCGTCAATCATAAACAATCCAAAGACAGCAAGAAAACAGACAATGGCACCAATATACCATGGTCCGGATGTTGTCGATTTCTCCCCCCAGTAGCTCGGCATTTGTTTTACAAAATCTTCTGCCCGATCCTGTGGTTGTCCGTTTTCTACCAATGTTTTCACCACTTCAGAACCTTTAACAGGAATCTGTGTGGAGGTAGAACCTCCATAAGCATCAGGAATTAAAAAGGTGATCATTTCACCTACGCCCTGGCTCCAGTAATAAGCATATTCTTTATCAAGGCCATCCTGTACCGGTTGATTGGCTTTGCTGAGGTTGGCTTTTCCGCGGATGGATTCTTTACCATATTCGTAGGTGGTCCACAAGGTTCCGGCATTTACCCCAATCGCTACGATTGCTGCTGCCGCTAAATAAGAAATGGACTTGAAAAAACTTTGAGTGGTTTTCGACTGAATGGCATGGTACAGTTCGAAACCCACCAGAATCAATATGGCGATGAAGAGGTAATAGGTCATCTGGATATGGTTTGCCCGGATTTCTACAGCCAGGAAAAGGGCCGTCAGCGATGCGCCTAAGAGGTGTTTTCCTCTTAACGTGAGGATGATTCCTGCAAGGATAGGGGCAAAGAATGCAATGGCAAATGCCTGGTTGCTGTGTCCGGCCTGTATCAAAATAAAGTTAAAGGAAGAGAACGAAAAGGCGATTGCAGCCCCTGCTGCCAGCCATGGCCTTAGCCCTAAAACAGAAAACAGGAGATAAGCACCGGCTAAATACAAAAAGACGGTATCTACCGGATTCGGGAAAACGGTTTTAAAAAAGGAAACGACATAACTGCTGACATTTGATGGGTATTGAACCCAAATCTGGAAAGCAGGCATTCCCCCGAACATGGAGTTTGTCCATAATGGACCTTTACCAGTCTCTGCTTTCACCTCCATGATTTCTTTTGACATGGCCTGGGCCTCTACTACATCTCCCTGATAAAGGACCTTATGCTGTAAAACCGGACTGAGGTAAATCAGGCTGATGGTAAGAAAGAATGCCATGATGATCAGGTGCAGATAATTTTTTTGTAGCCAGTTTTTCATTAGTATATGTTTTTTTATCGGTTATGATGGTTTCATCATGGAAGTCCGATTAGTTTTTCTATTTCTTTTTTGATTTCTGCTTTACTTTTTCCTGTTTTTTTGATCAGGGTTTCCAGGAAATTATCACTGGTGATTTCTTTATCGTAATACAATTCATAAAAATAGTCCATGCCATAATTATCAATCAGGTATTTGCAAAATACTGCGGCAAAAGTATAGGTCAGACTGCTGCTATATTGTTGCTGAACCTGTCTGAGGTATAAATTGTCAAAATTACATTTCCCTGCCTGATAACATGCCCGGAGCTCCTTTAGTGCTTCTTCATTACTGGTTTTCCCTGCGTCTATTCCTCCATATAAGCTGGCTATTCCTTCCTGTAGGAAAAAACAGTTCGCACCCAGGCCCAGAATGGCATGAATAAATTCATGCTTGTATTCTGGATTTTTGTTTATGCCAACAATGTAAGCTTCAGGAATATTAGTAAAGCCTGCCAGTCCGCCATCCCAGATGACAATGTTCGAAAGGTTATTCAACTCTTCCTCGGTTGCGCACATAAAATAGTCTATCGGCTTTTTTAAATGTGGTTTTTTAAATTTGAGATAGAGGGCATCCAGGGTTTTGCTAGCATCCTCCATTTTTCTCTTGTCGATAGTATAAAAAGGGGAAACATAAAAGTGAATGTTTTTTGTTTCATGTTTTCTGAATCTGTCAGTGTCGTATGGCTTACAGTTATCCATGTAATATTTGCCTTCTTTTTCTACGATATAGTATTTATAGATATTGGTATAGCTGTAGTTTTCCTTGTCGGGTTTACTCTTGGCCGAGATTTTGAAATAAGAAAGGGTATCATTCACTTTTTGTAATTCGGCGAGCTCGAGATTAAATGTACGGGCAATTTTTTTTGGCGTATACTGGCCCCAGATCCAGTCCATGTTGTTGTCCGGAAGCTTTTTGTGTTTATATTTAGGATGCCACATTTCATTGCTGATGGTATCCTTTTTCATATAATCATTGATGAATAAATAGAGGCTCTTTATCTTCGCCTGACTGGTATCTATTTTAACGGGAACATACAGCTGGGCTTTGGATTGGATCTGAGCCAAGGCAAGGATCGTAAGAAAGTATAAAAATCTCATTTTAGTTCTAGAGAGATATTTCTTCATAATATACATCAAACCGACCCTGGTAGATATAGGTTTCAGCAGCTTTACCACCAGCTTCTTCTTTTCTTTTTAAATGCAGATAAAAGTCTCCCAAAATGCGCTTTTTTGTGTTTTCGATCACCAGTATTTGAAGTTTGTTCGATTTAGTGGTGTCCAATTGATACCTGTCAGAAATAACAGCAGATCCGCGGGCAGGTGCAAGTATGGAAGCAGCCTCGAACTTTTCAATTCTGGAACCGGAAACCGGTTTTTTAAACCGTATGGTAAAGGTTTCCTTATCTTCAACCCCGACAATCGAAATTACACTATCTCTGGTGTTAAACGTACCTGTTGCTTTGCTTTCAGACCACTGTACTCCGTTTTTTCTTACATTCATTAACGAGGAAGAATCATTATCCGAATCGCGCTTTTTACAATTAGTGAATAAGAGTGCCAAAACACATATGAATAGCATTGAGGGTTTCATGGTTTGTTGTTTTAATAAATAAATATCCTCAAAAGTTAAGAAAAAAAGAGGGAACTCCAATTTTGCCAACCTGTTTTAAAATATATATCATTCTTATAAGGATAAGTTTGCAACATTTGCATAGAAATGGCCATTTGCCACAGGGACCTTGTCAGAATTCCAAGGGATCTTGCCAGAATGTTGTATTTTAGTAACTCCCGGTTTTAATCCCCTGGCAGACGACAACTATGACAGAGCTCGAACAATATGTAACCTCTTATTTCGGAGTCGCAGAACCTGAAGAATTAGAGATCATCAGTTCTTTCTTTAAGCCTGAAACGATAAAAAAAGGTGATTACTTTCTGTTGACGGGTAAAGCTGCTGATAAATTAAGTTTTATACAAACAGGACTTTTAAGGGTCTTTCTGGCGACAGAAAATAAGGAGGTCACACAGTGGATCTCTACGAAAGGATATTTTGTAACCGATCTCTCCGGTTTCATTTTTGAACAACCCGCCCGCTGGACGATTCAGGCATTAGCAGACACTGAACTGTTTACCATCAAAAGAGAAGATTATAAAAAGATAGGAACCTTAATGTCCAAATGGCATGAACTGGAAAAGTTATTCATCGCAAGGTGCTTCACCACACTGGAGGATCGGATCTTTAGCCATCTTTCGATGTCGGCAGAAGAACGGTACACACTTTTTTTTGAGCATAATAAAAGCCTTTTCAATCAAGTCCCTTTGCAATACATCGCGTCTATGCTGGGCATGACACCGGAAACACTCAGCCGGATCAGAAAAAAATAAATGTTCTTGATTTTTGTCAAGTAGAATCGGGGACTAGCTCCTGACCTTTACCATTATTTAATCAGAGAGATGAAACCATCATAAGCATACCGCTTACAAACAGCAATAAGATGCTTATGATCGCTTCATACCCGCTGAAAAACAATTATATTCTGATGAAAAAGGAAATCAAGACAGAAATTTTAATCCATGCAAGACCAGAAAAGATCTGGTCGATATTGACCACATTTGACCAGTATCCGGATTGGAACCCATTCATAAAATCAATCAGCGGAGCAGCTATTGTTGGTCAGCGGCTAATGGTAAGGATCGCACCACCGGAAGCGAATGGTATGACTTTTAAACCAACGGTTCTTGCTTTTGAGCCCAATAAGGAATTCAGGTGGATCGGCCATTTGTTGTTCTCCGGACTTTTTGATGGGGAGCATAAATTCGAACTCATTGACCATGGAAATGGCACAACCACTTTTATTCAAAGCGAAAACTTTAAAGGGATCCTGGTTTCACTTTTTGCGAAACAGCTGGACAACAATACCAAACGGGGATTTATAGAGATGAATGAACAGCTGAAAGCTTTGGCAGAAAAGAACTGATGTCTTTAAATGTGATAGGCTAATCAGGATTTCACATAGGCCTGTTGTGTTAAAGTAAGTTAAGTTATGTTAAATCAGCGGCTGAAAGTTGTTTGTTTGGTTCTCTCTGGATATTTTTGGGAAACACACACAACATGAAACGGAATTTTTTATTGGTATTATTGGCCGTTTTTGCACTAGGTTGCAAAAAGGACAAAGGTGATGACACTACGGTTTACAATTGGAAAAGAGAACTCTACAGAGGAGCTCTTACAAAGGACGGGCCTGCATTGGTGGGCTCTTCGGAAGTGGTAATTGGCAATAATGCAGTCTATGTAAGTACAGATTATGTTTTTCTAACGGAGCGCCAAAAGAACGTACAACAGGATAGCATTTACAAGGCAAGCGGTAGAATGTTTGCTTACAAATACGAAAAAGCCAAAAACTAAATGTCGGTTTTATTCTATTTTATCTTGCTGAAGATGGTTAACTTCAATTAAAGATAAAATGAAATGGCTACATCAGATTTAATCCTCCTGTTAACGGCAACATTAACGGCCCTTATCGGTGGGCTTTTCTACGCTTTTTCCTGCGCAGTAAATCCCGGCCTGGGAAAACTATCCGACGAAAAATACCTGGCGGCCATGCAATCCATTAACCGGGAGATTTTGAATATGTTCTTCCTTGCCAGTTTTATGGGAACGCTTTTGCTCTTGCCGATATCAAGCTGGTTTGCTTATGAAGCAGGTTCAATGGAGCGCTTTTGGCTATTGCTCAGTGGAACTTTCGTTTATGCGATTGGTGTATTCGGGCTCACCATGTTTGGAAATGTTCCCTTAAATCAGTCCCTGGATCGGTTTAATCTATCGCTGGCATCTCCTGAACAAATGGCGATGCAAAGAAAACAATTTGAAATTCCCTGGAACAGATTCCACCGGATTCGTACAATTGCTTCAGTTTTAGCGGTGGTTCTTGTCCTTGCGGCCTGTTTGTGGTAAGGCTAAGATCAGCTGGTAAAAGCAACGCCTATGCAGGGGCTGCATAGGCGTGTTAAATTTATTTGGTTCGAACCTGGTATCGTTTATAAGAAACGAAGGCCAAAAGGAAAACTACCCCAACAGTAATGTATACCCACGATGGGATGGGAACAGGATCACCCTGTGCATAAGAATGTAAACCGGTCAGGTAATAATTTACCCCGAAATAGGTCATGATGATGGTCGAGAAGCTCAGCAATGACAACAGGTTAAACAGGTATTTGCTCTTTAACTTAGGAATCAAACGGACATGCAGTACAAAAGCATAGATGATGACCGAAATGAAGGCCCAGGTTTCCTTTGGATCCCAGCTCCAGTAGCGTCCCCAGCTTTCATTTGCCCATATACCTCCTAAAAAGGTTCCCACAGTCAAAAGGAACAATCCCACTGTTAAGGACATTTCATTTACGATGCTGAGTTCAGTTACCGAAGCTTTTACTTTGGCACTGATCTTTTTACTGTCAATAATATATAACACCAATACCACTGTTCCCAGCAGGGCGCTGAGGCCAAAGAAACCATAGCTTGAAGTGATGATGGCCACATGGATCATCAGCCAGTAAGATTTAAGTACAGGAACCAATGGGGTAATCTGAGGATTCATTTGCGATCCTCCATGGGCGAATCCCATTAGAATAACGGCGATAAGACAGCCTGCAGCAGGAATGAATGCATTGCTGTTTCTGTACATCAACAAACCTGATAAGACACCGATCCAGCTGATAAACAATACGGCTTCATAACCATTACTCCAGGGTTCATGTCCGGAAATATACCAGCGTGCACCAAGACCAACGGCCTGAAGTATCGCTGCAATGCTGATCAGGATCAGGGTAAAGGTAACCAGCCTGTCCAGCATTTTGGAGGATTTGAAGAGTTTAAAAAATGCCAGTGTCAGAATTACCGTGCCTAACAAGGCATAAGTAATCATAAGGTTCAGGAAGATGTTCCATGAATTGTAGCTCACTTCCCAGTTAATTTTCGACTGAGATGGTACGACATCTTTACCGAATTTAAGCTGGATATCTTTGATGACATTTAAGGCGATATCTGCGCCATCCCAGTTTCCTGATTGTTCTGCAGTTTTAATGCTTTTCACATAAGGATCCAGGGCACTGGATACGATTGATTTGTTCGAGGGGTCTGATGGGGGCATGGCAATCCAGGTATTATTGGTATCGCCAGCGATAGGGAAAATGCGCAGGTACTGACCGTCAATCAGTTGTTGCATGGCCTGCAATTTATCGTTAAGATCGATGACATCCTTATCATAACTCCCTTGCTCAGCTGGTTTCTTGGCAAAAGATTTCAGGTACTGATCTTTTAGAACAAACTGTAACGCACCTTCAGGACTAATGGTCAATAAGTTGATCATGGAGGTATACCCTTCGGCATTCGCCTTCACTGCTTTCAGCAATTCAGGACCGCCTTTGGAACCTACTTTAATGAAAGGAACATTCATCCAGATAAATGGCGAACTGGAAGCTGAAAGAAAGAACTGGTTTGCCGTCAGGTTGTATAAATGATCTTTGCGGTGTAGTTTTCTCAGGATTTCCAATGCCATGGTATTGATGGGCTCAATTCGTCCATCTATATTTTGTACCAGCAGGTATCCGAAACTATCTGCATGGGCTTTGTCAATTTTAATGGAAGCAGCAAATTCCTGTGCATTTGCGTTTTTAGCGTTTAAAAGTTTTTGAACATCTGCCATGTAATCCTGATCGTGCACATGTTTTGCAGCGGGATCAGCAGGGCCGGGCTGGTCATGATTATGGCCATCACCTTCGGTATGTACATGGTCATGTTCTGCCTGTGGCATTCCGGCCGCCGGCATACTTGTTTTTCCGTTGGTACCGTGCATGTCGATCTTCTGATCTGTCTTCTGACTAAAAGCTGCACCTAAGGGTAAAAATAAAAGCAGGAGCACCAGGGTCTTGGATTTAGAAATCCCTTTCAACTGCTCATTTAATTTAGAGAAATGTGTTCCCTTCCAGAATAAAGTAACAAACATGCCAAGGAAAAGTAAAGTATAACCAATGTAAGTAACGTTTGTGCCCCAATAATCATGATTTACAGAAAGCACAGTTCCCTTTTCATCATCATCAAAACTCGCCTGAAAGAAGCGGTATCCGGAGTGATCTAACACATGGTTCATAAAGATTTTATAAGGGCGGTCGCCTCCTTCTTCCTGAATCATGACATCCGAAGAGTAAGCTGCAGGGCTGTTACTTCCCGGATATTTTTCCATTTTGAAGTCGACCAGCTTAAGCGCAAATGGAGCATTGTATATTTTTGATCCGTAAGCCAAAGAGATTCTTAGTCCTCCGATTTCACTTTGATGCTGGAAATTGGTCATTCCTTTTCCACCATAAAAGGATACGGTATCCTTCGCATTTGAAGTGGTAATTTCCAGTTTTACAAGATCAGGATCATGTTCATGGTTCTTTTTATCGCCTTCAAAATAAGTGATACGTCCGGGGATAGGCCCTTCAGGAACAACAAAAGATAAAGCACCAATGGTGTATAAACTTCTTAAATTAAAGGGTTGTGGAGTTGTGTTTCCTTCTACGTTTTTCTTTTCCTGTGTGGCCATCACCATGTAATTTCCCGGATAAGGAGAAGTGATTTGCAAGCCGCCATTGGCATCTTCAATATTGATGGTGCCCGGAGTTGGTTTATTATAACTGACCAACATGTTCTGCATCAGCTGCACACTTCCTGAGGGAACATATTTATTCACTCTTTTTCCATTTTCCAACACCACCAGGTGTAGGGTAGGCCTGCCGGAAGCTTCACGAACCAGTGAATCCTGAGCCCTTGCATAAAAGTCGATGACTTTCATTTTTACCCGTTCTCCGTTATAGTCGTATTCGGCTTTAAAAGTTTTTTTAAATGGTTTCAGATAGGTAGGGATGTTGTTGGAAATTAAGATCGCCGGAACATCGTCATAGGCCAATGCCTGATCGTCTTTTCCAATCTGTACCTTAAAAAAGGTCGCATCTGAAATGATTTCTTTGCTGGCTTCACCTTCACGAATGTGCATCGAGCCTTCAAAGCTGATATACCGGGTGATGTATCCGCCAATAAAAATGACAATAAAGGCAAGGTGAAATACCAATAACGGCCATTTTTTGCGTTGAGTAAGTTGATACCTTCCTATATTGCCAATGAAGTTCAGCACCAGGATCACCATCACCAGTTCAAACCACCAGCAGTTATAAATCAATGCTTTGGCTACGGCCGTTCCATAATCGTTTTCCACAAATGTGGCCATGGCCATGGAAAAAGCATATAACAAGAGCATGGCACCCATCGTACGGGTAGAAAAGAGTATTTTTCCTAAACTTTTAATCATTCTTATTTTTCTTATTCATTTTCAGCGCTTGGCGGACAGGCATCATTTGCAAAGCGGTGCATTTTTTCTAAACTTCGGCAAAGATGGTCTTGATCGGCCAGAAAAATAAGAAGAACTGAATTTATGGCAAAAATAAGACGAAACTGAGGTGAGAATACTCATTTTGTAATCCGAAATAGTTTCTTAGATTTGCAATCTTGAAAATCCATGCATTCGTAGTTCAATGGATAGAATGTCAGATTCCGGTTCTGATGATGGGGGTTCGAATCCCTTCGAGTGCACAGAGAGAAACCTTAGAGAAATCTAAGGTTTTTTTGTTTTGAATTTTTTACAGTTCCTGACGATTGATGTCGGGGAAAGATTGATGTTTAGTAGTGTAAGAACCCTTAAGTTTATTGCTAAATCATCCTGAATGGATATAAATGTATATCCATCCTGAAAAGCTTAAAGTTGCTCCTGACAGGCAGTACAATGGTCAAGACAAGAGCGATGGCGTTATATGGATTTTACAATAAGAAATTAGGAAGGCACAAAAAACAGCTGATTACGATAAGGATAACGCTAACGGGATGGATACGGTTATTTCGGTGCCTTTCGAGTCTGAATGTATTTTAGTCTGACCGTTTAGGGATTGAACCCGGCGTCTGATGGATTGCAGGCCCATAGTTGATTTTCCATTGCCGGATCTCTTTTCATCTAAGCCTATTCCGTCATCATTGATAGTCAATATAAGGCTATCTTCTTCCTCATAAATTAAGATACCTACATTTTTAGCCCTGGCATGTTTGATAATATTGGTGATCGCCTCCTGGATGATACGGAGTAATGCGATTCGCGTATCCATGTCGACACCTATTAATGAGCTATTGTCAATGTGAATATCCTTATCGTAGCGGCTATCAGGAAGGGAACTGTCAGTAAGTAGTTTGATCTGCTTTTCAAAAGACTGTTCTTGTTGGTTGTCAGCAGCACTGAACCATTCATGGCTTTTGTTTCGGGCCGCCGCGTAAGCATTCTCTGTGTCTGCTTGTAGCCCACTTAATTTGTTTTTTAAGGCAACATCATTGGTGTCCATAAATAGTGCCTCCAATTGGTGTTTGATTGCGGCAATGGACGAGGAAAGACCATCATGAAGGTCTTGGCCAAGTCGTTGTTGTTCTTCCCTTACTGCTTGATGTTTAGCTTCCTCCATGGCGATGATCTGCAAATTGGTCACGGTGTTGAGGCTTTCTATTCGGGCTTTTGCTTTCCTGCTCAGGCGGAGCATGAACAAATAGGTGGTTAAGACAATAAGGGCTGAGGAAATTGAAATGACTAGTAACCATAGGGTTCGTTGTGCACTTTTCTCACTTAATAGCTTGTTGTCATTCTGGATATCATTATACCTGACGTAATCTCCGAAAAATTTTTTTGAGTTTTCCCAATCTGCCGTAATAGCCTTTTCCAATTTAAGATAGATTTTAATGATTTCGTCTTTGTCATTCAGTTTGTTAGCAACTTCTAAAGCATTATTTAAAATATAGATTTCTAAGCTCTTGTCTCCACTTTTCTGTGCCACTGCATAGGCCTGATAAAGGTGTTTAAGTGCCATTTTAGGGTTGTTTTCACAAATACTAGTCATTAGGAAGAATGCATTGGTCTGCAAATTTGTGTTACCAATACGCTGCGCATCTGACAATAACTGTCTTGCAAGGGGCAATCCTCTCTGCAATTGACCACTTAAATCTAATACACGTGCCTGCCCCAGCCGAATAAAAACCAGCATACGTTCATCATTATAGCGGCTTGCGATTTCTCTGGATTTGCCCAGGTAGTAACTATCAGAGTCCTTTGAAAGACTCGAGTTCCGATTGTAATAGGCCGCATATACATCGGACATGATACTGTCCTTTTGTAGCTTTTTCCCAGTTTGAATGGCTTTTTGCAATAACGATTTAATCTTTGTCATGTTGGAGATACCCTTGTTCTCCACTTCGACCATATCTAAATATACCCGGACAATCTTTTCTATATCATTGTACTGCTGATACTCCGGTAATATTTTGCCGAGCAGCTCCAGCGATTGCGCGTATAATCCTTTCTTAAATAAAGCAAAAGCAATCACATGGTCTGCCTCTGTCTGCCCCTTCTTATAATCTATGTTAATAGCCATACGCTTTGCCTTCATACCATAATAAAAGCAGCTGTCTGCATTTCTACTTCGGTAAAGTGTTCCCAATCGGTTTAAACTGTTGACCATGCTAACACTATCCTTGATAAGGGGAAGTCTCTGTAGCTCCTGACCAATCTGGCGGATTTGGCCCTGTGCAAAGTTATTACAAAGGCAAAATAATAAAATTAGGAGCAAGCAGTGGGTGGATTTGAGGCGATACATAATGGATATAAAAACTTATCTTTTTGCAAATTATGGTTAGATTAATTCCTTTACACGCGCATACACTAATCATTCCGTAATCGGATTTACATCTGGCTTCCCCGTCATTTTGCACCAATGCGCCACAATCGTATGTTTGCTAATGTGCACCTGCTCAGCACTGTAGGTAATGGATAATCCTTTTGCAAAATAATGCAAAATTTCCAGTTCTCCAGCCATAAATGGTATTTTACTTATCTGATTTGTATTTGCAACAAATTTGCTGATTATCGGGCAAGTCGCCCTGTTTGTCTGTAATTTTCATTTCTGTGTTTTAAGGAATAAATGAGTAGACCTGGTTTTCTATAAGCCATGGTATTAAAGAAGGGTAATGTTGTTACTTTTATTAAAGGCAATTATATTCCCTTATTCAGGCCGTTTTTCAAAAATAAAAAAGCACTTTTGCAAAAATGAAACCATAGCAGACAAATGGCTTCATAAGGGTAAATAACAATTGTAATGGTGATGAAAATCATGTAAAGAAAAGGCGTATATGGAAGAAATGATTGTTGAAGAAATCGTAAAGCTCTTAGAGCAGGAAGACAATGCACAATTGAAGATCTATTTGGATGACCTGAATATTTCTGATGTTGAGCATTTAATTGACGAACTTCCCCAATACGCAGTTACATTTATTGATACGCTGTCTATCAAAAGGGCAGTAAATGTTTTTAGAATTCTAGACTTTCCTACTCAGGAAAGAATCATCAAAAAACTTCCCGGAAATAAACTGGCAGAGCTGATCAACCTCCTGCCTCCCGATGACCGTACTTCCTTATTCAGCGAGCTGAAAGGTGATGCTGTAAAGAAACTGATCATTTTGTTACCTGCTAAAGACAGGGTAGAAGCCCTTTCTTTATTGGGTTATGAAGAGGACAGTGTGGGAAGGCTGATGACGCCGGATTACGTTGCCGTTAAAAAAGACTGGACGGTATCCAGGGTATTGGCGCACATCAGGCGCTACGGGAAAAACTCCGAAACAATTGATGTCATTTATGTGATCGACAAAGATGGCGTATTGCTGGATGACATCAGGATCAGGGAAATTCTCCTGGCGGATCCGGAAGCTAAAATAGGAGACCTTACTGATCAGCGTTTAATTGCCTTAAAAGCGAACGACCATCAGGAAGAGGCCATCAATATTTTCAGAATGAATAACCGCGTGGCATTGCCCGTAGTAGATGATTATAATGTATTGCTTGGGATTGTAACTGTAGATGATATCCTATGGATTGCAAACGAAGAATATACAGAAGATATGCACAAGATAGGGGGTACCCAGGCCCTGGATGAGCCCTATTTGGATATGCCGATTTTTGGCCTGTTTAAACGAAGAATAGGCTGGCTGGTGGTGCTCTTTCTTGGAGAAATGTTAACGGCCACTGCCATGGGGCATTTTGAGGCCGACATTGCCAAAGCAGTGATATTGGCCATGTTTGTTCCACTGATTATTTCCAGTGGAGGAAACAGTGGTTCCCAGGCTTCCACCCTGATTATTCAGGCGATGGCTTTAGGAGAAATTACGGTGAACGATTGGTGGAGAGTCATGCGCAGGGAGCTCATTTCAGGATTAATGCTCGGAATTGTATTGGGGTCTATTGGCTTCCTTAGAATCTTTGTCTGGACCTTCTTTACAGATATGTATGGACCGCATTGGGCACTGATTGGTGTTACCGTTGGCATTGCATTGGTTGGTGTAGTTCTATGGGGCTCACTGGCAGGTTCTATGCTTCCTTTAATCTTAAAAAAACTAGGAGCCGACCCTGCAACCTCATCTGCACCTTTTGTGGCAACACTGGTTGACGTAACCGGGCTGATCATTTACTTCTCTGTTGCAGTCATGTTCCTGACAGGAGTACTGCTCTAAAAAAAACATAAAAAAGAAAGGCCGGATGATTCATCCGGCCTTTCTTTTTTATAAGTTAATGCAATTATACGTTGAAACGGAAATGCATGATGTCTCCATCTTCTACTACATATGTTTTACCTTCAACACCTAATTTACCGGCATCTTTACAGGCAGCCTCTGAACCAAGGGTTACAAAGTCATTGTATTTAATCACTTCAGCACGGATAAATCCTTTCTCGAAGTCAGTATGGATCACACCCGCAGCTTGTGGAGCTGTGAATCCTTTGGTAATTGTCCATGCCCTTACTTCCTGAACACCTGCAGTAAAGTACGTGTAAAGGTCTAATAAACGGTAAGCAGCTACGATCAGTTTGTTTACACCAGATTCAGTAAGACCAAGGTCAGCTAAAAACTCCTGACGTTCTTCATAACTTTCCAGTTCTGCAATCTCTGATTCGATTTTCGCTGAGATCACCAATACTTCCGCATTTTCGTCTTTTACTGCTTCTTTAACGCGGTCTACATAGGCGTTTCCGTTGATGACAGAATTTTCATCTACGTTACATACATACATTACCGGTTTTTGAGTCAACAGGCCCAGGTCCTGAATGAATTCGAAATCTTCCGCTGCAACAGCTGCAGAGCGAACGGATTTACCTTCTTCAATATGTGTTTTGATTACGCTTAAGATATCAAAAGTTCTCTTGGCATCCTTATCGGTCTTTGCCATTTTCTCTACCTTCTGAATGCGTTTTGTAACCGTATCCAGATCTTTAAGCTGTAATTCTGTATCAATAATTTCTTTATCGCGGATCGGATCAACTGAACCATCAACATGGATCACATTTCCATCGTCAAAACAACGCAATACATGGATAACGGCATTTGTAGCCCTGATATTACCCAAAAACTGGTTTCCTAAGCCTTCACCTTTGGAAGCGCCTTTTACCAATCCTGCAATGTCCACAATCTCAATAGTATTGGGAACAATACGGTTTGGTTGTACCAGTTCCGCCAATTTAGTCAACCTGTCATCAGGTACAGTAATTACGCCGATATTAGGTTCGATTGTACAGAAAGGGAAGTTAGCCGCTTGAGCTTTTGCGTTCGATAAACAGTTAAATAAGGTGGATTTTCCAACATTTGGTAAACCAACTATACCACATTGTAATGCCATGAATGATATTTTTATAGTTTTGGCGCAAAGCTACCAATTTTTTAAAAATAATCTTTATGTTTAGGGTATCTAAAAAGGATTTAAAGATTAACACGATCAATATGGAAGATTTTGAAGAAAAAGAAACCGAACAACCGGAAAATGAAACCCTTGTAATTACTGAGGATATCCGCAGTTATATTTATGAAACTGCTAAATGGGCCAAATTTCTGTCCATTGTTGGGTTTGTTTTTTGCGTTTTGATTGTTATATGTGCATTTTTTGTGCCAGCCGTTCTTTCCTCAATGGCCTCAATGGGAAGGCCAAATCCTTTAGCGGGGGTCGGTTCTGCAGCAATTACCATTATTTACCTGCTGATTGGTCTCTTGTATTTTTATCCAAGTTTAATGTTATTTAAATATGCGACAGCTGCACAAAAGGCAACTTTGTTCCTTGACCAGCAGAGTTTAGGAGAAGCAATGAGCAAAATGAAATCCTTCTTCAAATTCTGGGGAGTATTAACGGTGATCATCATTGGCTTTTATGCGGTCGGAATTCTATTTGCTGTAGTGGCGAGTATCGGTGTGAGCTAAAGATCATTTATGGTTCAGATCAAACAAAACAGCCGGTCATTGACCGGCTGTTTTGTTTTAACAATAGTAAGGCCTAATTCTTTACCCTTTTTTCCTCATCAGCAGTACCTGTTTTTCTTGACCTCGCATTCTTAACCTTCATGTTGCCAAATTTATAATTCAGGCTCAGGTTAATCTTACGGCTTTCCCACTGGTTTTGCCAATAAGTATTTACATTGTTATAAACCAGATTTGCCCGGAACTTATTCGTGTCAAAAATATCATCCAGCTTTAAACTGATGGTTGCTTTCTTATTCATGAAAGTTTTTCTGGCCGAAAAATTCATTCCATAAGCTTCCAGTGACCTGAACAATCCGGATACAGAAGGGGAGCTGTAGTAAAAGGTATAGGCCAGCTGAAAGTCTTTAGGAAGGTTAAAAGTCTGTACGGAATTTACCGACCAGCTAAATTTATGGCTATTATAGTTTCCACCTTGCAGGGGCGATTTTACCTCATCATAGGCAACGGAAAGTTCCGTATTGTTGTTCCACCATTTAGTGATATCGAAAGGACTTCCGGTAGCGATGTATATATTTTGCGCACGGCCAAGGTTTTCTTCCACACTAATGCTTTCCTTGCTCTGGTCATTTTGATAGATGACTTCGGAGATCTCATCGGTGCTTTTGGCATAACTCAGGCTGAGCACTCTGAAATTCTTAATGTTGTAATTGATTTCGAAATTATTGGAGAAAGAAGGAAGTAATAAAGGGTTTCCTTTTAATGCGGTATAAGGATCTGAGTAGAAAGCAAAAGGATTCAGACTGGTATAGGATGGCCTGTTGATACGACGCGCGTAACTCCCCTGAATCTGATGGTTTTCGCTGACCTTCCAGGAGGCGAAAAAGGTAGGGAAAAGCTGCCAGTATTTGCGGTTTATCTTTTCCTCAGTACCAGAAGAAAATCCATTTCCCAGCGTCTGTTCTGCTCTCAAGCCTGCTTTTAACTCCAGTTGCTTGAAAGATTGACTAAAAGAAAGGTAAAGCGCATTGATGTTTTCCTTATAGTTGAAACGGTTGGTACGCTTAGGATCATTGATCCATCCGGCTGTTTTTAAAGAATCAAACCTGACATCACTGCTGGTGTTTACCCAACTGCTCTTATAGCCGGCTTCTGCTTTAAGCGTTTTTGAAAATGGCTGCACATAATCCACCTTAACCGCATAGATAGAAACATCGCCAAATCCTTTATTTCTCAGGTTGATCACATCTCCGATTCTGTTGTCCGCAGCATCAAAATAACTGTTTAAATATTGTTCCGTTTTAGAATTGTCGTACCCGACTTTGTCGAGGTCAATACCCAGTTCTCTGCCATTAGTGTCGATTTTAAAACGGTAATTCAGGTTATAAGCATTGTTTCCGGAGGTATTGTCCTGTGGGTTCTTAGAGTTTACACTTCCCATCTTTTGCTGAGCAACATTGTAATTGACAGAATTGCTTTCGCTATTGGTCGTATATGGAGCGGAAGACCCTTTCCACAAAATACCGATCGTATGTTTGTCGTCGATAAAATAATCTGCTCCTACAGCATAGTTGCTGGCTTTGGTAATCGGATGCCAGAAATTGAGCTGGTTAAACAGCTCCCCGCCAATATTACGGTTCATGGTTAGCCGGTTAAATGAATTGTAATAACCGTAACTGAGCCTTGCATAGGTGCTTATCTTTCCGATATTATAATTTAAATTCGTGCTGCCATATCCTTTCGCATATTCACCATATCCACCACCAATACTGGCATTCCCGTTAAAACCCTGGAGTTTGTTTCTTTTTAACTTGATATTGATGATGCCTGCGGAACCGGCAGCATCAAAAGAAGAAGGTGGGTTAGAAATGAATTCGACCTTGCTCATCACAGCGCCAGGTAAAGATTTCAGATAGGTGCTGAGTTCCAGACCAGACATATAACTCATTTTTCCGTCTATCATGACATTTACCCCGGTTTTACCCTTCATGATAATGTTCTCGTCTTTGTCGAGTTTAATTCCCGGTGCTCTTTTCAATACATCAAGCGCATTGTCTCCTGCGGTATTCATCTGTTCCACATCCAACACGGTACGGTCTGCCTGCTGCTGAATGAGTGGTGTTTTGGAAATGATATTTACTTCTTTTAAAGTCTTCGTCAGACTTTTTAATTTTAGTGCAGGTACCACAAAAGCGGTCTGGCCAAGTTCAAATCCCGGGCTCTCTGCTCTTTCATAACCTACAGCAATCACTTTGATCAGATAACTGCCCGCTTTGATGTTTTCGAAAGCAAACAGACCTTTGTCATTAGTCATGCCCAGTCCCGCCTTTACGGAATCGGGTAAATGGATCAGGGCTACAGAAGCAAATTCTATCGCTTTACCATCTTTTAAATCGAGAATGCTGCCGCTTAATTTCGTGGATTGACTAAATGCACTGATGGTAATCAGTGACAAAAACAGGAGGGGAGTAAACACTTTAAAATAAGTATGCATGGTGGTTTAGATTGTTTCTCCAAATGGAATCAATCCATCCTGATTCTTAAATTAAATGATCTCAACCCTTTGAAATATTATGCGAAGCCGGGGAAATCGCTAAACAGGTAATCATCTGCCAAAAGGAGGCGTTCGCGTAATTAAGGATGGGTTTGGGATAAGAAAAAGAAAAGAAGGGGCAACTTTTATTAGTTTTATGCCATGACAACTAAAAAGGAAATACTCATCCATGTATCGTGCTGGATCCTATTGTTTGGTTATTTCTACATCGGCAATCTGATCCGGGGTGATTGGCAGGATAAGATGTGGCATTTTGACATCACCATGAACTTTTTACATATTGTAGAATTTTACATGTGTTACCTTTGGGTATATCCCCGGTTTGTTAAAAAAAGAAAAGTGTTGCAGCTCATCGGTGGTGTAATACTGATCATGGCTGTTTTTATTTCCTCACGTTACCTGCTGGAAGAAGTGCTCAATCCATATTTTTTTGGATTTGGCAATTATTCTAAAAGTACAACCCTCGGATACTATATCCGGGATAACCTCTATTTCGGTAGTCCTTATATACTCATTGCTGCGGCCATTTGGAGTACTTCAAATATCTTGAAAAATGAGAAAGTGAATCATCAGCTTAGGGTAGAAGCCGAAAAGGCAGAGTTGTCATTTCTCAAATCACAAATCAATCCTCATTTTCTATACAATACCCTGAATTATATCTACTCCCTGGCACTTCCCGTTTCCGATAAGATGGCACAGGCAGTGCTCAGGCTTTCCGACCTGATGCGTTATACCCTGAGTGAAAGTGTGGACGGAAAAGTTAGTCTGCTTAAAGAAGTTGGTTACCTTGAAAGTTATGTGGAGTTATTTCGAATGCGGTTTGAGCCTGAGTTTTATGTTAATTTTGAAGTTGAAGGAGTGAATGATCAGCAGCGGGTGGCCCCATTGCTACTCATTCCTTTTTTAGAGAATGCCTTTAAGCATGGAGTGCTGAATGATCCACAGCGTCCCGTAAAGATGGAGGTTAAGGTACTAAGGAATCAGCTGAATGTGACCCTTCGGAACCATATAAACCAAAGCCAGAAAGACCATTCCAGTGGGGTAGGCTTAGTCAATGTACAAAGAAGACTCCAGCTGATTTATCCCGATAAGCACAATCTGGAAATAGAAAATGATGGAAAATCTTATCAGGTTAGTCTGAGGATTGAACTTTAATTTATATTTAACGATTGATATTTAATATTACAAAAAAATAACCAATGATCCGTTGTATTGCCGTTGACGATGAAGCATATGCTTCAGAAATATTAGCCACACATATCCGTAAACTACCATCTTTGGAATTGGTAGGTACAACGACCAATGCCTTTGAAGCATTGGCTATGGTGCAGGAGGGAAAGGTGGACCTGGTTTTTCTGGACATACAAATGCCAGAGCTTACAGGGATTCAGTTTCTGAAGATTTGCGGGCAGAAATGTAAAGTCATCCTGACCACTGCCTATCCGGAATATGCCCTTGAAGGATTTGAACATGATGTGATTGATTACCTCCTGAAACCAATATCTTTTGAACGTTTTTATAAAGCTGTTCAGAAAGCAGAGCTTTTATTCCATCCTCCGGCTCCGGTGGTAAACGAAACGATAGAAACGATAGCCCTTCCGGCTCCCGGAACAGACTATATGTTTATCAAAGGGGAAAGTAAAAATAAGTTTATCAAAGTCAACTATGATGATATTCTGTATGTTGAAGGATTGAAGAATTATATTTCCGTTTTTACAGCAAAAGAAAGGATCATCACCTACCTGACGTTGAGAGAAATGGAACTATATCTGCCCAAAAACAGGTTCCTTCGTGTGCATAAATCTTACATTGTGGCCATAGATAAAATCAGGATGATCGATGGCAATTCCATCTTTATCAATGAAAATGTCATTCCTGTAGGAGAAACCTATAGAGAAGAATTCTTTAAAATTATCCGTGAAACAAAGTAAGGACTGTTAGGTATATACCGGCGTCCTGTTTTCGATGGTATGCTTAAAGTTCCTGATTTCTTTTTTTAACAAACCTTCCAGATAAGGATTCATCAGCTTTGCAAGACCGATCCCTACACCACCTGCCGGAGGACGATAGGATAAAATCACCTTTAAAATCGTGGATTGTCCATCAACACTAGGTGCAAATTCTACCTTCCCTACATGATGGATCAATGCGCCTGCTGAGGATTGCCAGCCAATTAAATGCCCCGGTTCATCCTTTACAATTTCTGCATCCCAATCAACAGAGAATAAGTTTCCCATCACATTACTCTTCCAGTGAGAAAGATTTTCATCGATCACTTTCACATCCAGCAAATGTTTGATGCTGCCCGGAAGGTTATTCAGGTTTCGCCAGTAAGTATATACTTCTGATGCGGGTTTCTCGATCACAAACTCACCTCTTATGTTTACTGCACGCGGTCTTTTGGCATCTATGCCCAGTTGTTCGTACAGCAGGCACCTTCCTGTTGCTGCGCGGTAGGCCATATAGGCACCATATAAAAATTTAACTTTGGAGGGCCTTCGCAATCCCCAGCTAATTAATGCCCCACTCAAAAACATGGAGACCATCCGTTCCGACCATCCAATGTTTTCATACTGGTGCTTCTCAATAGAGAACCTGCCAGATCGTAGTTTCAGATGTGTGCTCATATCGTTAGGTTGTATTTAATTGCTTTCCCAATCAGCGTGACCGCATGATGGTCTAATTTTCCCCAGAGCTGTTCCCAGCTACCATCTGCTTCCTCTCTCAGCTGGGTGATGGTATTTCCCGATACATCGCAAATAAAATAAGGGGAACCATCGCTGGTTTCATCTGGTTGTACCGTAATGGTGGTATCTGTTCCATCTAAATTGACCAGTATTTCAAATTCTTCCGGATGTGGATTTTGACGTTTCATCTTTGGCTGGTTTAGTTTGCAGGTAGTATAACAAACTAAATCCTATTGTGTTTGTGTTTAAATCAGTATCAGGCCAAAATCATTTAGCTTAATGACAAAAAAGATGAATTTACAACCGCTAATATATTGCAATTTTAAAGCTCAAATGCTAACCACAAACGAACCTGATATTGTATGAAGAAGTTATCAATGCCTTTATTGTTTTCCTTTTTGCTGGCCACAAATGGCTTTGCACAAAAGGCTCCTGTACCTTATGGAGCAATTCCAAATAAAAACCAGTTGGCCTGGCAGGACATGGAGTACTATATGTTTATCCATTTCGGGCCCAATACTTTTACGGATAAGGAATGGGGACATGGGGATGAGGACCCTAAGATTTTTAACCCGACAAAGCTGGATGCCCGTCAGTGGGCGAGAACGGCTAAAGCTGCGGGGATGAAAGCGATCATCATTACTGCAAAACATCACGATGGTTTTTGCCTGTTCCCAAGTAAATACAGTACACATACAGTAAGAGAGAGTGCCTGGAAGGATGGGAAAGGGGATGTGTTGAAAGAGCTTTCCGCAGCCTGTAAAGAGTATGGGTTGAAGTTTGGCGTGTATTTATCGCCATGGGACCGCAATCACCCTAAATATGGTACTCCTGAATACAATCAGATTTTTGCGAATACGTTAAAAGAGGTTCATACCCAATACGGTCCTGTCTTCGAACAATGGTTTGATGGCGCAAAAGGAGCCAATGAAAAGAACCAGGATTATGATTTTAAATTGTTCAACAGTGTGGTTCGTACCCATAACCCACAAGCGGTAATTTTTAGTGATATTGGTCCTGATGTAAGATGGATGGGAAATGAGAGAGGAATTGCAGGAGAAACAAACTGGGCTACCCTGAACACAGATGGCTTTGGTGTTGGCGCTGCGGCACCAGCAGCAGCAGTCTTAAATACAGGCGATGAAAATGGCAAATACTGGATTCCTGCAGAGGTCGACGTATCCATCAGACCGGGATGGTTTTACAGTGCTTCCACAGACAATAAAGTGAAAACCCTGGAAGAGCTGATGTCTATTTATGAAAGTTCTGTTGGCCGCAACGGTAATTTATTGCTCAATGTTCCGGTAAACAGGGAAGGCTTGATTCATCCAACCGATTCAACGCGCTTAATGGAGCTTAGGAGAGCCATTGATGCGAGCTTTAAAACAAATCTGGCAAAAGGAACGAAAGTGTTGGCCAGCAATAGCAGAACAGGAAAACAGTTCCTTGCGCAAAATCTTACAGATGGGAACAACAAGACGTACTGGGCAACAAATGATCAGGTAAAAACAGCTACCTTAACGATCGATCTCGGAAAAGCTACTGAACTCAACCGTATCGTTCTTCAGGAATATATTGCTCTTGGGCAACGTATCAAATCCTTCTCTGTGGAATACCTGGATGGAAAAGAGTTTAAACCTTTATTACAGCAAAGCACTATAGGCCATAAAAGAATCCTTTCTTTTGCCACGATAAAAACGACTAAGATCAGAATCAATGTACTGGAGGCAAATGCCTGTCCGGTGCTGTCGGAAATAGCGGTATATAAAGCACCGGACTTATAGGCATTGGAACAAATACATAGATATATCAAGATGTTGATGTATCTATGTATCAAAACATCTTTAGGCTTCTGGTATCGCTGCCTGTAAATGGTTTACTTTCTTCTGGTAAGCCCAATAGAACACAATCGGATAAACAAAAAGGTTAAACAGTGTATTGGTAATCAATCCTCCGATCACGACAATTGCCAGCGGTTTTGAAGCTTCAGACCCGATCCCTGTAGATAAAGCGGCAGGCATCAGACCAATTGCAGCCATTAATGCCGTCATGATCACCGGACGCATTCTACTCACTACACCATCTTTTATGGCGTCGGCAAAAGACCAGTCCGGCCGGTGTTTTAACTCCGTAATATTGCTTTTAAATTTCGTAATCAGAATCACCCCATTCTGTACGCAGATCCCAAATAAAGCAATGAATCCAATCCCTGCAGAAATATTGAAATTGATCCCTGTGGCCAGGATAGCTAAAATTCCACCAACCATTGCAAAAGGTACATTGTTCAATACCAGTAAGGAATCTTTAATGTTTCCAAACAATACAAACAAGATGAAAAAGATGAGCAATAAGCTGATTGGAACGGCTTGTGATAACCTGCTGGTTGCCCTTTGCTGATTTTCGAAATCTCCTGCCCATTCCATTTTATATTCCTGGGGCAGCTTGATCTCCGCTTTCACCTTGGCCTGGGCCTCCGCAATCACACTTCCCATATCTCTTCCCCTGATGGAGAATTTTATTGCGCCATATCTCTTGTGTTTGTCCCGGTAAATCATACTCGGACCAGTAATTTTTCTGATCGTGGCAATCTCTCCCAATGGAACTTTTGAGCCGGCAAGGGTTGGGATCCGAAGCTTGGCAATGGTACGTTCGTCCTTTCTGAAATCTTCAGGATAACGGATGATGAGGTCGAACTTCCGCTCTCCTTCATAGATCTGTGTTGCTGCTTTTCCACCAATGGCCATTTCAATCACGGCATTGGCATCTGCAGTACTGACCCCATATAGTGCCATTTTTTTCTGATCCAGGTTGATCTGTAGTTCGGGTTGCCCCATGTTTCTCAGGATCCCTAAATCTTCTATACCTTCTACTGTTTTCAGGATTTTCTCTATCTTTTCTTCCTGCTGTTCTATGAAGTTAAAATCGTTCCCGAATAGCTTTACGACAATCGAGCCCTTCACTCCGGAAACCGCTTCTTCTACGTTATCAGAAATGGGCTGAGAGAAGTTCAGACTGATGCCGGGGAAACTCTTCAGTTTTTCCTGCATGCGTTCAATGAGCTGTTCTTTGCTCTCTTTCCTTTTCCATTCTTTTTTCGGATAGATGTCTACATGGAATTCCATATTATAAAAACCAGTGGCATCGGTTCCATCATTGGGCCTTCCGGTTTGTGACATGACCTGTTTTACTTCTTCAAAGCTTAAAAAGATCTTTCTGATCTCATTGGAAAGCTTTTTTGTTTCATCCAGAGAGATGCTCAAAGGGCCGGTTGCACGTACATAGATGGATCCTTCGTCCAGGGTAGGGAGGAACTCCGTTCCCAGAAATTTAAAGCTGAAAAGACCGGTCACAAGAACCACCATCGAGATACCAAAAGCCATTTTTCTGAATTTGAAACAGGCATCGAAGAAACGTGTCACATGTTTGGTCAGGAATTCCAGGAAAATATTGTGTTTCTCTTTTACATTTTTCCTTAGCAAGACGCTTGCCATGGCGGGTACCAGTGTAAAGGTGAGGAGGAGCGCGCCTAATAAGGCAAAACTTAAGGTCCATGCAAGGGGAGAAAACATCTTTCCTTCTACCTTTTCGAAAGTAAAAATAGGTAGCAATCCGGTGATGATGATCAGTTTTGCAAAGAATATTCCCTTCCCATTTTCCAAACAGGCTTTCTTGATCATGCCCAGCTTACTGAGCCCATTGAATTTCTCCATGCCGATCTTTTTGGCTTTATGGTCAAGGGCGACAAAGATACCCTCGACCATGACCACCGCCCCATCGATGATAATTCCAAAATCAATCGCCCCCATGGAAAGCAGATTGGCTGACATGCCCTTCAGTTTTAGGCAGATGAAGGCAAAGAGCAATGCCAATGGAATAATGATGGATACTATTAATGTCGTGCGCCAATCGGCCATAAAAAGAAAGACGATCAGGGTCACAAAGATGATCCCTTCCATCATATTGCCCATTACGGTATGGGTTGCGTAATTGACCAGATCTTCCCGGTCGTAAAAAGGATTGATCTTTACATCCGGTGGTAAAATCGTCTCATTTACCTCCTTTATCTTCTCCTTTAACTTACTGATCACCTCGCTTGGATTTCCTCCTTTTCGCATGACCACGATCCCTTCCACCACGTCGGGATCGTGATCACGGCCTACCTGTCCTAACCTGGGTAACGCCGATTCTGCGACATCTGCAATGGTTTTAACGTATACCGGCGTGCCGTTAAAGTTATCCACTACCACATTTCTGATTTCATCAATATTGTTCAGTATCCCGATTCCACGGACCACATAGGCCTGTCCGCTTTGTACGATTACATCTCCTCCAACATTGATATTGCTTTTTGAAACTGCCTCAAATAATTCGGCTGCACTTACGCCATATTGTATGGCTTTCTGCGGGTCTACAGTAATCTGATAAGTTTTCACCTCTCCGCCGAAACTCACCACATCGGCAATGCCGGGTACAGAGAGCAATTCCCGCTGGATCACCCAGTCCTGCAGGGTTTTCAACTCCCTTACCGACTTCTTGTCGCTGCTCAAGGTATAACGGAAGATTTCCCCTGTGGGCCCATAGGGTGGCTGTACCTCCGGCTTTAGGCCCTCAGGTAAATCTGCTTCGTCAATATGGTTGTTCACCTGGACCCTTGCCGTTGCATAGTCGACATCGTCCTCAAAAGTGATCTTTACAATAGATAGCCCAAATAAAGAGGAAGAACGGATGCTGGTCCTTTTCTCGGTAGGGTTCATGGCAATTTCCAATGGCCGGCTCACAAACTTCTCTACTTCCTCGGCACTTCTTCCCGGCCATTGAGTAATGATGGTAATATTGGTGTTCGTGACATCCGGAAAAGCCTCGATAGTGGTATGCTTGAAACTGAGGTATCCTGCCAGAATCAAAATAAAAGTGGCAAAGAAAATGAAGTATTTATTTTTTAGCGCAAAGCCGATGACGGTCTTAATGAATTTATTCATTACAGCTGTTTTTTGTGAAAATGAACAGGTTAATTTTTAAGGCTTTCATATAAGAATACCTGTTTGGAAGCCACAATACGGTCGCCGGCATTTAGTCCTTTGCTGATATAGGCTTTGTCGCCTGTTTTACGGGCAACCTCAATTTCCTGAATGCGGACTTTTTTTGCAGCATCTACCACCAGTGCATAGTTCTTGTTTTCATCGAAGATGATGCCTCTGGATTTTACGATAGGGAGATTCATGCCTGAGGTGGCTGAGACCAATACAGTAGCCATCATTCCAGGCTTCAACAGGTAACCGGGGTTAGCAATCGTTACCCTCGCATTCATCACTTTGCTTTCACTATCGATCATATTGTACATCTTATCGATCTTTCCTTTAAAGGTTTTTTCCGGGTAAGAGAGGATAGAAATATTGACTTCATCACCTTCTTTTATCCTGGAAATGTCTGATTCATAGATGTTGATCATCGCCCATACTGAAGAAAGATCAGCGACTGTAAACACGTTTTTATTGTTGTCCGGACGGAGTTGCATATTGGAGGTCACATTCTTTTCAATAATAAAACCGGTCAGTGGGGATTTGATGGTATAATTGCCGTTGTTGTTTCCACCATTCAGTTTTAAAGTGGCCCTGGCACGTTTATCTTCCGCCTGTTTGATCAGGAGGTCGTTCTTTGCTTCTTCCAGCTCCCTGGCAGAGGAAAGGCCACTTTTGTACAATTCCTGAAGTTGTGTCACATGGCGTTGCGCATTCCGGAGTTCTGCTCCGGAGCTGATCACTTCTTTATCAAATCCGGCCATTTCTGCGCTACCCATGGTGGCGAGCACCTGTCCGGCACTTACTTTATCTCCAAGTTTTACCGGAACATTGCGGACGGTACCGCTTACCATAGGGAAGATCTCTGCCTTCCGTTCTTCATCTGCGGTAATTTTTGCGGAGAAGCTAAGGTCTGTTCTGTTATTGGCCTGTTGCACGGTATCAATTAATAGCCTGTTGATCAGGGAATCGGTAACGGCAAATTTATCCGCCACTGGTGCTTCCTTTGAACTGGTGCAGCTTTGGCTGGTGATCACAAGCCCGATCAGGGAGAGTGCATAGATATTTTTTAGAAGGGTTTGCATATGGCTTATTTAAAAATGTTGGAACCGGTTACGTAATTGATTTCTTCTTTGGCATTCATCCGCTCATATTTCAGCTGATTGAGTTGCAGGGTACTTTCCTTATAGGAATCGTAGAAATCAATAAACTCAACGAGACTGATGTTCCTGCTGCGGAAATTTTTGGTCACCTCGCCAATGAGCTTGCTGAAATCTGAACCAAAATTCCGGTCCATGCCCTGGTAAAGGGTTTCGGTTCTCAAGGCTGACTTATAACTGTTATAGACTTCATTTTCCAGTGTGGCTTCCTGTTGTTTAAGGTTCATGTTTCCTGCAGTTATCGCAATTTTTGCTTTTTTGATCTCTCCCTGGTTTCTGTTAAAAAGGGGAAGAGGGACTTTGATGCCTAAGCCGGTATAATGATTTGGGGCACTACCCTGAAGGTCATACACGAGGGAAAGCTCCACGTCTGGAATGGCCATTGCTTTTTGCAGGCTAAGGTTGTTTTCGGCTTGAGTAATGCCGGTCTGTGCGAGTTGAAGATCCGCGCGGTTGGCCCTTGCACTTTCCAGTAACTGGATCAAAGGCTGTTTTTGCAGGGAATAATCCTGTTCCTCTTCAGTAGGGGCAACTAAAGACAAGGGCGTGTTTGCTTTTATATTGGTCATCATCTTCAGGGTTGTTTGCACATCCTCAATTTCATTGAGCAGCGTGGTGTATTCTCCTTTTAGATTGTAGACCAGTGATTTAATTCTGATGATGTCTTTTAGCGCAACATTGCCCATTTTGAGTTGTTGTTCTGAGGCCGCCAGCAGTTGCTCCAGAGATTTGATCTGTTGCTGATAAACAATGGCAGATTGCTGTGAATAATAAGCTTTATAAAAATTGCTCCTCAGGTTATAGCGCAAGGTTCTCATGAGGTCGAAATAGGCATATTCCGCAAGTTTCACGCCTGTAGTGGCTAGTTTTATGTTCTTGTTTCTCTTGCCCGCTAATTTGATCAGTTGGGAAATCTGTACGTTGTATTGTCCTGAAGGCAATGACCGCTGAAAGAATTTTTTAGTTTCCCGGTTGTAAAGCTGATTTTCATAACTGATCTCCGGATTGTCGAAAAGTTTTGCGGTAATGATGTCTGCTTTTGCTTGTTCCGTTTGGTATTGCTGAGCGATCAGCTCATAGTTCCCGGCTATAAACATTTTCTCTGCTTCCGGGAGACTGAGTTTGAGGCTGTCCTGAGCTTTACCCTTTAAGATAAAGCAAAGTAAAAGAAAGCTGGTCAGAATTAATTGTCTTTTCATCCCCGGCAAAGCTATCCGGAGGGAATTAAACCCAAATTAAAGGGGAATTAAAATGGGATTAAAATTTAGGAAAGCTGATTTTGAAGATACTTCCTTCTCCTTTTTTCGACGTTACGCTGAGCGTTCCCTTAAAAAGAGCGATGATTTTATTGGCCATATACAGGCCCATTCCATTGCCCTGATGTCTGCTTTCGATGGCCGAGCTGTAAAAGGGTTTGAAGATGTGCTCCTGTTCTGCTTTCGGGATGCCCGGGCCTTTATCCGTAATGGTGATTTCGATCGCTTGTGTCTGAATGTCCAGTAAACAATGTACATCCTGATCATCCGAAAACTTAAAGGCATTGGAAATGATATTGTTCAGCGCGATGCTGAGTAGGGTAGGGTTGGCCTGTATGGTCAGTTGAGCAGGATCTTCAGGCATGTTACGGATGTCTACAATGAGTTTACCTGCAGGTTTCAGGTTCCATTCCTCAGACAGGAGCCAAAGGCTTTCATCTATCCTGATGTCCTGTAACTGTGGTGCACCGAATTCAAGGTCTGCCTGGGCAAGGTTCAGTAATCCGGTGATGATCTTGTCCATCTTTTCCGAATCTTCCATTACTGAAGTCAGGGCTTTCTGATAATCTGAGACCTGCCTTTCCTGAGATAAAGCGATTTCTGCCCCAATCATCATTCTGGTGATCGGCGTTCTCAGCTCATGAGAGGCATTGGCAATAAATGTTTTTTGCAATACAAAAGCCTGTTCAAGATGCTCCATCAGGTTATTGAAGTTCTGGGCAAGCAAATTGATTTCATCTTTGTTTTTTCCCTCCTGAACCCTGAAATGAAGGTTGTTGGATTTGATCTGTTTTACTTCTTCAATGAAAAGGTCCAGGGGTTTTAAAATTCTTTTAGCAATCCATCTGCCGGAAAGCAACAGCCCGATAAAGATGACAACGAAAATCATCACCATCACTTTCCTTAATTTGTCTATTCTGGAATAGGTACTCTGGTCTATGGCTGAGGCCAGGATCACGAAATCCCCCTGATTGTCTTTATAGAAGATACCGACTACTTGCCGCTCGCCATCAATAAACTGGATTTTTTTCTGCTTTCTTACTTTATTGATGGTTTCACTGCTCCAGTATTGCTGATCATCACCAATAAAGGTGGCGCTGTTCTTTGCGTTGTAAATCCTGATCACTTCGCCGTTTAGCGTTTCCAGGTATTGATCCCTCACCGTATTGAGGGAGTCTGCCGAGATCTCATCTGCTTCCAGATAAAGTTTGGCCGTTACCATTGTCCGGTCGGTGAGGCGGTCAAAAAAGTCTGCTTCCAGAAACTTGATAAAGGTAAAGTATACGGCACACAATACCCCAAGCAGGGTTAAGGTACTGATTAGCGTAAAGTATAAGGAAAGGCGGTCTTTAAGTTTCATCTCTGGATAGGGCTACTGATCTCCGGATATGGCTATTTCAAAATATAACCCATACCGATTTTAGTATGGATCAGTTTTCTTGCAAATCCCTTTTCGATTTTATTTCTCAGGAAGTTGACATATACATCGATCACATTGGTGCCGGTATCAAAGCTGATGTCCCAGGCATTTTCAGCAATATACTGACGGGAGAGGAGGCGGTTTGGATTGCGCAGAAACAATTCCAGCAGGGTATGTTCTTTAGCGGTGAGTTCAATAAGGGTTCCCGCCCTTTTTACTTCTTTGCTATAGGTGTTCAGGCTGATGTCGTCAAAACTCAGCAGATGATCTGTCTTTGGGGTTCCTATGGCAGCATGTTGTCTTCTTAATAAGGCTTCAATCCTGGCCAGTAATTCTTTAAAATGGAAAGGTTTTACCAGGTAATCGTCAGCACCGGAGTTCAGGCCACTTACTTTATCGTCTATAGAACCGAGTGCGGTGAGCATCAGAATTGGCAACGCTTTGTTTTCAGCGCGAAGGGATTTACAGACTTCAATTCCATTGAGTCCGGGCATCATGATGTCGAGGATCACCAAATGAAAATCTTCTTCTTTAAAGGTTTGAAGGGCTTGTTCCCCATTTGATACAATGCTGACCAGGTATCCCTGTTCTTCCAATCCGGTTTTAATCAATCCGGCAATTTTAAGGTCGTCTTCTGCTAATCCAATTTTAAACATACCTGGTAATGGTTATTGTTGAGGCTGCAAAGGTAATTTAAAAGTTGTTGTTCTTATCTCTCAGGGTATCAATTACTTTGTTAATATAATCTTAATCTTTCTTTCGTTTAAAAAAGTGTACCTTTGCAAAAATTGTTTCCCTGGAGCACTCGTAGCGCAAAAAATTATGCTGCTTTTCAAAGACAATAATTGCCATTAAACACATTTATGAAGAAGATTGTTGACTACAGAAAGCTATTGGGTGTACAAAAGGATACCGAATTAAAAGAATTGAAGACCATTTACAGGAATTTGATGAAAGATTGGCATCCGGATAAATTCCAGGATAGTGAAGAGGCCAAAGTAGAAGCGGAAGTAAAAAGTAAGGAAATCATCGAAGCTTATCATTTTTTGGTAAGTATCGCTCCTGAAACTTTAGAGCTTTCTATTGAGGAATATACTCAAACTACTGCTACTTGCGGAATTGCTGATTATTCCTGGGCTGGATTAGTTCTGACCGTTCATTTCCTTGATGGAAGTGCTTATGAATACTTCGGTGTTCCTAAAGCCATCTATGTGAAACTGGTAAATGCAGATTCTCCGGGCAGGTTTGCACGTCGTCACATCTTTACTTCATTCCCATACAGAAATATAGCTAAGTTACAAACTGCATAAGCGCAGTTTTTAGCGACATTATATATTTAAATCTCCTTAAAAGGGGTTGCAGGCGTTGAGCTTTGCAACCCCTTTTTTTATGGCATATGCTGCTATACCTGATGATAGTAACCTTCGAAATGTGCAATGAGGCTGGTAAATTTGAGCTTCATAACATAAGAAATTAATAAAATGGAAGAAAAGAATATACTGGTAATTGGTGGGAAAGGGAAAAATGGACGAAGGGTTGTAGCTAAGTTAAGAGCTAAATTGTATAATGTGTTCTCAACCACCCGTTCGAAAGAAAGGCTTGAAGAAAACGAGAGTTACTTTGACTGGAATGACAGCAGTACTTATGCTCCGGCGTTAAAGAATATCAATAAAGTGTATATCGTCCACCCGGATACTTCAATGCCCGAAGCACAGGGGCAACTTAAAGAACTGGTAGCCCAGTTGGTACAACAACCCATCTCAAAGGTCGTATTGCTTTCAGGAAGAGGGCAGGAGTCTGTAGAGAAGTGTGAGGAAATGCTAATGAATTCTCCACAGGAATGGACAATCGTTCGGTCTGCCTGGTTTAACCAGAACTTTAGTGAAGGACATTTCGGGTATGGAATAAAGTCCGGAGAACTTGCTTTTATGGCCGGTCCGGTAAAAGAGCCTTTCGTGGATCTGGATGACCTGACGGATGTGGTTGTAGAAGCTTTAATTCATGAAAAACATAACGGGAAGATATATGAAGTAACCGGACCTGAGTTATTCAGTTTTGAGGAGGCAGTTATAATGATCGGTTCACATCTTGATTGCGACATAAAGTATAAATTCTATCCCAAAGATGAATACAAATATTTACTCCTGAATGCTGGTCTTCCTGCAGCTGTAGCTGATCATATGGTTCATGCATTTGCCGAGATTCTGGATGGTAGAAATGCGAATATCGGGGATGGCATTCAGCAGGTTTTGGGAAGAAACCCAAAGAAATTTATTGATTTTGTCAGGTCAAATCAATTTTAAAGTACACCCACTTTATTAAAAGCCATTAAGCAACGTACTTTATGGACAAGTTGTTTACCAAACTTTATATATGAGTTCGATTCTCGTCAGGATCACTTGAGTGGGTAAAGCTACGCTTTAGACGATTTTTTTGTGGCAGGAAGGCAGTTTTTGTTTTTCTGGGTTTGATGAAACGTCTTAAAATACAAACTTTTAGGTATTGGTTGCCAATTAGAACTGAGCTAGATTTAATGAAGTTTTACTTTTATATCTTTTTAAAATAGGCAATTAAAATCTAAAATAATTATGAAAAACTCTAAATTAATTCTGCTCGCCTGTATTTTTTGTTTTGCGATTTCCGCATGTAATTCAGAAAGAAAATCTGATCACCAATCTACAGTGATAAAAGATTCCATAAAATACGAATTTGTGAGTACACCTCCAGAAACGCTGGATTCTGTAAATATGCTTTTAAGAACTACAAAAGATCAGAATGGTATTACTACAACTGCTGCCGGTACAACCTGGAATGCGTTTATGAAAGTCTTTAAAAACTGCTATCAGGATGAGACTTTTAAGCGGAATATAATTTATCTTGGACCAACTAATGTGAAATATCTGGGTGCAATATTATCCAAAAATGAGCAAATAACCTGGAAAAGCCTGCAACGGGTGTTGGAAGGTCGAAAAGGCGATTTTGATAAAATCATTGAAAAAAGTGATAAACCTGCAGATAATTGTGACAATGATTTGCTACTCAACGGATATCTAAATGTACTTTTAGATGGTGCGGTTAAAAATGTTGAAGGTGATCTGAAGGCGGCTATTCAGAACAGAAGAAGTATTAAAATGATTAGTGGGAAGTGGCGGGTAGACGAGCTTTTGCTGGGTGATTTTCAGACTTTTTTGGATACTTCAACCTTTGCTGGAATTAAGGATTATAAAAAATATCTGCCTAAAAACTATATCATTACAAAGATCCTGGTTATTGGTAATTTTTCTTTGGAGGTTGAGACCGAGAAGAAATTAGAAGTTGGGTTGGCGGCGAAGTTAAAAAACGGAGTTACCCTTGATGGTGGTGGTAACTCAACGGATTCAACAAAAAATCAGGCTAAGGTTCAGCTTTCGTTGGGAAGTAATGGAAAGCTGAATATGAAGTCATCAGGTGAAAGTTACGTAATTGGAATGCTTCAGGCCGTTAATAAAATTCCAGTATATTAATATGAAAGTCTTAAGATTAATGCTGATACTGGTGATAACCAGTATACATTTATTTGCTCAAACACCGGTGAAAAGTAATACAAAAGGTAAGTTTGGAAGTGTGGGAGGTTTAGTGCTGGATTGCGATGATAAGATAAATATGTATTTGGCGCTTACCGGATCGACTAAGAGCAGGAAAATTGATCTGACTAAATATTCCAGGTGGGATTTGTCCGAACAGTTTCTAACAAAAGACTGGAATACCAAAGTTCAGGGGTTTCAGGGTTCTTGTACATCTTTTGCGGTTGCTAACTGCATTTCTATTCAAAGAAATATTGATAATTGGTTGCTAAAGAAAG
This sequence comes from Pedobacter caeni, assembly GCF_900129215.1. Lineage (GTDB taxonomy): Bacteria > Bacteroidota > Bacteroidia > Sphingobacteriales > Sphingobacteriaceae > Pedobacter > Pedobacter caeni. The sequence continues at coordinate 816,960 of NZ_FQUQ01000004.1, read as the reverse complement.
ATAGAAATCTTGTTCAGTATAGCCCTTCGTTTATTTTTAATGTAGCTAAAAGTAAATACAGAGACCCATTTAAAAGTGCTTGTGAAGAAGGAATTAGTTATATAGACGCCTATCTGGTCGTCAGAGATTTAGGTATTCCTTCTTTATCCAGCTGTCCTTACGAGCCTTCTGGTATTGGCTGTCATGTTGCTTATTACCCTAAATTGAGCGCCTATAAGGAAGCACTCAATATGAAGATTGGGAATTTTCAGCGACCATTTCGTAAAATCGATGTCTTTAAAACCCTTTTGGTAGACACACCTTTTAATGCGATTTGTGTAGGGGTTTATCTTACTTCTGCTTATGAAGATGCAACCAGTGATAAGGCCGGGAAATGGGTGAAACCTGGAGTAGGTGATGGGAAGACTGCTCATGCTATGCTCATTGTTGGATTTGATAATGTAAAGAATGCATTTAAGGTACTGGATTGGCAAGGCAAAAATTCTGGCGATCAAGGCGTAATCTGGATGGATTATAGTTTGATTGAAAACCCAACCGTTGTTTTTGATGCATATATTGTGTCACATAGTACTGAATATCTTGATCCCAGGACAGGTGCCAGAACGGGGGCTCCCGACATTGATAGAAAAGGCGATTTTTCTTTTTGGATCAAATCAGGATATCAGACTGTTAAAGATAAGTTAATCATTTCCTGCAGGTATGTAAATAAGGAGACTAAAAAAGCTGTTTTTAAGGTAAGTGATTTTGGAACCGGCGAGCTAATAAAAGATGATATATATTTAAATGCCGGAGGAGGAAGCCGATGTTTTTCATTTGGAGAAGATACCTACAAAATTACATTGGTTGAAATTGCGAAGCGCGGAAGTCAATTTAATATTTTGAATCGTTTTGCCTCGGTAGTGAAACTTGAAAAAATTAATGCTGGTCAATGTGATAATTGATCACGTATGTACAAGATCAATCTTAGTTATGGCTTGCATCTTGTAGGAACCGTAGCCCAACAATAATTGTTAATTGTTGTTAATAGCAACAGGTTGAATGAATTTTAATACCACTACCCATGAAACAAAAAGCAATTGAGAACTTAGAATGCCCTTTGCAATCTTCAAAAGTATTGTTGTCTATTGCTGACGCGCTGGATGCCATTAATGGGAAATGGAGAATTAAGATCATCGCTGTTTTGTTAGATGGACCTAAAAGATTCAAAGATATCTCTTTGCAGGTGGGTAATATTACAGACAGAATGTTATCCATTGAGCTTAAAAAACTTGAAAGTAATCTTTTGGTAGAAAAGAAATCGGTAGGGTATACGGATCAGGCCGAATATGAGCTCAGTGATCATGGAAAATCACTTAAGCCATTGGTAATGGAACTCATCCATTGGGGTGGATTACACAGAAAGAAAGTCATTGATAATTTGCACTAGATTTTCCTGCTATCTCTTTCTATTTGATCAGGTAACATCGCTGGCGGAAGCCTTAGATTGCCATGGACCAGAGCAGGCTAACGATAGGGGTTGAAAGGGCCTGCTTCGGCTTATAACCTTTTCAACCCTGTTTTTGATCCCGGTATACTTCATGCAAAAATCAGGCTTGTATAAAGGATGTATCAGAGTTGACTTCCGGAAGGATACCAGATACGAGACATCAATATGAAAACCCTGAACCGTTCGCAGGGTAAAGAATCAATTTGTTCTTTTGAATTTTGATGAAATTTTACCTTTATTAGAGGTGATTAATGAACCAACCTGAATGAAAAATGCATTACTGATTTTAGCGGGATTTATGCTCTACCATATAGGATCTGAGTATTTTGAACCTATCATGTTATACCTGAACAAGTTCATACATTACAAGCTGCTAAGCTATTTTCTTACTTATATACTTATCGGGATACCTGTTTTTATTGCAATTTGCATCGTAAACAAAGAACTCAATTTTTTTCGCATCCTTGGATTACAATCGAATATCCTTAAAGGACTCTTGGTTGGACTGATTTTTTCATTGCCAATGTTTATTGGAAGTGCGATTCAATCCAATATAGCGAAGAATATGAGTGTGCCTGATCTGATTGCCAGGACCATGTTTGCAGGATTGTTTGAAGAAATCTATTTCCGTGGATTTTTCTTCGGACAACTGTTCCGGAAAACTAAACTCGGCTTTCTGCCTGCGATATTTTTCTGTTCCATAATTTTTGCATCTGGTCATTTATACCAAAGCCAGGACGCCGGTGTTTTGTTTGGTATATTTATCACAACTTTTATGGGGTCTGTATTCTTTGCCTGGCTGTATGTCGAATGGAATTATAACCTGTGGGTCCCTATCTTTTTACATACTTTGATGAATTTATCCTGGTACATTTTTACGGTAAGCGATAATGCTTTGGGAACTGTTAATTCAAATTTATTTAGGATATTGACCATCGCATTATCTATAATGCTCACGGTATTATATAAGAAAAAAATTGGCGCACAATTATTAATAAATAAAAGAACTTTGTTGATGAAGATGCCCCTTGGTAATGATAAATAGCGCATATTTAAAATGAATGACATGATCATAAGAAAACACGAAGCTGCGGATCGCAGCAGAATCGTGGAATTGTTGAAACTGAACATACCCGATTATTTTTCTCCTAATGAAGAAGCTGACCTGATCGATTACCTGGATCACCATGCCGACAATTATTATGTAGTTGAACTGGACGGCGTTATTTTTGGCTGTGGCGGTTTTAACTTATCAGAAGACGGGGAAACCGGAAAGTTATCCTGGGATTTCTTTCATCCTGAAAGCCAGGGTAAAGGCCTCGGATCTGCATTGACGAAGTTCAGGATTCAAAAAATTAAAGAAATAGAAGGAATAAAGACAGTTTCGGTCCGAACCTCGCAGCTTGCCCATCAGTTCTACGCAAAATTTGGTCTTGAGCTTAGAGAAGTCGTAAAAGATTACTGGGATAAGGGTTTTGATCTATATCGTTTAGACCGTGATGTCAATTTAATTTAAAAAATATCATGAAAATAATAGTCCTGCTCATTACGGCCGCGCTTAGCCTCGGCTCCTTTCATAAAACAATGGCACAAACAGAGAAAAAACAAGGAGCTGCAATGTTAAATCATATTGCGGTATACGTAACTGATCTGGAGAAATCCACAGCGTTTTATAAGAACGTTTTCGAATTTACCCAGATTCCGGAACCTTTTCACGATGGCCGGCATACCTGGTTTAGCTTAGGTCCTGCCGGACAGCTGCATTTGATTCAGGGAGCGAAAGGTAAGGGAAGCTTCGATAAAAATGAGCACTTGTGTTTCAGTGTAGGTTCAATCGAAACCTTTATTGAAAAGATTAAAGCTGAAGATATTCCTTATGAAAATTGGGCCGGAGCCGCTCAAACCGTCACATTGAGGGTGGATGGAATCAAACAGATTTATTTCCAGGATCCCGACGGACATTGGTTGGAAGTAAACGATGATCATTGAAAAACGTCTGTTTTGTTGTTTGATGATCGGTTTTTATCGCATTATTTGTAAATAAAACAATACAATTAGATTATAAATAATTAATATTGGGAACAACTTTTCCTAGCCTTATTTATTAATCAATTAATGACCTCTTACGATGATCTTCCCGACAGCGATCTGACGGAGCGACTCCGTTTAGGAGACAGCGCTGCATTTGCAGAGGTGTATGAACGTTTTTTTGTCGTGTTGTACAAACATGCATTAAACCGTCTTCGTGATGAAGAACAGGCTAAAGATATTGTTCAGGAATTGTTTGAAGATTTATGGAGTAAGAAAGCAAGCCTCTTTATTCAAAGTAACTTGTCGAATTATCTTTATACCGCAATCCGGAATAAAGTTTTAAAAGTGATTGCTCATCAAAATGTGGTCTCCGCCTATGCAGCAAAACAAGTTGCTTTTCTTAAACCTGATGAGGGACTTACAGATCACAGGGTAAGGGAGCGCCAACTGGCTGCTATTATTGAAAAAGAAGTCCAATCCCTGCCACCAAAGATGAAAGCTGTATTTGAGTTGAGCAGAAAGCACAACTATACGCATAAAGAGATCGCGGAACAGATGGATATTACGGAACAATCTGTGCGTAGTCATATCAAAAATGCCCTTAAAATCCTGAAAATTAAATTTCGGCTGGTCTATTATATGCTGATGATCTTTTGGTGAGTTTAGCTTTTTAAAAAAAGTTGAAAATATTTTACCCCCATGGTATGGGACTTAAAGGTCTATCTTTTATCATGCCATTAAAGGCCTTTTAAATCCCATGCGAAAAATTGATTTAGATGATTTACTGAATAAATATCATCATGACAATTGCAGTCCTGAAGAGCTTGCGTTGCTGGAAACCTGGTATGCCCAAAATACTCATCCGGACTGTGACATTGCTGAACAGCGGCTTCTGAACATAAAGGATGAAGTATGGACGAACCTGAAGCCTGATGCTGTTTTCAACCAACGCCGTTTATGGACCAGAATTTCTGCAGCAGCTATCGTACTGATCAGCTTATCCGTCGGCATTCTGTTTTATTTTAAGGGGAACACAAAAGCCGGCTCAGAGAATGGTCAGGATAAATTTGTGAAGAATGACATCAGCCCGGGATACAATAAAGCTTATCTAACATTGGCCAATGGGAAAAAGATTGTCTTAACTGATGTCGCTACCGGTCAGTTGGCAGAGGAGTCCGGAATGAAGATCAGTAAAAATGCAGAGGGACAGATTGTCTATACGATAGAAAGCACTAAAAGTGACGCAGCGGCAAGCGCCGGCGCGGTAAATACCATTGAAACACCAAGGGGAGGGCAATATCAGGTTTTGCTACCTGATGGTACAAAGGTTTGGCTGAACGCAGCATCGAAACTAACCTATCCGGTTTCTTTTGTGCATAAAGACCGGACGGTAGCATTGATTGGCGAAGCCTATTTCGAAGTGGCCAGAGATGCATCCCGTCCTTTTCGCGTAAAGAGTTCGGGTCAGGAAATAGAGGTCCTGGGGACTCATTTTAACGTTAATTCGTATAAAGATGAAACCAGTGTAAAAACAACCTTAATGGAAGGATCTGTACGTGTCTCCTCCGGATCGGGACCTGAAATTATACTTAAGCCGGGAGAACAGAGTGCGGCGAGTGGAAAAAATATTAAAGTGACCAGGGTGAATACGGAAGATGTCCTGGATTGGAGATATGGAAACTTTGTCTTTAACGATGAAAACCTGGAGAGCATTTTACGAAAAGTGGCCAGATGGTATGATGTGGAAATCGTTTATGAAATGGAACCATCAGAAATTTCCCTGCTCGGTAAAGTATCCCGTTCAAAAAATATATCTGCTATACTCAATGCCATTGAACAAACAGAACAGGCGCATTTCAAGATCGAAGGAAGGAGGATCATTGTGATGAAATAATTCTACATATCATGTAGGGTGCCCTGAAAAAAAGAGCCGCTGTGCTACCAACACGAACGGCTCTGATATTTAAATATCTCTTGTTCGGGAAAACCCATTCTTATTGCGACTAAACAACTCAATCAATTTAACCCAAACAATCAAATATATGATTATTTACCATCTTTTTAGGTGCAGGCCTTTGGCGTGGATACCTATTCAATTCTTAAGGATTATGAAGCTGATTCTAATTTTAATGTCCATAGGAATGCTACATGTAAGTGCTAATGGATATGCTCAGCGCATTACGCTGACGGAGACGAATGCCTCACTTGAAAAAATCATCAATAAAATAAGAACACAAAGTGGTTATGATTTTCTGGGTAATACCAGGTTAATCCGTAATGCTAAACCCATTGATATCAATGTTCAGGGGTCTACTATTGAACAAGTGTTGCAAATTTGTTTTGCCAATCAGGACCTGACCTATTCTGTAAATAACAATATTGTGGTCATCAGAAAAAAAACAGAAGCGGAGTTATTGAGGTCTGCTGCAGCTGTATTTGCTGCAATTGATGTGCGTGGCCGTATACTCGATGAGGCGGGCTACCCTCTTGGCGGTGCTTCTGTCAAACTAAAATCAGGGAGCAAAGGAGTAGGTACAGATGCGGCAGGAAATTTTCTGCTTAAAGATGTAGAAAAAGGTGCTGTTCTGGTCATCTCATATATTGGTTACCTTCCAAAAGAAGTAAAAGCAGCCGAAAATCTGGGTGATATTCAGCTGGAACAGGATGCGAAAGTCCTTGGTGATGTACTGATAACTGTTGCTTATGGAACTTCTACGAAAGCGGCTTATACAGGGGCAATCGCCAGTGTGGGGAAGGATGATTTAGCAAAAAGACCGGTTACAAATTTGCTTAGTGCCCTTGCTGGTGCGGCTCCCGGGATACAGGTAAGTGCAGGAAGCGGACAACCAGGAGCGGGTCCTACGATCAGATTACGCGGGACTGGTTCCATCAATGCTTCCAATGATCCTTTGTATGTCGTTGACGGTATTCAGTACGATGGAAATATCGGAAACCTGAATACAGAGGATATTGAAAGTATCAGTGTATTGAAAGATGCGGCTTCTTCTGCCTTATATGGTTCCAGTGCTGCAAATGGGGTGATTTTGATCACCACTAAAAAAGGTCGGGCAAATAAAGAACAACTGAGCATAAGAGCAATGCAGGGGGTAACTTCCAGAGGTGTACGGGAATACGAAACTGTAAATGCTGCTCAATATTATCCTTTAGCCTGGCAGGCCTTCAGAAATAGTCTGGTATATCCTACCGGGACTGCCCCGGGACTTTCTTTAGATGCGGCGAATACCATGGCAAGCAACGAAATTAAAACCTTATTAGGGAATAATCCCTTCAATGTAGACGACAAGTCGATTGTAGGTACGGATGGGTTGCTAAATCCCAATGCACAACTGAAATACGCTGATGACCTGAATTGGTTGGATGAGGTAAAAAGAGTAGGCTCAAGAGGGGACTATACAATGGCAGTTAGCGGAGGTTCCGATAAATCTGATTATTATGTTTCTCTTGGTTACCTGGATGAAAAAGGATACATCATCCGCTCGGATTTTAACAGAATTAATGGTAGGATCAACGTAAATTCCAAACCATTGAGCTGGTTTAAAACCGGACTGAACATTACAGGGAATCTGACCAGAGCCAATCAGGCTGATGCAGATGACAGTAACAGTTTTGTAAACCCTTTTAATTTTTCCAGAGGCATGGGGCCAATCTACCCGGTGTATGCTCATAATCCTTCAACAGGAGAGCTTCTTTATGATGAAAAAGGTGCAAAAATCTATGATACCGGAAACCTGTTTTCTTCCCTGGGGATTCCTAACCGACCTTCAGGAGCCAGTGTTGGACGTCACATCCTTCAGGAAACTTTGTTGAATAAAACTCAGACTAAAAGAAATGTACTGGGAGCCAGAACTTACGGGGAAATTACTTTTCTGAAAGATTTCAAATTCACCACCAATCTGGGCGTTGATGTAACTAATTATTTTTTCTCCGACTATCAGAATAAAATTGTGGGAGATGGGGCTCCAAACGGAAGAGCCAGAAATACTTCCACCACCACAACAGCGTATACAATTGAGCAGTTGTTAAATTATTCGAAAAAATTCGATAAACATAATATTGGTGTTTTATTAGGTCATAACAATTATAGTTACGGATATAAATACCTCAGCGGAGCCAGAAATACACAAATTCTGGATGGTAATGAGGAACTGGTCAATTTTGCTACAACCACGAATCTTTCTTCTTACGTTGATGAATACAAAAAGGAGGCTGCATTTATAAGGTTGAATTATGATTTCGATTCAAAATACTTTTTATCCGGATCCTATAGACGAGATGGTTCTTCAAGATGGGGACCAGGCCATAAATGGGGTAGTTTCTACGCATTAGGTGGTGCCTGGATTGCCAGTCAGGAAGAATTCATGAAAGACATCAAATGGGTAAATTATCTGAAAGTAAGGTCTTCTTACGGTTCATTGGGAAATGACTTTGCAACTACTGAAACTGGTGCACAAAACTATTATCCGTATCGTCCGTTTTACAGTTTAGGGTATAATAATGCTGGAGAACCGGGTGCCTTGTTAGCCAACGTAGCAGATGCGAAACTGAGCTGGGAAACCAATACCCAGGTGGATGTGGCTGTAGAGTTTGGATTGTTCGGAAATAGATTAAGAGGTTCATTCGAGCTGTTCAACAGACGTTCTACAGATTTGTTGTTTGGTGTTCCTTTGCCACTGTCTAATGGTATCGGTATTGGAAACGGAAATACCTATGGAAGTCGTATTAACAGGAATATCGGAAAGATGAGCAATAAGGGGATAGAGATCCAGCTTGGTGGAGATATTATAAAAGGCACTGGTTTTAATTGGGATATCAATGTAAACTGGACAATGATCCGAAATAAAATCACCAAGATGCCAACTGAAACGCCAAAATTTATCGATGGCACAAAACAATTGTCTGAGGGATATTCCCGCTATGAATTCTGGTTGCGTCAATGGGCAGGAGTAGATCCTAGTGATGGTGCAGGTTTATTTCTGCGCGATCCATTAAAGCCATTTGTACCTGCAGATATCAGAACTGTCAATGGACAAGAATATACTACAAACGTTAATAATGCGCTTTTTGCTTATTCCGGAACCTCAATACCAAAATTTGATGGAAGTATTACCAATACGTTCAGGTATAAGAACCTGACACTTGCTGTACAGATGAATTATGGTGTTGGAGGAAAATCAATGGATTCCAATTATCAGAGCCTGATGGCCTATAGCTCTTATGGAGGATCTTTACACGTGGATGCGCTAAAAAGCTGGCAACAAATCGGGGATCCGTCTGGTATTCCGAGACTTGATGTTGGCAGATCTTCGGTAAATAATGTGACTTCAAGCCGTTTTCTTATTGATGCATCTTATCTTGATTTGCGTTCTGTTAACCTGTCTTACGCGGTACCGCCGGTATGGATCAAAAGTATTGGACTGAGCAAGCTCAATGTCTTCGCTACCGGCGAAAATCTGTTCCTGCTCTCTAAACGTAAAGGATTTGATCCAAGACAAAACTTTAGTGGTACGAATTCGAATGTCTATACTCCGTCAAGAGTGCTGAGTTTAGGTGTAAATGCAACATTTTAAAAGAAGACAATTATGAAAAATCTACACAAAATATATTTGCCATTGGTAGTACTCGTTTTGTCAATGAGTGCTTGTAAAAAGGAGTATCTGAATACTGACCCTACCAGTCTGATAGACAACGGTGCTGTTTTTACCACCACTATAAATGCGATGACTGCTTTAAACGGAATGCACCGTTCACTGTATATCCAGTACTCAAGACAGGAAGAAGGCGGACAAGGCTCTGTCAACCTGAACATTGATTATATGGGTAATGACCTGATCAATACGGTAAGTACAACCACCTTCGGTGTTCATAAATGGATCACCCATAGAAGTGCAAATACCCTGAACAATGAGTTTATCTATACTTTCTATTACAGGATCATTCAGAATGCCAATATGATTATTGACAATATCGATGGTGCGACAGGACCTGATGCAGATAAAAAACTGATTAAAGGCGAGGCGCTGGCTTATCGTGCCTGGGCACATTTTGCGCTGGTACAGGTTTTTGGAAAACGGTACGATAAAGGGGCTTCCAATACCCAGGCCGGTGTGCCGGTGATGATCAATTCTGTACTTGATGGAGGAAAACCAAGAGCTTCTGTAGAAGAGGTCTATGCGCAGATCAATAAAGATATCGATGCAGCGATTGTAGAGTTAAACGGAGCAAGTGTCAGACCTACAAAATCACATTTGAACCTCAATGTTGCCAAAGGAATTAAAGCCAGGGTAGCGTTAGCTCAGGGATTATGGGCCGTGGCAGCGCAAAATGCTGCAGAAGCCAGAACAGGTCTGAATCTGATGAGTAATGCCGATTACAGGGCTGGTTTTAACAATATCGAGAACACAGAATGGATGTGGGGCAGCAAACAGGTGGAAGATCAGACGACCTATTTCTTTTCTTTCTTTTCCTATATGGGAACCTATGGTTCCAGTGCAAACAGAACGAACCCAAAACGGATCAATTCTGTATTGTATAATAAAATAGCGGCAACAGATGTTCGTAGAGGGCTTTGGGATCCAACGGGGGCCAATAAGGACTTCCCTGTGCCGACTGGTGGAGTCAGGTCAACTTTTATGCAACGCAAATTCACAAATGCAGGTACAACGAGTATCGGAGATGTTGTGAACATGAGGGTGGCTGAAATGTACCTGATTGAAGCAGAAGCAAAAGCTCATCTGGCAGTAGAAGGAAATGCTGCGGAAAATATAAATGCTCAGAATGCATTATTTACACTGGCAAAAAACCGTAATCCAAATTATGTTTTATCAACAAATGTTGGTGCTGCATTACTGGAAGAGATCCTGATCCAAAGAAGAGCAGAACTCTGGGGAGAAGGCTTTGGTTTCTTTGACCTGAAGCGTTTGAATTTACCAGTCGACAGAACCGGTGGAAATGCGACACTTGCCTTATCTGGCGTATTGTCTGTTCCTGCAGGTGGACCGGAATGGCAATGGTCTATTCCTCAGGCCGAGATTGACGCCAACCCGGCGATTGGTCCTGGTGGACAGAATCCATAGTTCTGAAAATATTTATACCTGAAAAGGCTGCTTCATCCCGGATGAAGCAGCCTTTTTTGTCAAACGGCCACCTTCCACCTTTTATGCGACCATAACCAATACGCCGGATGCGCTTTAATCGTTTCCTGAAGCTTATCCGCAAAACACCTCGTGATCTGTTGCTCCTCAGTTTGTTTCGCGGCATCGGTGATGAGCGAAAAACCTACTTCCCAGCAGTTGTCCGGTTTTCTTTTGATGTCTATATAAACCACAACCGCATCGGTGGCAATAGATAGCTTTTCAGCTCCATTGAACATATTGGTAGACTGATGAAGGAAATCAAACTTGGTATCTTCATTTATGCCCGGAAACTGATCTGCGATAAAAAGGGACATTTGTGGCTGGTCTTTTTGTTTCAGCAGATACCTTAATGCCTGATTTGCGGGGATCAGACGCATTCCAAAACGCCCCCTGATGTGATGAATCAGTTTGCCCATTACCGGGTTGCTGAGCGGCTTATAAATGGCATTCACATTAAAAGGAAGGTAGGCAGGTAGAATGTTCAGGTATTCCCAATTGCCATAATGTCCTAAAACAGCAATGATGTTTCTTTTCTGCTCATAATAATCCATCACCATTTCCACGTTAGACAAGGTTACTTTTTTAAGAAGTGAGCTGCTGCTGATCGAAAATAACCGGGTGGTCTCCAGAATCATAAGGGATAAATGCCGGTAAAAATCTTTGGAAATCTGCTGGATCTCCGCATAGGATTTAGTAGGTAAAGCCCGGGAAAGATTTTGCAGCACCACATTGTACCTGTACCTGAAAATCCGGTAAGACAGGAAGTACAGCATTTTTCCTAAAGTTCCCTTAGAAACGGAAAGAGGAAGTAATCCCAGCAGGTAAACAGGAAGGTAAACGGAAAGAAATGATAAGTAGTAAAGGGCTTTTTTTAGCGGATTATTCTTCACAGGGTTCATGGATAATTTTCAGGAAATAAGCAATTAAAACAACGAACAGTACCGTCGCAATTAATACAAAGCTGACCAGCCAGAAATATGGATTAGAAGTAAGTGCAGTCATAATTTTTAATCGTACCATTGGGATCATAGTTTAAGAAGCTTCAGGCTTCAATGAATTGGAATGAAGGCGAAATTAGGTTGAGGGGCCTGCTCAGAGAAAAGAAATTGACGAGCAGCGGGAATCTGTCCACGAACGGGATGTTTGACAGGATTTAGCAGAAATGTATGTTTCATGATCTGGGAATATTGGTCTTTGCCTTTAAGACAACAAGATTTGTCCTTACCCCTACGGCCGGAAGAAAATTATTTTTTACAGTGGATTTTATCTCCAATCTATCTATGCTAATAAAATTAGTATTTTTGTTATTTTGATGGAAATATTAGCATAACTTTGCTGTGATCTAAAATTTTTTTCATGTCTTCAGATAAGCACATCATTCACATGGACCAGGATGCTTTTTTCGTATCTGTAGAGGTCCGGAAAGATTCCAGTCTGGTCGGAAAGCCGGTCATCATTGGCGGAACTTCTGATCGGGGCGTAGTGGCATCCTGCAGCTATGAAGCCAGAAAGTTCGGGATACACTCGGCAATGAGTTCCCGGATGGCAAAAATGCTTTGCCCGCATGCTGTATTTATTAAGGGCAATATGGATGCTTATTCTGCAGCCTCCATGGAAATCACCGAGATTTTAAGAGACAGGGTTCCCCTGATTGAAAAAGCAAGCATAGACGAGCACTATATCGACATGACGGGGATGGACCGTTTTCACCATACCCTTCAATATGTAAAGGAACTAAGAGCTACCGTCATCAGAGAAACAGGACTACCCATTTCGTTTGGTTTATCAGTCAATAAAACCGTTTCAAAAATGGCAACGAATGAGTTCAAGCCAAATGGAGAAGCCAATATAGAACAAGAGGAGGTTCAGAACTTCATGAATCCTTTGTCGATCCGGAAGATTCCCGGATTAGGGGAGAAAACCTTTATTAAACTCAGTGATATGGGGATTAAAAAGATTTATACCCTTGCACAGCTCCATCCCGATCAGATGAATAGCATTCTCGGTAAGAATGGGCTGTCGCTGTTGCAAAAGGCAAAAGGTGTAGATCATTCTCCGGTTATTCCTTACCAGGAACAGAAAAGCATCAGTACCCAATGTACTTTCAAAGCAGACAGCATTGATGTGGATACGATTAATAACCTCCTGACCTCTATGGTGATGGACCTGGCTTTTGACCTCCGGCAGAAAAAGAAACTTACGGCCTGCATCACGGTCACCATCCGATATTCTAATTTTGAAGACGTCACCAAACAAATCGCAATTACCTATACTTCCCTTGACCGTGTTCTGATTCTTAAAACAAAAGAATTGTTTCGTCAGGTATACCAGAAACGGATGTTGTTGCGCCTGGTGGGTGTACGCTTTTCTAACCTGGTGAGCGGTCATGAACAGATCGATTTATACAGTGAATCCCAGGAACAATACAGCCTGTACCAGGCGCTGGATAAGATCAGAAAGCGCTTCGGGGATAAGGCGATTAAACTGGCTTCAACCATGAATTTAGAACTGTAGCTCATGTACCTGAATGTCCATTCCCATTATAGCCTCCGTTATGGTACGATGTCTATGCCTCAGCTCATTGACGAAGCAGTGGCGCTTGGCATTACCCAGATGGTACTCACCGACATCAATAACTCTACAGGGGTGATGGAGTTCATGCGGACCTGTGAAGAAAAAGGGATCAAACCTATTGGAGGCATGGAATTCCGGAGGGATAAAAAGCTGTTGTACATTGGCATTGCCAGAAACAGGGAAGGGATGAAGGAGCTGAACGATTTTCTTACCCTGCACAACCTGGAGCAAAAAGAGTTGCCCGATCTGGCAGAAGCGATGGATAATGCCTATATCGTTTATCCTTTTGGGCATACAGAAACCTTAAGAAATAACGAATACCTGGGCATCCGCTTTGATGAGCTTTCTCAATTGTACCATCAGGACCTGTTGGCGATAAAAGATAAGCTGTTGGTTTTGCAACCTGTATTTGTAGCGGATAAACTAGGATACCGGCTACACGAATACCTCCGGGGAATAGACCTGAATACCCTGATCACGATGGTGGGCCCGGCCGATAAATGTACCGATACAGACCGGTTTCTTCCTCCGGGAGAGCTGGAAAGCCGCTTTAATAAATATGCCTTCATCCTCGATAATACCCGCAACCTGATGAACACCTGTGTCATGGATTATCCGAAAGGGAAGGTCCACCTCAACCGGCGTACCTTTACCGGAAAAAAGGAAGATGATAAGGCCCTGCTGTATAAGCTGGCAATAGAAGGGCTGGAACGCCGCTATGGGAAAAATAATAAAGCCGCCTTAAAGAAAGTAAAGGAAGAGCTTAAGGTGATCGATGAACTTGATTTTTGTGCCTATTTCCTCATCACCTGGGACATTATCCGCTATTCGATGGCAAAAGGATATTACCATGTGGGCAGGGGTTCCGGAGCCAACAGCACCGTTGCCTATTGTCTGCAGATTACCGATGTAGATCCTATTGAACTGAACCTGTATTTTGAACGTTTCCTGAATGCACAGCGGACCTCTCCACCGGATTTTGATATTGATTATTCCTGGGACGAAAGGGAAGATGTACAGGACTATATCTTTAAGCGCTATGGCAAAGCACATACTGCTTTACTGGGGACCATGTCGACTTTCAAAGACCGTAGTGTGATCCGGGAAATCGGAAAAGTAATGGGTTTGCCTAAAGCCGAAATAGATAGTTTTACGGATCGCACAAAGGAAGCCGAAAATAAGAATAACCCCACTTTTAAGAAGATCATGGCGGCCTATGCACTGATGGGAAATATGCCAAACCAACGTTCCATTCATGCCGGAGGGGTGCTGATCTCTGAGGAGCCGATTACCTATTATACCGCATTGGACCTGCCCCCAAAGGGAATGCCTACCGTACAATGGGACATGTATGAGGCAGAGAAAATCGGTTATGATAAATATGATATTTTAAGTCAGCGGGGAATTGGTCATATTAAAGAAGCCGTGTGTCTGGTAGAAGAAAACCTGCAGCAAAAAATAGATATCCATCAGGTAAAGATATTCATGCAGGATCCGAATCTCAATACCAGGCTGCATTCGGGCAATACCATTGGCTGCTTTTACATTGAGTCTCCGGCAATGCGGCAATTGCTGATCAAACTAGGCTGCGATAATTACCTGACTCTTGTTGCAGCAAGCTCGATCATTCGTCCGGGAGTGGCCCAGTCAGGAATGATGAAGACCTATATCCAGAGTTTTCATGATCCCAAAAATGTAAAATACCTGCATCCCGTAATGAAGGAAACACTGGGCGATACTTATGGGGTAATGGTTTATCAGGAGGATGTGATCAAGGTCTGTATACATTATGCCGGTATGGATGGTACTGATGCGGATATTCTGAGAAGAGGCATGAGTGGGAAATACCGTTCCAGAACAGAGTTCGACAAACTGGTTGAAAAGTTCTTCGAAGGATCAATGTTGTTGGGAAGAGCGGAAGAAACCACCAGGGAGGTCTGGCGACAAGTATCTTCTTTTGCCGGATATAGTTTTTCGAAGGCACATTCGGCAAGTTTTGCAGTAGAGAGTTACCAGAGTTTGTACCTGAAAACTTATTTCCCCAGGGAGTTTATGGTCGCTGTACTCAATAATTACGGAGGCTTTTATTCCAGGTGGTTGTATGTACATGAATTGAAAAAAGCAGGGGCAGTTGTCCATTTACCTTGTGTAAATCACAGCAGGCAGGTGGTCTGTATCCGGGGGATGGAAGCTTATCTGGGCCTGATCGGTATACAGGGGCTGGAGAATAAGTTCATAGAACTGCTGCCGGAAGAACGGAGATTACATGGCGATTATACCGGTCTGGAGGATCTGGTCAGGCGTACCGGGATGGGATTGGAACAGGTGATTATTCTGATTCGGGTAGGGGCATTGCGCTTTACTGGAAGGAGTAAAAAGGAGCTGCTTTGGGATGTGCACATGCTTTTAGGTAAAAAGGATAAACCCCTTAGCGATGCAGAGCTGTTCCGGGTCGAAGCAAAACATTATGAACTGCCAACGCTCATCAATACCAAACTGGAAGATGCTTATCATGAACTGGAATTGCTGGGCTTCCCGCTTAGCCTTTCTATGTTTGACCTGTTGCAAACAGGCTATCGTGGCGATCTCTGTACCTCAGAACTGATCAGCCATGTAGGAAAAATAGTAAAAATGGTAGGGCTTTACGTTTGTGAGAAAACAGTACATACCAAAAACAATAAGAAGATGTGGTTCGGTACTTTTCTGGACGCAGAAGGAAACTTCTTTGATACCACACACTTCCCGGATTCTACCCCGGTTTACCCTTTCAGGGGGACTGGCTGTTACCTGATTCTGGGAAAAATAGTAACAGATTTCGGCTTCCCAAGTGTGGAGGTGATCCGCTTTGCGAAATTGCCCATTGTCGATAATCCGGTAATGGCGTAATGCCGGGGCCTCCTGGTTTTATGATGCTGGTGCAAAAGGATAAAATGTAAATTTCTTCAAAGAGAAAAATTGATTACTTTTGTCAAAATAACCACAACCCTTTAAAGACCAATGTCATGTAATACGATTAAAATAAATTAGAAATCCATTTCCCCCATTTCATGGGTGGAGGTGTCTGTCTTATCTTTTATTTTAATTTTATATCATGAGTATTTCACAAAAATACGGTCGTACCTATCACTACCCTTTTTCTCCGGGGACTACCAGTGACGACAGAATACAACATCACTATTGGGAGCAATTAGAAAAAATCCCTGCCCTGATCCATACAGAGAAACTGGATGGGGAAAACAATTGTCTTTCCAGACATGGTGTCTTTGCCCGTTCCCATGCTGCACCTACCACTTCTCCATGGACCGAAAGTCTCAGGAGATTCTGGCAGTTGATCAGGAACGATCTTGGAACGCTTGAGATTTTCCTGGAGAACCTGTATGCCGTTCATTCTATCGAATACCGTTCGCTGGAGCATCATTTTTATGTCTTTGGCATCAGGCAACAGGACCAATGGCTCAGCTGGGAGGAAACCAGGTTTTACGCGGCCATGCTGGATTTGCCCACTGTACCGGTGATCGGGAGTTTTAAGCCTGCGGGCGACAGGCCTTCTTTTGAGAAAGAGGTCCTGCAACTGGCAGCAGGAAGAGGTCTGTTCGATCCGCATGATGCCTATAGTGGCAATCTGGCTACCATTGAAGGAATTGTAACCCGAAATTCGGAAAGCTATCCCGTAGCCGGATTTGCGGATAATGTGTTTAAATATGTAAGAAAGGGGCACGTAAAAACGGACCAGCACTGGACCCGTAACTGGAAACGCGCCGCGCTGAATAATGAAGGAGGTACCTATGTGGACCATCAGTAAAGACAAATCCTGGCCAGAACTGGAAAAACAGTTCGACTGGGTGAAACGTATGGAGGAAGTTCCTCAGGATAAAATTTATCATGCCGAAGGCAATGTGGCGGTACATACGCAAATGGTATTGGCTGCTTTGGAAAATGACAAATGCTTTCAGCAGCTAGCTGCTCAGGAAAAAGAAATGCTTTGGGCCTCGGCATTGCTGCATGATGTAGAGAAATACAGTACTACGGTATTGGAACAGGATGGCAGCATCAGTTCAAAAGGGCATGCCCGGAAAGGAGCAATGAAAGCCAGGCAGGTTCTGTACAAGGATCAACCCGCCCCTTTTTACATTCGTGAACAAATTGTGGCACTGGTGAGGTATCATGGGCTTCCGATCTGGCTTTTCGAAAAACCGGATCCCCTGAAAGCACTGATCATGGCCAGTATGGAGGTCAATACCGAATGGCTGGCATTGCTGGCAAGAGCCGATATGTTGGGGCGTATCTGTGAAGACCAGGAGGCAATGCTGTACCGGATTGATTGCTTTGAAGAGTTCTGCAGGGAGCAGGGATGTTGGGGGATCGCTAGGCCCTTTGTATCTGATGATGCCCGCATGTATTATTTACAAAGAGAAAATGCCTATCCGGATTATATCCCTTTTGAGGTTCCTTTAATGGAAGTGGTACTCATGAGCGGATTGCCGGGGTCGGGGAAAGATACGTTTATTAAAAAGAACTTTCCGGATATGGAAGTGATCTCTTTGGACGATATCCGTCGGGAATGGGGAATTAAACCTACGGACAAGGCTGGAAATGGCCGGGTGATACAGGAAGCCAAAGAGCGGGCAAGGGTCTTGCTGCGTAAACAACAAGGCTTTGTCTGGAATGCGACCAATACCACCAGCCAGATGAGGATGCAACTGATCGATCTCTTCAGCACTTATAAAGCAAAGGTCCGCATCGTGTATATCGAAAGTCCTTATGCAATGCTACATCGTCAAAATAAGGGGAGGGAAGCCATTGTGCCAGACCTGGTTATGGAGAAGCTCATCCATAAGCTGGAGGTCCCGGCACCATGGGAGGCACATGCAGTCTCTTATCATAGTTCCTGAATAGAACTCTTACAGGTCTTGAGTTTCATTGTTGTGTATAATATACATTTGTGTTTATTTTTTTTACTTAATTTTATTTGTATTTCCCTTTTTATGATGACATATTGTTTCTATTTTTGAATTTATATTAATTGATTTAAATTTATTGCGCTTTTTGTGTTTGTTATTGTTGTTTTGTGTAAAAAGACAATCCTGGCAGCTGAGATTGCTGATGTTTTTCTATTCTTTTAATGAAATCATCTGTAGTCCAGCGAACAGAATAAAAAACGGGGCGTTACTGAAAAGCCATATGAGTAGGACGATTATTAAACTCAATTGATGAAAAAAATTCTATCTGTTTCTGCGTTATCCCTTACTTTACTTTTTTCTGGCTGTGCAACCATCTTTACCGGTTCAAAACAAACTGTTCAAATCAATTCGGTTCCTCCGGGAGCTGATATAGAAGTGGATGGATTAAGTTCTGGCGTAACACCAGCTCCTGTGAGGCTTAAAAAGGGCTTTACCGGGCAAACGGTTACTTTAAAGAAAGCTGGTTTTGAAACAAAAACATTCCAGCCAGCAACAACATTTAATGCCGTATCTGTTATAAATTTACTTTTTATCATCGGTTGGGGTATTGATGCGGCTACTGGAGCAATGATGAAATATGATCCTAAGGTTTACGAAATGAAATTAGAACCGTCAAAAGAATCGTCAAAAGAGGTTCCAAAGGAAACCGTAAAAGAAGCAGCTAAAGCAAACTAACATTTGAGCATCTTTTAGGAATATCCGGAAGGCTGAATGGAAAATTCCATTCAGCCTTTTTTACGCCTTGTTTTCTCCCAGTTTATTGATAAATCCTCTTGGTGTTTCTCCGTATTGCTTCCTGAACTCCCTGCTGAAATATTTAGGATCATTAAATCCTACCAGATAAGAAATCTCTGATATGGTATAAACCCGCTGCTCCAATAGCTGGGCGGCCTTTTTTAAGCGGATAGATTTGATGAAATCATTTACAGAAAGGTCTGTAATCGCCCGTATTTTCTTGTATAAAACGGGCTGACTCATTCCAATTTCGGTAGCCAGGTCCGGAACAGCAAAACTTTGATCAGCCATGTTGTCTTCAATATACTTTAATACCTTACTCATAA
Source organism: Pedobacter caeni (assembly GCF_900129215.1). GTDB lineage: Bacteria > Bacteroidota > Bacteroidia > Sphingobacteriales > Sphingobacteriaceae > Pedobacter > Pedobacter caeni. Next base: position 797,693 of record NZ_FQUQ01000004.1, on the reverse strand, counting down.
AGGCCTGGTCCATTGATCCGATAATGACATTCTGAGGTTGTAAGGTCACCTGTTGTCCATATTTTTGTCGCATGGCGGCTCTGGAATTTAACAGGTTCCTGATGTTGAGTTCCAGCAATTCTGTACTGAAAGGTTTGGTGATATAAGCATCTGCACCAGTCTCCAGTCCTGTGACCTGATGGATATGTGTAGACCTTGCAGTGAGTAAGACCACTGGAATATGACTGGTCCGTTCATCTTCTTTTAGCTTCCTGCAAAGCTCCAGTCCGTCCATTATGGGCATCATGATGTCGCAGATGATCAGGTCGGGCAGGAGCTCAATGGCGGTTTCCCAGCCCTTCCATCCATCCTCACTTTCGATCACCTGATAGCTCTGGTTGAGCAGCCCGGAAATGAGTTGTCTGATTTCCGGATTATCCTCTACCACTAAAATCGTTTCATGACCTGCTATAGGTTTGATCTCTTTTACTGAAGGCTGATTTTCGTTCAATAGGGGAGAAACATGCAGATCATAACCAATGTTTTCCATCAGTTCTGCCGGTTTAAAATGGGTCTTTCCTTTTTGAAGCATAACGGTAAAGCAAGTGTCACCAGCCTTTTCTCCGATTGCAGGATGACTTTCTATCCCAATTTTTCCGTGGTGTGAGACCACAATACTTTTGGAAAGTGCCAGGCCTATCCCCGAACCAATATGACTTGAACCTTGTTCGTCCACCTGAAAAAAGTCGCTGAACAGCTTATTCTGACTTTCATAGGGGATTCCTTTCCCGTTATCTCTTACCTTGATCTCTACCACATTATCCCGTTCCTGAACAGAGAGCGTGATCTGTCCCTGGTCATCCGTAAATTTAAAAGCATTACTGAGTAAATTGAAAAGTACTTTCTCCAATTGCCCCTTATCAAAATAGAGTAGAATAGATTCCTGTGTACATTCAAAGGTATATCCGATGTTCCTGTTAATGGCAATATGGTGGAAGGCCAGGAAGATTTCCCTGGTAAAGCTCACGATGTTCTCCCTGCTCACTGTCAATTTCAGATGCCCTGCTTCTGCCTTTCTGAAGTCCATTAATTCAGTAATCAGCCTCATTAAGCGGTCTGCATTATTTTTTATGGGAATCACCTGCCGGTGGATCTCCATATTGTCCTGTGTGTTTCTCAGCAGGTTCTCCAGTGGGCCCAGAATAAGTGTCAGTGGGGTTCTGATCTCATGGGAGATATTGGTAAAAAAACTGAGCTTCATCTGCTGCAGGTCTACCGATCTTTTTAATAGTGCCCGGATCACAATATAACGGACGATAAGAAAGAGGATCACTGCAAGGATTAAAATATACCCGCAATAGGCCCACCAGCTGGCCCATAAGGCAGGTTTGATCCGGATCTCTATCACTGCCGGACGAGTGCCGGAAATCCCGTCGTTATTGATTCCCTTAACCAGGAAAGTATAATCGCCGGAGGGAAGATTGGAGTAAGTGGCACTGGGATCGCTCGTATAGTTCCAGTCTTTATCGTAATCTTTCAGTAGATAAGCATACCTGTTTTTATCAGATTTGATATAGTTTAACAAGGCAAAACCAAGGGTAAAGTGATTCTGGTCATGTGCAAAGGTGATGCTTTTGCTGCTGCTCAGATCCTCCTTTAAAAGTTGATCCGGACCGTTTACCGCAACAGGAAGGTTAAATAATTTCAGGCCGGTAAACACAATGGGACTGTGCTGCCGGTTGATCTCAATCTGCCTGGCGTAAAAGGAAGTCAGCCCGTTGTAACCACCAAAAAAAAGAGCCCCTTTGCTGTCTTTGAAATAAGAGCGTACATTGAAATCATTTCCGGCAAGACCGTCACTTTTGGTATAGGTCTGAAATTTCCCTGTTTCGGGATCCAGTTTTGATAAACCATTATCAGTACTGATCCATAAATTACGGGCTTCATCCTCAATCACACCCAGCACATTGTTATTGGATAACCCCTCTTTTTCTGTATAGGTTTTGAACTTTTTTGTGCCTGGATCATAAATGCTCAATCCTCCAAAATAAGTTCCTATACAAAGCTTCCCTGTAGCCGTTTGCACGATACAATTGATGTAATCAGATTGAAGTTGATTACGGTCATTCTTATCCTTTAAAAAAGTACGGAGCTGTTTGCTGTTTAAATTATAGACATTTAAGCCTCTCTGGGTGCCAATCCAGAGGTTTTTATCCCGATCTTCAAACAATACCTGTATGTGTTTGTCCGGGAGCAGTTTCTCCAGAGGACTCTTTATCGTATAAGCTGCGGGATCTCCGGTTTTCATCTTTAGCAGAGTGAGCCCGGAGTAAGAGCCAATCCAGATATCCCGGTTACTGTCTTCACAAATGGCAATGATTTCGGCAGTGCTGACCGTGCGGTTGGTATCCTTCACATTAACGACAGACCTGAAGCTTTTATCCCTGGGGTTAAAGATGTTCAGTCCGCCATGATGTGTTCCTATTAATAAGTTTCCATTTCTGTCTTTACAAATGGTTTTGATCAGGTTAGAGGTCAGACCGTGTTTATTGTTCAGGCTGATTTTATAATTTGTATAGGTATTGTTGCGTCTGTTATAATAGTTTAAACCACCGCCTTCTGTTCCTATCCACAGGTTCTGCTGGTCGTCTTCCACGATGGAACTTACGATGTTGCTGCTGATGCTTGGCCGCAGCTTGCTGTTCTTGTAAGTATGGAACTGTGTAGCGAAAGGGTGAACAATGTTTACCCCTCCATAAAAGGTGCCTATCCAGATGCTGTGGTTTCGGTCCTGAAAAATACTATGTACCGAATTATGTGTCAGGCTTTCTTTTAATTCCGGATCATGTTGGTAATTGATGAATTTTTTACGCTCCGGATCGAAAATGCTTAGCCCTTCCTGTGTTCCGATCCAGAGCATTCCTTTCCGGTCCGGCATGATTTCACGGATGTCATTATGAACCAGTGAATTGAGGTTGTCGCTATGCCGGTAAACCGAAAAAGAAGAGTCGGTTTTATTGAACAGGTTTAGCCCATTGTCCGTTCCGATCCAGATGTTCTGCTGTGCATCAAAAGCCAGGCTGGTAATGTAATTGGAACTCAGACTTCCCTTCTTCGTTTGGTCATGCCGATATACCTTGTATTGTTCATTTTTAAGGTTCATACAGACCAATCCGTCACTGGTAGCGAACCAAACATGGTCATTACGGTCTCTTAATGTCGCATAAATGCTGTTTATCGCCTGACTGGCGGAGCTGCCTTTAAACAAGAAAGTCCTGAACTCATTCTTTTTGCGGTCGCTGAGCAGGCTGACTCCACGCAGGGTGCTGATCCATATGTTACCTTTTAAATCCTGATAAATATGTTCTATTGAATTGCTGCTGATTCCATGTTTAAGTTTAGGATCTGCAGTAATGCGCCTGAAGTCGTCATTTTTTGAGTCGTATCTGTTTAATCCTCTGACTGTCCCTACCCAAAGCACACCTTCTTTGTCGGTTAGAACTGAGGTGATGTCATCACTGGAGATACTCCTGGGATCATTGGGGTTGTTTTTGTAGACCTTAAACTGATAGCCGTCGTACCGGTTTAATCCGTGCTTTGTTCCAAACCATATAAACTGCTGCTGATCCTGGGTAATGGCCATGACAGAGTTCTGTGAAAGACCGTTTTCCAGCGTCAGGTTGCTGAAACTAATGTCTTTCTGTGCATAACTGTTCAGCTGCCATAAAATAAGAAAGGAAAGCAATGGCAAACCAAAGCTCCTTTTAATAGATCTCATACTTGTTCCCTCCCCACGGGCTGTTAATATTGGTTTAGCTAAGCTATGAATATCGGATTATTCATCCTTATTATTTAGAAAATATTGTTGAATTGTTGCAGGAAGACGGTTTGTTTTGATTTTTCTACCCTTTCTTTTAGAATATTCATCCTTTTAAAAAAAAGAATCCTACAGCTTTGGTACGACCAAAAAGACAAAGTTCTGAGGATTATAGTCCTCTCTGTTCTACTCAGATTTTGTATCGGTCATCAGATCGAAAAATCAACTAACCAATTAACCAACTAACCAAACCACCGAAAACATGAAACTGATTTATTCTCTTCATTTACACTGACGCATCGAAATACCTGCGCAGCTGTTGCCCCGTCATTCATACCATTTATTGGTCCGGGATAGCTAAAAAATAATTTACAAAAGTACGGTTAGGTTGCAATGCCCTTCGACTGTGAATCTGTTCGCAACAGCGAAGGGCTGCTTTAACCTCCGGCAATATCAAATGACCTAAACTTAAAACCAGATATATGATAGAAAAACTACGCTATTCATTTAGAAATTTGGGACTGGGGATGCTCTGTTTAACGGCAGCAGCTCATCAGACGGCATATGCCCAATCCCAGGATAGTACTTTCAATAAGAAAGCACTGAACGATTCTGCAAGAAAGGTAGTCAGGAGTTCCTATTCCTTTCAACTGCCTTCCAGCAAAATTCCGGTACTTTTTGGTACACAGCGGAAAGAACAACTGTTGCAATCCCAGGGGGTCATCAGTGGAAATGAACTGCTGAGCTTTCCTGTGGCACAGATAGAAGCTACTTTATATGGAAAACTCGCTGGTCTTTATATGGTTCAGTCATCGGCCAAACCGGGAGAAGATGCGGCATCCATTTCCCTGAGGGGAAGGACTCCATTGGTCATCATTGATGGGGTGCCAAGAAATATGAGCAGCATCAACCCGGAACAGATTGCTTCTGTTTCCGTTTTAAAAGATGCACTGGCAACGGCTACTTATGGAATGAGGGGAAGCAATGGGGTAATCCTGATTGAAACGAAAAGAGGAGGTATTGCACCCAGAAAAATTTCTTTTACCGCGCAAAGCGGCATTCAGAAACAACTGAATATTCCTTCCTTCCTGAATGCCGGGGATTATGCCTCACTTTTTAATGAAGCATTGGCAAATGATGGAAAACCAGCAAGATATACGGCAGAAGCAATTGCAAAATACCGTGATGGTTCTGATCCGGTATTGTACCCTAATGTAGACTGGTACAATAGCATTCTCAAAAATAAGGCGAGCCAGCAACGGTATAACCTGAACTTCTCCGGAGGAAACGATAAGGCCCGCTATTTTGTTGACCTTGATTACCTGAATCAGGGTGGTTTCTTTGTTTCTGATGCCACAAGAAACAGTTATGAAACAAATAACTCCTTTAAACGCTATGGTTTCCGTACAAATGTAGATGCCGACCTGACCAAAAACCTGTTGCTTTCGCTGAACATCTTTGGAAGGATCAGAAATGGGAACGAACCTGGTGCTATTGATGCCAGTTTATCAGGGATCACAGGTTCAGATCTGATTTATATGAGTTTGCTAAGGACACCAAACAATGCCTATCCGATGCTAAACCCGGATGGTTCCTTCGGAGGAAATCAGCAATTTACCAATAACTTATATGGGCAGGTGATCGGATCGGGTTACAGGCCAAGCTATAACCGGAACCTGGGAGTCGATTTAAGCCTGAAACAAAAGCTTGATGGTTTGCTGGAAGGTTTATATGTAAAAGGTAAAGGATCTTTCAATACCTATTATTCTGAACTGATCAACCGTAGTAAATCCTTTGCGGTTTATCAGTATACCCCTAAACCGGATGGGGGTGCTGATATCATTAAATATGGTACAGATGGTTCTCAGAACAACAGCTCCAGACAGGATGTAACGAACAGACAGATTTATACAGAATTTCTGGCGGGTTACGATCAGGTGTTTGGAAATCATGAACTGAATGCTTCCCTCAATTATAACATCGATAATTATGTGAACAGCTCAGACCTGAGCATTACCAATTCTGCGCTTTCAGCAAGGTTTCAATACAATTACAGCAAAAAGTATTTCGTAGAGCTGGCCTCTTCCTATATGGGAATGAACCGCTACCCAACCAATAAACAATGGGGTTTTTTCCCCGCAGCAGGATTGGGCTGGGACATCTCAAAAGAAGATTTTATGAAATCTTTCAAATCTTTGAATACCCTCAAATTAAGGGGGAGTTATGGTCGTAGTGCCGACAATAGCGGAGCAGGAGATTTCCTTTATCAACAGTACTATGAGAGCAGCGGTTCTGTTTATTTTGGTAACCCGGCAACGAGCAACGGATCAATTGTAGAAGCGGCTTTAGCTAATCCTAACCTCAGTTGGGAAAAGGCAGATAAACTCAATATTGGCCTCGATATTTCTGCATTCCAGAACAAGCTGCAATTCTCAGCGGAATATTACCACAATGCCTATAGCGGCATGTTACAACAACGTGGAACCAATGCCAGTGCCATATTGGGCAATAAGAGGCCAATTGAAAATATTGGAGAAAGAACCTATAGCGGGGTAGAGCTGACTGCAGGTTATTATGGTAAAACGGGGAACATGAACTGGTTTGTAAGTGGAAATGCTTCGGTCAGCAAAAGCAGAATCGATTATATAGATGAGGTCATCAGGCCTTATGAATGGATGAAAAGGACCGGACTTCCGGTCGGACAGCCTTTTGGAATGGTGGCCGATGGTTTCTTCAATAATCAGACTGAAATTGACAACAGTGCGAAAGTGGATGGTTTTAAAGCGGTGCCTGGCGACATCAGGTATAAAGACCTGAACGGAGATGGTGTAATCAATGTTTTCGATGAACAGCCAATAGGAAGTACCAAACCGATGATTTTCTACGGATTAACTGCAGGTTTCAATTATAAAGGATTTGAATTTTCAATGGTATGGAACGGGGTAACCAACAGGAATGTTTTTGTAAACGGAGCCGGAACGTATGAGTTTCAATCTGTAGGAATTGGAGGTTCAGGACAGGCATTTGCCCATCACCTGGATCGCTGGACACCTGCAACGGCCAATACGGCGACTTATCCGCGTTTAACCGTTGGGAATAACATCAATAACCAAAGAAACTCTTCTTTCTGGTTAAAAAATGGCAGCTACCTGCGCTTAAAGAATGTGGAGTTTGCGTATTCCTTACCTCAGCACTGGATCAGCTTTATAAAGCTGGACAGGGCAAGGATCTTTGTGAATGGGAGCAATCTGCTCACCATTACCCCACTTGAGCGGGTAGATCCTGAAGTCGTAGCCTGGGATTATCCAAACCAACGCGTATTCAATTTTGGAATTAACCTACAGTTTTAAACCTGAACACTAAAGTAATGAAGCGTATAAAAAATATAATTACAGGATTAGGCCTGATTGCAATCATAGCTTCCTGCTCCAAATCAATGGAAAGCGAACCTCTGGAACGAATCGGGGAAGATCTGGTATTCGATAATATAGATAAGAATGCAGATTATGCAAAACAGTTTCTCAATGGTACTTATCTGCAATTGCCTGAGGGCTATAACAGGGTGATCAATAGTTTCCTGGATGTAGGGACTGATGATGCGGTATCTTCAGAAGACGGAAGTCTGGTGGAAGGTTTCAGAACCGGACTGATCTCCGGGCAAAACCTTCCCGATAACCAGTGGGAAAACAATTATACAGGTATCCGCAGGGCCAATATGTTCCTGAGTAAAATCGATGTGGTACCCACCACGCCGGAGTTGAAAATCCAGTGGAAAGCAGAAGCGCGTTTCCTTCGTGCTTACTTTTATTTTGAGCTGGTAAAAAGATGGGGCGGGGTTCCGCTGATTGGCGATAAAATATTCGGCCTGAACGATAATGTCAATCTAAAAAGAAATACTACTGACGAATGTTACGACTATATCCTGTCTGAAATTGAAGCGGTCAAAGACCTTTTGTTACCTGCAGTGCTCAGTGATCAGAATATTGGCAGAGCCAGTAAAGGTGCTGCCCTGGCTTTAAAGTCAAGAATCTTACTTTATAGAGCCAGCCCGCTATTGAATCCTGGTTCTGATCTTCAACGCTGGAAAGCTGCTGCTGATGCGGCAAAAGAGGTCATGACACTGGGCAATTATTCATTGGGAACTGATTTTATTGCCCTGTTTAATGCGGTTAAAAATCCGGAGATCATTTTCATGAAGGGGAAGGCACAAAGCCAGAATGTGGAACTGAATAACGGACCAATAGGATATACTGCAGGAAATGGAAATACCAGCCCGACTCAAAATCTGGTAGATGCTTTCCCTATGAAAAATGGCAAAATGCCAATGGAAACCGGCTCCGGATATGATGTCGCAAATCCCTATGCAAACAGAGATCCCCGATTTTCGGCAACAGTGCTTTTCAATACCAGTAAATGGCTGAACAGACCTGTAGAAACATTCAACGGAGGATTAGATCGTCCGGGAGGGAGCAGAACCCAAACAAAAACGGGTTATTACCTGCGTAAATTCATGGGAAAATTCGAGAGCTCTGGTATTTATAGCAACCAGAATCACCATGTGATGCTGTTTCGCTATGCGGAGATCTTATTGAATTATGCGGAGGCACTCAATGAATACAATGGCCCCGCTGCCGAAGTAACAGATGCCATCATTGCCATCAGAAAAAGAGCGGGAATTACTGCCGGAACAGATGGAAGGTATGGAATTGCGGCAGGTATCTCACAAGGCCAGATGCGTACCCTGATCAGAAACGAACGCCGCGTTGAAATGGCTTTCGAAGAACAACGGTTCTGGGATATCCGAAGATGGAAGATTGCGGAACAGGTGCTCAACGGCCCATTGAAAGGGATGAATATCGTTAAAAATCCAGATGGAACTTTTAACTATAGCATCCAGGATATTGCTCCGGCGGTTTTCGATGCTTCGAAGAATTACCTTTTCCCGATTCCTTATACGGAAATCCAGACCAATCCAAACATGACTCAAAATCCAGGATATACTTATTAATTCCTCCAAACAAACACAGAAATAATGAGAAAAATAATTCTTATATGCTTTATGCTGTGCCTGGGCACTATGGCATTCGCTCAACAGATCGTATTGAGTGGTAAAGTGACCGATCAGGAAGGTACTCCTCTTCCGGGTGCTACAATCGTTGAAACAGGAAGTGCCAAAAAGAATGGAACAACCACCAGCATCGAAGGAGCTTTTACCCTGCGGATCACAAGCAGGCAAATTACAGTCAGGAGTATGGGGTATGAACCTCAAACTGTTAATATCGGAACCAACCACTCCATTGTCGTGAAACTGGCAGATAACAATTCGCAGATGAATGAGGTAGTAGTTGTGGGCTATGCCAAACAAAAGAAAATTACCAATACTGGTTCCATTGCCACCATCAGTGGAAAAGAGCTGCGTCAGAGTCCGGCTGCAAGTATCCAGAATTCACTGGCAGGAAGGTTACCGGGACTATTCCAGCAACAAACAAGCGGGCAACCGGGAAAGGATGCTGCCAATATTTACATCCGCGGGGTCAGTTCATTCGCCGGAAACAGCAATAGTCCTCTGGTTATCGTGGATGATGTGGAATACCAGTATGCGCAGTTGAATCAGCTTGATCCAAATGAGGTGGAAAGTATTTCTATCCTTAAAGATGCGGCTACAACAGCGATTTATGGGATAAAGGGTGCCAACGGGGTAATCGTGATCACGACCCGAAGAGGAAAGGAAGGGCCCGCAGTGATTACTATCCGGACGGAAGCCGGTTTGCAGATGCCAACCATTTTAAGGAAATCACTGGATTCCTATCAATCCCTGCTCTTGATGAAGGAACAGGCAATCAATTCAGGACAGGATCCTAATAGTGTCTATCCTGGCCTGGTCAGTGATGCCGCTTTGGAACATTTCCGCCTGGGTGATGATCCGTTCCGCTATCCCAATGTAAACTGGTACGATCAGGTGATGAAGGACAATGCGGTACAGTTGCGCAACAACATCGACATCAGCGGGGGAACCAGCAGCCTTCGTTATTTCATCTCGGCAGGATCTATCTATCAAAACGGAATCCTTAAAGATGTAGACAGAAAGGAAGATTTTAATAACAATTATTATTTAAAAAGGTACAATATCCGCTCTAATGTTGATCTGGATGTCAACAAAAATTTAAGCCTGAAACTGGATCTTTCCACACGTTTCAGCGAAATCAATGAACCCTATTTACCGGATCCGATGGGGGGAGGGGCACTTCCTTTCTGGCGCAGGATCTCCAGTGGATTACTTGGCCCATGGGTATACCCGGTACGTAATGCCGATGGAAGTTATGGTGGGGTAAAAGGAGGTTCACTCAATCCGGTAGGAGCCCTGGAATATGGAGGGTATAAACGGAATTACAGCAATGACCTGAACCTCAACCTGAGTGCAGAACATAAGTTGGGATTCATTACGGAGGGTTTATCCCTGAAAGGAGTGGTCGCTTATACGAATAAGTCGGAGTTCAACAGGCAGCTGACGCGTGAACGGTTTCCGGTATATACCATGATTCCTTCAACAGGAGTTCTGGATCCGGTATATCCTGAGTTATTGAGGATTGAACCCCTGGTCAGAGGGAATGGTACTTATGAGTCGCCTTTCAGGAGATTGAATTTTCAGGCGATTCTGAATTACAGCAGACAGTTTGGACAGCATAATGTATATGGTTTGGTATTGACGAACCGTACAGGAGACATCAAAGGTTCTGATGCACCGGGAAACTTTCAGGGCTATGCCGGAAGGTTGGGGTATAATTTTAAATCGCGTTACCTGATTGAATTTAATGCGGGGTATAATGGCTCCGATCGTTTCAAGGCTAAAAATCGCTTTGGCTTCTTTCCTGCAATATCCGGAGGATGGAACATTAGCGAAGAACCCTTCTTTAAAGACAATATAAAAGTAATCAATTACCTGAAATTCAGAGGTTCTTATGGGACTGTTGGAAGTGATGAGGTGAAAGGCAACCGCTACCTGTACGATGAAGTTTATGAGGTGGCCGGCGGAGGGTATTATTTTGGGGAAAGCCCGACAGGGCAACCAAAAGTAACCCCTGGAACACTAGGTAACAATGACGTGCGTTGGGAAAAAGAACGTAAAGCAAATATCGGGATAGACATGAAGCTGTTCAATAGCAAGCTGGAAATTACTGCTGATTATTTTGATCACCTGAGGTACGACATCCTGACTGCTATGGAAACTGTTCCCGGATATACTGGTCTGAGCTTGCCACCGGTAAATATTGGAAGGGTGAGCAATAAAGGTTTTGAATTGGAACTGAATCACCGGAATGCGGTAAATGATCATTTCCAGTACTTTGTCCGCGCAAATGCTTCTTTTGCGAGGAACAAAATTCTTTTCAGAGATGAACCGTTTTCAGTAGCTCCAAACCTGAAGAAAACAGGTCGTCCGGTAGGACAGTTATACGGTTATATCTCTGAAGGTTTTTATAATGATGAGGCGGATATCGCAAATAGCCCGAAGGTAGCAGGAAAGCTGGTTAAGCCGGGTGACCTGAAATACAGGGATGTAAATGGTGATGGGATCATCGATGGAAATGACATCAGTCCTATTGGAAAACCAGAAACTCCTGAGCTTACTTATGGCTTCTCTGCCGGGTTTAGCTATAAAGATTTCGACTTTTCTTTCCTTTTACAGGGGGCAGCAAGAAGTAGCATCAGCTCAAATACCTTGTTGCAGATTGGTAACTCCAACGGAATCCCGGCAGCTATTCACCAGAAGCGCTGGACACCGGAAACCAGAGATGTAGCCGAATACCCCCGTTTGGGAGGGGTGAGTTTTGATGCGTCCACCTTCTGGTTGAGACCTGCAGATTACCTCCGTTTAAAAAATGTAGAGCTGGGATATCATTTGCCTAAACTCTTTACCCAGCGCTTGCGCTTAAAAGATGTCAGGTTCTTTGCAAGTGGACTCAACTTACTCACTTTTAATAAGTTGAAGATTTATGATGTAGACCCGGAATCCAAAAGAGGAAGTGTGGAGGCTTATCAGAATTATCCTCAGATGAAGATTGTCAATTTTGGATTACAAGTAACATTTTAAGAAGAAACCATGAAAAAATTATTTAAATATATCATGATCACTGCCTGTTTGGGACTTGCAGTGTGGAGCGGCGGATGTAAAAAAGCAACGGATAAAAGTTTCCTGGATCCTACAGATATAGGGCGGATCAATGAACAAACTGTGTTCGCCGACAGTGCATTGAGCATTCAGTTTTTGAATTCGGTCTATGCAGAGCTCGACAAAACTTATTTCATGGAAAATGGGACAGGGGGTGGTGGATTATGGGCCTTTTCTGATGCTTCTGATGATGGAGAGGCGCGGTATTCAGGTGGGTTTTCGCAGGGATTTAACCTGGCCAATGTGGCTGGAGCCTCTGATAGTGCGCCCAGTTTAGCGACATGGAATGTCTGTTACGCGATGGTGAGACGGGTGAATGTTTTTCTGTATAACATTGAACGTGCGCCGCTTTCTGCAGCAAAAAAGAAACAGTTAATCGCTGAATCCCGATTCTTAAGGGCTTATGCTTATTATCACTTGCTGAGAGTCTTTGGTGGAGTTCCCCTACTGGGAGATAAAAAATATGAGCTGAGTGATGATTTTATGTTACCTAGAAACAGCTTCGTGGAGACCCTTGGCTATATAGAAAAAGAACTCAATGAAGTTGCGCTGATATTGCCGTTGGAACAATTGCCGGAAGATTTTGGCAGGCCCACAAAAGGGGCAGCACTTGCAGTGAAGGCAAAGGTGCTGTTGATGGCTGCCAGCCCGCTTTACAATGAAAATAACCCAAACTCCGGCCCTTTAAAATCAATTCTCGGCTATGAAAGCTATGATGTCAATCGCTGGAAAATCGCCGCTGATGCGGCTAAAAGTGTCATGGACCTTGGACTCTACCGCCTTGTGGAAGACAATACCACTGCTCCGGGCTATGGCTATTATGACATGGGAATTCAACGTAAGAACTCTGAATATATCTTTCAGATTATGCGGAATACCGGGCGTTTTTATGAGCAATATATGCTGCCGGGTTCACGCGGAGGTCAGAATTTTGGAAATCCTACACAGCAGCTGATAGATGATTATCCGATGAAGAATGGTAAACTCATTTCAGAATCCGGATCAGGATACGTAGAAACAACACCATACCTCAACCGTGATCCAAGGTTTTATTACACGATTATCTATAACCAGGCACTATGGCTGGACAGGACCAGCTTAACAAAGAAGCCGGTAGACCTTTATGCCCTGGCTCCTGGTGATGGAATGGGGTCTGCTACCTACAATACCGTTTCGGGATACCTTTGGAGAAGGTTTTGTAATGAAAATGCAGGTGGGAACTACGGAGTGAGCAGCCAGATCGGTCTTGTGATTTCCAGATACGCGGATATCCTGCTTGCATTTGCAGAAGCAACAAATGAATTCCAGGGTCCGAATGCAGCAGTATATCAGGCGGTGGAAGCCGTCCGCAAACGTGCCGGACTGGATCCTTATGCCCTTGCTCCAGGCTTGACGAAAGAAGAAATGCGCACAGTAATCCGCCATGAGAGACGTATCGAATTTGCTTCGGAAGAAGGACATCGCCTCTTTGACATCTTTAGATGGAAAATTGCAGAAAACCTTTTAAACGGGCCAATGGGAGGAATGAAGTGGACGAAAAACGGCAATACTTTTACCAATGCCAGAATCACATTTGAAACCAGGAAATTTAACAGTCCCCAGATGTATTACCGGGCAATCCCCTTGAAAGAAATAAATAAGAATAATTTGCTGATCCAAAACCCCGGTTGGTAAAACGATAATCATTAGGTTAAGTTGTGTTTCCCCTTCGCTTGTTGTTTGGTCGCATCAGCGAAGGGTCCTTTTTATACCTGAATCTGAATTAAATAACCAAATCTATAAACCTTAATAATTAAACGATGAAAAGAAAAATCTTAATGTTATGCACAGCACTATCAATGATGTTATTGTTGTCTTTTGTGAACAAGGCACAGGCCCAGATTCAAATCAAAGAGTATCAGATTACAAGTACTGACAATAAAGTATTTAACTTAGTTGTACACCTGACTGCCCACCAGGGGATACAAGGTCTTTTGGTCACTGATCCGGGAAATACTTTTTTTCAATGGATACAACCACTGGATTTTACCGCAGGTGGTTATGAAGACGGGGCTTTTGAGGGAGATGCGAAATTTACGATCTGGGACCCCGCCTCTGCTGGTTATAAGCAATATCAGATCTTAATCACCTTGATGATAGATGGAGATGGATCAGGTACAGATGGGAAAGGTAACATTACGATATACGGATTATAAAACCAAATATGGAAACTCAAAACACAGCACTGAATAAAAGCAATTTATCGCTCAATCTAAGGAAGTGGATCTTATCCTCTCTGTTGATTTTGGGTTTCCATTTGGTATACGGACAAAAAGAAGCATCCAGAAACTGGTTGATTGCTGAATTCAATAAAGGTGTAGATTTTAATCAGATCGGAGCATGGAGAAAAGAACAGCAATTACAAACCTTTCAAAAGATTGATGCCCTTCCTGAAGGTTTAAAATCTACATTTATCAAACAGGCAGAACAGGCAAATGGATACACCTGGCCTTCCTTACCGGCAAGCCTTTATCTGGATTATAAACATACCGGAACGAGAACCAATTACGAGCAATTGCAATCCGAAAGACGGAGAAAATTATCAAACCTGGTGATCGGCGAACTGATCGAAAGAAAAGGAAGGTTTATTCCTCAATTGGTCAACGGTCTTTGGCTGGTGCTGGAAGAAAGTACCTGGGTAGCTCCCGCGCATATCGTGGTACAAAAGGAAGGGGCAGACCTTCCCAATGCTGAAGATGGATATATTGACCTGAACGCGGGTCGTACAGCAGTCACGGTAGCCATGATTTATCATTTGCTTGCTCCGGAACTTGCCAGCTATTCCAAAGTGATCAATAAGAGGATTCTGTCTGAACTGGACAAAAGAATATTTCAGCCCTATATGAAGTACAATCATTTCTGGTGGATGGGCTTCAAAGGAAATGCAGTCAACAACTGGAACGCATGGGTCAATACCAATTGTATGCACACTGCTTTACTGACCATGCAAAATCCGGATTCTCTGAACAGCTTCGCCGGAAAAATCATGCGCAGTGCTGACAATTTCATTAATCAATATCCTTTAGACGGAGGTTGTGACGAAGGTCCCAGTTACTGGGGAGAGGCCGGAGGTAAACTCATCAGGTTGTTGACCTTATTGAGCAGTGCAAGTAAGGGACAACTCAACTGGCAGAACAAACCACTCCTCCATGAGATGGGAAAGTACATTTATAAAATGCATATCGCAGACGATTATATGGTGAATTTTGCAGATGCTACTGCCCGTTCAACCCCGGATTTTGAAAGTATTTACCAGTTTGGGACGCTCTTTAATGATCCGGTATTGAAACAGTTCGCGGCTTTTCAGTTTAAGCAGGAACATCAGAAACTTCCATCAGGAGATGTAACTGATTTTGTACAGTCTGTAGCGATCTATGAAGACCTGTTGAAAATTCCTGCAGTTGCCCCATACCCTCAGGTTTCCCTGTTACCGCAATTACAGGTACTGACGATGCGATCGGAAGCGGGAAGCACGAGAGGCATGTTTGTCGCAATAAAGGGAGGTCACAATGCCGAAAGTCATAACCATAATGATATTGGCAATTTCATCATTTATATGGATGGTAAGCCTGCTATCATTGATGTAGGAGTAGGCACTTATACCAGTAAGACATTCAGTAAACAACGCTACGAATTGTGGAACCTGCAATCCCAATGGCACAACTGCCCTGACATCAATGGCAGTCAGCAGCTGGACGGAAAAAAGTATGCGGCAAAAGACTTTGTCTATGCCCATAAACCTGGTCATGAAAGCCTGTCTTTAGATCTGGCTGCCGCTTATCCTGAAGCAGCTGCCGTAAGCAGTTGGAAGCGTAACCTGGATTTTTATCCGGCCAAAGAAATGTTAACCTTAACAGAGTCTTATCAGCTGAAAAAATTTCAGCAGCCTTCCCTGTTAAATTTTGTAACCTCTGAGCCTGTTCAGCAAGGCTCGGGAGAGCTGATTTTCGGTAAAACAGGCCTTGCCCTGAAATACGATCCAGCGAAATTCGAGGTCAAAGCAGAGACAGAAGAACTCGAAGATCCAAGACTGAAAAAGAGCTGGGGAGAGAAGGTATACCGGGTACAATTGATATTCAAAAGTAAAACACTAAAGGATCAGGTTGTCCTTAAATTCTATAAAAAATAATTACGACTAATACCAATACACAGAGAAACAATGAAAGGATTGATAATTGCAGCATTAGGGCTTTCCCTTCTGACGAATTTACAACCGGCATCTGCACAACAGGTTGCTGTTAAAGAACAAATAACCCTGCTGCATGGCTCCCATAGGGTCGGAAAAAGAAGCGATGCAGCTATGGAAAAGTGGAGGGGTTATGGCCTTGGGCAATTTATCCATTGGGGTTTATACGCCATCCCTGGCGGCGCCTGGAATGGAAAACAGTATAATGGTGCTGCCGAGTGGATCAGGTCCTGGAACGGAATTCCTAAATCTACCTATGATTCCCTGAATTACAGCTTTAACCCAACTGCTTTTGATGCGAAGGCATGGGCAAAAACAGCCAGACAAATGGGGGCAAAGTACGTGACTTTTACCACCAAACATCATGATGGATTTTGCTTGTGGCCAAGTAAGTACACGAAATATACCGTAAAGAATTCCCCTTATAAAAAAGATATCGTAAAGGCGGTAGTAGATGCTTATGATCAGGAAGGGATAGATGTGATCCTGTATTTTTCGGTGATGGACTGGAACCATCCAGATTGGCGGTATGACCTCAAAACCAAAGAAGACAGCATTGCCTTTGAACGCTTCAAGAAGTTTACACGCAACCAGCTGATCGAATTACTGACCAATTACCCTACCGTCAAAGGCTTATGGTTTGATGGAACCTGGGATAAATCATGGGTGAAACAGGCTGCTTTTGCTGATGAGCTGGAAACGGAAATGCGCAAACTTCGTCCGGGGCTGATCATTGGCAGCAGGTTCAGGGCAGACGAAAACGGAAAACGTCATTTTGATTCCAATGGGGTATTAATGGGGGATTACGAACAGGGATGGGAAAGGAAAATACCTGCTAAAATCGAAGATGTTCATGGCAACGACTGGGACTGTGTGATGACGGTTCCCGAAAACCAGTGGGGTTATAATGCGGCATGGAACGGGCATATCAAAACGGGGAATGAGCTGATCGAAATGACGGCCAGATGTGTTTCCATGGGAGGTAATTTTGTGCTCAATTTCGGCCCTAAAGGGGATGGTTCCATCCGTCAGGAAGAAATCAAACTGGCAACAGAAATTGGCGATTGGATGAAGATCAATCAGGAGGCCATCTATAATTGTGAATATGCAGGTTATGAGAAACAAGACTGGGGTTATTTCACAAAAAAGAGCGGAACGGATAAGATTTATATGGTCGTGTTTAATGTGCCGGTATCAGCCGCGTTAAGAATAAAAACACCTCCAAAGACGATCATCAAAAAAGCATACCTGCTGGCTGATACTCAGGAGGTTTTTAGTCCTGAGGAGATCAGCGGAGATGAGTATTTCCTGCATCTGAAAAAAAGGGAACAATCAAAGCCATTTGTCATTGTGCTGGAAACTGCCAAAGCAGAAAAAGGTAATGGTACTAAATATGAGAAAGCTAAAATTTAAAAACGAGATACAGATATGAGGATTAAACGGGAGAGATCTTTGTTGGTGTTGCTGGCAGTTGCCATGCTGTTGAGCACCACAGTAAGGTCACAAACGAAGGTGAAAGAAAGTGCAAGACAAGTGATTGCCATCAATAACGATTGGCAGTTTAAAAAAGATGCCAACCGGAGAGATGCTGCTTTAACGGACCTGAAATGGAAAAATGTCAGTATTCCTCACACCTGGAACGACAAAGACATCCAGTCGGGAAATGGTTTTTATGCGGGGGATGCTACTTATAAAAAGGAGCTTCAGGCGGATACAAGCTGGAAGGGGAAGCGGATATTCATACGTTTTGAAGGGGTCGGATCTGAATCCCGTTTGTATGTGAACGAACGCTTTATCGGAGAGCATAAAGGATCATATTCTGCCTTTGCTTTCGATATTTCCTATGCGTTGAAATACGGACAGAAAAATAAAATTGAAGTACGTGTAAATAACCAGGAACGCGAAGATGTGATTCCCATTAACAACCGCTTGTTCCCGATCTATGGTGGGATTTACCGTCCTGTATCATTGATTGTTACCAATAAGGTAAATATTGCGGTAACTGATTTTGCCTCACCGGGGATATACATTAGTCAGAAAAATGTTTCTGCTAAATCAGCAGATGTTCAGCTGAAAGTGAAGATGGAAAACAAGTCGGAGCAGCGTGTGGCCCTGACCCTGTCGGCGAAAATTTATGATGCAGACGGGAAGGTGGTTAAGGAAGAAAATACTCCGGTCAATGTGTCTACACAAGGGGAGCAGATCTTTACCCAAAACCTGAATCTGGTAAATCCACATTTATGGAACGGAATTAAAGATCCTTATCTCTATAAACTGGTGGCCAGAATTATGGATGGAGACCAGGTCCTGGATGAGGTTAGTCAGCCTCTGGGGATCCGTAAATTTGAGATGAAACCTGGTAAAGGGTTTTTCCTGAATGATGAGCCTTACCGCTTGCTTGGGGTCTGCCGCCATCAGGATAAGCAGGACGAGGGTAATGCCTTATCAAATGATCAACATGTTGCAGATTTAAATGACATTAAGGAAATGGGAGCCACTTCTATCCGCTTTGCGCATTATCAGCAATCAGAATACCTTTATTCAAAATGCGACAGCATGGGCTTTGTCATCTGGGCGGAAATTCCTTTTGTAAATGCGGTTTCCGGTAAGGAAGCTGGCAATGCGCAACATCAGCTCAGAGAATTGATCCGTCAGAATTTCAACCATCCTTCCATCTATGTATGGGGACTTCATAATGAAGTTTATGGAAAAACACCGGATGATTATACCGCTGTACTGACCAGAGATCTGGATGATATCTCAAAAACAGAAGATCCTGACCGTTACACCGTAAGTGTGAGTGGTTATGGGGAAATGGACCGTCCTACAAATCTGAATGCTGATATTCAGGGTATGAACCGTTATTATGGCTGGTATGAAGGCCGGATCGGTGATCTGGAACAATGGGTGTCTGGTCTGGAAAAAAAATATCCTGAGAACAGACTGGTGCTTTCTGAATATGGGGTGGAAGCAAACATTGATCAACAGGAAGAACTGAGCAGGGATACAGGCAACCCTTCCGGACAGTTCTGGCCTGAAGCTTATCAGCAGAAGTTCCATGAGATTCAATGGGGGATTATTGAAAAACATCCTTATATCGCAGCCTCTTATGTCTGGAACATGTTTGATTTTGCAGTGCCTCCTGCAAATGGGGGAGGTGTACCAGCAAGAAACATGAAAGGGCTGATCACTTTTGATCGAAAAGTGAAGAAAGATGCATTTTATTGGTATAAAGCAAACTGGAATCCGGAACCAATGGTGTACATCGCCGGCAGAAGGAACAATAAAAGGGTCAATGCGTTAACTACAGTAACAGTATATTCCAATACAGGGACACCGGAACTGATCGTGAATGGCAGGAAAGTAACGGGAGTCAAAAAAGGAACTACCGCGGTTCATTATATTTTTGAAAAGGTGAAGCTTCAAAAAGGAAAGAATAGTATTGAGGCAGCAGCCGGGAGTGGGAATACTATAAAAAAAGATCACTTAAACTGGACTTTTTAATAAAAATTAACAAATAACGGCATATGGATGTGTGCCGTTATTGTTGAACCTAATGATTTCTCTTCTTTGTGATGTTCAAAATCGAAATGTCATCCGATTATTTGAAATTAACGTGTAATTTCTTCCTTTATTTGTTTAATCCTAATGATTTAAGTGTGAATTTTTGTTAAAAAGATATTTTTTTGAACGTTTGTGTAATAAATTACGGTCGAAAATGTCTTACTTAGTGAAAGCGTAGAGGGAGCGCTTGTTAATAAGCTTGAATACACCATGATTGACACAGAAGATGTTAATTCTTATAGTAATTCTACTGAAACGGAACTGATTTCCTTGTTAAAGGATGGGGATCGTGTTGTTTTTGCTTATCTGTATCAATTGTATAGTCAGAAAATCTACAGCAATCTGAAACGATTGTTAAAAGATGAAGAAATTGCTCAGGAATTTTTGCAGGATGTTTTTCTAAAAATATGGGATAAAAGAGCTGAGCTGGCCATTCATACTTCTTTTCATTCCTATTTATATCGTATTGCGGAAAACCTGGTAAAGGATTATTTTAGAAAAGCAGTGCGCGATAAGAAGTTAATGGAACACCTGGTTGTTGCTGCCTCAGGGTTGTACCTGGATATTGAAGAAATGTATATTGGTAAGGAAGACCAGACCTTGCTGAATAAAGCAATCGAAACTTTACCTCCTCAACGCCGTAAAATATTTATACTGTGTAAACTTGAAGGTAAATCTTATGATGAGGTCGGTCAGTTACTGGGCATTTCAAACTCGACAATTAACGATCATATTGTCCGGGCCACAAAAGCGATCAAAACCTATTTTGTTACCTCCGGCGAGTTGAGCATTATCTTAATTGCAGCAGCAATTATTTCCGAACAAATCTAATCATCCCAAAATTATTTCATTTTTTTTTAAACATGGAGCCGATGGTTTTCTCCTGACCAGCGTCTTACATTTAAAACTGTGCATATTTTGGAATTGAAAAATCAACTGTTAACCAAGTATCTGAATAATGAAAGTTCCCCTGATGAGGTGAAAGAACTCTTATCATTTTTTAACACAAAAGATGAAGCTGTTCTGCTGAAGGCGATTATGGAGCGGTTTGAACTGGATAAAGTAGAACCTCTTTCCAGGTTAAATCCTGATCAGGATATACTGGATAAGGTCTATCTAAAAATCACATCCAGAATAGAGTCTAAAACTCCGGTTCCTTTATGGCCAAATTTCCTGAAACCTTTGGCGGCAGTGGCAGCGGGGCTTTTCATGATAGGATTTCTGTTTTTTTATTATTCGGACCATAACAAAACAGAAAGAGAACTGGCCCGTCTGGAAAAGGAAGATATTATGCCTGGTTCAGATAAAGCCTACTTAACGCTTGCAAATGGTAAACGTATTGTCCTTACTGATGTGGCTAATGGGAAGCTGGCCAGTGAGGCAGGCATAGAAATCAGTAAAACAGATGGCGGACAACTCATCTATACGATAAAAGACAACCAGGAAATCAATGGTAATCAGATGAATACGATTGAAACACCCAAGGGAGGTCAGTATCAGGTTATTTTGCCTGATGGCTCTAAAGTATGGCTTAACGCCGCTTCTAAATTGACTTATCCGGTTTCTTTTGCCCCCCCAAACAACACCAGGAGAGTCGAGTTAGACGGCGAAGCCTATTTTGAGGTAACCAGGGATAAAGCGCGTCCGTTTAAGGTCAAAACCATGCAGCAAGAGGTAGAAGTGCTGGGTACTCATTTTAACATTAACAGCTATTCAAAATTCGCGAAAACCACCCTGCTGGAAGGTTCTGTGAAAGTTTCCCTTACTGGTTCGGAACAGGAGCCAATTGTGCTGAGACCTGGAGAGCAGGCGTTCCAAAAAGGAACGACTTTAGAAGTTAGTGCCGTCAATACTGATCAGGTCGTGGCCTGGAAAGAAGGCTGGTTCTATTTCAAAAGCAATACATTATCCGAAGTTTTAGCTGAAGCGGCCAATTGGTATGATCTCGAGATCATATACGAAGGGAAAGTGCCGGCAGATCGGTTTACAGGGAAAGTGAACAGATCTGTGACCTTAAGTAAGTTCATCAAAATGTTGCAGCTGAGTGATGTTCAATTCAGCATAGAGGGGAGAAAGATGAAGATCTCTTCAAATTAAATCACATCATAAAACAATCAACCATATCAATTTAACTAATCAACTAACCAAAACATGGAAAAAAATTACAAAAGCGACGGGGGTTAAGGGATAGAGGTTGAATTCAAAAAAAGGACCTTCGATGGCGATCGACGGTCCTCTAATCATTGGGTTTAACCTTTAACAATCTTGTACAAACAGTTTATCAGAAAACCCAACCAAAACAAACATATGAATAATATTGTTCATTGCGTTCTGCTGCCAAAAAAAACGCAGCAGCGCAATCAAATTTGGAGAATTATGAAGTTGACCTTCGTTATTCTATTCCTCGCCCTTATGCAAATCAGTGCGGCAGGAATAGCCCAAAACATTAACCTTAATAAAAAGAACAGCTCGCTTACCGAAATTTTTACAGAGCTTGGAAAACAAAGTGGATACCAGTTTTTCTACAATGAACGAATACTGGAGAAAGCAAGTAAGGTTGATGTTTTGGTAACAAATAGTACTTTAAATGAAGCATTGATTCTATGCTTCAAAAATCAGCCGTTTTCCTATGAGATCCTGGACAAAACAGTCGTTATCAAGGAAAAGGAAAAAAATCTTCTGGATAAAATTGCCGATTATGTCAATTCAGTTCAGGTCAGCGGACATGTAACTGATAAGAGCGGCGCGGCATTACCCGGGGTAAGTATAAAGGTAAAAGGAGGAACAACATCTGCTTCCACTGATCAGAAAGGTGCTTATCAAATTCGCGTCGAGGAAAGTGCTACATTGGTCTTTAGCTATATTGGTTACAAAAGCAGGGAGGTTCAGATCTCTGGTAAAACTACCATTGATGTTGTTCTTGAAGAGGATGTGAGCCAATTGAAGGAGGTCACGGTTTCTACCGGATATCAAACGATCAGTAAGAAGTTGTTTACCGGTTCAGCAGTAACCCTGACTGGTGCAGATGCAAAACGCGATGGAATCTCTGATGTGAGCAGAATGCTGGAAGGACGTGTGGCGGGGGTTTCGGTACAGAATGTCTCCGGAACCTTTGGTGCCGCCCCAAAAATCAGAGTTCGTGGTGCAACTTCAATCACTGGTGAAAATAAACCGTTATGGGTGATTGATGGGGTGGTTATTGAAGATATTGTAAATATTTCCAACGACCAGTTGTCGACTGGTGATCCCAGTACTTTATTGGGCTCATCTGTAGCAGGTCTCAATTCTGATGATATTGAAAGTTTTCAAATTCTAAAGGATGCTTCGGCAACTTCCTTATACGGTGCACGTGCGATGAATGGCGTAGTTTTGATTACCACTAAAAAAGGAAAAGTAGGAGATGGTTCGCCTTTGATTTCTTATACTGGGAATTTTTCCAGCTATTTAAAGCCTTCCTATAAAACATTTGACATTATGGATTCCTATGACCAGATGTCTGTGTTCTCCGAAATGGATAGAAAAGGGCTTTTAGGATATGGTGGCATTGTGAACAGTGCAAATGGAGGAGTTTACAAAAAACTTTATCAGAGCCTCGATTTTATAAATGGAGGAACGACTCCGGGGGTGTACAATTCGCCGGAAGCCCGGGCCGGATTTTTATATAAGTATGCCAACCAAAATACAGATTGGTTTGACGTGTTATTTAAGAATTCATTTATGCAGGAGCATTCCTTAAGTGTTTCAACGGGTTCTGATAAATCTCAAATGTATTATTCCACCAGTTACCTGAAGGATAACGGCTGGACGATCGCAGATCAGGTACAACGGTTTACAGGAAATATCCGTGGAAACTGGAAAATTAACGATAAACTTAGTTTTGGATTGATCACCACCGGATCTATCCGTGATCAGAAAGCACCCGGAACCTTAGGCCGGACAAGTAATCCGGTATCAGGAGAGTTTTCCAGAAATTTCGATTTGAATCCATTTAGTTATGCTTTAAATACCAGTCGTACACTAAACCCTTACGATCAGAATGGAAATCTGGAGTACTTTACAATGAATTATGCTCCGTTTAATATCATTAACGAGTTGGATAATAATATACTGGAGTTAAATCTGATGGATTTAAAAGTTCAGGGAGAGCTCAAGTATAAAATCACCAAAAACCTTACTTATGATGTAATTGGCGCATATCGTTACGCAAAGACAGGACAGGATCATTCTGTTAAAGAGAATTCAAATATGCCTCAGGCCTATCGTGCAGGGGTTTATCCTGAAAACGCGACGATAAGAAGCAATAACAAGTTCTTGTACACCCCACCAAATGATCCGGATAGTGATCCTGTTTCTATACTACCTCAGGGCGGGATGTTCTATACCAATGACGACTTATTGAAAAGTTTCTTTGTACGTAACAGTCTGGACTATAATACCACAATAAATGAGAAACATCTCGTTCGTTTATTCGCGTCTCAGGAAATGAGATACATTGACAGGAAGAACACTCAGTTTACAGGTTATGGTTATCAATTTGATAAAGGAGGAGTCCCGTTTATTGATCCGAGAGCAATTACAAAATCTGTAGAAGGGAATTTCAACTATTACGCGATGCAAAAATGGTTTGACCGTTATCTGGCTTATGCAGCTACCGGATCGTACTCCTACAATAACAAATATCAATTGAACGGAACTGTAAGGTATGATGGTTCGAATAAGCTTGGGGAATCCAGACAGGCACGATGGTTACCTACATGGAATGTGAGTGGATCATGGAATGCGGATGAAGAAGAGTTTATGAAAAAACAAAGCACCATCAGTAAACTGACGATAAGAGGAACCTATGGGTTAACGGCGAGTCTGGGAAATGCAACAAATTCCAGTTTGGTCGTGAAAAGTGGAAATACGTTAAGGCCTTTTCTTTCTGAAATTGAAACGGGTCTTGCAATTCAAAACCTTGAAAATTCTCAGCTGACCTGGGAAAAACAATATGAAGCCAATGTAGGAATTGACATCTCTTTTCTGAACAACCGCTTAAATGTAACTGTCGATGCTTATCGACGTAAAGGCTTTGACCTGATCGGGGCAATCAGAACTCCGGGCATAGGTGGTGAAGCTTTTAAAATTGCCAATTATGCAGATATGATTTCCAGAGGTATTGAAGGATCAATAGGCGGAGCGATCATCAAAAAGAAGGATTTAACATGGAATTCTCAGCTTAACTTTGGCTATAATAAAGGAAAAATCACAAATTTAATCAGTGAACCATCGATTCTGAGTCTGGTAGGACCTGATGGTGGTGCTCAGTTGGGCTACCCGACCCGTGCTTTGTTCTCTATCGATTTCGAAAAAATAAAGGCAGATGACGGAGTTCCTTCCTTTATTAATGAAAATGGAGAGTTAAGTACAAAAGTTTTCTTACAAAGTTCAGATAACAAGTATTTGAAATATGAGGGACCTATAGATCCTCTGTTTAATGGGGGATTCTATAACTCAGTGTCATACAAAGGATTTACAGCATCGCTGTTGTTTACTTTCAGTGCAGGGAACAAAATCAGGCTCAACCCGGTATACAAAAATAACTATTCTGATCTGGATGCGATGCCAAATGATTTCCTCCGACGCTTTGTGCTGTATAAAGATGATCAGACCCCATCGATTATAGATAAAAGAAATGCGACAAGACTGGATGGAGCTTATCCATATAACTCCTATAACTACTCGACTTCAAGAGTTGCAGATGGAGGCTTTGTACGTCTTAAATCTATCACGCTTGGATATAACCTTCCAAAATTAATGGTGAGTAAAATTGGCTTAAAAACGGCATCTCTGACTGCGGTTGCCAACAACATTGCTTTGCTGTATTCAGATAAAAAATTAAATGGTCAGGATCCTGAGTTTTTCAGCAGTGGAGGGGTAGCCCTGCCAATGCCCAGACAGTTTACTCTTTCACTTAAAGTTGGATTATAGTAAATGACAATGAGGCTGATATAGCCTGTAGGATCGCTTTTAAAAAGTATTAAACATGAAAAATTATATAAAATATATAGCATTGATAGTTCTGGTTATATCCGGAACCAGCTGTAAAAAGTATTTGGAAACAGCTCCGGATTTAAGGGCCACAGTGAATACTCCTGCCAAAGTTTCGGAACTGCTGGTAACGGCTTATCCTCATGCAAATTACCAGGTCTTCTGTGAAGCCATTAGTGATAACGCAGAAGATAAGGGAATAGAAGCAGGTGGTGGAGACCCACTCAACAGGGATCCCTGGTTTTTTGAGGATGTAAGAAGCCGCGATACTGATAGTCCGGATTTTTATTGGTATGGTTGTTATAAGGCAATAGCAGCCGCAAATCAGGCGCTTGAGGTGATTCGTAATGCTGATAACCCACAGGACTATGTCGGGCAAAAAGGAGAGGCTTTGGTCGCAAGAGCATATGCTCATTTTATGCTGGTTACCATTTTTTCAAAGGTATATGACCCTGCTACAGCAGGAGTTGATCCTGGAATTCCATATGTATTGGAACCGGAAAAAGAGGTTGTCAAAAAATACAGCCGTAAGACTGTTGCTGATGTGTATGAGCAGATAGAAAAGGACCTGGTTGAAGGTTTGCCTTTATTAAGTGTTGTCAATTATTCGGTCCCAAAATATCATTTTACCCCTGCGGCGGCACATGCTTTTGCGACCAGGTTTTATCTGTTCAAAAGGGATTATACAAAAGTAGTTGAGCATGCGAATCTTGTTTTTCCCGGCGGAGATATTACACCTAATTTACGCGATTTTGTAACCCCAACTTTCCGGAAGCTGGAGCCGGTGGCGATGAGCATGCTTTATAGTAATGCGACAAATCCTGCAAACATTCTTTTACAGGAGGCCGAGTCCTGGTGGGGACGGAATTTTGCCAGCTACCGGTATGCCTTGACCATCGGTCTGGTTAACAAAACGCTCTGGGCAAGCAATGTCTCAGGAGGAACATGGGCTTACGGAATTTATGGTCGGGAATTGACTTACAATCTGAGGAAATACAAAGAACATTTTGTCTATACCAATCAAGGTGGAGATACCGGAAATGGCTACAATATGATTCCATTGTTTTCTGCTGAAGAGGTGTTGTTCAACAGAGCAGAAGCCAATGCCCAGCTTGGCAATCAGACAGATGCCTTAAAGGACCTGAATGCTTTTGGAAGTAAACGGCTCTTTGTAAGTAGTGCAAATCCTGTGTATAGCGCAGCCGCACATGAGATCACAGTTGATAAAATAAATAATTTTTACAGTTCAAAGTCAATTAAGGAAGGCTTAATAAAAACAATTCTCGACTTTAAACGCGCTGAATTTATGTTTGAGGGCATCCGTTGGTTTGATATCCTGAGGCATAACCTGCCGGTAGTGCACACTACGGCTGACTTAACAAAAACCTATGTTTTGGGGCCAAATGATCCAAGACGGGTATTCCAAATCCCAAAAGAGGTAGAAATGGCTGGAATAGAGAGAAACCCGAGATAATTAATTCATAAAAAGATATATATGAAAAAGGAATTTTTAATACTGTTAATGTGTTTGATCATCACCACATTTACTGCCTGTAAAAAGGAGAAAACCAATCAGACTCCTATTTTAAGTCTGGGAGGGGAAACCTGGGCAAAAGGACCACTGGATGTTTACATTAAGGTCAATTTCACAGATCCGTATAATATTGAAGTAAAGTATAAATGGGATCCTTATGAAATAGCTTTCAATAAGAATATTGCACCTGTTAAAGAAGAAAATGTAATTCCTGCATTAGACGCTGTTAAAGAAATCTGGATGAAGACCTATGAAAAGGTTGCAGGGCAGGAATTTGTAAGGAAATTTACTCCCCGTCAGTTTGTGATGAGCGGTAGTGCTGAGTACAATACTGATGGTACCATCACTTTAGGAGAAGCGGAAGGAGGGAAAAGAATCGGGTTGGCGGTAATTAATAGCTATGACAGAAAAAATCTGGATGTATTGACACAAATGCTGCACACAGTTCATCATGAGTTCGCACATATCCTGCATCAGAATAAGCTATATCCCAGAGAATTTAAACAATTAAATCCGGAATGGTATACCGCAAGCTGGTTCAATACCAGTACTAAGGATGCAAATGCCCAGGGATTGGTCACTCCTTACTCCAAAGCAGCGGCGGATGAAGATTTCGTAGAGACCATATCCTTCTTGTTGGTTGAGGGTCAGGTAAAGTTTGATGCAATTGTTGCGGCAAATCCTGGTAATGCAGCTGACATTTTAAGAAGAAAAGAGAAAATTATAGTTGATTATTTTCAGAAATCCTATGGCATTGACTTCAGGGCATTACAAAGAGAAGTGAAAGCTGGCATTACGGTCATAATGAATTAACCATTCCAATTAAACCATCATGAAAAAAATTATATACTACAGCCTGATCCTTCTCGGATTAGCCGGCTGTAAAAAATCCAATATTGCTGCGGATCAGCGTCCCGATGAACGGTTGACGGATGCGATTGCAGTCTATCAAAAACAACTTGTTGCTTCGGAAAATGGCTGGATTGGCTACCTCTTTCCAAAAGGAGGAGGTTCTTATACTTTTAAGTTTAAGTTCGATGATAAAAATCGGGTGATCACTTATTCTGATATTGATAAGGATAAAGCTACGACAGGAAAAGAAAGCTCTTACCGGATAAAAGGTACACAATTGCCAGCCTTGTATTTTGATACTTACAGTTATCTGCATCTGCTTGCCGATCCGGATCCTAAAAGTGCCGGAGGCGCAGAGGGTAAGGGCTTTGTCTCTGATTTTGAATTTTCATTTTTAGCCTCAGGTGCGGATACCATAAAACTCCAGGGAAATTTAAACGGAAGTAACATGATTTTGGTCAGAGCTAAAGCAACAGAAGGAGATGACTATATCGATAAAGCCTTTACAAACAACAATTACCTGGCAACGATAGCTAATTTTAAATACTATTATAATAAACTGAGTATCGCCGGAAAGGAGTATAATGTTAGCCTGAATTCTGATAAACATACCATTAGCTTTTACTATGACCAATCGGGGTTCAAAAGCTTCACTACGGAGTATGGGATTACGGCGAATGGGCTGATTCTGAGAGTACCCTTTGTAGATGGGACAACTGTTGTTTCCGAGCTGAGTGGTTTTAATATTGATGTTGCCGCAGGGACTGCAGAATTTACTGCAGCAGGAACAAAACTGACAATGACTAATGGTGCCATTCCGTTAATTATTGATAAAGGAGCACCGACCCGAATGTTCGTGACTAAACAGCATACCTGGGTGAGTAAAAATGGATTTACCCTGGCTGGGGTAAAAGACGCACATGGTGTGAAGTCGATCAACGGATTTACTGAAATACAATATATTCCGAATTGGTTCAATGACCCTTTTGATATTGCCTGGTTTAAGTATAATGGTGGGAATAGGTATGGACCGATATTCAACACCCGCCTGGATCCGGATGGAAAAATGGTCTTTGTTAAATCCCCTTATGGTAATCAGGCTAACCCTTCGGGGAACAACCCTGGTGCTGCGGGAGTTGCCATTGTGAACAAATTTTATAACCAGTTCACGGAAGTTGGCGGGTATTATGCTTTTGAAACTGGTAAAAATACTTTTGACCTGGTTAGTGTTACCGACAGTAAGAATTGGATAAGATTTCAATAATCCTTCAAACTAAAAAGATGAAAAAGAATATTATATATATACTGATTGCTGTTTTTTTTATGGCATCCTGTAAAAAGGGGGAGCTTGCTCGGTTCCCTGTCGAAAAATCATTTACAGATGAAACCATCAAACTGAGCGATCTTCAGAAATTGGTAGCCTCAGGAACGGAAGGCTTTAAAATAAATGTGGAATCCACAACAGGAAATTCATACAGTGGTTATCTTAGGTTTAACGGAGCTAATGATGCAAAGTTTGTCCTGGATAATAATTTGGTTGCTGCTTCAACTCCGGTCGAAACCAAATATGCTTTCCGCTCGAAACAGACAAATGCTGTGCTTACTTTTGGTAAGAAAGGTGCCTTTACAGCCCTTGCCACTGCCTTGAAATTAGATAGTACTTATAGTTATAGATCTGCTAACAAGGATACAATAGTATTCCTGGGTGATGAACTTGGAACAAAGCTAAGCTTGATTAAAGCAGTCAAAAAAGATGCGGATGAATATCTGGCGGGAAATATGGGGAAAAGTATGAATGCCATTAAAAATTTAGGTGCTTTTAAAAGGTATTTTAAACGATTAACAATAGGAGCAAATGCATATGATCTGATGTTTAATGGGGAGACAAAGTTTTTAACCATCAACTACCTGAAAAATAATAGTTTTCAGACTTTCTCTAGTTACTACACTTACACCAATGCAGGGATTGACCTGGCAACCCCATTTGTAGATGGTGCTACTGTGATGACTTCTTTTAGTGATCTGCAGGTGGATTTAGCGGCCAATTCAGGTAAGCTGATGACTGCTGGTGTTGCAGGAATTATTACCAATGAAATCGCACCAGTTGCAAAGGACGGAACGGCAGCTAAGGCTTTTTTTAACAGTCCTCCAAACGGAGCGAGATGGTATTCTTATGAGGGTTTTACAGTAGAAGGCGTTCCTGATGCCTACGGCGTTAAAAACATCCCGGGATTTATAATGCTTATATTTTATCCAAAGGTTAATCCTGCCTATTCCAGATTGGGTTTTTGGGTGAATAATGCATATGGGAAGTATGGACCCGGACCAATAAATGAGTTTCCAGCTGACGGAACTATTAAATTTGTGGATGATGGTGATTTTGGTACAGCACCTCCAGCTATTTTGCCGATTGTTCGGAATACAACGAATAAATGGCAGGATACAAAGGGGTTTTATGTGATCAAAACCGGAAAAAATACCTGCGATTTGGTCAGTGTAACAGATGCTAAAGCCTGGATTAGCTGGGGACCTGAAAAATAAGCACTATTGCGTTATTTGAATAATGCAGTACGTCAACTTTATACTTTTAAAATATAAATTGCGGTTAAGAGTCATTTCTGCCGCAATTTATATTAATTTCTGTTTGCTTACTTCCCGTTCAGTACAGCAAAACGTGCTCCTATAAGTGTGATTTGAGCCTCACTAAGTTTAGATGTTTTCTTTAATACTTTTTGAAAAGCAGCGATTTCTTCTTTTGAAGCAGGACATCCCATATTTTCTCCGGGTGTATCCAAAGATGCCCCCTCAGGTCTGATCTGTGAATCGGCCAGTAACTTCCCATCTTTATCCAATATCAGGAAAAAGGGGATTCCGCTTTTATCACCACGAAAGTTTTTCATGAACTCAATTGCCCCGGGGTTTTCCAGATGCTTATTTTTATCATTCTCCATTACAGTGAGATGGCAGGTCACATAGCTATCGTCTAAAAGCTGCTTACAACTTGCATCATTCATTGCTTTATCCAGTTTATGACACCAGCCACACCAGGAAGCATGGAAGATTACAAATACTTTTTTATTTTCTTTAGCTGCTTGTTTATACGCTGTTTTAAGAATTATATCTGCGGATTTTGCAGATTCCTGTGCATAGCTTGTTGCGAAAAAAACAAGCGCACAAAGGGTTAGTAATAAGTGTTTGATTTTCATGTGAGGTCTTTTTTTATCTAATTTAGTTAAATTTTTATAGTTAATAGGCTAGCTTTGGCAATGAATAAATATAAATACAATAATGAATGAAAGAATAATCAGAGCTTTAAGTGATGAGCAAACCATCACCGTTTACCAGGCTTACCGCAGGGACATAGCGGAAACTGCAGTAGCAGCTCAGACCTTTATCTCTCCTCCTTTTAAGAAGGAAAGAATGACCTGGATAAAACCATCTTTTCTCTGGATGATGTATCGTTCGGGCTGGGCCACTAAGGAACATCAGGAGCATATCCTGGCTGTTAAAATTAAAAGATCAGGATTTGAATGGGCATTGGAGAATGCATGTTTATCCCATTTTGAAGCCGGGATACACACTTCCCATGAGGATTGGAAAGAGAAACTTTCTGCATCACCGGTAAGGGTACAATGGGATCCCGAAAAGGATATTTTCCTGAATGCTTTGGCATATCGATCTATTCAGATAGGCCTTTCCAGTATCGCAGTAGACAAGTATTGTGAAGACTGGATTGTGCAAATTGAGGACATCACTGAATATTCTAAAAGTATTCATCAGCTGATTAAAGCGCATAAAGTTGATGAAGCTGAAAAATTATTACCCAAGGAGCAGATTTATGCTTTGCCTGATTCAATTGCCCTGAATGTGAAGTCAAGTTGAACAATTATCACACCTAGTCGCACTTAAGACTCTCCCTTTTTATTGCATTAAATAGAGCGAGGTTTTATTGACGTTCTTATTTTTTACGGTTTCTAAGTGAGAGATTGGCATTTTCTTTTATAATCTCGTCATCAACCTGCGCAAGTAAGGATAGTTTTTCCCAGGCTTCCGGAGTGTTTATGGTGATCAGGGCCCAAATAGATTTCTTTCCAATGGACCTGAAATCATCATAATCTCTGAAATCTAGAGCAGCTTCGTACAAGCTATCAACGGCTTTAGGGTCTTTTGTTAATTCTAATACCTCAATGATATCTTCAATCAAAATGTGCCAATCGGCATTTAATACGGACAACAATAAGTCAGTATAATCCTTATCTGCACCATCTAAATAAGCAACGCCTAACGTACAGGCCAAACTTATGCTGTCTTTTTCGTTTATGTTTTTAGCGAGCAAGGGAATTATTTTTGCTTTGTTTCTTTTCTCGCCAGGGTTAGGATAGATATCCAGATAGTTGTCAAAATAGTTGGTTCTGGTAAATAGACCGGCATAGTAGCTGTCGAAATCAAATGTCATTCGTTAATTTATTATATTATAATTATGCATCCAAGAGTTAAATATATTTGTATTTGCCCCATTTTTCATGTTAAATTGAACAGGTAAATCATGCCCATCATGATCTAAATTTCATGTTGAATAGGCTTTTCTTAGTGATGCAAATAATTTTATTTTTTTAATTTATGCTCAGATGGATCTATTAAATTCCTCGTCGCGTCAGCCAATTACTTTATAGCCTATTTGTTTACATTTAATCATAAAATCCGAATACTTGTTTTCATGTAGGTCGGAATTTCCATATATCAATGGAAAGAAATCAAAGGTAATAATTTCATTGTTACTTGTTAAAAGAGCAGAATTTATTGATGTACTGGATTGGTTCTGTTTTTCAACAAAACGAACTGATATTACATCAGAAAAAAAAATCTTAATCGTTTCAAATTCGTAATCATTTAATTTATTCATGCATTTAATGACCGCCTCTAAATTTTTAGAAGTGGTATTGTATAACATTTCCAGAACTAATGAATCTGAAAAGTTTTCATATTTATTAATTATTTCATTTAACATCTTTTGAAGTTTTATGGACCAATGAGAGTAAGTAACCTAACCATTCAGCTACGCTTTATTTCGATGACCTTTCCAATAGCAATTTCATTTGGAAATGTCCCCATTCTAAACTCAGTGCCTTTTTGTATTCTGCTTAACAATAAACCTATATCCCCTAATTTTATTTCAAGAATTTCATGTTTTCCAAGGTCGATAATTTTGTTATTGATTTGGATTTCAGAAAAAGTAGATGCTTTGTCGCCAGGAAGCCAAAAAGACATCCTGATAGAATTTCCAATGGGAAAACTGAAGCTGTTCTTTGCTGTTTCCAGGAAAATAATTTCTGCGATTAAACTTAATCTTTCCATTTTAATAGCGAATTTGTTTGATTTCAATGACTGAGCTGGAGATAATGGCACTGCTGCTAAGTTATTCCTTGATAAAGGAATCAAATGAAGATCTAAATTCTTCTTCAAGTCCCTGAGCTATAGCAAAGCCTCCTGAAGTAATCAGTTTAAAGTTTCCCGATTTATCGATAATACTCGTTATGGTCTCGCCGAATTCTTTATTGATCTCAGTAACAATCGATACATTTGAGTTTTTTAACGCAAATTGTCCCTCAATAGAAGTACAACTGATACCAACTATAAATACAGCTTCAGGATTGCCTGGTACCGTTAATTTTAATGCCATGCGTAGCAGGCTGGTACTAAACATAAACACTTGCAGAGTAGCTCCGATATATAAACTCAACAGCTCATTAGCTTCTTTTATATCACTTATTATTCTCATTTTATCAAGGTGTAAAGCTATCTGACAGCTGGGGTTAGATCGTAGTCCTATTCTAGTGTGCTAAAATAGAAATTCAAATAAATAGAATGATGACAGAGTTATAAATGATAAATTTCCTTCCCTTCTTCATAGGTTTTTCCCCAGTCGCAAAGGCTGCTTAAAATAGGAATCAGCGCTAACCCTTTACTTGTCAGTATGTATTCAATTCCGGTAGGCACCGTATCCGGAAGGATGCGCTTTACAATAATTGCATGGGTTTCCAATTCTTTTAACTGCCTCCCAAGTACCTGTTCTGAGAGATTGGGTAATTCTTTCCTGATCAGGTTAAACCTGTTATTTCCCAGAGAGATTGAATAAATAATCTGTGCCTTCCAGCGACCACTGATTACATTCAAAGCAGAGTTTAATTCACAGGTTTGAAACAGGAATTTTTCATTGATGGCATTTGTAGATGCTTCTTTTCTCATATCAGTAGTATAGATCACTAACAATTCTGTTCGTTATTGTGGCCGATGAGATTGTTATGGAACTTTGCCATACAAAATTAATAAAAATGAAGAGTTTACTGACATACCTATTCTTTTTTCTGATGATCACAACCGAGCTAAATGCCAGCCAGCAATTGATGGTAAAAACAAAATATTTAAATCAGCCGGTTCCGGTGTTGGTATTTAAACCCGATAATTATAATGCAAAAAAACTGGTTCCCCTGGTTTACCTGCTTCATGGTTACAGTGAGAATTATCAGCAATGGTCAAATACAATTGATGTTCAGGAGATGGCCAATCAATACCAGATGATCATTGTATGCCCTGATGGTTTTGTATCTTATTACCTGAATAGCCCCGGTGATGCCCATTCTCAATATGAAGATTTTTTCTTTAAAGACCTGGTGCCATTAATTCATGATTCCTTTAATATAGACCGGAAGAACATCTTCATCAGTGGTCTGAGTATGGGAGGCTATGGTGCACTCCGGTATTTTATACAGCATCCGGACTACTTCAATACTGCAGGTTCTACCAGTGGTGCCCTATATCCGGACTACTCTTTTTACCAGAAGGTAAGTCGCCAGTTCTGGTCAAATGACCGCTTAACTGACGACCTTAGAAGAGTGATCGGAGATCCTGAAAAGACAAGTTGGAATGCCTTTAGTATTGTTGATCTGCTGAAGAAACATTCCGAATTTAAACGGCCCTTTATTTTTGACTGCGGAACAGCAGATATCCTGTATAAAAACACGACACAGTTAAAATCTGTTGCAGACAGTCTGAATATTCCTGTTACCTTCCTTTCTCAGCCTGGCGATCATAACACTGAATATTGGAGCAAATCTATTCAGCATCATTTTGTTTATTTTAAACAGGCAATGCTGCCTTCTGATGCAGATTACTGATATTGATAAGGAATTGGAATCAATACATATCCACTGCCTGCTGACCAGATATGTCCTATTCCAGGAAAGGAGATATGGTCGCTGGCAATCCAGTATCCTTGTTCAGCAGCTTCTGCAAATGCTTTTTTGCGCTGTGCTACTGCCGCTACCGGATCTATGTCAAAAGTAATGGCAACTTCCGGGTTTGGAAACTGGACTTCAGCAACATGCATGATATCTCCCCAAAACATCATTTTTTCTCCTTTGTTCTCTAACAAAAAGAAGCTGTGGCCTGGAGTATGACCTGGTGTGGCTATTGGTTTTATCCCAGGGAAGAGGTCCTTGTCGTAATTAAAAGTAACCACTTTACCCGCTTTCAGATAAGGGCCTACTTTTAGCTGGGCTTCATCAAAATAGGGAGCCAGCCTTTTTGCTGCTTTTTCCTTCTGACCTTTCCCCAGCCAGAAATCCACTTCAGGTTTACTGATGTAAATTTTGGCGTTGGGGAAAACCATTTTATTCCCATCCATCAGTCCGCCGGTATGATCGGTATGGATATGGGTAATCAGGACCGCATCAATGTCCTCAGGCTGATAGCCGGCAGCGCGGATACTATTGGGAAGGAAACCTAATGATGGTCCATAAAGCTCACTGGTTCCCGCATCAACAAGAATGAGTTTTGAACCCGTATCAATAAGATAGGCATTGACGGATGCCTCGTTTTTGCGGACATAGTTTTTAGCCATTAATTTGCTGATCTGCTCTTTCGAAATGTTCAGCAGGATATCCTCAGCAGGGAGTGGAAGTGTTCCATCTGATAAAGCTATGATTTGATAATCTCCAAATTTCATCCGGTAATAACCTGCCTGTGCTTTTTCCGCTTTTTTGATCGTTTGTGCCATTAGTGTCTGACTAAACAGCAGTGCAATGAGCAGGCTTTTAAGTAAGTGTTTCATATGTTTTGTTTAAAAAAATAAATGGACATCCGGGAAATGAATGTGCTGCAAAACTAGAGCTGGGCCAGATTTCTTACAAGTACGTACTTACGAATCATATAGGGGGAAATTTACCCCAATTGGCTGATCCGGGTTTCATGGAAAGAATAATTTGTATTTTTGAACCAGTAAAATTAGGCTTATGTACGAGAGGAAAATTCCAAAAAAACTAGACTGTGGGATAGCTGTGATCATGGAGGTTATCGGAGGTAAATGGAAAAGCTGTTTGATTTATAACATCAACAGCGGGCTGAGAAGACCGGGAGAATTACAAAAGCAGAATCCGGATGCAAGCAGAAGAGTATTGAATCAGCAATTAAAAGAATTGGAAGAACACAAGATCGTCCGCCGTGTCATATATGCAGAATTGCCCCCCAGAGTAGAATACTTTCTGACGGAGTTCGGAGAATCATTACTCCCTGTGGTCCGTTCAATGGAAAAATGGGGCGATGAAAATAAAGAACTGGTGATTGATCTGCTGGAGTAAGTAACGATCAAAACTTTAAATCCATTTGATTGTTGTATTCCCACATTAACCTTTAGACTATGCCGGAATTACCAGATTTAGAAGTCTTCAGCACAAACCTTGATGAGCGCCTCGCAGGAAAAAAACTGAGTACTGTACAAATACCTTATGATAAAAAGTTAAACGTTTCCGGTGATGAACTCAGAGCTGTGCTCTCAGGACAGAAACTCAAATCAGTGAGCCGTTCGGGTAAGGAACTACATTTCAATTTTGAAAAAGGAGATGTATTGGCCTTGCACCTCATGCTGCGTGGACAGCTTCATTTTTTTGAAGAAAGCCATGTGATCAAATCTCCCGTCATTGAACTCTTTTTTGAAGGTGGAACAGGACTGGTGATGTCTGATTTTCAAAAGATTGCAACACCAACTTTAAATCCTTCCGCTGCCGAAGCTCCGGATGCCCTGGATAAAAGCCTGAACGTAGATTTCATTAGCAAAGCGTTCAAAGGAAAAAAGGCGGGGGTAAAGGCGATCCTATTAGATCAAAACAAGATTCGGGGAATTGGAAATGCTTATGCAGATGAGATCTTATGGAAAGCTGGTATTTCTCCCTTTTCAATTGCAGGAAAAATCCCTGAGAAGAAATTGAAAGACTTACATCAGGCGATAAATGAGGTATTGAAGGATGCGATCGCGCAGATCAGAAAAGTGCATCCGGGAAGCATTACAGGTGAGTTCAGGGATTTCCTTAAAGTTCATACGCAGAAACATCCTGAAAGCCCCACAGGTGCAGAAATTATCATCCAAAAAACAGGCGCAAGAAAGACGTATTATACAGAAGAACAGGAACTTTTTAGCTGATCCGGGCAATTAATGATAAAGGGCAGCGTTTTTGTGGGATGAAGACTGCCATGAAAAAATTACTGTTTGTTCCACTGTTCATACTGGTTTGCGTTTTTTCAAACTGCAAGAAATCCAATTCTTCCACTGAGGAAGGAAATCCCTCCAATCCGGCGAAAGATCCTGTTGGTACAAACCTGAATAATACACTGATGTTACAGGCTGTGAATGCAGTTAGGGTAACAGGATGTGATTGTAGTGGAGAAAAGATGCCTCCTGTCCCTGCCTTGACCTGGAATGATCAGCTTGCGCTTGCAGCAAAACTACATACAGAAGATATGGTAAAGAATAATTTCTTTGACCACAAGAGCAGTGATGGGAAATCACCTGGCGACCGCATAAAAGCGGCAGGTTATACTTATCGGTTTTATGCGGAAAATATAGCCATGATCAATACGGATGAACAAAAGGTGGTCGCTTACTGGCTGACCAGTCAGGGGCATTGCAAGAACATTATGGATGTGCGTGCAAAAGAAATAGGTGTTGCCCGGGTAAATAATTCCTGGACAATGGATCTGGCCGCTAAATTGTAATCCCCAAGCTTCCTTTTGCAGGAATAATCACTTATAGGAATACCTCACTGGTTTATAAAAATAACCCCGTTCGTGCAATCTTTGAAGAAAAGATAAATGAATGGGGTTTTTATATGCTTCTAAATATTTATTTGTATATAAATACTAAATATAAAATTAGTATTTCTTTTTTGTTAGCACACGTTTTGTGTTTTTAATTGTGCAATTAACTATTTTTCAATTGATTGAATGATTTCTGTGTAAATTCTTATCCAAAATTATATTTTAAAAGTTTAGCATTACTTAACATTGTTTTTACAATAACTCTTTTATATTTGTATAAATACTAAACATAAGTCTAGCCAAATTAAACTTTTGAACATATGAAAACTTTCTACACAGTAAAAAGAGCATGCTTGCTGGCCATGTTAGTCTGGCTGCTGGCTTTGAGCGCGACTTACGCACAAAGCACCGTTACCGGAACGGTGACCGATGAAAACAACCAACCCATGCCTGGGGTATCTATCAGGATAAAAGGTAAAAGTGGCGGGGGAACCACCAATACCGACGGGAAATTTAGTTTGGTAGTACCGGCCAATGCAACCTTAGTATTTAGTTTTATCGGCTATCAGCCAAAAGAGATTACTCCTGGCACACAAGCCCAGGTCAATGTGAAGCTGGAACCTGACCAGGCCAACTTAAATGAAGTGGTGGTTACAGCCCTGGGAATTAAAAAAGAAAAAAAGCGATTGGGTTATGCGATTCAGGAAGTGAAAGGAGATGCTTTACAGAAAGCAATTTCCCCAAATGTGGTGGAGTCTCTGACAGGGAAAGTCGCCGGCCTTACGGTAACCAATAGCAGTGATTTCTTTTCTGATCCCAAATTGTATTTAAGGGGGAAAAAACCTTTAATCGTGATCGATGGTGTACCAAGCACCACCACAGATATGTGGAATATCAGCTCTGATGATATTGAAAACATTTCGGTTTTAAAAGGAGCCGCAGCTTCTGCTTTATATGGTTCCTTAGGATTGAATGGTGCGGTGCAAATCAGTCTCAAAAGCAGCAGCAATGCCGCTAATGGAACCACCATGTCGGTTAATTCTTCTACCACTTTTCAGGGTGGATTCATCAGAATCCCTAAGGCGCAAACACAATATGGTCCGGGTGATGCAGGTAAGTATGCTTTTGGCACCGGTGGTCCTGGTGGTGGTGGAGTAAATGACTTCGATTATTCTGTCTGGGGGCCTAAGTTTGATGGCCGCTTATTGCCTCAGTATGATTCTCCTATTGATGCTTCAACAGGAAAAAGAATCCCTACACCATGGCTGTCCAGAGGAGAAGATAACCTGGGTAATTTTATGGAAACCGGACTGGTCAGCTCCACTAACTTCTCAGTGCAAAGCAGAGGTGAAAGTGGTGGAGTCACACTGTCTGATACTTATAAATATTCAAAAGCATCCGTACCTGGTGCCAAATTGAACATCAATACCTTCCGGTTAAATGGGAATTTGAAATTATCAGATAAGTTATCGGTGGACGGATCATTGCAACATACTTATGAGTATGCGAGTAACCTGCCCAGAAATAATTACGGGCCGCATTCTCCTATCTATAACCTGAGCATCTGGGGTGGCGCTCATTTTGACATCAGGGATTTTAAAGATTATTGGGTTCCGGGCAAAGAAGGGATTAAACAACGCTTTGTTGAGAACTGGAGGTACAACAATCCATATATGCTGGCCAACGAATGGAAAAGACCTTATACTAAAAATGACGTCCTGGGATTCGTAAAATTTAATTATAAAATCAATGATAAATTTGATGCCCATGTCAGGACCAGCTTAAATACTTATTCATTGATCAAAGATGAAGAGATCTCTATGGATATTTATGACTATGATATCTCCGATCGTGGTGGCAGATACAGACACAATGATTTTGGAATGCTGGAGTCAAATACGGACTTCCTCATTAAATACCATGATAACTTTTTTAGTGATAACTTAAACATTAATGCAACACTGGGCGGAAACCAACTCTATAAAAGCAATAGAGAGGCACATGCCGCTACAAGTAAACTAATTGTTCCCGGAATCTTTAAACTGGACAATTCTGCAGAGAAGATTTTACCTAAAAGCTATAAGGACGAAAAAGGAATTTACAGTGCTTATTCCTCTATTGATCTGGCCTATAAAAACAGGATCTTCCTGGGGATGACCGGAAGGGTGGACAAATCTTCAACTTTACCCGCGAAAAATTCTACTTTCTTTTATCCTTCCTTGTCTTTAAGTGCAGTGGTTAGTGATATGCTTCATTTACCGAAAGCGATTAATTTTCTGAAAGTAAGGGCTGCTTACGCGAAAGTGGGGAGTGATAAGATTGGTGAAGATGATGATGATTACGATGTCTATAATGCCGTGAATTCTTATGCTACTGGTACCCGGAACAGAAATCTGCCTATTGCTTCCTATCCGAGTATCATTGACAATCCAAACCTGAAACCAGAGTTCAACACTACCTATGAATATGGAGTGGAAGCGAGATTTCTGGACGATAGATTAGGTTTTGACTTCTCTTATTACCGCAATACTTATGGCCCTCAGATCTTTACGCAGATCTTTTCTCAAACCTCAGGTTATACCGGAATCAGGTTGAATGGAAGAACAACACAAAGGAGAGGTTATGATTTCTCTGTCAATGCCACCCCTGTTAGAACGGACAACTTCTCCTGGTTAGCGCTGATCAACGTGGACGGAGGTAAAGATTACCTGAAATCATTGCCACCACTTGCCGACGGAACCCCGCAATTAAAAGAAGGAAGAACGCCTGTTGGCGGCCGTCTGGATAATTATTGGTATTCGGAATGGGAAAAATCTCCGGATGGACAATTGATTATGAATGATGATGGATTACCTAGAGTTACCGATTATGATGTGAATATAGGAAATCAAAAAACCAGTTTCTCTGTGAGTATGAACAATACATTCAGCTATAAAAATATCTCGCTTTCCTTTTTAGTGGACGGCAGATTTGGTGGGATTACCTACGATAGATTTGAAAGAGATCTTTGGAGATCTGGTTCTCATCCTGATGCCATTGGACCCGAAAGAGAACTCTCGAACATTGCTTATGCGAATGGGACTGATCCTAAAACAATGCTCATCTCAGGGCTGAAAATTGTAAGCGGAGAGGCGAAATATGATCCAGATGGAAATATGCTTTCAGATACGAGAGTGTTTGCTCCAAATGATTATAAAGTTGATTATCAAACCTGGGCGAAAGAATATAAAGCAGCATGGCAAAATAATGTGATTGATAAAACCTTTATCAAGTTAAGAGAAGTAATACTGACCTATAATGTTCCTGCGACATTCCTGAAAAATAAATTTCTAAGAGGGGCTTCATTATCCCTGGTAGGCCGCAATTTGTATTACTGGACCAAAGATAAAACTTTTGGTGACCTGGATACTTACAGCATGACTACCGGTGATACCGACCTGCAGCAGCCTGCGCAAAGAACATATGGTTTCAATATCAACCTTAAATTTTAATACAAATGAAAACTATGCATAAAGTGCTTTGTCTATGGTTACTGGCGGTAACGACAAGCAGTTGTTTAAAATATGATGAGTTAAGAGAAAATCCGAATAACCCATCTTCTGTGGCTCCAAGTTTATTGTTTAGTGGGGTAACTCCGGCTCCGGTAAGTGCGTTTTCAGATGCTTATCAGAATCCGCAGTACCATACTTTCGCAACCGCAGATTCCAGTCCATTAAATTATAAATATGGAGGAGGAACTTTCTATTATGGAGCCAAGGAAGCTGCAAATAGTCCTTTGAGAAATATAGAAAAAATGATCGGGGAAGCAGGAAAGGCAAACACACCTGTTTATGTGATCCTTGCTAAATTTTTAAAAGCCTATTACTACAGCACCATGACCAGGCAGATGGGAGACATTCCATTATCAGAAGCGATGCAGGGGGAGAAATTTCCAAAGCCCAAATACGATCCGCAAAAGTCGGTGTTTATTCAGTGCTTAAAATGGCTGGACGAATCTAATAGTGAGCTTTCCGCCTATATTGCAGCAACTCCGGGAGCTTCGGTTGATGGAGACATTTATTTTAACGGGGATCTTAAAAAATGGCAAAAAGCAATTAATGCCTATACCCTCAGGATGCTCATTCTTTTGAGTAAAAAAGAAGGTGATGCTGACCTTAATGTAAAAGGCCGCTTTCAGAATATCATTCAAAATCCGGCGAAATATCCTTTATTTGGCAGCTTAAGCGATAATATGCAGCTTGTCCATAGGGATGAGGATGGATTCAGAGGAACATACAATCCAAATTCCGGTATTTTAAGAGAGGGGGTTTTATATGTAGATACTTACATTGATCTGCTTAAAAAATACCTTGATCCTAGATTGCAAATCGTAGCCGATCCTACACCGAATGCGCTGGCGGCAAACCCGACAAATGAAACTGCCGTAAGAGCCGACTTTGCTTCTTATGCCGGGGCCAGTGCGGCAGTTACCGCGATTGCAAACAACCTCAGGAAAAACAATGGAGAACTTTCCAAACCCAATGAGAAGAGATTTTGGAATTTCGTAGGGCAGCCTTCTATTTTACTGGGCTACTCAGAGCAGGAGTTGAATATTGCTGAAGCCGCACAAAGAGGCTGGATCACGGAGAATGCAAAGACACATTATGACAATGGAGTAACGGCATCTATGGCCTTTTACAATGCGCCGATTGGAGACTACCTCACAACCAAGGCGCCCTATATCGGAGGTGCGGATGGATTGAAACGCATTCATGAGCAAATGTATCTTTCCCTGGCGGAAAATTCGGGAGCTGAAGCATGGTT
This sequence comes from Pedobacter caeni, assembly GCF_900129215.1. Taxonomy (GTDB): domain Bacteria; phylum Bacteroidota; class Bacteroidia; order Sphingobacteriales; family Sphingobacteriaceae; genus Pedobacter; species Pedobacter caeni. Next base: position 754,633 of record NZ_FQUQ01000004.1, on the reverse strand, counting down.
CCAGCAGCGACGTACAGGAGTACCTGAATTTAAATTTTCAGGAGTGAATAGTGTCACCAAACTTCCGGTAAGGTGGGCTTACCCATCTGCCGAAAACACAGAAAATACAGAAAGCTACAGGGCTGCTTTACGTGCTCAGTTTGGAACTGAAATAGACGACAGAGATCAGATCATGTGGCTGTTAAAATAAAAAGTTAAGTTAGGTTAGTACGTTTGGGTTAGGGCCGTTTGGTCACGGTCCTTCCCTTATTTAATGAAACTATAATCGTAAATTAAAATATAATCATCAGTATAAAATAAAATAGAAATGAACAATATCTCAACAACTCCTTTTTCAGTCAACGGTATAGATTATAACCCACCGGCAAAACCAATTGTCGTAATCTGTATGGACGGTTCTGCAGATGAATATCTGGATATGACCATGGCCCATGACCGGATGCCGAACCTTAAAAAAATGGTGTTACAAGGTTACAGAGGAATGGTCCGTGGTGCTTTACCTTCTTTTACCAATGTCAACAATTCTTCGATCGTTACCGGGGTTAGTCCGGCGGTCCATGGAATTTGTGGAAACTTCTTTTATGATGTAAAAAAGGATCAGGAAGTGATGATGAATTCATCCGAATATCTGAGAACAGAAACTTTATTGGCAGCAGCAGCAAATGCCGGTCGTAAAGTAGCAGTAGTAACAGCCAAAGAAAAATTGCGCGATATTCTTTCTTATCAGTTGAAAGGGATTGCTTTTTCTGCGGAAAAAGCGGATCAGGCTAAACTGGAAACGCATGGTATCGAAAATGCGGAAACCATAATCGGACATAAAACTCCGGCCATTTATAGTGCTGAAGCCAGTTTATTCGTGTTGCGTGCAGGTGTGGCATTGATTAAAAATGGTATGGCCGATTTCTTATACCTGTCGCTGACCGATTATATGCAGCATACCTATGCCCCGGATACAGAAGAGTCCCTGGCTTTTTATGAAGCACAGGATGTGGAGCTGGGCAAAATGCTGGAAATGGGTGCGGTCATTGGTGCTACGGCTGATCATGGAATGAATGCCAAAGTAAAAGCGGATGGATCACCAAATGTCTTGTTTATTGAAAGCATGCTTACCACACAATTTGGCCCTGGTTTCCGTGTGATCTGCCCGATTACGGATCCTTATGTGAAACACCATGGTGCCCTGGGTTCCTATGTTTTGGTATACGTCAATAATGATTCAAATATTGATGAAGTAGAGCAATGGCTTGCAGCACAACCTGGTATCACAGAAGTATACAACAAAGAAAAAGGTTGCCGTTTGCTGGAACAACCTGCAGACAGAACCGGTGATCTTTTTGTTTTATCTGCACGTGATGTGGTGGTTGGAAAAACTCCTGCTGATCATGATCTGAAAGCCCTGGATGGAACATTGCGTTCTCATGGTGGAAGGTACGAAGAAATGGTCCCGCTGGTGATTTCTCATCGCCTCAATGCGAAATACAAAATGAGAGCACAGGGTGATCCCCGTAATTTCGATGTATTTGACTTTACCGTAAATGGTACTCATTAATTTTTTAGCGGATACAAATTGCAGGGTGGGCTGTAATACATTTTTAAATTAAGCACATGAAAGAAGAATTAACTGCCACTGAAAATATAATTAAGTTAGCCTCCCTTGTTGCGGCCAAACCGGTTTCTTCCCAAAAGCAACTGGCGGTACATAGCCCATATGACGGACGGTTGGTCGGCACAGTCGAAATGGCCGGCGAGTCAGACACGCGGAATGCAATCACTACTGCTTTAAGGGGCGGAGTGGTCTTGAGCCGCTATGAAAGGTATCGCATTCTGGATGGTGCAAGGGTATTACTGTTGCAAAGAAAGGAGGCTTTTGCCCAACTGATTACTGCGGAATCGGGCTTGTGTATCAGGGAAGCCCATTATGAAATCGGAAGAGCACATGATGTATTGTTATTTGCATCCATAGAATGCCTGAAAGATGATGGACAAATTTACTCCTGCGACATCTCCCCGAATGGAAAACAACGTAAGATATTCACGCTCCGTGAGCCTTTAAAACTTGCAGTGGCCATTACCCCCTTTAATCATCCGCTAAACCAGGTGGCACATAAAATAGCTCCGGCTTTAGCTGCCGGAACTCCGGTGATCTTAAAACCTTCCGAAAAAACACCTTTAACGGCGATCCGGTTTGTGGAATTGTTATACGAAGCAGGTTTGCCGGAATACATGCTGAGTGTATTGCTTGGAGAAACAAAAGAAGTAGCCGAAGTACTGGTTCAGGCACCGGAAGTAGATCTGATATCCTTTACAGGAAGTGTTGCTGTAGGAAAAAGAATCGCAGCTACCGCAGGTTATAAAAAAGTAATCCTGGAACTGGGTGGCAATGATCCCCTGATCATCCTGGAGGATGCAGATCTTGAACTTGCAGTTACCCTCGCAGCGGAAGGCGCCTATCGCAATTCCGGTCAGCGCTGCACAGCAGTGAAGCGAATCCTGGTTCAGGAAAGCATTGCCGAAACATTTACAAAACGTTTTGTAGAAAAAACAAAAGAATACCTCTGCGGAGATCCCGCAGACCCTGAAACCAGGGTGGGGACAGTGATCGACGAAGCTTCGGCCATTTATCTGGAAGAGGTGGTAGCCAAAGCCGTTGCTGAAGGGGCAAAAGTCCTGTTTGGTGGCAAACGGAATGGTGCATTACTGGAGCCAACAGTCATTGTCGATGTGCCAAGAACTACACAGATGGTAGTTCAGGAGTCCTTTGGACCTTTAGCTCCAATCCTGACTTTCAGTGATATTGACGATGCGATTGCTTTATCTAATTCCACTGCTTTCGGACTGTCATCAGGTGTGGTGACCAATAATATGGACCATGCCATCCGTTTTGTGAAAGAACTGAAAGTAGGAACAGTAAACATTAATGAAGTGCCTGGTTACCGGATAGAAAATTCTCCATTTGGCGGAATCAAAGATTCAGGACTTGGCATCAAAGAAGGAGTGGTGGAAGCGATCAAATGCTTCTCCTATGTGAAAACATTTTCTATGCCCTGGTAAAAAGATGATGAAAACACCAATGTATGATTTAATAGTGGTAGGCTCCGGCGTGCTCGGGACCTTTCACGCAATACATGCTGCCCGTATGGGGAAAAAGGTGCTGCTGACTGAAAAAGATCAGTATCCTGTGAATGCTACGGTCAGAAATTTTGGTCAGGTTGTGCCTTCGGGGATGGCTTCCGATTGGTTTCCCTACGCTTTACGAGCCACTGAGCTTTATAAGGAAATTCAGCAGGAGTCTGACATCAGTGTCCGTAATAACGGAACACTTTATATCCCATCAGATCAGGAAGAATTACAACTGATTCTGGAGCTGAAAACAAAAATGGATGAAGCAGATTATCCATCCTTATTGTTGTCAGCTACAGACTGCCTGGCTAAATATCCTTCCCTGAAAAAGGAATATTGCAAAGGCGGACTATTCTTTCCACAGGAAGTTAGTGTGGAGCCAGACCAGATGATTCACCGTGTGATTTCCTGGGCGACCCGGAAATATCCGAATCTCAGCTACAAACCTGCCACTGCTGTGGTGGAATGTCAGGTTTCCGGTGATCGGGTAATCATGGTTAGCGCTGCCGGGGAAACCATGCAGGCAGAAAAAGTAGTGATCTGCAATGGAGGAGAATTTAAACTGCTTTTTGCCGACCTGTTTAAGGAAAGTGGCATCAGCCTTTGTAAACTTCAGATGATGAAAACCATCCCTATGCCGGAAGTGAAGCTCGAAGGAAATATCCTTACCGGCTTATCCATCAGAAGGTATGAATCTTTTCAGGAATGCCTTTCCTTTAAAAAACTGAGCAATCCGGCAGATCAGGAAGAACTGAGAAAATGGGGCATCCATATTCTGTTTAAAAAGGGGATAGACGGATCCATTATTATCGGGGATTCTCATGAATATGCTGAGGTTAACCATACCGATGATCTTGGCTTCAAAATCAACCATCAACTGAATCAACTCATGATCAATGAAGCACAGCGCATCGTGAATTTTGATGTTCATAAAATTTCGGAAAGCTGGGCAGGTTTTTACCCGCAGCATAAGACTAAACCAATTGTAGAATATGATATCGACGAGAGGATACACATCCGAACGGCAATAGGCGGAAAGGGTATGACCTCCGCGGCAGGTTATGCCGAAGCCAGCATTAAAAAAATATACCATTAACCAACAAGACCTTTACTAACCAAACTGAGTATGAACAAACAATTTAAGAAGGCCGATGTGGTCATCATTGGAGGGGGTGTCTTTGGTTGTGCCATTGCCTACTACTATACCCGGAATAATCCCGGACAAAAAATTATCGTTCTTGACCGGAACGAACTTTGTAACGCTGCAACAAGCCATGCTGCAGCATTGGTGACCAAAATCAGAGCTAAAAAATCTTTTATCCCGCTGTCTCTCGAAACGTATCAGGTGGTTGCCGAAATGGAGAAAATCCTTGGTGAATCTATGGATATGAAGTTTTGTGGGGTAATTCACCTGGCCGCCTCCGAAGCAAGATTGGCTGAACTGAAAGAATTGATGGCCATTGCTGAAGAATTTAATCAGGCCGCTCATTATATTTCTCCGGAAGAAGCACATCAGATGTCGCCATGGCTAAAGACAGATGAAGCCCTGAGCATTGGTTATATGCCTGATGAAGCTTATTGTGATCCTTACCTGCTGGGAACCTTTTTTTCCAGATGTGCGAAACTACAGGGCGCAGAATTTATTCAGGGACTGGAAGCTACAAACCTGATCATGGAGGGAAATGATGTCCTTGGTGTTCATACCAAAGAAGGGGACATCATCGCAGGAACAACCATCGTCGCTTCTGGTGCATGGGCACCAAAATTTGCACGTGAGGCAGGCGTCAGTTTGCCGATGGCACCTACCAGAAGCCAGTATTGGATCACAGAAAAGAATGCCATTTTCCCGGTCAACTCACCCATCGTATTGCTGCCGGATGCACAGGCCTATGCCCGTCCGGAAGGGGGGAGTCTGCTTTTCGGAATCAGAGAACGGAACTCTTTAAGTGTCTCTGCGGATGTCATCCCCTCAGATGTCAATGACTTTTCTTTCAGCCCTGACAAAGGCGTTCAGGACCTGTCAGAAGTGATCGACCGGCTGGCGCGTTTCTTTCCTAAAGTTTACGATATCGGAATGAAGTATTATGTTGCTGGTTTTTCAGGATATACCCCGGATAACAACCTGTCTATGGGCATAGCTCCGGGAGTAAATCATCTGCTGATGGCTACGGGATGTGTGGGCGCAGGAATTTCCGTAAGTGGAGGAGTAGGACTTGCCTTTGCCGAGCTGGCAGCGGGTAAGGAGAACCCTTATGACTTCTCTGCCTTTGACCTTCAGCGATTCGGGGAGGTTGACCCTTTCAGTCCGGAATGGCTTGAAAGATGTGCCCGTGCAAGATCAACAAAAGTAAGTGGATAGATAAACCATCAGGATGAACAGACTTAAACATTTACTGAGCCATTCCAAAGTATTCTTTGTGATCTGGTGCATGATTGCTGCCTTTGGGACCTATTTCTGTATGTATGCTTTTAGAAAACCCTTTACCAGTGGTACTTATTCCGGAATGAGCCTTTGGGACCTGGATTATAAAGCAGTGTTGATCATTGCCCAGGTATTTGGGTACATGGTGTCTAAATTTATGGGAATCAAGGTGATCTCAGAACTCAAAGCTTCGGGAAGAAAGAAGCTCATCATCTGCCTGATCCTCTTCGCAGAAGTATCACTGCTGCTCTTTGGCCTGGTTCCTTATCCTTATAATTTTGTCTTTCTGTTTCTGAATGGTTTGCCTTTAGGAATGGTCTGGGGAATTATATTCAGTTACCTCGAAGGAAGACGGTTTACAGAGATGCTGGCAATGGGCATGAGCATCAGCCTCATCGTATCATCAGGAATCATTAAGACCATTTACTTTATGGTGCATGAATGGCTTCCTTTTATCAGCGAATTCTGGATGCCTTGTGTTATGGGCCTGCTCTTTTTACCCGCTTTCCTCCTGTTTGTCTGGATGCTCTCTGTCATTCCTGAGCCTGATGATACCGATAAGCTATTGAGGGTAGAACGTCTGCCCATGACGGCTGCTGATAAACGCCTGGCTTTAAAAGAATATGGCCCGGCGATACTTGGAATCGGGTTGATTTATACGATGCTCACCACGATGAGGGATTTCCGGGATAATTTCTCTGTAGAAATCTGGAATGAAATTGCGCCACATTGGGATAAAACTGTCTTTTCGCTCACAGAAGCAATTACAGGAGTGATCGTCCTGATTGCCATAGGTTGCCTGTCGCTGATTCGTAATAACATCAAAGGCTTTTGGGGAACGCAGTATCTGGTGGCCCTGGGCTTATTGATCAGCGGTGGAAGTACCTTACTGTTTCACCTTCATGTATTGAGTCCGTTTTGGTGGATGCTGCTGGTTGGAATGGGCTTGTTTTTAGCGTATACCCCCATACAGGTGGTTTTATTTGAAAGGATGATTGCCTTATTTAAAATCAAAGCCAATGCGGGTTTCTTTGTATACATGTGTGATTCTGCCGGATATCTGGGGAGTGTTGGCTTACTACTTTATAAAGAGTTTTTTATGAAGGATTTAAGCTGGGCAAAGGTATTGATGCAATTCAGCTACCTGCTCACCGTCATCTGTCTGATACTCCTGATTTTATCTGCACTTTTTTTTAACCGTAAGATTGGCGTAAAAGGACCGATTACCGGAATATTAGACCGGATGCCATTAAATAAATAAAAGAGAGATGAATCCGGGATCACCATCGTAGGTTCCATCAAACAATTAAAAACATAAAAAATACACAGATGAAATATATACTATTCTTCCTATCGCTGATCTCAGTACAAGGAGCTTTTGCACAATCTAAAACCAACGATGGAAACCTGATCATCATCTCTATAGATGGATTGAGGTGGGGAGAGGTCTTCAAGGGAGCAGAAAAAGAACTGCTGCTCCATAAAAAATTCAATTCGCAGGATTCCGCAGAACGGTTTAAAAAGTATTGGTCTGAGGACGTACAGCAACGCAGAATCAGCTTGATGCCCTTCCTGTGGACCACCATTGTAAAGAAGGGACAGATCTATGGGAACCGGGATCTTGGAAACAAGGTAAATGTTAAAAATCCTTACTGGATCTCTTACCCCGGCCGCAGTGAAAACCTGACAGGCTATGCCGATCCTAAAGTGAAGTCTAACGGGCACCCGGACAATGAGATCCTCAATATCCTGGAATTTCTGGATCAGCAGAAAGGGTATAAGGGTAAAGTGGTTAGTTTTGCTTCCTGGGCTGCGGTTGGCAGGATCATCAACAGGAATAGAAATGGCTTGCTGGTGAACATCCCGGGCGAGAACATCATCGCAAAAAATCTCAGTGAAGGAGAAAAACTGGCCAATGAAATCCAGCATTATGAACCTCAGATATGGGGCAACGAGGAACGTCTGGATGCCACAACTTATGCCCTTGCGAAATCTTATCTTAAGGCCAGACATCCTAAAGTACTTTACCTGGATCTTGCGGATACTGATGAGTATGGTCATGAAGATAAATATGATTTCTATCTGGATGCCACAAGAAATATTGATGCCATGATTGCCAGCTTATGGAATGACCTGCAAAACGACCCCTTTTACAAAGGGAAAACTACTTTAATGATCATGCCGGATCATGGCAGGGGAGAAGGAACTCAATGGACCAGCCATGGAGCAAGGATTCCACACGCCAATGATACCTGGCTGATTGCAATGGGACCTGGAATCAAACCTTTGGGTGAGTTGAAAACTGAGGGGCAGATTTACCAGGACCAACTGGCAAAAACAATGGTCGGACTATTGGGATTTGAATTCAGTTCTGCGAATCCGATTGGTGCAGAAATTGAAAGTATATTGAAATAAAATTGAAAGCATACTGAAATCATCAGATAAGGATACGGAAATAATGAAACGCATAATGAAGCAAAAAATGAGGGTAAATCTGGTGCTGATTTTAGCCTTAATGTTTGGGCAGAATCCTGTAAATGCACAGGAACCGGTGTATCAGCTGAACTTTGATCAGTTTGGATTTAAAGAACACATCACGCCCAAAGACAGTGCCTATTATGCCGTTGATTTGCAACAATCACAGTATGCTAAAGGCTTGAGTGGAAGAGCACTGGACCTTTCTGCAAATGCAATTTTGCGAAGACCTGTTAAACTGAACAAAGGAACCTTGCCTGAATTCAGCGAAAAGACCTCATTCTCTGTCCAGATTTGGGTAAAAACCCTGGTTAATGCAAGGATGGGAGGGCCGGTGATGGGAAATAAAATTGCGGACGACTTCTCCACCATTGGCTGGCAGATTTATACGCAGGAAAACGGAGCCTGGGCACTCTCCCTAAATGATGGTAAGCAGCGCCAGGACTACAAGCCTACCGCCGAAAGGCAGCGGATCAATGACGGTAACTGGCATCAGATTGTTTTTACCGTCAAACGGGATCAGCATGAAGTCTGGATGTACCTGGACGGAAAGAATGTGGCAATTTATAATACGCCAGGGCTTGCTGGCTTTGAAAGCAAGCTTTCCACGGTGATCGGTGGTGCTGATGAAAAATGGGAGTATGGATCGAATGCCCAATGGAATGCGTTTAACGGTTTTTTGGATGAGCTGAAAGTCTGGAACAGGGCCCTGGAGGCCACAGAAGTGGAAAAACAATATTTGCAATTCTTTCCAGACAAGACAAAAGAAGAAACACCCTACCCTGATCATTTAAAGGTTTTCAGCTGGAACATCTGGCATGGAGGACATCGGTATGGGCAGGCAGTGGGACTGGAACGTGTGATTGAAACGATCAAATCTACCAATGCCGATATCGTTGGACTGGTGGAAACCTATGGCTCAGGAGCGGTCATTGCCGATTCCTTAGGTTATTATTTTTACCTGATCAGCGCTAACCTTTCCATCATCAGCCGCTATCCGATTCTGGAAACGATCAGGGAATTCCATCCTTCTAATTTTGGGGGAGTGACTTTGAAATTGGGGCCGGATAAAAAGCTGATCTATTTGAATACCTGGCTGAATTACTTACCGGATGTGGATGCAAGCATCAGACAAGAGAAGAAAAATGCGGAGCAGCTGATAAAGGAGGAGGCACCTACCAGACATGCAGAAATAAAAGAAATTCTGAAAAAGATCAGCCCTCTTCTGAAAAACACCGATCATTTTCCTGTAATTATGGGCGGTGATTTTAACATGGGATCTCACCTCGACTGGACCGCAGCAACTCAGGCCAGTCATTAGGGACTGGTAGTGGAATGGCCAGAGAGTCTGGAAATGTTAAAAGCAGGATTTACGGACAGCTACCGGAAAATGCATGTCAACCCTTTATCAGACCCCGGACTTACCTGGGGTGTAAGAGCAGCCCCAACAACGGATTTATATGGCCTGAGAGACCGGATTGATTTTATCTATTATAAGGGCAAAGGACTTGACCCTATCGAGTCCAGGGTAATCGATTATCATCCTGTGATGTTTCCTTCAGATCATGCGGCATTAATGACCGTGTTTCAATTGAAAAGGAATAGCCAGGAATAGAGACCGTACATAAACATACCTTGCTTTTTAAAAAGCTAAGGTTATATTTGCCTTGTGAAAAAAGCTTGCTTGTTCATCTTATTCCCCATCTTCATTTTAAACGCCTCTTTCATAGAAGTATTTAAAATGCCAAAGCTGGTGTCTCATTTTTTAAGGCACCATGAACTGGATGAGCGGATTGGGGTACTGGACTTTTTAGCCATGCACTACTTTGGTCAGGACATCGATGATGATGACCAGAAGGAAGATATGGAGCTGCCCTTTAAGAAGTTAGAGTGCCCAACGATCATCCATCTGGCAATTCCAGCCGGAAAAATTACCATTCAAAAAGCAAGCTCATTTCTGATCCCAAATCACAAATGGAGCCTTCATAAATACCTGCATGCCAATCCCGAACCGGGAGATTTCTTTAAGCCACCAAGAGCATAATCAATATCAGTTATTTTTCTTTTTCCCATTGCCTGCAGGATGATTTTTTCCTGATCAGACAGGGATGATATTGTCGGTTTCATTAATATAATCAATTATGCTAAATAAGATCATTGGCTTTTCTGTAAAGAATAAGCTGATTGTTGGCTTGTTTGTGCTCGCCCTGATGGGCTGGGGTACTTACGAAGTGACAAAACTCCCCATAGATGCCCTCCCTGATATTACCGATAATCAGGTGCAGGTGATTACCGTTTCACCTTCCCTTGGTGCGCCGGATATTGAAAGGCTCATTACCTTTCCCATAGAACAGGCCTGTAGCAGTATTTCAGGTTTAAAACAAATCCGGAGCTTTTCCCGTTTTGGACTGTCCCTGGTGACCATCGTTTTCGATGAAGAAACAGATGTATACTGGGCCCGGCAGCAAATCAGCGAACGCTTGCAACAGGTGCAACAGGAAATTCCTCAGGGAATAGGTTCCCCCCAGATGGCACCGGTATCTACCGGATTAGGAGAAATTTATCAATATGTAGTTCGCCCGCTCAAGGGATATGAGGGGAAATATGACGAACAGGAACTACGGACCATTCAGGACTGGATTGTTCGCCGTCAGCTGTTGGGTACACCCGGTGTGGCAGAGGTTTCCAGCTTTGGAGGGAAATTGAAACAGTATGAAATTGCCGTCAGACAGGAGCAGCTGAAAGCCTATAACCTGACCATCACCGATATCTTTGATGCTTTAGAAAAGAACAATGAAAATACCGGGGGAGCCTATATTGAAAAAGGACCTACCGTATTGTACATCAGAAGTGAAGGACTCACGAAAACCCGGGAAGACATTGAGAAAATCGTCGTTAAAAAACTAAACAACGGCATGCCGGTATTGATGAGCCAGGTCGCAACAGTGCAGTTGGGTTCTGCCATCAGGTATGGAGCAATGACTTACAATGACCAGGGCGAAGTAGCGGGCGCAGTAGTGATGATGCTCAAAGGCGAGAACTCTTCTGTTGTCGTGAAGCGGGTAAAGGAAAAGATGGTCGAAATCCAGAAAATGCTTCCCGAAGGCGTGGTCGTCGAACCCTTTCTGGACCGTACAAAAATGGTAGACAATGCTATTCAAACGGTGGAAACGAATTTACTGGAAGGTGCACTGATCGTGATCTTTGTTCTGGTCTTCTTTTTAGGCAACCTGAGGGCAGGATTGATCGTTTCCTCGGTGATTCCACTGTCCATGCTGTTTGCCATTATTCTGATGAATAAATTTGGCGTTGGAGGAAACCTGATGTCTCTTGGAGCCATAGATTTTGGTCTTATTGTAGATGGTTCTGTGATTGTGGTAGAAGCAATTTTACATCGGTTTTCACATTCCAAACATTTTAGAAAATTAGACCGGATCAATCAGGAAGAGATGGATACGGAAGTCAGTAAGTCGACAGGCTCCATGATCAAATCAGCGGTGTTCAGTCAGATCATCATTCTGATTGTTTACCTGCCGATCCTTTCCCTGGAAGGGATTGAAGGGAAAATGTTTAAACCCATGGCCTTCACTATTGCTTTTGCGATCCTGGGTGCATTTATTCTGTCTGTCACCTATGTGCCGATGATGTCGGCCCTGTTCCTGAATAAAAAACTGCAGCATAAGAAAAACCTGACGGATAAACTGATGATCTGGCTGGAAAGAAAGTATCAACCCTTATTGGGCAGCTTACTTCGCTTTCCGAAAACCATTTTATTCGTTACCATTTCCTTATTTGGAATTTCGTTGTTTGTGCTCAGCAGGATGGGGGGCGAGTTTATTCCCCAGCTGGAAGAAGGGGATTTTGCGGTAGAAACGAGGCTGTTGACGGGCAGTAATCTGAACAATACGATCCAGACCACACAACAGGCTGCAAAAATACTGCTCAGAGATTTCCCTGAGGTGCAAAAGGTGGTTACTAAAATTGGAAGTGCAGAAGTGCCTACAGACCCGATGCCATTCGAAGCAGGGGATATGATGGTGATCCTGAAGGACAAGAAGGAATGGACTTCGGCTAAATCTTTCCCGGAACTGAGTGAGAAGATGACCAAAGCATTGGAAGCAGTGCCCGGCATTACCGTAGGTTTTCAATTCCCGGTGCAGATGCGCTTTAATGAACTCATGACAGGGGCGAGGCAGGACATTGTGTGTAAGATTTTCGGGGAAGACCTGGATTCTCTCGCTGCTTACGCACATCGTTTGGGTGGAATCATCGGAACGGTAAAAGGAGCCATCAATATTTATGAGGAACAGGTAACCGGAATGCCACAGGTGGTGCTGAAATATGACAGGGATGGAATGGCAAAATATGGTCTGAATGTAGGAGAGATCAACAGGGTCGTGAATACAGCTTTTGCCGGACAAATAGCCGGACAGGTTTATGAGGGTGAAAAACGCTTCGATATGGTAGTCAGGCTGGCAGAAAATGCACGCAAAAATATCGACGATATTAAAAACCTGATGATCTCTACAGGGAACGGAACACAGATTCCACTCAGCCTGGTGGCTTCAATTGAGGAAGTAGAAGGTGTCAACCAGATCCAGAGAGAAGATACCAAACGAAGGATCATCGTTGGCTTTAATGTGAAAGACAGAGATGTACAATCTATCGTTCAGGAGCTTCAGGGAAAGGCGGCTAAAGAACTCAATCTGTCTAAGGGCTATACCATTTCTTATGGAGGTTCATTTGAAAACATGACTGCTGCCAAATCAAGGTTGAGCATTGTTGTACCGATTGCACTTTTCCTCATTTTTATGTTGTTGTATTTTGCATTCAATTCTGTAAAGCAGGGCTTACTGATTTATACAGCTATCCCGCTTTCTGCAATTGGAGGAATCCTGGCACTTTGGATGCGTGACCTTCCTTTCAGTATTTCCGCAGGAGTAGGCTTCATTGCTTTATTTGGTGTTGCAGTACTGAATGGAATCCTGCTGGTCTCAGAATTTAACCGGCTGAAGAAGGAAGGCTGGGATGATGTGAAACGCATTGTGGTCCATGGCACCAAATCTAAACTACGTGCAGTGCTCATGACTGCACTGGTTCCTTCTTTAGGATTCATTCCCATGGCCATCAGTACCGGAGCGGGAGGTGCCGTACAAAAGCCACTGGCAACCGTAGTCATTGGAGGCCTGATTGTTTCTACCCTATTAACTTTATTCGTTTTGCCCATGCTATATATTGTCTTTGAAAAAGGTTTCCACTATTTCAAACCAGGAAAAAGAATGATTACTGCCATTGTAGTGATTTGCTGTGGATTTGGAAATGCATCCGCTCAGGAGCGTATTTCCCTGGCTGCTGCATTGGACACTGCGACAAAAAATAACCTCTCCTTAAAGGCTGCTGCAACAGACATCAGCTATCATAAAGCCCTGACGAAAACCGGCTTTGATCCCGAAAAAGCAAACCTGGGTTTTGAATATGGGAAATTCAACAGTCTGGCAAATGATCGTAAGTTTTCGATTGCTCAAAGCCTGGAGTTTCCAGCCGTATATGCGAGACAATCGGCTATAAATAAAACAAATGTTCAGCTGAGCGAGATTGCTTTGCAGCAACAAAGCCTGGACATCAGGACAAGGGTGAAGCTGAGCTATTACGGTTTATTGGTTTTGAAGGAAAAAGAAAAACTATTACTGGAAGCAGACCGGGTATATACTGAATTTCTGGAGAAGTCTAAACAACGGTATACTGCCGGTGATGTGGATGTACTGGAACTGAATATGGCTGAAAATCAAAAACTACAGATCAGTAACCAGTTGGAAATGTTAAAAAAGGATTACCACCTGCTTTTAAACCGGTTCAATGTTTTGTTAAACAGCCACTTGAGGCTGGAGCCTTCGCCAGAAGCGGCAGTTTACGGTTCATTGTCATTAAGCGCAACAGAAATCGTCAGCAATCCCTTGTTCAGGCTAAAAGAACAGCAAATACTGTTGTCCAGACAGGAGATGAAACTGGAAAAGAGTAAACTCCTGCCTTCTCTCAACTTCGGTTATAACCGGACGAGTATCATCGGCTGGCAGACCAATGCGATCGGGACAGATCAGTATTTTAATGGAAGTAAAGGGTTTTCATCGGTCAGCATAGGACTTGGGATTCCGCTCTTTTTTGGCGCACAAAAGTCCAGAATAAAGGCCTCCAGCGTATTGATCCTGCAAAAGCAACAGGAATTGGAAGCAACCCGACAGCAGCTGAATGCAGACCTGCAGGAAGCACATTACAATTACGAACAGCAGAAAAAATGGATTGATTCTTACCAGAAGAAGCTATTGCCAAACGCAACAGCCATCATCAGGACTTCCACTCAAAAACTCAATGCCGGTGAAATAGGATACCTGGATTGGGCCATATTGATCAATCAGAGTATCCAGATCCGTAGTGAATATTTTAATACCGTCCAGCAGTTCAATGAGTCTGCTTTTGAAATCGAAAGAATCAGTGCCAGCAATTAACAAAAGATCATCATGAAAATAAATATCATATTAAGCCTCTCTCTTTTTCTCTTTATTACTTCCTGTACAACCGCAGAAAAAGAGGCAGAAAAAACTGCAGTTAAACCAACACCTGTGCAGGAAACTAACCTGGTACAGTTTACTGCAGAGCAGAAAAAAATCGCCGGGATCATTACAGGAATGCCTGAGAAAAGAGGCATGAGCAGTGTTTTAAACGTCAATGGATTGGTAGATGTACCACCAGAAAATGTCTTTTCTATCAGCGTACCATTGGGAGGTTATATCAGAAAAACAAGTCTTATCCCCGGAATGGCTGTCAGGAAAGGTGCAGTCCTGGCCACCATCGAAGATCAGCAATATGTACAGCTGCAACAGGATTACCTGATGGCTAAGAACAAACTTAAATTTGCCGAAGCCGATTACATCAGACAAAAAGGACTGAATGCAACGAAGGCGACGAGCGATAAGCTGTTCCAGCAAACAGAGAGCGATTTCAACCAGCAAAAAATCATGGTTAAATCATTAGGGGAGCAATTGCAACTGATCGGGCTGAACCCGCTTTCCTTAAATGCAGCTAACATTTCCAGAAGGATTCAGATCTATTCCCCAATAGATGGTCATGTCACTAAAGTAAATGTGAACACTGGTAAATATGTAAATGCCACGGATGTTTTGTTTGAACTGATCAACCCGAAAAAACTTCATGTGAACTTAACAGTTTTAGAGAATGACGCAGCTAACCTTAGAGAGGGACAGAAAATTGTCTGTACGACAAACAGAAGCCCGGATAAAAAATACCTGGCTACCATTCACCTGATCAGTCCGAGTATTGGTGACGACCGGAGCATGAGTGTTCATTGTGACCTGGAAAACTATGGGAAGGAACTATTGCCGGGAACCTATCTGAACGCAGCAGTAAAACTAAACCATGCCAGTGTTACTGCCGTTCCTGATGAGGCTGTGGTGAAGTGGGAGAATAAATTTTATGTGTTTACGGACGAAGGAAATCACCAGTACAAAATGCTGAGTGTGGATCCAGGTATTTTAAGCGAAGGTTTTACAGAAATTAAGTCAACATTACCGGCAAAAAATATTGTTTTGAAGAATGCTTACGCAATTCTGATGAAGATGAAAAACGGAGGAGAGGAAGGGGAATAAAGCTTATAAATAAGATTGAAGTTCTGAACATTTGTCTCTATCAGGTGATCAGAACTTCAACTTAATTACTGTTCGTATGCGTGTCATTCCAATTGTTTTTTAAGCACTTCTTTGCTTGGTAAAACTGCGCTATACTCTTTTGCGAAAATCTGCTTATTGTCTTTGGGTAAAGTAAATTCCACAACTGTTCTGTTTTCTTCTTTGCATAGAATAATGCCTATGGTTGGATTTTCTTCAGCTGTTTTTATTTTTCGGTCATAATAATTGACATACATCTGCATTTGGCCAATGTCCTGATGGGTTAATTTGCCAATTTTCAGGTCAAAAAGAACAAAACACTTTAGCAGTCTGTTATAGAAAACCAGGTCAACAAAAAAGCTGTCTCCTTCCAGCGTAAACCTTCGTTGCCTACCTTCAAAGAGAAAGCCTTTCCCTAATTCCGACATGAAATGTGCTAGTTTATCTATGATAGCCGTCTCCAGATCATTTTCAGAATATTTACTGTTTTCTTTTAATCCGAGAAATTCCAGCACATAATGACTTTTTAATGCGTCAGTGGGTTGATCGAGTACCTGACCTTTTTTAGCAAGCTTATGCACAGTTTCCTTGTCTTTACTTAGGGTTAATCTTTCAAATAATGCCGAATTGTATTGTCGTTGCAATTCTCTTACCGACCAGTTATTTTCTGAAGCCTCGATTTCGTAAAAGCTGCGTTCGTCATCGTTTTTGACTTTTAAAAGCTGAATATAATGCGTCCATGTCAGCTGAAATGGAGGGTGTAAGTTGTTGTCTAACTGGGTTTTTAGACGTTCTTTGAATTCCCCAATCACTGATTGGGGAATTCGATTTTGATAAGCTAAATAAAAACTTCTCATATACTCAAGGTTAGAAAAAGAGTAGCCCTTACCAAATTGCTTCGTAAGCTCTTTACTTAATTGAGCAATGGTTTCTTTAGCATAACTGGCACGTTGGTTTCCATGCTGTTCATCCTCCACAATCATTTTTCCTATTTGAAAATAAGCCAGAATCATTGTGGAGTTAATACTCCGGACAACGCGACTCTGAGTCTCGGATATAATTGTTTTAATACTTTCAAAAAGACTAAAGTGATCGTTTTTTAATGATTTGGTCTGGGTTGGTTTCTTTGACTGCTTCATTTATTGTGAGGTTTTTAAGATCCCCTTTCATGTTGATCTAATGCAATCTTGAGTAATATATTTTACAATTCCATATTTTTAGTTGTTTTATTTTACTTTTAGTTAATTTAATATTTATTTTATCTTGTGTTCGAATTGAGAAGAGTTTACAGAGGAGGTGAAGAAGTGTTAACTAGTGTTAATGTATGTCGTTATATGATAGATTGTTGGTATATTGTCTGTAATAATAAACCATCTATCGTGTCATCAATAAAACCAATCAAATGAAGAAGTTAATTTTATTATTTGTCCTGATCCCTTTTCTTGGGATTGCACAGGATAAAGGAACCCATTTTGAACATGGACTTACCTGGAAACAAGTACAGGAAAAAGCAAAAAAGGAAAACAAATACCTGTTTGTAGATTGTTTCACCACCTGGTGTGGCCCTTGTAAATACATGACAAGTACCATTTTTCCTCAGGAAAAAGTAGGTGCATTTTTCAATAAAAACTTTGTAAACGTAAAGGTTCAGTTTGATAAGACCAAAGAGGACAGTGAAGAAGTGAAAAGCTGGTATGCAGATGCTGCTGCCATTGATAAA
This sequence comes from Pedobacter caeni, assembly GCF_900129215.1. Taxonomy (GTDB): domain Bacteria; phylum Bacteroidota; class Bacteroidia; order Sphingobacteriales; family Sphingobacteriaceae; genus Pedobacter; species Pedobacter caeni. The sequence continues at coordinate 737,217 of NZ_FQUQ01000004.1, read as the reverse complement.
GCCTACAAGATTCAGGCTTATCCTACTTTTCTGATCTTTTCACCGCAAGGAGAACTGGTACACCGGATTGTAGGTGGTGGTGATGCAGATGGCATTATTGCTGCTGCCCAAAAGGCACTGAGCCCGGAAACACAATATTATACTTTACTAAAAAAATATGAGGCGGGTAATGCGACTCCGGAAAGCTTAAAGAAACTGGCCGTTATCGCTTCAGAAGCTTATGATCAGGAAAACTCAGGGAAAGTGGCTGCTGCCTACCTGGAAACGCAAACCGACTTATACACTAAAGACAACCTGGAGTTTTTAGGGAAGTTTACCAAAAACAGCAAAAGCAAAGGCTTTCAGCTGATGTTGAAAGAACCAGGAAAAGTAGATGCGGTATTGGGTAAAGGTAAATCTGCTCAGGTTTTGAGTGGAGTGATTCTTCAGGAAGAGCTCTATCCTCATTTGAGAAAACCGACTGCCAATCTGGATTCATTGATTGGGGTCGCAAAAGCAAAATACCCTACTGTAGACCTGAACAAATCAACGGAACTTTTACAGGTTCAGTTTTATCAAAACACAAAAAACTGGCCTAAATTTCAGTCTTCAGTATTGGCTTACATGAAAAAATACGGAACTGAAGTTGATGGATCCATGTTGAATAGTTTTGCCTGGACGGTATTTGAAAACTGTGAGGATGCCGAATGTGTAGCTTCTGCTATGGCATGGAGTAAACGCAGTGTAGAGGATACCAAAAGTAAGGAGCCGGCTTTCCTGGATACATATGCAAACCTGCTTTATAAAATGGGCAAGAAAGAGGAAGCGATTGCGATGCAAAAGCAAGCAATTGCTTTGGTACCCGCAGCAGAAAAAGCAACTTACGAGGCTACTCTTGACAAAATGAAAAAAGGAGAGAAAACCTGGGATAAAAAGTAAACAGGTAGTCCTTCTGCTACAATAATTACCTAAAGCCCCTTTATTCAATTGGAATAAGGGGCTTTTGTGTGTCATCTAATGAGGTGAAAACATGAGTTTTTAGTACGGTATTATAAAATAGTACTGCGTTTTTATAAACTTGTACCGGCTTGTGGTTGTGCATCATCTAGTTTTGGGAGAAATAAAATTTCAAAAAGCATATGAAAAAAATGTTTCTTTCTTTGTTGCTTGTATTACAAGCCGCGTTGCTATTCGCACAATCTGAGCAGGCAGCTGTTCAAAAGAGTATTGGAAATTATCTGAAGGGCACTTCCTATAATCTGCCTGACACTATAGCCAAAGCGTTTTATCCGGAGGCTAATTTATTTCTAAGTCATAAAGAAAAACCCATGTGGATAGTACCTGTTGCTGAGTATATGCAATGGTTTAAAAAAGGAGAGCAAGGAGCCTTTAATGGCCGGATGGGCAGGATCATTTCAATAGAGATTTATAATGATATCGCTATCGCCAAAGCCGAAATACTTATACCAGAGCGAAAGCAGGAATTTATGGATATGTTTTTGCTTAAGAAAATTCAGGGCGAATGGAAAATCATCAGCAAATCAGCAAGCAGTATGCCCTCAAATAAATCTGGTAGGCGCATATTGTTTATGGTAGCTAATGCCCATTTTTATGGAAAATCTACGATTCCTACAGGGAATAGTTTTTCGGAAATTGTAAATGCCTACCATACTTTTACAACTGAAGGGTATACTGTGGATTTTGTAAGTCCTGAAGGAGGAAGCATTCCTTTGGCATATATTAACACTTCTGATACCTTACAAAAAAAGTACCTGTATGATCAGGGCTTTATGTACGCGATGGCGCACACACAAAAGCCTGCAGAAATTGACTATAGAAATTACAAAGCTGTACATTATATTGGCGGGGGGAGTGCGATGTACGAAGTGCCGGAAAATAAAGAAATTCAGGATATCGCATTAAAAGTATATGAAGAAAATAAGGGGATAATATCTTCAGTTTGCCATGGTACCGCCGGTATCGCTCATTTAAAAACTAAAGACGGAAAATATTTAGTGGAGGGAAAAAGAATAAGTGGCTATCCTGATGTTTACGAAAAACAAGATGGTGAATATTTTAAGCATTTTCCCTTTTTAATTCAGAAAACTATAGAAGAAAGAGGCGGAACATTTAAATTTTCAGCCAGGAATGTTTCGCATGTTGAAGCTGATGGAAGAATTATTACCGGACAAAACTTTCAATCATCCAGTGGCGTAGCAAAGAAAATCATACAATTAATAGAGAATGCCCAATAGAGGGATCTTTGATAGATGATTAAAGCACTACTGGATTAACCGGAATTCTTAAAGTGAAACAAGTTTCCTTATCATTCGATACGACCTCTAGTTTTCCACGGTGAGCCCGGGCAATTTCGGCTGAGATATAAAGACCAAGTCCCAGACCTTCCTGCCCGGGCTTAACTTTACCTCTCGAAAAGGGTTGAAACAGCTGAGCCATGGCTTCTTCAGGTATTTTCTCACTGAAATTGGTAATGGATAGACTGAAATCCGTCAGGTTACTTTTTGCTCTTACCCTGATTGGTGTTTCCGGCAGACCATGAGTAATGGCATTGCCCAAAAGGTTGGAGAAAAGCTGGGCGATCCTCATGCCATCACAATGTACAGGTCCTTCGAAATGGTATTCTGTTTTGATGATCCTTGCCGGAGAGATGGCCTGAAATTCTGAGATCACTTCCTCCAGGATTTCTTGCATCGGCTGATCATTGTTTTTGCTCACACTAATTCCATCACCCATGCGCCCACGTGCCAGGTCAAGTACGTTTTCAATCAATCCTGTCATTCGGTGAGCGCTATCTTTTATAATCCGGACCAGGCGCTGAGGGCGATCCTCCAGAGGCAACCTCATCAACATCTGAGCACTGTTGTATACAGCGGACAATGGGTTTCTGAGGTCATGACCTAAAATTGCAATAAATTGCTCCCTCAGTTCTGAGCTTTTGCGTTCTTCTATCAGGTTACTTTCTGTGATGCTGATTTTATCCAGTGCATTCAGGTGAAAAGAAATCAGGTCTGCATAAAGCTTAAACATTCCTATGATCTGTGGGTTGTTTAGTTTTGCAGGTTTAGGGTCAATGGCGCAGAGTGTGCCGAAAAAGCTGCCGTCCTTCCGTACAATCGGGATGGAAATATAACTTTCAAAGCCGTATAATTTGGGGGTATGGTGTGCAGAGAAATTGCGGTCATCGCTCACATGATCAATCACTACTTCCTTTCCGGTTTGCCGGATTTCATGGCAGATGGTCGACTCAAGTTTTAATTCCCCGCCTTTGGTCAATCCAAACTGAATGTCGTCTTTTACAGAGCAGGCTACCCATTTATCTTCCGTCACCCGCGCAATGGCCGCAAAGCCCATACCTGTAGTCAGACAAATGACCTCTAATATGGTAGACACGACAGGTATCCTGCTGATGTCTTCAATGTCTTGTAGTAGGTCGGGCGAGAGATTGTCAGATTTTACCATTAGTGCTGTAGAAATTAGGACAATTTACATTTTTTTGTTTGTAACGCATTTATTGCGGCTCTTTTATTGGCAGAATTTTTAATTACATTAGTCGTTATATCAATTGAGCATTTGTTGGTTTCGGAAGAGATTTATTCTTATTTTCAGAAAATTAAACGCAGCCTGTTGGAATTGAGGTCAATACCATGAAATTAGAGATGAATTTTAAATTATTTAAGCATATGTTAGGAAGGTTATCATTTGTGTTTTTTACTGCGGCTGTACTCGCTTGTCAGGCAGCTCCGCCAAAAACGCAACCTGTTGTTGAAGGAATAAAGAACATAAAACCTGATATACAGCAACAGTTCGTGATGAAAGAGGTGGTTGGACTGATTGAAAACTACAATTACAAAAGAATTAAGATCAATGATTCGGTGTCTTCGATCATTTTAGATCAATATATTAAGTCTTTAGATCAGGGGAAAAACTATTTTCTGAGTTCTGATATCAAGGAGTTTGAAAAATACAGGTATGAGCTTGATGACGATTTTAAAAACGGAGATTTAAGTGCTCCCTTTTTCATCTACAATACTTACGCTAAAAGATTGAATGAACGCCTGGATTACGCGATTGTGCAGGCTAAAGCTGATGTGAAATTCGGACAGAATGATACTTATGTTTATGACAGGTCAAAAATGCCATGGCCGGCTTCAACAGCAGAGCTCAATGATACCTGGAAGAGAAGGGTTAAATACGAACTCATCAATTTAAACCTTGCGGGTTCAGTACCGGCTAAAAGTGTTGAAACGGTGAGCAAAAATTATCAGGATTTAAAAACCCAGATTGGAAAGATCAATAATCAGGATGTTTTTCAGATGCTGATGGATGCGTTTACGGCTTCCTTAGATCCGCATACGAACTATTTTAATGCTTCAAATGCGGCAAGTTTTAATGAAGAGATGTCGCGTTCAATTGTTGGAATAGGAGCTTTGCTCATGATTGAAAATGAAGTGCCTAAAATTGTCAGTGTAGTTCCTGGTGGCCCTGCGGCAAAAGGAAAACAATTGAGTCCCGGCGACCGCATTGTGGCCGTGGCCCAGGGAGATGCTCCTTTTGTAAGTATTGTGGGCTGGAGATTAGATGTCAGCATTACCAAAATTAAGGGTGCTAAGGGAACGAAGGTTCGTTTGAAGGTGATTCCTGATGGTAAGGAGTTATCGTCCGAGCCTGTAATTATAGAATTGATCCGTGATAAAGTGATTCAGGAGGCGCAATCTGCCCAAAAAAGCGTGAAGACGGTGAAGAGCAATGGAAAAGATTATAAAGTAGGTGTGATCTATGTACCTGCATTTTACCTTGATTTTGATGCGGCGAGAGCCGGAGATAAAAACTTCAAAAGCACCACGCGTGATGTTAAACGATTGATAGATACCTTGAAAAACCAGGATAAAGTGGATGGTATCGTTATGGATTTACGCGGGAATGGTGGTGGAGCTTTATTGGAAGCAGTTTCATTGGCAGGATTATTTATTGACAAAGGTCCGATCGTTCAGGTGAAGAATCTGAGTGGAAAAACAAGAGTAGAATCGCTGAGTGGAGACGAGTTGTCATGGACCGGGCCATTAGGTGTAATTGTAGACCGTTCAAGTGCCTCTTCTTCGGAGATCTTTACAGGAGTGATCCAGGATTATGATCGCGGGATTGTAATGGGAAGTCAGACTTACGGTAAGGGCACTGTTCAATCGGTAATTGATTTAAACAGGCTGGTGAACCCTGAGGTTTTGAAGAAAATGGCAGCCATCATTAATCAAAACGATACGACAAAGGAAAAAGGTGCAAATCCTGCAGCGGTGAACTTAGGGCAGATCAACCTGACCATGGATAAATACTACCGCATTACCGGTAGCAGTACGCAGCATAAAGGCGTAAATCCTGACATTACTTTTCCTTCCCGCTACCAGATGGATAAGATTGGCGAAAGCAGTCAGCCCTCAGCTTTATCATGGGATGTGATCAATAGCGCTACATTTCAACCCCTTGGGAACCTTGCTGCCGTAAAAGCGGAACTGGTCAAAAGAAGTGAAAAACGTGTCGCTGAATCTTTGTATTTTAAGTTCTTTAAGCAAAACCTTGCAGAGGCAAAAAAACGCAGTAATGAACGTTCAGTAACTTTAAATGAAGCAAAAATCAAAAAAGAACGTGATGATCAGGAAGCCGAAAACTTTACCAGAAGAAATGAGCTAAGGGTCTACAGAGGTCTTCCGGTGCTCAAAAAAGGTGATAAAGCTACGAAAGACGATTCTTTTGACTTTATTGAAGACGAATCTGTTAAAGTAATGGCCGATTTCATGGGGCTTTCTTTAGCCAATAAAAAAGTATAACCCTGTTTATGAAGGTCATAAATGCATTGCTTCTATTGAGCCTGATCACTTGTTTTAAAGTACAGGCACAACAGAAAGGGGCCTCTTTGGTAATATTAGGGAATGTTCAGGATGGAGGTTCCCCTCATATTGGTTGCAATAAGTCCTGCTGTAAAGCTTTGTTCGGAAATCCGGATAAAACCCGGATGGTTTCTTCTCTTGGTGTGGTTGACAGGGAAAATAAACTGAACTGGTTGTTTGATCCGACTCCGGACTTTTCGCGCCAGACAAAAATACTAAAGAAGGCTTCCTGGGTAGGGAGTAAAGAGTTGCCCGATGGCATCTTTATTACCCATGCACATATCGGCCATTATACCGGGCTGATGTACCTGGGCAGAGAAGCGACTAACGCTAAAAATGTCGCTGTCTATGCGATGCCTAAAATGAAGCAGTTTCTGGAGAATAACGGACCCTGGAGCCAATTGGTAAGCCTGAATAACATTCAGATCAAGCCCCTTGAAGAAGGCGGGGAGCAGGTCCTTTCTTCCAATATAAAAGTGAAGGCCTTTAAGGTGCCTCACCGGGACGAGTATTCTGAAACCGTTGGGTATATCATTACAGGACCCCATAAAAAAGCCTTGTTTATTCCTGATATTGACAAATGGTCTAAATGGGACAAAAATATTGTCGACGAAATCAGAAAAGTAGATTATGCTTTTATCGATGCCACGTTTTATGACGGACAGGAAATCAATAACAGACCTATTTCAGAGATCCCACATCCTTTTGTAGTGGAAAGTATGAAACTGTTTGAATCACTTCCGAAATCGGAGAAAGATAAGGTTCATTTCATTCATTTAAACCATACCAATCCCCTGCTGGATCTGAAAAGTCCGCAAACTAAAACTGTTCTTGAAAAAGGATTTCACATCGCGAGGTTTAATCAGGTTTTTGAACTCTGATCATCCGATTCGATTTACAATGTCTGAAGTTTTTAAACAGGTTTGCCGGGAAGGTTCTCTAATTTCTTTTTAAGTACCTGATATTCCTTTTCGAGATGCCGGAAGGCTTTGCTTTCTGTATGTCTGCCCTCATCCTTTTGCTGTAACCTGATATAATCAGCCTCAACTTGTTCAAATCTTTCTCTTATCTTTTTATACTTTTCCCGATTGCTTTTTTCTTCCGGACTGTCCATCTTACCATTTAGATTTCCGACATATAAACTGTCTGAAACCTCTTTGCCATCGGCAGTTTTAAAGGAGATATAGGCCTCTATTGGCTCATTTAGCCATTCTTCTTCCAGTTCAATCAGGTATTTTCCTTCTTCTCTTCTCGCGGCATTAAGAAATGAACGGACCTTTCTTCTTAGGGGATAGTACAGTAGAATCATGACACAGTCGTCATGCCTGAGTTCCCGATCCAGGTAATACGGATCCCAGCTGACAAGCACGCCAGTATCTTTTTTTTCCATTCTGATGTCTTTAGCTGCGGGTAAAGTACCTTTACTCAACACCACTTTACTATAATTCACGCTGATGTTTGGATATTCACCCTCTAAAGCCTGTTTCTTATTATAAGAGGTGGCCAGATTAAACGCATTTTTGACCGTACCGGCGGCCTCCAGGCCAAAACCAATGTTGATGAAATCTTTCATTGGTTTGATGAGTTTCATGGTAACGCTCATAGATTGCTGATTTCCCAATTGTTTCCGGCTGGGTTTACCAGGGGCACCTATGGTTCTGCTTACATTTTGTCCGTTTAGTACATAAAATACAATGTTTCCGATTTTTCCATTTGGATGGCCATAAGGGCCGGGTTTTGAAGTTGCCATAATTAATAGATTAATTTATAATACAACAATATATAGATAAATTATCAATTAAGAAATAATGAGTTTCGGAAAAGTACCTGTACACTCCCTGATGAGTCCGCTTTTAGGTGGCATATCTTATGAATCCGGAAAGTGTTTATTTCATCTTTTAAAGGGCTATTTGACCTGGCAAGGACCTAACAACCTATCATCAATATCATGGCAAAGATCAAGCTATTCAGAACTCAACAGGGAGCATATAGGAGGGCATCCCCGGTTTTACTGCTTTTCATCCTTAACAGAGATTTAAAGAGAGATAAAGAGCTCTGGAAAATAGTTCATCAATTTAGCAATTAACCATATCAATAAGGCCATGCCTAAAATTCCCAATGCCCGTTTATGTTTCCAGTCCCAGCCGAACAATGTGGGCAGCTCCCAGTATTTTAAGAGCACGTAAAGAAAAAGACCGGCAAGAGCAGACCAGGTGACAAAAGCAATACCTAGCTTATTACCTGTAAGTACACAGGCACAGAACCAGAGAATGGTGATCAGCTGTACCCATAAGTAGTTTTTATAACCGGTCTTGCCTATAAAGAAGTCATGAGCGGAGAAGGCCAGGAGTAATGAAGTCAGTACCAATGTAACGGTTACGATTGCTGCTGTTGGTACCATTGGAACAAATAGCAAACTGATCCAGATGATCATAGTTAATATGATATAGGAAGCCAATACCGAATCCTTCTTCCAGCAGAACGTTGGAAAAGGAAGGAATAATTTCCGGAATATGGGTAATGCCGATTTAACCGGTGGAAGTGAATAAACGATGGCTAAGGCTATGGCTGTTATTTCAAAGGGATACCAGGGGTCTTTACAAACAGAACTTAACCATCCCATTGCCAATAACGTAAGGGTGGATGGCATGGTGATTTGCAGCAAGATTTCTTTGGTACTGAAATCTATGTAATGCCTGCTGAAAATATCCTCGTATAGTTTGTGAAAACTTCTGCTTGTAGTCAGGGCGGTAAGCTGTGTCCATAACAAAACCAGGCCAAGCTGGAGCACGATGGTGCGAAACATCAGGTCATTTATTTCGGGACCCAGAAAAATTGCAATTATAGATAGAAGAAGCAATTGAATGCGAAGTAGTCTGGGAGAGAAGAGTAAACGGAATACAGGAGCCAGATATTTCATGGCCATATCATATATCCTGTACCAGAAGCGCTTCAATAGCATTAACAATGCGCCTGCTGCAATCAAAGCGGCAGCGCCCATCAGAAGACGTGATGCCGTAAATATTCCCATCAGCGACTGTAAACGTGAAGGTTGTTTGATGTTGTAAACCAGTTCGGTATTGGCTAACAGATCGGCCGATAAAATATTTGCCTGTTCTTTAGTCAGCTGATTTAACCCGGTATGATGTTCATTCCAATAGCGATTTGCGGTGGCGGTATCACTGTAGGTATATATTGTCCCATATTGGTATAAGATGGTCCTCTGCTGGTCTGATAATGTAGTCATTATTTTCGCGAGCTCGTAATCAGTTGTTTTTGGAGCCTGAGGAATCAGCAAGAGGAGGATCAATATTTTAAACATGGAGTTGAATTCTTGAAATCGGGCTAAGGTATTAATTAAATAGCAATTAGAAATTTGCTTAAGGAGACGCTGTCGGGTGGAGAAAGACAGAGAGCATTCTGACGAATGATGTGTCGAATATGGTTTTGAAATATAAAAATTAAAATAATTTTACAAATTATTAAATATGTGTACGGTTTGTTGTTAAATTCGGGTGTTAGACTCAAACTGCCTTTGGAGGAGTAAAACTAAAAATCACATCATGGTGCTAGGGAAGTATGATAAGGAAAAAATAAAATATGAAAATTGATTTAACGTCTGATACTCCAAGTGCCAAATGGTGCAAGGTTAGTGAAATAGAGGATGAGCTTTATGCTTACGAGCGGGATGTACTTTTGAAGTATAACGATAGGCTGACTTTTGAATTGGCGATTTGTTTTCGATGTCTTCCTAAAGCATATGAGTGGAAACCAAAAAGAAGATTTTATAAAGATGATGATATGCTGGGGCTTGATATGTTAGTTGAGGAGGAAACCATGCGCCCTTTTATTGATGGCAGATTTCATCCATTGTCTAAAGACGAACAGCGGTTAATTATGGGCGATGTTTTTTATACTTTTTTGGTGGAAACGATAAAAAAATATAAAAATAAAATCCCTGGGGTCTCACAACATGGAGCAGAATTTATTAAAGATACGCATACCTGGCTTATGGAGAATAAATGGGTCGTAGTATGAACCTGGACAGAATGACCTGGGTTATCATCAGCTTTACAACCTTATCGCTGATTTACACGAGCTGTAGCCAATCAGACAAAGACAATTCTGAGAAAGAAAAATACAAAAATTACATTGCTGCAAAAGCAGTAATAGATCAAAGGCTACCCGAACGGGTAAGTCGTTATGGAGCAAAACAAGCCAGGTATAACCTGACAATTATGGATGGTAAAAAGGAAAAAGTTGTTCGTTTTAATTGTGAATTGAGCGGCGACTTTAAAGAAAAAGATACCTTAATTGTTTATTACGATCCTGCTGATCCTAATGGAACCGAAGTTAAAGTGAAGATCCCCTAAACCTGTATCATCGTGTAGATGCCAGCTGTTAATCACTTTCTGTAAAAAAGTATTCCTGATTTCGGCACAAATCCAATGATCGGAAGAAAATTTAATTGATAAATAGGAATGGATAAGATAGATGAAATTAAAAAAATGCTCTCTTCTTCCAAAGTTGCAGACAGAAAAAAGGCAGCTAAGTTTATTGGAAAAGAAGGGTTGAGCATCGCAGGAGATGACCTGTGGGCTGCCTATTTAAAGCAAACCCGTATCGTAAATTCCTGGGAAGCGCAAATCATGATGATCAATAGTTTAGGTCTGATCCGCTATAAACCTGCAAGGGAGCATTTGTATAAGATATGCCGGGAAAATAAGGATCACGATATGATCACCTGTTATACCTCAATGGCTTATATGAGAATAATGAGAACATCAGATCATGATGTGTCGGCTGTATTTGATTTGCTGGCCTTTGGTGATTTTTCAGTGATTAACGGTGCATTAAGAGGTATTGCTGCCGACAAACTAATGCTGAAAAATGAAGAGATAGAAAGGTTAATCCATATGGTTGAAAAATTCCCTCAGAAACATGAGATCGGATATTGTGATCTTAGAATTGGATTGGCCTGTGCATGTGCCGGATGGGATAGAAATCTTGTCCATGGCTTTTTAGAAGGGTGCTTTACCAGTGCGGATAAAGAGTTGGTGAAAGTTGCTGAAAAAGCACTGAAGAAAAAATATTCGGATATTAATTTAATCTGATGGATAAGGCGGATCTGTAGGAAAGAACTGCTGAAAATTCCTGAGGTAAATGGCGATAATTGTCAGAACTTTCACTGAAGCGGTTATCTGCAGCCAGGGGAATAAATTGGTTTTGACTGGAGGAGGATTTTGAAGGAACTGAAGCAAAAGATTTATTGAAAAAGCTAAATCTTTTGGTTCAGTTTGGTTGTTATGTTACTGTATTTATAAGCATACTATTTCAATCAACCTTTTAAAACAAAACAATGAGCAGTAAAAATTTAACAATTATCCTTGTGCATGGAGCATGGGGTGATGGGTCACACTGGGGGCATGTTATTCCTGCCTTAACCAAAGAAGGTTATAAAGTAAGAGCGGTACAGAACCCACTTACTTCGTTACAGAATGACATCGATAAAACCACTGACCTGATTGATGCTCAGGAAGGGAAAGTATTACTTGTTGGCCACTCTTATGGCGGTGCAGTAATTACAGGTGCAGGTAACCACGATAAAGTAAGCGGCCTGGTGTATATCGCGGCATTTGCTCCTGATGAAGGAGATAGCCTGGGTAGCATTTTTGGAAGAAGAGATCAGCCAAAAGGCGGAGCAAGCATCTATCCGGATAGTAAAGGTTTTTTGTGGATCAAATACGATGAATTTCATCAATCTTTTTGTCAGGATTTAAAGGAAGATGAGGCACTTGTAATGTCTCTGTCTCAAAAACCAATTCATGGAAGTGGATTCTCAGACCAGATGGGTAAACCGGCATGGAAAACCAAACCAAGCTGGTATCAGGTTTCTGATCATGACCATATGATTCCACCGCAAACAGAACAGGAGATGGCAGAACACATCAATGCAAAAAAAATCATCCATCTGGATGCAAGTCATGCTTCCCTGGCCTCACATCCAAAAGAGGTGACGGCATTAATTTTAGAAGCAGCGGCAGCAGTAGGATAAAGAAAATAAAAAATAAAAAACTCAGGGTTTGATAGGGCAATAGATGCTGTATTAAGCCCTGAGTTTTTTATTTTAGAGGAAAATGAAATGGTATGATCAATCTTACAAGAAGGACTTTTCTTAAGTGTGCCGCAGTAGGTACGGCAGGATTTTTATTAAATGATACTGCCGCATTCGGGCAGCCTTCGTATGACTGGTCTTTACCAGAACGGATGTTGCCGGCTCCAATTAAGGGAGGATTTTCTATGGATGATTACTGGGTCTGGGACCCTTCAGTTGTTAAGGGCGAAGATGGTCTTTACCATATGTTTGCTTCGAGGTGGGCTAAAGAATATGGCTTTGGAAACTGGGTAACGAACTCTGAGATTGTCCGGGCGGTATCAAAAACACCAGCTGGTCCCTATACTTTTGCTGAGGTGGTATTACCGGCAAGAGGAAACAGTTTTTTTGATGGTTGTGCCACACACAATGCCCGAATCGTAAAGTCAGGAAAATATTATGTTTTATATTATTTCGGTACCCATTATAAAGATCCTGCTCCAAAACCAGGGGAAGATGTCTGGGGTAGCGGACTCGGCCAAAGATCCTGGATGAACAAGAGAATCGGCATGGCCTGGTCAACCTCTGTTTACGGCCCATGGACGAGAAATGAAAAGCCGGTTTTAGAACCCAGGGCGGGTCATTGGGATGCTTCTATTACCTCTAATCCATCACCTGTTGTATTGCCCGGGGGAAAGGTCTATCTGATGTATAAATCTTCAGAAAAGGACCATAATCCACCTTTGTTACTGGGAGCAGCAGAGGCAGATTCATTCCGCGGGCCTTATGAAAGGTTATCTGACCGGCCATTGTTTCAGTTTCACAGTGCCGGAAAAATGGACAACGATGTAGAAGATCCTTTTGTGTGGTGGGAGAAAGACCATTTCGAACTCATCATGAAAGACCGGTTCGGACACATTTGTGGAGAGGAGGGTGGAGGGATTCATGCCTTATCAAAAGATGGGATCAAGTGGGAACTGGCCAAACCGGTGAAGGCTTATTCGAGAACAGTGTTATGGGACAATGGAACGAGTACAAAACAAGGAAATTTTGAAAGACCATTTTTGCTTTTTGAAGATGGTAAACCAACGCATTTATTTGCCGCTACAGGTTCCGGGGATAAACCTTATCAGCTGGACAGGTCCTGGAATATGGTGATTCCTTTAAAATAGACCGGTATATTGATGTCTATATGTTAATATATCTTGATGTATTGATTTCTTTATTTTGAGCGCTAAATGAGTCAACTGTAAAGTCAATAAATCATTGAAAAAAAGAATGAAAAAAAACTAAGATAAGTTTTGCAACTTTGTTGCAAATAGCTAACTTAGTCCTGTTGCAACCGGGGACAGCCAAAAACCCGATACCACAGTAGGCATCATTCTTAAAATTATTACATATGAACAATTCAATGGATAAAATCAAGTTGAATCTTGAAGACCTGCAATTAGAGAGCTTTGTAACAAGTATTGATAGCGAAGTTGCCAAACGTTTATCAGGTGGTTTGGGTAACGTTTCAGAACCAACACATACTGTACCTACAGATGATCATCATCCTACGGAACAGGTGATTTGTACTACAGTTCAATGCTAGTTCAAAACTAAATAAAATAAGAGGAGTCAGATTTCTGATTCCTCTTATTTATACTTTAATACTAATTATTCCAACCCTGATCAGAGATCTGATTTGTGAGATCAGTCTCTGCTTTAGCGCATCTAGGGCTGAAGTCCGTTGATCATTTTCTATAAAGCCATTTAGAATAACGCTAATCAGTTTGTTACCCTTGACGGCTTCTCTGCCCAGCGGGCTGATTACTAATTTTGGTAGCTGACCAATATAAATCGTATTCATCCCCGATTCTTCAGCGAGAAATAATGCGGCCTGGTCAGTTTCTTTTAATTCCATGATTGCTCTCCATTCCGGAGTGATCGGATAAAAGGTCACATGGTCGGCTAATTTCATCTCGAGATCCAACAATTCTTCATCCCTGAACAATGACAACTGCTGATATTGATTTCTTATGAATTCGTTTTTCTTTGCATAACATAAATAACCCTTGTGTGCTTTCCAGCAACTGGTTCTTTGGTGTTCGAAATTAAATACCTCCATAATGCTCCGGACTTTGGTATCAGGTAAAGTATTAATTTTCTGATTTAAAACGTCTTCAAATTCGCAGAGATCTTCAGCATAAAAGTGTTCTGTAAAATCAGGTTCAGATAAATCCAGCAATTGAATGGTTTTGGGGTAATACTGAAAAAAGATGCCCCGGCGTATGAGCTTTTTGTCAGGACCAATATCGACTATCGTGCCGGCCGTGTTTAGTGGTAAAGCCGGATAAACAGCACTAGTCATCTCCGGATTTAAAAGCTGTAAAAGCATATAACCGATTCCTGCTTTGCCAGATAAGAGTCCGTAATCAAATGGACCTGAGGAAATATAGGAATTGTAACTGTTTTTTTGCTCGTATAGCTGTTTTGCCTGCCTGGCGACAGCGCATAGTTGTTCGTTAAAATCGTATCCCCTGAGTTCCTGAAATTTTAAAAGAAAGGGGATCATGCCAGTGTAGCCACTGCATAAACTAAAATCAGTTCTGTCCATTTTTTCTATATCCGACAAGCACCTGTTTAAGGCAGTTTTACATTGATCAAGATATATTGGATTTCCAGTGGTTTGCCAGGCGTACAATCGGGCTAATCCGATTCCTGCGGCACCGTGTGCCCAGGAATTGACCTTTCTCATCTCCGGTAAAAACAGATTAAGATCCCATCTGTGAGCGTCGGGTAAACTTAACCGGTAACTTCCCAGACGGAGGTCCAGCCAGTTATCTGATTCCTCATGAAAATATTGCATTTCATATCGCAAAGCCTGTTCTGCAAGATAAATCAGGCCCTCGTTTTTAAAGTAATTCCCCACCTGCATCAGGGAATAGGCTATACCGGAGGCCCCATGAGAAAAGCCTGTAAGACTATCAAAGGCAGATTTGGAGCGATCATAGTCCCATTTTAATCCGGTTTTAGAAATTCTTGCTTCGGTAGTTACTCTAGTGATCATCTGCCGGATCATCGTTAGAATTACATCGGATTGAAGGTGATGATAAAGTAAGGTAATGACAAACAGGCTTCCGGAATATCCACTTAAAAAATCCGCTTTTACGGTATTGTTAATGATGTTTTCCTCATTGTTTCGGATTAAACGAAATGCGGTATTCAGGTATTTTTTTTTTCCGCTTAATTCATAGAACCGGATGCAGGCATAAACAACACCACTTATACCTGTATAAAAACCAAACGACCGGGCCTTCAGGACTTCCTCAGACTTCAGTGCTTTACGTAGAATGTCCTCTGCCGTTTTCAGGTCTTCTTTCCTTCCGGAGTATTCAAAAAGTGCCATGAAATATAAGGCAATTCCACTACTCCCGTTAAAAATATCGATCGTTTCTTTGAAGGAGAACTGACCGGTACTTGTATAATAGGGGCTTGGCCAACAGAGGCCGGTATGATCTCTGATTGCAGCAGAAAGCAAGTCGTTGTTAAGGCGTTGAACCTGTTCGCTGATCTTTTCAGTTTGTTTAGGATCAAATGATGGCATATAAAATGAATTGGGTTTAAGAGTTTGCAATATGATCCAGGGCCCGCCGGAGGCAATAAACTCCATATGCCTCTTCATAATTGGAGATGCCCAGCCGGTTGTTGTTCATGTGCATCATGCTGGTGACAATCTCATTTAATTTAGCTTCTTCAAATCCTGCTGCAGAATAGTTTTTCATAATTTTAATGTTCTCCTGTAGAAAGCGACTGACTTTATCCGGTGCAGTATCCCCGGTCAGGGATTCCCAGAAGTGCTTTGAAGCAGGTAGAATTTGTGATTTTGCCCGGTCAAAAGCAGATTCAAACTGCTTTAACCAGAGCCTTTTTTCCAGTGCAGCATCTTTTGCAGGATCATACAATCTGGGTAACCAGCCATCAATAAAGAGGTCACATACGCTGAGCAATCTCGGAAACATCCATTGGGTAGCAGCTAATAACATCAGGTGTATACTTAATGCCTGAGCCAATATCGAGGACCCATCTTTCCGGGAATTGATCCAGTCTAAAATGAAAACGGAGGAGCTGCAGAAATGTGCTTCGGCCCAGGGCATACTTTGCTGATTTCCATAGCGGTTTATCTCCGGTTCATAGCTGATATAAGTCAGCTCATGACCCGGAGATTCTGACTCTGTTTTGGGCCCGGTATGGAGCATCGGATCCGCGTATTGTGCAAAAAATGCATTGACTCTGTTTCTGATCTCTGCAGATAACATTTCCTGTTTTTCAGGATCCACTTTCATCCTTAATCTGATGTGACTTCCATTTTCCCAGTATCGGATAAAGAAGTAAGCCCCATCTGATTCATTTTTGAAAAATCTATTGGTAAAGGGATGGATCAATTGTTGAAGCATCAAATCCAGATTTCCCGGATAATATATATATATCGCAAACCACTTACTTTTCATAGTTTAATATTTATACCAATGTAGCAGGTATTCTTTAACAGGTTCAGATTGGCTTTCAGTTGGAAGTTCCGGCAGCATTTCTTCTACGACTACATAATCGCCCGCCCTGGCCAGCAGACGTTTGAACAATTCGATGAGTAAGGGTTGCTCAAATGAAATAAACTGAGGTTTATAATCATCATTAAATCCTTCTTTTTTTGCGTTCTTCTGAAGCGAGGGTTTGATGAAGAAAGTTTTTTTTCTTAAAAACAAGAAGATATTGACTGGAAGTTCATGCCCGAGACGCCAGTCATTAATCCTGATGAAATAGTCGTAATCTGGTTCTGATGGTTGTTGGACTGGTATAGAATCCGTTTTTATACGCCATGTTTTTCTTCGGATGATGACCGTTTTTTCATAAGTGATTCTGGGGAGGGAGAGAATTTCTTCAACCTGTTCTTCTTCAGGCTCCAGATAGTGGGCATCTACCAGGCTGATAAATTGTGGAAGAAATACCTTTTCTTCTTCATTAAAATGGGCCATTAGCTGGTAAAGATTGGAACGATTATAAAATGATTCCAGACATAGATCATAAGTGTAAATATCTTTTTCTCTGTAGCTAAGTTTAAGAAAGTTGGTTTTTTCATTAAAGCTGATCAGCAAGTCGTCGATTTGTATTTGCTGATTTTCCGGATAGCTTTTGTTTCCTCCAGGTAAGGCCAATTCATGATCAAGTAAGGAGGGATGTATATTGGCATTAAAACTCGAAGCATCATTGATTTCTGCTTTGAGTATTTCCGGATGAAGTTGCGAGTTATAGCGGAGAAAATCAGTACTAAGCTCAGGAGAGAACAGAGGCAGGAACCGGCCGCTTACTTTACCCATTCCGGGAAGAACAGAATTAATAACTCCGAAAACAGCATTCTGACTTTCTTCACGAGCATCTTGCTTTTTTAAATAAAACTGGACAAAAAGTGCCTTTGAATATTGATTTTCCGCCATTTTGCCAGTAGATAAAGGTTCAAAAAAAAGATGGTCAAGGTGGATGGAATCCGGTTTATTCAGCGTTAATTCTGCCAATTTCAGATTGACGGCTGTTACCCATTCACCCGAATTTTTGGCGGACAAGGTTGCTGTATTTTCTTTCTCTGGCTTTTTTATATGAAAGTAATAAGCATGGTAAAAATCTGCGACTTTTACTTTCGTATTTTCAGGATAGTGTTCCCGGAAAAAAGAGGTCATTTTCTGACGTTCGGTTTTTAACAAATCCATCGGGCTCAGGTGACTCAGTAGCTGATCTGCTTTTTTTGTGAAATCTGTGATCAGGGCTTTCTCTAAAAATTCAGATTCTGTGGTATAACAATCTTCGTAAAATAGCTGTCTGCCAGAAAAACGGTACGATTTAAAATTGAGAATTTCAAATGCTGCATTGGGATTGGATTCGGAAACCTGATCCATTCCTTTTTGAGGGCTGGCTAACCCGGCCGAATGCTCTAACGCTTTTAAAACCGTATCAAGTTGGTGTTCCGCAGCCTGGAGTATGGAGTTTCGTTCAGCAGTATTTCCCTTCGAATAGCTGGATTTGTATTGCTGTAATTGTTCAAAAAGCCCGATTAGCTGTTGGGTGTCAGCGTCTTGAGGTGTTGTTTTCAGGAGGAATTTCAATAGTTCTTCATCCCATTTAGGGTTGATGCCCGAAGTTTCCATACTTAGTTCCAGTAATCCTGCAGAAATGAGTTTAAACAGATAGCTTTTTATAATGTCCGCACTGGCATCTTCTACTGACTCTGACACTTTATCTATTAACTGAACCAAGGTTGGTGTTTGTTTTTCTTTTCTGAGATAATGAAAGATCAAGAGTTGTAATCCTATTGCAGGCAATTGCTGAAAGGATTCTATATTGTTAAAATTGATCAGGAAATGGATCTTTTCTGCTTTGATTGTGGCAGTCTCGTTGAGCCTGACTGTCATGAGTTCATTGATCCGGGGATGATGGACCAATACAGATTTCAGATATTCAAACAGCTTGTTATTCAGCCTGATTTTATGGTGAATGGCTTTGGAAAACAGCTCCTGTTTCCGAGGCTGCTTCCCCGACAGCTGCATGATTCCGGTATAGGTAAAAGTACTGAAAGGCGAAGTTTTGAAACACATTCTGGTTAGGTAACGTAGCAAACTAAAACTTATCCTGTGCTCTTTTTGACGAAAAGCTTCTGGTTCTCTGTTTTGATATCCGGACAATTGTTCCAATAAAACCGGGCTGGATAAGAGTAGCCCATTTTGCAGGGAAGGAGCAAAGGCCAACTGTTGAAGCTTTCTGTATTGCCCTATCAGCTGACGTTGAAAGTTTGTTCGGTTTGCATTGTGGAAATTAGCGATAGACTGCTCCAGAAAGAGATAGCTTTTTAATTCTAACGCGAGTGCATCAGGAAATAAGCCCA
Source organism: Pedobacter caeni (assembly GCF_900129215.1). Taxonomy (GTDB): domain Bacteria; phylum Bacteroidota; class Bacteroidia; order Sphingobacteriales; family Sphingobacteriaceae; genus Pedobacter; species Pedobacter caeni. The sequence goes on along the minus strand of NZ_FQUQ01000004.1, from coordinate 718,331 downwards.
TTGATTCGTCCAGCTTTTGAATCGCTATTTTCTTGTCGTTATAGATCTGTCGTTTCAGGTTAATCAGAATCTGTCTGTTTTCATCGGTTGTCTGTGCGGTAATTAAGTCGTACAATCCATCACAGATCAATAGCTTCAGTCTTGCTTTTTCGCGAAGGATGTATTGGTGTTTTTGCAGGATTTCGGCAGCTCCTTTCAGCTTAAAATCATCAAAGGTCCGGTAATCCATACCAGCATATCTGACTAAAGAATGTGGAAATATCTGAATGCTCATTTTTATTCTGGTTTTATTTTAAAATGGATTATTTACTGAGTTCTAATTGATTTTTAATGAGGTGGTAATAGCTGCCTTTAAGTTGAATCAACTCCTGATGTGTGCCTTTTTCTACGAGCGCACCCTGATTCAGGACCACTATCTGATCTGCATTTTTTACGGTGCTTAGTCTATGGGCAACAATCAATACAGTTTTGCCTTTAAAGAATTCATTCAGGTTATTGACAATGGACAATTCATTATGGGCATCCAGGGAATTGGTGGCTTCGTCGAGAAAGACATAAGATGGATTTCTATAGATCAGTCTGGCAATCAGGAGCCGCTGTTTTTGTCCTTCACTTAATCCATATCCGTCTCTTCCAACTACAGTCTGGTAACCGAAAGGCATGGAACTGAAGAAATCATGCATGTTCGCCATTCTGGCTACTTCATGAAGACGTTTTTCATTTTTGACAATTGCACCTGCATAGATGTTATTGGCAATGGTATCCATAAAAATATAGCCATCCTGCATCACTACACCACAGGATGCCCTCCAGGCTTTGGCATGAAGCTGAGCTAAGGACTGGTCTCCAACGGTGATGGAGCCTTTACTAATCTCATAAAATTTCAGTAAGAGCTTAATGAGGGTTGTTTTGCCGCTTCCGCTCATGCCTACGATGGCGGTAACTTTCCCTGCGGGGATAAACAGGTCTACGTTTTTTAAGACAAACGGTGCCTGAGGGTTTCCATATTGAAAGCTGAGTTGCTTTAGTATGATGTCCCGGGGACCTGAAGGGACATGCTGATCTTTGAGTTCAAAATCTTCCGGGATTTCCTGATGAACTTCTGCCATACGCTGCAGACTGAATTTTGTATTCTGGGAAACCCTGGCGAATTCGATCAGTTGAGTGATCGGGGTATTGAGCTGTCCGCAGATATAGGTAATGGCCAGCATACCACCTAAAGTGACCTGATCATTGATCACCAGCATGGCAGCGGCATAAGTGATAAAAACATTTTTGACCTCATTAATGAAATACCCGATACCTTGCATCAGCTGATCGAGTTGCAAAGCCTCGAGCTTCAAATCATAGGAGCGGTCTTGTAAACCTTCCCATAATTCTTGTTTTTCTTTTTCACTGCCCGTCAGTTTAATCTCCTGCATGGCATAAAAAATCTCCAGCAACAGCTGTTGATTGGCGGAAAGTACTTTGAATTTTTTCTGGTCGATGATCTTTCTTTTTTGCTTAAATGAATTGGACCATAATACGCTGAGTGTTGCACCAGCGATGAAAATCAGAAAGATTTGCCAGTTGTAATACCATAATACTCCACCCAGGACAAGGAGGGTGATCAGGGAGAGGATAAAGCTGATCAGCGAATTGGTCAGAAACTCTTCCACACGCTGGTTGTCATTCACCCTTTGCATGTTGTCTCCCGCCTGTCGGTTGTCAAAAAAGGTAAAAGGTAATTTCATCAGCTTTGCAAGGAATTCTTTTAACAGCGTAATACTCGTTCGTGCCCCCAGTCTGAAAAGGAGACGGGCACGAAGGAAATCCATCAGCATTCGCCCGGAGAACAACATCAGCTGGCCGATGCAGATCAGGAAAAGAAGATTGGTGTTTTTTCCGTTTATCCCTTTATCAACAATCAGTTGGGTCAGTAATGGAATGATTAAAGAGAAAACACTGGCAAGAACCAGGCTAAGACCGATGGGAATTAAACTTTTGCGATGTAATTTGAGGTAGGGGAGCAGTGACCATAACGAAGCCGCTTGTTCCGGTATACTTTGTTGTTCCTGAAAGGCAGGAGTGTTTTCCAGCAGCAAAACCCTGCCTATATCACTGCCTTCTTCTATCTGCCAGGAATTGAGGAAATCCCTGGTTTTGATCTTCAGCTTGCTGCTCATTGCAGGATCGGATAACCAGGCGTATTTATCGGTAATATGATATAAAACAACGTAATGTTCTTTTTCCCAGTGAAGGATGCAGGGAAGGGATACTTTGTTTAGCAGTTGCAGGTAAGGTAATTCTGCCGCAAGAGTCTTAAAACCCAGTGACTTCGAAGCAGCGATCATGCTGGCCATGGTGGTCCCCTGTTTTCCGATATTGCATAATTTCCTGAAATGCGACAAAGGGAAAGTCTTTCCATAATATTCCGTAATGATCTTCAGGCACACAGGCCCGCAGTCCATTGCATCTGGCTGTTTGTAAAAAGGAAACTTCCTGCCGAAAGAGAAAATAGGAGACATATATAGTATAATCTTAAATACAACACTGTTGCAAATATGATAATTATAATGCAACTTTGATGCAATTAATTTATGTAAATGTCTTTGAACTTATCCCCTACATTACGGACTTTAGTCTGGAAAGAGTTTCGGTTGGCTTACCGTGACCGCATCATGAGTACATTGGCGGTCATCGTTTATACACTGTTTGCCGTCAGCAGTTTGCTTACTGTTTTTCAGTACCGGCAGGATCAGCAAAGCAGGGAACGATCCAACGCAAAGTTCCGGGATCAGTTTAAGGCTCAACATACCAATCCACATGATGCTGCTCATTTCGGAACCGTTCTTTTTAAACCCCTGAATCTGATCAGTGCATTTGATCCGGGATTAAATGATTACTTCGGCACGACCTACCGGGTAGAGGCACATGTGCAGCATGAGGTCGATTATAGTAATGCAGAAAGTAATGATGCGCTGATGCGCTTCGGGTCCTTTACCATAGCGATGATCATGCAATTGCTTATCCCTTTATTGTTGTTATTTATCAGTTCCTCATCATTGACTTTTGAAAAGGAATCCGGCACATTTAAAATGTTGATGGCTCAGGGGATAAAGCCGGTTCAGCTGGTATGGGGAAAAGTATTTGCCAATTACCTTTTTGTGATTTTGCTGGTTTTGCCCATTTTTCTGGTAGTGTTGTGCTGCTTATTTTTTGCGCCTTCAGGTATATCTTTAATTGGCAGGTTTCTCTTCATTATTGCCGGATATGTGTTGTTCTATCTGCTCCTGACTTTAACCGGAGTTCTGGTCTCTGTATTGAGTAAAGGCTCGGGGACGGCAATCATGATTGTTTTAAGCCTATGGCTTTTCAGCTGTGTCTTGTTGCCTAAAATAGCGACAGGGCTGGCGGATAAACGCTATCCTTTAATGTCAAGGGCCGCCTTTAAGGACCATATCAGGGCAGGGTTTTTAAAAGGTATTAATGGTGATCCACCTTATCAGGAAAGAGCCGGAAATTACCTGAATGCCTTACTGAAAAAATATAAAGTAGCTATCGCCAGTCAGTTGCCAGTGAATGCGGATGGCTTAATCCTGCAGTACAATGAAGATTATCAGAATAAGGTGTTTGATCATTACTATGCGGAGTTGGAAGATACCTTTAACCAGCAGCAGTCTTTTCTGAATAGCGCAGGGTTACTGAACCCTTTTATCAGTTTGAAACGGCTCTCTATGGCCATGTCGGGGACAGATTTTTACCATCATCAGAATTTCTTTATGCAGGCAAAAAAATACCGGAACGGATTGATCCGGGAGTTAAATCTGGAACTGGCAAATCATCCTCAGAAAGGTCAGCAGGCTTATATTGCAAGTCCGGAATTTTTCCGGCAGCTGAAGGATTTTCAGTATGATTTCCCTTCTCTTTCCAAGGTTGCCGCGATGCAGAAAACGGGAATAATCTCCATTTGCTGCTGGGTATTGCTGCTCTCCCTGTCTTTACACTTCGTTTCGAAATCTTCACTGTTTTAGGATATGCCATTACTTAAATTAATTTTCAGCTTTGAATGGCGTCAATTTCTTCGTCAGCCTGCTCAGCTACTGATTCTTATCTTCTTCCTGTTGATGGGCTTTTATAGCCTGAGCACAGGACATCACTTTGTCGGACAACAACTTTCAGGACTGGATACCTTGGTTCAAAACCAAAAATCTCATTTTCAGGAGCTGCTTGGGCGTTTTGACGCAGACACGAGTACCAGCAAAGGAAAGACATTGGCTGCGCAGGCAGGATTACCACAGGTGATTGAATACCGGGCATCGCCAATTGCTACAAATCCACCAAAGGGATTGGCTTTAATGGCGATCGGTCAACGCGATATTCTTCCTTATTTTGACATCATTAACAGTAAACGGGATATCCTTACTCCGCCCAATGCAGAGATTGCCAATCCGGAGAAACTGGCTTCCGGGAATTTTGATTTTTCTTTTGTACTGATCTATTTGTTTCCGCTGCTGATCATTATCCTTTGTTATGATCTGTATGCCAAAGAAAAGGAGCAACAGACAGACCGTTTGTTAAATGTGCAAAGCGGAGACCTCAACCGGATTCTGTTTCATAAACTGTTGTTCCGTTTGTTAATGGTTTGCATGCTTGGCTGGATCCTGAGCATCATTGGTTTTTTGTTGCATCCAAAGGGGACTTTATTGTCAGGAGCTGATGTGCTCCTCTGGTTTTTCGTGCTGACCACTTATCTTTTATTCTGGTTTTCTATCTGCTGGCTGGTCGTGGTCTTGCGCAAATCTTCCCGTATCAACTCCCTGACTTTGCTGGGGATCTGGTTGCTGCTGACTTTAATTCTGCCAGCTCTTATGAATAAACTGGCCGCATTGAAGTATCCTATGCCTTTACGGACTGAACTGGTTTCCCATCAAAGAGAAACGATGCTGGATACCTGGGAAATGCCCATTAAGGAGTTGCTGGTTCATTTTTACCGCAATAACCCACAGTATCTACCCTTGAAACAATCATCGGATACCGCCCAATATGGAAACAAAAGATTTGTGGCCTACTATGACCTGCTTGGCAGGCGGATGAACGAAAATGTAAAAAAATACCATGCCGGAGCAAAGGCACATAATTCCTGGTTAAGCAAAACGGCCTGGTTAAATCCTGTCGCTCAAATGCAAAGTCTGATCAATGCAACCGCCCAGACTGATTTAAGGGATTATCTCTTTTACCAGCAACAAGCAGGAGACTTTCAAAACCTTTGGGTGAAACTGATGAACAGTTATCTCCTGGCCAATAAAAAATTAAGCCGTAAAGAGGTGATGAACCTACCCGTTTTTCAGCCTGCAAAGGATGAAACAAGGACTAGCCGGATTTTAACCAACACGATACCCCTCTGGTTGGCCATTGCCCTGGTTTTATGGATTGCAAGAAAAAAAAGCATACTCAAATAACCCATACATAAATGAAAAGAATAATTTACTTAACCTTCCTCTATTTGATCTATCAGCCCCTGAGTTATGGGCAGAAGAGCGATACCGCTTCCCGTGTTCAGAAAGTCAACAAATTAAAGGAGGTCAATGTGGTGAAACAGAGGGTGGTCAGGTTACGCCCGGAGACCCTTACCAATACCTTGAAATTACAGCAACCTCTATTACAGACTCCCCAGAGTATCATCAGCATTTCCTCTTCACTGCTACAACAACAAGGAGGTTTGGAGCTTAGAGATGCCGCCAGAAATGTCAGCGGTGTTTATTTTGCACTCAACAGTACCCCTTTTGACAATTCTGCTACCGCTCAGATCCGGGGATTTAATGCTTTTTCCACTTACAATGGCATGTCACGCCGCTTCAGTTATGGAGCTTTGATCGACGATGAATCGCTGGTCGAGAGCATAGAATTTGTGAAAGGCCCTGCAGGGTTTTTAAATTCCTATGGAGAACCCGGAGGATCGATAAACATTTCTACCAAGACACCCGGTCAGAAACTATTGAATGTGGTGGTCAATGGGGGAAGTTTTAACTTCTTCCGGACATCAGTTGATATTGGATCTGAAGTGAAGAAAAAAGGTTTTTCTTACCGTTTCAATACCACTTATCAGCACAGGGATTCTTATCTGAATGAAATGCGTACGGATAAATATGTGATCGCACCTGTATTGCAATACAACTTCAGCCCCAACACTTTTGTATTGGCAGAGTATAATCTGGTAAGAGGGGAAAGTCAATATGGGTCCTCTCTTGATAAAGTACGGAGTGAAGCAGATAAACTCAGCGGGCCAATCGGAATTAATTACAGTGCAGGAAATGGATTGCCGATTAGTTATGCCCAAAATCAAACCGGCAGAATTTATGCTGTTCATAAATTTAACAAAGACTGGCAACTGACTTCGCAGTCGTCTTATTTATTGGCTCCCTACGCCAGTTGGAACATGACTTCCAAAGGAAGTAAGGTGTATTTCGAACCAAATGGAATGACGAATAGAAGGTCAAGCCTGAGCATGGGCTCAGGAAAAACATTTTCATCCCAATTGTTCGCAAGTGGTAAAGTCAGGACTGGCCCAATTGGTCATCAGTTATTATTTGGCGCCGAATATACCAACAGCAGAGACTCCTTGTCACTGAACAATGGCAAAATCGAATTCCCTTACACTTTAGCAAATCCTTCAAATTTTGTAGATCCCGATCAGGCCCGTCAAACGACACGCCTGACCAGAATCACCAACAATACTTTTTTAAAATCTGCTTTTGCCTACGACAATATTCAACTGCATAAAAAGCTATTGTTAACGATCGGTGCGAGGTATACCTGGTTTACAAATGAGAAAATAACCACCAATTCGAGAGGTGTGGTTCCTGTTAAACAAAACCAAAATGCCCTTTCTCCACGTGCAGCGCTAACTTACCTGATCGACAGCTCCACTACTGCTTTCTTTTTGTATGATCAGTCTTTTGTTCCACAAACTGGCCAGAAAGCGATTGTCAATGCCGCAAGAGAAGTGATTGGTGCGGAACCTTTGGATCCTCAGAGGGGAAAAAATCTGGAGATCGGCCTGAAACGGAATTGGTTTAATTCCCGTTTGTATACCACTTTAACAGGTTTTCATACCATCAGAATTAATACTGCAGCCAACGATGAAGTGAATGCTGGCTATAGGATACAGTTTGGGGAGGTGACCAGCAAGGGCATAGAACTGGATGTTATCGGTAATATCACTGATCAACTTTCATTGGTCACCAATTATACATTTGTAAAAGCAGTCATTACCAAAGATAAAGATCCCAAACGTTTGGATAAACAAATGCCTCAGACACCGCAACAGATCTTCAATACCTGGATACAGTATAAGTTCCCTTTAAGGAATCTGGCGAGTCTGAACCTGAGTCTGGGACAAACCACAATCATCAAACGCAGTACTTCAGATAAAGACCAGTTCATTCCTGATTACACCAAATTTGATGCAGGAATCAGTTATGTTCAGGACAAGTATTTCTTTCGGATGATCGCGGATAACCTGACCGGGAAACGCTACATGTCTTCAGGTGATATCATCTCCGGTTTTCCTTATGAAGGACGTAATTTCTATTATATCGATGGAGATCCCTTTAATGTGAAATTGTCTATAGGTATCAAATTTTAATCTTAGCCTGATGATGTTACAAGCAATAGAACTGACTAAAAAATATGGAGATCAAACGGCCCTTGACCGGTTGAACCTGAGTGTTGAACCCGGGGAAGTATTCTGTCTGTTGGGGCAAAACGGAGCCGGCAAAACCACCACTATCAATCTGTTTTTAGGGTTTACAGCTGCAAGTTCCGGACAAGCATTGGTAAATGGTCTGCTGGTTTCTCCAAATCAGGCCAATACCAAACGTTTCCTGGCCTATATTCCAGAAGTGGTGATGCTGTATGCGAACCTGACGAGCCTGGAAAACCTGGATTTCTTTAGCCGTATTGCAGGATTCAGGTATAAAAGAGAGGAACTTGAACAGTATTTGCTCCAGGCAGGTTTACAGCCTGAGGCTTTTCATAAAAGAGTGGGGAATTATAGCAAGGGCATGAGACAAAAAGTAGGTATTGCCATTGCGGTAGCAAAAAATGCAGCGGTCATCCTAATGGATGAGCCAACAAGCGGTTTGGATCCCAAAGCCACCCATGAGTTCAGTGAAATTGTCAAACAGCTTTCTGCAGCAGGGAAAGCAGTGTTTATGGCTACTCATGATATTTTTAACGCGGTAAATGTGGGAACAAGGATCGGAATTATGCGTCAGGGCTCTTTGGTTCATACTTTAAATGCAAAGGATATTTCTGCAGGTGATCTGCAGAAGTTGTATCTGGAAACGATTTAGATCGTCAAGACCAGGATCTCCTCTTTAAATCTCAAAATGCCTTTCCGTACGGAAAGGCATTTTTCTTATTTTGATTTTAACCGGTAACTGATTCCGGTACTGAAATATATATTACCATTTAAGGTATTTGTAGGAACGCTTTTAAACATGTTTTTGAAGCCCCCCTCCTTAAGTTGAAAATCTCTTAAGAACATATAGCCACCGCCCAAAGTAATATCAAAATGTTTGCTTTTCCATTTTCCTTCGAGCCCCAAAGGAAGTTCCATATAGTTGAGGTACCGTCTTTTTGGATTCATTTTGTTCTGTACATCATAGCTGATGTTCCTGTATCTTAATGCCAGCTTTACTTCCATCTTCTTATTCATTTCATAGGCCGTGCTCACTTCTGTAGGCAGGTCTATTTTGAATTTGAATTTGCCATCTGTTCTCAGCTGAAAGATCATCGCGGGAAGGATAAGAGGAGCATTAGTGGCATTGGCCACAAAGACACCGAAGCCATAGGAAAATTTCGGACTTTGATTTTTAATGAAAATCAAGCCTCCGCTAACAAACAGATCGTGCATGTCGAATTTCTTCAGGTCTGTATTGACACCAACCTGAACGAGTTTTACCATTCCCCATTTATTGCCCAGGGAGCGGTAATTGACTACTCCAAACTGTGTGCTGAATAAGCGATGAGGCATCAGGTCATTTTCAGTCAATGGTTTACCCATTTGAGTATAACTCGCATCTACCATTGCAGTCCAGCTGTTAACCTTTCGGGTGGCGGTATCTACTTTGTTGGAGATCATGAAACTATAACCCAGATCAAATCGTTCCTGGGGTTTTTTGGTGTTTTCTAAAGGTTCATCTTTTTGTATGTACTTACTTCCAGTACTATAGGTTCTGGTGATGTCAATGGTATTTACTGGTGTAAGCTGGGCAAATGCACCTTTTCCGGATAAGATGAGCAGGATCATCAATTTTTTTTTCATCAGGGATTTTTTTTTAAACATGTTGTTTCTGTAAAGGATGAGGAACAGGAATACATTAACATTTTCTGATCTGTTCAGGTATGTGACAACAGGTTTTCCTTTTACCCCTATTCAGGACTGTGTTTTTATTTTGGATAGTGTATTTTGTACAAGGTAACTGCCTGATAATAAAATGATTTTGATGGTGCAGGTTTAGCAGGAATGTGATATTTTTGATTCAATCTACAACCAAAATATGAACATTAAGAAAGTATTGATTGCCAATCGGGGCGAAATCGCGATCCGTATTGAACGGGCATGCAGTGAACTGAACATCCAGACCGTGGCAGTTTATACTTATGAAGACAGGTATTCCCTGCACAGGTATAAGGCCGATGAAGCCTATCAGATTGGGGCCGACAATGAACCTTTAAAACCTTACCTCGACATTAAAGCGATGATCGGGATGGCAAAATACTGCGGAGCAGATGCCATCCATCCGGGATATGGTTTTTTATCGGAAAATGAAGAATTTGCGGAGCAATGTGCAGCCAATGGAATTGTATTTATTGGCCCCAGACCGGACGTGATGTCTTCATTAGGAGATAAAGTGACGGCAAAAAAGGTGGCTAAAACTGCTGGTCTGCCGATCATAGAAAGCAATGAACTGGAGCTGAATACCATTGAGCTGGCTTTAACTGAAGCCAACCGGATTGGTTATCCATTGATGATCAAAGCGGCTTCCGGTGGTGGTGGACGTGGTATGCGCATCGTACATAACGATGAGCAGCTGAAAAAGAGTTTTTTTGAAGCGCGTAGTGAAGCGAAGAATGCTTTTGGGGATGATACTGTATTTCTTGAAAAGTTTATCAACCGCCCAAGGCATATAGAAGTGCAGATTGTTGCAGATAACTACGGGGAAGTGGTCCATCTGTATGAACGCGATTGCTCAGTACAACGCCGTTTTCAAAAAGTCGTGGAAGTAGCACCTTCCCTGAATTTAAGTCAGCAGACCAGAGACCAGCTGTATCATTATGCCACCTCTATCGCAAAAGCCGTAAAATATAACAATGTAGGGACTGTTGAATTCCTGATCGATGAGCAGGAGCATATTTATTTTATTGAAGTAAATCCGAGGATCCAGGTTGAACATACGGTTACAGAGATGGTTACCGGGATTGATCTGATCAAAACCCAGTTGTTTATTGCCGATGGTTATCGCCTGTCGGATGCGGAAATTGGCATTAAAAGCCAGGAGGCGATCCGTTGTAATGGATTTGCCATGCAATGCCGTATTACCACCGAAGACCCTTCGGATGATTTTAAACCAGACTACGGAACACTGATTACCTATAGAAACGCAACCGGATTTGGCATCAGACTGGATGAAGGAAGTACCTATCCCGGGATGAAAATCAGTCCGTTTTTTGATTCCATGCTGGTAAAAGTGAGTACCAGTGGACATACTCTGGACGATGCGGCAAGGAAAATGCACCGCGCACTGAGGGAGTTCAGAATTCGTGGGGTAAAAAATAATGTCCAGTTTCTGGAAAGCCTGATCAGCCATCCCACCTTTGTACAGGGAAAGGCGACTGTCAATTTCATCCAGGAACATCCGGAGCTTTTCGAATCAAAAAAGAGACTGGATCGTGGAACACGTATATTAACCTATTTAGGAGAGGTTTCCGTAAATGGGAATCCCGATGTACTACAGGTAGATGAAAATAAACGCCTGGAAAAACCGGTGGTACCGATTGTCGGTCAGTCTGTTTATCCGAAGGGAACCAAAGATTTGTTAACCGAACTTGGGCCGGAAGGATTCTCCAAATGGCTGAAAGCAGAAAAGAAAATCCATTATACGGATACCACGTTCCGGGATGCACATCAGTCCTTGCTGGCCACCAGGATGCGGACCTACGATATGCTCAAAGTGGCAGAAGGTTTTGCCAAACAACACCCCCAGACTTTTAGTATGGAAGCATGGGGTGGAGCAACCTTCGATGTTTGTCTGCGGTTTTTACATGAAGACCCATGGAGGAGACTGGAGAAATTGCGTGCTGCTATGCCCAACATTTTAATTCAAATGCTGATCCGTGGATGTAATGGAGTAGGTTACGCGGCTTATCCTGATAACCTGATCGAATCTTTTGTAGAGAAAAGCTGGGAAAAAGGAGTAGATATTTTCAGAATCTTTGATTCTTTAAACTGGATGGAGAACATCGCACCTTGTATTGAAATGGTCCGCAAAAAAACACAGGGACTTGCAGAAGGTGCATTGTGTTATACAGGGGATATTCTGGATCCAAAGCGCAGTAAATACAACCTGGAGTATTACCTGAAGATGGCCAAAGATCTGGAAAATGCAGGTAGCCATATTCTTGGAGTGAAAGACATGTCGGGATTATTGAAACCTTATGCGGCTAAAATATTAATAGAAGCCCTGAAGGATACAGTAAAAATTCCAATCCATTTACATACCCACGATACCTCTTCTTTACAACCTGCAACTTACCTCATGGCCATTGAAGCTGGTGTCGATGTGATCGACTGTGCCCTGGGTGCATTATCAGGAAGCACTGCACAACCGAACTTTAATGCCATCGTGGAAATGATGCGCTTTCATGAAAGGGAGAATCCCTATGATATCAAATCTTTGAACGCATATTCCAACTATTGGGAAGCAGTAAGGGAATACTATTACCCATTTGAATCCGGTTTAAAAGCAAGTTCTGCTGAAGTCTTTGAACATGAGATTCCCGGCGGACAGTATTCTAATTTAAAACCTCAGGCCATTGCATTGGGATTGGGGGATAAGTTTGAATTGATCAAACAGCGCTATTCAGATGTGAATACCATGTTTGGTGACATTGTGAAGGTAACACCCAGCTCTAAAGTCGTGGGTGATATGGCCCAGTTTATGGTGGCCAATGACATTAGTCCGGAGGACGTTTTTGCCAGGGGAGAGCAGCTTGCCTTTCCGGAATCGGTGGTTTCCTTTTTTATGGGAGAGATCGGTCAGCCGACAGGAGGTTTTCCGGAAGCCTTACAGAAAATCCTGCTGAAAGGAAAAACACCTTTTACCGACAGGCCTAATAAACATCTGGAGGCCCTGAATCTGGAAGCAGAATTTGAGGCCTTTAAACTGGAATTTGGGGATGACCTGACTTATACCATGTATCTTGCTTATAAGTTCTATCCTAAGGTGACTGCCGAAGCGATCCGGATTTTCAGGTTGTATGGTGACGTATCTGTGATTCCTACTCAGTATTTCTTTTACGGAATGAAGCCCGGAGAGGAAACAACGATTGAAATTGCCAAAGGAAAAACCTTGCTGATCCGTTTGCTTTCCATTGGTCCGGCTGATGATAAGGGGATGCGGACGGTGTTCTTTAAACTGAACGGACAGACAAGAAATATCGAAATTCAGGATAAAGAAGTGAAGGTCACAAGGGCTGAAAACCGAAAAGTGGACAAGCTGAATCCTGCACATATTGGTTCCCCTTTACAGGGTTTATTGTCAAAAGTTTTTGTCAAGGTGGGCGATACAGTAAAGAAAAACCAACCCATGTTTATGATTGAGGCGATGAAAATGGAATCCAATATTACGGCAATCGCAGATGGAGTGGTGAAATCAATTGTCTTAAAGGAAGGAACGATTGTCAATACTGATGATCTGGTACTGGAAGTTTAGTTCAATCTCCGTATTATACCATTTGAGCCGCTAAAAACACCAGTAGTTTAGCCGGAATCTGTTTTACTTTTGCCATCCCAAAAAGGGGATGGCTATGGAAAACTACCTGGAATTTATTAACGGGCATATTGCGCTGGAAACTGCTGGTTTTGAAACTACGGATGATGCATTGCATTTCCATGGAATAAATCTGCTGGAGGTAATTGAAACGTATGGCACACCTCTACGATTCACTTACCTCCCTTCCATCAGCGAAAAGATCAGCAGCATGCAGGAGCTTTTCTTCAGGGCAATGACCGCTGAAAGATATCTGGGGAAGTATACCTATTGCTTTTGCACTAAAAGTTCTCATTTCAGTTACGTGCTGAATGAAGCACTGAGCAACCACATCGGGATTGAAATTTCTTCTGCTTTTGATATTCCTTTACTGAGTTCCTTACTGGCCTCCGGCAAAATGGATCAGGATACACTGGTGATTTGTAATGGTTTTAAAACCGCAGCCTACCAGCAGGGAATCCTGGAACTGATCGCTCAGGGAAACCGAAACCTTATTCCCATCCTGGACAATAAAGAGGAGTTTAATTTTTATACAGAACACCTCCATCAGCCACTGAATCTGGGGCTGCGGATTGCATCGGATGACCGGCCGGCTTCTCAGTTGTACACCTCAAGACTAGGGATCAGAAGAGAAGAAATCATCGATTTTTATAAGAATAAGATAGAAGGACACGCGAATTTCAAATTAACTACCCTACATTTCTTTATTGATTCCGGTATTTCTGATTCCCGTTTTTATTGGGAGGAACTGGACAAGCATGTTGGCCTGTATTGTAAACTCAGTCTGGTCAATCCCTGGTTAAGCAGCCTGGATATTGGCGGAGGAATGCCCTTTATGGATTCCTTTGATTTTAAGTTTGATTACCTGGATTTTGTAACCCGGATCATCCGGAGAATTAAATCGGTTTGCGATAGTTATGGGGTTGCTGAACCGGATCTGATCACTGAATTTGGGAAGTACACCGTTGCTGAGGCCTCAGGCATTGTATACAAGGTGCTTGGGCGGAAACAACAAAACCACAATGAAAAGTGGCTGATGCTGGATGGCTCTTTTATTACCAGTTTACCGGATACCTGGGCAATCGGACAGCAATACCTGTTGTTACCTGTGAACAACCTGGAAAGGGAACAGGAACAGGTTTATCTGGGTGGGATGACTTGCGATGGAGATGATTATTACCACTCTGGTCACGACAAAATTTTCATGCCGAAAACCCGTAAAACACAATACATCGGCTTCTTTCATACCGGGGCTTATCAGGAAGTACTGAGTGGTTTCGGGGGAATTCACCATTGCCTGTTACCAGGACCTAAACACATCCTGATCGACCGGAATAAGGATGAAACATTGAACTACCGGGTCTTTGCGGAGGAACAAAACAGTAAGCAGGCCCTGAAAATTTTAGGATATCTTTAATCCATACCATTAATCCCCGGATTAATACCCATGCTTAGATGCAAAGGTCTTTAATTTTGGGGTATGAGTAATCTGGCTGGCCATGGTGTCCTTTTTCTATCCGCTTTCGCACCTGCTGTTATTTTTATAAAACTGGCGATGCTCCAATATAACCGCCTGGTTGCTTCTGCTGTTGAGCTGCCAAAAAAAGAACTGCTGGAAAATCACATCAGAATGCATTTTCAGTATGTCCGAAAGCAAACGGTACGGATTGGAAGAGGCAAGGATCAGATAGAAGGGTATTTTGAAGCTTATCCCAATGGGGAGTATTTCTTTTATTCAGCTGACCATACCGAGCTGATCCGTCTTCGAAAAGACCATTTAGGCTGGGGATTGGTCTGCATTTCAGATGGCGATGAAAGCAAACATAAATTTGTATTGCCGTTGATCCTTTATTTAGAAGCAAGGTTGTTCAACTAAAACCGGGCTTTTCAGCCGGTTTTTTCAAAAACAGGTTAAGCGGAAGTAATAAGTACCATTAATCTAAAGTTTAATACCGCTTTTTGCAGAATTGAACCCGGTAACTTTGGCGCATGATAAAACAAATCCCGGTTCTTGATTGCTGCACTTTATCAGGTTATAAAGAGGACGAATTGTTGGTTGATCATCTTGCCGATTACCTGCATAAACACAGCAGTCTTGCTTTTCCGCATCGGCATAATTTTTACCACATGGTTTTATTTACTTCAGGAGGGGGAGCACATGCTATCGATTTTACCCGTTTTGAAGTTCGGCCGATGCACATGTATTTTATGGTTCCGGGACAGGTACATACCTGGGAGTTTGAAGGAGAAGTAAATGGTTATGTCATCAATTTTAGCCGGGAGTTTTTTCAATCCCTGTTGTTGAGACCTGATTTTTTAAATGGCTTCAGTTTTCTCAATGGAATTGCACAGGATGGGGCTTTCCAGGTTCCTGCTCATATGGAAGAGGAAATGACTGCTTTTTTTGAGCGGATTTACGAACAGGTGAACAGGGTTAAACCTTTACAAAAAGACCTGGTGAGTGTGATGTTACTATATGTGTTCATGAGGATGGAACAACAGTTGAGCCCGGCTGAAAAACACAAGTTTCCAGTCTATAATTATACCTTGCTGCGCAATTTCCAGAAGTTAATTGAACAACATTTTACCAACCTGCGGTTACCTAAAGACTATGCAGATCTTTTATACATCACCCCCAATCATTTAAATGCATTGTGCAAGGAATACCTTGGGATGCAGGCAGGGGAAGTGATCCGCAATAGAATATTGCTGGAAGCAAAACGCTTACTGGTGAGTCAGGACATGACGATTTCAGAGATTTCTGATGAACTCAGTTTTAACGACAACTCCTATTTCACCAAATTCTTTAAAAAGCTGGTGGGAATGACACCAGAGGAGTTCCGGAAGAATAAGGCCTAATCTCTAATCTATACCATATTATATAAGTTTGCTACCATAGATTGAGCGTCGTTTAGGGGACTTTTGCAGGGTATTTATATTTATATCTATCCATGCATACAGAAGTCTTAACAAGCGTTGCGGAACCGCATGAACATCCGCAATCATTTATCAGAAAATATATCTTCAGTACCGATCATAAAATGATCGCCAAGCAGTTTTTAATCACTGCGATCTTTATGGCGGTCATTGCGATGCTGATGTCTGTTCTTTTTCGCCTGCAGCTGGCCTGGCCGGATAAAGAATTTCCTGTTTTAGAAGTATTGCTGGGCAACTGGGCAGAAGGAGGTCGGATCAAACCCGACTTCTACCTGGCCATGGTCACGATTCATGGAACGATCATGATCTTTTTTGTACTGACGAGCGGGCTCAGCGGAACTTTTAGTAACCTCCTCATTCCCCTGCAAATCGGGGCGAGGGATATGGCTTCCCCATTGATGAACATGTTGTCTTACTGGTTTTTCCTGGTTGCCTGCATCGTGATGCTGGGTTCCTGTTTTGTGGAAACAGGGCCGGCAAGTGCAGGCTGGACAGTTTATCCTCCATTGTCTGTGTTGCCAAAGGCCATTTCAGGATCCGGATTGGGGATGACGCTCTGGCTGGTCAGTATCATCATTTTCATCATTTCCGGAGTGATGGGCAATGTGAATTACATCAGTACCGTTTTAAATATGCGTACCAAAGGGATGAGCATGTGGCGCTTGCCACTAACGGTATGGTCCCTGTTTCTGACAGCGGTGATGGCCTTGTTGTCCTTTCCGGTACTAACCGGCGCAGTGATCCTGTTGATTTTTGACAGAAGTATGGGAACGAGTTTCTACCTGTCTGATATTGTAATCGGGACTCAGGTGTTACCGAACGAGGGAGGATCGCCGATTCTTTGGCAGCACCTGTTCTGGTTCCTTGGGCATCCTGAAGTATACATTGTAATTATGCCTGCATTGGGGCTTACCTCAGAAGTGATCTCTAACAATGCCAGGAAGCCAATCTTTGGTTACCATGCGATGGTTTACTCCCTGATTGGAATTGTGATTCTATCTTTCATTGTATGGGGGCACCACATGTTCGTCACAGGAATGAACCCGTTTTTAGGTGGGGTATTTATGATCACCACCCTGATTATTGCAGTTCCTTCTGCGGTAAAAACTTTTAATTACCTGGCCACCTTGTGGAGAGGGAACATCCGGTTTACTCCGGCAATGATGTTTGCCATTGGATTGGTTTCTTTCTTTATTTCAGGAGGGATGACCGGGATCTATCTGGGAAATGCAGTTTTAGACATTAACCTGCATGATACCTATTTTGTGGTCGGGCATTTCCACCTGGTGATGGGCTCGGCAGCAGTATTTGGCATGCTGGCCGGAGTATACCACTGGTTCCCTAAAATGTTTGGAAGGATGATGAACGAAAAATTGGGCTACCTTCATTTCTGGGTCACTTTTGCCTGTGCTTACCTGGTGTTCTTTCCGATGTATTTCCTGGGACTGGATGGAGTACCAAGAAGGTATTATGCTTTTACGGAATTTGAGTTTATGCAAAAATGGATGTCAGTAAATGTGCTGATTACCTGGGCAGCCATTGTCGCCGCATTGGTACAGGTTGCCTTTTTATACAATTTCTTCTATTCTATTTTTAAAGGAAAGAAAGCGACTCAAAATCCATGGGACTCCAATACACTGGAATGGACAACTCCGGTGGAGCATATCCATGGAAACTGGCCGGGAGAATTGCCTGTGGTTCATCGCTGGGCTTATGACTATAGCAAACCCGGACATGAAGCGGATTTTATCATGCAGACCGTTCCTTTCTCCCAGACGATGTCTTCCAATCAGGCACATGACCTGGAAAACAATCCGGAATTGATGGCCATTCAGGAGGCTTACGAAAGGGAGCAAAAGAATTCCACAAAATTTTAAAAAAATACACTGCCATAGGGTTGTCAGTGTCGTATATTTAATTTGTATCATAAAACAAACAAAATATGGCACCTGACAACCTTAACACCACGACCGCGACGAATGCGATTACTTATTTAATGAAAAATTATGCCGCATATAATGCATGGGCAAATGCCAGATTGATCAATTGGCTGAGAACCTACCCTGAAGAGCTATTGGAAAAGGAAGTGGCTTCGAGTTTTCGGGGGATTAAACCGACCGTCTTTCACATTTGTCAGACACAGGTATACTGGTTAAGCCTCATTAAAAAAGAAACATTCGATTGGACAAAAGAATTTAAGGGAAACATAAATGAAGCTTTTGATATGCTCATCAGGCAGTCTGAAGAATTCTCTGCATATGTTGACCAAATGACCGAAGCCAATGTTGAAGAAAGTACACTGGTTGAAAATCCCTGGTTTAAATGTGATTTTTCCAACTTTGAATACATTCAGCAGGTCATGAACCATAGTACCTACCACCGTGGACAAATCACCACAATCAGTCATCATTTAGGATTAACGGGAGCACCAATGACGGATTATAATTATTACAACATCTATAAAAACGGAGATAAAAACTAATGTTTCAGGCTGCAGGCAGCTTTGCTGTATAGCTTAAAATTTAAGACTAGGCATAGGAATGGAGCAAAGTGATGGCTTCTTCCCTTGCCTTGTTACATACCTTGGTGACTGTTTCCAGGTGACGCTTAAGTACTTTATAAGCAGATTCCAGTGCCTCCAATGCTTCAAGTTCTACTTTTAACCGGTTCTCCAGACCAAAAATAGAGATGCTGGGTAGCATATAATGTGTACTTTGTTTCAACTGATTGAAATCACCCGCAGCAAAATGGGCCTTCATTAAGGCCAGGTCCTGAGGGATTTGTTCAATAAATATCTGCACAATTTCCTTTTCAAAAGCCTTATCTCCATTGCTGAGCAGCTCAATATAGCTGAGGTCTATGAGTTGATAATTTCCTGGAATTCCGGTGGCAGAAGCTGACATTTTCTATGGGATGAGTTGGCTTTTTATCAGCAAAAAATGCGCCAGAAGATTTATGTCGTAATGCGCCTTGCCTGCTGATTTCGGCATTAAAGGATCTGCATCCTTTTATTGAGGGCTGCCCGGTAAGCATCAGAAACTGGAACGAGGCTTTTGTTGATGATCAGCGTTCCCCCCTCAAGGGTATCTATCTTACTTACATTGATGATAAAGGAACGGTGTACCCTTAAAAAAATACTGGAAGGTAATTTATCTTCAACAGATTTTAAGGTAGAGTGAATCTGGTAGGCCTGTTCCTGGGTGTAAATTTTCACATAATCCCCCTGTGCTTCCATGTATAATATTTGATCCAGTTTCAACCGGCGGACGGTATTGGAATCTCTGATAAAGATGAAGTCCTTTTCTTTATGGTCTGTAAGCGGGCCTTTGTTCTTTACAAATTCCCTGACCCGTTCCATGGATTGCAGAAATCTGACTGGCGTAACGGGTTTGATGATAAAGTCGATGACATCGAGATCAAAGGCTTCAGCTGCATAATCGCGGTTAGAAGTAGTGAAGATGATGAGCGGTCGTTTTTGTCCAAGGCTTTGTGCCAGCTCCATTCCGGTCATTCCCGGCATCTCAATATCCAGAAATAACAACTCTATGGGATGGTCTAAAATCTTAACATAAGCTTCCGTTGCATTGCTGCATTCATCAACCAGTGTTAATGAGGTATCCAGGCTGATCAGTTGTTTGAGGGTCGTCCGGGCAATTTTGTTGTCATCAACAATTAAGCAGTTCATCTAGATTTTCTTTAGCCTTACACTAATGTAATTATAATGCATCAAAAAATGAAAGAGTGAAAAGGCCCATTCACCGTTCATTTTATCCTTTCTGTCTATTCGGCCTTCTCTGGCCTGTAAAGAGGGTATACCTTTGAATCATAAATCAATTAAAAATTAACCAGAAAAACATAAACTAAAGAAAACATTATGAAAAACTTAATCGTCATCATCATCGCATTATTTACTTTCAATAACATTCAGGCACAAGGAATCATGAAAGATCCGGTTAGCTTTAAACTGAAAAACGGAGTAGAAGTTATTGTTGCTGAAAACAGTGGAATGGGTAAAGTGCTGGCTGCGGTAAAAATGGATGGTACTGAATTAGGCACAAATGAAGTACTGACAACAGCGCTTGAAAACGGACTTAACGAAGGAAGTAAAATTGCATTTGCTTCGAATGTGAAAGACTTCGGACCTAAAGTAAGCCTGATTGCTGACGAGGTTCATGTATCAGCAGATACCGAAGATTTTGATGGTGCTTTTATGGTGATGGCAAATGCCTTAAAATCACCTGTAATGAACAAAGGAAACATCGCTCCTGCGAAAACTTACATCACAATTGCAGGTGACATCACTGTTGCACAGGCAAAAGCACTGGCTAAAAAAGCATTTGGAGAGTGGAAAGAAAGCCGTGTAACTGAATTGGCAAAATAATCAGGGCATCAGCCTTATAAAGATAGAGAGATAAGAAGGGGAGGATCGCAGATGGTTAAAATACTCAGGTATTTTCCATCTGCTTTTTTGTTTTAAAGGGCTCCTGATCAGCCGGTTCCCAGACACCGGATTCACCGATACTTTTTGCCTTTCTACCTATTCTCTCTTTCCCCACCTTTAAAACCAGGCTACCTTTGCTTCAGGAAATCAATCCAAATATATCAACCGGAAAAACAAGAAATTAAAAAAGATAACAATGAAAAAACTATTAATGATGATCATCGGAGTATTAGCTTTCAGTAACATTCAGGCACAGGGAACTATGAAAGATCCGGTAAGCTTTAAATTAAAAAATGGAATAGAGGTGGTCGTAGCCGAAAACAGTGGAATGGGTAAAGTCTTTGCCTCCGTTAAAATCGAAGGAGCGGCAATAGACACCAATGCTGCGGTATCCAATGCTTTAACAAACCTGTTGCAGGAAACAACGATCAACAAAAAAAATGTTGCTTTTGCCAACAGTAAAAAAGAGGTGGCACCAAAAGTAAGTGTTACTGCTGATGAAGCGAACGTTGCTGCGGATGCTGAAGATTTTGAAACTGCATTTTTGGTGATGTCATCTGCTTTACAGGAACCGGTAATGGATCAGGGAACTTTAGATAAAGTAAAGGAAAACCAGGCGATCTCTTTAGAGGAATTGAAAGCATATTATAACAAACAGATTAACCCGTCAAGAACTTACATTACCATTGCCGGCGACATTACTGTTGCGCAGGCAAAAGCATTGGCTAAGAAAGCATTTGGCGACTGGAAAGAAAATACCGGAACTGCGCTTACTAAATAAGACAGCCGCAATAAAGAAACGGAGATAGGTGAGGAGGATTACAGATGGTTTAAATACTCAGGTATTTTGCCATCTGTTTTTTTGTTTACAGCAGATGGTGTTTTGCAGAAGATGATAAAACAATGATGGGTTTAGTTCTTAAAATTGATTTATCTTTATGGAAAATTATTTTAACAGTCATTCGATGTACGGAGATCATGTTAACCTCCTTCCGATTCCGGGAGAGGCCCTATTCCTTCCCGGATTCTTTACTGAGGAAGAAAGCGATGAGTATTTTGAGGAGTTATTGTCCGGTGTTTCCTGGAAACAGGAGCCGATCACGATCTTTGGCAAGACTGTTCTTCAGCCCAGATTTACGGCATTTTATGGAGATGCAGGAGTGAGCTACAGCTATTCAGGGATTACCATGAACGCTTCGCCATGGACTGCCGCTTTGGAAAAGATCAAAGCTAAGATTGAACAAAAGTACAGCGCAAAGTTTAATGCCTGTCTGCTCAATTATTACCGTGATGGGACAGACAGTATGGGATGGCATAGGGATAATGAAAAGAATCTGGGGAAATACCCTTTGATTGCTTCTGTAAGCCTGGGTGCACACCGGATTTTTCAGTTCCGACGCTATGTGGAAAAGATTCCCATTATTTCTGTCGACCTGAGCCATGGCAGCGTACTGATCATGAAAGGAGAGACACAGCATTATTGGGAACACCGTTTACCAAAAACGGTGAAAGTTTCGGAGCCCAGGATCAACCTGACCTTTAGATTAATTCACTAAATAAATCTTTAGATGGATTCATTAAATTGAGGATATCAGGCAGATAAAGCGGTTTTGGACCAGATGATGTTTGTTGTATTTACGTCAGAATTGTTCAAAGACTTTTTAAAATATAATTTACCCATTACTTTTGTTAACGGTGTTAATAAAAATTCATAGGACATGGGAATTGCAGAACGTAAAATAAGACAAAGAGAAGAGTTTAGAGCAAGCATTCTTGAAGCCGCCTGGCAGCAGGTCCTTTCTGATGGCTGGCAATCCTTATCCATCCGCAAGATTGCAGATGCGATAGAGTACAGCATTCCGGTAATTTATAACCATTTTGAAAATAAGGAAGCCATCCTGCTGGAATTTACCAAAGAAGGATTTCAAAAGTTAGCAGATACCCTTCAGGAGGTGAAAGACCAGCATACCGTTCCCGCGAAGCAATTGGAAGCGATGGCTTACGCTTACTGGGATTTTGCTTTTGATCACAATGAATATTATCAATTGATGTTCGGTCTGGGGATTCCGGCCTGTGACCGTGTGAAACAGGTTACAGAAATGATTACGGCTACCGGAATCATGATCTCCACGATCAAGGAAGCCATTGCACAAAGCAATCATCCGGAGACAGATTATTTCCTTAAATACCATACTTACTTATCAATTCTGCATGGTCTGGTTTCTATTCAGATGATTGAAAAAGAGGGAAGGCCCGATCCTTCCAAGAAAATGATCCTTCAGGATGCCATCTCGGGATTTATCATATCCATAACCAGTAAATAATTCTTAGATTTAACATACGCCACGTATATTATTTTTTTCAACTAAACAATCTATCTCAATGAAGAAACTATTCAACACTAATTTCAACCACGAAGGCATACATTTTATGCTGCTTGTCCTGCGCGTTTCTATTGCTGTTTTCATGTTGTTCCATGGTTATCAGAAACTACAAATGTTAACAGGCGGAGGACCGATCCAATTTGGAGATCCGATCGGGGTAGGCGAACCTGCTTCTCTTGCCCTGGCAGTTTTTGCAGAGTTTTTATGTTCAATTCTGGTCCTGATCGGATTGGGTACAAGACTGGCCGTGATTCCTTTGATCGTGACGATGTTGGTGGCCATTCTGATCATTCATGGTCCTGATGGTTTCGATAAAAAAGAAATGGCATTACATTATCTGATCGTTTATATTTTCCTTTTTGTTTCCGGAAGCGGAAAATATAGCGTGGATCAGATCATCAGCAATAACCTGAGTAAACGCAGACGCTAAGCGGCTTTGCTATTTGCTATAAATACGCTTAACCTGATACATCTATCGGGTTAAGCGTTTTTTTTTAGTATAATTGCCGGGGACCTAACCAATCCTTCAGGATGATTACCTATGCCTAAACAACTATTTGTAACCTTAGTATTTGTATTATTATTTAATACGGTATCTGGTCAGTTTTCTTTTGATCACTTGTCGGTTACAAACGGCTTGTCTCAAAGTACAGTTTTAGCCATTTGTAAAGACAGCAGGGGGTATATGTGGTTTGGAACCCGCGACTGCCTCAACCGTTATGACGGTAAAACGGTTAAAATTTATAAAACCGATGAAGCTGACCCGGCGTCTATCAGTGCTGAAGATTATATCTATGCAATTGCTGAGGATAAACAGCAGAATTTATGGATAGGGACGCAGAACGGACTCAACAGGTATATTCCGGAAACAGACAAGTTTGAACGAATTGTTTTTAAACCTGCTGATCAACACAGCATCAGCGATAAAATTGTGCTGTCCATCCATTCCGGAAGGAAGGGAAAAGTCCTTTTTGGTACTTATAACGGCTTAAGCATACTCGAAAATCCTGAATCCAGAAAATTCAAAAGGTATTTTAAAAAAGATGGGCTTGCCGGAAACTCTGTTTACACCGTTTTTGAAGATAGCCAATCCAATATCTGGGTAGGAACAACAGAAGGTTTAACCAGAATGACCCCTAAAAATGGTCAGTATGTTTTCAGCTCATTTGTCCATCATCCATCGAAAGCAGGCAGCATCAGCGCCAATTCGATAAAAACAATTGCGGAAGATGCTAAGGGCAGGATCTGGGTGGGTACAGAGGCCGAAGGACTCAACCTTTTTGTTCCGGCTTCAGGTTCATTTATCCGGTTTCAACACCAGCCTCTCCGCAATGATGGGATCAGCAATGACATCATTCGTAAAGTGATGCCTGCCAAAGACGGTAATTTATGGGTCGCCACCATGAACGGCCTGAACATTCTGGATCCCGTAACTTTACGTTTCAGGATATTTAAGCATGATTCGGAAAACCGTAAAAGCTTAAGTGACAATTCGATTAAAGATATCTATGAGGACAATTATGGTTCCGTATGGATAGGAACGATGTTTGGCGGAGTCAATGTAGCCCATCAGAATACTGTTCCTTTTACCGTTTATAAGTATAGTAAATACCGGAACAGCATCAGCAGTGATATCATTAGTGTGATTGCTGCGGATGAGCAGAAGAACCTCTGGATTGGTACGGAAGGACAGGGATTGAACTATTTCAATACCAGGACCAATGAGTTTAAAAAGTACCTGAATGATCCTTCAGATCCTGGGAGTTTAAGTTCCAATACGATTAAAGCGATTTATAAAGATAAAAAGGGGCAGATCTGGATCGGTTTATTTCAGGGTGGACTGGAATTGTTCAATCCCGCCACGGGGAAGTTTAAACATTACCGCCATGACCCGAATAATCCGGCCAGTTTAAGCTATGGCTATGTGAGCAGCATTTCCGAAGACCATAATGGCCGCCTATGGGTGGGAACTTCTTCCAGAGGATTGAATTTGTTCGATCCTGAAAAGCAAAGCTTTTCTGTGTTGACGGATTTACCTGCTCCGGGTTTAAGGCTCAGCAGCAGCTATATCCGTTTCTCTTTTTCCGACCGCAGGAAGAATTTTTGGGTGGGGACTCCAAAGGGACTCAATCTTTTAACTCTGGGAGCTAAACAGTTTAAGGTTTTTCTGAAAAGTACAGCGCATAAAGACAGTCTGCAATCCAATCAGATCAGCTGCATTCAGGAAGATAAGCAGGGGAATATCTGGGTCGGGACACATCATGGAGGACTGAGCCTGTATCACCCAAAAACGCAATCTTTTACCACTTATACGAAACAGCATGGCCTGGCCAGCGATAACATCATTGGCATTCTGGAAGACAATGAAGGAAGCTTATGGTTGAGTACAGACAGAGGCCTGAGTAAATTTGACCTGAAGCAGCGTTCTTTCAAAAATTACAACATTACAGATGGATTGCCTGCAAATGAGTTCAATGCAAACTCTGCTTATAAAGACGAAAACGGAAAACTTTATTTTGGCAGTTACAACGGTCTGGTATCTTTCATTCCAAGAGAAATCAAGGAGAATGAACACATTCCAAAGGTGGCCTTTTCTGGTTTAAAACTCTTCAATAAACCGGTATTGGTGGATGGACCTGATCGGTTGTTAAGGCAAGACATCAGCTTCTCTAAAGAGATCACTTTCTCTGCAGATCAGGACATCTTCAGCATTGATTTTGTGGCTTTAAATTATATTCAGCCGGAACGAAATAAGTATGCTTACAAACTGGATGGCTTTGAAAAGGACTGGAATTATGTAACGATTCCTACAGCTACCTATACAAACCTGCCTGCAGGGAAGTATAAATTGCTGGTCAAAGGAAGTAACAATGATGGGGTCTGGAATGAAAATCCTACGGTATTGGACATTAGGGTCCTCCCACCTTTATGGCGCACCTGGTGGGCCTATTTGCTGTATGTTGTGGCAGGATGCACTTTGCTTTACCTGATTTTCCGTTTCTTCCGCAGGCAGGAACGTCTCGAATCTGAACTTTATTATGAGCACCTGAACAATGAGCGGCAGCAAGAGCTTTACCAGATGAAGCTGGATTTTTTTACGAGGATATCCCACGAAATCCGCACTCCGCTAAGCCTGATCTTTGCCCCATTGGAAAAACTGATCAGCCTTAGTAAAGAAAATGAGCTGATCAGTGCTCCGCTATCCGGGATTAAGAAAAACACGGATCGTTTATTACGCCTGATTACGGAATTGCTGGATTTTAGAAAAATAGAAACGGGAAATGTGAAACTTCGTATTGCTGAAAATGAACTGATTGGCTTTTGTCGCCAGATTTACAGCAGTTATGAAGGCCTGGCAGAACTTAAAAGTATAAAATATAGTTTTGAAGCTCCGGAAGAGGAGGTCTTGCTTTTTTTTGATCCCGCACAACTGGAGAAAGTTTGCTATAACATCCTTTCCAATGCATTTAAATATACCCCTGACGGAGGGGAGATTGTCTTTGCTGTGAGGAAAGAAAAAGATCATATTGAGCTGATGATCAGGGATAATGGTATTGGAATTCCGGAAGATTTGCTGGATAAGATATTTGGCAATTTTTATCAGGTGAAATCCGGAAAGACAAACACGGAGGGCTGGGGCATAGGTTTGGCTCTGGTAAAGCATATTGTAGACTTACATCATGGTGGGATTTCTGTTTCCAGTGTGCTGGCTACGCCCGGAGAAAGAGGAAACACAAGCCTGACTGTTACCTTGCCGCTGGGTTCTTCACATTTTAATGATGAAGACCTTGCCGCAGCATCAGACCTGCTTGTTTTTTCTGAGCCAACTCCTGAAATTGATGCAGTAAACGCTCAGGGAGAAAAAGAAGCGCTTGCAGCAGATAAAAAATTTACCATACTTGTTGTGGAAGACAATGACGAATTGAGAGGTTTTATCCTTCAGTCTTTACAACATACCTACCATTTGCTGGAGAGTGCAGATGGATTGGAGGGCTGGAATGTAGCAGTGGAGCAGGTTCCTGATCTGATCATCAGTGATGTGACCATGCCTGGAATGAATGGACTGGAATTGTGTTCGAAATTAAAACAGGAAGAGCGGACCAATCATATTCCCGTGATTATGCTCACAGCAATGGCTTCGCATTTGCATCAGGTAGGCGGACTGGAGGCAGGGGCAGATATTTACATCACCAAACCTTTCAGTATACAGGTGCTGGAACTGAGCATCCGGAACCTGTTGCAGGGAAGGGACCGTCTCAGACAGAAATATGTAAGGCAGGTAATGCTCATGCCGGGAAGAATAGAAATTGCTTCCCCTGATGAGAAATTCCTGGACAAGCTGATGGGGCTGGTAGAATCCAAAATGGAGGATCCTGAATTTAATGTAGGCAGTCTGGTAGAGGACATTGGGATGAGTCAGACAGTTTTGTATAAAAAGATTAAGGCATTGACCGGTTTGTCGATTACCGATTTTATTAAATCTCAGCGATTGAAAAGAGCAGCCCAGCTTTTATCGGAACATCAACTGAACATTTCAGAAGTCGCTTATGCAGTCGGTTTTAACGACAGAAAGTATTTTAGCAAGGAGTTTCGCAAACAGTTCCATGTTGCCCCTTCCGAATATGTGAAGAAAACAGATTAGTCCCCCCTTTTTAACCGATTTCTCTCCTTTAATCAGCCAATTAAACTGAATATTTGATTTCTGTATGAAGATAGGTATGAAACAAAATCAATTGATGATCATGATGTCTGTCGCTTTGCTGCTTAGGTTTTCAGCATGCGCCATGGCCCAGCAGGATGCTGTACTCCGGAAAAAGAACCCGGGTTTTTCAAAACCCAATGTGATTGTAATCGTTAGCGATGATGCAGGCTATGCCGATTTTGGTTGTTATGGAGGAAGCCAGATTCCTACGCCAAATATAGATGCAATAGCCGGAAAGGGGACACGTTTTACGGATGCTTATGTTTCTGCTTCGGTCTGTGCCCCTTCACGTGCGGGTATACTAACCGGACGTTATCAGCAACGATTCGGTTTTGAACACAATACCTCCACTAAAGTTGCCAAAGGGTATCAGGTAAGCGATGTGGGAATGGATCCTGCAGAGCGGACGATAGGAAATGAGATGCAGGATAATGGCTATAGAACAATTGCCATTGGAAAATGGCATCAGGGAGAAGAAAAAAAACATTTCCCTTTAAAAAGGGGCTTTGATGAGTTCTATGGTTTCACAGGAGGTCACCGGGATTTTTTCGCCTATAAAGGTAAACGCAACCAGGAAACGGCTTTGTATGACAACATGGACATCGTCCCGGAAACGAAAATCACTTACCTCACCGATATGTTTACCGATAAAGCGAGCGCTTTTATTGAGAAAAATAAAAACAATCCTTTTTTCATGTACCTCTCTTACAATGCCGTTCACACCCCAATGAATGCAAGAAAAGATCTGATGGATCGTTTTGCCGGAATACCGGATAGCGGCAGGAGGGCTTATGCGGCAATGATGACTTCACTGGATGATGGCGTAGGACGGGTGCTTAAAACAATCAAAGACAATGGACTGGAAGACAATACCCTCGTCATCTTTATCAACGACAATGGTGGAGCAACAGGAAATTCATCAGATAACGGAGCACTGAGAGGAATGAAAGGTTCCAAATGGGAAGGTGGGATTCGGGTAGCCATGATGATGAAATGGCCTGGACACATCCCGGTAAACAAGACCTATAGCCAACCTGTAATTTCTCTGGACATCCTTCCCACAGCAGTTGCTGCAGGTAAAGGCCGGCAAAAAGGAACAAAAAAACTGGATGGGCTAAACCTGCTGCCCTATTTATCACCAGGCAATAAGAACATTCCGCATGAGGCACTGTACTGGAGAAGGGGAGTTGCTGCTGCGGTCAGGTCAGGAAATTGGAAACTGATCCGTGTGAAGGAAAATGTCCTGCTTTTTGACTTGAGTAAAGACCTTTCAGAGCAACATAACCTGTCGGAAAAACACCCTGAAAAAGTAAAAAACTTATCAGCCTTGCTTTCCCGTTGGGAGAAAGGGCTCGACCAACCCCATTGGTACAGCACCTATGGCGATGAAAATCAAATAAAAAAACACCGCATGGAAGTAAAAGGCCGTGAAATGGAAAGACTTTACCCATAATATAAATCCTAACCAAATGAAGAAATTATTCTCCTGTTGCAGCTTGTTCTTATTATTGCTGATACCAGGTTTTACTAAAGCACAAACAGACCAGCCTTACGATACCATTATGAACAGGATCAGGCTGGACCTGGTCAAACCACTTCGCCAGTTGGATGGGCCTGCAACCAGGAATTTTAAGGCTTTACAAGCCGATGGAAGCTGGGCTGCCGTCAATTATAAAGACACTTCGATAACCAACTGGATGCCAAATGATCACCTGCTGAAATTGCAGAGCCTGATCCAGGCCTACATTACAAAAGGAAGCAGGTACTATGGAGATGAACAGGTGTTCAAAGGGATTTCCAATGCTTTCAGTTATTGGTATGGTGCTGATCCGAAAAGCAGCAATTGGTGGCACAATGAGATTGCTACTCCCCAGGCACTGGGTGAGTTACTGATCCAGATGCGCTTTGGAAAACAGCAGTTGGCAAAGGCGCTGGAAGCAGCACTGATGGAACGCATGAAACGTGGTGATCCTGAAAAGAAGACCGGGGCCAATAAAACGGATATTGCATTGCATTATTTTTACCGGGCATTGCTCACTAAAGACCAATCCCTGATGGCTTTGTCGACCAGGGAATTATTTGACCCCATCCGGTTTGTCCATTATAAGGAAGGTTTGCAGTATGATTATTCCTACCTGCAACATGGGCCTCAGCTTCAGATTTCCAGCTATGGCGCAGTATTTATTACAGGTGTGCTTAAATTGGCCGGATATGTAAGGAATACTCCTTATGCATTGAATGAGGATAAGCTTCAGCTATTTTCAAAATACTATAGGGACAGTTATTTAAAAACCATTCGCGGGAGTTATATCGATTTTAATGTGGAGGGGCGTGGCGTCAGCAGACCGGATATACTAAATAAACATGGGGAGAGCAGCAGGCTGAGGGTAGCAAAAACGATTGATCCTGAACATGGGGAAGAATGGGATCAGGCGATTGCAAGAACAGATAGCACTGTTGGCCCGGGTGTTCATATCCAGCCTTTACACCACCAGTTCTGGAATGGAGATTATACCCTTCATTTGCGTCCCGCTTATTCTTTTAATGTCAGAATGGTCAGCAACCGTACCAAAAGAAGTGAGGCTGGAAACGGGGAGAACCTATTGGGCAGGACGCTTGCCGACGGGGCGACGAACATTCAGGTCCGTGGACCGGAATATTACAACATTATGCCGGTATGGGAATGGGATAAAATTCCTGGAGTTACCAGCAGAGACTATCCTGCAGACCGGTTGATGACTAAATTCTGGGGAGAGGAGGGAAGTAATGCCTTTGCAGGAGGTGTATCTGATAAAGTATATGGAGCCAGCGCCTATGCCTTGGATTACGACAGTTTATCGGCAAAAAAGTCGTGGTTTTTCTTTGATGATGAGGTGGTATGCCTTGGTGCAGGAATCAATAGCCTGGCTGCAGAACCAATTACGACAAGCCTGAACCAAAGCTGGTTGAATGGATCGGTACAACGTTCATCGGATCGTAATCGGATAACTGCCGGGAAAAGCTTCAATTTAAAGGAGAAAAGTCAGGATTGGATCTGGCATGATGGCATTGCCTATGTTTTTCCTGAAGGAGGGAACCTTAGCCTGAGCACCAATCTGCAACAGGGAAACTGGTTTCATATCAACAATTCGCATCCTAAGAAAGAATTGTTTGGAAATGTGTTTAAGCTTTGGATCAATCATGGAATTAAACCCCGGAATGACAAATATGCTTACATCGTATTGCCAGGGATAAAAGCCGAAGATATGGAACAGTATGATGTCGCCCGTGTTCAGGTGATCGCCAATACAGAAACATTACAGGGCGTGTACCATAAGCAATTGGGTATTGCCCAGGCTGTATTTTATCAGGCGGGAAGTTTTAACTTTCCTGGCTTCTCGGTAAAAACAGACAAGGCCTGTATCCTTATGGTTAGAAATGTGGAAGGGAAACAGCGTGTTTATGTGGCCGATCCCTTACAGAAAGAAAAGACCGTAGTGTTGACGCTTACCGATTTAAAAACAGGAAGGGTAAGTCGTATTGAAGTTGCGCTTCCTCAGCAAGAACTTGCAGGTTCTACTGTAATGGCCGTTTTTAACTGATTATTACCCTTATAAAAATTAATTAGTACCCCTTATTTCGGATTATTGATATGCAAATTTGATATCAATAATCCATGGGAGGGTTATTGAGAACCAAATCTAAACTTACTGAGTATGAAAAAAATGTACCTTTTTATGATGTGCATGATGTGTGCCTGTGTGGCTTTTGCGCAGGACATGCGGCGGGTAGAAGGCATCGTCACAGACCGTGCAGACGGACTTCCCCTAATTGGGGTAAGCGTGATGGTCAAAGGAAACAAAGGAGGAGCCACCACCAATAAAGATGGAAAGTATGCAATCCAGGTTCCTGTAAAAGGAAACACCACCCTGGTTTTTACCTATATCGGATATGAGCAAAGAGAAATCAGTGTGGGGGATAAAGGAATCCTGAACCTGACCTTGGGGGAAGACAGTAAAGTACTGAACGATGTGGTGGTGATCGGTTATGGATCTGTCAACAAAAAGGACCTTACCGGAGCAGTTGGCAGTGTGAACATGAAAGACCTTCAGAAAGCCCCCGTGAAATCTTTTGATGAAGCTTTGGCCGGACGCGTAGCGGGTGTGCAAGTGGCTTCAAACGATGGGCAGCCGGGTTCTTCATTTAACATTGTGATCCGTGGCCAGAACTCAATTACACAAGACAATTCACCTTTATATGTAGTGGATGGTTTCCCGATAGAAACCGCCAATAACAATGCGATCAACCCGGCAGATATCGAATCTATTGAGGTTTTGAAAGATGCTTCAGCAACGGCGATATATGGAGCAAGAGGGGCCAACGGTGTAATCCTGATCACCACTAAAAGCGGAAAGATCGGTGCTCCTGTGATCGCTTATACCGGTACCGTAGGTTTTCAGCAAAACGTTAAAAAGATGGACCTGATGGATCCCTATGAGTTTGTGAGGCTTCAGGAAGAAATCGACCCTGTAAATACCCCTCTTCTGTATTATGTGGATGGCAAAACCCTTGATTCTTACAGGGGGCTGAAAGGAACAGACTGGCAGAATCAGATTTACAGAACAGCACCTTCACAAGAACATAACCTTTCCCTGACAGGTGGAACGGATAAAACGAAATATGTGATTTCAGGATCGGTGATGGATCAGGATGGTATCATTATCAATTCGGGATTCTCCCGTTACCAGGGCAGAATGTCCCTGACACAGGAATTGAATGCGAAATTAAAAGTTTTCGGAAGTTTCGATTACAGCAATATCAAGACGAGTGGTACGATACCAAATGCGGGCACAAACTCTGCAACGAATGGCTTGTTGTACAGCGTATGGGGATATCGGCCAACCTCCGGAGCTGGTGGCGGAGACCTGGAGGATATTCTTTTTGATCCGGGGGTAGATGGTTCCAATGACTACCGTGTGAACCCGGTGATCTCCACTAAAAATGAACTGAGGAATGCCACTACCAATAATTTGCGGGCCAATGCTTATGCGCAATATGCCTTTACGAAGAACCTGACTTTAAAAGTTTCCGGTGGCATCAGCAATAACCTGCGCAGAAACGACGTGTTTTATAATAGTCAGACTTATTATGGCGGCCCCAGAAGTTTAACAGGAGTGAATGGCTCGATCATTTATAATCAAAACAGCAGCTGGTTGAATGAGAACATTTTGACCTTTGCAAAGCGTTTCAACAAAACACATAACCTGAATGTTTTAGGAGGCATCACGTTACAAGGCGATCGTTTCTCCAGATATGGAATGTCTGCGACTCAGGTACCCAACGAAACCCTGGGGCTGGACGGATTGGATGAAGGAATACCACAACCGGTAATTGCAGTAAGTTCAAATAGTAAATTGCTTTCTTTTCTGGGTAGGGTAACCTACGATTACGCGTCAAAATATTATTTGAGTGCTTCTTTCCGGGCAGACGGTTCTTCCAAATTTATGGCGGGAAACAGATGGAGCTATTTTCCTTCCGGCTCATTGGCCTGGAGAATGAGTAATGAAGATTTTATGAAAAAGCTGACTTTCGTGAATGATGCGAAACTAAGGGTTGGATATGGGGTAACCGGAAACAACAGGGTCGGTGATTTCTCTTACCTTTCGATATTGGGTTTGCCGATCGGAGCCTCTTATGGATTTAACAATACCATTAACCCGGGAGCAGTTCCACTGGCCTTTGGAAATCCGGATCTGAAGTGGGAGAGTACTTCCCAGGCAGATATCGGTTATGACCTGAGCATGTTTAAAGACCGGATCGGACTAACGGTGGATGTTTACCGTAAAACAACCTATGATTTGTTACTGGATGCTGATCTTCCATATACCACAGGTTATGTGAGTGCTTTTAAAAATATCGGAGAGGTGAGAAACCAGGGTTTGGAGTTCACACTGAATACCAGGAATATCGATCATAAGGACTTTAAGTGGTCGAGTAGTTTTAACATCAGTTTTAACCGTTCGAAAGTACTGGCCCTGAGTGAAAGGCAGGATTTCAGAACCACTTCCCTGGCCTGGGAAAATTCTTATAATGGTATTCCATTATACATTGCAAAGGTAGGTCAGCCTATCGGACAATTTTATGGGTATCAGTTTGATGGGATCTATCAGTTCAGTGATTTTAATGAAGGCAGTCCGGGAGTATATACCTTAAAAGACAATGTCCCAAACAACGGGAATGTGAGAAGTACGATCAAACCGGGTGATGTAAAATATAAAGATCTTGATGGAAACAATGTGGTAGATACCAAAGACCAGACGGTAATTGGAAGGGGGCAGCCCTTACATGTTGGTGGGTTAACCAATAACTTCAGTTATAAAAATTTTGACCTGAGTATCTTTCTGCAATGGTCTTATGGAAATGACATCTATAATGCGAACAGAATGTTGTTTGAAGGCAATATGCTGGACAAGACCAACCTGAACCAGTTTGCGAACTATGCTGACCGGTGGACACCGGAAAATCCAAGTAATACTTTACACAGAGTGAAAGGCCAGGGACCAAGGGTTTACTCTTCCCGCGTCATCGAAGATGGCTCTTTTCTAAGAATAAAGACCGTTTCATTGGGCTATAATTTTGGTCAGGAGGTGTTGAAGCGGCTTAACTTGAAAAGCCTGAGGGTTGCTGCATCAGGTCAGAACCTGTATACTTTCAGCAATTACTCAGGAATGGATCCGGAGGTTTCTGTAAGAAATTCTGCGCTGACACCAGGCTTTGATTACTCTGCCTATCCTAGAGCAAGAACAATTGTGTTCAGTATCAATACCTCATTTTAATTTTAAAATCTGATCAAATGAAAGCTTTAAAATATTTATTACTTGGTGTGATCCTTACAGGAGTTTCTTCCTGTAAAAAGTTCCTGGATACCAAACCAACAGATACCCTTTCTCCGGATTATTATTACGCTACAGAAGCACAGATGAACAATTCACTGACCGGAGTTTACGACATTATGGGCAGCGAGAATGTATATGGAAATTCCATTTTTACCAGACTCACTGCGGCTACGGATGAGAGTTATTACCAAAGAAGTGCCCAGGCAACGGGTACCCAGGTCTTAAACTTTGATTCTTCCGATCCGGATATCCGTTTGCTCTGGCAATCGCTTTATCAGGGGATAGAAAGAGCGAACCTCGTGTTGGCTAATATCAAAAAACCAGCAATGGATGAATCGAAACGAGGTGTTATTGAAGGAGAAGCTTTGTTTTTAAGGGCATACTATCACTTTTTGCTGGTGAGCAATTGGGGAGATGTACCCATGATCCTGAAGCCTACTGCTTCTATTATCTCCACTGATGTGGCCAGAACTCCTGCAAGAGAGGTATACAACCAGATCATTGCAGACATGACAAAGGCCGAAGGACTGGTTAAATCCATCACTGAAATTGGTTTTGGAGGTCGTGTGAGTAAAAGTGCGGTACAGGGAATTCTGGCGAGGGTCAATTTATATATGGCGGGATATCCTTTGAAAGATGTTTCCAGATATGCGGAAGCACTTTCATGGGCTAAAAAGGTGGTTGCAGGTGGTGCTGGTCATGCTTTGAACAATGACTATAAGCAGATTTTCATCAATTATGCTCAGGATAAATATGATACCAAAGAGAGCATCTGGGAAGTGGAGTTCTGGGGTAACCGTTTAGGAAATGCCTATACCGAAGCCGGAAGGGTTGGGAATAACAATGGGATTCTTTGTACCAATGAAAAAGAAGGATACGGTTATGGATTCATTGCTGCAACACCAGGATTGTTCAAGCTATACGAAAATGGAGACCTGCGCAGGGATTGGGCCATTGCTCCATTCAGATATAGCGGTGCAACGACCACCAGGATCAACTGGACCACAGCAGAGATTTATCAGCGGAACTCCGGTAAATTCAGGAGAGAGTATGAATTGCTGGAGAAACAAAAGAATTATACCCCTCAAAATTTCCCTTTATTGAGATATGCAGATGTATTGCTCATGCTTGCTGAAGCAGATAATGAAGTGAACGGACCTACCAGTGAAGCCATCTCGGCCCTGAATCAGCTGAGAAAGCGGGCCTTTGGCAAAACCCTTTCCGGAGAGCAACTGAGAACGATCACGATCAGTGCAGGGGGTACCGGATATCTGGCCACCAATCCTCCTTCAGTTAGTATTACAGGAGGCGGAGCAACCAGGAATGCTACTGCAACAGTAACCATTGCCGGAGGTAAGGTTACTGCAATTAACATCACCGATTTTGGCGCCTTTTATACTTCCATACCGACCATTACGATTAGTGGTGGTGTTGGGACGGGAGCCCTTGCTACTGCCACGATTTCGGTTGTGGGGGATGAGGGCCTGACCACTGCGCAAACTGCTTCAAAAGATGCTTTCCGCATAGTCATCAAAAATGAAAGAGAGAAAGAACTTTGCTTTGAAGCCCTGCGCCGTGCCGACCTGATCCGTTGGGAAGAGTATGTCGGGAACCTGAAAAAGACCGCAGCAGAAATCAATGCCGGAGCTCCAACCAATTTTAAATACTCAGCGATAGGAGGAAGTAACGTCGATGAACGTCATCTTTTATTTCCTGTTCCATTGTATGAGACTTCAGTGAACAAACTTCTGCTTCCAAATAATAAAGGCTGGTAAACACAACGTAATAACCCTATAAAACAATCAAATGAAACTAATGAATTTCAATAAGAAAAAGCAACAGGTACTGCTGGCTTCGGCCCTGGGAATTGCAGTACTCTCTTCTTCCTTCCTCTGGTTTTCTCCTAAAACAGAACTGATCGCAAAGGATTTTTCCGTAGCAGAAAAGCAATACACCCAACTGCTTTCTACAGCCAAAGACCTGAAACTTTTTCCAAGGACAACGAATAAAGACGGGTCGGTAAAGTATACCGATGTGCACGACTGGACAGGAGGTTTTTTCCCGGGAGGATTATGGTATTTATATGAATATACCGGTGATGCTAAATGGAAAGCTGCGGCAGAACAATGGACCGCAGCATTGGAAGAAGGAAAATACAATACCGTTCACCATGATGTGGGATTTGTAATGTACTGCAGTTATGGAAATGGCTTGCGTTTAACGAATAATCCTGCTTACAAAGATATCCTGATCCAGTCTGCGGAATCTTTATGCAGCAGGTATGATGCAAAAGTTGGGTCTATCAAATCCTGGAACCCTAAGCTATCCTGGGATAAGAAGACAATGTGGAACTATCCGGTGATCATCGACAATATGATGAACCTGGAACTGCTCTTCTATGCTTCAAAAGTAACCGGAAATCCGAAGTATAAAAACATTGCGGTGAGCCATGCTTTGAACGCGATGAGGGATCATGTGAGGAAGGATTACAGTTCTTACCATGTGATCAATTATGATGTAAAGACAGGTAAAGTATTGAACAGTCAAACCAATCAGGGGTACTCAGATAACTCTACCTGGGCGAGGGGACAGGCCTGGGGGATTTATGGATTTACGATGGTTTACCGCGAAACCAAAGACAAACGTTTTCTGGAAACGGCAAAGAAAATGGCTGATTTCTATTTGAAAAACAACAACCTTCCAAAAGATAAAATTCCTTATTGGGATTTTAATGTCAACCAAAAGGGATATCAACCGGACTGGAGTTATGATGCCTCAAAATTTGCAGTCATTCCACGTGATGTTTCTGCTGCATCAGTAGCCACCTCTGCACTCTTTGAATTGAGTACCTATTTAGGGAAAGACGGATCTTCTTACTACAAGCAGGCAGAGGAAATGATTGGCTCTTTATCGAAAGCACCTTATCTGGCAGAACCAGGGACCAATGCAGGATTCATTCTAAAGCATTCTGTAGGAAGTATTCCACACAGCTCAGAGATTGATGTTCCATTGATCTATGCAGATTATTATTTCCTTGAGGCTTTGTTAAGGTATAAAAAGCTGAAGGGCTAGCCGTTAGCAGCATCAGGCAGCACAACCTCCATACGAATGGGGTTGTGCTTTCTTTTAGCTGATTATTCCGTTGGGTGATCCAGCTCAAGCCTGATCCGATCCTGCTCTATTAGTTGTTTTAATTCCGTTTCATCAGGAAGGTATAACCGGTATTTGCTGGCAAATACTTTCTCATTCTCTGCCAGGACAGAATATTTAACTAAGGTTTCATCTTTCTCAGTACAGAGAATCATCCCAAGCGTAGGCTGGTCATCCGGGCCTTTTTTCAGATCGTTGTACATCCTTACATACATGTCCATCTGCCCAATGGCCTCATGGCTAAGTTTCTGGGTTTTCAGATCAATCAGGATAAAACATTTGAGGTAATAGTTGTAGAATACCAGATCTATAAAGAAGTCGGAGGTATCTGTTACGATGTGCTGTTGTCTGGCGACAAAAGCAAAACCTTTTCCCAGCTCCATTAGAAAATGCTGGATATGGTTAATCAGGGCCGTTTCAATATTACTTTCAGATGCGGGAAGATCTTTTGTGATCCCGAGGAATTCGAAAATATAAGGATCTTTGATGAGTTGTTTTGGAGCCGGCAGATCTGTGTGCTCTTCTTCCAGGATTCTTCCGATATATTGTGTTTTAATGTTTCTCTGGAGGGTACGGGTATCCCAATTACCTTCGATGCAGTGTTGTATATATCTTAACCTTAATGATTTGGTTTCCAGTCGGCTGATAATGCGATAATGTGTCCAGCTCAATTCCGTACGCACGGCGTTCCAAATTGGAAAAGCATTGTAAAAAGCACGGATATTGTTCAGATTGCGTTCATCAAAGCCTTTTCCGAATTCAACAGTTAGTGCTTTTGAAAGTTTTTTCAGTGTTTCCTTGCCATAGATTGCTTTGGCTTTCCCTTTTTGTTCATCTTCTACGATCAGTTTTCCAATCTGCCAGTACATTTGTAATAAGATCTTATTGCTATTCTGGTAAACCCTTTGTTTTGCCTGGCTGACCACTAATGAAATTTCAGTGTATAGCTGGTTTTGTTTTTCTAAGTCCTTCATCTTTTATTGATTATTGTGCTGAGTTTTACAGCAGTACATCGTTTTGTCTAATTTTCTTATTATAACTTATATTATCTTAATATGTTAATAAGTATTTTATTTAGATATAATCAGAGGGTGCGTGATGGCCAAACCAGACCTGACATCTTCAGGCAAGCGCTATGTTATCTTTCATTGATGTTATTGCTTTTTTTGGTGTACGTATAAAACGGGAATTTATCGTGTGATTTTTTTTTGGAATGATACAAATGGGCCCAATTGTGGCATTTGAGTAGATGTGAGTAGATTTTTTTTAACCACCCGGGAGTGTTTAAAGACTAAACTTGCATCGCCTAATCAGCTGATTTGATTAATGAATCACCCTTTTACAAATTCAATCAAAACCAAAAATCCTAAATTGTTAAATTATGAAAAACCGAATCTTATCCCTGGCTGTGCTTAGCTTATTGATCAGCAGCATCTATTCCTGCTCAAAGGAAAAACATGCAGAAGTTACCGAAAAACAAGAAGAAATTTCTGCATCCACTTTAGCTCAGATTAAAAAACTGGGATTCAATACACATGAAGCTCAAAAGGTAGAGAATGGATACCTTGTAGAAGGAGATATTCTGTTGACAGAAGAAAATTTAAAAGAAGCTGCAGTCAATACCAGCCTGAATATTGCAGAAACAGAGCAGTATAGAACAACCAATATTGTGAAAAATCTGCCAAGAGCGATTACCGTTTCTGTGACTGGTCTGAATGTGAAGTTCTCTCAGGCACTGGATATTGTCATCAAAAGATACAATGACCTTGGCCTGAAGCTTAAATTCCAACGTGCTACTGCCGGAACAACAGGTACTATTGACATCAAAGGCTTTTATCAGGGACCAGACTTCCTTGGTAGAATTGTTTTAGCCAGTGGTGGTTTTCCTACCAGTTCTGGAAATCCTTACAATCAGATTCTTTTCAATACCCATTCTGCTGGTTATTCTTCAAAAAGCCTGGAGCAGATTGCCGGAGTATTGCAACATGAGATTGGACATAACATCGGGTTCCGTCATACCGATTATGCAAACCGCGCTTACAGTTGTGGTGGATCAAGAGACAATGAAGGGCAGGCAGGTGTTGGCGCAATCAGAATTCCTGGAACGCCATCTGCTCCCGATTCAGAATCGTTTATGCTTGCTTGTGTAGGAAGTACCCCACGTACTTTTAACGCAAATGATGTGGTTGCATTAAACTATTTGTATAAATAAAAAATCAAGGTAATCGGGTGATGGAAATACCGGATGTAGCTGCATCCGGTATTTTTTAATTTCCGTTGATCAGAAAAGGAACATGCTGTAAATTAAATCAACAAAAGAATATGTCAATAGTTTTAGTCGTGTATTGGCGCGTGAGAATAGGGTATGAAGTTCATGTAGCGCATTTTTTCGGCCCGCTTGTTCATGCCGCTTTGAAAGAACCAGGTTGTCTGAATTATAACATCACCAGATCCAGGGGGAACAAGCGCATCTTTGTCATTCTTCAGGAGTTTACTGACCTGGAAGCTGCCAGAGATCACCAATTGAGTTCACATTATAAATATTTAGTGGAAGACCATATCCTTCCTCATCTGGAGGAAAACAGAACAGACGTCCTGGATGGCCTGGATATTTATCAACCAGAGAAAGTACTGGTATAGGCCGGTCTGGGAGCGGAGAATTTTAAGCTTGAAGTTTAGAGATAAAACATTACTTTAACATCTTTAAAACCAGTGATGAACGAGCGGAAGCCGATATGAAGAAAAGTCTTTTTTTCTTGTACTTATTTACCTACTTAATCCTTTTTATCAGCCTGACTTCCAGAACTTATGCCAGGGATACAGATCCGGAAATCGATCGTTTATGTGCTTTACTTGATCAGGCCGGAAATGTGAAGTCGGCAGTCAGATTAGCGAATCAGTTCCATCAGGAAGCGGGAAAAACAGGGAATATCAAAATGCTGGTCTGGAGTTGGAATGCAATGGCTGTACTGGCATTTGACTGCGGGAATTTTGAAAGAGTACTGGAAATTGGAAATCAGGCAAAAGCAACCAATTTAAAACTAAATCATAAAACATTTACTACCCATTTATTTACCTTGATGGCTGGTAGCTATACTGCACTGGGATTTTATGAAGAAGGACGGAAAATGTATGAGCTCGCCAAAATCCATGCAGAGAAAATTGCCGATCTCAATGGTCGGCATTACCGGATGGGGCAGATTTATACCGGCCTGGCCTTTGGTTTTGAAAGCAACAAAAGGCAGCAGGATTCCTCACTGTATTATTATAAAAAGAGTCATGAAGAATACAAAAAGATTCATAATGATAGTAAATATATTGTCGGACTCAGCCTGTCTGAAAGTAATATTGCCAGTAAATTTCTTGAAGTCAAACAATATGATTCTGCCAGAAAGTATCTTGAGGTAAAAGGCGAGGCTGAGCGTAAGTTTAAATCCAGACAAACAGAAATGCTTAAACTGGGGAATTTTGCAACACTGTATTATGAAACAGGAGAATATAAAAAATCACTTCATACACTTTTGAAGGTGCTTTTTCTTTCAGACTCCTTGCATGCCGTATATGTGAAAAAGTTTGCATTTAAGAGTCTGTCAAAAGTATATTACAAACTTCGTGATGCAGATCTGGAGAAAGTATACCTGCTTAAATACACGGCGATTTCAGATAGTCTGGCCAGAGTAGAGAAGGAAGCCATACGAAAACCATTGGCTGGCCTGCTGAAAGAAAAGGAGCTTCATAATGCAGGTAAAGCAGGACGTTATGCCTTAATTCTGCTGATCTTTCTGCCGCTGTTCTTCCTGAGTCTGTATATTGCTTTTATCATATTCAGAAAATACAAAAAAACGCAGCAGATCAGTGCAGAACAAAGTCGACTTATGGAGGAAAAGGTACAGATGCTGGAGCAGGTGGGAATTCCCGGACAAAAAAATGAAGAGGAAGAAATGAGAACTGTGGTACAGATGGCGATTACAAACGATCCCGCATTTTTTATTAAGTTTAATAAGCTCGACCAGGCTTTCACAAAAAAAGTCCTGGAGATTGCTCCTAATCTTGTGGCATCAGAGCTTGAATTTTGCGCTTTATTGAGGCTGAATTTTGAAACAAAAGAAATTGCCAGGTATACCGGCCTTTCAGTAAGAGCCGTTGAAGGAAAGAAGTACCGTGTGCGTAAAAAGCTAAGAATCTCTTCAGAAGAAGACATTAATATATGGATGACCAGATTGTAAAGTTAGTTTTATGGATAAATTTAAAGGATAGATTTGAGCTCAACACATCAGTTAATCGATAACATATTGAAGCAGGTCAGGCTCAGCGAAGAGGAAGTCCTGCTTTTAAATTCATTCTGGACCAAAAAGGTACTGGAGAAAAACGAGTACCTGCTGAGAAATGGAGAGGTCTGCAGGAAAGACAATTACATCATCTCCGGAACGCTGAAAGCATTTTATATAAACGCGGATACCGGACAAGAGGAAATTCTTTATTTTGCAATAGATGACTGGTGGGCGACGGATATAGATAGTTTCCGAAAACAATCCCCTTCCATATACAACATCCAGGCATTGGAGAAAACCGAACTTTTACAGATCAGTTTTGATTCTTTTCAACGAATGCTGGAGCAAATCCCTGCGCTGGAAAGGTATTTCAGAATCATTTTGGAAGGTTATGCGGGCACTTTGCAGAAGAGGATTATCATGAACAATGTCTATAATGCCGAACACCGGTATCTGGATTTTTTACAAAGTTATCCAAAGCTTGTGGCCAAAATCCCGCAATACCTCATTGCTTCTTACCTTGGGATTTCTGCTGAATTTTTGAGCAGGATCAAACGGAGAAATAAAAAGACATTGAACTAGGTCAATATTTTTGATATTCCTTATGCTGAATTTTGCTTTCCTAAAATTTAAAGCAAATGAAGAAATTACTGATGATTAACGCCAGTGTCAGAACTGAGCGGTCATATAGCAGAATGTTGATGCAGTTATTTGTAGACAACTGGACAAGCAGGTATCCGGAGGATCATTTCACCTTCCGGGAGCTTGGACTTAATCTTGTACCCCCAATTGACGAAAAATGGATTGCAGGAGCCTTTTTAAAACCAAAGGACAGGAATGATGAAAATCAGGCAGCACTACAATTTAGTAATGAATTGGTTCAGGAATTGAAGGAGAATGACATCTATGTCATCGGAACCCCAATGTATAACTGGTCTATACCCAGTGGATTAAAATCCTATATAGATCAGGTGATGCGGATCAATGAAACCTGGAAATTCCGCTCTGGTAAGCCAGATGGAGATTACATTGGGTTACTTGAAAACAAAAAGATGTACATCCTTTCCAGCAGAGGTGATACAGGCTATGCCGAGCAT
This sequence comes from Pedobacter caeni, assembly GCF_900129215.1. Taxonomy (GTDB): domain Bacteria; phylum Bacteroidota; class Bacteroidia; order Sphingobacteriales; family Sphingobacteriaceae; genus Pedobacter; species Pedobacter caeni. The sequence goes on along the minus strand of NZ_FQUQ01000004.1, from coordinate 675,437 downwards.
GAAAAAAATGAACATATGAATTTTCAAACCAAATATCTGCAGTTCGTTTTCGGAATGATGGGGGTCAAAGACGTAACCATAATTTCACTGGACAATGAAGAGTTTGGAGGAGAAATATTTGAAAAATCAAAGCAGGAGATTTTTCAGATGATCAATGAGATCGGCTAAAAAGCATTTTCTGCGTGTTGATATCATTTGACTGATTAATCCGTTATAGCTAAATGGCGCTATTATTGTACCTTTAACACAAATCAGCACACACAAAGAAAAACTACATATATCATGAAAAAGATCATTTTCCTTTGCCTGACGGCGATTATTATTCAGAGTTGCGTGATCAATAAGCAACAACAGCAAATCAAAGCTTTAGAAAAGTGTACCTATAAAATCCATTCTGCCGACAACATCTCCCTTGCTGGTACCGATGTTAAAAAGCTGTTGAACGATCAGAACATCAATTTAGGAAGTCTTCCGGGACTCGCACTGGGCTTATTGAGAAAAGACATCCCTTTAAAGGCCCGTTTAAACCTGGAAATAACTAACCCATCTTCCAATGTTGCAGGGATCAATGAATTTGAATATAAAATCCTGATCAATAAACAGGAACTGGCAGGAGGTTTTGTGAATCAGGAAGTAAACATCCAGTCCGGACAATCCACTACTGTTCCGGTAGACCTGATTGCCAATATTTATCCTTTTGTAACCAACAGCAAAGTGATGAATGAAATTACTGAATTCTTACAAGGCAATAAAAATGGCGGAGAGAAAAAAGGAATTCTGACTTTAAAAATCAGACCAAGTATCAAAGTAGGAGGAGCACTGGTAAAATTACCAGGATTCATTACCATTGACAAAGAAGTAAGCAGTAAGATTCTCCTATAAGGTACGTCGTACTTTTCAGGATTGTTACGGTTATTGGCGGAATTAAGTTTCAGATTGAGGATGTTTTATTTACATTCGAGAATTAAGACCTGTTTATGAAATTCCGTCAATACCTGCTTTTATCTTTAGCTGCGTTTCCGATATACTCGAATGCGCAGTTCAGCCCAACACTCAACGCTGCGGAGATTAAGCAAGGCTTAGAAAGTTTAAACGTTAGTGGAAGCGTATTGTATGTTGCAGCACATCCCGACGATGAAAATACCCGTTTATTGGCCTACCTTGCAAAAGAGAAAAAAGTAAGGGCAGGATACCTCTCTTTAACCAGAGGTGATGGTGGACAGAACCTCATTGGCACAGAACAGGCAGAACTGTTGGGCCTCATCCGAACGCAGGAACTGCTTGCAGCAAGAAGGATGGATGGAGCAGCACAATTCTTTACCAGAGCCAACGACTTTGGTTTCTCAAAAAATCCGGAAGAGAGTTTCAAGATCTGGAATAAAACAAAAATTCTTTCTGATGTAGTCTGGGTGATCCGTAAGTTTCAGCCGGATGTGATCATCACCCGTTTTCCTGAAGATGCACGTGCCGGACATGGGCATCATTCCGGTTCTGCCATCCTTGCCCGTGAAGCCTTTTCTGCAGCGGCAGATCCTAAACAGTTTCCGGAACAGCTGGCCTTTGTAAAGCCATGGCAGGCAAAACGTATCGTTTGGAATACTTTTAATTTCGGTGGAAACAACACCACATCTGAGGACCAGCTGAAGCTGGATGTTGGATTATATAACCCCTTACTGGGTAAAGGTTATGGGGAGATTGCTGCAGAAAGCAGGTCTAACCATAAAAGCCAGGGTTTCGGCTCTGCCAGACAAAGAGGTTCGGCAATAGAATATTTTTCTCCTGTAGCGGGCGAAAAGGCGAAATCAGATCTGTTTGAAGGAATTGATTTTAGCTTGAACAGAAATCCGGGTAGTGCTGAAATCCAGAAACTGGTTACAGAGATCAATGCCGGTTTCCAGGCTTCCAATCCTTCAGCCTCGGTGGCAAAACTTTTAAAACTACGTGAACTGGTGAAAGGAAAACCTTTCAAACAAGAATTGCTGGATGACCTTATCCTTGCCTGTTCAGGGATCTGGATTGAAGTCGCCGCTGCAAATCCTTCCTATGCCCTGAATGATTCGGTGGCCGTAAAGATCCAGGCCATTGCCAGGGTAAAAGACAATTTTCCTTTTTCTATTAATATCCAGGAGCTGCAAAGCCGCCTGAAGGTCGATCTTGCTCCAAACAGATTGACGGCAATGGACCGTAAAATATTTGGTAGCGCGAATCAGCTGAGTCAGCCTTACTGGCTGGAGAAAAAACATGGGCAAGGTAGCTTTGAAGTAGATGATTTATCCCTGATTGGCCTTCCTGAAAACCATGCCCTCGTGAATGGGGTATTCCGGATTACCATTGGTGATCAGACGATAGAAAAGAAATTCCCGGTGATCTATAAATTTACAGATCCGGTTAAGGGAGAGGTATACCAGCCTTTGGTGATCGCTCCTCCGGTGACTGCCACATTTGGAGAAAAAGCTTTCCTGTTTAATGGGACTGAAAGCAAGACTATTTTTATAAGCTTACAAAGCTTCCGTGATCATCTGACCGGGAGCCTTGTTCCTCAACTTCCTTCCGGCTGGAGTATAAGTCCGGAGAAATTAGACTTTAGCATGGACAAAAAAGGAGAGCAGCAAATGGTGTCCTTTAAATTGAGTCCGGGAGCAACATCAACGGGCGGGGATTTTGCCCTGAGCGCAGTTGTAGATGGCAAAAGCTACCATCAGGGATTGCAGGTGTTGAACTATGACCATATTCCTGTACAAACCTTGTTTCCTTCCGCAACAGCAAGAATAGAACATACAGACCTGAAGATTGCGGGCAAAAGAATCGGATTTATTGCAGGGGCAGGAGACCTGGTTCCTGAATCTTTAAAGCAGATCGGTTTTGACGTGACCCAGCTTTCAGAACAACAGGTCTTAAATGCTGATCTTTCTTCTTTTGATGCCCTGGTGACTGGTGTTCGTTTGTACAATATCAATGAGCATCTCCAGGCGATACAACCTAAACTGATGAAATACGTAGAGAATGGTGGTGTTTTACTGGTTCAGTACAATGTGAATTCCCCATTAAAGAGAAATGAAATCGGACCTTATCCATTTGCATTGTCCAGAGACCGCGTGACAGAAGAAGATGCTGCAGTGACTTTACTGGCACCAAATCATGCGGTATTAAATTATCCGAATAAGATTACCCTTAAAGATTTTGAGGGATGGGTACAGGAGCGTGGATTGTATTTTGCAACCAATATCGACCCGAAATATACACCAATTCTGGGCATGCACGATACTGGCGAAACAGAGAAAAATGGTTCCCTGATCGTAGCAGATTACGGAAAAGGAAAGTTTGTGTACACTTCTCTTTCTTTCTTCAGACAATTACCTGCGGGTGTACCCGGAGCTTACCGCTTGTTTGTTAACCTGATTTCTAACAAAAAATAATGGAGAATTATAGGAACTTTTATCGTTTCCTTATTGGCTGGCTAGTCTTCCTGATCCTGATTTTTTATGCCTTTACTAAATATTTTCAATGAGTAATGTAGACTGGGGAGTATTGATCCTTACATTGGTGGTGATTGTGGTCTACGGCATTTATAAAAGTCGCGGGGCCCAGAATATCCAGGGTTTCCTGTTGGGGAACCAAAGCTTGCCATGGTACCATGTATGTCTGTCCGTGATGGCCACGCAGGCAAGTGCAATTACTTTCCTCTCTGCGCCTGGCCTTGCTTACTCTTCGGGAATGAGCTTTGTGCAGTTCTATTTTGGCCTTCCCTTAGCGATGATCGTGTTGTGTATCACCTTTGTGCCGATCTATCACCGCCTGAAAGTATATACCGCTTATGAGTTTCTGGAACAGCGCTTCGACCTGAATACACGGGCATTAACCGCATTTTTATTCTTAATTCAACGTGGATTATCAACCGGAATTACGATTTACGCCCCCTCAATTATTCTTTCTACCATCCTGGACATCAATACCACCTATACCACCTTGTTTATCGGGAGTCTGGTGGTGTTTTATACCGTTTATGGAGGAACGAAGGCCGTATCATATACCCAGATGTTACAGATGAGTATTATTTTCTGTGGTTTGTTTGCTGCAGGAATTATGGTAGTTCATTTACTGCCGGGAGATATTGGCTTTAGTAAAGCAATCAGTATTGCCGGAAAAATGGGGAGGACAAATGCGATAGATTTTGCCTTTGATTTTAAAAACCCTTATACGGTTTGGTCCGGACTGATCGGGGGTTTCTTCTTACAGCTTTCCTATTTTGGAACCGATCAGAGTCAGGTTGGACGTTATCTATCCGGAGCTTCTGTGAACCAGAGCAGACTTGGCTTATTGATGAATGGTCTGGTGAAGATCCCGATGCAGTTTCTTATCCTGTTAATCGGGGTATTGGTCTTTACCTTTTATCAGTATAACCGTCCGCCGGTCTTTTTTAACAGCTTTGAGCTGAATAAATTGGAAAAAAGCCAGTATCAGCCGGAGCTGAACAAACTGAAAGCAGATTATGATCAGGCATTTCAGGAGAAACAACTGGTGGTAGATAAGATGAACCAGGCTTTGGATGCAGATAATCAAGCTGAAATTGACCTTCAGCGGAAGGCTTTACAGTTGGCTGATGAAAAAGGAAAGGGCATCAGAAAAGAGGTGACGAACCTGATGACTAAAAACGATAAAGCGGCAGATATCAATGATAACAATTATATCTTCCTGAGCTTTGTTACCCAGTATCTGCCAAAAGGATTGATCGGTTTGCTGATCGCGATTATCTTCCTGGCTTCTATGGGTTCTACAGCCAGCGCGCTGAACTCTCTGGCTTCGACCACCGTGATCGATATTTATAAACGCCTGATCCGGAAAGACGGTTCTGATCATGAATATTTACAAGCCTCCAGGTGGGCAACGGTGTTTTGGGGCGTGATTTGTATCATTATGGCTTTATATGCCAGTAAGATTGGAAACCTGCTGGAAGCAGTCAATATCCTGGGTTCCTATATTTATGGAACCATTCTGGGGGTATTCCTGGTGGCCTTTTATGTGAAACAAGTGAATGGAAGGGCTGTATTCCTTGCAGCAATCATCGCTGAAATTGCAGTGATCCTGATCGGACAACAGGAATGGGTGGCTTATTTATGGCTCAATGTGATTGGTTGTCTGCTGGTGGTGATGGTGGCCATTCTCCTGCAGCAATTCTTTGGAAAAGATAAACGAACGATAACACCATAAAAAAATCCCTGTTCAATTAGAACAGGGATTTTTTATAGACGGATGGGCTCAAACAGCTTATTTCTTAGCTTCTGCCAATAATGCACTGTTTAACCTTACATATTCCTCTATTTTAGCTTCTGTAGCTAGTTTAATTCCCGCTTCTGCTGTGGCAATTGCACCAGCTTTATCACCTTTTTTCAGTTGGATACGGCCTTTCCATAATTTTACCCATGGCGCTTTTCCATCTGCTGCTTCAGCAGCATTGATCCATTCCAAAGCTTTGTTCAGGTCTTTACCGTTTTCAAAGTAATACTGAGCAGCCGCGAAATAAGGTTTTTTCTCACCTTTCATTGCTTCATCAATACTTGCCATTACCTGAGCATCAATTTCGGTAGTCAGGTCGATGTTTAAGCCTGTGTTTTCCCATGCCAGTTGTAACTGTGCGGAAGTAGGAAGAACATTCGCAAACTCAATAGTGAAAGTTTCCACTTTCTCTTTTAGTTTCACTGGTTTAACTTTAATGCGCAATACATCTTCTGCTTCTTTGTATTCATAAGCACCCCATTGTTTTGAATCTTTGTTGAAGATTACTGTCCATTCATCCTTGCCCGGAATGGTAAACAAGCCATACGTTCCGGCAGCCAATTCTTTTCCACCTACTTTTACGGCATCGGTAAAGGTAATTGAAGTGGCTCCGTTTGCACCGGTACGCCAAACCTTGTCAAAAGGTTCCATCGCTCCGAAAATTTTGCGGCCTTTGGTATTGGGACGTGAGTAAGAGAGCGTCACTTTTCCTAATCCAAAGCTTTGTGTGATGGTCTGAGCGGAACTTGCCTGTGGCAATTTAACGCCTTGGGCCTGAAGCTCAGTGTTTAATGATACTGCTAAAGCAAGGATCAGTACCGTTTTTAATGTTGTTTTCATCTGATTTAAGTTTTGTTGCTACTAAATTACATTAAAGAATGCTTATTTCAGTGATATCTGTCCTTTGTTCTTAAACTTGACGGATAAATTAGAAAATCATTCCCTAAATTAGCCAGATGCTTAATCTACGTCATATTCTACCGGTTTTTGCTGCCGTTCTGGTTTCCTGTTCAGCAATAAAGTCTATCCCTGGTGAAAATCCGGAAACAGGAGTTTCCCAACAGCTTGCCAGTTATAGAAAGGCAACGGTTAGTAAAGTTCATTACCAACTGGAACTGGATATTCCTACACAGAAAGAGGAGAAAATCGGAGCTTTAGAAAAAATTTCTTTTCAATTGAAATCAAAAAAATATCCTTTGCAACTTGATTTCAGAGAAGATCCTGCGAAGCTTAAACGCATTACAGTCAATGGCGTTCCTATTGAACTGTTACATGTGAATGAGCATATTGTGATTGGCACTAAATATTTAAAACCCGGAGAAAACGTAGTTGACCTGGAATTTACTGCAGGAGATGGCGCATTGAACCGCAATTCCGATTATTTGTATACTTTATTTGTCCCTGACCGGGCGAGAACAGTTTTTCCTTGTTTTGATCAACCGGATCTGAAAGCCGTTTACACCCTGACATTGAAAGTTCCTGCCGACTGGAAAGCAATTGCCAATGGCACACTAAAGGACTCCACATTAACAGGATCCCGTAAAACCTATCGCTTTAAAACCTCAGATACGATCAGTACTTATCTCTTCGCTTTTGCTGCCGGCAAATTCAAATCAGCAAAAGGGGAGATGGACCATCTGCAGGCGAACTTCCTGTATCGGGAAACAGATACTGCCAAAATCAACCATAGCCTGCATGAAGTATTTAAGATTCATGGAAGTTCTCTGAAATTCCTGGAAGACTGGACCGCTATTCCTTATCCCTTTCAAAAGTTCGACTTTGTATCTATTCCTGATTTTCAGTTTGGAGGAATGGAGCATGTAGGCGCAATTCAATACAAAGAATCGGCCTTATTTCTCGATGCTGGGGCGACAAAAGACCAGTGGAATTCAAGAAATAACCTCATTGCCCATGAAACTGCACATATGTGGTTTGGGGATCTGGTAACGATGAACTGGTTTACAGATGTCTGGATGAAAGAGGTTTTTGCCAATTTTATGGCGGATAAAAGTACGGAAGCCCTCACCGGAAAAGAGGTGTTTGACCTTAAGTTTTTAGTAGATCATTTCCCTGCAGCTTATGGGGTGGACCGCAGTATTGGTGCAAATCCCATCAGACAGGATTTAACTAATTTAAAGGATGCAGGGACGCTTTATGGCAACATCATTTATCATAAAGCCCCAATCATGATGCGACAACTGGAACGCCTGATGGGGAAAGAGAAATTCCAGCAGGGAGTAAGGGAATACCTGAAGAAATTTGCTAATGGGAATGCTTCCTGGCCGGATCTGATTGCTATTCTGGATAAATATGCAGATGCTGATTTACAGGAATGGAACAAGGTTTGGGTAAATGATACCGGACGGCCATTGGTTGATTATACTCTGGAACAGAAAGATGGTAAAATCAGTAAGTTTAACATTCAGCAGAAAGCAGAATATGGAAAAGGAAAGATCTGGCCGCAGCTTTTTGAAATCAGCTTACATTATCCGGGTGCGGTTAAGGAATTAACGGTAAACCTGAATGCATCAGCAGTGGAACTGAAAGAAGCAATAGGAATGGAAGTTCCTTTATTTGTGCAGTTTAACTCTTCCGGACAGGGCTATGGTTTATGGCCTGTGGACCGGGGAATGTTTAAACAACTTTATGCAATCAGCAAACCTCTTGACCGTGCTTCGGCCTATATCTCTTTATACGAGAACATGCTGACCGGAAGATCTGTAAAGCCTGCGGAGTTGTTGAGCTTATTTACCGAAGGATTGGATAAAGAAAAAGAAGAATTAAACCTGAAACTGATCAGCGGTTATCTCTCCACCATTTTCTGGGAATTTACGGATGAAAAAGGAAGATCTGCACAATCTGCAGCTCTTGAACAGGCATTGTGGAAAGCAATGATCCAACAGCCTTCCGCAAACCATAAAAAAATACTGTTTAAAACCTATCAGGATATCTTTTTATCTAAAGATGCGGCAGCTCAGTTAAACAAGATCTGGAAAGAGCGAAAAGCACCCGAAGGCCTGAAACTTTCTGAAGATGATTATACCGCCCTTGCTTTCTCCTTAGCCCTTAGAGCGCAAGACAATTCGGCAATATTGCAAGAGCAATTGAGCCGGATCAGTAATGAAGACCGCCGGAAACGTTTTGAATTTATCATGCCGGCAGTTTCTTCTGATCTGGCCGCTCGTGATGCTTTCTTTAAGCGTCTGGAGCTAAAAGCAAACAGAGCGAAAGAGTCTAATGTTGGTGTGGCACTGTATTATTTGCACCACCCGCTCAGACAAGCTACTTCTGTGAAGTACTTGCCTAAGAGCCTGGAGATGCTGTCAGAAATTCAAACTACAGGAGATATTTTCTTTCCACAGAATTGGTTGTCTGCTATCTTCAGCAATTATCAAAGCAAAGAAGCCGTTCAGATCGTTACCGATTTTTTAAAAGCAAATCCTGATTACAATCCAAAACTCAAGGCGAAGATTTTACAATCTGTGGATTACCTGTATAGAGCAGAGCGTTTATTGAATAAGTAGAATTGATCCATAACTAGCCGGTTTTAACGGGCTTGTATGTTATTTTCATGGTTATAGTGCTGCCGCCTTTTTTTCGGGTGATTTCAACAGGATAACCACTGCTGTTGTATTTATAGCTGAAGGTCTTATTTTCTAAGGGACTTTTGTGGGAAGAAGCACTTAAAGGGTTACTTCTTCCCATACTGAGGTCCTGATTTTCTTCCCCCAGAAACAACACCTGTACGAAAGGTAGTTGATTGAATATCGCGGTTTTATCGTCATAAGTCCAGCTGAATTCGTTACTGATGTTCTTTTGGATAAAGGTAATGGTCTGGGGATTTCCCAGGTTGGAGTAAGTCAGGAGTTCTTCTCCAAGAGGTTCCGAAGCCAGGTCATACTTTTTTATACTATTGATGCCGTACTGTTTGTCGTAAGCAAGGGTATACTGCTGGCTGAGCACAAAAACGCCATTCTTATCCTCCCAGTTTTGTATTTTACTGACTTTTGATGCTGCATCTAAAGCATAAATGAAGTATTGGATCTTCTTACTGTTTTTATACCTTTCAAATTTGAATGGATAACCTGTTTTTGTGTAAAGCACTTTCCCTACCTCTCCGTTTGGATAGCTGATTTCAGTCAGCAGCAATGGCTCTTCCTGATATTTGAGTTCCATCACAGATTTTCCAATTTCAATTTTTACCGGCAGGAGCTGCCCTGTTGTTGACTCCTCCTTTTCTTTCTCCTTTTTCCGGAGCTGATCAGCCAATGGCTGTTGTTTTGTGCAACTGTAAGCAAGCAATAGCAAAAGAAGCGCGAAGCTATAAATGCCGGATTTTAGGATGTTGCGGTTGGATTTGATGCTCATGATCATAATTATTGGGATTGATGAACGGTGAACTTATGTTAAATTCTCTTGTTGTGGTTGTTTTTGTTACTTTAAATTAAAATTATTTATTAACAATAGTGTTTATGAGCATTTATTGCTGCGAATAATATATTTGGCAGATTAAACGTATGATTCGTATATTTACGATAATATCGTAAATATGGAAAAGTTAACTATACAGGAAGAAGAGGCCATGCAGGCGGTCTGGCAATTCGGTGCTGGCTTTATTAAAGATTTTATGGAGTTGTTGCAGGAACCGAAACCTCCTTATACGACACTGGCTTCTACGGTTAAAAACCTGGAACGTAAAGGTTTTCTGAAGAGTGAGAAATTTGCAAATGCCTATCGGTATAGCGCTAAAGTGAAAGAAACTGAATATAAAAAACGCTTTATGAGTGGGTTTGTGAATGATTATTTTCAAAACTCTTACAAGGAGCTGGTTGCTTTTTTTGCAAAAGACAATAAGATTAGTGCGGATGAGCTCAAAGAAATTATCAACCTGATCGAAAATCCTAAAAACTGATGTGATGCCGGAGTTCTTTGTTTTTCTGATGAAAGTGAATGCAGCCCTGATCTTATTCTGTCTGGCTTACTATCTGATTTTACGTAAGCTCACTTTCTATACCCTAAACCGTTTCTTCCTGTTGGCTGGAATTGTGTTTTCTTCCTTATATCCCTTTGTGGATCCTATGGTTCTTTTCGAAAAACATGAAGCGTTGCTGAAGCCCATCGAATCCGCATTGCCGGTCATCTATGTGGCGGTTACAGATGCAGGATTCGATTACTGGATGTTGGCCAGGTTTGTTTTCTGGACAGGGGTATTCCTGATGTCTTTCCGGCTGCTGATCAGGCTTTATTCCCTTTATCAGGTGCACCGGCAATCTGTTCCGGGAAGGGTTAGTGAATACGAAGTGCGCTTGCTGAAAGGAGACATCAGCACTTTTTCCTTTTGGCAGAATATTTACCTGAACCCCGGGCTTCATCAGCCAAAAGAACTCGATGCCGTATTGGAGCATGAGCAGGTTCATGTTCAGGAATGGCATACCATCGATATCCTGATGGCAGAACTGACTGCTGTTTTTTATTGGTTTAATCCGGGGGTATGGTATATCAGAAAGGCAATTAAGGAAAATATAGAGTTCATTACCGATCAGCAGATCCTGAAGAGAGGTGTAGACCGTAAGGCTTATCAATACAGCATGATCCATACGCTGACTGCCGGAAATCCCTCTGTACTGATGAATAATTTCAATATTACAGGAATAAAAAGGCGGATTATCATGATGAATTCCAGAAAATCATCTGGCATTCAGCTGATCAGATATGTGTTTTTACTCCCGGTGTTGTTGCTCTTAACCACTGCTTTTACCTTATTCAAAACAGATATTAAAGCGAATCTGGGTTTTCAGGATACGCTCAAAAGAACCACAGCATTGCCCTCTTCTTATGAAGCGGAAAAGCCGGCTGTAGCTTTCAACAAGATCGTGCGTAACGGAAACGAGGGGCAAACCACTGCAAAAACTGCCGGTGGGACCGTGCTTCAAAAGAAGGTGAACAAGGAGAACCCGGAAGCTGAAGCGACCATAAGTACAAATGAAGCAGATACGGGAGCCAGGATCACCAAATTCAAAATCAGGCAGATTCATACGGAGGAGATCAACGGGGATGGTACACCAAAAGTGACCAGAGTGATGATGGTGAAGCGTTCCGGCCCGGCTACGATGCAGTTAACGAATACTGATTCTGTAAAAGTCCTGGTTATCAGAGGAAAGAATAAGGAGACAGATCCCTTGCAGGAAAGCTTTCCCGGAGCGGATCCTGACATGAAAATTTATATAGATGAGGTAGAAGTTCCGGTAGAGCGGATGAAAGAATTGAACCCCCTTGATATTGAGCGTGTCAACGTTCAAAAGAATGATCAATACCCAAATACCAAAGGGATCCGTATTTATACAAAGACCTTTAAAAAGTTAGTGTCGCCTTAAGCATCGCTATTCTGCCCGGTATTTCATAAGTTCCGGAAGTGAATGCATTGCTGGACACGTATACCGCCCGATAAGTCTTTATATTTCCAAGGTTGCTGATCCCGAACTCAAAATCCGTATTGATCTTGTTCAGTTTGTACCTTGCACTGAGGTCTGAGAAGAGATAACTCAGCCGGTTTTGTCCCGATTGTTTGGTGTAGAGGTGTTCCGCAGATAAGTTTAAGAAAAGATCATTGAAAGGCATAAAAGACAATTCTGCCTGTTGTCTGATCTGTTTGTATCTGATGGGTTCCTCCTTGTTTGCTGAACTTTTACTTTCCATCTGGTTGTAATTTATGGAATAGTTTAAATTGGTATTGCTGCTGATTTTACTTTGAAAACCGGCTTTTATCCCACTGTTGGTTGCAGTATAGGGGAGGAGTTCATTGTTTTGAAACTGATTATTCATGCTTTGCAACCAGCTTAGCCCCATACTGAAGGTCGTCCTCAGTGCAAACCAGTATTTACTGATATTTCCGTCAAGATTGTACGCACTGATGTTATTGTCATAGGGCAATACGATTCTTTCCTGCAGGTTATTGGTCAGGGTACTGGAAGATATGGTATTCAGATTGATCCTGCTATAGCTGGCCTGCAGGTTGAAAAAGAACATGGTAATGGCTTTTCTATAATTGAAATTCAGGGCAGCCGTATGGTTCTTTTGCTCAGATAAAGGTGCATTGTTGGCATACAAACTGCGGTAGTTTTTCAAAATGGCTCCCCGGTAGATATCGTCCATCGTACCCAGTTCATTTTTTAAGGTATAAGAAAGTTGTAGATAGTTTTCTATTCCGGTTTGATATTTTAGCCTTAAACCCGGGCTGACAAATAACCTGTTCATTTTTTCGTTAAGTGCATACCCCGGATCCCGGTAATGAATGTATTGATAGCTCAGTGGCACACTTAGGCTGGCTTTTAGTTTTTCATCTTCTGTTTCGTACTCATACAATCCTTCCGTATAAAGGTTAGACCGTTTCCAGTTCAGGTTATTGAGGGCATTCAGGGATGCTGGTTGTGTTTGTGCATCCTGCTGGATGGTGTTTAAGTAAGAAGTTAATTCCTGAGCCTGAAAACTAAAACCCGTTTTGTAAGTCTGGACAATTCCAGATAAAACCTTTTTAAAGGAGAGGTAGGTATTGGCAAAATAAGCAGGGGTATTGCTTTGTTGAATTAAGGCAGAATAAGGAACTCCGTTGTTCAGCTGATCCGCATTTAATCCGGCATTAACCTGTAATTTCTCCGGCTGACTGCTATAACTGAGATAGGAGTACAGGTTGTAGATATTACCGTTTTTCAGTGTATTCAGATAGCTGAATTCATTGGATACCTCAAAAGGTCTTTGTTGAAGTTGTTGTCCGAACGGAATGCCGTTGCTGCTTAAACCTACCTCATATTTCATTGGTTTATAATTGCTGATGAAGGTGTTGTTAAGGTAAGATTTTTCCCTGTTGATGTTCAGGCTTGCCTGTGCACGAAACTGGTTCGGTTTTGAGACATTGTGTTGGTTTTCGGTGAAACTTACATTTCCTGAAGGCAGGGTATACTCCGTAAACTTGTCATAATCTCTTTGTTGCCTGTCGAGCAGGTAATAAAGGTTGGTTTTTAACTGAATGTCTTTTTTCAGGTTAAAAAGATTGTTGACATTGAGCAGGCCAGCACGGTTAAAGAGGTATCTGTTTTGAGGTAAATCCGGTACGCCTGCAGCTCCGGTAGATAAAAGTGTTGCCGGCTTACCATTACTCAGCCGGTCTTGCAGCTCTGTGAAATTGTGGGAGACGATCTCCCGGGCAGGATCATTTCCAATGTTGTTTCCTTTCAGGTAGTTGATGCCTTTATATTTCTTGTTGAACATCATTCCATTGATATTTTCATCAAAGCGGTTTGGAAGACCTGCGCCCAGACTGGCCTGTCCGATGAGCTTGAGTTTCGCCTCGTCTTTTATGGTGATGTTTAAAGCGACATCATCACTGTTTATCTTGTTTCGGAGCATCTTGATCGGTTGATCATTCTGGATCACCTGAACCTTGTCGACCGCATCTTTAGGAATGCTTTTGGTGGCAATGTTATATTTGTCATCCAGGAGATTGTCGCCATCAATATAAAAGTTGGAAATGTTCTTCCCGTTGTAAGAGATTTTGCCATCTGAAGCCACTTCTATTCCGGGCATCTTTTTAAGTACATCGCCCAATACCCGGTCTTGCCTGTTGCTGAAATCAGCAAGTTTATAATTTAAGGTATCGCCATCTACCCTTAGTCTGGGTCTGTTATTGATCACTACTGTTGGCAGTGCGATGCTGCTTTCCGTTAGTATTGCATCATAGTTTTTATTCAGGTCTGTAACAGAGAGCACTTCGCGTTTATAGCCCAGACTGCTGAGTTCAAGCGTAAGTCCGGCAGTTTGACCTGCCGGAGCTTTGAGCTGATAACTGCCTTTTTCATCCGTCCGCGTAAAGGCAATGATCTTCCCTTCCCCATTTTTAAGGGTTATGGTAGCAGAATTTATCGTTTTACCCTTATGGTCTTTTAGCTGACCCCGGATCTGACTTTGTGCGATCCCTTCTTTCATTGAAAATAAACTGCAAAGCAGCGCGATTAGAAAAATAGCGGTTTTCATTTTACCTCAGGTAGTTCTATCGGATTATTTAAAGTCTCGGTGATGAATTTGCTTTTATTGACAGTTTTCTGTCCGCTAACGGCGCGGCCCTGACCAGCCAGTGAGGCGTTTATAAAGCCATCAGGATCTTTTTTCATGGCCTCCAGGAGCTTGTTGAACTCTTTTTGTGTGGTTTTTATACTGCCTTTAGGTAAATAAAATGTTGGAGAGTTCAAAAGGTCCGCACTACTCATTCCGGAGATGTTTACCTTTCCACTAACCGTGATTCCACCAATAGCGGATTCTGCCTCTTCCTTTATAGCGGTGGTATTGTGCACATTTTCAAATCCCATAAACTTGAAAACCACTTCTTTTTTAAGGTCTTGTGCTTCCAGTATTAACCCGGGTAAACCATTGAGTTTCCATGGTCCACTTTGAAAAGGAAGGTCCGGACAAAACCAGGCCGTATAATCTCTGCCTTTAAAATGAGCTGTTGCCTTCTGACATTTCAGTCCGGAAATGGTACTGGTATCTGAGCTGATGTTCCAGTTGATTTCCGGAAGCGCTTCTTCCACGAGATAGTCATTGAACAGTTTCTTTTTGATGATGATTTTCTTTTCAAGAGGATATTGATAGAACTCATCATAAGTCAGGCTTTTAGTGCTGGGTTTGATGTTGATGCTCATCTTTCCGGGAACAGAGTTTTTGATCTGTTCTTCAATGTCTTTCTTGCGCTGAAGGTCAAACTGGATTTTATCCATACTCAGGTAGGCACTGGTTCTTGTGCCGAGAAGAAGGACCATTTCTTCGCTGGATGCTTTATCGCGTTGAGTGGTGTCTTTGATATGGGTAAAGCCATAAATTGCTTTTGCGCGGATGCTATCCGCTTTCTGTGCTTTGACGACCCCTGAAAAGAGTAGGGTGAAGGTGCTTAATAACAGGATCTGTTTTCTCATGTGCTTGTTTTTTGGTTCAGTAATCAGGTTTATCTACGATAGTATTGTAAACATACGAAAATATCGTAGTAATACTAATTGCTCGTAATGATTTTTTACCTCATTATGTTTAATTAATTGGGAAATAATATGTTCTGAGGTCATTATGCATTAACTTTACGGCCAGGAATTCTTTTATCCATTACCGTTTATTAAAACCTTAATATGGACGATTTTTTAGCTGCCCGCCTTCAGATGGCCTTTTCCCTTGGCTTTCACATTGTTTTTGCTTGTATAGGAATGGTGATGCCTTTTTTTATGTCACTGGCACATTTTTACTGGCTTAAAACCAAAAATGTAGTTTACCGTGATGTGACTAAGGCATGGAGTAAAGGGGTAGCTATTTTCTTTGCTACGGGAGCAGTTTCAGGAACGGTATTGTCATTTGAACTGGGGCTGCTCTGGCCGAAGTTCATGGAACATGCCGGACCGATATTTGGAATGCCATTTTCTTTAGAGGGAACGGCATTTTTTATTGAGGCGATAGCCCTCGGGTTTTACCTGTATGGCTGGAACAGGATCAACCCCTGGTTTCATTGGGCAACGGGCGTGGTGGTAGGCATCAGCGGTTTGCTCTCCGGAATTCTGGTCGTTGCTGCAAATGCCTGGATGAACAGTCCGGCGGGTTTTGATTACATCAATGGAGAATACCTGAACATTGATCCCATTAAGGCCATGTTTAACGATGCCTGGTTCTCTCAGGCCTTGCACATGACGGTAGCTGCGTTCGTCTCTACTGGTTTTGCAGTTGCCGGGGTTCATGCCTTAATGATCCTTCGGGGCAGAAACGTTGCTTTCCACAGCAAAGCCTTTAAGATTGCCGCAGTATTCGGAACGATTGCAGCCTGTTTACAGCCCATTAGCGGTGATATCTCTGCCAAAGATGTAGCAAAGCGCCAACCAGCTAAACTTGCAGCCATGGAGGCTCATTTTCATACAGAAAGAAATGCACCTTTGATCATTGGAGGAATTCCGGATACCGCTGGTAAAAAGGTGGATTACGCAATCAAAATCCCTGGCTTACTCAGTTTTATGGCCACAGGGGATTTTAACGGCGAAGTGAAGGGACTGGACAGCATACCAAAAGAGGATCAGCCACCGATAGGCGTTACCCATTACGCCTTTCAGATCATGGTAGGGCTGGGAATGGCGATGGTCGGGCTTGCCATCTTGTATTTTATCGCCCTCTGGAAGAAGAAACAGTGGCTGAACAGCAACTGGCTGTTGAAATTATTTGTGATTGCAACCCCTATGGGCTTTATTGCCCTGGAGGCGGGATGGACGGTTACGGAAGTGGGCCGGCAACCCTGGATCATTCATGGCATCATGCGTACAGCTGATGCGGTAACCCCAATGCCGGGAATTGCTTATTCTTTTTACCTTTTTACCGGAGTATACATTTCCCTTTCTGTAATTGTGAGTTTATTGTTATACCGCCAGATCACCATGGTAGGTAAGTTATACGATTCTTCAAACGAAGTCCCTAAAAGCTAATCCTATGATATACGTTGTTATTATTTTTCTCTGGACTGCCATTCTGTTATACATTCTTTTAGGCGGGGCCGATTTTGGGGCAGGAATTATAGAACTTTTTACCTCCAAAGGGAATAAAGACAAAACGAGAAAAACCATGTATGATGCGATTGGTCCCATTTGGGAGGCCAACCACATGTGGCTCATCATTGCGATCGTTATTCTTTTTGTAGGCTTCCCTAAAATATACACCACCGTATCTGTTTATCTCCATATTCCCTTGGTTTGCATGTTGCTGGGCATCATTGCCCGGGGAACAGCATTTGTGTTCAGAAACTACGATGCGGTAGAAGATGACATGCAGAAATTATACACACCAATATTTGTATATTCCAGTCTGATCACCCCATTTTTTCTTGGAATTATTGCAGCAAGTGCAGTTTCCGGAAGGATAGACCTTCAGGCAAATGATTTTTTATCTGCTTATGTGTTCAGCTGGCTCAATTGGTTCTCCATAGCAGTGGGCATTTTTACGGTCAGCATTTGCGGATTTTTAGCGACGATCTTTATCATCGGGCAAGCAGATAACGAAAGCGACAGGAAATTTTTTACGAGGAAAGCGAGGAGAACAATTTTTATGGTTATGTTTTGCGGAGCATTGGTTTTCCTTTCTGCTTACCTGGAACAGATTCCTCTGTTTAACTGGATATTTGGGGATACTCCGGGATTGATTGCCATCATTGCAGCGAGTATCTCCCTGGTAGTGATGTTTTTTATTCTGGAGCGGGATAAGCCAATTATGCTGAGGTTACTGGCCGGTTTTCAGGTTTCCATGATTTTATTTGCAGCAACCTACAGTCATTTTCCGGACATTGTGTTGCTGAAGAACGGAACAAACCTTTCCTTACTTACCCATCAGGGCCAGATCAAAACCATAGAGTCTCTGGCTTATGCACTGCTCATCGGAAGTATCTTTATTTTACCTGCTTTATTTTACCTGATTTACATTTTTCAGAAGCGGAAGGACATTCCTTCAGATCATTAAACAGCTTAAGTACCTCAGTTATGGCCTGATTGCTGTCGTTTGTTGATTCCCTTTTGGAGAGATGGATTTTCATTTCGTTTCTTTATAAAAATAAACAGATGCTGATGTCCAGGTATAATTTTTTAGTGGTTGTTCTTTTTTTGCCAGGCTGGTTTCAGATGCCGGTTGCTGTTGCCCAGTCTTTAACAGACTGTTCATCCTGCATGACCGTTCTCATTAAGGAAGGCCAGATTAAAGAGGCCAGTCTGGACGAATTGCAATTGCTTTCTAACGAGATCTTTGCGAGAAAAGGCCATCGCTTTGGTAAGGAGAAAATCGCCGGTTATTTTAAAGATAAATCCTGGTATCAGCCGGCAAAAAGCAATGCTGCTGTCCGGTTCAGCAATATCGAGCAGCAGAACATCGAATTTCTTAAAAAACGGATAAAGGTCCTGGAGCAGAATAGGGCAGCGCTGATGGCTGCACTGAAAAAGTTTAAAATGCTGGTGCTGACCACACAAAAAGCAGGTGTTTATGGCTATACTCCCGGATGGAAGGAAGATCTTGATTACCTGTCGAAAACGCTCAACAAATTAGATTTTGAGGCCGTAAACTGGTATAAACATAAAGGGATTTACGAAGTTACGGTAGATGATGGCCTGGCCCTGCAGGAGTATAAGCTATATATCGAGAAGGAAAAAATAAGCATCAAAATGGCAAGGACAGGTGGCTCTCCATTGATTAAAGATTTTAGCCTGATAGACGAAAAATCAGTTTCCGAATTCAGCTACCAGTGGATATTTGAATTTACGAACGGTTCTTTCAGGTTCCTGAAGCTGGTCGATATTTAACCCCTGGGTTGAAAAATAAAAGCCCTGATCACCAGGAAAACAATAATAAGCCCCATGATCATGATCATGATTTCTGAAATTCCAACTCTTACTCCGTATATCATCATTTTGCTCTTTTTTTCAAGGTATGCAATAAAAACGCTAATAGTCAGGGTTTCGTTTAAAAAGCATTAAAATAATCAAGCCGGATAAAAATTAGAACACCTGTTAAAAGAGCAAATGCAGCTCAGATACTACAGTTCTGTGTAACAAACTCCTGTATAGAAGAAAAAAATTAATTTTAGCGATTAAACCTAAATCATCTTATAAAGTCTTAACCACATCAACTATAGAAAATACTGCCATTAATTTGACCCGTTATGAAAGCAAGATTCTTCAAATTTACCTTCCAGGCCCTTTTATTTGCCGGTTTTAGTTTATCCGGATATGCACAGAAATTACCGGATGTACAAGCCGCCGGGCTGTTTGCGCCTGCCGGACTAAGGGCTGATGGTAAGAATAAAGAATGGAACGATAGTTTTCAGGCATTAAATAAACGGACCGATATTTACTATACCATCGCTAATGATGAAAATAACCTGTATGTGGCTATTAAATCAACTGATGGGGCAAATAATACCAAAATTATGGCCGGAGGGATTACTTTTTCTGTAAATCCGGATGGTAAAAAGAAAGAAAAAGAAAGCATTACTTTGACTTATCCTGTGGTAAACCGTGGCGGCATGAACCGCGGTGCTGGGCAGGGTGGAGGCCGCAGGCAAATGATGACCGTTATGGGGGGTGCCGGCGGTCAGCAGATCAGCAAACAACAGCGTGATTCCATGATGGCCGCAATGCAGAGAACGCAACTTGCTCAGGTAAAAGAAATTAAAATAAACAGATTTAAGAATACTACAGATACCTTGATATCTATATATAATGAATATGGAATTAAAGCAGTTGCATCTATCGGAACTGATAATGCTTTTTTCTATGAAATTGCCATTCCTCTGGCTGCTTTGGGTCTTTCGAAAGACAGCAATACAGAGTTTGCTTACAACATTAAATTAAACGGATTGCAGATACAAGGCTTTGATGGCGGTGGAGGTGGAGGTGGCTTTGGTGGCGGAAGAGGTGGATCAGGCGGTGGTGGATTTGGCCCCAGAGGTGGCGGTAATTCCGGTATTGATTTTCAGGCACTCATCAGCCCTACAGATTTTTGGGGTAAATACACTTTAGCCAGAAAATAAAACTGACACACACAAACCAAACCATATAGACACGAATGAACCATTTTCACAAGGTTACAGCTTTCCGGCTGCAGCAAGGCCATCGCAGCCGATATTCTGGCGCTTTGAAGAAATTAACACTTTTATTCAGCCTTATTTTTAGCTCGGTCCTTCTTTTTGCACAGGATCAACCCAAAGGACAAAATCCACCACCACCACTTCCAACCCGTGAAATCAGTGGTATTGTGAAGGATTCAACAGACCTAGGCGTGATTGGTGCAACAGTAAGCCTGACCTCTGATAAAGATACCTTAAGGACAAGCACAAATGCAGATGGGATATTTGTTTTCAAAAATGTAAAATCTGCTACGTATACACTATTGGTTCAAAGCATCGGTTATACCGCTTCTAAACCCGTTCGTTACAAACAAAATGATGCCATTCCGAGGATTGTAATGGATCCCATCACCCTAAAGGAAGAAAAGAATCAATTGAATGAAGTAGTGATTAATGGTACCCCATCAATCACCTATAAAACAGATACCGTAGAATACAAGGCCAGTGATTATATCGTCAGGAAAAACGCCACCGTGGATGAACTGTTGAAGAAGATGGAAGGGATGGAAGTAGGGACCGACGGAACAGTTACCCATCAGGGGCAAACGCTGACAAAGGCTAAATTGAACGGAAAGGAATATCTGGGTGGTGACCTCGCCAATGCCATCAAAAACCTCCCTGCAGAAATTGTAGAGAAGATCCAGGTGGTAGATGATTACGGCGATCAGGCAGCCAGAACAGGGGTTAAAGACGGAGATCCGGAAAAGATTTTAAACATCACGACCAGAACAGATAAGTCTGTCGGAAATATGGCCAATGTAAACGTAGGCGCGGGAAGTAACAAACGTTTTGAATCGGGAGTTTTCGCGACCAGGGTCAATGGGAACCAGACGATCGGCGTAAACGGAAGATTCAACAATACGGTTAACGGAGTGGCCCCAAGCGGAGACAATGGAGGTAATTCCGGTGGCGGTGGTGGAAGAGGAGGAAATGGCGGTGGAAACAACAATAACAATTCCGGGGCTGCAGGTGGAAGCGGAGGAACAACGCAAAACGGAAACGGATCCTTTAGTTACCGCGATAAAGTAAGTAAAAAAGTAGAGGTCAACCTGAATTACGGATTCAGTACAACAGATGTCAATTCGATCAATAACAGTACTGCAAGACGTTTTGCTGCCATCGATACCAATGCCGTTCCGAGAATCGTAGACAATGTAACCAATGAGGTGAAGCGCAGCATTGCGGATAACCTGACCAAAAGCCATTATGTCCGGCTGGAGATTGAGGCCGAGCTGGACAGTAGTAATTTCCTGAAGATCATTCCTACGTTCAGATACAATTCAACCAATAACTCCAGAATTGATACCATTTTTCAGGATGGATTTAACCACAGGGACGAATTCAGCAATAACCTGAATAAAAATACAAGACCACAAATTGGTGCAACGGTCTTTTATCAGCATTTGTTTAAGAAACCAAGAAGAAACATCTCTGCTCAGGTGGAACTGAATAGTAACAATCAGGAAGCAGAACAGATTCAGGATTCCAGGTTTACTTACTATGAAAATGTGGAGGAAACCCAGAGCACACAGTCCAGGATCAACAGGATCATCGCACGTAAAAACCTTCAGGACAATTACAGGGGAAGTCTGACTTATGTAGAGCCCCTAACCTTGAATACACAGTTGGAATTCAATGCGCAGGTAAATTATAATGGCTATGACAATACCTCCACTACCAGAGATATTGGAGCAAACGGGAATTCTGCAGTCATTGATTCCCTGAGCAATATTTACGATTATTCCTTTACTCAAGGTCGCCTTGCCCTGAATTATCGTTATGGAATGGACAGGATGTCTAAAGTGAGGTTCTCGTTGGGGTTGACAGCAGTACCGGCAGTACTTTCCGGAACCAAGCAAAGCCTGGGAACAACGACCAACAGAAATAGTTTTAACCTGATTCCAATCGCCCGTTTTGAATACCTCTGGTCCAGACAGCATAAATTACAACTGAACTATTCCGGAAATGCCGTAGAACCTAGTTTTGATCAGCTTCAGCCGGTAAGAGATGTATCCAGCCCGCTGAATCCAATCATTGGTAATCCTGACCTTCTGGCCAGCTTCACACATAGCATCAATGCGAATTACAACAATTATATCGCAAATTCCAGACTGAACTATTCCCTTAATCTGAATGCCTCTATGACCGATAATGCGGTGATCAGGAATGTTGTTCAGATTCAGGATCCGGATCAGCCAGCCAATAGGATCAATGAAACCAGGTACCTGAATACCAATGGCATTTATAACTTAAATGCAAACTATTCGGTCAATAAACAACTCAACGACAGAAAATATAACCTTGCTTTTAGTGGATCCGTAAACTATAACCACGGGATCTCCATGACAAACGGGCTAAAAAATAATACGAATGTATTGACCATGGTGGAACGTTTCGGTCCAAGGATCAACCCAACGGAGTGGTTTGAAATTAATCCGCATGTCTCTTATACCCATACCAAATCATCGAATACACTCCTGGCAGATGCGAACAGAAATACCAATACCCTCGCCCTGAATCTGGATGGAAGAGTTTACCTCTGGGAAACGTATTTGTTTGGCTACAGTGCCAGTAAAAACTATGTAAGAGGGATCAGTTCCAATGTGTCCAGTAACCCATTGGTGATCAATATGTATGTGGAGAAAGAATTGTTCGATCGCAGGGGAAAGGTTACTTTCCAGGCTTTCGATATACTGAATCAGAATAACTTCATTACTCAGGATTATACCGGGAATGCGGTAGTAGATACTAAATCAAATGCGCTGAGCAGGTATTTTATGGTTCGTTTGAGCATGAGATTGCAAAAATGGACTGGTGCAAAGGGCAAAAATGGCAGAGGAATTATGCGTAGGGGGGATGGTAGTTTCATGTAGGACAAAATAAGGTCTGTTCAAAGGCTGGAATCTTTGCCCTGAAGGGGGCAAATCTTCCTATGCCTTTTCGCAGACAAGATTTTGTTGGGGAAATTCTGGGTTAAGGAAGGTTATTCTTGCTCAGGAATTCCGGTTCAACTCCAGCATGGCCTGGGGAGGAGGCAGGGGTTGAATTTATTCATGTTATCTACCTTAAAATCCGTATTTTGGCTAATTAGTCATTATACGGATTTTTTTTTGCGCGATCATTTATGAGAAGACCTTTACTGCTGTTGATACTTTTGTTTCTTTGTTTTATCAGGGCTGGTATGGCTCAGGATCAGATGGCGAGTCCGCAGATTGTGAATTATAATAATGAACAATATAAGGCTGGAATTCAGAACTGGGATCTTGCGCAGGATAAAAACGGGATTTTGTACTTTGGAAACAATGAAGGCTTACTCAGCTTTAACGGATCCTTCTGGAACCTCATCAGGCTTCCTAATTTTACTTCTGTACGTTCAGTGGAGATCGATACTAAAAACCGGATTTTTGTAGGTGGACAGGATGAACTGGGCTATTTCTTTCCCGATGATCATGGGGTGTTGAAGTACCATTCCATTGTACCGCTGATTCCGGAGAAGTACCGCAAATTTGCAGACATCTGGAATTTATCGATTCTGAATGATGAAGTGGTTTTCAGGACCACAACAGCCATTATCCATTATAAAGATGGAGCCGTAAAGGTGTTTAAACCGGAGGTGTCCTGGGAGTTTTCCGGTGAAGCAAGAGGGCAGTTGTTTGCACATTCCAAAGGACAGGGCCTGATGGTCTATGAAGAAAATGTATGGAAGCCTTATTGCACTGATCCGATTCTGAACAATTCTGCGGTAACCGCAATTATGGAATATGCTAAAGATACTTTATTGGTTTCCACCTTAAAGAATGGGTTGTTCCTGATGCATGACCGAAAACTCATTGCAAAGAAAACAATGCTTGATGGTGTTTTTTATAATGACCGGATTTATTATGCGAAGAAAATTGAAGGAGAAAAGTACCTGATAGGAACAACCTCAGGAGGGGTAATGATCATTAATAAGGCAGGCAAACTGGTTCAGAGGTATACGTATAGGGATGGTTTGCAAAATAACAATGTGAGGGCTTGTATCATTGATCAGAGCAAAAATCTATGGCTGGCGCTCGATGACGGCATTGACTACATCGCAATCAATAGCGCCGTCAGGAATATTTTTCCTGATAAAAGTAAACAGATCACCAGTTATGCAGTAGCCGGATTCAATAACCGCCTCTATATCGGAACTTCAAATGGCCTCTACGTGACACCTGTGGAACCTGGTCTTAAAGACCTCAGTCTCTCCAAAGGAAGCTTTACAGAAGTTAAAAACACCAAAGGGCAGGTCTGGAGCCTGTCCGAACTGAACAATCACCTGTTAATGGGGCATGAGGATGGCTTTTCAGTGATTGAAGGAGAAATCGCCCGGCAGATTTATTCAGTGCCCGGAACCTGGTTGTTCCAGCCTGTTTCCAACGTTTTCCCATCTGCGGATATTATTGCGGGCTCTTACCTCGGCCTTCAGAAAATCAGTTATCAGAATGGGAATTTTATCAATGGAGATAAGGTCGAAGGAATCACAGAGTCTTTGAGGTTCATTGCTTTTGATAACGATAACCACATCTGGGCCTCTCATCCTTATCATGGAGTATATAGGTTCGAGCTTTCTGCTGACTATAAAAAGATCGTTAAACAAGACGTGTATACTGACAAACAAGGGCTTCCTTCGTTTATGTATAATTATGTTTTTAAGCTCAAAAACAGGGTGGTGATTGCTACCGAAAATGGGGTATATGAATATGATCCGATAAAAAACAGATTTACACCTTTTCCTTTGCTCAACAGTGCATTAAAGGGAATGCCCATTCAATATCTAAAGGAGGATGCTAAAGGAAATGTCTGGTTTGTCTCCAATAAAAAAGTAGGTGTACTTGACTTTACGCAACCTCGTGAAAACCAGCCTTTTTCTATCCATTATTTTCCTCAGCTGGATGGGAAAGTAGTTGGAGGTTTTGAATCTATTTATGTGATGAATGCTGAAAATGTGTTTATAGGCGCAAATAAAGGAGCTTATCACCTCAATTATACCAAGTATCTGCAAAATACTTCCAGACCTCAGCTGGTGATGGGGAGCATTCGCATCATCGGGAAAACCGACAGCGTGATCTTTGGAGGTTATTTTATGAAGAATGATGCGATCATCGCTTCTCAAGACCTCTCAGGCAGTCTGAGGATAGGCAATGCTTTCAATTCCCTGCACTTTGAATATTCCTCAACTTTGTTTGAACACCGGAAGAACATCGAGTTTAGCTACCAGTTGGTCGGTTTTGATAATACCTGGTCTCCATGGGGGCAAAAAACAGAAAAAGACTATACCAATCTGCCGGCAGGAAAATATACGTTTACGGTGAAGGCAAGAAATAGTGTAGGCAATGAATCGGATCCGGTTTCCTATTCCTTTGAAGTATTACCAGCCTGGTATCAAAGCATCTGGATGTATGTTTTTTATCTGCTGCTGGCTGGCTTGCTGATCTATCTCTTATTTAAATGGCAGAAAAAGAAACACCGCATCGAACAGGCAAAACTGAGTTACCTGCACCAGTTGGAAATGGACCGTTCGGAGAAGGAAATTGTCCGTTTGGAATACGAAAAACTGGAAGCTGATGTAGATTATAAAAACAGGGAATTGTCGACCATGACCATGCATCTGGTGCAAAGGGGCAAGGTGCTGGCTAAAATCAAAGATGTCATCTCCACTGTGATTAAAAACCATGATATTAACGATAGCTCTCCAAGTTTCCGGCACCTGATCCGTTTGATTCGTGATGTAGAAAAGAGTGATCAGGACTGGGATAATTTCTCCATGCATTTCAATTCTGTAAATGCTGATTTCTTTAATAAGTTAAAAGACCTGTATCCTGATCTTACCCCTAATGAACTCAAGCTGAGTGCTTACCTCAAAATGAACCTTTCTACCAAGGAAATTGCACAGCTGATGAACATTACCATCAAAGCAGTAGAGGTAGGGCGTTACCGTTTGAGGAAGAAACTGCGCCTGCAGCCGGAAACCAATCTCTATGATTTTCTAATTACCATCTCCAGGTCTGATGTAACGGGTTGATTTGATTTAAGTTATTTGTTTTCAGTTAGTTAATGTTTGTTTGTAGTAGTAATGTAGGGGCTCTTATACAGGCCCTCCGGGACTTCTATGGCTTGTGTAGTGGCGGTGTAGGCCTATCTGTTTGTACAAATATTTCCCTCCTGATATAGATTTGATTCTGCCATTGCAATACGCTTTGGCCAGCTAACCAAATATTAACTAACCTAAATTAAATCGTATGAAAAGAAGTATTACTCTTATTTTCTTCGTGTGCTGTTTACTTATTTCCCCCTTTGCCTCCATGGCACAAGAAGTAACAGTAACGGGCAAGGTAACTGAGAAAGCAAATGGGCAACCATTGCCGGGAGTTACCGTCACAATACAAGGCAGTTCAAAAGCAACGAGCACAGACGCAGCGGGAAGGTATTCCATCGTTGCAACTTCGGGCTCAAAACTGGAATTTCGTCAGTTGGGCATGAAAATCCAGATCATTACCGTATCAGGAAGCACGGCCAACGTAGCATTGGAAGGAGATGAAACTGCACTTAGTGAAATCGTAGTGATTGGTTACGGAACACAAAAGAAAAGTCTCGTAACCGGGGCAATTTCTTCTATTAAAGCCGAAGACCTGAAAACGGTCTCTTCCGGCAGGATCGATCAGGCATTACAAGGCAGAACTGCTGGTGTAAATGTGATCCCGAACTCCGGTGCACCAGGCGCGGGAATGAGCATTCGCGTAAGGGGAGCTGGTTCCAACCGGAAATCTGATCCTTTGTACATTGTTGATGGAGTGCGTGCAGGTGGGATTGAATTTCTTGATCCTTCGGAAGTCAGCAATATTGAGATTCTGAAAGATGCAGCTTCCGCAGCGATTTATGGAGCAGAAGGTGCCAACGGCGTGGTAATCATCACTACAAAATCAGGTAAGGCAAATTCTTCTGTGATCAATTATACTTTTCAATACGGTATACAGTCGGCCAGAAATAATGTGCAGCCAATGGATCCCTTGCAGTATCAGCAATATTTGTCGGAAGCAAAACTCAGCGGACCCAGCCTTGCCGAAGCACAGGCTGTAGGAGCCGGCACCAATTGGGTAAACGAAGTTTTTGATACCGCACCTTTACAACACCATACCCTGAATTTTAGTGGTGGCTCTGAAAAATCAACCTACCTGATCGGGATGAACTATTTTACGCAAAAAGGGATTATCGGGAGCGACAAATCCAAGTTCGATAGGGTGACCATCCGCATCAACTCAGACCACAAGATGAAATCATGGCTGAACATCGGTGAACGCCTTTCTTATTCCAATTTCACGAACCGTGGGATTTCAGAAAACACAGAGTACGGCTCTGTTGTAGGAAGTATGCTGGCTTATGACCCACTTACGCCGGTTACCTATACAGGAGCGCTACCTACACATGTGAAGAATGCATTGGCCAGTAATTTTCCACTGGTAAGAGATGGAAACGGGAACTATTATGGCATTTCCCCTTATGTTCAGGGGGAGTATGGCAACCCGCTGGCCATGATTGCAACGACCAATTCCAGAACGAACCAAAATAAACTGGTAGGTAATGTCTTTGCTGATGTTGAACCAATTGCCGGACTTAAGTTTACCACCCGTTTTGGTATTGATGCCGCATTCGTTAGAAATCATGCCTGGAATCCTACTTCCTGGTATTCCAGCGAGAAAACAACACCAATTGCCAACGGATCAGATTACCAGCGCAACTATTTCAACTGGCAATGGGAAAATTACATCACCTACAGTAAAAAAATAGGGGACCATAATTTTAGCGCATTGGCAGGTACTTCTGCCATCAAAAGAATGTACAATAACATTGAAGGTTCTTATTCAGGTATTTTTAGAAATGAGGATAAATGGGCCTACCCTGAATATGTTCTTGAAGCAAAAGAGAAACTATCGACTTTTACAGGAAGATATGATGCAAGTACCTTACAATCGTACTATGGACGTTTAATGTATGATTACAAAGATAAATACCTGTTTGCTGCGACATTGAGATATGATGGATCTTCACTTTTTCCGGCCGACAGGCGTTGGGGAACATTCCCTTCCGTATCCGCAGGCTGGGTAATGTCTAAGGAAGATTTCTTTACATCTGGTGTATCCAAAGTGGTGAATTATGCAAAATTAAGGGGTAGCTGGGGACAGAATGGTAGTTTATCTAATGTGCCAATCGGCTCCTGGCAGAGTTTTGTTGGCCAGGGACAGAAATATACCGATGCGGATGGGAATTTTATACTCGGAGCCTCCCCTACAAATTTACTGAACGCATTCCTCACCTGGGAAACCAGCGAGCAGCTTGATTTTGGTCTTGACCTGAGCCTGTTCAACAGCAGAGTGACCTTTACTGCCGATTACTTTAAGAAAACCACCAAAGACCTGATCACCAATGGGGCGGCACCTTATATTGCAGGAAATGGATTGAATGATGTCAACAGCGGAAATGTAGTCAATAAAGGCTGGGAATTTGAGCTGGCTTATAACAACGGAAACGAAAGGGCATTCAAATATGAGATTGCATTGAATCTGAGTGCACTTGATAATAAAGTGACTAAAACCAATCCACTTTATCCGATCATTACGGGAGCCGGAGTAGGTACGGGCTGGTCTGCTACCCGTTTTGAGAAAGACCTGCCACTTTGGTATTTCTATGGGTATAAAACCGATGGTATATTTCAAAACCAGGCAGAGATCGATAAATACATCTCAGACAATAAGCTGACCGGATATGCGCCAAAACCGGGCGATCCAAGATTCGTAGATGTCAACAAAGATGGTTCAATCGGTCCGACTGATCAAACCAATATAGGAAATGCTTTTCCTGACTTCACCTATGGTGCAAGAATCACTATGAGCTACAAAGGTTTTGATTTTTTAGCCTTTCTACAAGGCTCGCAGGGAAATGATGTATTGATGGGCTTTGTTCGTAATGACCGTCGTACTGCCAATAAACCTGATTTCTTCTTTAAAGACAGATGGAACGGTGATGGAAGTACAAATACTTTCTTTTCTGCAGGTGCAGATGCAAAATCATATAACAGTGATATGATGGTATTCGATGGTTCATTCGCCAAAATCCGTCAATTGCAACTTGGCTATACCCTTCCAAATTCTTTCACCAATAAGATCAGTGTTCAGAATGTACGGCTGTATTTCTCCCTGGATGATTTTTTCACTTTTACCAAGTATAAAGGCCTTGATCCTGAAGGAGGAAATGCCGGGGGTAATAGTATCGGTATAGACAGAGGAGTTTACCCAACACCAAGAAAAGCATTGTTTGGACTTTCATTTACCTTTTAATTTTAATTCTCATGAAACCATCATTGGCATACCTATACCACTAAAAATGAAAAAGCTAATGATCGCTTCATATCCATTAAAACAAATATATTCCCATGAAAATATTTAATACAAAAACCGTGATATTGGGTATGGTTACCCTTTTTCTGGCCTCCGGATGTAAAAAGTTTCTTGATCAGGAAGTTCCTGGACGTCTGGATGAGAAGGAGTTTTACAAAACAGATGCAGATGCTAACCTTGCAATTGTAGGGGTCTATGACATTATGCAATCTGATTATTATAAAGGAGGGTGGAACAGCATGTTGATGCTGAAAATCATGCCCTCAGACGAAAGTAATGCAGGAGGGGCAAATGGTGGTGATCAGCCAGGTTATCAGGAGCTGGATAAATTCTCAGCCACTTCTCAGAATGATAAGGTTTCTATCGTATGGCAGAAACTATACATTGCAGTGTATAGGGCCAATAAGATCATCAATAAAGTAAGTCCTGAAACAGACATACGTAAACGGGTAATTGCAGAAGCTAAGTTTTTAAGGGCTTACAATTATTTTGACCTGGTAAGTATGTGGGGGGATGTTCCATTGGTCACAGATGAAATTGATCCAAGCCAGTATTCTTCTGTAGGGCGGAAACCTAAGGCCGAGGTATATGCAAGAATTGAGGCTGACCTGAAAGAAGCTATTGCCGGATTGCCATTAAAGAGTGCTTATGCTAAAGCGGATCGTTTCCGCGCTTCTAAAGGTACAGCTCAGGCGCTATTGGGAAAGGTTTATCTGTATCAGAAGAAATGGACTGAAGCGGCAGAACAGTTTGATCTGGTGATCAATTCGGGACAGTATCAACTGGCGGAGTCTGTTGGAGATGCATTTTCCAAAGCGGGGGAGTTTGGTAAAGAGTCCTTGTTTGAAATCTCTTATACCAGTACGGCTGCTTATGATTATGGAAATTTCCCATGGGGAGAAACTCCTGAAAGCAATATTCACGTGCAGCTTTGGGGCCCGAGATCTGATGCAGGATATAAAAAGGCACCCGCAGATTCACTGGTTGGAGGCTGGGGCATGAACCTCGCTAAAAGAAAATTATATGATGCCTATGTCAATGCTGGTGATGTAGTGAGAAGAAAACAAATCATTATGTCAAGGGAAGAGCTCATTGCCGGTGGAGGAGAATTCCCGGCCACAGGTGTGTATGACTTTGATGGTTGTTTTCAGCGCAAATACGGATCCTATATCAGTCAGTCTGCGAGTACACCAAATGCGGTTATTGAAGTGAATTATGGAACCAACTGGCGATTTATCCGCTATGCAGATGTCGTTCTGATGGCTGCTGAAGCCAGTTTCCGGGCTGGAGCAGAGCCTAAAGGATTGGATTATCTCAATTTGCTGAGGTCAAAACGGAACATGACGCAATTGTCTGGCCTGGCCGGAGATCCATTATTTAAAGCAATTGTATTGGAGCGGCAACTGGAACTTGCATTTGAAGGATTCCGTTGGTTAGATCTGGTAAGGTGGGACCTTGCACAGCAGGAACTGGGACCTCTTGGCTTTGTGAAAGGAAAACATGAATTGCTTCCTATTCCTTACAATGATGTCATTACTGCTCACCTGACTCAAAACCCTGGATATAACTAGAACATATAGGTTTAGCGGTCTTTCTTTATGACTGCTAAACCTATCTTAAGAACCCAATACCAATTTATGATGACGAAGAGATTGCTTCCTTTTTTATTCCTTTTACCAGTTTTATGCGCGCATGGTCAGCAAGGAAGACCGGTTGTTAAAACAATTACTCAATACACTACTGCCTTGGGAACGGATCTGCGCATCAGTAAAACAGGGACATTATCTTCGCGAAGTATGCCTCAACCACTGGAGACAGAAGTCTGTATTTTTATCGATCCTTCTAAAACCTTTCAGTCTGTTATTGGCATTGGCGGATCCATTACAGATGCAGTGGCTGAAAACTTTGCTAAATTGCCTGCGGCCAGTCAGCAGGAATTTCTGGATGCTTATTACAGTAAAGATAAGGGGATTGGATATACCCTTGCCCGGACCAGCATTCACAGCAGTGATTTTTCCAGCGGAAGTTACACCTATGT
The DNA here is from genome assembly GCF_900129215.1 of Pedobacter caeni. Taxonomy (GTDB): domain Bacteria; phylum Bacteroidota; class Bacteroidia; order Sphingobacteriales; family Sphingobacteriaceae; genus Pedobacter; species Pedobacter caeni. The sequence continues at coordinate 644,035 of NZ_FQUQ01000004.1, read as the reverse complement.
AAAAGACCAGGATCCGGAGTTGAAGACCTTTACAGTTGCCCATGATGAGCAATACCGAATTCCACTGATCAAAAAAGCCATACTTGCTGCGGGAGGTAAGTTGCCCCTGTATGTGAGTCCATGGAGTCCTCCCGACTGGATGAAAACAAATAACAGCATGCTGAAAGGAGGAAAGCTAAAACCCGAATTCCGTCAGAACTGGGCTGATTACTTTGTGAAATTCATTAATGCCTATGAAGCTAAAGGAATCCCGGTCTGGGGGCTTACTGTTCAAAATGAACCAATGGCTACGCAAAAGTGGGAGTCTTGTATTTATACCGCAGCGGAAGAACGTGATTTTATTAAAGAATACCTGGGACCAACATTAAAGAAAAATGGAATGGCTGAAAAGAAACTGATTGCCTGGGACCATAACAGGGATCAGATTTTTCAAAGAGCGAACATTTTATTGTCTGATCCTGAAGCTGCCAAATACATCTGGGGAATAGGTTTTCATTGGTATGAAACCTGGACCGGTAGTGGAATGTTGTTCGAAAATGTGAAATTGGTGAAAGAAACCTTTCCTGATAAACAACTCATTTTTACAGAAGGTTGTGTGGAAAAGTTTAACCTGGACAGTGTTAAAAACTGGTCTTTGGGTGAACGCTATGGCTATTCCATGATCAATGATTTTAATAGTGGTGTTTCTGCCTGGACCGACTGGAACATGTTGCTGGATGAAAACGGAGGCCCCAATCATGTCGGTAATTTTTGTTTTGCCCCCATTCATGCTGATCTGAAGAGCGGCAAGCTCATCTACACCAATTCCTATTATTATCTGGGACATTTCTCGAAGTTCGTACAGCCAGGTGCCAGACGCATTGCTGCTTCCTCAAACCGGGACCTGTTGATCAGTACCGCGTTTATAAATCCGGATGGAAAAATAGTGATCATCGTGATGAATAAATCTGAAAAAACGCTTCCTTATCATTTGTGGATGTACGGAAAATCCTCAGAAACCACCAGTTTACCTCATTCCATTTCAACGATTATTATCGATTAACAGATTATTTATGAGCGCAATAACTATAGATGCCGCACCTGGTACCTTGCAAAAGGTACAACAACTGATCTTCCTGGCCATGATGAGTGTGGCCCTTTTTTGCCTGACTGTGCAAAGAACGCTTGCTCAAGGTTACCTAAAGGTGCAAGGCAAAGAAATTCGGAATGAAAAAGGAGAGAATGTACTGTTAAGAGGAATGGGCTTTGGAGGATGGATGGTTCAGGAAGGGTATATGTTAGGACTGAACGGAGGAGGACAACAATTTAAAATCCGGGAGAAGGTGAAGGATTTGATCGGAGAAGATAAGACCCGCCTTTTTTATAAAGCATGGTTGTCGAATCATACCCGTAAAGCTGATATCAAGGCGATGAAAGAATGGGGATTCAACTCTGTCAGACTTCCGATGCATTTTAACCTTTATACTTTACCGGTGGAACAGGAACCGGTACCTGTTCAAAATACCTGGATTGAACAGGGATTTGCCATGACAGATAGTTTACTGGCCTGGTGTAAGGAATATAAATTATACCTCATTCTGGATTTACATGCCGCACCGGGAGGTCAAGGGAACGACTTTAACATTTCTGACCGGAATCCTGCTTTACCCTCATTATGGGATAGTGAAGCAAACCAGCAGAAAACAGTGGCTTTATGGCGGAAGCTGGCAGAAAGGTATGTAAATGAACCTTGGATTGGCGCCTATGATATCATCAATGAACCGAATTGGGGATTTGAAGACCGGGAAAATGATAAAAACGGCATTAAAGAACAGAAAAACATAGGTCTGAGAAAGTTAATGGTGGAAATCACGAAAGCCATCCGCGAGGTAGATCAACAACACATCATTATCATTGAGGGCAATGGCTGGGGAAACAATTACAATGGGATATTTCCACTTTGGGATAAAAATATGGTACTCAGCTTCCACAAATACTGGGCATTTAATGACCAGGCTTCTGCTTCCGGAATGTTGAAGGCCAGCGCGGAACGAAATGTTCCGGTATGGCTGGGAGAGACAGGAGAAAACTCCAATGTATGGTTTACAGAAGCCATTCGCCTTTTCGAAAAGAACAATATAGGTTGGGCCTGGTGGCCTCTGAAGAAATTGGGACACAACAATCCTTTGCAGGTGAAAAGCAATCCGGAATACGATGAGGTATTGAAATATTGGAACGGGGCGGGACCAAGACCTTCAGCCCTGGTTGCGGAAAAAGGATTGATGCAATTGGCGGAAGATTTGAAAATAGAACGTAATATCTTCCATTCAGATGTGGTAGACGCCATGTTTCGCCAGCCTTTCTCTTCCGAAACGAAACCGTTTAAAGCGAATGTGATTAAACCTGGAATCAGCCTGGCCGCAGCAGACTATGACTTAGGGATCAACGGCAAAGCGTATTTTGATCAGGATACCGCAGATTACCATGTTTCCACGCAAAAGACAACAATTGGAAACCGGGGAAGGACCTACCGGAATGACGGAGTAGATATCCGGCAGCATACTGCTCCTGAAACCGGGTATTTTGTAAGTGATACCGAAGCTGGAGAATGGTTGCAATACACCATCAATGTACAGAACGCTGGTATTTACAACTTAACCCTGAATGTAGCCGCAAAGGATAACAAGGGGAACATTTCGATATTGATCGACGGAAAAACAGTGGCTGCAAATAAAGTCATTTCACAAACAGGTGGACTGTCCATTTTCAAACCCCAGTTTCTTAAAGGAATCAGGTTGAGGAAAGGAATTCAAAAGCTGAAATTTTATATAAATACCGGAGGCTTCAATTTTAGCAGCATCCACTTTGAAAGATAAACGCACTCAAGTTTAGTTTAATTGTAATTGATAAAGGTGGTCTGGATGGACCACCTTTTTAGCGTTACGCTTTATAAGATTTCAATGATCTGATCATATAGATCACTTGTCCGCCCATTTGACTCTATGTATATTTTATACTTGCCTTTTGGAATAGATGCTCTTATTTCAAGATCAATCGTCGTCTCATCCATACTTCCGGAAGAAATTGAACCTTTTATGAGGTATTGTGTTATACCGGTTAAAGGCGAGAATATAATCGAAGGTTTTTCAGTGTAAAAAATAAAATTGGCAATTATCCGCATCCCCTCTCCCGGATAAAAACCATACCCGTTGGTATGAGTGGATTGTCGGATACGAAGGATTTTAAGCGTCGATGCAACAGGGGCGATGACCTCGACATCTTTGGTTGCAGAAACTTTTTCATTTGATTTTACCTGAACCGTATAGGTTCCGCCAGGGATATTGGTCAGCTTAACTGCTAATTTAGTGCTGGTGGCGACTATATCTGTACCGGGATTATTTATCGTATAAATAGTTCCTGTAGTCTTTGATTTGAATATGATGGATAATGTATTTCCGGTTGCAAAAAAACGACCATTGATGGTCAGTGTTTCACTTTGTGCTAATGAAGCACTACTCAGTGACTCCAGTATTGGCGCCGCCTGAACAATAGTTAATGTGACAGGAACAGGCACCGCTTCTCCATTGATCACCAATTGAACCGAATAAGTGCCAAAAGCCAAAGTTTCAGGGATGGTTAGTCCTATAGAAGTATCATTGAGCAGAAGAAGGCTGGGCATGGTCGTTTTCACCAAAGTTGTACGATTGGTGAGGATTACCTCAATTTTTGAAGCATCAGTTCCAAAACCTTTTCCTTTTAATAGAAAATAACCATTTCCGGCTTCCAATTCTACTGGTCCCGTGTAGGTCTCAATGCTGAATTTGGGATTACTGCTGGTTGTTGTTACCTCGTATTCCTGTGTGGTGCCATCCTCTGCTGTTACCTTATAAACCACAATTTTTGAAAAATCTGCAGCTTCCGCATTGTTAACTGTTGCCTTGTCCGAAACTGAAATTACTGGTTTCATTGCAGTGATCGTCGTACCATAAGGGACATTGATCGCAATTTTTTTTGCGGTTTCATCTATGATACCAATCGCTTCGGGCGTTATTGTGGAGAATTTAAAAGCGGTAATTTTCTTTTCACTGCTTTTGCCCGGAATGACTTCGGGAGTTGGAACAACAGGTGAATCTTTCTTACAACTAAAAAGAAACAGGAGAAGGAGGAGCGTGTAATTTTGAATTTTCATTTATTTATTTTTTTATGACGCTAAAGTAGAGTTATTTTCTATAAAAGTTTAATATGTTTTGCCGAATTTTTATTTGAAAGAAGCTGAGGATAATGAATGGAAACCAGTAAAAACAAGAGGTTGTTTTTTACAATGTCGCTGCTTTCAAAATAATTATTTAACATTACGGTACGTATTCAGGTCTTTAAAAAGGTCTTTCAGGATATGTAGGGGGAAAATAAGGGTATGACATTAAAACCAATTTTTAATGAACGGCTGCTATTGAAGCAAATTTCGGAAGGGGATGAGCAGGCATTCAGCGTCTTGTTCTATCATTACCTTCCTGTATTACAGACTTTCGCATTGCGCTTCACAAAATCCGAAGCTGCTGCAGAAGAAATTATTCAGGATACTTTTTTGAGGGTCTGGCTGAACAGGGATAAGCTTGATGAAGTCGAGAATGTAAAAGCATGGTTGTATAAATATGCTTCAAACGAATGCCTCAGCCATCTTAGAAAGGTGCTGAAGCAAACTAAAGCCATCGATGACCTGAAACAGGAACAGCCACATGAAAGCAATACGACGATTGATACGATCCACCTCAATGAAATCAATCACCTGATTACAGATGCGGTTGACCGCTTGCCGGCACAAAGAAAAAAGATTTACCTGATGAGCAGGGGCCAGGGCTTAAACATTCCTGAGATTGCTGCCTCACTTCATATTTCTCCAAATACTGTAAAAAATGCGTTGGTGATCTCTCTAAAGTCCATCCGGGAACATTTGCACCATCATGGAATCACGCTGAGCCTGCTGGCATACCTCACCTTGCTGAAATAAAAATATTTTTTTTATTTCCCGATAGTCCTTATTTCCATTTGCTGCTTCTTAGTATCAGAATCTATGAAGGACCGTATAAAATATTTATTGGAACAATTTGAAAAAGGGGAACTCAAAACTGAAGAAACAGACTCGCTTTTGGAGTTGACTGGGGATGAGGGAGATGCGGTAAGGGAAGGAATCCTGGAAATGATGGAGCAGGAGGCTGATGGGGAAGAACTTATCCGGGAAGCGCAATGGGAGGTTGTTTTGAAGAGGATCGTGTCTGTTGATCGGCCTGTACCAGTCAGAAGGATAAAATCTTATGCTGCGTTGTATTGGGCGGCAGCGGCGATGGTGTTCATCAGTCTTAGCATTGCTTTCTATTTTTATGCTCCTGTTACCGGGCAGGGGATTGGAAGGAGTGCTCCCCGGTATGCCGTTAGTATTCCTCCGGGTGGAAATAAGGCTGTTCTTACCTTAGCCGATGGTTCAGAAATCTCCCTTAGTGATGCAGAGAACGGGGAATTGGCAAAACAATCAGGGATTAACATCATCAAAACTGCAGAAGGGCAGCTGACCTATGATGTCAGTGCTTCAAATAAAGCTTCTGAAGGACATAACAAGATTGCCACGCCAAGAGGCGGGCAGTATCAGATCAATTTGCCTGATGGCACCAAAGTATGGCTCAACGCCGCTTCTTCCCTCAAGTTTCCCCTGACATTTACGGGCCTGAAAAACCGTATCGTAGAGCTGAGCGGTGAAGCCTACTTTGAAGTCACAAAAAATAAACATCAGCCATTTAAGGTGTTGACTGCAGCGAAGTCAGATCAGGGAGGCCGCGCTCAGGTGATAGAGGTTTTGGGAACGCATTTTAATGTCAATTCCTATGCGGATGAGGAAAGTACAAAAACTACTTTACTGGAAGGAAGTATCCGGCTCAATAATGAGTTAACGCTAAAACCCGGAGAGCAATCCATTTTTGTCAATGACCATTTTCATGTCATCCCGGTAGATATGGAAGAAATGATCGCCTGGAAAAAAGGGTATTTCATGTTTGCCAATGAAGACATCCGCAGCATTATGAGAAAGATTTCGAGGTGGTATGATCTGGAGATCGTCTACCAGGGAAAACCAACAGATAATACTTTTATAGGGACGGTATCACGATTTAAAGAGGTATCTGAAGTATTGAATATTCTTGAATTAACGAAAACAGTGCACTTTAAAATCGAAGGAAGGAGAATAACAGTTATGCCATAAATCTACTTATACCCAAGGTAAGCTTAATGGTTCAAATAAACATGCCAGACCCGACTGCCATCGTGGTCTGACACTGGCCTGGTTTACCCGAAATTTTGCAGAAGACAATCAATCAACAAACCAAACCACCCAAATGTAATGAATATTTACGATCTCCTGAGGTCTAAGCGGCCCGCTTATGCCCAAAATAAAATACTGCGAATCATGAAGTTAACCATTCTTCTAATGACGACCATTTTCTTCCAGATCTCCGCAAAAAGTGTTGCACAGAACATAACCATCTCTGAGCAAAATGCTTCTCTGGATAAAATTCTTAAAGAATTACGGATACAAAGTGGCTATAACTTTGTATATACTGCACAGACGCTGGAAGGCGCAAAAAGAGTGAATGTGACCCTGAAAAATGTTTCCTTAACCGAAGCATTGGAGGTCTGCTTTGAAGATCAGCCCCTTACTTATGTCATCCAGCAAAATACCGTGGTCATACAAAGGAGGCCCCAGGTTCGAAAACCACTATCCATAGAGGTTAAAGGAAAAGTTACCGATGAAAACGGAATTCCTCTGCCCGGAATCAGCGTTCGTCTTAAAGACAGCAAGCTGGGGGTTGCCACAGATCAGTCAGGTGGATTTGCCATCACCGTACCAAACGGAGAGGCAGTGCTGATCTTTTCCTGTGTGGGTTATATCAGCAAGGAAGAACCTGTTAAAGGTAGAAACAGCATGCTGATTAAACTTGAGGCAGACCTGTCTGACCTTTCGGAAGTCGTGGTGAGTGGTTATCAGAAAATTGAACGGCGCAGACTGACTTCTTCCATCACCACTGTGGATATGAATGTGCTGAAAACCATTAACCAGCCTAATATTGATAAACTGTTACAAGGACAGGTCCCGGGACTAACCATCGTGAGCACATCAGGAGCACCCGGAGCAATCCCCCAGATCAGGATTCGCGGAACATCCACCATCAGCGGGAATGTGCAGCCGCTTTGGGTGGTAGATGGGATTATCCTGGATGATCCGATGAACGTTTCCGTAGATGATATCATGAACAACAGGAACCTCATTGCTTCAGGAATAGGTGGCATCAATGTGGACGATATTGAATCTATTAATGTGTTAAAAGATGCAGCCGCAACCGCGATATATGGGACCAAGGCCGCAAATGGGGTAATTGTAATCACTTCCAAAAAAGGAGTTTCGGGCAAAACCAGAATCAGCTATTCCAGTCACCTTTCCATGGGGATGCGCCCGCAGATTGACGATGCTTACATGATGAATTCAAAAGAACGGACCGATGTGAATCTGGAAATGATTTCCAGAGGTATCCTGAATACCAGTACCAATAAACCCGGACAATATGGAACGGTTTCAGACTTCGAACGCTATTTTATAGATGTTCACGACAGGAAGATGAGCTGGTCTCAATTTCAGGATAAAGTGAAACAACTGGAAACTGTAAATACAGACTGGTTTAAACACTTATTCAGAAATTCACTTACCCATAAGCATAGTCTGAATTTTTCCGGCGGTACCGAACAGACCACTTTTTACTTATCGGGAAGCATGATGGATGATCAGGCAACCGCTAAAAAAGTCGGACAAAAAACCTATACCGGATCAGTTAAGGTGTACACAAAACTGAGGGATAATATCCGTATCGGGGGAATGCTGGATGTCAATGCCAGAGAAAACAATAGTTTCTTCGCCACAGATTCCCGCGAGAACCCCTATGAATGGGCGATATACACCACACCTGCCCAAAATGCCTTTGATGAAAATGGTGGATACAACCACATGTATTACAATAGCCTGAAGTATAATTTCCTTGAAAACAGAGAGCAGGGCTGGCGAACCTCCAGGAACTTCGGAATGCGTGGAACAGTAGATCTGGAATGGAGATTGGTACCTGATCTGATCTTTACCAGTTTGTTCTCTTTTTCAAAGCAAAATACTGTAGATGAGGACATCGCGACGGAGGAGAGTTATTTTGTTCGTGCAAGGAAAAGAGACATGACCAAGACTGTGGATTATATCTCTGTTCCGGTATGGGTTGACGGAGGCTACAGACAGGACAGGTCCAACAATAACAACTCTTTAACTTTCAGGAACCAGCTTTCCTATATGCCTGTAATTGGTACCGATCACCGGTTTGATGTGATGGCTGGCCAGGAGATCAGAACATCTAAGTATAAAGAGGTGACTACCGATATCTATGGATATGTGCACAACCGGGGGCATCAGCAGGTTCCTCAGTTTGAGTTCATGGAAACCATGGGAATTCCGTACTGGACAGAGAGTTTGAATGAAACAGCAGCAGTATCCTATTTTGGAGTAGCAGGATATACCTACAAGAATCGGTATACGATGAGTCTGAATGCCCGTTCTGATGGATCAAACCGGTTTGGGATAAAGACCAACAAGCTCTTTCAACCACTTTGGGCACTGGGATTAAACTACCAGATGAAAGAAGAGAACTTTCTGAAGGACAAAGACTGGCTGACTTACCTCACCTTGAAAGGCTCTTATGGTAGTCAGGGTAATGTGGCTTCTCAGGCTTATTCAGATTTGGTGGCGAGGATAGGTACAACGGATGTGATCAATAAGGAAGGCTATCTGGTGATCTCAGCGCCTAAAAATCCAAACCTGAAATGGGAGATGAACTATACCACCAACCTGGCCCTGGAGTTTGGGTTGTGGAAACGCAGATTGAGTGGTACCATTGAGTATTATAACAAGAAAGGGGAAGACCTTTTAGGAACAAAGCAGGTATCACAGGTTTCTGGTTTTAGCTCTATTCAGGTCAACTGGGCCTCTATGAAAAACCAGGGCTTTGAGCTGTCTTTAAATTCCATTAATATCGATGGAAAAGATTTCCGATGGTCTACGAATGTGAATATGGGATACAATGAGAACAAAGTATTGGAAGTTTATTCAGTGCCAACGGTAAACAGCCTTACGGATGCTCAACGTAGTAATTTTGCTTCTTCGGCAATGGTAGGGAAGCCGATTAACGGACTTTGGTCTTACCGGTACGCGGGATTGAATGCGGATGGAAGGGCTTCTTTTTATACCACAAAAGAAGGGGAAAAGGTCTTGTATGGAATGAATAAGATAGATGGACTGACTTATTCGGGGACTACGATGCCTGTGATACAAGGTGGTCTGACCAATACTTTTTCTTATAAGAAATTTACGCTTTCTGCGCTGTTCATTGGAAACTTCGGAAATGTAATCCGCTTGCGTAACCTTTCCCAGGGATTTGCATTCGGTTTTCCTGATGCCACACAAAACATGTCTAAAGAATGGGCCGGGCGCTGGAGACAAGCGGGAGATGAATTGCATACCAACGTTCCAAAGCTGGAATCTGATCCATGGGACCTCGCGGTAACGGGAACAAGTCCATACAATGGAAAGATGTATGACAATAGTGACCTGAGAACGGTAAAAGGCGATTTTGTCCGTTTACAAAACCTGTCCCTCAGTTATGATCTTTTTACCCCGGCGCTTCGGGCAAAGGGAATTCAGAACATCCGTTTTATGTTACAGGGAAACAACCTCCATGTATGGAAAAATAAAGCATTAAAAGGACAGGATCCTGAGTCTACAGGCTCCATGATGAGTTACAATGACACCAGGAATGCAAATGTTTCCTTTGGAAATACCTTCCTGCCATTACCCCGTTCTTATTCCGTTTCCTTGTCTGTACAATTCTAAAGACCACAATTATGAAAAAGATATTTTATTTGAATTTTATAGCGATGCTGGTGCTGTTGTCTTCGGGCTGTAAAAAAATGCTGGACATCAAACCGGTAAACAGCATGATGCCTGTAACCATTGCCGACTACGAATCTGTATTACTGGGTGGTTATCCAAAACTGGATTTCTACTTTAAAACAGAACTCATGACGGACAATGCTTTTGTGAACCTGCAAACCATTAACGGCCTGGAACGTGCTAATGAACCCTGGTACGTCTGGGCAGCCAGCCATCAGATGGATGGGGTTGCAGATGACCCTTACTGGGGGCAATTGTACCGATCCGTTTATTATGCCAATACGGTATTGGATGAGTTTTCCAAACGAAGTCCTTCTTCCGCTGATAAAGTCCTTTTTGAAACGGTCATGGGCGAAGCTTATGCACTAAGGGCCTTCAGCTATTTTTATCTGGTAAACCTCTATGCTGATGTTTACGCTCCGGAAACGCTTGCTGGTCAAGGGGTTCCGATGCCGTTGTCTGCATTGGATGTTCATCAGCATACCCAGAACAATGTGAGGGAGCCGATTGAAAAAGTATGGGGGCAAATCAGGAAGGATATTGATCAGGCTGGGCTTTTGTTAATGGGGAAACCGGAGAAAGGTAAGTACCGCTTCAATTACAACTCCCTGCAGTTATTTAATGCCAGGGTAAAGCTTTTTACGGGGGATAATGAAGGTGCCATTGCTGCATCAACGATAGTGATGAATACCAAAGGTCTGTTTAATATGAATGAAACTCAGGCCCATATTGATGAAGAGAACCAGGAAAGTTATGCCTTTACCAGCAATTACGGAATGATTGATTCTGATTATAAAAATGAAGTCTTATTCTTCATGGCAGGGAGAGCCAATAATAATATTTTTTATCATGGCATGAATGCCTGTAAACCCGCTGTTGAGCTATTGGATTTATGCAGGCGTAACGGGGTAGCGGACTATCGGAGATACATTTTTGATTCATTTGCCGACCTGAATACTGCCGATGGTGTGCAGACAGGACCTACCATTTATAACATGTTTGCCAAACAGGAAAACGGTAGTTATCATATCGGATTAAAAGTGAGCGAAGCATATGTGACCCGGGCAGAGGCTTATGCAAGGTTAGGGCGTAAAGAACTGGCCATTGCCGATTTGAATAACCTCCTGCTGAACCGCATTAAGAAGGGGGCTTTTGTTCCATTGACATTGGCCGATTTTGCAAGCCAGGAAGACCTTCTGAAGCGCATTTACGAAGAACGTCGGGTGGAAACTGCTTTTGAGGGCGGATTGAGGTGGTTTGACTTGCGGAGATTAGGGAAACCTGCTTTAACGCATGTATATAAGAACGGGCAGGTATATACTTTAAAGGAGAAAGATCCCCGCTACATCCTGCAAATCCCTTTATCGGAGCAGATCAACAGTCCGGAAATGCCAATAAATAAAAGATAAGCTGACTTAAATTTAAAAGAGATGAACTTAAAAAAAATATACGTTTTGGCCTTTAGTCTGGCTGTTTTGTTATGGTCCTGTAAGAAAGGAGAGACCTTAACGAATAGAGAAGACCTGAAATTTGAAGAGACATTTTCGCCTCCTGCGGATGCAGACCCTGCTGTTAAGGAATTATATCAAAACCATAATGTCTGGATGAGAATGGATTTTAAGGATTGGAAGGAAGTGACCAATGCGATTTTGGATAGCGACCCGACCAATCGTTTTGGCGTGGAGAAAATTGCGGATGAGGACAGACAGAGTGCCATTCTTTATACGAAGACTTTGATGTCTGGCGTTGCTCCGAAATTCTCAAAATCATACTTTCCCTTAGAATTGTTTTTTGTGAAAAGTTATGGAAAAGGATACTTTGCAAAAGACATCAAAAGAATAGGGAGGAGCAGGCTGGTGGTATGCTGGCCTAATAAAATGAAGGATGCTTTACCTGTACTGAATCCTGAAAACCATTATTATCAGGATTCGGTCCTGAGTACTTTTATATGGGCTGAACTTTCTTCCATGGTCACTTTGCGCATCCCAGAGCCGGTAAAGGAATTTGCAGATGCCGGAAAAGCGTATGACAATGGTGCTGCAGCTGATAAAATCAAGAAAGAGTTCGATAAAGATAAGGACGCAGAAAAGAGAGATGCGGCGTATGCGCTGCTGGCAGCCAGTGGAGGATTCATTGAGTCTTCAGGAGCAACTTCTTTTGAAAACGACTTCTCTTCCTGGATGAGGTTACTGGCATTGGAATCAAAAGAAAACATTAAGAAGAAATACCTCGATAACAGTCCGGCAAGGGCTAAAAAATATGAAGCGTTTGTCAGGTATCTTCATTCCCAGGGTTGGGACATACAGGCTATGGGAAACACTTACAGAGCAAAATTTGATGCTTACAAAGCATCGCTTTAATCATTATAATAATCAATAAATTCAACCAAATCAATTCAAACAATGAGAAAATTAGTTTTTACGCTAATATGTGCTGTTCCGGTATTGGCGAATGCGCAAAATGCAGCTTTCAGTTTAAAAGGAGCTATAGCCAAAAGCGGAGCCAAATCAAAGGCTTACCTGAGTTACCGCAAGGATGGCTCGATGGTAAAAGATTCGGCAATTCTGAAAAACGGAGCTTTTAATTTTAAAGGAGAAGTATCCGGACCAACGGCTGCTAAAATTACTTTTGACCAGCAGGGAGCAGCGGTACCTTCGAAGAATCCGGATGTCTTATCCTTTTATCTTGATAAGGGAGAGATCAATGTGAAGGCTAAAGATTCTGTAAAAAATGCTTTGATTACGGGATCTCCGATCAATGCAGAACATGCAGTGTATTTAAAAGCTGTTGCAGGGCCGGAGAAAATTATCAGTGGGCTGAATGCCGAATGGGCAGCAGCAAGTAACGAAGAAAAGCAAAAAGAAGAGTTTGTAAAGAGCTTGCAAAGCAGACATAAACCTGCGGCCGATGAAAAACTGAAAATTCAGGAAGTCTTTATTGCAGCACATCCTGATTCTTATTTTAGCCTGCTGGCCTTAAGGGAATCATCCGAGTATGATATAGATGTGGCTAAGGTAGAACCTAAATTCCATGCATTGAGTAAACGCCTGCAGGAAAGTAAGGCTGGTTTGGATTTCGCCAAACAGATTGAGATTGCGAAAGCGACGGCTATTGGTGCAACAGCTCCTGATTTCACACAGAATGATGTGAATGATAAACCGGTTAAACTTTCTGAGTTCAGAGGTAAGTATGTATTGCTGGATTTCTGGGCTTCCTGGTGTGGGCCATGCCGCGCGGAAAACCCAAATGTAGTGGCGGCTTATAACAAGTATAAAGAGAAGAACTTTACCGTCCTTGGGGTTTCACTGGATCAGCCTGGAAAGAAAGACAACTGGTTAAATGCGATTAAAGCAGATGGCCTGACCTGGACACAACTAAGTGACTTGCAGGGATGGAACAATGCGGCTTCAAAGATGTATGGGGTAAAAGGAATTCCACAAAATTACCTGATTGATCCGGCAGGTAAAATTGTTGCTGCAAATTTACGTGGAGAAGAATTGCATAAAAAACTGGAAGAGTTAATGAAGTAGGCTCAGGTCTGTTCAGGCAATTTATAAACTCCCATATCCGCTTTCGGGTATGGGAGTTCTTCTTTTGAATAAGGTCATAATTACTATATTCGCCCGGGGGGATGACAAAATGCTTAATTATCAGACAATATCGGACAATGAACTGGCCGGATTGTTAAAGTCCGGGGATAGAAAAGCTTATACAGAAATTTATAACAGGTATACCTGGTTGTTGCACATTCATGCGTATAAATGGATGCAGGATCGCGAAGAGGCAAAGGACATTGTTCATGAGCTTTTTGCCAGCCTGTGGACCAAACGTGAAACCTTGTCTTTCCCGGAAAACCTTTCTGCCTATCTCTATACTGCGGTGCGCAACCGCATTTTTAATGTGATCTCCCACCAAAAAGTGGAATCTGCCTACCTGAGTTCGCTGCAGCAGTTTATCGATGAGGGAACCTGTGTAACGGATCATCTGGTCAGGGAAAAACAACTGGCCGCTCTGATCGAAAAAGAAGTTTCAGCTTTACCTCCTAAAATGCGTGAAGTTTTTGAGCTGAGCAGGAAATCGCAATTGAGTCATAAGGAAATTGCAGCGCAGCTGGACCTTTCCGAACAGACGGTGAGGAAACATGTACAGCATGCCTTAAAAATACTGAGAATTAAACTCGGACTGATCGTATTCCTGTTCTTAATTTCCCATTACTGATCTTAAATAAAAAAAATCATTTTTATTTACCCCCTCCGCCCGACCTGCCTGTCTGTTGTTTTTATAAAGGCAAAGCAGCCTCTTCTGTACTATGGAAAAACTAAATGCAAAAGATTTATTGGACAGGTATCTTGCCGGTAATTGTACGGAAGAAGAGCGTGCTTTACTGGAAAGCTGGCATCTGAGCAGAACAGCCGGTTTAAATCATGGTTTCAGCATGGAAGAGCTTAGTCAGGATATTGACGAGGTCCGGGAGCGGTTAAAACTTCCGGGAGCACCAGCCCGCAGCATTCCTTTGTGGCCCAGGATCGCTGCGGCTGCAGTACTGTTGCTGAGTCTTTCTGCAGCTATATTCTTTTATGTGTCCGGATCTCCGGAAAATAATGTTGCAGAACAGCATGCGATTGCAAAGACAATTGCCCCGGGAGGGAACAATGCGATCCTGACCTTAGATGATGGCAGTCAGATTTCTTTATCAGATGCGAAGAGCGGAACCCTTGCCAGTCAGTCGGGGGTGGAGATCTCTAAATCAAAAGATGGCCAGTTGATTTATCACCTTTCAAGTGTAAGTAAACCTGATGTTTACAATACCATCAGCACTCCTGATGGAGGCGAATACCAGGTAGTTTTGCCGGATGGGACCAAAGTATGGCTAAATGCAGGATCTTCACTGAGGTTTCCATTGACTTTTGACCACCTCCATGAGCGAAAAGTTGAATTAAAAGGAGAGGCCTATTTTGAAGTTGCCAAACAGCTTAAAGAAGGAAAAGAAAATACACAACGTGTTCCTTTCATCGTGATGACACCCACACAGCAGATTGAAGTACAGGGCACTCACTTTAATGTGAATGCCTATGCAGATGAACCTGTCGGAAGAACAACCCTGCTGGAAGGCCGCGTGAAGGTCTCCAAAAAAGCAGATCCAACAGCGCATGTGTTCCTTAAACCGGGGGAACAAGCCCTGCTAAAAGATAAATTGACCGTGGCTAAAGTGGATACAGAAGAAGTGATGAGCTGGAAGAACGGTTTCTTCCGTTTTAACGAGAGCGACTTAAAAACTGTCATGAGGCAGGCTTCCCGATGGTATAACGTAGACGTGGTCTATGAGGGCAATATTCCGGAAATATCATTTACAGGAGAGGTGAGCAGGAAAGTGAATGCTGCTGCGTTCCTGGATATGCTGCGGTATCTGAACGTGAAATTTAAAATAGAAAAGCAAACCAATACCAGAAATAAAATTGTGGTATCGCTTTAATCAACTAATCATAAACCATAAACTAAAAAAAATGAAGAGAAATTTACCAGTCCTGGAGTAGGGAACCTATAAATGTTAATCCATAAAAAACCGGGAAAGTGTTGAAGCACTTACCCGGTTGAAGATCCTGGTCGTACCCGGGACCCCTGTTGGGTTAACCATTTTTTCCATTTGTCCCGATCGTAACCGGGATGAAAAACGCATAGAAACAGAATAATACTTTAACCCAACCTTACAAATGTATGTATTTATTTAATACTACCACAGGTATGGACAGGCTACGCCATGCGCCATATTTTAAACCATTTAAGGCCATTTACAGGGCTATCCCCTTTATAAATTCCTTAACCAGAAGACAAATTATTATGCGGATTAATCTGATCGTAATATTGATCACCATATCACTGGTGCAGGCTGCGGCCAGTACCTTTGGACAGCGGGTTACACTACATGAAAAGAATGCCAGTTTGCAGCAGGTTTTACTATCCATCAGGAAACAGACAAAATTCACTTTTTTGTACAATAGTGACCTGATCAAATCCGCTAAAAAGGTAAACCTGAACCTGGAAAATGTAAAACTGGAACAGGCTTTAGCAGCTTGCTTTCAGGATCAGGACCTCAGCTTTAAAATTATTGAAAATACGGTCGTGATTAAGCAAAAGGACCTCTCTTTGCTGAACCTGATGAACAATTATTTCAAATTTATTGAAGTCAGAGGGAAGGTACTGGACGAAAAGGGAATGCCTTTGCCTGGCGCTACCGTGCAGGTGAAAGACACTAAAAAGAAGGTGGTCACCAATACGGAAGGTGATTTTGAGCTCAATGCAGTAGATGAAAAGGCAATTTTGCTGGTTTCTTACATCGGGTACAAATCAAAAGAAGTACCCGCAAACGGAGAAAGCCCGATCCGGATCAGTTTAGAGGTTAACCCCGCTTTATTATCAGAAATTGCAATTGTATCTACCGGGTATCAGGATATTCCAAAAGAGCGTGCCGCAGGATCCATCAATGTGATTAATGCCGACAAAGATCTTGGTGGTAAGTTACAGGGAAATATTCTGGACCGGATCGAAGGGATGGCCGCGGGATTAACCACTTATAAAGTGGCTGGGGAACGAAAGGTACAGATCCGTGGGGTATCTACCATCAAAGGAGAAAACAAACCGCTGTATGTACTCGATGGCGCACCTTTCGAAGGGGATCCGGAATCGATCAATCCTGCTGATATAGAAACGATATCCATTTTAAAAGATGCGACTGCTGCTTCTATCTATGGAGCAAGGTCTGCAAACGGAGTAATTGTAATCAATACCCGCAAAGGAAAAAAAGGACCGGTTAGGGTAAATTATAACGGAACGCTTAAGTTTACGCCTTTACCCGATCGTAATTATACGAATAAAATGAGCAGTGCGGAACTGGTAGATTTTCAACGGGAAATGTTCAATTACCGTTCAGGATCTTATAGTGGAATAGACCCGCGTAAAGCAATGAATGACGTTTACAAATTGTATTACGAAAGAAGAGAGGAACACCTTACCGAGGCGGAATTACAAACCGCTCTGGATGTTTACCGCAACAATGACCGCTACGATCAGGTGATCAAAGAGTTCATCCGTAAGACCGCGATCGATCAGCAACACAACCTTTCCCTGACCGGTGGATCAGATGTATATACCTATAATTTTAGTGGGAACTACACTGGTTCAAACCCTTATGAGCGGGAACAAAGTACCGACAGAATGGGCTTTAACCTCAATAATACGCTAAACCTAAACAAATGGTTAAAGCTGAACATTGGTGTATTGGGAAGTAAGAAAAAGGAAGATTATGACAACGGGGTGATCGGGATGGACATCCTGAATAAGGGTAAAGCCTCTTATTTTATGTTGAGAGATCAGCAGGGAAACCCGGTAAACTGGCTGAATTCCAAATCACAATTTGAAATTGACCGCCTGAATGGCCTGCGTTTGCAGAACGAGAATTTTGCTCCTGTAAATGAGATGAACACCAAACATTATACTTATGATAATAATTATCTGAATATCAATGTCGGGGCGAACATCAAAATTATTAATGGACTATCACTAAGCCTCCTTTATCAGAAGGAAAGAACAGAAGAATATGAAAAGAAGTATTATACAAAGGATGCATACAACGTAAAAACACAGATCAATGATGCGACGATCATCTCACCTAAAGGACTCATCAGTAATCTGATTCCCCTGGGTGGCCAGGTGAATGAAATCAGGAATGATAAAAATTCCCATACATTAAGGGCACAGCTGAATTTCAGCAGATTATTTGCTGAAAAACATCGTGTAGACATCATTGCGGGTGCAGAGCAGCGTAAAATATTAACCTCCGGTACCAATATGTACAAATATGGCTATGATGATTATAGCCTGGTTTACAAGCCAATCAATGAAGCCTTGCTGGCAAGAGATACCATTGGTACTGAAGCGGTATTTGGCAGGTTCCACTTTGACAGGCTGGAGAAAGGCTTTGCCTACACGGATAACAGGTTTGTCTCTTTTTATGGTAATGGTTCTTATACGTACGACAATAAGCTTACTGCCACTGCCAGCATCCGGATGGACCAGTCGAACTTGTTCGGTACGGATCCTAAGTACCAATATAAACCTTTATGGTCTGCGGGTTTAATGTATGTCATCTCTGAAAACCAGAACGATTGGCTGGATCGCCTTACTGTTCGTACCACTTATGGCATCAACGGGAATGTTTCCAAGTTAAATGGCCCCTATCTGATTACGAAAGACGGACAACCAAACGGGTATACCTCTGAGTTCCAGTCTGAAATAGATAGTCCGCCAAATGCCCAGCTTCGATGGGAGAAAACAAGGGTAACAAACATTGCATTGGATTTCAGCCTGTTCAAAAGCCGTTTCTCCGGATCAGTAGAGTTTTACAACAAATCTACCAGCGATCTTTTGGGAATGCAGAATACTGACCCTACAATTGGATGGAGTTCCGTATTGCTGAATTATGGAAGCATGAGGAATCGAGGGATTGATGTTTCTCTGAACAGCACGAACATGCAAACCAGTGATTTCAAATGGAATACCACACTGAACTTCAATTATAATAACAATGTATTGACTAAGCTGGAAAATTCGAGCAACAGTATTTATAATTATACCGAAAGAGCGCAAAACAGGGTAGGGAAACCGATGAATGCCATATATAGCATCAGGTATAAAGGACTGGATGAAAAGGGAAATCCGATCGCATTAACGAAAGAAGGAAAAGAAGTGAAGAGTACAGATGACCTATCGGTGTCAGACCTGGTTTATGAAGGAACTTCAACTCCTCCATATGCGGTCTCCCTGGCCAATAACATCAGTTATAAGAATTTTGACCTGTTCTTTATGTTTATCTATTATGGAGGTCATGTGATGAGAGACGTACTTTCCCCTTATTTAACCAAATATGCAGAACTGAACTATACCAGTAACATGGATAGAAATGCATTGAATTATTGGAGAAAACCTGGAGATGAGCTGATTCCGGGAGTCGCTCCTGCATTTAAAACTGCAGCAAGCAGCTCGATTACCAATATCTGGGAAGCAGGAAATCATGGCATTCAAAAGGCAGACTACATCAAACTTCGTGACATTACTTTAAGCTATAATCTGGCCAATGACTTTTTAAAGAAAAATCATGTTCAACGCTTAAGGTTGAGTTTCCAGGTTCAAAATGCATGGCGCTGGTCAGCAAACAGGCAAAATCTGGATCCGGAAATGTGGATGGGAGCCAACGTTTCTTCTTCTACTTCCAAAGATTTCCCTCCTCCTTCAAGAGGAAACCTGCTGCCTCCAACCTATACCTTCGGGCTGTCTGCTAATTTTTAATTCAACAACAATATGAAACCATCATGATCTTACAGATCACACAACGTAATGACTAACAAGATCATGATCGCTTCATAACCAATAAAAAACAAATATATTCTGATGAAAAAGATATTCACCATTTTATCCCTCAGCATCCTGATAATATCGGGCTGTAAAGATTACCTGGATGTAAAACCAAAAGGCTATACGATACCAGAATTTTATGAAGACTATGAAAAATTATTAAACAATTCCGCATTGTACGGAACAACGGCTGCTTATCCTACTTACCTGACTGATGATGCGCAAAGCGGAGAAATAAAGGATGTAAACAATTCTGCTGATTATCCTTCTTATGCGCTTTTTAAGCGGAATTTATATGAGTTTAAACCTGGTGCGGTTTTCGAGCCGGGGAAAGAAGACGGGTTTTATGAGGGGGCTTATGAGCATATTTTTGTTTATAATACGGTGATCAATAATATTGAAAAAGTAAAAGACAGGCCGATGGCCGACCGGATGCAGCTGAAAGCAGAAGCACAAATCGGAAGGGCATTTGAATACCTGACTATAGTAAATGCTTATGCTGCGCATTATGATGCTGCTACTGCAGCAACTGATCTGGGAGTGCCTTTAGTACTGACTGAAGACGTCAATGTCAAGTACAAAAGAAATACGGTTGCGGAGGTATACGCTCAGATCCAAAAGGATCTTGATGAAGCTCTGCCATATTTATCTGTGAAAGCGCCTAATAATTTCCACCCGACTAAAAGTGTAGGTTATGCTTTTTTGAGCAGGATGTACCTGTACATGGGAAAGTATAATGAAGCGTTACAAAATGTAAATGAGGCATTGAAATTAAACAGCAGCCTGATTGATTACAAACTATACACGAATAAGGCAGGAACCTATGGAAGGGTATGCACGATTGCCGATTCAAAGGTATTATTTCCTGCTGCCGATAAAAATGGAGAAAGTATCTGGACCCGTATCGGTTCCGGTAGTGGTGGTCATGTGTTTACAGAATTGTATATCAGTGCTGATCTTTTAAATGTTTATCAGAAAGACCTGCCTGTAAACGCGAAGGACAAAAGATTGAATCTTTTCTTTTGTAATGGAGAAGCTAACTTTGGTTCCAAGCCGGTTTATTTCCCGAACAGAAGATTGTGGGCGCCCTATGTAGAGTTTAACCTGGGTTTCAGTACGCCGGAACTTTACCTGATCGCAGCAGAATGTGAAGCAAGGGTTGGAAATAAGGACATTGCTTTGCAGCACCTGGATAAGCTGAGGAACATGCGTATTGAAGGTAATCAGCCATTGGTGGCTGCTAACAGTGAGCAGGTATTGCTGATGGCGCTGGAAGAAAGAAGAAGGGAAAATGCTTTTCAGGGAAATGCGCGTCTGATCGATTTGAAACGATTGAATAAAGATCCCCGTTTTGCAAAAACCGTGGTCCATAAGAATGGGGCTGAGACGTATACTTTGCCAGCCAATGATAAGCGATATATCCTGCCACTGCCACCAAAAGTTCTGGAGTTTAATCCTTCGATACCGGTATATGACCGCTAAGGCATTTAATACCGGCCTCTCCTCTGCTGATCGGCGGGAGTTCGATGGAATTTCATAAATAAAAAAACAGGTCAATGATTGATCATAAGCATACCGCTTGCAAAAAGCAATGAACCTCGCTTGCGAGCTCATGAATCCCATTGAAAACAATAAATATCAATGAATAATAGGCGCATGATCAATCATAACAGATAAAATTCAAATTATATACTAATGAAAAACTTACTCATGTTCCTGTTTCTGCTGATTAGCGGAAGTTTAAAAGCACAGGAAGGAATTAAATTTAACCAGACTTCAAACTGGAAAGAAACCACCGAAAAAGCGGCCACTCAAAATAAGCTGATCTTTATTGATTGTTATACTTCCTGGTGTGCGCCCTGTAAATGGATGGATAAAAATGTTTTTGTAGCACCTTCGGTGGCTGCATTCTTTAACGAACATTTTATCAATGCGAAGATTGATATGGAAAAAGGGGAGGGGATTGAACTCCGCAAGAAATATAATGTACAATCTTTTCCGACTTTCCTGTTTGTCAATGATAAAGGAGAGGTCGTGCACAGAACAGCTTCCAAAATGTCTGTTGCTGAATTTTTGGAAGAAGGAAAGATGGCGGCCGATCCGAAAAGAAACCTTTCTTTTCTGAAAAAAAAGTATGAGTCCGGACAAAGAGACATTCCTTTTATTCTGGATTATTATCTGGCATTACAGAAGTCTGACCGCGGAGCTGCCGAAAAAATAGGAAAGGATATTGTTACCGGAATTACAGAGCAGGAACTCAATTCTGCATTGGGATGGAAAGCGGTAAAAGCCCTGGCCAGAACAGAAAACGACCGGTTAGGGGCTTACTTTATGGCAAACGAATCAAAGTATGGGGCATGGAGCAGCGCGGAGGAAAGAGAACAACTGACAGACCGCTTAGTCAGCAGTAGCATGTATGGATATATTTACGCTAAAGATGAAACTGCATTTATGAAAAAGCTGGCCTTTTTTAATGGCTCAGATAAAGCAGACCGCAGGAAACAGGGAGCGATGCTGGAAGCTGATTTTTACCTGGAACAGGATAGAACTGCCGATTACAAAAGGGTGACGGATGAAGCACTGAAAGGAGTGTTAAAGGCAGATGCCGAGAAGCTGAGTTTCCTGGCCAGAAGAGCCGATTATAAAGGGGCTTCCAATCCTGCAATATTGCAGCAAGCTTATCTGATGGCCAAACATGCTGTAGCACTGGAACCTGAAGAATATTCGATCCAGAGCACCTTTGCTAAAGTATGCCTGTCGCTGAAAAAGAAAGAAGAAGCACTTATCGCGGCAAAAAAATCCAGACAGCTGGCGGATGCAGAAACTTCTAAAATCCAGAAACTTGCCCAGGAGTTAATTGATAAAATTGAATTGTTATAAGCAGATAAAAGATAAACAGATACAAATGAGAACGACACTAAACCGCTCCATACTTTCATTGACCATGGCGTCATTGCTTGGTATTGCAGGAGCAAATGCACAAAATACAACAGGCTTTTCTCTAAAAGGGGAGTTGAGTGGCTTAAAAGACGGAGATAAGGTGATGCTGATTCATGGTGCCGGCCAGGGCCAGATCGATACCATTTTCCAGACGGTAAAAAACAATCAGTTTGAGCTGAAAGGAACAGTAAAAAACGGCGCAGATTTCTATAGCCTGAGGGTTGAAAACAAAAGGATCAGGTACAATGCCTTTCTGGACAATTCATCGATGGTGTTGAAAGGAAATGCTGAGGACCTGTCTAAGGTCAGTTTGTCCGGTTCCGCATCGCATGATGATTACCTGAAATTTAATGCAATAATGGCACCTGTTACAGCGAAAACCAGAGCATTGAATCAAGCCTACAAGGAGGCACGTACTGCTAAGAATGAAGAACTGGTCAAAACGATCAGTGCACAATTCGACCAATTGGAAGAAGAGCAGGCCGTACTGGCCAAAGACTTTATTCTTCAGAACCCGGCTTCTTATTATACGCCTTACCTGATTTTTAACGGGGATATTGAACCTTCAGTTACTCAGCCTGTATACCAGTCACTTTCAAAAGAGGTAAAGTCCAGTACTTATGGCATTAAAGTAAAAGAACGTCTGGAGGATTTATCGAGGGTAGCGATAGGCATCAAAGCACCTGATTTTAGCGCGTTAACCCCGGAGGGTACCAGGCTTTCTTTAAATGATGTGGTAAAAAAAGGAAAATATACTTTAATAGATTTCTGGGCCTCCTGGTGCGGACCTTGCCGTCAGGAAAATCCGAATCTGGTTGCTGCTTATGCGAAGTATCATGAGAAAGGATTGAATGTACTGGGTGTGTCTCTTGATAAAGCAGAGGGTGCTGCAGCATGGAAAAAAGCAATTGCAGACGATCATTTAAACTGGTATCAGATTTCAGACCTGAAGTTCTGGGAAAGTCCGATGGTGAAACTGTATGCCATCCGTGGGATTCCGCATTCGGTATTGGTAGACGATAAAGGAATTATTGTGGCAAAGGACCTGAGAGGAAAAGGCCTTCATGAGAAGCTCGAGGAGCTGTTGAAATAAATGTGCTGATTTCCGAAAAATGAGCATGCCGGCGTATGCTAAATTTAAGGTCCATAAAACAAAAGCTTTATGGACCTTAAATATAAAATAACCAGACAGGCTAATTTTTTTTGTTAATACTTTAGCTTTGTTATAGAAGTCACATCAGCGATTCCCTGGAATTTAATACCTCTTTTCGCAGTGTTTGTAGCGACATCAACTACATATAAATAATGCTCACCGCCATTGGCTGCATCCTCTTTAAGTACATAGTAGACGATTTTGCCATCCTCTTCCACATAAGTTTTCATATTGTAGCTCATTTGTTCATGTTCAGGAACACCGGTAACATAATTAACCGTTTTGTTAATCACGTCTACGATGGCTAATTTCACCCTGCCTCCGCTAACACCACCAACCTCATTCGTAGCGTAGAGTGTCATCAGGAATTTTCCATCTTTTATGTACTCTCCACGTGCGATTTTAGTCTTTGTAACTGCTTCGACATTGAAAAAATAAGATTGGTCAAATTCCTCAGTGCCTTTTTTAATGCGGACAATGGCCGAAGGTTTTGTCGATTTCAAGGTGCCGGATCCGCCAGCGGTAGACCAGGCATACACATCGCCATTTTCTATCTGTTTTACGCCCTGCATGCCAAACCAGTTCCCTATAAAACCGGTTCTTCCGTCACGAATCAGTTTTTTATATTGTAAGGATGGATAATCAAACACGGCAATCCAGGTACTGTCAACATATTTGGTTGTCTTTCCTGAAACACCTGGTGAAAAATATACCGGCGCAAATAATTTGTTGTCCACCTGTGTAATACCAGACCATACAGCCATTTCATCTGTTCCGGTAATTTTGAAAAGATCCACGGTATTTCTTCCTGCTATTCTTAAATTCTCGGCATCAAAGCGGTACAATGTGCCTATTGGGCTGGCTAAGCTTCTGGCGACAGAGCCTCCAACATATTCGTTGTTGTTCACCGTTCCATAGATTCCGGTCATTTCTGTGTTTACCGATGCACCGGCACGTACCAGTTCTCCTTTTTCATTTAGTTTAAAAGGAGTAGTAGGACCTTGAGCCGCATATACAATCCCAAAAAGTTTATTGTTTTGTTTGATAAACGAATAGGCATCAGTTTCTACTCCGTTTCCTGTTGTGGAGATGGTACCCGATTTTACATCCTCCGTAGAGACGATATATCTGCTGGCCTCACCACCTGAACCATCTGTATAAACAACAAAGACGAATTTTGATTTTCCTGTATTGGAAGTGCCGGTATCTATTTGCGGGCTCTCTTTTTTACTGCATGAACTTGTTAAAAGAACGCCTGCGGTCAATACAGACGTTAAAAAGTAGGATACTGTTGTTCTCATATGATTAAAAATTATTATTGATTTGATTAAAAATTGTGGTTTAAAAGCGGGTTATTTAAGAAGGTCTTTGCTGAAGAAGTACCTTACTTTTAAGGCAAAGGACCTGCTGGGTCTTTGTAAGCTATAGTTGTCGTACAGTACCTTATCAGCAAGGTTAAAACACTCCAGAGAAAGGTTGTATTTACCTTTGGCCATCGTATAGACCATATTGGCATTGTGGGATATCTGATGAGGGATTTCAGCTTTTGTGCTCTGGCTTCCGTTACTTGGCCAGCGCAGATAGAACTTTCCGACAAAAAGCATATTGTATCCTATCGTTAATGAATTCTTATCCTTACCAATGTTGGGGATTACTACAGAGGCATTTGCATTTCCGAATATATAAGGCATATTAGGAATCCGGTCTCCGAACGTCGGACTGGGCTCTGTCTTTCCGGGTTCATACCGGGTGTTGTTTCTCAGGTTCTGATAAGTAATGTTAAAGCCCGCATTAAACAGGTTTTTATAAGAGTAATTGATTTCTCCCTCGATACTGCTGTTTTTAACATCTCTTACATTATCAGCTTTCTGATTCTGTTTTCCGTCAAAACTAACCGGCTGAAGAACCCATCTTATAAAATCTGAAGCGTCTCTGTGAACGTAGCTGGCATCGATACTAAACTGATGGTTTTTGTTCAGACTGAAATGGTAACGTGCCCCAATGTTGAGGTTATTACTGCTTTCCGGTAACAGGTCTAAATTTGGAGACAGAAGATCAATATCACCAAAGAGTTCATTGTTTTCAGGCAATCTTCTCGCTTTCTCATAGGAAGCCTTTAATTGAAGGTTGGAAAGCAAGTGGTAAGTGGTTGCGAAGCCATAACCAAATTCAGATATGCTTCTTTCGCCTTTGGAATAAACTCCATCCATCAGTTTGCTGGCCTGACTTTGCTGAGCATAGTTTTTTGCAAAGATGGTGCTGCTCCATTTTTGATTGTAGTCAAAACGGTATCCTAAACCCGTAACATGTTTGGTTGTTTTTTGGGGCTGCTGATCGGCCAGGTTGCCTGGATCCAATGCATTAAAACCTTTGCGGTTAAAAGTCGTGGTAATGTGATTGAAATTGATGGAATGATGCTCATTAATCACATAGGAGATATTTCCCGAAAACACGCCATTGTTATTTTTATAGCGATAATCTCTCCGTTCGCCGGATTCTCCTCCTTTAGCTTCAGGATTTTTGTCCTTAGGACTGCTTTCTCCGAGCCAGTTGTATCGGCGGAATGCGGTGTCAATAGAGCGTTCTTCCCCCAAATTGTACCTTCCTGTAAGCTGCACATCAAGTCCTTTGGTGAATAAATCTTTTTTGATGTATTTGAATGTGGGCTGAATGATATTTCCTTTTCTTAACCGGGCCCCGTATACATCTTCCATTCTGTTACCTGTCTGGATATCTGCTTTATTCTGTCCGAGGGTAATGCCCACTAATAGCTGATCAGCATATTTTTTATTCATTACGCCCAGATTAAGTATAGCCGTTTCATTGTGATAGTTGTCATGAAATCTTCTTACCCGCATGGGTGTATAAACTCCCGATTCAAAATCAGCTACATCCACATTTACCCAATAATTGTTATCAGAGTAATTTTGAAAGGCATTCAATTGTGCGGTAAAACCAGACCTTGCAGTGTATCCTGCATTTACATTGGTCTTATGTGTATTAAAAGAACCAAAGGAATAGGACGCATCTAAATAGGTCTGTGGAGTGCTTTTTGTAATGATGTTCACTGCTCCTCCTAAAGCATCACCCCCAAGCCATACCGGGACCACACCTTTATATACTTCTATCCTTTCTGCGAAATTTATAGGGATGTTGTTCAATTGAAAGGAGGAGCCAAAATTGTCCATAGGCAATCCATCAATAAAAAATTTAACCTGGTTGCCTGTAAAACCATTGAGCGAAATATTCATATTGGAACCCAGACCTCCTGTTTCTTTTACCCTTATTCCTGATACCCTGTCTAATGCCTGTCCGATATCAAGAGAGGTGTTGTGTAGTTTTTTGGCATCAATTGCTGTGACATTATAGGCCTGCCGGTTCACTTCCTGGGTTACTGTCCGTCCGTTTATGGCAACGGATTCCAATTGCTGAACGCTGGGAAGGAGTATGAACTGGAGTTCTGCAGGTTTCTCCGGGCTAATTGAAACACTTTTTTGCTGAAGTTTCATCCCGATGGCGGAAGCGGTAACCGTTACCTTTCCGGAGCTGATCCGCTCAAATTTGAAAAGGCCGTTTTCATCTGCTGCAACAGCAGTGTTAGTGCCTGTTATTTTTATGATCGCGCCGGGAATCGGTCTGCCGGACTCATCTTTGACTTTTCCGGTAATCGTGGAATTTCCGGATTGTGCGTACGCACCTAATAAATTCAGGGCAAAAAATATCCCTGTAAGCAAAAATTTCTTAATTTGCATGTACTTTTAATTGACGTTAGAAGTTTCCTTTTTTTAAAGGTATCTGCCGTACAGTTGCTGCTGTACGGCTTTTTCATGAATATATTTATCCCTTATTCTTTTAAAGAATAATAGATAGAGAGGTTGCTGTAATCGTTATTTCATATGACAAGTTATTTAGATTGATTAAAAACTAGGCTAATCTAAGAAGTATATCCTTAAATCTGTAATTTATTTAGAATTATTATAAATAGGGTAACTTATTCTTCAGCTCCTGGTTGGAAAGCTGCCCGTATTGATGGAGGATCTGTGTTTATGAAGGGATTTGTATTTGCAGCCTGATCTGTATTTACGAGGGGGTAGGCTGTGTTTACGAGGAGGCTGTGTTTGCCCGCCGCGCAAGAACTTATGGGACTGGGCAGATATGAAAAGGAAGGTCTTCCTTTTCATTACAACGATATTTGAAACGGGTAGTAAAAATAAAAGACACAAAAAAGCCCCTGTGATGAGGGGCTTCTAATTTTCTTTATATGTTAGAAAGAAAA
Organism: Pedobacter caeni; assembly: GCF_900129215.1. GTDB lineage: Bacteria > Bacteroidota > Bacteroidia > Sphingobacteriales > Sphingobacteriaceae > Pedobacter > Pedobacter caeni. The sequence continues at coordinate 616,255 of NZ_FQUQ01000004.1, read as the reverse complement.
ATCATCATTATGGTTCTTGTTTCCTGCGCCTTCGTGGTTCTCAGAATATTCATAGCGTTTTTCTACAACATCCTGGTGGCTTTTAATATAGTCAACAGTCTCATTTAATCCTTCAGCAAACTTCTCAAAGTCTTCTTTATATAAAAAGATCTTATGTTTTACAAACACACCGTCTTCCAGTCTTTTTTTACTTTCAGTTAAAGTAAGGTAGTAGTCTCCTGATCTTGTTGCTTTTACGTCGAAAAAGTACGTTCTTTTACCGGCCCTTACTTTCTTCGAAAAAACCTCTTCTCTCTCTTTGTTGTCAAATTCTCCCATGGTTGGTATTGATCTTGGTTTTGGTTCGGGTAAATATAAAGCAATAATTATTAAACTTCAAAATAGAAAATTGTCAGGAGGTAGAATTGTCAGAAGTTTCTTCTTCCAGCAATTGATTTTGATACATTTCTGAATAAGCACCTCCTAATTGAAGCAAATCGCTGTGAGTTCCCTGCTCAATAATCCTTCCATCATCTAAAACAAGGATTTTATTTGCGTTTTTTATGGTAGATATCCGGTGTGCGATAAGAATACTTGTTTTTCCCTTCATTACTTTTCCAAGATTGTTCAGAATTTCCTCTTCTGTACGGGTATCTACCGCAGAAAGACAATCGTCAAAGATCAATACCTTAGGTTCTTTAATTAACGCACGGGCAATGGATACACGTTGCTTTTGTCCGCCCGACAGGGTAATCCCTCTTTCGCCAAGCATGGTTTCAAACTTAAGGTCGAAATTGATAATATTTTGATAGACTGCTGCATTTTTTGCCGCTTCAATCACTTCTTCCTCATTTACCTGATCCAGTCCAAAGGCAATGTTGTTTTTGATGGTATCTGAGAATAAAAAGACTTCCTGTGGTACAAAGCCAAACTGACTGCGGTAATGTTGCAGGTTCAGTGTTTCTATCGGGGCACCATCCATCTTTATTTCTCCCTGATCTACATCATACATGCGCATCATCAGATTGGCCAGGGTCGACTTTCCTGAGCCGGTCCGACCGATGATGGCCACAAACTGTCCCTGTTCAATCTCAAAACTGATGTCCTTTATTGCCTGGATTCCGGTATCAGGATAGGTGAAACTTACATTTTCAAATTTGATGTTTCCATTTACGGGAGCAATAGCGCTGCTTCCGGAAAGGATGTCGGGTTGGAGCTGAAGGAATTCGTTGATCCTTTTCTGAGATGCCGAAGCCCTTTGGATCAATGTCGTTACCCAACCCAGCATCGATACGGGAAAGGTGAGCTGATTGACATATACAATAAACTCTGCAATATTTCCGGCACTGATCGATCCTTCGATCACCTGTTTCCCGCCGATATAAACGGTTAAGATGGTGCTCAGCCCAACCAGTAATAACATGGTCGGATAAAATAAAGCCTGTACTTTAACCAGTCCCATCGCATTGTCCTTGTAACCCTGGCTCTCTGCTGCAAATACTTCTTTGGTATGGTCTTCCCTTACATAGGATTTGATGACCCGGATTCCTGAAAATCTTTCCTGAACAAAACTACTCAATCTGGAAAGCCGTTCCTGGATTTGCTCACTCTTTTGATTGATGAGGGTATTCACAAAATAAATGATCACCACCAATACCGGGAGTGGGAGCAGGGAAAAAATCGCGAGGGTACTGTTTACCGAAAACATGGCATAGATCACGAGTACAAAGAGCACAGCGGTATTTATGGTATACATGATTGCCGGACCTACATACATCCGCACCCTGTTTACATCTTCTGTAGCACGGTTCATTAAATCACCGGTATTGTTCCTGCGGTAAAAGCCGAGGCTCAGTTCCTGATAATGGGCATAGATTTCATTCTTCATGTCATATTCTATATGCCTGGACATGAGAATAATGGTTTGCCGCATGAAAAACAGGAAAAGACCCCTCATTAAATATAGGGCGAGGACCAGTAAACCAAAATAAAATAAACTGGTACTAAAGATATCATAGATGATGCTGCGGCGTTCAAAACCTTCGAACAAACCATAGATCTGTATATTTTCCGTAATTAAATTAAAGGCGTGCCCAATGACCTGAGCGGGGATTACACCAAAGATATTGGAGATAATTACAAAAAATACCCCCGGAATAATCCACCATTTATATTTATAGAAGTATTTGTTTAAGAATCTAAGGTGTTTCATGAGTTGGTAAAGTTAGCCAAATGAAGGTAATTTTTTTTAAGACTTTGGTTAAAACAGTGTAAATAATGTTTTTTTTATGCTAGTTTTGCGACATATCTGATAAACAAAATTATATGCCTGATAATAGTTCTCTTGTGAATTCAGTTTTAGACCAATTAAGTGCCGCAGGGCATAAAAAGGTCGTTTTTTGCAATGACCCCGATACTGGCTTGAAAGCAATTATAGCCATTCATGATACCACGCTTGGTCCGGCTTTAGGCGGAACACGCATGTGGAATTACGTTACAGAAGCTGAAGCACTGGAAGATGTACTCAGATTATCGAGAGGAATGACCTATAAAGCAGCAATCACAGGCCTGAATATCGGTGGTGGTAAAGCGGTAATTATCGGGGATTCCAGAAAAGGGAAATCAGAAGCCATGATGCGCAGCTATGGCAGGTTCATTAAAAACCTGAACGGAGAGTTCATCACTGCTGAAGACCTGGGTACGACAACAAAAGATATGGAGTATATCCGTATGGAAACAGGTCATGTAACCGGGGTTCCTGAATCTTTAGGTGGCGCAGGTAACCCGGCACCACATACAGCTAAGGGTGTTTTTCTGGGCATTAAAGCCTGTGTGAAAGAAGTCTTCGGAACAGATATGCTGGCAGGGCGCTCAGTAGTAGTACAAGGGATTGGAAATGTAGGGGAGCACCTGGTAGAGCTGTTGAGAGCTGAAAATGTAGAAGTATACATCAGTGACATCAATGAAGAACGCCTGCAACATGTTGCACGTACGTATAAGGCGAAACCCATCGCAGCGGATAAAATCTTTGGAATTGATGCGGATATTTATGCACCATGTGCCTTAGGTGCAACCGTAAATGATAAGACCATTCCTAAAATGAAGTTTGCGATTATTGCAGGTTCTGCAAACAATCAGCTGGCAGATGAACAGATCCACGGTAAATTGCTTTTGGAAAAAGGCATCCTATTTGCTCCGGATTATCTGATCAATGCAGGTGGATTAATCAGTTGCTATTCTGAGTTGACCGGTTTTGGTAAAAAACGCACGATCCAGTTAACAGAGAACATTTACAATGCCACGCGTGACGTCATTAAAATGTCCAAAAAAGACAACATCCCAACGATATGGGCCGCGAACCGCATTGCTGAACAAAGAATCATCGACATCAAAAAAATAAAATCATCATTCTAATAAACAATTTTAATAAACCGGTAATTTACCACTCGTTCTTACATTCATGTTAAACAGAAGGCACTTAAGAATTAAAGCTTTGCAAAATATTTTTGCATGGCAAATGACAGACAAGAGAGATTTAGCTTCTTCAAAGAAAGCATTAATGCAGAGTATTGACAGCGTGTACGAAATGTACATCTGGATGCTTTCGCTCCTTGTTGAGGTCACAGAATACACCAGTACAGACGCTACTGAGAGGTCAAATAAACATTTGCCTACCGCAGAGGATCTCAATCCAAACATGAAACTGCTTCACAATAAATTTGCAGTAACTCTGAAAGAGAATCCTGCTTTTATTGACATGGTCAACAAATACCAGATCAACTGGTTATCTGACCCGGAATTTGTAAAAGGTATTTTCAATACCTTGAAAACTACTCCTGAATACCTGGCTTACCTTAGCGATGAGGACAACAGTCTGGAGGAATCCAAAACCATTATTAAATACATTTTCAGAAAGATTATTTTGAAAAGCCACAACATTATCCAGGCTTTTGAGGATAAATTTATCAACTGGTCTGTAGATAAAGAAGTGATGCAGGGAATGGTGGCCAAGACTTTGAAGAATTTTACCTCCGAAGATCCACGTAAAAATAAGCTGACCCCAATTAGTCAGGACTGGGAAGAAGACAGCAAGTTTGTGGAAGACCTGTTTGTATATACTTTGAAAAACAACAAAGAATATCAGGACCTGATCGCAGAACGTACAAAAAACTGGGAGTCGGAAAGGATTGCATTAATGGACACTATTTTGATGAAAATGGCGATCTGTGAACTCCTGAACTTCCCTTCAATACCAGTTAAGGTAACTATTAACGAATACCTTGATCTATCAAAAGATTACAGTACTCCGAAAAGTAATTCATTTATTAACGGTATCTTGGACAAAATTTTAGGTGACCTGAAAAGGACAGATAGCATCCATAAAATCGGTCGAGGACTTATAGAAGAATAACGATTATGAAACAAATCTTGTTATTGGCAATTGCAGCGATGACATTTGCATCATGCCAGCAAAACACAGCAAAAACACCTTCAGCAAGCACAGCTTCTACGGGTACAACAGCAACAACTGAAGCTACAACATCACCTGTTGCGGCAGCAGATGCTGCAGTAATGACTTTCGATAGCGGAGTCTATAACTTTGGTAAAATAGCACCGGGAGAGAAAGTTCATTACAGTTATAAATTTAAAAATACGGGTAAAAGCCCGCTGATCATCAGCAATGCGACTGCTACTTGTGGCTGTACCATTCCTGAACCTCCAAAAGAGCCGATTCAGCCGGGTGCTACCGGTGAGATCAAAGTTGTATTTGACAGCACGGGTAAATTCGGTATGCAGGATAAAGTCATCACAGTGACTTCCAATGCCAATCCGGCGATTGCAGAATTACACCTGACCGGAGAGATCAAAGAAGCAAAATAGGCAATACAAAAATCTTATAAACAACAATATGATATCAACAGTAATCTTACAAGCAGGTGGCAGCGGTATGCTAGGTACCCTGGTCCCAATGGTTTTAATCATGGTCGTATTTTATTTCTTTATGATCAGACCACAGGTTAAAAAAGCAAAAGACCATAAAAAACTGGTTGAAGACTTGAAAAAAGGTGATAAAATCGTTACTACTGCCGGAATTCATGGAAGAATCGTTGATATGAACGATACTACGTTTTTAATCGAAGTAGAAGGCGGTACTAAAATCCGTTTTGATAAAACTGCAATCTCTTTAGATGCAACGAAAGCTGCAGCTCCTAAAGTTGACCTTGCAAAAACTGACGCTCCGAAAGCGTAGTTTTCTCTGCTATAAGTAAAAGCCGCATCCTTGTTTGGTGCGGCTTTTGCATTTCAGTATATTTGTTTACTTTACCGCCATGCCAATCATCAAACTCACAAAAGTAGAGCGAAAGCGTTTTCTGGTGCTGGTCACCTGCCTGTTCATGGCAGTTGGTGCTTGGCTGTTCATGGCTTTGAACAACAAATATGTCTATACTGCCAAGACGGTGCTGGACTACAGGAATTTCCCCCAGAAAAAAGCTTTCCATCCTTTACAATCAGATACCGTAGATCTGCAGGTGGAAGGAACAGGCTGGCAATTGCTCTTTGCCCGTTTGAGGGTGAAACCACAGTCTATTTCTATCAGTCTGGAGAAACTGAACAACAGGAACTTTGTGCTCTTTTCCGAGCAGCTGTTTAATGTAAACCGCCAACTGGAAACTTCTCAAAAGATCATTTCTGTAAAACCTGATACGCTTTACTTTGATTTTTCTGAAAGAAGGGTAAAGCGGGTGCCGGTAAACCTGGTGTCTAACCTGAGCTATGTCCCACAGTATGGAGTTTCCAATGAGGTACAGATTACGCCAAGTTATGTGACCATCTCCGGCCCTGAAAATGACATCAGGAACATCAACGAATGGAACACCGATACCCTGAAAATAGAGAAAATACAGGCGACAACCGTGGCAAGGGTAGCGATGACACAGAACAAGATGAAAAACGTGAATATTTTCCCGACAAGTGTGGAGGTGAAACTGCCTGTAGATGAGTTCACGGAAAAAATCATTGAAGTTCCGGTTAAGGTGATCAATAACAAAGAATATTACAATGTTAAACTTTACCCAAAAAAGGTAAAGATTACGCTATTGGTTGCCCTTTCTAAATATGCTCAGGTGAATGAAGAATTTATAGAGGCGGTAGTGGACATGAATGAGTGGAAAGTATTTCAGCATAATGAGCTAACGGTGAAGCTGATCCGCTTCCCGGATTATTGTAAGCTGGTGCAGGCACAACCTGCAAAAATTGATTTTATCATAGAAAAATAATGTTAAAAATAGGAATAACAGGAGGTATAGGGAGTGGGAAGACCACCGTGTGTAAGGTTTTTGAAACCCTGGGCATTCCGGTATTTTATGCGGATACGGTAGCGAAACAGATCATGGTGAGTGATCCGATCCTGGTACAGGGAGTTAAAGATACCTTCGGTGCAGAGAGCTATACTGCTGATGGGGTATTAAATAATAAACACATTGCAGGTATTGTTTTTAATCAGGCCGATGAACTGGCTAAGTTAAATGCATTGGTTCACCCGGCAGTATTCCGGGCATTTGAACATTGGGTAAAGGATATTCCTTCAACGGTTCCTTATGTGCTCAAAGAGGCAGCTTTACTTTTTGAAAGTGGCTCTTATCAGATGTGCGACCGCAATGTACTGGTTGTTGCGCCACTGGAATTGAAATTACAGCGCGTAATGCAACGGGATGGGGTAACAGCTGAACAAGTTAAAGCCCGGATGGATAAACAGCTCTCCGACGAGGAAAAGGCTAAAATGGCGGATATGCTGGTCCGTAATAATGAAACAGATTCTTTAATTATACAAGTGATGGAACTTCACCATCAGTTTTTAAATATACTTCCTTAATGATATTGGATGATTTTATAGTTGCTACAAAAACGGGTTTGTTTTGTAGATATGGTGATTTTTATCTGGATCCAAAGGAAATAGTGAAATACGCGGTGATTTCCCATGCACATGGAGATCATGCCATCGGTGGGAACCTGAATGTCTATTGTACGGAAGCAACGGCGCTGTTTATGAAACACCGTTATAAGAAATTTGCCGGCGGAGAATTCCACCTTAAAGCATACGAAGAAACTTTTGTCTTAAATGGGGTGAAGATCAGCTTTATTCCTGCAGGACATATTCTGGGCTCTGCCATGATCCTGATGGAATATGAGGGAATCAGGTATCTGTACACCGGAGATTATAAACTTCAGCCTGATGATACCTGTGAGCCTATTGAATATGTAACCGCAGATGTATTGATCACCGAGACTACTTTTGCGGATCCAAATACCAGACATCCCGCAGCAGAGGAAGAAATCCTGAAACTTAACAGTACTCAGAGTAATATCATGCTGGGAGCCTATGCCCTGGGAAAATGTCAGCGGCTGATCAGTCTGATGAATAAATATTGTCCGGAAAAGCGGATATTGGTACACCATAGCATGATGCCTTTTGTGAAGATCTATGAGCAAAAGGGAATAGATATGGGTAAATATGAGATGTACGACCGGAAGGTAATGAAGAATAACCATACCCATATGGTTTATCTGGTTCCGCCAATGGTGTTCAGGAGTTATTTCAGGGCCATCAATGTGATCAGGGTCTTTGCCACAGGCTGGAAGCACCTGCAGAACAACAACGAAATTCAGTTGTATGTTTCTGATCATGCCGATTGGGAGGATATCCTGTACACGATAGGGCAGGTGAAGCCTACCCAGGTCTGGACAAATCATGGGGATGGGGTACAACTGAAAAACCATTATGAAAAAAGTTTGGTAGTTAAATTGCTTACTTAAATGGAAGAAGGGGTAGACTATTATCTTAATGAAGATGGGCTAATGGTTTTTACAGCGGCTTATCACCTGAAAAGAGGGTATTGTTGCAAGAATAAATGCAAACATTGCCCCTGGGGATTTGGTAAAAAGAAGACCAAACCAAATGAAGAGAACGATACTTAATGAAAAGATTGGAGATGCAGTTGCAGAAAGAAACAAAAACGTCAAAATTTGAAAACATTTACCAGCAGGCCATCGTAAATGTAGTGTTTACCTATAGCTGGTGTAATGAACATTTCAGGCAGGTGATTCAGCCCTATGAAATCACGCCGCAGCAGTTCAATATCCTGAGGATCCTGAGAGGGCAATATCCTGCGCCTTCTACCATCAATCTGCTGAAAGAACGGATGCTGGATAAGATGTGTGATGCTTCCAGAATTACGGAGCGCCTGGTTCAGAAGGAACTCGTAGCCAAAAAGGTAAATCCAAACGATAAACGGGCAGTAGATATTCTGATCAGCGATAAAGGACTCTCTTTGTTGAAAAAGATGGACGACGAACTGGACCTTTCCGCACCGGTTTCCAAAAATCTGACCGAAGAGGAAGCTGCGCTTTTAAACGATCTGCTGGATAAAATGAGGGGGTAATAGCTGGTTTAATGGCTATGCCCGCCGTTAGAGAAATAACCAACCAGGGCGATTGCCACACCGCAGAGTACTGCAATCATCTTCCGCTTGCTTACTTTGTGGTCTACACTGGATTCAAACAAAATGGTGGTGGAGATGTGCAGGAAAATCCCGATTACAATTCCCATGATCTTATTGAAGTAATTCTCTACCCCGCCAATCGTCCCATTACTTAGTCCGTAGCTCACATAGAAGCCCAGAGGGGCCATAATGGCAAAAATACTAATGTAAAAAAGAACACTGTTCCGGTTGAATTTACTTTGCAACAAGATGCTGGCCAATGCAAAAGCCGCAGGAATATGGTGTAACGAAATCCCGAAGATCAAAGCATTGTGCTGATCTTTTGCCAAAGGCATTCCTTCCAGAAAAGCGTGTAAACATAAGCTGATCATGATGCCATAAGGGAATGCTTTAGAATCCCCGTGTTTATGAATATGTCCATGTTCTACCCCTTCAGAGAACTGTTCCAGCAGGATCTGGAATAAAAAACCAATCAGGATAAAGATTCCGATTTCTGCATGATCAGGACCACTGTAAGCATCAGGTATGAGATGCAGGACCGTAATGGCAAACAGATAAGCGCCACTAAAAGACAGGATTAATTTCAGTAACTGCGATTTATCGCTCTTCACCAGAAAGATGGCGGAGCCTCCTAAAAAGGCGCTAAAGAATAACATAAACAGCTTCCAGACTTCCATTATACTTGTGGTTGTATTTTTTTGTAGATAAACGATGTTGCGATACCAATCGAGCCGCCAAGTAAAGCGCCGAACAGGGTATCAACCGGGTAATGTACCCCAACATAGATTTGTGAAAAGGAAATGATAAAGGCCCAGCTCAATGCAATGGGTAAAATTGGTTTCCATTTGTCGTAAAAGACAAAAATAAGAAACAAAGCAATGGCAAAATGATTGGTCGCATGAGCAGAAGGAAAACTATAGCCACTTCCACAAGGGACACGGTGAATGATGTCATCAGCCAGAGTAAGGTCATTACAAGGCCGGATACGGGCCACCAATGGTTTAATTACCCTGGAGGAGATTAAATCACCCATAGCTACGGTAAATAGTAACATACCAACAATATACCAGCCTTTTTTCTTATACTCTTTTACACAAAAGATGATGATAAAGAGATAAAGTGGTGCCCAGAAATAACGGTTCCTCATTAGCGGCAGCAGCCAGTCGAAAAATGGATTCGCCAGGCCTCTGTGAATTTTTAGAAACAATTCAACGTCAAATTGCTGCAGGCTTTCTATCATACTTTTTTGCAGATTAGGATCAGACGGTCAGACTTAATCTCGTCAAAAGGCTCCAGGCCATAACTTCCGAAAGTTTCGCTGATTTGCAAGCCACTCTTCTCCAGCATTCTTTTAAAATCTTCCAGCTGGAAGGCTTGTACACGTTCTTCAAAGGCAAAGGCTTTATTCCTGTGTTCAAAATTGATGTGTTTAATGATTTTTCCATCTGCCACAAATTTATGCAGGTGAAATTCTATGCCTTCCACGGTTTTTGTTTCCTGTTGTGTCAGGTTCTTAATGATTTTATTGGTATTGAAATAGTCAATCACAAGTGTTCCATCATGCTTAATCCCTTTGCGAAAGGATTTTAAAGCACTGACATGTTCTTTTTCCGTTTCAAAATACCCGAAACTGGTAAAAAGGTTCATCGCAATGTCAAAGTAATTGATGAAAGCGAGTTTACGCATGTCATGAACAAAAAAATGAAGGTGTTTTTGTTCAAACTGTTGCGCATATTTGATACTTTGCTCGGAAAGATCAATTCCTGTAACATCATATCCCTTTTTATTCAGGTAAATGGAATGACGGCCTCTGCCACAGGCAATGTCCAGAATCCTGGAATCTGCTGCAGGTTTTAAATACGCAGAAAGGTTGTCGATTAAGAATTCTGCCTCAGCGTCATTACGTTGACTATATAAAATATGGTAATAGGGGGAGTTGAACCAATATTGAAACCATTTACGCTGCATAGAGCCAGAATTTTTGATGTTTAGGAAAAAGACAAAGATAGTATTTTCAAATGCAACAAAGAGGATTATTTAAGCTTGACCTGCAATTTTAATGATGTTAATTTTACGATTGAAAGGCTTAAAAATCAATCATTATGTTCTTTTTTTGCTATTTTTGAAAAAAAAACCGAATAACTTGACACTAATAAAATCTATCTCTGGAATAAGAGGAACCATCGGCGGAATTGCCGGTAACGGTTTGACTCCTATTGATATCGTTAAATTTACGGCAGCTTATGGCTCCTGGATTATCAATAAAACGAACATTAAAAAAATTGTTGTCGGTCGTGACGCCAGAATCTCCGGAGAAATGGTGAACCACCTCGTGATCGGAACACTTCAGGGCCTGGGAATTGAAGTCGTTGATCTTGGATTATCGACTACACCAACCGTGGAAATCGCTGTTCCACTGGAAAAAGCAGGAGGCGGGATCATTTTAACGGCCAGTCACAATCCTAAACAATGGAATGCTTTAAAGCTACTGAACGAAAAAGGGGAATTCATCAGCGATGCAGATGGAAAAGAACTTTTGGACATGGCCGAAAAAGCGGAATTCAGCTTTGCTGATGTGGACGATCTGGGTAAAGTGACCAATAATGATACCTATCTTCAGAAACATATTGATGCGGTTCTGGCTTTGCCACTGGTAGATGTGGAAGCCATCAGGGCAGCCAATTTCAAAATTGCGATTGACTGTGTAAATTCTACAGGCGGTATCTTTGTACCTGCTTTATTGAAAGCCCTGGGTGTGAAAACCATTTATGAATTGTACTGTACTCCTGATGGAAATTTCCCTCACAACCCGGAACCATTGCCGGAAAACCTGACCGAAATCTCTAAACTTGTAAAAGAGAAAAATGCAGATTTAGGAATCGTGGTAGATCCGGATGTAGATCGTCTGGCCTTTGTTTGTGAAGATGGTGGCATGTTTGGAGAGGAATATACCCTTGTTGCGGTAGCAGATTACGTGATTAAGAACACACCGGGAAATACCGTTTCTAACTTATCTTCTACCAGAGCATTGAGAGATGTGACGGAAAAGGCAGGAGGGGAGTACCATGCTTCTGCGGTTGGAGAGGTGAACGTAGTGAATAAAATGAAAGAAATCAATGCCATTATCGGTGGAGAAGGAAATGGTGGTATCATCTATCCGGAATCTCATTATGGCCGTGATGCCCTTGTTGGAATCGGTTTATTCCTGACCCACCTGGCAAAATTTGGTAAATCGGTTTCTCTTTTGAGAAGCAGTTACCCGGCTTACTATATCTCTAAAAACAAAATCACCTTAACTCCGGAAATGGACATTGATGCACTTTTGCTGAAGGTTCAGGAGAAATATAAAAATCAACCTACCAGTACCATTGACGGGTTGAAAATTGAGTTTGATAAAGAATGGGTTCATTTGCGCAGGTCAAATACAGAACCGATCATTCGTATTTACAGTGAGGCCGGAAGTGAGACTGTTGCGGAGAACCTTGCTTCAAAAATCATATCAGATATTAAAGAAATTTTAAAATTGAACTAATGCAGATGAACAGGATCTATTTGGATAACGCGGCAACGACACCTCTTGATGCAGAGGTGATCGCAGAGATGGTGAACGTAATGACTAACTATTACGGCAATCCATCTGCAATTCATGCTCAGGGTAGAGAGGTACGTACATTGGTGGAAAAAGCAAGAAAAACAGTTGCCGGTCTTTTAAATGCGACTCCTGCAGAGATCTTTTTTACCTCTGGGGGTACAGAAGCTGATAATACGGCGATTCGCTGTGGTATTGCAGCTTACAATATTAAACATGCCATCACTTCGAAAATTGAACACCATGCTGTAGAACATACCCTGAATATGTTGTTGAAGCAGGGGGTAATTGAAAAGCTGAGCTTTGTAAATATCGATGAAAAGGGAAATATTGATTATGCACATCTGGAAGAGTTATTGAAAGATAACGAACGCAGTTTTGTTTCCCTGATGCATGCCAATAACGAACTTGGAACCCTGACGGATATTGTCCGCGTAGGAGAGATCTGTGAACAATATGATGCGATTTATCATTGCGACACGGTTCAGACCATGGGACATTATGTACATGATGTAAGAAAATTAAAAGCACATTTTATTGTTTGCGCTGCACATAAATTACACGGACCAAAAGGGGTAGGTTTCCTTTTTGTAAACCATAACATCAAAATCGGCCCGTTCATTCATGGTGGTGCCCAGGAACGTAATATGCGTGGTGGAACAGAAAATGTATACGGTATTATTGGCCTGGCTAAAGCGCTGGAAATCGCCTATGCAGAAATGGAAAGTCACCAGAAGCATATTCAGGAACTGAAAGACTACCTTAAACACAGGTTGAGTACCGAAATTGCCGATGTTTATTTTAACGGAGAAACTGAGGCGGATAAGAGTTTATATACCGTATTGAATGTTTCATTCCCTGCAATGGACATGTCTGACATGTTGTTGTTTAACCTGGATATCAATGGTATTTCTGCCTCTGGTGGTAGTGCCTGTTCTTCTGGTTCAAATATCGGTTCACATGTACTGAGCGGTATTAACGCGGATCCAAACCGTCCCTCGGTGAGGTTCTCCTTCAGTAAATACAATACAAAAGAAGAACTGGATATTGTAGTTGATAAAGTAAAACAGGTAGTTAGTCAAAATATTACTGCATAAACGATTCTTCTATGCAGTTTCAACGCATCACCTCGGTAAACGATCCGGCGCTGACTTTTATCAAAACATTATATGAGGATGCCTTCCCTCCGCATGAGCGGAGGGACTGGGTTTCCCTTCTTGGGCTGGTTCCGGATACCGAAGAGATGCACCTTGATCTGGTATATGCTGCAGAGCAATACATCGGGCTGATCACCTGGTGGGAAATCGAAGGATGCTGTTTTATTGAACATTTTGCAATTGATGCGGCATTACGCGGGCAGAATTATGGTGCGCGTGTGCTAAACCATTACAAGGAACAGATTCCGGGAACGATCATACTGGAAGTTGAACATCCTGAGGACTCTTTTGCGGTCAGAAGGATCGCTTTTTATGAAAGATTGGGCTATCATATTTTAACATTGCCTTACCGGCAGCCTTCCTATGCTGATCCGAAACAATCTTTTCCTTTTCTATTAATGAGCAACAGGATATTGTCGGATCAGGAGGCCAGTCCACTTGTTGAAAAAATCAAAAGTAAAGTCTATCTGAGATCACTCAGTTAAGCAGCTTCCAATTTATCATTATATCTTCTTTATGACTGCTTCAGGACAGGTTCCTGGTCTGGAAATAAAACGTTTTACTACTCCTGCGGTACTTTAACCAAAATGTTATACTTTTTATTTAGTTATCTAATAAAAATCTATTACTTTAGGGTTGTGCTAAAACGATTTTAATTAGCGATTAATAATAAATTATACACTGAAGAACTGACCGGAAAAGCGTTGGTTTTTTCGGATGTCCGGATTTAACATATGAGAAGCAAGATTTTAAACCAAATATTATAATTTTATTTATCCAAGACCAAGATGATGAAACGATACCTTACAGCATTATTAATTGCAGGCTGTTCTTCGGCTTTTGCACAAACAGTTGGAAAGCTGAGCGATCCGGTAGAATGGATCAATCCCCTGATGGGAACAGCCAGTAAACCTTCTATGTCTAACGGAAATACTTATCCTACCATTGCTTTACCCTGGGGGATGAATTTCTGGACTCCCCAGACTGGTAAAATGGGGGATGGCTGGGCCTATACTTACGATGCAGATAAAATCCGTGGTTTTAAGCAAACCCATCAGCCATCTCCATGGATGAATGATTACGGACAATTCTCTATCATGCCGGTAACGGGTAAGAAGAAATTTGAACAGGATGAGCGTGCCAGCTGGTATTCTCACAAAGCCGAAATTGCCAAACCTTATTACTATAGCGTTTACCTGGCCGATGCTGATGTGACCACGGAGATTACACCAACGGAAAGAGCTGCTCAGTTCAGGTTTACTTTTCCGAAATCCGACAGTTCTTTTGTGGTGCTGGATGCTTTCGACAAAGGTTCTTATATCAGGATCTTTCCTAAAGAAAGAAAAATCATTGGTTATACCACCAGACATAGCCATAAGCTGACTCCTGAGAACTTCAAAAATTACTTTGTAGCTTATTTTGACAAAGACTTTAGTTCGGCAAATGCCTGGAAAGGAAAAGAGTTGCTGAAAGAGGAATTAGAGCTGAAAGCAGACCATGCAGGAGCGATCGTAGGCTTTAAAACAAAAAAAGGAGAGCAGGTGACCATGAAAGTGGCCTCGTCCTTTATCAGCTTTGAACAGGCTGAACTGAACTTAAAGAGAGAACTGGCTAACGATTCTTTCGATGCAACGAAAGCCAAAGCCAAGGCGGTTTGGAATAAAACCCTGAGCAGAGTGGCGGTAGAAGGTGGCACCGTAGATCAGACTAAAACTTTCTACTCGAGCTTTTACAGGACATTATTCTTCCCGAATAAATTGTATGAACTGGATGCCAGCAATAAAATTGTACACTGGAGCCCTTATAATGGGAAGATCCTGCCTGGCTATATGTTTGCCGGAACAGGTTTTTGGGATACTTTCAGGGCCTTATATCCATTCCTGAATCTGGTATATCCATCCATCAATAAAGAGATGCAGGAAGGACTGATCAATGATTACAAAGAAGGAGGATGGTTGCCGGAATGGTCGAGCCCGGGATATGCCAATGTGATGGTGGGGAATAACTCTGCTTCGGTAGTTGCTGATGCTTATATTAAAGGACTTCGGGGATATGACATCAATACTTTGTATGATGCTTTGATTCATGGTGCCAATAATGAAGGTCCGTTAGAGGCTGTAGGAAGGGCAGGAGTGAAGTATTACAATGAATTGGGATATGTACCCTATGATGTGAAAATTAATGAGAATGCGGCACGTACGTTAGAGTATGCCTATGATGACTTTGCGATTTATCAATTGGGTAAAGCATTGAAGAAACCAAAAGCAGAGCTTGATTTATACGCGAAAAGAAGCATGAATTATAAAAACCTGTTCGATCCTTCCAGTGGATTGATGAGGGGTAAAAATAAAGACGGTTCTTTCCAGTCTCCTTTTAATCCTTTCAAATGGGGTGATGCATTCACAGAAGGAAATAGCTGGCATTATTCCTGGTCTGTTTTCCAGGATATTGACGGTCTTGCGAAATTAATGGGTGGTAAAGATAAATTTGTCAATAAGCTGGATTCTGTTTTCAGTTTGCCTCCGATTTATGATGAGAGCTATTATGGAAGTGTGATCCATGAGATTCGTGAAATGCAGATTGCCAATATGGGGCAGTATGCGCATGGAAATCAACCCATCCAACACATGATTTATCTGTACAATTATGCAGGTGCACCATGGAAAACACAATATTGGGTGAGGGAAACAATGGACAGAATGTATAAAGCTACTCCTGATGGCTATTGTGGAGATGAAGACAACGGACAGACTTCTGCCTGGTATGTGTTCTCTGCGATGGGCTTTTATCCGGTAACGCCTGCAACAGATCAGTATGTACTGGGTGCACCTTTATTTAAAAAGGTAACATTGAACCTGGAGAACGGAAAAACAGTGACGATCAATGCGGCGAATAACAGTGCTGACAACAGGTATGTTCAGGGACTTAAATACAATGGTACCGCTTATCCTAAAAACTGGTTGAGCCACTCAGAACTAAACAAAGGAGCAGTATTGGATTTCAGCATGTCTGCAACACCAAACAAGCAAAGAGGAACTAAGGAAACTGATTTCCCTTATTCTTATTCTACAGATCCGAATAAATAATGGGACATAAAAAAAGCGGGCATTGTAAAATGCCCGCTTTTTTTATGCGTAAAATTTTATTAGTTGTTGAGCATTCTAAGGAAGGCAGCTAGTTTTGCTTTCATCGCCCTGCGGTCAACAATAAAATCAAGGAAGCCATGTTCCTGCACAAACTCTGCAGTTTGGAATCCTTTAGGAAGGTCTTTCTTAATGGTCTCTTTAATTACCCTTGGACCTGCAAAACCGATTAAGGCACCAGGTTCAGCAATATTGATATCACCCAGCATTGCATAGGAAGCTGTTACACCACCTGTTGTCGGATCTGTTAGCAAAGAGATGTAAGGAATTTTTGCCTGGCTTAGGAGGGCTAATTTAGCCGAAGTCTTAGCCATCTGCATTAATGAGAATGCGGCTTCCATCATTCTCGCACCTCCGGATTTGGAGATCATCAGGAATGGAATTTTATGTTTGATACAATAATCAATAGAACGGGCAATTTTTTCACCTACTACTGATCCCATCGAACCTCCGATGAAGTTGAAGTCCATACAGGCAATGACCAGGTCCTGGCCTTCAATCTTACCATGCCCAGCTCTGATGGCATCTTTTAAGCCCGTCTTAGCCTGACTTTCTACCAGTCGCTCTACATAAGGTTTGCTGTCTGTAAAATTCAAAGGGTCACCTGAGGTCAGGTTCGGGAAAAGTTCTTTGAACTCATCGTTGTCAAATAATACCTGAAAATATTCTTTTGATCCTACCCTTAAATGAAAATCACAATATTGGCAAACGTATTTATTTTCTTCCAGATCGGCACTGTGGAGTGCTTTCTTACAATTCGGACACTTGTTCCATAAACCGTCTGGCGCTTCTTTTTTTTCTTCTGTCAGTGTACTGATACCTTTTTTTTCTCTCTTAAACCAAGCCATGTTATTTGTTGAAAAATGCGAGTACAAAGAAACAAAAAAAAATCAGAACGGAAGCGCTAGTTTCAATTGTTGAAAAATGCCGGTTACTTATGGTCAGTTCACAGGAATTCCTGCCAGGATAGATGCTTCAATCTTCCGGTATAGCATACCCAAATAAAAAACAGATGATCTCTTGCTAAAGCACTAGTTCAACAGGTCCCATTCCGATTTTAGTATCGCAAACTGATATTCATTGATCCATTCGCCATTTACAAACCGGTTTTCAATAAAATGACCTTCCTTTCTGAAACCCAGATCTTTTAATAAGCTGATCATTTCCTTGTTTCCTGTGTTTATACTCACCACAAGCCGGTTAATCTTTGTTTTTTTGAATAAAGGAGCAATCATTTCTTTTAGATCCACCTGTTCATTAACAGGGGAGGTGATCCTGAGTTCTGCGATGCGGGCATCATGCTGACTGAGTTTTAACTCCCAGTCTCCGGTTGTTTTTTGGTTTAATTCATCCTGTAGTTGATGAACAAATTCAGAATTATCTTTAGTCTCCGGCGCAGCATCTTCAGCAATGTCTACTTCACGATCTAAGTTCAAAGAGCCCGCATGTACGCTATTAGAGACTTCTCTGCCATCCTGTCTGGCAAAAGAGATATAGGCTTCCATGCGTTTGTTGAGATGCGCCGGATCGATAGAAAGCACATCTGTGCCTTCCCCTCTTTTTGCTCCGATTAATTGGTAACAGGTGTCTTTTAAATCGGGGAAATAAATCACCAGCATCGCCCGATCGTTATAATACTGGCTTCCCGAAAAGACCTGGTCTTCCCAGTTAAAGGTGATTTTCTCCTCATTCTGGCTGATCGAGGGATTCACTGCCACAGGAAGGGTTCCCATGCTCATCAATACTTTGCTGTAGTCCAGACTAATGTTTGGATATTCACCCCGAAGGGCATTCTTTTTATTGTAAGAAACGGCTTCATTGTATTCGTTTCTGTCCGTTCCGACAACCGCAAGGCGGAATCCTGCACGGATCGCATAAATTGAAGGCTTAAGGATTTCATTGACCACTGTCATCTTCTGGCAGTTTGCTTTTCTTGCCGGAGTAAGTGGTTTTTCGCTTCTGCCTATCATTCTGATGACATGTTTACCTTTTAAGGTATAACCTACCAGGTTGCCGACTCTACCATGGAATCCGCCAAATAACCCATTTATTAATATTCCCATTTTTAATTTATTTAAGTAAGTGATTGAATTGATTAAAAACAATTTACGAAATGTTTTTCATATGGTATTCATATGTGTTATCCTAAAATAAAGGGTCATTTGATCTCGAAAACATCGTTGAAAGGTCTGTCAGACCAATTATAGACCTATCAACCTCCTGTTGATGGTTAAATGATGGTCAATTGGAGGATAACACATATGAATACCATATGCAAAACATTTAAACAGGATTTTAGCAGGAACTCAGACTGGTTCGTAAATGGATGATTCCAATCATTTGGATGTTAATATTTGAATAATGGAGTCAGATGAGGAAATATTAGTTTGTAATTTGTTGGCCACAGATTTGGTCAGCGTGATATTTTTCATAACTTCGGGATATAAAAAATTATAAAACAATGAGTTTAAAAGGCTATAAAGGCGTAATTTACGGAGATGCTGTTCAGGAATTATTTGAACAGGCTAAAAAACATCAGTTTGCATTACCTGCGGTTAATGTTACCGGTACCAATACAATTAATGCGGTAATGGAAACAGCTAAAGCAGTTAATTCACCTGTTATGATTCAGCTGTCAAATGGCGGTGCCCAGTTTTATGCAGGAAAGACATTGAATAATGACAATCTAAATGCCTGCGTATTGGGAGCGGTATCTGCTGCTAAACACGTTCATTTATTAGCAGAACATTATGGTGTTGCAGTCGTATTACATACTGATCATGCCGCTAAGAAATTATTACCATGGATCGACGGTTTGTTGGATCATGGAGAAAAATTCTTTGCTGAGCACGGCAAACCATTGTTCTCTTCACACATGCTTGATTTATCAGAAGAACCTATTGAAGAAAATATGGAAATCTCTGCTAAATATCTTGCACGTATGGCAAAAATGGGCATGACCATTGAAATCGAGCTTGGTGTAACCGGCGGTGAAGAAGATGGCGTGGACAATAGCGATGTAGATAGCTCTAAATTATACACTCAGCCTTCTGAAGTAGCTTATGCTTACGAAGAATTGAGTAAAGTAAGTGATAAATTCACCGTAGCTGCCGCTTTTGGTAATGTTCACGGAGTGTATAAACCAGGTAACGTAAAATTACAACCGGTTATCCTTAAAAACTCTCAGGACTTCATCAAAGAAAAATTCGGATTGACTGCAGAGAAACCAATCAATTTTGTATTCCATGGTGGATCAGGTTCTTCTCAGGAAGAAATCAGAGAGGCAATTTCTTATGGAGCCATCAAAATGAACATTGATACTGATATGCAATGGGCATTCTGGGAAGGTATCTTAGATTATTATACTGCAAATGAAGCTTATCTTCAAGGCCAGATTGGTAACCCTGATGGGGAAGATAAACCAAATAAGAAATACTATGATCCACGCGTATGGTTGCGTAAAGGTGAAGAAGCTTTTGTGAAACGTTTAACACAAGCTTTTGAAGATTTGAACTGTAAAGACGCAAGCGATAAATTATAAGGTGTCTTATTGATATGAAAAGCGCTCTGAAAAAATCAGAGCGCTTTTTTTATGAAATGTGGGCTTGAAATCAGAAGAAGACTATCTTAGAACGGTAATTGATCCGGTGATGATTTTTTGCCCGCTGTGGAGGTCAATCATGTAATAATAGGTTCCTACCGGAACATTGACGCCTTTATATTTTCCATCCCAGTTTTTAGCATCAGATGCAGAGCTGAATACCCGTTCCCCATAGCGGTTTACGATTTTGATTTCTGCTTCCGGATAAGCCTCCAATGCGGCAATATTCCATACATCATTAATGCCATCGCCATTTGGGGTGATGGTATTGGGAATTTCCAGTTTTTTATAAACTTTAACGGATACGTCAGAAGTGCTGCCGGGACAGCCTTCTTCAGACCATACATTCAAGGTATAAGTGATGTGCTGTGGAGGACTGGCTGTGGGGTTTAGTTTTGAGGGATCGTCCAGGAAATTAGAAGGAGTCCAGAAATACCGGACATGATCACCGGAAACCTTGCCATTTAAGGTAATAGACTGCCCTTCTATGATCGACCTGTCTTTTCCGGCATCAGCTTCAGCTTTTCTAAATACATTCACGATTACATATTTGATGGCTTCACAAACTCCATTAGAAACTGATACACTGTATACAGTCGTGATTCCGGGGGAAGCGATGGGATTGGGGATATCCGTAGCGGATAATCCTTCGGATGGCATCCATTTATAGCTGGATCCGCCGGAAGCATGGAGTGTAACGGAAGTACCCTCACAGATAGAAACAGATGAAGCATCGACTTCAGCTAAGGGAAGAGCTATAATGGATACATTAATCTGTGCAATAGCTGAGCAACCTTTGGAGATGATGCTTACTTGGTATGTTCCAGCATCAGCAGCGGAAGCATTTTCGATGACAGGTGACTTAAGGTTAGAGCGGTAATTATTTGGTCCTGTCCAGGAATAAGAATCTGCAGTTCCATTTACATCTAAATTGATTGTATTTCCTATGCAAACGTTTTGTTGACTAACGACAATCGGCTTAGGGGAGGGGGTTACTTGGATTGTGACGGCTGATGAAGCAGCTCTACACGAGGGTGAGTTGAAATTGTTTATTTCAGCAGCTAAAATACGGTATTGATAATTTCCGGGTGGCAAGGTTTGAGCGGGAATAATTATCTGTGTAGTCGTTTCGTTATTAAGGTCAACCCAGCCATTGCCACTATTTCTTTGCCATAAGTATCGGAGGTTTGCTGACCCTTCAACATTTGCAGAAATAGTAATTGAAGTGTTTTCATTTTCACAAATGATTTTTTCCTGTTGGCCATTATCTATAGAAGTGGAAATTTTGGGCCCACAAGGTCTGAACGTAATGTCATCAAGTACCAGATCATTACCACTGCCGCCTAATGCATTGTTAACAATCTTGATTTTTACTTGGGTTACATTTCCAATAGTAGTAAATAAAAAGCCATATTGTTTCCAGGTAGATTCGACTGAATTAGGGATATCTCCCGTATTGTATGTGCTAAGTATTTGATCATTGATCGTTGTTATTTGAAAGGTAATGTTGGGTTTGATTCCTCCTGATTTCATTAGATTAGCAACCCATGCTGCAAATTCATAAGTTGTATTAGCGCATAGTTCGGTAGTAACGATTGTCTCATAAAAGATTCCAGGACTATAACTTGCATTAACCATCATAAGATAGCCATCAGGGTCATCTGGAGTATGATTTGAAATAAAATGCCAGGGATCACCTCTATCTATTTTTTTCTTAATCGTATAATATCCATCAGCCGGTGCATTTGACATGATATATTGGTATTTTGTGTTAGATCCTAATTCTGGACCAAAAGTGTCATCACCTCTGCCAAAATCAATATGCACAACCGGATCGCCAAGACTTCCCTGGCAGGTTTGTGAAAATGTATTATTAATGCAGCAGGAAAAACAGCATAAAAAAACAGCGAAGATGGTTTTGCTCATTTTTTATCTTTTGTTCAATAAAATAAAATGAGTCTCCGCTCTTTGGAGATCATATGACCTCCGAAGAACGAAAATTACAGAGATTTCCCCCTCTGAATTAAAGACCTGATGCTAATCTAAACAGATGTATTTTGTTAACCAAGTATTTGCCTGACAATGATTTGTGTGTTTTGTAATTGTGTTGCATTACAATTCTGTATATGGAATTGTAATGCATAATAATGATTTTAATAGCAAAATTTTATTGAAATAAGTCATACTGGTGCATCCATTAGATTTTTAGCATATTTGTACAAATCAATTCAATATGGAAACATTGTTTGTCAATAAAGCAACGAATAAAGAAGAGCTGGAAAAGGTATTTGCAATCAGAAAAGTAGTTTTTGTAGAAGAGCAGAACTGTCCGCCAGAATTAGAATGGGAGCATGAAGAAGAATCTGTTCATTTTCTGGCCATGATGGATAATCAGCCTTGTGGTGCCTGTCGCTGGAGAAAAACCGACAATGGGTATAAACTGGAACGGTTTGCGGTATTAAAGGAATTCAGGGGAAAGCGGATTGGCCAGGCATTGGTTGCTGCTGCACTGTCTGATCTTCCTGAAGATGCGCATTATATTTACCTGAATGCACAGTTAACCGCCATGCCTTTATACGCCAGATTTGGTTTTGTGGCGGAAGGAGACCAGTTTGAGGAAGCTGGAATTCAGCATTTTAAAATGGTTAAGAAAGGGTAGAAGCCGAAGGAATCTACCCGCTTATAGGTTATAAGAAAATTCCTGAGGAAAGCTGTACCGCAGCTTTCCATTTTTCCATATCCAGATTTAGTTTTTCTCCTTTGCTTTCCAGAAACCAGATCAGGTCTTCTGTAGCCAGGTTTCCGGTCAGGTCATCAGCCGCCATAGGACATCCCCCAAAACCTTTTAAAGCACTGTCGAAACGGAGACAACCACTTTCATAAGCTGCCGCGATCTTTTCAATCCTTGTTTCCGGAGTGCTGTGTAAATGTACACCTATTTCTACCTCAGGGAATTTGGCGGTAAGTCCGGGTAAAATTGCTTTTATTCTTTCCGGCGAGGATACGCCGATGGTATCAGACAAGGACAAGATCTTTACACCATTGTTAACAAGGGTACCGGCCCATTTTTCTACGATCTCTTCATTCCATTCATCTCCGTATGGATTTCCAAAACCCATCGACAAATAAACGACTGCTGTTTTATCATGCTGGTCGCAAAGGTCGAGCATTTGTTTTACCGTATCCAGCGACGCCGCGATGGTAGAATTGGTGTTGCGCATCTGGAAGGTCTCAGAGATCGAAAAGGGAAAACCGAGGTAACTGATCTCTTTATGTTTAACCGCTTCTTCTACGCCTCTTAAATTAGCTACAATGGCCAGTAATTTTGACTTTGACTGACCGAGGTCTAGTTTAGACAACACTTCTGCCGTATCTCTGAGTTGAGGAATCGCTTTAGGGGAAACAAAACTGCCAAAATCGATGGTGTCAAAGCCCACTTGTAATAATAAATTGATATATTCTGCTTTGAGGTCAGTATCAATAAAGTCGTGAATGCCTTGCATCGCATCCCTCGGGCATTCTACTAGTTTAATCGATTTTTGCTGGTTCATGTTGTTCTTTCTTGTGATATGGGCGAATGATTAACCGGGTTCCCCTGTCGTAGCTGAAATAACTCCATACCCAGTTTACAAAAACCACGAGTTTATTCCTGAAGCCTACAAGGGTCATCAAATGTACAAACATCCAGGTAAACCACGCGAATACTCCCTGAAATCTGATTTTATGAAGGTCAACCACCGCACGGTTTCTACCTACGGTTGCCATCGCTCCTTTGTCAAAATATTTAAAGTTTTCGGTAGGTTTCTTTTCTACGATGCTGATCAGGTTTTTGGCCAGGAGTTTTCCCTGTTGAATTGCTGCAGGAGCGACTCCGGGATGTCCGTTAGGAAATTCTTCGGTGATCATTGCGGCCACATCGCCTATGGCATAAATGTTTTCATAGTGTTCGACCTTATTGATTTCATTTACTTTGAGTCTGCCACCTCGTACTACGGCATCAGGACTTAATCCGTCTAAGACCACACCTTTCACCCCTGCAGACCAGATTACGTTCGAGGAAGGGATCTTCTGACCATCAGCAAGAGATAAAGCTTTTCCGTCGAAAGACTGCACCCTGGACTCGGTCATGATTTTTACACCCAGTTCTGTCAGGAAATCATGCGCCTTTTTCTGGGCCTGAACAGACATGGCACCCAATAGTTCGGGAGATCCTTCGATCAGGTAAATATGAACTTTATCGATATCCAGTTCAGGATAATCGCTTTTCAATACGTGTTTTTTCAATTCTGCAATCGCACCTGCGGTTTCTACGCCTGTAGGACCTCCGCCAACCACCACAAAGGTGAGGAGTTCATTTACAGTCAGTGCATCCGGCGCAATCTGTGCAGCTTCTAAATTCTGCAGAATCAGACTTCTGAGGTTTAAGGCCTCAGGGATGGATTTCATCGGCATGGCATTGTCTTCAATCTCTGTATTTCCGAAGAAGTTACTGGTGGAGCCTGTCGCAATCACCAGATGGTCATAGTCGATGGTGCCAATGGAAGTTTCAATACAGTTGGTTTCCGGGTTTACCTTTTTCACTTCTGCAACGCGGAAAGTCAGGTTCTTTTGTCCTTTAAAAATCTTTCGGAGCGGGAAAGCAATGGAGTCAGCTTCGAGACCACCGGTAGCCACCTGATAGAGGAGGGGCTGGAAAGTATGGTAGTTGTGTTTGTCTACCATAATGATTTCAATGTTTTTATTTCTTAGTTTCTTCGCTAATTCTATTCCTCCAAATCCTCCGCCTACAATTACTATTCTGGTTTTGTTGCCTTTTGGGAAATGCTGCTCCATAATGATCTGTTTTCGTAAAGATACATAACAAACAAAAAGGCATCCAAAAAGAATTATTATTGCTTAAATAATGTCAAATTATAATGGTTGTACCAAATTTATTTTTGTTGGAGAGATGTAGTTTTTAACTAATTTAACAATTTGAAATCAATGCGCTTAATACCGTATGCTTTATTCTAAATGTTCTGAAACAGATCAGTCTTTGGCTGATCATTTTATAAACCAAAACCATCAAAAAATATTACATAATGGCACTAAAAAAAATGTTACTGGTTTTTTCAATAGTATCTTGTTCAATTGCAACAGTCTATGCTCAAAAAGATTATGTTGTTACTACGCAAAAAGACACGCTGTGGGGTAAAATCAATGATTATAATCTGAATAAGGTTAAATATAGGCAAACTGATAGCTCGGATAAGGTGAAGTACAGCCCATTGGAAGTCGATGCATTTCACCTGGAAAAAAAACAGGAGGATTACCAGGCTGTACAACCGTCTAAGTGGGATAAAAAAGTATTCTTGCTAAGAATTGAATTTGGAAAGATCAGTCTGTTTGAATATGTCAATAGTTTCTCCGGCTATAAGGGCGCATCCCATACCATAGTAACCTGGTATGCTTCTAAAGGAAATGGCATTCCTATAGAAGTGAAAAGTAACAACCTAATTGGAAGCCGGAAAGATAGAAAAGATGCTTTCTATTCCCTTATAGAAGACAATAAGACTATAGCAGAGCGTTATCTTGCAGCGGATAAATTCAGTTTTGATCAGGTAAGAGAAGTTATTAAACAGTACAATACAGAGGCAGGAAAGTAATTCTTACGTGTTAGTACATTAGGAAATAAAAAGAAAAGGGCCGTATCATTTGATACAGCCCTTTCTTTATTTGGATCAGTAATTTCTTACTTGTTCTTTCCTAAGTCAATTACAATCGGGGTAGAGATACATAATGATGAATATGTACCGATGATACGACCGATCAATAGTGCGAAGATAAATCCGCGGATACTTGCTCCACCAAAGATGAAGATCACAAGTAATACGAAGAATACAGTTAATGAAGTCAAAATAGTACGACTCAATGTGCTGTTTAGTGCAAAGTTGATCAGTTTATTACGTTCCTCACCATGTAGATCTTCTTTTCCGCTTTCTGCAAGTCTTTCACGGATACGGTCAAATACAACAACCGTCTCTGTCATGGTATAACCCATTACCGTTAAGATTGCCGCGATGAAATCCTGTCCGATCTCTAAAGAGAATGGAAGGACACCATCTAAGATCGTGTAGAATGAAAGTACCAGTAACACATCATGGAACAATGCGATTACTGCACCTAAACCGTAGTTCAGTTTCTTAAACCTGACCACGATATAGATAAACATCACTAAACAAGAGAACAGGATAGACCCGTAAGCTCTGGTCACAATGTCACTCGCAATGATTGGTCCTACTTTCTCATTACTTTCAATGGTATATTTAACACCAGTTTTTGCTAAACCATCGTTCAGGGCTTTCTCAACAAGTTTGTCGGCTCCGTTATCCTGATCAGTGATATGGTAAGTAGTGGTGATTTTTAATTCGTTGTCTGCACCTGCGGTTTTAACAATCGTTTCTGATTCAGGGAATACTTCTGCCAGTTTAGATTTAACATCTTCCGTGTGCATTCCTTTGTCAAAGTGAACGATATAAGTTCTACCGCCTTTAAAATCGATACCCAGGTTTAATCCACCATGTTTGAAGTAGAAGATGAAACCAAGAACGATGATTGCAGTAGAGATCATATAATAGATCTTTCTGTGTCCAACGAAGTTAAACGCAATGTTTTTGAACGCGTGGATGGTGTGTTTGTTACCGAAAGTAATGTTTGATTTTTTCTCTAACAACCATTCAAATACCAGACGTGAGATCAATACTGCACAGAATAGTGAAGAAAGGATACCAATACAAAGCGTCGTTGCGAAACCTTGAACCGGACCTGTTCCGAAGATGAAAAGAATCACACCCAATACCAATACCGTAACGTTGGAGTCAATGATAGAAGACATTGCATGTTTGAAACCTTCTTTGATCGCAACCGGTGTTGGCTTACCTAAAGTCAGCTCTTCCCTTACACGCTCAAAGATCAGGATGTTCGCATCTACGGATAAACCGATTACCAATACGATACCTGCGATACCAGGCAAGGTCAATACTGCACCCAGTGAAACCAGGATACCCATGATGAAGAATAAGTTGATCACAAGGGCAAGGTTAGCTACCCATCCTGCTTTGTTGTAATATAAAGCCATGAAGACCAGAATCACGATAAAGGCAAGAACAAAGGATAATAAACCATTGTCAATCGCTGCCTGACCCAATGAAGGACCAACAACAAACTCACCAACGATTCTTGCAGGAGCAGGAAGTTTACCTGCTTTTAAGATGTTTGCCAAATCCTGGGTATCATTCACGGTAAAGTTACCAGTGATGGAAGAGATACCATTAGGGATTTCGTTTTGTACAGTAGGAGCAGAGTAAACGGTATTGTCTAATACAATTGCAATAGATTTTTTATTGTTTGGATCTGCAGCTGCTTCAGCAGTAATTTTTTTCCATTTTGAAGCACCATCACCAGTCATGTACATGGTTACTTCAGGTCTGCCTTTCTGATCGTAATCACTACGGGCTTCGCTGATCGCATCACCACCTAAGTCTGGTTTACCATCCATAGATGTTGCTTTGATGGCATACAATTCAAAAACTTTTGAACCGCCTGTGGTAGCAAGGTCCATTGGTTTAACACTCCACATGAACTTGAAGCTTTGAGGAATGATCGACGCAATTTCAGATCTTTTGAAATAGGAGTTTACTTTAGCGGTATCTTTTTGAGCTACCCAACCTACAACTGGTCCCGGACGTAATGAAGTCTGTCCGTTTTCTGCCTGGTAAGTAGGAACGTTTAATACAGCGAATAAAGGATTCGATTTTGTCAGCTCTTTGTTTTTCGTAGCAGCAGAATCTTTAGTGTCTTTATTTTTAGCCAGACCTGCAAGTTTACTTTCAGATTTAGCAGTAGTATCAGTACTTGTTGCTGAAGTTGCAGGCTCTGCAACTTTTAAGGTCGAAGCAAGCGTTTTGTTAATGTTCTCCATGATCGAGTACACTTCCTCATTGTTGTATACCTGCCAGAATTGTAATTCTGCAGAACCTTGCAATAATTTGTGAACCCTTTCTTTATCCTGAACACCTGGCATCTCAATCAGGATACGGTTGGTACCTTCTTGTTTCTGCATGTTCGGACTTACTACACCGAAACCATCGATACGGCTTCTGATGACAGTGAAGGAACGGTCGATCGCACTTGTTGCTTCTTTAGACAAATAACTTTTTACCTCTGAATTGCTCGCGTTAGCTTTAAGCAATTTAGCGTTGTCCTGGTTAGAGAAGAAATCTGCTAACTTCACGTTCGGAGAAAGTTTCTCGAATTCATCTACAAATAAAGCGATGAAATCTTTTCCACCTGCGTTTAGTTGTGTTTGTGCATTTGATAACGCTTTGTTGAAATTCGCATCATCAGTATTGCCGGCTAAAGATTTAACCAATTCAGATAACGAGATCTCCATCGTTACGTTCATACCACCTTTAAGGTCGAGCCCAAGGTTAATTTCTTTCTCTTTACAGAACTGGTAGTTGAATCCAAAAACAGGATAAACCGGCACTGTGGCCATGGAATCTAAATAAGCTTTTTCCTTATTCACATCCCCTTTAGCATAAGCTTTTGCGTCTTTTTCAACTTTCGAAGTGACAAAGTTGAATGAGAGAGAATACACACAGACGATACCCAATAGTATCGCCATAAATTTAATAAAACCTTTACCCTGCATTTGTTTGTAATTATTAGTCTATATAAGCTATATATTTTTTTAACAAGTCGGCAAATCTAATTATTTTTTTAAATAATAGGCCACGTTATTAAAGTTTTTATTATGGGGGCTTAACTATTTGCGTTCAAGCGTCGAAAACGTATAAGCAACCCTGTTTTTTTCATCTGGCTGATGATTTTCTATACTTGTTTCCTGCCATTGTCCGGGAGCCAATTCCGGAAAAAAGGTATCCGCTTCATAGCTTTGGTGCACCCTGGTCAGGTAAATCCGGTCTGTGGCCTCCAGTGCATGTTTATAGAGTTCGGCACCGCCAATGATGAATACTTCTTCTTCCGCAGCACAAAGCTGTAAGGCTTGTTCCAGGCTATGGGTCACTTCTGTTCCCGGCAGGTCCAGATTACTGTTCCTTGTAATGATGATATTACGTCGGTTGGGAAGGGGCCTGCCAATAGAATCATAGGTTTTTCTGCCCATGATAATGGTATGTCCGCTGGTGATGTCCTTGAAGTGTTTTAAATCAGCAGGAAGGTGCCATAATAATTGGTTGTCTTTGCCGATGGCGTTATTTTCGGCAATGGCGACTACTATGGAAAGGATCATACGGCAACAGCTCCTTTAATATGAGGGTGTGGCTCATAACCTTGCAGGGTGAAATCTTCGAATTTGAAATCCAGCAGGTCTTTGACCCCGGGGTTAATCTCCATCAGTGGTAATTTTTTTGGCTCCCTGCTCAATTGCAGTCTGGCCTGTTCAATATGGTTATTGTACAAGTGGGCATCTCCAAGGGTATGAATGAAATCTCCGTATTGAAGTCCGCACACCTGGGCAACCATCATGGTCAATAAGGCGTAAGATGCAATATTAAACGGAACTCCCAAAAAGATATCTGCACTTCTTTGGTAAAGCTGACAGCTTAATTTACCATCTGCTACGTAAAACTGGAAGAATGCATGGCAAGGTGGCAGGGCCATGTCTTCGATATCGGCTACATTCCATGCGGATACGATGATCCTTCTTGAATCGGGATTGTTTTTGATGCTGTTGATGATCTGACTGATCTGATCGATCTTGCGGCCATCAGGTGTTGGCCATGACCTCCACTGTGAACCATAAACCGGCCCAAGGTTACCATCGGCATCTGCCCATTCATCCCAGATTTTAACGCCATTATCTTTGAGGTACTTTATATTGGTATCTCCGCTCAGGAACCAGATCAGTTCGTGGATGATAGATTTTAAGTGTAGTTTCTTGGTGGTCACCATCGGAAAGCCTTCCTGAAGGTTAAACCTCATCTGATAGCCAAATACACTAATTGTTCCTGTTCCCGTCCGGTCATGCTTCTGTGTGCCATGATCCAGCACATGCTGCATTAAATCTAAATATTGTTTCATGTATTGCTAAGCTCCTTTTTCTTTCTCCTGTGCTTCACCGCAAGATACTACGTTCTCCCGGGTTTCATAGGATCGTACAAAATTAAAAAATAAAAATTCAGCATTGTTCAAATCCTTTCTTTTTTTCGGTTTGCAGTCTGCTTCTTTTGTCCTCATTTATGTAAGTTTGTCCTACAATCAGAAACCAATGCTTGCATTTGCCAACGCCAAAATTAATCTGGGATTACATGTTACCGGAAAACGTGCGGACGGGTATCATAACCTCGAAACCATTTTTTACCCGGTAAAGATTTACGACGTTATAGAAACACTGGATGCGGAGGTGCTGAGTTGTACCATCCGCGGTACGGATATTCCTGGTGATACAAAAGACAACATCTGTCTCAGGGCTTATCATTTGTTGAAAAATGATTTTGACCTTCCTCCCCAACACCTGTGTTTGCTGAAAAACATTCCGATAGGGGCAGGTCTGGGCGGTGGTTCTGCAGATGCTGCTTTCCTGATTAAATTGCTGAATGAAAAATTCAGATTGTCGCTCTCCAATGAACAAATGGAGGATTATGCGCGCAAACTGGGGGCAGATTGTGCGTTTTTCATCCGGAACGAAGCGGTTTATGCCGAAGGTAAGGGAGACGAGTTTTCTGAGGTCAGTATCGATCTTAATGAATACTTCCTGGTACTGGTTAAACCCGGGATCCATGTTTCTACGGCAGAAGCATATGATGGAATAAAGCCTGCTCTTCCTGTTACTTCGCTGAAAGATTTAATACATTTGCCTTTGAGTGACTGGAAGGCAGAGCTGAAGAACGATTTTGAAGCTTCTGTCTTTTTGAAGTATCCCGAAATTGAAAACATAAAAAACAACCTTTACCACAATGGAGCAATCTATGCTTCGATGAGTGGGAGCGGGTCCTGCGTTTATGCAATTTTCAAGTCAGCGGTAAAACTTCCTGAACTTGAAAGAACCAATAAAGTATTTTACAACGTTTAATGAATTATGGAAATCAACCTGATAAGAAAAAACGATAAATTTAATTTTGAAGCAGAAAACTCTGGCGGTCATACGGTAGAACTGGATGCGAAAGCAGAGATTGGTGGAGAAGGTAAAGGTTTCCGTCCGATGGAGATGTTACTGATTGGCCTTGGCGGTTGCAGCGGGATCGATATGGTCAATGTGCTCAACAAGCAGAAAGAACCTTTGAATGATGTGAAAATCAAGATCAAAGCAACCAGAAAAACAGAGGAAATGCCTCCGATTTTTGACGTAATTGATATTCATTTCGATTTGTATGGTGCTTTAAACGTTCAGAAAGTGGAGCGTGCACTGGCACTTACTTTCGACAAATATTGCTCGGTTTCCAATATCCTGGGACGCTCAGCTACGATAAATTTCACGTATAGCATTCATCAATAATACTTATTGGATGGATCAACAGAAAGCCGCCTGCAACCTTTGCTCCTCTAATTCAGCGGTAGATGAAGGGTTGCAGCCGGCCGTTGAAAAGCCTTTAGCTGATATAATCGCGATCCGCATCGCTGATTGATTTTTTAGGGTCCTCAGGTTTTAACTGAGGACTTTCTTTATGGTCATAGCTGCTCACTGTAACTTTTGGTCTTCCCACCCAATAACCAAGAATAAAACCGATAAACGTACAAACACCAACCACTAAAAGTTTAGAAATGTCTTTCTTAACGAATATGAAATTGAATTCTACGACATCGGTGTTGATCATTAAAAAGATGGTGATGAGCACCGTAAAAATGATGATGAAAATGGTTTTAGTACGCATGACTTAAAAGCTATAATTTAAAATTAATTCTAATATAGGGTTTTGGTTGTACATTTTGTTCACAAAAACGACCCTTCCTCCCACATCTACCAAAGGTTTGTAACGAAGGAGGTTCATACTACTACGTAATTCGAAGCCAAAAGTTTTAGGTTCTGCCAAATTTGTTTCATCTCCAAGGTTTTCATAGTGACAAAACAAACCTCCACGAAGATTTCTGATATAAGCAAGTGGTCCGATCTCTGCATCCGGAAATACAATTGGAAAACGGTAGTTGAGGAGCAGGGTGTTTCTCAGTTTGCTTATTGCAGGAATATTGCTGTAGCCATAAACGGTATTGATCTCCCGGTCGTATCTTCTGATACCTGAAGTCCTCTGGTAGCTGAAATTAGCCAGGAAGGAATGGTTTCTGGCAATACCGGGAAAATAAAGGAAACTCTCAGCGGCAAAGAGGTCACCTGCGAGTTGCTGGTCAAAAGGCTGATGAAGGTAAGTGACCCTCAGGATCTGTGCCCATTTCGGGGCAATGTCCCTTTCTGCCTGCCGGGTGGTATGGGTAAAAGTGAAACTATACTCCATCGGGAATTTCAAAGTGGTGATGTAATCCTTTGGCATATTTTCAGGCAGGTACCTTTGGGTATAGCTGGTGGAGGTGTTCAGGGAAAAATTGTAAGTATCGTTGAGGGAGTTGAGGCTGATCGGAAGGGAAGCCTTGACCTGGACATTGTTTTCTCTCCAGTCTCCTTGTTGTACGCCTGAGTTGCTGTTGTAAAAGGTGCGTCTCGGTCTGTTTCTGTAAACGGCGCTGAGTACCGGGTAGAATCCTTTGTAGGTTAACCCGGCATTGTACTCAAATCGGTTGAGGTCTCTGAAATAATTTACGCCGGTAAACACATTCATGGTATTGAGGAGGTTGTCTGAGTTGATTTGAAGCCCACCGCGATACTCATCTTCAATTACTGGAATAATGCTGTGAACGTTGAACAGATTTCCCAGGGCGTGGTAGGGCCTGGAGGCAAAGCTGCTGTCGGGAACTGCCGCGAATACATTTCCTGAATTTTCCTGTGCCGCAGCTGCAGCGCCCAGAAAGACAAAATTGTTTTCCCCCGGAGCATGGGGCTTCAAGAGGCTTTCTGCAACCTCATAACCCTGCAGTCCATAATTGTTGAAAACAATGGATTGCTGGTCCGGGGACAGGCTTACATTGAACGCGCCGTATTTTGCTGCGCTCAGAGCGCTTATCTTTTTGCTGAGGGGTTGTATGTAGTAAATGTTGTCGATCCCATTGTAGTGAGCGTTAAAAGCTATTCCTTGCGGAAGGTAAACCGGCCTGCTGAGTTGCTGTTGAGATTCGGCGATCAGTACCTCTGTTTTTCCGGAGCGGTCTATAGTGCGTAAAGCTTTTCCCTTTTCGCTTACGCTGACAAAAGCAATCTCTGCTCCATCCTGCCGGTAGGCCGGTGTCTGAAGGATCAGGTTCTCCGGATTCGGATAGGTATGAAGTATGGTTCCGGTACCGGCATCCATTTCTACCAGATTACACTGGTTGCTCAGGTCAAAACGTACTGCAATAATTTTTTTTCCGTCAGCCGATAGAGTAGGGGAGAAGAGGCGGCTGCGGGAGCTCAGCTTTTTTGTGCGCCCGCTTTGAAGGTCATAACTGCAAATGACACTGTAACTTCTCTGTCTGTACCTCGGGTCATACCTTACCTCATCCCAGACGATTAGCCCGTTGGCATAACTGAACCATGGTTGTTCCTGGTATCCGATGGAAAGTAATTTCTTTTCTTTCCGGTCCGGACCGATCATGCTGAAATGTGCAGGCTCAGCCTTGCTTTGTTTCAGGGTAAGGATCTGCTGACCGTTAATTTTTACGGGCAGAAACCAGCTGGTTGCCAGGTCTGCTTTTTTGTTGAGGGAGGGGTAGGCCTCCGTCGTTGATTTCTGTGCCTGAAGTTCCCATTCTTTGCGGAGATTTTCGGTGGTATTGTCGAACCATTCCTTACTTCCTTTTCCATTGAATTTCTTTAAGCTTCCGGAGAAAGGGTAGGCCCGGAGCGGGCGTCGTTTGATGTCGGTGAGTACGCTGTCAAAAATGTTTTTACCGGACTGCTTTCTGAGGTTCGAGGCCATCACATATCCGAGCTGATAATAGCCGGGAGTGAGGTCTTTTTCTGAGTCGAAATTCACCTTGCTGTAAGAGAATTTTTTGCCCTCCAGCAGCTGGGTTCTATAAGGCATGATCCAGGAAGGAATTCTTCCGCGACCGGCATTTGTCAGAGAGGTTTCTGTACTTACTGCATCTCCCTCAAAGAACCAGAGTGGGATGCTTACCCCGAACCAGGCGAGGTATACTTGTTCAGGAAAAGGATGGGCGAGTCCGCCAGTGAGTTTATCAAATTGTGCCACATGCCGGAGCTCATGAACAGCGAGGTTGTTGAGCCAGTCCTGACTGTCGAACTGTTGGGGAGGAGTGGTGTAGAACTCCGATTTTTTTGGCCCGAGCTGAACGAAGCCATTGGCGATTACACCACGGTTTTGAAGCAGGATAGGAATGCTGGTATTTTTCCTGCCTATGCTCGCTCCGACATAAGGATAGATGTGTTTTAAGGTGTTGGTCATTCTCTGTGCTTCCTTCTCGAGCTCATCGGGGTAGATGATCCTGAATCCGGAAGCGTTGATCTGTCTCCATTTTACACTAAGTGGGTTCTGTTCTGAGTTGAAGATCTGAGCAAAGCCTTTGTGTGATGTTAAACTTAATACTGATGTTGTTATTATGCTGATTATTAGTTTTTTATTTCTTGATATTATGGTCATTATTTGGATATGCTAAAATAATTAGTTTTTCAGATTTTCAGGGCCTTTTTTTATTTAATCTTTAATTTTAGTTGAATTTTATAATGGTTTTGATTTTCAATTGATTGTGTTTTTGTAAGTGAAATCAGGTGTGTCAGTTTAAGGCCTTTTATGTGCAATAATCAGTGTTTATTTATGGATTTTTGACAGGTGTTTATGTTTGATTTTTAATCCGGGATTAAGGTACACTATTTGAGGATTACTTACAATAGAAAAAACCGGAGGATTTCCTCTCCCCTACCCCGGGGGATTCTTTTACCGATCCGGATAAGTAAGGGCTTTTTCCTGGAGGGACCTTCCTTATCTCTTAAAATCCGATGTCTGTGCTCTGGTCCGTTGACTGATCTTTTTAAGAATTGTGACTGGATTTTGTGAAGGGTTTTGAGAAGCGAAGAAGCGGATTTTGGTTGCGATGACCCGTTGTTACAGGCGGGGCATGGGTGTCTTTCAGCTGGGTGTTTTCAGGTCATGGTTGCGTCTGATCTCATTCCTTGTATTTGTATTTATTGCAACTTGATGTCTTTTTAAGGTCGAAATTTAAAACAGATTTGCATGAGGTAAAACTGGGATTCAGGTCTGGAAATGCGAAGCGTTTCGTTGAGAAGGGAAAGCTGTTATTCGATTTTTGCGGCTGATTTCTGAGCGGGAAAAGGAAGGGAATAAGCGGCTGTTCTGACGAAATACCTAGCTTAAATTTTTACGCTTTTTGTATATCGGATATAAAAATACAGCTCCGATAATGAGTGCTGCACCGAGGTAAAAACCGATAGACATGGTTTCCTTTGTGCCGAAGAATATGAACGCTAAAATGATCCCGTAAACAGGTTCAAGATTGGTGATCAGGGCTACCCGAAAAGCAGATAATGTACGCATCACGGAGACGCCTGCAACGTAGGCAAGCGCAGTGCAGATGGTGCCTAATAAAAGAAGGTAAGACCAGTCTTTTATACTCAGGTTAAAGGATTCTGAAAGCAGGGATTTATCGAGCAAACGGTACACTGTAATCCAGAAAAAAGCACCTGCCATTTCGTAAAAACCAATGATTTTCGGATCACTTTTCTGGACCAGGGTAGAATTAATTGTAGAGAATAGACTGGAGGCTAAAGCGGATAACAAGCCTAATATTATACCCAGTGTATATCCTGCTTCGAATTTAAAGATCATATAGATGCCCAGGATGATGATTAATCCAATAATGACATCGGGTATCAAAATGGGTTTTTTCTTGATCAGGGGCTCTAATATTGCGGTAAAAAGGGTGAAAGAGGAGAGGCAAACAAGCGTAACGGATACTGTGGAGACCTTAATTGCGTAAAAAAAGAGAATCCAGTGGACCGCAACAATGCTCCCTGTAAAGAAAAACCGGAGGAATTGTTTCCTGGAAACCCTTAAACTTGTTCTACTCAGGCTGAAATAAATCAGCAGGCTAAGGCTGGCAATGAGCACCCTGTACCAAACCAGTTGTACTGCATTGATGGAAATCAGCGCACCAAGAATGCCTGTAAAGCCCCATATAAAAACAGTAGAATGCAGGATTAACAGGTTTCTATTTGGGGAGATGCCAGCCGGATCGTTCATTTATTTCGGTGCTTTTCTGAGTAAATAGTACCCTAAAAGACCAAAAATTATGGTAGGTACGAGCACTGCAATCAGCGGTGAAATCCCTCCTTTAAGTGAGAACATCTTGGCAAACTGATTGAATACGATATAGGCAAAACTCAGAAGAATGCCTATTCCCAAGGGTAGCCCGACTCCTCCGCGGACCTTTCTGGAGGATAAAGCCACACCAATAAGGGTAAGTACGAAGGCGGATAAGGGCTGTAAATAACGTTTATAGCGCTCGAAAAGCAAGTCGTTCATGATACCGGAGCCCCTGATTCTTTCTTTTTTGATCTTATCTGAAAGGTCTTTTCCAGACAGGTTTTCGAAGACATTGTCGTAAGCAGAGAAGTCATCAGGACGCATATCAAGAATGGTATCCTTGGTTTTACCCGCACCTGCGGTCATGGTTTCTTTCAAGCCATTGATGTCCCTTACTGAGTAATTCGTCAGTTTCCAGGAGCGCTTTACGGAATCCCATTTGATTTCATCAGAAACGATCTTTTTTGTCAGCACATCCCCTTTGAAATTGTCCAGTGAGAACTGGGTTCCAACCTTACTCTTGTTGTCAAAACTCCTCATGTATATAAAGGTATGTTCGTCCAGTTTCATGTGGATATCAGTCTTGCTGGTTGGGTCATTCTTCTTTATATAGGTGTTTTCAAAGCTGTTTTTGATTTGGTTGGTATAAGGAAGTATGTATAGATTAGAAGCCAGGTTAATGGAGAAAATGATAAAGGCAGAGATGAAATAAGGCAATAAAAAGCGGTTAAAACTAACTCCACCGCTTAATATGGGTACAATCTCTGTCTGATCAGCCATCTTTGCGGTGAAAAAGATCACCGCTATAAAATTGATCAGCGGAGAGAGCATATTTACATAAAAGGGGATAGATCCCGCATAGTATAAAGATATGACCTGCCAGAAGCTCAGGTTATTACCCAGGAAATCATCCAGCTTTTCGGAAAGGTCAAAGATGACGATGATGATCACAAACAGCGTCAGGGTATAAATAAATGTACCCAGATACTTACTGATGATGTACCAGTCGATAATCTTAATCCTGCCTTTGATGAAGTTCATTTATAATTTATTACCTAATATAGTCACCATTTTGTTCTTCCAGGCGTAAAACTCGCCACTGATGATCTTTTCCCTGGCTGTTTTAACAAGCCAAAGGTAAAAATGCAGGTTATGCAAGGTCGCAATTTGCGCGCCAAGCATCTCTTTCGAGTGCATAAGGTGTCTTAAATAAGCTTTGGAATATACCTGATCTGCATGAAGGTCGCTTTCTGCATCAATAGGAGAGAAGTCATTTTCCCATTTCTTATTGCCGATATTGATGATCCCGTTTCTGGTGAATAACATCCCGTTTCTGGCGTTTCTGGTCGGCATTACACAATCAAACATGTCTACGCCTAAAGCGATGTTTTCCAGGATGTTGATTGGTGTTCCCACGCCCATCAGGTACCTCGGTTTATCGTAAGGAAGAATGTCACAAACAACTTCTGTCATCGCGTACATCTCTTCTGCAGGTTCCCCAACCGACAATCCGCCGATTGCATTTCCTTCGCGGCCCATTCCTGCAATAAACTCTGCAGATTTTACCCTTAAATCTTTGTATACTGATCCCTGAACAATAGGGAATAAAGTTTGATTGAATCCGTATTTCGGCTCAGTCGTATCGAACCTGTTGCAGCAGCGCTTTAACCAGCGATGGGTCATGTTGATCGAATTCGCTGCGTATTTATAATCACAAGGATAAGGGGTGCATTCATCAAATGCCATAATGATATCAGCACCAATGGTACGCTGAATATCCATGGCATATTCAGGTGTAAAAAGATGTTTCGAGCCGTCTATATGCGAGCGAAAAGTAACACCTTCCTCCTTAATCTTTCTTACTTTACTCAAAGAATAGACCTGATAACCTCCGCTATCTGTTAAAATCGGACGGTCCCAACCAATGAATTTATGCAATCCACCGGCACCTTCTATAATGTCCAGCCCCGGTCTAAGGTATAAATGATAGGTATTTCCGAGGATAATCTTTGCGTCAATATCGTCTTTAAGTTCCCGTTGATGAACTGCTTTTACAGTCCCTGCAGTGCCCACAGGCATGAAAATTGGAGTTTGTATGTCTCCGTGATCTGTTGTAACTGTTCCTGCTCTCGCCTTTGAATGTGTATCGTTTGCCTGTAAGGTAAATTTCATATATCTGTATGCTCCACTAAAATCTGCCAAAAGTAGCAAAAATAGCGCTATAAATGGGCTAAATTTTTTATCAACAAAAAGGAACATTACAGATTAAAAAGCAGAAATTTGGCAGCTACAAAAATACATCGTGGAATTAACCTTAATAGAGTGTTGCCTGCTCGGCTCATTGATCTTCTGTTTCTTAATACAATTATACTTTAGTCTGTTTGTTCACCTGAAACTGGCATTTTTTCCGGTAGAACCTATACCTGAAACTTCTGCAAAACCGCTTAGCGTTATTATATGTGCGCGGAATGAAGTGGATAACCTGAAAGCATACCTTCCGGCAGTTCTGGAACAAAATCACCCTGATTTTGAGGTGATTGTGGTGAACGACAGGTCCTGGGATGGTACAAGACAGCTTCTGGAGGAATTTGCCAAACAATATAAACGCCTGAAAATCGTCACGATCTCTGAAGGTGAAAAGTTTATTGCAGGTAAAAAATTCGCCGTTACCATGGGGATTAAAGCCGCTTCTAACGACTGGCTCGTGTTTACAGACGCGGATTGTGTTCCTGCTTCAGCAAACTGGTTACTGGGAATGCAGCAATCAGAAGACCCTAAAGTAGAGATCGTTCTGGGCTATTCTCCCTATCTGAAGAAAAGAGGCATTCTAAATGCACTGATTCGTTTTGAAACTTTCTTTACCGCTGTAAACTACCTCTCATATGCCATTAAAGGGATGCCATACATGGGTGTAGGAAGAAATATGGCGTATAAAAAGACGCTTTTCTTCAAGAATAAAGGCTTCGCAGCTCACATGCATATCCCTTCAGGTGATGATGATTTATTTGTAAATGCGAATGCACATTCCCGCAACACAGAAATCAGAATCAATAAAGATAGTCATGTCTGGTCTGAACCAAACACAAGCTTTGGTGCTTACCTGCGACAAAAGAAGAGACATTTTGGTGCCGGCAAATTATACAAAGGCAAACATAAGTTTATCCTTTCCTGCCAGATCATCTTTCAATTCCTGTTTTATGCCTTTTTTACGGCATTATTGTTCTTCAAAGCAACGTTATACCCTGCTTTGGGCGTTTTATTCCTAAGTATCGTGATCAGATGTTTCATCTATCCACGGATTTTAAAACGGCTAAATTATAGTGATTTAAGGTGGTGCTTCCCCATTCTGGACATTCTCTTATTCATTTTCCTCGTGTTTAATGGCATTCTGTCTATATTTGTTAAAAAAGTAAAGTGGAAATAAGATCAACGCTAATACAAGAATATTTTAAAGATCTGACTGATGAGCAAATTGCTCAGTTTGATCAGTTGTATGATTTATATAGTTTCTGGAACGCCCAGATCAATGTCATCTCCAGAAAGGATATTGAAGAGCTCTATGTTCGTCATATCCTTCATTCTCTTGGTATTGCAAAGTTTTGTACTTTCAAACCGGGAGAAAAAGTACTGGATGTAGGGACAGGGGGGGGCTTCCCGGGAATTCCTTTGGCAATTCTATTCCCTGAAACCCAGTTTCACCTCGTTGACTCTATCGGAAAAAAGATTAAAGTTGTGACAGAAGTTGCAGCTGGTCTGGGTTTAAAGAATGTAAAAGCCAGTCATTTGAGGGCCGAACAGGTAACGGATAAGTACGATTTCGTGGTATCCAGAGCCGTGACCCGCCTGATAGACTTTTACCCATGGGTGAAAGGCAAGTTCAATAAAGATTCAAAAAATGCAATTGCCAATGGTATTCTGTATCTGAAAGGTGGTGATCTTGCAGAAGAAATCGCAGAATCAAGACTGAAAGCGGAGCTGTATCCTCTTGCAGACTACTTCAAAGAAGAGTTTTTCGAGACCAAATTTGTTGTTTATATTCCTCAATAATAAGGTTCTTCTTTTTGAAAGATCCTGATAAAAAAAACCAGATGTCCTTTTCATCCCCGAATCTTTGCTGAAGGGCAAATATTCGAATGTCTTCAAAGCACATCTGGTTTTTTTTCCGAAATCTTGCATGCATTCATCACAGGTAATAAGGGGTATAAATATTCTGATCATTATATTCCTCAAAGGTAACACGACTAATACGCTGTTTCCGTCTTACACCAAACATTCTGGGTATTCTAACCTGAGTTCGACAATTAAAATGAGCTGATTTTTTAACAGTTTCATGTTTTATTCTTTCAGCCTCAATTATTTTTCCGTTAATAACTTCAACCTCTCCTTTGCATGCGTATTATCTGCGTTGAGTTCTATGGACCGTTTATAGTTTTTTATCGAGTCCTTCTTTTGCCCTGCCGCCTCCAAGGCCTCTGCATAGCTGTCAAAGACATTCCAGGATAGGGGAAACTCCGTAGTATTAAGTTTGAAGATTTCCAAAGCTTCTGCTTTTTTGCCCTGTGATAAAAGATAGTAGCCCAAGGTATTTAACTCGCCCTCAATCAGATTGAACTCAAATCTTCCGTTTTTCTGCGCTTTCTCTTTCCTGTAAAATGAAATACCTTCGTCAACAGATCCATTTATTATTTTAAGCGCCATGGCCTGAACAATCTCAGGTTTTGGGTTTTCATAATGAAGACCATTGACTACCGAATAGATCTTGTTGCTTAGAGGACTAAGGTCTACAATCGTACTTCCAGGTGCCGTATTGCCTAAAATAATGATAACTTGCTGCTGGCTGCTTTCCCTGACAATTATCGAGCGGAACCCATTGATCGCTCCCGTATGTGAAGAAAAATCAGAAGTAAATGCGAGTTCGGGGATCTTCATCTTATTTACTACTATCCCGTAAGCATATTTCTCCATATTTGGTTTAAACATTAGCTCCAGGTTCTTGTTTGACAGTAACTGTTCTGTATACAATGCCCTGTCCCATTTCAGAAGATCCCCAACAGTAGAATACATCCCTCCAGCCGAAAAGATAACTGCGTAAAGATTGACATAATCAGGTTTCGTATATTTTCCATATTGCAGATTATAGCCCGAGGCCTGTCCACCGACTACTTCTTTTCTCATCTCCATACCTGAATTGTTCATTCCAATAACATCCAATATTCTTTCTTTAAGTACTTCATGGTGAGGTTTAGCCCTCAGCGACTCTATGATTGCCCCAAGGATATAATAGCCCGAGTTTGAATAGCGATAACGAAGGCCGGGCTCGGCTTCAAGGTTCCCGCTACAATATTTTTCTACAAATTCCCGGGGAGCATATTCCGTTTTGCAGATTTCCCAAAAATCATCCCTACTGCCAAAATCACCAAGTCCGGAAGTATGGCTCAATAGCTGGTGAATGGTAACTCTCGTGCCAATATCCTTTCGGTAATATGGGAGATAATCGGAGATATGCCCGCTCAGATCAATTTTCCCTTCCTGGTAAAGCTGCATAACCAGCATCGCAGTAAATTGTTTTGTTAGCGAAGCAATTCTAAACTTCGTGTTGGTAGCATTAGCCACATTCCATTCCCGGTTTGCCAAGCCATAACCTTTGCTAAGCACAATGTTACCTTTCTTTGCCACCAGAATACTCCCGCTAAATTGGTCAAGATCTACAAATCTCTTTACCAGTTTGTCGATCTGCTGATTTTCATTAGCTGTTTGTGCGCGCAACATAACTGACAACAAAACAAAGATACATGCGTAAATAAAACGGTACGGATTGGTTCTCATAAATTGGGATTTCTTTATTTATAGGACGCTGAACCTTCCAATTTGTTGCATCAATTTTCTTCCTGATTTTTACACACTTGTCCGGGCTCTAAAATGATCAACTAATCAATACCAATTACTCAATTATGGATCCCAGGTCATACTCCTAATCTCGCTATTCCCATTCCCCCGTCTCCCAGGCCCCTGTTATTTCCGGCAGAGCGCCCTTAGCAATCATCTGGAGCAATATTTCTCTTGAAAAAGATGCGTTCCGGGAAAAGGCCTTGAAAATTTCGGGCTTCTTCAGCCCGAAAGATTTCAGCCTTTGAGCGGTAATGCTTCTTTTTTCAGCAGGATATTTTTCTCCCATATTTGGTTATTCAAGCGATAAAGTGATAAGTTAGGCAATGAGCTTAATTTACAAAGTCGCCCTTACTATGATCAGAAATGTGGGGCATATCACTGCTAAAAACCTGTTAGCGCATTTCCTGACACCGGAAGCGATCTTTGCTGCCAGTAAGAAAGAGCTGATGAAAGTCCCCGGAATCGGACTACAAACGGCAAATATGATCCTGAGCAAGGAGCCGATGACCAGAGCTAAAGCACAGTTGGAGTTCATCAAGAAATACCAGGTGCAGGTGCTGTTTATTACAGATGAGGAGTATCCATACCGGTTAAAAGACTGTGCCGATGCCCCTGTGATATTATACTATAGGGGGAATGCCGATTTAAATCATCCAAGGATCATCAGCGTGGTTGGTACACGTAAGGCGACAGCTTACGGTAAGCTGCTTTGTAAGCAACTTGCAGAGACTTTGGCACCCTATCAGGTGCTGATCGTCAGCGGGCTCGCTTATGGCATAGATGTGGCGGCTCATCAGGAGAGTTTACAGAATGGGATTCCAACGGTAGGGGTTCTGGCTCATGGTTTAGATCGGATGTATCCTCAGGTTCACAGTCATATTGCAAAGAAAATGGTGCTCAATGGAGGTTTGCTTACAGAATTTCCATCTCATACGAATCCGGATAAGGAAAATTTTCCGAGGAGGAACCGCATTATTGCAGGGATATCAGATGTGACGATCGTTGTGGAGGCGACCTCAAAAGGTGGGGCACTCATTACCGCAGATATTGCCAATTCTTATCACCGAGATGTGTATGCTTTTCCGGGAAGGGTTACTGATTTGAGCTCTGAGGGCTGTAACGTCCTGATTAAGACCAATCGGGCGGGATTGATCACTCATGCCAGAGACCTGGCCTATTACCTCGGCTGGGAAATTTGTGAAGCGGAAACTGTTGGTGTAAACCCTGAACTGCCTGCTGAACTGCCGGCTGAAGAGGAGCAGATTCTTCAGGTTCTAAAGACTTCAGCAGCAAGTATTGATGAGTTGTCCCTTCGTTTAGCACTTCCCAAAAGTAAGCTTGCCCTGCATTTATTGAACCTGGAAATGAAGGGAATTTTGATTGCGTTACCCGGGAAGGTGTATCAGCTGAATCAGGATATTTCCTCTTGACCTATAAAATAGATTGCAAAGAAGTCTATTAGACTGGTAGATTAAAATGTTATTTTGTTTATTGTTGATTTGTAAAATTAAATATTGAATTATTATTTATAAATAGAATTCTAAGCCTCAATTTGTATTTTTGTATCATGTGGTACAATAATATTTTGGAAACCATTGGTAATACACCACTGGTAAAATTGAATAACATTACGAAAGAAATCCCGGCTACAGTGCTGGCTAAAATCGAGACGACCAATCCTGGGAACTCGATAAAAGATCGTATGGCAGTCAAGATGATTGAAGATGCGGAGAAAAGCGGAAAGCTTAAACCGGGTGGAACAATTATCGAAGGAACATCCGGAAATACCGGAATGGGACTTGCAATGGCAGCGATTATTAAGGGATATAAGTGTATTTTCACTACTACGGACAAGCAATCTAAAGAAAAAGTAGACGCTTTACGTGCTTTTGGTGCAGAAGTTATTGTCTGTCCTACCAATGTAGAGCCAGAAGACCCAAGGTCTTATTACTCTGTTTCCTCACGTTTAGAACGCGAAGTTCCAAACTCATGGAAACCCAATCAATATGATAATCTTTCTAATTCACAGGCTCATTATGAGCAGACAGGTCCGGAGATCTGGGAGCAAACGGAAGGAAAAATCACGCATTTAGTGGTTGGAGTAGGTACCGGAGGAACGATTTCAGGTACCGGAAAATATTTAAAAGAGAAAAATCCGGATATTAAAGTATGGGGAATTGATACTTATGGTTCTGTATTTAAAAAATATAAGGAGACCGGCATTCTGGATAAG
This sequence comes from Pedobacter caeni, assembly GCF_900129215.1. Lineage (GTDB taxonomy): Bacteria > Bacteroidota > Bacteroidia > Sphingobacteriales > Sphingobacteriaceae > Pedobacter > Pedobacter caeni. The sequence goes on along the minus strand of NZ_FQUQ01000004.1, from coordinate 571,796 downwards.
AATGAGATCTATCCATATATTACAGAGGGAATTGGAGAGGATTTTCTGCCTAAGAATGTCAATTTTGACATCATTGACCTGTTTGAGAAAGTAACAGATAAGGATGCCGCATTAATGACCCGTGATATTGCGCGTAAAGAGGGGATCTTTGTAGGAAACTCTGCCGGATCTGCAATTGCAGGCTTGCTTCAGCTGAAGGATAAATTGAAACCGGAAGATGTGGTGGTGGTGATCTTTCATGACCATGGCAGCCGTTATATGGGTAAAATGTATAACGAAGACTGGTTGAGGGAGCGCGGTTTCCTTAAGGACGAGAAGTTAACTGCAAGGGCGATTTTAGCCAAAAGGGAGGCTACTGATATTGTTACTATTGATTGCGAAAAGACCATTCTGGAAGCCATCAATAACATGAATACTTTAAATATTTCACAGATTCCGGTCACACAGAAGGGAATGGTAGTAGGGAAGGTTGCGGAGAGTGACATTCTTAAAGCACTTTTGGAGAACCCATCCTTGAAATCTGCTCCTGTTCAGGAGATCATGTCAAGTACTTTTCCTTTTGTGGATATGAATACTTCAATTGATAGGATTTCTGCTTTGATCAACAAAGAAAACAGTGCTGTACTGGTAGAAGATGAACAGGGTAAGATTGAAATTATCACTCAATATGACATCATCAATGCGATCTCCGGATAGGAGATTTGGTATGGTTTTTTATCATAAAAAAAGGTCCCGGAACATTTCCGGGACCTTTTTTGTATCTGATTTTTTGATTCTGCTAATGACTGGGGCTTGAAGCGTCAACACGTTTGATCTGAGCACCCAATGCACGTAAACGGGTGTCAATGTCCTGATAGCCACGTTCAATCTGCTCAATATTAAAGATGGTTGAGGTTCCTTCAGCAGATAAAGCTGCGATCAGAAGGGATACTCCAGCACGGATATCCGGAGAGGTCATGCTGATTCCTCTTAACTTATATTGTTTGTTGATTCCGTTGACTGTAGCTCTGTGTGGATCACAAAGAATGATCTGAGCACCCATATCGATCAGCTTGTCGACAAAGAACAGGCGGCTTTCAAACATTTTCTGGTGAATTAACACCGATCCTTTTGCCTGAGTAGCTACTACCAATACAATACTCAACAGGTCTGGTGTGAAACCAGGCCAAGGTGAATCTGCAATGGTCAGCATGGAACCATCTATAAATGATTCAATTACATAATGCTTCTGAGAAGGGATAAAGATATCATCACCTCTTAATTCGAATTTTATGCCCAGCTTTCTGAATACTTCAGGAATAATTCCAAGCTCAGCATAACATACATTTTTAATCGTGATTTCAGATTCTGTCATGGCAGCAAGGCCAATGAAAGATCCGATTTCGATCATATCAGGCAGCATACGGTGTTCTGTTCCACCTAATTTTGTAACGCCTTCAATGGTCAGTAGGTTAGAACCTACACCGCTGATTTTTGCGCCCATACGGTTCAGCATTTTACACAATTGCTGTAGGTAAGGCTCACAGGCGGCATTATAAATTGTAGTTGTTCCTTTTGCCATAACTGCAGTCATGACGATGTTGGCAGTACCGGTTACCGAAGCTTCATCCATTAAGATGTAAGCACCTTGCAGGTTGGTCGCGTCAACGTTAAAGAACTCTTTTTTAGAATCATAGACGAATTTGGCGCCCAGTTTCTCAAAACCCAGGAAATGGGTGTCCAGTCTTCTGCGGCCAATTTTATCACCACCTGGTTTAGGGATGGCTGCTTTTCCAAAACGGGCTAAAAGCGGTCCGACGATCATGATGGATCCTCTTAAGCTGCCTCCTTTGGATTTGAATACATCAGATTGGAAAAATTCCAGGTTGATGTTTTTTGCTTCAAAAGTATAAGTGTCTTTGGATAGGCGTTCTACAGTTACTCCCAGATCTCCCAGAAGTTCGATGAGTTTATTGACATCTTTAATATCCGGGATATTGCTGATGGTGACTTTTTGGTCGGTTAATAAAACTGCTGAGATAATTTGCAGGGCTTCATTTTTCGCTCCCTGAGGCTGGATTTCACCCTTTAACTTTTTTCCACCAATTATTTCGAATGCGTTCATGTTGTATTAAGCTTGTATAGTATAAAAAAATTGGTAAAATCTAGTGTCTTTGTTTTGGATTGTTGTTCCGTTGAGCGCGGTTATTATTGTTGTTGTTATTGTTGTTTTGACGGCCTTTTCCGTTATTGTTGTTCCTGCCGCGGTTATTGTTGTTTGCTGGTCTTGCCACTACAGGTTTGAACTCTACTTTGTTTAAGTTGATGTTGTCGTCCAGTTGCAGTTGTCCACCTGATAATTCGCGAAGGTTCTTCAATATCGTCTCATCTGCTACGCTGTCTTTGTTCCAGGTTACATAGGCCATTTTCATGAAATTGGCTATTCCCTGTACCATTGCTGCCCTGCGCTCCGGCTCTTCTACCGCTTTAGCTTTCTCGATCATCGTTTCTACCGTTTTACCGTAGTGTTTGTAGGTGATCTTTTGCTGAGGATAACCGATATGTTGTGGTTTTACCAGAGCATCCTCAGGGCTAGGCTTAGGATATGGGCTGTCTACATCGATCTTATAACCGGAGATGATGTGTAAGTGATCCCATAGTTTGTGCTTAAAATCAGCTACATCACGCAAATGGGGGTTTAAAAATCCCATTAGGTCTATCACTGCCTGAGCATATTTATTGCGTTCTTCAAGGTCGGGTAATTCAATAATGTACTTCACCATGTTCTGTACATTACGGCCGTATTCGGCAAGGATTAACTCGTTTCTTGTGGTATTATAATCGAAATTCATCTGTATAATTATACTTTTTATTTTAATATTCGACAGGCTTTTTATTTCCTGCCGGCCCTTTTGGGCATATTGAATCTTATTGAGTAAGCTATTTTCTGCTAAAGGTCTGTCGCATCAGGAGATAACGAAATAATTCAGAATTAGGTATGTTCAAACTCATGCAGATTCTGTAAAGATATATTTTATTTAACAATTCGCAATTTAGCAAATTTTAATAATAACTGCTTATTACCCAGACCTTGAAAAAATACCGTTGCTTTTACATCAGGAAGTGTACCTTCCAGACTCACAATCTTGCCGAAACCAAACTTTTCATGTTCCACTTCCATTCCATTCTGGAATAGATTTGCGGCATCAGGAGCAAAACCAGGGGTCGGAACATGCGCTTTCGGTAGCATGGACGTTGTTTTTGGCCTTGGTGCTGTAGATGTACCACTTGTGGTTCCTGAGGATGCGGGCTTTGGTTTGCTGAAGGTATCCCTTTGTTGGGTCCAGCTTCTTCTTTCTGAAGAAAAACTATCTTCATTTAAAGTGCTTTTAGCTGGTTTTGCCACTTCAATCTCCAGGTAACGGGCATTGATCTCGTCAATAAAACGACTTGGTTCACAGTTGGTCAGTGTTCCCCATCTGTATCTGGAGGTTGCATAAGTTAAGGTCAGTTTCTTTTCTGCACGTGTTACCGCTACATAAAAAAGCCTGCGTTCCTCTTCCAGATCTGTTCTTGAGTTTAGCGACATCTGAGAAGGAAAGAGGTTTTCCTCTAATCCTACTACAAATACATTCTTGAATTCCAGACCTTTAGAAGAGTGGATGGTCATTAAAGAAACGGTGTCTTTATTTTTATCATCCCCTTTGTCATCATTGGTCAGTAAGGCAATATCCTGCATAAATACAGCCAGGCTGCGGTCTTCAATGTCTTCACGTTCGCCGAATTCCTTGATACCATTTAATAATTCCTGGATATTTTCATGCCTTCCACGACCTTCATCAGTCGTGTCAGAATGTAGTTCTTTTAAGATTCCGGAATGCTGAGCAATGTATAATGCGGTATCATAAGCATCCAGTTTTTTTGCCTCGGCAGCGAAGCTCTGGATCATTACCGCAAAGTCATTCAGCTGATTGGCAATTCTTCCTGCAATATATTGCTGAGGATCACAGATCACCTGCCACATCGTGATGTCGTGCTGATCTGCGGCAACCAGGATCTTTTCTACTGTGGTATCTCCAAGTCCTCTTTTAGGGTAATTGATCACCCTTTTTATCGCTTCTTCATCTGCCGGATTGAAGGTCAGACGGAAATAGGCGATTAAATCCTTGATCTCCTTACGTTGATAGAAGGAGAGTCCCCCGTAGATTTTATAAGGTACGTTTAGCTTTCTTAAAGCCTCTTCCATCGCCCTTGATTGCGCATTGGTACGGTACAAGATGGCAAAATCATTGTAGTTGTATCCTTTGGAACTGCGTTCCTGAACGATGGCTTCGGCTACAATTTTACCTTCCTCATTGTCTGTAAAAGCACGTTGCACCTTAATGCGGTCGCCCGACTCATTGTCGGAAAATACATTCTTTTCCAACTGGTTTTTATTGTTGGCAATAATGCTGTTGGCAACTTCTACAATATTTTGGGTAGAGCGGTAATTCTGCTCTAATTTATAAACTTTTAAATCCGGGTAGTCACGTTCAAAATTCAGGATGTTCTGAATGTTTGCCCCCCTGAAGGCATAGATACTTTGTGCATCATCACCCACTACACAGATGTTTTGGTAGGCTGCAGCAAGTTTCTTTACAATGGTGTATTGGGAAAAGTTAGTATCCTGGTACTCATCCACCATCAGGTATTTGAATTTCTGCTGATATTTGTTCAATACATCGGGATGGTTCTTTAACAAAACGTTTGTTTTGAATAGCAAATCGTCAAAATCCATGGCTCCTGCTTTGAAGCAGCGCTTGGTATAAGTCTCATAAATCACCCCGATTAAAGGACGTTTATTGCTGACATCTTCTGCCTGAATCTCTGCATTCTCCATGTACTCGGTATGAGATACAAGGTTGTTTTTTGCAGAAGAAATCCTGTTATAGACGAAGTTGGCATTATAAAGCTTGTCGTCGAGCTGCAATTCCCTCAATATCGCCCTGATCAGACTCTTGCTGTCGTCCGTATCATAAATGGTGAAGTTGGAGGGATAACCGATTTTTTCTGCTTCGACCCTTAAGATCTTGGCAAATACGGAGTGGAAAGTACCCATCCAGATGTTCTTTGCTTCTGCACCAATTACTTTTGAGATACGCTCACGCATATCTTTTGATGCTTTATTGGTAAAGGTAAGTACCAGAATGTTGAAGGCGTCGACTCCTTTTTCAATCAGGTGAGCTACTCTGTAAGTAATTACACGTGTTTTTCCGGAGCCTGCACCTGCGACAATCATTGCCGGTCCCTGGGTATTTTCTACTGCTGCTCGTTGTTGGGGGTTTAATCCTGCTAAATAATCCAAAATGCTGTCCTGTTCTGCTTTTTAAAGGTATTGTTTAAACCATGTAGCTGATGTCATTGTACAAAGTACCTGAACCTACATGCGGACAAAAATAAGAAAACTATGGCTTTTATTGGAGTTACATCCAATCTTTTTTCCCCGATTCTATATTATATAACCAATAGTTCACCATAAGGTGGATCTCAGCATATTTACCGTATTTAAAATGAATGGTTCCGGCAGCAGTATGCAATATTAAATGGCCAATGTCGGCCTTTTTATGCCAGAAGTATTGTTTGGTCGTGATACTTTGGATCTTATGCGGTTCCAGAATCTGATGTTCGATATCCCAGATGCCACTTTTCTTGATGATAAATCCTTCGGAAAGGTATAAGCGGTGATGCTTAAATTCAAAATAAAGCATGATGACCACCAGGATCACATAAGGAATGATCCACCAGAAATAAGGGCGGAGATAGGAGAGTACTGAACCGAAAAGGAGGAATAATGCTACCGGAAAAACGACCCGCAACATGATGGTAAGGACAAGAAAACGATAATTAGGGATAAAAGTGGCCTCTTTTTGGGGAATGTTGTCGAAGATCATTTGTAAAAGCTGATCGCGTTCTGTTTCATCACATCCCGGAATTTCGATGTCATGTTTTTTGTTGTCTTCATCATGGTCGTCATCTGCCGTACCAAAGGAAGCCTGTTTGAACTTCATGTTCAGCAGGTTTAGTTTTTTCTGAAAGTAATTCTGACTATAACTGCTGATTTGTACCCTTGCAGGCTGTAATAAGGTGTGTTTCTTTTCAAAAAGCCCGCAGGTGATGGCCAGAACCACTTTTTTTCTGTTGACTTCAAAATTGAAATACTTAATGAAGTTGCGGGCGATATTTGTGCCCAGAACAATCAATAGGGCAAAGAAGATCAGTACACAAGTCGAAGCAAGATCCAGACCTTTGGTGGAGAGTGCTTTTATTGGATTTTCTTCCAGCTGAAAAGCCTCTGTATAGTTCTTTAGCGTCTCCATGATCGCGAAAATAAAACCTCCGAGCAGGGCCACACTCGCCCCGTAATTAGAGGTTAATCCTACTTTAAATAAGGTGGAGTTGCTTAGTTTTAGCAGCGGGCTGGATTTGGTGCTTATTTCAGGAGCCGATTGTTCATCTATATCAGGATCAATATCTCTGTTTAAAAGTCTTTCCCTTAGTATGGTTGCGGTATGGTGGTCGATGGCCTTGATACTGGCTTCTTTCTTGTCGCTCCCGGCAGTGTCAATATCCAGGCTATATACGCCAATGATTCTTTGAATCAGCGATTGATTGATGTTTACCTGTTGGATTTTGTCCAGTCTGATGCTGAGGTGTTCCTTGTTAAATACTCCTCTTTGGATGATGAACTCCTGTTTTTCCTCGTCCAGAAAAAAAGTGAATCTGAGGTAGCTGAGGTAAGAATAGATGGCGATAATGAATAGAAAAAACAGGAAAGCAGCAACAAGGTACCATACATTAACGCCCTTGGCACGAACCAGAAGCAGGATAATAGGGAAGATCAATACCCTGACACTGTGTTGAAGGTGGTTAGCAAACATCACCGCCACACCTGCAGCCGACTGCCGTTTGGGTTCAGAAAAATCAGTCTCCATCTTAATCTGTGTTAGTCAGTTGCCTGGTCAGTTCTGCCTTAATTGTTCTGGCCAGCTCAATGTCCAGTCCTGGTATGGTGATGCTTCCGGATCCTCCTCCAGCGGTAAACACATGCAGGGAACCCAGTTGAAACATCCTGGAGAAGATCCCTTCATTTAAGGTAATGTGTTGTATCCTCGTGAATGGGATGATGGAGGTCGCTATTGAAATGATTCCACTTTTATAAATCAGGTCTTTCTCCCTGATGGCATAACCTGTTCTTTTGATTCTGGCCTGATAAAGCATGATTAAAAAAATGCTAAGTATCAGATATCCCGCAGCGAATACATATATATAAGACCTGGTTTCTTTCGCGAAAAATAACAGAAGGGCCATGGCCAGGGCAAGGATGAACAGAAAAATGGCTGTGTTTAACAGCGCTACTTTCCAGTATTTCCTGCTTAAGGCATTGAACTGCACTTCTTCGTACTTAGGAAGGGCGGTAATATCTATTGTTCCATTGGTGAAATCCTGCATTTCTTGTTGCTATGATCAATTTGGAACGAAGTTAAGGATTTATTCTCTTACTGTAATTTACTCCTCTTATAGTAATTTACTCCGGTTACAGTAATTTGCGGAGCGCCTGATATAGTGGTTTGTTGGCTGCAATGATTCCTGAATCATGGATCAGTGCCTTTCCTCCGGCCTCTTCTACCAGTAAGGCTCCGGCAAGCCAATCGTAAATGTCATTTCCATACTCCCAGAATGCATCTATTCTGCCTGCTGCCACATATGCCAGTTGAAGGGAGGCAGGCCCTAGTAACCGTAAAGCAAAAACTTTAGGCATCATATGATTGACGCTTTGCAGGGTTTTATTCACCAGATCCATTTCTTCGGGGATATTAGTGGGGTGAACTGTGGATACAATCGCATCTGAAAGTACTGCTTTGTGATTTACAGTAAGGGCTTTACCATTTAAAAGCGCCCCTTTTCCTTTGATTACGGTAAACAATTCTTCCCGTTCTGCATCATAAATCAAAGCCATTAAAGGCTGCTGATCATCCATCAATGTTAAGGTAATGCACCATGGGTAGAAATCCTGAAGGAAATGTACTGCTCCGTCGATAGCGTCACAGACCCAGTAAAGGCCTTTTACATCCCCCGATGATTGTCGCGCCACATCAAATTCCGCATACGACCATTTGATTTCCGGTGCTATTTTCTGTAATCCTGTTTTTATGTTATTTCCTGAAAAGCCGTTTGCGGCATTGAACTGATCAAATAAACCTTCTTTACCAGTGGCACGTTCAGAAGGGACATGTTTTTCTTTTAATTCTCTGGCTATATTAATGATGAGTTCGCTGCATTGTTTTAGTAATTTTTCCATCTCCGTATCTTGTTTTTCTAACCTTACAAAGGACGTGTAATTCTACCACCGGGAATTGAACAGCATGCGGGAAGGATTGGACGATTCGCGGTTTGCTGCTTAATCATGACATCGTTACCTCCGTTTATCTTTTACCTTGTATATTTGTCCAAAATCATTTGTTATGCAAGAGATCAAAAAATATGTAGAAGAAAACAAGCAACGTTTTTTAGACGAGTTGTTTGAGTTATTACGCTTCCCATCGGTAAGTGCTGACCCTAAATATAAAGGTGATGTCCTTAAAACAGCCGATTTTGTTGCCCAGAAACTGAAGGACGCAGGTGCCGATAATGTAGAGATTTGTGAAACCGCCGGTTATCCGATTGTATATGGTGAAAAGATCATTGATGAAAAATTACCTACGGTATTAATTTACGGACATTATGATGTGCAGCCAGCAGATCCTCTGGAGCTTTGGAAAACACCTCCATTTGAGCCAACGATCCGTGATGGTAAGATCTATGCCCGTGGTGCCTGTGATGATAAAGGCCAGTTTTACATGCATGTAAAGGCTTTTGAACTGATGATGAAAACCAATACCCTGGCTTGTAACGTGAAGTTCATGATTGAGGGAGAGGAAGAAGTTGGTTCTGCAAACCTTGGTATTTTTGTGAAAGCAAACACGGAACGTTTAAAGGCGGATGTAGTCCTGATCTCTGATACTTCGATGATCAGCATGGAAAACCCTTCTATAGAAACCGGTTTACGTGGCCTTGCTTATATGGAAGTGGAAGTTGTTGGTCCGAACCGCGATCTGCACTCAGGTGTATATGGTGGTGCGGTAGCAAACCCTGCAACCATTCTGTGTAAGATGATTGCTTCATTACATGATGAAAATAACCACATTACCATTCCTGAGTTTTATGATAAGGTAGTGGAATTGTCTGATGAAGAAAGAAAAGCATTAAATTCAGCTCCTTTTGACCTGAACGAATATAAAGAAGATCTGGACATCAACTCAGAATGGGGTGAGAAAGGCTTCTCTACACTTGAACGCACGGGTACAAGACCTACTTTAGAGGTGAATGGCATTTGGAGTGGTTATATCGGTGAAGGTGCCAAGACCGTATTGCCTTCAAAAGCAAATGCGAAGATTTCTATGCGTTTGGTACCAAACCAGACTTCAGATGAGATCTCTGCTATTTTTGCGAAGCATTTTGAAAGCATTGCCCCTGATTATGTAAAGGTAAAAGTTACTGCACACCATGGTGGTGAGCCGGTTGTTACCCCAACAGACAGTGTGGCTTATCGCGCAGCAGAACAGGCTATCCTGGATTCATTTGGTAAGAAACCAATTCCGACAAGAGGTGGTGGCAGTATTCCTATTGTTGCTTTATTTGAAAGTACTTTAGGTATTAAATCGGTATTGTTCGGATTTGGCCTGGATAGCGATGCCTTGCATTCGCCAAATGAGAAATACGACATCTTTAACTATTATAAAGGAATCGAAACATTGCCTTTGTTCCACAAATATTTTGCGGAATTGAGTAAGTAAGTTGTTGATTTTAAAAGGAATATAGAGTTATTCAAAAAAGGGCAGCCAAATCGGCTGCCCTTTTGTATTTTTACGCCATGCCTTTAGTTCCCCCTAAACCTCCTGCACCCAGAAAAACGACCAGAACCGCAAAGCCTGCGATTCCGGGAAAAAGACCTGCGGCAAAAAGGAAGGTGACGAAAAAGAAAAAGCCTTTGGCCATCGAATGGAAGTTTGCTATCGTTGGGCTTTTGCTGATCCTGTTTTCGCCATTTTATTATGGATATGTGATTAAGGGGTTTACCTCTACCTGGCGCTGGATTAAAGACTGGGGGCAGGATCCCAATTACCGTACTTACAGCAGTTTTGATATCCGGATTCCCAAGAAATATAGCGTTCATGGAATTGATGTTTCCTACTATCAGGGAAAGATCGACTGGAAGAAGGTGAAGGCGATGAAAGAGGATGAGGTGCAAGTGAAATTTGCTTTTATTAAAGCTACAGAAGGGATATTGAGTGTAGATCCTTATTTTCAGCGCAACTGGCGTGAAGCGGCTAAAGCGGGTGTTATTTGTGGTGCTTATCATTTCTTCAGGCCTCAGAAGTCGGGGGAGTGGCAGGCTAAATTTTTTCTGCAGACGGTGAAATTTGAAGAGGGAGATTTGCCTCCTGTAGTGGATATTGAGCAGCTCAATGGTGTTGCCCCGGCAAGTATGCGAAAAGAACTTCAGGAATTCATCAGTTATGTGGAGAAGAGAACGAAGGTAAAGCCGATCATCTATTCTGGTCTTACCTTTTATAAAGATTACCTGAAAGGTCACTTTGATGAGTATCCGTTATGGATTGCCCATTACCATCAGGCGAAACTGAAAGTAAGCAGTGATACCAAATGGTCATTCTGGCAACATTCTGATAAGGCCCGAATTACGGGCATCAATCATGTGGTAGATTTTAATGCTTTTAACGGAGACAGCACTGCTTTTGAACGGTTAAGAATCCCCCGGATTCTCAGTTATTAAGGTTAGCCCTGTGTGCCGCCCATATTATGACAATGGTTCAGTTTCTCATGAAACTGGATCATTTTTTCCATGGTATCTGTCATCATTTCCAGTTGTTTCTTCCCGATCAGTTTGATGTATTTTTTGGTGAGCAAGGCTGATTGTTCTGTCACCTGCAGGTAGAATGCCCTTCCTGCATCTGTAAGCTCCAGTAAATTTGCGCGTGCATCTGTAGTACTCTTTTCCACTTTAATCAATCCGGTCTGTTCTAATTCCTTCATGATCTTTCCTGCGGCCTGCCGGCTCACTTTTAAGTTTGCGGCGATGGAGCTGCTGGACTTCCCCTCCAGGCCCACAGCCATAAAAAACGGCATAAATGCCATGTTAAAATGTGGCTGTTGCAGATTGCATATGTTTTTATCCCCCCAGTCGTCGGTGAGTTTTTTGAGAACGTATAGCTGTTTAAAGATGACAGCTTGTTTGTGGTGGTCTTTCATTGGGAAGTTGTATAGTAAACTTAGTTTACTAAATTAATGAGTTTGATTTACAATAACAAGGGCTGTGGAAAATGTTTGGGTTGATTTTGTTAATATTGTAGAAAGGATTCGATATGAATAGAGAAAAAGCCATCCAAATCAGAAAGCTTGATCAACTAACTTTAGCGGATTATTCTTCTTTGGGGAACACGGGATATTGTTCTGATGCAGTTTATGACCTCAGCAAACAGGGAGATCCGCAGCATTTCTCGATCTCATTTGCGTTGCGCCGGTTGGAACAACCTTACCAGAAATACTGGTCGGCTTCTGCAGAAGATCTGGAGGATTATAACCTGACCATTGTTCAGGGACACTCTTTTGGCGCATATCTGGATGAACAGCTTGTTGGTTTGCTGATTGCAGAAGAAAGGACCTGGAACAACTCTTTATGGATTGAATACCTGGAAGTGAATGCGATGTTTCAGGGTTTGGGCTTTGGTGCTGCTCTAATTAAACAGGTGGTAGCTCATGCCAGAACAGATCAATTCAGATTGGTGATGTTAGAAACTCAAAACACCAATGTGCCGGCCATCCGGTTTTATAAGAAGCAGGGGTTTGTGGTAGATGGAGTACAACTTTCTTTATATCATGAGCAACCGGGAGAACAGGCCGTCTTTATGGTTTACCATCTGTAAGTATAGTCATTTACACGATCCATTGTTCGCAATTCTTTAAAAAAGCAGGGTCTGCATCGGCACCGATTCCTGAAGTTTCCGGTACATCCAGGAAATACCCGTCGTATGTCAGGCCACCAATTACCGGATCAACCAAATGTCCTAATAAGCAGGTGTCCAGATCAAAGAATACCACATTCGGACTGGATAAAGCAAAATGTAGGTTTGCGCTTAGGGCAATCCTGCTTTCCAGCATGCTGCCGATCATACATTTTACACCGGTTTGCAAGGCAATTTCGTGGATTTTCTGGGCTTCCAGGATGCCTCCTGATTTAGAGAATTTAATGTTCAGGTATTCGCATGACTGGCTGTTGATCAGTTTACGGGCATCATGATGATTGTAACAGCTTTCATCTGCCATAATTTTAATAGGGGAGTTGGTCTTCAATTCCGGTAGCCTGTCATCGAACCAGGTGCGCATCGGTTGCTCACAAAACTCAATATTAAAGGGCGCTAATGCGCCCAATGCGTATAAAGCATCGTCGAAATTCCAGCCCTGATTGGCATCGAGGCGGATGATCATCTGATCTCCAACTGCCTGACGGATCCTGGCCACTCTGTCAATATCTTCCAGTACCTTTTTGCCAAGTTTGATCTTCAGGATGCGGCAACCTTGTTTTTGATATTTTAGTGCAGTAAGGGCCATGTTTTCAGGGCTATCAATGCCAATGGTCATGTCTGTTTCAATCGTTCTCTTCTGGCCGCCCAGAAAGCGATACAAGGGGAGGTCGGCATGTTTGGCTGCAATATCAAATAAGGCCATGTCGAACGCGCTTTTAATGGTGCCATTGTGAGCGGCATAACCCAGCAGGTCATTCATGCGTTCAGGAATGTCCAGCGGATCCCTGCCGATGAGGATCTGTGCAAAATCTTTGGCCATTGCCAGACAGGTTTCCTGGGTTTCTCCGACAATCATCGGGAAAGCAGAACATTCTCCTACACCATGAATTCCGGCATCTGTATGAATGCGGATCAATACATTTTGTGCAAAATGCATGGTGCCTGTAGCAATAACAAAGGGCTCCATGGGGATGCTGAAGCGGTAGATTTCGGTATGCGTGATCTTCATGGCGGTAATTTACTTTTTAGCCGGAATGTTACTTTTTAACTGTAATAGACCTTCCGGTAACGAGATGGAAGGTGTAAATCTTATACAATCCATCATCAGAAGTCTCTACCTCTTCTACAAGGCCGGTCTTACTGAATGTATCCGTCACTAAATCGCCTTTCTTCACTTCCTGTAATACCTCTGAGGGGGTGTCTTTATTCAATCTGATCATGTGTTGTATTAAAATATCCTTAAAGATATCACCAACGATCGTGTTTTCTGTCATTTTATGGAATAAAAAATCCTGAGGAATTTTATCTTTTTAACTTTATAGGATGAATATGGAACCTAACAGTCTGATTAAAGCCTCTTCCCCTTATCTGTTGCAGCATGCCCATAATCCGGTGAACTGGTACGAATGGGGTCCTGAGGCTTTGGAAAAAGCAAAACAGGAAAACAAACTTATTCTGGTGAGTATAGGTTATTCTGCCTGTCATTGGTGTCATGTGATGGAAAGGGAGAGTTTTGAAAATCATGAGGTTGCCAAGGTGATGAACCGCCATTTTATTTGTGTTAAAGTGGATCGTGAGGAACGCCCGGACATTGACCAGATCTATATGCTGGCGATACAACTCATGACTGGCAGTGGTGGCTGGCCGCTCAATTGTCTGTGTTTACCGGACCAGCGGCCCATCTATGGAGGTACCTATTTTAAAAAGGAAGATTGGATCAATATTTTGGAGAATGTAGCAGAACTCTGGGAAAACGAACCTGATAAAGCAAAGCAGTATGCGGATCGTTTAACCGATGGGATCAGAAATGCAGAGAAAATTATTCCAAATGTAAAAAAGGAAGCTTATTCCCTGGAGCATCTAAGGGAGATTGTAGCACCATGGAAGCCCTATTTTGACCTGTCGGAAGGTGGCTATAACCGTGCACCTAAATTCCCTATGCCGAATAACTGGCAGTTTATGCTTCGTTACAGCTTACTGAACGGAGATGATGCCAGTCATGTGGCCACACTGCTGACCCTGGAAAAGATGGCATTGGGAGGGATTTATGATCAGATCGGAGGAGGTTTTGCCCGTTATTCCGTTGATGGAAACTGGCATGTGCCACATTTTGAGAAGATGTTGTATGACAATGGTCAGCTGATCAGTTTATATGCTGAGGCTTATCAATATAGCCGGATGCCTTTGTTTAAAGAGGTTGTGGAAGAAAGCATTGCCTGGCTGGCAAGGGAAATGATTTCGGCTGAAGGTTTATTCTATTCTGCATTGGATGCCGATAGTGAAGGTGTGGAGGGGAAGTTTTATGTTTGGGATCAAGCGGAGTTTGAAGCTATCTGTGGAGAGGACTATGCCTTGATGACCGCTTATTATCAGCTTTCTGAAGAAGGAAACTGGGAAGAAGAACAAACGAATATCCTGCTTAGAAAACAGACAGACGAAGCGTTCGCATTGGAACAAGGTATTGCTCTGGATGACTTAAAAGAAAAGCTCAGCTCTGTTAAAACAAAGCTCCTGATCCAAAGAAATAAAAGGGTAAGACCTGGTTTGGATGATAAATGCCTGACTGCCTGGAATGCGATGGCCATAAAAGGCCTGGCAGAAAGTGCCGGAATTTTTGACCGTAAGGAATATTACCTTATGGCAAAGACAGCAGCTGATTTTATCCTTAGCAGGCTGAGGACTCCTGAAGGCGGCTTGTTCCGGAACTTTAAAAATGGAAAAGCAACGATTTCAGGTTTCCTTGATGATTATGCCTTTTTCATTGAAGCCCTGATTGCTTTATATCAATCCGATTTTGATGAAAAATGGCTGAATGAAGCGAGGGTGCTGACGGAGCAGGTACTCTGGGATTTTGCAGATGCTGAAAGTCCGATGTTTTTCTATACGCCATCGGGAGGGGAAGCATTGATTGCAAGGAAACATGAAATTATGGACAATGTGATCCCTGCCTCAAATTCTGTCATGGCTCAGAATTTACATACTTTAGGTTTGCTTTTTGATGAGGAACGCTATCTGGATCAGGCTGCTGCAATGCTTGTTGCGGTACAGCCACAGATTAAAACTTATGGCTCTGCTTATTCGAACTGGGCCATTCAGTTGCTGAATGAGATTTTCGGCGTAAATGAGATTGCGCTTGCCGGAGCGGATACTGAAGCACTGAAAAAGGAAATTGATGGCCATTATATTCCCAATAAAATTATCCTGTCGGGAACAAATTCGACACTTCCTTTGTTAAAAGATAAGGGAAGCATTGAAACAAAAATCTATATTTGCCGAAATAAAGTATGCCAGTTGCCAGTAGCTACTGTTGATGAAGCATTAAAATTGATAACTAAATAACATCATAATGAGTATTAAACCCAATACAGTAGTATCATTAACGTACGAATTGCATACGACTAATGAAGAAGGACAACAAGTTTTTGTAGAGAAAGCAGATGAGCAAAATGCACTTGTATTTCTATATGGTACAGGAATGATGTTGCCAAAATTCGAAGAGCATTTGGCAGGATTAAATGTTGGTGATGAGTATAGCTTTGAGCTTACTGCAGCTGATGGTTACGGAGAGCTAGATCCGGGAGCTTTTGCTGATTTGCCAATTGACATGTTTAAGGAAGCTGGATTACCTGCTGTAGGTGATGTTATTCCTTTGCAGGATAACCAGGGCAACCATTTCAGAGCAGGTGTTACTGCTATTCATGAGACTGCTGTTTCTGTAGATTTAAATCACCCTATGGCTGGAAAGAACCTGATTTTTGCAGGTAAAATCCTTACTGTACGTGAGGCAACTCAAGAGGAATTAAGCCACGGTCATGCACATGGTGCTGACGGTCACGAAGGTCACTAATCAGATCGGAATTTATATTAAAATAGCCTGTGTCATTTACGACACAGGCTATTTTTTTGATTTTATTGCTGATGCTTAGTTGATCTCTTTGTTGTCTTTTAATGATTTGAATTTAAATTCAAGTTGGGCAAGACCCCGGTAGGTTTGAGGTACAAATTGATCTTTGAATGCTGATTCTATGGCTTCTGCAACAGGAAGACCTAAATATTTGTTTAACAAGATGTCTGCGTCTCCACCAAGAAAAGTTTTACTTGGTGCATCGAATACGATCTTGTTTTTCAGGTCTTTAGCGTTTGTTCCTTTATTGTTTAGCTGATCATTTAGATAGGCCTTTAAATAAGGAAGCGTTTCTTTAGGGCTTTTATCGCTATTCAGGGTGTAGATCATGGTTGATCCATATCCTATTTTTGATAAATAAGCTCCTGATTCTTTTACCTTGTTTAACTCAAGACCAGCGTCAAGCTTTAAGTGTTCATCTTTAACCGGGTTAAGTTCTAAATAATAATAGATTGCCTTGATGATCAATGTCAGGTTAGTCTTCGTTGCGTGCTCAATATCCTCAGAGGCATATAGCTCATAACTTATCTTCGGACTTACCACTTTCTTAACGTTGAGTGTTAAGGTGTTAAATTCATCTCTGAATTTGCTCAAAGCAAAATGGTCTTTTATAGTCGCTTTTGCGAATACAACATCATTGATGTCTTTTAGCGCGAATTCATTGTTGTTGACCTGAACATTTAAAAAAGGGATAAATGTTTTATCCTTAATGCTATTAATGTCAGTAATGAATCCTGGATAGCTGATGTTATCTGCATCTATCATTTTGAAATCCATTGTTTGTTTGTAGTTCGCAAAAATGAGACCTTTGAAAGGATCTTTCATGTCTACTTTTACCGTAGGGTCTGCTGTTGGTGGTACCGGTGCGGGAGTTTCGTTCTTCTTGCAGGCAAGTAGCAGCAGGAATGGAACAAGAAACAAGCTTTGTTTTTTCATATTAGGTAATTATTTGTGTGTTTAGGTCAAATGTAATGTAATTAATTATTGTTTTGGTATTATTTTGTGAAATCACAAAAATACTACAATCTTATTTTTCTTTCACCGAAATATTTGATTATCAGGCAGTAGGGGAAACCGTTTTCAGCTAAATCGATCATTATATTATTTTGCATATTTTTTGCATAATTGGTTTGTTGGTTTTCATTTTACCTGTACTTCTGCATAATTTTTTAAATTTTATATTCTTTCTTCAAAAAGGTTATTCTTTTTTGCAGGCTGTTTATGGGGTTGTTTATCGATTTTTGGATTGATTAAGGCTGTTTTTGTTTTGTTGCAAAATATTATTGCAAAAAATATGCAATATGTGAAAAACAGTTCTATATTTGAATCCAATAAACCCAACCAACCACCTAACCAAAACCAAACATGATTCGAAAACTACATTTATGCTTAATGTTGCTGGTACCACTAATGGTATGTTCAGGACAGGTTTTTGCAAAAGCGGACTTTTCTCTACCTTACCATAAAAGCTTAAGAGAGATCAGGGGCCGTGTAACCGCTTCCGATGACCAGCTTTCCATTCCAGGGGTTTCTGTGGTCTTAAAGTCAGATCCGAAAACAGGAACAAAGACCGATGAAAACGGAAATTTTGTACTCCGAATCCCAGATGGCCCTCAGACCCTGATCTTTACCTATGTGGGCTATAAAAGAAAAGAGGTTGCTGTAAATAACGAGACTGCGATTGAAGTGATTCTGTCTCCCGCAGAGGAGAATACCCTAAACCAGGTGGTTGTAACCGCAATGGGGGTTAAGAAAGACCGGAAAGCACTGGCTTATGCCTTAACAGAAGTAAAAGGTACAGAATTTACCCAGGCCAGGGAGACAAACCTTGCCAATGCCCTGGTAGGTAAAGTTGCGGGCGTAAATGCAACGAGTACTGCTACCGGACCAAGTGGCTCCAGTAGGGTGATTATCAGAGGGAATGGCTCTCTTAACGGGAATAACCAACCTTTATATGTCGTGAATGACATGCCTATCGACAATACTTTACTGGGACTTCCCCAAACAGAAGGTTATACTTCTGATGGAATTGCCAATGGGTTAAACATCGACAGAGGAGATGGGATTTCAGGTATCAATCCTGATGACATTCAGAGCATCACCGTCCTGAAAGGTGGAACTGCCGCTGCCCTGTATGGATCCCTGGCCTCCAATGGAGTGATCCTGATCAAAACCAAAAGAGGTACGGTACAAAAAGGTTTAGGCATAGATTTTAATTCTGCATTTACGATGGAATCACCTTTGGTGATCCCGGATTGGCAATATGAATACGGATCTGGTAAAAACGGGGTTAAACCTATCAATCAGGCCGAAGCGATTGCTGCAGGACGTTCATCCTGGGGCGCTAAAATGGATGGATCTGAAGTGGTTCAGTTTGATGGGGTAAAAAGACCATACAGCCCACAAAAAGACAATATTCAGAATTTTTATCAGACCGGAACAACAGCTACAAATACACTGGCGCTTACCGGAGGAAATGAATCTGCCAATGGAAGGTTTTCCCTCTCAGATATGAACAACCGGGGGATTGTGCCCAATACCAATTTCAATAGAAAGACCTTTAACTTTGCGGGCGAGCTTGTTTTGAGCAAATGGCTGAGGATTGATGCGGTGATGCAGTATAATCTTGAAAATGCCAAAAACAGAACGGTAGTAAATGATGCATATGGTAACCCGAACTGGGGAACTTATCTGATCGGAAATACCGTGGATATCCGTAACCTTTCTCCAGGATATGATGCGAATGGTGATGAAGTGGCCTGGAATCCGGTGCCTATTGCCAGTAACCCTTATTTTGTGGTCAACAAGTTTCAGAAGAACGATACCAGAAACCGTTTTTTATCGATGGTAAATCTGAAACTGAATGTCTTGCCTGAATTGTTTTTCAATGCGAGAATCGGACAGGATTACAACAACTTTAAATACTTTGGAGTGGTTCCAAGCAGGTCTTTGTATACCCCATTGGGAGGTGCTAAGGAGGAAAGATCCAACCTGACCACCATCAATACCGAAGCCACCATCAATTACAACAAGCAAAATCTGCTCAAAGATTTCTCTGTAAATGCTTTGTTTGGATTCAATAACAGGTCTTCCACCAGGGATGAAGTCATCATCCAGGGAAAGGATTTTATCACCCCTGATTTTTATTCGGTATCCAATCTGGGGACTGTAAACCAGACTTATCCCTACGGAAAGACCAAAACATCATCCTTATTTGGGTCGGCTGATTTTGATTATAAAAACATGATTTTCCTGACCGTTACCGGTCGACAGGACTGGTTTTCTACACTTGCACCAAAGAATAATACCATTTTTTATCCTTCTGTGGGAACAAGTGTGATCCTGTCGCAGATCGTTAAGATGCCTTCCTGGATTCAATATGCGAAACTGAGGTCTTCATGGGCACAGGTAGGAGGAGCTACACCAGAGCCTTATGCGTTAAACCCGTCCTATACCATGATTCAGAATGGACATCTCGGGCAGCAATTGCAACAGGTAACCAGCACCAGAATTCCGAATCCTAATCTAAGTCCTTTAACTTCGACCACTTTTGAAGCGGGATTTGAAGCCTCTTTATTTCAGAACAGGCTGGGGATAGATTTTGCATGGTACGATAGGAGTACCACAAAAGACATTGTGGAAACGACCGTCTCCACAGGCTCCGGGTATCGCACTGCTCTGTTGAATGTGGGCGAGATCAGCAATAAAGGAGTGGAGCTGTTAATCACCGGAAAAATCATAGATCAACCTGATTTCTCCTGGAGTACCAGTGTAAATACTGCTTATAATAAGAATAAAGTACTAAAACTTGCCGAAAACCTCAACTCTATTGTCATGGCTGGTGCAGTGAATGGATATGCTTATATCTATAGTCAGGTAGGTAGCCCTTACAGTATCATTATGGGAAGAAGAGAATTGAAAGATGCCAATGGAAAAACAGTGTACAATGTTTCCGGAGGAGTGGCCACACCTGTTCCCGGACCTCTTGAAGAGCTTGGGCAGGGTGTTCATCCATGGTCGGTTGGTTTTTCCAATGATTTTAAATACAAAAGGTTCAGTCTGAATGTACTGATTGATGGCAAGTTTGGCGGAAGTCTTTATTCCGGAACAGATTTGTATGGTACCAGGATGGGTTTAACAAAAATGACGCTTGGTGGCAGAGATACCGGAGTGCCTATCGATGGGGTAGATATGGCAGGAAAACCTGTGAACATGGTCATAGATCCTTCTTTGCTGGAGAAATATTATGGTGATGGATTCAGAAATATCTCTTCCCTGTTCGTGTATGATGCCAGTTTTATTAAGCTGCGTCAGGTGGTATTGAGTTACCAGTTGCCGGTGAGCAAAGTGAAAATGCTTTCTAAACTGAGTTCAGCAACACTTTCCCTGGTTGGGCGTAACCTTTTTATTCTGTATAAAAAAACGCCGAATGTGGACCCTGAATCTGTATTCAGTGCCGGAAATGCCCAGGGGATTGAGCAGTTTGGTGTGCCTCGTACCAGAAGTTATGGATTAAACCTAAGTGTTAAATTTTAAAACCTATTCCCATGAAAAGATATCTATATTATATAAGTGCGGTAATGATCCTGGCCTTTTCGGGATGTAAAAAAGATTTTGGCGATCTAAATAAGAATCCTAATTCTTTATCTACACCTACACCTGCATTTTTGTTTTCTAAATCGCTGCTCAGCACGATGAGCAATAATTATTACCTTACCGGTGTATTGAACCTGGGTGGTTTCATTCAGCATTATGCCACCTATAAAGAGGTCTCCGGAATTGGAGATAAGTATTTTGCCAATGATTTCTATCAGGCTCCTTACTTTACAGATGGTTATCCTGGGGCCGTGAACGAAATTGAGGAAGTGATCCGGGCGGTTAAAACGACATCCGGGGATGCCAATAAATTAAATGTGGCACGCATCTGGCGGGTATATATTTACCATAGGATCACCGATCTTTATGGGGATGTCCCTTATAGTGAAGCCGGAAAAGGATTGACTGACTTAAACTTTGTTCCCAAATATGATACACAGGAAGCGATATATAAAGATATGCTGAAGGAGCTGGATGAAGCGGCTTCAGGGCTTGATGCAGCCAAACCTACTTTTGGAGGGAGTGATTTCATTTATGGTGGAGATGCCCTGAAGTGGAAGAAATTTGGTTATTCGCTGATGCTTCGTCTTGGATTGAGGTTAACAAAAAAGGATGCCTCACTTGCGCAGAGCTGGGTGAAAAAGGCAATTGCAGGGGGAGTAATCCTGAATAAAGAAGATAATGCCGTAATGAAATACAGTGATGGTCCGCAGGATCTGAACCGTAATCCTACAGCAAGAGAAACCAGAAGCAGGGATTTCTCCGCCAATTCTTTTGGTAAAAACAACATTGAAGGTGGAAAGTTAAGCGCAACGTTTATCAATTACCTGAAGGGTAATAATGATCCGAGACTAAGTGTTTATTCGGGTGTTTGGGTGGGAACTACACAAGATCCTAACCCCGCCATTCAGAAAGGTTTTCCAAATGGAACGGGCAATGCCCCTTCTGCCAATGAACTGGGCACCTATTCTGAACCCAATCAAAACACGGTGCTCAGACTGGATGCTCCATTATTGGTTCTCGGGAATGCAGAAACCAACCTTTACCTTGCGGAAGCTGCACTTCGTGGCTGGAATAGCCTCGGTAATGCCAGTACGTTTTATACGAAAGGCGTGACCGGGTCATTTGACAATGCAACAATGTATGGCAGTGCCTATACCATTGCTCCGGAAAAGATCAGTCAATACCTGATTGCTCATCCTTTCCAAAGCTCGGGGACATTCGATCAGCAGATGGAGCAGATCCATACCCAGATCTGGGCGGCCTTGTATATCGATGAATTTGAAGTATTCGCCAATTGGAGAAGAACAGGTTATCCGGTACTTATTCCTGTAAATTACCCGGGTAATGTAACCGGAGGGACGATCCCAAGGAGGTTGATTTATCCAAATGCAGAAAGTGCCAGTAATTCAAAGAATTTCCAGGATGCGGTTTCGCGTCAGGGTCCAAATACTTTAACCACCCGTGTATGGTGGGATAAATAATTAACAATTTAATACTCAATTTTTATAAGAACTACCATGAATTTATCAGCCCAAGAAGCATTTTTGAAGTTAGACCTGGTGTTGCCTCCAGCCCCGCAACCCTTAGGGATCTACAAACCATTTTTAGTAGACGGTAAATATTTATATTTATCAGGACACGGACCTGTACAGTTAGACAAATCGCTGATCATTGGCCGGATTGGTGAAGACCTGGATATGGAAGCAGGAAAACTTGCTGCCCGTCAGGTTGGATTGACCATGTTGTCTACGATTGTGAACAATTTTGGCAGTCTTGATGTGGTGAAACGTGTGATCAAAGTATTAGGGATGGTGAACTGTACGCCTGACTTTGAAAGACATCCTTATATCATCAACGGTTGCAGTGAATTATTTGCATCGGTTTGGGGCCATGAGAATGGAATAGGCGTACGCAGCGCAGTAGGGATGGGCTCTTTGCCGGATAATATTCCGGTAGAAGTAGAAGCTGTTTTTGAATTATACAAATAAAGTATTTAACCGATAAGACCTATGTTTATACTAGATGCTCACCTTGATCTCAGCATGAATGCCATGGAATGGAACAGAGATTTAAGGTTACCTGTGCAAGCGATCCGTGCCCTGGAAAAGGGGATGACAGATAAGCCTGACCGGGAAAGGTCTACCGTTTCCTTTCCTGAACTCAGGAAGGGAAACATCGGAATTGTTGTCGCTACTCAGATTGCCCGTTATGTGAAACCGGGGAGTGTGATTCCTGGTTGGAACTCTCCGGAGCAGGCCTGGTCGCAGACCCAGGCCCAACTGGCCTGGTACAGAACGATGGAAGCCGCAGGGGAGATGGTACAAATCAGAAATGCTGTGCAATTGAAAGCCCATTATGAGCTCTGGAACGATGGAACTTCCAATGAAAACAAAACGATAGGCTATATACTGAGTCTGGAGGGTGCCGATTCTATTGTCGACATCAGTTATCTGGAAAAGGCTTATCAATACGGGTTAAGGGCAATCGGACCTGCGCATTATGGACCGGGACGCTATGCCAACGGAACAGATGCGACAGGGAAAATGGGGGAGCCTGGCCTCGCATTACTTAAAGAGATGGAACGCCTGAACATCATTCTGGATGCCACGCATCTTTGTGATGACGCCTTCTGGCAGGCCCTGGATCATTTCTCCGGACCGGTCTGGGCGAGTCATAACAATTGCAGGGCTTTCGTTAACCATAACCGTCAATACAGTGATGAGCAAGTGCTTGCTTTAATTGAACGTGGTGCGGTGATTGGAGGGGCTTTAGATGCCTGGATGCTCGTGCCGAATTGGGTAAGAGGAGTATCTACACCACAAAGTACCAATTGTGATCTGGAGAAGGTGGTGGCTAATATGGATCATATTTGTCAGCTGGCAGGGAATGCCCGTCATGTTGGGATAGGTTCTGATCTTGACGGCGCTTTCGGAACAGAGCAGTCTCCTTTAGATCTGGATACCATTTCTGATCTTCAAAAGATGGTGTCCATGCTTTCCGCAAAAGGTTATTCTGCGGAAGACCTGGATCATATCTTTCATCAAAACTGGCTTAATTTCCTTTACAAAGCCTGGGGCTAAGCAGGTAAAGCAGCCTGATTTTCCAATAAGGCATTGCATTTTTCACAAGTACCGTAAGCAGTAGTGTTTACGGTTTTTGCGTTAAAGCCTTTTGGCATTTTTATCTTCGGTACCACTACCTCAAGACAATAGATCTTGGAGCAGGTAGTGCAATTGAAATGTACATGTTCATCATGGTGATGATCTTCAGAGCAGGAGGAAGAGCAGATGGCATAGTTGGCTGTGCCGTTCATATCCATGATGCGGTGAAGAATTCCTTTATCTTCGTAGGTATTCAGGATCCGGTATAGAGTTACCCTATCGATCTCCTTACCCAGCTTTTTCTCCAGCTCAGGCTGTGAAATTGCAACGGTGTCCAAAGCAATTTCTTCCAGTACACGCACCCTTTGTCTGGTGTGTTTCAGGTCGTGCTCTTTTAAAATATTTACAGGATCTAGTCTCATGATTATATCGATTTTGCATTTACCAGGGAAATCGGAGGATTATCCATTGCATTGCCTGGGTTTAATTTCAGCGTTCCTTTCACTACAATGGTTTTGTAGGTGAATTTGATCGGCTCCGCCATTTCTACCAGTACCATAATGGGAACACCGTTCTTTCCACAGTAAAAACATTGGTTAATAGGTAACGTAGAAAGCATGAATTTCGTTTGTTTCATGCCGTCTTTGATGGGAACAATATATCCTTCAAGTTCGAAAGTTTTGTTGGCGTGTTTCTTGATTTCAGGCGTATAGACGGCATACATTTCAGAATCTTTTACAATCTTGAAATCAACACCTCCTACCACATCCCAGTTGTCAGATAAGATCTGATCATCAGGATTGTGTTGTGCTTTAACCGCAAATCCGGTAAACAATAGCGCGATCAGGATTATTCGTTTCATCATATTTGTGTTTGTTTATGGCCCTCAGCCTGTTTTTATATTTCTTTTAATTCTTCGACAGTATTCTGGAAATATTGGAACGGTAAGCTTGTATTGCAGGGATGATAGCTGCAAATATACCAATAGCTAAGCCAGCAACAAATAAATAAATTTCATCCTTGAGGAAAATGAGTCCGCTTAACCTTGCCTGACTGCTTTCCTGGTAATTTCCTATAAACTGTAAAGCAAGATGTCCTAAGACGATACCGATGATGGTACCTGCAAGTGTCAGGATAATACCTTCAGCAATCACGATCAGGAAGAGTTTTCCTCTGGAAGCCCCTAATGTACGCATGATGGCCAGGTCGTATTTACGTTCTTTAAGTGAATTGTAAAGGTTTACAAAGACACTGATGGCCGCGATCAGCATGATCAATACGGCAAACCATTGAAGGGTTTCCACACCAACACCAATTAAAGAAAATAAACGGGTACTTTCCTGTGCAGGAGAGGCCGCCTGCATATTTGTCGTTTCATTGACCATGCGTGGAAACATGGCTACAGACATAGGGGAGCGGTACTGGATCAGCAGAGAAGTCAGTTCTTTTCCTTCATCGCTATGTTCATCTTTAGGATGACTCTCGCCTTCTTTATGCTCATGGGCTTCAGCTTCCTTATGTTCATGCGCTTCGCCGTCTTTATGTTCATGTGCTTCACCTTCTTCATGCTCATCGTGCATTTTCCAGACGCTGGCGATGTTGGTCAGGATCAGGTTATCGGTTACATTTCCCTGAGGTTCAAGAATCCCTGATACGGTGTATTTATGGCTTTTGTGCACATCACTATTGCCTGTCAGACCATGAGCCCCATAAAAGGTATCGCCGATTTTTAGTTTTTGACTTTCGGCAACACCGGAGCCAATCGTCGTTTCAAAATCTTTGTCCCAGAACTTTCCGCTTTGTACTTTGAGCTTATAAATACCTACAAAATTACTGTCGGTTCCTACAATGCGGGTTCCGTTGTAGTTGTCACCTAAAGCAAGGGGAACCGCTCTTTTTACAAAAGGGCTGCGTGCCAGTGCTGTAGCTTCCTTCAGAGGGATGTTTCCTGTAGGAAAGTCGATATAATAAATGCTGCTCAGGATTAACTGCAGCGGACTGCCTTTAGCACCCACTACCAGGTCGATGTCTTTGGAGTTGTTGTCCAGTTTTTGTGCAATCTGATTGGAAGCCAGTAAAAGAATCGTCAGGATTCCTGTTCCAAAAGCAATTAGCATAATATTTAGTGCGGAAGACAATGGTTTTGACCATAAGCTCTTCCAGCTGATCTTTAAAGGGCTCATGATAGTTCGTAAGTATTGTTAAATGCATCCTTTACTCTTTTGTCGTGGGTGGCAACCACCAGGGTGGCCTGGTTTGCACCGGATTGTTGCATCAGCAGGTCTAATACCACCTTTGCATTTTTATCGTCCAGACTGGAAGTCGGCTCATCTGCAATCAGCAATGCGGGTTTATTGATCACTGCTCTTGCAATAGAGACCCGTTGCAATTGGCCCTGGCTCAATTCATCAGGATAGGCATTTTTCTTATTTTCAATTCCTAATGAATCCAATACTGCGTTTACACGTTTCAAATCTGTTGGAAGTTTCGCGAAACTTTGTGCTAAAACGAGATTTTCTGAGATACTCAGACTTTTGATCAGGTGCGGGCGTTGAAAGATGATGCCGATATTCCTGCCCCTGAACTGATCAAGATCTTTAGAAGATAGTCCGTATATAGAGGTGTCATTGATGTTTACTTCCCCTTGTTTCGGCTTTAAGATGCCGGTCAGGATATGAAGAAGTGTGGTTTTTCCGCTTCCTGATTCACCAAGAAGCAACCATTGTTCGCCATCATTGATTTGCCAGTCGCTAAAACCAATGTCTTTTTGACCGGCATAACTATGGGATACAGATTTTAAAGAGATCATAAATGTTTGCTATTTATTATGCGGCTTTTTACATATTTCAGGTATAGCTGCTTACTATCCATTTGTGTATGGTTACAACCAGGGTTGATCATACTAACAAAAAGTAAAAATACACCAAATATCAGTTTTTTGTTCATGTCTTGCGTGTTTGGATGTAAAGTATTTGCTACTTCATTTAAATTATTTATGGGTACAACTGCGGGTATAGCGCCAATTGATGAAGTGTGCTGCGGCTATGGTAAATCCTCCCAGGGGAATTAATATAGCTTCCAGGTTATGAATCAGGTAATGACCACAGCCAATCAGGGCAAAGCCCAGAATCAGGACCACTACAGGAAGCAGTTTTTTATGTTTAGGGTAGGAGCGGCTCAGGGACCAGGTGCCAATAAAAAGAGAAAGACAGATCATGCTGACTTCCACCCAGCTATGGGCAAGGAAGCTGAGTCCCCATAATGGTAAGGTGGTGATGAGGAAGGGGAGGGCCGCACAATGAATGGCACAGGCAATAGAGGCGGTGATTCCTACCTGATCTAAACGGCTGGATTTTAACAAAGGTTTCATAATGGATCTTTTAAATATAAATGGTACGTGCTAAATGAATTACAAATATAAAAGCAATATTGTTGCATTTGAAATATTGAGTGTATATTTGCAACTTAATTGCAATGATATGAGAAAACTATTACCTGTTACCGTGCTCAGTGGATTTCTGGGGAGCGGTAAAACCACTTTATTGAATCATATTCTTCACAACAAGGAGGATCTGAAGGTAGCGTTGATTGTAAACGACATGAGTGAAATCAATATTGATGCCCGAAGTGTCCAAAACACGCATACTTTATCCCGAACGGAGGAGAAACTGGTAGAAATGAGTAATGGTTGTATCTGTTGCACGCTTCGCGAAGACCTGATTGCTGAAGTAGAGAAACTGGCAAAAGAAGATCGCTTTGATTACCTCATTATTGAAAGCACAGGCATCTCAGAACCAATTCCTGTGGCACAAACGTTTAGTTATGTAGATGAGGCAATGGGAATTGATCTGAGCAGGTTCAGCAGGCTGGATACGATGGTCACTGTTGTCGATTGCTTTAACTTCAAAAAGGACTTTGGAACCAATGAATTGTTGCTGGACCGGGAATGGGTGGATGACCGTGCAGACCGGCGTACGATTGTAAACCTGTTGACAGATCAGATCGAGTTTGCCAATATCATCCTCCTGAATAAAACAGACCTCATCACCGAAGCAGACCTGAAGCTCATCAGGGCGGTGATCCGGAAACTGAACCCTTCTGCAAAACAGATAGAAACTTCTTTCAGTAAGGTGGCCCCCTCCGAAATTTTGAACACCGGTTTGTTTGATTTTGAAGAATCTTCCCAAGGTGCGGGTTGGATCAAAGAACTGAATAGTGTACATGAACCCGAGACAGAGGAATATGGGATCAGCAGTACCGTATTTCGTTCTCCCAGGCCTTTTCATCCGGAACGGCTCTGGGATTACCTGAATGTAACTTTTCCTAACAACGTGCTGCGGACAAAAGGATTGTTCTGGCTTGCACCCATGCCTGATCATGCCTTAAATTTCTCCCAGGCAGGAGGCTCGTTAAAAGTAGAAAATGCAGGTACCTGGTGGGCGAGCATGCCCTTACAGGAAAGACTCAACTATACGGATTATGCAGATAACCGCAGCGATATAGAAAGGAAATGGGACCGGTATTTTGGCGACCGCTTAAACGAACTGGTATTTATTGGTCAGGATCTGGATAAAGTGCAGCTCAACGAGGAATTGAATGCCTGTTTACTGAATGATGATGAGCTGATCAGGTATGCGCAGCATGAAGAATTTAAGAATCCTTTTGAGCAAATGCTTTAATAAATAATAAAGGGCCGCCCGGAAGACAGAGGGTTTTCCTGGCGACCGCTTTATCTGCCTGACTCCAGAAGTACAATCCCTATAATTGAGATCAGCGTAAAGAAGATGTTCACGCGAAAATGTTTTTTCCAGCCCAGTTTTGCGAATAATCCTCCGCAGGCACAAGGGTAGCGTTCATAGATATTAAATACAGCACCGCCAACATAGAGGGTAAAAAGTAACATCATCCCAAATGAAGCATACATCCCCAGGATCTGGGTTTTCTGGAAGAGCAGGAGGCCTACAATAGCCAGTTCTACCACTGGTAATACCCAAACCAGAATCTTTCCGATCCATACCGGAAATACCTGGGTTGCCAATGCTTGTTTGAAGGCCTTTAGCTCTAATAGTTTTGAAATAGCGGCATAGGCCCACATGATAATCAGCAAAATGCTGATGATGATGACAAATGGATAAGTATTCATATTAATCTATAAGGTTTTCGTTAATAAATGATGATGTACTAAAGTTACGATGAGGGCATCTTCGCAAAAAGGGCCAAATGTCCCAAAATAGGTTCCTATTTTTTTGCCCGGATTCGATTCAGGGTTTTTCTTGAAACCCCAAGGTAGGTGGCGATCAGTTCTACAGAGGTTTTTCTGACGATAAACGGAGCTTCCTTTAACAGTAGTGCATACCGTTCTTCTGCACTGATCGAAGTGAGGTTAAAAATCCTTTTTTCACTTGCGTATTGCATATCTTCCACCAGGTGACACATCAGGAGATTAAATTCCGGGAAATTTGCGCTTAGCTGTTTCATGTTCCGGTAAGAAATGGCCATTAAAGTGCTTTTTTCCATGATTTCTATGAACCCATCCGCAGGTACCTGTTTGAAAAAACTGTTTACAGGAACCATAACTTCGTTCTCATTCCAGAAGCAATAGGGGATCTTGCGGTCTTCCTTTTCGATATAAGCCATTGCGAAACCCTGTGCAAGAAACCAGATGTTGTCGCAAATCTGTCCGGCTTTTAGGATGGTGTGGTTCTTTGGGCGGATTTCCTTTTCCACCATTTTGCAAAATTGAGTCTTGAGTTCATTACTTGGTTTGTTCGTGCCTGCCAGTGAATTGAAAAAACGTTCATTTTCCATTTATAAAGGTTATTCGGTTCATTAAAATAAGTAGAAATGCCCTTGGATTTCTGCTATCTAAAATAACAAATCCTTCTCTGGGAATTGGTCCGTTGAGACCGATTGCACTCGGGTTTACAGGTGGGTTGTCAACTGTTTTACAATTAGTTGCACAATTCTGTTCAGTGTGCTTTTTTTTGTAAAAAACTTAATCTAATTATATAGCTTAGCGCTCAAAATAGGGGATAGTTTTCCTGTGTAGGGACAGGAGATTTTTAATTTTATTGTATGAGCGATCGTAAGGTTTACATCGTCTTCTATGGGGATTATGAGCATGTGCATGACATAGAAGCTGTGTTTGACTCGAAAGAAAAAGTAGAAGCATTTAGAAAGAGGTTTTCAAGAAATGAAAAGTTGAAGGTGATGGAAGTCGCTTTTAATCCGAATTTTATTTGTGATAAGGAGCGGATTCCTTACCTGGTTAGTTTTGATGAACAAAATTCCAGGCCTTTGGAAGTACTTACATTATGTAGTATCGAAGACACCGAATTTGCACAGCAGGAACTGGTAAAAAATGAAGAAGGGGTAATTTCTGTCTATCTGTTTGCTGCCAATAAAAAAGCTGCAATAAATGCAGCTTTGGCAAAGAGGGATGGATTAATTCAATGAGGGATGATCATTGCCCGGTGGCATATCTTCCAACTCTTTCACATGTATATTGGTGTTAAAGCCATCAAGATATTTATGAGCAAAGATTTTGGCTCCGCTTTGGCTTAGGAAATCTTCATCTTCACCACAATGCACTTCTAAAAATTTGTTGTTTTCCCAAACTGGTTTCTTATAAATCATTGTTGCCCCATATAACCAGGAATTATTCTTTTCCACGTTTTTATTGGTTATGAACCTCCTGTCATCTAAAGCATAGATGCGAACCAGGTTTAGTCCTGAAATGTCTGCTCCTGAAGTTAATAATGAGCTGACCTGGTATTTGATCCAGTCGTCGGCATACCAGTCCTGATCATTCCAATGTAAGATGAGGCTTCCTCTTGCCATACCGCAGGCCATATTCTTTTTTGCCCCTGTGCTCATCTTACTGTCAATATAGAAGTATTTCAGTTTTTTGTAAGAAGAAATCAGCTCAGGTGCAGCACTTTTTCCATCATCGAGAATGATTAGCTCCAGGTTATCATAATCCTGAGCAAGAAAAAGTTTAATCGTATAGGTATGGAAGGTTTTAAGATCCTTAGTCATCATGATACAGGACACTAAAGGGAACATTGTTCGTTTATTTGGAATCGGAATAAAAATCTGTGCTCCCAGATATCCTTCGGAGTTGCTATGAACATAGATTCCTGCTCCGGCATTCAAAACAAAATCTGTTGTCGTATCCTGATCACCTTTCCTGAATGGATAATTTGTCCAGACACTTTTCCAGTAGCATAGCGTCGAAGCCAGTATCCAGCAGGTTACCTGTTCCGGATTTTTTTCTTCCATATCGAATGAGATGGGGAGTCCATTTTCTTTGTTTAAGCCACAGATATCAGCCTTTGAGCCCATCAGGGCATTGACCTGGCGACTTACCCAAGTCTTGCTATACCAACATCCTTCATCCAAATGAAGGATAATTTCCCCTGCGGCTTTTTCGCAAGCCAAATTGAACATTTCATCCTGGCTGAGCCGTTTCCTTCTATAAATGTAATGAAGTCCTTCATAATCTGGCAGGAGCTCTCCCACAGAAATTCCGCCAGACTTAACGATGATCAGTTCGAGGTTTGGATATTCCTGATTTACAAAAATAGAAACTGCTTTTAGGAGGGCCATATTGTCATCAGTAACAGATGTGATGCAGGAAACCCTGGGATTCATATTAGTATTCATGCATCATTTCGCTAACAAGTGTAACTTCTATGGTTTGTTTTCCACCACGCAATTCCTGCATTCTATTGTTCCAGATGAAGTCTCCATTGATGGTTTTAGGGAGGTCTATTTCTGCGTGAATACCTGTTTTTCCAAGTCTTCTGTATTTTACTGAGATGATGCCTTCGGGATGTTGCATGGTTCCTTCAATTTCTGTTAATATGCCAAGGGTAGGTTGAATCTGTATCCGTTGAAAAGCAGGCGCAGCCGACGTAATGCCACAAATGGTAGCAAGGAAATCGTAATTCGGTTGAGCACTCCAGTCATTACGTTCGGAATAACCAGGTTGGATTCTTTCGGGAGCATTATAGAGTTCCAGATCTAAACTGCGTTCCCATGGCCGGAGTTGTCCGTAGTATTGATCATGAATACCTACTTTCTTTAACGCTCTGATTAAATAGGATTTGTAAAAGAAAGTTGCCTGTTCAATTGACTTATCGTGCAGCATATGGATCATGACTTTTCTGGCTTTTTTATCTTCAACTGCTCCGCTTAGAACCGCCCAGATGTTGGCATGTTGACTGTAAGATGTTTTCTCAGGCGTATCTGCCATTAATGCTTTTTCATCGTTGAAACATAACCTCATGGTGTCATCATTGATCTTTTCAGCCAGATTTGTATATCTTTTCCCACGATCAGGGTTTCCGTAAGCAGTAAATAATTTAGATGCCAGTTTCAAGGTATAGGCATATTGCAAGGATATTACTGAAGATCTGGAGCTTCCTGCATCAGGACTGTTTCCCCATCCGTCGAAGCGGTCAAAGTCAATCACATTCCACCATTTCATCGCACCGATCATTTCCTGATCACCTTTCATTTGCCGTTCGTACCAGTCCAGAATCCCCTGAATTGCCGGTAAAAACTGGACAATAAAATCATCATCTTTTCTATGCATCCAATAATCATGTATCATAGATATCCAAAACAAGGAAAAGGTAGGAATGATTTTTAGTCGAGCCCCCATGTTGAAGCTGTTCGGCGATTGTGATGAAGAACGGGAATGATAGAAATCCAGGATCGCTTTTTTCATTAAACGGTCTTCACCCGATAAATATAAGGCGCTGAGTCCCTGAACCACGGTATCTCCGGTATAATACAATTGCTCATAATAAGGTGTTTTATAGCAAATCTCAGCTGCGGCTTGTTGCAGCCGGCGGTATCCGAATGTCCACATTCTTTTTAGTATCGGGTCACTACACCTAAATGTAGCGGATACTTTTAATGGATAACTTATTTTTACTCCTTGCATGCTTTCTAGAATTAGAGATTCATAAATAGGCCCATGCTGCGGTGGCCATTAATTGGCTGATGAGATTTACTCCTATACACTGGGCTTATCCTCCTAAACAGGATTACAGGTAGGACGAACTTGCTCATAGACTGTTTGTGCTCATCTGCGCCCAGCCCAGTTTTTTTATGGTCAGGATGACACTGCCGAACTGGAAAAAGGTAGAAGTATAAGGATTTTCATCACCGGAATTAAATCGCCCTCCGCATGCAGGGCCAATGATTTGTATACGCTCATACTTATACCTGAGTATGTTCTTTGACGATGGTCTGGTAAGTGTTGTTAAATGTTTCATCACCTGATCATTAAAACCATGGGGGCAGTTTGGCATCTGCCGACCCATGGGAGATTGTTTGAGCGTAATTGAAATTTTTATTTTTTCCGTTTAAACAAATTATAGGCGATTCTAAGGCCTGCAAAAGAGTACGTTCTTGAACCTCCAATATTTATACCTTCATATTTTGCTAACAGGTCAATTCTATTTGAAGCTTGGAATCCAATGCCTTGTGCATAAGATAGATAAGTGTCATCTTCACTGTCCTGACCAATATACATTGCTGCTCCCAATTGACCAGATATATATATTTTTCGGCTGAGGTAAAATTTGGCACCTGCTAAAACTGGTACAAAAGACAAACCTGTCCTGCCATTTTTGCCAAGAAAATAAAGGTAATTGGCACTTAGAGTTAAACCAAGTTCTTTAAGGACGGCATATTCACCCTGTATTGATGCTCCCATTACAAAAGAAGAATATTTAGATAATTCTCCAACTGGAATACCTTCGTCCAGACCAATTGACAATTGAAATCTATTGATGTTTTGTTTTGTATTCATTTCGGGAGATTTTTTTTGAGGGTCAATTTTGTCTTGTGCTGTTACAGACAATATGAAGAGGGAAAAGGCAACGCTGAGTATGAGTTTTTTCATTTCTATATGTTTTATAATATTTATTGTCATTTTTTTATTGTTTATTTCCAGCCTATTGGTTTATTCCAAAGCCTGGCATCCTTGGTCTCTTTACTTTCCTGTGGTACTCTTGGGTCTGTTTCTAAGCTGATCTTTTTAATCTGACCACCTCTGCCGGCATCTGCAACGTAGAGATTTTCCTGTTTATCGATAGTAAGTCCAAAAATTGCCACAAATTTAGTTTGATCAGCGAATCCATTGGCTGGTTTAAATGCTGCCAAAGAACGCTCAGCACTGGTTGTTTTTATTCCTGCTATGGTTTTTATTACTCCAATCCCATTTATGAAACTTACTTTTCGGATTAAAGCATTGTTTTGATCCGAGACATACACGTCGCCCTTAGCATCAATTGCTATTCCGGCTATTTTATCAGCTGCAGCAAGTGCTACTGGGCCATCAACATATCCGGGAAAGGGAACCAAAGTCGTGACTATCCCATCAGCAATTTTTCGAAGCTGCCCTCCACTTTCTTCGGAAAAATAAATAATTCCAGTAGGATCAATGTTTATTGCAAACGGACTTCTAACTCTCGCAGTGGCAATGGGGCCATCAGATGTAGATTGAACTCCAGTTCCTGCATAGGTGCTTACCACTCCGGCAGGAGTAATTTTCCTGATTCGGTTATTACCATAATCTGTTACATATAGGTTGTTGGCAACATCTACAGCAATATCTTGTGGATTGTTGAATTTTGCTGTCGCTCCCGGTCCATCAGCAAAACCATTTCCCGCCCCACCAGCAAGGGTCGTTACTACCCCTTCAGATGTAATTTTTCTGATGCAATTATTTCCCTGATCAACTACGTATAAATTTCCGGAAGCATCGGATCTTATACCTGTCGGCGCACGGAAACGAGCATTAGCTCCTGTTCCATCCACCAGGCCGGCAAATTCAAATTCTTCTTTCCCTCCTTTGCCCGCAATAGTTGTCACGGTCCCGTCAGGAGTAATTTTTCTAATGGAACAATTGATCTTGTCAGCAACATACATGTTTCCGGAGAGGTCTGTGGTGATTCCATTGGGTTGGTAAAATGCATTTACACCTTTAGGCCCGTCGAGGTAAGCATTTCCTTCTCCCCCTGCAAATGAACTGACCATTAGGACTTTTGGTAAGATAGGTTCGTCTATTTTTTCTCCCTTTTTGCAGCTGCTTATTATAAGGAGCAATGCGCCCCATACAAGGGCTAGTTTTACTTGTTTCATTTTTTTTTGGTTTTAGTATAGTTTGTTATTTGGTTGTTGTGAATACGAATTTATCTACCATTCGTTCTTCTTCTATTAAATCCAGTCCGTACTTAGCAAGTGCTTTACGGATTGCCGGAATATCGGTCCAGGATGGGATTTTAAGGTCAAGGTCTACAGCCTCATTATAATTTGTTTCATCAAACACATATGGATTTTCTTTTTGTTGGTTTAGTTTATATGTTAATGTTGACAATGGAAGGGACCTAAAATACTGTATACCATTTTTGTTGACCAGATGATCCTCCTTGTTTTTAATGTTATTGCTGCTTTTGAGTTTTTCGCCTCCCCTTTTCAAGATGAGAAGAAGTACTTTTTCTTTTCTTTTTTCCCATCTCACATTTAATCCAAGCAAGAGATTCATATCTGTTATAGTGGTAGAAGCAATTTCTTTGTCTGTTTGCCCTGTATCCGGATTCAGCGATTCGAAGCATATTCCGTTTCCACGAATCCATTCCGCGAGGTAGCTTGTCTTAGGATCATAGAAGTATCTGGATTTATCTTCAACTTCCCATACCACTTGATTCGGTATGTTAGAAAATGAAGGTTTAACTAATTGATATGGGTTAATCTTTTTTGCCCAGTTGAGGAGATAAGCTGTATAAATATCCTGGTTTAAAAAGAATGTGCGGACAGTTTTATGGATGGAATCTCGCACTATTCCTACGCCGCCTGATAAACCCTCAGAATTTACACCTTCTTTGTATGCTCCTGTTATAGCATATTTCAGGTGAGTTGCATTTGCTTTTGACGCTGCATCTTGTAGTTTAAACAAAGACTCCTTATTTCCATCGAATTGATAAAAATCGTTTTTTGGAGGCCATTTGATCGATTCTC
The DNA here is from genome assembly GCF_900129215.1 of Pedobacter caeni. Classification (GTDB taxonomy): domain Bacteria; phylum Bacteroidota; class Bacteroidia; order Sphingobacteriales; family Sphingobacteriaceae; genus Pedobacter; species Pedobacter caeni. Next base: position 536,058 of record NZ_FQUQ01000004.1, on the reverse strand, counting down.
CGTTGAGGACCTTTCTAATGTTGGGTTCATCGACATATTGAGAGGTAGTGATTGCAATAACTTTTCCTTTATATATCCAGACCTCATGAGGAATAGTTTGGTGCCTGAAGTAAGATGCAAAAATCTGATCTTCTACAACTGATGGTAAGCCCAATCCTTTGGTATTCCTATTTTTCTTCCAAAATTCAGAGACCAATGCTTCAGACTCATAAGTCACGGGTAATATTTTGATTTTATTGCCAAATAATTTCTGCAGAGCATTCATTTTTGGCAATGCTTCTATGCAGCCGCTACAGTAAATAGACCAAAAATCGATGATAAGTAATTGCTCCTTAAATTCAGATGTTTTTGCGGTTGATTTAGGTGTATTGATGATTTTTGGGATTGAAAAATCTGGTAAAGAATCACCAATATTTAAATTGGACAACCCGGCAATAGGTTTCGTTTTTCCAGAAATATTCAAAGTTTGTTGCGCAGTTATCGTACTTATTTGTATAAATATGGAAACAAGCGTTAGTGTTATTTTTTTGTGCATTTTTTTTATCTTAAGTTTTGTGCTAAGCCACTGTTTTTAATGACTTCATCTGGAATAAGCAGTGTATACCTGGGATCATTCGCGGGCAGGCTGCCGATAATGGTTTCTGTTCCATTAATGATCATCTTTCTTACCAGATCTTTTTTGAATCGGTTATCCTTATTTAATCTGCGGAGATCAGTCCATCTTAGGCCCCGCATTAGCAATTCTTTCCTGCGTTCTTCAAGGATTTTTCTCAATGCTTCCTCTGCCGGAGTTGTAGAACTCATATCAACATAGGTTCCGGTTTTCCATCTGGTAATCAGCAGTGTATTTAAGGCTTTAGCCGCTTCAGGGATATTTCCAGCTCTTGCATGACACTCTGCGCTGATCAGATACATTTCATCTGTTGCCAACCCGTTAAAAAATGTAGGTGCCGGGCTAAAAGCCTGCTCATAATTTCCCGTGAACCGATAGCTTTGGGCATGGATACCGGAATTTATTTTTAAAAAAATCGTTCTTCTCAGGTCATTTGTTCCATAAGATGCTACCAGATCAGGGGCTATTTTTGCAATGTTGTTAAAAGCAAAACCCTGATACAATATTGCTCCTACAGCAGGGTTGGTTGATTTATAATAATTAATGGAATGAAAAATGACTTCTTTATGGAAACGAGAAAAGGGGCTGGCGGAAACAGCACTTATTCCATTGTAATTTAACAAGTCATTTTTGAGCTTTAATGCCTCGTTTGAATTAATCAAAGCATTTGGATAATCTTCCATCGAAAGATATAAGCGGGCCAACATAGCGTAAACGGTCACTTTATTAGGCCTTGATGGAATATTCGAGGTTAATGGTAGTAAGTTCAATGCCTCGGACAAATCCCTGATCATACTGTTGTAAGTCTCTTTTACAGTTCCTCGTAATGATTCAACATTCATATCAGAGCTGGTTCTTACGGGAACGCCAGGATCTTGATCTGCAGTGGAGGCAGAATATGGCTTTGTATACAACTGAGCAACAAACCACAAAGCATAAGCTCTATAAAACAAGGCGCTCCCTTTTAAGGTATTTAGAAGACCTGGATCTTCTGTCGCAGGGTTTATTTTTGCCAGAGTCTCGAGGACCAGATTGGCATTGTAGATTACAAAGTAAGGTTTTTGCCAGTTTGGGTCAGCCAGGTTTCGTTTGGCTCCGGGCCGCCAGGCATAAAGATCCTGTTCTTCCAGTGGTATCTTCGGAATTACATTTTCTTTATAGCTGTCACTGAGAACATAATAGTCGTCTGCAGATACTTCTCCATCCAATGGATAGCCTGTATTCATGTAATCATAATTGTCCAGTAACAACTGGCAGTCATTTGCTGTGGTCAGAAAACTCTGATTGCTAATCTTTTTTATGTCCACAAACTTTTTGCACGAAGCCAGTATTAAACTAATGAGCAATACAGGCAAAAGTATTTTTATAGATTTCATTCTTTTTTAATTAAAATTTGCGCTAAATCCAAAACTATAAATGCGTGGCTGAGGATAATCAGATGCTTCAGGATCAATTCCTTGTTTATTGGCTCTCCAGATGATTCCCAAGTTGTTTATGTTAGCATAGATTCTTGGGTTTTTAATAAATGTGTTTACTTTTTTTAAGGTATATCCGAAATTGATCTCCTGAAGCCGGATATGATCGGCTTTGATCACATTAATTTCTGCATATTGATAGAAAAGATCTCTGTTCGAATTAGTTGGCAGTAAAAATGAAGGGACATTGGTTGTTTTTTCATCTCCCGGTTTTTGCCATCTGTTTGCGTATTCTCCTGCACCCAGAATATTGGAGCTGAGGAGCAGGTCATAACGCATTGTTTCAGAGAGTGGCCTTCTTGTGAAATAACCGAGTTTATAGAGGAAATTTACAGAAACGAAGAAATTGCCATAGTTGAAAGTGTTGCGGAATGCCCCATAATAAACAGGTACTGCAGAGCCAAAATAGCGTGTAGTACTGGCTAAAGGAGAGTTGTTAAGAGCAATGAAAACGGCATTGTCGCCTGTTATAGGTGTTGCCACCCCATTAACATAACCCATGGGGTTACCAGTAGTTGGATCAAGACCTGCCCATCTATATGCTGCAATGCGGGAGAGGCTATAACCTTCTATTCTGGCAGAAGTGACGAAACCAAGGGGGGTATTTGCTGTAGGGGATAGTAATTTGGTGATTTTAACCTGATTGTGGCTAAATAGTAAATTACTATTCCAGCGAAATTTACCTGTTTCCAGATTGATTGAGTTAAGTGTAATATCGGTTCCAGATGCATGGAGGTTTGCAGCGTTATAATCCTGTATGGCATATCCGGTGCTTGGGTCTAAGCCAGCTGAAGCAACCAGGTCTTTTGTTTTTCTGTTATAATATTCTATGCTTCCGCTTAAACGGTTATTCTTTAATCCAAAATCAAGACCGAGATTTAGAATGCCGGAGCGCTCTGGTCGTAATTTAGGGTTGTTGACAAATGCGGTCGTAGCAAAAGGAAGTTGAGTAACGGTGGAAGGGGTTTGTATGTACGATAATAGTGGTTTTGCCAGGATATTTGCATTTACATTTCCATTATATCCATAAGTTGTTCTTAGTTTTAAATTTGGCAACCAACTTACTTTATAAAATTTTTCATTGGCAATATTCCAGCTTCCTCCAACGGAATAGTAAGTAGAGCCTCTTCTATTTGTACCTTCTCCAAACACACTAGAGATGTCATTCCGGACACTTGCTGATAAGGTGTACCGTTTGTCGAAAGTATAGGCCGCATTGGAATAAAAGCTTAGAGCACGTGTTCTGAAGTCCGAGAGTGAAGCAGCGAAAGGAATCTGGCCAATAGAGAGTCCACTTTGAGGATCAGGAATTAAGCGCATGTAAAATGTGCCAAATGGGATGTTATTATTTGTCGCCAAAGTGTTTTCATCATAGCCATAAAATTGCTCAGTTTTGCTGGACTGATAGAATTGATTTACATCGATACCTCCAATGGCAGATAACTGATGTCTTTCATTCCAGGTTTTTTCTACATTTAGTTGCCCACGAAGTGTTTGGTTATTTGATTTAAGGGTAAGTGGGGTATACATCCCTCCGAGTGGAATTAAGCGTTTGTAGGGCTGTGGCCCAAATATTGGGTCAGCATAATCTGGTCCAGTAGTAAATATATTAGTCAACTCACGCATATAATAAGTATTTGCGCCCCTCATATCGATCTGTTCCTCCAGACCCCTGTTATAGTTATAACTAAAATTTGCCGAAAATACCGGACTGATCTGATAAGCCAGGTTCAGGTTCGCGTTGAGGCTTTCTCTTTTTATTTTGGAATAACCCTGATTGATATCTTCCAAAGGCTTCCAGGTCATATCAAGTACTTTGTTTCCATGAGCAGTGGCAAATGTTTTCAGATAGATAGGTCTGTACCCTCTCACCACAGGGAGTGGATTACCCTGGTCATCGGCAAGACGGGTATAGGGCTCAAAGCCATTGGTTTGGCTGTTTCCTATAATCAAGCTTCCACCTGCCTGATCATGGCTATTATTTTGTGTATAGTTAATCAGCCCTTGTGTAGTAAGATTTTTTAGCACTTTGACTGACGTATTCAGATTAAATGAGTAGCGGTTTGAGGCTGAATTAATCGTATTGTTCTTAGTGTCATCATATCCACCTGACAAACGATAATTGAAAAGGTTAGTTCCGCCTTCAACACCTAAGGAATAACTTTGCGTAAAGGCCTTACGGAGAAAATAACGGTTCAAATCCTGACGAACATCAAATCCCCTCAAGGCATCTAGTTTCGCGTTTTTTTCTGTTTCAGTGATTTTGTTCATCTTACGGTCGTTCATGATTTCTGCAACCAGGGGGATATTGGACTGTGCGTAAAGGGCATCTACAGGATCTTCCAGGTAAGCATTGGGATTGGCCGGGTCGTATTTATTATTGTAAGCCAATACCTGTGCGTCTATATAGTCAGATGTAGTCATCAGATTTCTGTCAAACAGGTCAATTTTATCCGTTATGTTAAAGTTACTGCTCAATGAAACGGAAGCTGGCCGATTGTAACCTCCTTTCTTAGTTGTGATTACAATCACTCCGTTGGCAGCTCTAGAGCCCCAAATGGAAGCAGATGCAGCATCTTTTAAAATACTGATGCTCTCTACATCATTTGGATTGATGTCATCAATTGAGTAGGGCGTAGCAATTCCGTTAATAACGACCAGGGGTTGTCCACTATTACTGCTTAGATCTACTCCGGTACCCACAGGGAGAAATGTATTCTTTCCGCGAATCGTTAAATTTAGTAAGGGAGATCTTTTTGATCCTGTACTACTGGATACATTCGGTTGATTCTGATTGTTAAAATCCATACTATTTGTAATGCCTTCGAGGCGCTTGATCAGGTTTGGGCTTGTATTGTGTTGCAATTGTTCTTTAGTGATCAATTCAAAGGAGCCGGTGGCTCTCTCCCTTGGTAACTCCTGATAACCGGTACTGACAATCTCAATTTGTTGTAATTTGTTGGCGGCCAAAATCAGGCTGATGTTAGATATAGAGCCGGCTTTAATGTCAGACACATTAATTTCTTTGTTATCATAGCCTATGTATGAAATAATTAATACGTCGCCCGGCTCTACTGTTAGTCTATAAATACCATTGATATCTGTCATCACAGATTTTTTATTGCGTTTTATTGTCACCGTAGCACCACTTAGGGGAAGCCCCTTATTGTCAACTACTTTTCCTGTGATTTCAATGTCTTTCAAAACAGCTGCGGAATCATCAGAGTTGTTGGATTTACTGTTTCTTATGACAATGATTTTACTCTCAATGGTGTAAGTCAGGTTCTGATTAATAAAACAATGAAGGAGGGTCTCTTCAAGGCTTGCATTCCTAACCTGAATGTCTATTCTCCTGGCGTTTTTTATCAATTCTATATCCCCGAAATAATCATACCCGGTCTGTTGTCTGATTTGTCTGAGTATTTTTTCCAGTGGCGCATTTTTTTCTGAGAGGTTAATCTTTTGCGCATCAGCGGCAAGGCTGATCTGCAAGCCTACTACGGTCATTAAAACAATGATTAGTTTCATAACGAGCAGAATTTTAGTCATACGGGCGAATGGCCTATATGAAAAATTAATGTAAAATTTCATACATTTGGTCTGTTTGAGTTTTGCAAGTGTACCACCTTGTCTATGAGCGTATAAGGTACACTGCTTTGGTAAGTAAGTTTAATTTCTTGATTGCTGAAATTCAAATAGACCGGGAGTGCGTCAACACTTCCGGTTTTTATTTCATTTTGCTGAGTAGATATTAATTCATAACTGTAACTCTCCTTTCTTCAATTTTAAAATTAACTTTACCAGTTGCTCGTAGCATATTTAATACTGCGGATATATTTTTTGTTCTCGAAATTGCACCCCAATACTTCGTCTGGTCATATTTCCCCTGATAGACTATTTCCACATTGTACCATCTGGAGATTTGTTTCATGATATTTTTTAAATCTTCTCCTTTGAAAATAAATTCCCCGTTTTTCCAGGCTATATTTTTTTCAAGATCTGCTGGTTCTAACAGGATATCCTGATTTGTGGAGGTTGTTATAATAGCCTCCTGTCCCGGCTTTAATTTCTTTTTTGCTTTTCCACTGGAAATACGGATACTTCCTTCTAATAAAGTAGTTTTGTTTTTCTCTTCATTGGGGTAGGCAAGAATGTTAAAGTGTGTACCTAACACTTCTACAACCTGGTTTTTGCTGACTACTTTGAACGGGGATTTTACATTCCTTGTTACCTCGAAATAAGCTTCACCTTTGAGTTCTACTTTACGCTCTTTGTTATTAAAGAATGTTGGATAGGTAAGCAAAGAACCTGCATTGAGCCAAACTTTTGTACCATCAGGTAGTGTTAATTGGTATTCGCCTCCTGGTGGGGTTTCCAAAGTGTTCATCATTTGTGGTTCCTCGCCGGGAGAATGATGGTCATAAATTAAATTTCCGTCGATAGTTTTCCTGATGCTGGTCTTTCCTTGTTTGGCAATCAGGCCGGAATACTTTTTATTTAGCGTGATTTTTTGTCCGGTACTGAGAGTTAAAACGGCCTTAAAAGAGCCAGGGAGAATGTCATTTTTTGCTGCTGTCGAATGATTAATAGTTGCAGGAGTTGTTTTGGATTTTAGATATAGAAATGCAATTATTGAGATGATGAAAATTGCACCAGCGATTCCAGATAGACGAATCCATAAACGAATGGGATTTGGGGACTTATTTTTGTTTCCGGTCTGTACGGCTAATGCTTTTTTTATTCTTTTATGCGCATTCCATATATCTTTAGTGCTGGGCAACTCGGTCGCATCAGAAATCTCTTTCAGGTGCCAGCTTTCCACCAGCGCCCGCTCTTCTTCAGAGCAGATACCCAAATTGTATTTATGCACAAGCTCTTCAGGAGGATGGTTTTTCATTTTTCCACTTAATATAAACTTCATGTATAGATATCATGTAAGTTATAAATGGAATTAGGCCTATGTCAAACTGAAAAAATTATCTATTTAATAATAAGATTAAGAAAGCGAATAGTCCTAATCTTTTTCTAAGGATCTTTAAAGCACTATTTATTTGGTTCTTGACTGTTTTTTCTGAGATATTTAATTGGGCTGAAATCTCTTTTCTGGAGAGATTTAATTTTCTGCTTAACTCGAATACTTCCCTCATTTTATCCGGTAAAGCTGATATTTCTTTCTCTATGAGGGTGTTGAATTCTTTTTCTCTGATGTAGTTATCTGTGATATTTTCTCCCAGATTAAGGAAGTGTTGAAAAGAGACTCTATAGTCCGTTCTGATTTTTTTGTGGTCCAGCAGGTTGAAGAATTTATATCGGACTGCAGAGTATAAGTAAGAAGATATGGTAGAATGTAGCTTTATGCTTAGTCTCTTATCCCATAAATAAAGAAATACTTCCTGAACAATATCTTCTGCCTCGTCATTATCTTTTGTTATTTTGCAAGCATAGATAAATAAAAGTCCCTGGAATCTATTGTAAATTTCATTAAAAGCATTGTAATCTCCTCCTTTAAGCAGGCTGGTTAATTCTATATCAGTTAATGAATGATATGAGTTCATAATGTGAATGCTTAAATTGTGAAGATTGAGCTTAAAGCAATAATAAATATTTATTTGTATAATACAAAAAGCCCAGGAATAATTCATTCCTGGGCTTAAAGCAACTGTTAAAATGTACTACAAACTTTTTAGATAAAGAAAGATTGTACTACCTGCTGGTTGTGCTGTTAAAGTAGCCAATCCGTTAGCAATGTAGTCTAATCTGTTTTGATTAAAAGCGGTAGTCGGAATAGTGGTACTGTCTACCAGATCGATCGCACAAACTGAAGAACCACCTAAACAAGTTGGGTTTGTTGTTGTTTTTACGTAACTGGATGGGATAAAAGGATCTCCCACACCATTATATGCATACCATGCCATATTATAGGGTGCTTTTATAAATCAAAAAGCAACAAAAACTTTGGTTGATGCTTACTCTGTTCAGGGTTTTCAGCTTTCCCCTTTATTCTTTGCTATTTAGCGGTATTGCTTTAGCTTATTGACCTTTCAGGTAAAGATAGATTTGACTACCTGCTGGTTGTGCTGTTAAAGTAGCTAATCCATTGGCGATATAGTCCAATCTATTCTGGTTGAAAGCGGTAGTCGGAATAGTGGTACTGTCTACCAGATCGATTGCACAAACTGAAGACCCGCCTAAGCAAGTTGGATTCATTGTTGTTTTTACGTAACTGGATGGGATAAAAGGATCTCCCACACCATTATATGCATACCATGCCATATTATAGGGTGCTTTTATAAATCAAAAAGCAACAAAAACTTTAATTGATGCTTACTCTGTTCAGGGTTTTCAGCTTTCCCCTTTCTCTTTTGCTGGTTGGCAAAAAATATTCTTTACTATTAATAGTCGGTGTTGTACTATCTTAATTTTTTGTTAAAAACACCCTTTCAGGTAAAGATAGATTTGACTGCCTGTTGGTTGAGGCGTTAAAGTCGCTAATCCATTGGCAATGTAATCCAACCTGTTGTAATTAAAAGCGGTAGTCGGAATAGTAGTACTGTCTACCAGGTCAATCGCACAAACGAATGGCCCTGTTGTGCAGGTCGGGTTTGTTGTTGTTTTTACGTAACTGGATGGAATAAAAGGATCTCCTATACCATTATATGCATACCAAGCCATACTGTAGACTGTTTTTCTAAATCAAAAAACAGCAAAAACTTTAATGGATGCTTACTCTTTTCAGGGTTTCAGCTTTTCCCTCTTTTGGAGTCTTTAGTGTAATTTATTGCTAATTTACGATCGTTTTAAGTGATGTAGCAGGGCCAGATGACTCATCTTTTAACATTTTGATTTTAGCCTAACATAAATTTGAAAATCAAACGGTTGTACCTGTGAACTAGTATAAGCATTTGAAATACGTTCGACTCCGTTTTGGTTGGAAGGAGTTATTGGAACAATAGTATTATCTACCAGATCAATTGCGTAGATAATACAATCGTTTATACAAGTCGGATTTAAGGTGGATTTAATGCAACTGGATGGAATACTAGAATCGCCTATACCTATGTAAATATACCAAGCCATATTATAAATGTTTTTCTAAATCAAAAAGAAACTGCAAGAACTTTCAAGAATACGTGACTCTATTAAGTACACCTTAACTTAACAAATATTGTAGAACCCGCAGGCTGCTCTGCGGAACTCGCATAAGCATTTGCGATATAATCAATTCTGTTTTGATTAAAAGCCGTGGTTGGAACAGTTGTGGTATCTACCAGGTCAATTGCACAGATGATACAGCCATTTGTACAGGTTGGGGTTATTGTGGTTTTAACGTAACTGGAGGGGATAAAAGGATCACCTATTCCATTGTAAATATACCATGCCATAATATAAGATGTTTTTCTAAATCAAAAAACAGCAAAAACTTTAGTGAATGCCTACTCTGTTAAAGGTTTTCAGCTTTTCCCTTTTTTATAATTACAATACTAATTTACGATAGTTTTAAGTGCTCTAATAGGGTCAAAAGTCCCCAAATAAGCCTTTTTGGTTTGTTTTTATCAGATATTTCCAGAAGCAGGAAATGGAGACATTTTTACTTCTAATGGAACCGGTGGAAAGACTGATACAGGTTGCCCTTTCCCTTTTGCAAGTGCTCGGATAATATAAAATAACAATCCGGGCGTTCCTTCCAGATCAGGTTTTTGGTCAGGATCGCCTGGGATTTCATCGGCGAAGATTGCGCATAAATAGGGGCCATCAGTCGTTGTTGGTGCCTGCTCAAGAATTTTGTAACTCTGAGGATCACAGATGTCCATGTTGTTGTTAATAAATTGATACCAGGGCATAAATACATTCGTTATTTGTCTTGCCTACTCTTTTCAAGGTTTTCGGCTTTCCCGCGAAATTCAACTTCCATCCATCTTTCTGCATGTTTTTTGTGTCTTGGGTCCTCAAAGGGTTTCAAGGTGGTGTTCCCTGCATGGAGGGTAGCTATAAAACCATCATGATAGTTGTGTGCAAAAAGTGAAGCTCCTGAATTCCATATATAATCATAGTCTTCCCCAACCTGCAGGTCTTTGAAGGGATGTTGTTTCCAGAAGCTTTTTCGATAGACAAACGTCGCACCGGATAACCAGGGACGCTCATTTCCACTATCTACATATTTCCAGAATTTGCCTACCAGAGGAGAAAAGAAGGTAATGTTATCTAATCCACAAATATCGGCCTTAGACTCTTCCAATGCCTTTACTTGTCTGCTGATCCAGTCTGATGCATACCAATCATCATCGTCCCAATGTATGATGATCTCCCCGATTGCCTTTTCACAGGCGTAATTACGTTTGATTCCAATAGTACTCATTGGAGATGTGTAAAAATATCTGATTTTGGGGTGATCTGGAATTAGATACTTTATTGATTCTTTTCCATCGTCAATAATTATCAGTTCTGCATTTTTATAATCCTGTTGGAGGAAGTATTCGACAGTAAGCGGTATAAACTTTTGCCGGTTAGCCGTAGGCATAATACAAGATACAAGTGGGGATGTCATAATTATGTATTTTCTTTAGTTGGTTCTTTCCAGGTTGCTCCTGTTTTTTTGTGGCGGATGTTTTCTACAGGTTTTATGCTTGTATTGTGTGCATGGAGAATGGATATGAAGCCGGTAGTGTAATCCAAAGCTGATATCTTGGCTCCTGAGTTCCATACAAAATCATAGTCTTCCCCAACCTGGATATCAATAAAAGGATGCTTTTGCCAAAAAGATTTGTGATAAGCCATTGTTGCTCCACAGATCCAGGGCTTTTCTGAATCTGTATCTTCATAGATCCAGCGTTTTTCTACCGAAGGAGAATAAAACATAACGCGATTTAGGCCAGTAATATCAGCATCTGATTTGCTGATATGAGCTACTTGTCTGCTAATCCAGTCTGGTGCATACCAATCGTCGTCGTCCCAATGCATAATGATTTCACCCTTTGCTCTTTCACAGGCATAATTTCGCTTTGTACCAATAGTTCCCAATGGACTGGAGTAGAAATATCTTATTTTAAGGTTTTCGGGAATGATATTGCCTATGGGTGTGATGCCATCATCTATAATCAGGAGTTCTGTGTTAGGGTAGTCTTGATTTAGAAAGTACTCCAGTGCCAGAGGAATGAATTTTTGCCTGTTGGCAGTTGGCATGATACAAGATACAAGTGGTAATTCGGTCATAATTTTTATGATTAATTATTGATTACCTTAAAATTAATAAATTGCTGTTCGGCTTTGTAGGGTCAAAAGTCCCAAAAATCAGCAGAAAACATCTTGTTTTGATCTTTATCTGTCAGTGGTCTCTCTTTGGAGGAGGAGAAATCCGGAGATTCACAAAACTGATGAATTCTATGATGTGGAATGTACACATATAGAAATGGGTTCTTATCTATTTCATATAAGAGATGAGCAGAGGATAAACGGCCTACAAGGCTTGTGCAATCATCAATATTGTTTTTTTTGATTTCTGTGAAAATACTCTTCTTACTTAGTAAGGTGGTTATCCAAAGATGTGGAATGGAAAGATAAGAATGTCCTGTCTTGGGATCGAACAATATGATCCTTGTTAAAATACTTGCGTCGTAATTTTGCCCCGCCATACTATTGAATTGAAATGAAAGCCGACTGGGATGGTGTAGATCTATGGGATTCCAGATACAGATATAATCGCCGTGACTCCTTGATACAGCCTGATGCCATATATTGACGTTAGATTCCTGTTCTACACCCAATATACGAATCCCTATGTCTAATCCTTTTTTGATTAGCTCTTTTGTCTGTAAATCCTTTTTGGAATAGGAAATAACGAGCTCTTTATTTAGGTAATTTTGTAAGGAAAAAGAATCAATAGTTTTTTGAGGTATACTGCTTTTATAGCTTGTCATACAAATGCAGGAAATTAACGGGTAGCTTAGTCTCACTTTGTTAAAAATTAAGGTTCGCGATATCTGAGATAAACATATTTTTTAGCATCAGGAATTTCTGGTTGGAGTTGCCCTGTAATCAGAGCCTTTTTGATATAAGAAGTCATATTTTGGGAAAGAGGAATATCGGGACGGAAGTTTTCTCCCTCTGCATAGATTGCACAGATTTGATTACCGCAAGAGGTTACGGGTTTAACCTTTATTTTTGCATAACTGGTGGTCAAAAGCGGGTCTCCGAATCCAGTATAAACATACCATGATTTAGCCATAATTTGGGTTTTAATTTTGTGTTAAACTTAACCAAGTTCTAGTGTTTGAAAAAGGGTCAAATGTCCCAGTTTTGATTATTCATCGCATAATGGTCAGGATTAATAAGTTCCTTCACCGTTTGGTTAATTTCTGGTGTAAATTCGCTTTTTAGAAAATAATTATAGGAGTTCGATTGTTTATAATGCTTGTTTCCATAGTATATCAAAACATATAAATGGGGGGTTTCAGTAATATGATATAATTTGTTATGATAAGACAAGAAATCAATAACAACGCTGTCATCTTCTCTTTCTATTTTTGTATAAGAAGCCTGAAGCATCATTTGTTTTTCGCAGAATAATGTATCTTGCCAGGGCCGATAACCAGAATGAAAAGTCTGCTGGTTCTTAACGTTAAATATCAGGATATGCATCAATACACTGGAAAGGAATGGGGTGTTCCTGATTACTCTGTATTGATCTGAAATTCTGTTTACATGATGCCAATGTTCATCCTTCCACATACATATAAAAGAACCATTTGCCATATTGATCGCATTGTTTTTTGTGGTAATTCTATTTTCTTGTTTTGGATGTTCTATTCGTATAATCCTCATTGGTGAAATATTCATAATCTGATCAAGGATCGATCTGGTTTTATTATCGTTGTCAGGATAGGCGATGATCAATTCAGTATTGGGATAATCCTGACCTTTAAAGCAAACCAGAGCACGTTGAAGGTTGGCTTCATTATTCCAGGTAAGACAGATGCACGAAATTAATGGATGCTTGGAATTCATTTTGGAAATTCTTTAAAGAGATTTTTTGATTAAATCTAATTTACCGTTAAAGAAATTTGGATTATAGGGTCAGATGTCCCATAATTAAACTCCTTTGTTAAACTTTTTAAAGTTGTTCTAATTTAGGTTTATATTAAAATGAAGGTTTACAAGTAAATTAGAATTGATGATGCTGATTGAAAGAATTAATAAACAGGAAATGATGCGTTGTTGGGCTGTAGGTGAAGTTTGTGGCGAATTTCTTAATGCTTTAAACGAAGGGCCCTTGAAACAGGTTCTTGCCTGGTTAAAAAGTGGTAATCTGGAACTGGAAAGAAAAGCGATTTTCAGTGTTTTGAAATCGCATCATCTATCTTTATTGGATTTTATTCCTGAGGATACCCAATGGTATAAGGCATTGCTTATGGTAGATAAAATATCGTTTAATCAATTAAATGTACTTCCTGTACGTGAATTGGCTGCCATTAGTAATTATACTTACCGTGTTTGTTATGCTGCGAATATCTTAAGAAAAAATCCTGAACTGAATGAACGAATTAGTTATATAGCAGAAACAATGAGAGATAATAATAGACCAGTTCAGTTGTCAGGGATTACTTTGTTTGCCAAGAACCAGAAAGGGCCATATACAATTATAGAAGGAAATGGAAGGCTTATTAGTTTGTATATTATACAACTTCTGGAAGATAGAAATATAATTGAAAATGGCTGGATAGAAGTTGTACTTGGGATTTCTGAGGCCGGTTTGGTTTAATTTTGATTAGATATACGGTAAGTTAAAGCCTGTAAAATTCCAAACTGGTTATTTCATATATTTCCTGATTAGTTGTTTCATCTGCAGTAGGTAACTCTGATAGAATAGGACTTGATTCTCTTTCATTATTACGATTAGTGTCTGAAATAATATAGATGTAAGAATAAGGGCTATTCTTAATATGAAAAAGAAGATTGTTGTCTGATAAATAACCGGACGAGGACTCCTTCCAGCGAAGCGTTCTCTTGTCAAATAGCAAGGTTTCTTCAAAAATAAAGTGATTTGAAAAATAAGCTTGTTTACTTTTAATGTCAAAAAGCGTAATGTGCGTCAAAATACTTGCTATAAATTGAGTGTTTTTGATAGCTTCATACTGGAGGCTTAATCTGTTCGTGTTGTGCCAACTATTTGGATTCCATGTGCATAGGAAATCACCACTAGCTATAGCCAGGATATTCTTCCTGGTGATCTCCAGGTTTTCGTTCTCTGAATGTTCTATTCGTGAAATTGTAATATCTGAAATGGAAGTAATTTGATCTACAATAAATCGAGTTAAATAATCATTTTTTGGATATGATATGATCAGTTCTTTATTTGGATAATCTTGGGTCTCAAAACAAGCCAAAGATCTTTGCAGTGAAAGTGGACTGTTATTCGTGATGCAAATACATGAAATTAGAGGTGCTGAATTTTCCATTATATTAGTCATGATACTCTAAACGAATATAAGGGAGATTATTGGCTGCTTGGAGGGACAAATGTCCCAAATTGGTTTATAAGAAATAGAGCCTGTTTTTTAGCTAAAAATGAGGTGCAACGAAAAAAGGGGCAAACGCCCCTTTAAATACTTATAAACTTAATGCCTATTTATACATTTCTGCTCTTAACTGAGCTACATCCTCACTTGTAATATACTCATCATAGCTCATCATCTTGTCAATTACTCCTTTAGGAGTCAACTCGATAATCCTTGTAGCCACAGACTCCGTTAAAGCATGATCTCGTGAAGTAAACAGTGCTGTCCCTTTGAAATCCTTCAATCCATTATTTAACGCCGTGATCGACTCTAAATCCAGGTGGTTCGTTGGCTCATCAAATAACAATAAGTTCGCATGTCTCAACATCATCTGCGAGAACATGCAACGCATTTTCTCACCACCTGATAAAACCTTCACGTTTTTCAATACTTCTTCACCAGAGAACAGCATTCTACCTAAGAAACTTCTTACAAACTGCTCATCCTGATCGGTACCTGAATACTCGCGTAACCAGTCTACCAGGTTCTCATCTTTATTTTCAAAGTAAGGGGTATTGTCATTCGGGATATCAGCAACATTAATCGTTACTCCGAATTTAAACTCTCCTGTATAATTTTTATCACGACCTGTCAATACATTATAAAATGCAGTAGTGGCAAGGCTATTCTGAGAAAGAACGGCAATTTTATCGCCTTTATTCACCATGAAGCTAACGTTTTTAAACATCACTTCTCCATTCAAGCTATTCGATAAGTTCTCTACCTGTAAGATCTGATCTCCGGCTTCTCTGCCCAGGTTGTTAAACAAAATTGCAGGGTATTTTCTGCTGGAAGCTTTGATCTCTGAAATATCGATTTTATCTAAAGCTTTCTTACGTGAAGTAGCTTGTTTCGATTTCGAAGCGTTCGCACTAAAGCGCTGAATAAATTCCTGAAGCTCTTTAACTTTCTCTTCCAGTTTTTTGTTCTGATCGCTACGTTGTTTCAATGCAAGCTGACTCGACTCATACCAGAAGGTATAGTTACCCGAGTAAATGCTCATTTTGCTGAAGTCAATATCAACGATATGTGTACATACCGCATCTAAGAAGTGCCTGTCGTGAGAGACCACCAATACGATGCTTTGATAATCTGCAAGGAAGTTTTCTAACCATGCAATGGTATCAATGTCCAAATCGTTGGTAGGCTCATCCAGTAAAAGGATGTCAGGGTTACCAAATAAAGCCTGTGCCAGTAACACACGTACTTTCTGGTTACCATCCAGTTCTTTTAGTTGTTTGTAATGGTGTTCTTCTTTGATTCCTAAATTGCTCAGCATGGTTGCAGCATTGCTTTCCATGTTCCAGCCGTCCATTTCTGCAAACCTGTTTTCCAGCTCACCCGCACGTTCACCATCTTTATCTGTAAAGTCTTCCTTCAGATAGATGGCATCTTTTTCCTTCATGATATCGTACAATTCCTTGTGACCCATCATTACGGTTTCAATTACCGTAAATTCATCAAACTCATAGTGGTTTTGTTTTAAAACTGCCATACGTTCACCAGGAGTAAAAGCGACACTACCAGAGGTCTGGTTTACTTCACCTGAAAGAATTTTAAGGAAGGTTGATTTACCTGCGCCGTTAGCCCCAATCACCCCATAGCAGTTGCCATGAGTGAATTTTAGGTTCACATCTTCAAATAAGGTACGTTTTCCGTAACGGAGGGATAAGTTTGAAACTGAAATCATATTGCTGAAAAATAAGCCGCAAAGGTAGTTATAATTTATAAAATGATTTGAATGAGGATTTATTAGTTTTGATCTTTAAATTTTAATGACGTGACCAGGGATAAATTAACAGCAAGACTGAGCGCTTCTATGGAAGCCAGAATGATGGAAATCCTCAGCGGAATTGCAGACCAGAAGTTTTCAACAGAAGGCGATGAAGAATATTTTCAGATCAAAGACCTGATTGATCTTACCTTCCATCCGAAGAAGGAGGTGGGGTTTAGGGCAGCCTGGACACTGGAATACATCTTTATGAACCACCATTGTGCCGGAGATCACCTGGACGATTTGCTCAGCCGTTTCCCGGAACAGAAAAATCCGAGTTGTATGCGCCATTATGGAAAGATCTTAGCCTACCTGACCAGTAAGCATGCGACAGGGCTAAAGGAAGGGCAGTTGGCAGAAACCAACTTTGAGCCTGTAATCGATATTTTATTCAGCTGGCTGATTGACGAAAAAGTATTGGTGGCTACAAAGGTCCATGCCATGCAGACATTAGCGAATCTTGCACCGCGTTATACCTGGATAAAAGACGAGTTACTGGAAACCATCGCCCATCTGGAAGATCAGGAAACAGTTGCCTTTTTTGGAAGGGCAAAACAAGTCAAAAAAGCCCTCAAAAAAATCAATGTTTAAAACAATGACTTAGGGCAAACAATTAAGAGGGGAGAAGTACTATTTTTGTCAACATTCTCATTAAGAATTATGGAAAAAGAAATAGATATCCTTAGTCGCATCATAAAACGTCGCCGCAGCATTTTCCCGGTAAGCTACACCGCACAGGAGATTCCTGTTGAACTGATCAGGCAAATTCTGGAAAGCGCAAACTATGCGCCTACACATAAATTAACGGAACCATGGCGTTTCACTGTTTTCAGAAATGAAGGCAAAATGAAACTGGGAGCAGAATTGGCCAGATTGTATAAAGCCACCATGCCTGAGCATCAGTTCCTGCAAAAGAAATACGATAGCATTCTGGAAAAAGCGGCGCAAGCCAATTGCATCATTGCCTTAAACGCTGAATTGCATGGGGATAAAATCCCGGAATGGGAGGAACTGGCAGCGCTGGCATGTGCAGTGCAGAACATGGCGCTTACTGCTGAAGCCTTAAACATTGGTGCTTATTGGAGTTCACCTGGAATGATTGCAGACCTGAAAGAATTCTTAAACCTGAACGATCGGGAGAAGTGTTTCGGACTTTTCTATATGGGATACCATAATGAGGAACCAAGAGAAGCCAAAAGAACACCAATCGAAGATAAGGTCAAATGGGTAGAATCATAATTTATGCAGGATATTAAAGAAAAGTTATACCTCCTTTGTCTGAGCTTTATAGAACAAAGAATCCAGACTGCAGAGACGGCTTTGGAACAGGCACGTGAAGCCAGTAACGACGATACGAAAAGCAGTGCCGGCGATAAATTTGAAACGACAAGAGAGATGATGCAGCAGGACATTACCAGGAACAAAAGCCTGTTGATGGATGCACAGCAAAACCTGCAGCTTTTAAACTCCATTAAAGATACACCTGGAAATGATAGGGTGAGAAATGGGAACCTGGCGTATACCTCCCAGGGGACGTTTTACATCAGCATTAGTGCCGGACAGCTCCAACTTGACGGAGAAAGCATTTTCGCTATTTCTGCGGTTTCGCCAATCGGCAAGCTGCTGATCGGAAAGCAAAAAGGAGATACCTTTGCTTTTAATGGCAAAGATTATCTCCTCAATGATATTATTTAAAACTTTTGTTGATGCTGTTATATAGATTTCGGGCAGTATAAGTTCCGGGATCTATAATACGGCGGATCGTAAACAAAGGATAGTTTGGATCCCTTTTGGTAGATAAGATAAAGGCTGCTTTAAAGCCATGTTCTTTCAGCTTATGCAGGTTCTCTGCTTTGGATACGCCATAAGGGTAAGCAAAATACTCCACTTTTTTTCCGGTGATGGCTTCCAGTGTTCTGGTAGGTTTATCAATCTGGATCTCCCAGTCTTCATCCGTAAATTGTGCAAAGTTTTTATGGTTCCAGGTATGACTGGCAATCACATGTCCTTCATCAGAAAGCTCTTTAATCTGAGCTTTGCTCATGTAACGGGGCCTGCCAATAGAAACCGTCATGATAAAAAATACGCCTTTAAAACCATGTTTTTTCAATTCTTTGGCACCTACGGTATACTGATCCAGGTCGGTATCATCAAAAGTGATCATGATGGGTTTCTCCGGAAGCTTTTTACCATAATTCAGGTAGTCATAAAGCTCATCAGGTAAAATGGTATGGTAACCACTGTCTGCCAGCATTTTTATATGCTGACTGAAATTTGCCGGAGGAATGATGTCGTCATGCGCACGCTTGGAATCACTTGCTTTCCAATCCCTGATCTGGTGATAACAAAGGACAGGAACTTCCTTTTTTGCAATCACTTCTGCCGGAGTAGCAGCTTTGCTGCTCAGGCTGTCTTTGCCTGTAGTTGTAGCAGCTGTTGCAGCAGTGTCTTTTCCTGCAGCTGAAGTTTCTTTGCCCGCCTGACTATTGCCAACACAAGCCGAAAGGGTCAATGCTGAGAATGCGGCCAGTTTTAATAAGGTACTTTTCATTTTATTTCTTTTTCAGGAGATAGATGATCAGCTTAGAAGCTGTTTTTAATGCTGTTGCTTAATGTTTTCGAACTCCAGTAACCGCTGGCAATGATTCTTCTGATGGTAAATAAAGGATCATTTTCATCACGTTTAGTGGCCAGGATAAATGCAGATTTCATCCCTCTTTTTTTAAGTTCAGGAATAGCTTCAGGATTCCACAATCCAAATGGATAAGCGAAATGGTGAATGTCCTTTCCGGTGATCTCTTCCAGAGTTTTAGTAGGTTTTTCAATTTGAGTTACCCAATCCTGTCCCTGATATTTTTTAACATTATGGTGATCCCAGGTATGAGAACCAATCACATGGCCCATATCGGAAAGAGATTTTATCTGATCTTTACTCATATAATTCGGTCTGCCGATAGAAACAGTCATGACAAAGAACACCCCTTTAAAACCATATTTTTTCATCTCCGGTGCGGCAATGGTAAACTGATCAAGGTCGGTATCGTCAAAAGTCAGCATAACTGGTTTGCTTGGTAAGGCTGTTCCGTTGTTTAAATAATCATAAAGCTGATCAGGAAGGATCGTGTGATACCCACTATCGGCCAGCATTTTCATGTGATCTTTGAAGGTCGCAATAGGAATGATATAATCTTTGGCTGCTTTGGAGTCTTTTGCTCTCCAGTCGCGCACCTGGTGGTAACATAAGATCGGTACCTGCTTACGTGCAAGAATAGTTTTTGCATCGGCAACTTTCATTTTAGAGATGTCGCCGGTAGCAGCGGGAGCGGTTCCAGCCTCTGGAGTACTTCCTCCATCTGTAGTGGCTGTCAGGGAATCTTTCGTGTTTTTGCCGGCGCCGTTGCTCTGTGATTTTGACTGGCATCCTGCAGTAAAAATTACTGCCGCAGCGAAAAGGGGTAAGAAGTAATATTTCATAAATAAGTATTTGATACAAAACTAAAAAATCAATCCTGATTTACTCATAAAATCTGTAAACCTTCATGTTCAGATCTGTTTCTGGAAAACTATCGTATTTATTACAAAGAAGGCGCTCCTATTCCGTCTGTAATCAATAATTTAGACGGTTTATTAAAAAGCACAAATGAAGAAACTTTACACACCACTTCTATTGTCGCTTTGTATGGGGTATAGTGCCATGGCACAAACAAAAACGTTTACCATTACAGAGTCTACAGTAGCTGCACCGAAAGCCAATTACCAGCTGGCCTCCAGATTTTCACCTGCAAAGCTCAAAAAGATCGTCTATTCTACCGCAGTAGATCCACATTGGCTAAAACTGAGCAACCGTTTTTGGTATGAGTACGAAACTCCATCAGGAAAAGAATGGTATCTGGTAGATCCATCTGCAAAGACCAAAAAGAAAATATTTGACAATGCAAAGCTTGCTGCAGAGATTACGATGATTGTTCGTGACCCCTTTGATGCACAGCACCTCCCTTTAGAAAACCTGAAATTCTCCAGCGATGAGAAAGCGGTTACTTTTGAATTGAAGAGCTCTGTAGATGAACTGAAGAAGGACAGAAAAGATAAAAAAGCTGCAGATTCCATGCAGAAAAAGATTTATTTCTTCAATTATGTATTGGCTACGGCAAAACTAACCGAAGTTTCAAACTACGCGAAGCCTAAAGCAAAACCAACCTGGGGTTCGGTGGCTCCGGATTCTTCTGCCATCATCTTTACCAGAAACTATAACCTGTACTGGATGGATAAAGAGAATTATAAAAAAGCGGTTAAGAACGAAGAGGATAGTACCATTGTAGAAAATCAGCTGACCAAAGACGGACTGAAGTTCTATTCCTACGGCAGTAATGGCGATGGGGAAAACAACGAAGAAAATGAAAAGAACAACAAAAAGAGAAGAAGGGCTTATGTGTTATGGTCGCCAAACTCTAAATATTTTGTCTTAAACAGAACCGATAGCCGAAAAGTAAAAGACCTTTGGGTAATCAACAACATCAGTGCAGGAAGACCAACATTGGAAACTTATAAGTACCAGATGCCGGGGGAGGCCGAAGCGCCAATCGATGAGATGTTACTTTTTGATTTTACGGCTAAAACCTATAAAAAACTAAACACTGCTGCCTTTAAAGATCAGAGTGTTTCTGCCTGGGGAGCACCTTCATTAAATAAAGACAGAGACAACGAATTCAGACCTTCCATCTGGTTGGGGAACAACAGTAAAATCTATTTCTCCCGGACCAGCAGAGACTTGAAAAGGGTAGATGTGTGTACCGTGGATATCCATACGGGTAAAGTTTCTCCATTGATTGACGAGCGTTTCAATACCTATGTGGAAGTGAACCGCCCTGGGTTGGTAAACGACGGTAAAGAATTAATCCATTGGTCTGAACGTGATGGATGGGGACATTTTTACCTGTTTGATGCTGCCGGGAAACTGAAAAATCAAATCACCAAAGGTGCATTCCATTGTGAAGAAATCGTCAATATTGATGAGAAAAACAGGGTGTTGTATTTTACTGCCAATGGTAGAGAAAGCAAAGAAGATCCTTACTACGTACATTTATACCGCATCAATTTTGATGGTTCTGGCATAAAGCTGTTAAACCCGGGTGATTTTGATCATGCGATTAGCATGAACGATGAGGCCAAATTCTTTGTAGATAACTTCTCGAGGGTAAATACCGCACCTAAAGCAGTGGTGATGGACAACAATGGAAGAGTGGTGATGAACCTGGAAACTACTGATCTGTCTCTTTTGATGGCTACCGGATATAAATTCCCTGAACCCTTCAAAGTAAAAGCAGATGATGGCATCACCGATATTTATGGGGTGATGTACAAACCTTTCGATTTTGATCCCAATAAGAAATACCCAATCATAGAGTATGTTTATCCAGGACCTCAAACTGAAGCGGTTAATAAGGCTTTTAGCAAGAGTATGGACAGAACAGAGCGCTTAGCTCAATTCGGGTACATTGTAATCACTGTTGGAAACCGTGGAGGTAATCCTGCAAGATCTAAATGGTACCATACCTTTGGTTATGGAAACCTGCGTGATTATGGATTGGCAGATAAAAAGGCTGCGGTAGAGCAGTTAGCGGATAAAAATCCTTTTATTGATGCAAGCAGGGTAGGAATCACAGGGCACTCTGGTGGTGGTTTTATGTCAACAGCAGCAATGCTTGTTTATCCTGATTTCTTTAAAGCTGCCGTATCGAATGCAGGTAACCACGACAATAGCATTTACAACCGCTGGTGGAGTGAAAAACACCATGGTGTGAAAGAAATTGTCTCTGCAAAGGGAGACACCACTTTCAAATACAGCATTGATAAAAATCCTGATCTGGTTAAAAACCTGAAAGGGCATTTGATGTTGATGACTGGTGATATTGACAACAACGTACACCCGGCAAATACGATCAGGGTAGCAAATGCGTTGATGAAAGCTGGCAAAAGGTTTGAATTTGTAATTGTACCGGGACAGCGTCATGGTTTCGGCGATTTAACAGAGTATACTTTCTGGAAGCTCGCTGATCATTTCAATAAATACCTGATTGGTGATTTTTCACAAACAGATCAGATAGATGTGTTGGAGATGCAGAGAGAAATAGAACAGAAAAAATAATCCTGACTTTAAAATAACCAATGCGCTTTGCATCCTCAAATCCTTTGAAAGAAAGATTTGCATGTCCTTAAAGCGCATTGGTTATTTTATTTTAAGTCGGCACTAGAACTTACAGCCCTAATTTCTTTTTCAATTCCTTAGACAGCGCCGCCTTCGGCACCACTAAACTAACCGTGTTAATCGCAAAGTAAGGTTCTGAAACTTCAATATATCCTTTAAACGGGCCTACATCACCCCATGAATTCTTAACTTTAAAGAAGTATTTCCCATCACTGGACTGATCCAATCCTGTAAGGTGCATTAAATGATCATCCTGAGTCGTCAGGTCTTCATACAATTGCTGACGCAACTCTGCAGAATAAGCGGTTTCTTTTGCATTAGGGTTCAGCTTTTCTGCTTTTACATCTGCATCATCTGCAAACATCATCGCATAACCTTTCTTTTGCTGGAAATTCTTGCTGCTCACATCCGCATCCCACATTACCGTATACCCATCTTTAAGCGCCGTTTTGGTAAGGTTTACCATTTCATCAAGCGGAAGGTTGTAAAAAGATCCGTTTGCGAAATTATCAGGCGCTTCCAGTATAAATGAAGAATAATAAGGATGATGGGTAAAAGAAGAAATGTTCACATAATCATTTGCATCAAACTTCAATACCTCTTTCGCAAAACTCTTTGCCGTGTAATTTTTCCCTTTATAATCAAAAGTAGCAGGAGGTGTACCTACTTTTTTATCCAGGATCTCTTCATATCCTTTTAGCCAATTCGCATCAAGAGGACGTTTTTTCAAAACCTGATCCAGGTAAGTCTTTAAGGCTTCTTCCAGGCCGGTATGGTTAGGAATTTCCCCTGTTGCTCCCTGAAAAGCTTCCTGAGGCATGGCACCATATAAGGAAACCGCACGAATCAGGTCATGCCCTAATCCACCTTCTCCAAATTGTGCCTTCCCCTGACGGAGTATATAATTTTTAGCTTTTTCAATGTAAATGTTGCGGGCCGTATACATCTCGGAAAGGTTAAATTCGCCCAATCCTTTGCGCATTTCTTCCGACTCAATCAATGAAGTGGTAGAATAGTTCCAGCAGGTTCCTGTTTGTCCCTGATTTTTAACAGTTGTTGTCGCGTTGTCCTTTATGGTTTTTAAAGGACTTTCCTGAGCATTTACGGAAAATGAGAACCCGATGCCACAGGCGATTAAAAGTATTTTGTTCATGAATATATAAGTTTAGCCGCAGCAATGAACTGCTTTCATCGCTAAAATTAGAAAAAAATCCATAAAAAAAACAGGCCCGGACAATTTGCCCGGGCCTGTCTATCTAACCAAATCTAAATTAAGTAGAGCTGCTTAAAAGTGTAATTGTATACCAAGTTTTGGAGAGAAGAAGTTCGCACCGAAGCTGAACTCATCATAACCAGCACCTTTAACTTTGTTGCCATTTCCATCTTCTTTACGAAGGTTGTTGTAGTTCAATCCGTTTAATGCAAACTCGATACCGATTTTCTTGGTAGGGTAGAAGGCAAAACCTGGAGATAATGCAACACCAATTTCTGTAGTCGTACCTGTTTTAGCACCAGTGTTACCGTTAGCATCTACTGCTTTGTCTTTACCAAATGCCATTGGAACTGATAATTGTCCGAAAAATTTGAAAGACTCAGAAAGGTTTGCGTAATAACGACCAAAAGGGCTTACGATAAATGAACTGTTTTTGTTGCCTAATATAGCTGCTGCACCGTCAGCTACAGCGATGCCATTTGTTTTGCTGTAACCATAACCAATACCAGTACCTACTGCAAAGTTATCTGCTACAAAATAACCAACGCTTGGAACGATCTGGAAATTTGTGTTTGATTTTGCGCCGGAAGCATCTGTCTTTTTCGTATCGAATGCAACATTACCACCTACCATAATTTTTCCTTTTTCAGTTTGTGCCTGAGAACTAAAAGCAAATGCAGAAACTGCAACTAATGATAATAATAATTTTTTCATCTTCTTATTTTTTAATTGATAAAACTGGCCATCTTTTGTTTTATATATTCTGACCATTGATGTCATATAGTCAACAGATGTGCCAAATGAAATATATACTGATGTGCCACAAACAGGTGTTTTTGCCTAACTTGTTAATTGATAAGTGGATAAAGAAAATGTTAAAAAATCATTATTATTTTGCAATGACAAACGCCTGAGGTTTGTCATTTTAGGGTCTTGAAATGATGTAGTCAGTTTGACTTATTTTGTAATATTGTCAGCCTGTTTTGTGTCCTTTTTGGCACACATCCTGACACATATTCTGACACCCGTCATGACAATAGATGTATACACGAAATCTCTTTCTCAGAATCAATCTTGTTTTATTTGAAAATAATTCTAATTTCATAAAACCTTTTTACCCTTCTGAAACGTTAATAACACATGAGATTATTAGTAGAACGAAAACCGGTTAAAGTATATCCTGATCCAAAACGAGTGATCGCACGTTTCTTTTTCAATGGAGACGAAAGAGCAGTTGAAGTAGTAAAGCATGTAATGGCACTGTCCGACAAGGACGTGTTTGGGATCATTTCCCCCTTATTGCAGGAATACTCCAAACGCCACAGAAACATTACCAAAATCTTAACAAGACATTGTAAGAAAGTAGTGAATGCCATTAAAGATGCTGGTTTTGATCCCGAATCCCTGGATAAATACCAGCGGCTATTGATTGGTTCCTATTTTACACATGAATATTCCATAGAATCAGCTGCTTTCTTTAATCCTTCCATTGTAGAAGATCCTGATCAGTCCGAACTGGTAGAAGGAGAAAAAAGAGTCATCATCAGCTTTAGGGCAGTAGGTGAGGGACACATTTCCTCTGTAGTCTTCAGGAGGGCGCTGATCGACAAAGACAACAACATTACGGTAATTCCTGCCGGAAACTATATTGATGAAGCAGAGGTCATTAAAAATGCCGTCTACAACAAGAAACTGTTCCTCAAGAAGGCTGCAGATTCTAAAATTGATATTGAGATCCTGGATGAGCTCGGGAAGAAGCTGGAAGAAAAGTTTGATTATGCTACTTTAAGAAGGATCATTCTTGATACTAAAAACCTCCAGGAAGATGACTTGAGAAAGCTGGAGTACGATAAAATCCTGTGGTTATCGGATACCTATCATGAGATCAGCTTTTCGAGGGATACCGACATTTCGGACCGGGTTATTTTTCCGATCTCAGAGTTTGAGCGTAAAGGAATTGAAGATGCCCGCTTTGTGCGTTTTGTGAAAAGTGATGGTTCGGTGATCTATTACGCCACCTATACTGCTTTTGACGGGGCGATGATTATGCCAAAACTCCTGCAGACCACGGATTTTTATGATTTTAAAATCAGCCCGCTGCATGGAATTGGTGCTCAGAATAAGAACCTTGCACTTTTCCCGCGTAAAATAAATGGGAAATACGCCATGATGTCCAGAATTGATGGCTGGAACAATTACCTCATGTACTCTGATAAGTTAACGGTCTGGGATAATCCTGTAAAACTGCAGTCACCAATGTTCCCCTGGGAATTCATCCAGATCGGCAATTGCGGATCTCCGATAGAAACGAAAGACGGATGGCTGGTGATTACCCATGGCGTTGGGCCAATGCGCCGTTATTGTTTAGGTGCGAGTTTGTTTAACCTCGATGACCCATCAATTGAAATAGGCAGGTTAGATGAGCCATTGGTTGTTCCTAATACTGATGAAAGAGAAGGTTATGTACCCAATGTTCTGTATTCCTGCGGCTCGATCATTCACAATGATGAACTGATCATTCCTTATGGACTATCTGATTATTGCTCCTCTTTTGCTTCGGTAAAGATCGATCTTGTCCTGGACAAATTGAAAAGCTCTGCATGTGCCATTGCCGCGCAGGAAAAAGCAGCATTAAAGGACAAAGTAGTAATGAAAGAAACAACAACATTAAAAGAAGAAGTTAAGAAATAGAAGATAAGATCTGATGGTAGAGGTTAAGATAGTCCTTTACCATCCTCTCCTGAGAAAACCTGCTGATTGCCCATTCCCGGCAATCCTTCCTTTTTATCGTTCCCAACCGGGCTACCGCATTCACTGCAGCTTCCACATCTTTCACTAAAAATCCCGTCTTTCCATGTTTGATCAGTTCCGGCATCGATCCCCGCTGGTAAGCGATCACAGGAGTGCCGCAAAGCATGGCTTCCGCAACACTCAATCCAAAAGGTTCTTCAAAGCTGATGGGATGTAACAAAGCGCTGGCGCCCCTTAAATAATCGTTCCGTTGCTCAGGTCCGGCTGCACCTACAAATTCAATGTCGGCGTTTAAAAATGGCGCTACACGATCTCTGAAATAGTCCTGGTCCTGAATGATCCCCGCAATGATCAGTTTTCTATTGCTTTGAATGGCAATCTGTATCGCCTCCGCTGTCCCCTTGTCCGGATGGATCCTGCCAAAAAATAAAAGATAATCTTCCGGATGCCCATTAAAGACAAATGCAGAAGTGTCGATGCCGTTATACACCGTTTTCATATATTTTAGGGAAGGATGACGGTCGGAATCACTGATGGAAACGTAATACCCGCGATCATTATATTTCTGATAGACAGGAATGATCTTTTCAGAAGAAAATCCATGAATAGTCGTGATCAGAGGTGTTTTGATCAAACCCGAATAACTCAGCGGAAGAAAGTCGTAATGGTTGTGGATCAGGTCAAAATCCCCGGCTTTTTCCATCAGGTTACTGATGTGCAGACATTCTACCACTTTGGCATCCAGTTCCCGGTTCTCCTCATATCCTTCCCCGATTACCGCATCCAGCTTTCCGGAAGTCAGGGAGTCTCCGGTAGCAAAGAGCGTCACATCGATCCCGGCGTTTAATAATCCTTCCGTTAAGTTAGAGGCCATTTGTTCCCAGGGCCCGTAGTGCCTTGGAGGTGTCCTCCAGGCTACGGGTGCTAATACAGCGATCTTCATCCTTAAATATTGGCTTCTTTTTGAAAAGAAAGCAAATCTCCGCTCTGAATGTACTCGTACTCAGATTCTAAAGCTTTAAGGACCATCAGGTGCGAAATCCAATAGGCCAGCGTGCTTTCCGCACCCTGATTCCGGTTCACACCATGAGGCTGCAAACCATCCCCGCAACCTTTGGTTTCGTGGTCATACAATGGCAGGTGGAGGCTGTTTTCTCCTAAGAACCACTGGTAACACAAATACATTTGTTTGATGTGATCCAGGTTGCCCGTGATCTCATAGGCTTTGAAATACATCAGCACCATGGCCATGGTTTCTATAGCCTGCTGATCGTACAAAGCCATTTCCGGACTTTCCTTAAAGAGCCATCCATCATTTCCTACAGGATTTAAATACCCGTCAGCTAATGTTTTTTTGGAAAGAAATGCCATGCTTTCCAAACCAATATCCAGCGATTCCTGGTCCTTGCTGACTTCATAATGGCAAAACAAAGCGAGTGGAAGAATACCGTTGTCGTAGGTCATTTTTTCTTCAAACCAATGCCATTCACTGGTTTTATTTACTTTATAGGAAGCCTTTAAAGGAGCAACAAGCAAGTCCATCTGTTCCCGTATATGGCCATCATAAGGATGTGCTTCAACGTATTTCGCCAATCCGATAATGGTATTGGCAATCCCTCTCAGGTGAGTTAATCTTTTAAAGTGATCAGCGGATTTTAAGAACAGGTCTTTGGCAAACTCCCGGTAAGAATTGTTAGGCGCATTGCTGATGAGGTATCCCAAAGCCCAAACGGTACGGCCGAAAGAATCCTCAGAACCCACCTCATCCAGATATTCTCTTTTGAAACTCAGGAAATTCCTGAAGTTCCCGTCCTCACATTGCATGTACTGGATGAAACTAAGGTAAATGGGAAGCAGGTCCAGGGCGCCCTTGCTTTTGTTTTGCTGATAGGCCAGAATGGCCAGGATCAATGCCCTGGAGTTATCGTCCAGGCAATATCCTTCTTTCAGGTTGGGAATCCCATATTTAGCGTGTTGTACAATTCCGGTATCATCTGTTAATCTTTGGATGTGAGCCAGACTAAAGGCAGGCATCATATCCGGATCAATGATTTGCTTACCCGCTTTTTCCATTTCCGACAAGTATTTCGATACTGCTTCGTCCAGCACATCAATAAACACCTGACCGGTACTTGGCCAGCGTAAATGTAAACCGTATTCGTAGGCGTTGGATTTTAACAAATTCAGCTTTTCCTCATCTGAAAGCAATTCATTGACAATGACAGACAGTCCTTCAGAATCTCTGAAATCAAATAACCTGCCTCTGTCTTCTGCCAGTAGTTCCTGTGCATGCCAGTAAGGGGTAGAGATGACCGCAGCGCCGGAGCCTACAGCATAAGATAAGGTTCCGCTGGTGATCTGTGCTTCGTTCAGGTAAGGGGTGATGTACATGTCTGCTGCGGTGAGGTAGTCGAACAATTCCTCTTCAGAGACAAATTTATTGATAAAAGTAAGGTTGGCTTCTACATTGAGCTTCTTTGCAAGCCGCTTCAGGCTATCGCGGTATTCCTCACCGGAATTCTTCACGACTCCGGGATGTGTAGTACCCAGGATCACATACATCACATCCGGATGCCGGGCAACAATTGCAGGCAATGCTTCTATAACGGTCTCTAATCCTTTATTTCTGCTGATCAATCCAAAGGTGAACAAGACCTTTTTATTTTTGAATGCAAGCGACTGCTTTACCGGATTTTCCACTTTCGCTTCCAGATCAGGTACCCCATGTTCTATCAGTTGTATTTTCGAAAAGGGAATTCCGTAAATACTGGTTAAGAATCGAACAGCCCGATGACTCATTACGACAATTCTGGAAGAGTGTTTTGCAATCTCCCTGATGATGGTCAGCTGCATATAATTGGGATCTTTTAAGATCGTATGGAAAATGGTGATCAGCGGTTTTTTCAATCTGGCAATGAGCGGAAGGATGTAAACGCCGCTTTCACCACCATAAATTCCAAATTCGTGTTCCAGGATACAGGCATCAGCCAAACTGGTATTGATATAATCTGCCGCGCGGATATAGTCTTTCTGGTTTTCCTGACGAATGATGTATTTTACTTCCTTCGGGTATTCATATTCATCTAAACCCTCTGCATCATTCATCGCCACTACAAAGCTATCGTCGGATACCGCAACTTTATCATGACCTATTGCACGAAGCAGGTTATGATTAAACGTAGCGATTCCGCATTCACGTGGTGGATAAGAAGAGATATAAGCGATTTTCATGTGTATATGATTTGAATGAACTACTTTAATAACAATTCTAAATAGGGAATGTTTGTTTTTCTTGCTGTTTTATGTATCAAAAACGTTAAAATCTTAAACAAAATAGTTTATACCTTTGTGTCTAACAATAATTTTGACATGAATACTGCTCCTTCTACGGGGAAAATGGTTGAAAATACTGTCTTCCCGATCCTCTTTGCCATTAGTTTTTCGCACCTCTTAAACGACACCATTCAATCTTTAATCCCGGCTATATATCCCGTAATTAAAAAAAGTTACCACCTTAGTTTCTCTCAAATCGGACTGATTACATTAATGTTTCAAATGGCAGCTTCGCTGTTCCAGCCTTTTGTAGGGATGTATACCGATAAAAAACCTCAACCTTATTCCCTGGCGATCGGAATGGGCTTCACTTTGCTTGGTCTGGTGATCCTGTCTGTTTCCAACGGCTTTTACATGATGCTGGTCGCGGTTGCTTTGATCGGAACAGGATCTTCAATTTTTCATCCTGAGGCTTCCAGAATGGCACATGCGGCATCTGGCGGAAGAAGGGGGCTGGCACAGTCCATCTTTCAGCTGGGTGGAAATGCAGGTAGCTCGCTTGGACCATTACTTGCGGCCTGGATCATTGTTCCTTACGGACAATTCAGTGTCATCTGGTTTTCATTGATTGCTTTATTGGCCATTCTGATCTTAAGCAGGGTAGGGAACTGGTATAAAGGACATATGCTGAAAAAAGCCAAAGAAGGGGTTAAAGTAGAAACAGTAGTCAATACTTTCTCCAGAAATAAAGTGATTTTTGCAGTAGCGATCTTATTGGTGCTGATCTTCTCAAAGTATTTTTATATGGCCAGTCTGACGAGTTATTTTACCTTTTATGTGATCGATAAGTTTCATGTATCGGTGCAGAGCTCACAGATATATTTGTTTGTATTCCTGTTTTCTGTAGCTGCCGGAACTTTAGTTGGCGGCCCCGTTGGAGACCGTTTTGGGCGTAAATACGTGATCTGGTTCTCTATATTGGGAACAGCCCCTTTTGCCTTATTGCTCCCTTATGCCAATTTATTCTGGACAGGTGTGCTGATCGTTCCGATAGGGATGATCCTTGCTTCTGCTTTTTCTGCCATCCTGGTGTATGCACAGGAGCTGATTCCGGGGAAAGTGGGGCTGGTAGCCGGACTATTCTTTGGATTTGCTTTTGGAATGGGAGGGATAGGTTCTGCTTTGCTGGGTAAACTGGCAGATAACACAAGCATTGAATATGTATTCCACATCTGTTCATTTCTTCCATTGATTGGATTGCTTACCGGATTTCTTCCCAATATTGAAGCGAAAAAATAAGCCTTTGCTGAGCACTTATTGCTTTAAAAAAAGCCGGATAGCACTCTTGCTATCCGGCTTTTTTGGGAGCTGAAGATTGAAAAAACAATCGTTCAGATCAGTTTTCGGACTAAAAATGATAGTTCAGGCCTAATTTTGGAGCAAATGTATTCAAGCCGAAGTTAAACGAGTTAGTACTGGCTTTTTCCTCCTGCCCTGAAATTCTGGAAAAAGTTCTTTTTTCATAACTAACTAAGGGGAAAGAAAATTCAATAGCCCATTTTTTTGAAGGGAAAAGGACCAGACCCGGGCTGATTGCCGGACGGTAATTATTGAACTTGTCTTTGGTGATCATTTCACCCTTGTCGTTTTTACTTTTTGATTTTCCAGTCTCAAAAGACATCTCGAATTCTCCATAAAACTTTAATATATCCGTAATGTTAACGTAGTAACGGACAAAAGGACTGATCCCGTAAGAATCGGTTCGGTCTACGTTATATGTCCATTCACCAGGTATTCCATTTTGGTAATTACGATTACTGTAGTTGGATTTATTTGCTGAATACTGTAATTTGGTTCCTATGGCAAAATTGTTATCTATGAAATAACCTATTTTAGGGGAGATGGTGTAAGCGGTTGACCTGTGGGACTGACTACTACTACCTGCGCTGCTCTTAGCTGTAGAATAGCCTATACTGCCTCCTATTAAAAAGTTTCCTTTTTCTGTTTGAGCATTTGAAGCTAATGTAAAAATGCTGAGTGCAAGGGTGATCACTAATTTTGTTTTCATATATTGATTTTGTGTGTTTAATTTTGAGATCTACGCCTTTAAATGCTGTTTTCGTAGCATTAGGGTAGTCCTGTGAATTTGTCGGATAGAAATTAAAAATGATAATTTACGCCAATGGCAGGTTGAATGGTACTTAACCCAAACTGAAACATATGCCTTATCTGAGGTACGTATAAGGTATTGACATTGTTCGGATCGTACTTAAAAGTGTCTTCAGACCTATGGTAACTGATCAAAGTCGTGGAAAGTTCGATGGCTATTTTTTTTGTAGGGAAGAAGACAAAGCCAGGCGAGAGAGTTGCTCCGTAATACTTTAACTCAAACTTTGATAAATAGTTATTTGTTGTTGGTTCACCCAGAGATCTACCCCAGCTTTTTCCTGCAGAAACTGAAAGGTTACTGAAGAATTTAAACTTAGCATTTAAATCAATATAATGACGGACAAAAGGGGCGATGTTAAAACCAGATTGCCGAAATCCATTGTTGAATTTCCTGATAGGTCCTTCTGGTCCCTGATCATCTGTAGTCCATGATTCCTGATTACTGTAAAAATAAGAGGCACCCAAACCAATGGCAAAATTGTCACTGATAAAGTAACCGAATTTTGGCCCCAGCCCGAAAGAGTTGGTTCGGGGAGCATCATCCTTGTCCCTTTTACTGTGGAAATTGAAATCCCCACCTAAGAGGAAACTCCCTTTTTCTGTTTGCGCGCGGGAACCGAGCGCGAGACCGCATAGCGCGGCCGCGATGATTAATTTTTTGTTCATACTGTTGATTTCATTTGTGTATAGCAATATTAATTAAAATTTATTGAATTAAATATGCTGTTGTGAAAATTGTATAAACAAATCATAAAAAAAGTCAGGATGATTAAGGTGATTACGAAACCTTAATTATCCTGACTAAAATTTATGTATCTAAATGTTATTCGTTATTTAAAAAGACAAATTTGTGATCAAATGTGTCAAGTTTGATTTTGCTGTCCTTATCGATCTTTCCGGATAATATCTCCTTAGACAGTTCATTCAGAATTCTTTTCTGAATCACCCGTTTTAAAGGCCTTGCACCAAATTGAGGATCATATCCCAGTTCTGCCAGCCAATCCAGGGCTTCTACTGAAGCTTCAATCTCAACCCCCATTTCGGCCAGGGTTTCCTGGACATGTCTGAACTGCAGGTCAACGATGTTCCTGATTTCGCTGCGGTTCAATGGAGTAAACATGATCAGTTCATCTATCCGGTTTAGAAACTCCGGTCTGATGGTTTGTTTCAGCAGTTCGAACAATTCGTTTTTGGTCTTGGCAATCACCTCATCACGGTTTTCATCGTCCAGTTTTTTAAAGTTATCCTGAATCAAATGAGAACCAATATTGGAAGTCATGATAATGATCGTGTTTTTGAAATTCACCACCCGGCCTTTGTTATCTGTTAAACGGCCATCATCCAGCACCTGTAACAGGATATTGAATACATCCGGATGGGCTTTTTCAATCTCATCCAATAACACCACTGAATAGGGCTTTCTGCGTACAGCTTCTGTCAGTTGTCCGCCTTCATCATACCCCACATATCCCGGAGGCGCTCCGATCAGTCTGGATACGGCATGGCGTTCCTGATATTCACTCATGTCAATCCTCGTCATCGCATTCTCGTCATTAAAGAGGAATTCCGCCAATGCTTTGGCCAGCTCTGTTTTACCGACCCCGGTCGTTCCAAGAAAGATGAAAGAGCCAATAGGTTTACGTTTATCCTGTAATCCGGCCCTCGACCTGCGGATGGCATCAGAGATCGCTTCTATGGCTTCATCCTGACCTGCTACACGTTTGTGCAACTCATCTTCAAGGTGTAATAGTTTTTCCCTTTCACTGGATACCAGTTTAGTAACCGGAATGCCTGTCCAGCGGGCAACCACACCTGCAATGTCATCTGCCGTTACTTCTTCTTTCAGCATCCTGCTTTCTGTCTGCTGACCTTCCAGTTCTGCTTTCAGCTTTTCTACCTTATCCTGAGCCTCTTTAACTTTCCCATAACGGATTTCCGCTACCTTGCCATAATCACCTGCACGTTCAGCCTGCTCAGCTTCCAGTTTATAATTTTCTATTTGCTCGATTTCCGTATTTATTCCGTCTACCAGGTCTTTTTCACTTTGCCATTTGGCTTTCAGTTCATCACGTTCTGCAGATAGGTTGGCAATCTCCTCTCCAAGAGATTTCACTTTTTTATCATCGTTCTCTCTTTTGATCGCCTCGCGTTCAATTTCCAGCTGCATGATTTTACGGTCCAGTTCATCTACCTTTTCAGGAACACTGTCCATTTCCAGGCGGAGTTTAGAAGCCGCTTCATCCATTAAATCGATGGCTTTATCCGGTAAAAAACGATCTGCAATATAACGTTGCGACAATTCTACCGCGGCAATGATTGCTTCATCCTTAATCCGCACCTTATGGTGGGTCTCATAGCGTTCTTTTAATCCGCGGAGGATGGAAATCGCATCCTGGGTATCCGGTTCATTGACCATTACTTTCTGGAAACGACGCTCTAAAGCTTTATCTTTTTCCAGATACTTCTGGTACTCATCCAGGGTCGTTGCACCAATCGCACGTAATTCTCCACGGGCCAAAGCAGGTTTCAAAATGTTTGCCGCATCCATTGCACCCTCACCGCCCCCGGCACCAACCAGGGTATGGATCTCATCGATAAACAGAATAATGTCACCATCACTTTGTGTCACCTCTTTTACCACTGCTTTTAAGCGTTCTTCAAATTCACCTTTGTATTTGGCACCTGCAATTAAGGCACCCATATCTAAAGAGAACACCGTTTTTGTCTTCAGATTTGAAGGAACATCGCCCTTAATGATCCGGAAAGCGATCCCCTCGGCAATGGCTGTTTTACCAACACCTGGTTCACCGATCAGGATCGGGTTATTTTTTGTCCTTCTCGAAAGGATCTGGATCACCCTGCGGATCTCCTCATCACGGCCGATTACCGGATCCAGTTTCCCTGATTCTGCATATTCATTCAGGTTTCTGGCATATTTGTTTAATGCATTGTATGTGGCTTCCGCATTTTGATCAGTTACATGGCTTGATCCTCTCAGAGCAACAATTGCTTTTTTAAGGTCTTTTTCTGTTACGCCCTGATCTTTTAATAATTTGGAAGTATGGTCATTTACCGAGAGTAAACCCAGTAATAAGTGTTCTACGGAAACGAATTCATCTTTAAATTCTTTCAGGTAAGACTGTGCTTTTTGCAAAGCAGAATTGCTTCCTGAAGTTAAGTACGGACTGCTGCCGCTCACTTTGGGGAATTTGGCAATCTGACTGTCTAAATGCTGACTTAAGACATTCAGGTTTACATTTAATTTCTTTAAAACATAAGAAACTACATTTTCATCAACAGTGAGCAACCCTTTCAGGATATGTGCTGTTTCAATAGCCTGCTGCTGATTGCCCTGAGCTATTTCAGAGGCCTGTTGAATCGCCTCCTGTGCTTTTATAGTAAAGTTGTTGAAGTTCATGCTATCAGATAAACAAAGTAAATGCCATATTGTTCTTTGAGGAAATATCGGAAAATATGTCTGCCGGAATTAAAAAGAGATGACTAATTGTCTGATAAATAGTGGTTTATGCTGAAATTTTGTCTGATAATTCCTTTGTGATCAGTACTTTACCTGTTTTTTCTTGCCCGGATTCTCCTTATACTATAGACAATGAGCAGCAGCGCGACTACCAAAGTACCCAGTTCCAGAGGATCCATATTAAAGGAAAATGAGGTCATCAATAAATGTACTCAAATCTTTTTGTAATCGTTATCAGAAATTTATCCTGATTTCCGATAATGATTGCATTTCAGCCCCGAAAGGCGATATTTTCTTCTTAAATTTGCGCCTTCAGAAAGATATTTAAATCGATCGGTATGCTGACTCCCCTGGAAAACTTTTATTTAAAAAAAGAAGAACCCATCAGAGGATGTTTACTTGCCTTGAGCGATCTGATCTTAAAGCAGGATTCCAGGATCAAACCGGAATGGAAGTATGGGATGCCCTTTTTCTATGTCAAAGGTAAAATGTACTGTTACCTCTGGATTCATAAGAAATACGGACAACCTTATATCGGAATGGCCAATGGAAATCAACTTGATCACCCCGCACTGTTAACAGAGAAAAGGGCAAGAATGAAAATCCTTTTGATAGACCCAAACAAAGACCTGGAAGTAGAAATGATCGAAAGCATTTTACAACAGGCATTGAATTTATAGCTTACAGAGGAGAAGAGATGAAGGAGTTTTTACGTTTATATTTAGATGCTTATCGTGGCCTGTCGGCGCCAGCCTGGATGCTGGCATTAGTGATGTTGATCAACAGGAGTGGGGCTATGGTGATCCCTTTCCTGGGGGTATACATGATCAATCATTTGAGTTTTTCATTGGAAGATACCGGAACAGTATTGAGTTGTTTTGGAATTGGTGCTGTTGCAGGGTCTTTTGCCGGAGGATGGCTAACGGATAAAGTAGGACATTTTAAGGTTCAGCTGTTTAGTCTGATCCTTACCGTACCTATGTTTTTCCTGCTTCCTGAACTCAATACGGTTGTAAAACTGGCGGTGGGCGTATTTGTACTCAGCCTGATCTCAGAAACTTTCAGACCGGCAAACTCTGTTTCCATTGCCTACTATTCCAAGCCGGATAACATCATCCGCTCTTTTTCTTTAAATAGAATGGCGATGAACCTTGGCTTTTCTATCGGTCCCGCATTAGGAGGTTTTCTGGCTGCAATTTCCTATACCTTTCTGTTTTATGGAAATGCCGTTGCCGCCTTTTTCTCTGCCGTTTTGTTTTTCATTTATTTCAGGAATAGAAAAGGAGTAGAAAAGAAAGCGGTTGACGATACCGTTGAGGAAACTGTGGTAAAGGAACGTTCTCCTTATAAGGATGTACTGTTTATGCTGTTCAGCTTGCTTTGCTCCATCTTTACCATTTGCTTTTTCCAGCTTTTAAGCACCTTACCATTATATTACAGAGCAGTTTACCAAATGACTGAAGCCAATATCGGAGTGATTCTGGCTTTCAGTGGAGTGGTGGTTTTCCTGTTGGAAATGCTGTTGGTGCACATCGCAGAAAAACGCTTATCACCCCGGGATATCATTGTGCTGGGAACCTTGTTGTGTGGCTTTTCCTTCCTGATCCTTAACCTGGCGCATGGAATGTGGGTCTTGTATATGGCCATGTTTGTCCTGTGTCTGGCAGAAATTCTGGCGATGCCTTTTATGGCCACGATTACGCTGCAAAGGTCTACCATAAAAACCAGAGGTGCCTATATGGGCATCAATGCACTTTCCGTTTCCGCAGCACATGTGTTTTCTCCATTTGTGGGAACCCGTGTGGCCGCTTTATACGGCTTTCCTGTGTTGTGGTGGGGAACAGCAATTGTATTGCTCCTGACCGCTATCGGATTTTTCTTTGTCATGAAGAAAATGAAGTTGAATACCATTAAATAACCTTTTATATTCGCTTAACCCCAGTTTTCATTGATACAGTCCTTTTCGTGCATTCGTAGGAATGCGATGCTTTTCCTGTTCGTTTTATGTTGTTTTCAAGTTTCCGCGCAAAAAATCAGGGTGTGTTCCTGGAACCTGAAAGATTTTGGTCAGTCCAAAACCGATGAACAGCTGACCTTCATTGCCAATACCATCAGAAATTTCGATGTGGTGGCCATACAGGAGGTGGTAGTGGGTTATGGTGGGCCAAGGGCAGTCATCCGCTTGGCAGAAGAGTTAAACCGTAACGGGGCAATCTGGGAATATACTTTTAGTCATGGAACTTCCAGCGATCGCTATAGTAAGGAACGATACGCCTTTATCTGGAAGAGCCGTAAACTGAAAAAGATAGGGGAGGCCTGGCTGGAAAAAGACTATCATCTGATGATCGACAGAGAGCCTTATTTTGCCAGATTTAAAGCGGGAAAGAAAACTTTTACGTTAAGCTCTTTCCATGCCCGACCGAAATCCAAACAACCGGAAACAGAGATCAAGTATTTCAAATTCCTTCCTGATCTTTATCCGGATGATCTCCTGATCTTTTGCGGAGACTTTAACCTCCCGCAGTCTCATACTGTCTTTAACCCTTTACGAAAGATGGGCTATACCTCAGCGATGGTAAAACAGAAAACCTCGCTGAAGCAACGTTGCATTAACGATGATTGCCTGGCTTCGGAATATGATAATTTCTTTTATCCGGAAGACAAGCTGAGGGTAACTGATGCCGGAATCGTTCCTTTTTATACCGATTTCCTTGATCTGAAAGAAGCCAGACGCATCTCTGATCATGTGCCGGTATACCTGGAGTTTTCTTTAAATTAATCTGCAGAAGAGCTGAAAATCATAAGCAGAGGGTAACAATTTTTGTTTTTGGTGGATATGAACGTATAAACCTACAACGAAAATGATGAAAAAGTTGATCTCCTCTCTTGCCGGCATTCCTTTTTCTGTACTGGCCCAGCAATTTCCTGAAGCACCGATGTGCTTTTATGCACTCAGAACATGGGTTGCGCTCTTCCTCTCGAACAAAGATTACCGCAGTATTGTGGCCATGGACCTGAAAACCCATGCCTGCCAGTTTAATGCAGAACAGCCTATTCTGATTACTAAAGTCGGATATCAGGCATGGAAGCCCGGGATCACCTACCGCATTGCTTTATGGCAGGTGGGCAGAACAAAGGCCCTGAGTACTTGCCTGGTGAAACCGGAACACACTTCTTCTGTTCAGTATTTTACCCTGAAAAACCCGGTGGCAATTTCTCCGGAGCAAACCTATTATATCAGCAGGACCTATATCGGTGGAGGGCCATATCATAACATGACCGATTATATTGGTTGGCTGAGCAATAAAGAAGGAGCTCCGGTATATCCGCTAAAACAGCATGTAGTCACTTTTTCGAACGGATTCTTTAGCAATGAGCACAATCCCCTGCTCAGTGATGAAATATCTGATATCAGTACCCGTAGTTTATTGCCGATGATTGACTTCGAATATCATTATTGAAAAAAACAATGATTTGTTAATCTGCTTTTTGTCAGTGTATTGAGATAATTTGTATATTAGGATAATTATACATTTTACCTTGAAATTTTAAACCTATGGCTTTCAAAGCGAGATTAAATTTTACAGGAAAAGAGTACCAGGTGCTCTACGATTCCTATTCCCCGGATTCGGGGGCCCATTCCCTTAACATTGGCATTTCTTTATGGTTTTGTATCCGAAAGCCCATGTTTCCTACTGATCAGAATTTTAACGATTGGCCTGAAGCTTAATTTTTTTTAATCTTAAGGCAAACATCGATGGCGCAAAATTATTGCGAAACTGTCGGTTGGATCCTGCTATTGGGAGGAATTTCCATAGGGACTCAAAGAATTAAATATGTTTAATCTCAGATGAAACTATGAAGTTGTTGTGACCACTTCATAGTCATTGCAAAAATATATGCTGATGAAACCATCACTCTTTTTTTGGCTAAGCCTGTTAGGTATCTTAGCCGCATGTCAGTCTAAAAGCCCTGCTCCCAAAGAAACAAATGCTGTGGCCAAAACCATAGCGGAAACCGCAGCGGTAAAGGATACTTTAACTCCGCCTAAAATCCAGGATAGCGTATCGGTAATTGTTAACGAAGACACAAGAACCTTAAACTGGACAGAAATCAATATTGACTTTATGGCCAATTGCCTGAATCCTTTCCTGGCTTCGAAAAGGATTAAATCCGACTGTACCGGCTGTGATAAAATCATGTTCAGTTTTTCTTTTGTCGTAGATGGTCAGGGGAAAATTCAAAGCGCACTGAAAGAAGGGGAAAATATCAGTTGTACCGGAATGAGCGAAACCGATAAGAAGAAGCTGGAAGATGAAATCCTGGTATATATGAAAAAACAGGTCTTACCGGCCTCATTTTACAATATCACCTATAAAGGCAGCTTAGGTTTTATCCTCAAATGTTAATGAAATCGGTAATGTGTTATGGCGCTGCAACCGGAATGAAAACGGATGATAGGTATGGGAGAATAGCAAACAGGTTGGTGGTTAATGTTCTTATCATTTTCTGATGAAAGTAAGGTATCGGGTATTTAAAGATTTCAATCAGGAGGAAGTAGAAAAATTAAGAACGCTGGGAATAGATGTGGTGCCCGGTTTTGATGCCTTTCTTCTTGATGTCGACCATGCCAGACTTGGTGTGGTCAAGAAGATCATTGCTGAAGAATGGGATCATGCAATCAGCCTGGAAACTGAATTTTCGGAAGAAGACAGGCGTAATTCTTCATTTCTGCATGTTTATCCGGCTAAATTGATCGGCTATCCTCAACCGGAATCGGCGGGATATGAATTTCCTTTTGATCTGTATCCTTATTTAAAGGACGTTTTTGAAATTGAAAATAAAGACCCGGAATTTGGTCTGCTGAAAGGAAAACAAATCGGGAGTTATCAATTGAAAAAGGAGCCTCATTGGGGCAGTTCGTCAGTTGGTTCCGCTTTCTGGATACAGGATTCCATCTTTGTCAGGCCCGAAATTTATAAAACCATATTTCAGCCTCTGGGGATAAAATCTATGCCTGTACTGGAGTATAAAACAAAAAGAGAACTGAAAAAGGTACTGCAGATTCTTCCTCAGGGTATATCTAATGCTGATCTGGATATCAATAACCATCATGTTAATGAAATAGAAAAAGTAGAGCAATGGGGAATCAATAAATACATCCTGAAAGGAGAAGGGTTTTATCCTGACTTTAAGTCGGCACCTGGTGATCTTGATTTTTTTATGACTAAAGAGCATTTTGGTGGCGGGGGTTTTACGGTCAGGGCGATCATCATTTCTCAGAAGTTATATCGGTTGTTGGAACAAAATAAGATCAAAGGTTTAAATTATGAACCGATGGCCTGCTGAGCAATCCCACATTAAAAGTAGAATAGCAAAATGGATATAAAAAGCCTTAACGCTGCTTATGAAGCACTAAAAATAGCTGAAAACCCCTATGATACCATCTTCGATTTTAAAGAAGAATTGTTGTCGTCGGATAGTCCTGAATTTCTGGATTTTCATTATCGGATTTTACAAGACAAGGCTTTGTCTGCGCAATTGCGGAGTACTATAAAATCATTTTTCTTTGCTGAAGCAGTGAATAACAGAAATAAAGAAGTGGTTTCCAACTTTCTTTATCAAAAATATTCAAATGGAATTGAAGACATTTCAGTCAGGGCGGATGTTATCCAGCTTTTGGGGAATTTAAAAAGTAAGCATGCGAAGGAAGTTGCGCTGGAAAATATTAACCTCCCAAAAGCTGATTTGCGTTACAGAAGCATTATTGTATTGGGCTGGATAGGAAGTACAGCGGAGTTGAAAGTTTTAAACGAACGGTTACTGAATGATCCTGATCCTCAGTTAAGAGGGTATTCGGCTACCGCTATGCGACAGATATGGTTCAACCATCCTAAAAGTAAAGAAAACATTCTGAAAC
The DNA here is from genome assembly GCF_900129215.1 of Pedobacter caeni. Lineage (GTDB taxonomy): Bacteria > Bacteroidota > Bacteroidia > Sphingobacteriales > Sphingobacteriaceae > Pedobacter > Pedobacter caeni. Next base: position 494,636 of record NZ_FQUQ01000004.1, on the reverse strand, counting down.
ATATAAAGGAAGCAATTCCAGGCGAAAAAGAAGAGAAAGCATTGGAAGGAATGATCATCACTGTTCAGGATCTTTTGAAAAAGAAACTGGGTTTAAAAGAATCTGAATATGGGGAGATAACTGGGGATATGGAAGCAGCAAAGGTTAAGACCATAGCGGTACTTAAAACTTGTTGATCAGGGGGAAAGTCTTTTATCAGATCATATGGAAATAAAATACCAGAACTATTGGGCATCAGTGAAAAAGCTTCAGACCGAGGTTCAGCTCATCGGGAGATTAGATCTCTCCAATAAGACGAAATACAAAAAGAAATACGAAACCGGGTTGATGAGCGCTGAGGACATTGCAAGGATAAATCATAAAAATGGATTGCATTATGAACTCAGCATACTTAAAGAAAATCAGCTTTTTTGTTACCTGGTTTTAAAGGGCGGACACATCAGGGCTAATTTCATAGATGGAGCTCAGAGGGTCTACCTGAGTTATTTCTTTTTCCCCTCTAAAACTTATGCAGATCAGATCTTTTTGGAAGAGATCTGGTATTATCATTTTAGTGCCGAAAGCAATGAAAATGAAGATTACCGCTTACATTTTGTGTTTGATCAAAGCGGGCATGTCAGCTATCGCAAGTATGATGAGCAGAATAAGAAAATTCAGGACTATGAAAGCAATAAGAGCTTTGTAATAGATGGATTATATGAACCTTATCCCGAATTTGGACATTATGAAAGTGTGGCTCGTCTTGAAAGGGATTTTCCGGTAGATATTTTTCCAGCTAATACAGGTTCTGATACGACCACAGGCCTTTCGGATGGTTGCCCTACACCAGATTGGAATAAAAAATAATATAAATCAGCTATAATGAAATCCAAAATCGAATCGTTGCAAAAACACTATAAAGAATTGCTGCTTCTGGAAGATTCTGATGACGGTATTTTTGATTTTAAAGATGAATTATTGTCATCCGATGAAGAAGAAGTACTTGAATTTCATTTTAAGATATTAAAGGATAAAAACGATGAATACCTTCAGCGGGATTTATTTGCTTTCTTTTCTGATAGAAGGGATAAGGAAAGCGCCGGTGAGTTTTTGTACAAAAAGTATAAAGATGGCATTGATGACATCGGGCTAAGGGCGAATGTGATTCAACTATCCGGGCATCTTCGTGGAAAGCATACCAGGGATATTGCCCTGGAAAATATGGTCAGCCTTGAATGGAATTTACGATATAGCAGCATTATTGTTTTGGGCTGGGTTGGAAGTAAAACTGACTTGAAGGTTTTAAACGAACGTTTATTAACCGATCCTGATCCACAATTGAGAGGTTATGCCGCTACAGCCATGCGGCAAATCTGGTTTAATCATCCAAAAACCAAAGATGATATCCTCCGCTTTATTAAAGATGCGATAGAAGAAGAATCAGCACAGGAAGCAATTGAAGGTCTGGTGATCACCGCTCAGGATCTTCTGAAGAAAAAATTAGGTTTGAAAGAATCAAAATACGGAGAGGTAACAGGGGACATGGATGTTGCCAAAAACAAAACAATTGAAGCCCTTAAATCTTACTGATTATACCAAGGCATAAAAAAAGGGACTACCTTCTGCAGATAGCCCCTTTTATATACTTTGAGAAATTGATTTACTTTAATACTTCTGCCAGTCTTTCAGTCTGATGAGTAGCCAGTTTCTGCAGCGGACCTGCAGCCAGCATTTTCATCATCATATTCAGATCTGCAGAAATGATATGTTTTGCGGTAGTACCACCATTGCCATTATCTGCAACAGTCCATTTCAGTTCCAGATCAAAAGGAGCTTTCTCTGTAGGGATAGCCGTTAATTCCTGATTCTCTATGCGGTTAGAAATTTTAATTGCCAGTTTGGCCATGTTCTGAATGGTAAAGCTCGCTTCATCATTGGTGGATGACCAGTTATAGATGTTTTCAGGCATCAGTTGCTGATGATTGTTTAAATCAGCTAAAAATGCATAAACTTTTTCTACAGGCTGGTTGATATCAGTAGTACTTTCGATAACTGTCATTATGATCTTAGGTTAGTTGTTCTAATTCTTTTCCCCAATCTGCAGGGTTTCTACGCCATTTGGCCAATAGATCTACATCGTTTTGAGCAATGAAGCTATGTTCAGCAGCATATTCAATTAATGTATTGTAATTAGATAAAGTGGCGAAACGACATTTTGCAGCTTTAAAGTTTTCTTCAGCCTGGTCAAGACCATAGGTGAAGATAGATACTAAGCCGGCTACAGAAAGACCTGCATTTCTCAATGCTTCTACTGCCTGTAAACTGCTTTTACCTGTAGAGATCAGGTCTTCTACAACTACTACTCTTTGTCCTTCAACAATTTCTCCTTCAATCAGACTTCCTGTGCCATGTTCTTTTGCTTTAGCTCTCACATAAGCAAATGGCAATCCCAGCTCCTGAGCAACAAGAACTCCCTGAGGGATACCTGCAGTGGCTACACCAGCAATTAAATCTACGGAACCAAATTCTTCCTGGATCAATTGCGTCAGCTTCTGTCTGATATAGGTTCTTACCGAGGGATGGGAAAGGGTAACTCTATTATCGCAATAAATAGGAGATTTCCAACCCGAAGCCCATGTAAATGGATTGTTAGGCTGTAACTTTATTGCTTTTATTTGTAATAAAAATTCAGCTACCTTTAATTCAATATCACTTTTATTATACATGCTCCAAAATTACAGAATTTCATACGTTTGTCCTAGCACTACTTTCAGTAATGTGAAGAACAAGGCATAAAAATCCTCGTTTAATTGTTTCTTATTTAGCGTCAAATGTCGCGATTTATTGTTGTGAAGAAAAGCAGTTTTTTGCCATCCTTTGAGAATCAGGGTGATAATAACTAAAATAGCGGTTAATGGAGATAACTGAATAAATTTTTATAATTTTAAAAACTCAAATATCCAGGTGATTTTGTAGATTTTCCCATTGAAAACCCCTTTAGAATACTATTCAAAGGGGTCTGTTGTTTCTATGGGAATTTTATAGGCCTGTTATTAAAACCATTTTGAGCGTTTATCATGAAGAATTACAGAATTTATATCAACGACAGCACCTTGTTTATTGCAGCCGAGAGACCTAAACAAGACAAAGAAATTCAGCAAATCGACGTTCAGAATTTTGATTTCAGAAAGTTTTATAAAGGCATTACCGCTGATACAGATAAAGACTATCTGCTCCTGGATACGGATCCTCAGGCGATGTTCAAAAAGATTAAAAACAGCCTTACCCTGATTAAAGCTGCGGGTGGCCTGGTAAAAAGTGCCAAAGGAAATTACCTGTTCATCTTCAGGAACAAAAAATGGGACCTGCCAAAAGGAAAGGTCGAGAAAGACGAAAAGATGAAGGAAGCGGCATTGAGGGAAGTGGAAGAAGAATGTGGGGTAAAAATCCTGACCAATGATGAAAAGCTTTGTAAAACCTACCATGTATATACCATAGGCAGCAAGATCGTCCTCAAGAAAACCAACTGGTACAGCATGACCGTAAAAGGTGAACCTAAACTCATCCCTCAAAAGGAAGAAGGCATTACCAAAGCAAGCTGGTTAAACAAATCTGAGCTTGCTCCGGTATTGAGTAATACTTATCCTTCTATTATTCAGGTATTGGAAGTAGGTGCTTTACTACAGGAAAGCGATAGCATCCTTGGGTAAAAACTGACTTACATCCCCGTTGTTTCGCAGGATATCTCTTACAATAGTAGAGCTGATCGCAGAATACTCCGGCTTACTTAAGATAAAAATGGTTTCCATTTCGGGCATCATGGTCTGATTGATTTGTGCGATGGCACGTTCATACTCAAAATCACCCACAGACCGGATGCCCCGAACCATGTATTGCGCGTTGATCTTCCTGCAGAAATCAACTGTTAGCCCTTCATAAAGTTGTACCTCAACTTTAGGCTCATTCACAAAAACCTTTTTCACAATCTCTTCGCGTTTTTCGGCGGAAAGAAAACTCTGTTTAGAACTGTTTAATCCGATACCAACAACCACCTTATCAAAAAGTGGTAAAGAACGTTTCAGGATGTCAACATGAGCAATAGTAATGGGGTCAAATGATCCCGGAAATAAGGCAATCTTCATATTATGTTGTTTTTTCAAAGAAACTGAAAGAGGAATTACCATACCTTCTGGTTTCTTTAAAACCAGGCTGGTCCTTTAGTTTTAGTAATGAAGGGTGTTCTACGATCAATAATCCATTATCCGTTAACAGGTTGTTTTTCATCACCAGTTGTGGAATCAATGGAATGGTAGGCAGGTCGTAAGGTGGATCAGCAAAGATGATCTGGTAAGCTTTGTTATGTGTTTCCAGAAATTTAAATACATCTGCTTTCTGTACATCGATGGCTTCAAGTCCATGCTTGGCAATCACGGATTTTACCCAGTAAATACAACCCGAATGCTTGTCTACGGCAGTTACTTTTCTGATTCCCCTGGAGGCGAATTCAAAGCTGATGTTCCCTGTTCCGCAAAAAAGATCAAGCACATCGCAGCTGTCAAAATCGTAAGTATTGTAGAGGATATTAAAAAGAGCTTCTTTGGCCATATCTGTTGTGGGCCTTACCGGTAAGCTTTCCGGGGCATTGAAACGGATACCTTTCAATGTACCACCAATTATTCGCATATATCAAGGGCTAGCAGGCTGCTGTAATAATGAGCAGGCATGTCGTCTAAAATTTTGTGATCTACCTGATCACTTAAGGGGGTATTGAAGCTGATATTTTTGAAATACTTTGCTATACATTGGTAGTAATGGTCATTTTCATGAACAATACCACTCAACTGAACATGACATTCTTTGGTGTTCAGTTCCAGCTGATTGATGATGAACAAAAGATAATAATTGAATTCTTCTGTATTTTCTACTTCGTAATAATTACGGAAGATCATTTTCTCCTCATCGGTCACCACAGCATTAAATGAAACGGCAGTGAAATCAAGAATCAAAGATTTTTGTGACTGGTCTTTGGCCATAGCCAGTACCGGAGCCAGCTGGTCAAACAGCTTACAGCTCAGTAACGAATCGGCCAGCGCCTCGTCTATAAAGCGGTGTAAGGTAAAGATCGAAGTGAAACCATAACTGCTAAAAGGTCTGATGTATAAGTTGTCTGACTGTTCCTCGGTGAAAAACTTTGCATATTGATCCAGGTTTTGGGCATCAAACAAAGCATTCGGAACAGAAATCGAATTTTCAGTATAAACAGCCACCTTAATGTCTTTGAAAGGAAGGTTTAAATAGCTGTCGTTTTTTAATTTTGTGGAAACGTCGCGGGCAATATCGCGGCATTCCTGCTGGTCATATACTGCTTTTAACTGATTACTTGTTTTGTCTATAATTGCATAGGAAAAGCTATCTGCTGTAATCTTTAACAATAAATTGCAGTCTGGCGCAGTACTAGGATCGAACTCCGGATCAACTAATAATATGCTGTTTTTATGGCTCATCGGTATCAAATTATTTATGATCAAAATTAATCCTTTTTTCTATAACATCACCATTGCATCTTTGTTAAATGGATAAAGCATCAATTATAGCGCAATCTTACGAGTTCATCCCAACCGCTGAACAGCTTATTTTTTGCAGCGAGATGGCTCGTTTTCTGTCCCAAAGACTGGATGATCAATGTTTTATACTGAGGGGATATGCAGGTACAGGAAAAACAACTTCTGTAGCGGCCCTTGTAAAAGCACTTCCTAAATTCGGACTGAAAGCGGCATTACTGGCGCCAACCGGTCGCGCAGCAAAGGTGATGAGCAATTATACCGGCCGGAAAGCACTCACCATTCACAAGAGAATTTATAGAAAACGTTCGGCAGTTTCCACAGATATGTCTTTTTTAATTGCGCCTAATCTGGCGGAACATACTTTGTTTATCATTGATGAAGCCTCCATGATTGCGGACGAATGGAATACCCAGACCGGGTCTTCTTTCCTGAAAGACCTGATGGAGTATATATATAATTCCAAAAACTGTGCAGCAGTGTTTGTCGGGGATACCGCACAGCTGCCTCCGGTGGGAAGTATTGATAGCCCGGCCTTAAATAAAGATTACCTCAGTTCAAACTTCGGGATGGAAGTGAAAGCGGTAGAATTAAAAGAAGTGGTCAGACAGGAGAAGGAATCAGGAATTCTCGCCAATGCCACGATGCTGCGGCGGTTGATCAACGAAGAGCAGGAGGATACAGAGGGCATTGAACTTCCTCAGTTTATCACTAAAAATTATAAGGATATTTTCAGGATGACGGGTGTAAAGCTGGTGGAAGGATTGGAATATGCCTACCATAAGTTTGGAATTGAAAATTCCCTGGTGGTCTGCAGGTCTAATAAATCGGCAAATGTATACAACCAGCAGATCCGTGCCCGTTTGCTGTACAGAGAAGAAGAGCTAACCGGAGGCGACCAGATCATGGTGGTGCGGAATAATTATTTCTGGTTGCCGGAAAATGAATCTGCGGCGTTTATTGCCAATGGCGATATGGCAAAAGTGGTCAGGGTGAGGGGCGAAGAAGAACGTTATGGCTTCCGCTTTTCGGAAGTGATACTGGAGTTCATGGATTTTCCGGATGCCGGACAGATCACCTGCAAAGTGATGCTGGATACGCTGACTGCAGAAACGCCAAACCTGTCTTACGAACAGAGCAACAAACTCTTTGAAGGCCTGAACCTGGATTATGAACACATCACGAATAAGAGAGAAAGGTTTAAAGCGATTAAAGAAGATCCTTACTATAATGCGCTTCAGATTAAGTTTGCATATGCCGTTACCTGTCATAAGGCCCAGGGTGGGCAATGGGATGCCGTATTCGTAGATCAGGGCTATTTAACGGAGGATATGATCGACCTGGATTTTCTTCGTTGGTTATATACTGGCGTAACCAGGGCGAAAAGAGAATTATTTTTAGTAAATTTTGCACCTAATCTCTTTTCTTCTCCTTTGGAAGAATAGTTTTTGAAAACCTATACTTAATGATATGAAGTTTGCTTATTCTATAAAACAGAAAATGAAAATCGCCACACTCCTGTTTGCAATTATGGCGTGCATGATCTTAATCAGAATTTTAGAGGATAAGAGTGTCAAAAGCATGAACGAGTCGTTTGTTTCCATGTATAACGACCGACTGGTTCCGGCCACAGACTTGTTTTATATAGCCGAAAATATCTTTGAAAAAAAATATACCCTGGATAGCTTCCTCTATTCCGGAAAACTCTCTCATTCTAATGCTGCTGGCTTAAAAGAGCAGGTGAATGGGCTAAACAGCACGATAGATTCTCTCCTGAAAAAGTATGAAAAAACCTTTTTGGTGACAAAGGAGAAAGAGCAGCTCAGCGAATTGAAAAATCGCCTGGCAGGATTAATTGCTGCAGAACAGCATGTGATTGCTTTAAGTCTGAGCCATACCCTGGAAGATGGCAGGAAGCTGTATGAAACCATAGGAAGAGAAAATTCTATGAAAGCCCTGGAAAAACTGACCGACATGATGAGCATCCAGACCCAGGTGGGGCAGGAACTGATCCAGAGCTCTGCCTCAATGGTTTCCAGAAGCAAGTTGTATTCTACCCTGCAGATTGCCCTGGCTGTGCTGATTGGTATCCTGATTGTAGGGATCATCTCTGCTTCTAATGTAGTACAGGTGAGGAATGACAAATTCAACCTGAATTAAGCTGGCCTAAAGGGAGATATTTAGCTCCAGCCCTTTAGGGTAACGCAATTTTTACTTAGCTTTGGTTTAACGGCAATCAAAAGAAGGGGGGATCTTTTTAAATGGAAAATAAAGGACAGCACGAACTCCAGGGAGAGCGCATGCTGCTTCAGGATGCCGCTAGGGGTAGTCGTGAGGCATTTGCGGCAATTTATAAGTTTTATCTTCCCCGGTTATACAAATACATTTATCCCTTTGTAAACTCGTCCAGAGAGGATACGGAAGAAATTCTTCATGACCTGTTCATGAAGGTCTGGGAGAGAAAAGAGGAACTCTCTGACATCAACTCTTTCAGCAGTTACCTGTACCGTATGGCCAGAAACCGACTGGTGAACATTTATGAACATGGTAAGGTAAAACAAAAAGCAATCGATTATATCAGCAGCCATACTGAGGCCAGTGGAAATCAGGCAGACGAACCCTTTATCACTGCACAATACAATACGCTTGTACAAAATGCCATTAATCTGTTGCCCCCAAAACGCAGACAGATATTTGAAATGAGTGTTTACCAGGAAATGTCACATGATGAAATTGCCACCGAGCTGCAAATCTCTAAGTCTATGGTAAAGAAACAGCTCTATTCTGCGGTCAGATACCTCAAAGAATACCTGCGTGTCCATGCCGATCTGACTGCTATAATTCTCTGCTGTTCGGCAGTTCTTAGGATTAAATAACAAATATTTTTATTTTTTTTCATTTGGAGGTGTCCAATTGTAAACGCTTGCTGTCTTACTCTTAAACGGCCCCATTAAATGAACCGAAAAGAGACCAAAGAACTGCTGGAACAATTGGCATCAGGTAAACTGAGTGCCGAACAAGATGCTGCCTTTCAGGAATTGCTTCAGCAGGCTGATAAGAAGGAATATTTGTCTGTTCTTGAGCTTTGGGAAGAAATCCTGATTCAATATCCAGGTGCCGAAATTCCTGACGGAGCGTTGATCCAAAGAATAGAACGGAGTCTTGATAAAGAGATTCCGGTAATCCGGATGTACAAAAAGGAAGAGAAGAGGGCTAAGCCCTCCGGGAAAACCTATCTGGCGATTGCGGCCAGTTTATTCCTGCTGGTTTCTGTGGGATTATTTTTTTATAACCATCAAAAACAACAACCGGAAACAAAATTGGCATCGCTAGAGCTCAACGATGCTGCCCCGGGAGGAAACAGAGCCATTTTAATGCTGGCTGATGGGAAAATTATTAACCTGGATTCCGCAAAAACAGGTACCCTTATCAGTCAGTCGGGACTCCGGATTATAAAATCAAAAGATGGGCAGCTGATCTATAATGCCAGCCCGGTTTCGCAAGATAGCCCGGTCACTTACAATACGATATCTACACCAAGAGGAGGACAATATCGAATCAACCTTCCAGATGGGAGTGCAGTATGGCTGAATGCGGTTTCCACTTTAAAATTCCCGGTATCATTTACAGGAAAAGAACGTAAAGTGGAGCTGAGCGGAGAGGCCTATTTTGAAATTACCAAAGATACAGGCAAACCTTTCCTGGTACAGAGTAAGCAGCAAACTGTAGAGGTTCTGGGCACCCATTTTAACATTAACAGTTATGATGATGAACAAGGAGTACGAACTACGCTACTTGAAGGCCGCGTAAAAGTGATCAGTTCATCAAATCAACGTCAGGTCATTTTAAAACCCGGACAACAGTCGCAGTTAGAGGGAAGTACTTTCCTGGTCAAAGAGGTTGATGCCGAAGAGAGTATGGCATGGAAAAACGGCTTCTTTGTATTTAATGCCGAGAGTATTCCCTCAGCAATGCGGAAAATTGCCCGTTGGTATGATATGGAGATTGTTTACGAAGGGAATGTCGGAGATCAGGACCTTACAGGCTCGGTTTCCCGCTTCCAAAACGTATCTGAAGTCTTGAAAATGCTCAAATTAACAGGAATAGTTCATTTTAAAGTAGAAGGAAGGAGAATTACCGTTATCGCAAACTAGTACTACCGCATAAATATGAACTAACCACTCATATCAAAAAAATCATCTGCCTATGAAAAGCAATTGATCAACTCACCTAAACCAATAACATATGAAGAAATAGATACGCCCCACCTCCATGGCGATCCGGATAAAAAGCCGGGAAGTGCTTCGAACCACCTCCCGACCATGCTGTCTGGGATCTGCCAAATGAATTTTCTGAAGACCATTTAATTTCAACCCAAACTATACAAAAGTATGAATAAAAATATTCATTGCCGGTCGGCGTATGAAAACCGTCGGCTGCGCTTAAAAAAACAGATCATCATGCGCATAAAAATGACCGTCGTATTAATGATTGCGGCTTTTTTACAGGTGAGCGCAAGCGGATTTGCTCAAAAAATCACTTTGTCTGAAAAAAATATCTCCCTGGAACGTCTTTTCGTGAAGATCAGAAAGCAAAGTGGTTTTACGTTCCTGTACAGCCCTAAACTAATCAAAGAAGCAAAACCCGTTACCCTGGAGGTAACGGAAGAATCACTTAAAACCGTATTGGAGAAATGTTTTGATGGACAACCTTTAACTTATGCCATCAACCAGAATACGATTGTGGTGCGGAGAAGAGAAGAGGAGGCGGTAGCTCAACCGGTCCTGAAAACCGTAACCGGAAGGGTGGTAGATGCGAAAGGTTTGCCTTTGCCTGGCGTCAATGTGAAGGTAAAGAATACAAAAAAAGGAACTTTTACTGATAATCAGGGGAATTTCAGCATTAGTGTAGAAGAAACGGATGTGTTGGTCTTTAGTTTCCTGGGGTATAAGGCCAAGGAAGCAGCGGTAAAAGGAGAAGAGAAATTAAGAATTGTATTACTCGAAGATCAGTCACAACTGGATGATGTAGTGGTAATCGGGTATGGTGAGCAATCGAAGCTTAAGAATACCAGTTCTATTTCTCAGGTTAAAGGAGAGCAGCTGGAAAACAAGCCGCACGCTACTATAGAGAATATGCTACAGGGACTGGTACCCGGACTACTGGTACAAAACAGCACTGGTTTACCAGGAGGAAGGAGTAATATTCAGGTTCGTGGTCTTGCAGCTGTATCCAGAGATGCGAATTCCAATATTGTAAGCCCACCTTTATTTGTGATTGATGGAGTGCCGATGGAACAGGATAATTTCAGTACCAGTAACCCTAATCAGTCTTTAACGAGTTTGCTGGCCGGGATTAACCCATATGACGTGGCCTCCATTGATGTCTTGAAAGACGCTTCGGCGACTGCAATTTATGGGTCAAGAGGGGCAAATGGGGTGATCATGATCAAGACCAAACGTGGGAAAATAGGGAAACCTATTGTTGCCGTAAACAGCCAGTTCGGAATCTCTGTTTCTCCGGAACTTCGAAGAACAATTGGCGGAAACGCAGAACGCAGACAGAAGCTGGCGCTTTGGGAGATGTATCAGAAATCAAATCCGGAATCAAACGGTATTCCTAAAGATAGTTACGGTTGGTTGGGTATAGAACTGACGGATAGTTTAAATTCATTTTACAACAATTCTACAGACTGGCAGGGGCTGTTATTTAAAAACGGGATTTTCAAAAACGTGAATATTGGCGTAAGTGGGGGTACTGAAAATGCGAATTACAGAATCGGTGCCGACTATTACGATGAATCAGGAATTGTAGTAGGCTCGGGATTCAAAAGGTACTCCCTGAGTTATTCCGGTCAGTTCAGTCCATTGCCAAGTCTGAACATTTCTGCACAAGCCATCTTAAATCAGGTAGATGCAAGTGCAAAAAGAGGACCTGATAACCTGGCTTCTGTAATTGGAAATGATTTTAGTTCTTCATTGCTTCCTTCACCAAAAAGCGGCTTCTTTAGCCGGTATCTCGATGCGTATCAAAAATCAGTGAATCTAAACCTGAGCAGGAATGTAATTGGTAAACTGGAAGCATCATATGACATTACGAAATGGTTAAATATCACTTCCAGAGCCGCAGCAACTTATGTTTTTGACCGGCAACGGGGTTTTATTCCTTCCGGAGCAGCAAGTAATGGACAGACCTCTGCTTCGTATTATGCTCAGGAAAAGCTAAACCTATTGAGTGAAACTTATATCCGAGCACATTACACCACAGAAAGCCAGCATACTTTTGATTTTGTAGCTGGTAATTCCATCAATACCAGCAGCACAGATTTCATCCGGGGCTCTGGTTTTAACGGACCAAGTGATGCACAACAGGTCATTTCAGGTTATCCTCAAACAAACCTGAGCTTATTGACGAGCAATACGAATTATGGCTTACTGGGTTACTATGGAAGGTTAAGCTATGACTACAAAGCAAAATATATCTTTCAGGCAGCTATGCGTACGGATGGTTCTTCAAAGTTCGGTGCCGATAACCGCTGGGGATATTTTCCTTCGGCCTCCGCAGCATGGAACTTCTCAAAAGAGCCTTTCTTTGAGAAACTGGCAAATACCTGGTTTAACCTGGGTAAGCTGAAGGCGAGTGTGGGTCGAGCCGGAACGCAGTATGATGACAACTACCTTGCTGTGGGAAAATATGTGGCGGATATGACCTATAACGGAACCTCTGTCTTAGCTCCGAATTATGGAGGGGCCAATGGTGTTCCTTTGCCAAACCTTACCTGGGAAACTTCCATCAATTATGGAGGAGGGATTGATTTAGAGCTTTTCAATGGGCGCGTTTCAGGAAGTTTTGATTATTATTATAAAAAGACAGATAACTTCTTATTCGAAGATCCACTTCCTTCCACAAGTGGATACAAAAGACGTTTTATCAATGGTGGTGCAGTGTCAAACAAAGGTTTTGATGTCGCATTAACAGTATATACACTGCCATTAAATCAATCGTTTCAATACAATATCACCATCAATGCATCGAGAAACAAAAATACACTGACCAAACTTCCTGATTTTGGACGCAGTATCCCGAGAGGGGCTACAGGTCCATACCTGCAACTAGGAAGGCCATTGAACGGATTCTATTTATATGAGTATATGGGGGTGTATAAAACAGATGGAGAAGTACCAATCAATCCTTATACTGGTGCGAGGTTAAGGTCAATTTATAAAAACGTGGGAGGCTTTGGAGGAACGTATCAGGCTGGCGATATCATTTTCAAAGATCAGAACAGTGATGGGTTAATCAGACTTGATGATGATGATTATTCTGATAAAATCTACATGGGAGACCCTAGTCCAAAAGTGTATGGTAGTATCAATCACTCTTTCCGTTATGCCTTTAAATCAGGTTCCGCAATTCAGATGGATTTATTTATGACTTATTCACTTGGTAACAAAGTCATCAATCAAACCCTCAACGACAGGTTCCGTACCGTAGGATGGGAAGGAGGAGGGAACTTAAATTATCCCTCAGGGCAACGCAACCTGTTGGATGTCTCTAAATATGACATCTGGACCCCTTCAAATACAGATGCAAAATACCCGACTATAAACCCATGGAGAAAAGATCAGGTGAATTATGATTTTATTGGAAATTATGTCAGCAATAGTAGTTTGTTCCTCGAAAATGGAAGCTTCCTGAGGTTGAGAAGTATCAGCCTTTCCTATGATTTTTCCAAGGATCTGATCAAGAGGTTTAAAGGCCGCAGATTGCGCGTTTTTGCAAGTGCAGATAATGTCTTCCTGATCACGAAATATTCCGGCGTAGATCCGGAGAATGTAGACCCTTATGGCAAAGAAACAGGTAACGGATACCCGATACCAAGGAAATTTAACTTCGGATTTAATTTTGAACTCTAATATTAATCATCATGATAAAAGATAAAACACAGAAAATAGGATTGGTGATCATCTGCCTGCTTTTCGTACTGGCTTCCTGTAAGAAAATCATAGACCGCGATATCATCCAAAGCCCAACCGCAGCGAATGCATTCAGAGCCCCTTCCGATATTAACCATGGATTGGCCGGCGCTTACAATATGCTGCGAACCTTCCTTCCTGATCAGGTGTTTTTATTCGGCGATATTCAGGCGGATAATTTTAATAAAGCTAAAAATGTTGGCTCCAGAATGGAAACCGATTTGCAAAGAAGAGCTGGGGTAAATGACCTGATTCAGGCAGGAGCCGGAAATTGGAACGGGTACTACACGACTATCTCGCAATGTAACCTGATACTGGAGAAAATTCCAACCATTTCAGGATATACGGCAGGAGAGAAAGAACGATACCTTGGAGAAGCCAGATTTTTAAGGGCTTTAAGTTATTTCTACCTGGTTCGTTTATATGGTGGCGTTCCCTTAATTATGAAATCAGTAGACATTTCAAATGTCGGCAGAAGTACTCAGGAAGAAATTTTTAAAGCAATCAGTGACGATCTGGATGCCGCCATCAGTAACCTGGAAGTCAGCTATTCTAATGCGGACAGAGCCGTTAGGGCAGATAAAGGTGCTGCAAAGGCAATTAAGGCACATCTGATGGGCTGGATGCATAAGTACGACGAATGTGAGAAACTATGTAATGAAGTGATCACAAGTGGGAAATATAGCCTTGTCAGAGATTCTACAGCCTTGCTAAACATTTTTGTTGGAAAATCTCCGGAAGGAATTTTTGAACTTGACTTTGATTCAAAGAACAACGAATTGCAGAAAAATAAAATGTACAACAGAACACTTGGGAGACCATGGTATAAAGATCAAAGTGATGGCGGTGGCGGTACTGATGAATATGTTTTGGGTTTTACACCGGCAGTTCGTGCCGTATTGTTTCCTAAAGGGGTACGTGATATCCGCAGAGATGTCTGGTTTATCAAAAGTACCTGGGATAGCGAAATCCTTTACTTCGGAAAGTACAGAACACTGAAAGCCCAGGGAGATACGACCTCACAAAACATCAATGAGTCCAACCTGATCATCACCCGTCTGTCGGATATTATCCTGCTTCGTGCGGAAGCGCTGGACGCGCTGAACAGACCGGGAGAGGCCATGACAGAGCTCAATAAAATCCGTGAACGGGCAAAAAGACCAAATTACACTGGCGGTGGAATATTGGCGGATACCATTCTTCTGGAACGCAGAAAAGAACTGATGGGTGAAGGACAATATTTCTTTGACCTGGTGAGAACAAGGAAAATGGCAAAACTACATAGTAAAATTAAACAGGCAGACTGGTACGAAAAAGGAGCCTGGCTTTTACCAATAAGTTCGAGCATCATCGCTGCGAGTAACTATGTAATTACCCAGAATGAGTTCTGGAAATAACTCCATGAAGGATCTAATTAAGATTGATATGAAAAAGATAAACGTATTTAAAACTATATTTTACACTTGTTTTTGCATCGCTATGCTGGCAGCCTGTAAAAAGAAAGACTACTATTTGGATGGCGGACTTGCAATGCAAAGTGAAGAGGAAAAAGCAATGACGATGTACGACTTCTTAAACAGTCGTACTAAGGGGAATTTCGATTCTTTGATTAAAATCATCGACATGACCGGTACCAAAGCACTGGTCAATCAACCTGGTATCACCTTCTTTCCTCCAATTAATGAAGGCGTGATTTTGTTTCAGAATGAGTACCGACAGAAACCCTCAGATCCGAAACAACGTAACCGGCCATTGAGTAAAATGAATGTTGACTCCTTAAAGTATATGTTAAACCGGTTTATTGTTCCTGGTGCAAAAATCACCCTGGAACAAGCTTATGCTGATGGCCGTAAGTATTATAAAGACAATAATGGGGATAGTTTAATGATCACAGGTGTCAGGGAGGATTACAACAATGGCGGGGTGACTGCAATTGGACAGGGGAGGATGAAAATCGTGTACGAACACCGCCGGACAATTAAGGATTCTAAAAATGATACGCTTCAGATGAAAACGCATAATCTGATTACTGCCAATGGTATCATTCACGTATTAGATAAAGGCGGAAATTTTCACACTAAAATGATCATAAAAAAATAACAAGTATGAAAAAGATATTAAGCATTAGCTTCTTGTTGCTGATCACTGTTCTTTATTCTTGCAAAAAGCAGGATAAAAATGGATTTCTAAGCAATAACCTAAAATATACATCAGCAAATCAAACCGCAAATATTGGTCTTGTGCTTTGGTCATCCGGAGCGATGTTGACCGACGAATCTACCAAACCAATGGAGTTTTCTATTGCGGCGATCCGTAAATCGGATGGTTCTTCTGCTGAGTTTCTCAGAGAGGTCAAGGTAAATACTTATTCCTGGACTGGAATTTACTCAGACGGAGATACTAAAATGGAGGAAATTGATGTAAAGAGAACTCCGGTAGTCAGACCGGCTTTGGACATTAACCCGGTAAATGGAAGTCTGATCATTTATCCGGAAGTTCGTGATCCACTGAAATTTCCTGAAGGAAATTATGTGGTTGATATTCTTGCAAAAAATCCGGCAGGTGAAGTCGTGTTGAAAAATGCGATCAACATTAAGGTGGTCTATCAACTGAAAAATCCCGCTTTTTGGAGATTGGGCAGTGGTGGTGGGGTGGATGGTTCAGTAACAAGTCTGGATGTTAAATTCACCCGTTTGCAACCTACCGGAGGTAAATTGATCGTACGCTACTTTAAAAAAGGAAGTGATGTTCCGATTAATCCTAAAGAGTTCTATGGTTTTGAGTATAAAGGACAGGCCGGATTTACGGATGGTTTTAAAGATTTCAGAACCCTTGGAGCCGGGAACCCTTTGAAAATGACTACACTGACTGACCGGATAGAACTGGATGTGAAATATCCGATTCCTTATGTCGCCGGGAAATTAATCCGGATTGATGAGTTGAATGACACCAGTATATTTGGCTCTTCCATGAACTACTGGCTTGATTTTACAATCGTAGAGGATGGAGTATGGCAGATGGACATCATCCTTGGAAATGATTAATATTTAAATTCCCCACCCCCCCCGTATAAAAATGGCGCTCTTTGGAGCGTCATTTTTTTTATTCTAAATTCAGTTATATAAAAGACCTTGTCCCGGAAAAACTATCTCTGAATTCCTTGGGTGTACAATTCTTTTTTTTCTTAAAAATCCGGTTAAAGTTCGATATGTTATTGAACCCACATTTATAAGCAATCTCAGCAATGGTCTGTGTACTGGAGATGAGTAACTTCGTGGCATGCCCTAACCTGATCTCATTCAGGCTGTCAATAAACGTACTACCCGTCCGCTTTTTTATGAACCTGCTGAAAGAGACTTCCGGCATACTGGCTACTTTGGCCACTTCTTCCAGTGAAATCCCCCGGTTGTAATTCGCATTCATATAATCAAATGCTTTTTCTATCCTTCTGCTGTTGTAATTAAACTGTTCATTGTTGAAACTAGAATTGGACAATGTCCTCATGTTTCTGGAAATCGACAGGTCATGCAGAATGGAAAAGAGCTCCAGCACAGAATCAAAACCCTTCTTCTGGTTTAATGAAAGCAACCGCGGACTGAGCCGTTCTATAGTCTCAGCAGAAAAAAGAATCCCTTTCTGCGAACGTTCAAACATATTGGAAATGAAACTCAGCTGATTCCTTTTGAGTAAGCGCTCATCAAACAGGTCCTTATGGAACTGAATGGTGATTTCCAGAATCTCTTCACTTTTACATTGATGGGTAAACCAGGCATGGTAAAGGTTTGGACCTATAAAAACGAGCTCTGCATCTTCAATCGTATCAATATGATCACCGACAATCCGTTTCGCTCCTTTGGCATGCAGGATCAGGTTCAATTCATATTCCTCATGGTAATGAAGCGGAAAGTCAAACTCCTTCTTCGTCCTGGAAAAAATGGTAAAACAATCGCTTTGAGTTAAAGGGGTGATCTCCCTGACTATATTACTGCCCATCATATAAATATAATAATTTTGATATGAATTGATTATGTTTCTGTTAAAATAGTACTATGGAAAATTAGGATTAATACTATGATAATGAGTCTTTTTGTTTGTTGAATACAATTAAATGTTAAAATAGTATTGAAGCTGCGTTCGAAAATAGTATAGTTTTGAGTCTATGAAGTTTCAAGCCGTTGACATCATTATTATAGTAACGTATCTCATCAGCACCATCATTATTGGCTTTTGGTACCGCAAGAAAGCAAAAGAAAATAAAGAAAGCTATATCATGGGAGGGAAGTCCCTTCCATGGTATAAGCTGGGACTGAGTGATGCTTCCGATATGTTTGACATCAGCGGAACGATGTGGATGGTAAGTCTCTGCTTCGTTTATGGCATGAAAAGCATTTGGATTCCCTGGTTATGGCCGGTCTTCAATCAGGTCTTTCTGATGATGTACCTCTCCAAATGGCTGAGAAGGTCAAATGCCACGACGGGAGCCGAATGGTTGTCTACCCGCTTTGGAACTTCAGGAAGAGGTGTCGGCGCTTCTCATAAGGTCGTCGTCACCTTTGCTTTACTGAGTTGCCTGGGTTTCCTTGCTTACGGCTTTATTGGCCTGGGTAAATTTGTAGAGATTTTTATCCCCTGGGATTTGGTTAAAGATTATGTCCCTTTTACAGTAGCCCCGCACTATGTAGCCCATTTCTACGGGATCATTTTTACCCTGTTCGCCATGTTCTATTCCATCCTCGGTGGAATGCATGGGATTGTATTTGGAGACATGATCAAATACGCCATCATGACGGTAGTCTGTATCTCCATCGCAGTGATTGCCGTAGTTAACCTGAATGGACAGAAATTACACGTGCCGGAAGGTTGGGACAGCCCTTTCTTCGGAACACACCTGGACCTGGACTGGACGGACATCATTACTGATGTCAATAAGAAAATAGAAAGCGACGGCTATTCCCTGTTCAGCATATTCTTTATGATGATGTTGTTCAAAGGAGCATTTGCCTCATTAGCCGGTCCGCCACCTAACTATGATATGCAAAAAATCCTCTCTACACGCTCTCCTAAAGAAGCGAGCAAAATGAGTGGATTTGTATCGATCGTTTTGTTGCCGATCCGCTATTCGCTGATTGTGGGACTTACCGTTCTGGGGATTCTTTACTACGACCAAATGAATCTCCGCGGACTTGATGGTGCCATTGATTACGAACGCATCCTGCCGGCAAGCATCAATAGTTTCGTTCCTGCCGGATTATTTGGACTGGTACTCACCGGATTGCTGGGCGCATTTATGGGGACTTTCAGTGGGACTTTAAATGCTGCGCAGGCTTATATCGTAAACGATGTATACCTGAAGTACGTCAATCCGGAGGCTTCCAATAAAAAGATCATTTCCATGAACTACTGCTCTGGCATACTGGTCGTAGCAGTAGGGATCACTCTGGGCTTCTTTGCAAAAGATGTAAACAGTGTATTGCAATGGATTGTCTCTGCTTTATATGGAGGGTATATTGCGGCCAATGTGCTGAAATGGCATTGGTGGAGGTTCAATTCCAATGGTTTTTTCTGGGGCATGTTTACCGGAATTGTTTCTGCACTGGTCTTTACCAGATTCTTTGCGGGAGTTGAATTTTTATATTATTTCCCATTGCTGTTTGCCCTTTCCATGGCGGGATCTGTGATCGGGACTTACCTGGCACCGCCAACGGATCAGGAGACGCTCAAAAGTTTTTATAAGACGGTCCGGCCATGGGGATTCTGGGGCCCTGTCCACGAACTGGTGCTGGCTGATGATCCTGCCTTTGTGGCCAACAAAAATTTTGGAAGAGACATGTTCAATGTGGTCCTGGGGATCATCGCGCAGCTCTGCCTTACCCTGTTGCCAATGTACCTGATCCTGATGATGAAATTGCCTTTGCTGGTCACAATCGCAATACTGGCGGTCATCATTTTCATCCTCAAAAGAACATGGTGGAATAAACTCGAAGACTAAACACACAAACAGAACTAAAGATATATGATGGATTACGACAAGAGATTGGCGCAGCTTATGGCTGCTCATCAATCCCTGATTATGCGCGAAAATGAGGAAGAAGGCTTAGGAAATGGCGTTTTTAGCCGCTACAAATACCCGGTTTTAACTGCCGAACATACCCCTTTATACTGGCGTTATCACCTGAACAGGGACAGCAACCCCTACCTGATGGAACGCATTGGAATCAATGCGGTGTTTAATCCGGGAGCGATCAAATGGAACAATAAATACCTGCTCATTGCAAGGGTAGAAGGAAATGACCGGAAATCCTTTTTTGCCATTGCAGAAAGCGCTAATGGAATTGACCAGTTTAAATTCCGGGAATGTCCGGTGATCATTCCTGAAACAGAAATTCCGGATACGAACATTTACGATATGCGGATTATCTCGCACGAGGATGGATGGATATATGGTTTGTTCTGTACAGAAAGGCGGGATCCCGATGCTGCTGAAGGAGACCAGACCGCAGCACTGGCACAATGTGGTATTGTCCGTACTAAAGACCTCATCACCTGGGAAAGACTGGCAGACCTTAAAACCAGCTCTCTGCAACAACGAAATGTGGTGCTCCATCCGGAATTTGTAAATGGTAAATATGCTTTTTATACCCGCCCTCAGGATTCTTTTATTGAAGCCGGAAAAGGAGGAGGGATCGCCTTTGGCCTGTCAGAATCCATGGAGAATGCCTGTGTTCCCGAAGAGGTGATCGTGGACAAAAAACAATACCATACGGTTTATGAATCTAAAAACGGACAAGGTCCGGCACCTATAAAAACCAAATATGGCTGGTTACACCTGGCTCATGGAGTGAGGAATACCGCAGCAGGACTCCGCTATGTCTTATATGTATTCATGACGGATTTAACAGTGCTCAGCCGGGTAATCCATAAACCTGCAGGGTATTTTCTTGCTCCTGAAGGTGCAGAAAGAGTGGGCGATGTTTCTAATGTGGTCTTCAGTAATGGCTGGATCACTGATGAGGACGGCAAAGTTTTTATCTATTACGCCTCTTCAGATTCACGCATTCATGTGGCCACAAGTACCATCGATCAGTTATTGGATTATGTGTTGCATACCCCGGAAGATGGCTGGAGATCGGCAGCTACTGTACAGCGGATTTATAAATTAATTGATCAGAACAGAAAAGACGAATTGCCTATGGGATAAAGAATGACAGCAAACCAACGCATCATCCCACGAGTGGCTCAAGGCCACTAGAAAAAAATCAACCACCAAAAAAACAACCAAATATGAAAATTTTATTTACGATATTAATACTGCTTGGCCCTGCCTTTGCCTGGAGTAAAACTGCTCCGGAAACGCATCTGGTCATTCAGGATAGTCCGGTAACAGGAACGGTTACCGATTCCAAAGGAAATAAATTACCTGGTGTCTCTGTGCTGCTGAAAAATCAGGCAGGCAAAGGCACAACGAGTAATCAGGATGGGAAATATACACTGGAAGTACCTGCCAATGCCATCCTGATCTTCCGTTTTATTGGTTTCAAAGAAAAAGAAGTGCCGGTAAACGGAAGGAAAGAAATCAATATCTCTCTAGACGATGATGATGTAGTCCTTAATGAAGTGGTCGTGACCTCCTTTGGGATCAAAAGAGAAAAAAGGGCATTGGGTTATGCGGTAACGGAAGTAAAAGGGGAAGAGTTTACCAAAGCCAGGGAAACGAACGTAGCGAACTCCCTGGTAGGTAGGGTAGCGGGTGTAAATGTGACTAAGCCTGCTTCAGGGTCTATGGGGTCCAGCAGGGTCGTGATTCGTGGAAACGGCTCCATTAGCGGACCCAACCAGCCTTTATATGTGATTGATGGAATCCCATTGGTCAATGCCAATTTTGGTCAGAGCTCTGTGTTTTATGGCGGAGGTGATGGCGGAGATGGGATTTCCAGCATCAACCCGGATGATATTGAGAGTATGAGTGTGCTGAAAGGCGGACCAGCCGCTGCACTTTATGGCTCGAGGGCATCCAATGGAGCCATTCTGATTACCACAAAATCCGGAAAATCCCAAAAGGGAGTAGGTGTGGAATATAATGGTGCTTATACGCTGGATCAGCCAATTTTTAACAATGAAAAAGATTATCAGTATGTCTATGGGCAGGGTACAAAAGGGCTGGCACCTAAAGACATGGCTACTGCACTTCAGGCAGGAACGTCCAATTGGGGCGCCAGGCTGGACGGCTCTCCGGTGATCCAGTTCGATGGGATTGCACGTCCATACGCTGCGGTGAAGAACAATAGTCGCAATTTTTATAAAAATGGCAATACCTTTGCCAATACGATCTCCCTTTATGGAGGATCAGAAAAAGCAACGCTCCGCTTCTCTGCATCAGACCTGAATAACCATGACCTGATGCCAAATTCAAGCCTGAAAAGAAACAATTTCTCCCTGAACGGAAATCTAAAAGCAACCGATAAACTGACTGCACAGATGAGTATACAGTACGTGCGGGAGCGGGTAGAAAACAGACCTAGCTCAGGTGATTTCTCCTGGAATCCAAATGTGGGTGTGCAATTACTCCCTACAAATTACGATGTCAGAAACCTGGACAGAAGAGTGGATGAGAATGGAAATGAATACCTGGTGTCCTCAAATATCTACCTGGCAAATCCTTATTTTATTGCCTACGACATGCAGAACAGAGATAGAAAGGACCGTATAATCGCTTCGGCAGATATTAAATATGACTTCACTTCTTATCTGTATGCACGTTTGCTGGCGGGAACTGATTTTGCTTACCGCCTTGCAGAAAATGTAACGCCGGAAGGTAGTGCGATTGCCAATGGAAGCATGCGCGAAAGTCAACGTTACGACGGGGAGTTCAATTCACAACTGATGCTTGGCTTTAAGAAAAATGTGAGTCCGGATGTTTCAGTGGATGCCTTTGTGGGTGGAAACATCATGAAAAGTAAAGTGTCCAATCTCACTGCCTCAGGAAGCCAGTTTATTGTTCCTTTCTTTTATTCGGTAAATAATACGGTGACGCAGGGAAGAAGTTATGACCTGTACAGGAAACAAATCAACTCTGTATTTGCTTCAGCAGAGCTGGGTTATAAAGGGTATCTGTATGCTACTTTTACCGGGCGTAACGATTGGTTTTCTACCTTGAGCCGTGCGACCAACAGTATTTTTTATCCCTCTGCGAGCTTTAGTTTTGTCGCCTCACAGGCGCTTACTATGCCATCCTGGTTAAGCTTTGCCAAGCTCCGTACTGCCTGGTCGCAAACAGGAAGTGATTCGGATATCGGTGCCTATGCACAATCCCTGACTTACTATTTTGGCCAGCAGCATCTCGGACAGTCTTTGGCTTATATCAGTGAGTCAACAATTCCCAACAGACTTTTAAAACCGGTAACTTCCAGATCTTATGAATTTGGATTAGACACGAGGTTGTTCAATGATCGTATTGGTCTGGAACTGACCTGGTACAACCGGAAAACAACCGATGACATCCTGAGCAGCCAGATTTCTATTGCTTCGGGCTTTAATAATGTGCGTCTGAACAGTGGTGAAATGGTGAATAAAGGGCTGGAAATGATGCTGTCCGGGACCGTTTTTAAACAAAAATCCATGAGTTGGGATATGTCTTTCAATATGGGGTATAATAAGAACAGTATTCTTTCCCTTGCCGACGGACAGCAGTCGATCATTGTACAGCAAAGCAGGCCGGGATTATATGGTGATGGAGGTACTCCGGTATACATTAAGGCTGAAGTAGGAAAACCTTTTGGTATAATTGAAGGCTCCGGTTATAAACGTGACGCTGCCGGAAGGATTATTTATAATGATAAAGGACTTCCTTTAGAAGGTGAGTTAAGAAATATTGGTAGCAGCATTTCTCCGTATACTTTAGGATTCAATAACAATTTCAGGTATAAAAGCTTTAACCTGGGTATTTTGCTGGATGCTAAATTCGGGGGTAAAATCTCTTCCGGAACAAATAACCTGGCTTACCTGGCGGGATTGAGTAAAGAGACTTTACCTGGTCGTGAGGGAGGTATAGTTGGGCCGGGTGTGAATGAGCAGGGGCAACCAAATACAGTAAATGTTCCGGCACAGGAATATTACAGCTGGGTGGCCAATCACATTGCTGAAGAGTTTGTATATGATGCAAGCTTTGTGAAGTTAAGACAGGTGGTATTGGGTGTGAACTTGCCCAAAAATTGGGTGAAAAAAGTAAAGATGAGTGATGTGAGCCTTTCATTTGTGGCAAGAAACCTGTTTACACTTTATAAAAAAGTACCATTGGTAGATCCTGAATCTACTTTCCTGACGGGAAATGTACAAGGGATAGAGATGCTTTCTGTACCTGCAACCCGCTCATTTGGCTTAAACCTGAATTGTAAGTTTTAAAATCAAAACCATGAAACAGAACACCTTATTTATAGCAGCATTATGGATCTTGCTGGGTACCTCATGTACCAAAGATCTGGAAGAGTTGAATGTGAACCCGAATCAACCCACGAAAGTAGAACCGGGACCGTTATTTACCGCACTGGAATTGCGTCAGGCGGGAACATCGGTTGCCAGACGAAGCAATGTAGGTTTTGGAATGATGATGGTCCAGCAGACCGCAACGACAAAAATAGATGACCTGGAAGGGGATAAATACCTGCCTTCAGAAAGTGCTGCTCTTTTATTCAATGAAGAATATGCCGTTCCGGTATCGAACATGGCAGTGCTGATCGACATGCTGAAAAAAGATCCTGAAAAGGTAAACCTGTATGCCGCAGCAAGAATCTGGAAAGTGATGCAAATGCACAGGTTAACGGACGCCTACGGCGATGTGCCCTATTCAGAAGCGGGACAGGGCTTTTTACAGCAAATTTATAAACCTGTGTATGATAAACAGTCGGATATCTACGCGCATATGTTAACAGAGCTGGAACAGGCCACTACATCTTTTGTTCCTGGTAAAGTGACCTTTGGGAATGCGGATATCATTTACAAAGGAGCAATTGAACAGTGGAAACGCCTCGGTAATTCGCTGATGTTGCGTCTGGGACTGCGCCTGATCAAAGTGGATCCTGCCGCTTCAAAACAATGGGTATTAAAAGCCATCCAGGGCGGAGTGATGCAAAGCAACAGCGATATTTGTTACATGAGACATACCGGACCGCAGCAGGAGCTGGCCAATCCGATTGCCTTTGATTTTCAGAAATTCGAAATCCTTAAAGTCGGAGACATCAAGATCGGTAAAACTTTTATGGATTACCTCAAGGGAACCAATGATCCCCGGTTGGCAGTTTACAGCTCATTGTCTAATGGTGATAACAGCCCGGCTTTGCAAAAAGGATTGCCAAATGGCTATAATGCAACAACCATAGGCAGTACTCCCGGAGGAGCTGACCTAACCACTTATTCTACCTTCAATGTCAGCACGATCCTTCCTTTATCGGCACCTACCTTTTTTCTGACCTATGCAGAAACGGAACTGATGCTGGCAGAGGCTGCCGCAAGACAATGGACTTCCGATGTTGCGGCAACTCATTATCGCGCAGCAGTAGAAGCTTCAATGGATCAGCAGAAACTCTATGGCAGAACCATTTCCGGTTCAGATGTGAGTGCTTACCTGAGTACAGGAAACCCTTTCCCGATTGCAGGTAATATGGAACAGCAGTTGAAATCCATTAATGAACAATATTGGGTGGTTACCTTCTTAAATGGATGGGAGAGTTATGCCAACTGGAGAAGAACGGGAATCCCTCAATTAACTCCGGTAAATTATCCCGGAAATGTTAGTGGCGGAACAATTCCGAGAAGGTTTACCTTTCCAAGGAATGAGTATAGCGCTAATGGAACAAATGTAAAACAGGCCAATGCACAGCAAGGGCCAGATACTTATACCACCAGAGTCTGGTGGGATAAATAAGGAAAAATACCTGAAATGGGGGAATCGTTGTTTGCGGAGCAGGCAATTATTCCCCCTTTTTCTTTTGTCAGTAAGCTGTATCCTTGTGTTATAGGATACCCTGTGTTAAAAAAATACTAAAAAGATAAACTTGCGCTTGAGCTAAGGATTTTTCCTGTAGATTTTCCGTCAGCAGCTTTAACACCATCGACCCAGATTTCAACCACTAATGTAGAAGAAGCATCTACTCCAATTCCATTTGCGCCAAAATGTACGGAACGGGCTGACGAAGGTATGGTGTATTCACTGCTTGTCCAGTTTTGGGTATCCAGGCTAGTAAAGGTTTCCGTTTTACCAGAGCCATCTGTGTAAACTGCGGTGCTGACTTTTGTGCCTGCAGAACCGATGGCTTTGAATACTACTTTATGCGTGCCATTCGAAGGTGCATCATCTTTGTCTTTTTTACACGCAAATAATAAGGTTAAGCTTAAAATTAATGATAGTGAAAGGATTTTTGTAAGTCTGTTCATTGATTTTTTAAATAGTTATTGGTTATAAAATTTAAAATGCCGAAAAACAAATGCCATGCCAATCGCTGGTCGTTTTTGATTTGAAAGCTTAATCTGGAAATCTTAAATAGTAGTTTTTTCCTGATTTTTTTTTGTAATGTGTTGATTTAAATATGTTTGTGATGTGTTTTTTGCTGCTGAGTAGAGAGCTCGTTAAAAAAAATGTTACAATTGTCTCCTTGTGGGGACGTGTCGTTTTTTATAGATTATTCTATACAATCTTCTTAATTTGTACTATCGTTATTGAATAATAAAAACTTTGGTTTAATTCTGGAAGTTGGAACCTCTGGAAGGGGATTCAGAAAGCTTCGACGGATGGTTTTGGGGAAGGGAATTGAAATTTATATGTACTTTTGCGGGAAAAGTATCTTTTCCTATGACGAGCCTTGCTACAATTGAATTAAATAACACTTTTCTTTTTAAGTTTTTGAAATTCGGTGTCGTAGGTTTTTCAGGGCTTATCGTAGACTTTGGGGTCACTTACCTCTGTAAAGAGAAATTAAAGATTCATAAATACATTTCCAGTTCATTGGGTTTTATCGTAGCGACTACAACAAATTACACTTTAAACCGCTATTGGACTTTTGATAACCATGATCCGGCGAGCATTACCCAGTTTGGCAAATTCTTTATGATCTCACTGGTGGGTCTGTTTTTAAGTAATGTGCTGATTTACCTGCTCAATGATAAGTTAAAATGGAATTTCTATGTCGCTAAAGCCTGTGCCATCGTAATCATTTCTTTATGGAACTTTTTTGCCAATTACCTGTATACCTTCTCGAGTTAAAACCTGATCATTAAATGTTACAAACGAAAAAGAGTGCTGAGCAAATACTGTTTATTTTTTTAGGGGTATGGACCCTTTTGAATATCATTCAGGCAAGCTTTGTAGAGGTACATGCAGATGAGGCTTATTATTGGGTATATTCCCGGTTTTTGGACTGGGGCTATTTCGATCATCCGCCAATGGTGGCGTTGTTTATGAGAATAGGAGATGCCTTACTACCTGGAACACTGGGCCTGAGGCTATTCTCGGTCGTCTGTAGTACCCTTTCTGTATTCCTGCTTTGGAAGATCCTGAAACCTTACGCTGAAAACGTAAAGCTCTTTATTCTTTTGTTTAGTGCAATTGTTCTTTTTCATGTTTATGGTTTCATTACCACGCCAGATTCACCATTGTTCTTTTTTACGGTATTGTTTTTTTATGTGTACCAGAAGTATGTGGCTGCCGACCAATTGAAATGGGCCTTTCTGCTGGCATTGGTGATTGCGTGTTTATTGTATAGCAAATACCATGCGATCCTGGTCATATTTTTCACGATCCTCTCCAATCTTAAACTATTAAAACGGCCTTCCTTCTGGTTAATTGTCGGGGTGGCTATTCTAGCTTTCCTTCCCCATATTTTGTGGCAGGTGCACAATAACTACCCTTCTTTTTATTACCATGTAATTGACCGTTCCGCAGCTTTTTATAAGTTTAATTTTACCATTGAATACCTTTTAGCTCAGCTGGCACTTGCCGGACCATTGATCGGCTGGTTCCTCTACAAGGTGGCCGTAGAATTAAAAACAGAAGATGCTTTTATCAGGGCCGTTAAAGTTAACTTTTATGGTGTTTTCATCTTTTTTCTTTTTAGTACTTTAAAAGGAAGAGTAGGGGCACACTGGACCTTACCGGGGATGATTTGTTTGTTTATCCTGGCCTATATTTATCTGGCTGGCAAAGATATTCCCAGATGGTTTACGAAGTTGGCTGTTATTAATATAACAATGATCCTGTTGGTAAGGATCATTCTGATCATCCCGATTGATGCCTTAATGAAAATCAATGTGGTTGCTTATTACTTCGGAAATAAGGTGTGGACAAAGAAAATCCACGATAAAGCAGGAGATGCCCCGGTGATCTTTACTGATTCTTTTCAGGATCCTTCCAGATATAACTATTACAACCAGACGACCAAAGGTTTTGGCTATGATTCCAGATATTACCGTAAAAACCAATACGACATCTGGCCACTTGAAGATAGCATCAGAAATAAAAAAGCATATTATATTTTATCAAACAGCCATGGAGGAGGGCTGCGGGAGGATACCATCCGGACAACAAAAGATACTTATTATGGGCGATGGATCGAGCAGGTCCGGATGTATCAGAAAGTAGCTGTCAATCCGGTGAAAATCAGAAAAGAATTGAAAAAGGGAATGCCGGTGTCGGTAATACTGAAAATTACCAATCCTTATCAGGAGGAAATCTATTTAGGCAATACAGGTGAAAAATGGAAGTGTATTCTGGAATATGGCTACCTGAATGGTGATGATCTGACCGAATTTAAGCCCCTGAAGATTGATTTGGAGCAGCTCAGGATCCCTGCAAAACAAACTGTAGAAATCCCTGCAACATTTACCGCCCCCTCATCTGAAGGGAAATATAAGCTGATCTTCTCTATAAGAACGGAACCTTTCTCAGGAGCAAGAAACAGCAATATGATTTCTGTTGAGGTTAAATAGACAATTGTTTTAACAGACTCATCTGGTCTATCATTCCGGAATGCCGCCAGATGATTTCTCCTTTTTTGAAAAGCAGAAAGGTTGGAACCGCTTTGACATTGTACTTGGCTGCGGCAGCCTGATTTTTGTCAATATTGATCTTGATGACCCTTGCCCTGCCTTCAGTAATTCTTGCTACTTCCTGGATCACCGGATTCATTGATTTACATGGCCCGCACCAGTCGGCATAAAAATCTACCAGGACCGGTGTGTCTGACTGGATCAGTTCTTGAAATGCACTCATATTTGTTGTTTTTAAGAAGAAATTCCGGAGAATCGTAATGGTACTTTTCTCCGGTTTAATTTTTTATATCGCGTCATAGATGATCACCTTTTCAAAAAGGCTACGGAATTCATCTAAGAATGCAAGATGTAAAGCATGGGTTTGGTAAACATCATGTCCGGCCATATCTTCAAAAAGTATGATCAGAGAGAAGCTGTAAGTGGTGTCCACTACGGCACGGTCAATGGAAGAAGGAACGCCTACATGGAAGGATTTTACAGATTCAATTTTTTCTAAGGAGTCCACACCTTTTCTGAAGGCACTTTTCTGATCTGTAGTTGTATCGGCTTTTAGCCAGAATAAAACGTGGTGAGCTAACATATTCTAATTGTTTTTCGGTAAATATAACAAATTGGAACAGGTCAGGGAAAAGAAAGACTCGGAGACAGGGCCTGAAACCTGCCCCCGGAATCTTAATCTAGCGTGCTTTAAATAAAACGGAGTATTTGGGTCAAACGCTACAGTGAATACGAAATAATTTTCTTTAATTATTTGGCATTACTATTGATCTGAGCTACAATAAATTAACGTGATGGTAAAGAAGGTGATTTTTGGCTTGGTTTTATTCTTTGTGGTCATGACAGCGGCCACATTCTGGATCTTTAGCAGCTTTGAAAGTAGCAATGCCGAAGACGCAGCAAGATCGGAAAAGGATTTTATTACTGAACACTTTGTCGTTACAGAGATTTGGGAACAGCAGAGGAAAAAAGGAAGCCGGGTGATTAGTTCATATTTCTATATGAAGGTGAAAAATGAAGCCATTAACTTAAGATTACCATGGCAGGGCCTCACTGAAGATCAGTTAAGTGTAAAAGATAAAATCAATGCCGGTGACAGCATAGAGGTGAAAGTGATCCGTAAACAACTTGCAGATGCCAGAGAAAATGGAGTTTTAAAAGGGATATATCGCTTTATCATGGGGGATGAAAGAGAAGTGAGTATTTTTAAACTTAGGTTAAACCAGGAGCTGCTTGTTGATAAAGATATTCATGGATGGGATGAAGCAAAGATAACTTTGTTGAAGAGGCTGACGGATAATCCTCTGGTATTAGTGGTTCCCTTCGCTTTGCTGGTATTTATCATCAGTTACGTTAAGAAAAAAAGAGCCATTCGTGCTGCTGCCTCAGAGTAACTACTGGAAGAATAAGGATATAATTAAAAGAAATCACAAAAATAACACAGTAGGATATGGCTAAATTTTACACTAAAGAAAAAGAACGGATTGTCATCAGGCCATTGGCTTTTTTGGTGCCTATTGGTATCGCTTTTGTCATTATGCTGTTGTTGTTGCCCCTGATGACTTTACTGATCATGTTAAAGGGACAGGTTCAGGAGATTGAGGCTAAAAATTTAGCAAGCTATATATTGCTCCTTCCATTGATCATTGCTTGCGTTCCCTTTTTTACTTATAGTCGCAGAAAAGTAGTTTTTGAGCAAAACGATAGAGTGGTTTATCTCTATACGCTATTTGGAAAGAAGAGACTCATGTCTTTTGATGAAATCGGAGACATTACGATAACAGCGAATTTTGGAATGGCGTATTACCTGAAAAGTAAGGCAGACCGCTATGGAAAGGGATACCGGATTTCTCCTTCTTTTCTCAAAGAAAATGACCAGTCTAAAAGAGAGTTTGATGAGGTGCTTCTGCCAGCGATCTCTGAAATGAAGAAGACCTCAACAGGTCCGGTAGTATCAGACCAAAAAAAACTTTCGCTACAGGCAGGAGTGTTATCCTTTTATCGTTCCCATAATGAAGGTTATGTGCTGGGATCTCTTGGAGGGAAATGGAAATACCTTCCTATAGCTGTGGTGTTTCTTCTCTTTGCGTCAATTGGCTGGTATCCTCTGATTTCAGGAGCCGGCTGGCCCGAAAAGGATCAGTTTTTCTTGTTTATGCCGCTGATTCCGCTTGGTCTTGGCATTGCGATGATCAGCAGAAGGGTTGTATTTGATGTCAACAGGAAAAATATCAGGCTTTATCATTTCGGTTTGCCGCTGATTACTTACCCGATATCCCGGTTTGCCGGATTTAGTATTGTACGGAAAACCCATAATGGTGCTTACAGCGGGACAGATGTCAGAATGAAATTTGTAAAGGAGGGGAGTAAGGAACCAAAAGAATTGACCCTGACAGGCTTTGGTAAAACAAATCCCATTGAACCTTTTCTTGATGAAACAGAGTTTGTTCTGGAGAAGTTCCGGTAAAACAGCAGAAGTACAATTGGAAATATGAAATGAGGAATAGGATATCCATATAAGAAACCTCATTTTTTTGATGACTAATGAACGTATTTTGGGATAAATGTTGCTTACATTGCTGTTTATTGAAAAGTTAAGGAAAGCCGGCATAAAGATTTGTTAATTCAGAAACATGTAGGTAACATTGATTTAATTTTGATAAATTAGTTTCGGGGGATTCAAAATGTCATTACAGCAAACACTTTCAGATCTTGATCTACAGGCTAAATTAATAGCCGGGGAGGAGTCTGCATTCGCAGAACTCTACGATCGTTATAGTGGGCCGATTTACCATTATATCAAGAAGTTTGTTCATTCCACGGATCTATCTGAAGATCTTTGTCAGGAGATTTTTATTAAGATCTGGCAAGGTAAATCCAAGCTCAGCGAGGTGCGGTCGATTAAGGCTTATTTGTTTATCATGGCCAGAAACCATACGTTGAACAGCCTTAAAAGAGCCATGCGGTCGGATGTGGCGATAGCGGAAGTCCTGAACAGTTTTGTGGAAGAAAGAAACGAAACAGAAGAAGGGCTGCTAAGTAAGGAATATCATGAATACCTGGAGAAAGCGCTTGATGCTTTACCTGCCAGGACCAGGGAAATTTTCCGGTTATGCCGTCAACAGGGGAAAAGTTACGAAGAGGTGGCTACTGCGTTGGGTATTTCAAGAAATGCGGTGAAAAATCATATGGTAGGTTCCATGAAAATCCTGAGTGCTTCAGCGAAAAGAGATCTTGGAATCTCATTGAGTGTACTTCTGACTGTCTTTCTCAAATAATTTAAAAAATAATCTGCATCCTGCTACCCTGGCCCCCCTCAAATATTGTCTTCCTATTTGAAAGGCCAACCGTATGGAAGAAAATGAGTTTTATAAGATCCTTGTTCAGCGTTATCTGGACAAACAACTGACTGATCAGGAATTGGAGTTGTTTGTGCAACTGATGAAAGAGGGTAAACTGGATGGTCAGCTATTGGAGGCCTGGAATGATGATGCAGAGATTTCTGACTCCGATGAAATCGATTATCTGAGGACGAACAAGCCAAAACGTTTGTGGCCAGGGATTGCTGTAGCTGCGACCGTGCTGATTGCACTTTCTATCGGTTTCTATTTCTATAAGAATACAAGAGACAAAGATTTAAAGACTTTAATTGAGGTGAAACTGGGTCTGGATGTTGAACCTGGAGGCAATAAAGCGACATTAACACTTGCTGATGGCTCACAGATTTCATTAACCGATGCCGGGAATGGTGAACTTGCAAAACAATCCGGAGTAAAGATCACCAAAAATGCTAACGGGCAGTTGGTCTATTCGATCGTTGAATCCGGTCTTAAGGAATTGGGGTATAATACCATCAGCACACCCAGAGGAGGCGTGTATCAGGTAAACCTGCCTGATGGTACCCATGTTTGGCTGAATGCAGCATCTTCAATTAAGTTTCCAACCACATTTGCCCATTTGAGCCAGCGCAAAGTTGAGCTTCGGGGCGAGGCATATTTTGAAGTGGCAAAGCATAAAAAATTACCATTTATTGTGAGTACGGCGGAACAACAGGTCGAAGTACTCGGAACACATTTTAACATCAATTCTTACGACGATGAACCCGAGGTAAAAACCACCTTGCTGGAGGGGAGTGTAAAAGTCTCTGCCGGAAATGTGATGTTTCTTAAGCCAGGTCAGCAGGCGACCTTGTCAGACCATTCATCTGGGAAAATCAAGATTGGTCCGGCTGATATAGACCAGGTCATGGCCTGGAAAAATGGATTCTTCCATTTTGAAAAAGAAAATCTTCATTCTGTTCTCCGACAAATATCACGTTGGTATGACATCGACCTGGTCTACAAAGCGAACCGTTTGGATGATGAATTTATGGGTGATATTCCAAGGAATGTGAAGTTATCTGAAGTATTGAAAATTCTGGAATTTGAGGGGATACACTTTAAGATTGAAGGCAGAAAGCTCATCGTTACGAAATAAACCGACTCCAATATACAGCTAACCATATTGTTAACCCTAAACCGGTCGAATATGAAAAGATAGATACAAAAGAACCAAAGATCTCTTATGAAGGAATAAACCGGACCCTGCTCGCAACAGGATCCGGATTGCCCATCCGATCATATCAGAATGGAACACAGTTCCGGTTGATCTCAAAAAATACTTATTGGATAATTAATGAATAAACCAAAACATTCAAAAATATGAATTTAAACTCATGTAGTAAAGCTCCTTTTCTGAGGTGGCTAAGCTCAACTAAGATTTTATTGGCAATGAAACTAACAGTAATTTTACTCTTTCTCGGATGTCTTCAGGTGTCCGCAGATGGTTTCGCTCAAAGAATTACGCTTTCAGAAAAAAACAGCTCCTTTAACAGCTTGTTTGAAAGCATCAAAAAACAAAGTGGTTATACTTTTTTCTACAATAACAAACTGATCAAGGAAGAAGGTAAGATCAGTGTGGAATTGAGGAATGTAACGCTTGATGAAGCACTTCGTAAAATTTTAAAAGACCGTCCGTTTTCTTATCTGATCGTTAACAAAACTGTGGTGATCAAAAAGAAAGGAGTAGAAGAGGGGGCTGGTGTAAGTGAAAACGCGGCGGTATTCGTCGTTGTCCGTGGAAAGGTACTGGATGCGGAAGGAAATCCTTTGCCTGGGGCCTCAGTTTTGGTCAAAGGAAGTAAGGAAGGCGCATCTGCCGGGACCAATGGTGAATTTGTAATCAACGCAAAAGAGGGGGATGTACTAATCATCCGCTCGCTTGGTTATGTGACCAAAGAGGTGACTGTTGCCGCTGCTTCTTCGGTTCTGACCATTGTGTTGGAGGCCCAGAAACAGGAATTATCAGAAATTGTGGTGACAGCACTGGGTATCAAGCGCTCAGAAAAATCCCTTGGTTATGCTACTCAGCGTATTGGAGGAGAGAAAGTTCAGACTGTAAAAGGTGTTGATCTTGGAACCTCTTTAACCGGGCAGGTGGCAGGTTTAGTGGTTCAGAATTCTACAGAGTTTAATGCGAAACCTAAGCTGGAATTAAGAGGTGAGGGCGTTTTATTGGTAGTTGATGGCGTACCTTATGATAACATGACGCTTCGGGATGTCCCTTCCGATGATATTGAAACCATGGATTTGATGAAGGGCTCAGCTGCTTCGGCACTTTATGGTTCCAGATCCAGTGGTGGTGTTTTATTAATCACCACCAAAAAAGGCGCGGCCGCAAAAGGTTTCTCGGTTGATTTCAATAGCAATACGATGCTTCAGCTTGGCTATCTCGCTGCTCCGAAAGTGCAGAGCTCTTACGGAAGAGGTCAGAATGGTAAGATCGATAACGACTACGTTTGGGGCCCCAAGCTGGACGTGGGAAATACTGCAAGAGACTGGAACCCTGCGACCAAACAATTCGAGGACAACAGACCACTGGTTTCAGTAGGTAAGGATAACCTGAAAAACTTTATGGGAACCGGCGTGATTGCCAATAACAACATTGCGATTGCCCAGACCGGCGAAAACGGGAGTTTCAGAATCGGATTAAACCATATTTATAATAAAGGTCAGTTCCCGAATCAGACGCTGAATATGATGAATTTAACATCAGGTGGTGAAATCAAAGTCAACGACAAGATTAAAATAGAAGCCCATCTTGGGATGAGCAGAAGATCTGCGCCTCAGGTTTGGGGTGGTGGTTATGACCTTCAGGGCTATCTTTATCAATTGGTAATGTGGACGGGTACAGAATACGATATCCGCGACTATAAGGATTATTGGGTGGTCCCTAACAAGACGCAAAACTGGATGTACACCAATTGGTATGATAACCCATATCTGATTGCAAATGAGAAACTAAATGGGATTACGGAAAACACCATAAATGCCAATGTAACGACGAATTATAAGATTAATAAGGACTTTAACCTGATGTTACGTCTGGGGTATGATAATTTCAATAATCTGGAAACGATGAGAAACCCCACTGCAAATATCTTCTCTACAAGGGGAGGCTGGAATGCAAGAGGGATGTACAGCAATTTGTCAAGAACAGGATTCAGTACCAATAACGATTTGATTTTAACCTATTCAAAAAAAGTAAGTAAATGGTCTTTTGACGCACTTGCCGGGGCAACGCTTTTTTATACAAGAAAAGATTCCCTGTCTGCTACTACTAAAAATGGACTGATCTCTCCGACTTTCTTCTCTTTAAACGGATCGGTAGAACCGCCAACTGTTAAACAGGGCGCTTCTGAAAGACAGATTAATAGTCTTTTCAGCAGGGTATCTGTGGGTTGGAATGATGCTGTTTTTTTGGATTTTACGGGTAGAAATGACTGGAATTCCAGTCAGCCGAAATCTTCCGCATCTTTCTTTTATCCTTCCATCGGTTCCAGTGTAGTGATCTCTGAGTTGGTGAAATTACCACAAGTGATTGATATGTTTAAGCTTCGCGGATCCTGGGCTGTCTTTAAAAATGCATTTGACCCTTATGCGATCAATAGTTTATACAGTACAAGCACCGCAGTCTGGAATACTTTGAACTCTGCTGCTTATCCTAACTACCTGTTAGGGGAAGGACTACTGCCAAGTTCTCAGCGTACCTGGGAAGTCGGCGTGGCAGGATATCTGTTTAAAAAACGCCTGCATTTTGATGTGGCTTACTACAATAAATACTATTACAACAGACAAACCGATCTTTTAGGAGGCAGTCAGACCGCATATCTTCCGAATTTTAGCGGGTTCAATATGGCAATTGTCAATACCAAGGAAACTTATGAGCGTCGCGGACTGGAGATTACTGTTGATGGTTCTGTAATTAAGAGCAAGGACTTTGAGTGGTACTCGACGGTAAACTGGGCTACACAGCACCGCTATTATGTAGATCTGGACCCTCAGTATTCTCCGGACGAGTTGTGGACTAAAAAAGGACAAAGACTGGACACTTATAAGGCTAAATACTGGTTAAGAGATCCTCAGGGAAATGTGATCTTCAATAATGGATATCCTGTTGAAAGTGATTATAACAAAAAATATGGATACGGTGATCCTTCTTTCAGCTTCGGCTTTATGAATAACTTCAGGTATAAAAACTGGAACCTGGGGATCAATGTAGATGGACGTATCGGAGGATTAATGTACAATTATATGTATGATAAGATGTGGGATACAGGAACCAATCCGGATTCTGACAACCAGTATCGCTATGATCAGGTGGTTAACGGACTGAATAACTATGTGGGACAAGGAGTAAAGGTGATTTCCGGTTCGGTGGTATTTGATAAATACGGAAACATCACGAGTGATACCCGTCAGTATGCAACAAATGATGTAAAGGTAGGTTATCAGGATTTTGCACAGAAATTCAGAGGCGGTGATAAGGGAATTCAGAATCAATCTTTTGTGAAGCTTCGTGAGCTTTCTCTGGGTTATAATTTCCCGGCTCAGTTTGTCAATAGGTTAGGGTTAAAAAGAGCATCTTTTTCTGTTACAGGACAGAATCTATGGATGTGGACGGACTTTAAATATTCCGATCCTGACGTGTTTACAGAAAACCTGAACTCGCCATCTCAACGTATGATCGGTTTTAACATTAAAGTAGGCTTGTAGCCAGAGATATCAGATGAAACTACAGGATAACCATTCACAAAAAAATATTCCAATGAAAAGGATTCTTTTAAAATATATGTCGGTATTGCCTCTGATGGCAGTACTGGCCACAGGTTGTAAGAAATTTGAGGAGATCAATAGAAACCCGAATAAGACAGATCAGGTGAACTCTTCCAATCTGGCAACAGGTATGATTCTGAGTATTACCAGAAGCGATATCAGTACCCAGAAGTCTTTTATCCAACCCTTTTTATTAGGGAAATACATCACCTGGGGTGAGGGACAGGAGAATCTTCAGTACAACAAGTTCAATAGGGCAGACCTGAGTAAGGTGGCCATTTTACGAAACATTCCTCCAATGGAAAAATACGCAACGAGTGAGGCGCTGAAAAAATCTTATCAGGCCCTGGGCCATTTTATCCGTGCCTGGCAGTTTTTTAGCGCAACAATGCAGGTAGGGGATATCCCATATACTGATGCCATAAAAGGAGAGTCGGAAAATATCCTGAATCCGAAGTACGATGCCCAGAAAACGGTGTTTCTTGGGATTCTTAATGAACTTGATCAGGCCAACCAGCTTTTTTCTGAAGGAGCGGCCTTTGATGGCGACCCGATTTATGGAGGTAAGACAGACAACTGGAGAAGACTGGTCAACAGCTTTGAACTGCATGTATTGATGAACCTGTATAAAAAGACTGCTGATGCTGAATTAAAAGTAGTGGAGCGTTTTAAGGATATTGTAGCCAATCGCCCACTGATGCGGGACTTTAAAGATAATTTTGCTTTGGCCTATAATGCTACTGCGGGACAAAATTACCCATGGTCTGATGTTCCGGCAGGATCTGGCAATTCTTTCGTGAAATCGAACTACACCATGCTTTCCAATACACTGCTTGATCCCCTGAAAACACTGAAAGACAGACGTCTGTTTTATTATGCTAAACCATCCCCGGTAAAAATTACTTCCGGATTATCTGAGTCAGATTACAATGCTTATCCCGGAGTGGAGCCTTCAGATGCTTTTTCCAGTCTTCAAACCAGAAGGGTAGGCAAGGATTATGCAGATCTGAATAACCGTTATGTGCAATTGGTAAATGCGGAAGCTGTAAGTGTATTCAGTTATTGGGATCTTCAGTTTATTCTCGCTGAGGGAAGCATCAGAGGCTGGATTACCGGAACGCCGGCCCAGACCTATTATGCTGCAGGAATTGGCAGTTCAATGAATTTCGTTGCTTCCAATACACCTGATCTGATGGATTATCATCACAATATGAAAATGGATGCGGCTTACATCGCTGCCTTTCCGGCTTCAGCGGCTGTAAGTCTTGCAGGAACGAACGAACAACAGATTGAGCAGGTCATCACTCAGAAATACCTGGCTAACTTTCTGCATGGCAGTAAGTACAGTGCCTGGTATGAGAACAGAAGAACGGGATATCCGAAGTTCACTTTAAACAGCACGACGAATTTAAATGCACCTACAAATCAGTTTCCTTTGCGCTGGCTGTACCCTTCGAATGAGCTGGATTATAACTCAGCGAATGTTTCCGCAGCCATTAAAAGTCAATTTGGTGGGAATGATGATGTTAACCAGGTGATGTGGTTGCTGAAGTAGTATTTTATGTTATATTTATAATCATGTAAAACAGCTTATTTTTTATGTAAAACAGATCATCGAATGACACAAAACAAGGGTTTAAAGAAAACGCTGACTCCCTTTATGTTGTGGGGGCTTGGAGTAGGGTACGTTATTTCAGGCATGTATTTCGGTTGGAATCTTGGCCTTGAAAAAGGGGGTACAGGGGGAATGGCCATTGCCACCCTGGCCATTATGGTGATGTATGTCACCTTTACATTTAGTTACGCAGAACTGGCTTGCGCAATCCCTAAAGCAGGGGGTGTGTTCGACTATGCAAATAAAGCAATGGGGGAAAATATCGGCTTTATAGCCGGTATTGCCCAGATTGTTGAATTTATACTGGCACCTCCCGCAATTGCTTTTGCGATAGGTGCCTATTTTAATGCTTTCTTTCCACAGGTTCCTGTGTTGACCAGCGCCATTGCCATCTATTTTATTTTTACCGCACTGAATGTTTACGGGGTGAAAGCTGCAGCTTCATTTGAAGTGGTGGTAACCGTCTTTGCAGTGGGAGAGTTGCTGCTGTTCTCCGGAATAGCGCTTCCAAAATTTGAGGTAGCCAACTTAACACGGAATGCTTTGCCAAATGGATGGACTGGCGTATTTGCGGCCATTCCTTTTGCCATCTGGTTTTTCCTGGGCATTGAGGGGATTGCCAATGTGGCGGAAGAAACCAAGAACCCCCAGAGAGATATTAGTAAAGGATTTGGCTGGGCAATATTTACGCTGGCGATTCTTTGTGTCCTCATCTTTATTTCGGCCACTGGGATTGCCGGATGGGAAGCGATCGTCTATAAGAACGGTTTGAATGGAGAGACCTCTGATTCTCCGCTTCCATTGGCACTCGCCAAAATTACAGGGAATAACCACCTGATGTATCACCTGCTGATTACAGTTGGTCTTTTTGGTTTGGTGGCTTCTTTCCATGGATTGATCCTGGCTGCGGGAAGGTCTACTTATGAAATGGGAAGAGTTCGGAATATTCCTTCTTTTCTGGGGAAAATCTCTCCCCGTTTTCATACGCCCGCGAATGCGCTGATTGGCAATATGGTGATTGGTATCCTGGCCCTTCTTTCCGGAAAAACTTCAGAGATCATCATTGTTTCTGTTTTTGGGGCTTTGACCTTATACATCATTTCCATGATCTCCATCATGATCCTGAGGAAGAGAGAACCGGAACTGCCGCGTCCATTCCGGATCCGGTTTTATCCTTTATTTCCAATAGTGGCCCTGATCATCGCCTCAGTATCGATCATCGCCATGTTTATTTTTAATCCTAAACTTGGCCTGATTTATTTCTCTATTCTGGCCATTACATTTTTGTTATACAGAACCTTTAAAACAGCGGATAAATGACAACAGAAGAAATATTAGCGTACGTAAAACAACACCCTTCGGGGAAGGTAAAGGTAGCTGTGGCGGATATTGATGGTGTGTTAAGGGGTAAATACATTGCCGCGGATAAATTTGCTTCCATGGTGGAAGGCCGTCTGGGATTTTGTGATGTGACTTTCGGGTGGGATATGGGAGATGTGGCTTACGACAATGTGAAGTATACCGGATGGCATACCGGTTATCCTGATGCCCTGGTTAAACTGGACCTGAGTACTTTCCGTAAAATCCCATGGGAAAACGATGTTCCTTTTTTTCTTGGTGATTTTATAAATGAAAATAATGAAGCTGCCTATACTTGTCCGCGGCAACTGCTTCGCAAAGTGCTTGCAGAAGCGGGAGAGTTGGGGTTCCGTCCATATTTTGCTCAGGAATTTGAATGGTTTAATTTCGCAGAAACACCTGAAAGTGTGCACCAAAAGAATTTTCAGGCGTTGAATCCATTAACCCCTGGCATGTTCGGTTATTCTATTTTACGGAGCAGCCTGAAAAACCCTTATATGACAGACCTGTTTGATCTGTTATGTAAATTTGGGATCCCTGTGGAAGGTTTACATACTGAAACGGGGCCTGGGGTATATGAAGCGGCAATTAAGTATGCGGAAGTCTTGCAAGCTGCAGATCAGGCGATCCTGTTTAAGACTGCGGTAAAAGAAATTGCCTACCAACATGGGATTATGGCCACCTTTATGGCAAAAATCTCTGAAAACCTACCAGGCTGCAGTGGGCATGTGCACCAGAGTTTATGGGATAAAGAAGGGAAGCAGAATTTGTTTTATGATGAACATGCTGAACATAAAATGAGTGACCTGATGAAGAGTTATATCGCCGGACAGCTGCATTGCCTTCCTTTCATTCTGCCGATGATCGCGCCTACTATTAACAGCTATAAGAGGCTCGTAGAAGGAGCCTGGGCGCCCACAACCTTAACCTGGGGCATAGACAACAGGACCGTTGCTTTAAGGGCTTTGCCTGGCCATCTGAAAGCTACCCGTTTGGAAACAAGGGTAGTGGGGTCGGATACCAATCCGTATCTGGCATTATCAGCTTGTCTGGCTGCAGGTTTGTATGGTGTAAAAAACAAACTCAGTCTGGACAAGGAGGCAACAACAGGAAATGGTTATAAGGACCTTTCAAACGGAATCCTTCCGGGGAATCTGCATGAGGCTACTCTTAAAATGAAAGGATCTCCATTGGCAGGGGAGTTGTTCGGAACTTCCTTTGTAGAGCATTTTACGTTAACAAGAGAATGGGAGTGGAAGCAGTACGCAAAAGTAGTGACCGATTGGGAAATGAAAAGATATTTTGAAATTATTTAAGCAATAACAGTGATGACATTTGATAAAGTATACCAATATAATTTCCCTACCACCATCCGTTTTGGTGCGGGAGCAATAAAAGAATTACCAGCTTATCTGAAAGCAAACGGATTAGCGCGCCCGTTGATTGTAACAGATCCTACTGTAGCTGCATTGCCTTTCTTTAAGGCGATTGTGGCAGACCTCGAAGCGAATTCTTTTTCTGTGGAGGTTTTTAGTGATATTCATAAAAACCCGGTAAAGAGTGATGTTTATAAAGGTACAGAGGTCTGGGATCAAACGTCAAGAGACAGTGTGATCGGGATTGGTGGTGGTGCAGGTCTGGATGTGGCCAGGGCCATCGTGTTACGGGTGAACCATCGTGAAGATTTGTTTAAATACGACGATCTGATTGGCGGTGATGTATATGTGACGAATGATGTGCCTCATTTTATAACCGTGCCAACGACTTCCGGAACGGGAAGTGAAGTGGGACGGAGTGCGATCATCTCTGATGATGAAACACATCAGAAAAAGATCTTGTTTTCTCCTAAACTGATGGCGAAAATTGTGTTTGCAGATCCGGTGTTAACGATGGATTTACCTCCGCATATTACCGCCGCAACAGGAATGGATGCCCTGACTCATAATATGGAAGCTTTTCTGGCAAAAAATCCGCATCCTTTATGTGATGGAATCGCCCTTGAAGGAATTTACCTGATCAAAGATGCAATTGAGAATGCAACCCATCGCTCTGACCTGGAAAGCAGGAGTAAGATGCTGATGGCTTCCATGATGGGAGCAATTGCATTCCAGAAAGGATTAGGAGTGGTTCATTCTTTAGCCCATCCGCTTTCTTCTTTGCTGGATACCCATCACGGATTGGCGAATGCAGTGAATATCCCCTATGGAATGGAATTCAATATTGCCGGGTTTGAAGATAAATTTCGCCGGATGGCAAAAACATTGGAACTGAAAGAAGAAAGTGGGGAAGCAGTGGTGAAGTATCTTTTTGAACTCAATACGAAACTGAATATACCACATCGTCTGAGCGAAATTGGCGTACAGTCTACGCATATAGATACACTGGCAGATCTGGCATTTGCAGATTTTGCTCATCCGAATAATCCAAAACCAGTGAGCAGGGAAGATTTTAAACAACTATATTTAAAAGCGCTTTAATAGGTGTTGAAACGTTAATGAGTGATGAGGCCATCAGGATCTTTCTTGTTGCGTAATTAGCTGTAACTAATGGCTGTATAAAGAAATTGATATCGGATCATGATCGCTTCGTTAGCTATAAAAAAACAATTGTGTATCAATGAAAAAGAAGATAGGAGTTAGTTATACCGAAATGAATTCCCTTAATTATTGGAACTGGTTTACTTTGGCTGACCTTGGTGCAGATCTGGAGCTGATTGAGCTCTCCTTTCTGAGGAACAACACCGAAGATATTGCAGTTTGTGATGGCTTTGTCCTAACAGGCGGGATTGATGTAGCGCCCTCCATATCGGGAGGAGCCCAGGAATATCCTCATCGTCCGGAATCGTTTTTACCAGAAAGAGACGCATTTGAAAAATTGATTTATACGTATGCAAAAAAGGAAAAGATCCCTGTATTGGGAATCTGCAGAGGCATGCAATACATCAATATTCTGGAAGGAGGAAAAGTTTTTGATGACATCGGAGAAAGCGCCAATGCCCTTCATAAAAAAGCTGCGGAAGATAAAGTTCACTCCGTGACTTTAGAAGAACATAGCTTGTTACATGGCATTACCGGGCAATTGCAAGGTTCGGTAAACAGTGCCCATCATCAGGCCGTTCGTCCTGATCATCTTGGAGAAAACCTGATGGTAAATGCTTATTTCTCTGATGATGAAGGTGTAATTATTGAAGGCCTGGAATATAAAGATAAAAGCAATACAGGATTCATGATCGGGGTGCAATGGCACCCGGAACGAATGAAAGAAAAAGAGAACAATCCGTTTTCACAAAAGATCAAAGAACAATTTATCATTGAAGTAAGAAAATATGAACATCATTAA
Source organism: Pedobacter caeni (assembly GCF_900129215.1). Lineage (GTDB taxonomy): Bacteria > Bacteroidota > Bacteroidia > Sphingobacteriales > Sphingobacteriaceae > Pedobacter > Pedobacter caeni. The sequence goes on along the minus strand of NZ_FQUQ01000004.1, from coordinate 451,621 downwards.
TCCCGCTACAGAAGAGGTCATCAGGATACTTCAGGAAGATGACAAGGTTACATTGAATAAAAAATATGAATTGCTTAAGGCAGGGCAATTGCAATGGTCAAAAAAGAACCTGACGGAGCGCCTGGCGGTGATTCATCGGTTTTATGATCTTTTGGGGGCAGAGCAGGAGGTGCTGGCTGGAATACTGACTTCAGAAGTGGGCAAACCTTTACAGCAGTCGCGCAATGAAATCAATGGAGCAAAAACAAGGATTCAATGGATGATGAACAATGCGGAGAAATACCTTTCTGATGAATGGGTAACTGATACGGAAGAGCTGAAAGAAAAGATTTCTTATGATGCGCTGGGGGTGGTATGTAATATCTCTGCCTGGAATTATCCTTATCTGGTGGGGGTGAATGTCTTTATTCCCGCTTTGATTGCAGGAAATACCGTAATGTATAAGCCTTCGGAATATGCAACGTTAACCGGGCTTGAAATAGAAAAGCTGTTGAAGAAAGCAGGATTGCCTGATGCTGCTTTTCAGATTGCTGTTGGCGGTAAGTTGGTTGGTGAGGAATTGCTGGATATGGATTTTGACGGGTATTTCTTTACGGGCTCATATCAAACCGGAAAGTATATTTATGAAAAAGTGGCTTTGAAAATGGTGCCTTGTCAGCTGGAGCTGGGAGGGAAAGATCCTTTATATGTAGCGGATGACGTGAATGATGTCGCTGCGGTGGCGGGAGGGACAGCAGATGGGGCTTTTTATAACAATGGACAGAGTTGTTGTGCAGTAGAGCGGATTTATGTACACGAAAAGGTTTATGAAGAATATGTTACAGCCTTTTTGAAGGAAGTACAATCCTGGAAAAAAGGATTGCCAACTGAAGAAGGGGTTTATATTGGAGCTTTGACTAGAAAGGAACAGTTAGAGGTGTTGGAGGGTCAGGTAGCAGATGCTGTGGCAAAAGGGGCATCGTTATTAACCGGAGGGAAAAGAGGAGCCGGAGAAGGTTATAACTTTGAACCTACCGTACTGAGTAATGTAACGAATGATATGAAAGTGATGCAGGAAGAAAGTTTTGGACCCATCATTGGAATTATGAAAGTGAAAGATGACAACGAAGCGATTGCCATGATGCAGGATACAACTTATGGTTTAACAGCGGCTGTTTATTCCAGGGGTAGTGATCGTGCAGAAAGAATTCTTTCGCAGATTGATTCGGGCTCGGGATACTGGAATTGCTGTGATAGGGTAAGTGCCGGACTTCCCTGGAGTGGAAGAAAACATTCGGGAATAGGATCGACCTTATCTCATCAGGGATTGCGTGCTTTTACTAAGCCTAAAGGCTGGCATATGAGAGGTTAATATTGTAAATATGTTAAACCATAATTTGTTTTAAAACATGGTTAGAATATGAAGAATATTGACCTTTATAAAGGCTACGAGGGCTATGGAGAGATTGTTGTTGAGGAAAAAACATTGGATGGAATAGTGCTGTTTGAATTGCGAATGTTGCATTTTCGTTTTGATGAGATCTTATCAAACATACCTTTAGGTGAATATCACCCTGAAAGTGTTATGTTTAGCTACTTTTACTTGGAAGGCTGGCATGAGGATCACCAGCCATGGGAATGCAAGAGAATTCCCGAATTTTATGATCAATTAAAAGCGATTGCCCCTCTTTCCAATGTCGAAGAGCAGACTGGGCTGGAGGCTTTGATTGAAATGAGTTGCTCTGCTATAGAAAAAGGAAACAAATTGTTTATTACACAAGACTAATGTTGTTATTTTTATCATAAATATTTTTCACCATGAACTTGAATCCTACCGTTGTCATTGAATATTGCCCTAAATGTGGTTGGATGCTTAGAGCTGCATATATGGCGCAGGAGTTGTTAAGTACATTTACTGATGAGATTTATGGGGTTTTGCTTAAGCCTAGTGAAATAGGAGGGGCTTATACCATTACCATAGGTGGAATGGTGGTGTTTGATAGAAAAGAAGAAGGGCGCTTTCCTGAAATCAAGGAATTAAAACAGATTGTTCGTGATGTGGTTAGTCCGGATAAGAGTCTGGGCCATTCTGATATAAAGGAAAAACGTGATGTGATTACTCCGGATAAAAGTCCGGGCCATTCTGATGTAAAAGAAATAAAAGCAAATATTAAGGGATTAGAGAAATATAACCTGCGGTTTCAAATTAAAGTCCGTCAAGATTGTACAATCCGAAAAAATGCCATTAGTGATATTGCGTATTTAGATGCGTTTTTAAACGAATGTAACATTTATAAATTTACTGATTCCATTCTTCCTAAGATTGAGGAGGTGTTGAGCGGAGCGAGTACTCAGATTGAAACCGGGACTGAGGGAATTAATGTGATGATTTATAAAGATAAAGTAACTCTTGATCGGTGGGACGAAATTGAAGTTTCTATGCCTACACCTGACTTTAAACGAATCGTAGAGGTCTATAGAGATTTTCTTTTAACTCCGCCACTAAACGGTGAAATAGCTGATGATTTATAAGGATAGGGAGCCGTTGATCGGTGGGGTGAAGTTGAAAATCGTAAGTGCCCAAGGTTGATTTTATATTTACCTTTAATTATGAGAAAGATAGATTTAATTCAAAATGCTACTGCTTCTCCCAGCGGTCATTTGTTCTAAACATAAGGCTCCGGTAAGTTATTTGAATTCGTCTTTAATGCTTTCTCTCAGGTCGTATAATAACCATTGTTTGTTTACTACAGATTGTTTTTCCGTCTTTAACAACTGAATGAAATCCTGTACGCCCGTTGGCTCATTGCCGTTCCCATGTATTAAAACAATACTGCCAGAATGTGTTTTCTGACCTTTTGCCAGCCATGCATCAGTTCCTATCGGAATGAGGCCATAAGTTAACACTTCATCGACAAGTTTTTGGTCTGATACCAATCCCGGAAAGCGGAAGAAAATGGAAGGTACTAGTCCTTTTTGAATCATCATGACTTCTGTTGCCAGGATTTCATAATTGATGCTGGTCCCTGGTTCCAGCAGAAAGTTCGAGTTCAAGGGGATCTTGGGATCGTAGTGGTGGTTAAAGGTGTGATTGGTCCAGGTGATGTTTAGATCTCCGGATTTCTCCAGTCCTTTTAGCCATTCGATATCTGCAGCATGATTGAGCATAAACTTGCCGGTAATGGATAAAGCTAAGGGAACCGGTTTCTCTGTTTTCTGAAATTCAGCAATTAAAGAAGTGAATATGACCCTGTCTAAGGCTTTATGAGAAGGACAGAGGTCTATGGTTAGGGTTATTCCTTTTTCTTTTGGAAAGCCATGGCTGATCCCGGCGTCCTGAAGCGCAATGGATTGTTGTTTTGCTGTTTGAATGGCTTTTAAGTATGGGCTGTTTTTAAGCTCAGCAGCGTTCTGCCAATCGGAAGCCGGTTTGGTTTTGATTTCTCCGGCGCTGATGATTTTTGTTTCCAGGCTTACAGGGTCTACAGCCAGATAGCATGACTTTCCCGATTTTTCAAATTCTCTTAAGATCATCATGCTTTTGCCATGATCATCACCGAGGGCAAAGCACTGCTTGTACCCTTTGATTTCTTCCTGGGCATTTGACCGGATTACCGAGGAAGAAATGAGGAGAAAGAGGACGAATTTCTTCATCCCCTAATTTACTTTATTTCCGCTTTAAAAGCATGGAATTCCCTGTGAAGTTTTAGTAATTCTGATTTCAAAGCCGAAACCTGCTCTGTTAAAATTTTATGATTTGTTTCCAGTGTTTTAATGTCTTTGATCAGTGTTCCTTTTTCAGGAGTGAATTTCCTATTGCCTTTTCCGGTATAAAACCATTCAAAAGACATGTTGAAAACCTCATGGAGTTTCTTTACGAAATCGATTGGAATATTTAAGCGGTTATTCTCATACCTGCTGATTACAGAGTGATGAAGACCAAGCTGTTCTCCGAATTCCTCCTGGCCCATCTTCTCTGCTTTCCTGAAAACTTTTAATCGCTCTGCTTCTTCTGTTGTTTCTTTGAGTTCTGCCATGTGGTTTTTTACCTTTTTTGTAATACATTCACGATATTGAACATCTGTCTGACATCATCCAGGTGAATGTCAAAATCAGGATACCTGATTTTATCGGGGTTTAACGAATGGCAGGTAATTACACCGGTGTCTGTATCGTGATGGGTAATTCTCTTTGCGATAATGCCGTGTTTCTTGTGAACGATGATGTAATCTTTGAACCTGTGGGTGTGAAACTTGCTGGTCCATAAATGTTGCTGGATTTCTCTTCCGGTAGCAATGCTGCCATCGCTGATGCTTTCCTTGGTATTGTCGTCCATGCTGTCTCCAACGATTTCAAAAGCCCTGTACTGCCCTTTATGATGTTTGTCCACAATAATTGTATGCTTTGGTAATTCTTCTAAATATTCGGGATCTCTGTAGCCTGGTAAATACCCGGCATATGCATATTCATTAACTAATGGAACTACCATTATATATTTTCCCTCTCCAAGGTCTATGAAAGGGGAGTCTCCTACTTCCAGCGGGTAATGGATCTCGCCTAATGAAGTACTGTTTGCTTTTTGAGCTGCAGCCTGTTCCAACAGCATTTCTCCTTCTCCATCTTCATACCACTTCCTTGAAACGCGAAGATGATCTTCCAGTTTCTGTCCCATGGTCTTGGGTGCCTTTTCACTTTTCAAAATTTCCGAGACGTAAGATTTGGACATGTTAATTGCTTTTGCAAACTCTGTATCGTTCTTAAATTTAAAGAAACTGATAATTTCTCTAAGCCTCTGGAATTTTTGTGAATATTTTTCTTCTTGATTCACAATACGTTATGATTTAAATGTCTTGATTTACGAATAGTTGTTTGTAATAGTTCGTAAATACGAACTATATTTGTTCTGTATAGTTCAGCAAATATATATTTTAAGAATCACATTCCAAATTAATAGTAAATATTTATCAATTGGAACTGACCTGATTAAACAAGCTGAGTTGAATTGTATAGGAATTGATTGGCTCTTTTTGTGTTGATTATTAGATGATTATAATTTTATAAGTATGGAAGACAGGAAAATAGTAAAGGCATTAAGGCAGAGAATTGAAATTCTGGAGAAGCTGCTTTTGGAAGAAGTTCTTAAAAACGATCTTATGAACGAAAAGTTAGGTTTAACGAATATTAAGGTTGAACTGCGTTTGGAAAACTAGTCGGAAATCATCAGATGAAAAAGAATCATATAGATATTCCGATTACGCAGCTGCTGGGATGTACTGACGATGCTTTACAATCCATATTTGGAGGAGTGGTATCTGAAATACGGGATCAGCTGCGGATCAGGATAAAGAATGGGGAGTTATGGTCAGGTGCCTTTGGGTGTCAGGGTTTTTGTCCTTTCAAGGGCTGCCCCGGCCACGAGATTCCGGACTGACTTATTTTAATTTTTACACTATAAATTGATCACATTGGCAAGGATAAGAACTGTTAAGCCCGCTTTTTTAAGACATGAAAAACTACAGGACCTGGAGTATGAAAACCCAGGAAAGTATATTATGATCGTGTTTATGGGGTTATGGATGCTGGCAGATAGTAAGGGAAGGTTTGAATACAAACCCCGCTCTATGAAGCTGGATATTTTGCCTTTTCTGGATTACAATATGCAGGAGAGCCTGGAAGTATTGGAAAAGAATGGTTTCATCAGGTCTTATGAGGTGGATGGCTGCAGGTATGGCGTTGTTCCGACATTCAGGGATCATCAGCGGATAACCGGGAAGGAATTAACCGAAGGGGAAAAGTTTCCCGCTGAGCCGGATTTGGATGGAGCGGGGTTGAATGGAGAAACGCCAGGGAAACAACCAGGTGTACAGGAAAGGAAGGGAAAGGAAGAGGAACTGGATGAGGAAGGGAAAGTAGAAGGGAAAGCTCCCCATCTTGAAATGAACCTTGATTTAAGAGATAAGATTATGAAATACTTTGGCTTTAATGAGCTGGCTAATTTTGATAAACTAAGAGCAGTTTCGGTTTTCATAAAATGCCTTCAGCAATCTGGTCGGGTAGGCTATTTTGAAGAACAGTTTGATGCTTATGTTGCATTTAAGACCATTAACGACAGCTTCCCTCATTCCTTCAAAAAGTTTTTAGGTACAGATGAGCAGCTTTTTCAGGACGGTGCCTGGAATGGAGAGAACTGGATTATGAAACTGGAAGTAGAACAGGGAAAGAAATCTGTCAAAAAGGAAAAGATGATTTATACCTCATCCAGAGGAGTTGAAGCTGCTATGGAATGGGGAAACATAGAAAGGAGGACACTTTAATCATGAGACCATTATTAACAATTGTAACTGAACTTACTGCAGCAGGAGAAATGATGCAGGGGGCAACAGAAGTAAAGACTGCAATAATGAAGGGAAATCCTTTGGTACTGCCGTCGATTAGAAACCATAAAGATCAGGAGATCTTTCAGGTCATTCTGATGTCTTTGGCTAAATCCTACACAGATTTGGGAAGGGAACAGCCTCCACAGAAGGACAAAGATTACCTGGCGAATGAGCTTGCGGATAGTATTCCCAGAAAATTCCCTTCTATCAGATTACATGAAATCCCTTTGGCCTTTTCGAACGGGATCAGAGAAAAGTACGGTACATTTTATGGGCTTAGTGTGGTGTCTTTTGAAAAGTTCATTGAAGCCCATCTAAATAGTGAAGCCCGGGAGCAATTGGCTAAAGAAGTTTTGATTCCGAACAAAAATAAGGTGCCAGACCTGATGACCCAATTTGGAGTGGCTAAAAAGAATGCGCTCAATGCATTTAATGAACTTCAGTCTGGGAAAGAGATGATCTCAGGGGCTGTCGTGTATGGCTTTTTGGATGGCCTTGGTCTCATTTCCTTTAGTGCTGCTGAAAAGTGGGAATTTGTTGAGGAGGCTTGCCTTTATTTGACCCGGATGCTTAATCAACAATTGATCAGTACCGGATCAAGGATAAAAAGGGAGGAAATACAACGGAAATTAAACGCACTTCAAGACCGCTCTGCGGTAGACATGATACGGAGCATGTCGAAGCGATTTGCGCTTTCCGCATTCTTTAAGTCGGTCGTGATGGAGGAGCTGGACCTGGAGGTTTTGATAGAAGAACGGCGGACTATGTTTATCACTTTAAATAAAACAAAACATGAAAATTGAAACCACAATACTTACAACAGAAAGAGATGATCTGGAAAAATTCATTCTGCTTTTCGAACCCAGCAAATACAAAAGGCTGAAAAACGGAATTGAAGTCCGCGGGCAACCTGATCTGGAGTCCAATGTGGCTACGGCAAAAGCACTGGTTCTGAGTCTGGGCCTCCATCTTACCATCATCTCGGATGCAAACATGGCTACTTACCGGGCTTTTGAAGTCAGACAGGCTTATTAATACATTTTTTACTCACCCTTTTTGTGCTGAATACAACTATGAAGCACAAATATTTTAGCTCAATAGATTGCTATGGAATACAGCTCAAACTTAATGATCTCCGTTTTACGAAAAGAGTATCCGGAAATCGCACAAATCATCACCAGAAAAATAAAAGATACTTTACCGAGGGCACAGCTAACTGACCTTTCGAATATTGAAAAGATCATCAGCACTTTTAAAAGAGAAAAGCAGGTGAAAACGGACAACTGGACCAATGGGAAAGGAAGGGCCAACATTACTTATAAAAGAGATTTGCTGGTGGCCGTATTGCTTTTGTTTTACGATCCGGAAAAAATCATGCAGCTGGTTCGGAGAAACACAGTGCCTGGTATTATGAAGCAGGCTTCTATGTTGATCGGTACCTCACAGGAAGTCCTGAGCATGTCGACCCCAGGTGTGATCGTTGCTTTTAAAGCCTATGAAGAGTTTAGAGAAGAAGTGTATCGGCTCTATGACCTGATTCGCAGGGAACATGGCTTTTTTGAATAAACAAGTAGAATTATAAACAAATAACAACAGGTATCATGATAGGATTTAGTAAAAAACCAAAATTAACAACAATTGATTTGTCTGTGCTTAAACCAGAACAGATCGTGTATTTCTGCAGTACAAAACACATTGACCAGAAAAGGGCTGAACTGGCGAGTCTGGTATGGGACAAGCAGTTGGCAAATGCGCTGGAAGAAAGGACAAAATACTATTTTATCGTAACTACTGATCTTGAATACGATGTAGTTTCCGGAGTTTTACTGGAACCTTTACTGAAGAAATGGAATCAGGTTCAGGAACCTTTAAATGCCAAAGGAAAGAAAAGTATGATGCATTTTATTAATGGCTTGAATGAGTAGCAGATACGGCCTTTAAGCTTTATAATCAGGATACTATAAAGGCTTAAAAAATAAAAATACAGGCATTTGCCTTACCTTTATATCATTCCTCACAACAATTGAAAAACACGGTTTCTGCCTTGAAATTCAGGACAAATCAGGTGCTTATGGAAAGCCTGAAAGGGGAGTGGTCATTGTGATCAACAGCAATTAAATATTTAAAAATATAGAAATGAGTTATTCATCAATTGAGATTGTAAATGTGCTAAATCAAACTATTGCGAACAGTATTTTGATGAGTGATGCACAGAAACCAAATGGAAGTATCTATAAGGACGAGCGGCCTGCAGGTTCCATACTTGAAGATGTGGTCATTCTGGCACTTAGTTTTGACAGGGAAGATGTACAGCAAGGAATATTAAAACTAAACATCTACGTGCCAAACCTGGTTTTTCCGGATCGTCCTGAGGATAAATACCTTCCGGATACGGTACGCATCCTTTCTTTATCCAGACTTGCAAATACTGCACTCGGGGAAGGAGAGGAAATCTGGGATCCATCCGGTAAGTTCTGTTTTGAAGTCCTGACGGATAAGATTGAGCACAATGAGGCGAGGGAACACTATGTCAGTTTCGACATACAATTTTACGCAATTAATTAAATCACAAATAAAAACAACAAAATCATGGGCAAAATTTACGGCTTAAAAGCCATTACAATGGGAGATCCTGCTACAGACGGTGGCATGGGAACAGCACTTACAGAAGTATTCGGTGCAACAGTTAAAGGTACAGCTACCTTAACCTCTACTGAGCCAACCAGTGAAGAAGTAGAAATCGAAGAAACAGATGAGCTGTATGATGAGATCCAGACTAAAGCAGGATCATGGTCATTAAAAGCAAGTACCTACAATATTTCTGCAGAAACGATGAAGAAATTATTTGGCGGTACAGTAGCAGGAACCGCTCCGAATCAGACCTGGAGTGCACCGGTAGGTGGAGTAACTGTAGCGGTTCACCAGTCGGTGAGCGCAGAAACAAGAGGTGGCACCAAGTTCAATTTCGTGAAAATGAAATTAACTGCAACTGCTAACATCTCATTCGATAAAGCAAAACTGGGTCAGATTGACTGGACAGGTAAAGTACTTACCCCGGACAAAGCCGGAACTCCTGCGATGTCGATTGTGTTCGGTACTACAGTTTAAGGTACGGTTTAGTTTAAAACGAGGGTGCCTCAGGGCACCCTCTTTACACCCCAAAGATGGAAGAACAAGAGTTATTAAGAAAAGTTGGTGAGGCTTTAACCCAAAAGGATAAAACGATTGAGATCGAGATCAAACCTGCCGGCAAACTGCAGAAACTCCTTATGAAAAAGGGCTTTTTGAAGTCGAAGAAAGTGTTTAAGATCAGTCCGATTTTAGTGGGAAACAGGTACAGGGTTTCTGCCGTGGCGGTCAATCTGCCTAAAGATATTTTTCAGAATGGGAAAGTGAACCTGACGAAGGCGTGGGAGGCCATTCAAAAGCATACAGAAGATTTTATCTATGTAGTTGGGGTTTGTATTCAGAATACAGAAAAGGAGCCGTCCAAGAGGCTGTTACGAAGTCTGCGCTGGATGGATGATCAGCAATTCCTTAAAATTCTGGATGCCGCGCTGAGCCAGGCTGGTGTGACCAGTTTTATAAATTCTATCGTCTTGATCAGCGGAGCAAGTGTCCTGAATGTGGAGGAGCCGGTTGCGAATCCTGCTCAGGAACAGGAATAGTTCAAGAGGAGCCTAAAGATGCCAGGGGAGTTGATAGCCCCTGGAGTTTACTCGGTAGTTACCGGAAGTATTTTAAATGTAGCAGAGCTGAGGTGTTATGGGGCATGAGCTGGGTAAACTTTACCATGGATCTGGCCACTATACCTGGTCTGGATACCGATAAAAAAGAGGAGGATGAGGTCATTTCTCCTGAAGAAGAAGAATTAGAATTAAGAAAACAAGGATATTAACATGAGCACAGCAGAGGAGAATTTAAATTATAGAAGTACACTGGACGATTCGCAGTTTCAGGCGGCTATAGGTCGTATGGAGGCAAATGTTGGAAGGATGACAGGTCAGTTGATGAACCAGAATGGGGAATTGGAAACTTTTGCAAAAAAGGCGACTGATGTTGCTAACGCATTTTTTTCTTTTGATAACATTGCAGCCTTCCTTTCTTCGGTAGTACAGGTGAGAAATGAATATCAGCAATTAGATATCACTTTTTCGACTATTCTTAAAAGTAAAACTGCTGCCGATGCACTTATGAAAGATCTGTCTTCATTCGCGGGGACTACCCCTTTTGGTTTAAAAGAATCGGCAGATGCAGCAAAACAGCTGTTGAATTACGGATCGACTGCAAAAGATGTGGTTACGGAATTAAATATACTTGGAAATGTAGCTTCAGGGGTATCGGTTCCGATAGCTGACCTTGCCAATATCTATGGAAATCTAAAAAAACAAGGAACAGCATCAGAGGATGATATCAATCAATTGGCAAGTCGGGGCATTCCAATTTATGAAGAGCTGGCATCGGTACTTAATGTAGGGAAAGAGAAGATCAATACACTTGTCGCTGCTGGGCAGGTAGGTTTTCCTCAGGTGGAGCAGGCTTTTCGGAACCTGACTAATGCGGGGGGGACTTTTTATGGCTTGATGGAATTAAGGTCAGGAACACTAGGTGCTGAACTGGAGCGGTTGCAAGGTGCTTGGGACGCTATGTTAAATTATATAGGCGATAGGAATGAAGGTGTGTTTTCTGGTTCTATAGCCGCAGCTGCAACCCTGGTGGAGAATTATGAAACTATCCTAAAGGTATTGGAAGTTCTTGTGGTTACTTACGGTGTTTACAGGGCAGCAATAATTGCCAATACATTGGCTACGAGTGGAATCACTGCTGCTCAAATGCTTTATTCCGGGGCTCTTGCTGTTGCAACCCAGTATCAGAGGATAATGAATGCGACTGCTCTTGCAAATCCTTATATTGTAGTGGCTACCGCTTTAGGTGCACTTATTGCCGCGGTTGTGGTATTTTCGGATGCCAGTTCAGAAGCTTCCAGGTCATTACAGGAAATCAACGATGAGGTTTCTGCTAATCTGGATGTGGAGAAGAATAAACTGGATCAGCTTCTTGATGTGGCAAGAGATGAAACATTGTCCAAAGAACGCAGAGGTAGAGCGATCTCCGAGATCAACCAGCTTTCACCTGAACTCCTTGGAAATCTTACGCTGGAAACGATCAAAACAGAAAAGGCTAAGGACGCAATTAATAGTTATCTGGCCTCATTGGAGAAATCTATCAAGTTGAAAGTGGCCAACGAAAAATTGGAAAAACTGATCAGAGCGAAAGATGAAGGAGCCGGTTTTATTGATAAAGTAATCGGTGTTTCGAAGTATGGACTCTATGCCGGGACAATGATGGCGGATCTTAAGGCCAATGCGGAAAATAAAAAAGAACAGGATGCTGTAAAAGCGGAAATAAATACAATTCTCTCAGGGGATGAGAAAACCGAGTCAGCTCCAAGGAGAACAGTTGCCTTTCTTGATGGGGAAATAGAGAAACAGAGAATACTGCAAAAGGGGCTTTCTGAAACTTCAGCTCAGTATAGAAAACACAATCAGGAAATTAAAAAACTTGTAGAGGAAAGACGTCGGATAACAGGGGAAAGTGGCCCAAAGGTAAATTCTGGGCCAACTAAAAAGGATAAAATTCTCAGCGATGTACTTGACTTTGAAAAACAAGCTGCAAAAAGCGGAAACCCTGAAGATGAGGATAAAATTAAAGCCGCTCAGAAGAATGCAGAAAGTTTAAGAAAAAGAGCAGAAAGCGAAAAATTGGATGATGGTGTTGTGCTGCGTATCAACCGGGCTGAGAAAATAATTGAAGGTCAATTGAAGGGGGAAAAAGAGACTGCTGATTTAAAATCAGATCTGGAAAACCGGAAATCTATGTATGCCGAATATGAAGCTTTCAAAACAAAGGTTGGCACACTTGAGGCGGACAGAAGATATGCTTTAGAGATCAAAGATTATAAATCGTATCTGAAATCCAAAGAAGATCTGATTAAGAAAAAGCCTGAACAGACTCGTACGGATGAAGACAATAAGCAACTAGCTATTCTGGATAAAGAGGGTAAAGCATTAACGAAACAGGAAAAAGATCAGGTAGCTGAGCGTTTCGCCAATGCGTATAAGGAAGCGGAAACTTATGCTCAAAAAGAGGATAATATCCGTCAGGAATATAAAAGTAAGATAGATACGATTAATAACGAGCAGAATGGAGGGATCACAGCTGATCAAAGAAAAAATCTGGAAGATTTGAGGGATGCCTCAATTCAGGCTACCCGGGAAGAAGCTTATAAGAAGAGTGAGATCTACAAGAAACTGGCGGAGGAAACGCTGATCCTGAATCGGGAACAGATTGAAAAGCAGATCAAGACCATGCGATCTCTTTTGAAGAATTCTGAAATCTCTGAGGAGATGAAAGCGGATGTGAAATCCCAGTTGGCGGGCCTGGAAGGGCGTTTGGGCCTGGGGGTTGATGATGCCAATTTAAAAGCTCTCAGTGTGGAAGCAAAAACGCTGGAGGGGAATATTGCAGCGGTAAAAAAGCTGGACATTAACAAGCCCGAAAATGTCGCTGAGTTAAAGAGGCTCAGGGATAAATTACTTGAAGTTCAGGATAAAACTGATCAGATCAACAAGAGGGGACTGGATAAATTCCTGGAAAAGTTAAAAGACAACAAAACGCTGAAGGGTCTTTCTACAGGATTGAATGCGGCTTCAGAAGCGGCCTCGACCATGTCCCAGGCATTGGGTGGAGTAGATACAGAGGCAGGCTATACACTGGACACGATTGGTCAGCTTGCAGGGGCTGCAGGAGATGTTGCCGGAGCCATTGTGTCTGGAGATCCCCTGAAAATGGTGGGTTCGGCCATTAAAGCGGTTGGAACATTATTCTCCATTGGTAAACGCGTTCGGGAGATGAATGAAAAAGCGCGTAAAGAAGTGGAGGATTTCTATGCGAATGCAATTAAGGGAGAACGCGAGTATCAGGAATCCATAAAAGAACGGGCGTTACAGCGTGTTCGTGACAACAAGACTGCACTGAATGGGATCAAAGATGAGCTTAAAATCCGTCAGGATCAGATGGCTGCCTGGAAACAGGAGTCTGATGAGATCATGGGCAAGCTTGGTGGAATGAGCAGTATTGCGAGTGAAACTTATAAGCATGGGACCTGGTTCAGAAAAGCAAAGGTCATAAAGACCTATGAAAGTCTGGCCGGCAAAGATTTTGGTGAGTTGAGTATGTTGCTTTCCCAGGGGAAACTTGAAGGGGATGCCAAAGTACTGGTAGAGCGGTTAAAAGAACTGGAACAGAAGGGTTTTGATGCCGAAAAGGCAATTGCTGATCTGGCTAAGCAAACCAACGAGATCTTTACAGGAACAACTTCTGATAATCTTGCAAATAGCCTTCTGGGAATGTTTAAAGAAGGAAAAACAGGTGCTCAGGATCTGGCAGATTTCTTTAAACAGACCATGGATGATGCTGCACTCAGCATCTTTAAAAACAAGGTGCTTGCAGGGGCAATGGAAAGTTTCTATAGTGAGTTTGCCAAGCGGGGAGCGAGTGATGAAGAGTTAACTGATACCGAAATTACTGAATTGAAAACTATTTTCAATAACCTGATGGGGGATGCCGGAAAAAGATTCGAAGAGCTGAAGAAAATCACCGGACAGGATCTGGGAGGTAGCAAAACTGATTCTTCTTCATTAACGGGTTCAGGAACGATCAAAAGAGAAATCACGGAAGAGACCGCAAGTGTGCTTACAGGATTATGGAGGGGGCAGTTTGACATGACCAGGCAAATGCTTTCAATTTCAACGGAGGGAAATATAGTGCTGAGCTCGATTGGAGGAAATGCACAGGATCTGTTGAATGTAGCAAGGTCAAACTTCGATGTGGCAATGAAGATTGAGGCAAATACCTTCAGAACCGCAGACAATACCGGAGTAATGATTTCCAAACTCGACCAGGTGATTGCCAATACGAAAACAACATCAATTCAAACACCCTCTGATCTGGGTATAAAAAAATAACATATGAAAGGCAAATATTTCATCGCAAAACATGACGGTACCGAAAGGGTGGACTCAGGGATCTATTTCGGGCTGGTTTTTAAAAAAGGAACCTACAGAGAGTTGTTGAAACCCGGAATCCCAAAAGAACCGGAGTATAAAATGAACTTCCCGGATATGAACGGGACAAAATATGACATGGGAGCACCCATTTACTTTGAGTCCAAAAAGATCAAACTTCCGGTGATGCTGGAGGCTTTAAATGAAACCGATTGGTGGGAGTTTTACAGTCGCTTTGACCTGTTCTTTTCCTCCAATAGATTTTTCAGGTTTGAGGTCATTGATCTTAACAGAGGGTTTTTACTAAAATACGAAGGTGTTGACGGTTATGAGCTGCTGAGTCCTATCAAACAAAGTAACGGAAAGGTTGCTGCCACCTTCAGTCTGCAGGCAGAATATAATTATCAAGGTTTCACAGGAGTTTCAGCTTAAATTATGTCAACATTAACAATATATAGAAACAAGCTCGTATTTGCTCAGGTAGATACCGGCAGGGAGACGGTTTACAATGGAGACCTGATGGGGCAGAACAAGATCTCTGCTCAGTTCAAAAGTCCTGTGGCATTGAACCTGCTGGAGGGAGATTACATCATTCATAATTCCCATGTATTCACTTTAAAAGGAGCGGCAACCGAAACGCGGAACGGAAAGAGAAATTTCGATTACTCCGCAATATTTTTGGGGAGGGAATATGCTTTGTATCACAAAAAAGTTTTTCATGAAGGGAGCATGAACTTCTTTTATACCGGTAAGGCAGCGGAACATTTATCACTGATCATCAGCAATGCAAATGTGAGTGATCCGGGTTGGTTGATCGCTGAAGTTGATGAGACCCCTGATTCGATGACCATCCAGTATAATGACGACAATTGCCGGACAGCGATTACTAAAATAGCAGAAGCCTTTAAACTGGAGTATGAGTTTCGGGACCAGTCTGTTTATCTGAAAAAAGTGGTAGGAAATACCCTGCATGAAGTGACATTTAAATATGGGCATGATAAAGGACTGTATAGCCTTAGCCGCCAATCTCAGGACGATTCGGGTTATGGAACGGTGTTTTATGGTTTTGGGGGAACAGCAAATTTACCTGCTGATTACCGGAACGGAGTCCGTGAATTGATTTTTGAAGGAGGAAAGGTAGAAAGAAATGTCGATAAATATGGTCGGATAGAGGTGGTTGCCCGGTTCCCGGAGATTTTTCCGGAGAGAACGGGAACGGTAACAGCTACCCCCTCTCTGAGCTCAGTCCTGGATTCCAGTCTTAATTTTAACCTGAATGAGGTCATTGTTGATGGACAGGCAAAGATCGTATTTAAGTCAGGTGCGCTTAACGGACAGGAATTTGAAATCACAAAGTATGATCATACGAGCAAAACTGTGACTTTTAAAGTGAATGAGCTGGAAAATGGTTATCAGCTTCCAAATGTAAACTCAAAAGTCGTAATCGGTGACCGCTATACTTTTGTAGGCATAAAGATGCCGGAGACTTATCTTTCTGATGCAGAGTTAAGGCTGAAAAATGCAACAATTGAGTATGCAAAGAACCATAGTAATCCTCCTGTTTCTTTCACACTTGGGGTAGATTCGCTTTACCTGAAAGAATCGGGTCTAACCAATGCCATAAGGGTTGGCGACCGGTTGCCAATTGTGGACGAGGACATGGTTATTGATGAAAAACTGCGGGTACAATCTATTTCCTATCCGATATTTTCTCCGGAAAGTATCAATGCAACCATCAGTGATACGGTTTCTTATAGTTTGGCTGAACAGCTGATCAAGGATAATGTTAAGCATGAAGAGCTGATCAGACAAACAGAACGGAATGTGATCGAACAAAGTCGTAACAATGCGGTTAATTTAAGACGGTTACAAAATAAAGTGATTGATCCGGATGGCAATTACTTCACGGATAAAATAAGGCCAGGCAGTATCGAAACACTATATTTCGCAGCAGGTGCCAAGGCAACTAATTTTTCCCTGAAAGGTGTTGTATTTCATCCGAATTACCTTGGAGATCAGAATAAAATAAGGGTATCGGCAGGTCAGTTGATTCATTATGAGCTGCAGATTGAGGGTGTGGGTTTCATCTGGAACATGCTGCCTTTTGAAAATGACCTACTAGTCAGTGCCAAAGAGTATTATATCTATGCGAAAGTTTCGAGGACCAGCCTGACTGGCGAATGGTTATTCACAGATCAGTTGATCCGGGTGGAAGAAGTACCAGGATACTGGCATTTTCAAACCGGTGTTCTATATGCTGCCAAAGATGGAAGGAGAGACCATGAACTGACGAAAGGAATGACCTTTATCATTGGTGATCAGGTAACATCAGGAGTGCTGAAGTCTTTGTCAGGATTAAACTATTTTAACCTTACGGATGGTAAGTTCAACCTGGGGGATGGGAGTTCGGGAATAGATTTTGGTGTTACTGTGCCTGGTCAACTGACTGTTAAGGGAGGTGTAGTGTCCAAAAAACTGGTGGTAGGATATGGCGACTATTATTCTGCAGTAGGAGATGAAGGGGAGTTCCCTTTGTTTATAGGAGCTCCTTCTCTGAGTTTGGCTAATCAGGCAAAATTCAGAGTAACACGCGATGGAACTCTTTATGCTGCAGGAGGTGTTTTCGAAGGGAAAATCACAGCTGGTGCCGGCTCAAAGATCGGAGACATTCTGATTGATGCCGCAGGAAAACTGAACATCTCAGGAACAAAAGTAGAAATCAAACCTGATGAGAGCATAAAGGTATTTAATGGAGGAGTTGCGGATTTTAGTAAAGCCTCAAAACTGATTGTTCCGATTGTTGCACCTGATTTTTTAAATAACGGACAGGCAGCAATTTGGGTCGGTGACCTGTCGGGCTTAACACATGAAACAGGAGGCTATCTTTTGCCAATTGCTACATCCGGAATTTTGGGAGGAATTAAGATTGGTTCAGGTCTTAATATCGATCCGGCAACAGGTGTTGTTTCTGTTTCCGCAGGGGAAAGCCCGCTTAGCTTCGTGTCTCCTCTGGTGAGGACCGGAAATAGTGTGGCTATTCTGGAAGACGCCGCTCATAGGTTCATTACTGATACGGAACGTGTCAATTGGAATTTAGCGTTTGGCTGGGGCAATCATGCAGGTCAGGGGTACCTTAAAGCGGTGAGCTGGGATATCATTAGCGGTAAACCTGGTAGTCTTAGTCAGTTCACGAATGACCTTGGCAATTATGGAAGCTGGATCACCAAAAGTCAGGCTGATGGCTGGTACAGCCAGATTGATCATGGTCATTTATGGGCAGATATCACAAACAGACCAACTAACCTGAGCCATTTTACCAATGATTTAGGGAATTTTGGCAACTGGATTACCAAAGCCCAAACCGACCAATGGTATGAACCTGGTTTTTCTGTTCTTCAGATCGGTAAAGGAGGCACAGGAAGTGCTACCCGGAATTTTGTGGATTTAGGATCCAATGAAAGTGTTCAGGGAATAAAAATATTTGACAATGGGGCGGTATTTTCTAAAAATCTGATCATACCGACTCAGAGTCCGACTTTACTCCCAGGTCAGGCTTCTATATGGTTGGGGGACCTTTCCGGATTAACTTCAGATCCTTCAGGTTATACACTTCCGTTGGCTACAGCTGTTGTTCTTGGGGGTGTCAAGGTAGGGACAGGTCTTTTGATGGATCCCAATACAGGGGTGTTAAGTGTGAACGGGGATATTTTTGATTTAACAAATTATTATACAAAGGCACAAAGTGATGCCCGTTATGCCTTTGTTGGTGGAGGGAATGCTTCTGGTACCTGGGGAATCAGTATTACAGGAAATGCAGCTACAGCAACAACGGCTTCTAATTCAATACTTCACAATGGCTGGTCACAGAATTTTGGTGCTGCCAGTGGATCATTGGCTGGTATTTTAGGATTGTCAGGAACGACTGCTTCCTATAATTACTATAATGCAGGGACAGTACAAGCCTTTCTTGGTCTTGGGTCTTTTGCTTATCGTAACTCCATTAATGGTAATGAGATTAATAACGGACCTGGAAACAGAACTTTTGATGTCAGTGTATCTACTAATTTGAGATGGGCGTATTTTGGAAACAGCCATGTTATCGCAGATAATTCTGCAGGAGATCTTCATGCGAATAGAATCAATTCAGCAGCACCATGGGTGGAGGGCTATCCGATATTAATGGGTTTCAATGGCTCTAGTACTTATGGGGTTAGAGTAGATTCGGCAAGAATCTCAGATGTAGCACAGGCTGTTGATAATTCCGGTGCTTCCATGAAATTTAATTGGAAAGGTCAACCGGGGCAACCAGCATGGATGTGGGGATCAAATGTGCCTAATGACGCATACGTTTACAATCCTGCTAATTTCAACGTAAGGGGAGCAACGTATTGGGCTGAAAACGCATATGCAAGCACTGGGAATAATACTTTTGATGCTATAATGACCATCAAAGATAATGTATGGAGTTATACAAGTGCTACCCGTATTCAAAATGGCTTAGGCATGGATAAGGGTGGGAGATATCACCAATTGAATGATGTTTTCGGTGTAGATGCCAATACAGTAGACTGGAATACTTCTTCTTTTACTTATGCTGTTAACGCTCCTTATACTGGCTTCCTGGGGCAGTTTGGTACCAATTACGGACTGCAATTAAATAGTTCCTACGATGGTGGAGGTCAGTTGGCTTTTAGAACGATAAACGGTGACAATGGTACACGCTCAGTTTGGAGGCCGATATTATGGAACGGATGGAATATTGACAAGGTTCAGTTTGCAGGAGGGGCAGGGACATCCTATAATACGGCGAATTTAGAAGTTTTCAGGCCTTTTGAAAGTACATATAGTCCAAATTTATCATTTCATTGGGGAGGTAGGGTTGCTGCCCAAATAGCTTTGGGGAGCGACGGTGTTATAGAAATAAGGAATAACCCTGGTACTGATTACGAGAGTTTTAGAGCTAAGAATATAACAGTTTTTGGAGATTTAACAGCTAATAATTACGCCCAGGTTAGAGGTAATTTAGATGTTTTAGGTAACTCGAAAACTTTAGGTGAAAATTATTCTGGTTCGTGGTTCAGGTCTTTAACTTCTGGAAGAGGCTGGTATCACGAAGTTCATGGTGGTGGAATAATGATGAATGATAACGATTGGATCAGAACTTATGGGAATAAAGGGTTTTATGTGCAAAACGGTAGACTATCTGTTGATGGCAGAACGGATATAGCCAGTGATCTTGCTGTAACCGGAAGTATTCAAACAAACACGTTTTTTAAGGCTCAGGGATATGTAAATGCAGTAGGTAACTACGAAATGAACAATACAGGAGATCAGATATTATGGACTATTGGACGAAATTGGATCGGGCTTGACAACTACTATGGATTGGGTTACGAATATGAGAAACGCTCTTCATTTGGCCATACGATTAATTTTGCGGAAAATTCGGTTGTGAAATCAAGAATAAGCCTCTCCACCGGACAAGCCTGGTTTAACAGTCATGTAATCACTGAAGGGAATATCACAGCTCAAGGATCGGTAAAATCGGGTAATTGGTTTTATGCAGCTGGTCAGTCCGGACTTTACAATTCAACATACCTTAATGGTATATATGCTTTGAGTTCTTCTCAATGGAGGATTTATTCGGATACTGCCGAAGGGGCTTATTTGGAGTTTTCCGGTAGTGGCCAAAATAATGTGCGTGGGGCGATACATGGTGATGGCTCAAATAATTTTGGATTACTGAATTCGGCAGGTAGCTGGTCATTAAGAATGGATCCGAGTTCAAATGCGAACGTTACAGGTGCGGTCGTAGCTGGCGGTTTAGTTGCGGGTACAAGAGGTGTATTTGGACATGACAGTGGCGTTTCAGGTTCAGTAAATGCAACAAACTGGTTCAGAAGTCTGGGGGCTACAGGTTGGTATAGCCAGGATTATGGGGGTGGTATCTATATGGCTGATTCCTCTTATGTAAGGACCTATGGAGGTAAGGTGTTTTATTGTGATAATTTCATGCTTACCAGTGAAGGATATCAGGTTAATAACATTGGTGCTGGTCTGGTTGGCGTATATGATGCAACAAAATATCAGGCTGTTTTTAGCATGGGCGGAATTTATCAGCCGGCTAAAGATGGCAGTTCTTTGGCAAATATGTATGGTATCGCCTGGACACATTCAAATGCAGGAGGTCAATCCATATCTGGCCTGTCACATCAAGCCTTATTTGTTATTGCTGGGCAGACTGCATCAGCTATCGGTGAAGGAATCTGGACACGTAATAAAATGATCTCAGGGACAGGAACAAATGGTGGGTATGAGAATGGTGCCTATAACCAGGGGCATAACAATATATGGAGACTTGGAAATGCGCCAGAGCACGGTCTTGCCTATTATCAAAATGAAGGTGGCATCGATTATATAGGGATGCATTTTGGAGATCGGAACGTGCGGAAGTTTTCATTTAGCCAATGGGGTGATTTCTCGTCAACAGCTTCGGTTACCTCTCCGGTATTGAAAGCAACGGCGGCGTTGAAAATACCTACAGTTGCACCAACATTGGCTCCAGGAGAAGCCGCAATATGGATCGGTAATTTATCAGGAATAACAATATAAATATGGGAGCAGAGATTAATAATTACTTTCAGGTAGAAGCAAGGTTTCGGGGAAGTAATCATGTAGAAATGAAGATCAATCCGGCCAAAGCTCAGTGGAGTCTGGCCCAGATAAAATCATTGTTTTATCTGGATGATGTGATTGCCTTTACAGCAAACTATGGCGGAACAATGTACCATGGTTTCTGGGGAACATGTATTGTTGGAGGTCAGAACGAAAAAATGCACAGAACGAATAGAATCGTTGATGTTTACGGATCTACTTTAGGTCAGTCTAAAAGGACATTCAATGATTCGGGGTTAAATACTTTAGGGTGGACAAAGGAGCCTTATATCACTAATTTTAGAATTCAACAGGTTACCGGAGATATTTTCTTCAGGTCGTCATATTTTAGTAATTCACAGCTATCATGGCAATACAAAATAGGCAATGGAGTATGGTCGCAAGGTTTTCCAATCAGTTCATTGGCCAAAAATTCAGAAGGTGATTTTAATTTTACAACTACTGAATTTATGGAGGCGGGACGGGAAGTACGGATCAGAGGAGTAATTACTAATGAGGAAGGTGTCTACAATGGACCTGAAACCTATTTCTTAGTACGTGTCAGAAAAATAGTTTTGTCCAGGGGAGACTTTGCTTCTCAGGCTGCAGCCAATTACGGTGTAAACAATGCAACATACACAACTGATCGGGGATCCTTTGGTATGTATGCAAGATTATTCAGTAATGATCCCGAAATTTTAAATGATGGAGTTGATGCCGGGGCGGTTTATTATAGCGACGGGGCCAGCTGGTACGATGTTCAATATGTTGCGGAAAGAGACAGAAATGAGATTGTATCTATGGGAAGCATACAGCAAAGCGGGCCTTTTGCGAATCAATGGCCACCTACGGATCCGGCTTATGAGTCTCTGTTGACTGAAGGATGGTCTTTGTCATACTGGTTTGGAAGTAGCAATCAGGATGCATGTAATAGCGTGGCTAATAATACAAACCAAATCACCCCCTACAGAGTGCTAACGACAAAAAAGGAAATTTTGTTTACAGATGCATCAAAGGAGAATATTATACCGGTAGGCTGGTATGCAGACAGTGGCGGGTCAACCTGGTTTATCGCAGATGGTGTTAAAGTAATGCAGGGCTTCCAATGTGCAATATAAAACAATGTAAAAAGTAGTATCAATCAATAGTCTGATAGCCATATGTATTGTGGTCAGGACTTCATTATAGAAAAATAAATAATATGACAAGAACAAACAAAAGTACGATCACGTCCAAGGTAGACGAGGCTACATTATCAGGATTTGCCCTGACATTCTCTTACAATGTTGAAGAGGGAGAAACTACCCCGAAATCGGTTAACATGTATGGCAATAAAACTGTTGACGGAGAAAATGTAAACATCAATGCCAGTATGACAAGCAATAGCCAGTCTATTCAATTTCAAGGCATGAATCACGATGCAGAAATTGCTACTACCGTATTAACCGAAATGACCACCATTTTAAACACAACTATCTAATCATGAGCAACAATTTAACCATCAGCTACAGCAAAGCAAACGCCATTTCTTCCATTCTTGGAAAATGTACCATCAAATCACTGGGTTCAGAACTGCTCTTTCCGGTGATCAAGTTAAAAGCCAGACTTTCTGTTGCCGTGAAACAGTTTCATGAGCTTCAGGAAGCAATTTATACGGAAAGTGGACTAACACCCAATGCAGATGGTTCCATTTCCGGAGCAAGAAGCATTAATGATGTAAACAACGTTAATCAGGCACTTAAAAAGCTCTCTGAAGATGCAACGGATGTAACCGAAAAAGAAGCAAAACTGTTTACCGAAAACCACTTGCAGGAACTGTTCAATGAGAACCCAACGCTAACCACTAACGAGCTGGAGGTGTTGATCGGACTTGTAGGGTAATCTACGCTTCAGATAAAGAGAAAACCAGCAATGATCTGGCTTTCTCTTTATAAAGTGTGAGTTGTAAAACCTTAAAATTGAGCTTGATAGGTGGTTTTTGTAAATTTGTATAGCACAATAAGACGATACGAATATGATAACTACCGAGCAGCTGAATGAGAAATATGGCATCCCGAATCCAACAGGTAAGGGCTATCTGAAAACGATAAAACTTCCTTATAAAATGAGGGTTGCCTGGGAAAAGAACAGCGTAGTTACGCAAATACAATGTCATGAATTAATTGCAGATTCCTTGCTGGCCGTTTTCGAAGATATTCTTCAGTACTATGGTTACCAAAGAATTGTCGACCTGGGTATCGACCTGTATGGCGGATGTTTCAACTACAGATTAATGAGAGGAAGTAAGACCACTCTTTCCCGGCATTCCTGGGGAACTGCGATAGATCTTGACCCTGACCGGAATTTGCTAAAAGAAAGCTCCAGAACTGCACGTTTTGCCCGGCCGGAATATAAACCAATGATTGATATTTTCTATAAACAAGGATTTATCTCATTGGGAAGAGAGAAAAATTATGATTGGATGCATTTTGAAATTGGAAGATAATGGAAGAGGAGATAGAAACAAAACAAGATATGATTGATCGTAAGGCCGCCTGGTTCGAAAGGATGTTTGACCGACTGTTTTTTGCAGTCCAGCAGAATCCTTTTGCAACAATGCTACTCCTTTCTGTCGGACTGAACTTCTGGCAATACAATGTGATCAATGAAATGAACAGGTTGAGGATTCAGGACATTACCATGCTGAATGAAAAGATAAACGTTGCAGTGGCAAAAGGTGTAGAACGGGAGCTTCCAAGGCAACTGGCTCCGTATAAGGAACAACAAGACAGCAACAGCAAAAGATTAGATACCTCTCTGATCAATTTAAACGGAACAGTTGAATCCGTTAAACAATACTTTAACAAAAATAAAAGGAAATGAGAACGCTATTTATGATCACTGTATTTATGCTGATGGTATCCGGGGCTTCCTCGAGCAAACAGGGAACGCAAAAAATCTTTAAAGCGACATATATCGAACCTATTCACTTAAAACTTGACAGCATTAATGTGAAGGTCAGGGAGCTGGAAATGTTGGTGAAAGAGTATCAGTTGAACTAATATAAAACGAGACGGACAAACAGCTGAATAGCCCTTTATTTCGGGGCTAAGGGGATCGCTATGACCTGAAATTCTTAAACAAATTAATACATAAAAACAAAAACATGAACAATCAACAAACAATTGCAGAGCAGTCTGGCTCTATTATTATCGACGGTCAGGTGATTACCTATACCACATCATCAGATAAAATTACCTATTCGGATGGTAAGATTGCTTACCCCTCCATATCCAGCACCGACTTTTTGAAAGCTTATGCAACGGCAGTAGCACCTCCGGTAGACCCAGTCTTCGTTAGTGTCGGCACCGGTTCCGGACAGCTGATTCTGGATCCATTGGTAGACATTAATATTAAAATTGTACCAGGAAATTATTCTTACATCTCCATCCCAAAAGCAACAAATGTTAAAATTGATGGAACAGGGGTGAACTTGCCTGGTGGTTCTGTTGATATCGGTCAGGCCGATCACCTGGAATTCTGGGGTATTTCTGTGACTAACCAGCCTTATCGGGCAATCTCAGTTCAGAATCACAGTAATTATGTTTATTTCCACGATATGAGCTTTAAAAATGTAGGTGATTATACAATTTCCTATCATAACAGGCTGGTTTATGATGGTACAGACAGCACTGCTTCCATGAATTGGAAAATGGAAAGACTTCGTTTCGAGAATACGAGTACAGGATTCAACTGTTACGGTGCATTTGCTGATGAGGGAATCCAGAACTTAATGAAGAATTTTAAGTTTCTTAATTGTGTAATCAAAGATTGCCCGGGAATTGGAAATGTAGTCTGGATGGGGCAAGCTGAAAATTATGAAGTTGCACATAATCTTATTGACAACATTAACAGGTCATTTCCTGATCCAAATGCGCCAAACGGATATCATAACGGTATTTTTCAGATGATGGGGAACGGCTCTTTCCATGATAATAAAATCACAAACCATCAGGGAAATGCGATTCGTGCCTGGGGAGTGTCTTACGGCAATGACGTTAAAGATGTGCAGATTTATAATAATGTGGTTTGGAATAGCTGGAAGTATGGTGCCTTTGAGTTGCAGTTCAGTCCTCAGATGCAGGGTTATATGGCTCAGTATCCGTCAAGGATTAAGCCGACAAATGGAAAGGTTTATAATAACACAGCCGGCCTCATGAATACCTCCCACGACTGGGATGGGGTATTGCTTGATCTTTACTTT
This sequence comes from Pedobacter caeni, assembly GCF_900129215.1. Taxonomy (GTDB): domain Bacteria; phylum Bacteroidota; class Bacteroidia; order Sphingobacteriales; family Sphingobacteriaceae; genus Pedobacter; species Pedobacter caeni. The sequence goes on along the minus strand of NZ_FQUQ01000004.1, from coordinate 426,302 downwards.
ACTGGAGGGACACTTGAGTATTACAATAATCTTGGTTTCCAGATGTATAAGCAGGATACGGTTTGGCATCCGATTGGAAACATGATTAACATGGGAGGCTCCCCGATCACCCGTGAGGAGAACAATTATTACTTTCCTACGCAGCAGGAAGCGGTGGCAGATACCGTAAATTTTGTATCGCTCTTACCAGGAGTGGGTGCCCAATAGCTAGCGAAACTGGTTGCAGATCTTTTGAACTGCAACCAGTTTCTTTCTTAAACAGGTCAGAATGACTTTAAAAAAACTACTATGAAAAACAGATATTCGAAGCGCTTTCAATTGCTGCTGGCAATTGTTTTGTTGTCCGGCTGTGGTATGTTTCGGAAGGTGTATAAATCAACCGAATACAGTAAAGGAGAGATCAGGTCCACGGAGAAGCGTACGCTTAAGGATTGGAGTAGTGATCAGTCCATCATCACTATCCGGGAAAAATCTGATACATTGATAATGGTCCCTGCTCAAATCATAGAACAAGAGACTCCTTTTATATTGGATAGTCTCTTTAATGGCCTCCATATCATTAAGAGTGATTTTGTTGATGTGAAGCTGAGGCTTCAGCCTGAAACGGGTATTCTTTCTGCTACCGCTACATTGAACGCCCGTTCTCTCCCGGTTAAATTTGATAAAGAAACGATTGTAAAGAATGATAAGGTCAGAAAGATCAGGCAGTCGGAATCTTCGGGGAGAATTTCAAAATCAGAGCAATCCAGCGCGATAGTACAGAAAAGCCCTGTTGCGGTCTGGCCTTACCTACTTGGAGCGGGAATACTTGTGATGATTGGTTTTTCTATGTTTTATTGGCTGAAAAGGTATTATTAATGCGATTGATATGTTGATATCATTGAAAGATCAATATTTGGTCTCTACCGGGTTCAGGATAAAAAGTCCAATGTAAGAGGTGCTTTTTTTATTATAAAAGAACTATAATGAAGATGGTCTTCTCGTTTGTGAACATGAATATGATCTGTTTCCAATTAAAGGTAGGGGATATCAATAGGATTAAGACGAAAAGTAACCAGTATAATGACGGTTAGAATTGGTTCTTTCCATCCGTCATCATAAACACTTTAAATCTGATTTAAATTATTTTGGAATAAATCATTGCCTTAAGTTGATCATGACCATTTATAGTCTCATCCATTAAAGATTTGAAGTATATCTCTTCATCTATAGTTGGGTCAAGTTTGTGGGCCATTTCAGCTTGATTTCTTAAAATAACTTGAATGGCAGCACGCTGAAAAATGGTCATTTCAAGACTTGCTGCTAACAAACCACCTTCGTTTACTTCGAATTTGTTTAGGTTAAAATTGTCTAAATCTATCATAATTAAAATTTAAATAATTTCATTATAAAGCAGTAAAAAGAAAATTATTACAATAATAAAATTCAAGTATTAATTGTCAATAATTCAGAAATTACAAAAAGAAACTATTAGAATTTAATACATTAAGAAGTACTTTCCAAGCAACTAACTCACGGAATATTTGGCCCTATTTAGGTCTGAAGTAACGACATAGGGATGATTTTTGTGTAAACTATTTAATTGAAAAGTAATAAACAACTATTGAGGTGAGATTTTAAAATAAATAGCCATGGCAAGAACTATAGGAGCAAGATAGTACACAAATTAAAAGCGTTAAAGGAGAGTCAGAAACTATGAAAAAGTTGATATTTTCGATCGTCGTCAGCCTATCAATCTTAGGGATAATCATCTACCTGGCTTGTTCAATTGTTCGATAAACTCAAAATAAAACCATGAAAACAATTTTTTGCATCCTGATCGCCCTAATTGCGGTCTGCCTGATCAACTTCTGGTATCAGATTTACATTGTTGGCCGGTATTACAGCCATGCTGGTCTATTTTTAGCGACCATAGGCGCAATAATTCCAGTTGCGGTGATCATTTTGTCCATTAAATTAATAATTTACATCAAAAAAATTAAGAATGAAAAATCTATTTACAACACTCTGTATCGGCCTAACGGCTTTGTTCCTTTCTTCATGTGATCGTGCTCAGTCGAATGTTCAAACTTTGTATACCAGTAATTGCGGGGTGAGCTGGGAACTCATCAAAGCCGGTGAAACTGTGCCTAAGGGCGTGGGTATGTGCTCCTATAAAATCACTGTTCCGGATTATCCAATGCAGGGAGAAAGTGTCTTCAAAAGCGCATTTAAGAACCGTGTAATGGCTAAAATCGAAGTCACATATGATTACTCCATCACAGATGCAAAACTTTACATCGGAGAAGCTAAATACCTGGGGAAAATGAATAGTGATAGTGATAGCGAGGTTAACAGTTCAAAAGCTTATGAAACAGCAGAAAACTCTGTTATTGACAAAAGGATTAAGGAGATTGCAAGGGACCTGTTGTTAACCGAAGATATCGTTGATTTTAATCAAAATGAGTTTGAAGCTGACCTTCTTAAAAATGTGAATAGCCTCCTTAAAACAAAAGGAGTAACTTTAAACTTCCTTTCTTTTGTTCCAATTCCGGAAGAACAGACCAGGCAGGCTATCGATGTGGTAACTGCGATGAAAATATATGAATCAAAGGGACTAACCGAAATAGGTAAAGCTGTTTCAGCTGCAAGGGCGGGGGCAACCAAGGTGGAAGTGAAAGTTACTAAGGAAGATCAGGCAGTTAAAGAGGATTAATTTAAAAGGGCATTTTAGTAAACTACCTGCAGATAAAAACGGCTAAGATGAAAATCTTAGCCGTTTCGTTTGTAAGCTTGTGGAGGGGAGGGGATTCGAATCATTGGATGATTCTTTTTTCTCCCCATTAACCCGCTTATTTGTCATTAGAAAGGCTTTAATATCTTCCTTTTTTATCATATTGTCAGTTGATTGTTCAGTTTTGGTTTTCTAGGATCCGGTCTTAAAAGCATGAAATTCTCGGTGTAGCTTTCTGCTTTCATACCCTCCATTCTTTATTGCAATTTTTGCATTTGTATTTAGTGTTCTTGTGGGTTATAGCCATATAGAAGTATCCAAGGCTAATGAACATTAATGAGTAACCAATAATACCGAATAGAACACCTATTCCACCTGAATTAAACAAAAGACTTAAACCGTATCCTGACACAATAAGAAGTATTCCATAGGTAAGCTTATACTTCAGATCGAAAACAGTAATTTTATAAGAGTTGCAATTATCACACTTTACACTATCCATGAGTTTACGGCTTTGCTTCATTCCAGGGTTCAATAGCTGATTGCGCTTTGTTGTCCAAGATATAGGTTGTTACATTGAGTGAAGGGGTTTGTTCTTCGGGTTTATTGTTCTTTTTACAGCTAGCGAGTGCTGTGATACAAACTAGAAATGTTAATATGTGTTTTTTCATGGAAATAGATTATAGTTCGTTTATTATTCTTACTACATTAAATATTGCCTGTATGTCATCTAGGTGCCAATTGAATTCCTTGTGTTTAGTCTTATATTGATTGAATCCTAAATTATAGCGAAAGTGTTTATAATCCTGTTAATTAATATTCGCTAGTGTTACTCTTGTTTTGCTCAGCAACAGCTTCTTTAATTAAATTTTTGTCTTGGTATTTTACACCAACCACTAAATTTGAAGAAATATATGCAGTTATAATGCCGATTTCATCCTTTGCCCAAAATGTTTTGTATTCAGCTTTACCTAATTTTATCGCGGTAAGTTCGTGACCATCGCCTTTTTCGTATGGATATTTGAATTTTGTAAAAGGTTCGCCTTCTCCGTATTTTCTAGATAATTCTTCTACAACATCTTCATACCTGTCAATTATTTTTGCGTCTAAATCTGGGATCATTAAAATTAGACCCTGGAATAATTTGTTTTTAAACATATAAAATACCAGGTGACAATTATTAAACGCACCAAATTTAACCTTTTTAAATGTCAGGTTTTCTTTTTCCGTTAAGTCTCTAGTATAACCCTTTGCCTTCATATTAGAAATGATTGTTTCCTGAGATGAGCCAAACGGTATTCCATAAACTCCGGTTATCGGTGTGGTTTGAGAAAATGCAATTGTTGATACAGCAACAATTAAGAGTGTTATTAGATGTTTTTTCATTGTATTTGAGAGTTTTATAGTTATTACTTATTTTTCTTAGTTGCTGGTACCATTGTGAATTTGAAATCGTATTTCTTCACCTGGCCATCACTCAATAAAGCCAGTAGGTTTATTTGCTTCCCAATAGTTTGATTTATTTTGTGTTTACAGATCGTTTATTGCTTTTTTTTCGGTTTCTTTAATAGCTTTCTCGTGTTTATCAGAGAGCTCAACGTCAGCAAACCACACAGTTGGCTCTTTATGCTCAGATGCAAAATTGTATATAAGCCTTACTTTAGATCCTTTCCAGTAATATTTATCCATAAATCTATTGGGTTTTTCGGAGTACATTCCGTAAGCTTCTCTTAAAATACGGTTAACAGCGGTACCAGTTTCTTTTTCAAGAAAAATAAAAATATCTTTTATCTTTCCATTGAATGCTATTAGGGTTATAGATTTAACGTTAGCTGACCCTATTTTCAATCCGGAATTATCCATGTAATCATAATATTGATTCTCCTTGTCGACAAGTTTGACCTTAGTTGAGATTGTAGAAATATCTGCCCCCAGTCTTATTTCTTTGAAACCGTTCTTATAATCTAAATACTTTAGACTACCTGCAGCTGGTGCGGTTCCTGTTTCATTTTGACCAAATGCAACAATAGTTGAGGATAGGAGGATTGTTAAGGTAAAAAGCGCTAGTAATTGTTTTTTCATGATTATTGAGTTGTTTTTTTCTAAGTTGCTGGTTCTATCATAAGAGTATTCTTTAAAATTTTCTGCTTTATATAACATTCTTTGAAAGCCTTAAATTAGATGGTTAATGGCTTATTAGGCAGTTATTGTGTTTTTTAATTTTTGTTGATTCCCATTTTATGAACCTTTAATAAATCCAATATTTTAAATTTTTTGCAAATCTAGGGCTAAAATTAACAGAAATTAGAAATTTTGAGTGTTTTCTCAGCCCAATTGTCGAACACTAGAGGTTACGATATATCTAGGATACTTTTGAACCATACCTATCATAAAAAGCACCAGTACCTTTGGCATCCAGTCGGCCTACAATAACTGTTTCCGAACTATTTGATAATTTAAATTTTGGTCGCAAATGCTCATGCGACTTGGGTAGGCTTATTTGTTACTGGTTTAGACATTGTTATTTTTCCTTAAATGTGTCTGTTACCTTGTCCATCGCTTTATTCATATGAAAAACTTCTGTATTGATGATGGTCGCGCCAGTTATATTTTTGCCGCGGAATGTATGACTCATTTTGTATCCGTTAAATTCAGGTTTAAATGCAGCGCTATCAGCACTCATTGTTTTGTATATCTGTTTTACAGATAGCAGCATTTCTTTGTTAACTTTTAGAATTGATAGCATCTCCTCCCGTTCAGCATTGTCAAATTTACTACCTTCATACCAATCGTAATATTTTATTTTTGATAGTTGATTTTTATTTTCAATCTGCTCAATCTTTTTTTCTAATTTTTCGACACTATCCATCAATTTTACGGCTGTTAAGTTTTTTTTCTTATATATGTCCGAAGATTTATAGTCACTATAGGATGAATCCAAAGTTCCATACTCAACTGGCTCGTAACTTTTGAAATCATGCATTGTTTTTGATAAATATTCCTTGATAGATTTTTTGGCTTTGTCTTCCTTAGAGCAAGAGTAAAAGAGTACCGATGTAACCGCCAAGAGCGTTAATAGTTGTTTTTTCATGATTATTGAGTTGTTTGTTCTTTGTTGCTGGTGCCATCTTAAAATTGAAATCTTATTTTCTTCTCCTTGCCATCAATCAGGAGCACTAATCGGATTTTTACCGTGTGAGGTTTTGGGGTTTACCGACGGCATAGAAGTCTTTTTTACAAAGCATTTGGAGTTTGTTGGTATCATCCTGACCTGTTTGCCTGGTAACACCCAATGTATTTGTTGGATTGAGGTCACAAACTTTCCTCCTTTATAGTCAATTGTAAATAGATTGTTTGCATTTGTATTGTTCAATAATAACAAAGATAAACATAACTATTAGGAACGTATATAGCAAATAAGTACTACTATGGATCTATTAGAAGGAAACTACAATATCGTCGTATTAAACTTTGAGATTGGTATCCTCAGATCTAATTTAGAGTAATGTTTATGGTGTCAACAGATTTTGCCAGTTGGTGTTCACATGGTGTCAACAAACAGCGGTTCGATTTGATATTAAAAATACTAATTTTATTAGTGACACCGCTTAAAAGAGAAAACGGCTAAGATTTTCATCTTAGCCGTTTCGTTTGTAATCTTGTGGAGCCGAAGGGGTTCGAACCCTTGTCCAGTTGTGTGATAAGTTATGCCTTCTACATGCTTGTTTTCCATTCAATTGTCGGGAGCAGACGGGCCGGAAACCTACCTTGCCTTTTTCCTTAGGTACTTTATCTCGCTACTGTATCATACCCTACAGCGGCCAGCTTTGTTATTTCGATGCCCCGGATTCTAACCTAACAATGCAGCAGTCAGAGGGACAAAAGCTAAGCTAATTCTAAATTAGGCAGCTAAGGCGTAGTTATTTTCGCCAATTATAGTGTGAACGTTCTCTTTAAAGTGCTCTCCGTACAACGCACTGCATGCTAACATACATAGCGCCACCCTGTCAAATCCAAAACGGCCCCATTTTGTTAGGATTACAAACTTACAAAAAATTATGCGATTGTCCTACCTGGATATTGATTTAATGCGATTTCCAGACAATCCATCGACTTATTCAGGTCTTCAGTATTCAATACATAAGCCATTCTTACTTCATTTTTTCCTGAACCAGGGGTAGAATAGAATCCTGTAGCAGGAGCCATCATTACCGTTTGTCCCTCATGGTCAAAGCTTTCCAGCATCCACTGACAAAATACATCAGCATCATCAATCGGAAGTTTAGCCACTACATAAAATGCGCCACCCGGATTTGGACAGAACACACCCTCAATTGCGTTTAACCTTTTAACGATCGTATCTCTGCGTAAGGTATATTCCTTATTTACAGCTTCAAAATAGCTGTCCGGAGTATCTACAGCTGCGGTACCGGCAATTTGTTCTACCATACCAGGGCTCAGTCTTGCCTGTGCAAACTTTAATCCTGATTTAATTACTTCTTTATTCTTGGTGATCAGACATCCCAATCTTGCACCACAGGCACTGTATCTTTTAGAAACGGTATCCATGATGACCACATTCTCATCAATTCCATCCAGATGCATTGGAGAGATGAATGCTTTTCCGTCATAACAGAATTCGCGGTAAGCCTCATCAGAGAATAAGAATAAATCATATTTCAGACACAATTCCTTCAATGCTTCCAGTTCCTCTTTTGAATATAAATAACCGGTAGGGTTATTTGGATTACAAATGATGATGGCTTTAGTACGTTCTGTGATCAGTTTTTCAAACTCTGCGATAGGAGGGAGCGCAAAACCATTCTCAATGAAAGATAAGATGGGTTTTACCACTACATTACTCATGCAGGCAAAGCCATTGTAGTTTGCATAGAAAGGCTCAGGAATGATGATCTCATCACCTTCATTTACACAGGTTTGCATGGCGATGGTGATCGCTTCAGAGCCACCAACAGTCACTAATATATCTTCAGGGGTGATGTTATAACCCAGTTTGTTGTAGTATTCGGCTAATTTGCTGCGGTAAGATAAAGTACCTTCAGACGGGGTATATGCCCAAACATTAAAATCAATGTTTTTAATGGCATTTAACATGCCCTCTGGGGTAGCAATATCGGGTTGACCAATATTCAAGTGATAAACCTTTTTACCCTCCTTTTTTGCCTGATCGGCATAAGGGGTAAGTTTTCTAATCGGCGAGGCGGGCATTTGTAACCCTTTTTCTGAAATGTTAGGCATGGCACAAAAATAAAAAACCTCGTTGATTAACGAGGTTTTAATAAAAAATATCTTTAAAAATGTTACTTGCTGTTTGCAGCTACAGTTTCTCCTTTAATGTACAACACTTTAGTCGTTGTTTTTGCATTGGAAGTAATGGTAATGCTTTTGCTGAATGGCATGGCAGCACCAGTAGGGTTGTAAGTAACTTTGATCACACCTGATTCTCCCTTTTTAACGGGAGTTTGTGTGTATTCAGGTACAGTACATCCGCAAGTAGTTTCTACTTTAGTAAGAATTAATGGTTGATCTCCAACATTGGTGAACTTAAATTCAACCGTTGCAGCTTTGTTCAATGGGATTTTACCAAAATCGTGAAGCTCTTTATCAAATTTGAACTCTGCAGGTTTTGTTTGAGCGTTAGTTGCAACACTTACTCCTAAAATTAATGTAAATAATAGTAATAACTTTTTCATGATTATGGTGTTTTAAAACAAATTTAATCTTTTGATTCATAAATCAAAAAGTATTCCAATATATAAATTACAGGACAGCCATAAGTCATACTTTAGATTTTATGTATCTTTGTCGCCTAACTAATATTGCTTATGATGCCGGATATAAAACCTACTACTAATCCCATTGACGCTTCAGAGTTAAGTTTTGAGGACTTCAAAACCATTGTGGTAAACGATTATAAAATAGCTTTCGAGAGTAGACAAGCCAGTTTATTAGGTCGTAAGGAGGTTTTAACAGGTAAGGCTAAGTTTGGTATTTTTGGTGATGGTAAGGAGGTTCCTCAGATCGCCATGGCCAAAGCTTTTAAGAATGGTGATTGGCGCTCGGGATATTACAGAGATCAGACATTTGCATTTGCTACAGGCATTTGCACCATCAAAGAATTTTTTGCCCAACTATATGCCAACCCCAGCGTTGAAGCTGAACCTGCATCTGCAGGGAGACAAATGAATTGTCATTTTTCCACCCGCTCTATTAATGAAGACGGTAGCTGGAAAGACCTTACCGAGATGAAAAACTCTTCATCCGATATTGCACCTACAGGTGGACAAATGGCCAGGTTAGTCGGATTGGCCTACGCTTCCAAATTATTCAGACAAAACCCGGAACTGGAATACCTGAAAAACTTCTCCGTAAAAGGAAACGAAGTAGCTTTCGGAACAATTGGTAATGCTTCTACCTCAGAAGGGGTGTTCTTTGAAGCCATCAATGCCGCAGGGGTATTACAAATCCCTATGGCCATTTCCATTTGGGATGATGCCTATGGAATTTCCGTTCCTGCGAAATATCAGACCACTAAAGAAGACATTTCAGAAATTCTGAAAGGCTTCCAGAGAGATGAAAATGCGGCCGGATATGAAATTTATAAGGTAAGAGGCTGGGATTACCCTGCGCTATGTGAAACCTATCAGCGGGCAATTGATGTCTGCAGGGAAGAACATGTTCCGGTAATGATCCATGTAACTGAAGTGACACAACCACAAGGTCATTCTACTTCCGGTTCACACGAACGTTATAAAGATAAAGACCGCTTAGACTGGGAGAAAGAATACGATTGTATCGCTCAGATGCGCAAATGGATGATTGAATCCGCCATTATCCCTGAAGAGGAGCTTGCTACCCTGGAAGATACGGCAAAGAAGTTTGTTCGTGAAACACAGAAAGAAGCGTGGAATGAGTTTCTTGCTGATATAAAAACAGAAAAAGATCAGGTCATTGAATTGATCAATACCCTTGCAAAAGGAAACCCTGCTCTGACAAAAATTACGACTCAACTGGCAAATACTCCGGATGCACAACGTAAAGAAGTAATCTCTTCTGCAAGAAAAGCATTGCGACTAAGCCTGCAACATCCTTCAGCAGAAAGAAATGAACTGTTGGAATGGTACACCGCTCAGAGTGGAATGAATGAGGAGCGTTACTCTTCAAAACTATTTACAGACGGTAAAGAAAGCCCGTTTTTAGTAGATATGATTGCCGCGGAATATACAGAAACCAGTAAAATGGTGGATGGACGTGAATTGCTGAATGCCTGCTTTGATGCGAACTTCGGACGCGATCCGCGCCTGGTGGCTTTCGGTGAAGATCTTGGTGCTATTGGTGATGTAAATCAGGGATTTGCCGGATTACAAGCCAAATATGGTGACCTTAGAATCACGGATACCGGAATCCGGGAAATGACCATTGTTGGTCAGGGAATCGGATTGGCATTACGCGGTTTAAAACCTATCGCAGAAATCCAGTACCTGGATTATCTTTTGTTTGCGTTAAACGTACTGAGTGATGATCTTGCGAGTTTATCTTACCGCACCAAAGCCGGACAAAAAGCACCTGTTATCATCAGGACCCGTGGACATAGGTTAGAAGGTGTATGGCATTCAGGATCACCAATAGGAATGATTCTTGGATCTTTACGTGGATTACACATCTGTGTGCCCCGCAACATGACCCAGGCTGCGGGAATGTATAATACGCTGTTCAGATCTGATGAACCTGCCCTGGTAATTGAATGTCTGAACGGATACAGATTAAAAGAAAAACTTCCGGAAAATGTGGGCGATTATACCGTTCCATTGGGTAAAGCTGAAGTGGTTAAAGAAGGATCCGACCTCACGATCGTATCTTATGGATCTACACTCAGGATCGTAGAAGAAGCGGCTGAAGAACTGGCTCAGTTCGGGATCTCTGTAGAGATTGTCGATCCACAAACCCTGTTGCCTTTTGATACAGACCAGCTTTGCGCTAAATCTTTAAGTAAAACCAATAAATTATTAGTGGTTGATGAAGATGTTCCCGGTGGTGGAGCCGCATTTATTCTGCAACAGATTTTAGAAGAACAAAAAGGATATTATCACCTTGATGGACAGCCGAAAACACTGACGGCTAAAGCACACCGTCCTCCTTATGGTTCTGATGGTGATTATTTCAGCAAACCATCCGTAGATGATGTGGTAGAAGCGGTATATCAAATGATGCACGATCACAATGCAGTTAAATACCCTGCTATATTTTAATCAAAAACATACCACATAAAAAAAGGTGTTCCATAAATGGAACACCTTTTTTTATACAATTAAGATCTCTGCTAATCCAACTTGCTGCTCTTATTTCTAAGCAACTGGTCAGCCAGTACCAAAGCAGCCATGGCTTCCACGATAACTACCGCACGCGGCACCACACATGGATCATGACGGCCCTTCCCTTTAATCTCTGCGGCCTCACCGGCTGCATTGATCGTTTGTTGGTTGTGCATGATCGTTGCTACAGGCTTAAATGCAACAGTAAAATTGATTTCCATCCCATTAGAGATACCTCCCTGGATTCCTCCGGAGAAATTCGTTAAGGTTTTAGGGGCATCATCTCCCGGAATAAAGATGTCGTTATGTTCAGAACCTCTCATTTCGCTTCCGCTAAAACCGGATCCGTATTCAAAACCATGAACGGCATTGATGCTGAGCATGGCCTTACCTAAATCTGCATGTAATTTATCAAATACGGGTTCACCAAGGCCTACAGGACAGTTTCTGATGATACAGCTGACCTTACCACCAATAGTATCTCCGTCTTTTCTGATGCCATCAATACATTCAATCATCTCTCTTGCCGTTGCAGGATCTGCACAGCGGACAATATTCTCTTCCCTGATCTCCAATAACTGATCTACAGTTAAGGACGATTCCAGGTTAGGTGCGTTGATTTTTCCTACGGCAGAAACATGGGCGAAAATTTCTATGCCATGGTGCTTTAACAGCAATTTGGCAATGGCCCCTGCAGCAACGCGGGCAGCAGTTTCTCTTGCAGAGGAACGGCCACCACCACGGTGATCACGGATGCCATACTTTGCATCATAAGTATAATCTGCATGCGAAGGACGGTAAACATCTGTATTATGACTGTAATCCTTACTTCTTTGGTCTTCATTAGGGATCAGCATGGCAATAGGAGTACCTGTGCTTTTACCTTCAAAAGTTCCTGAAAGGATCTGAACAGTATCACTTTCCTTCCTTTGAGTAGTGATTTTTGACTGCCCTGGCCTGCGTTTATCCAATTCAGACTGGATAAAATCCAGGTCAATTGGCAATTGTGCCGGACAACCATCTAATATAACACCAATAGCTGCACCGTGGGATTCGCCAAAGGTGCTGATGCGAAATAGTTGTCCGAATGTATTACCTGCCATTTTTGTTAGTTTTATAAGTTAATTTAAATCGCTGCCACTGTAAATCCTGCTTTGCTCAGGTCTTTCCAGAAGTCAGGGTAAGATTTCTCTACTACATCCATTTCCTCCAATACCACTTCTTTAATCAGGAGACTAAGCGGTGCAAATGCCATCGCCATGCGGTGATCTTCATATGTACCAAAAGTCACACGATCAGGGAAATGAAGCCCATCACAATTTAACGTGTAAACGAGGTTATCCTCAGTTAAAGTTACACCAATTTTGGCGAGTTCATTTTGTAAAGCTTTAATGCGGTCGGTTTCTTTAATCTTTAAAGTTTCCAGTCCGGTAAAGGAAAGGTTTTTCTTTAAAGCGGCAGCACATACGATAATGGTCTGTGCCAGATCCGGGCAATCTTTTAAATCTAAAATGGCATCAGTAAAATCAGTGGTTGAGGAGCTTAAGGTAATTCCTGTAGCTGTGGTTGCAGTTTGCACACCGAATGCAGTCATGATAGACCGGATTCTGCTGTCTCCCTGTAAACTTTGTTCCTTTAAATAGGGTAAAGAAATTTCTGCTTCATTTGCTAAACATGCGATGCTGTACCAGTAAGATGCCGCACTCCAGTCGGGCTCTACCACCAGCGTTGCTGCTTTGAAAGGCTGCGGTTTGATGCTGATGTTATTGCCATCCCAGTTATGACTGATTCCTGCTTCTTCCAGCATATTCAGGGTCATATTTACATAAGGAAGAGAGGTTAATTCTCCTTCGATCTGTAAGGTTAAACCTTGCTCCAATGTAGGGGCGATCATCAATAACGCAGAAATATACTGACTGCTGATGTCGCCTTTGATTTTAACCGTCCCTTTGCTTTGAGGCAGTGGACCGGTAATGCTCAATGGAGGAAAACCCTCCTTTTCTGCATAGCTGATTTCTGCACCGATTGTTTTTAAAGCCTCAGCAAGGATCCCGATCGGACGTTGTTTCATCCGTTCCGTTCCTGTCAGTAAAAAATTACCCGGAAGGGTAGGGAGGTAAGCGGTTAAGAAGCGCATGGCCGTACCGGCAGGGCCCACATCAACGGTTTGCTGATGTGGAGCTGTGCTGGAAATCTGTTTTAAAATGCGGTCAAGCGTAACGGAGTCCGCTGCGATAGACATATTGTCTACTTTTACTGTCCCCTTGCTTGCAGCACTAATGATTAATGCCCTGTTGCACTCGCTTTTAGAGCCCGTAAGCGCGATCTCTGTATGGATTTTTGTGTTTCCCGTAAAAGAAACAAGTGCATGCTTACTCATTATTAAGATTTAACTTCTGTATGTGTTTCTGCTGCAATGCCTTTTTCTGCTTTGCCTGCATTCATAATTTCTGTTTGTTTGCGGATAGACTCACCGTGAACCAATTCTAAGAATTTCTCCGTAAAGTTTAAGTCTAATTTTAAAGCTTTAGCAAAGGAAATTCCTTTGTTCATGATCGCATCCCAACGGTTTACCTGTAAAATCGTTACCTGGTTATCGCGTTTGAACTCACCAATTTTGCCTACGATGGCCATACGCTCACCTAGTTTTTGCAACAACTGATCATCAATTTTATCAATTTGCTTACGTAAATCAGCCAGTTGATCTACAAAAGCTTCGTTTTGAGATTCTGGTTCACGTACCGTTAAACGCTCTACCAATTCGCTTAAAGCAGCAGGCGTTACCTGTTGTTTTGCATCTGTCCAGGCTACTGAAGGATCAACATGTGATTCGATCATCAGACCTTGCATGTCTAAATCCAGTGCTTTTTGAGAAATGTAAGGAATCAGTTCGCGGTTACCGCAGATATGACTTGGATCATTGATGATCGGAAGATCAGGACATAAAGTTTTCAATTGAATGGCAAGTTCCCACATTGGTTCATTACGGAAAGAGCTTTTCTCGAATGAAGAGAAACCACGGTGGATCGCTCCTAATTTGGTGATTCCTGCACCATTGATACGCTCTAATGCACCAACCCATAACTGAAGATCAGGGTTTACCGGGTTTTTAACCAATACCGGAATGTCAACACCTTTTAAAGCATCAGCAATTTCCTGAACTGTGAACGGATTTACAGTCGAACGTGCACCAATCCATAGGATATCTACACCAGCAGCTAAAGCTTCTTCAACGTGTTTCGCATTTGCAACCTCAACAGCAGTTGGTAATCCTGTTTCTGCTTTTGCTCTTTTCAACCATTCTAATCCGATGCTGCCAATACCTTCGAACTCTCCCGGACGGGTACGTGGCTTCCAGATACCAGCTCTCAGAACCGATACTTTTCCGGTTGCAGCCAATAAATGTGCAGTAGTTAATAGTTGTTCCTCAGTTTCTGCACTGCATGGTCCTGAGATGATCAATGGCTCGTTGTTGGTGTTAAGCCAGGTATTTAATGGCTGGATGTTCAATTGTAATTTCATTTTTTTGGGGTTTAATTTTTGTATGTTTTATGAAGGTGTTTTATCTTTTATACTTTATCGTTTTTCTGGTATTCTCCCAGAATGTTGAAGTTTACCGTGTATTTTAAGGTCTGTCGGATGGCTTTATCGTATTGTTCCATGTTATTCCATTCCATATCTACGTAGAAGTAATACTCGTTTCTTTTTCCCAGAACAGGCATACTCTGGATCTTTGTTAAATTCACCTCCTGTTCGGCGAAGATGTTGAGCACTTTGGAAAGTGCACCTACATGGTTTCCTACCTGGAAACAAATTGAGGCTTTATTGATGTCCTGAAGTTCTTCTGTTTTATCTTTTCTAAGCACAAGGAAACGGGTATAGTTCTTTTTGTTGGACTCAATTCTTCTTTCGATGATATTTAATCCGTATAATTCTGCAGCCAGCGTGTTTGCAATGGCCACTGTATCTGTTAATTGTTCTTCTTTAATGCGTTTTGCACAAGCTGCGGTATCGTTACTTTCAATCACCTGAATGTGCGGGAAATCATCGAAAAAATCTACGCACTGGCGGATCGCAATAGGGTGGGAGGTGGCATACTTAATGTCCTCAAATTTCACTCCTGGCAAAGCCATCAGGTGCAACTGGATAGGCAGATAAACTTCTCCTACAACTGCGAAATTGTATTCACGAATCAAAGTGTAGTTGGGTAAAAGGCTGCCTGCAATAGAATTTTCAATAGCCATGATCACAAAGTCAGATTCCTTATTCTCCAGGCTCTCGCAAGTCTGTTTGAAGGAATTACATTCTATGGTTTCAATGTCTTTTCCGAAGAATTTGAAAGCGGCTTCTTCGTGAAATGACGCTTTAATACCTTGAATCGCTACTCTTGTTTTTTTCTGTTTCATTTTAGCTATTGAGTTTCTATGGTCATGAAGCTTGCGGAAGGCTTGTTTTTTGAACTTCTGCAGGTCTCGGTTTTTGCATTAAACAAAAAAAGTCCCGGCTTTAGGCCGGGACTTTTCATATACACTTTTATCTTATGATTTATGTTGCATATCAGTCCCGGCTCTTACTAAAGTAGTAAAAGTAGCCAAACCAATATGTAGTAACATTTTTCATTCGATTGTTTTTTCGTTTTTCGTTTTGCCAAATGTACTAACAAAATTTAATTTGTCAATACTTTAATAAAAAAAATTATTTATTGTCCCAAAGCTGTGAATCCCTGTACAACAAAACATTAGGTACTTGCAGGGGTTTTCTGCTGTTTATTTTATTGCTAAAATTTAGTGCTAAATCCCTTGGCAGTACTATTTAACCTGATTGTTGTAATAGTTTAAACTCTCCAGGATATCCTTCTCCGTCACGATACAATTGTAATCACAGGCTCCGATTTTGTTCAGTAATGAGAACAGAATTTGTCCGTGTTCATTCTTTTTATCGCTTTGCATGAAGCCTAAAAGATCTGTAAAGCTCTTGCTTTTGATCTCATAAGCAGGGTAAAGACTCAAAATATACCTGGTAATGTCTTCCAGTTCTTCCTGACTCAGCGTGTTATTGCTCACTGATAAAAAGGCTTCACAGATCATTCCTATGGCAATTGCTTCCCCATGAGTCAGAGGAGCTTTGTCATTGATTAAGGAGTAGCTTTCTACGGCATGGCCGATGGTATGACCAAAGTTTAAGATCTTACGTCTTCCTTTTTCCTGAGGATCTTCTGTGACCACTTCGTTTTTGATCTCTACAGAACGATGAATGGCGATGGGTTGGATGTGTTTATAGTCGGCAGCTTTCAGGTCATTGTAATAAGTCCCGTCTACAATCAGACCATGTTTGATCATTTCTGCAAATCCGGAAAGTAATTCTCTTTCAGGCAGGGTGTTTAAGAAAGAGCTTTCTATAAATACCGCCTGTGGAAGCGCAAAAGTACCCACCATATTCTTTACATTATCGATATCGATTCCGGTTTTGCCCCCTACAGAAGCATCTACCTGAGATAAAAGGGTGGTTGGAATATTGATGAAATCAATGCCGCGTTTATAAGTTGATGCAATAAATCCTCCCATATCAGTAATGACACCTCCACCCAGATTGATCATCAGACATTTGCGGTCTGCTTCAAAATCAAGTAAGGTCTTCCATATACCAATACAAAAATCAATGTTCTTGTTTTCTTCTCCCGGATCAGTTTCAATCAGGTCAAATCCTGTAAAATCTCCAAGCATTTCCTGAAAGAAAGGCAGGCAAAATTCGGAAGTATTGCGGTCTACAAAGACAAATACTTTACTGTATTTGCCATTTTCTATGATTTCTGCTAATGGCGCAAGTTCTGATTCAAAATGAATGCGATGGCCTGAACTTTCTATTACGTTCATTTAGATTACTGTTATTTTTTGTCCCATAAAATCAATTACATCGCCAACGCGAACTTTCAGTCTCTTACGAAAGTCAACTTTACCATTGTATTTTACCAGGCCGTCTTCAACAACAGTTTGTGCTTCGCCGCCACTTTGTACCAGTGAAGTTGCTTTTAGCAACTGAATAAGGGGAATAAATTCACCTTCTAATTTGAATTCTATCATTATACCAGCAAATTTACAATTATTTATAAAGTGTTTTACCATGGATAGCCTTGGAATTTATACTTTTGCATGCAATTTGACTAACCATAAGAATTAAATGGAAACTTTCCCCAAAAAAACCTTGAACTTTGACAACACTGAAATCGCTTTTCGTAACCAGTCAAATTCAGAACTAAATGCCGGATATTGGCTTTTTAAAGTAATCAGCAGTAATTTTCTGACAAAAGTAGGCCCGCCAATCACTAATTTTTTTCTGAATATAGGCCTGCCAATAAAATCGATCATCAAGGCAACCATCTTTAAACATTTTTGCGGGGGAGAAACGATTGCCGAATGCGAACACACCATTCAGCAGCTGACAAAAGGTAATGTAGGAACCATTTTAGATTATTCTGTAGAAGGGGAAGAAGAGGAATCTGTATTCGACTTCACCTGCGAGGAGATCATCAGAACCATAGAAAGAGCTGCAGGAGATCCACGCATTCCGATCACAGTATTTAAGGTGACCGGAATTGGCCGCTTTGCGCTATTGGAGAAACTGGATGCAAAACAGGAATTAACAGCAGCAGAACAGGCTGAATTTGATAAGGTAAAAGCCAGATGCGAAAAGATTTGCAGAAGGGCATTCGATAAAAATGTACCGATCATGGTGGATGCAGAGGAAACCTGGATCCAGGATACCATTGATGAGCTGGCAGTAGATATGATGCGTCTGTTTAACAAAGAAAGGATCATCGTTTATAATACTTATCAGATGTACCGTCATGATAAACTGGCTGATTTAAAAGCAGATCACCTCATTGCCAAAGCTTCCGGTTATATCCTTGGTGTTAAAATGGTAAGAGGAGCCTATATGGAGAAAGAAAGAAAAAGAGCCGAAGAAATGGGCTATTTATCTCCGATTCAACCTACAAAAGAAGCTTCAGACATAGACTATAACGAATCTTTGAACTATTGTATGGCGCATATTGATGAAATTGCGATCGTATGTGGTACGCACAATGAAGAGAGCTGCCGTGTATTGGCCGAATTATTAGACAAACACCAGATTGACCATAACCACCCTCATGTATATTTTGCACAATTGCTGGGTATGAGCGATAACCTGAGTTTTAACTTATCTGACGCAGGATACAATGTGGCTAAATATGTTCCTTACGGACCGATAAAAGCAGTAATGCCTTATCTTTTCAGAAGAGCACAGGAAAATACTTCTATCGCGGGAGCAACGAGCAGAGAGCTTGGCCTGATCATGAAAGAGAAGAAACGTAGAAAATTATAAGCTCATTTGATATTAAAAAAGACCGGCATGATCATCAGGCCGGTCTTTTTTTATGGGGTAATTTTAGTGTTTGCTCACCATAGCCTGATCTATATCCACACCCAATCCTTTTGCAATGGCCATTCCAAGCTGAATGTCTGCTCTGAAGAAATGACACAATTGTAAATTGATGATCTGTTCTTTTCTAGGACCGGTGATGCCACTCATTGAACCTACAATATTGTTGACCAGATTAACTTTGTCTTCCGGGCTCAATACTTTGCGGTAAAGGTCTCCAGGCTGGGTATAATGGTCATTGTCGCCGGGACCAGCATTTCTGTCGTACCAGTCTGCAACATTTGAATCCAGTTCCCATGCCGGTTCTTTATAGCTTTCGTCAGGAATGACATCCCCAAAGCTGTTAGGGTAGTAGTTCGGATCGTCGTTTCCATTGTCATCTATGCGCATTTGTCCATCACGGTGGTAATTGGCAACCAGGAACGGGCAGCTGTTTACAGGGATCTGTTCGTAGTTTACCCCTAAGCGGTAACGATGAGCATCAGCATAAGACAATATCCGTCCCTGAAGCATCTTATCCGGAGAATAACCAACTCCATCTATGGTGTTGGAAGGTGCAAAAGCAGCTTGTTCCACATGAGCGAAGTAGTTTTTAGGGATTTGGTTTAATTCCAGTACACCTACATCAATCAAAGGAAACTCTGCATGAGGCCATATTTTGGTCAGGTCAAAAGGGTTCCATCTGAAAGTTTTGGATTCCGCTTCCGTCATCACCTGGATCTTTACATTCCATTTCGGGAAATCACCACGGTCAATCGCCTCTACAAGGTCACGTTGAGAATGGTCCATATCCTGAGTACGCATGGCATCGGCTTCCGGACCAGTGAAGTTTTTAATCCCCTGCTGGGTCTTGAAATGGAATTTTACCCATACCCGCTCGTTTTCACTATTGATAAAAGAGTAAGTATGACTTCCGAAACCATCCATATGACGGTAAGAGTAAGGAGTTCCACGATCTGACATCAGGATCACCACCTGGTGTAAACTTTCCGGATTTAAGGACCAGAAGTCCCACACCATGGTTGGGCTTTTCAGGTTTGTTCTTGGATCTCTTTTCTGTGTGTGAATGAAATCACTGAATTTTTTAGGGTCTTTTATAAAGAAGATAGGAGTGTTGTTACCTACAAGGTCCCAGTTTCCGTCCTCTGTATAAAATTTAAGGGCAAAACCGCGTGGGTCTCTTTCAGAATCGGCACTTCCTTTTTCTCCACCTACTGTAGAGAAGCGTAGAAATGTTTTACAGGTGTTGCCAATTTTACCGAAGATTTTAGCTTTGGTATATTTAGTAATGTCATGAGTAACCGTGAAGGTACCATAGGCCCCGGTACCTTTTGCGTGGACTACACGTTCAGGGATTCTTTCACGGTTAAAATGAGCCATTTTCTCATGAAGGATAAAGTCCTGAAGTAATAAAGGTCCTCTGCTTCCTACAGATTGTGTGTTTTCATGCTCAGCATAAGGCCTGCCGGAGGCAGTCGTTAGTTTGCGCTTGTTCGTGTTGTTTTCCATAACCAATGATTTTAGTGTTGATGTAAAACTATGGCTAAATGGACTGGGGATCAAACACCAAATATCTATACAGATATAGAGCCTTTCTATGCTGGAAAATTATTTCACCTTAAATGGCTGATTTCCTGTGAGTAAGTCCCAAAACAAAAGGAAGTCGCTGGCCAGGCTGAAGAGGGGATACTGAAAAGTGGCAGGCTTGTTCTTCTCAAAAAAGAAATGCCCTACCCAGGCAAAACCATATCCCAGGAATGGCGTCGCTAAAATGAAACGCCATTCATGAAACAGGATTCCTGTAAATACAGAAAGGACAACCAGGCCTGTTCCAATAAAATGTAATACACGACTGGTTAAATTTCTATGCTCTGTTAAATAGAATGGATAGAATTCTTTCAGAGTTTTGAACCTTTTTTCCGTCATCGTATTTGAGTTTTATTTAGACCTGCAATTTACGATATTTTAACGAAGCCTTATAATATATGGTGCTCCCTTAATACCTCTTCCAGATCTTTTGGATGTTTAGTCATTAGTAAGGTCTGCATGCCAGCTTGTTTGGCACCGACCAGATGTTGCGGACTATCGTCGATAAACAGGGTTTCTTCCGGATCAAGGTTGTTCTCTGCCAGCACTTTTTCGAAGATCTCTACATGAGGCTTTCTCAGAAACATTTGTTGAGAATAATAAGCCTTTTCAAATAAGCTGCTGTTATCCGGCATATTGAATTCCCGTTTCAAATAGTCTACGATCCAGTTGTAATGGATTTCATTGTTATTACTCAGCAAAAACGTACGGTATTTCTCCTTTACTTTTAACAGGACTTGATGAACATTTGGAGGAACACCAATCAATAAACTGTTCCATGCCGCGTCAATCTGTTCGTCTGTGATCTCTTTATTGGAGGATGCTTCACGAATTCCTGCTCTGAATTCTGCAGGGCTAATCGCTGCGGTTTCCAGGTTGTTGAAAATATCATGATGACTTTTATGGGCAAAGAAGGCTTCTATATCGGTGATGCCAAGCGCTACAAATGCTTGCTGCGCTTTTTTGAAGTCGATTTCAAAGATTACATTCCCGTAATCAAAAATGATGTTTTTTATTTCTTTCATGTCAGACGGTTTCCAAAATTCGCTCCAAAGATGAGGTATTGTAACCGCAAAATCAATTCATTTGTTGAATAGGGAAAATTTGGATTTAAGGTGGATTCAGCTTTGGTCGACCTGTATCATGTAAAAATTATCATGTTATAGATCAATGGTTTTAAGAAAAGACAGGAGATAGCTAATACAGAAATTTTGAGGAATAAAAAAAAAGCTGTAATATTGCGGCCTGTAGAAAATAACTACAGACCAGGGCCATTAGCTCAGCTGGTTAGAGTAGAAGACTCATAATCTACGGGCTAATGAATTGAAAATAAGCTTTTTAAGCTTGACGTTTTGAAAAAAGTTCAGAAAATTTTCGAAAATTTTCTGAGGGAAAAAAAGATGTTAAGGTCTTAAAAATTTTGTTTAGATTTGCCTCACGCAGGTAGCAAAAAAATGCGTACGGGCCTATAGCTCAGTTGGTTAGAGTAGGAGACTCATAATCTCTTGGTCGCTGGTTCGAGCCCAGCTGGGCCCACTATAAAACCGTTCTACAAAGAAATTTGAGGACGGTTTTATTATTTTTTCTAGTGCTGGTTACTGCCAGCAGCTATGCCTTCAGGAATCCCCCTGAAAGCAGGTTTTACATAATTTTTTGTTTAACTCCACGTAAAATCGTTACGAAATAGTTACGGTTCTGCGTGCTAACCTAAAAGAATTATGGCAACCGTTAGCGCCAAGGTGTTTGAACACCACAAAAAAACAGATGGAACCTACAATGTGAAAATCTGCGTCCATCACAAAAGCCAAAGAAAGTATTTCGATACTGTTCACTATGTAGTCAAGAAACAGTTAACTGCAAAACTAAAAATCAAGGACAGTTTTGTAAATGATCTAGTCGATGAACAACTCAAAGGCTATCGAAGAATTATTAGTGAACTTGGCGAAAAGCTCAACTACTTCAATGTCGAATCCTTAAGCGAATATTTACGCGAAAAAGATGCTGATGTAGATTTTATCAAATTTTGCTCAGAACACATTGCCCAAAGCGACAAGGACGGAAAAAAGGGTACTGCTCATAATCATCGCGTAATACGTAACAGCTTAATTGACTATTTTAAAAGAGAAGCTGTTTCCATAACGGAAATCAATTCAAATATGCTTGTTTCCTATGAGCGTTATTTGCGAAGTGAGCGAACAATGATTCGTCAAAGTGGGCAGAAGAATATCACCAAAGAAACAACAAGCAAAGGTTTGTCAGATAGTGGTCTTTTCAATCACATGCGTGATTTGCGAACACTTTTTAATGCTGCTCGAAATATGTACAATAATGAAGACCTTGGCATCTACCGTATAAAGCATTATCCCTTTAAAAAGTATAAAATTGGTTCTTCTCCCCTAACAAAAAAGAGAAACAATACTTTAGATCAAATAAGGGCCATCCGTGATTGCGAAACAAAACCAGGAAGCCGGGCAGAAATGGCGAAGGAACTCTATATGCTTTCGTTTTATCTATGCGGGATGAATGCGGTAGATTTTTATCATATAACAAAAAGAAATATTAGAAACGGAAGAATAGATTATAACCGATCAAAAACCGAAGATCAGAGAAAGGACGATGCCTTTATCAGTATCAAAATTATTGATGAAGCCAGACCATTGTTGGAAAAATACATAGAAAAGCTTTCTACCCGATATGTAGACTCTAATGGTCTAAATAAAGCGTTGGGAATGGGAATGAAACAGCTAAGAAAGATAACGGACATAGAAAAACTTACACTCTATTGGGCAAGACA
Source organism: Pedobacter caeni (assembly GCF_900129215.1). Taxonomy (GTDB): domain Bacteria; phylum Bacteroidota; class Bacteroidia; order Sphingobacteriales; family Sphingobacteriaceae; genus Pedobacter; species Pedobacter caeni. Next base: position 403,456 of record NZ_FQUQ01000004.1, on the reverse strand, counting down.
TAGTTTTGCGACTATAGCCCGTAATTCCTGTAGGATGAGCAGAGACGATGTAGCACAGGCATTAAACCATGTAGACAGCGAGCATAGTACAACCGATATTTATATCGAAAAAGATTGGAATATCGTAGACGATGTACAAATTAAGGTTGTAACCTTGTTAAGGCGGTTAGATATGAAGGTTGCTGCAAAAAAGAAGAAAGAAAGATTACTAAAAGAAGTGGCATAAAAAAACACTTGTGTGGTTTAACGCTAAACCATGCAGGTGTATTTAATTAATTTAACATCTTAAATTTGAGCATCATGAAAAACCTAATTTTGTTCTTCCTGACCTGTATAATTGGAACTGGAGCTTTTTTGGCTGGTACAACAATGGAAAATCCCTTGCCAGCATTCTTGGTTGCATTCGGGGTCTGGATGCTATTCCTTTATCGAATTGGAAAAAAATAACTTTAAATATTGGCGATTATCGGTTTAATTGTAACCTTTCATAATCAGTTTTACAATTACGTATAAATCAATTTAATTCTGAAATCCCCATTCTATTTTTAAATGGCTTGGGGTTTTCTTATAGAAATACTCTAGTCTACAAAGGATATACGTCAGTTACTTTTAACTTATTATAATCGTAAGCACGACTAGAATCAGAAAGAGCCAACTCTTGATAGTATTTATTCACTAACTCCTTATAATTATTAAATTGCTTTCTACGCACTGCGGTTTGTTTACTGTCAAACATCCAGGATTCGTCACCAGTAAACCTATATACCAGCTCTCTATAAATCTGAGCCCGCAAAATCTTTAAACGAAGATCTTGCATACCATAGGAAACGGCATTTTCAACCATGTCTTTTGCTAGAATAAGATTTTCCAAAGCACCTTTCTCTCTCTGGTTCGGTTTTGACTGCACATCATTGGAAAACAAGTAAAGGGTTGAACGTATAAAAAGGCTCGTGGTGTCTTTCGGATTTAACTTTAAATTTTTATTTAAACTGTCGATCAAAGGTGTATACTTTTGGATTTGGAATTTCCCAAAAGTTCCATCATCTCTAGTTACCTTTCCATTGACTATCTTTATTGGAAGTTGTGCATGCACATTGCTAATGAAAAATATACATAGCAAGATGATCCCAAGTATTTTACTTTGCGACCTGTCAATTGAAATACCCTTAGATTGAAACATCATCATAAATAATAAAACGTTAAGTAATTGCCAGTGAAACAAGTTATTAATCAAATATACTTTATATCAAGTAAAGATACAAAACAGAGGTTTTTGCCGCTTTTAGCATATAATTTGTTCTAACTCATGAGTTGAAAAGGGAATAATAAAGCAGTCATCTTCTCTGTTATTTTTTAAACTGTATTAAATCAATTGGATATTTCCTGCAAAATTTGCAATTTTAATTGGGGAATTAGTCAAAAAAATGGACAAACCAAGCAGGAAATATGCAGGACCAATTAGGGACAAAGAACGTACAAAACTCAAACTATTAACCGCTGTAGGCGAAATTATCAAGGAAAAGGGTTATACGGGACTTCGGATCGCTAAAATAGTCGAAAAAGCTAAGGTTGATAGGAAGACACTATATGATTGTTTCGGAACAGTGGATAAACTTATTGAAACCTATATTAAAGGAAAAGATTATTACTTGGCCTATGAAGATCAGGCAGAAAAATTGGTGAAACAATATACTAACGGCGATGCCAATGAACTGATGAAAAAGTTATTATTGGGGCAATTAGATAACTTTTCAATAAATAAGGAGCAGCAAAATATCTTAATGTGGCATCTCAGCGAGGATAACCCCTTGCTTTCAGATATAAGTGCAAAAAGAGAGCGAATCGGCAGTATTTTTCTCAAACTAACGGATAGTGATTTTCAAAACACAGATATTGATATTCGTGCCAGAACGGCTTTACTTGTAGCAGGAATATACTTACTTATGCTATATAGAAAAAGCAAACAAGAACAGTTTTGCGAAATAGATCTTAATTCAAATGAAGGTATGGAGCGTATTAAAGCTTCTATTGCCCAGATGATCGATGAAGCGTTTGAGCAAGCTAAAAAAAGCAAACACAAATAAGTGCTCCGTGATATATTTGGTAGGCAAACGTTTATTAAACAATAAGGTATCGAAAAAGACGGAGGTTATATAAAAATACAATCCCCCGCCCAATTAACGCTCTCTTAACATTTCATTTATATGCTCTTTTCTCCATTGATCTAAAGTTAAAGTCAAAACAGTTATTAACAGTACACCAAAGAAAAAACTAAAGGCAATATCTAAAATGGTAATATGAGGATTGGTCTGAATTTCTTGCGAAAAATATAGTCCAGATTGGGTATAATAGTATAATTCGTCCATTTTGTTAAGTCGTGAGAGGAAAGTTATAATAGATCAACTTCCTTAACTATACCCTCATTTATATTATCATCAAGGATGTTTCCTTTTCAAATTTAACGACCTGCTTTTCATTCAAACGAGAAATTATGAGGTTAATATGGTTTGGAAATTCATCAATCTCAAGGACTTCGCCTAGATTTACAAGAATATTACCTTTTTTGATTAGGGATATGGGTACCACTTTAAGGTTAGATATATTTCTATGATTGAGCATAAGCAGGTAGTAAATCCACCAAGTAAAGAGGTTAAAGGATAGGTTAATTTATTTGTAGCATTATGTTTTCCCAAAAACAATTAGACGTTGTTTAAAAGAAACGGGGGAAGACAAAGCTGACTTTACCCCGTTAATTAACGCTCTCAATATTAAAGTTACATAAAATATATAGTAATCAATAAATCAGCCTACTTTAGTTGCATTTATTCCTCCTCATTTTTTTCCTCAGTTGTTTCTTTTAGTTTTAAATGTCCATATAGAGACTTTAGCATATCCCAAGGATCGGCTTCAATTGCTAATGCAACTAAATATATTTCAAATCCCATTGGCCTAGCATTATCCTTTAAGGTTAAATCATTTATCCTAGATACAGTCAATCCTGTGCGTCTAGCTAGTTGCGCTTTGCTTACTGACCTTCTCGCTAAATATTCCCCAAATTCAGTCATTTATTGTCTTTTTTCCTTGTTATAGTCATTAAATATAACCTGGTTTAAAAATTAATCGACTTAATTTTTGAAAATAGAATGTTATACGCTACATTTATAATGTTAAACATTATAAATGTATTATGATACACGTTTTTGACGACACATAAAATCCGGATTTTCAACGATAGCTTTTCATTAATAGCAAAAGAACAATGAAAATTATTGAAAGTAAATCCAACATAGTATGAACGAACAAACACATAGATATTCTGGGCTGGTAAGCCAAGAAGAATTTAATATGCGATTTGGCTTCAGTAAGTCACGTATCGCCTTGGGCTATACTCAGGAAGAAGTATCTTTTCTAATGGGCAAACATCCATATTTCTATTGCGAATATGAAGAAATGAATGGATGTAATATTTCTGACCAAGATAAAGTACTATTATCTGCCATATATAAAGCGCCATTTAGTGCGCCACTAAATTTTGAACCGGATGATTACGGTTTTAAACAAAAACGATTGATAAAAGGAGCACGAATTTTCAATGATGGTATTTATTGCCATACTCTTACACATCCTTGGCAGATCATTATTGATAAGGAAAAGAGAATAAAGGAAAACAAGCCTATTAAATTTAAAGAATTACCATTTCGTATTGAACAACATCAGCAAGTGGATGCGATAAGCGAGTTCAGGGCAATTCTCACCGATTTATTGGATTGTTCTTTTTTAAGATCTCCCCGGCACCCTCTAAATATTTATGAGCAAATCCGACTTAACTATTTTAACCCCATACTTAGGCCAAGATTTTTAAAGCAGGTTATATATGAACTCATGGCTAAAAATATACTTCAAATGAGAACTATCGAAAATAAAATTCACTATTCAGTTCATTCTTAAAAAAGTCAGTATGTCAATATATAATAATGGTGATCAAAATTACGCCATAACAAATCAGAACCCCTGTACCACTAACCACATTTTTCTTAGCCCTGTATCAAACGAATTGGAGTATGAAAACTGGACAAGACAAATTGGTAGTCTGCTTCAAATCGGAAACCAGTTAGCAAATCTAAAACCAATTTTAGATTTGCTAATAGCCCTTGTAGAGCCCGAAAGAATGTTTTTGTTAAACCATGAAGCTATTACGGATTATGACATTAAAGCAAGTACTGAAATTGTTCTGGTAATTAATAGAGAAAAGAAATTATCATCTGATAAACCATTAAGAACGATCAGCAAAGTGGCATGTTTCCAAAACAACAATGTGCTTCTTTCCGTTCATTCGTCAACAAAATTAGATGGTTATCTGACTGACGGACACCCGTATTATAGTTCGCATTTCAAAGAAAAGCACTTGGTTTTTTCAGGTACTATGTACCGTTTACTTCAAACACCGCAAGAGGTCTTAACCGAAATTAAAAAAATAGCAAAGGATGTGTTTGAAAAAGGTATTGAAAAAACCCAAGACACTTTAGAAAGAGCGATTGAATGTGAAGAAAAAAACATGCTAAATCTATCGGCACTTATGATTCACCAATCATTGGAACAGATATTTAGAACCATTTTATGGACATTCGAACATTTTCCATTTAATGGAACCCATAATCTCTTTAAGCTTCAAAAGCATGCCTGTTTATATATGCCCCAATTGTTCGGGATAATTGACAAATCAAGCCTAGAATGCTTATACATGGCGTACCAATCCCAAGCAATGGATCGGTTTGACATCAGCGAGGTTTTAGATATTTCCATTTTGTGCAACAAAGTGCAAACGCTCATAAATATAGCTAAGGATGTTTTTGTTAAAAAGCTGTCTTTATTTGATAGTAAAAATTAACAAAGGTAACAGAACCTACAGCTTAATAGGTTTGGAGAATTTTAACCTAACACAATAACTTATGGACACTACTATAGAAAAAAATAAAGGCCAGCTTGACGAACTTATTACAAGACTTACTAGCCTTGTAGTAATCGAACGGATTTACTGTATTGAACAGGTCGATGGCAATAACACCAGAACAGGGCTTATTATACTTATCTCTGATAAAAAAAACAAAGTCTTGTCGGAATTAACTCCCATTTTCAATGTGGTTTTAGCAGATTATCCTCATTATTGGTACAGAGCCTACTTTTCATACATAGTAAAAGATGGTATCAAAAAAGGAAATCTGTTTTTTTATGACACGTGCAGACCAGAAAACTTACTTTATACTAATCCTACATCGGATTTTATTTTAATCCCCGAAGCTTTTGATATTAATAGTTTGATGGACAAGGCTAAACGGAACTTCCAAAAGGAAATGGATAAAATAAATGCAATTAAAGAAGGTGCCCTTTTCTATTATGAAAAAGGGAATTATCCTCAAACGGCTTTCATGGTTCACCAACAGATAGAAATCACCTATCGTGCAATAGAACTATTTACACTAGGCAAAGATAAGGTTACCCATTCAATACGTGTTCATCAGGATTGTGTACGTCCTCACATGCAAGATTTAGGGAATGTTTTTAACGAAAGTAATGCGGAAGAAGATAAATTGATGCGCCACCTTGACGATGCCTATTTAGCTGTCCGCTATGAAGATGGTTTTCAGATAAGAAAAGAGAAAATAGTCTTAGCGATAGAGAAAGCGGAACTTGTTTATAAGATGGTCAACCAAATCTATTTAGATATGCTTAAAGTTTTTGAGGATAAACACATTTCTGGGACATCAACAGAAAAAGATAAAGCTGAAGAAATTACAGTTCCAAACCAACTAATATCAGAAAATGATTTGAACTCAATAGTTGAAAAAATTGCTTTACACAAAGGTGCCAAAAGAATATATTGTTTTGGCAAAAGAACTTATGAAGCAGAGAGAAAAATGCTTCTGCTTAATGAAAGCCAGCATAAAATGCATGTCCATTATGATTTATTGATTATTACCGAAGAAAATATTGAACAGGAATTATACAACTTACAGGGAATGAATAACTCTGAACAGAACACCGACAAGTTTTCCTTTGTTGTACTTACAAAAAAGCAAGTCCAAAAAGGATTGGAAATGCATCAGCGTTTTCTGCTTGGCGCTTTAAAAAATGGATTGACACTTTTTTCCAATGGTGATGATCTTGCAGAACTCCTTGGCGAAGTACAATACATTGAGCAATATTCCAAAAAAGAACTCGACCGTTTTTTGGTAGATTGGTATAACAGATACAACAATGCTGAAAGCTTTATTGAATCTGCAAATGACCTGTCTAGTTGTGAATCTCTACCAGCGCAACTGTCCATGTTCAATCAAGGATTAGAACAGCTTTGCCTTGGCCTATTACAAGTTTTTATTGATTATAAACCAAATAGAAATAGTCTTGGTCATTTAATGGATCTTTGTTGTAGCTTCTTAAGTTTCCCAGAGGAAATATTTCCAAGAACAAATATTGAAGATTTAGAACTTTTCTCGACACTTACGGATAGCTTCAATAAGGTGCGTTATACAGGAAACATCGATGCTTCTTCTAATGAATTAGGTATAATACTAAAACGGTGTAACTTGTTTTTAGAAAAAGCCGATGAAGCTGCCAGAAAAAAAATCAAGGAAATGAAGGAGAAACAATATGAGCTGTAACTTTCGGTCTACCAGTTTTAGCTCCAAAAATGGGTCTCCTTTATTTTCTGTGACCAATTCTGTATCTTTATGGTATGAAAATAACTCTCCCGGATTTGCCAGAAGCTAAGATAAATGAGATTAATAGCATCATAGAAGTTATTAAAGAATTTGTTAATCCAGACAAGATTATTCTTTATGGAAGCTATGTGAAAAATGCTTACGTCGAAGACGTTTACATAAAAGGCGGGATTAAGTACTACTATATTAGTGATTATGACTTAATCATAATCACTAATAAAACAAACGTTAAAGAGTTTGAACTGGAAAATGAGTTGGAGAAAAGGTTAAAAGTTAGACCAGATATTAACTTTTTCATGTATGACATAGACCATATTAATCAACTTTTGGAGAAGGGCGACTATTTTATGGTGCCTGTTTATAATGAGGGAATTTTATTATACGATTTAGGTGAAACAACTTTAAGAGAACCAAAACCTATATCAATGGCTCAAATGTTACAAAATTCAGTTGAGTATTATGACTATTGGCTTTTCAATGCTGAAGAACATTATGCAAGTGCTCAGAACTCATTACAGAGAAACATTGAAAGGAATACACGGCAGAGTTTAACTGCCTGGAATTTGTTTAATACAATTGAATCTTTGTACAGTACAATTTTGTTAGTGTATACTGGGAATAAACCAAAGCTACATAACCTATTGAAATACAGAAGATCAGTAAAAGGTTACTCTGAAGAACTTGACCAAATATTTCCGACCAAATACCGTGATAGTTATGAACGAAATTTGTTTGATCTATTGAATCGCGCTTACATTGGCGGAAAGTATAAAAAAGAATATGAGATTTCACTTCATGATGTTCAAGAGCTAAATCTGCGTATTGGTAAAATGATAGAAATTACAAAAAAAATGTGTCTGGAGCGCATTGAAAACTATCGCTCTGAGAGTACTTCCTAATTTAAACGGTATTTTGGTTTTTTCGGATTACCAGTATCTGTTTTAGTAAGCAGACCTTGTTCTGATAGATTATTTAGAACTCTAGAAATATCGTTTGTTTTGTATTTTGTTTGATGTTGGTTATTTATAGCTTCCTTAATTTGAAACGCATAAACTGGTTCCTTAGCTGAAGAATTTAATAGATAATTTTCAACTAATAAAGTTGGACCTAACTCTTTAAAATTGAAAGTAGTTGAGAATCCTTTGTCTAGTAAATAGTTTTGAATGTTTTTTTGTAAGCTCTCCTTGGAAGGAAAATTTTTAGTTTCAGAGACGAGATCCGCTTCCGTCACCCCAAAAAAGGCTGCAAAAGTTTCTAAATATGCGATTGTTATATTGGCCTCCCCACTACAAGCATTTCTAACATGCGAAAGTGATATATCAGTAGCTAATGCAATTTTTTCAAAAGATACGTTAGCAGATTTTTTTAAATAAAATAAATTATCCCCTACCTTTTGTATTATACCTCTTTTATGCATCGTCAACAAATAATGGAATATTTAAAACGCATTAAAGGTTATTTTAGAGAAAGTTTTGAGTATTGAGTAATAATAGTTATATTCGTGTTGTAACATCATGTTAATGAGCATATTCTCGTTTCCAGGTTCTGAAAAACGCTAGAAATTTGAGATATGTTAAATAAAATTCAACTAACACCCTTTTTGGGCGCAGGTACTCTTTTGTATCCACGAGTCGGTTTTTCAGAACTCAGAAATGAGCAAAAGAGACCTGCGCTGATCTGGGTTTCTTTATATCCGACGGTTCGAATTGAGCAATGCTGCTCAATTAAAAACCGCTATAAGCTTATAATCAAAGCACCTGACTAGGTAGTTAATAATAGCGGGTGGCGGCATCCTTAACCAGGGGGATCGCCGTCACTTTGCTTTATCTTTATAATCAAAGCTACCTAGTATTAAATCCTAAAATTAATCAAAAAAAATGAACGATATACATCGTATGGGATTGGTATTGCCTTTCCCCAACAAATACACATATATAATTATCTATCTATTTACTCTTATTATTGGGTGTTATAGTGCTAAAGCACAGAGTAGTAAAGCTATTGATGTTACTACAAAAGGTATACAGATTGGTCAACAGGTTCCAGATATTACTATTACAAATATCCATAATTACAAAGCGAAAACTGCGAAGATTTCGGACTTTAAGGGGAAGCTACTGATCATTGATTTTTGGGCAACTTGGTGCAGTCCATGTATTGCTATGATCCCTAAAATGGATAGTCTGCAAAAACAGTTTGGTGATAAAATACAGGTTCTTTCTGTTACCTATCAAAGTGAGAAAGTAGCAATGCCATTTCTTTCAAAATTAGAAGAGCAACAAAAGAAACATTATAATTTACCTATAGTAACAGACAGCAAAGAATTGCATAGGCTTTTCCCGCACATTTATCTTCCACATTATGTTTGGATTGGCGCATCAGGCAATGTCGCTGCAATAACGAGCTACCAAGAAGTTAACGAAACAGCCATTAAGAGTTTTTTGTCAAAAGGAACAACTTTACAGCAAAAAAAGGACGAATACAGACCTTACGATATTAAAAAGTCACTGCGCGCAAACCTAAGCGATGTTGATATCGTGACAGCGTATTCATCTACTCTAACTAAATATATTCCTGGACTTACCCCGATTATGGATGTATCTATTGACAGCATTGCTGGAAAAAAAATTACAATACTCAATTGTCCTTTACTATTGCTTTATGATACTGCGTTAAGAGACAAATTTATATTATCTAAAAATAGGCTTGTAATTGAAACAATTGATAGTAACCTAATAAACAGTAAATTAAAAGGCACTGCATATCGTAAATGGCTAGAGAATGGTAATGGCTTTTGTTATGAACTAAATGTAGAACCAGAGTTTGCGAAAAATATTTATGAGTTTATGCGAGATGACCTGCGTAAACTATTTCCGAAATATAGGGCTGTTATAGAAAAACGTAATAAAGAGGTCTACATTCTTAAAAGAACTTCAGAGGTCGATAAAATAGGAACCATTGGTCAACCCTATTCTGCTTCGTTTAGTCACAATGGATGTAAAATGGTAAATACCTATCTGATCCAATTAATAAGCCAACTAAACATGATCTACCAACAAAAATGCCCATATCCTATTATCGATGGAACGGGCTATTTGGGAAAGGTTGACATTGAACTTGATGCGAACCTTAGTAACATCGATTCCATAAACAAGGCGCTTATGCGCTATGACCTCGCTTTTGAAAAATCAGAAGCACCAATAGAAATATTGGTAATCAAAGATGCTCCCGGACTAACAGTAAAATAATTGAAATCATGAATAAGTATCTTTATATAACAATATTGCAACTGGCATTTTTTACTATTGCCCCGTGCGTTTTTGCACAATACAGGATAACAGGCAAAGTAGTTTCAGAGTCGACAAATCTTCCGATTGAAAAAGTTTCTATAACAACAAATAAAAATGCTCATGTATCGCTGACTGATAATGAGGGAAAGTTTACTATCAATGTAGAGAATGGGGAAACCTTAACAGCAAAATATGTTGGTTATGTAGATTTTAAATTAGAGATAAAACCTGAAAATGCAACCAAAACGCTCGTTATAAGGCTAAAATCAAGTGTAGAACAGCTAAGTGAGGTAACTGTCTTTTCTACCGGATACCAAAGGGTTCCAAAGGAAAGAGCTACAGGTTCATTTGCACAGATAGATAACAAATTGCTAAACAGGCGGATCAGCACGGATGTACTTTCACGCCTTAATGACGCAGTACCTGGTTTAATTTTTAATCGTGAAAGTAGTTCTAAAACTAACAGCATTAGTATAAGAGGGCAAAATACTATAAATGCCAACGATCAGCCTTTAATTGTTCTGGACAATTTTCCCTATGATGGAGACATAAGTAATATAAATCCAAATGATGTTGAAAATATTACTGTTCTTAAAGATGCCGCTGCTGCTTCTATTTGGGGAGCAAGAGCAGGAAATGGGGTAATTGTGATAACTACGAAGAAAGGATTACTAAATCAGCCTACGCAAATTTCCATTAATTCAAATTTAACTGTTGGAGCAAAACCAAATTTGTTTTATATACCTCAAATGACATCATCAGACTATATAGAAACTGAACAAAAATTGTTTACACAGGGATATTACAATGCAATCGAAACTTCAGTTACAAAACAACCACTTACACCTGTAGTTGAACTCCTTATTGCCAAACGTGATGGCAAAATCAGTGAAACAGATGCTAACAGCCAGCTTGAAAAGCTAAAAGAATTTGATGTCCGCAACGATTATGATAAATATTTACAAAGACAAAGTTTAAACCAGCAATACAGTATTAGCTTAAAGGGTGGTGGCCAGTATCATAGATACTTCATTTCATCAGGTTACGATAAAAATTTTTCAAACTTAAAGGGTAACGACTTCGATCGTTTGACACTTAACATTGGAAATTCCTTCAGCCTGCTAAAAAATAAGTTAGATGTGTCTGCAAATATTTTATACACCAATAGTAGAACTAATCAAAATAACCCTGGTATTACAAGCCTTGGCTTACAGGGTACAGAAATATATCCTTATGCGCATTTGGCCGATGCCAATGGTATTCCATTTCCTATTGCCAGGAATTACAGAACAAACTATATTAACGAACTTTCAATGAATGGAATTGGACTTTTAGATTGGAATTATAGACCATTACAGGAATTAAATCTTTCAAACAATTTTGTAAACTCATTTGATTATCTTATCAATACAGAGGCCAGATATAATATAATAAAAGAGCTCGATGTTTCTTTGCAATACCAATACGGTAAAACAATTTCAAAATCTGAAAACCTGAATAGTGCAGATAGTTATTATTCAAGAAATCTTATAAATGAATTTACTATCATTAAACCGAATTCGCCAATTGAACGACCTGTACCATTAGGTGGCATATTAGATAACACTGAACAATCTTCAATTAAGAACAATATACGTACTCAACTAACATATAATAAAGGGTTTGGAGATAAACATTTTTTAAATGCTTTGGCTGGTGCTGAAATTAGAGATTTGAATATTATTGGAAATTCATACCGATTTTATGGTTATGATAGTGAACATGCCGCAGGCAAAGGAGTTGACTATGTGCATACATACGGTAATTTTGTTTACCCTCAATCCAATAACAATCTTATACCAAATAGAGACAACAGACAAGAACTTACAGATCGGTATCTATCTTATTACTCTAATATTGCATATACTTTTGATGGAAGAATCATTTTGTCTGTAAGTGGAAGGATCGACAAATCAAATCTTTTTGGGGTAAATCCCAATCAAAAAGGTGTACCTCTTTGGTCTGTAGGGGCCAGTTGGGAAATATCTAAGGAGACCATTTATAATTTAACATGGCTGCCATATCTTCGCATTAGAACCACTTATGGGTATAGCGGTAATATTGATAAATCTCTTTCTGCTTATACTACCGCCATGTACTATAATGGCAATGATATTATAACAAAACAACCTTATGCAAATATAATTAACCCTCCAAATCCAGAGTTGAGATGGGAGAAAATTTCAACTGCAAACTTCGGTGTAGATTTTAAATTATTCGAAGGTACGGTTGGAGGAAGTATAGAATACTACGCAAAGAATGGAACTGATCTTATTGGGGAAACCACATTTCCTCACTACACTGGCATAAGTTCTTTTAAGGGGAATAATGCCGATATTAAAGGAAATGGCATTGAAGCAAATCTCTATACCAAAAACCTAAACAGGAATTTCAAATGGTCTACAGACTACCTATTTACATATGCTTCTGATAAGGTAACCGATTACAAAGTTGATGGAGTAGTGAGCCAGTTTCTTACTTCTTTAAATACTCCTCAATTAGGTAAACCACTTTATGCAATCTATAGCTACAAATGGGCAGGTCTTGACCCTACAAATGGAAACCCACTAGGATATTTGCATGATGGCTCAGTAAGTTCAGACTATGCAAAAATAATTGGACAGACTACAGCATCCGACCTTAAATTCAATGGAAGAGCAAGACCGTTATTTTTTGGTGCTATTAGGAATAATATATCATGGAACAATCTTTCACTTTCTATAAGCATTAATTACCGTTTACGATATTATTTCAGGCGGCGTTCTGTGGTATATAGTGACACTTACGGTCTTGGATCACACGGAGATTATTATTTAAGGTGGCAACAACCAGGAGATGAGCAGAAAAGCCAGGTTCCATCTATTCCACAGATACCAAACACTAACAGAGACAGCTTTTATGGGAGGTCTGAAATCTTGGTTGATAAGGGAGATCACATCAGGTTACAGGATGTAAACTTAAGCTACAACCTGTCAAGATCTGAAATGACAAAACTGCCAGTTAGAAACGTTCAATTATACATATATGCTAATAATCTTGGGATTTTATGGAAGGCAACAAAAAGCAATATTGATCCTGATTATCAATTGGCTCCACTTCCACGTACAATTTCTCTTGGTATGAAAATCGATTTTTAATAAAACAATCACAAAATGAAAAAAGCACTAATAATTATAGGAGTTTCTCTAACAATCTTTTTTGCAGGATGCGAAAAGGATTTCCTTGATAAAAAACCCAATAAGGCACTTTTGGTTCCGACCACATTAAATGATTTTCAAGCCTTACTTGACAATAACATTGTTTTTAATGTAAATCCAGCACTAAACATCATAGCTGGTGACGAATATACAGTGACCAATAATGGGACTGGATTGAACATTTTACAGAGCAACGCTTATTATTGGGCTGATGATATATACCAAGCTGCTACTGTTATTGCCGATTGGGATACACCATATAAGCAGGTTTTTTATGCCAATATTATATTGGATGGCTTGGAGAAATTGGACAGGAATATTGATCCAGCACGATATGATAATATAAAAGGAAGCGCACTGTTTGTCCGTTCATTTGCGTTTTACAATCTTGTTCAACTTTTTGCACAACCATATAATATGGAAACAGCTACGACAATTCCCGCTATCCCTATGCCCTTATCATCTGATGTAAATAAAAGGCCAGGCCGAGGAACACTTGAACAATTTTATATTCAGTTAGCAAGTGATCTAAAAACCAGCGCAGAACTTTTACCTCTAATTGCAAGTTTTAAGTCAAGGCCAAGCAAATGGGCTTGTTTTTCACTTCTTGCCAGGGTTTATTTGACCAAACAGAATTATCGAAATGCTTTTGATTATGCAGAAGCAAGCTTGTCTATTAATAATAACCTAATAGATTACAACAGTTTGGATGCAACAGCATCCAATCCATTTCCAGCAACCTTACCTAATGGAAATCCAGAAGTATCTTATAATAGCGAGAACTTATCTTATGCTTTTGTTCGTTCTACGGTAGTAAAGTTTAGTGATGATTTGACAAGTGCTTATGAACAAGGGGATCTTAGAAAAGCGTTATATTTTATCCCCTCGAATGGGCGGTTTAGAGGATACGTAGGCATAGCTAATGACGAAGTTTTTCTTGTTCGTGCCGAAAGTGCTTGTAGATTAGGGAAATTGGATGTAGCAGGAGAAGACCTCAATTTTCTTCTAGTAAGGCGATACAAAACAGGAACTTTTGTGCCTGTACAGGGACTGAGCCAAACAGAACTATTGAACAAAATACTTTTAGAAAGAAAAAAGGAATTGGTAGCCAGAGGCATAAGGTGGACAGATCTTAGAAGATTAAACCAAGAACCGCTTACAGCTGTAACATTAAAACGAAAAAGGGACCAAGCAGAAATTGTGCTTTTACCTAACAGTCCAAAATATACCTTTTTATTACCCAATACTGAATTAGGTAATGGAATAGAGCAAAATCCAAGATAGTAGATAAATGGGTGTTCAATTTTGGACACCCATTTATTGATTTTAGTTTAGCGAAAAATCTCCAGGTACTTTTGTCCCAGCATCTGGAATAGATGAACCATCAGTAGGTGGGGTGCTAAAAAGACCGCTACAGGTCTCTGTACTCAAGTCACATCTGTATGTACTAGGAGCTGGAGTATTAGAGTTGTCCATTGTTTTTCCCTCAATTAGAACCCACCTCTCAGTAACTTGGTTATACCCGTACTTTTGAGCAATTGTTTTTTTAGACGGTGTGAATGCCATAGTTGCCAATGCAACTAGCATAATTGCTATTAAACCGAATTTGTTGACGCTTTTTAGCGCATTGAATAATTTATTCATGTTCTTAATATTTGTGGTTCTATCGTAATGTCTGTGGTAAAACCGTTGTGATATTGAAATCCTAGAAGCCCCAATTTCGTTATCAAATTAATATGATTGTATCTAATGTTACAGGTAGGCCTTTCGTCCTGTTTTAAAGTTTTCATTTATATTGATTTATATGCTCCTTTCGTTTAAAAAAGTTATACCATTTATTGTTTTCTATTATTAGTCCTACAATAGCTAATGCAATAAATATTAAATTAAAAATGAGGTGGGTACCATAACTCATATTCTCTAAAATTCCACCGCAGCTACAAGGTATCCTACCAAATGCTCCGGTCATTGCTACTGCTATATAAAGTGTAAAAATGATTAACAAAATCAAGGAGGCCAGTAATGCCTTTATTCTAGTAGTCGGAAAAAGAAGTCCCAACATTAATATTATTTCTAGGGTTGGTATTAACCAGGTTAAAATTGAAGAAATAAAAGATGGAAAAATCTGATTATGCATCTGGTCGATTGACTTATCATAATCTATTAGCTTACTAAAAGCTGCATAGAAGAAAAGCACTGCAATAATTGCAGTAATGATGGTCAAAATGTTTTCCTTTTTCATATCTGATTAGCTGATAGGTAAAATTAGAAGACGAATGACCGGAAAACTATAGGCGAAAAAGAAAACTTTAGGAATATTTCTAACCTTTTTAGGATCAGAAATCTAACATCTATTTTGTGTGAAAAGACACCAAAATTGGTATACAATAAGATTAAGAGAACCCTGGTAAAAAAAGAAGAGAAAATATGAAATTTCTTTAGTGAGCCTTTTTAACGCTATAGTAATATTTTTTATCTATCCTGAGCATTTGTGCTAAGTGTTCATCGGTCATTACTTTTTCAAGTTCGGGATTATGTAATTTAAAAAAGTCTAATCGGTTCTTTGCATTGGAAATACGTAACATTAATTCCCTTCTTCGGCCATCTAAAAGGTTTTCTTCATATATTTCTAAAAGCATCTTATATAGGTTTAAATCGTCCTTAGCCAGTTTTTCTGCCCGCATAAGATTTAGTACATAAGCTTGCGTAGGTCTCAAAAACTCGATGATTTCGGACATACCCCTTTTGGAAAGAAATCCATTACTTGGAATTAAAAATCCATTTTCGAGCATCCAAAGGGTATAACTTTCCTCTTTTAATTCAACAGATCCCCTAACGAGCCCATATGAAATATAATATAACATTGGCACAGATTGCCAGGTGCCATTCCCGAACATCCATCCCTTTTTAAACTCTGTTTTAATAAAGAGTGTCTTTAGCAGATCAACAGTACTTTTTGTAGCTGTATTAAGCGATTCTAGTTTCGTTATTAGAGCATCCATGTTAAATGATCGTTAATTATTTGGCAATTAACAAACATTTAATTAAAAAAATACATGACATAATCCTTTTGGAAAAGTGTCATATTGTTAAAATATGTGGCTTCTTTATGGTTTATACAGTGATTTTTCCTGACAAAAATAAATTTTCAATTTTTCCACATTTTTGTGATATTTACTAATACAAAACTAAAAGTCATTCCAAATATTTAAGGCATGTCTATATTGGCTGGTTGAGTAAAGATGTCTAACGCTTAAGAAAACATTGTGAAAGGAAACTGTTTTGCTAAAATTAATCTTACAACTAAGAAGTTTTACCGAAATTTTAGGTGAACTCAAAAACCTCGATTTTGCAAATGGCATTGATGAAAACCACGCGACATTATTAAGAACTAATTGGAGCGCTTTTCGAGAAAGCCTTGAAGAGCAAATAGAAGAACACGATACATCCGATAAGCTCTCTATATTCATAAAGGGCCTGCAAAAGAATTTGACTACATTTTCAAACGATATTTTTGTTTTATTCAAAAAGAATGAAACGACTGATTGCGCTTCTCTGTTAAAAAGTATCAATCTATTTGGGGAAATTGGCCCCGAAACAATCGAGGTTTTAGATTTCCTCCAAAATATTCATTCAGAATATTTTGACTTCACTGCGGATATTCCACTTTGGAAAATACATAACAATGTAGGAGCACGAAGTCAAAGTAACCTGATCATTTGGAATTTACAGCAAGGCAATGTTGACTATAGCTTGATTGAAATTGTCACAGAGTACCTGGGGCTCCTTTACTATACCAGTAACCCGAAAATAAAAGATTGGCATCAGTTTAACTATATGGTCATCCTTGCGAACGAATTAAATTCGCTGACCAATTTACCAAAGGAAGGAGATAATACTTTAAAACTTATAAAGTTGCTCATAGGATATGATTTCAACCCACTTGCATTTTATGAGTTTATGCTGGAATATTCGGCAAAAGTGGCATCCCAAAACATGCCTTATGAAGATCAGGAGTTAGAGCTGCTTGCATTACTGAAAACTATTGAGAATATTCGACCTGAATGCAAACATGGCTATAATAAAGATGTAATGCCAATTGGCCAATCGATAAGCGGCTCTATCAGGAGGGAATTGGAAACTATAGAACGCATGAGAGCTGTTCATTTTCCCAATTTCCAAAACACAAAGAATGGCCTAATTCCCAACCTTTATTTTGAAATTAATGCAACACTGGAAGAGCTTTTCTTCCTGATCAGGATAATGCTTGAATCGCATGTTATCAAAACCAAGTTTAAATCTAACCTCTACACATTTACGGAAAGACATATTAGAACTGCGCGTACAAAAAAACCATCACCGCAGTATATGAGAAATATCTTTGGCCCAAAAAATGACGTTCCTGCACGTATCGTAAAAAGAATACGCTTCTCGCTAGTATTACTTATAAATTTTATTGATACAAATTTCAAGGATCAGCTTAAAGCATGGATATCAGGATTTATAGCTATTTCGTTTCAAGAAGATCTAATAAACCTTTGCTCATTAGTAGCCTAACCAACTCGTTGAACCAGTCATAACAGAAGTGATCCATTTTCAGAACTTTTCCCCATCCTAAATCAGTTATTTCTTTAATTGTATAAAAACCCATCTGCTTGGATTTTTCCTTGAAATAATCACTTACTTCAAGTCCGCTTATTGGCAGATTTATAAATTCTTTATTGTCGTACATAATTAAAAAAGCGTGGGCAATTAGACGTATTCGTACAAGTGGCTCGACTAAGAACCTATACACAGGAAAAGATAACCGCCACGCCATGATGTGATTGATCAGTCCATTCATCTCCCTTGTGTTTTTTGTATAGTCGCTTTCTTGTACCAAGGTTAAATAGCTGTCGCTAATATTTTTGTTTGTAATTTCTGTTACATCATATTGCTAATGTAAGTATACTGTTTCAGAAAAAAAACACCAAATAATGTCAGGTAAATACTGGTTTAAAATGGCCTATATAGTGCATTATGGGCAAATATGACACATTTAGCATGTCACCTAATACACTTTTTTTATATGGTTGAGGTTTTCAACTTGGGAGAAATTAACATCTAAAACCCTGTACTATGAATTTGACATTTAAAATCTTCCAATGGGTGGATGAAGTATTACATCCCAAAGCATTAATTAATAATGAAATCAACCAAGAAGACCTTTTAAAATTGGAAAGTGGCTTTTTAGATCAGCTGAAAAATTACACAGAGCAGGCTTTTATTGGAACAACATTGTCCCGAAGGCATACTACTATACAACTTAGGCAATTAGTAAACCTCAGCAATACAATTTACGGTTACCTTATCTGTTTAACATCAGGGAGTAAACACAAAAAAACATCTTCGGAATTAAGATTAATTTACTTGCATCTACTTAATGCTTTGGAAAAAACCATTGCTGCCGTGTCGCAATCCGAACCAAAAGTGGGTTCAAAAATACCCCTTACGCGTTACAACTATTCAGGTTTAAAAATGGAACTTAAAACAGTTGTCATTAATTGTTTAAACATCTTAAAACGATTCTCAATCGAAAAAAAATTGTACCATTTGATTGAAAGAGAATTTCTTCTATTTATAAACAAAAAAGAAATTAATCAATATGAAGTAGATTATATCTGGAACCTGATTAGACAAATTGCTAATCTTGAATTAGCAGATACTTCAGAACTGATTGATATATTATTTATAAATGAATTTAACACCAGAAGTTTTTTTGATTTCTACAGCAATGATCTAAATTCTAGGCTCAATGATATCCCAAATCTGCACGACCAACTGTTAACTATCATTGCTGAACAAGATAGGTTTAACGGATTGGCTGGACGTAAAATAAAAATGTTCCCCTGTCATGTTTCAACCGAAGATCATTTCAAAACCTTATTGTCTAATAAAGAACGACATCTTAAACAACTCATCGATTTACGGAGGGTAGTTAATCAGGATGAGCAGTTTTCTAAATCGAACCATCGTTTGAAAATATTTTTATCTGTTGCTCAACTTGGACTATTTATCCGTTTGTTCGTTGAAAAGGGACTTTTGGCTAAAGAGAATATTGGAGACCAGTTTACTTTTTTTGCTTCCCATTTTTCAACACCGCAAGCTCCGTTTATATCGGCGGAAAGCCTCAGAAAAAAATCTACCGATGTAGAGTTTGCGACAGCACAAAAACTAAAAGCACATCTGATCGGGATGCTCAATTGGCTCAACGAAAATTATAACCTATCTAATTTTAAAGGTTCTTAAAAGGCATTTTATAATTAAATCATAACAATTCCCAGACAGGGGGTGACCGTTTTTCAGTCACCCCCTGTCCCTGTTTTAGCCCCCCTCTAAATTCTTGCTTTGTCTCGGAAATGATAGTTAAACCAACATTAAAGGAACTCTTATGAAGCTGAAAGACCTGGTTAACCTGTTAAAAAATGCTACCGAGCAAGGCGCTTCAAAAGCCCTTTTGCAGAGCGGACAATTACAGGGCCAGCTCAGCAAGGCCGAAGCTTATAGACTTTTTGGCCGCGGCAATGTGGATCGTTGGATCAGCGAAAAACTGATCGGCCCAATCCATTCAGAAAGATCTTCCCGAAAATACTTGGACCGAAAAAAACTGGAAGCAATAGCTGCATCCAGCAACCGGATCACCTACCTGCCTGTGGCAGAGCGGTAAACTTCTTCACTTCCGAAAGGTCTTTGACGTACAGGGATGAAGCATTAACCCGCCTAAGAACGGGAAATTTTGCGAAAGTGAGGTTAGGTATTCGTTGTTTTTTTCTGGCAAACATGACCAGAGAAAATGGCGGATCAAGCACCAATCTGAAAGCGCATTGGCAGGCCGAGGAAATTATCGTGTATAATTCCCAAGAGGCCCGTGTCGTAGGACACGACGCTAGTAATCCCGATTTATCAAACCGGCAAAGCGAATTACAACGGGTTCGTTCCCCGTTGCCGGTTCTCTTAGGGATATTTCATGCCCTTTTCTATCGCTCATAAACTCTCTATTTATGAATATTCTATTAACTGATCACCAGCTCGGCATTCTTTTACGAGATGCCGCTGAAATGGGCGCCAAGCTCGCCCTTGCCAGAACCGGAAAAATTAAGCCTTATATCAATAAGTCTGAGGCATACCGGATTTATGGAAGGAAGAACATTGAACATTGGATTGATCAGGGACTACTTACCCGCAGAAAAGACGGCAGTTATTCGGCCGCCTGGCGTATCGACCGTATCGAAGCCGAAACAATTCGAAAATCGCTTGATGCTCTGCTCTATATCTGAAACCATTCCAATCAATAAAACTATGAAAACTTCATTTTTAAATGCAGGTTCCATTAAGGACCAGGTGACTCTAAGCAGGCTCATAGCTCGCCTTGGCTACAAACCAACCAAAAGCAATGGCGATGAACAATTGTATCTTAATGTATTAAGAACTGACGAAGCCAAACCTACATTTCTTGTAAACACCCAATTGGATGTATGGTACGACCGTTTAACAAAGAAAAGCGGTGATATTATAGATTTTGGTATGGCCTATTGGCCAGAACTTAATTCGTACCAAATAACAGAGAAGATTAACCAACTATTCACAACGTACTCGCTACTGTCTGTTACAGCTAATTCGAAGCCAGTTGGTAGAAAAAGACGGGCGATTAAAATCCCATTTTATCACATTCAGGAAACAAAACCAGTCGGCTGCAATACTGAAATAACAGACTATTTGAAATCAGAAGGTCTATGGGAGATGGCCATCGGCCATCTTAAAGAAGTTTATTATTATGTCGTGGATGAAAAACACCGACGTAAGGATTTTTTCGCCGCTGGCTGGCAAAATGAAAATGGAGGATGGGAAGTGATCAGCAAGAATTTTTCCGGCAGCCTCGGTCGTAAAGGCATGACCCTTATACCCGGCAAAGAAAACAGTCTGGCACTGTTTGATGATTATCTTAATTATCTCAGCTGGAAATATACAAACAAGTTACCTGGTCCCAGCATATTGATTTTGAACTCTCCAGAGTTTTCAAATGCTGCAAAAAAACGGGCTGAAAAATTCGAGAATGTAGTTCTTATTATGAACGAAAATTCTAAAGCAATCAATCCCTAACCAATTTGTATTGTCATGCCAAATTATATCGATGTTGCCACATTGAAAGATATTTCTATTGTGGATTTTTTGGCTCGCTTGGGTCACCATCCAGTCAGAAAGACCGGGAAAGAACACTTTTATCATAGTATGCTGAGAGATACCAAAAAGGACACACCATCATTTACCGTATGGGATGCAGGAAACTGCTGGAAAGACTGGGGTGGTGCAAATGCAACTGGTATTTTCAAAGGTGGCATCGTACAGCTGGGTACGGCATATTGGCCAGATCTGTCCTTTGTTGAAGTATTGAACAAGATACAGCAAGTTTGCGATATGGATACTGCTTTAATTCCTGAATACGTTCCTCCCAAAATTTATCCAAAAGACCCAGAAAAAGGAACTTACGAATGGGGTTTGATCAACATTCGGGAGTTGGGTAGCAATTACGTTCTTACCCAATATCTTCATTCCAGGGGGCTGTTTGAAATAGCTAAAAGTCAACGGGTAAAAGAAGTTTATTACAATCGTATAAATAATCCCGAAAATACCTCTGCTTACTATGCTGTAGGTTGGCAGAACGAACATGGTGCCTGGGAGTTTGGCAATGCAAAGGGCTTTAAAAGTACCATAGGTCAAAAAGGTATCTCAGTAATCCAAGGCAATCCAGATCATGTTGCAGTTTTCGAAGGGTATATGGACTATTTAAGCTGGCAGTTACTGCACCCGAAATTAAAACCCACAATTATTGTCCTGAACGCGATTACGATGCTAGGTTATGCCATTGATCGAATTAAGAATTTCCATACTGTAGATGTGTATTTTGATAACGATGATCCTGGCCGAAATTGCGCCCAATTACTAAAGAAAGAAATACCCCATGCGGTTGACTGTTCATATGAGTATGCAGGCTATAAGGATTATAATGAAAAGTTAAAAGACGATCTCAATAGTTCTAAACGCTTAGTTGAATGTACTCCAGTCGAAACCGCAAGTTATAGTACGGGAAGGAAACGCTGACGATTTCCAGTTAAGTTATCTATATATACAAAGATAAACATATCCACTTATAGGGCTATCTGTTTATTTATCTATTTACTCCTTTATCTAACATTATGGATATGCAATTATTCCTAAAGACAGCTATATATTTACCTGTCTATCCACCTATATGGTTCACTATATATATAGCTAAACAAATATATATTTATCTACCAATCCTGATTTACACCTATCCCTTTGTATGTTTATTTATCTATCTGTATATACGGAAAAGTTTATAAATAACTAACCAGTAGCCTGAATAACTATATAGACATATATGTTTATTTATCTGTATATCCTTATAAGCATCTAAACCAATATGCGACAATAAAGGATTCTGTCTAAACAACAATCTGTTTATACATCATGGAATTAACCCCCACAGTTCATTGCAATCGTCCCAATTTTCATCGGAATGGTATAACTACCTTTTTTTGTTTGTTATTGGGCAAGTTGTGTTTTTGTCCGTACAGCCCGCCTTCGGCTGGTCTGTGGACAAAAACGAACTTGCCTTAAGCTGCCTAACCCCGTTGGGGAAAGGCAGTTAAGGAAGAAAAAAGGTCGCAACTCCCTTTTTTTCCGGCAAAGCGTTCATATCACCGTTCTAAGGCAATCGCCCAAATCCAATTTCTAACCCTTAAAATTTAGCCTATGCTAATACGCAATTCTATCATGACGAAGGTCGTAATGCCTTCGCCGTGCCCGTGTCTTACAATGCTTAGCCACGAATTTAAGAAAGCCGCCTATGTTTAGACACGGCAGCCTATTCAGCGGTATCGGCGGGTTTGACATCGCAGCTACCTGGCTAGGATGGCAGAATGTTTTTTCCTGCGAAAGGAATCCTTTTTGCCAAACCATTCTTAAACATTATTGGCCAAACACCCTTCATTATGACGACATCTTTCAATTCAGCGCAGCTCAGTTTAGAGGACACGTTGACATCATCTCCGGGGGATTTCCCTGCCAGCCATTCAGTCAGGCCGGAAAGCGAAAGGGCAAAGCGGATGACCGCTATCTCTTCCCAGAGGCTTGCCGAATTATTAAAGAATCACGACCTCAGTGGATTGTTCTTGAAAACGTTGCTGGCCTCTTCAGCATTCTCGAACCAGACAGTCTTTCTGAAATGGAAATTAAAGCGGTTGAGCTTTTTTGTCAGGACAGTAACCAACAAGCGGACAGTACCATTATCAGACTCCAGCGAAGAGTTATCGGAAGCATTATTTCAGAAATCAGTGCAGCAGGATATGTATTACCGCAGCTTAAAGATGGCACACCAGTCGTTTGTTGTATTCCGGCTGCTGCCCTTAACGCCCCGCACCAGAGAGACAGGGTCTGGTTTGTTGCCCACACCAACAGCGACAGAGATCAGCAATATGGGAGTTACACTAGCGCAAATAAAAGAAGGCAGACAATTGGCGAACCGCAAAAACGCGAAGGGAAACGGAGGTCAAGTATCTTTGACAGATTTTCTGGTCTACTACACACTTCAAACCCAAACGAAACGGTACAAACAGAAACCGGGGAATTTGCCAGCCTCCATATTGGAACGTCTGATCCGAATTTTACCCACCACAGCACAGATTGGCAATACCAAATTCCCAGCTGGGAGACATGGCCAGTTGAACCCCCGTTTTGTGGCGGCGATGATGGGCTTCCCAGCGAATTGGACGGAATTACCTTTTCAGCATGGAGAGCCGAAAGTGTAAAAGCTTACGGTAATGCAATTGTACCACAAGTCGCACTAGAAATATTCCGCGTTATCCAGTCCATTGAGCAAAAGCCTTAATTATTAACTATGGGGAACAGCAAGAAGCTTACTGACAAGGGGTTTGTACTTAAAACCCGCCGTTTTGAGTTAAGATTAAGCGAGCAGGAATTGCAGCAACTCATAGAGTTAGAAAAATCACTAGGTATCAGTCGTGCCGATATAGTTCGCATCCGGGTACTACAAAAAGCAACCAAAATGCTTGTGAACAGTAAAGAACTGATGAAACAACTAAATGACATCGGAACAGAACTTGGCCGATCAGGTAATAATATAAACCAATTAGCCAGGCACGCCAATATACTTCACAAACAGGGCATGCTAAGTCAAAGTATTTCTACTGAATTTAATAGTCTTTTAGGCAAATACATCGCCGTACTGCAGGAGCTCGAAAAAAGTATTCGCCAAGTCATCCGCTTAATGAAAGGTTAATCATGATCGTAAAAATCCTTCGCCCGTCCGCCACGTTTAAAGGTGTAAGTTACAACACAACCAAAATAGAAAACGATAAAGGCGAACTGATGAAGGTGGAAAATTTCGGTGCCTTGCAAGCCCTGGAACATCTTAGACCAAAGGATTATATCAATTACCTCGAAGCCCGTTCGAAAACAAGCGCAAGGATTAAATATCCGCAGTTCCACGCGGTCATTTCCTGTAAAGGAAAATCACATAGCAAGGAACAACTCACTGAAATCGCTACTGCCTGGTTAAAAGGGATGGGTTATGAAAACCAGCCTTACTTATTGGTCTTCCATAAAGACACGGACAATAATCATATTCACATTGTCTCTACCCGCATAGATGAAAATGGCAAAAAGATAAATGACAGCTACGAAAAAATCCGCGCTTACCAGGTTTTAAATCAAGTAATGGGACTCGATGAAAAAGAGACTGTAAACAAAGACCTGGAAAAGGCAATGAGTTACAATTTTTCAACTCGTCCCCAGTTTATGATGCTATTGGAATGCCAAGGTTATTCCCTGAAATTGACAGGAGGGCAATATCAGCTTTTTAAGTATGGCAAGCTACAGGGAAGCATTGATGTTTCCGAAGTTGATGCTAAGATTAGTCTTTACAATCAAAACATCGACCGCTTAGCACAGCTAAGAGCGATAACGGAAAAATACCGATTAAATCATAGTCCAGTTGCTGTTCCATTAATAACGCCACTGCCCGGAGGTAGTGTAGCCAAACCTACAGGATATACTTCAGAGCTCGCAGAAGTACTTTCTTCAAAGTTTGGTTTACAGATCCTTTATCACGGAAAGCCGGGATTGCCTCCTTACGGTTACACTGTAATAGACCATGCAAGAACGACCGTTTACAAAGGCGGCGAACTGATGCCAATTGCCGAATTTATTAAGCCATCAAGCGATCTTCAACAAGACAATGAGTCACCTGTCGAAAATGAAACTGTCAAACAGGATAATTCTGATTCCAATGTCATCACAGATCAGTCAGCAGAGGATTCAAATTATACCGATATAACTTTAACTTTTGAAAGTGAAACGGTCAAACTGGGAGATTCCGATTTTTATGTTGCACCAGATCAGTCAGCCGGGGATTTTATTAATAATGATATAATCCCAACCCTACAAAGCGAAAGGGTAAAACAAGATGATACCGATTCTTCAATTCCCCCAGACAAGTCTTCAGAGGTTTCAGGATTTACAGAAGAACCAACTCCTACAACCTCGTTCCCAGAAATCAATTTGGATATTGCCGATGACATCGACGATGAAGCTATACTTGGTCGTAACAGGCAGCGTAAGCGCAAAACCAGAACCAATACCCGATAACTTAAAGCGACCTGGTTCTTTAACCTTTCTCAAATAACACCTCCTAAAAGAACTTAAAAAACTATTATTATGCTAATACTATTAGGCAATCAAAAAGGTGGTGCCGGCAAAAGTACGCTTACGCTACTTTTGGCCAATTACCTTACTCAAATCAAAAAGCGTAACGTCACTGTCTTGGATATGGATTATCAACAGTCGTTGGCCACAAAAGCTCAAAAGGCAAGAATTTTGGAAAATGAGCCACTTTATGAAATTGTTCCAGCTGATCTTAAACATTTTCCATCCCTACACAATGCACTGAGCAACCGATCTGGCGAAATCATATTGATCGACCTCCCCGGAAAAATGGATGATGACGGACTGCTGCCTTTGTTTGCTGCATGTGACCTTATCCTTTGTCCTTTCGCCTATGATGAATTTTCTGTGGATTCGACCTTACTGTTTGCAATGGTGCTACGGAAGATCAATGATAAGGCCCCATTCATATTTATTCCTAACCGTGTTAAAAATACAGTGAAATATGAAACAAAGACTGAAATTGAAAATGTACTGCGGCGTTTTGGGGTGGTTGCTCCAAGCCTTGCTGACCGCGTGGATTTTCAGCGGATCAGCACTTTCCAAACACCACTAATTTTATACCCAGTCGTATTGCCGTTGCTTGATCTGATCTATAACCAGTACCTAGATTGGGAGGACCATACATGAGCCAGATTAAATCATTGGCCGATGAGCTAAGAGAAACCATTAAAAAAGATGGACATCCCGATAAGGAAATAGAGGACGGCAAGTCTGCGGTTAAGCAAACACCTATAAACAAATTAACTAAAAAGCCCCCAGACGCAAAGCTCGATACCCTGTTTGAAAGTATCCTGGCTTTTGAACTAACAGGAAGGGAAAAACTGCTGATCCGCCTGGATGACCGCACTGTATTCCTGTTGAAGCAATTGAAAATTGCCAAAGCAATTGATATGAACAAACTAATCGCATTCAGCTTGCAACATTTTCTTCTTACCCACCCTGAACTTATAGAATACGTCAAAGAAAACATTAAAACCATCAAATTATGAATTGGACACAATTTCTACTCAGCATTGCCGCTGTCTATTCCCTTTATTACCTGTTTAACATCCTCTTTGACATGATAAGGTCACGAGGCCAACCGATCACAGACACGAGCCAGGACGAACTCGTATTCTCCGAAGAAACCCAGCCCAAACAGGTCGGCTCTGATGAACCATCACCCGAACCCAAAAGCAGGCAGGTTATATCTTCTGGTCCGCTTATTAGCACTGGCGGAGTAAGACTTCAACAACTTTTCGCCCTGGCCCAGTCCGAGGTCATCGAGTACACCAAAGCCATACCTTATTAAGGCAACGATGAAATTCAAGTATCCACTTTTAAAGACAACTCCGGTTGTCTTTTTTTTTGCCCTGCCTTTTTTGGCTACGGCACAATCACCGCCAGGTATCAGTGAATTCTACGAGGTCAGTGGAGAAATGCATCGTTGGTATTTCAGCCTTTCTGACTTAGTACTTGTCCTCGGTGCCATCAGTGGCATACTGGGCGGTCTTCGGGTATATGCCAATTGGCAATCCGGCAAACATCATATAGACGCCCAAGTGATGGGTTGGTTCTTTTCCTGCCTCTTCTTTTCTATCATCGGGGCAGCCCTCAAAGCCCTGTTCGGGGTGCATTAAACAGCCTTTTCAATTTTTCATTCACCATTTAATTTCTCAATTCATGACAGTAAACAACAAAAAACTGTTTGCAATCACTGCATTTTCAATGCTTGCGGCTCAATCTTCGTTTGCCCAAGGCGGAGGTTCCATCGGTATAAACGCCGCCACTTCTTCCCTGACAAGTTACGTAGATCCAGTATCTACGCTGATTTTGGCTATCGGTGCGGTAGTCGGATTGATCGGTGGGGTTCGCGTGTACATCAAATGGAACGCGGGGGACCAGGACATAAACAAGGAACTTATGTCCTGGGGCGGTTCCTGTTTATTCCTGGTACTCGTATCGGTGGTAATCAAAGCATTTTTCGGCGTATAATGATCGCTAAGTATGCAATCTATAAGGGGCTTCAAAAGCCCCTTATTTACCGGGGGTTCAAAGGAAAATTCATTTATTGGGGATTAGGTTCCTTAGTTGGAGGTCTGATAATCGGAGGCCTTACTGGAGCCCTCACCAGTATGTACTTAGGTGGTTTTTTGACCATTGCCCTGATCTCAGCTGGGCTCACCTATACCTTTTTTCGACAGAAAGACGGCCTCCACTCCAAAACCCGAAACACAGGGATTTTTATCCATCCAGTCCACTTAAAACTAAACTATGCAGCGAGAAAGAAAAACAGGATTTAAAATTCCTTTTGCTGGGATCGATACCTATAATGGCTTACAGCTATTGTACGGCGAGAATGGTGATTTCTCCATGATCCTGCACATTAGTAACCCGGTGCCGCAATACGGCGCCGACCCTGATGCTTACAATGCTTATCAAAGTGTATTGCTAAACATCATTAAGATTCTAGGCGAAGGACACATAATACAAAAGCAGGATGTTTTCATCCGCAGGAAATATAAGGGTGTAAATCAGAGCGAATTTTTACAACAGAAGTATCACGCACATTTTGAAGGACGAGAATATACAGACATTAAATCCTACCTGATTATTACCAAGCAGGTTAAACGCGGTGCTTTCTATACTTATGATAAAAAAGTATTGTCAGATTTCTTTCAGAACGTGATTAAAATTTCAGATTTGCTAGCCAATGCCGGATTCAACCCAAGCTTTTTGAATGAGGTTGAAATCAACCGATACATAAGTAAGGTGCTTAGCATGGAGTTTGCCTCGCCCCATACCACTCTTAATAATATGCGTTGTGGGGATGAACAATTGAATTTGGGTAATCTGGCCATCCGTTGTATCAGCATGGTCAATACCGATTCGGTGGATCTACCGGAAAAGTTAGGCCCCTACACCGAAAAGCAGGATAACAAAGGAATGCGGGATTTTCCGGTAGATAACCTTTCTTTTTTACATCAGGTTCCTGGATATCGTGTTATCATTTATAACCAATTGTTAGAGATACCACCACAACAGCTAACACTCAATAAACTAGAGCTGAAACGTAAACGCCATTCAGGCGTTCCCGATCCGGCCAACCTCATCTGCGTTGAGGATATAGATATGTTGCTGGTTGATGTAGCAAGAGAAAATCAAATGCTCGTCAATGCCCATTATTCCATGATCGTATGTGCAGAGGAAGAACAAATCAGGAAGGCTGTTAATTATATTGATGCAGCACTTTTTCAGCAGGGAATTATCCCATCACGAAACGCCTATAATCAGTTAGAACTTTTCCGCTGCGCATTGCCTGGCAATGGTGTAGAACTAAAAAAATACGACTGGTTTTTGACAACCGCCGATGCTGCCCTCTGCTTCTTTTTTAAGGAATCTCTGTTAAAAGATGAACCCTCGGACTTCCTGGTTCGCTTTACCGACCGCCAAGGTATTCCCGTGGGGATAGACCCCGCAGACCTGCCCATGCGCACCAACCGGATCAATAACCGAAATAAATTTGTGCTCGGCCCATCAGGCAGCGGGAAGAGTTTTTTTATGAACGCCTTGATTGAGCAGTATATGCTCTATAACATGGATGTGGTGATCGTGGATACCGGGCATTCCTATTCCGGGATGTGCGATTATTTCCGGGGCAAGTACATTACCTGGTCGGACAGCAAGCCGATTACGATGAACCCCTTTGCCATTGCTGAAAGTGAATACAATATAGAAAAAAAGGATTTTCTGATTACCCTGGTCAGCCTGTTGTGGAAGGGTGCCGAAGGGACCATAAGCTCGGTTGAGCGTGATGTCATTTCCAATGTAATCTCCGCCTACTATAGCCGATATTTCAATCCGGGGTATCCCGGCCTATCCCATAAACAGCTTTTCAGCATACGCAAACGTGTCTTTGAAAGCATGAAGGAGAACCCTCTTTTTGATATGGACTTCGATGTGATCGATGATAATCTGCTTAACCTGGAAATCAGTGATTTAGATGAAGTCCTGCTGGCAGAAGATCCTGATACGACTCCGTTTAAGGCTGCTTTCAATCAAAAATATTTTTCCGCAGTAAACGAGGAAAAGAAACTGGGCAGTATCAGGCATGAACGGACGGGAATTACCGCTCTTGATTTTAATAGTTTTTATGAGTTCGCACTCGGGAAAATACCGGAGATCAAAATCGAGGAAAGGATTGCGTTCGACCTGGACGAGTTCAGGTACGTGTTAAAGAAATTTTACCGTGGCGGAGAGTTTGAAAGTATCCTCAACGAGCCTGCCGACGCATCCCTTTTTTCCGAGCGGTTCATTGTCTTTGAAATTGATGCCATTAAGGAGAACCGTATTCTGTTTCCCATAGTGACACTGATCATTATGGATGTGTTCATCCAGAAGATGAGACATCGTAAGGATCAGCGAAAGGCCCTCATAATTGAAGAGGCGTGGAAGGCAATCGCCTCACCTTTAATGGCAGGGTACATTTTGTACCTCTATAAGACTGTCCGTAAATTTTGGGGCGAGGCCATCGTGGTCACCCAGGAATTGGGGGATATTATCGGCAATGCAGTGGTCAAGGATAGTATACTGAACAATTCGGATACCATTTGCCTGCTAGACCAGAGCAAGTTCAAAGAGAATTACAAGGAGATCGGCAAACTCCTGGCCATTACTGAAATCGAGCAAAAGAAGATATTTACCATTAATAAACTGGGCAACACCGATAACAGGGGGCGCTTTAAAGAGGTATATATCCGAAGGGGTGCTTCGGGGGAAGTGTACGGCGTGGAGGTCTCTATTTTTCAGTATTTGGCCTATACTACCGAAAAACCGGAAAAAAGTGCGGTGGAAATCTATACCCGCACCTACGGGACCTATCAAAGCGGATTGGAAGCTTTTGTCTCCGATATGGAAAAAAGCGGATTGCCTTTGGATGCCTTTATCCGCCAGATTAATAAGGATGGTATACCCATCCCAAGTTCAACTGAATATTTTAAACCCGATTTTGTATGAAACGATCACTTCTAATTGCAGGACTTTTTATTACAGCCTGTCCTGTTTTTGCCCAGATTTATGTGGACCCAACCACGGCGGGTGCTATGGCTGCACACTCAGGAATTATCAACGGGCAGCTCAATAGAACGAATGATAACCTTACATTGATCCAACGTGGTCAATTGGCAGTAACTGGCCAGCTGGTCATCGTAAATGATTTGCAGCAACAAATCTACCGAGGGTTAAGTGAGGTATCTGCCGCCGTACGATCCTTGTTGGCCATTCAGGATATTGCCGACATCAGCATGGATATTGTTTCCGATGTAAACAAGGCTATTTCAATTGCTCAAAGTAACCCGGTTCTGCTGCTCTTTGCTGAAGGTGGTGCTCGCGAGTTCAAACGAAGGGGAACGGCATTGGCTGCGGAAGTCAGCTCCTTTGTATTGCAGGGTGGCATAAACAACCTGATGGATTCTGGCGAAAGAGCAAAATTATTAAACCGCATCAGGACCGAACTGATGATCTTACGGGGTGTTGCTTATGGAATGCATCGCACGATGTTTTGGGCGAAACAGCGCGGTATTCTTAATTCTCTTAATCCTTATTCCGGTTATATAAATATTGATGTAAGGATTGCTAATGATATCATCAGAAACGCTAAATACCTAAAAAAATGAAAGGAATGATTATCCTAATCTTCCTGCTTTTCGGGATACTACAACATGCTTTTTGCCAGCTCAATGTAGAACTAATTCACCAGTTGGTAGCCGAAAGTAAAAGCGAAAATAGCAGACAGGAAGAAGCTAAAAATAAACAGGCAGTTACTTCTGCAAACGAAGAGGTAAATAAAACACAAATGAGCAAACTTAAGACGAAGTACAGGGAATTACAAAGCCGTTTTCATACTGTGGGACTGGCTATTGATGCCGCACAGATCGGACTGGAAGCCAGCCCAGTTGTTTCAGAGATCATCCGACAGCAAAATATAATCTACCAGCTGGCTAGTGATAATCCTATTCTGATTTCACTAGCGTTCCAGACTGAAAAAGACCTTGCAGACAGAGCGAGAATGTTGGTGAATTATATTATTGGTCTGGCCCTAAGTATCGGCGACATCAACCAGATGAAAGCAAGCGACCGCAAAATTCTTTTTTCACATGCATTAACTGAACTCCGCTTGATAGAAGGGGCTAGTAAAGGTTTGGCCACGGCCATGTTCCATGCTAACCGAAAACGCTCGTTGAACCCCTTTGCCAATTTTATTGAGCAAGATAAACAGCTTGTTGATAATATATTACGTAATGCCTCTATTCTTAAAGCAACAACGCCATGAGGTGCCAACTATTTATCGCAGGTTTTTTGCTGCTCGTTTGTACAGAAAGTTCAAATGCGCAAAAATTAGTTTTCGACCGCGGTCATTTTGCGATTGTTAATGAGAACGGCAGCGTGCGTTTGGCAGCAGAAAATACCCATAACAATTATCTAAGCACCATTAACAATCGTTTGGATGACATAAATCTGAATATCTCTTCAGTGGTGATGGTGCAGAACTTGATTTATAATTCACTTACCCAGGTCAATCAAGCATTGAGAAGCGGTATAGCCGCCACACAGATTGCTCGAATCAGTACAGAGATTATTAAGGAAAGCAATACCATGATCTCTATTGCAGGCAGCGAGCCCTATTTATTGCTGTTTGCCGAGGATGTTGCAAGGCAACTGAAATCCCGTGGAATTACCCTGGTTAGCGAAGTATCTGATTTTATTTTAAAAGAAGGCGGCAATGTGTTGATGGACTACGACAAACGAGATGCTTTACTACGTAAGGTCATCCTGGAATTAAAAGTCATGAGGGCACTATGTTATAGTATGGGTAGATCTATGTATTGGGCAAAAATGAACGGGGTGTTAAAAACGGCTAATCCTTATAGAGATTTTATAAATCAAGATACTCGGATGGCCAATGATATCATCCGTAATTATCAAATTTTAAAACAATAAACGATGAAACATTATATTCTAGCCATACTTATTTTGGGGATGGCCGCTTCTGCAGGAGCCCAGCGTATCATTCGAGACCAGTCTATTGTTAACCAGCAAGAACGTATGGTTTTCAAACAATGGGACAGGAAGAAATTTACCCCAACTAGCGGCTTTTTAGGACTTAATCCAAACTACTGGCTTACCTGGGCGTGGCACCCGAACTACCCTAAAAAAGACCTCCGTCCATTGGGACCTGTCGGACCACAAACTCAGCGTCTGGCTTTTGCCGCGGCCATGCAAAATACCGAAAACGCCTATAAACTGCATGCTGATACTTTAAGAAATACTGCAATAACCGAAGCGGTAAACTATTCAGCTGTTTTTTCTACTGCCGATCCATTGTGGATGCTATACTACCGTCATGAATTTGAACCTCTTTTAAACGAACAAGATGCAAATTTGATGTCTGGAATTCCCGCAAAAGAAATTGACTACCTGGTTCGCAACGGCGTTTACGAGTGGTATCGCGAAGAGTCCTCAGGAATTAAGGAACGCCTGGACGGTGCAATGACTACAACACTTGACCGTGGTTCAAGGCTACTGACCTACCACAGGCTGCTTTTGGAATATCGTCGGTTAAATACTTCCTGGGAGGCAAAAAAACAGTACGCCAGAAAATTCCTAGCTCTTAGTGAATCTACAAACAAAATGAAGTCCAGGGACCAGCCCATTGTAGAAAGGCAAGGTTTCAGAACCGATCAGCAAATCGCTGACGAAATTTTAAGGAAATCCAAACTCTAACATGATGAACATAACCAATTTACTGACCGGCACTGCCGGTTTTTTTATGCAATCAGGTTCCGGAAATGTGCCAGACTCATTTAAAAAAACTTTCAATTTTTTGCAAGGCAACGGGGTCTACGAAGAAGGTATGATGCATTTTTTAAAGGAAATGAAAAATACACTGTGGACGCACTATGATGCATTTATTGCAGATGCACAGGCACTATCGGCCATTTTCATGCTCATTTTTTTTGCCGTTAAGTCATATGAAATGATGTCGGGTGATAAAAAAATGGAAATTATGCCACTGCTTCGTCCGTTTGGTCTGGTCATGGTAATTCTTTGGTGGTCTCCTTTTACCAGAGTGGTCTCCTTTCCCACAGATATAATTGCAAATAAGACTGAGATTATGTTTAATAGCAGCCAAACAGAAGTCAATAACTTACGACTGGAAAGAGCCCAGCTGATGGTACAGGTAGCAGATAATCTGCTCACTGTGCAGGCCCAAACAGAAACAGCTAAACAGGAGGCAGATACCTGGTACCAAAATGCCTGGGAATCGGTGAAGTCTACTGTTAAGGAAGGTTTTGCTGAGGTTTGGAACCCAATTGTGGAGTTACGTAACCGTATGCAAGTCGGTCTGCAACTCCTTGCCACTTCCATTCTGGAAACATTGGCTTTATGGGTACTTCGGATCTGTGTATATCTCATCTTCATTATCCAGATTATCTTTTCTACGATACTGATTATACTGGGGCCATTCTCAGTCGCAATCAGCATCCTTCCTGCATTCAGGGACAGTTTTACTACATGGGTTGCAAGGTTCATTTCGGTTAATCTTTATACAGGTATCGGTTTTCTGGTTCTGTACGTCGCTTCTTTATTCCAGCATTATGCTATGGAAGCGGAGATAAGCCGCTACAAAGAGCTTGTCGGCACCTCTGCCGACCGCTTGGAAAAACTTGGGTGGCTTGCCGGAAATGGCCTGCTCTCTTTCGGGATGGTAATCGTAACCTTTTTGATTGGAGGTCTTACCATGTTAGCAGTTCCCAGCATTAGTACATGGATCGTGTCTACATCCGGTATAAGCTCTGCTGCTTCCACGATGGGTCGAGGTGCTTCAAATATGTCCAGAATCTTAAGCAAAATGATGAAATAATGATTGTAAAAAATATCGAAGCCAAAGTACGCCTTGCCACATTTTTGTCCGCAGGAAGTTTTATCCTGGCCGTTGTCATCGTCCTGATCGTTTCCCTGTTTGCTTACAAACAGGTTGCAGACGCTCGAAAAAGCGTCTACGTGCTAGATGCAAACAGCGTACCGCTGCTAGCCAGGCAAACTGATCTTCAAATGAACCGCGCTGCGGAATATCGTTCGCACGTCAACCTTTTCCACAGTCTTTTCTTTTCGCTTACGCCTGATGATAAGTATATCGAATATCAGATGAAAAGAGCGATGTACCTGGTCGATGAAAGTGGTGCACTTCAGTATAACAACCTTAAAGAAAAAGGATTTTTCAATTCAATTCTCTCCTCCAGTGCTGTGTTGACACTTCAGACCGATTCAATTTTTATTGATGAGGGTCTTAAGTATTTCCGTTACTACGGTCGCCAGAAAATAGACCGTCGCAGCTCCACGATTATTCGTTCGCTCGTCACTGAAGGTTATCTAAAAGACCTGAAAATCCGCTCTGATAACAATCCCCATGCGGTACTTATTACCCGTTGGAAAACATTGGAAAATAAAGACATTGAAAATGTACAGAAAAACTCATTTTAAACCCCGCCCAAATCTTTTATACGAGCTCAGAAAAGAGTTCGGAGGGTACTTTCTCCGCTTGTCGGCTCTTTGGAAACTCGTCAGCTCCAGATACCCAACGCAAATATTTGCCCTCATGCTGGCGTCTATACTGTTTTCAGGCGTATTCGCCTTTACGGTTATGAGGGTAAAAGAACCCAAGTCATTGCCATCGCTTTCCAGCTCAGGCACCAATGTAGCCCAGGGGTTCGGACAGATCATAGGTGCCGGGCAGGCATTTCAGAAAGTGCTTGATCTGCAAAATCAGATCAACACAGTACTGCACAAAGAAAAGCTGACTGCTGCCGATAGCCTTTTTGTCAAAGATGCAATTCAGCAGTTGGAAATCATCCATAATGAGCTAAATATTAAACCAACACCCTAATTATGAAGATCAATTTCAAGCAACCGCGATATGTGCTACCACTGATCCTACTTCCTTTCCTATGCTTATTTTTTTACGCATGGAAAAGCAGCTTTGGAAAAGATGCACCCGTACAACAAAATGGAAATACGCTACAGGAAACATTGGTGGATGTTTCCGAAGAGGTTAAAAACAAAGGTATTGAAGATAAGTTGGACGCTTACCGTAAGCAATACAAGGATGCCGATGGTTACACAGCAGTCGGTGGGATCGCAGACGAACAAACCAACAGGCAAAAAGTTCCAGACCTGTACAATCAAAT
Organism: Pedobacter caeni; assembly: GCF_900129215.1. Classification (GTDB taxonomy): domain Bacteria; phylum Bacteroidota; class Bacteroidia; order Sphingobacteriales; family Sphingobacteriaceae; genus Pedobacter; species Pedobacter caeni. The sequence continues at coordinate 367,181 of NZ_FQUQ01000004.1, read as the reverse complement.
GGAAAAAAGGATGTTGGATTCCATCGACCGGGAAATGAAAAGGAAATATGGTAACACAGCCGCCGAACCACGCACATCACATTCAACCTTTCCCAACGCAGTCCCTAAAACACAGCCACCAAAAACTTACGATACAGACCGAGACTTGGCAACTGCACTTTCCAAATTAAAGCAGCAACAATCGGCACCTACCACATCAGAGGTGCCTGGTAATAAGGGACAAACGGACCCCATGAAAATTTTTCGGGAACAAATGTCACTGATCGACAGCATGGGCAAAGCAAACGACCCCGATTACAAATCAGAACAAGCCAGAGAAAAAGAGATGGCCCTTGCTGAACGGGAGCTTAAAAATCAAAAAAAACTCAGCGTTTCTAAAACTTCGGCGTCCACGGCACTTTTCAATACCATTTCAGCTAATGGAGAAGATAGTTTTATCCGTGCCATAGTAGATCAGGACATCACTGGCTATGCAGGTTCTCGTCTACGTATCCGTCTGTTAGATGACATGACCGCAGGTCGGTTTTTAGTTAAAAAAGGTACATACCTATATGCCCAGATAACAGGCTTTAGCGGTCAACGGGTAAACCTATCAATTAGCTCCATTTTTCAAAATAACAATATACTACCTGTCCGACTTGACATCTACGATAATGACGGCCTGCCTGGGCTTTATGTCCCCGCATCTGCATTCCGTGAATTTTCAAAAGTACTTGGTAGCGATGCCAGCCAGGGTATGACGATTCAACAGCAAGCTGAAAACAATAACCAGCTAGTCATGAGCATGCTGCAAAAAATGTTTCAATCTACTACAACGGCGGTTAGCAAACTGATCCGTAGCAATAAAGCCAAACTGAAATATAACACCCAGGTCTATCTTATTGACCCGCAAGAACTCAAAAACACTCAGAACAAGTATTAACCCATATTTTTTATGAAAAAATTAATCTTTTTTTTAGTGGCCATCTTATGGGTGGCCCAGGGGCTTTATGCACAAATCCCAGCAGGAGTATACCGCAAAGATCTACCAGATATTCTGATCAGTCGGGATATTTCATTGCACTTTATTTCTCCCGAACCCATTCAATATGTTGACATATCCACCCACGCAGTTGCGGGCGATCTGCCTTTAAAGAATGTATTGCGCTTAAAGATAATTCCAGATGTCAAGATGCCCTTAGATGAGCCTGGTGTAGTAACCATTGTTGGCGAAAGTTTTATTGCTCAATATAACCTGCGCTATGTGGATGACCAATCACTTATCGTCCCCACACAAGTGAATATATTACCGGAACATACCCAGCCGCTGGACGTCCCTGGAATTTCACTAACAACCAGGCAGATGCAGGATTTTGCCATTCAGATTCTACAGAAACCATCTGGTAAGTCTGTGCGAAAGGCAAAGGCTTTCGGTTTAAAGGCCAAACTGAACCATGTGTATGCCGCAGGTGATCACATATTTCTTGATATCACATATTTTAACAATAGCAACTTGCCTTACGATGTGGACGAACAGCGCTTCAAAATCGAAGATAAAAAGATTACAAAAGCAACAAACGTACAATCTGTAGAAATTAAGCCCGTATGGCAACTGTATCCAAACAGCATATTTAAGAAGCAATACCGAAATATCTATGTCCTGAAAAAGGTAACCTTTCCGGGTAATAAGTTGCTAAATATTGAACTGACTGAAAAACAGATTTCCGGGAGGGTGCTTACCCTAGAAATGAAATACAGTGATATTCTGAAAGCAGACAGTTTATAAAATGTCCAAATAATGGGAGTCTCCATTGAGCTCCCTTTATCCATTAAAAGCAAAACTTGATATATGGAAGAAACCAAGGAACAGCAGAGCCTTTACAAGTTCCTGCAATTTGGTATCTATTTGTCCGTCTTGATCGAAGTTTTCCTGTTTTTTTACGCCAGTAAATTTTTAACACAGGATTATACGGACAAATTTAACCTACGCTTTTTTGTAATCAGGCTTGCCAGATTACCATTTTACCACCAGCTCATTTACAGCAAACTATTTACTCTACTGTTGATTTGCCTGGTTTCAGTAGGTACGCTCAGCAGAAAAAACAAAGACCTCAATCCCAAAAATCATATTGTTTATCCACTTGTAGCTGGTCTTATCGTTTTCTTTTCGGGAATCTTGTTTCAGGGAAAACATACACCGGCCATTTGGATGGGTGCTGGCTGGTCTGATCTGCTGTACATCGTCACCGCAATTTTCGGAACCTTACTGATCCATATCGCTATGGATAATGTATCGAAGATCATCAGTTCAAAACTTGGTAAAGATAAATGGAACATTGAGGGGGAATCCTTTATGCAACCCGTCAAACCGATTGAGACACCGTATTCGGTGAATATACCTATGTTATTCTATTATAAAAAGAAGGTACATAAAGGATTCATTCCGCTGGCAAATTTATTCAGAAGCCTGCTTTTAATATCAGTTCCCGGTGGGGGTAAAACTTTTTCAGTTATTATTCCAATAATAAAGCAATTCATCGCCAAATCTTTCACTTTATGCATTTATGATATAAAATATCCTGACTTGGCCAAGGTTGCCTATCACCATTATTTATTGGCAAAACAAAAAGGGAAATGCCTTGATTATAAATTCCACGTTATCAATCTAAATGAAGTTGAAAAAAGCGAACGAGTAAACCCCTGGAAAAGGCAATACCTCAATACTCTTGCCGATGCCTCTGAAACAGCAGAAGCCTTAGTTGAGGCCATGAAAAAAGGTGATCGTTCGGGGGGCAGTGACCAGTTCTTTACACAATCCGCTATCAATTTTCTGGCCGCATGCATTTATTTTTTCAGCAGCTACGAAGATGGTCGGTATTCAAGCCCTCCGCATGTGCTTTCTTTTTTAAACCTTTCCTATGATGACATTTTCAGCGCACTTTTTTCTGAACCGGAACTGGTACCACTACTTTCCCCATTTAAAAGTGCTTATCAGGCCAAAGCTTTCGATCAGTTAGAAGGACAAGTAGGTACCCTTAAAATCTTTATCAGCAGATTGGCTACAAAAGAAACTTTTTGGGTATTCAGCGGGGATGATTTCGAGCTAAAAATAAGTGATCCTAAAAACCCGTCAATTTTGGTGCTCGCCAACGATCCTTTGACACAAAGTACTAATTCAGCCTGCTATTCCCTTGTGCTAAATAGGGTAACTAAACTGGTAAACACTAAAGGCAATTTACCCGTTGGACTTGTCATAGATGAGGCCCCAAGTCTCTATATTTTTCGAATTGAGCAGGTTTTAAGTCAAGCAAGAAGCAATTTGGTTGCGTCTGTACTCGGAATCCAAAGCCTTCAACAATTTCAGCAGCAATATGGTAAAGAAACTGCTGCTACTATCACTTCTGTGGTCGGTAATGTGCTATCTGGATCTGTACAGAACAAGGATACGTTAGATTGGTTGGAACGACTATTTGGCAAGGTAAAACAGGAAGGTGAAAGTCTGAGTATCGACCGGACGAAAGTCTCTGTTTCCCTGAGTGAAAAACTTGAACCGCTGATTCCTGCTGGCAAGATTGCGAACCTCCGAGCTGGCGAAATGGTGGGTTTGATCGCGTCAGATGCCGTTGAAACCTATACAGGGAAATACCAGCCCTCGGCAGTAAACTGTCGGGTAAATCTGGATGTAGAGTCTATCAAAAAAGAAGAACAAAGCTATCGGTCCTTGCCAATCTATTACGATTTCAAAGGCAGAAAAGAGGAAATACTCCGGCAGAACTTTCAAAAGATTAATGAGGAAGTGCAGCAGGTTGTAAAACAGTTCAGAATTGCTCAGACATCAGTTGGTGTACCTCAGCCTAAAGGAATAATGAAGCAAACCTTTAACAAATAACAAATTAATCACCTAACAACTATATTTTATGGAACAACTTCTTGGCACTTATGCGCAGGTGCATCCATTACTAAACGACCCGGCAGGCAAGCAGGGTCAGATTGGTATGATAACAGATATAGATATTGAGGGAGACAATGTTTACATAAGCTTTGAAAAAGGACAACAGGCACTATATAGCAGTAATGCCTTATTTGTCTTGAAAAAATCTGATGAAATAAGCACAAATGCAATTTCAAATTTTCAAAAACTGTCAAAGGAAGATTTTAAAACGCTTTTAGAAATCAGTTTGAAGGCACAGTCAATCTTTCCAATAAACCACAAAACTGCTCTTGAAATGTCAACTACAAATAATGCAGTTAGAGCCCATAGCCAGAATTTACTTCAAGATAAATTGGGCTTAGTCAACAATAATCAGGTTGAAGTTGAACAACGTCCAATTCACAGGCGCTAAATAATTTAGAAATGGAAGAACTTTTGAACAAATCAGTAATGGTACATCCATTAACTGATGATCCAATGCGTATGCAAGGTCAGGTCGGGTTAATTGCTCAAATCAACCTCAAAAATGATGAAGTGCATGTACAATTTCCTTACAATAATATTGGGGTTTATAGTACTAACGCCCTACTTTCCTTACAACCAAAAGAAATGGTTTTGGCAACTATACAGACAAAATTGCTCGAACTAGACCCCAAAGATGTAAGGATACTACTGGATATTTACAGACTGCAAAATATTGGACAAACAGGAGCAATTGAAGAAGCACTTCGGTGGGCCATCGGCTTTGAGGAAGTTGGCAAAAATTCCCTTGTTACCTTGGAGGATTTCATCAAATGTGGGCTAGCAGATGAAATCGAAATTCAATCTTCTCGTAGCCGATGAACCCTCGAATATTCGTGTTGCATGTCGTTGTCCATTTTTTACTGACTCATTCAGCTGTAGCTATAGCACAAATTAATGACCAATATCGTAGTAGCTTACCGTTAATAAATTTACGTGTGACCTCTGGTTTTGGATACCGCGTACATCCGGTGACTAATAAGTATGACCTGCATAGAGGCGTTGACTTTGCTGCCCGTTGTGATCCGGTACTAAATATTTTGGACGGAACTGTAACGGATACAGGTTTTAATCCAATCCTGGGCAAATATGTGAGAATTTCTCATGGAGACTTTCAAAGTATTTACGGACACCTTTCCCAGATCTTGGTCATACCAGGTGAGCCTGCAACAGCAGGTCAGGTCATAGGTGTCACCGGAACAACAGGCCGGGTGACCGGAGAACACCTGCATTTCAGCATCAGGTTTAAGGATAAATACATCAACCCATTACATTTTTTAAGGTCACTGTTACTGCCCGAACAGCTAGGCCAAACCATCAATTAATTACTTATGGAACAACATTTAAGAACCCTGCAAGATAAATTAAATACACTTGCAGCTGGCCAGGCTATTGGCCTTACAGCCGCAGAAGCGGCCATTTATGGCGTAGACTATGCAGACGAACTGCCAGAAGAAGATGCCCCTCAGGAGGTAGGAGAAGATGGCGAATGATAAGATTAAGGCCATGCACATACAGGTGGCCGAAAAACTCATTGAACAGCTGAAAGCCGGAACTGCTCCCTGGCAAAAACCTTGGAACAGCGATGATCTTCCATCTTTTGAGCTCCCTTACAATGCCGTCACTGGAAACCGCTATAAAGGTATTAATACCTTTTCCTTGTTGCTTAACGGTTACGAAGATCCTCGATGGATAACCTTTAACCAGGCATCCGCCAACCAGTGGAGTGTCAAGAAAGGTGAAAAGGCTTCTCTAATCCAGTTTGTTAAAACAACTGATTTAGTGGCCAAAAGGGATGAAAGTGGTAAACCTATGTTGAACGATGATGGTAAACCCATCAAGATTTCTATAAAACTGGATCGCCCAATCATTACCACCGCCTGGGTATTCAATGCTGCGCAGGTAAATGGGATTCCCATCCTACAAAAACCAGACATCCAAGAGTTAGGTTGGAAGCCATTAGAACGAGCAGAAAAACTGATTGCGAGTTCTGGCGCCGATATTATCCATCGGGCCGGAGACGATGCATTTTACAGCCCGTTCAAGGATCAGATTACTATGCCGCTGAAAGAGCAGTTTGATGCTCCAGACAAGTATTATGCAACGGCTCTTCATGAACTGGGCCATTGGACTGGACATAAGGACAGATTGGACCGTAGTATAATGAATCAGTTTGGCTCCGAAGCATATGCCCGTGAGGAATTACGTGCAGAAATCGCTTCTCTGCTGATCGGTCAGGAATTGCGGATCGGACATGACCCCAGACAGCACACCGCTTATGTGGATAGTTGGATTAAGGTCTTGCAGGACACACCCTTTGAAATACATGCCGCTGCTACTGACGCTGAGAAAATTCTCAATTACCTCACAGGTTTAGAACAAAAAAGGGAAGTTAAAACTGAGTTGCAAAATATACCGGAGTCGAAGGGATCAAGAAATCAGACAAACTCTAAATATCTGTCATCAGGTGACGAAATTGCTTATAACAATACAATTTACAAAGTAAATGGTCATCTGAAACAGGGTCGTCTACGCATGGAGGACTTGAACTCAGGACACAACTTTGTGCTTTCTAAAAATGATATGCTGTATGGTTCTTTGCTTCAGGTAAAACAGCAATCTCAGGACAAAACCCGCACAATTGATGGGACTGATACTTCCATTTCTCAGGAAGCTGACACAGCAATTGCTATTGTGGCAAGACGCTAAATCATCACAAAATTTCAATCTGTTAATTATGGAAACATTTATCAAGGAAAATGAGTTGCCTATTAAAGAACTCGAAAAGCTAGGACTTTACCAGGAAGGTAAGTTGAATCTAAGCAATGAAGATGTCGACGCATTGCTAGCGGGACGAAGAACAGACATGCGCAGCATGTTTCATTTGAAGATGGATGGTTTTGAAATCCGACAACTGGATGCCAAACTATCCCTTAATCGCAACCCTGATGGCACCGTCACGCTGAACCTGCACCCCATCTATAAGGAGGTCAAACCACATCCATTGCTCAGCGAGGAAGAAGCCAGGGTACTTCTGGACGGTAAACTACAATCGATACAGAAAGTTTATGAGCAGGCCGATAAAAAACTGGCGATGCTGATTATCGAATACGACAAGCAAACCAGAGAATTTGTCTCCTACCATCCTGAGCAGGTTGAAGCTCCTATAAAAATCAACGGGCAAGTGATGTCAGAGGAACAGCAGAAAGCATTTCAACGCGGAGATGTAATAGAATTGGACGAAGGCACTCGCATCCAGCACAGCGCGACCGACAGCAAGGGGATCAGGTCAGACAGAAAGGCATTGATACTTTCGGTATTAATGGACGGCGGTATTTCTTATTTACTGCTCCGTGGTATTCGCAACCTTGCCGGGAATAAGGACGGCCAAAAAGAAGAATACACCAAAGGTTATAATCAGGCCCTAGCTGATAGTATGGTAGGAAAACCTAAAAGAGAAAAGGAAATGACCGTGGGCGAGCATAAAGACTATGAAACAGGTTCACAATATAGTCGAGGATACGGGCGCACCTCATCTCGCTAATGGGTTTGTTAGCCGATCCGTGCCCACTTTCTATTAACCCGGAGACATTGGCTTTTTTTGTGAGCCGCATAACTGTTCAGGATGGCACTATCCTTTTTACCTATCAGGATAATCAACGGGATACAGCGATAGAATTTTGGTCGGACGAGAGGCACCTTGTACCTGTTTCTACTGGAATGTGGTTGGTGTATGAGGGATTACCCGCACAGGTCAGGCATTTGTTTTTAAGCCATTCAGCAACTGATATTCTTTGTTTCTGCCAAAAACGACCAGATTGGCTAAAGATTCCAGGCAGTGTTGCATTTGCTTCTTTAGGGTTGTTGGCCAGTGCGGATCAAATATCTTTTCTGAAACAACACTTTGTCAACGCAAAGGTGCATACGCTATTTGATGCCGAACTTACAGGCAGGGTCACAGATTGTAAAGTCGCATTGTGGAAGTCGGGGAAAGACGCTTTTTTCAAGGTCACCGACGATCTAATACAGATTACTTATCGCAAACGCAAATTCAATATCCCTGCCACTTCTTTTTCACTAAACCGTTTTGAAAAAGTTGTTGGCATACGCTCAGGTATACGCACCCACAAACCTAAAAACGGCTACTGTTCTTTTCGCGAACAGTTTAATCTGATTTAACCACTAAGTACTACGTGTAAGAATCTTAAAAGCAGATAACTAACAGCAATAGAGCCTGGTTCCTACGGACCAGGCTCTATTGCCGTGCTTAAAATTTAACCTAATAAAATCGATACCAAATAAAGAGAATCTTAAAACAACAGCACTATGAACATTGAACTAAAAAATATCAAGTACTACGAATCCTTTAGCGAAGAAACACTTGCTTTCCAGGCGAGTCTATACATCGAAGGCAAACGTGTAGGAACCGCAAAAAACGATGGTCGTGGAGGCCCGACCTATTACGATGGAGATAATAAAGAGGGACGAGAACTTATACATCAGGCAGAGCAATATGCGAAAGCACTTCCTGATAAACATTATCCTAAAGATGATTATATGGAGGCATTTTCTATACCTATGACACTTGAACACCACATTGATGACCTACTTAATGATTACTTAGGTAAAAAAGAGTTGGAAAAAATCCAGAAGAAGGTGGCAAAGGATATGGAAAAAGGTATTGTATTTGGCAAACCCAATGATAATTCATGGAGCGTCCAAACCTACAGTGTGCCACTTAAACAAGTGTTGTCTCATCCCAAAGGCCCCGAGAGCGTAACCAACACCATCGCAAAAAACATATTCAAAGAGCTAAAGGATGGGGTTAAGATCTTAAATACGAACATCCCTGAAAGCATTTTAAAAAACGCTGGACTTTTCGCAGACCAATATGTAAAACCATTGGTTCAGGATATTGGGCAACATGGTATAAATTCAGCGGAAAATACAAACGAACACAACAAGTCACAAGGCAGGTCGCTTTAGGACAAACTGGAATTCAATTATACCGACGTTCACCATCGCATAAAGATAAAGTTTTAAGGAGGCTATCTAGCCTTCTTTTTTGTGTAAAAAGATTATTATAACCAAAAGTAGCTAATAAAGAGTAGTTTACAAGAGTGGGAAACTTTATCGGTAGCGATTTAGTAATGGTGCTTACTGCACTTGATTACCTTGTAAATCAATACTGCAAATATAAAAAAGAAAGAGGGGTCATACCATTGAAAGTGATAAACGGCCTTATTTTATTTTTAATGCATTTTCTGCTTTTTCTACTTTTAGTGATCCTGAAAGTTTTAAATACCTTCTTTAGAGATAAAAAGTGATAAAAGCAGCCTTTTTAAGCTGCTTTCTTTCTTATGTTTTGTGCTATCGCTTAGGGGTTGGATATAGATCAGGTACATATTCATACAGATCTAGGAGATTGCAAAGTTATCTCGATGGCTTTTTCTTCTAACTTCATACATGGACAAAATAAAAAATTAGGAAATTATATAGAAGCCGTTTTTTTTCAAGCACACATTGAGCTTTCTAAGCTACTCTTCAACATGGAATTGATGTAACAGGATTAAATAATTACGGAAAAAAAGTTTGCTTTGAAGCAAGGGAGGGACGAGTTCCAAAGTTGGCTCAAGACGATACGGATTTCCTTTCAACGATAACCTGTGAGTTCGGAATGGCTTTTCCTTTAAACCACGAAATATTAATTTGCAGACTGCTAATTTTATATATCACTGATCATCTATTTCAAGTAATAAATTGAAATATGCGCATAGGCACCAAAGACAACGACCGACATGATCAGTATAAAGAAAAAATAAAATATAATATCCATTAAAGTGATCGCATATTTTTTTCTTTTCTTTTGTTCACGTTTTTTAGGTGCTTTACCTCCTTTCAATTTTGGAGGAACTTGTCTAATGACACCGAGTTTAGATTGACATGGCATATCACCTAATTGATTAAAATGTTTTCACCATCCCGAGTCCGAAAGTACCTGATCTGTAAGTCGGCATAATTAGTGCATTATTTTTAGGTTTGTTGGAGAATATTCTTTTGATTTTGGGGTATAACCAGTACGAGGCCTGGGTTGACAGTACACCAAGTCCAGCTCCCGCCACCACATCACTAAACCAGTGCCTATTGTTGTACATTCTCAAAATCCCTACTGTTGCAGCTGCGGTATAGCCTGAGATCGTGTACCAGACCGATTGGTCACCATATTCTCTGCGAAGAAATTCAGCCGAGGCAAATGCCTCCGCTGCGTGGCCGGAGGGAAATGCTCTCGGAGTTCCATCTGGCCTAGTGACAGCGGTGATCCCCTTAAGGCTTTGGGTAGTTGCATTTAAGATGATATTGGACAATAAATAAACCCCGCTTTGATCTAAGAGGCTATTTTTACCTTTAAGGCCTAATCCATTAAGTGCAAACACTGCTGCCCCAGGTGCAAATTGAAGGTAGTTGTCGACTATAAATTGCTTGTGGGGATGTTCGCTGTAAAATTCATGTTTTGCCTCAACGTCCAAATTTGTCAGCGCATTGTTTCCCAGCTTTACAAATCCATAAGCTAGCGCAACTGAAGGAATGATGATTGACGATACACGAACAGGGTTTTTAAAATTTTGTTGTTGATCTGCTTTCTTTTTACCTGATGTATCAGATATCGATTTGAAAACTACCGGAGGAGATTGACTGAATAAACTTGTAGTCCAAAACATCAAAAGGATTGAAATAGTATATGTAATGTGGTTTTTCATTTTTTAAATTATTTGATCTGATTTTACGACTACCAATGGGTGTTAAAAAAATGGATCATTTTCATGATAATAGCAGCTCCGAGTAAAACTGCCAGTATCCAGAAAAAAATCATCGAATAAAGCCCTGGCCTAATAGTCTTTTTTTTCTTTTTTGTTTTAGGTTTAAGTGAAGGTCTAGGCATATTTATTGTGTTTTTCACCGATTTATCCAGTTTATTTTTATGTGCATTCGACTTCATCCCTCAATCGTCTAAGTCTTCATTCTTATGATATTCCTGCATTTTCTTCTTCCACTTTAAATACCATTGCTGATGGTGAAGGATTAATAAAAAGAAAATCGCCGCCGATGAGGCAAATGCGATAATGAGCATATTCAACCCAACTGCAACACCGATCGCGGCTGTACACCAAATTGTAGCAGCGGTGGTCAACCCCTGAGACTGGTTCCTTTTATCATTTTTATAAATAATTCCTGCACCCAAAAAGCCAATGCCAACAATTACATTAGCTATTATCCTGGAGACAGCAGCCGTATCATTTAAATGCTGTCCAATGGCTGTAAATAAGGTTGCACCCAAACAAACAGCAGCATAGGTCCTTATGCCGGCACTACCTCCGTGTTTTTCCCGGTCGAATCCAATCCATGCACCAAGAAGAAGGGCGATCAAAAGTCGTAAAGCAATGCTTAATTCATTTTCCAAGTCCATTTTTCCAATTAAATCCATAGGTTATCCCTCAAGATTTAAAAACCATTCCTCAGCTTGTTTTATAGCTTCCTCAACAATGGCCAGTTCATTAACCGTTCTTTCCTGTTTTAGCTTGTTAGCGATCTCAATCGCTTTTTCCCTTATAATTGGTTTCAGATCCTGCATTTCGAGCGGAAAGTTTTCTAATGTCCACGTCATAAATATTTCTTTTTAGTATTAAAATTTTGATTTATTTCTGTGTAATGCCTGCGATAATATTAATTGTTAATGCGACAATAAACGTGTTAAAGGCAAAAGCTAAAATGCCGTGCATCCAGGCCAGCCGTCTTATTTTTCTAGAAGTAATCTGCACATCTGAAACCTGAAAGGTCATTCCAATAACAAAAGAGAAGTAAGTGAAATCCATATAGTCGGGTTCTTCTTCATCTGGAAATATTAAGCCTTCCGGTTTTATGTTTTTTCCTCCCTTATGATGGTCCAAATCGCAATAATAAAGATGGGCGTAGCGCAATGTAAATACGGTGTGTAGGAGCCACCAAGAGCCTGCAACGCAAGCAAGAGGGATTATAGCGGTTCCGGAAAATTCCTTTTCGGTTTGGGATGAGGCATTTTCCAAGAGTAAAAGCACAGCCAATAGACTGGCGAATGCCGCTGCGATTACAAAGAAAAAAATCACTGTCCGGCTGGAATCCTGAGCATGAGCCTCATGCTTTACATCGGCAGGATGGGAGCTTAGAATGGTGATCCATGCCAATATTAATGTACTCATAACATACGCTAGCCAAGTCAGCATGTAATGAATCGGATCTTTAAATTTACCTGTAGTAGCTACAAAAAACAGAACTGAAACTCCTATTGAAGTATACAACTTGTGATGTGCATCCACTTGGTTGATGTAATTGGCTATTTTTCTTAGACGGTCTACCATGTTAATTTTCCCCTTCTTAAATAATAGAGGTATAATTTAAAAGTAAAATGGGCAATAACGAGACTGATTACTACCCCAATGAGGATTTCGTGTGGGTAGTTCCAACCACTATGTAAATTAGTATACAAGTTGATAATTGCCCAGGCGACAACCATTGCTTTGAGCGGCCAGTAATGTTTCTTGAAATAAAGACAGCTGAAATAGGCAATTCCCGCTAAGCTTGAAGACATAGGAAGACAACCAAACTGTTTGCCAATCCCGACGGCTTTTACTTGCATGGAACCAGCCATAGTTTCCATATATAATGGACGCAGGTGTGCAAACAATAAGTTGACCGTGAAGATCATTCCATTGCAAACCACAACATACAACCCGATAAAAACTAGTACCTGCATAAATTTCATCTTATCATAAAAAAGTGTCATTAATACCAGGAAACCATAAAAGAGAATTAATAAATAGAAGTTTCCTGATTGTAGCATGAGCTTAGCAATAAATTGGTTATGGTTGTCGTTTGCCCAAAAAAGAATGGTTTCGTCAACTTCTACGATGTCGCTTAAAATGTGATGGTCTGCAAGGATAAATCCAATAAGCAGGGCAGAAAAAACCGTAACCGTCACCATAACGGGAAAATAGGTATCTAGTATTCTCATTGGATAATCAGGTTAAACTTTTGGATTCTTCATCTTTGTAGCGTTTGCTAGAATAGATCCGTTATTCCCAATTGGCCACCGTCGTATGCACGGAAAACGATGGCCAGCCATAAGGCTTTAGGGAATGATATTGTCTTTAAGCTTTCTTCTTTCTTCCAGACTTAATGGTTTGTTTTTGGTTGTTTTTATAGGCAAGGAGGCGAAGTGCATTCCCAACGACGACTAAGGTGGAACCTTCATGTGCCATCACTGCGGGCCCGATAGAGGTCACCCCCAGAATCGTAAGCGGTATCAAAACTGCCACTACACCCAGACTAATCCAAAGGTTTTGCTTAATGATACCCTTTGCCTTGCGGCTTAAGCCTATTGCAAAAGGCAGACTTTCCAGCTTGTCTCCCATTAGGGCAATATCTGCGGTTTCTAAAGCGACATCAGATCCGGCAGCTCCCATAGCAATACCTACCGTACTCTTGGCCATTGCCGGAGCATCATTAACACCATCACCAACCATAGCCACCATTTTTTCCGATTTATCCAGTTTTTGGACAGCTTTAACTTTATCCTCTGGCATGAGGTTACCCATCGCATCAGTGATGCCGATCTGTTTAGCAACAGCTTCAGCCACCTGCTGGTTATCCCCTGTCAGCATGATCATTTTTTTAATACCTAACGCAGAAAGTTCTTTCAGCACATTTTTAGCCTCTTTACGGGGTACATCCATCAGAGATAGAATACCTATGAAATCCTTATCCTGTTTGACCAGCATAGAGGTGTGACCACCCTTTTCCAGGTCTTCCACTTGTTTGATGATCTCCGCTGGTACATTGTCTTTTTCAAACAATGCCTTATTTCCAATGAGTATCTTTTTACCGCCAACTTCCGCTTGTACGCCCCGTCCTGTGATGCCTTTCACTTTACTGGCCTCTGGAATAGATTGCTTTTTAAGTTTTTCAAGACCTCCTTTGACGATAGCCTCTGCAAGGGGATGGTCACTTAGTTTCTCTACTGCAATGGCTACGACCAGTAAATCCTCCTCAGAAATCCCGTTTAACGGGATCACGTTGGTTAACTGAGGTTTTCCTTCAGTCAGCGTGCCGGTTTTATCAAAAGCAATAGCATTCAGAGATCCCAGGTCTTCTAGTGGTCTTCCGCCTTTAATCAAAACCCCACCTCTGGCAGCACGGGCGACACCGCTTAATACCGCACTTGGAGTGGAAATGGCAAGCGCACAAGGACTAGCGGCCACCAATACAGCCATCGCCCGGTAAAAGCTTTTGCTAAATGGTTCGTCGATCACCAGGAAAGCAAAACATAGCGCTGCCACCAGTACCAGTACAACTGGCACGAAGTACTTTTCGAATTTATCTGTAAACAACTGAGTTGGAGATTTTTGTTTCTCCGCCTCATTGACCATTTTTACCAGACGGGAAATGGTTGAATCTTTGGCTTCTTTGATCACCTTAACTTCCAGAACAGCTGCCCCGTTTATGGTACCTGCAAACACACGGTATTGGGGTTTAATGCTTTTTTCATTGGTGTAATCTTTATTTGGATCAGGAACAGGCGATTTGTCGACCGGTACACTTTCCCCGGTTATCGGTGCCTGATTTACGCTTCCTTCGCCTTTGATAACCACACCATCCGCCGGTATTTTACTGTTGGGTTTGATGACAATGAGATCCCCTAAAACCAATTCTTCAATACGAATTTCCTGTTGGCTGCCATCCCTAACCACCAATGCAGTTGGGGGAGCTAGGCTGGTCAGCGCCTCAATGGATTTACGTGCTTTACTCATTGCGTAATGTTCCAGTGCATGTCCCAAACTGAAAAGGAATAGCAACAGGGCACCTTCCATCCATGAACCCAATATGGCAGCCCCGATTGCAGCAACCAGCATCAGGAAATCAATCTCAAACCCGCCTTTCATTATGGTTTGAATTGCTTCCTTGGCCGTAAAGAAGCCCCCAAAGAAATAGGCAATTATATAAAGGATAAGACTGACCAGTTCAGGCATACCTGCCACATAAGATAATCCGAAGCCCGCTCCCAGAGCAGTTCCGCAAATCAATGAAAATATCAGCTCTGTATTTTTTCCGAAAACTCCGCTGTGTTCATGCCCTTTTTCTTCGACATGACTATCCGATTTACCAACGGCCCCGACTTTGGTGCTCGCTGATTTAGCCCCGTTTTTCACAGGTAGGGTTTTTGGTTGATTTCCATTTTTTTTGTCTGTTTTCATAACTATGGGATTGATGTTAGTGTTGAAACTTTGAGCGGCCGAGAGGTTACTCTTTTAGCCCTCCTTTACTATATAAATAATAGGCTGTCTGGTAATAGGCAATCGCCTCATTGATCAGTTGCTGAGAAACTTTTTCCTTCCTTTGTTCGTTTGTTGATCTGTTGTAAAAAGCGGATTCAACTTTCCTGCGAGGACTTAAAATGACCAAACTGTCATTCTTCATAAAACCCAACTTCTGATAAGTGGCAATCATTGTCCTGGGAACATAAGTACTGTCCAGTACATTTTTGCCATAATTATTATTGATGTATGACCAGTTCAGTAAGGAAAATAAAGTGGGATAAAGGTCTATCTGCGAACAGATCTTATCTATACGAGTTGGCCTACTATTCGGTATATTATAGACTAATGCGGGGATATGATATTTCGCTACATCGATCTCGTTCTTACCGGCACTACTTGCACAATGGTCCGCTATAAAAATAAATATGGTATTGGAGAACCATGGCTTTGATTTGGCCTGTTTTAGAAATTGACCAATTGCAAAATCAGTGTATTTTACCGCGCCGTCTCTGCCAGAACCAGAGGGAATGTCAATTTTTCTTTCAGGATAAGTGAACGGCCTATGGTTGGAGGTGGTCATTACAAAATTGTAAAATGACTGCTTAGCCGTAAATTTTGCATCGGCATCCTTAAGTACTGCACCAAATAAATCTTGATCGCAGATTCCCCAGGCATTTTCAAAATTGACCTCGTTGTCGGGTATCATCGTTCTTCTTGTTTTGTAATCATCACCAATGGCGAGTTTCCTGCCCCTGTCCACAATGTCAAACCCATTACTGCCAAAATATTGGTTCATGTTATCGAAATAACCGTCGCCTCCATAAAAGAACGTTGTTTGATAGCCTTTGGTTCTGAAAATGCTGCCAATAGTGCTCAATTGTTTATTCTTTTCCCTCCGGACTATACTGTTTCCGGGGGTTGGGGGTACAGCCAGTGTTAATGCCTCCATTCCCCGTACTGTCCTTGTGCCGGTGGCATACATATTCGTAAAGAATAAGCTATGATCTGCCAGAGAATCCAATACTGGGGTAATTTTCCGTTCATTCCCAAATTTCCCCATAAAATCTGCGCTAAAGCTTTCCAGTACAACCATGATTACATTAGGTAATTGTTGTTCACCGCCTAACGGTTTGATGTTTTTTCTAATCGACTGTAAGTTACCTGTATATCTGGAGCCTGACTCCTTAAGTAAACTCCGGGTAATGGCAAAAGCCTGCTCATTACTCAATAGTGAATAAAACTGTTCATAATTGAGTTCATTGTTTTTGAAAGCCGAAAAGAAGGAATAAATTCCCGCCTTAGATAGTTCATTCTGATATCGGTTTTCACTTTTTTCCGCCCAGCTATTGTTTATGTACAATGCGTAAACAGCAATCAATAAACCCATGATCAGCGAATGGATAAGTCGCCATTTGAACCTTGTGTTGGATTTGAAACTGTCACTAAAATTGTTGGTCCTGATCAGTAGAACCATAACTGCAATAGTAATGGCAACTACACCAGAAATTAGGTAGGGCAAAGGGTAAGATTCATTGATATTATTAACAACCTCATGCGTATAGATCAGATAGTCAACAGCAATAAAATTAAACCTACTTTCAAACTCTCCCCAAAAGGTGAACTCCGCAAAAAAGGAGAACACAGAGATTAAGATCATTAAAAAGACAATTATATAACTGACAACCTTATTAAAAGATGAGCGGTTTAACTTCTGAGGCAGTAATAATAGATAAATTGCATACAAGAGGCCAAAATATAAAACTACTCCAAAGTCAAAAATCAAACCTTTCGTAAATATACTTAAGGCGCTTTTTAAAGTCAATTCGGTATCTTTAAGCGAGACATAAATAAAAGCAATACGTAGCGATATCGATGCGGTTATGAAAAACACCGCAAACGCATAAAGTACCGCATACCGGCTTTTCAACGGGTTAAAAGTCATAAGCCATTTTTTAAATTAGGGTACATAGAAATTATGTGCGCAGATTTGCTGCACATAATTTCATTCTATTTACTTAGTTCTTTTTGAGTATTTTCTAATGCCCCTCATGTTCTTCGCTATTTTTCAATTTCGATAGCAGATCGTAAGCTCCCGTTAAAACAACCTTTCCTTTAAGATCCATACCTTTTGGCAATTCCAACTGTATATATCCGCCATCACTGGTTCCAGTAGTAACTTCCAGAATCTCAAAGTGAAAGGATTCTCCTTCAGCTTCTTTTTCATGCTCTGATTCCTTTGGATCATGCTTATGTCCCGTTTCATTTTTTTCTTTTGCATGGCCGGCCTCTTTTCCTGCCGCTTTTGCAATGAAAATGTATTTTTTATTCTGGAAATCAACTACAGCACTGAGTGGTAAGGCCATAGCTTGGGTGGTACCGGCCTCGATATAAGCTTTTAAATAAGTACCCGGAATAAAATTTTTGCTTCCTTTGGCAATTGCGTGTACAGTAACGGTTTTGTCTGTTGCAATTTCCTTTCCTACCAGCTGAACTACGGCCCGCTGTTGAATGGTATCGGGATCATTCGCTAAGATAAATCTTACGCCTTGTCCCGGTTTCACTTTGTCCACATCTTTTTCAAAGACCTTTAACTCAACGTGCAGGTTTGAATTGTCTACAATTTCAAACATGACATCATTAGGGTTTATGAATTTCCCGCTATTCACATTTACCTTGGTCACATAACCGCTGATTGGTGCGTAGATATTTATCTCACTTCTGATATTCGTAGGAGACAAGCTGCCGGGATTGATGTTGATCAGGCGTAGGCGTTGCTTTAATGCATTTTCTCTGGCCTGGATGATCTGATACTGGGATTTTGCCTGTTGCAGGGTTTTTTGTGAATTTACATTCTGACTTGCAAGCGTCTGCTGACGTTTGTACTCCGAATCGGCTAATTCCAGCTGGCTTTTGCTTTCCAGATAATCTTGCTGAAGCTGTACATATTCCTGGTTTTGAAGCACAGCTATCACTTGTCCTTTGCTAACGCTACTGCCTTGCAAAAGTGGTGTTGACCTTACTATGCCGCCCATTTGGGTGGTGATACTTACTAAATTCTGCGGTGGAACATCGATGTAACCATTAACTTTTAAAAGTCCGCTTAATGACTTCAATTCAGGTGAGCCTAAGGTCACACCAATTGCTTTATATTGTGATTGGGTAATCTCCACTGAATTCTCATTTTCCTCATGGGCTTCTTCTGCCGGGGCTGCTGTTGCCTCAGTTTCCTTCTTATTTCCACCACAAGAGGCGATTAAAATAGCCAAGAGCAGTACTGAAGTGATACGTGTGATATTATGAATTGTCTTTTTCATTTCTTATTGATTATATACCCATAAGGTATTGAAGTGTGTAAACTGATTGATTGTATTGATTGATGGCCTGCAGGTAATTAAACCGGATCTCTGAATAAGTACGTAAGGCCTGCAAGTATTCTACATAACCAATTTCACCATTTTGAAAAGCGATTTGTGATTGCTTTAGAATTAGATTCACATTGGGTAAAGCACTCTTTTTGTAATAGTCAATACTTCTTGCGTTTTTCTGTAAATCCTGATATGCCTGTTTATACTGCCCTTGAAGATTAGTTTCAAATAAGTTAAATTGGCTTTCCGCAACTTGCTTTTCTATTCTTGCTGCTTTGATACGTGATGAAAAAGGTTTAAAGAAAATTGGAAGGGAAATGCCGGCCTGAACGCCTTGAAACCTTTTACTGCCACTAAAATACTGGTCATTTCCGTTGACATTCTGCGTTCCGATAATTGACTGGTTAAAATAACCGACGGTAAAATCAGGGCCTGAACGTGCTTTTTCTAATGCAAGAGCCTTATCTGCGACAACAATCTGCTGTTTTTGCAACGCAAGCAGAGGATTAGCTGAAATTGCACTGTCTAATGCCAAGTTATTGTATTCGTCTTGCTTAAACTGGTCTTTCGCAATTTCAATAATATCCTGTGAATTGAGCAGTCTTTGCAGCTCAGCTGTGTAGGCGAGAATATCAGATCGGTTCTTACTCATCTGGTTTAACACTTCATTATATTGGGTTTCGGCAGTGGTACTTTCCAATAAATTGGTTTCACCTGCTTTGTAGCGCAATGATGCTGCCTTTGCAAAATTACTGTATACAGAATCCTGGCTTTTATATAAGTCCTGTAATGCAACAAAGTATGCCAGTTGCGTATATGCACTTTTCACTTGATAACTCAGTTCTTTTTGGGTAACAGCCAGATTAATTTCGGCACTTTTGATTCGGGCATCGTATAGACCTCTCTGGTTTTTGAATACCCCAGGGTTTGGGATACTTTGGGATACACTGAAATTATTGTCTTTTCGTATGCTGTTAAACTGGCCATATTGGATATCGAAACTTGTTTTGCCCAGGTCAGTTGAACTTCCTCTTAAGGCCTGTTGCTGGTTAATCTGCAATCCTGAAGATTTTACTGCCTGGTTGTTTTTAATGGCCGTTTCAATCGCCTGGGTCATGGTTAAAGTTTGTCCAGGTATCTGCGCTTTTGCAGTTGGGCTAAAGAACAACAGGCAACTGATGATGATTGCAATTGCAGTCGCAGGAATAGACTTTGTTTTGCCCTTCCAGCTTTCAAAATAAGTATATAACACGGGTAATACAATAAGGGTTAAAATTGTTGAGGTAAGCAGACCGCCAATCACAACTGTGGCAAGAGGCTTTTGTACTTCCGCACCTGCGGCTGTTGAAATGGCCATTGGCAGGAATCCAAGGGAAGCCACAGTGGCAGTCATTAGTACTGGCCTTAACCTCAGCTCTGTTCCTTTCAGTACAATTTCGTTCAAGGTATATTTTCCTATTTTTTTGAGCCTGTTAAATTCAGTGATCAGCACGATCCCGTTAAGTACAGCAACCCCAAAAAGTGCAATAAAACCAACACCCGCCGAAATACTGAACGGCATGCCTCTTAGCAGTAGAGCGAAGATGCCACCGATAGCGGCCATTGGGATGGCAGAAAAGATCAGCAAGGACTGTTTAATAGAACCAAAAGAAAAATACAATAACAACAGGATGAGTAACAAAGCTACGGGTACTGCTACTGATAATCTTTTGGTTGCTTCTCTAAGATTTTCAAACTGACCGCCATAGGTAATATAATAACCGGCCGGCAACTTAACCTGCTGCTCTATTTTAGTCTGTATTTCCTCAACCACACTGGCAATATCGCGACCGCGTACATTTAAACCGACAATAATACGTCGCTTGGTGTCCTCACGCTGGATCTGGTTCGGGCCAATTTTAAACTCTACATCAGCAAGTTGCTCCAATGGTACCTGATTGCCATTTGGTGCAGTAACAAATACATTCTTAACGTCATCAATACCCTGACGGTTTTCCTGAGACAGGCGAACTACCATGTCGTAACGCTGTTCTCCCTCGTAAACCAGCCCCGCTGATTGTCCGGCAAATGCTGCATTTAAAGCCTGGTTCACAGTCTCTACACTTAATCCGTATTGTGCAATTCGATCTCTGTTTATTTTAACTACTATCTGGGGAAGACCTTCGGCTTGCTCCAGGTATAAGTCTTTGGCACCTTCGACCGAAGAAACAATGCTCCCGATTTTTTTAGAAAAATCCGTTAATGCAGTCAAGTCATCACCAAATATTTTAATACCAATGTCCTGTCTGACACCAGATATAAGTTCATTGGAGCGTAACTGAATGGGCTGGGAGAAGCCAAAACTCACACCCGCCACCTCTTTGAGGGCGTCACTCATCATTTCAGTTAGTTCTTCGCGGGTCTTAGCACTTGTCCATTCCTTTTTGTCTTTTAGGATGATGGTCAAGTCACAAGCCTCCATCGGCATCGGATCCGTAGGAATCTCAGCAGCGCCAATCTTGCCAACCACTTCTTTTACTTCCGGAAACTTTTTCACTAGAATGGCTGATGCCTGGTTCACTTTATCAATCGTCTGGGATAGGGAACTTCCTGTTAGTAATCTGGTCTCAACTGCAAAATCACCTTCCTCCAGATTTGGGATAAATTCTCCACCCATTCGGCTAAAGACGAATAGACTGACAACCAATAATGCGATAGAGGTAATCGTCACAGCCATTCTGCGTTTTAATGCACCTTTGATCATTGGGTGATAGTATTTGTGGAAGAAATCCATCATACGATCAGAAAAGTTTCTTTTGTGGGTTGGGTTTTTGCTCAAAAATAATGCAGATACCATAGGGACATACGTCATAGAGAGTAAAAATGCACCCAGGATTGCAAAGGAAACCGTTTGGGCCATCGGGCCAAACATTTTACCTTCAATACCTACCAATGCAAGGATAGGGAGGTAAACGATCAAAATGATGATCTCCCCAAAAGCAGCAGCAGACCTGATTTTTACAGCAGATTCATATACTTCTTTGTCCATTTCCTCCTGAGTCATTCTGCCTGCTTTACGCATGCCTAGGTGGTGCATCGTGGCCTCTACAATAATTACGGCTCCATCAACGATCAGACCAAAGTCAATTGCACCCAGGCTCATTAGGTTTCCTGATACCCCGAACAGGTTCATCATGGAAATGGCAAACAGCATCGCCAGCGGAATCACTGAGGCAACGACCAGTCCGGCCCGGAAGTTTCCAAGGAACAGTACCAATACAAAGATTACAATTAACGCACCTTCAATCAGGTTCTTAGCGACTGTGCCCATTGCTCTATCTACCAAAGCGCTCCGGTCAAGGAATGGTTCTACGACCACCCCTTCAGGAAGTGTTTTGCTGATCCTCTCTATTTTGAGCTTAACTTGTTTTACTACGTTATTTGCATTGGCGCCTTTAAGCATCATTACGATACCACCAACCGCTTCTCCTTGTGCCTCAGGTGTAGCACGGGTAAGTGCCCCATAACGAATAGAATTGCCAATCTGGACGTTTGCAATATCCCTGATTAGTACTGGTATACCACTTGGACTATTTTTAACTACGATCTTGTTAATATCAGAGATACTGCCTACGAATCCTTCACTTCGGATGAAGTATGCATTAGGTTTTTTATCAATATAAGCGCCACCCGTGTTTTGATTATTCTGTTCTAATGAAGTGAAGACGTCATTAATACTTAAGTTAAAGCTTCTTAACTTATCAGGATCCAGCGCAATTTCATATTGTTTTAATAAGCCGCCGAAGCTGTTCACCTCTGCAATGCCGGGTGTGCCTAAAAGTTGCTTTCTTACAATCCAGTCCTGAATGCTTCTAAGTTCAAGTGCAGTATATTTTTTCTCAAATCCCGGCTTGGCATGGATCACGTATTGATATATCTCACCAAGACCAGTCGATATAGGTGAGATCTCAGGGTTTCCCAAACCGCCGGGAATATTATTTTTAGCCTCAGCTAACTTTTCATTAACCTGTTGACGTGCCCAGTAAATATCTACGTCATCGTGGAACACAATGGTCACTACGGATAATCCGAACCTTGATATGGAACGAACCTGCTGTATTTCAGGAATAGTAGACATGGACTGTTCTACCGGATAGGATATTAAGCGTTCTATTTCCTGGCTGGCCAGTGAAGGGCTTAAAGTAATAACTTGCACCTGATTGTTTGTAATATCAGGTACTGCATCTATAGGAAGCTGTTTAAGGGAATAAATACCCCAGGCAATTAATGCAAGGGTAAACAGTCCAATAACAAGCTTGTTCTGTATAGAAAACTGAATGATTTTTTTCAGCATCGAATTAAAATTATGTTAGATAAAAAACTAATTAATGCATAGTCGACAACACTTCATGAGAAATGAACCGCAAGCAATAACATGATGATTTAACTAACTTAATTGAGGCGGTTGCCAAATGGAAAGAGAAACGGAAGCTGCATTGGCCGAATATAAATCAACATATTCCTTTTTCAATATTAAGGATATGGTTTTTATATGCACAACTTGATTGATTGGTATAGGTGTATTGCAGCAGGAGCAAGAACAAAATGGAGAACAGGAATCAAGATCAGATTTTGAATGGCCGTCGTCTGCTATAGTTTTAGAAATTCTATTTGTTACAGTAGCTCTGGAATTGTTCATATCCTTACAAGGCACGAAATTCATGACAAGGATGATAATAACAATAAGCCAGTTAACTATTTTCACAAAAAAATATTTTTTCCAAATGTATAAAAATATAATTCAGTATTACAAGAGAAAAATAAAATTTTTGCATCTATTGTTGAAGGTAGGATAAATCGTGTAATTTGAAGACGTATTGAAGAGATCCGGATATTATTTGCTAGGAACTCCAAAAGCATTGCTTATGGGGAAGGACAAGCTGTTGTAAAATTTGATTCTACGCAGATTTCTTTAGCACAATTGGAAGAGGCAGTAGAGAAAGAAACAGGTTATAAAATCATAAATAAATCAACCAATGACAACTAAAGCAATAATACTAGAATCTACCATAACTTGCCCTGTTTGCCAACATCAAAAAATGGAGATAATGCCGACAGATTCTTGCCAGTACTTCTATGAATGCGAAAAATGCAAGACAAGATTAAAACCTCAAGATGGAGACTGCTGTGTGTTCTGTAGCTATGGGACAGTTCCATGTCCCCCAATACAAGAAAACAAATCGTGTTGCTGAAATTCTGTAGAGGTGTAACAAACTCGTAGGAAAAAACAACATGGCGGCGAAGTCAAATCGTGGGGACAAAAAGAAGAATTTAAAAATGTCAATTACTTTCTTAGACATTATTTTTTTATTCTTCTATACCATTTCGATTCAAGTATGGTTTTTGGCGTGTATGCGTACTTCGCCCTGTTAAATAATGTAAATTGATTTTGGCTATTTCATTTTCAAAGTTCCAATTAAAAATAAGTTGATACTCCAAATTGTATTGCGGCAGTTTTGGTTGGTGGGTTGCCTAACAAATCCTTTTGACTTTGAATTCTGTAATTAGCCCTTAGAACGGTTTGTGGTCTTGGTCTAAAGCTAATCCCAGGCATTATGCTCCATAATTCATCACCAATATTTTCGTCTGTTTCTTTGAATTTTCCAACATTCCAATCAACATATTCAAAGCGGCAGGCAAGATTGATGGTGGCATTTTGCCAACCCAGAATTTCTCTTTTTAATATTGGCTGTACAATGTCGGCATATCCTCCTTGTTGTTTATTACCAAATTGTTGCGAATATGTTGTGGGAACATCTATATTGATCCATGCCCATTCTGCGGTAATAAAAGTGTTAAGGTTAGGCAAAGTGGTGTTAAAATCAATAGCAAATATATTTAACCTTCTTTTGTCGTCTATTACAATCCCGTCATCTAGCCATTTGTTATATATCCCGCCCATATAGGATAATCCGATTTCTCCTATTTTATTATGTCGGACTGCAATTTTTCCTGTCAATAGCGGTTGACCGCTGGCCATTTCTTCAAACCTTTCAGTATTCTCTTTTGCAGCTGGTAAAAAGGTCTTATTCTCTTTGTTGGCAATAATCGAATTATCAAACCCACTGGATGCATAAATTTCATAACCAAACATCCAATTTGTATTATAGTGTTTTCCATAAATGCCAAATCCGGCGTTACTCCATGTTGCAGGTAACATTTGTGTCATCGCAATCGGACGATCCGTAAATTCCCATTTTGGCCCATCATGGTTTTGATTGAAGGCACCTATTGGGTTCATAATCATTCCACCTCTTAAATTCAATAGGGGATGAAGCTCAAGATCGAGGGCGGCAAATTCTATTGCAATTTCCTTTTCGGCTGGTTCAAATTCAATTTCAGATAAAAATTTAATGCGTTTGCTAATAGTGGAAGCAACAAATAGCGTCATTCTTCTAAACTGAAATTGATGTCCCTCGGAAACACCATCTGTACCTGAATGTTGCCAGTTTGCTTCCATATACCCCCCTAAAGAAACTGGTAATTTCCCCACAGTGATGAATGGTCGTTCGTAAACGGCATCCATATTTAAGGATTGTTTAGCTGTGTCTAATGTTGATCTTTTAAGAAGTTTCGGGTCAATTTGAGCTTCTGCTATGTAGTATCCAATTAATATAATTGTGAGTGTAGTAATTACTTTTTTCATATCGCTTTAAGGGAGATTTTTAGTTGATTCGTTTCGATAACGATTGCAAATGTTCGCAGGTTGGTATCAGCCGGGCCATTTTGCATTATTCCTTTGTTGTTAAATTCACTACCGTGGGCGGGACATTGCAGTTTGTCTCCAAATACTTGTAATTCTGCTCCTAAGTGAGTGCATTCCATCCATAAAGCGGAATACGTGTTTTCATTAAAGCGGTATATGCATATAGGAAATTTTAGCAGATCATTGGTCACAATGATATATTTCTTAAATTGTTTTTTATTAGACTTGATTATAAAATCTGATATAGGGACAACCAAATTATCATCAGCAATTTCTCCTGATAAAATCTGTAAAGAACTACAACTTTCTAGCAGGGTTGGAATTCCCAGCCCTGCTAAACAAGCATAACCACAGTTTTTTATAAAATCTTTTCTTTTCATGGCTACAGTGACTTTAAAAATTTGATGAGTGCATTTTTATCAGCCGCTGAAAGCTGGATATATTCATTTCTTGCATTAGCAGCCTCGCCACCATGTAAGGTTATAGCCTCTTCAATACTTTTTGCTCTCCCGTCATGTAATAGGTGATATTGTCCGCCTTGAGAGTTTGGTGAAAGACCTAAGCCCCAAAGTGGTGGTGTTCTCCACTCAAAAGTTTTTGCAGTCCCTTCTGTATAAGCATCATCAAGTCCTGCTCCCATGTCATGCAATAATAGATCAGTATAAGGATGGAAAGTTTTGTTAGACAGTGCCTTTGTAGTGGATATGCCTGTTTTTAAAGTGGGTTTATGACAACCTGAACAATTTATCCTGTCAAATATTACCCGACCATTTTTAACTTCAGAGTCATTTTGCTGACGTTGAATGGGGGCTTTAAGCGTTTGCAAATAAAACACAACATCATTTACGGTTTGGGTCGAAATCTCTGGATCAATGGTAAGATGAGTATAAACATCTACCGGATCGTAACTTGAAGTAATTCCTATATCTTGGTTATATGCATTTACAGTTTGATGTAACAGACTATAAGCAGCAGCCTTTTTACCAAATCGATGGATATATTTTCCATCTTTTTGAATTGCATTAGCAAAGGGAATTATATACTGCGGCAGGTTACCATAGTTTGGAACTCCGGAAATCCCATCGTTGTCATTGTCGTCTGGATCTGCCATTGCCAGAATGTCTGCATCAGAAACAAGTTCTAAAAGACCTAATCCAGTATTAGCAGGAGGTGTGAATTTAGAAAAGGTAGCTCCTAAGGGTATTTGTTCTGGCATATATCCAGGTATAGCTCTATTCTGTAATTGAGGGCCACCCTGATTTAGAAACTTGTTACCTGTTTCGTCAATTTGTCCGAAACGGGTAAGTGTGGTAAATGGATGTCCCTTGCCATCCCCTGCATGGCAACTTCCACAACTTGTAGCTACAAAAACTGGCCCTAAGCCTTTTTCAGGAGTAAAGATTTCGTCATTAAATGCTACATCTCCTGATAGAAACCTTCGGCTTTCCTCATAACTTAACCCTTCAACCGGCCCATCTAATAAGTTCTCGTCTTTAGGCGAAGCTGGTTCCAGCTTAGAACAGGATTGTATAATTGTGACAAGTCCAACTAAAATACATGTAACAAGTAAAGATTTTTTCATTGGTCTAATTTTAATATTTCAATATGCAAATATATAAAGTTAGATATCACTAACAAAATTAATTCGACTATTCGATTTTTTATTAGATGATTCGGAAAGGTTTTATGTTTAACTTTGTTCTATGATTTCCCAAACAGAAGAAAACTATCTAAAAGCGCTTTTCATTTTGGCTAATGAAAACGGAGAGACTGGTGTGAATGAATTGAGTAAGTTTTTAGGAATAAAGATGCCAACTGTGACTAGCATGATGAAGAGTCTAGCAGATAAAAATTTAGTTCGGTATATAACCTATAAGCCAGTAATCCTTACGGTGACAGGAAAGAAAGAAGCTGCATCAATTATCCGAAAACACCGTCTTACTGAAATGTATCTAGTGGAAAAAATGGGGTTTGGCTGGGATGAAGTGCATGAGATAGCAGAACAGGTTGAGCATGTAAAGTCAAATGCCTTATTTGATAAAATGGATGAAGCCCTCGATTTCCCAAAATTTGATCCTCATGGTGCGCCTATACCTGATAAAAATGGAAAAATAGATTTTCCTGATCAAAGAAAATTAAGTGAGTGCAAAGTTGGAGAAACTATTCAATTATCTGGTGTTATTCACTCTTCTGATGTTTTTTTGAAGTTTTTAAACAGTAAAAATTTAAAACTAGGAACCATACTTACTGTTCAATTAATAGAAGCATTTGATGGAACAAGGGAGCTTAGCTACGACGAAAGAACAGCAGAAATTCTAAGTGAAATTGCTTGTGAAAAACTATTGGTGCAGAACTTAAAGCATATATGATTAAAGACCTCAGTTGGGCAATTCGTTTGAAGCAAAAAAACATACAATGGAATTAAAATTTTGATATATTTGAAACCATGAAATGGTTCGTTTGCCTTTTTTCATTTTATGTACTCTTTTTAACTGGTGTTCCCTGCAACCTAGAGGATAATTGTTGTACTGATGAGATCTGCTTTGAACGAAATAATAATAAAGAACTAGAAGGTCAAAAGAATCAAGAAAATTGCCCATGACCTTTTTTTGCTTGTGGTGTTTGTTTTGGAGTGCTTCCAGTGACGGCTTTTATAGCATTTTTTTCAGGCCTCACCTGCAATGTCTGAGTTAAATTATTTCTATTTCGATAGCAATTTATACAATTGCACAGGATTTCTAACAGTTAAGTATATATTTGCAACATGAGATTATGGATTGCCCGTGTTTTTATTGGCTTTGCGTTCAGCCTTTTATTGGCTCATAACCTCATTTCGCACCATCATGATGAAGAAGCAATTGAGTATGCCGGAGATCACCACGATCATCATGAAGACCGCTCAGCGACCCCTTTTGATAATGTAAAACTTGATGGTGACTTTGTTCAGAAATTAGATTTCCAGCACTTAGATGTCAGTGTACCTGTGAATTTGGTTTTGGTGTTGTATAATTTTACACAGGAACCCATTGTAATTGTTCAACAGTATTGTACACCACCACCTGAGCATCCCCCTGCGCTATTTCATATAGATGCAGCTTCACTAAGAGGCCCCCCTGTTTATTGTTAATTACCGGAATTATTTGCTGTTGAAGTAAATGAACAAGATTGCCTATGCAATCTCTTTTTCTGATTTTTTACAATAAACTTTCAAAATGCTCAATAAGATCATAGAGTTTTCTATTAAGAATAAGCTTGTTATTGGTTTATTTACCCTTGCATTGATTGCATGGGGTGCTTATTCCATTACCCGATTACCTATTGATGCCGTACCTGATATTACAGACAATCAGGTTATGGTCATCACTGTCACCCCAAGTCTGGCCGCCCAGGAAGCCGAAAGGTTAATTACTTTTCCGGTAGAGCAAACAATGGCCAGCATTCCTGGCATTAGTCAAATCCGTTCCTTTTCCCGTTTTGGCCTGTCCATAGTTACTGTAGTTTTCAAAGAAGATGTAGACATCTATTGGGCACGTCAGCAGATTGGAGAACGTTTAAATGATGCCGCCAAACAAATTCCTGAAGGTGTGGGTAAGCCTGAAATGGCTCCTCTTACCACAGGTCTGGGTGAAATATACCAGTATGTGATCCACCCTAAAAAAGGTTATGAAAAGAAATACGATGCCACTGAATTACGTACCATTCAGGATTGGATCGTTAAACGCCAGTTATTGGGTACTCCGGGAGTTGCCGAGGTCAGCGGCTTTGGTGGTTATGTCAAACAGTATGAAATTGCTGTAAATCCTGATCGCCTGCGTAGTGTAAATGTCAGTATTGCCGACATATTTAAAGCACTGGAAACCAATAATCAAAATACTGGAGGTGCTTACATTAATAAGTCACCAAATGCCTACTTTATCAGGAGTGAAGGCTTAGTGGGTGGTTTGGACGATATTGGAAAGATCGTGATCAAAATCAATAACAGAATCCCCGTACTAATCCGGGATGTGGCTACTGTTCAGTTTGGAAACAGTGTGCGTTATGGTGCTGCAACACGAAATGGAGAAGGTGAAACAGTTACAGGTATTGTGATGATGCTGAAAGGTGCCAACTCTTCTGAGGTGATCAATAACGTGAAGGAAAGAATTGAGCAGATCAAAAAGACCTTACCTGAAGGTGTAACTATTGAGCCTTTTTTAGATCGTAAAAAGTTGGTTGATAATGCGATTGGTACGGTATCCAAAAACCTGATTGAAGGAGCATTGATTGTGATCTTCATTTTAATCCTGTTTTTGGGGAACCTACGTGCGGGGTTGGTAGTGGCTTCTGTAATTCCATTATCTATGCTGTTTGCCATCTGTATGATGAACCTGTTTGGGGTTTCGGGCAATTTGATGAGCCTGGGGGCGATAGATTTTGGACTTATTGTGGATGGGGCAGTAATTATAGTGGAAAGTATCGTTCACCGTATTGCCATAGGAAGCTTTGCCGCAAAAGGAATTGCCCGGCTCAATCAGCAGCAAATGGATGAAGAGGTTTATCAGGCTTCCTCTAAGATCAGAACAAGTGCCGCATTTGGGGAAATCATAATCCTGATTGTATACCTGCCTTTATTGGTATTGGTGGGTATTGAGGGTAAGATGTTCAGGCCTATGGCAGAAACGGTGATGTTTGCAATTCTAGGTGCATTTATTCTGTCACTTACCTATGTGCCTATGATGGCCGCTTTAGGTTTAAGCAAGAACACTACTCACAAGCGTAATTTTTCAGATAAAATGATGGATTACTTCCAGAGATTATACAGTCCGCTAATTAAAAAGGCTATTCAGCACAAGGCAGTTGTGGTCATCACGGCAATTGTTCTTTTTGTGATCAGCGTAATAACCTTTAATCGTTTGGGCGGGGAATTTATCCCTCAATTGGATGAAGGAGATTTTGCAGTGGAAACAAGGGTGCTGACCGGAAGTTCTATTGACCAGATGATCGAGGTATCCAGAAAGGCGCAAAAGATCATTCTTGGCTTTCCTGAAGTCAAACAGGTGGTGAATAAAATCGGATCAGGAGAGATCCCAACCGACCCTATGCCCATTGAAGCGGGTGATATGATGGTGATCCTGAAGGATAAAAGCGAGTGGACAAGTGCCAAGACCAGAGAGGAACTGGCCGATACGATGCAGAAGGCGCTTGCGGTAATACCAGGGGCTACCTTTGGCTTTCAGCAGCCTATCCAGATGCGTTTTAATGAGCTGATCACTGGTGCAAAACAGGATGTGGTGCTGAAGGTTTACGGAGAAGACCTGGATGTACTGACCGCTGAGGCAGGAAAGATCGGTAAACTGATCAAGCCTATTCAGGGGGTGTATGATACTTATGTAGAAGAAGTGACGGGTTTGCCTCAGATACAGGTGAAGTTTAACCGGGATAAAATTGCCCAATATGGATTAAATATCGAAGAGATCAACCGAACCATTAAAACCGCATTTGCAGGTGAAACCGCAGGTTTGGTTTACGAGGGGGAAAAACGGTTTGATATGGTTGTACGCTTAGACAAACAAGATAGACAGGATATTGGTAATGTTAGAGGACTATATATTTCTACACCAACAGGTCAGCAAATTCCTTTGGAGGAAGTCGCTTCAGTGGAATTTAAAAATGGCCCAAATCAAATTCAACGGGACGATACCAAGAGAAGGATCACCATTGGTTTTAATGTCCGTGACCGTGATGTGGCCAGCATTGTAGAAGAAATTCAAGCTAAGATTGATCAGAAAATAAAGTTTCCTGCTGGTTACTATGTTACCTATGGCGGCCAATTTGAAAACCTTCAGGCAGCCAACAAACGATTGGCGTTTGCGCTTCCGGTGGCGTTGTTGCTCATCCTTTGCTTACTCTATTTTACGTTCAATTCTATCAAACAGACATTGCTTATTTTTACCGCCATCCCGCTTTCTGCTATTGGTGGTGTCTTTGCCTTATTGATCCGGGATATGCCTTTCAGTATTTCAGCAGGTGTTGGTTTTATTGCACTCTTTGGTGTTGCAGTATTAAATGGAATTGTTTTGATCTCTGAGTTTAACCGCTTAAAAGAAGAAGGAATGACCGATATTAACGAACGTGTACTCATAGGAACCAAAATAAGGTTACGCCCCGTACTCATGACTGCGGCTGTTGCTTCATTGGGCTTTCTTCCTATGGCTATCTCTAATTCATCAGGAGCAGAAATTCAGCGTCCTTTGGCCACAGTGGTGATCGGTGGTCTGCTTACCGCTACATTGCTTACGCTGTTGGTACTCCCGGTGTTATATATCTTTTTTGAGAAAAAATTTAACAAACCAAAAGCAGGTACTGCCTTGAACACACTTATTATTCTGGCATTGTCATCTATTTTGTTCATGCCTTCTGGTGCTTTTGCCCAAGATGGCCCGGTAGAAAAGTTGAGCCTTCAACAAGCGATTGATCTAGCCTTGAAAAATAATAATGGTGTTAAGGCTGCGGCATTTGGAGTTGATTATCAAAAGGAACTAAAAAAAGGCAGCCTTACGCTTGAACGCACCAATGTGATCTATCAGCAGGGACAGATCAATAGTAATACAAGGGACAACCACATTAGTGTCAGCCAAAAAATAGAATTTCCAACCGTTTATTCAGGACAGTCCAAGTTAGCATCAGAGAATGTAACCAAGGCACAGGGGCAATTTGATGTTCAGGCATTGATATTGATTAATAAGGTTAAAAGTGTTTACTATAAGCTGGTATATCTGGACGAAAAAAAGACCCTGATACATTATCAGGATAGCCTATATACCAATTTGCTAAAGGCGAGTGACCTGCGTTACCGTACAGGAGAAAGTAACCGATTGGAAAAGGTAACCTCGGAAACCCAATTAATGGAACTTAAAAATGCGGGTAGACAAGTTGAAGCAGACATTCATATTGCTCAAAAAGAACTGCAAACATTGCTCAATACCGACCAGCAGATTATTGTTCTTGAAAATAAACTTCAGAGAAAGCCTGTTAAGGTTAATCAGGATAGCGCCATACTAGCGGGTAATCCTTACCTGAATTATTTGAAACAGGAATTGAGGGTTAAGCAACAGGAAACACAGGTTCAAAAAGCAAAAGGATTGCCTGATTTTTCGGTTGGATATTTCAACCAGTCTTTTAATGGGCTGCAAAACTTTAACGGGATGACACAGAACTATACGGGCTCGGATCGGTTTAGTGGTTTTCAGGTAGGTGTCGGTATTCCATTGTTGCCTGGGGGAAACAGGGCTAAGGTAAATGCGGCTAAAGTAAGTCAGCAGATTGCATCAGCAAATCTACAGGATCAGCAAAGTATTTTGCAGGGCAATTTTAGTCAGCTCTTACAACAGAGTCAGAAACATGCCAGCACACTGGCCTATTATGAACAAGGCGCGTTAAAACAAGCTGATCTGATCATTAAGAATGCAGAAGCAGGGTTTAAAGGGGGTGAAATTGCTTACCTGCAATACTTACAAAGTTTAGCCTTAGCCATTAAAATTAAATCTGATTACCTGGATGAGCTTTTTGCTTATAACCAGAATCTATTGGATATAGAAAATATCACAGGTAAAAAGTAAAAATAGGAAATAGCAAAATGAAGACACTTAATTATATCGCAGCTTTCACGCTGTCACTTTTAACCATTACAGCCTGTAATCAGGCTTCCACAGAAGAAAAGAAAGAGGAGGCGGCGACCGCTAAACCTAGTGATGAAGTAACCTTGTCTAAAGATCAGTACGAAGTTGCCGCACTACAAACAGGTAAATTAGAAATGCGTTCATTGAGTGATGTCATTAAAGCAAATGGTGCTATTGATGTACCCCCAGAGAATATGGTTTCCATATCTGCTCCTTTAGGAGGGTATATCAAAAGCGCTGGTTTATTATTAGGTCAACAAATCAGCAAAGGACAAGTGATTGCCATCATTGAAAATCCTGAATTTATTGATATTCAGCAGGAATATTTGGAAAGCAAAAGCCGTTTTGAGTTTTTAGCCCTGGAATACAAGAGGCAGGAACAACTTAGGCAAGAAGATGTAAACTCGGCAAAAACTTTTCAGCAGGTAAATTCTGAATATAAAATGATCCAGGCGCGAATGAATGGGTTGGAGCAGAAACTGTCGCTGATAGGGATTAATGCGAAAAGCCTTCAATCTGGAAAGATTTCTAAAACCAGTAATTTGTATTCACCTATTAACGGATATGTAACGCTCAACAACGCAACTACCGGAAAATATGTCAATCCAACGGACGTAATATTTGAATTGGCCAATAAAAGTCAAATGCACCTCGCATTGAATGTTTACGAAAGAGATGCTTCTAAAATTAAAGTAGGTCAATCAATTAAATTCGCATTGGCGAATGAAACCGGATACAATCGCAATGCGAGAGTTTTTCTGATTGGAAAATCGACTGGTAATGAGGGGACTGTACCTGTTCATTGCCGTTTGCTTAATACCGAAAACGCAGCTTTGTTCCCGGGTATGTATGCCAAAGCAATGATTGAAACTACAAATCAGTCTGTACCAGCCTTACCTCACGAAGCTATTGTGCAATCCGATGGTCTGGATTACATATTTATTCAGATTACCTCTTCAGATGCAAAAGGATCTACATTCAAAATGATCCCGGTGAAAAAAGGTATTGAACAGGAAGGATATACAGAGGTTATCCTGCCAGAGGATTTTGACCATAATTCTGCTGTTGTACTTAAAGGAGCTTACACCCTTCTTTCAGCAATGAAAAATGTAGAGGAATAAATGGCACAGGCAAAACTCATAACGGTGTTAAAGGAGCCTTTTCAGGCACTAAGACATAAAGCATTTGCTATCTTGTATTTCGCACAAACTATCAGTTTGTTAGGTGATGCATTTACCTGGGTAGGGCTTGCATTGTTATCCTATCAGTTTGGTAAGGAAAATTCAGCGGTAATTCTAGCCTCTGCATTAACTCTTAGAGTGGTTGCCTTCATCATTTTTTCCCCCTTTGCCGGAGTACTAGCGGATCGGGTTGACCGAAAAAATATATTGTATATCACACATTTTATCAGAATGGCAATTATCTGTTGTTTGCCTTTTGTAAATGCCGAATGGCAGATTTATGTGCTGGTTTTTCTTTTAAATGTGTTCAATGCTTTTTTTACGCCAACTTATAAATCCATAATTCCACAGGTTGTTGACCAACGGAATTACAGGCAGGCGATTGGTCTATCTACCGCAACATTTCAATTGTTAGGAGTACTTGGGCCAGGATTAGCCGGAATTATAGCCGTATGGTTTGGACCAAGGGATATATTCTTTGTTGATGCCGCATCGTTTATTCTTGCAGGTATATTGATCCTGATGCTTCCAGCTCAACTGATCAGTAGACCTGCTCATCCAATATCAGAGAAGCCTTTATCTGCATGGGCAGATGTAGTCAAAGGAGCAAAACTACTCTTTGGAAATAAGTTGATCCGATTTGCCCTGGCCATTGAATTTATTTCTGCAATTGCAGGGGCACAAATCTTAGTAAACACAGTTGGCCATATCAAAAGCGGGCTTTTACTCGGTGATAAACAATACGGTTGGGCTATGGCTGCCTTTGGTATCGGCGCAGCGGTAGCGGCTTTTGTTGCGGGCAATCTGGATAAGTCTAAAAGCAGACGTGTATCGCTGATCGTCGGTGTATTGCTACTTGGACTAGCTATAGCAGGAGCAAATTATGTCAGCTATACTGTTTTGTTAGTCCTTTGGCTGTTTGCCGGATTAGGTCAAAGTTTAGCAGAGATGCCTTCCGAAACGTTGATAGGAGAAAATATAGCCTCAGTGGAACAAGGGAAAGTATTCGGCTCTCATTTTGCCTTTTCCCACTTATGGTGGGCGATTGCCTACCCCATTGCTGGATTCACCGGAAGCTATTTCCCAGGAAATGACTTCCTTTATGGGGGCATCATTTCATTGGGGATATTGGCGATTGCGCTTCTTCTTATATCAAAAACAAATAAACAATAAATTCTATAATCCATTAATCATTAAAAAAATCAAATGAAAAAAACACTAATTATTGCAGCCATGTCTTCGATGTTATTTGCGGCTTGTTCAAATGAAACTAAGAAAGAAGCAACTACAGATTCTTCAGCTACAGAAACGGCACCAGCAGTAGATACTACAGCTATTAAGACTGATAGTGCAACTGTAGCTAAAGATACGGTAGCAATGGATAGCGCAGAGGCCGCTCATGGTCACAAACACTAATTAATCACAAAATTGGTCTATCCTGATCTCAGATTAGGGTAGACCTGTTTTTAAATGGAAAATATGAATTTTAAAAAAATAATTACGCTTGCTGTACTATTCATTTTATGTGGTGTCAGCAACCAGCTTTTTGCGCATGGTGTAGACGGTGATACCCAAACCTTTTTAACAGGTAATAACGGCGTAGCCTTTGGCCCTTTTCTTTACATCGGAGCCAAACACATGCTTACCGGATATGATCACCTGCTTTTCCTGGTTGGGGTTATTTTCTTTCTATATAAACCAAAAGAAGTCCTGCTTTATGTCAGCTTCTTTACCATAGGTCACAGTATCACTTTGTTACTTGGAGTGATGTGTAATATTGCTATCAATGCTTATCTTATAGATGCAATTATCGCACTTTCTATTGTTTACAAGGGATTTGACAATCTTGGAGGTTTTCAACGTTTCTTTGGTAAACAGCCAAACACTAAAGCAGCAGTTCTGATCTTTGGTTTATTTCACGGTTTTGGTCTGGCGAGTAAGTTGCAGGACTTTAATTTCGGTAAGGAGGGTTTATTTACCAATTTACTAGGTTTCAATATTGGTGTGGAAATAGGTCAGTTTATTGCCCTCGCTCTGGTTCTTACGTTGATTACCGTGTGGCGTAAATACCCAAGCTTTATGAAATTTTCCACTTTTACAAATACCATGCTCATGGCAGCAGGGTTCCTATTATTAGGGTTTCAGTTAACAGGTTATTTTACATCTTAAATAAAACATACAATGGCAGAAATGAGTCATCAAATCATAGAAAAAAGTAAAATTATAAAGGCGGTATTGATAGCATTAGTAGTCGCCGCTATCTTATTGGTTACAGCAATCTTACCTGCTGAATACGGTCTTGACCCATTAGGAACAGGGAAGGCTTTTGGTTTTGGAAAACTATATGTTCCAGATAATGGTATGGGTGAAGAGTCTCAAATGACGGTAAAAAAAAACAACCCTGTTATCAAATTGGAAAAGGCCGGTTCAGGGCCAGATGTAAAAAGGCCAGCGGAGGCCGACCTACCTGCTCCGGTACAACAATATACACATAGGGAAGATACTGTTAGGGTAACCATTCCTGCCGGAAAGGGTATTGAATATAAGATACGGATGTTGAAATATGGGCAATTGAAATACGAGTGGTTAACTAGTAAAGGAGACCTTTATTTTGATTTTCATGGTGAACCAAAGGAGCTTAAACCAAGTAAGAATACTTATTTTGATAGCTATACCATTGCTTATTCAAATAACATGGTAGGTACTTTTCTATCCCCATTTGAAGGGAAACATGGATGGTATTTCAGAAATGAAGAAGGTAAAGATATCTTAGTTACCTTGAGATTAAAGGGAGAGTACGAGTTGCTATAAGATCATTTAACTAGTGAATATTTTTTATTCACTAGTTTCAAGCTTGATAGAAGTTATTTTTTACCTCAAAATAGATTATTATAAACCGTATATCACGATTTTTTTGCTTAGACGAACTTTAATGTGAAACCAATAGATGTAAAAAAAGCTCGGAATTATGTAAATTTATTTTTGCATCTTTATACTAGATTTGCCTAGTCATGAAAAGTAAAGCTATCTTTCTGTTAGTTATATTTTTGCTCAATACTGTTGTAGGTTTTGGCTGTGCTTTAGGAATGGAGGAGGATCATCATGAAGATCATTTTCATTCTGAATCTCCTCATCATGTTCATATGGCGAATAATCACCATCATTCAGATGGGCATGAACACAAAACTAGCCCAATATCTGGTCAGAATTTCTCAAAGGAAGATCCTTGTTGTAAAACTTTAGTAAATGATTTGGTTACTCAAAGCAAATTAGTTCCTGAAAATGGCAAGGTGCAAGTAGTTTTACCTATAATTTGGCTTCCTGATTATTCTTATGCCTTATTAGTTCCCGTAACGGATGTTGAACTTGATCAAAGCGTCTATGTAGACCATAGAGAAAGGCCGCCTAACGAGGACATTCGCATTGTCATTCAAAGTTTTCAGATATAAGATTTAATGTGAGTTGCTAAACAGCAAGCTTACTGCTGTTAGCGTCTACAAATACATTCACATAGCTATTGCTATGACTAAGAATAAGTATAAACATTAAATTATTACATCATGAAAAAGATATTTTTGGTAGTTGCTTTAATTGCAACTGCATGGATCAAACCTGGTTTTGCTCAAAGCAGCCAGACACAATCATTATTAACTTCTTACTACGACATCAAAAATGCGTTAGTAAACTCCGATGCAACAGCGGCTGCATCAAAAGCAAGTGAGTTTTCTAAAGCTTTAGCAAGTATAGATATGAAATCAATGCCAAAGGCAGAAATGACTGCTTTCATGGGATTTCAGGATAAACTTGCATTTGATGCCAAGCATATCTCGGAAACAAAAGAGATTTCCCATCAAAGAGAGCATTTCGCTAATTTTTCTACTAATCTTTTCAAGCTGGCCAAAGCTGTAAAGCTTACTAAAGACCCAGTCTATTATGACTATTGCCCAATGAAAAAGAGTTATTGGCTTTCTGATAACGCAGCGATTAAAAATCCTTATTTCGGTAAACAAATGTTAACCTGCGGGGAAGTAAAGGAAACTTTAAAGTAATTCTGTTTGTTGATTGTACAGCCTCACCTTTACTGGGGTCGTGACTGTACAATTGACTCTCAGATTTTATCAAATAATTCTACTAAAGGATAACGGAAATACGCTTTTGTCCTTAAGTAGGTAATCAACCATTTAAAAATATTTTAATTAAAATAAGATGAAAACATTAATTTATAGCATGGCTTTTTCTTTACTATTTCTAGCTGCTTGTTCTAATGGTAGTAATAAAACTGAAACTGCTGCTACTTCAGA
The DNA here is from genome assembly GCF_900129215.1 of Pedobacter caeni. Taxonomy (GTDB): domain Bacteria; phylum Bacteroidota; class Bacteroidia; order Sphingobacteriales; family Sphingobacteriaceae; genus Pedobacter; species Pedobacter caeni. The sequence continues at coordinate 328,652 of NZ_FQUQ01000004.1, read as the reverse complement.
GGCTACATCAACTAAGTCCGCTGTAACAGAATCTTCAGAAAAAGGCACTTCTACTGCCGCATTGTTAAGTTCATATCTAAAATTAAAAAATGCCTTTACAAATGATAATGATAAAGACGCAGCAGCAGCAGGAAATGAAATGGTTGCTGGCTTCGCTTCTTTTGATAAGAAATCTTTAACACCAGAACAAAGTAAAGCCTATACTGATATACAAGATGATGCTAAAGAGCATGCTGAACATATTGGTGCCAATACAGGAAACATAGCGCATCAGCGAGAACATTTTGATATGTTGAGTAAGGATATGTACGACCTTGTTAAACTACTTGGAACCAATCAACCTTTATATGTTGACCACTGTCCGATGTACAATAACAATAAGGGGGCAATCTGGTTGAGCGAAGTGAAGGATATTAAAAACCCTTATCTTGGAAAGGCTATGCCAACTTGCGGTACTGTTAAAGAAGAATTAAAATAATAGCCATGAACGGCATAAAGAAATTACCTCTTGGGTTATTGGTAATCCTTATAATTATCCAGTTTGTACACCCTGCCCGCAATAAAAGTGGGCAGGCTATGCCAAATGACATTTCCAAAATGGTTACCATGCCACCTGATGTACAGGGAATCTTGAAGAAAGCCTGCTATGATTGCCATAGTAATAATACCGACTATCCATGGTATACTTATGTGCAGCCCTTCCACTGGTTTATGGATTACCATATACAATCTGGTAAAGAAGAATTAAATTTTAATGAATTTGGCACCTATACTCCAAGAAGACAGCAGAGTAAATTACGCTCCATAGAGAACAGTTTAAAAGATGGCACTATGCCCTTGTCGTCATATACCTTGATCCATAGAAATGCCATTTTGAGCGAAGCGGAGAAATCGTTAATTATCAGCTGGGTTCAAAATTCAAAGGATAGTTTAAACAAAAAGAATCTTTAACTAACCCTTAATCACCAAAGAAATGAAAAACATATTAACGGCCTTTTTATTGATTCTATACTCTACGGTTTCTGCCCAGGAGATGAAAGGAATGAAAATGCCAAAAAAAGAAAGTAATAAGCAGGCAGAGACTATTTATACTTGTCCCATGCATCCGGAAATACAATCTAGTAAACCTGGAAATTGCCCAAAATGCGGTATGAAGCTAGTTGTTAAAAAAACAACAGCTCCTAAACAGAAGGTTTCTGTCCCAGATCAAAAGTCCCAACCTGTAAAGGCATCAGATATGGGTGATATGAATATGCCGATGAAAAAACAAGGAGACAATGAACCAACGCAAACGGTAACCTATACCTGTCCGATGCATCCTGAAATCCATGCGACAAAGCCCGGCAATTGCCCTAAGTGTGGAATGAAACTGGTGCCGGAAAAAGCTAAGGCGACTAAACCTAAGCATGACCAAATGGAAATGCCTGTAAAAGATCATTCCAAAAAGAATGACGGAATGGATGACATGGGGGGGATGGACATGGGAGATAATACTGCCACAATGGAAAACATCAAAAGGGCAAAGTTAAATTTAGGGCCAATTAAAACCATTTCAAATAGTGCGCCGCCTCGTACTGTTCGCTATGATCTTTACATTGCAGATACAACAGTAACTTATGGAAAGAAAACAAAGCGGGCAATTGCTGTAAATGGACAGATACCAATGCCAACTCTAACATTTACGCAAGGTGATACGGCATTGATATATGTGCATAATAATCTGAATGAGGAGACATCCCTGCACTGGCATGGTCTATTTTTACCAAACAAAATGGATGGGGTTCCTTTCCTTACGCAAATGCCTATTAAACCTCATTCAACCTATATCTATAAATTCCCCATCGTTCAGAATGGTACACACTGGTATCATAGTCATTTCGAACTCCAGGAGCAAATTGGAATGTACGGTGCTTTCATTATGAACAAAAGAAAAGAATGGGAGATTCCAACTCTTCCAGTGGTCATCAGTGAATGGACTGATATGAAACCAGAGGAAGTACACCGAAGTCTGAAGAATGCAAACGATTGGTTTGCAATTAAAAAAGGAACTACCCAAAGTTATGCGGAGGCGATCAGAACAGGACATTTCAAAACCAAAGTGACTAATGAGTGGAAGCGTATGAATGCGATGGATGTGAGTGATGTCTATTATGATACATTTTTGATCAACGGCAAGAATCAGAATGTCCAGCCACAGTTTAAAGGAGGTGATAAGGTAAGGCTACGAATTGCCAATGGTGGGGCATCTGATTATTTCTGGTTGACTTATTCTGGTGGTAAAATAACTGTTGTAGCTACGGATGGAAATGATGTAGAGCCTGTAGAAGTGGACAGATTAATTATAGCTGTGTCCGAAACGTATGATGTGGTAGTAACCATTCCAGAAAATAAGAGTTACGAATTTCTGGTGACACCTGAAGACCGTACAAAATCGGCATCACTCTGGTTGGGTAAAGGAGAAAAAGTCCCGGCTCAGAAACTACCAAAACTGAAATATTTTGCCGGAATGAAAATGATGAATGACATGATGGATATGAACGGTAACATGGTAGAAATGGAAGGCATGAAAATGCAGAATCAGGTCATGGACATGAATACTGTGATGTATCCGGAAGTAACAGGTGAAGAGAATTCTAAGGTAGAAAATAAAAAAGCAGCGATGTCAGGTATGCAAATGCCAAACGATAAAAGCATGGCAGGAATGAACATGGCCGCTGATAACCCCGACATCGTTACTTTAAATTATGGAATGCTCCGTGATCCAAAGAAAACAACTTTACCTAATGGCCCATGGAAAGAGTTAAAGTTTGATCTCACAGGGAATATGAATCGTTATGTATGGACTTTGGATAACAAAACGGTTTCAGAAAGTGATAAAATCCTGATTAAGAAAGGCGAAAATGTGAGGATCATCTTATTCAACAATAGTATGATGCGTCATCCTATGCACTTACATGGTCATGATTTCAGAGTAGTGAATGGACAAGGTGAAAATGCACCTATGAAAAACATCATAGACATTATGCCAATGGAGAGGGATACCATCGAATTTGCGGCTACAGAACCTGGAGGTGATTGGTTTTTTCATTGCCATATCCTTTACCACATGATGAGTGGAATGGGAAGGGTATTCAGTTATGAAAACTCGCCACCTAATCCCGAAATCCCTAACCCTAAATTAGCGCAACGCAAATTGTTCAGTGATGATAGGGAATTTCATCCAATGGCAAGAATTGGAATAGAAACAAATGGTAGTGATGGTGAGATTATGTTGGCTAACACACGCTACCGCTTTACAACCGAATGGAGAATTGGCTTTGATAAAGAAATGGGCTATGAAAGCGAAAGTCATTTTGGAAGGTACATCGGGCGAAATCAATGGCTCTTCCCTTATGTGGGATGGGATTTTCGTAAAAGAACGATTGATCTAATGGACAAAAATATTTTTGGACAATCATTATCACCCGGAGACAACCTTTTTGGACAAAAAAATACCAAAAACTTTAGACAGGTGTTTCATTTAGGGGTGCAATACACTTTGCCGATGTTAGTTGTAGCTGATGCTTCTGTTGATCATAAAGGTAATGTTAGATTTCAGTTGATGAGAGAAGATGTTCCTATCTCCAAAAGATTACGCTTTCAATTTATGGTTAACACAGATAAGGAATACATGGCAGGTTTTAGATATATAGTTACAAAATATTTTGGTCTATCTACCCACTATGATAGTGACATGGGCTATGGTGCCGGACTAACCTTAAACTATTAACTTATTAAAATCATCACCTTATGAAACATACTTATAAAATAACCGGAATGACCTGCCAAGGTTGTCAAACTAAAGTTGAGAATGCCTTGAATGCAATTGATGGGATTTCTGCTAAGGTTACTTTGGAGCCTGCTGAAGCAATAATCACAATGGATAAGCACATTCCAACCGAAAAGTTGCAGGAAGTTCTTTCGGTTGCTGGAAATTACAAGATTCACATGTCTGGATTCCATAAGACTGCGGAGGATAAACAAATACATAATCACGACCATCAGGAACATTCTGCTTCTGCTCATTCCCATCATGATAATGCCCCATTAAAGGCTCATAAAAATGAAACTGGTGGTGTATATTATTGCCCTATGCATTGTGAAGGGGATAAAACCTATGACAAACCAGGAAATTGTCCTGTTTGTGGGATGGATTTACTAAAACAGCCTGAATTAAAACAAACAACACAATTTACCTGCCCTATGCATCCCGAAATTATTAGAGATCAACCAGGTTCATGCCCAATATGTGGGATGGACTTGGTACCTACGGGCGTGAACTTGGAAGCGGAAGATAAAACTTATGACACCTTGTTGCGTAAATTTAAGATTGCTACAATTTTTACTATTCCCATTTTTACCATAGCAATGACGGAAATGATTCCAAATAATCCGTTGTTTAACTTGATGGAACTGAAATATTGGAACTGGGTTCAGTTTGCTTTTTCCATTCCGGTAGTTTTTTATGCAACATGGATGTTCTTTCAGCGTGCATGGCAATCGCTAATAACCTGGAAACTAAATATGTTTACGTTGATAGGAATTGGTGCGGGGGTGGCTTGGCTTTTTAGCCTTGTCGCCCTGCTTTTTCCTGATGTTTTTCCAGATCAGTTTAAAACCCACCATGGTACAGTCTACGTTTATTTTGAAGCTGCAACAGTTATTCTTACCCTGGTATTGCTTGGGCAGCTCTTAGAAGCACGAGCGCATGGTAAGACTAATAGTGCCATTAAAGAACTATTGAAATTAGCGCCTAATACGGCGACAAAGGTTGTGGGAGATAAAGAAATATCAGTTTCCATTGACGATATCCAAAAGGGAGATTTATTAAGGGTGAAACCTGGGGAAAAAATACCTGTTGATGGCAGTATTAAAACAGGAGAAGCCATAATTGATGAATCCATGATCTCTGGTGAACCTGTCCCGGTTGAAAAAAAGACGGGAGATAACGTAAGTTCAGGTACAATTAACGGTAATAAAACTTTTGTAATGCTTGCCGAAAAAGTGGGTTCGGAAACTTTGCTGTCCCAGATCATCGAAATGGTAAACTCGGCAAGCCGATCGAAAGCCCCCATTCAAAAGATGGCTGATAAGATTTCAGGATATTTTGTTCCTGTAGTGGTGTTGATTGCAATAGCTACATTTGTGGTATGGGCAATCTATGGGCCTGAACCATCTTATGTTTATGCATTCGTTAATTCTATTGCAGTATTGATCATTGCTTGCCCATGTGCGCTTGGTCTTGCTACGCCTATGTCGGTAATGGTAGGTGTAGGAAAAGGCGCACAATCTGGTGTGCTTATCAAAAATGCAGAATCCTTAGAGAAAATGAATGTCATTGATGTTGTCATCATTGATAAGACTGGAACGGTTACAGAGGGAAAGCCATCGGTTGAAAAGGTCGTTAGTGCAAATCCGGATTTTGATGAAAAGAAAGTCCTTGAAAGAATAGTAGCGTTAAATAGTAGCAGTGAACATCCTTTAGCACAGGCGACATTACGTTATGGGGAAGAAAACAAAGTAAAAGTTCAACCAATTTCAAATTTTGAAGCTGTAACAGGTAAAGGTGTAACGGGTACTTTAAAAGACGAAAAACTTGCTTTAGGTAACCAGAAACTAATGGAACACGTTAAAGCCAAGATTAATCCCGAATTGGAAGAACTAGTTAAGTCTGCGCAAAAACAAGGAAAGACAGTTTCTTATTTGGCCGTCGGGGATGAAGCTGTTGGTTTTGTGGTTATTTCAGATAAAATCAAGCCCTCTAGTGCAACCGCTATCAAAAAGCTTCAGGAAGAAGGTTTAAAAGTAATCATGTTCACTGGCGATAATGAAGATACAGCAAGAGCCGTTAGCCGAACCTTGAATTTAGATGGTTTTAAAGCAGGAATGCTTCCAGAGGACAAGCTAAATGAAATCAAAAAACTGCAGGCTGAAGGTAAAAAGGTTGCTATGGCAGGTGATGGTATAAATGATGCCCCTGCCTTGTCACAGGCAGATATTGGCATTGCTATGGGTACAGGAACAGATGTCGCCATTGAAAGTGCAGCAGTAACATTAGTGAAAGGAGACCTCAATGGAATTGCAAAAGCGAGGTTTTTGAGCCATAAAGTAATGGGCAATATAAAGGGTAATCTATTTTTCGCTCTTGGTTATAATGTTTTAGGTATACCAGTTGCAGCAGGTCTTTTATATCCATTTTTTGGGATTTTATTATCACCAATGATAGCTGCGCTTGCCATGAGTTTCAGTTCAGTATCCGTTATTCTAAACTCTTTAAGACTTAGAAGTGCCAAGATCGACTAGTTTTTAATTAAAGACAATAAAATCACAGTATTATGGAACATAAAGATCATAAACAAATGGAAATGCGACAAAATCATGGTAATCATTACAATCTATTATCAGTGTGGACATGCTTACCAATGAACTTGTTGCATTACGGACAGATTTCATAAAAATTCCCGATGAAATTAAGGGCGTGAAATTAGAGGATGCCCAGAAACAAATCTTAATGGAAGGTAAACCGTTAAAGTTAGAGGGTATGATTTCCACGAAAGGAACTGAATTTTTGGCAATGGACGATGTTTTCAGAAATATGCCTGATTTAAAGGAAGAGGAAGAAGAATGGAACAGGTACGGAATATCCGGTGGCGATGATAGTCTTGCTCAAGGGGTTACCTATGACGAACCAAGCTCCGTAGGGGCGTTATTCCAAAAAGGAAAATTTGGAGCAAGCCCAAAAGGAAATGGCGATTACGATAGTTCAAAGATTGCAGGGTGCCGAATTATTCAGCCTGCTGGAAAATTCCATCAAAGGTGCTTCCCGAAAAATTGCCGAGCTTTTGGATAGCACACTTTCATCTGAAACAGAAGCCAGTTCTTCCACTTTGAGGAATAATGATTTGAGTGATTTTGATATTGTATAGGCAAACTTCCGTTATTGTTAAATATTAACTTGCACAGCAACTCAATTTCGATACGTCTTTACCAAAAGTTATTGCTGCTAATTTGATGCCTTCTCCCAAAGTCAGATAAGGGTAGAAACTGTCTGCCAAGTCTTTTACAGTTATTCCGTGTTTGATTGACATACTTAATAGTTGGATAAGTTCTCCGCCTTCAGGTGCAACTACTCTTGCACCTATCAATTTGTCAGTTTCGGTGTTGCGAATGAGTTTGATAAAACCCCTTGTGTCGTTTGCTGCTATGGCTCTCGGTACGTCTTTAAGTTCCAATTTTGAAATTTCAAACGGAATGCCTTTGGCTTCTGCCTGTACTTCGTCTAAACCTGCACCTGCAATTTGTGGGTCAGTAAAAACCACCCAAGGCAAGGAAGTATAATCTGCTTTATTTTCAGCTCCTGAAAAAGAATTTTCTACAGCAATTTTTCCTTCAAAGGCGGCTGTGTAAACAAATGCAGGTGTATTGGCAACATCGCCTACTGCATAGATGTTAGGTAAATTAGTTTCCATTTTTTCGTTCACCAAAACATGACCCGTTTTGTTCAATTCTATGCCTATGTTTTGCAATCCCAGCCTTTGTGTATTGGGTTTTGTTCCTGACGCAACTACTATTCTCCCTTTTTCTGTGATTTGCGTAAAAGAACCGTCCGGACATTTGCAATGAATGATTGTCTCACTTCCTTTTTTCTCGAATTTAACAGCACGGAAATTAGGGAGGAGCTCAATACCTTCTTTTCGCATTTGAGTTTCCAATACTTCACTAATGTCAGGGGTTTGTTTCCGCAATACTCGGTCTGTAAATTCTATAATACGTACCTTTACACCTAAACGATTATATGCCATAGCTATTTCCAAACCAATGTAACCTGCTCCCATAATAGTGATGCTTTCGAGTTTTTCTTCTAAATCAAAAAGCGAAACATTGGTCAGATAGCCAATTTCATTCAATCCTTCAATGCTTGGAATATTTGTAGTGGCACCAGTGGCAATGATAAATTTCAAAGCTGTATACTCTGTTTTATTATCAACAACAATTGTTTTGTTGTCTTTAAACTCCGCCCAACCTGTAATCATTTTTAAATTTATAAAATCGCTCACCACATCCATATATTTCTTTTCTTGAAGTACGGCAACCAATTTTTTCTTGTCTTTGATAACTTGTGGAAAATCAATATCAACACCTTTTGGTTTTATACCTGCAAAGTTGGAATGTGTAGCGTGATAAGCATTTTCTCCTGCACGGATTAAATTCTTAGATGGCACACAACCTACATTTACGCAAGTTCCGCCAAAATCCAATCCACCGTTTACCATTAAGGTTGATAATCCTAAACTTTCGGCTTTTATGGCTGCTGAAAATGCTGCCGAACCACCACCGATGATAATCAGGTCAAAATGGTTGTTGTTACAACTTCCTGTTTCTGAAATTTCACCTTTTACACGATAGTTTTTCATGCCGTTGATGGTGTTGATGATTTCTTCTTTGCTGGTTTTTGAAGGGTCATAAGAACATTCGCAACTGGCCTTCGGATAGTTTACCTTAGCTTCTGTTACTCCTTCATTTTTTGAAAGAAGTTTTTCAATGCCTGTGGCACAATGGTCGCAGGTCATACCTGTGATGTCAAGTTTTATGGTTTCTTTGTTCATTACGCTTTCTTTTTTTGAGTTTCTTTGATGATTTCAGCTTTATAGCCTGTTTTTTCAATTATCCTAATGATAGGATCAGGATTTGTTTTCTTCGGGTCGTATTGAATAGTTGCCAAATCGCCGGATATTCCACTTTGTGTTCATTAATGCCGTCCACTTTTTTAAGGGCATTTGAAATGTGGTTGGAACAACCTGCACAAGTCATCCCCGTAATTTTCAGTTTCACGGTCTTACCTACTTGTTGTGTTACATTTTCTGTTTGTGCTTTACTGTCATTCGGTTTGCAACATTGGGCTTTGACCTGAGTAATTCCAATTAGGAACAAAGCACTCAATAAAATCAAATTCTTTTTCATTGTGTAATTATTTAATAAGATTCTTAAATAAAAAAAACAAAAAAATACTATTTCTTGCCAACCACTTTGTAACCTGTACCGTTGATGGCTTCTTCAATTTGAGCCAAGCTCACTTTGGTTTGGTCAAATTCCACTTTGGTAGTTGCTTCTTCGTAACTCGCATCTATCTTAACAATACCCGGCAACTTATTTACGGCATTTTGTACGTGTGAAGCACATCCATTGCAAGTCATTCCTTTTAAATCAAAAGTTACGGTTTGGATGTCCGAGGCATTGACGATTACAACTTCTTTGTTGTCGTTTGAAGGATAGAAAATGTGTGAATAGTTTGGAAAAGCGAGCATCAAGCCTGCAAACACGGTTACAACTCCCAAAAATGTTTTGGTCTGCATAAAAGGTTTCTTTTCGTCTTCTTCGCAATCACACTGAATTTCTTCGGCTGTTCGTGGTTTGAGTTTCTGATACCAAGCAAAGCCCAATACCAAAACAGTAATACCTATAAGATAAGGTCTTGCTGGTTCCATCCACGAAAATGTAGATGCCACTCCTGATGCTCCTGAAATAAGAGCCAATACAGGTGTTATGCAGCAAAGTGATGCTGCTACTGCCGAAAGAACTCCCGCTCCAACAAGTCTGTTGTTTTTCTTGTTCATACTGTCTCCTTTTTTGAATTGTTTATGATGTGTTTAAAAAATGGACGAAGCAAGGTCAGTTGCTCTTGTTTCAAAGAGTAGAAAATGGTTTGTCCTTCTCTTCTCCCTTCAATAACGTTTCCGTCCTTTAGTTTTCTGAGATGTTGTGAAACGGCTGGGATACTCATTCCGAGAATGTCTGAAAGGTCGCAAGGACAGAGTTCGTTTTCTTCTTCTAAGAGAAATAAGATTTTCAGCCTTACTTCGTTTCCTGCCAATGCTAAAAGTCCGCTCAACTCGTTGAATGCTTTGTTGTTGTCTTGAAGTATTTCGCGACAATTGTCTATTTGAACCTTGTCGGCAAACACTCTGATACACGATTGATTGTTTTCCATAATTTCCTTTTTTAGGATTAAATAAAGTGATAAAGATACAAGTAGTTTTCTTATTTAAGCAAACACTTAAATATGTTTTTCAATAACTCTTGATTTTTGAATATTTGAATTAACTATAGAAATCAAGAAGTGCTGTATATTTCAACAGGAGTATTTAACCACAAAAAGCAATTTAGTGTGTATCATAATTATTCATCTTTTCTGAATAAACCGTTACAAATACGTTACGGAGCAAAATTTTGAAGTTTTAAAAAAAGTGATTATATTGCTTCTGTAAGCTAGAAATGATGATTTTTGTCCTTTAATGGACGGTCAAAGTAGAAGACTCATAATCTTTTGGTCGATGGTTCGAGCCCATCATGGCCCACCCGAGTGGGTAAACACGTTTCGATGTCGTTTACCCACTTTTTTTTGCTTCCTAGCTCATTGGAAATCATGCAAATAATTGACACAACTTCATTCAGTCGAGTAGTTCGATGTTGCTCTTCGTCAAAACTTAATTTTTTCAGGAAACATCGAACCAATTATCTCTCTTTTTAGAGCAACATTTCCATTTTTATAGAATAAATCAAGCTATAGGAGTACATTAATAGCGTTTTTCAACTTTGTTTCAATATTAATCTTTGGGCTTTCAACATCTAACAACTTTGCCTCCAGAATAGCTATTTTGTCTTCACATTCCAATTTGACCGTTTTATAATCAATTGCATCAAGATCCCCGTTCAAAAGCAATTCTCTTACAGTTTTAACTACTATGGAGCGTTGTAATTTTTATGCAGGTGCTGGAATCTCCAATATTTTTCTAACTCCTATGTTCCATTATTTTACTTGTGAAATTAAGAATCCCAATGAAATTTTAAGGGTTATCGACTCGCTTCAATTAACTGATAATTATAGAGTCGCTACTCCTGCTGACTGGAATCCTGGAGACGATGTTGTTATTTCTAATGCGATAAAGACCGAAGATTCCTTTAAACATTTTCCCAAAAGAGTTAGAGAAGTTAAACCATATCTAAGATATACACAACAACTAATATCGAAGAATAAAAAAGGAATTTATTTGATTTACTGAACACTGTTTAGTAATATTGTACCCAATATTGTGATATGGGTATTTCTGAACGTAAATTAAAATATAAGGAATCGTTTAAGCGAGAGATTTTAGATGCTGCAAAAAAACTGTTCTTAAAAGATGGCTTTGAAGCAACGTCCATCCGTAAGATGGCATCCGAAATAAGATGCAGCCCCGCAACGATTTATTTGTACTACAAGGATAAAAGCGATATTTTCTATGACCTGCATAAAGAGGGGTTTAAAATATTGATTGGACAATTGGAAATCCTAAAAGTCATTGAGAATCCTTTTGATAGGTTAAAGACCATGGGGCTTGTTTATCTTAAATTTTCGCAGGAAAATTCAGACTTTTATGAACTAATGTATGCCAAAAAGACCCCTGAAAAGCACTGGGATGAAGGTAATAAAGTCTATACAATGCTGAAAGATATTATTCTGCAATGCCAGAAAGGCGGCCTATTAAAAGATACTGATACAGATAAGGTTGTTATGATGATATGGTCACTTTTACATGGAGCATGTATGCTTAGCCTCCAAAAACAGTTGGAATGCATTACAAGCGATAAAGAAATGGCAACGGATAATACAACAATTCAATCAGAAGATATTTTTAATGCATATTTATCCCTTATAACGCTGAAAAAATAAATAAGGGATTTTTTTTGCTATTTTGATGAACACTGTTCATTAAAATAAACATAGTTATTAATAAACAATTTAAAAATTAGAAAAATGGAACAGACAAACACAGCTCCACGCATTTTAGTATTAGGGGCATCCGGCTTAACCGGAAAGGCAGTAGTGCAAGCGTTGAAAACAAGGAAAGAAACATTTTCCATTGTACTGGCTTCACGAAAAAAAGAACAGGTTAAGCAATGGCATGATGAAGGGGAACATGCTGTTTATATAGACCTGAACGATGCACGGACTTTCCCAGTTGCACTGAAAGGGATCACCCGAATTTACTTGTTGACAGGATATACGGTTGAAATGATCCATCAAAGTAAAACGCTTGTTGATGCAGCTGTTGATGCAGGTGTAGATTTCATCGTTCATCTGGGCATTTTTGGCAATGGTAAGATGACCAATCCACATTTTGCATGGCATGAAATGATTGACAGCTATATTAAAGCGAGCGGCATTAAGTGGAGCATCTTACATCCTAACACCTTTTATAGCCAGATACCCGTTTTTGCTCCAATTATAAATGGTGTAATGCAAAGTTTTATTGGAGATAAGAAAACAGGATTTGTTGCTGTAAAGGATATAGCCGAAGTTGCGGCACTTGTTCTTGCCGAAGGACCTGAAAAACATGCAGACAAACATTATTTTTTATCAACCGAGAATGTAAACATAGCAGATGCTGCCCATCTGCTCAGTGAAGTTACTGAAAAACAAATTTCCTATCTCGCTCATACGCCCGCAGATTTGTTTGCAGCTATCGAAAGTGGTCAGTTCGTTTTACCGGAGGACAGGGAAAAAACATATTCTGACAGTGGACTAGGATTGCTGCAAGAAGTATATGATGGAAGGCTTGATTCGCTTGCAGTAACAACAAATACAGTTTCGGATCTATTGGGGCGCCCTGCTATCAGTTTAAAAGATTGGATGAAAGAAAATCTGAGTCTGTTTAATCTGACGATCTGATAATCGGTTCAAATCCTGCAACAAAGAGTTCGGGTAGTATAAGATTTTGCTGAGAGGGACTTCTCGATGAAGCCCCTCTTTTTTGTGTCAAGTATCGTTTTTTTTTCATTTTTAAGATGTCATGGGGGAACACTTTCGTATATTATTATTTTTTTGATAAATACCTTTCTGTTTTACAAGAGCCCGAAAATCCACTTTAGATTTGTCCACTATTTGGGATAGGGTCATGTTTCCTTCCATCGTCTGCTAATCAATCGGATTAATAGAAGTTACATAAACTTTTATCTGTATTTCATCCATATCAGGAGTTAGTACAGGATGTGAATTCAACCATTTCAATTCATCATTACCGACACCATATTGTAATTGAACAAAAGCTTTTTGTTGATTGGTTTCCGTTATTGCTATAATTAAAATTGTTTTAATTCTTTCAAAAAGCAAATTAAAAAAACGCTATACTTTTGTAAGCGATATATAAAAGTATAGCACAGTGTACGATGGCAATAAGAAAAAATAAACCAATAGATCTTCAGGCTGATATGAAATATCTGGAAGACACGATGTATGTAATTAGCGGTAAATGGAAAATGAAAATCATTCTGGCACTTATTTGTGGAAGTAAACGCTATCGTGAAATTGCAAAAGCGGTTCCGAATATTACCTTTAGAATGTTGTCCAAAGAATTAAAGCAACTGGAACAAAATAAATTAATATCCCGAACAGTAACGATGGATAATATGATTCAATATGAAATTACCGGGTATGCTCAAACACTTGCTCCTACTATTATCGAAATGATCAAGTGGGGAAAAGAACATCGGGAAAATATTAAGAATTAAATTTTCAATGAAAATCTTTTGATAGGGCGAAATCATACTTGCGTATATATAACGATATACTTTTGTATAGCACTGATGAATGAGTATGATTTAGAAAATATCTTTGTAAGATACAATGTATCAATAGAACATTAATAATAGAGGTTCAACCCTTTTTTAATTTGAAATGGGAGAAATAAATAGAAAAAAATTCATAAAGATGATGAGCTTAGGAGCAGCTTCAAGTATAATCGGTCCAGCATCTTTTATACCGCTAAGTTCTGGATTACTACAAGCCGCTACTACTAATGAAAAACTTAATAGAACTTTTGGCGATGAGATCAGGAAATTCAATGTTGACGTACCTCAAGAGGAGTTGACATATCTAAAACAAAGGCTGTCACAAACCCGATGGCCGGAAAAGGAACCTGTCAGCGATTGGAGCCAAGGTGTACCATTATCGAAGATTCAGTACTTGTGTGAATATTGGCAAAAAGAATATGACTGGAGAAGATGTGAAGAAATGATAAATAATTTTGGTTCCTACACAACCAAAATAAAAGGTTTAGACATTCATTTTCTTCATATACGCTCCTCCGAATCTAATGCACTGCCATTGTTACTTTTACACGGTTGGCCCGGATCGATACTGGAATTTCATAAAATAATTGGTCCGCTAACCAACCCAAACGCCTATGGTAAACTCGGAGAAAATGTCCCCGAATCTTTTCATTTGGTCATACCTTCAATGCCGGGATATGGCTTTTCTGAGAAGCCGGATGAAACAGGATGGAACAGGGAACGTATCGCAGATGCCTGGATAGAACTCATGAGTAGATTAGGCTACGGAGATTATTGGGCAGCACACGGTGGCGATTGGGGGGAGTTAATAGCAATGACGATAGGGAACAAAGCTCCCAAAGGACTTATCGGAGTACACGTCAGTACCATTGATCTCACACCCAATTCAGAAGAAATTGAAAAAAGTACCTCAACAGAACTATCCTATATAGAAAAAGCAAACCATTTTCTGCATAATTTATCTGGCTACGCCAAAGAGCAGGCAACAAAACCTCAAACAATCGGATACGCATTAGCGGATTCTCCTGTTGGGCAAGCAGCCTGGATATACGAGAAGTTTTATGACTGGACAGATAACGACGGAAGTCCCGAACGTATTTTATCATTGGATGAGATGATTGACAATATTATGATGTACTGGTTGCCGAATACAGGAGCATCATCCGCTAGATTATACAGAGAAAATGCTGATGTCACCTGGGGTTCCATTCCGGTAAATGTACCTGTCGGCGTAAGCCAGTTTCCTAAAGACGTTACCGGCGGTTCCCGCAGATGGGCTGATGAAAGATTTAACAATAATGTAGTTTATTGGAATGACTTAGCTAAAGGAGGTCACTTTGCGGCACTTGAACAACCGGGAATACTCATTGATGAGATAAGGAAGTGCTTTCGGCTTATCAGAAAAAATAGATAGTATGCGAGAACCAATCTTTAAGTAAATTATTCAAGACTTTATTGGTAATCCTCAATTATGGGTTCAATAAGCAATAAAAAACGTTCTAAGTGCTCAAAGTATTTCTGCTCTTGGGTAGAAAATAACAAAGCCGGGAATGTACCGAGTATGTTATTATTTTAACTGTCATTTTTCAATTCCAATGTTTTGCTGTTTATCAAGTCTTTTTGCTAAAATCTTGCCATAAACCTCTTTAAGGATAGGAATTTTAATCAGTTATGAATTTATAGATACAAATATTCTTTAGTTTTTCTTTACGAAAAATGGTTTTTTTTGTTTCTGATTTTGATTACCGGCCACGACTTTTACGTTAATTCTTCATGAAAACTGTAACGAAAACGTAACGGTATTCAAATTAGACTTGCTTTGTTACAAAATATGGGTGAATTTGGGTTTGTTTTGTTACAAAACCAAAAGAAATCATGCTCGTTATATGTCATTTAAAAGAAACATTGAAAATCATCTTAATAGCAGGAAATTAAGGGATAGTCGTAAGCCTCTTATCATCAGAGGTGCACGATCGGTTGGAAAAACAACATTGATAAGAGATTTTGCTACGACATATCAGTATAGAATTATACTCAATCTGGAAAAAGCTTAGCGATCGACGTTATTTTATTATGCAGGTACTTCTATACCTCAGTATGTTGAGTGGTTTATTCAACAGGAACTTTAGAGTCTATACATTATTTCCCGATTAAATCTGCGATTAGACGTAAATCAGCAATTTTTGTTATAAATGTGCATTTTTCCGACATTTGAACATGGCCCTATTCTTAACCCTGGACAATGTATCTAAACTGTACAACATTGATCCTTCAAAAAAGATGGAAGGGATAGTCGTTCTGCGTCAACAGAACCACCCTGAAAAGGAGTATACAGCGCATAGTCGTCTGTTTGATGGATTGCTGTTAGGCTTTATGATACGAGGCTCCATGAAAGCCCAAATACATTTTTTAGAATACGAAATCAACGCAGGAGACATCGCAGTTTTGCAACCGCGATTGATGATAGATACAAAATCACTGAGCAAAAATGCAGAAATAGTGACCATTGGCCTTTCGTTAGATTTTATTGCGGCATTTCCAATCCTACAGGAGTTTGTAATGAACAATCAGATTCGATGGCAACCTGTGGTCAGACTTCAAGATGAAGAAGTGACGCTAAAGAATCAACTGGTAGAACTTATACAGAACTTCTATCATAAAAGTCAGAGTTCCAGGAAAGCTGAAATGCTGCGACATCTTGTTATTACACTAATGTATATGATTTCTGAAGCATATTCGGGACTGACTGATCATAACAGTTTAGTGAAGAGCCGTACACATGAAATCATCGACGATTTCTACATATTGATTTCAAAGTACGCAACTCAGCAGCGGAGTGTTAAATTCTATGCAGAAAAACTTCATTTAACCCCTCAGTATCTCTCTACTTTTCTGAAGCAAAAAACAGGAAAATCAGTTTTGCAATGGGTTGATCATGCCATGATATTGCACGCTAAGACATTGCTTAAATCTTCTGGTTTATCAATCAAGCAGATCAGCAATGAATTGCATTTTGGAGAAACAAGCTTGTTTTGCAGGTTTTTTAAGAGAATCACCGGAGTTTCGCCAGGGGCTTTTAGAAAGGGGCAATAGGCAGTGCTTGTGAGCAACCTCACAGTATCTTACAAATTGTATGTAACTACCATGAATGTGTAAAAAAAACACGCTCAGGCGCTGTCTATTTTTACACCATGAAAAATTCAACGAAAAAAGCAGCTATTGGATTCATATTTGTGACTTTACTGATTGATATTACTGGATGGGGAATCATACTTCCAGTGGTCCCAAAACTTATTAAAGAACTTATTCATAGTGATATTACTGAGGCTGCCAAATATGGTGGCTGGCTTGGTTTTGCCTATGCTTTTACACAATTTATATTTTCACCTGTGGTGGGGAATCTTAGTGACAAATATGGAAGACGCCCTATTATTTTGATTTCTCTTTTTGGATTTGCCGTAGATTATATATTTCTTGCTTTTGCTCCGTCTATCGGCTGGCTGTTCTTAGGCAGGGTCATTGCCGGATTAACGGGGGCTAGTCTCTCAACTGCAAGTGCTTATATCGCTGATATTTCAACAGATGAGGATAGGGCTAAAAATTTTGGTATGATTGGAGCCGCTTTGGGGCTGGGATTCATTATAGGTCCAACCATTGGAGGATTGCTAGGTCACTATGGGGCAAGAGTCCCATTCTATGCTGCAGCTGTGCTATGCATGATAAATTTTCTGTATGGATATTTTATCCTTCCGGAAAGTTTAGATAAAGACAAACGCAGGGCATTTGAATGGAAGCGTGCAAACCCGGTTGGATCTTTTAAATTCTTAAGAAAGTATCCTCAAATTTCTGGTTTGGTCATCGCCCTGACATTGATTTATATTGCCATGCATGCTGTACAGAGCAATTGGCATTTCTTTACCATGTATGAGTTTGGTTGGACTGAACGAATGGTCGGTATCTCCCTTGGGCTGCTTGGGTTGCTGCTGGGATTGGTTCAGGGTATTTTAATAAGATGGACAACACCTAAGTTCGGGGAGCAGAAAAGCATTTATTATGGACTGATATGCTATACCCTGGGATTGTTACTATTTGCATTTGCAAATCAAGGATGGATGATGTTTGTTTTCCTGATCCCTTACAGTCTGGGTGGAATCTGTGGCCCTGCAATTCAATCAGTAATGTCTAAAGACGTTCTGTCAAATGAACAAGGCGAACTGCAAGGAGCCTTAACAGGTTTAGTGAGTGCAACTTCGATCATAGCCCCACCTTTGATGACAAACTTGTTCTATTACTTCACAAATGATGAAGCGCCTTTCAGGTTTTCAGGAGCGCCATTTTTCCTTGCCTCAGTTTTAATGGCTGTTAGTGTAATTATTGTATACTCGACCTTTCAACGAAAAGGCAAAAACAGGTGAAAAATTAAAACAGGTAGGGAATGGTTCGAGAAGCGCCCAACTGAGGCCACTACTTAAAAAGCCGTTTTTCTGAAAGAAAAACGGCTTTTAGTTTTTAAAATTTAATAAGCAATTGTTTGCTGAAAATTTTATCTGATTAAAGATGATCTTTAGTGTTGAGGCACTAAGATCGGTGCTTCTACAGGCAAAACTACTGGCAGGTAGCGCTTCCTTCTGCAATGCAGAAATTAGCAAAACGAACGTCTTCATCCCTCAGTTGGGAAGGATTATTCAGACTGCGGTAAATTCCCCATTTTGGCCGGCAAAAAGTTGTACCTGATCTCCACATATCAATATTGGAATTGCTATAGGACATTAAACTTGTTCCATCACTTACTTTATGTATCGCGACGTTATAAGTTCCGGAAGAACCAAATTTGATGGTTTCTACAACTTCTACCCAATTGCCTTTGAAAGGTGCCAGGTTAACTATTTTAACTTTAGTGCTTGTGCCCGAAGAGTTGACGTGAATAAGCTCCATTTTGTCCGTATTATTAGCCCCATAGCGTGGTGTAATGGTAATTAGCGGAGCGCCGGCATCATCACCATCACCGGCCTTGATCTGGTGAAGATGGGTAAAGCTGGAAGAAGCCTTAAAACCGGCATCTATCTTAAATTTCCAGCGATACGTAACGGTTTCACCATTAGAGGCCTTAAGGTTCGCCGGAGAGGGACCATAAGTTTTAATTTCGGTACGCTGACGATCGGTGGCTTGGCATCGGTCATCGTCTAATGCAACATGCGCGGAAAATACAAATACATTGGTGTTGAGTACGGGATCAAAAACCTCACTAATGTGGTTCTGGGCATGCCCGCAATCAGGTACCTCATAGGCCGTTCCGCCCAGTACACTATTGATTAAACTATAGGTATTTCCCGGGCCATCGGCATTTAAAGTCACACCAGCTGCTGTGATGGAAATATCAGATTTGGTTTTAGCGGTTAGCTGCCGGGATGTCGGATCTTCGGTATTTTGAATACCTTTTTTACAGGAACTAAAAATAAGTCCTGCGAGCAATAGGCTTAAATATTTAACTTTCATTAGGAATGAATTTAAAGTTATGGTTTACAAATGGTTAATTTGTGAATCGGCCAATCACACAGTATAAATTTTATGATTTTATTTTAAATTATCAATAATTGATTAATATTTATTTAATCAATTATATAAGTATTTTATTAAGCGTAAATAGCATAAATTCGCAGATTTAAGGTGTAAATTCGGATAATATACTCAGCCAACTTACACCTGAATTCAGGTATATACACTACCCTGGTGGGAACTGAAATATACTACTGAGATCCTGTTAACTATAAGTTTATATACAATTATGGGCTGAAAACATATAGTGTTTTATCGGGGGCACCATAGGAATCACTTCCGCCACCCGCAAATCCCTGAATACCATTGGTACCAGACATGCCCTGAGATATTCCCTGGTTGAGTTTACTTACTTCAGTCCACTTGTCATTTGCAGGGTCGTATTTGAAAAATTGCCGGTCCAGGTTTTTACCTAAATGGGAATGATAAGTAAGTGATTCGCCTAAACCAACATAACCAAAGTTTCCAATTGAAAAATTAGTAAAGGCTATTTCACCTTTACCGGGATAATCTGCTTTTTTACTCCATTGGTCGGTAACAGTATCATAACACCAGGTTTCCTTTGATGCTGTGCTTGAAGAGGAGCTGCCCGTTTCTGCTGCTGCTCCGCCAGTTATATATAGTTTAGATCCAATGCTGAAAGAACCACTGAGCAGTCTCCCTTTGCTTTGAGGAAAGTCAGAAACCTTTTTCCATACCTTTGTAGTCAGGTCATAAGACCAGAAATCTGTGTAATAGGTAGAGCCAGAGGATGAGCCGAATGAACCTGCTTTATAACCCATACCAACATAAAGTTTATGATTAGCGACAATAGCGACTGGATTTCTTCTTTCTCCACCAGGAAAATCGGCTTCTTTTGTCCAGCTGTCTGCGGTCATGCTATAAACATAATGTGATTTTGTAGTAATTGCATTTTGGTATCCGCTAATCCGATCGCCACCGATCAGATGTACATTAGAGCCCTCTTGCAGAATAGCCGGTTTTTCAAGTCTGTAGATAGGATCATATGGAGTAAGCAATACTTTCTGTCTGGTCTTGTAATTGTACTTATGGAAGTCTGCAATAGTAGTGATATGTTGTGAAGCAACCCTGTAAGTATATATCCAGTCCCCGCTGACAAAATAATCAGCAGTACCAATCATGCCGCCGTTATCTGAAGGCAGATTTTCCAGCTGTTGCCAGGTGCCTTCAAGAAGCGTCAGTTTTTTTTGATAGACAAGGTTAAGATTATTTACAGACACTTTTAACGTATAGACACCTGGAGTAAGCTGACCAGAGAGTTGTGCTGTAATTGTATTGCCTACATTGCTGTTGCCAATAGAGGTGACTACAAGCTCGGTCGTATTAAGGAAAACTTTTACTGGCGATGCTGCGGTAAGTGTATTGATGTTAGTAAAGATAAGCAATGGTCTGCCATAATTTATGTCGTTGTCTGTAGATAAGATCTGGGGGGAAACTTTCCCAATCAGCTGGTTGGCGGAGTACTCTGTTACTGCATTTCCTTTACCGTATGCTCTTACGTAGTATACAGAACCTGTATCTAAATCTGTTAATTGTTTAGTGAAATCTACAGAATTCATGGAACCGCCAATCTTATATATTTTTGCATTTTCAACAGTTGGATTCAATAATTTACTAACTACGAGACCGTATTCAATATCGCTGGCAGTCTTCCTTATTTCTAAAGTGCCGGCAATTTTAAATTGATTGAAGTCTGGATTTTGTATCGGCAGTATGGAGATTCTAAAAGAATCTCCTTCTATTTCGTCAATGCCTGTTTTTTTACAAGAGAACAATACAACAGACACACATAAGAGTAATAGTATTTTTCGCATTTGAGAGTTTATTTTCAACAGTAAATATAAATTAATTTTGAGTTTATGTAAACTCTGGTTACATTTAATCTTCCTTATAAAAGGTTAATTAACTGCTCTATGCCAAATCTCAAATATACGTTCTTTGTGATTTTAATTTCATGCCTGTTTGCCTGCAAGAAAGATGAAAAAACAGAAATTAAACCAGCATTGCCCTTTGCAGCCGCAGGAACAAATCAAAATGACGTTGAAAACTTCCAGGTGACCCTCAATGCTGATAGTCTCAAAGCAGGCCAAACCGGAAAATGGACCATCGAAAAGGGCCTTGTTGAAAGCAAAGTTTATTTCTCCAGTGATGTTAAGCCTGATTCGAAATTCAACGGTATGCCGGGGGAAACATATCAACTAAAATGGACTGTGATGGCAAATGGGACAAAGTATTCGGAATCAACAGTTCAGGTCATATTCAAACCATTAAAAGCGGTTATTGGTAATAATGCACCAGGGAATAGTACCCAGTTTTTCCTAACTGGTAATAAATATGATAATGGGCTATGGACGATTGAGGGAAAATACGCCAAGCTTCTCGGCCTGATTGCAGGAGGTACTGTCGTTCCTGATATCAATTCACCGTATGTACAATTCCAGGGATATGCAAATACCAGTTATAAAATTACCTGGACCACCTATTACGGCAGTAAATCAGCTTCCGCTACCTGGGAATTTAAGACAGGTAATTATTTAGAGAAGGAAGCACTTTATGATTTGCAGCTGGATCCGTCATCTTACCGGCTTGCCTATGAAAATGGGCACATTGTAAAACTGGATCTGAATGCCAGTGCTGCTGCCTGGATCCTCCGTGATACCCTGCAATTTCCTGCTTTACAGGCCTTAACCCATCTCAGGTTCCTGGATCTGCAAGGTAGTTCTGTAGGGGAGTTTCCTAAAATTATTGGTGATAAATTCAGACAGCTGGAAACCCTCAATTTTACCAGTACCAAGATTTCGTCTATACCTGAAAATATCGGTATGCTAAGTAAACTTAAACAACTAATCTTGGGTTATGGTGGAGGTATCTATTCCCTTCCGGAGAGTTTTGGGGATCTTGAAAGTCTTGAATACTTTAAATGTACCGCTATAGGCTTGGAATATATACCAGAGAGTTTTAGTAAATTAAAAAAATTAAAATACTTAGAGGCAAATCTTAATCCAATTCAGCGACTGCCATCGAAGATCGGAGACTTGTCCAACCTGGAGGTCCTGCTGGTGAGTACTGCTGAAAACATTCCGGCTTCAATCTCTAAACTCAGGAACCTGAGGAGAATGTACTTTACCACTAAAACCGAAAATTCCGTATTGCCCGATGATTTTGGAAGTTTGAGCGCTCTGGATACACTGATTATGGAAGGGAAATATAAGGAGCTCCCATCCACATTTGGGAATTTAGATCTTAAGGATTTCCAGCTAACCGGGCCGGCTTTGACTGCTTTGCCCTATAATTTTGGCAATTTAAAGAATCTGGAAAACCTGATTATTGCAGGTCAGTTTAAAAGTCTTCCGGTTTCTTTCACAAAATTGATGAAATTAAAATATTGCACTTTGTATTCAAACGAACTCGAAACACTGCCGGCCGATTTGGGAAATCTGCGCAGATTGGTTTATCTGCATGTTGAATATGGGAAAATTAAAACAGTTCCTGAGTCGATCGGTGATCTGGAAAATCTGAACGAAATCCGTTTAGACAAGAATCAGATCGAAGAGTTGCCTGCTGGATTTTTTAATCTGCCTAAAATAACAATTATAAAGATGTCCACAAACAAGCTGAAGTCCCTGTCCGATGACTTCGGAAAGTTATCGGCGACACTAAAAACGTTGTATTTGTACAATAATGCATATCCTCCCGCAGATGGTATCAGAATTAAACAACTACTGCCTACAACCACTGTATACGTGAATTAAAGAAATTTCAAATGATGCAAAATCCTTGATTCAATATAAACCAGCCAGAAAATGGTTCGGGAAGCGTCTGGTTCAGGCCATTTGGATTGAATTGCGCTTTGCATATAATGCTTTATAACTAACCAGATAACTATTGATCAAATTGAAAAAAACAGAACTAAAAAAGCGGTTGCTCCAATATAGTAGAGATATCCTCAATCCCGAAAACTTTCATGATAAACTGGCCCCTGCAGTAATGGGCTATGCTGATCTTTTATTTGAGGAATTTGATCTTGATGGTTCGGTTGGAAGAGAACACATTCAGACGCTTAATGGCAATGCGATAGGAACTTTTTGGGCCGCAAAATGTATCAGGGAGATTTTTAGAACCCAACGCTTTTCAAGGGCTCTTTACTCATCTGTATTAGGAGTGATTGGCCGGAACAGGAAACAAACTCATGTCCTGTATGCTGGAACCGGCCCATTTGCCGCACTCGCATTACCAATTATGATGATGCTCAAACCAGAAAACGTACAATTTACATTTCTGGAGATTAACCCTGAAAGTATTGAGATATTGGAAAAGGTTATAGACTTATTTGATTTGCGTGCATATGTTAAAAGTATTCATCAATGTGATGCTTCGTTGTGGGACGTACCTTCATCTGGGATTGATATTGTGATCAGCGAAACGATGTGCCGGGCTCTGGTTGCAGAACCTCAGGTGGCGATCATGCTTAATCTGGCAAGCCAATTGCCTGAAGATGTTGTCTTTTTACCTGAAGAAATTAAAGTATCACTTTGCAAACTAAGCAGAGGTTCCGGAGCACCGGAAAGAATTGCTGAATTGATCAATTTTAACAAAGCATTGATGTATTCCATTATCGGGAATTCGTCAATGAGAAACTGGAACTTTATTGATCAGGATGTTCAAACCAATCTATCTGAAGACGACCATCTCTGCTTAATGACCGAGATCAGGGTTAACGATGGTAATATTTTAAATTTAAATGATAGCTCACTAAATCTGTTGGAGAAACTAAAGCTCGATAAAAAGCAGGGAGCCATAACCTTGAATTTTAAATACACGCTGGATAAAAGGCCTGGTTTTAAGGTGATAGAAAAATAAAGAAGGTTGATCGCGTGTTAAGAATTCAAATTCTTCGTTTTGTTCATGATAAGTTAATAAAATGGTAACCTGAGTGATGCTAACTTCGCAGCGTGAATCAATTGACACTTAGCGATCAGGATTTAATCACCGCGATGAAAAATGGTGATCAGAAAGCTTTCGAAGCGCTTTACGAACAATATTGGCCGGAAGTTTACACCATGATCTATCGGCGTATTAACGACAGAGAGGTAACTAAAGACATCTTACAGGAGATATTCATTAACCTTTGGAATTACCGTCACAGGATTATCGCCGAAAGGTCATTGGCTCCCTGGTTAAACAGTGCAGCAAAAAAACAGACCATTTCCTGGTACAGAAAACAAATCAGCACAAAGCAGAGAGAAACGCTTTATCAGGAAGACGAACCTTTGATTGTACCGGCGCCTACTGAACTGGAGACGAAAGAACTGCAGGAGCTGCTGGATCTGGAAATTGAGAAGATGCCGGTCAACATGAAGCTGTCATTTCGGTTGAGCCGCGTCGAAAACAAATCTGTCAGGGAAATCGCAGATGAACTTTCTCTGTCCGAACAAACCGTCAGGAACAACGTCTCTATGGCTTTGGAACGTCTTAGATTGCAAACAAAAAGATTCTATTCAGAACCTGCAAATCTTGCCGGGGTATTGGCAATCCTGTTAACAAAAATTTAACTTATTTATAGCTATTTCTTAAAGTACATTTTGGCTTTCGCTGCGAAGAGTTATATGTATGGCAAAGAAAAATATATTCACTGAAAGACGTAGTACAGACCAGGAGGCGGAAGCCTGGTTCTCCCGTACAGACGACCGTGTGCCTTTTGAAGCTTTTTCCAATCCACAGGAAAAAACAAGGACTGGCGAAGAAATGCTGGACGAAATCCGCCGAAAGATAAGAACACGGCGGCAGAAAAGGCTTTGGCTTAATGTTGCTGCGGCTGCGGTAGTCTTGATGACTACAGGAACTTTCAGTTACCGGGCTTACCTGACTTCAATGCCCTCCATCACCAGACAGGTCTGGCTGAGCTATGTAGCGAATAAAGGAGAGTTTAAGGAGATCCGCTTGCCAGATCACTCTACGATTCATTTGAGACCCGGTGCAAAGGTTGCCATTGCCCAGCCTTTTATACAGGAAAATCGTGAGGTAAAGTTAGCGGCAGGAGAGATTTATTGTGAGGTCAGTCATGATCCGGAACATCCCTTTCTGGTACATGCCTCCCAGATTACCACTCAGGTGCTGGGAACTAAGTTCATCATCAACAATGATCCTCTGGCAGCAGATATCCGGGTGACCTTACTCAGTGGAAAAGTCGCCGTACGCAACAAAAAAATGCAGCTGGGCATTTTGTTACCTAAACAACAACTCAGCTTTAACAGGGTAAGCGAAACAGTAAAACTGGACAGTACAGCTCATCTGGCCGAAAACTGGCTGAACGGGGAATATATTCTTGACAATGTTTCACTGAAATCTTTTGCACAAACCTTTGGCAATGCCTTTTCTATGGAAGTCAGGTTTAGGGGAAAAACACTCGAAAACTTAACTGTTTCGATGCAGTTTTACCGGACTGATGACCCTAAAACTATTCTGAATCAGCTGAAACTGATACATGGACTTAATTATCAGATTAAAGACAAGGAGGTAATATTGATGAGATAGTCTACTAAAAAAAACGGTATCTATTGGATAGATACCGAATGTTTTGGTGTTTGCGCTACTGACAGAAAATTGCAGCTTCCTCGTCATTCAATGAGCAAACGCCGGGTTTAACTTGTAAACACAATAAAAGTATTAAAAAATAATGTCTATAATCAAAATAGGTGTGAAAATATCACTGATCCTATATTTCGTCTCCATTAACATCATGACTTCGCTGTATGCCAGCGAAGCATTTCCTCAGGCGCTGGAAACAAAAGTTGACATCCGGTTCAGAGAAGGACAACCTTTGTCTGTCGCCCTGGAACAACTAAGAACTAAAGCAAAAGTAAGGCTTGCCTATGACCCTTCACTGGCTAAAGCCATATCGGTTAAAGCTGCCAGCTATCATGAAGAAAAGCTAAAGAATATCCTTCTCCAGCTATTGAAGCACAGTAACCTGGCATTCACGGAGCAGGGAGGGGCAGTAGTGCTGTATACTAAAGAGGATCATCCTGTCAAAATTCCCGCTCAGCAACCTGGTCGGATTGCCGGAAAGATCGTCGATGATCGTGGAGAACCACTCCCCGGAGCGAATATCAAACTCATTCAGACAGGGCAGGTTACGCAAAGCCGGGTAGACGGAAGTTATACCCTCAATGTTGCGGCTGGAAATTATACGCTTGAACTGAGCTATATTTCTTTTCAGACCAAACGCATTACGGATATAGAAGTAAAAGCCGGACAGGTAACCAACCTTAATGTGGTACTGAACCCTTCCGCCAAAAGTTTAAATCAGGTAGTGGTTACAGGAACCTTTAAAAAGGAAAGTGTGAGTGCCCTGTATGCCCGTCAGAAAAATGAGGCGAGCATTTCAAATGGCATCAGCAGAGAACAGATCTCTGCATTGCCGGATAAGAATATCGGTGAAACCCTGAAACGAATTTCCGGGGTAAGTGCCACCGACAACCGACGCGTAGTGATCAGAGGTATTGCCGAACGTTATAATCTGGCGATGATGGATGGCGCCACACTGCCCAGCACAGACGTACAGGTGCGGGACTTCGAGTTCGATATCATCCCAAGCAATCTGGTGGATAATGTGGTGGTTTCCAAAACAGCTACTCCGGATATGAGCTTTGGTTTTGGTGGCGGATTGGTACAGATCAATACCATCGCAATACCTGACCAGAATTTCATGTCAATCAGTTTAGGAAGCAAGTACACCAATGGAAGTACCGGCAAGGATTTTTTGGGATATCAACGTGGAAAAAATGATTATCTGGGCTTTGATGATGGGAACAGGAATCATTTTCCGAAGGATCTTTTAATTTTTACACAGACAAATTATATCCCAACGGATCCGGCGAATACCAATATACCTGAAGGGGTTCAAAAAATTACGCCCGATATGATTGCTGCACAAAACAAAAAGATCGGTGGTTTACAAAGGTTTGGAACGCGTGTTTATCAGGCTGCTCCCGGACAAAACTATCAGTTTACCCTGGGCAGGAGCTACGGATTAAAAGATAGCCGTTTAGGTTTTGTAGGTTCGTTGACTTACCGAAATGAACAGGCTATAGATGACATTTCTCATTATGAACGAGGCCGGTTCAACAAGCTGGGCGACACTTTTTATGATCCGGTTACCAATAAGGAATTAAAGGAGACAACGGCCAGTCAATATAATTTTACGACCAGTTTAGCCGCATTGGTTAATATGGGCTGGAACAGTAAGAACCACAAGATCACCTTGCGTAATTTCTATTCCAGAGTCTTCGCCGATCAGTTCTTTCGTGTTTCTGGTTGGGGAGAGGATATCGGCTATGCCGAAAATCCGGCCATCAACGAATATGACCGCCCTAAATTTGTCGATCTGTTTCAGAACCGCATCAGCGCAGAACATACTTTTGGCAGGTTAAAGTTCGACTGGGGACTGGCACGTAATCGTGTGAACAATCATGAACAAGATGCAGTAGACGCTATTCTCCGACCTATAACAACGCAGAACAGCACTGTCTATGTTTATCAGGCCAGTAACGTTACTGAAAATCCCGGGCCCTTAAGCCGTTCTTCCTATAAATACGTAGAAACTAACTGGGCAGCGGACGCCGCACTGAGCTATAAGTTCAGTATCGGGAAGTCAGCACAGGTGTTCAAGGCAGGTTATCAGCTGCTGAATAAAAAGGGTGATTTTGCCTGGAGCGTTTTACCAATTGGTTCGGCAAAGGGTTATACCGGTGGCTTTAGGCCGGTACAAACCTGGAGCGTTGATTTTAATGATCCCCTGCATGATCTTTTCTATCACCCCTCTGATTTCAACAATAACAACTATATAGGAAGGAACAGTAACCAGGCCTGGTTTGGGATGATGGACAACCGTTTTAACAAGTGGATTCGTTTGGTTTGGGGGATCAGGGGAGAGTATTATAAATATGAAAAGATAAAGGATTCTGCCGCAGATAAGGCCGCAAAGTCGGAAATGCAGAATATGGAAAAGAACCGTTATGTAGATATGGAAACCGGAAATCTGGTGCATAAGACCCTGGATGCCAGTGCTGATGAAAAGAAATGGTTGTATCTGCCTTCTGCAAATCTTACCATTACGCCGCTGGCCGACTTCAACATACGCGCTTCCTATGCCAAATCGGCTGTCAGGCCCGCATTGATTGAGAATTCCAGTTTTTCACGTTTCAACCATCTTCATGGCAGGATACAGCGGAATACTGGTGTAGTCTCCACGCTGATCACTCACTACGATCTGCGTTTGGAGTGGTATCCATCAGCAGGAGAGGTGCTCTCTGCCGGTTATTTCAAAAAACATTTCAAAAACCCTGTGGAGATGTACCTGGACGTAACCAATAGCAGTGGGTTAGTTGATTTGATCACTGCCAATTCTGACTATGCGAATGTTAATGGATGGGAGTTCGATGTGCGCAAAAACCTGGGATTCATCAATAAGGACTGGAATTTTTTAAGCAATATCTATTTCAGTGGAAACCTTACACTTCAAAATTCAGAAGTACAGGCAAGTGCCTTTCGCTATTCCACTATGGGCTATGGGCAAGATAATGATGGTAAAACCTATGCTTACAGAACCAAGGAATATTTGAGAGAAAAGCGGGCACTATATGGTCAGGTACCTGTATTGTATAATATTGGGCTAAACTATACGGGAGATCGTTTAAGTGCCAACGTAGCCTTCAATCATTCGGGCTACAAGACATTTACCGTAGGGATGAAGCCTGAGTATTCTGAACTCGAAAGGCCTCGTAATCAGTTAGACGCTCAACTTGGGTATAAGTTCCTGAAAAGCAAAAAGATGGAAGCCAGGTTTAATATGAGCAACCTGCTCAACAGCCCTTACCGTTTCTTTATTAATTCTGATGACACCTATAAAATAAAGCCGGGAGCAAATGGCCCGATGGGCGAATGGTCAGATACCTACGAATGGAAAGATGGATTTTCAGAGAAATATCAAAACGGCTATACGGAGACGACCCCAGAGGGGAAAATCAGGCGGATTGGAGATACAGATACGTTCATCCGTAAGATCGGTACTTCGTTCAGCCTGAGCTTATCTTACCACTTTTAATATGGATTTAATTTTTAACATCATGAAATTGAATAAATTTTACCTGACCTGCCTGGGTACTATACTACTGGCGTTGACTGCCTGTAATAAAGGAGATCAGGACTTTCTCTATAAAGAAGAGCTGTTTGGCGTTAATCTGATCGGTTACAATGCGAGCAGTGAAGAACTGACGGTTAAGTTGGATACGACTGACCTTATTACTCCGTTGCAGCCTAATTCCCGTTTTGAAAGTACAACTGCTTATACTTTCAGACCAAATGAAGATCGGATTAAGCTTAGGATTGCGGAGAAGATCTCCGGAAAACTGGTACTGGAAAGGGAGTTGAAAAAAGAGGACTCCGGGATAAAAATTAACTTTTTTTATACAGAAGGCCGGACCGGTCCTATGCCGGAAAAGCCTGCTGTTGAACAGGGCAAAATCAAGCTACTCTATATGTTCCAGCCAACCACCACCAATTATACAGAGCCGGTTGACTTTGTGGTTGGTAAATATTATCTGGTACCTAAGGTGTTTGAGGAGCTTGGAAGGGCAAAAAATGTGAAACCTTATGAGTTTTGTCCGCCTATTACCATACCCACGTTTTCTACCACCACGCAGGTGTATAATGGGGTGACAACCACGGCCTCCTTTGTGGTCCGTATCTACAAGGCCGGAACGGACATCCCTTATACCGATGGAACGGCATACTCCTGGAATCCGCTAACATCCACAGCACCAAAGCCCCAGTCATCCACTGCATCTTCCAAACTTTACATTTTCTCTGAAGCTCCTTCCGGAGGTTTGATGAGATTTTTTACCCGATTAGATCAATAGCTATCAACAATGAAACAGATGATGATCAATATGAAAAGACTAATGCTGCTTGCCATAGCAGCAGCAGGACTTGTTTCCTGCAATAAAGAAGAAATAAAGACAAAAGCGGTTAGCATACAAATCAGAGGTTATAACATTGGAAACAGTGAACTGGAAGTGTCCCTGGATGCAGTAGTCTACGATAAATTTAAGACTAAACCTGATCAGCAATTGAATTTTGGTAAAGTGTATACTTATCCCGCTAGTCAGGGACAAGGCTTATTAAAAATTAAAGATGTGATTTCAGGAAAAGAGGTCTTTCAAAATCAGTTGAGCCTGAATACCCCTGAACTGGAACGTTTTTTTCCGTTTGTCTTTATCAACGGCAGTCCCTTAGAGATCAAAGCTCCGGCAGCAAACCCTGCCACGAACAAGATGGCTTTTTACATTTACTATCCCCAAAGTAACGATGGGATAGATATTTTTATGAAGAATAAGGAAGGAAAGACGGTCTATATCGCCAGGAACGTAAAACCTGCAACCTGGACCTATTCAGATTATGTGACTACTGAAGGTTTTAAAGATGCCACTGAGACTTATACCTGGTACTTTGTCAAAACAGGTACTACAGATCAATGGGCCTTTAACGATGACGAGGGACTGAGTAACTGTGGAACCGGTCAGCTGTATCTCCCTAAAAAAGGGGAAACAGGAAGGGTGCAAACTTATTTTGTGACACCAGCTTCCAATCAGCTGGATGCAGTTAGCCTGTTCAAAATTTAAATTAACAGACGCTTTCAATTGAGCCCCGGATATTTATCCGGGGCTCTTCAGTTTAAAAACAAACTGATTTACTGCAGGGATTAAATATTTTGGAAATTCGATGTACTAGGCTGTGAAATAGAAGATAGATCGATACAATAAAAAGCCCGGCATTGTAAAAAAAAACCGGGCTTTTTATAAAATTTATATCAATTGAAAGTGCTTAATCAATGAGCTCCAACAGCAATACACTGTCGGTCTGCCGATTCCAGGCCAACACCATAGGCTACCATACAATTAAAACAGATATCATAGTTACTCCAACTGCCCGTATCACAAATTGAGGCATACTTACCGCCCATTACTTCTTTTAACTCAGCTCTGTTAAGAGTGTTGTTGTTTTTTAAGCTCTCATTTAACTTGTTCATAAAATTAATTTTATTTGTGAAATTATTACCATACCACGCGGGGTAATATTCCGGCGACATATATTTTGTAACTACATGCTTGTTATTGGAGCGTTTTGTTGCAACAAAATGCTCCTGATTTGTACAAATTTTTATATACATCTACTTGAAAACAAGAGTTGTAATTTTTTTTTGCGTCATGTTTGCTTTCTAAATATAAATTAGGGGGGATGGCACTAATTTTATATCAATTATGCTGTTTAGATTAAAGAAATCTAGCTTTATTTACTTAGTGATTTAGAATATTTTTAACTAAATATATTTATAATTTGTTTTATTTCAAAGAAAAGATAAAATAAATTTCTTGTGTGTTATTTTAGGAAACTTATGTGGCTGGTGTTGTTGGAATGTGTATTTAGTAAATTTGATAGAAATTAATCGATTCGTAATTCGAAAAAATAACACCGTATTTAACTGAATCGTTAATTAAGCAGAGGTCTGAAGTATGACAACAATGTTGGTTTTATAATAATATGTGGGTTATTTTAGCTTCGTTTTTTTATTGCTAAACAGCTACCCAATGTTCGAAACACATTTTTTACATAGCATCTTTAATCCAAAGGACTTCAATAAAGAAGAGCTGGATCAGATCATCTCCATGTTTAAGCGGTTAGAATTTCGTAAAAATGAATATTTGCTTAAAGAGGGAAGGGTTGCCGACAGATATTGGTTTTTACAAAATGGCTTTTTGAGATCTTTTGTAACGGACATCAGAGGAAAAGATACAAGTACGAATTTCTACTGTCCGGGGGACATCGCTATTGAATGGTCTTCATTGTTTTTAAAAAGCTCCACCAGGGAAAACATACAGGCACTTACAGATAGTGTATGCTGGGAAATTGATCTTGATTCTTTTAAAACGTTGTTTCATGGAATTGAATCATTTCGGGAACAAGGTCGTCTTACGCTTGCCGGCAGTTACTTTGCATTAAAAAACCATAGCATCGCTATGATCGCTGATGATGCAAGAGTACGTTATTTAAGGCTTTTAAAAGAAAAACCACTCGTTATTCAAAATGTTCCACTAAAGTATATTGCTACTTATCTCGGCATTACTGATACTTCTCTCAGTAGGATCCGAAAAGACATTGCAAAGGAATAGCAGGCCTGTTGTTTTCTTGCCATAAGGCAAGTGTGTTGTTCTAAATTGAATTTAGCTTTGTGTTCTATTTATTCTGCGATAATATTATGCTACTTCAAATGACATTTATTGGGATTGCGATCCTGACATTTTTACTTTTTTATCTGGGTACAGGTAAAAGTAAAACAGTTTTGATTTTTGGATCTATATGGCTAATCGTATGTGGAGTCCTGTCTTATCGTGGTTTCTTTCAAAATACCTCTGTCTTGCCACCAAGAATGATATGGGTACTACTTCCTGTTTTGATTTTAGTAGTTCTGTGCTATCGGACAATGAATGTTTTGAATTTGAAAATCAATTACTTAATCGCAATACATGTTTTAAGGCTCCCTGTTGAACTTGTTCTTTTTCAGCTTTTTCTAAAAGGAAGTATTCCTGTTCTTATGACGTTCCAGGGTTGGAATTTTGATATTTTTATCGGGATTTCTGCTATTGCTATGTTAAGTTATTCTATGCTCGCAGGGAAACGATTAAATATAAAGATTTTCAGATGGTGGAATATCCTGGGTTTACTTTTCTTGTTCTTAATTGTTTCAATAGCTATACTTTCAGCTCCCTCTCCGATACAATTACTTGCATTTGAAACTCCAAATATTGCATTGATTACTTTTCCTTATACTTTATTACCTGCTGTAATTGTGCCTTTTGTCTTATTGTCACATCTCCTTTGTTTGAAATGTATTAGGGGCAAAATCTGCGATTAAACCTAAATCAAATGGGAAAAAATCAGAAAATGTGCTTTAGCAATCAGGAACTCTCTTTACATATGATGAGGTACATTTTAATTATAAATCATCAACTTTTAAAATTGGAGCATTAGGTTTATCTTCGAAACGAAATTTGAAGGATAAAATATAAAAATGGCTTTTTAGCTATTCACGATACAGATAAAATGTCGATATACTGCTATCCTCAAGTTTGGGATTAATAAATATTATTGACCCAAATGATGAATAAAAAGCTAACTATGAAAGTAAAAATGAAATATCAATTTACAGTTACTATCTGTATTATAAGCTTGTTTTTGAGCTCCTGTGGTGGCGAAAGTACCCCAAAGACCCCAAAAACCCAAAAGGCAAAGGAATATATTGCTTCCTTAAAAGCGCTGAAGTTTGATGACCTTAAGCAGCAATTAAAAAAAGATACGGCTCTGCTAAACAAGTTGATAAAGCTAACCAGCTTAAATATGCAGCTAACTTCACACTTTTCCTCGGGTGAAAAAAGTATTGCCCAAAAATCTGAACCCGAGTTTTCACTGAATTATAATACCTCAAAAGTTGAAGAAATCTTTAATGCTTACTGTAAGCAGTTATATTTTAATCAGGATTTTAATGAAAACGATAACAAACATAGTTTATACACGCTGAAAAGGTTTGAATTTGAAAGCAGATATGGTCTTACTGACGATGATCACGTCATTAAAGAGAACGATAGCATATTTAAGCCCTTTGAACAGGAAATAGAAACCGTTGAAAAAAGCTATTTTTTTAAAGGAAAGAGGCTGGCGAAAGGTGATATTGGGCTTAAACGTATTGATAGTATAGAGACTGAAATTAAATTGAAACTTCCTGTTGATGTTGAAAAATTTGCTGTCGGAAAATCAGAAAAAAACGTCGAATATAAAAATCATACCGTTGAAGTCGAGGCCATTAAGGGCAATGTCGCCAAATTGAAAATACCAATTGCAGTTTACTCAGATGTGATTGGTTATCAAGCCTACAATAACAAGAATGTCAGGATGAATAGTAGTGCTTTAAGTTCTACCCCAATGCTGGAAATAAAGAAAGACATTAAAGGTCAATTAAAAGAATTACTGGATATTTTTCTAGCTGTACTTGAAGAGGATGACGTAAATGAAGCCGGGAAATTGTTAAATAAAATCGATCAGAATCAATTGGCTGCCAAGGATAATATGGCTGAATTCAACAACTACATTTCCGGCTTAAGTCAGGGGAAAGCTAAAGAACTTGGCGATATCGCTTTATACGAAGAGGTTGCAGAGAAAGGAAAAAAGGTGATTTCCGTTGAAAATCAATTTGTTATCGTAGAATTTCCGGATGATATTAAAACAATTGATGTTTTTGTGGCGACAAAGTTTAAATCGCTTCAAAACAGCAGAATGGTGAAATTTAATAACCATTACCTGGCAAAGAAATATTTTGATGTAAATAATCCAAACATCATTTATAATACTTACGAAAAGGGCAATGGTTTAAAATTCGGTGTATCAAATAAAGATGGCGATAAAATCATAACCGCCAGATTTGAAGAAATGAAACAGCTGGGTAACGAGTACTTTGTTGTTGATGGGAAACTACATTGGCTTGATGTGAAGGGTAAAAAACTGATAGCCTTGCCGCAGTTTGAAAATTATAACGAAACACTAAAGCCAGGTTATGATGTTTTTGAAAAATCTTTTGGCGATGAGTCTGCTGCTGGAGTAGTCTTAAATCGCAGTAAAGTGGTGATACCTTTTGAGTATCATTATTTTGATAAATACGATACATTTATTATTGCCCATAAAAATTCTGATAAGGATGAAATTTATGATTTAAATTTTAAGAAGCTGCCCAACAACGAAATAAAAAGATTACAGACAATTAATGAGCATATCGCCTCTGATATCAAATATCCATTGCTTTTTGTAGCAGAAAACAATAAATCTAAAAAAGCCTTAACAGACAAGAATTTGAAAATTTTAACCCCGTTTAAATATGACTTTATCGATCCTTTTTTTAAGGTAAAAGACTACTATATTGCGGGAATTCGCACAGCAGATGGCAGTAATTATCTATACGGCCTCATCAATCAAAATGGTAAAGAAGTTGTTCCTTTTATATTTGATAACATTGATGATGAATTCGATAAGTCAGGGAAACTTCGTTATTACTTAAAAAAGAAACCTCAGGCTTTAAATTTTGAAACCTTTTTAAAAACCTTTGGAAAATAAAAACAGGTAAATCTATGCTTGTTTTTCATCTAACGTCGTTTTTGCTTTTTATGGTCATAAGTGTGGCTTAATAAGCTAGCCGGTTTTTTTACATAGTTCTGCAGAATATTATCCCTACTTTCAACTAAACAACCAATAAATGGCCTCTGATCAAAAATTTGTAGACTTTGTACTGGAACAAGTCGAAAATGCAGGCGAAATAACTGCCAAAAAGATGTTCGGTGAATATGGAATTTATTCCGATGGAAAAATATTCGGACTCATTTGCGATAATAAACTATTTATAAAACCAACCAATTCAGGAAGGGAATTTATTGGCGATATCGTTGAGGCAGCTCCATATCCGGGAGCAAAACCATTTTTCTTAATCGAAGACAAAATTGAAGACAGAGGATGGTTAAGCGAGCTGATTCGAATCTCCGTAAAGGAACTGCCGGTTCCAAAGCCCAAAAAGAAGAAGAAACAGAGCTGAAACCGGCCCCGCTTTCGCGATTCGGTTAGCCATCATAATCAATGTCCAGATTAAACTGGTAAAGCAGACCAGCAAGATTTAATGCAGAAAATTTTGCCTGTTTGACCTTATTAACAGAGGGATCAAAACTGAAATTTCTTGCCGTACGGAAGTCTGATTTTTCTAACACAGTCCGGACAAATGTTGCCCCGGAGAGGTCACAGTTATGGAATACGCTGGAAGTTAAATCTGCTTCTTCAAAATCAGCTTCTTTTAGTGAGCAGTCTGTAAATTTGGTTTTCCTAAGCTTGGTGCCATAAAAGGTAGAATAATCCAGATGGCTCTGCTCAAAGCAAAAAGAGAATAAAAACTTGTTGCATTTTGAAAAATCAATGCCCAACACCTTACAACCTGTGAATGTAACATCCTTAAATCCGGTACCTGTAACTATCGTGAGGGAGAAATTACATTGTTTAAAATGACAGTCCATGAAGTCATTATGGCTCAGGTCACTTTTGGAAAAATCACAATTAACAAATTCGCAATTGATGAATTCCCGATTCTCCAGCCGCTTGTCTGCATAATTGATGCCGGTAAATGTTTTGCCTTCGTGGGTGGTGGTTTCACTGGAATTGTTCATGGAAATCTAGCTATAACGTCAATAATTTATTAATAATTTGTTCTTTCTTTTCGGCACTGATGCCATAAATGCCAAGATTATCTGCATACCATAGCCCATCTGCAACAAGTATAATAATGAGGCTATTGATGTCCTGATCGGATACAGATCCACCGGTAATATGCTCCGTAAACCAATCCTCCCACATTTTCTTATAATGCTCGTTAACAAGTGCAGCCTGTAAAATGACTTTCATAGTTCTGCGGTAGTGGAGGTCACTGCTTTTGTTGATCACAAAACGCAGAAATGCAATAGGGGCAATGTGGTTGCCCGAAGTTTTTTTTTCTTCAATGACCCATTCCGTCAGCTCTGCAAGACTCTGGCCTACCAGTTCTTCCAGCAATTCTTCCTTATTGCGGAAATGATGGATAATGCCTCCTTTACTCAATCCGGTTTGATCGGCAATGGCCTGAAAAGTCACCTGGAACCAGCCAGAAGTAGCGCCGATCTCTGCTGCGGTATTGAGAATCAGTTGCTTATTGGCTTCCGGCTCTTTTTTTCTTTTGTATGGATTCTCCATTTCTCAAAGATACCGAACGAATGGTTTGTTTGCAAATTATTTATACATTTGTTATCTCAATCAGATTTTTTATGTCCGGATATATCATCATATTATCAACGGTAATTCATACGCCAATGGATTTACAGCACATTCATCAGGCTATCGTGACTTTCCATGGGGTCTCAGAATGGTCTGTCGATCTTGAGGATTGTGATCAGATATTACGTGTGGCCTGCACTGAAAATATTGGCCTGGAACTGGTAAAAAGCCTGGAGCGCATGAGGGTAAGTTCTTCGGTGCTGGAGGTATTCGATGAAAATGGCATTTCTTTGCAGAATTTTGTTTCAACATGACCTCTCTAGTCCCGAAGCCGTTTCAACTTCAGACCACCTGATAAATATAATATTGCAATACCTACTGCGATGATAGAATAAAACGTGCCGGTTAGCGTACTTGTACCACTCAGCCCATCAGCTAATAGTTCTCCCAATCCCCTTAGAAAATAGATTCCTGAGATGAGGTAAATCCCGGATTTTTGAAAAGGTAACCACATCCATTTTTTTGTAGCTGAAAGTCCATATAAACCAAACACAAAGAATACAAGAGCAACAAAGACGGTTAATGCATAGGGCAAAGTATAATGTAGGGCAGAAAGCTCTTTCATTTGATGCGCTACTCCGGTTAGTCTGAACATTTGCTCCGCCCGAAATAAACCTGCAATATGTCCAAACGAAATCAGAATATTCAAATATCCTCCAATTGTGAGCATCATATTAGCTTATAAATGGGATGGTATAAATTGCAATTCCGATCATAAACATAATGGTGACCACCATATTTACAGGATCTTTAAATGGCAATTGTTTCTGATAAACGAATTGTTCAATTGTTCTGCCGAGCCAGAACATGGAAGATCCGATCAGTATCATATTCCCAAGGGGAGTAGCCAACAGGTCATCTGTAAAAAAGAAACACAGGAAAGAATGCAAAAAGAAAATATAGATGATCCGGAGATTTAAGATCTGCATTACGGCTTCGTTGCCCGGATCGATTTTTTTCAGCACGGTCTTCCACCTTAATTTATTCCAGAACATGCAATGAAACAGACCAAAGAGCAGACTATGTATACCACCGATGATTAATAAGGTTTTCATGAGATTTAATTTATCTCAAAACTCTATTAAATTATCCCGAATTCATTTGATATAGATCAAATTCCGTTTCTGGGATTTCGAATCCTGCTAAGCGTTTCTAAGGTGATCCCGAGAAAGGAGGCGATATGGCTTAAAGATACCCGTTGGGTAATATGCGGATACACCGCCAACAGGTTGTTGTATTTTTGTAACGCAGTTTCAAATTGCAAAGAGACCAGCCTGCGCTGAAGTCCGATCATCGTTTTGGTAGTGGAGTACCTGGCCAATCTTTCTATGTCATGGTGCTGATCACAAAGTTTCATTATTGATTCCTTGGGAATGATCATGATGGTCGATTTTTCCAATGTTTCAAAATAATGGTCACTGGGTTTTTCAAGAAAGAAGCTGTTGATCTCACAGATAAAATCAGTCTCAAAAGCAAACCAGTCGCTGATGTCTTTTCCATCTTTCAGATAGTAAGCCCTCAAAGCTCCTGTGATGATAAACATTAAAGCTTTGGAATACTGATCTGCTTTGACAAGTATCGTGTTTTTCTCAAATACTTCGATCCTTGAACATTCCTTTAATGCCTGCCTGCTATCCGCCTTCAGTTTTACGTATCTTTTGCCGATCAGATCTAATGCTCCATCCAGACTTATCATTTCATCCATATTTGTTTTCCAGCCTGTTTGCAATACACAAAGCTATATTTAAAATCCTGATTGAGAATATGGAAAGGAAATAATCAAATATATACGGCTGTTATGATTGTAATTCAAAATCGTATTTATATTTTGCAGCCCCTTAAATGATATAAATATGGCTGCAGGTTTTTTTGCGATTTTGGATGATATAGCTGCTTTGATGGATGATGTTGCCGTGACGGCAAAAATAGCAACGAGAAAAACTGCTGGTATTTTGGGCGACGATTTGGCGGTGAACGCAGAAAAAGCAACTGGATTTTTGTCTTCACGTGAATTACCCGTGCTTTGGGCAATTACCAAGGGTTCATTTATTAACAAGCTGATCATTGTTCCTATCGCCTTATTGTTAAATGTATTTTTTCCTGTTGCAATTAAAGTCATCCTGGTTTTAGGCGGGTTTTACCTGGCTTATGAAGGAGTAGAAAAAATAATTGAATATTTTTTCCATCGTCCAAAAGAGGGGCATGAAGTTATTGCAGAAGTAAAGGAAGATGGTATTGATGCCGAAAAAACAAAAGTTAAGTCTGCAGTAACAACAGATTTTATCCTATCTGTAGAGATTGTAATCATTGCTCTGGGAACAGTCCTGGAACAACAGCTAATGATACAGATCCTGACTGTTTCTGTTGTGGCATTATTGGCAACAATCGGTGTTTATGGCATCGTTGCATTGATTGTAAGAATGGATGATCTTGGCTATAAATTGATCAAACGTTCCAATGATAAAGGATTTTTTGCAGGCCTTGGCCAGATACTGGTTAAATCACTCCCGGTGATTATCAGGATTCTTAGCGTAGTCGGAACGCTCGCATTGATCCTGGTTTCAGGTGGTATTTTTGTTCACAATATTGAATATTTGCACCATGTATTGCCATCAATTCCCTCGACAGTTAAGGAATTAATGTTTGGATTAGTGGGTGGATTGATTGCGGT
Source organism: Pedobacter caeni (assembly GCF_900129215.1). Lineage (GTDB taxonomy): Bacteria > Bacteroidota > Bacteroidia > Sphingobacteriales > Sphingobacteriaceae > Pedobacter > Pedobacter caeni. The sequence goes on along the minus strand of NZ_FQUQ01000004.1, from coordinate 288,808 downwards.
TGCACTGGCAACCGCGGGTAAAAAAGTAATTTCCTTAGTTAAGCGTTAACTTAATAAGGTCTTTAGTGGCATTGTAAAGTGAATTCTGCTTCTTCAGTGGTTTTGTCGTAAAAAACATAGATTAGCCCTACATCGCCCCACATTAAGCCTGCCTGCTCTTCTGAATCTATTTGAAAGAGTAATTTCATTGGCTCAATCCCTCTTAGAGGGGTTGCTTCTCCCTGAACCCAGTTTGGATAACCACCGATCTGACTTCTGTAATCCTGTTCACCGATCAGCTTTTCCACCGCATTCTGGTAACTGCCCCATGGTTCGTCTTCATTTAAAATACAGGATAAATTTGACGCATGTCTGGAATAAATTTCAAGGCCTTCCCAGTCAGGCAATGATGGTACAGTGGTAAATGTTACTTCGCAATAGCTGGATACTTCTAATTCAGTAGGCTTTTCAATCTTTACCATTTGTGCTGTATTTAGTGTGGTATATGTTTTTACCAGCCATCCATCATCGTTAGTATCCCAGGGAAACGCTTCCCAGTCGTAAAAAAACTGAACCAGTTTAATGTTCCCTGGCAGGTTTATTTCCCCATTATTATAAATCTGGAAGATAAAATCCAGGTGTTTACCATTTTTTGCTTCAGGCCATTCTTCTCCTTTTTCAAAATAAGGATTTCCGCCAAAATGAGAAAGTAAGGAGGTGTTTTCTAATGGCTTTGCCGCTTTTTTAACCTCAATTTTTGTGGCAGATCGGATCAGCGGTTTTATAAGATTTTCTAAATCTTCAACTGAACTCAGGTTAGCCTCAGATAATTCTTTTCTGTACTGATCAAAATGTGAACTCATTTCCTTCTTTTTTTAGATTTACAAACGTTAAAAACAGCATGCTCAGGAGTCGGTATCTGCTGTATATTCTTTTAAAATGTTCACTGACGGCGCAAAGAACAAACTTCCTGTATGTGCGGTACTGAAATCCAGTATCCTGTCATAATTTCCTGCCGGAGCTCCGATAAACATTCGTTCCAGCATTTTATGTGTCGTACTGAAGGTATTCGCATAGGCGATAAAGTAGGTGCCAACTTCATTTTTAGCAGGATTTCCGAAGGGCATATTGTCTCTTACGATCTTGAGTTCATTGCCTTCTTCATCTTCTATATTAGCCAATGCACTGTGGGAATTATCGGGCTTTACCTCATCCGGCATCTCAATGTCACTTGACTTATATCGTCCGATCACTTTTTCCTGTTCTTCAACAGGCAACTTTGCCCAATTCCCCATGTTGTGCAGGTATTTTTGTACAAAAAGATAGCTTCCTCCTTTATGGTCCGGATCTTCATCACCAACAGTGGCGAAAAACTGTCGCTGCTCACCTGTAGGATTTTCTGTACCATCTACAAAACCAAGTATAGATCGTCCATCCCAATACCTGAACCCATGTACTTCTTCCAGACAATCGGCTACAGGCTGTAATACTTCTGCGATGGCGCTGATCATATCAAAACAAACAGACATATCGGTCCCGCGCAAATGAAAATGCAGGTCTCCGGGAGTCGCAATTGCGGTATGCTTTGATCCGCAGATGGCCTCAAAATTTTTCAGTTCTTTAGGAAGTGGCGTTGGTAATGAAAGTTGAACCCAGGCATCATGGCCAATACCCATTACACAACTTACCCGCCCATCCGGAATACGCACCGCATAGGAATGGTTCAGATTGGCCACCAGGCTGCAAAGTTTTTCGAACGCAGGCTTGATTTCTATGGCATGCTTAAACTTCCAGACAGCGAAAATGGTGTTGTTATTCGGGTAGTCAGTCACATTTTGTGATTCCTGTACTATTGCTTTTTTCATATCCTCAGATTCATGAACAGAAATCTTCCACCTATTGGAATTTTCGTCCTCAATTGCAAAAATGAATAAATTGCTGAAGACTCCTGTGAAAATTAATTATTTATTAGTTTCGCCTTGTACCTGATGATTTTTTTGAATGACCGGGATGTATCAATTTCATTATCTTAGTGGTTGCCAGATTAAATGGGATGTATGAATGATAACGATACCACACGGCTTTCAAGGCTGACCGCAATTTTAATCCAATTCCAAACGAAACGACTTTTGACAGCACCAGAGCTGGCGAATAAATTTTCGGTCAGCAGCCGGACAATTTACAGGGATATAAAAGCACTCGAACAGGCGGGGGTGCCAATCCTGACCGAAGATGGAAAAGGCTACACTTTGATGGAAGGGTATAAAATTCCCCCGGTGATGTTTACGGAGAACCAGGCCAATGCTTTAATCCTTGCCGAGCAATTGGTGCTAAAAAACAAAGACACTTCTTTCATCAGAAATTATGTGGAAGCGATTGAGAAAATCAAAGCTGTATTAGGTCATACTGTAAAGGACAAAGCAAACCTGCTTTCTCAAAGAACCCGGTTTAGTCAGAACATGAGCAGGGAAAAAAATACCAGCAACTTGTCTGATTTACAGTTTGCACTCACTAATTTTTATCTGATAAAAATTGAATACAGCAATGAAGCCAGCGAAACGACAACGAGGCTGATCGAACCTTTTGCCTTACTTAGTACACAGGAAAACTGGCTTCTGGTGGCCTGGTGCCGGTTGCGAAAGGAGTTCAGGTATTTTCGTCTGGACAGGATAAAAAAAATGGAAATGCTCAGCGAAAAGTTCGAACCTCATAAACTGACGCTCCAGGAGTTTTTCGACAGGTCCCGTTAGTGCCTGCATTAATTAACGAGCTATCCTTAACCCTTGACATAAGGTTGTCACCAGGTAGGTTTACATTTGTGGCATGCAAAAAGAAGATATAGAAACATTTTGTCCGGCAAGCCAGGAAGATTGGAGAAATTGGTTAAAAGAACACCATGATTCAAAGCAATCGGTTTGGCTGATCTATTATAAAAAGCGGTTCAATATTCCAACAATAACTTATAGCGATGCGGTTGATGAAGCGCTTTGCTTTGGCTGGATAGACAGTACCAGAAAATCACTTGATGAGGAGCGGTTTACGCAGTTCTTTTGCAAGCGGAAGCCGAATAGTGTATGGTCAAAAGTGAATAAGGAAAAGGTGCAGCAATTAATGGAGAAAGGGTTGATGACTAAAGCCGGTTTAAACCGTATTGAAACTGCAAAACTAAATGGTTCCTGGATCATTTTAGATGAGGTGGAAGCGTTGAAAATACCAGAAGACCTGACCAAATCGCTCGAAGCCAACCAGATTGCAAATGCATATTTTCTGAGTTTAAGTAAGTCGGTAAGAAAAAGTATCTTACAATGGCTTGTCCTTGCCAAACGCCCCGAAACCAGAGAAAAAAGAATCGCCGAAATTGTCGGACTTGCCGCCCAACACCTGAAACCGAAACAGTTTAGCTGATAAAAGATGAGATCTGTCACTAATCATCAGCATTATAGCAATTTGATAATTGCTGATAACGATGGCATTCTTTACCTCTCCGATAGCTTCATATGCTTTAGCAGGGGAGTTCCGGTTCTTCAATTTTATTGAATTTCTTCTGAGTGATACGACATCTTATATTCTTTATGACCAGTGCCTTCTTCCATACCTTCTTCCTGAATGATAAAGCCATGCTTCTTATAAAATGCTACCGAATTCAGGTTTTCCGTATACACATCAAGTTCCAGGTTTTGGTACAATTGCTTCACAAAATCGAGCATTTGTTTACCTATTCCTTTACCTTGTTCAAACGGAGCAACAAAAAGTGCTGCGATATAATGATCTTTCATGGAAATAAACGCAAGGAGCGCTGCATCTTCATTTTCATATACAAATGTTTTGCTGTTAGGAAGGTAAAGCTCCCTCATTTCCTCCGACTTCCCTTTCCAGTAAGCCTCAGGGATGAAATCATGGGCAATTATGGAAGCGTCCAACCAGATTTGGACTACTTGATCCATGTCTCCTTGCTCAAAATCTCTGATCATATTTCAAATTCTTTAATTAAACTCCCTACAAAAATCATCTCAGGACTATTACTTACAAAGTTATCCATTTTCCAGCTTCCAAAAAGATGGTTCTGTTTCAGACCCGATTCCCGGATCAACCTAGAAATTTCTTCATAAGTCGGGAAAGTTATTCCGGAATAGGCATTGTAAATGGTTCCGGAAGCTAAAACATCATAGAATGTGCCATAAATCACCACTTCCTTTTCTAGCCGGAAGGTATTCCAACCAATTACTTTCCCGAAAAACGGATGAATAAATGTCCTTAAAGATTGCTCCTTAGTCCAGGATTCCCATTCTTTTGGAACAGGGTTTCTGGAATCAAAAATGAATACCCCATGCTCATTTAAATGCCTTTTGATGGTCAGCAAAACTGCTTTTCTATCTTCGGCATTCAGGAAAACCTGAAATACATGTCCGGATAAAATAATCAGGTCAAATTTCTGGCCTAAGTCTAAAGTTCTGGCATCTCCCTGTACCCATTTCACCTCATTGGTCTTGGTTTTAGCAATCGCAAGCATCTCTTCAGAATAATCAACGCCAACGACTTCTTTATTATTCCGGCACAAAGCAGCAGACAAAGTCCCTGTACCACAACCAAGATCGAGTACGGTCCTGGCTTCTTCAGCAAGCTTTAGATATTGGTCATAATCTTCAGACCAGGTATTGTCAAAATCGTAAAAGGTGGTCAGGTTTGAATCCCGATATAATTGATCTGTTTGCATTTTTATTTTTTTATCCTTTCATCATCCCAGGCATGCCTGGTTTCTATTAAGAAAGAGCAATGCTGAGCAATAGCGCAGCCAAATATAATCCTATTCCATATATCGCGTGCGCTTTCAGACTTCTGAATCTTGCGAGTGCCGGATTAGGTGTTTTGGAAGCGGCAATACCAAACCCAAATGCTGGTTGCATCATAAACCAGGGGGCGATGGTCGTTAAAAGACCAATGGTAATGGCAGGCCAGAAAGTGGGTTGGTATGCATAGCCTGTACCCCAAATGAGTAACAGTAAAAAGGCAAAAGAAATGCCGATAAGGTAATGTGCTAACCATCCAAGCGCCCGCTCGTTTTTAATTGGAGCGGTCTGTAAGATGTTCTTATGGGAAAATACACCGTTCTTAAAATGTCCGATCCAGCGGCCTACGATTCTGTAATCCAGAGAAGCAATGTTAAAAAAACGTTTGATGATGACCGCATAAATGTCCATGACTATGGTCGCGCCTACGCCAATGATCAATGAAAAAATAACGAGTTCTAAATAGGTATTCATTTGTATTATCTTAAATTAAATATTTCGGTTGATAGTGCCATATTGATGGCAGATCCAGCCTGTGATCCGGTCGAAACTGCTGTCGCAACAGAACGGAAAGCAGAATTGTCACCACAGGCATACAGTCCGGGAATCGTGGTTTGCTGTACACTATCAAGTTTTAGTAATCCCTGTTCGGTGAGCCCGGCACCCAATTCTACCGGAATTTTACAGTGTTGTTCAAAAGCCGGTCTTGCATACAGGGCCGTTAACGAATGGGTTGAATCATCTTGTCCCAGGATACCGGAAAGCTTACCGCCCTGGTGCACCAGCGATTTTATCTTTTGTTCTACCACCCTGATGTTGTTCTTCCGGAGCAACTGCTGTTGATCAGAACTGAAATTAGCCGGGCCATCCGTAAAAATGGAAAGCTTATTTGTCAGGTTTGATACCAGCTGGGCATAGTGAAAGGCCACATTGCCATTGCCTAAAATACCCGTCTGCTGTCCTTTAACTTCATACCCGTGGCAATATGGGCAATGTAAGATCGATATTCCCCAACAGTCGGAAAATCCCGGAATAGGGGGCATAATGTCTTTTAAGCCTGTTGCAAATAATACTTTTTTTGCCAGAAGGACCTTTCCTGAAGCGGTGCTGAGCTCAAACAGATCCCCTTTTTTCTGCATTTTTAAGGCAATATCTTCGTGGAAGGATACGGTATCATAGTTCAATACCTGCTGCTTAGCATTGCTGGAAATGTCTTTTGGTTTCTTACCATCCTGAGTAATAAAGTTATGAGAATGTGGGGTCTGTCTGTTGCAGGGCAATCCACTGTCAATGATCAGCACCTTCCTTAAAGAACGTCCTAAGGCCATCGCTGCAGAAAGACCTGAATAACTGCCGCCAACAATAATGACATCAAAAACCTGTGGGGCATTGTCCTGATCAAATGCTGCAAAAGACATCAGGCTTCCGGGAATTGCCAGTGCAGAGGATAACAATGCACTTTGTACGATAAATTTTCTTCTGTTAATCATTGATGTAATTCTCTATGCAATTGATTCCGTTTTTAGTGATCACAGTCGAGATGTTGATATTGGATTCCACACAGAAAATACCGTTTTTCTGAAGCCTGGAAGAGAGGTAACGCTCGGCATCCATTGCAGCCATACATCCGGAACCAGCTGCGGTAACGGCCTGTCTGTATTCACTATCCTGCACATCTCCGCAGGCAAATACACCTGGAATATTGGTCTTTGCAGAACCAGGAATGGTCTTGATATAGCCATTGTTATCCAGAGAAAGATCTGCTTCAAAAATCTTTGTATTCGGGGTATGCCCTATGGCGATAAATATGCCTTGTACAACCAATGTCTCCTCCTTATCTCTCTTCTTATTGTATATTTTGGCTCCATTTACGCCATGGTCATCCCCAAGAATCTCGCTAAGCTCGGTATTGAATAACACATCAACATTGTCAATATGTGCTAAGCGGTCCTGCATGATTTTTGAAGCTTTAAAGGTGTCTTTTCTAACCAGCAGGTATACTTTTCTAACCAGATGGGATAAAAAGGTAGCCTCTTCTATAGCCGTATCACCACCACCAACCACCACCACATCTTTATCTTTATAAAAGTAACCATCACAAGTGGCACAGGCAGATACCCCGGCACCATAATATTGTGCTTCAGAGGCCAGGCCAAGCCATTTTGCAGAAGCACCGGTCGCTATGATAATGGTTTCTGATAAGAGCCGCTCACCGCTGCCGGTGGTCACCTTAAATGGCCGTTCATTAAAATCGATATGGATGACCTCACTGTTTCTTATTTCTGTTCCGAACCTTTCTGATTGCTGCTTAAGATCTTCCATCATCTGTATGCCCCGGACACCATCCGCATATCCCGGGAAATTATCTACCTCTCCGGTAGTGATCAATTGGCCCCCAATCTGAAGGCCGGCAAATAAAACAGGATTAAGCCCTGATCTGGAAGCATAGATCGCTGCAGTGTAACCTGCCGGACCAGACCCTATAATTAAACATTTTCTTTTTTCCATCGATTTTTTATTTTAATAAGGCACAATTCTTCTTCAGAATGGTTATTTAAGATTTTCTATTTGCTGGATAATATCTTTTTCAGATATCAGGCCGGTATGTCTCCAGAAAATTTCTCCGTTTTTGTCCAGAAGTACCAATGTAGGGACTGCTCTGATGGAGAAATCGCTGGCTATTTGTGCCTGTTTATCAATGTCTATTCTTTTGACATCCGCATGTTCGGTCATTTTTATTTCTACCTGATCGATAACCGGAGTTAAAGCCCTGCAAGGTCCACACCATGTAGCCGAAAATTGAAGCAGGACTGGTTTTTCAAGATTGTTGAAAATATTCATTTGTGATGAGATGAGATATGGTTTGATTTTATCTTAATGAGGTCAATTCTTCAGTTAGCGAACGTTCGGACAGCATGCCTGAATTTCTCCATACCTCCTGGTTCTCTTTCAATACCACAAATGTGGGGATCGACCTGACGTTATACTGGCTGGCCATAGCCTGCTCCTGGTCAACATCTACCTGAAGAATAGTCAACCATTCATAGTCTTTTTTCATTATGGAGGCTACAATTGGCATCATCATTTTACAAGGCTGGCACCAGTCTGCATAGAATTGCAAAAGTGTTAATGATCCGGTTTCGGGAATGTGTTGTGCTGAATTCGTCATGATTCTTAAATTTGATAGCACAAAATTATCCGGATTTGGAATGCCAGGCTAACACTTATAGGAGGGAAACTGGCACATATCACAGGTGATCACCTGTTCTTTATCATGGCAATGTAAAGCTCAGGCCCGGGAATCAGAAGAAATAACTTTCCAGCTCCCGAATAAGGTTAATCCGGCTGCTTTAGCCAGAGAAATGGAAGCCAGATTATCCCTTTGACAACGGTACTGTGGTTCATAACCTTGTTCGAAAGGAGATTTGCAAATGGAACGTACCAGTTTTCGGGCATGCCCCATTCCCCTGAACGGGGCTAAGGTTAAGATCCACAGATCAGCAATCTGAGCATCCTCCCATGGCTAACCAGCGTAAAATCATCATCTTTGTAGAGCAGTGTCCCATTGCGCAACGGTTCCTGCCAGAAATCAATTACAGGCTGTGAAAACAAAGGCATATACCTTACTGATGTTTATGTTTTTTTCTATACTGCAGGGGAGTTAAGCCGGTAATCTTTTTGAAAAAACGGCCAAAATAAGAATCATCCGTGAAATTGAGGTCCGTAGCAATCATGGAAACAGTCTGGTTGGTCTGCATCAAACGTGACTTTGCCTCCTGTATCAACTGTTTTTGAATGAAATAACTTGCAGAAAAACCCGAAACTTCTTTTACCATATCATTCAGGTAATGCGGGTGCACACACAAAATTCCGGCATACTCATTTACCTGTTTTTTCTCCAGAAAGTGCTGGTTCACCAGGAGCTGAAACTGTGCTACCAATTGCTCTTTCCGGCTGAGGCTGAAAGCTTGATCAACAACCTTGTGGTTATAAATACGTTCAGCTTCGAGCAGGATGATATTGAGAAACATTCTGACGAGTAAATCGTCATTAAAGGTGCTCTTCTGGCAATTTTCACTGTTCAGTTTCCAGAACAGATGCTGCATCATCTGCGTTTCTCTTTCTGATAAATTCACGTAGGGTACCTTATCCAGCTGAAAAAAAGGAAACTGGTTAAGTTTGATCTGATGTTTGAGGCAAAGGAGAAAATAGTCTGCATCAAACATACAGAGGATTCCTTTTAGATCTTCGCTCCATGATTCAATGGAATGGAGCTGATTTTCAGGAACAAAATACATGCTTTTCGGACCGAAATGATACTTCTGATGCCCGATGACTTCTTCAACTTCTCCCTCAGACAAAAGAACAATGCTGTAAAATTTTCTACGGGACTGATGACCGATATGCCGGCTATGCAGTTTCTGCAGATCCTCTAAAGCAATGATTTCAAGGAAACCTTCTCCATGCGAATATTCCAGATGATTACATTCCGTACAATAGGAATACTGAGCATCCTGAAGGTAAAACTCTTTGAATTCCTGTACCGTATTTATTTCTTTAATCTTTGAAGAAGTACTCATTTTTGTAGAATTAGATCATGAAGATTTGATGGATAAAGGTTTTACCAGGCGCTTCCGAGGTCCTCTTTCCAGTCGTAGGGCAGGAGCTCGGCCAAGGTCAAAATTACACCATCTTTAACCTCAACGGTTGCCCTTAAGTTTTCTTTTGACAGTTGGCTGATCAATTCCCGGCACCTTCCGCAGGGAGGAACGGCATTTCCATTTTCATTCACCGCTACCATAGACCTGATCTTGCTTTCCCCGTTTTTCAACATTTCTGCTACGGCACTATGCTCTGCACAAAATCCCATGGAACAGGCCGTATCAATACTGATCCCGGTATAAATATTTCCGTCAACGGTCTCAATAGCTGCGGCAACACCACCATATTCAATGAAATCATTCAGCTTTCTGGAGCCGGCATATTTCTGTGCGGTTTGTTTTAAGTTTAAGCTTTCCATATCGTGTTTAATTTGTGTTATGGTTTCCTGGATACACTGATGATTAAAATCGGAGGCCTGTCCAGATGCTGCTCAAGGTCTGGTCTTCCCGACAATACTGCCGCAGTCGGTACCGGCTCTTCCATATGGTCTATTTGAAAACCCACTGCCATTAAATCCCTAACTATTGTGCTTAATTTCCGATGGTATTTTACCACACCTTCCAGAAACCAGTTCTGATGTCTTATTCCTTCGTTTGCATAACCAGCCACCGGCCATACTTTTGTTCCCTCTGTCGTGATCCATCCTTTCATTAAGGCAGTGCAGACCGGATGCTCAATGGAGAATATAAATTGTCCACCCGTCTTAAGGCCCTTGTAAATGCGATCAAATAATCCGGGTAAATCCTCGACATAATGTAAGGTCATGGAGCTGAGGATCAGATCGAAATGGTTTTCCCTGATGGCGTAATCTTCAACGGCCGAACAGACCAGTTCGACACGGTCGGCAGGTATTCTTCTTTTGAGCTCATCCAGCATTTTTCTTGAAATGTCTACACCAGTCACACTCCCCGGTGATTTCGTCAGTATATAGGCGAGTTGTTGTCCAAGTCCGCAACCAATGTCTAAAACATTTGACCCAGCCGGATTTTTAATCAGTTTCCTGATTACCGGTTGTTCGATCAGTTCATTGAGCCCCTTATCATTATCCCGAAGGTCTTTATATTTTTCAAAGAATACGGGGTGGTCATAAATATTCTGTTTCATTGCTATAATTGATTATACCATTTTACGGCTTTTTGCTCTTCTCTTTTTATAAATGAATCCTTTGCGTCATTGTATTCATTTCCATCTTTCCATTCCTGCAGACTTAACTCTTCTTTCAGTTGCTGATATCCGGCCCTGACTTCAGGATGAGTACGAAGGTAATCACGGAACGCGATATGACGTATCCAGTGTTCGGAATTCAATGGCAATATATGGATATGGGCTAAACGGAGGGTATGGTTATGTAGTTCTTTAGGAATCATATCGCCGGGTTTGATATGAACGGGTAAGGATAAACTTTGTGGGGAATCCTTCAGCTTTACAAAGAACCTGCGGTAGGGCATATCCAGGTTGTAATTTTCATAATAGACATAATCTTTTTCCATCAGCGATGGCGGACAAAGATCGAGATCAGCAGCGCGCTTAAGACCGATCATGATGTCCAGGATTGGCTTAGCGGATAAACCATTCACCGATGTGCTGCCAATATGCTCAATCCGGGGGTTCAGAAAACCAAGCACGTTTACCAGTTCTTTTTCAATATGCCCGAAAGCTTGTTCCCATAATGGGTTGTGTTTTTCAAATGTAATCTTCATATTAAAATTTCTTTGGCATCCATAGCGGATCTAAAAGGTAATGATTCAGGATTTTAAGCATCCTGCTCGCCCGGCGGATCCCAATCCTCCGGGCAGTACCCTGACTAAACGTTTTAGATGTCACTTCACGGAAACCTATGTTTTTATAGGCGTTAATTGCCTGCTTATTGTCAACAGAAACATCCAGTTGTAAATGTGTTAACCCATTTTCGAAAGCCACTTTTTCAAGTTCATGAAACAACAGGCGGCTGATTCCTTTTCCCCGGTATTCTGCCTTCACGGTGATGGCATCAACATAAATATAGGTCAAAGGTACTTCATTTGGGAAGTAAATTCCCAATTGCAGAATCTTGTACAAGCCCTTGATCAGTCCGTATTGCTTCAGCATTGCTTTCGTATCCAGCACCATCATATGTCTTTCCTTATAGCTGTAGCCAGCGATGCCTACCAGCTCATTTTTATCTGAAACAACAGCAATCACCTGCTCCTTATTGATTAACGAGGACATCATTTGTTGTATTGCAGACCTGGATCCAAAGAAATAACGGAATTTATCTTCAAAAGCATCCGAAAAGAGTTCGCTGGCCTCCATTATAAATTCCGAGGGTAGGGTTCTATAAATATTCATACATCAGGAGTAAATTATTGTGATCAGTTTTTATAAGTCAGGTACCTCCAGATCCACTCCACAGGCCCATATTTAAAGTGTTTTAACCATAGGTTACTCAGCAGAATCTGAAAGCCGATAATGGCAATAGAAATCAGAAATGTATAAAAGGGGCTGACCTTTGAATACAAGGCGAATCCAAAACCGGAAAACAGGAACAGACAGATCAGGGATTGCAGGAGGTAATTTGTGGCAGCCATCTTGCCTACTGCCGTAAATGGCTTCAAAATTATTTTCCAGGTCTCTTTTCTGAGCAACAGGATGATGGAACAGATGTAAAAAATCCCGATCGTCGGGCCGGCAATATAAGTTCCGGCCACCTGCATCAGATTAAAAGACAAACTGTTTGTAGGGGCATTAAGATACAGAGTACTGGCAATGCCAATCGGAAGTCCGATAATTAATGCACCAACCTGAACATTGCGGATCAGTGATTCGTGTTCTTTTAAGTTGTCAAAAATTTTTCTTACTCCGGCATATGCTCCCAATAGGAACATCGCGAAAATCTGAGGGGCGATAGACAGGTATCCAAGTCGTGTGTCCCTTAAATCCAGAAGATTCTGTTGAAAAATGCCAGACAAATCTCCTTTCTGATAAACCGCTATCGCATTCCATGCCATTTCTTTTTTTTGGAGGAGAACACCCGGATCTTCTGCAAAAAATGAACTCCCAAATATCAGACCTCCGACGATAAATATAGACACTGGAATGATCAGCAGATAAAATGCCCAGGTAAGCAGGCGTTGCGGAGTGGAATTCCAGAAAAACATGAGCATAAAGCCAAGTACACTATAAAACAAAAGGACATCGCCGTACCAGATAAAATATCCATGAAGCAATCCAATCAGGAGTAAAATAAACAGCCGCCGGGAAAAAAGCTTTTTAGGGCTATCCGTTTTCATTTCTGCACGCTTCATGAAAATGCTAAACCCAAGTCCGAAGAGAAAAGAAAAAACAGAAATGAATTTCCCTTCTCCAAAAAAATGGATGAGCTTAATGGTCCATTGATCTAAGTTTCCATGCCAGAAATCAGATTGGTCCATATGTAATGCAGGAAAGGAAAACAGGGCCATATTTACAATCAGGATTCCCCATAATGCCATGCCCCGTATAATGTCTATTTCGTGTATTCTTTGTCCGGCATTTGCCGGGGGAGATGTAGATTGATTTTTCATTTTTTTTTCGTAATTAATTAGATAACCTCCTTTTTTTTGCATAGCAGTCCCCTGCCGCTCTGCGCAGCACCTTTTTTGTAAGCCCTGAAGAAAGTTTTATCTATCCAGCCATTTTTTTAGAAGCCTTGATCTGTCTCTGCTCACGACCAGCTTTTCGGGAGTCTCGGGCTTAAGAACAAGGGTAAGTTTCCCGTTAAAGAAATTATGTATTTTTGAGATAGACTGGCTACTGATCAGGTATTGCCTGCTCACCCTGAAAAATATATCCGGGTCCAGTTGCTCTTCCAGCTCTTCCAGCGTAAATGGGATCACATACTCATTGTCGTTTTTAACAACTGCTTTTGTAACCCTGTATTCTGTTACAAAATAACTGATCTCATCAACAGACAAGGCGAGATAGGAGTCTTTTATAGGCAATAGAAACCTGGACCGGTAGTTCTTTTTTTGCTGTGTCAGAATCGCCGAAATGTCATTCAGGGTAGAAGGCATAAAAGGCATTTTAAGACTGGCCTTAAACTTATCTATGCTCTGCTGCAGCTCATTTTTGTTCACGGGTTTTAACAGATAATCTACACTGTTAACCTTAAATGCCCGCAAGGCATACTGATCAAATGCAGAGGTAAATATAATAGGGCATTTGACCTCGGTTTTCGTAAATATATCGAAGGATAAGCCATCGGTTAGACGGACATCCATAAAAATAAGATCCGGGTCCTCATGCTCTTCGAGCCAGTTTACCGTATCCTCCACACCCTCCAGAATGGCCAGAATCTGCACTCCTGGCTCTACTTCCTGTAAAATTTTAGCTAAACGCTGAGAATTGTGGATCTCATCTTCAATAATCAATACCCTCATTATATTTTAGTATTTAAATCCAGTAATGGTAGTTTTACAATAAATTCTTCGGCTGTTTCCAGGATCAAAAGCTTTTTGTCTGAAAGCAGTGCATAGCGGTCAATGATATTCCGAAGGCCAATCTTACTCGAATAATGTAGATTAGGCAGCTTTTGGAGGTTATTGCTTACAATGATCGTATCATCCTCTGCCGATATGTGTATTTTTAAAGGATGGCTTTTAGAAGCAATATTGTGTTTAACCGCGTTTTCTATTAAGATCTGAAGCGCAATAGGAGGGATTCCCCTATGAGCTGAATCCGCAATGTCATCGATAACAATATCCAGGTTATTTCTGAAACGTATCTTGATCAGGTAGATATAAGAAGCTATAAATTCCAATTCACTTTCAAGTGAGACCACATTTTTGTCGAGATTAAAAAGCATATACCGGTGTACCTGCGACAAGCTTTCCAGAAAATCCTGAGCCTTATCCGGGTCTTCTGAAATCAGACTGGATAAGGTGCTGAAATTGTTAAATAGAAAATGTGGATCCAGTTGCAGCTTTAATGACTGAAGCTGAGATTCCAGCACCACCTGTTTTAGGGTGGAGGTTTCTAATATCGAATCTTTCCATTTCCTGATCAGGTAATTCCCCGAATGAATGGTGGTAATGACCAGTGATAAAATGATGATGATAAAAAGAAGCTGTCTGAAACCAACGAGGTCGTCATCGAAAGCTTCAGAATCTTCGTAGAAGATGAAATTTGTACAGTAAATAAAAACGGCTAATATAGAGGAGATAGAAATGCACTGAACGATCAGCTGAGTAATGAATCTTTTTCTGGTAGAAGTTTCCCATGGAATAAATCTTTCCATCACTCTGTAAATGAGTAAACTAAGTTCCATGATCGTCCATCCTATCAGGAGAAACCAGATGATTTCCAGGAACGCTTCCATGCTGAACTCGAGCGTAATGATACTTTGTAGCTCGCTGATGGGATTGATAAAAATAAGGGAAAGCACCAGACCACAGGAAATGATGAAACTCATTAATAATTTAAATACCCAACTCTTGTTTGTTGACTTCATTCTCGTCCTTTTATTCGTACTGATCTGACTCTTTAATAGAGTGCTTTCCTAATTCTTTATTCGTCCCGGTCCTTTATTCCTGCTGAATGCTAAGCTCCGGTAATTTATTGATGCCTCAAATTTAGGCTAAACTTCTTCATGAGACCTCAAGTTAGGTACTGAACTGACCGAAATTATTCCTGAAATAACCTAAACTCCTTTTCAATCGCTTCCATATCTCTGTACTCAAAGATTTTGCAAGAGGCTACTGTTCAGTGGTCAGGAATTACGTTTCAAGATAAAATTGAGAGAGTTCAGTCAATTTATCACCCTGTAATTATCATGGCCCTCTTAGTTTTGACCATCATTTTAAATTATGAACATGCGTACCTTAAATCTATTTATTATTATCTTTTTATGGAGCACTATAAATGTATTTGCTCAAAAGCCCATCAGCGGAAAGGTCGTTGATGAACTCAATCTGGGATTGCCCGGCGCTACTGTCGTTTTAATCCATCTGGCCGATTCTGTAAATAAACAACACATCATCACAGACGGAGAGGGCAGGTTCTCATTTAACAAAGCGGCCTTCGGAAAGTATATGATGGAGGTTTCTTACCTGAATTATAAAAAACTGTACCGTCAGCTTGAGTTCCGGAAAGAACCTATACACGACCTGGTTCTAAAACTGGAACCTGATCAGACCGTTTTGTCTGAAGTAGAAATTGTGGCCAGAAAACAGGCACTCGCGATAAAGGGCGGAAAAACAACCATGAATGTTGAACAAAGTCAGCTGGCCCAGAGCCAGTCGGCATTTGACCTGCTGAAAAGCCTTCCGGGTGTCAACGTCAATAAAGATGGGGAGATCAAAATCAAAGGCAAAGCAGGGGTAGTCGTGATGATTGATGGAGAACCTGTGGAAATGGGAAGTAATCAATTGAAAAGCTTACTGAAATCTACTCCCGGAACAACCTTAAAGACGATTGAGGTCATGAACCGCCCCCCATCGAGTATGGATGCTGCGGGAAATGCAGGAGTGATCAATTTTGTATTTAACAAAAAAGTGAAAAAGGGTTTTAACGGATCATTATCCTCCGGTATCAGTAAGGGACGGTATTATAAAACAGATCACAGTCTGGCACTTTCTTATGGAGATGATAAGTGGGACATGAACTTTCTGTATTCCTATGATTACGACCACAGCTGGCAGAGAGATAGCCTTTTCAGAATTTCGACAGTTTCCGGAGAACCCACCCAAATGGGACAAGTGCAGGTCAATCCATCAAAGTCTAAAGGCCATCTTCTCAAATTCGGATTGGAAAGGAACTTCGATGATAAAAATTCCTTAGGATTCAATTTCACATTTAACGATGTTCAGAATCCTATACTGGGGAACACGATCACCAGTTTTGAGAAAAACTACCGTCCTGATGCCCTGGTTCTTCAAAGGAACGACCTGCGGACCAAGCTCAGAAACTGGGATGGAATCCTGAAATACCAGCATAAATTCGATGAGGATAAAACCTTAAAATCGTCCTTTCAAGCCACGATTATGGATGCCGGCAACCGGGAAGACTATCAGATCAGGCGGATGGAGTATCAACAACCGGCAGGATCATATACGAGATACAGAAACAGCTATCCTTCCAAAATCGATAAATTCGTCTTCAAAACGGATTATACCCATAAAATTGCAGACTTCATGAAGTTTGAAACAGGGGTTAAAAGCAGTTTCAGTAAAATCAGAAACAGCCAGCAGTCTGAACAATACTTAAATATGGGCTGGACTCCTGACCCTTCACGTGGAAATCAGTTTCAATACAAGGAAGCCATCCAGGCAGCATATGCACTTTTTGAAATGAATACCAAAAAGTGGAACTTCAAAGGAGGATTGCGTGGGGAATTTACCCATGTCAAAGGAGACTCCGCTTCCAGTAAGAATCTGGTCCGTCAAAACTACTTTTCATTGTTCCCGAATGTCGAAATCGGCTATAGCCCAAATGAGGATTATAGCGTTACCTTAGGATACAGCAGAAGAATAGACCGACCTGAGTACGACAAGTTAAATCCTGCGGTCAGATACCTGGATTCTTATACCATAGAAAAAGGTAATCCATATTTGAAGCCTCAGTTTTCAAACAACCTGGAGCTGAGTCAGCAATTTTTCAAATTTATAGACCTGACAGTAGGGTATAGCGCGTTGAAGGATCCTATTTATTACAGCTTCATCACCACGCCTAACCTTCAGTCTTACTATACGACAATCAATACAGGAAAACAAAACCAGTGGTCTGCAGCACTTTCTTTCCCGGTTCCGGGAGTGAGCTGGTGGGAAAATTACCAGAGTATTTATGCATATACGACCGAATTTAATGCCACTTTAGAAAATAGTGTGGTAAGTGAAAAGGGCAAAAGCCTTGGTTTTTATTCCTACAACTCCTTTAAACTCCCATGGGATTTAAGCATGGAACTATCTGGATGGTATGAAAGTGGTGGTCTTCATGCAAATTTTAAATACAAACCAATGGCAGAAGTAAACGTTGGGATGAACAGGAAATTCTTAAACAAAAAACTAAATGTAGGACTTTCTGTATCCGATCTGTTCTATAATGGAATTTTCAAGGCTGATATTGTATCTAATCACAATCAGGTCTTCAAGATCGACTCCCGGTCCGACTCCAGAATTTTTAAACTGAGCTTAAACTGGCAGTTTGGAAAAACAAATAAGAAGGAAGAAGAACCAAAAGGTCATTTCGACAATAACAGGTTCCCTGGCGGAAAATCAAAAGCTCCGGGTAAATCAGGAGGATCTTCTGAGTAATTCCAGATCCTACCTATTCTTTAGATCCCATATGCGCTTAACGGAAGGGAAGGCGCATGTGGGATCTATCACATCTACAGCGTTTCTTTAATTTTCAAAAGAACAAACCTGAATTTTCCGTATTATTGGGTATTAATGCTTTGCCAAATGATGACGCTTAAAAAAACAGGTTTCTTTCTTTTTTGCTGTGCCTGTCTTTTCAGTTGCATCAGCCTGCATGCACAGCAGAAAGATACACTGAACAAGCCCGTTACCAAAGACAGCTCCAGACAGGACTTTGTAACCAGGATGCAGGACTTCGCAAAACGTTCTTCAGAGAAAAGCAGGGCAGAATTCGATGCAGATAAGGCAACCATCGCTCAGATCAAAACATTTGACGGCATTTTGCGGACCATGCAAAAGGCAAAGATTTACCTCAAAGGCAACCTGGATACACCCGGTATCAAAATTGATATCAAAGAAATTGATGAACATTATGCCATTGCAGGAGATGGTGTTTTTACCAATAAAGGCACTGCTCAAACCTTCCGTAACCTCACCGCTACCTCAAAAATATTGGCCCAGCTCGTCAATAAAGCGAATGCCAGAAAACTGAAATTAGATGTTCGCCAGCAGGAACTGAATGATTTCCGTTATCAGCTGGATTCCCTTTTAAGTGTACCTGCATTGTTCAAATTCCCTAAAGATTCGACCACTTTGATGAAATACATGCAGAAGATCAAATTGGTAGCTTATGAAACTGTACCCATAGATTCAGCCCTTAAACAGGCCAGCAATAACATACAGACCTTGCTAAATCAGGTCAACCTGACTGTCTTTAAATTGCAAAGCAGTTTAGAAGAAATCGATGGCTATCAGAAAGAGATGGCAAGCCATACTTACAAAAGAGAATTTAACAACCTTTGGGCACCTCAAAGCAGTTACAGACCTTTTGGAGAAATACTGGAATTTTCGAAAACGAAAGGATTACTGACCTTAAGCTTTTACGCTGAAAATAATGCAGGCAAACTCTTCTTACTGATCCTGCTTACTGCAACTTCCTTTATTTATTTACGTTCGCTTAAAAGCATCTATAAAGAATCGAACCTGCTGAAAACAGATTTTGATGGTCAGATCGTGCTCAGGTATCCATTGCTTTCTGCCATGCTGCTTGCCACGAGCTTGTTTCAATTCTTTTTTCTGTCGCCCCCATTTATTTTGAATGTGATCTTCTGGACCATATCCTGTTTTTGTCTGAGTATCATCTTTAAAGACTATATAAGCCGGTATTGGATGTGGGTATGGCGGATGATGGTGGTTTTCTTTCTGATTGCTGCAGCAGGAAACCTGATATTGCAGGCCTCCAGGATGGAAAGGTGGTTTATGCTGGTGATTTCCCTGCTGGGTGGAATAATGGGGCTGCTCACACTCATAAAAGGACATCGGGAAGAGCTGAAGGAAAAATGGATCACCTATTCCATTGCTTTTATGGTCTTCCTGGAACTGGCATCAGCATTGGCAAATCTGTTTGGCAGATATAATCTTTCAAAAACACTGTTTATCAGTGGTTTCCTCAACGTGATCATTGCCATTCTTTTTCTTTGGACGGTACGCCTCATCAATGAGGGGCTGTTCCTTGCTTTTAATGTATACTCCGGACAGGACAAGAAGCTCTTTTACCTCAACTTCGAAAGGGTAGGTAAAAAAGCTCCGGTGTTATTTTACCTGTTACTGATTCTGGGCTGGATGGTCTTGTTCGGCCGGAATTTTCCTTCATTTGATGACTTATCCCAGCCACTTCAAAATTTCTTTGGTCAGGAACGTACACTGGGCAGTTATACGTTTAGCATCAACAATCTCCTGCTTTTCATCGTGATCATGATCATTTCAGTGATTGTATCTAAGGTCGTTTCTTTTTTTGCATCAGACCGGAATGTTTCTTCTGGTAAGGATAAAACAGAACGGCAGGGAATAGGAAGCTGGTTATTGCTGGTCCGGATCTCGATCCTCTGTATCGGATTGTTCTTAGCCGTTGCAGCATCCGGAATCCCGGTCGACCGCATCACGATTGTGTTGGGGGCATTGGGGGTTGGCATTGGTTTTGGACTACAGACGCTGGTGAACAACCTGGTGAGCGGGCTGATCATTGCATTTGAAAAACCTGTGAATGTAGGGGATATTGTGGAGATCGACGGGCAGGGGGGGAAGATGAAATCTATCGGTTTCCGTAGCAGTGTGATTTCTAACTGGGATGGTGCCGATGTGGTGATGCCGAATGGAGATTTACTCAACGCGCACCTCATCAACTGGTCGCTGGGAGGAAACCGCAAAAGAATAGCCATCAAAATAGGCATTGCATATGATGCAGACCTCGAAAAATGCAGGCAATTGCTGACCGATATTTTAAACAATGAGGAACGGATCAGTAAAAATCCTGGACCCCTGGTGCACTATGAGCAGTTCAATACGAGTACCATCGATCTGAGCGTATATTTCTGGACCAAACATATCGGAGACACTTCTGCAACCAGGAATGACCTGATCATGTCCATCGTCGCTGCTTTTAAAGACAATGGAATTGCCATCCCATTTCCTCAGCAGGACATCCACCTTTACCATCTTGATCAGACAGGTAAGTCTGACTGAAAACAGCAGAATTCAAAACTTTTTTGTAATCTTGAGTTTTAGCCTATGTCAAAATTCAAAGATCTTTCCGGTCATAAATTTGTTTTAGGGTTTGATAAAAAGGACAAAGTTGCTTTTGCAAAGAAGGATAAGCCTGCCTTTACAGAGATGGATATAGTAAAAAGACAAGTGATATGACCAAAAAAGCAATAAGTCCGGACCAAAGGATTAAAATGTTGATCGAAACATTTGAAACTTTTGGCTGGCGAAATGATGGACATGCAGATGTTTCTACACTTTGGTGGTTTACGGAAGTGATCGTCTTAACTTCTTATTGGCATCCAATCGGTAGAAAGCTATTTCTATTCTTACTCATTGACCCCCTGGAATATCCGGAAAAAAAAGTAACAGATGTCGGAATTTCCTTAACGCTGGCCACTGATAAAAACTTGATGGAAACGATTGCTCTTAAAGAAATAGAACTGCCATTTTTAAAAGAGTATTGTGCAAAAATCAACCTCCTTATCCTAAAATAATATAGCTGGCAATAAGATGAATAAAATAACGATACCACCCATTCTGAATATTGCTGTTGAAGCAGGGCAGGCCATCCTTGAAGTTTATCATGATCCGGCTCAGGATTTTCAGATTACCGCTAAGAAAGACAACTCTCCCTTAACAGCTGCAGATCAGCGTTCCCATGACATCATTATGAAAGGATTGACCGCCCTGCATCCAGATATTCCGGTATTGTCTGAAGAAGGAGCAGAGGTGCCCTACGAAATCAGAAAAGACTGGCCGCTTTACTGGTGTGTAGATCCTCTGGACGGAACAAAGGAATTCATTAACCGCAACGGAGAGTTTACGGTAAACATCGCCCTGATGGCAAACAATGAACCGGTAATGGGCATCATTTACAGTCCGGTATTAAATGTGATTTATTATGGAAGCCTGGAGGAAGGAAGCTTTAAGATGATTCCGGGAGCTTCACCGGAGCGTATTTTTGTATCTAAAGAAAATAGCAACTGGACAGCCATCGGGAGCCGCTCCCATGCTGATCCGGAAG
Organism: Pedobacter caeni; assembly: GCF_900129215.1. Taxonomy (GTDB): domain Bacteria; phylum Bacteroidota; class Bacteroidia; order Sphingobacteriales; family Sphingobacteriaceae; genus Pedobacter; species Pedobacter caeni. Next base: position 267,443 of record NZ_FQUQ01000004.1, on the reverse strand, counting down.
AAGAAGAAGTACTGAAAGAATTTCCGGTTAAGGACAAAATTTCTATCGGAAGCTCGCTGAAATTCTGCATCATTGCCGAAGGTAAAGCGCAGGTGTATTATCGGAAAGGTCCTACTATGGAATGGGATACAGCAGCCGGACAAGCCATTGCGGTAAGTGCTGGTGCCACTATGCTGAATGCATCAAAAGGAAAATTTTATTATAACAAACCCTCCCTTTTAAACCCGGGATTCTTTTGCTACAGCGGCTAAAGTAAACCAAAAAGTACTGCCTTTACCCAATTCACTTTCTACACCGATCTGACCGTTGTGTTTTTTTATGATTTCTGCACAAATGTAAAGCCCCAGACCTAAGCCACTATATTTGCTTTCGGCATTTTTAGCACGGTAATAACGGTCAAAAAGAAAAGGGAGTTTCTCCGGGGGAATTCCCGGTCCCTGATCAATAACTGATACTTTGATCAGTTCATCCTCTTTTTTAATACTGATCCGTATTTCCTTTGATTCAGGGGCATATTTTATCGCATTGTTGATGAAGTTAATCACAATCTGTTCAATCCGTATCACATCCGCATATACTTCAACCTGCAGATCTCCCTCTATTTTAACAGTATATGTGCCTTCTGCCTGCACATCATTGGAACAGGAGGTAATGACCTCCGATAGCACAAAATGTTCGGGACTGATCTGAAGCTGGCCCTGGTTGGCCTTGCTTGCATTCAAGAGGTCATCGATCAGCCCATTCACTTTTCCCATACTTTTATTGGCTTGTTTAATGAGCCTGGACAGACTGTCTGAAGCTGGATTGTCCTTGATCCTGTCCATCAGCTGTAACGACATTTTTAAACTGGTTAAGGGTGTCTTTAGCTCATGACTGGCGATAATGATAAAATCATCTTTGTATTGTTGCAGTAACCGGAGTTCGTGTATGTCTGTAGCGGTACCCACCCAGAGTTCAATTTCCTCTTGTTGGTCCATAACTGGCATCAAACGAATCAGGTGCCACATATAAAGTCCGTCTGAACGTTTTACCCGGATTTGAAACTCTCCACCTGTCCGGGTCAGTAAAATTGAGTTGAATTGCCGGATCCCCAGCTTAAAATCTTCTGGATGGACCACCGATTTAAATCCCTGCAATTTACTTTGCTCTTCAGCCAAGCCGGTATAATCATACCAGCGTTGGTTGTAAAAAACAACCTTAGCGCTAACGGTATTTGTCCAGGCAATCTGGGGAATGGTTTCCATCATACTCCGAAAACGACCTTCACTTTCTGCAAGCGCTTTTGTCCGGTGTACCACTCTAACTTCCAGCTCCTGGTTGAGTTCTAAAAGTTCCCGATTGCTGACCTCCAGCTTCTCTTCAGTTAAGGCCTTCTCTTTCCTGTCCCGGCTATCATTTAATGCTCTGGTAATCTTGGTGGATAAAGTAAATAGCTTATCTTTTGAAACGTAATCGGTAACACCTGCTTTGATCAGCTCAACTGCATTTTCTTCCCCTATGATACCGGAAATAATAATAAATGGGATATGAGGATGCTTATCCTGTTTGATACGGAAAGCGGTCACCGCATCAAAGGAAGGAAGCGAATAATCAGATAAAATCAGATCTGGTTCAAAACTCTGAAGTGCGTTCTCAAATTCTGCCCGAGTCTGTACAACTTTAGCTGTAAAACTCAATCCGGATTTCTTCAATTCACGGTTAAGCAAATCAGCATCGCTTTCGTTGTCTTCAAGAATAAGTATGTTAAGACTGCCTTGCATTATTTGTACGGGATAAAGGTTATGGTCTGAGTGTTTTTAGTGTGCAGGCTGACTTAAAATCATCCAGTATAGTCCAATCTCCTTTACCGCATGGAAGAAATTATCACTGTCTACCGGTTTTACAATATAACTGTTTGCACCCAGTGCAAAACATTGCTCGATATCCGGGCCTTCATTCGAAGAAGTCAGCATCACTATCGGGATGGATTTAAGAAGCGGATCTGATTTAATCTTTTCCAGCACTTGTGCACCGGATACCTTGGGCATCTTTAAGTCCAGTAAGATGAGCTTGGGGAACTCCTCAGGGCTCCGGTCTGCATAAGCTCCTTTGCAGTACATGAAATCCAGGGCTTCAGCCCCGTCAATGACATGGTGAAGCTTGTTGGTAAAACCGCTTTTTTTTAATGCACGAATGGTAAGTGCAGCATCGTCTTTACTGTCTTCAACAAATAAAATTTCAACGTTATGGTAGCTCATTTTTTTGGTTTAATGGTTTATACCCGGAAGGGTAAAATAAAAACAGGACCCTTCGTTCAATTTAGACTCGGCCCAAACGGTCCCGTTATGTCTTTGTACTATTTTTTGCACAATGGCCAGACCAATGCCTGTGCCTTCAAATTCTTCCTGGGAGTGTAACCGCTGAAAAACTCCGAAAAGCTTGTCATAGTATTGCATGTCAAATCCGGCCCCCGCATCTTTTACATAGTATACAATGAACTGATCTTTTTCATAAGCGCCGATCTCGATGCCCGTCTTTATTTTATTCCTGGAATATTTAATGGCATTGGAAATCAGGTTGATCCATACCTGCTTGATCAGCGATTTGTCGCCCTTTGAATCCGGAAGCCTGCTGATTTCAAATTGAGGAATGTTTTCACCTTTCTCAAATAACAGTTCTTCCCTAATCGTCTGAACGAGCTCATTCATGTGAATTTCAGAAAAGGAAACCTGCTTTCTTCCGAGTTTTGAAAATGCAAGCAGATCATCAATCAATTCACCCATCTTTTTTGAATTATGAATGATAGACTGAAGGATTTTTAATCCGTCTGAATCGAAGTTTTCTACATAATCTTCTATGATAATTTTAGTGTATCCATTGATGGCACGGATAGGAGCACGCAAATCATGGGATACGGAATATGAAAATGATTCCAGTTCTTTGTTCACAGATTCGAGTTGTGCAGTGCGTTCAATTACTTTTTGTTCTAACTCATCATTTAATTTACGAATGTCATCTTCTGCTTTTTTGAGTTCTTTGTTTGCAATGATGAGTTCCTCTGCTCTTTTTTCCTTTTCGGTATTCTGAAAAGCAAGCTCTTTATTGGCAATGACGAGTTCCTCTGCTCGTTTTTCCTTTTCAGCATTCTGAAAAGCAAGTTCTTTATTGGCAATGATCAGTTCTTCGGCTCTTTTTTCTTTCTCTTCATTTTGAAAGAGAAGTTCCTTGTTTGCAATGACCAATTCGGCAGCCCGGTTTTCCTTCTCTTCATTCTGAAAAACCAGTTCTTTATTGGCAATCAGTAATTCTGCCGCACGGTTCTCTTTTTCCTGATGTTGAAAGGCAATCTCCCTATTGGCCATGATTAATTCATCAGAATCGTTTTTTTTCATATGCCTGAATAAAAGATGGTAAGATTAAAATTTGGGTGGAGTAAGTATCGGATTTTCTAAAGTTAATGTAATTATCTGCCGAAAAGGGTTTATGCAAATATATAAATGAAGAGAAATACTAAAGACTTGAGCGATTAGCTGTAAAAAGGTAAATTTCAGGTGCTAAACGGCTTTTTGTGCAAAAATTTTGCGAAGATTAATGTATTTTTCAATATTTGTAATTAAACTAAATACGCTCGCTCATGTTAGATTCTAAAACTTTATCACAGGGCATACCCTGGCCAAATCAGATTTTTGACAATTTACAGAAGCTTGAACTTTCATCTTAAGGCTCAGATTGGGCTAAAATGGAAATGCTGTTAAATTGTTCTAATTCAAACTTTATATAAAGTCATAAGTAGATACATTTTTACATTAAATTTTACTTTACTGTAACTATTTAAGCTTGATTTCGTTATATCCTATGTTACTTATAGATAAAATGTCATGTCAATTGCCGCCAGAATAAGAATTCAGAGAATGATAAAGGGTTATAGTCAGGAATATATGGCTTCCCGTATGGGTATTTCACAAAATGCTTATTCCAAACTCGAACGTGGGGAAACTGAACTTACCGTGAGACGGTTTTATGAAATTGCGGAGATCCTGGAGATCCCGATTGACAGTTTATTATCAGAGAACTAACTGTTTATTTCCATCAAAACCACCCCAATCCCTGCAATCAATGTGAGTAACAGATTCACTCTAAAATGTTTTTTCCATCCTATTTTGCTGAACAGCCCTCCACAGGGGCAGGGATATCTGTCGTAAACCCTAAAAATAATTCCGCTTACGTATATCGTAAAAGCAACCATCATCAGCAGGGAAATATACATTCCAATCAATCTTGTCTCCGGGACAATCAATAAAATAACCGTTCCCAGCTCCAAAATTGGCAAGATTCAGGCTAACCATGGAACACTCCATTTTGGAATAGCCTGACTTTTTAAAACCTCTTTGAAATAAGCGATATTCCTTAATTTTGGCAAGCTAGCATATATCCATAAGGAGATGAACAATGCAATTATTGTATATATTAAAACTGGTATAACCATTCATCAGGGGGGGTAAAAAATCATTTGATCAGGTCTTTTTTGCAACTGAGGCACACCCGGAAAAACGTGGACCATATAATGGCCAGAAAATCCTTGCATGACTAACACGAGAAAAGGTTAATCCGGGTGTTTGTGCTCAGTTCAAATATCCTCCAATATTTAGTCCTAAGTTCGGGAGCTTTCATCGCTTATAACAGGGTCATATGTCCCCAAATTCGCTTTCGCCATAATAGCTGTGTTTGAAATGTCAAATTAGGCTCATCACTATAAGATGATGATAAATTAAATTGGAACAATCGTTCTGAATACATACTTTTGTTCCACTATGGCACGGAATAAAGAATTTGATCCTACAGAAAAGCTCGAAAAAGCCCGCGATTTATTTTGGGAAAAGGGCTATCATGCTACTTCCATGCAGGACCTCGTTAGTCAGATGAAAGTAAACCGTGGGAGCATGTACGATACTTATGGAGACAAACATCAGTTGTTCCTCGAAAGTCTGCAAAATTATGCTTTAGAAACTTATGCAGAATATAGAAAGGCTGCCCTGGGAGAAAAATCAGCGTTCAAAGCCATCGGGTTGATCATCAAAAAAGCAATAGAACGCTCCTTTGAAGAAGATAAGGTCTGTATGATTGTGAAATCTTCTTTCGAGATGGCTCCGCTGGACAATGAGGTGAAAGAAGTGCTCAAACAACTCAGCAATGCACTGATTTCCATTTTTGAAGACCTGATCAGCAAAGCACAGCTGGCGGCTGAAATCCCAACAGAGAAAAATGCAAGGCAATCTGCACAATTTATTGTAGGAAGTTTTGCCGGATTATGGCAGATGCAAGCCCTCTACAATGATCGGGAAATGGTAATGCAAATGGCGAAGAACACATTAAACATTTTAAAATAATCCCCCATTCAAGAAATGCTTAGAAATAGAAACTTTAAATCTTGTCATCAATTATGGAACGATTGTTCTGTTATTGCTGCAAAAAATAATAGGTAAAGAATGATATGAAGACAGATAAAATGACCCTTACTTATATCCTGAAACATCAGCAAAACAAAAATCTGGAGGAGATCTCCAGTATCCTCGCACGCAACCATTTCTGGGATATTTTTCCTCCTCAGGGCGTAGAAGTCCTCAATTGGCAGGTATTGATCGGCTTGGGCCACCTGGTGACCCTTTGCTTCCATCCGGCGCAGCTCAGAGCAGTAAACCTGGCGATAGAAAGAGGAGCATGGGGAGCTTTTGATACTGAAGCTTATGCTACCTACGATTACCTCAATGTCTGGAAAGACAAAATTAAAAGCTAATTTTTTTGATCAATAATAGAATGATTGTTCTAGAATAATACTACAATAATAAATAACATATGGAATTAGGAATCAGTATGTTCGGCGATTTACACGTCGATCCCAGCAACGGAAAAATACAACCTGCACAACAGCGTTTACAGGAACTCATGGAAGAAATCAAACTGGCAGATGAAGTTGGCCTGGATCTTTTAGGGATAGGGGAGCACCACCGGCCGGAATATGCAGTGCCAAGCCCGGAAATCATCCTCGCCGCTGCTTCAGTCCTTACCAAAAGGATAAAATTAAGCAGCTCGGTCACGGTATTGAGCTCCTCAGACCCGGTTAAGCTTTATCAAAACTTCGCAATGGTAGATTTACTCTCCGGTGGGAGGGCGGAACTGATGGCCGGACGGGGAAGTTTTACCGAATCATTCCCCTTATTTGGATATAATTTGCAGGATTATAGTGCTTTGTTTGAAGAAAAACTGGATTTACTGCTTAAAATCAACAAAGAAGAAACGATTAACTGGCAGGGACGCTTCCGTGCATCTTTATCAGACCAGCAAGTATTACCCAGAGCCCTGAACAATAAACTCAGGATATGGATCGCCGCAGGAGGAACGCCGGAATCTGTGGTTCGCGCAGGGAAATCAGGACTTCCATTGGTATTCGCCATCGTAGCAGGAACACCCTTGCAACGTTTTAAACCCCTCTACGATTTGTACAAAGAAACTTATCAGCAATCAGGTCATGACATGTCTCAATTTCAGGTGGGCATGTTCTCCCATTCTTTATTCGGTGAGGATGCCAATACCATCAGTGAATATTATTACCCTTTATATGCTGCACAGATGGACAGGATTGGCAGGAGCAGGGGTTGGTTTCCTTTTCAACGGGAACAGTACGACTTTGGGAGGTCCCCTGCTGCAGCTCTATTCGTTGGTGATGCAGCGGCAGCCGTTGATAAAATATTATATGCAGAAGAGTTATTCGGAATTACCCGTTTTTCAGCACATATGGATGTGGGTGCACCTGACCATCATCATTTGATGAAATCAATCGAAATATTCGGAACCAAAATCGCCCCGGAAGTAAGAGCGGCACTACGTAAAAAAGAATAAAAAACACAATGATATGAACACCATAAAAAGATTAAACCTTTGGAATGGAAATCCACCCAGCATCAGTGGATTATCCGGCCATGAAATTTCAGATCAGGAAGCGATCCTGGAACTGACCAATGTGACCGAAACAGAACTGATCATCTATACCCCTGATCCCGCTATAAATACAGGAACTGCCATCATCATCTGCCCTGGTGGGGCTTATGCAGGATTGGCCATCACTTCACAGGGATATGATTTTGCAGAATGGCTGAATACGATCGGCATTACAGGGATCGTATTGAAATACAGAATGCCAAACGGAAATAAAGAAATCCCGCTGGATGATGTACAGGAATCCATCCGGTATATCCGGAAACATGCTGCGGAATCAGGGATCAAAGAAAACAGGATTGGTATAGCTGGTTTCTCAGCAGGAGGGCACCTTGCTGCATTGTCGGCTACTTTGTTCAAAGAAGAGGGCATCAGCAACCGCCCGGATTTTTCCATGTTATTCTACCCTGTAATTTCAATGGGACAGCATACACAAAAAGATACCTTTCAAAATCTGTTGGGAGCAGCAGCTTCCTCTTCGGTGATAGAAAGTTATTCCTGCGAAAAGCAGGTCCGCGCAAATACGCCGCCTGCCTTAATTTTAGTCAGCGATGACGATAAGGTTGTTTCCCCTGTCAATAGTACACTGTACTACGAAGCCCTGAAGCAACATGGTATTTCTGCCACATTGCAGGTATTCCCTCAGGGAGATCATGCCTGGGGGATAAAAGGATTCAACATGTTCGGAAAGAAATTTGAGCATATTGAAGAGGCAAAAGTCCTCATCTTAAACTGGATCAGAGACTATTGTTAATTGGATCAGCTGTTTCCTGAAATGGAAACAGCTCAATCTTTACCCCAGATCCTAAGGTTTAACCTAAGTTCCTTAATGGCAAGACACATTAGTCTGATCACATATAGGTCTGCTTGCAGCGCGTCAACATCGAGAAAGGATTTGTGCATCTGAGGTTCAAACAATTGGCGGACGTAAGGGAATGCGATATAAATGCTGTTATTGACGAAACTCATGCCAATGTGGGCGGGAGATTTTTCATTGAGTTCTATTAATTTCTCCATCATGAGCGGACTAAGCAGATATCTGGCTTCAATTTCATCTGTTGTTCTGATATTAAACAGTTTATTGAAAGCTGTATTTTCCATTTCTATGCGTAGAGTTGGAATGACTTTATGGGGTTGAGCGATGTTCACCCTATACAAGTCTGCACTCAATATGGTGATTCCTTCAAAGTTCTTATTGAAATCTGCCCGGAAAATAATGCCTTTAAAGAGAGTTGTTGTGGATTTATTCTTCCCTTGTTTGTCATTGGTTTCTGCTTTGACTTCTGAGAGATAAAACTCCGTTTTGTCTATCTTTCCCCGGATGAAATCCTCGCTGCTGTATACATCAGGCTCCTTATTGAACAACAATGACGCCGTAAATTCCCGCTGACTTATTCCGGAATCAGGTTGGAAGGTGATACTGTCATCAATGATACTCAGAACAGGGATCATCACCTTTTCCTTATAAGTATTCCTCAGCTCTGAGAATATTGGCTTTGTGTGGCTGAACAATGCACATCCAAAACAAAAGGCTACAAATGGCAAAACGTAGAACAATGGGGGGAAGGGCAATACAAAAGGACCTGCCACCACCACCACAACACTTAAAAGAATACTAGTCAGAGCGATGTTTTGTTTCTGATAGAGCGGTTTGCGTTTAACTTCCATTTCCTGCAGAACCGACTGTAATGCCACATCGTTTTTAATGGCTAAGTTCTGTGCTATAGCTTGCTGTTCAAAGCTGTCATTCAAGTCAAGTTTCATTAATTTCTTTTAGTTTTTACCCCAGATTCTGGTATTTAACCGAAGCTCCTCAATTGCAAAACACATTAATCTGATCACATATAGGTCCTCTTCCAGCGCCTCAGCATTCAGGAAGCTTTTATGTGTTTGAACTTCAAATAACTGTCTGACGCGTGGGAAGGCGATATAAATACTGTTGTTGATGAAGCTTACACTAATAGTTCCCGAGGATTTTTTATTGAGTTCGATTAATTTCTCCATCAAGAGCGGGCTCAGCAAATAGCGGGCTTCAATTTCGTTTGTCGTCCTGATGTTAAACAATTTATTGAAGGCTGTATTTTCCATTTCGATCGGTGTACCTGGTATCACTTTATCGTAAGGGCTGATGTTAAGCCTGAGCCGGTCTGCACTCAAAATGGTAATCCCTTCAAAGTTTTTATTGAAATCCGCCCGGAAAATGACTCCTTTAAAAATAGCTGTGGAGAACTCAATCTTACCCGGTTTGCTTTTATATTCTGCTTTGACTTCAGAAAGATAAAATTCCGTTTTGTCTATTTTTCCTATCATGAGATCTTCAGTGCTGTATACATTAGGATCCATATCGAACAATAATGAAGCTGTAAATTCCCGCTTGCTGATTCCGGAATCAGGCTGGAAGATGATGCTGTCGTCAATGATTTTCATCGCCTGAACGAGGATCTTTTCTTTGTACGTATTCTTCAGCTCTAAAAGTTCTGGTTTAGTTTGATTGACCAGGTTACATCCAAAACAAAAGAATACAAATGGCACAGCATAAAAGTAAAAGGGAAGAGGCAATATAAAAGGACCTGCCACCATCACAATTAAGGTTAGAAAGATGCAAATACTGGAGATGTTTTGTTTCTTATAAAGCGATTTACGTTTAACTTCCATTTCCTGCAAAAGTGCCTGCAGTTCCATGTTGTTGTTAATGGCTGAGTTTTGTGTTACTGCTTGCTGCTCAAAATTGTCATTTACATCTGGTTTCATTAATTGTTAAATTTAATTTTAGCACTAAAATAGTCTCTCTTTCTCTCCGGTATTTTTAATCCCTTTACTCTTTACCCCAGATTCTGGTATTCAACCCCAGCTCTTTAATGACATTGCACATCAGCCTGACCACACTCAGGTCCCTGTGAAGGGTTTTGGGATCAAGCAGGTTCTTACTCATTTGAGGTTCAAAAAAATAGAAAAACATAGGGAAAGAGATATAGATGGTGTTTTTGGTAAAGGCCACACCAATGGTGCCACCGGATCCTGTGTTAAGCTGAACGAGCTTTTCCATCATCAGGGGAGTAAGCAGGTAACGTGCTTCAATCGCATCTGTTGACCTGATGTTAAACAGCTCATTGAATGCTGTATTTTCCATTTCAATCTTTTCTGTAGGGATATAAACACCTGTTGCCCCGCGATAATGACCATTGCGGACAATAAGTTTTCTGGAATGATCTGCGCTCAGAATTGTGGTCCCTTTAAAATTCTTATTGAAATCCGCACGGAAAACGATGCCTTTAAAAATGGGTGCAGCAGCTTTCTTCTTTTGCTTGGGATCGAGGTCATACGCTGCAGCAACTTCAGAAAAATAGAATTCTGTTTTGTCTATCTTTCCCTGGACGTAGTCTGAGCTGCCGTAGTAATCAGGGTAAATGCTATAAAGCATGGAATCAATAAAATCTCCTTTACTAATCCCTGATTCGGGTTTTAAGGTAATACTTTCATCTATGACCTTTAACAGAGGGATCATCAGTTTTTCCTTATGCGCCTTTTTGAAGACTGTAAAACCCTCACTAAATTTAGTAATCAAGGAGCAACCATAGCAAAAGGTGATAAAAGGCAGCAGGTAAAAAGCAAAAGGAAAGGGCAGGAAAAAAGGGCCTGCTACCATCAGAATCAGGCTTAGCAAGGGGAGAAGAGTGCACTGAATCTGGAGGAGGTAGAGTCGTTTACGTTCAATTTCCAATTCCTTTAAAACAGACTGCAATTCCTTGTTGTTTTTGATCGCTAAATCCTGTAAGACGATCTGCTCGTCCGGGGTTTCATTCAAATTAAGCCCCATTAGTGGTTAAATATTGCTTTAGCACTAATGTTATCTCTTTCCTCTTCGACGTTCGCAAGAAGGTCCACCGGCTTGTACTTTAAAATGGAAGCAAAAATACTTTCCGGAAACATCATCACGCCATCATTGTAAATCGTAACCGTATTGTTGTAGTTTCTTCTCGCTGCTGCGATCTGCTCCTCGCTTTCCGTCCAGGTAGCCTGTAACCTCAGGAAGCTTTCATTTGCTTTGAGTTCAGGATAGGCCTCCGTGTTCAGGATCATATCGGCTACCGTTGAACTGAGTTGTTTGCCAACATTCATTTTCTCTGCGATTTCAAGTGTTTCTGACATGCCGGTAGCACGTAAAGAGGCGATTTTCAGGAGTAGGCTTTCTTCATGTTTACTGTATTGTCTGACCAGTTCAATCAGATTCGGAATCAAGTCATAACGCTTTTTTAACATCACGTCTAAGCTCGAAAAAGCATTGTTTAGCTGGTTAAACTTTTTGATCAGACGGTTATAGCTGATGATCAGCATGATCACAAAAAAAGCAAGGAAACATAGCAGAGCGATATACATATGAAAAGGTAATTTTAATATCTTTTAAGATAAAGGCTAAAATATCAATTTTTCCCCGGTTCAATAGGATTAAACCATACTTTTTATCTTTTGTGTAAAAAGCTTGGGCTCCGTAGACCTGAGCTTCAAAAACGTAAATGATACCCGGCAATTCATCTTTTCCTTCAGCTATCGTTTTGGAAAAACCTCCCTTAAGCGCGACAGGAAGAACGGAATTCAGTCTGAAGCGGAGCGGGCAGGGGCAAATTAAAACGGCTAACTGCCATAAGGCATGATCTTCCCTTTTTTAAAGCCGAGGTGTAGGGTATAGGGCGGAGCTGCCGTGTAGTTTGTACCTTTCCATTTAGGTGCAGTTTTAATGACCCTGAGCACTTCCATACGGACCGGAGCAGGCAATTGCTCGCTAAGGCTGATATTGCTGATTACACCGTTCTTGTTAATGCTGAACGAAGCGATCAGCCGGCCGTTGGCCGTAGCGGGAACTTTACAGTTTTTAACAAGGTATTGGTGCAGGGATCTTAAGGATGCATTTTCTGCCGGCTCGGGTGCGAGGATAATTCCTAAAGTAGCTTCTCTGATGTGCTCCGGTTTTTTCGTTTCACTAGGCGCTATTTTTCCCATCGGGAATCCCTGTGCATCTGCTTTTTGTGCAGCAGCCCCGAAACCAATAAATACCATGGCTGCCATGGTCCATTTTTTCCAGACAGAAGGCTCATGGTGTGCTGGTTTTACGAGCTGATCCGGCTGAAGCCTGCCGCAAACATTGTTGTTGTTCTCCTCCATGATCTGCAGGAAATAAGCCATTTTTTTATCGCTTAGGTCGTATACTTTCTTTTGACAAACACCGCAAAAACGGGCATCACCTGTTACTTCCATCTGGTCCCAGTTCTCCTCACATTTGAACTTCATACGGGCATCTTTAATTTGCTCTTCCATGATTTTACGATTGTTGTGTTGCCATAATTCTACGATCAGGATGCGCAGAGCAGAGGATTTCCATAACAACAGACCAGATTTCTATATTTAGATATCTTTATGTCTGTATATCTAGATGTGTGTATCTGGCAAAGGATTACCTCCTGCCTGACCGGAAGTTTACCGATCAGAGATCCTTTGATCCGGTTTTAGTATTTTCCTGAATGGTATTTATAGAAAGCAATAAATTATTTAAGCTTTTAATCGCTGAAGTGAATATAAGTTTACATTTTTGCTGAAATACTCATTTTGCCATCAAATCAATACCATACATTGAAACAAACAGACGAAACAGCTGAACAGCAAAAACCTGAGGAGCAAAAACTGGTAAGGGGTTTGCAGAACAGACATATTCAGTTAATAGCCCTTGGCGGTGCCATTGGAACGGGCTTATTTTTAGGCATTGGGCCGGCAGCAGTACTTGCCGGGCCTTCTGTGATTTTAGGATATACTTTAGCAGGGATCATTGCCTTCTTTATCATGCGCCAGTTGGGCGAAATGGTGGTACAGGAACCTGTATCAGGAAGCTTTAGCCATTTTGCCTATAAATACTGGGGCTCATTTGCAGGCTTTGCTTCCGGTTGGAATTACTGGGTATTGTATATCCTGGTGAGCATGTCGGAACTTACTGCCATTGGAATATATGTGCATTTCTGGTGGCCGGAGATCCCATTATGGTCTTCCAGCCTTTTCTTTTTTCTGACGATTAATGCCTTAAACCTGACCTCTGTAAAAGTTTACGGGGAAGTTGAATTCTGGTTTTCCATCGTCAAGGTGGTCGCAATTATTGCGATGATCGTTTTCGGTATTTATCTTCTGCTGAGCGGAAGCGGTGGCGAAAAAGCGAGCATCCAAAACCTTTGGAATGACGGAGGTTTCTTTGCAAAAGGATGGTTTAGCTCCGACGGAAAAGGAGGGTTTGAAGGCTTGTTTGCTGCCATTACCCTGATTATGTTTTCTTTCGGCGGACTGGAATTAATCGGGATAACAGCTGCCGAAGCGGAGAATCCTGAAAAAACGATTCCTAAAGCAACGAATCAGGTGATCTACCGAATCCTGATTTTTTATGTAGGAGCCCTGGTGATCCTGTTCTCGCTCTCGCCATGGAAAAGCATTACCACAGACAGCAGTCCTTTTGTAATGGTCTTTGAAAGCTTAAAAGGCTTTCAGTTTGACCTTTTTGGAAAGACCATTTACTTTACCAGTATCATTGCCAATGTGCTTAACCTGATTGTATTAACAGCCGCATTATCGGTGTATAACAGCTGTGTATACAGCAATAGCCGCATGCTTTTTGGCCTGGCAGAACAAGGAAATGCACCTGCTTTTCTAAAGAAACTGAATAAGAACCATGTACCGATAAAGGCCATCCTGGTTTCCAGTATTTTTGCGGCAATCTGTATCATCGTTAATAAACTCATTCCGGAAAAAGCCTTAGGAATCCTGATGTCTCTGGTGGTTTCTTCGTTGATGATCAATTGGTTAATGATCAGTATCACCCATTTGAAATTCAGACAAAGAAAAAGAGAAGAACAGGTCAAAACCAAGTTTCCGTCTTTTCTTTATCCGCTATCAAACTATATTTGTCTGGTTTTCCTGATCGGGATTTTAGCCATCATGTGGATCACAGGGATGAAAGTCTCTGTTGAACTGATTCCGGGATGGATCCTGCTTTTATACATCTGTTATCTGCTGGTGAAAAGAAAGAAAAAACAACAAGCTTAAAAAAACTGATTTTATATTTTTCAAAGCCTGCGCTTTCCCTGAGATGAAGCGCAGGCTTTTTTTATGTGCTTTCATCATGTCTGTTAAATGTTTCCAGGGAGTAGAAACAATGTGTTCCTTATGTGTTAACCTGCTTATGAGCAATCATTGGGGACCTGTCAGGAGTCGCTAGGGCCTTTACCAGGCCAATACCCCTGTCAGACCCGTTTATTCGGTGATTCCAAATCTTCCGGAAGCTCAAAAGGAGGTTAACACATATCGATCACATTAAAATCACATTTCAAAGAATCCCCGTTCACATCTTGTTAGGAGATGGGATTTATGGTAAATTAGGTTAAAACATTTAATCTAATTATTATGGCATTATCTCCTTACGGACCTCATGGTCCACTAATCGGAAAAGTAGGAAAATTGGTTTCCTACGTCTTAAAGGGACGGGTGGTTACACGCAGCCTGGGCCCCAAACGGACCAAACACAGTAAAAAACAGCTGGCCAATTATCAGGCAATGGCGGTCACGATGAGGCTTTTAAGTAACATGACCACTTTTATCAATTCCAGTTTTGAAATTGAAGCCAGAGGAACCTTTAAAAATCAGCACAACCTGGCTACTTCCTACAATAAAAAACAGGCCTTAAAGGGGGAGTATCCTAACATCAGTGTGGATTACAGTAAAGTAGTGCTGAGTTATGGCAGGCTTAAAGTTGCTGAAAACCTGAAAATGGTAAAAACCGGTACCGGTCTGCAAATCAGCTGGGATACCAGAGGCGGACAGGTAAATGATATGGCGATGATTTTGGTTCACCATCCGGTGGATGCAGAGTCAGGTGACCATCTGAATGCTTGTCGCAGGGATGCAGGAACGCATTTTATTCCCCTGGATGAGGAAAGACTGAAGCAGCAACTGGAAGTCTATATCTGCTTTAAATCAGCGGATGGGAAACAAATTTCCAATAGTGTATATCTTGGAAACCTCAATGGAGAGACAGACAGCCCTGAAGTGCAGAAAGAAAAGGAAAAGTATGTGGTGTTAAAAAAACGGTTTGACCAGGTTTCAGCAGAATATTTCAGGATGATGGAATTGAGGCTAACTGCTTCTATTGACAACAAGGCTTTTAGAACGCTGGAAAAGGAGTATAAGGTGCTCGCAGAAAAACTAAAGTATATGCCTGGTAAACCCGGCTAGTCTCCAAATGTACTAACCGGTGTTAACGATGGGAAAAAATACTATCCGGCAGCGTCAAGATTAGCGGTCGAAATGGTAATTTGTTCCAGTTTTAGCTTTGCATCAAATGCGAGATGGATATAGTATTGCCCATTTTTTATCTTTAATATAAAGCTGGTTGTTTCTCCCGGATTGTCAACAGGATTGAGCTTTTGCTTTTCCAGAATATTGGCTTTGAATTTAGTTTCACAGTCTTTCAGTGTACTGCCATTCAGGATCAGGTCATAAGGTAAACCGCTTAACACCTGTTTTTTTGTTGCCTCGAGGAAAACAGAATGCGCCGTTTTATCTTCCCCTACTAAAGCGGTAAACAAAAGTCCGCCGGGACTTTTCCAGGTATACTCGTCACCATAGATTTCATCATTTCTCATGGTGGGCTTAACTTTAAGTACCTCAGTAATTTTCTTTACCGGGACAGGCAGAGCGAGCACTGCGCCTTTTGATAACAAGGATTTCATTCCGCCATCTTTCTGTGCAATGCATTGAAATGTAAAGAAGACCAACAGGCAGGATAGTACGATTTTATTCATAACGTTTTATTTCAAACTCATCAATATTTATACCAAGGTGTATAAAAAATTTCTCACATGTGTATAACGAGCTGAGAAAGTTCTACAAGCTGCTTCACAATTGGGGAGAACCGCATTAACGGGCTACAATTAGTTAGTAAATTCATGTTGTAGTATTTAATCAAACAAATACTGTGTTTAATTTAAATTGTATTTTATGAATCTAAAACTAGTAGTGTGTTACTTAATGGTAATAACATTAAGTAGCTGTTCGAGACAAAGAAATTTAGTCTATTTCAGTGATCTGGATTCTAAAACTGAACGTTATTCGAAGATTTTGAATAACGGAGAACCCACCATCCTGCAAAATGATGTCCTGTCGATCACGGTAAACAGCACTAGCCCGGAGTCGAATGTGTTATTTGCTTCCATGCCAGGCAATCCTACCGTAAATGGAGTATACGAAAGGGAAGGGTACAGGGTGAGTGAAGTGGGGAGCATTAAATTCCCGGTGCTTGGCCTGGTTCCGGTACAGGGGCTTACGATTAGTCAGACCCAGACTTTACTGGAATCTCAACTGAGCAGGTATGTGAAAAATGCCATTGTAAACATCAAATTCATGAACTTCCGGGTTACAGTGATCGGAGAAGTAAACCACCCTTCCACCTTTACCGTGACCAACGAAAAGATCAATCTGCTGGAAGCCTTAGGCCTGGCCGGCGACATGACCCCTTACGGAAAAAGGGAAAATGTTTTGCTGATCAGAGAAGTGGATGGAAAACGCATCATGGAACGCATCAACCTGAACAGTCAGAATGTATTGAGCTCTCCCTATTTCTATCTGAAACAAAACGATGTGATTTATGTAGAGCCTGATAAGGCGAAATCGGTAGAGGTCAGCAACAGTAACAGGTTGATGCCTTTAGTGGTCGCAGCCATTTCTGCAGTGGCTGTATTGGCCGCTACGGTTTTAAAATAATACGTTTTCATTTCTAAAATCTAATGTCATGCCTTACAACAAACAAAATCCGATCAATAATCCCGGCATTATCGCAGAGGGGATGAAATATATTAAACATTGGTATTTCTTTGTCCTTGCGCTGGTATTAAGTCTCGGAGCCGCCTGGCTCTACCTGCAAACTACCGTGTCAAAGTACAAAGTCAGCAGCACCCTGCTGGTTCAGGATGATACAAAGGGAGATGGATTGTTGAAGGGAACAGCTTTTAGTGACCTGAATATGTTCAGGAGTTCTAAAACTGTTATTGATGAAATGGAAGTGATGCGCTCCCGGGATTTGATTCAGGGTGTATTGAAAGACCTGAAAATGGATGTCAGTTATTTTTATGAATTGCCGCTCAAAAAACGGGAGTTATATGGAAATACCTTACCGGTAAATGTGTTCCTGAATAAAAATAATGATCAGGCTTACCTTCAGAAACTTAGCCTGACCATCATCAACGACCGTCAGTTTATTTTAAATGAGAATGGGAAACGAACCATTTACAACTTTGGCTATGCCATTGCCCGTCCTCAGTTTAACATAACCGTTAGGAAAGGCCCGGCGTTTAAGGTGTCTGATCAGGAAATTCAGATCAGATTTGTCGACCTGGGACAACTGGCACAAGCCTACAGCACTGCGGGATTAACCGTTTTGCCAGTGATTAAAGATGCAAATACCGTGGTGCTCAGTTTATTGGATGCTATACCACAACGTGGAATAGACATCCTGAATGCGCTGATCTCCAGGTACAATCTGGAAAATGTCAACAATAAGAACATCATGGCGCTAAACACCATTAAGTTCATTGATGGCAAATTGAAATTTCTCACAAAAAACTTGTCCGGAGTAGAGCAGGATGTAGAGAATTACAAAAGGGATAACAGAATTACAGAACTGAGTGCTGATGCACAGATGAACCTGCAATCGTCGGGGAATTACAATGAGCAACTGGCCTCGAGTGAGGTTCAGCTAAGCCTTGTACAGTCGCTCATTAGTTACCTGAGAGGTGGAAACGGGACATTTGAACTGGTACCCACTACACTGGGATTGAAAGATCCTACCCTGCAAAACCTGACTGATAAATACAATAATCTGCAGATTGAAAGAGAAAGACTGCTGCGGAACAACAGTGTAAACAATCCGCTGGTGGTGAGTCTGACAGAGCAGCTGACTGGCCTCAAAGGAAGCTTACTGGAAAACCTGACGATGATCAGAAGAGGGCTTACCCTGGAAAGAAACAAACTGAGCAGCAAAACTTCTCAGTTTGAGAGCCGGTTAAATCATGTTCCGGTAATGGAGCGCGGCCTTCTGGAAAGAAGCCGGGAGCAAGGAGTGAAAACGACGCTTTATCAATACCTGCTCCAGAAAAGAGAAGAAACAGAACTCTCCTTATCGGCTACGATTCCTACTTCCAAGCTCATTGACAGGCCTGCATATAACCCTATTCCGGCCAAGCCGAAAGTACAATTGATTTATATGCTCAGCATGATGGCAGGTTTAACGATTCCATTTTCAGTCCTCTACCTGAAAGATAAACTGAACAATAAAGTGAAAGATATTTATGATGTGGAATACATCGCCATGAACGGAAAAATTCTGGGTGAGCTGAGCCATAAAGCCATTGGGGAATCTATTGTGGTTCATCGGAATCAAAGCAATACCATTTCCGAGCTCTTCAGGTACATCCGCTCTAACCTTCATTTTATGGACATGAACCTGCGCAATAAAGTGTTGCTGGTGACTTCTACCTCCAAAGGTGAAGGAAAGACCTTCTTTAGCATTAACCTGGGCATTACGCTGTCTTTAATTGACAAAAAGGTGGTGATCCTGGAGTTTGATCTTCGCAAACCCGACTTGTTAAACAACATGGACCTGCAGAGCAAAACAGGTTTGTCTGATTACCTGAAATCCGAAAGTATGGGTGTCGATGACATCCTGATCAAAGCACCCGGATCTGAGCATCTGTTTGTGATCGGATGTGGTGCAATCTCGGATAGTCCTTCAGAAATCTTAATGAATGCTAAATTGAAAACACTGTTTACGGAGCTGAGAGAGCGATTTGACTATGTGATTGTAGATACTTCGCCCGTAGGGCATGTTGCAGATGCCTTTACCATCGCTGAGTTTGCCGATTCCAGTATTTACCTGGTAAGGTACAACTATACCCATAAGGAAGACCTGGCCATATTTGAAGAAATATGTGAAAACGGCCGGCTTAAAAATCCAATGATCGTCTTTAATGATGCAGGCAAGGGAAATAAAAATGCCTACAGATATGGCAGATATGCTTACTCTGCTTAAATAGAAAATAAGGTTAAAATGTGCGTTTGATATAGTGACAGGCCGGGAATCAGCTCCGGTAGATTCAAAAAATAATAAGGGGGATACGGTAAATTTCTTAAAGACAGCAAACATCATGTAAGTGAGGAGGCGAAGCCGTATAAAGCCCTCAGTCTATTAACATTTCTCAACATAAAATTATGGAAAGTCTATCCGCACTCAGGGTCAATGCACCTAAAAAATGGTTTGTCATCTATACCCGTCCAAGATGGGAGAAGAAAGTTGATGAATTGCTTAAACTACAGGGGATCATCAGTTACTGCCCCCTGAAAAGAGTGAAACATAAATGGGCGGATAGAATGAAAGAAGTGGAATTGCCGCTATTCAACTCTTATGTATTTGTGTGTATCGACCCAAGGGAAGAACTCAAAGTAAGGGTCACCTTAGGGGTAATGAATTTTGTGTATTACATGGGAAGACCTGCACAGGTAAGAGAAACGGTCATCGATGGGATCAAGAAATGTATGGAGGCCTTTCCCGATGTAGAAGTGGTGGACCTTCAGCAGATGGAGGTCGGCGATCGGGTGATGATCAAAGAAGGGCTGATGAACCATAAACAAGGGCAGATCATTAAACTCAGACAAAAAAGTGTAGTCGTGGTCATTGACAGCCTCAACTGTGTGCTGCTCACGAATGTAAACATCGGAGATCTCGAACTCATTAATTGATATACAATGGCAACTCAAGTGCTTAAAGGGCTGAAAATTGGAATCGTAGGGCTCGGATATGTAGGTTTACCACTGGCCGTAGCCTTCGCCGGAAAATATAAAGTATTTGGCTTCGATTCAAATGTAGAGCGGATTGCCGACCTGAAAATGGGCTACGATCATACGCTGGAAATTGAGGGTAGCGACCTGATGAAAATCATCACGAACGATTGCAGCACCTTAACAGGCTTGTTTTGTACCAATGAACTGGAAATGCTGAGGAAATGTAATGTGTATATCGTTACGGTTCCTACGCCGGTAGATAAAAACAACCGCCCGGATATGACGCCACTTTTGAAAGCCAGCAAAACAATAGGCCGCGTTTTGAAGAAAAACGATACGGTGATCTATGAATCTACCGTTTATCCGGGGGCTACCGAAGAGGAATGTGTTCCGGTCCTGGAAAAGGTATCCGGATTAAAGTTCAATACTGATTTTTTTGTTGGTTATTCGCCGGAACGGATCAATCCAGGGGATAAGGAGCATACGGTAACGCATATTTTAAAGATCACTTCCGGTTCTACACCTGCTTCAGCCGAGATGATCAACAACTTGTATGGCTCGGTGATTTTAGCCGGAACCTATAAAGCATCTTCGATAAAAGTTGCCGAAGCGGCCAAGGTAATTGAGAATGCACAACGCGACATCAATATTGCTTTCGTAAATGAACTGGCCATGATTTTCAATAAACTTGGCATCGATACCAGCGAAGTACTGAGGGCTGCAGGAACGAAATGGAATTTTATGAAATTTCAACCCGGCCTGGTTGGCGGGCATTGCATTGGTGTAGACCCTTATTATCTGGCGCAAAAAGCTCAGGAACAAGGCTATTATCCGGAGATCATCCTGGCCGGAAGACGGATCAACGACCGCATGGGGATTTACATCGCCGATGAGCTGGTGAAACGCATGGTGGCTTCCAGAAAAATGGTGGATTGTAAAGTGCTGATCCTTGGCTTTACCTTTAAAGAGAACTGCCCTGATGTTAGAAATACCAAAGTCATAGACATTGTAAGAAGACTCCGGGAATACAACATACAGGTGGTGATCCATGATCCATGGGCCGATCCGGTTCAGGTGGAACGTGAATATGGGGTGATTTGTCAGAATGGAGAATCGAAAACCAGGAAATATGATGCCATCATCCTCGCCGTAGCACACCGTAAATTTCGGGATATCGACATTTCGGCCATGTGTAACGCGCAAACCATCGTCTATGATTTAAAGTCTTTATTGCCGGATAAACTGGTCAATATGCGCTTGTAACACACCATTATAAATTTATGGTACGCTTAAAAGAACTGGATGTCTTAAGGGGGATCGCGGCGATCAATGTCGTGCTGTTTCATTATACCGCTAAATTCAGATTGAATTTCGGTCATGATTACCCTCAGAAATACGATTGGAATATCGGCCAGTACGGGGTAGAGCTGTTCTTTATCATTAGCGGCTTTGTGATTTTTATGTCCCTTCAGGGAAAAACTACCATCGGGGATTTTGCCTATAAACGTTTTTCAAGATTGTACCCGACCTATTGGATCTGTATGATCCTTACTTTCCTTATCCTGGGGCTGGCTCAGGATCCCAAAATTGAAAGTCAGCCGGTATCGGTATTCCTGATGAACCTGACGATGTTTCAGGGCGTGTTCAACATCAAAAATATAGATGGGGTATACTGGTCGCTGATTCCTGAATTGTTTTTTTATGTCAGCATGGGGCTCCTGTTCCAGTTGGGCTGGTTGAGTAAAGTCAGGACCATTGCCGTCGTCTGGCTGAGCCTGATGATCGGTAACAGCTTATTTAAATTGCCCTTTGGTGCTTATTTTCTGAACCTTCAGTATGGCATGTTCTTCATGGCTGGGATTCTTTTTTACCAGATCAAATTTGCGAAAGGAGACTGGCATGAGCACCTGCTCATCGGCTTCTGCTTCCTTGCAGCGGTCTTGGAACATCCGGGAATGACCCTTTTTTATGTGTTTGTTTTCATCTTTCTGCTGTTTTATTTATTTGTCTACAACCAACTTAAAATATTAACCTGGCGACCATTTATATTTCTCGGGTACATCTCTTATCCCTTGTACCTCCTTCATCAGAACATCGGTTTTGTCTGGATGCGGACCATGGGGCACTACATCCATAATGAATACCTTCTGATTTTGATCACCATTGTGCTGATCGTCACTGCAGCATGGCTGGTGACGAGGTTTCTAGAAAAACCGGTACTTCATTTTTTAAGGAATTTAAGGGTTCAGGGACAGGGATACGCCAGTGTTTTACAAAAACAAAAATAGCCTAAGGGCCATTCGCAGTAGTACAGATCACCATGAGCTTAAAAAAAGAGACCTTATCAGGATTGATCTGGACGTTTACACAGCAATTCAGTGTACAGCTGATCAGTTTCTGTATGACCATTATTCTGGCAAGGATTTTAATGCCCGCAGAATTCGGGCTGATCGCGATGCTGACCATATTCATTGCCATAGGCAACTCCCTTTTGGATGGCGGACTGGCCTCTTCATTGATTCGCTCAGCAGACCTGACGCAGGATGATTATTCTACCGTTTTCTATTTTAACCTGCTGGGAAGTATCCTGATTTATGGTTTGGTATACCTGATTGCACCCCTGGTTGCTGCTTTTTACCACCAGGATGTGCTGACCTTAATTTTAAGGATATATGCACTGGATTTTATTCTGAATGCCTTTTTCAGTGTGCAGAATGCAAGGCTGATTAAGGAAATGAAATTCAGGATTCAGATGCTGATCCAGATTCCTTCCGTATTGGCAGGCGGACTGTTAGGTGTTTTTCTGGCCTTAAAAGGTGAAGGGGTCTGGAGTCTGGTATGGATGGGTTTGTTTCAGTCTTTTTTATCGACGATCATGCATTGGATCTATTCCGGATGGACACCGGATTTAGTGTTTAATCCGGCCTGTTTTAAAAGGCATTTCCATTTCGGATATAAAATGACGCTTACCGGATTACTCGATATTCTGTACAAAAATGTATATGTGTTAATTATTGGTAAATACTATTCTGCCCTGCAACTGGGCTATTATTCAAGGGCAGAATCGGTGAGCCAGCTGCCGGTGAGCAACATCTCGGCGGTGATCAATAAGGTAACTTATCCCATGTTTTCTAAAATTGTAGACGACGATGAAAAATTGAAATGGGTCTACAAGAAACTGATGCAGCAGCTGCTTTTCTGGAATACCCCGGTGCTGATCCTGCTCGCTGTGGTTGCAGAACCATTGTTCAACTTCCTGCTCAGCAGCAAATGGCTGCCGGCAGTACCTTACTTTCAAATCCTTTGTTTCGCAGGCATCCTATATCCATTACATGCCTATAATTTAAACATCCTGAAAGTAAAAGGGCGGAGCGACCTGATCCTGAAACTGGAATCCGTTAAAAAGGGAATTTGTGTGGTCGGGATTTTATGTGCCATTCCATTTGGGATATATGGACTGCTTTATTTTCAATTGATTTTCAATTTCATCGGCTATTATATCAACTCTTTTTACAGTGGTAAAATGATCAGTTATCCCATCCCGGAGCAAATGGCAGATGCAGCTCCGATTATTGGCAACTCCTTGCTTGCAGGGATGTTATGTTACCTCGGCGATTTATACTGCCTGAAGCCGCTTTCTCTATTTGACCTCAGCAGAATCCTGATCGATGGTTCCTTCTTTCTGATCGTTTATCTCGCTGGAAGCAGCCTCTTCAGGCTTGCCGCAATTCATGATTTTAAACAATTAATCCTAAAAAGATGATACCTGTAACTAAACCCTTTCTCCCGGTAATTCAAGAATTTGAATCCTACATGAGCAGTATTTGGGAGCGCCAGTGGCTCACTAATAACGGACCATTAGTTAATGAACTGGAACTGAAGCTGAAAAATTATCTGAATGTGAAGCATTTGCTCTTTGTCTCCAATGGCACAATGGCATTGCAGATCGCGATTAAAGCACTGGGCTTAAAAGGAGAGATCATTACAACACCTTTTTCCTTTGTGGCCACGAGCAATAGCATTGTCTGGGAAGGTTGTACTCCTGTGTTTGTGGATATCGATGAAGAGACTTTTAACATCGATCCTGCTAAAATAGAGCAGGCCATTACCCCAAGAACTTCTGCAATTCTTGCTACTCATGTATATGGTAATCCTTGTGATATTGATGCGATTCAGAAAATCGCAGATCTACATTCTTTGAAAGTGATTTTTGATGCTGCCCATTGTTTCGGAACGAAATATAAAAACAAATCGGTGTTCGAGTATGGAGACATCAGCACTACGAGTTTCCATGCCACCAAGCTTTTTCATACGATTGAGGGAGGGGCAGTATTTACCCAATGTCCGGACCTCTTAAAAAAGATGGCCTCCATGAGGAATTTTGGGTTCAATGGTCCGGAAGAATTCTCTGAGTTGGGTATAAACGGCAAAAACTGTGAGTTTCATGCCGCAATGGGCTTATGTAACCTTAAACATGTCGATGAGATTCTGGACAAAAGAAGGTTGCTTTCTTTTTATTATTGGAGGGCGCTGAGCAACCTAAAAGCAAAATATCCGAAGCTCAATGGAGATCTGGATTATAACTACGCTTATTTTCCGGTATTATTTGATAGTGCCGACCTGATGTTAAGCTGTCAGAAAGCATTAGAAAATGAAAAGATCTATTGCAGAAGATATTTCTATCCCTCGTTATCCAGTTTGCCTTTTCTTGCTCCGGCCTATATGCCTGTTTGCGAGTCTGTAGCTTCCAGGATCCTTTGTTTGCCACTTTACCATACGCTTACTTCGAGTGACCTGGACCTGATCACCCGTATCATCCTCCGGGTGCAGAATTATGGCCAGCCGGCTCAGGCAGAGAAACTGAACCCTGCTGCTCCGATTGAAGCCTTACATCCAGCCCTGGTCATCGCCCAAAACGGTACTGCCCACTAGTTCGATCTCCTGGTTCCATCTGCTAAATTTAACCCTCTTAAAATGAGTACTAACCCCGAAATCATGGTGAGCGTATGCTGCATCACCTATAATCATGAACAATACATTGCCGGAGCACTGGAAAGCTTCCTGATGCAGGAAACCAATTTTGAATTCGAAATCCTGGTTGGGGAAGACTGCTCAACGGATGCCACTAAATCAGTGATTGCGGAATATGCGCTCAGGTATCCCGGACTCATCAGGCTGATTGCTCATGAAAGCAATATTGGCGCCATCAGAAACCAGGTGGATGTGATCAGGAAAGCAAGAGGGAAATATATCGCGCTCTGCGATGGTGACGACTTCTGGATTGATGCAGGGAAACTGCAAAAACAAGTCGACTTTTTAGAAGCAAATCCCGGGTATGTCATCTGTTGTCACCATAGCAAAGTGATCAATGAAAATGACGATATCGTTTATATTAAAGCGCAACCGGTAAGTATGGAATTTGATTACCAGGACGTATTGCTTGGCAAAAGAGAAGAAACGAGAATCTGCAGCCTTATGATCAGGAACCTGGATGCGGTAAAAGCAGTGGGGCAGGAGCCCTGGTACTTCGAGACGTATGGTACCGATACACTTTTTAAGCTTTATGCACTTGCCAATACGGGTAAAAAAATATTTGTGATGCCGGATGTAATGGCTTGTTACCGCCTGCATACCGGTGGGATCTGGAGCATGATCGACTCCCGGCTCCGGAAGAGAAGAATGATCAGTGATTTTAACCTCACCATAAAGAATTTCAAGTATTCCGGATTGATGAAAAAGGAATTGCTCAAAATTTATATCCGTCAGTATTTTCTGTTTGACCTGAGAAACTGGAAGATCAGCAATGCCATGAATACAATTATGAACTTATTATAATACCTGCGCCATGTCTGGATTAAAATTAGTTTTTGTGATTTATACCTTGCAAAAAGGAGGGGCAGAAAGAGTGCTCTCTACCTTGAGCAACAGTTTCAGTGCAAGATCATACGAAGTGGTGATTGTGTGCATGAACGATGCCGAACAGGGTTATCCTCTGGCAGAAGGAATCAGAGTGGTTCCCTTGCTCAAAAGAAAATATAAAGAGACCTTCTTCAGAAGGCTGATTTATGGGATGCTGACCTACCTTAGCCTGTTAAGGGTATTGCTGAAAGAAAAACCCTATTGTGTGATTTCATTCATGACCAGCGCCAATCTCTGGACAGGACTGAGCTGTGGTTTATTGAACGTCCCTTACATTGTTTCCGAAAGAACAACTCCCGATCATACGATCAACCGCTTTAATTTTTTCTTTAAGTGGATGTCTTATTTCATTTATAGTGGCTCAAAAGCCGTAGTCGTTCCGGCAAAAGGAATTGAAACCTGTCTGAAAAACAATGGGCTCTTTAACCGGCTCAAGAATTACAGCATCATCAGAAATCCGGTCTATGTTTTTAAATCGGATACACATGTGATTGTACACCATCGAAAATTTATCCTGGGTGTTGGACGTCTGTCCTTTGAAAAGGGTTTTGACCTGCTGATTGATGCATTCAGCGAGCTGAGAATTAAGAATATAGACCTGATCATCGTGGGTCAGGGGGTTGAAAAAGAGCATTTAACAACACAGATCAACAGATTGAACCTACAGGATAGGGTTATTCTGGCAGGAGCTAAGGACGACCTCCAGGATTACTATAACCAGACCGAGTTGTTTGTCCTGCCTTCCAGAAATGAAGGTTATCCCAATGCGCTGATTGAGGCAATGAGCAGTGGATGCCCCTGTATCGCAATGGATTGTGAATTTGGGCCGGCAGAAATCATTGAAGATGGGATAAATGGGATGCTCATTCCAAATGGCAATGTGACCGCACTTAGAAAGGCAATGTTTAATGTCCTTTTTGACCTGAGCCTTAAAAAGAAACTGGGAAATGAAGCCAGAGGGATCAGTCAGACCAATTCCCTGGAAGTGATCTCCGACAAATGGGAGGAACTGATCCTCGGTTAAAACAAACTAAACTTTAAGATTATGAATATTCCATTTTCTCCGCCATTCATCGATCAGGCAGTGATTGATGAAGTATTGGATACCCTCCGTGCCAACTGGATCACCACTGGCCCAAAAGTTAAAGCACTGGAATCCGAATTGCTGAACCTGACAGGCCTGAAGGCTGCGGTTTGTGTCAACTCATGGACTTCAGGGGCCATTATGATGCTCAATTGGTTTGGTGTTGGGCCCGGAGATGAGGTAATTGTGCCTGCCTATACCTATTGCGCTACTGCCTTATGTGTATTGCATTGTGGGGCAACACCGGTTATGGTCGACATTCTGGATGATTTCACCATCGATCCGGAAATGGTGAAACGAAAAATCAGTGCCAGAACAAAAGCCATCATTGCTGTAGATATTGCTGGTTTACCTTGTCACTATGAGGAGTTGAAAGCACTGGTACGGGAGCCGGTGGTCAGGACACAGTTTGTGCCTAAAACAGCCAGACAAACCAGCCTGGGAAGGATCCTGCTGATTTCTGATGCGGCACATTCCATCGGTGCAATTTACGATGGAAAACCTGCAGCACAGCAATCTGATATTACGATCTTCTCTTTCCATGCCGTGAAAAATATCACTACCGCAGAGGGCGGATGTATTTGTCTCAACCTGCCGGAGCCATTTGATAACCAGGAGGAATATACCTTTCTGAAACTGTTCTCTATGAATGGTCAGAACAGAGATGCTTTTGCCAAATCGAAGGGGGCAAACTGGAGATATGACATCCTGTTTAAAGGCTTCAAAATGAATATGCCGGACATTTGTGCGGCAATTGGTCTTGCACAGATCAAACAATATGTGAACACCTTAATGCCACTTCGGAAAATCATTTCTTTAAGGTATGGAGATGCCTTTAAGGCCCATGACTGGTTTATTGAGCCGGTCATGCAGGATGAAAAAAGAGAGGCTTCCTACCATCTTTTTCCATTGCGCATCAAGGGAATTACCGAAGCACAGCGGGATCAGCTGATTGATGAACTGGTGATCCGCGGGGTTAACGTGAACGTCCATTTCATCCCTATGCCCATGTTAACCTATTTTAAAAGCCTGGGGTATGCCATGGCAAATTTTCCCAATAGCTATAAGCAATTCGCAAATGAAGTTTCATTGCCGATCTATCCTCAGCTTTCTGATGCTGAACTCCATTACATTACGGATGCAGTGATCGAATGTGTGCAGCTTGTAAAAGGCACAGAGACATTAGTAAAGGTTTTATCTTAATGGTTTTGGGTCATGGATGCAAAAAGGATATTCGATATATTTTTCTCCCTGACAGGCTTATTTTTCCTGTCGCCGGTATTTCTGCTGGTGTTTGTTTTATTGAAAAGAGAAAATAAAGGACCTGTGTTTTACAGGCAGACGAGGGTAGGATTGAATCAGAAATGTTTTCAATTGATTAAGTTCAGGACCATGTGTCCTGGTGCAGACAAAATGGGCCTGCTGACTATCGGTGATCATGATGCGAGGATTACCAGGGTAGGGTGCTGGTTGAGGAAACATAAAGTAGATGAACTCCCTCAGTTGCTGAATATTCTGAAAGGGGAGATGAGCTTTGTGGGGCCAAGACCGGAAGTGCTCAAATATGTGGAAATGTACGATAGCAGCCAACAGCGGGTGCTCAGCGTAAAACCAGGAATTACAGACTGGGCCTCGATTAAATATATTGACGAAAGCAGTTTGCTGGCTACAGCTGACGATCCGGAGAGCTTTTATATCCATAATGTGATCCCCTCTAAAATCAGTCAGAATCTGGAATATATCGATCACCATAACCTTTGGATTGATTGTAAGATCATTTCTTATACGCTTAAGAGCATCCTTTTGAAATGAAGATTTTAAAGATTCTGGACTGGCCATCAAAGCAATATTATGGCGAGACGCATCATTTTCACCGATGGAAAAAGCAATTGCTGGACCATGGTCTGAAAGTAGAGTTTTACGTAGATCATCGGGATAAATGCTTATCTGATGCCGATTATGTCATGATCCATTCCAGGTATTTTGCCGATGGCTGGCAAAATATCAATAAGCGGAATGCCCGGAATGAGGAAAGTCTGTTTCGGTTTCTGCTCAGCTTAAGAAGGTCAGTAGATCAGCTCATCTGGTTTGATGCCGCCGATTCAACGGGTTCATACGATTTTCCGGTCATCCCTTACGTAGATTTCTTTCTTAAAAAACAGCTGCTGCGGGACAAAAATTACTATACCGATCAGGAGGGGAGCAAAGACATCAGGGTATGGTTAAACTGTTTGTCTCCGGAGCAAAGAAAACGGTTTGAACCTTGTCCGGCGGAGGAGCTTCATAAAGTAAAGCTGGGATGGAATATCGGCTTCAATGATTACCGGTATTTCGGATACAAAATGAGCCGGCTGAGCAATTACCTGAGTTACGAATGGTATCCTGTCCGGTTTACCAATGTGGATCAGCAAAGACCATACGATCTGGCTTACCGCGGCACGATCCATAAAGACAGCAGCGGGCAAAAAGATGTTTTTTACCAAAGAAACCACCTGATTAACCTTTTTGAGCAAATGAACCTGCAAATGGCAACGGGGGCCAATGTCAGTAAATCCAGGTACTGGAAAGAACTCAAAGCTTCAAAACTGAGTGTCAGTCCTTTTGGCTGGGGGGAGATTTGTTACCGTGATTTTGAAACTTTCATTTCCGGAGCAGTATTGGTGAAACCGGTAATGAACCATGTAGAAACTTTTCCAGACCTCTTTATTGCCAATGAAACCTATGTTCCGGTGCATTGGAATTTATCTGGCCTGGAAGGTCAGTTAACCGAAATGGTGACCAATTATCCCTATTACCGGCATATCGCTGAAAATGGCCAGCAACGTTATCATGAGGCCATAAATGACGCAGATAAATTCATTGATTTTTTTAATCACAGCATCAATAATACCTGATTCCTATGAAATTAATTGTGACCATGCTCATGATGTTTTACCTGGCAACATTGGCATTCGGGATATTTCTCACTGATCTTTTCAGGATCCCTGCACCTTTTCTCTTCTGCTTCCCCCTGGTATTTCTATTCCGGGAAAAGGGAGCCGTTAAATTCCGGTATGCAAGGGAGCTGATCCTGCTTTGTCTGGCCACATTTATTTATTATGTAATTGGTCTTTCTGAGGCAAATAGTTTTGCTGCCAACATGCTGTGCATCATGATCTGTGCCTTTTATTTCAACTATTTTGTGGGAGATAACGAGCGCAGGTTCAATGCTTCAGTATGGATCTTCTATGGCTTATTGGTGATCTCCTCAGTGGTCATGGTCCTCAATCACTTTTATGGGGAAATGGATACGCTGAGGGAATTGATTATGGGTGATAAGATTTTACAAAGCCCTGCGGGAATTTCTATCAGTCAGTTTGCTTATGGTTATCAGCTGGCCGCTTTGATCCCTTTTTTATTCATTTGTACCTGTACGTTTAAAACACCTTTGGCAGTGAAGGGAATGGCTTTGGCTGCCTGTCTGTTGTTTGTTTTTTTGGGAATGCAACGTTCTGTTTTTGTGGGTTTTGTGGGGGCTGTATTCTTGTTTCTGGTATTGTATTATCGTTTCAGGGCTGTCCTGGCGATTGCATTGGTGTTGTTGATCTGCGGACTGGCATACACTTATGTGCTAAAGGATAACCTGGATATGACCAATAATATTCTGGTGAAGAACAACCATAATGATGCGGCTTACGACCGGTCCAATCTGGCTGAAGAAAACCTGAGGATTTATGCGGAATATCCCTATGGCCTGATCTTTTACGGGAAAAAATGGGGGGATGTCATTTACCGGGATTATGTATTTTCTTCCGGGATTACCTCTCATAATGCTTACCTGATATTTTTTACTTATCTCGGCCCTTTCCTCGGGCTGGGGCTGCTGGCGGCAATTTATTACAGGGTTGGTGCTGCGGTGATGTATGTCTTCCGTCGCTTGAGGGATCGGGAGAATGCCATGCTGGCCTGTCTTTGTTTCTCTTTTATTGGCGTGTCGGTGAATGCGCTTTCGCACAATCCATGGCTGATCAGTGCAGACGGGCCAACTGTTTTTCTCTATTTCAGTATCCTTCACCTGTATCAGCAGAGAAAAGAAGGCCGACTGGTTACACCTGTTACTTAAGGACAAGCATATGGCTAAGATCATACACCTGATAGGCAGTCTGGCAAGGGGAGGCGCGGAGCGGTTTGTCATCGACCTTTGCAATGAAATGGCCCGGAAACAGGAACATGAAATCATATTGGTTTCTCTCTGTGGAAATGCCAGAGAAGACACTTTTGTGGAGGAGATCAGCGATGCGGTAACCTATGTTTCTTTTGATAAGAAAAGCGGGTTTAGCTGGTCGGTACTGATGAGGCTCACTGCCTGGCTTAAAATTCAGGCTCCGGATGTGGTGCATAGCCATCAGAATAGCAGTGAGTACCTGCTGTTGTACCGGCTGGACAGAAATGATACGGTCTTTTTTCATACCATACACAATCTTGCAGAGGCAGAATGCCCTGGCTGGATATTGAAAATGTTCAGGAAAGTTTTTTATAAAAGGAATAAGGTCATCCCTGTTACCATATCTGTGAACTGCAGTAAATCTTACCGGGAATACTACCGGCTGAGGAATGATGTGGTGATTGAAAATGCGAGGCCGCCATTGATGCTGACCGAAGAAAGAGCACAACTTTTAGAGAAATATAAAGGGGAAAATGCTGGTTTTCTGCTCGTTCATATTGGCCGGATCTCTCCGGAAAAGAATCAAAAGCTTTTAATTGAGGTCGTTAAAAAGATAAATGAAACGATGATCAGGCCTTGCCGTTTGTTAATGATCGGAGAGGTAAAAGATGGGAATTTGTACCAAAGGCTGAAAAAGCAGGTGAATGCTGATGTCAATATTGAGTTTTTGGGAGGGAAGAAGAACATAGCTGACTACCTGAGTATCGCAGATGCCTTCTGCTTGTCGAGCACCTGGGAAGGAATGCCCATTTCTCTGATCGAGGCCATGTCTCTAGGTTGTATTCCTGTTTGTACACCGATTGGTGGTATGAAAGAAATGATCGTTACCGGAGTGACTGGCTTTTTAAGTGAGGATGTCAGTACAGCGGCTTATTATGAAGCGTTAAGACAGGCCTTGTCCAGTCCCGACAAGGAAGAGATAAAGATAAATCTGAAGAAAGATTACGAACAGAAATATGCCATTGGTGTTTCTGCATGCAAACACTTAAAAGTGTATGCCATTGCGCTGAACCTAATGGAGCATAAAGTTCGGGAACTCTATTGTTGAACCATTCAATACCGAAACAAGATGATGAAATTTACCGATGAAGAATTGATAGTTGTAGAAAAACTAGAAATCTTAAAAAATGAAGCAGGATCACATTCACCTGGTATTTTTACCTTCAGGCAAAAACTTCCTGAGCTGGAGATTAAAATTGACGCCTGTTTTTTATCCAATCCTTATGCTACAGACCTGTTTATTGAATATTTCAATAAGGAGATACTCGAGACCGGAAAGATCAGGGACCTGCTGGAATGTTATCCTTCTCAAAATGGAGTGATCGCCGAAATACTTGCTGATTTTTTAGATATAAACGCTAAAAATATTTTCATAGGAAATGGGGCGATTGAGATTATACAGGCGGTGATCCATAATTTTACGGAGAAAAAGATCATGATCAATATCCCTACTTTTTCTTCCTATTATGAATACGTAAAAGAAGGAGTGGAAGTGGTATACAATGAACTTTCTAAAAAGGAGGATTACAGTTTAGATATTGCAAATTATATTGCAAAGGTCAAATTTCACCGGCCTGATACCATCGTGCTGATCAACCCGAACAATCCCAACGGAGCGTACACCCGGGTTTCCGATGTGCAGCGCATATTGGACGAATTGTGGTTTGTGAAAAATATCATCATCGATGAGAGCTTTATCCATTTTGCGTATGAGAGTAAGAACTATCAACTGGTATCTATGGCCAATCTGGTGGAGGATAACCCCAATCTGATCGTGATTAAAAGCATGTCCAAAGACTTTGGTGTGGCCGGAATAAGGGCTGGCTATGGGATTATGAAGAAAGAATACGTTCAAACATTGCTGAGCAATGGTTACCTGTGGAATTCTAATGGACTTGCTGAATACTTTTTCCGGTTGTATGCAAGAAGCGATTTTGCCATGAGGTATGACATCCTCAGGGTAAGGTACATTATAGAAACCCTGGAATTTATTAAAGAACTCCGTCAGCTTCCTTACATTAAAGTATACCCGAGCATGGCAAATTTTGTGCTCATCGAACTGACAAATGGTATTCTGGCTTCGGAATTTGTAGCCAAACTATTGATTACCTATGGCATTTACATCAGGATCTGTGACGATAAGATTGGTCTGGAAGGTCAGTTTATCAGGCTGGCATCGCGTTCCAGATCGGAAAATAACTACATTATTGAAAGCCTGAAGTCCTGTCTGGAAATGAATTCTGTTTTAGACATGGTCAATGAAACGGTTGTTTAAACACCTCTATTTTGGGATTTTCAACCGGGTTTTTAAATTGAAATTTGACAGGATCATTGGGGACCTGGACCCACTGGTCCCTGTTTATCTCGTGGATATAGACAATACACTTGCGGATACCTGGCCATCACTTTGTGGAAGGGTATACGGTAATGAAAGAGACAGGTATCGATCTTTATCGGTGTTTCTGGGTATGCGCAAGTTGATTGTCCATCAACGGACCATGGCAAAAGTGATCTTTATTTCCGCCAGAAGTTACCTGAACTATCAGGTCACAAAGCGATGGCTGGAGTCTTGCGGACTGGGGGGCTGTGACCTGATTCTGGTCGCAAAGGCTGCGGATAAAATGTACTATCTCAAAACACTGGTTTCCAGAGAAATTACGGTCGTCTATATTGATGACCTGAGCTATAACCATGAGCATGGAGAGCTGAAGTTGTACCATGAAATGATCCTCGAACTAAAAGACCTTCCTGTTACTTATTTAGGGCTGGAAGAAATCGAATTAATCAATTCAAATTGTGAACCCAATCGGGTTTAAGGGCTTCATCCGACACCTAAAAAAAATAAACAGATGAAATTACTCACCAGAATACTCAAAAGGTTTTCCAGAATTTTCAGGATTATCATCAGCATTAACTGGATCAGGTGCTGGAAACTTTACCATTCTAAAAGTGAAATTATACTTTGGATTCCCAGGCCTGCTCTTCTGTATTTTGGAACCGATACTTTTATCTGGGACATGGCTACGATTGGCGCTCTGGTAGCAGAAAATAAGCAGTTCAGGATAGTAACAGGTAAAAAGATCGGCAGATATCATGGCCATAAAATCTTCTTTTCCATCAATAGCGGATACAATATTTATGGCTTTGATGATTATACCAATATCCTGCTGCACATCACCAGACAGTTGGAGATTCAGGGAAATGAGGTGTTTCCGAGGCAGTGTGAAACCATATTCTGGGAAAATAAAACCTATATGCACCAGCGGTTTTATATGGCTAGGGTTCACGAACCAAGGACAAGGATTTTCGATTCCATGAAGCACCTCCTGAATGCAAAACTAAAGTTTCCTTATCTGATTAAGGCGGAACATTCCTGCGCTTCTGAAGGAGTATACAAGATCGCTGACTTTTGTGACCTGGCCAGACTGATGGCTGATGAAAATTTTATGAGAATGAACAGACACATCATTGCCCAGGAACTGATCAATATGAGGCGAGACCTGAGGGTAATCCTGGTGAATGGGGAAATTGTGCTTCATTACTGGAGAATCAATAAGGAGAAAGAATGGAAGCCGACTTCCACAAGTCATGGCAGCGAGGTTGATTTCGACTTTTTTCCGGAACAATGGCGGCAGCATATTATAGATACTTTCTATTCCCTGGAACTGACCACTGGTGCTTTTGACATTACCTGGCAGGATGATGACCTGAGTACAGAGCCTATTTATCTGGAGGTGAGTCCGTTTTATCAGCCTAACCCTAAAATGGAAGTCAGGAAAAAAGCATATGCCTTTTATAAACAACATTTCAGTCTTTTTAATTCATGGGATTCAAAATATGTGGATGTGGTTTTCCGGATTAAGCAGAAGCAAGTAAGAGCTTACCTATCGCCCGCCCTTTTATGAAATGGTCTAAGCGGGTCATTTTACTGACCCCCTCCATGAGTAAAGGGGGAGCGGAAACTCAATTGCTGAAACTGGCACTTTTTCTGAAATCAGAAGGAGATCAGGTATTGATCATTTCGCTTAAACCTGTAGATGAGTTTAAGGAGGTTCTTGAAAAATCCGGACTGGAAGTTCTCTTTTTGAAGAGCTGGCCCGCACACTTTATATCCAACCTTCGGAGCCTCTATGGCCATGTGAAAAAATTTAAGCCTCAGGTGATGATCGCCTTTATGTTTATCGCCATTATTTTTGCCCGTTTCCTGAAGATGAGATTGAAATTTAAACTGATCTCCAGTATCAGGATTTCCGTATTACCAGGCAAATGGCGTATGCCATTTAAATGGAGTAATGGCTTAGATGACGCTGTGGTTTATAATTCTGTGGCTTCCAGAACTAATTTTGAACGCCGGAATCCTGGATTAAAGAAAGGTATCGTGATTCATAATGGCATCAGGATTCCGGTCATGCCTTCGGATATTGTCAAAAAAAATGATGTGTTCAAATGGATCTGTGTAGGACATTTCAGGTGGAATAAAGATTATCCGACTTTGTTTAAAGCGATCGCACTGATCAGAGGCCGGAACTTTAGTGTGGACATTTTGGGAGAATTGGCCGGGGCAACCTGGCCATACCAGATGATCGAAGAATTAAATATTCAGCAAAAGGTAAACCTCATCGGTTTTCAACCTGAAGCGGCGGCTTATCTGCGTCGGTCGGACGCTTTTGTGCTCTCCTCTTTTTCGGAGGGAATGCCCAATGCCGTTCTGGAAGCGATGGCTTATGCCTTACCTGTGGTGGTTACCGATATTGATGGAAATAACGAGATCCTGACTGCGGTTAAATGTGGCTTCCTCTTTGAAAAACAGAATGAGTATGAGCTGGCCGACCGGCTTTCAAAGATAATGGACACGGTATTGGCAGAGCAGAAAGCGCTCGGCCAGGCAGGCAGGGAATACATCGCACAACAATTCTCTGAAACGGGGGTGATGAGGCAGTGGAAAGGGCTAATTGAAAATGTTTTGCTTGAAAAACGGTAAATCTGATCACCATGTGTGGAATCTTTGGAACATTAAATTACGAATACGCAGTATCGGAAGAACAGGTTTTTGCTGGCTTGCTTCACAGGGGGCCTGATGAGCAGGGTTGCTTTAATTCCCGTTCTGTAAACCTTTACCATACCAGACTGGCCATTCAGGATTTAAGTACTTCCGGTCAGCAGCCCATGAAGTACAATGGTCTGGTCATTGTTTTCAACGGGGAGATTTACAATCATATGGAATTGCGGAAGAAATACCGGCTGGAGGCGGTTTCAAATTCCGACACACTCACGATTCTGATGTTGTTTGAACGGATCGGGATGAAGATGCTGGAAGAATTTGACGGCATGTTTGCCTTCGCACTATATGACACGCTGAACCTCAGGTTATACCTGGCAAGGGACAGGGCAGGAAAAAAGCCCTTGTATATTTATCAAAAAGGAGAAAGTTTTGTTTTTTCCTCGGAGCTGAATATACTTCAGCAGGTTTGCAAGCCCGAAATTAATTATGCGGCACTTGCGGATTACCTTTATCTCGGTCATCATTACCGGAAAGCCACACCTTACCATTTGGTGAATGAACTGGAAAACGGGCATTATGTAGTGATAGATACCCTGCCTGGACAGGCACAGGATATTTGCTGGTTTAAAATAGAGGAGGCTTACCGCAATGACCGTCAGTTGCCATATGAGGATGCGTTGATGCAATTGGACCAGCATTTAAACCGGGCGGTGAAGCGCAGAATAGAGAGTGCAGACCTGGACGTGGGCTCATTTTTAAGTGGGGGAATAGACAGTGGGATTGTCACTGCAATGGCTGCCCAGCAGCAATCCCGTTTGAAAACATTTACGGTGAAAGTGGCAGGTTCATTTGACGAATCCCTGCTTGCGGAAAAAGTGGCAAGAAAGTATGATACCGACCATACGGTTGTTGAGATTGATTTCTCTGACCTGTCAAACGACATAGAGAAGATCATTTCAAATCATGGGGAGCCAAACTCAGACAATTCAGCCATCCCGAGTTATTATGTAGCGAGGGAAGCTAAGAAATACATTACTGTGGTGTTAAACGGGGATGGGGCAGATGAGTTGTTTGGAGGTTACAGAAGATATGTCCCTTTTAAGCACATCGATTTTTTTAACCCCAATCAGTTTACAAAAATCAGCTCCGGTATTCTGGCTAAAATCCTGCCGGTTGCCAATCAGAAGCAAAGCCTTTATACGTATTGCTACCGGTTGTTGAAATTTGCGAGCTATACCGATCTGGTGAAAATTTATTGTTCGGCTTCTTCAGATTTGTTTGTCGGGTTTGAGGACGTCTTTATCCAAAAACCAACCATGCTGGCCATTACTTCAGATCTGGAACGCTACAACAGCTATGCGATATCTCCATTGAAAAAGCTGTTACTAATGGATTTTGAATCCATGTTGTTTAGCCGGCTGCTCCCAAAAATGGACATCGCTACCATGGCACATTCAATCGAAGGGCGCAGTCCTTTTCTGGCAAAAGAAGTGCTGGATTTTGCTCCCGGATTACCTGATCATTTTAAGATCAGGAATATTCAAACCAAACAGATCCTGAGGGATCTGGGAAAGAGATACCTTCCGGAAGCATTGATCCATCAGCCGAAAAGAGGATTCGAAATCCCATTGCAAAAATGGGTAGACCATGAACTTTGGGAAGTGATGCAGCACTACCTGTTTGCAGGAGATGCTTTGTATCCTAAAATTATCAGAAAAGAATTCATTGAGCAGCTGATTGCCAGACGGATCAGCATTTCTGATGAAAGAAGAGCTAAAATCCTCTTTTGTGTATTCAGTCTGGAAGTATGGCATAAAAGCCTGTAATTCTGATTTTCTTAATCTAAAATTTAAAGCCATCGTTATGAAAGTATTAGTTACCGGTACAGCCGGTTTTATTGGATTTCACCTTGCAAAATACCTGTTGGAAAGAGGTGATGAAGTGATCGGAATAGACAATATTAATGACTACTATGATGTTGATCTCAAGTACAGAAGACTGGAGGAAATGGGCATCATGAGGACAGATCTGGAGTATGGGAAAGAATTGAGGAGCAATAAATATTTCAATTATCATTTTGTTAAGCTCGACATCACTGATCATGGGAAGTTGAAAAAAGTATTTAAAAATTGTCATTTTGATGCGGTATGCAATCTGGCAGCACAGGCGGGGGTGAGGTATAGCCTGACCAATCCAAGAGCATACCTGGAATCAAATATTACCGGGTTTTTAAACATTCTGGAATGTTGCAGGACACACCATACCAAACACCTGGTGTATGCCAGTTCTTCCAGTGTTTATGGATTGAATAAAGCCATGCCTTTTTCTCCAAATCAACATGCTGATCATCCGGTATCCCTGTACGCCGCATCGAAAAAAAGCAATGAGTTGATGGCCCATGCTTATAGTCATTTGTTCCAGCTCCCAACTACAGGACTAAGATTTTTTACCGTGTATGGCCCCTGGGGAAGGCCGGATATGGCCCTGTTCCTCTTTACAAAGGCCATCCTGGAAAATAAAAGCATAGAAGTCTTCAACAATGGCATGATGAAACGCGATTTCACCTATATTGATGACATTGTTGATGGCATCGTCCGGGTGATCGATCATCCTGCAGAAAGTAATCCGGAATGGAACGAATGTAAACCAGATCCTGCCAGTTCGAAAGTTCCATACCGTGTCTTTAATATAGGTAGGGGGCAGTCTGTAGACCTGATGGAATTCATTGGAGAGATTGAGAAAAACCTGGGGACCATTGCTCAGAAACATTACCTGCCTATGCAGAACGGAGATGTGGTTAAAACCTGGGCAGACATTTCACATATGAAAAAAATGATGGGTTATCAGCCCCGGATATCTGTCGCAGAAGGAGTACGGAATTTCGTAAACTGGTATAAAGATTTTTACAGGGTAACAGGAAACATACAAGAGCAGCTGGAGCCGGCAGGATATCAGTGAAAAATCTTATAAAAGTATACAAATAAAGATTGATATTTTCAAATTTTTGACACAGTTTTTAGCCGCTTAGGAATTTCGATTGGGTTTTATGACGAAAAAATTACAGTTTAACGCCCAATGTACCGGAGGATTATTGTCGGTTTATCCGGTAAAATAAATTAATCTGATTTTTTTACAATAAATATTAAATTTTCTGGCAGAAAGTATATTAATCACTTTCTTTTTCTTCTAACCTTGATTTTCATTTGATTAATTTGCAGAATATTCTGCTTTTTAATTGTAGATATCTGATTAGTAAAACTAAAATCCTGCAAACGGGCTTTTTTATAAAGGTCTGTTTTTGAGGCTTTCTTTACTGAAAATCAGTGCTTTTCCATAATTTTTAAAACGTATAAGGTGGTGCTTTTCCGCGTTACCATTGTGTACTTTTAAAAATAACAAATGGAAAGAAAAAACAACTTAACAAATCGACTACCCATGAGCCTTCTGCTACTGCTGGTTGTATTAACTTTTAGTAAATGTAAAAAAGGCTCGGATGTGGTACCCTTTGAGAACCAATCAGACCTCACTGAAGCTGCCCGCGGTAACGGAAGCATCATTACCGGAATAAAAACCATAAACGTTGGTTCAGCAGTAAGTGATGGTGGGTTTTCTTACAAAGTGATCAACATTCCCGGAACAAGTGATTCCGGAAATAGTCCTTCAGTTTCTACGCTTCAGGTATTTGAAAACGGAAAAGCACTTGGTCCGGCTCATGCGATGCATGCGGATATCAGAGATAAAGGAAAAGGCCTTTTTAGTCATTGGTCAGGAGGCTTGTACTTCTCGGCTTCAGATAACACAGACCCAAGGAGTAATGGAAGAACTTATACCTATAGTCTTGATGGGAGTGGCAATTCGGCAATTACTCCTCCGGTAACACCTCCAATAACCAATCCGGAAAAACCGGGTTCCGGTACTGCAGCCATTGGCTTTGCATCGGTGGATGGTAAAACTACCGGTGGTCTTGGTGGACAAACGGTTACCGTAACGAGTTTATCTGCTTTAAAAAATGCAGTGGAATCCAGTTCAGCACTCATCATCCTGGTATCCGGAAAAATTACAGGTACGGGATACCTGAATGTAAAATCCAATAAAACCATTCAGGGATTAGCCGGATCCAGTATGGAAGGTGTAGGTCTGATGATCTATGGCAGCAACAATGTGATTGTTCAGAACATGACCATCAGAAATGTGGTGACTTATTCTAACATCATCATTAAAGAAGGAGCGCATCACATCTGGATTGACCACTGTGATTTGTCGTCCGACAGGACCCATGGATGGGATTATTATGATGGATTGCTGGATGTAGGTAAAAGAGCAGATTATGTGACGCTATCCTGGAACAGGCTGCACGACAGTCATATTCCGATGCTGATCGGTTTTGGTGATGAAAATACCGATGATATCGGTCACCTTCGTGTAACAGTAAACAACAATTATTTTTATAATGTTTCTGAACGTCAGCCAAGTACCAGGTTCGGCTATATCCACGTTTTTAATAATTACCTGCAAAATGGCAGTGGTTATGGAATCGGGGTAACGATGGGGGCTACAGTCAGGACTGATAATAACTATTTTGAAAACCAGGCGATTCCTATTTTTACGGAATACAATGCCAAACCTGGTTATGTAAGTGGAGCTGAAACCAATATTTATGCCAATAGTAAGGCCAATAGAATCTCTACGGCTTCATCTACATGGACACCAGCTTATGAATACAAATCTGTATTGATCGCTGCGGCAAATGTTCCTGCAGTGGTATCTGCCGGAGCAGGGGCAACATTGGCACGCTAATTTTTTTAATCGTTTCTAATCCGGAAACGGTGATTTTAATATTGAAGGGGTGATCTGATAAATCTTTATCGGGTCGCCCCTTAAATATATACCCGTAAGTTTTTGCCGCTCTTAAACTGATGATACTCATAAAATATAGGAAGATGGTAATGGATAGGAAGAAAATATTGATCTCCTGTGATTCTCCACGCTCTTTGCTGGATTTCAGAGGAAAATTGATGGAGGCATTGATAGAAAAACATGAGGTAATGGTGTTCAGCCCAAAGATCGACCAGGAATCCATCAGCATGCGGCTAAAGGAAATGGGCGTGAAAATATACGAGAATGAACTCAACCCAAGTAATGTTTCCATTGGTTCAGATTTGAAATACCTTGTTGCTTTGCACAAGGTCATCAGAGCGGTTAAACCAGATGTATTCTTTCCTTACACGTTTAAACCTGTCATCTACGGTTCTTTTGTGGCGAAGTATTGCCGGGTGCAGCGCATCACGCCAATGTTAACCGGACTGGGCTATAATTTTCTGGATACAGGCCCCAGAACCTGGGTGCAAAAAATAACAAGAATATTGCTTAAGCTTAGTTTGAGGGCCAGTAAGAGGTTACACATCATCTTTCAGAACCAGGACGATTATGAGCTGCTGATCCGGGAACATGTCCTCACAAAAAGGAACAAATTTGCGGTGGTTAACGGTTCAGGTGTGGATTTATCCAGCTATGAATACTCTCCGCCAAATGTACAGCAAATCAGTTTTTTAATGATTGCCCGCCTCATCAATGCAAAAGGAATTAAGGAGTATTATGAGGCTGCAAAACTCATTAAAGCGAAGTTTCCAGAGGTTGAATTTAAACTGATCGGGCCTTACGATGACAATATTGACGCGATAAGCGATGATTTGTACGCAAAGATCAGGTCTGATGGCACGATTCAATACCTGGGTTTACTGGAGGATGTACGGCCTTACATCAGGCAATCCTCAGTTGTGGTGCTGCCTTCCTATTATGGGGAAGGGGTCCCAAGGTGCCTCCTGGAGGGAATGGCGATGGGCCGGGCATTGATTACCTGCAACTCTGTAGGCTGCCGGGAAACGATTAATCCGCTGCTGAGGAAAGCAAACGGATTTCTGGTTCCGGTGAAAGATGCCAGGCAACTGGCTTCCAAAATGGAATATTACATCAGACATACCGACGATATTGCCCGCTTTGGCGCCAATGGGAGGAAATATGCGACTGAAAAGTTTGATGTCAATAAGGTAAATGAAACCATGATCCGTGTTCTTGAGGGAACATACTAACTGATGAAAATGTATGCTATACCAAAGTTTTATTGTCCGGGAAAAGGAGCAGTGGGATGTTTATATCAGGCGTTCCCGCGATTATGAAGTTTACCATACCTGGTATTACCATTCGTTGAATAAGCTGGGAGAGCCCCTTCTTTTTGTGTATGAAGAAGCTGGTTTTTTTATCGCCTTCCCCATGATTAAAAGAAGTATTGCCAATTCTTCATTTTATGACCTGACTTCCGTTTATGGTTATGCAGGGCCGGTGTCGGATCTTGATTTTGCCGGAATTACGGAAAACTCCTTAAAGCATTTTAAAGATGAATTTTGCCGGTTTTTGACGGAAGAACGTTTTGTCAGTGCCTTCACCCGATTGTATCCCTTTTTAAATCAACAATATGTGCTTGAAAATATCGGAGGGATTTTTCCGAATGGAAGTACCATTTATATGGATCTATCAATCTCTGTTGAAGAACAAAGGTCGAGATATGAGAAGCGGTTAAAAAGACAGGTAAAGAAACTCCGGGAAAGCAATTATACGATCAAAGATACCCACAGCCGGGAAGACATCAGCCTGT
This sequence comes from Pedobacter caeni, assembly GCF_900129215.1. Lineage (GTDB taxonomy): Bacteria > Bacteroidota > Bacteroidia > Sphingobacteriales > Sphingobacteriaceae > Pedobacter > Pedobacter caeni. The sequence goes on along the minus strand of NZ_FQUQ01000004.1, from coordinate 224,749 downwards.
TTACGGAAATGTACCATAAAAATATGGACCGCCTGAATGCGCATCAGAGTTATTACTTTGATGAAGCCTATTTTACCGGCCTCCTGAATCAGGAGGAATTTGAGAACCGGTTGGTTTTGATTTATGATGGTACGGAGCTGATCTGTGGCGCACTGGTCCTCATTTCTGAGCATGTGGTGAGGAACCATTTATCTGCGACATCCGAAAAGTATCTTAAGCAATCTCCCAGCAAATTACTTACCGACGAGATCAGTATGATTGGCCGGCGACTGGGGAAAAAGATCTTTCATCTCGGTGGTGGTGTAGGAGGAAAAGAAGATTCGCTGTTCATGTTCAAACGTCATTTTTCAGATTTACAGGTCAGCGACCGGATCTGGTGTTACATCAATGACCAGCAGGTGTACCAGGAGCTCGTACTTCTGCGAGGAGCGGGAATCAATCCTGATTCTGCTTTCTTTCCGGCTTACAGACAGTAAGTATTTGTCCGGCTGGATATGATCGCTTCATCAGCGGTAAACTGAGCTTGTCAATCATTGTAAATCGATAAAAACAAATATATTCTGATGGAAAATAGATTAGATTATGCGCTGAATGATCTGGGCCTGTTTGATGAAGTGATCTGGAAATACGGCTGGATTGTTTATGAAAATGCTTTGGATCCTCAGTTTGTGGAGGACATTAAGCAATCGCTTCAGCCGGCTTACGAATACAGGAGGAAGATACAGCTGAATAACGGAATTGCCGAAAGTATGGATGGTACACTTCATCATCTGGTAGAAAAGGAACTGTTTTCTTTGAAATTCCTGGAACAGAAATACGGAGATCCGCAGATCAGACACTTTCTGAACGGTCAGTATATCCTCAACTCTTTAGGAGCAGTGATCAATTTGAAAAATAGTCAGGCTTACGTCCAGAATGTTCACAGAGATATCCGGACGTTTACCGGTTCTTTTAAACTGATGATTCAGATGATGGTGATTCTGGATGATTTTACCCTGGAAAACGGAGCGACCTATTTTCTTTCGGGCTCACATCAGCAGGATGAAAAACCAGAAGCGGATTATTTTTATGCGCATGCAGACCGGGCCCTCGCGAAGAAAGGGAGCATCATTTTGTTCGATGCCAATTTATGGCATGCAGCAGGAAAAAACAATACAGATGAACCCAGAAGGGCACTGACAATGGCCTTTACCAAACCCTTTATGAAGCAGCAGATGGATTACCCAAGGTTTCTGGGCTATGCTTTTGGAGAAAGCCTGACTGAAGATCTGAAACAAGTAATTGGTTACAATTCAAGGGTTCCTGCTGATTTTGAGGAATACTATCAACCAGTTCATAAGCGGATGTATCAGAGAGGTCAGGAGTAAATCACAAATCAAATCAGATCATATGAGATCACTTGGAGGATATTTGGAGTTGCAACTATCCAGAGGGGAGGAGTTTTATCCTTCTCTGCTAAAATTAAATACCGGCAGAAATGCGTTCGAATACCTTTTAAGGGTAAATCGGTACAGGTTGGTTCATGTCCCTTATTATACCTGTGAAGTCATGCTGGAGCCCCTGAAAAGGCTGGGGATTGCCTTTCAGTACTATACCATAGATGAGCAGATGGATCCGGTTCTGGATTTTGAGGTTGGGCCTGATGAATGTTTACTGTATACCAATTATTTTGGTTTGAAACAGGAAACGGTAGTCCGGCTGAGCCGGCTCTTTCAAAATCTGATTATAGATAATTCCCAGGCTTTTTTTTCTGCGCCACAGGAAGGAATAGATACTTTCTATTCCTGCCGGAAATTTTTTGGTGTTCCGGATGGGGCCTATCTCCAAATCAATAGTCCGCAGAGGTTGAAGCTGGAACAGGATGTTTCTTTTGAACGGTTTTCTCATCTGATCAAAAGCATTGACCTGGGCATAGAAACGGGGTACGAAGATTTTATCAATAACAATGTTCAGCTGTCGAATAATCCCGTAAGAAGGATGTCCGCATTATCTCAGAAAATTTTGTCGGGCATAGATTACAAAACCTGCAGATACAGGAGGAATTCCAATTTTATGTATCTCCATGATTTTCTGGAAGCCCATAATGATTATCGTTTTGATGCCTCAGTGATCAATGGACCAATGGTATATCCGCTGTTGACTTCTTCTCTGAGCCTGAAAAAAAAATTACTGGATAAACGCATATATGTTGCTTCATATTGGCCGAATGTTCTGGAATGGACCACCAAAATGATGTATGAACATTACCTCACGAGTCACCTGATCGCTTTACCCATAGACCACCGTTATACCCATGCGGATATGAAGCGTATGTTAAACATATTAAAAACTTCGTTATGAAATCATCCATCTTTTTAAGACCTCTGGTTATAGCTGATGCTATGACCTCGTTCCAATGGCGCAATAATCCGGAGATCTGGAAATTTACCCCTTTCAGGCCATTGGAACCTGTTACACCGGAGATAGAAACCAAATGGTTAACTGAAGTCCTGCTGCGGAAGGATCAGAAAAGATTCGCAATTTGTCTGAAGGCATCAGAAAAGTACGTAGGGAATGTTCAGCTGATCAATATTGCAGGTGGAACGGCCGAGTTTCATCTTTTCCTTGGAGATCCGGAATGTTGGGGGAAGGGAATTGGAACTGAGGCAAGTACACTAATTCTGGATTATGCCTTTAATAGTCTTGGGTTAAACACAGTGAAGCTGGATGTGGATTGTGAGAATTTGGGAGCGATCCATATTTACAAAAAAAATGGTTTTGCAGAAACCGGGCGTAATGGCCGGTTCATTGAAATGGAATGCTGCCGGAAGGAGGTTAAAACTACCGCAGGAGCTCATAAATACAGTATCACCCTGGCAGAAGAAAACAAATGGAGAAGCTTGATGAAAAGAGCCTTAAGATATGATTTTTACCATTCCTGGACGTATCATTCATTGGATAACAGCGGTGGAAAAGCGCTCATGTTTGTATATGAGGAGGGCCAGGATTTTGTTGCTATCCCATTGATGAAAAGGAGCATCCCGGATTCCTCTTATTATGACATGAGCTCTGTTTATGGATATAGCGGGCCGTTGTCAAATCAGGAATTTGAGGATTTAAGTGCCGGTTTTATCAGGCGTTTTAAGCGTTGTTTTTTAGATTTTCTAAGAGAAGAGCAGGTGGTTACTGTATTTTCCAGGTTAAATCCTTTTCTGGGTCAGTCCGGATTGATGGCACATTTCGGAGGCCTGGTCGATAATGGAAAGATCGTGGTCTTTGACCTAGGACTATCTATTGAAGAGCAACGGCTGAATTATCATGGTGGTGTACTGAGAAAGATCAGGAAGCTCAGGGAGAAAGGGTATTATGTGAATGAAGCAGGTACGGATGAAGACATCAAAGAATTTGTCTCGATATATACCCTAACCATGCTGCGTGTTGATGCTTTAGAAACGTATTATTTTGATGAAAACTATTTTAAGATATTGCTTCATACGGATGAATTTGATGCCAGGTTATACTTTGTCTATGACAAGGATGATTATCCGGTTTGCGGAGCGATTGTAGTCCATACCAATGGAATTATGCAGGCACATTTATTAGGGACCAAAACCGATTATCTGGCTGATTCCCCTGCAAAATTATTAACCGAAGAGATCACAATCCGTGCGCGTGAATTAGGCGTAAAATATTATAATCTGGGCGGTGGATTAGGTTTTAAGGAGGATTCTTTGTTCCTCTGGAAGACAAATTTTTCCAGTCTGACCTTAAATTATCAAAGTTGGCGCTTTGTAGCCGATCCGCAGATTTATGCCTCTTTATTACTTCAGCAGGAAGTGGGGCCTCAAAACGGGGTGGATTTTTTTCCGCTCTATCGTTTATGCGCACATAAAGTGTAAGGTAAATTCATTACCACTAACAAACAAAACTGATGAAAAAGATTCTATTTTGCGAAAAGGTATATTCCAGGTGGATTATTCTGTTAATTGACCAGTTTATCGTAGGGTTTTCCTTTGTGGTATCCCTGATTATTTTGGAGCAGGGCGACTATCAGGCTGTATTTAACCGTGATGTACTGTTATATCTGGTTTTATATCATCTGATTTCTATCCTGGTCTTTGTCTCGATGAAGATTCATACCGGCATGATCAGATATTCCAGTATTGAAGATATTTTTCGGGTATTTAAAGCGGAACTCCTGACGAGTGGTTTATTGGTGCTGATGATTTATTCATTTGCAAAACCTCAATTCGGTTTTGATAGCCAGTGGTTTCTTTCGATGCTGATCATCAATTTTTTCATTTCTGCCTCTCTTCTTATTGCCCTTAGAATCATCGTTAAGCAACTCTTTCATTACCTGAAAGACCTTCAGCTGGTGACTAAAGAAGTTTTGTTGATCTATGGAGCCGACCGGGCTTCCCTGTTGATTAAGCACGGTCTTGATGCAGCCAGCGAAAAGAATTTTGAGCTGCTTGGTTTTGTGGATGATCATCCGGACAGGATGCATAAACACCTGGAGCAAAAAAAAGTGTATGGATCCTCTGCCATTTCCGGACTAAAGAAAAAACATGGTGTAGAGAAAATGATTGTAATGGAGGATTGCAAGGATATTGAAGGGAGGAAACAGGCGATAGAAAAATGTATGGAATGTGGGATAAGGGTGATTTCTGTTCCCGCTTCCAACCACTGGTTAAAAGGAAGGTTAAAGCTCAGTCAGCTTCCGGATCTGAAGATCGAGGATCTGTTGCAACGGGAGCCTATTCATATGGATTGTGAACATATTATCGCAGGGCTTTGCGGCAAAAGAGTTCTGGTTACCGGAGCTGCGGGATCTATTGGTTCTGAAATTATTCGTCAGGTTTTAAAATGCAATCCGGACCTGCTGATTTTATGTGACCAGGCAGAGAGTCCGCTTCACGAAATGCAGTTGGAAATTGAAGATAATTTCCCCGATAGTACCTGTAAATTTATGATCATAAATATCCAGAATTATGGCCGGCTGAAAAACATGTTTGATACCTGCAGGCCGGAGATCATTTTTCATGCGGCAGCGCTGAAACATGTACCTATGATGGAGCATAATCCTTCGGAAGCGATTCTGACCAATGTAATGGGAACGAAAAACCTGGCAGATCTTGCTGTGGAATATCAGGTTGAAAAATTCATTATGATTTCTACAGATAAAGCCGTTAAGCCAACGAATGTGATGGGGGCTTCAAAGAGAATTGCAGAAATGTACATTCAATCCCTGCAGAATTATGAGCGGGAACGCTTGTTTAAAACCAGGTTCATTACCACCAGGTTTGGGAATGTTTTGGGGTCAAATGGGTCAGTTGTTCCTCGATTCCGGGCCCAGATAGAAATGGGAGGACCGGTTACGGTGACAGATCCGGATGTGACCCGGTATTTTATGACGATTCCTGAAGCGGTACAACTGGTGTTGGAAGCATCTGTTATGGGAAATGGAGGGGAAATTTTTGTTTTCGATATGGGTAAACCAATTAAAATTTTGAATTTGGCGATAAACATGATAAAACTAGCTGGATTTTTGCCTTATTCGGATATAAAAATTCGGTTTATTGGACTTAGACCAGGAGAGAAATTATATGAAGAGTTGTTAAATAAAACTGAAACAGTGATTCCGACATATCATGAAAAGATCAAGATATCGGCGGTCATCGATTATCCTTACGAGTATATTGCACAAGTCATTAACGAACTTCTGGTTTTGATCCAGCTGAATGATGACCGGCAAATCGTCAGGAAAATGCAGGAAATTATTCCTGACTATGTAAGTACTAATGTAAACTATCAGTGTATAAATGTGTAATTGTAATTTTTTTGTTATCTTAACTCTGGTTATTCCCTGAGGTTTTAAAAAAAGTGTATCCATCACTTAAAACATGGTAAAGAAACCAAATAAATATTAGTTAAAAATGGGGGCATTTTTTAATGGATATTCAGGAGCTTTAGGGGCTTTTGGAATCAATTTGCGGCTTTATTTGAGTGAAATCTCAGGTCGCGATCTTATCAGTAATAAGCCTGTTCTTCAGGAAGAATACCTTTTGTCAGTAATTTCTTTTCACGATTTTGATGTTGGATCTTAACCGGTGTGTTTTTAAGGTCAATTTTAATCAAGAATTATTCATGAACTATGGCTAATCAGCCTTTTCATGTCCAACCGTGTGCTGACAAAAAATAACATACTACATCATGGGGAGTAATAATAAAAGTATTCAAATCGCTGAATATCTAAGGACGGTTATCCTTTCGGGATTTCCTCCCGTCGAGAATCTGGCGGCATTGCACCATATTTCTGTTTCTAAGCTGATGCGGGATTTTAAAACTGCGTTCCAGACCAGCCCATATCTCTACTTCAGAAAGCTGCAAATGGAATTTGCTGAAGAACATATTCGAAATACAGGTTGCAGTAAGAAGGAAATGGCATTTATGCTGGGCTTTTCAAATCCGGCAAATTATACCCTTTGCTATAACCGGTATTTGCGGAGTAAAACTGAGGAAAGCTGGAAGAACTGCGTCGGCAATGACGTGACGGAAAATCACCATATGCTGACTTCTAAAATTCCTTTGCCAGTTGCCATGCTGGATAAGAATATGAATTATCTGCTGGCTTGTAAAGAATTGTTAAGTATCTGTAATTTATCAGGAATTGATCTGATTGGTAAGAATTTCTTTGACCTTTTCCTGGAGAATGTTTCCGATTCAGCACTTTTAAAAAGAAGGGCTTTAGAAGGAGAAATGAGCTCGCTTGCCGGAGATTATGATTTTAATATTGAGGGCAATTTATTGAAAAGTACCGTAAATCCATGGTATGATGATGTGGGCGAAGTAGGAGGGATGATCATTTTTGTGACCTCTTGTTGAGGATTTGGCAATGAATAATAGCTTTTTGAGCATGAGTAGGTTCCTGCAGTTCTTTTTTTTAAAATATATTTGATTGTAAGATTCCTCAATTTTATGTGTTTATGTCAAATGTTTTGACAAGTTAATGTTCTGTTGTTATTACTCGCTCAACCTGGAATCAAATCTGCGCTCGAATCCTCTTAGATCACTTCTGTGCTTTTAGTTTAAACATCCCTGTTGTTAACCTAAAAATTGTTTTATGATATAATAATTACAAAAATTATGGAACTCAATGCTGGTGAAATCGTTGAACTTGCCGTTCGGCGGAAGAATGTGAACATTAGCGAACTATCGAGACGTTTGCATATCAATAGACGGACCTTGTATAACTGGTTCCGGCAAAAAAAACTGCATACTGATGTCATTTGTGAGATAGGTAAAGTAATAAATTATGACTTTTCGAATGATTTTGAAGAAGAGTTCAGACAACTCGCGGGTAAAGATGATCTGATGGTTTTAAATGTGGATCATCGGCTTAATCCTCCGGATTCTGTTTACTATTGGATGGAAAAGTACATTGCTCTGCTCGAGGATTATAAAAAATTAGTACGTAAAGGCCCTTTATAAATTAAGGGTTTTTTTTTTCTCCTCAATCCATAATGACATATACTTTGTGCTGTTCAAGGTCTGATATTGTAAAATCTGTCCATAGAAATTCTGACTGCGGTGTCTGTTGAGCCCGGTAGCCAAACGCTCCAGAATACTGATCAATGAACTACTAAACTTTGACTTTCCATAACGCTCGTTGATAATGGTGGCTCCATTTTGCCCTGCTGCTTCCCATCTTGTTTCGTCCTGATATAAAAGTGCTGCATGATCTGCGAAAAGTGCCAGATCATCAGTGATTTCTCCATTCCATCTGAGCTCTCCGCTCATGGCTTCGGCACCAATGCTTGTCGTAACCGAAGGTGTGCCCACCTGCATGGCATCGATCAACTTCCCTTTAACCCCCGCCCCAAATTGTATCGGTGCCAGTAATACTTTATGACTGGCGATGCTTTCCCGTGCATCTTCCGCACGCCCATGAACATAAAAGCCCTCCTTTTCATTGTGCAATTGCATCACCTTCTGTGTGCTGTATGCACCATAAATATGAAGCATGGCCCCGGGGATTTTTTTCCTCAATACCGGCCAGACTTTTGTTTTTAAGATTTGCAGGGTATGCCAGTTGGGTTCATGTAAGAAATTGCCAATGAAAACAAATCCTTCCCGTTCCTCAAAAGTTCTCCAGTTTCGGATGGTTTCTCTGCTGAGCTCTTCTTCCAGAAAAGGTAAATAATAAATCAGGGAAGGATCGAGATGAAATTGTTCGGTTAAGATTTTCATTTCTACTTCAGAAATGATCAATGACAGGTCACACCTGAGTATCGAAGCAATTTCCCGCTTGGCCATATCGGTAAAGAGGTCTGCTGTTTGAAATGCCTGTCCGCTTTTGAGCACTTGTTGTCTGGCATTACGTAAGCAGTGAAGGTCTTCGGTATCCAGTATGCTCATCGCATCCGGGCATTCTTCCCGGACCCTCCAGCCATATTGCTCTTCCATAATGTAACGGTCGAACAGGACAATTCCAGGATTGATCTCTTTCAAAAACAAGTTGAAACCAGCATCATTCAGGGTAATTCCACGTTCGGATACGCCGAGATCTTTTAAATTAAAACTGAACTCCGACTTTGCAGCCGCACAGGCAAAAATCACCTCATAGCCTTCGGAAAGAAAGAGCTGAACCAGCTGAATCATCCTTGTACCCGCCGCTGAGGAGGTCGGTTCCGGCCAAACCAATCCAATGATCAATATGCACTTTTTGTTCATTTCTGTAAAATTGATGCAAAATAGATGTTTTTAATGCAAAGACTATGATTATTCCTAATTTTGGAAAGAAGAATTTATTTATACCATGCTAGGATTAAAATTATTGACAGACCCTCGTTGGGCGAATATTGCGGAATCAAATCTGGAGGAAATCTTAACGGATCATGCCTGGTGCGAGCAGAAAGCCGCGACCAATGCAATTACGCTGATCACCAATAATTCTGAACACATGGATCTGGTAGAGGAACTTACCGCCATTGCAATTGAAGAAATGCAGCATTTCCAGATGGTGATAGAGATCATCAATAAAAGAGGCTATACCCTTGGCCGTGAACGTAAAGACGATTATGTGGGACGTCTGGTGAAATTCAGTCGCCGGGATGGCAGCAGAAATAATGCCTTTATTGACCGCCTTTTATTTGCAGCAATGATTGAAGCCAGAAGCTGCGAGCGTTTTAGAGTGCTTTCACAGAACATCAAAGATCCTGAACTGGCCAAATTTTATCATGACCTCATGGTTTCAGAAGCAGGACATTATACCACCTTTTTAAACTTTGCGCGCAAGTATACAATTGATGTTGATGTAGATAAAAGATGGAAAGAATGGCTGGATTTTGAAGGTGAACTGATTCAGAGTTATGGAAATAAAGAAGCCATTCATGGCTAATGTTTAACATTCAGAACCGGGGATAAATAAAATTAATAATAAAATAATCACGAAATTTAGGTGATATCTGATTGAAAAAAGTCACATACTATAAAATGCTTCATAGCTATGACGACAAGACCCCTTATAGAAGAACAAAAGGTTGATCCTCAACAACGGCTGATCTCGCTGTATCAGAATGCTTTTCCTTTGGTTGCCAAGCACATCAGCAGGATGGGTGGCTCCTTTGAAGAAGCGAAAGACTTGTTTCAGGACGCCCTGATTATTTATTATGAAAAGGTAGAACGTACAGAGGTGGTCCTGAAGTACAGCGAGAAATCATACCTGTTTGGAATCGCCAGACACCTTTGGAATAAGCGCTACAAAGAAAGCAGCTATCAGGTTCCCCTGGACCAGTTCGGAGCCGGATTTGAAGAGGGCCTGGACCTGAGTGATGCGGGGTATGAAGAAATCTCTGCACCCAGGCTAATGAGATTGTTGCAGACCGCCGGACAGAAATGTATGGAGCTGCTCAGTGCATTTTATTATGAACGGATGGACATGAAGGAAATCGCCTCGCGCTTTGGCTTTTCAGGTTCCCGTTCAGCCACCGTCCAGAAGTTTAAATGCCTGGAAAAAGTTAAAGAAACCGTAAAAGAAAAATCCCTGAAGTATGAAGACGTCCTGGAATGAACTGCGCGTAATTGAGAATTACTTAAGCCCCGATGGGGAACCCGCAGATCAGGTTTTATTTGAAGCCAGAATGATTCTGCAACCAGAACTGAAGGAGCGCGTTTACTGGCAGAAAAGAACTTATAATATGATTCAGCAATATGGGCGGCAACAGTTGAGATCAGAGATTGCAAAAGTCCATGACTTGTTGTTCAGTGCTCCTGAACACCGGTCTTTCCGGCAGAAGATGCTGAGACTCTTCCGCAAATAACCCCGATTTTTTTGTAAACCTTTAATCATTTCCCCAAACAGGGGATGGGCATCGCCATGCCTGAAATTTAATCCTTTAAAACATTATATATGAACAAGAATGAATTTTTTCAATATGCGGTGAAACATCACCGGATCAATAGTAACTATATGGAAAGTTATATTTCCAGAGCATCGACTGCTATGCGGCCAATGGCGATGACTCCTTATATCACAGAAGAGCGACAGTTAAATGTTGCCCAGATGGATGTATTCTCCAGGCTGATGATGGACCGGATTATTTTTATGGGTGAACCGGTTGACGACAGGAATGCGAATGTAGTCCAGGCTCAGCTGCTTTTCCTGCAATCTGTGGATGCAGAGAAAGACATTCAGTTGTATGTCAATTGTCCGGGAGGGGCAGTCTATGCCGGACTGGGAATTTATGATACCATGCAGCTCATTTCGCCTGATGTAGCAACGATCTGTACTGGTATTGCGCTTTCTTTTGGTGCGGTCTTGTTGTGTGCAGGTGCTGCGGGAAAACGCTCTGCTTTAAAACATTCCAGGGTGATGATCCATCAGGCTTCCGGTGGAACACAGGGAACCGCGGCCGATATGGACATCAGTGTGAGGGAGATCCTTAAAATTCAGAAAGAGCTGTATCACGTCATTGCAACTCATAGCGGGCAGGAGTATGAAAGTATCAATGAAGCGGCCAGCCGTGATTACTGGATGACCGCTCCGGAGGCCAAAGCATTCGGAATGATTGATGAAATATTATAAAAAAGCTTTACTCAACCGGGTTCATGAGTGTTAAGGCTTCCTGAGGGGCACTTAGCGATAGCTCATAAACGTATTTGGTATTGCCCACATGAATCTCATATTTGTCGTCCTGAAGCGCTGTGATCAGGTCTGAGGCGACTTCTGATGCAGGAATTCCATTATGACCATTGATGATGGCGCTAAAGCTGGTGTTCACCAATGGTGGCATCAGCTCAAAAACCTTTACCTGTCCGCTGCTTCTTTCCAGCGCAATTCTTAGGCTCTGGCTGTAGGAATGTAAGGCTGCTTTTGAGGCTGAATAAGTGGTCAGCTGACCGGGAACAAGGGCAACGATGGAAGTTACATTAACGATGGCTGCTGAGTTTTGTGTTTTGAGTTGTGGCAATAGTTTTTCATTCAGACGGACAACAGCCAGGTAATTGGTCAGCATTTCATCCTGAGCTTTGCCGAACGCATTAGCTGATGCTGCAATGTCGTATTTATAGGCCTGTCCGGCATTGTTCACAACGATGTTGAGCGTTGGGAAGTCTTTTAGTAAAGTAGATACCAATGCTTCAGTATCCTGTTCATTGCTGATGTCGCCCTTAAATCCGATTGCTCCGGGAAGCTGAAGTAGAGCTTCATCAAGTCTTTTCTGATCTCTGCCGGTGATGATCACCTGATTACCTGCAGCAGTAAAAGCTTTAGCGATTTCAAATCCGATGCCTGCGCTTCCGCCAGTGATCAGGATGGTGTTATTGGTAATGTCCATTTTATTTGATGTTTAATGTTCTTGTTTATCTTTCAATGTTGTACTTATATTATGTAATAGACCAATTGGTCTATTTTTAGGTAAAAAAAGAGCAACGTGATTTTCATTGCTTTTATAACTACCACACAAATATAAGACCGATCGGTTTATTTTTGCAACAAGTAAATGTCAGTGGATTGAAATAATAAAAAAAAGAGGGGCTCATCCTTGATGAACCCCTCTTTTTTTATTGGTTTGCGGATCTTATTTAACGGATAACAAGAATCCAATGGTAAAGTTCGCATCCCAGTCGAATACGAAAGTATCACATTTGGTCGCGTCTTTGATCGCTTTATAGATGTTTACCCCGCTTTTGATCTTTATTTTGTCGGTGTTATATTTTTCAGGATTGTTTAATACCGTGAATCTTTCTTCTCCGTTACGGCTTTGTTTGGCCAGTTCATAAGGAACCCCACCAATGATGAAACAGATCTCACGTTTTTTCGCAGGCAACTTTTCCAATGAGCTTTTCACCTGTGCATAAACGGCATCATCCTTTAATTCTTTTTCATAATACTTAGCACCTGGTGCTTCGACAGATTTGACATCTCCGTCTATCCATGAAATCTTGGTGTTTCCGGAGCCAATATCTACCACAAAAGAGTTGTCATAATAAGAAGCTGGCAACACGCATTTTAAAGCAAGTTTACCTTCCTGTTCCGCAGTTACCAGGTTCACCACATAACCCATTTTCTTCAATTCTGTAGAAATTGCAGCAGTTTTAGGTTCTTTCTGAGCGCCTGAACTGATCACAAAGTGGATGTTTTTTGATTTCACCCCTTTATCAAACATGGCACCGATATAATCTTTTAATCCGGTACGGATATCTGCAGTCGTGGCCATACCTTCGTACACGAAAGATTTACCAAAATCTTTGGACACAATTTCCCAGCGTTTCTCTTTGTCGATATTTACCACGAAAGAGTTAAAGCCTGAAGCGCCTACTTCAACAACTCCTTTGTATTCCCCGTTAACAGGTTTTTCCGGAGTATAGTTGAATGTTCTTTTTTCGTCACTGCCATTTGAGGAAGCCATTGTCGGGCTGCTGGCTTGTGTGGTATCGGCTGTGGCAGATTTGGGAGCAGCTCCATCAAATTTACCGCTTTCAAATGCCCAGTAACCTATTCCAACGATTGGGATGGCCAGGATGATTGCTTTTATCGGCCAACGTAATCTGGCCCAGGTTGATTTTTCTTCCATGTTCTTGTTTGTATTTTGGTTTATTGATTAATCTAAAAGGGAGAATCCTTTATCTACTTTTTCTTCTGGTTTCAATTCATAATATGAATCCGCCATTTTGCTGACATTCAGCATTTTCAGGTTTCGCTCGTCTACTTTTTTGATGAACTCTTCCAGTTCTCCCTGTGTAGGGGCGCCACCAACAGTAATGTTGTTGTTCTGATCAAGGAAGTCCAGGTTGGAGCGGATGGAGGCGATGTTCTGACTGATCGCTCCGGTAGCAGCATCCATTGCTTCATTAAATACCCATCCATCTTTAATGTTAAATACCTCGGCCAGACCTTCAGTGGCATTCTTCATTTTCTGAGTGGCTTCCAGTTTTTTAGAGATAATGGAAATGCTGCTGTCCAGCGTACTTACATAAATCCTGGCTGCACTTTCATTGTCTTTTAAGACTTCTAAAACTTTGGCAAACTGGTTGGCATACTGCACATAACTTCTGGCATTTTGTTCTTCAGCTTCACCTTCTTTACCCAGTAAAAATGCTTTGGTACGGGTTTCTTTAGCGTCCCTGGCATACTCATTTGCTTTCTCTGTATTGTTATTGCTGCTTTCCTGCTGACCTTTTTCGTCCAGACTTGCTGCTTCTACGGTAAAACGTTTGGCATAAGTGTATTTTTCTTCTGCGGTCTTTTGTGCAGTTTCCCCACTCTGGATCATGTCTATACGCACCCCATCAACATTGGAGATCTTCTCTTTGACACGTTTCAGGGTATCTTTTGCTTCTTTTGATAACAACTGTAAGGTTTCTATCGGGTTGCTACGGATCATGGCTTTCTCTCCTTTAAAGATGAGAATGGTTCCAAGACGGTGTAGTAAGGCAATGATCTTTGGTGCCAGCAACAATAAAACTATTAAAATGATGCTAAAGATGACCAACAGTATACTTTTTGCGGCATACTCCAGCATGATTGGCAGGAATTTGAAGAAAGCAAATGCACCCCCTAAAATAAGGGCCCAGAAGAAAATGCTGGAAATGGTTTTCTTTGCTTCCGGCGTTTGAAGCTGACTGGGTAAATGGTCCCCGAGGACCTGAAATATAGGGAGCTGACTTTTCAGTTCTGCCGGTATATTTACGAATTGACTTTTGTTTTCCATAGGAGCTTGTTTAATTTATATTGGTTTCAATTAGGTTAAGGGCATTTTGAATATCAGCAACCACTTCGGCAACGGCAGTATTGCCAATAGCGATCTTGTTGTCGATGTCCAGGAGTTGAGGCTCATACTTGCTATTGATCTCATTCAGGTCTTTTTGTTTCAGACTTAACTTCTCGCGAAGCTCCAGGATGCTTTTCTCAATCTGCTGGACCTCATCGGTAAGGCTTGCTTTTTCTTTGACCAGGTTTTGTTCAAGGTTTTGCTTTTGTGTCTGTTTTCCGGCTGTTTCTTTGTCGATTACTTTTTTGAGTTCTGTGGCATAGTTCTGTCCGGTTCTGCTGAGCTTTTCTTTGTCCAGGGTTTTGTCTACATATTTCAGAGAGGTAAATGCAGCTTTCAGCGTTCCTGCATTTACACTGCCCATTTCTGCGGCAGCGTTCCATACTTCAAAGAAATCAATCCCGGGCTGGTTAATCTTTTCCAGGATCTCCAATACTTTTAACTTCATCTGTTTGATGTCCGTTGCCGGCAGATCAGAAGTATTTTGTGTTAGATTGGTTTGTGGGTTCTTCGTTACAGTTTCGGTGGTTTTGTTTTCTGTAACCGGAAGAGGGGGTGGCAGGTTCGGGTCAGAATTTGCCGGTTCCGGACTGTCTTCAAAGATCAGTTTCTTTAAACTTTGTAAAATTCCAAAAGAGTTGTTTGTGGGTTCCTCGCTCATGACTGCATATTATCTGTCGTTAAAAATAACAAAAAACGAATATAATGTACCGATTTATTTAAGGAGCTCTATTATGGAAAAATTAATTGAAAGCTAAGGATATGGAATTACGGGAAGAGGGAAGGCTTATATCTTTAAATTTCTTTTGAAATCCGAAGGGCTGACCTTGATGAAACGTTTGAAATTCCTGTTGAAATTGGTCAGGTTGTTGAAGCCGCTTTGAAAACAGATCTGGGAAATGGTCAGGTGGTCATTGTAGAGCAGTTTACAGGCATAACCGATCCTCACCTCATTCACGAAATGGGTAAAGGTTTTTTGTGTCCTTCCTTTAAAATACTTGCAAAATGAGGCTGTAGTCATGTTTGCCATTGAGGCGGTATCTTCCAGGCTGATGTTCTGGGTAAAGTTATTCATCACATAATTATAAATTTTATCAATGCGTTGAACGTCTTTCTGGTTATGAGGATTGGTATATCCTGTACTGGACAGGCATTGGTATTCCCTGGTATCGGATAATAAATCCAGAATACTCAGCAGATGGATGATTCTTTTTAAACCGGTACTGAGGAGCAATTTATCCAGCAACACCACTACCTGGTCTTTTGAGTCACCGTAAACATGAATTCCTCTTTGAATGTCTTTTAAAAGTTCTTTGAATTTGCTGACATCAGTGGAGTTGAGGAAATTGTCGTTCAGCCAGTCCAGGCGGAAATAGGTCACAATGGCTTTTACTTCCCGGTCGCTTCCCTCTTCGTAATATTCCTTGTCGTTGTACATGACATGGGGTAAATTCGGGCCCATAATGATCAGGTCACCTTCAGAAAAATTGGCAATACTGTCGCCAACAATTCTTCTGCCATTGCTTTTGGTCATCCATACCATTTCATACTCATTGTGGAAATGTAAAGGATTGGTCAGACATTTCGCATTCACCTCCTTTACAAAGATGCTCTGGTATAAAACGGTGTTTCTTTCGAATAGAAGTGGTTGCATAAGGTTAATTTGCTTTTTTATTCTGATAAAACAAAATAATTGACAATATAGTGTCAGCTTTGGGCAATTGAAGACGAGTTACTTGAGGTAAGAGCCTCTAACTTGCCTGAAAAATATAGCATATGATCCCATTGCAAATTCCAACGAAGGATGACGAGCTGATTGCCTTAATCAAAGCAGAACTTTTTACTGCTGTTATCGGTGATATTATGGATAAATCAGGTTTTCTGAACCAGTTTTTACCTCCTCAGCTACAGCCACTCAGAAGCGATATGGTGGTAGTGGGCAGAGCGATGCCGGTACTGGAGGCCGATGTTGTTGAATCTGCAGATCCCGGACATAACCCTGTTTTGCAAAAGCCATTTGGCCTGATGCTGGAAGCGCTGGACGATTTGAAAAAGAATGAAGTATACATCTGTTCAGGATCGGCCCCTTCCTATGCCTTATGGGGAGAGTTGATGAGCATGAGGGCGATCAAACTGGGGGCTGCGGGAGCAGTAGTTAACGGCTACTCGCGTGATACCAATGGCATCCTGGAATTGAATTTCCCAACGTTTTCTTATGGCAGTTATGCTAAAGACCAGGCCCCGAGGGGGAAGGTGATCGACTTCCGGACCACAATAGAAATGAACGGGGTGCTGATCAGGAATGGTGACTATGTGATTGGGGACAGGGATGGGGTCTGTATTGTTCCTCAGGAAGCTTCCTCAGAGATTTTCCGACTGGCTTTCGAGAAAGCAAGAGGCGAGAAACTCGTCTTTCAAAAGATTAAAGAAGGAATGTCGGCCAAAGCCGCATTTGAAACTTATGGGATTATGTAAACCGGAGGCCATTAAAGCCGAAAAAACAATTATATACTGCTGAAAAAAATCTAATTTTAAAATATAATGTTAAAACAATTACGCTGCCTTACAATGCTGCTGCTGTTTACTGTAGGATCCGTTTACAGTCAGGTTTACAAAACCGTTCAAAACTATAGTGCTGCAGATTGTGGAGATTGCCTGCTAACCAGGCTGGGACAGGTTTATACCTATACCCAGGGAGAAATTCCTGCTGATATTTTACCGCTTGACGGAAAAGAAAGAACGATATTTTTTGCGGGCAGGATCTCCATTCCATTTGCGGTTTCAGATGCTAAAAGCAGTTACCAGATCAAGGTCACTTATCTCTCTGATTCCAAAGACCGCAAGGTCAAAGCGCTGGCAGATACGGAGGTATTGAACAGTTCAGTCGCATTGCCTTATGGAAAGACGCTGACGGTCACTTATGACATTCCTGCCGCTGTTTATCGGGATGGGGCATTTACGTTTGATCTGCTTGCACTTTCGGGTGCAAATGTTCCGGTTAGCCGCCTGGAAATATTATCTACCGGATCAAAACCACTGGTGTATAAGGATGTGCTGGCAGAAAAGATCAGGAGCATTTCTTTTAAACCCGAACGCTTGTCGCCGGTTCCTGCAAAAGTAGAAAATGTACAATCTCCTGTTTTGTCTTTAAACGGAATATGGGATTTTAAATATAAAACCCAAGCGGGGAAAATTCAGGTCCCCGGAGAGTGGGAGATGCAGGGCTATCATGTAGATTCTGCTCAGCATGCTTCCTATACCACCTCCTTTGAGCTCCCGCAGGATTGGAAAGGTAAAAAAATCAAGCTGCGCTTTGATGGGGTAAGTTCTCATTGTGAAGTGTTGCTGAATGGCAAGCTGATCGGTACACATGAAGGCGGTTTTGTCATCTTTGAAATGGATGCCAGTACTGCTGTAAAAGCAGGAAAGAATAAGATTGAAGTAAAGGTAGCGAGCTTAACAGTTTCCGATAAGCTGGGCTGTGTATCGCAATATGCCGCACATACGGTAGGGGGAATCCTGAGAAAGGTGACTTTAACGGCATTACCGGAACTGAATATCGGGGAAGTTTATCCACAGGTCACCTTTGACAAAAATTATGAGCATGCCGATCTTCATATCGACTATCAGGTGTACAACGAATCGAAGCTTCCAGCTGATGCAGCGCTGAAATTTATCCTCCTGGACAGGGAAGATAAAGAACTCCGCGTTAATGGGAATTCCATTGAAAAGCAAAACATTCGTCCAAATACAAACTTAAAGGGAATCCTGAGTGTCCGTGTTGATCATCCTGAAAAATGGGATACCGAACATCCTTATCTGTATACATTGATCACCAGATTGATGAGTAAGGGTAAAGTCATTCAGGAGAACAGGCAGAAACTGGGTTTCAGGCAGATTGATATCCGGGGAAACCAATTTTTCGTCAACAACAAAGCCATTAAACTTCATGGTGCTAACAGGCATGATGTAAGCACACTCAGTGGCAGAAGCATCAGTGCTGCCCTGAACAAAAAAGATGCAGAGTTGTTCAGAAATGCGAACTGTAATTATATCCGTACTTCTCATTATCCACCAGCAGAAGAATTCCTGGCGGCATGTGATTCTTTAGGGATGTTTGTAGAGGCCGAAGCAGCAATTACCTGGGTGGAGCATCATGCCAGTCCGATCTGGAAAGAGTGGAATTACCTGAACCCGGACTTTATTCCTCATTTCTTAAGGGCAAATTTTGAGAACATCCGTGGAAACCGGAACCACCCTTCGATCATTATCTGGTCTATTGCCAATGAGTCCAGGTGGAGTCCGCTTTGGGATAAGGTAAATACAGAAGTGAAAAAATATGATCCCTTACGTCCTACAGCCTTCCATGACCAGACTTATGGAGGATTTAACAACGCAGGGAGTAAAGCTGATATCCGGAACATCCATTATCCTGGTCTGGGCGGACCTGAACAAACGGATAAATTTACGGACAGGCCGGTGTTGTTCGGTGAATATTGCCATGTGCAGACCTATAACAGACTGGAAGAGGTGACCGATCCTTATGTGCGTGCAGATTGGGGCAGAATGCTGCACCAGATGTATGATAAAATGTATACTCATCAGGCCTGTCTGGGTGGTGCCATCTGGGCTGGAATTGATGATATCTTTCATAAACCAGACAGTACCATTGTGGGATATGGCCCATGGGGAGCAGTGCTGGATGGCTGGCGAAGAGAAAAACCGGAGTTTATTTCAGTAAGGAAATCATATGCACCCCTGATCATCACTAACCTGAAGGAAGCAAAACCAAAGAATGGAATCCTGCTGTTACAACTGGAGAACAGGTATAACTTTGCGAACCTGAAGGAAGGACAGTTTAACTATATCGTTGATGGTGTTTCGAGGTCTGCCGTTGCGGATATTCCGGCAAGGTCATCAGGAGATCTGGAACTGCAGGTAGCGGATGATGCCAAAGTGGTACGTATCACTTTTACCGATCCTAGGGGATTTGTTACTCAGGAGGAACAGCTGAATTTTTCGGACAGACAGGTATTGATCCCGGTAGAGCCGGCTATTGCGGTTAAACTTAAAAAATCTGGGGATCAGCTCATATTGAGCCGTGGTACACAAAAATATAGCTTTGATAAAAACACTGGACTGGTAACCGGCGACAAGATCCTTGGGGGAATTGCACTCATGGTGGTTCCCATGAATGGAGATGATGGTGGGGCACCTCATATTGCAGGAAACAATTACCAGCGGAACATCAAACCTCTCCTGTACCAGCCGGAAGGGAATTGGAAAGCCAGCTCTGTCTCTGCCTCAAAAGATAAGGAGTCGGTTAATGTCAAAGTAGAGGGTAGTTACAATTACCTGAAAGGGGTGTTTAACTATAAATTCCTGGCAGATGGGACGATTGAAATTGCCTATGATTTTAAGGTAACTGATACGGTGAAAATCAATCCCAGGCAATGGGGACTGGCTTTTGAACTGCCATCAGATTTCCAACATCTGAACTATTCCAGCAAAGGGTATTGGAGTGTTTATCCTGAAAACGATATTGCCCGGACCTCTGGTGACATCCATGCAGTTCCGGTACATCAGAAGTATGTGGAAGCAGCATTAAAGGTGCCTGCAGGGCCATGGTCTGCAGATGCAAATGATTTGGGAAGCAGGGATTTCAGAAGTACCAAGGCCAATATTTATCATGCCGGACTGAGCAACGATAAAGGAGATGGACTGAGGGTTTATTCTGATGGAACGCAAAGTGCCAGAAGCTGGATTGATGGAAATAAAACACGTTTTCTATTGGCAGAGTTAAATGGTGGAGGCTCCGATGGCTTCTTTGCAAGTTATTATAGCAAGGAACGCAGGCCTTTAAAAATGGGTTCTGAGTTAAAAGGGAAAATTAAGCTTAAATTAGAGGCAGCTAAACAAACAAATTAAGGTTAATAAAAGGATCTCATGATCGCTTAATAACCTATAAACCGAGTTTACGAGCTCTTGAGTACCATTGAAAATCAATAAATAACTCGAAAAAAACAAATATACACTGATGAAACCATCATAAGCATACCGCTTACAAACAGCAATGAATATGCTTATGATCGCTTCATAACCGATAAAAAACAAATATACACTGATGAAAATCACTGAGGTAAAAGTCTGGCTGGTAGAAGGGGTTAAATACAACTGGACCTTATTAAAGATATATACGGATACGGGGCATACCGGGGTTGGAGAGGCTACAAACTGGCCTGGTAGTCCGATTGTATACCATGCGGCCAAACATGTTGGGGAAAGGATCATTGGTCTGGACCCGATGAAAACAGATTTCATCTGGACAAAGCTCTACCGTGACCTGAACTGGATGGGGCCTTATGGCGCAAGCTTATGTGCCATTAGTGGGATTGATATGGCTTTGCTGGATTTGAAAGCGAAAGTTTTGGGAACACCATGTTATGAGCTTCTTGGTGGTGCTTTCCGGAAGGATATTTTGCTTTACGCCAATTATTGGTTTACCGGTGGGGGACACAATGAAGCGGATTATGCGGCACAGGCGATAAAGGTAAAAGAAGCAGGTTTTACAGGCTTGAAATTCGATCCCTTTGCCCATACGAATTACCTGTATGGGGAAGACCTTTCTTCCAATCTGACACTTACCGCGCAACAACAAGATTTGGCCTTCAATGTGAGCAAAGCTGTACGTGATGCGGTAGGGCCTGATTTTGACATCATGATTGAAACCCATGCCATGTTAAATTACCGGGTTGCCGTAAAAATGGCCCAGCGCTTATCGGCACTGGATATCACCTGGTACGAAGAACCTGCAGGGCCCGAAAGTGCGGATAACCTCCGCGCGATGAGGGAAAGGATTCCCTCCAATGTTTCGATCTGTGTGGGGGAAAGGCACTATACCAGACATGGCATCAGGCCTGTTCTTGAGCAGAACATCTGTGACATCATGATGCCCGATATCACCCGTTGCGGTGGTCCTTCAGAGATGAAGCGGATGGCCACGATGATGGAGACTTATAATGTTTTGCTGGCACCTCATAACCCGAACGGTCCCTTGTCTACCCTGGCAAGTGCACATGTCTGTGCTTCGGTCCCTAACTTTTTCAGACAGGAGTTCATGTTTAACGATGTCCCCTGGAGGGATACCGTCATTACTCATCCGATCGGAGAGATGATCAGCAATGGTCATTTACAGCTGTCTGACCGGCCCGGGCTGGGGGTAGACCTTGTAGAAGAAGAAATGGAAAAACATCCGGGGATATTGGTTCCAAGACCTGGTTTTTACGTTTAAAACAGGATCTTAGGTTTAAAAAAAGATAAGCATGGCTTTGCAGATTGATTTAAAAGGAAAGAATGCCCTCGTTACCGGAGTCAGTTCGGGGATCGGTTTGGGCGTAGCAAAAATGCTGGCCAGAGCAGGATGCCGGGTTACCGGTTGTGCACTGGCCGAAGCTGATCACGCAGCTGTTTCGTTATTTCTTGAAACCCTGAAAAAAGAAGGAACCGAAGGCCATTATATCCAGGCAGATGTCAGGAAGCCGGAAGAACTGGAGCAGCTGGTTGCTCAGACCACAAAAACAGGAGGGATAGACATTCTGGTTTCCAATGCAGGGAAAAACTTTTTTGAAGGTGCTGCGGAATGCGGGGAAGAGGAATGGCAGGAGAATATGGACCTGAACCTGACTGCACACTGGAGGCTTGCTAAATTATGCAGGCCATATCTTGAGCAAAGCAAGGGAATGATCATCATCATGACCTCCAATCATGCCTATCATACAATACCAGGCTGTTTCCCTTATAATGTAGCTAAAACCGCGTTAACGGGCCTGGTAAATAGCCTGACGATAGAATGGGGGCCTGCAATCCGGTGTGTAGGCATTGCACCAGGATTTATTGATACTCCGGGCAATCAGGATTGGTTCAACTCTTTTGATGAGCCTGAACTGGAACGACAAAGAACAATTGACCTTCATCCGGTAAAAAGACTGGGAACACCGGAAGAAATTGGTGGATGGTGTGTTTTTCTGGCCAGTGAATATGCTGCTTTTGCTTCCGGGACAACTTACCTTATCGATGGGGGAAGAAATGCGCTGATGCAGGACCATTAGCAAGAATGGCAATATCGTGTCAGCATTGGACACTCCAAGTAAAGTGATCATTATCAGGGAGGTTTATATTCGTTTATTCTTTCTAACCAGGAGAATAATTACCAATAATCAACCTAAACAAACCTTGTATGAACAAACAGACCTGCCTGCTGCTTTTATTAGTGGCTTTTTTATTCGCTTGTAAAAAAAGCGATGTTCCCGGAGTACCTACGGAAGAAGTTCCGGTAGATACAGGATACCACTATAAATCTGATTATGCCTACAACCTGAATGTGGTTTATTTCATCGCTTCCGATAAGACTGCGAATGACGATTACCACCGCAGGATTAGTGAATTGATGCTCCAGGGACAGGATTTTTATGGAAAATGGATGAAGCACTGGGGATTTGGAGATAAAAGCTTTGGCTTGCTTAAAGATGCAGCTAAGAAAAGAATTAAGATCGTTGAAATCAAAGGGAAACTGGATCAGTCTAATTATTCCTATGATAGCGGGGCAGGAAATGTGCTCAAAGAAATAGACGAATATTTTGCTGCCCATCCGGGCGAAAAGACGAGTGGACATACCCTGATTATCATGTGTGTGAAAGACATTCAGGCCGATAAAGCTCCTTTTTATGGATTGGGACGTAATTGTTTTGCGCTGGATTATCCCGGAATGGACATTAAAGACCTGGGAACGACAGGGCCGGCAGGAGCTGCTGCCACCGGCTGGATCGGGGGATTGATGCATGAGCTGGGGCATGGCCTGAACTTACCTCATAATGGAGGTCAGAAATCGGAAAATGCACAATTTGGAACCTCGCTGATGGGAGCCGGAAACTCGAGTTATGGGAAATCGCCTACTTACCTGACTAAAGCCGATTGTGCCATCTTAAACAACAATCAGGTTTTTAGTAAAGTCACGAGGACAGATTGGTATGCGGACTTTACTCCGGTCATCACCCGTTTGAATGCTAAATATGAATCTGGAAATATTGTGGTTTCCGGGCGTTTTTCCGGAGGGGGAACGGTAAATTACATTAACTTTTATAACGATGGCAATAAAAACGGAATAGGTGGAAATAAGGACTATGATGCGGTTCAATGGGCAACGCAAAAGATCGGTGTAGATAGCTTTTACGTAAGTATGCCTTTGACTGAATTCAGTAATACGGAAGATTATCCATACGAGCTAAGAATCATGTTCTGCGACCAAAACGGCAGCTGGCTGAATGTTCCTTATCCTTATGAAATAAAGAATGGAAATCCGGTTATTGATTTCGGGGATAAAAATGAATACAGTAAAACAAACTGGCAGGTTACTGAGTTTAGTTCTGAAGAGACAGTAGAGGAAGATGGAAAAGTATCCAATATTCTGGATAAAAACAGTAGCACTGCATGGGTAACCCGCTGGAATACAAATGCGCCAACCTTCCCGCATCACTTTGTGGTGAATATGGGCCAGGCACTTGCAGCAGATGGATTTACCTTTACCCAGCGTGGAGGAAGCAGCAAAATAAAAGATATGCAGATCCTGACCAGCACCGATAATGTCAGTTGGACTGTTCTTGGAAACTATGTGTTAAAGGATGTAGGAGGTCCGCAGGTGATTTATCTGCCTGCTCAAAAGACCTTTAAATATTTTAAAGTGATCGTCACTTCTGCTACTGATGGTCGTCAGTATGCCTCTCTTGCAGAAGTCGGCGTATTTAGAAATTAACCTGGGTTAGGTTAATACCCCGTTGGGGAATTTGCAGGTGCGTTTGGTCACGCACCTGCTTTTTTAAAATACAGGCTCCTGTGCTACTTTAGGATTGATGGCCAACTGGTATTTTTCCTCATCAAACTCTTTTTCGCTTTTGGCAATGACAACAACTGCAATTCCATTCCCTATCAGGTTGGTGATAGAGCGGGCTTCAGACATGAAACGGTCTACTCCTAAAAGTATGGTTACATTTTCAATAGGCATGATCTTTAAGGAGACCAGGGTGGAACTGAGTACAATAAAACCACTGCCTGTTACTCCGGCAGCACCTTTGGAAGTGACCATCAAAACCCCCATTGCACTCAGCTGTTCTGCAACACTGAGTTCTATTTTAAAAACCTGGGTTAAAAAGATCAGGGCTATGGACAGGTAGATTGCGGTTCCATCCAGGTTGAAAGAATATCCGGTAGGAATGACGAGCCCTACCACCGATTTTGAGCAGCCAAAACGCTCCATCTTCTGGATCATGCTTGGCAATGCTGATTCTGAAGAAGAGGTTCCCAGCACCACCAGGATCTCCTGCCGGATGTATTTCAGGTATTGCCATAAACTGAATTTATAGAGGTAACAAATGAAATTCAGGATCACAAATATAAAAATGAGACAGGTGATATAGACCACCAGCATGATCTTTCCCATAGGAATCAGGGTAGCCAATCCATATTTTCCGATGGTGAATGCCATTCCTCCAAAAGCACCCAGGGGGGCGAGTTTCATCACAAATTTCATCATGTTAAAAATCACCTGTGAGAGGTTTTCAAAAGCGACAATCGTGTGTCTTCCTGCAGATCCCATTTTGCTCAGGGCAAAACCGAAAAGTATGGCAAAGAAAAGGATCTGGAGGATATTGCCATTGGCAAAGGATTCAAATATGTTTGGAGAAACGATATCGCTGATAAACTCCGGCCAGTTCGTGTCTTTTGTGGCGCTGAGGTTACTGGGATTTTTGCTGAGCTTAGGGACCACTCCATCTCCCGGCCGGATGAAATTGGCAGTCAGCAATCCGATAAAGATGGCAACTGTAGTAATGATTTCAAAATAAAGCAATGCCTTGCCACCTACACGGCCTACTTTTTTCATATCCCCCATTTTGGCAATGCCGAGAACAATGGTAAAGAAGATGATCGGTGCAATGAGCATGCTGATCATATTGATAAACGTTTTGCTGATCAGGCGGGCATGATCTGCGAAGGCCGGAAAGAAGACCCCTGCAAGTATGCCTGAGAAAATAGCTACAATGACCTGAAAGGTCAGGTTTTTTGAGATTTTGATCATCTTTAAGGAATGGTTGAAAATGTTAAGAGACAACAACAAGGGTTGTGGTCTCTTAACATGATAAATGACAGCTGATTTGTATCGAACTATTGACCCAGGGAAATCAGGTTTGTGAATAAGCGATAGGCTCCGGGAACACCTGCAGGCAATTGTCTGAACCACGATATTCCGGTATAAACAAAGTTTCCTTTTCCGTATCTGGCTACGAGGATGCTGCTGTTCTTAGGACTTTCGCCTGGATCATTGATCGAGATCAATGCCTGGTATTCTTTGTCCCACTCTGAAGGAAAGTACAATCCCCGTTCCTGTACCCAGCCATCAAAATCCGCTTTGGTGATCTTATTGGGGGTCTGAAACGCAGGATGATCCGGGAGTAAAACACGTACTTCTGCTCCCTCTACCGTTACGCGGTCTGTGGACAGTTTCATTGGAAAGGGGCCCGGATTGGTTTTTAATCCGGAATTGGTATTGTACTGTACGATTACATTTCCACCTTTCTTTACATAGTTCATCAGGTGATCATGGTAGAAATTAATGCGGTCAAGGGTGTTGTATGCCCTTACACCAACAATGATGGTATTGTATTTCTGCAGGTTTTCCTGGTTCACATCTGCATCTTTCAGCAAGGTGACTTCGTATCCGATCTGTTGGAGGGAGCGTGGAACTTCATCACCGGCACCCATCAGATAGCCGATCCGCTTTCCTTTAATGTTCAGGTCCAGTTTAACTGCTTTAGCAGCAGCGAGCGGAAACAAAACCTGCTCAGGGATGTGCTGATAACTGATGAAACTGATGCCTTTATTATAGGTCTGATTGTCCAGGCTAACGATTGCCTGTATATCTGCAATGTCTGCATGTTCCGGAGGGGATACTTCAAACTGTATCGTTTCTTCGGCTTTGTCCTTCTCAATCTGAAAGGAGGCACTTGCTGGTTCAACTTTCCATCCTTCAGGTAATTTAAGGGATACTGAACCTTTGATGTTTGCCTTTCCTGCCCTTACAAAAACGCTGACCTGTTTTGGGCGCTGGTCATTAAACATGTATACATGCTCTGCAATATTGGCATAAACCGGAGGGCTTACGGATAAGGGCTGATAAAGTTCCCCGTTTACAGGATCATTGTGTTTGTACACGACAGGAACGGTATACTGAAAGGCTTGCCCGCCAATGTTCAGGTTCAGTCTGACCTCTGCCGCAGGATTGTTCTCCGGCAGGCCGACATCGGTTTGTTTCTTAATGTCAAACATGCCCAGGGTATCCGATTTCTGCAACCAATAAGGTTGAGAGAACGCAAGATTACCGGGAACGGTCAGGGTTTTCTGATATCTTTTTCCTGCTGAATTGAGCAGCGGAACGTTCAACACCGAATCTCTGTTCTGATAGGGGAAAAGGATGGAATTTAGCTTTACCGCTATTGCCGACCTGTTGATCAGTTCCATTTGTACATTCAATTTTCCTCCTGGAATCACTGAAAAAGCAGTTGAAGTGGCTTCAAGGTATAGGCCTGTAGCTGCTTTGATGACCTCCTGAAGTTCTTCCAGTTTCCGTTGTTTCCAGTAGGAGTCCGGCAGCTTTTGCAATTCTGTTCTTGCGGTCAGGAGGGAAGGTACAATGGCTGATGGATCGGCAGAATTAAAGGAAGAGATGGCTTTGCCAATTGCTGCTTCCACCTTAGTGCTGTTCGGGACCCTGCTCCAGGTGGTATTGATGTCTTCAAAGAGGTCTTTTTTTGCTGCCGGGCCGAGTGTATGCTCAAAATAGTCAAAGGTACTCCCTCTGCTTCCTGTAGAACCAAAACCCTGACTTTTATGCATGCTGCGGCTTTCTGCAGAGATCTCTCCATAGGATTTTCCCAGCAAAGGATTGAAAACCCCGACATCGACTTTCAACAGGCCTCCGGCAATCTTTTCAAATGCTGCAGGGTCTTTAAAAGCCCATGAACTGATGTTCCATACGAGGCGTTTTGCCTGCCATGGCTGGATATATTTCAGTTGTTCCGGAAAACGTTTGGGATCTGCTGCGGCTACAAAAGCATCTTCTGCCAGAATAGAAGAGGCACTATGTTGACCATGTCCTGCTCTGGAGTCTTTTGGGAAACGGGTGATGATCACATCCGGTTTAAAATTTCTGATCACCCATACCACATCTGCCAGTAGTTTTTCCTTGTCCCAGATGCTGAATACCTCTTCCGGATTTTTCGAGAAACCGAAATCATTGGCCCGGGTGAAATATTGATAACCGCCATCTGTTCTGCGGGCCTGCAGGAGCTCCTGTGTGCGGATGATGCCAAGTTTCTCACGGATTTCAGGACCGATCAGGTTCTGCCCGCCATCGCCACGGGTTAAAGAAAGGTAGCCGGTATGGTAGAGTTTCTGATTCGCCATATAGGCAATCAATGTGGTGTTTTCATCATCAGGATGGGCGGCAAGGTATAAGACATTTCCAAGGATGTTGAGCCGCTTCAGGTCCTGGAATATTTTACCCGGACCTGGTTTAGCCGGTTGTTGTTGTGCCGTTGCGCTGGCCGTTAACAGGAAGAACAAACAGGACAGCAATACTATGGGGTTGAAATGGTGGATTCTTCTCATCGGTTTTTAATTTAAAGGGTTTTGAGTATAAGAGGAATTGATATCCAGCTCGCGCTGAGGGATGAGGAACAACAGTCTTGGTGTTTTTCCCTGAGCTTTCATTACTTCTGCTGCTTTTCCAAAGCGGAGTAAATCTGCCCATCTGTGGTTTTCGAAGGCGAGTTCCACTCTTCTTTCCCGCAGTAGTTTTTCGGAAAAAGTGCCCGGAGTACTGCTGTCTATCCTGCCCAGTCCTGAGCGCTGTCTGACCTCAAAGATGAGGTCGTAGGCCTCCTGACTTTCGCCTAAAGCTTCGGCAAGCATCAGTAAAGCATCGGCATACCTCAACACAATGAAATTATAATCGGCATCCCCTTCATTATAGGCCGTCGTGGTTCCGTATTTCAGAATGAAACGTCCGGCATTTAATGGCCCGTTGATGGGGTTCATTGAAGCGGCAAAGCGTTGGTCATTGGTTTCATAAGCTGCTTGCATTTCTGCTGTAGGCCTGTTTTTATAGGCTCCGGTATTTTGGATCATCAATGGAGAGAAGGCATTGGTAAATGCATTTCCGGTATTGGTACCGCCCCCTTTGAACTGTACCTCAAAAATGGACTCTACATTGTTTTCATTGGCAATGCCCCAGATTTTTGAATAGCTGGTGACCAAAGTATAACCATAATCGTTTTTAACCCTTCTCAGCGGAGCGATGGCCGAAGTTTTATCACCCATGGTCAGGTATATTTTCGCCATCAGCGTTGCTGCCGCCCCTTTGGTTGCCCGGCCAAGGTCCAGTCCGGTATATTTGACAGGAAGGAAGCTTTCTGCCTGTGCAAGATCGGCCACGAGCTGCTTATAGATTTCGCTTGCCGGAAGCTGCGGGTAATCTTTCCCTTCTTCCACCGTAATTTCCTTTAACACGAGGGGGATTCTTCCAAAATTTACAGCGAGGTTATAATAAAATAATGACCTGAGAAATAAGGATTCCCCTTTAATTCTGTTTTTCAGGTTATCGCTCATACTTACCGCATCAATCCTGCTCAGGATAATGTTACACCTGCTGATGCCCACATAAGTATCCAGATAGGCGGTGGTAATGAGTTCGGCTGTGGCTGCATTTTCATTGAAATTATCAATGGCATTCAGGTCTGCACCGAGACCGGTATTATCGGCACCCCCATCGGTATTGTCTGAGCGCATTTCATTCATGATCCAATAGCTCTGGTTGTAAGTACCGTTCATTTGCAATGCCTTGTAAGCTGCATTAACAGCGATGAGCATGTCGTTTTCGGTTTTATAAAAGGCATTTACATTTCTTTGAGAGATGGGATTCAGATCGGTGAAATCTTTACTGCAGGCGCATAACATGCTGGCAGATATGATGATATAGGCTAATTTCTTTTTCATTTTTCTGGTTGTTAGGTTTAGGAACACTACTTAAATGAGGCATTGATACCAAAAGTGAAATTTCTGGATAGGGGGTATGCCCCGTAATCTTCACCCTGTACGCCACTTGCCGTCGATTGGTTGTTCACCTCCGGGTTGTAACCCACATAATCTGTTTTGGTAAAGAGGTTGGTTCCGGAAACATAAAGACGGAAAGAAGAGAAGTATTTTCCCATGATTTTCTCAGGTAGGGTATAGGCCACCGTTACATTCCTCAAGCGGATGTAAGAGGCATTTTCGACCTGATAGGTGGAAGGGCGGTTATTGAACCCATGCAAATCCCCCAACCTGTCTGCACGAGGTGTTTTTCCGTCTCCGGGTTGTTCCGGAGAGATCCACCTGTTGTTTTCAAACGCATAAGAATTGGTATTGGCCTCTCCGTTTCCAAGGTGTCTTCTTGTTAAATTGAGCACTTCAGAGCCTTGTACGCCCTGGATCAGGAAGCTGAGTTCGATCTTTTTGTAACTAAAGCGGTTGGTGATTCCGTAGGTATAATCGGGTTGGTAATTTCCGATGACGGTACGGTCGCTGGCGTCAATGATTCCATCTCCGTTAACATCTTTGAACCTGAAATCTCCGGGCGCTGCTTTAGGCGCCAGTTTATCTTTAGGGGCATTATTGATTTCCTGTTGTGTCTGGTAAATACCCTCCACTACATATCCATAATAACTGCCGATCGGATCACCGATTCTGGTAATGTGACGGATACCCGCACCACCTGAGCTCAGGATCGGATCTCCGGAAGCCCCGAGTTTCAGCACTTTATTTTTATTGGCAGAGAAGTTCATGTCGGTGCTCCAGGTGAAATCCCCAACAAGGTTATGCGTGGTCAATGAAGCTTCAAAGCCTTTGTTTTCTACTTCACCAACATTTCTCAGTGGGTTTGTATTTCCATAACCCACGATTGCAGGCACCTGAACATTTAACAAAAGGTCTGAGGTCAGTTTGTTGTACCAGTCGAAAGAGGCGAAGATGCGGTTGTTGAAAAGGCTCATGTCCAGCCCGATATCTACCTGTCTGTTTTTCTCCCAGGTCAGGCTTGGATTGCTTGGTGTAGATGGCGCAACGCCATTGGTCACTACATTGCCAAACACATAATTATAAGGATTTAACAATCCGATGGAAGCATAGTTGGGAATCAGGAAGTTTCCTGTCTTACCCCAGCTGCCCCTTATTTTAAAATCATTGATGAATTTCAGGCCTTTCATGAAAGCCTCGTCCGACAATCTCCATCCGGCTGAGAAGGAAGGGAAATAGCCCACTTTATTTCCTTCTCCAAACCTCGAAGCACGATCCGAACGGATGGTAGCCGTCAGTAAATAGCGGTCCATAAAGGCATAGTTTACACGACCCAGATAGGAAACCAGCGACCATTCTTCTTCTGTTGCTGTTCCTCCCGTTACCTGTCCGCCGCTTACGGTCTGTACCAGGTCGTCAGGGAAATTCTCTGCCTGAACCTGATTGTTTCTGATTTTGTTTTTCTGGGCGGTATATCCTGCTACTGCAGACAGGCTATGGCGGCCAAATACTTTATTGTAGGAAAGGGTGTTTTCGGCCAGCCAATTGGTTTCCAATGAAGAGTTGGATTGCCCATAAGGGACACCTACCGTTGCTGCGCGATCCAGAAAGGCTTTTTCCCGGTAATATTTTCTGTTGTAGTTGTTGATGTCGGTACCGAGCATCAGCTTATATTTCAGTCCTTCAAAAATGCTGTATTCTGCATAGGCATTGGCAAAGGTCCTGAATTGGGAGAGGTCATCATGGATGTGTTTCACTACCGCCAAAGGGTTGCTTGATGCGGTCATGTTCGTTCCTGTTCCATTTTCCGTGTTCAGGTGACTTTGGTTATTGGTCTGGTTGATGCTGCCGTCGGGTAGGTAAGGCCTCACCGTTGGGGAATTTACCAATGCCGTATATACTGCTCCCGGAGGGTCTGCGAAATAAGGGGCACTGGTAGATCCTTTTGCCTGGTCGGTAAAGGAAGGATTGATATTGGCCCCCACACGAAGGTTTTTAACGGGATCAGATTCTATATTGATGCGGAAACTGTATCGCTTGAAACCTGTTTTATCGATGATTCCATTTTGATTGTAATAATTTCCGGAGATGTAATATCCCAGTTTTTCGGCACCGCCGGAAAGGGACAGGTTATAGGTTTGTATGCTGGAATTCCTGAATAAAATGTCCTGCCAATCGGTATCTGTTCCGGTAGGATTGGAAAAGTCGGAGGGAATATAATAGCTGGTATTGGTACTCCTGGTATACCTTACGGAATTGGGGTCATTGATGTTGGCATTGGGGAAATCCTGGATATAGGCATTGTTTTTTGCATCCAGCACGTAGCGGGTCAGCTCGGCAGAATTCATCAGGTCTACTTTGTTTGCTAAAGTCTGCACTCCATAATAGGAGTCAAAGCTAACGGTGGAGGTACCATCTCTCTTTCCTTTCTTTGTGGTGATGATGATGACCCCATTGGAGCCTCTTGATCCATAAATTGCTGCTGCTGCTGCATCCTTTAGTACTTCAACGGATTGAATGTCTCCCGGACTGATGGTCCCCAGTGGATTGGCTGGGGCAGGGCGGAAGGCAACTGTTCTTTTGGAAACATCTCCCTGGGTTGCGGACTCCACGTTTTTGGATACCGGGAAACCATCCACGACATACAAAGGTTCATTTCCTGCGGAGATCGATCCGATTCCCCTCACGCGGATGGTGGTGGCGGCACCGGGTTCCCCGCTGGGTTCCTGTACCTGTACACCTGCAATTTGTCCCTGGATGGCATTTTCAAAGCTCGTTACGGGAATATCCTTGATGTTTTTTGCGGAGATGGAGGCAATAGATCCGGTCAGGTTTTTCTTCTGTTGCGTACCATAACCGACTCCTACAACCACCACCTCATTTAGTTTCTGCTGATCGGGCAGGAGCTGCACATTCAATACCGGGTTTCCGGTAATGGGCACTTCCCTCGTGACATAACTGATGTACGAGAAAACAAGCGTTCCTTTTTCAGGGACACGGATGGAATATTTTCCATTCCCATCGGTGCTGCTGCTTGTTGTGGCTCCTTTCAGCTTAATGGAAACTCCCGGAAGGACCTCTCCGTTACTTCCATCGGTCACCATTCCTGAGACCGTGATCAGCCTGGCCGGCTGAAGCTGGTTGGTTTGGTTTTCTGTGGCCGGTTCGTTGTTGTCTTTTTCTTTTGGGCCGGTCGTTCCCGTGTTTTCTGTTGTTTTTGACTCTTTGAAATTGATCACATAAAACTGTTCTGCGATCTTTTTATAATTGATGTTTACCGGCGTCAACATATTTGTCAATACCGTTTCTATGGTCTCTTTACCTGGGTTCTCCTGTACATATACCCTGACTTTTTCTGCCAGTTTACTGTCAAACATGATCGACACTTTATGGCTTTGCTCGAGTTCTTTAAGGGCCTCTTTTAAAGGCTTAAACTGTCGGGCAGCCGGTCTGGATACCCCATGATTGGCAGTCGGGAGTAGGGCATAAGACTGGGCACGACTAAATACCAGTGATGAGCTAAGTATCAGGAAGATAAGTAGCAGGTGTAGAATTCTTACCATAGTGTTTGAATTTGGTTAATGATAAATATTTAGTTGATAGTGGCGGTTGTGGTGGTAACGATAAGCGTGTCTCCTTTTTTAATGAAATTGATGTTAAATATTTCTGAAAGTCCTTTGATGAGGATGTCTATGTTTTTTGTTGGTGCAGATCCGGACACACTTTTGTTCAGCAGGCTGGGATCCTGAACTTCTATGTGAAGTCCGTAGGTATCTTTTAGGGTTTTTAATACTTCTTTAAGCGTGGTTTTTTCAAAGACCAGGCGGGACGATTTCCAGGAAGAGTACACTGCCGGATCTACTTTACGTTTGGTATAGGCCTGAGCTTTGCTTTGGTACTCTACCAGATCCCCTGGTTTCATTTGGATTACCCCGCTTTTTTCATCTTTCATACGATCCATATGAAAATCTATTTTTCCGGAATTCAGCACGACTCTGGTTTCATTGTTTCTTTTGGAAATGTTGAACTCTGTTCCCAGGACCTCTACCGAAAGGCTGTCGGCCATTCTCACAAAGAACTTCTGATTGGAATGGGTATGTTTTACCGAGAAGTAGGCTTCTCCATCCACTTTCACTTCCCTGTCGCCCTTACCAGACCAGTTTTTCTGATAACTCAGCTTACTGTTTCCGTTCAGGAAAACAACTGAGCTATCGGGCAGAACGATCCTTGCGGTTTCGCCATATTTGGTGACGTACTGCAGTTCGCCATTTTGCTGAGTCATGAACCATAAGCCTATGGTCGTGGCCAGAATAAGGATGGCTGCGGCAGCCAGTTTTCTGTTAAACCAGGGTTTGAGTTTTATGGTTGCCGGCTGATCTTCTCCGAGCATAGGCTCCAGTTTTTCCCAGGCGGCATCGATTCGTTCGAGGTCATTGTTGAATACTTTCTTTTTCATGTTTTCTTTGGGGGATGAATGGTGTTTGTTTTTAAGCTAAGACGTTGAGGTTTAAGTTTTGTACTGTAAATTTTTATTATTTTTTAGCTGTTTTTTTCTGATCTTCATTTCTTAGCCAGTAGAGCAGGTAAGGGACATTGTAGGCATGTGTCCAACCGAAAACGCGAAGGGCATTTCTGACATCCCATTCTGCATATTCCTTTTCCGGATCCTGCGGAAGGTGACTCACTTTCAGTAAGGTCTCTGCCAGTTGTTTCTGGGTTGCTGAGTCATCAAATTTTATAGGGGAAGCTTCTGTTTTTAATACTTCTGCACGTTCCAGCGCTTTATTCAGATAGGTTTTATCTTTGGTAAATTCATAGCCCAGCAATAAGCTGTGAATGGAAGAAAGATAGGATTCCATAAAGTAAGAAACCGGTTCATTGTCTCTTACCGAACGGGCATGTCTGATCAGTGCTGCTTTTACATTTTCATCGCCTGAAATCTGATAATATTTTCTCAGTCCCTGGGAAGCATAGACCTGGGAATAACCGTAGCGGTCAATAACCAGGCTGTTATTTTGTTCTGTACTGTTTTGCAGGTATAACATGTGTTTTACCCGGTCCTGCAGATCGGTCAGGTATTTTTCCTCTTTGGTGGCATCATATACTTCGGTCATGTTCCATACCGAGAGGTACAACCTGCGGCCCATAAGGTCATGGTCTCCCCAGATGCGCTTGATGTAAGTATCGGCCGTCTGACGGGCAATGTCCAGGCCGCGGTGATCGGCTGCCAGGAAATAGTCGGCCAGCCATCCCTGAACCCAGACGTGGGCACTCAGAACAGCGGTCCAGTGCTGGTCGCCATGTCTTTTTCCGATACCCAGGTAGGGGCTGGTGGAGTCTGGCATTTCTTTGTGCTGAAGGTAGTCCAGCACGGGATTGGTATCTCCATAATAGACCGGTTTTTTGGGCCAGTGGATATTATCTACATCCATGGTATGTCTGCTCGTGGCCTGGGCGGCATTGAAGTATTTTGCTTCACCGGTTCTCATGAAATGCATCCATAACATATAATCCTGTGCGGGTTCATTATTGGCCCACATTTCCCATTTGTTGTTGATGTAGTAATTTTTATAATCGCCAAATTCAAACATACCATACCATGGTGCCCAGTTTTGGTTGAAGAGTACCCAGTCGTATTTATAGTCCATCCCGCGTTCATACTCCGGAAAGTCGTTGCCCTTAGGGGAGAAGGAGCCGAATACTTTAGAATTGGCATAGGTTTCCGGACTGGCATGTGCTACTGCGGGATCAAGGATATAGTTTAAGGATTGTTGTACCGAGGCAGTACTTGCGGAAGCTTCGTGGAAGTAATACACCAGTTCACTTGTTTTTGCCAGGCCCTGTGCAAAATTACCAAGGATGCCATCATCCGGTGCATTGCTGTCTCTGGCAAAGCTCATTGGCCCGGCCTGGGGCGACCAGAGATAAGCTGTGGCGGTTTGTGTGGCACCCAGAACCTGGAGTTCTTTTGGATACTCTTCGAAGAAGTACCTGATACCGATCCCGATTCCCCATTTTTTGTCGCTGATGTCCATCCATCCGCTTGCCTTTGCGGTTTTTAACTGTTCTTTTTTATCTGTAGAGAGGCTTGCCGAGAAACCTTCTATTCTTGTCGTTTGTGAGGATTCAGGTACGGGAGCCACTTTATTTGGTTTTGGCCCGGTCTGAAACAGAGAAGTGTTTTTCGTTCCCTGTTCTGTAAATTCATAGATCTTTTCTTTTGGGTTTTCCCACCATTTCCCGTCTTTGTAACCCACTTTATAAGAAATCGCTCCGTTTAGTTTATAGTTCAGTGAGAAGCCGGTGCCAGCAATCTGGTCGTTAGGTTTACTCCATCCTTTATCATTACTTTCCTCTTCCGAAACAATGTCTTTGCTCTGTGTTGCAATTCTGGCGTGTTCTCCTTTTTGCACCTGGTGCTGATCTGGCACCCCTGTATAGGTGAGTGTATGTAATACTTTTACATAAGATTTTCCGGCATAGACATGGATCCTGAGTACAAAAGGAGCGGCATTGTTGTCTTTTCTGGAATACAGGTATTCTCCTTCCAGACGGATGATGCCATGGAGGGGGCCGGAGCCTTTTTCAATGACACTTCTGGTGATGATGGCTTTAGAGGGATCGAGTCCTTCCTGATCGAGAAGATCCAGAAAAGAACCCCTGTCTTTATCACCCTGTGCGATGATGTCTTTATCGTCAAAGCCATTTTTATCGGTATCTAACCTGACTACTTCAAAAAAGCCACCTTTGTCTTTTTTGATTTTGAAGTTCAGTGGGCCGGTGCTTACTTCGGTATAACTGCCCATGGGCTGAACGTTCCGGATGATGACGCGGTCGCCTTTAAAATCTTCTCTTTTCACGTCTTTCCCATATTCCAGCATATAGCTGTCGTCTGCATCGGCAAAGAAAAATACCCAGATCCATTTGATGCTGTTGTTTAAGGGCATCCAATTGTTCACTTCTGTAATCTGAGAAGGGATTTCTTTACCTTTTTTGTTCAGCAAGCGCACCTGGTCGGGGGAGTACAGTGCACCATTAGGAATGGGAATCCCTAAAGTGATGGGCGCTCCCTGGACATGCTTTTCAACCTTAATGGGGACATATTCTACCGCAATAGCTTCTGAATAGGAAATCATACATAGGAACAAGACAAGAAGGAGTAGGTTTAGCTTTTTCATCTTTTGAAAGGTTGGTTTCTATCTAAGACGGGCTGAGTTTAATTTTGTACTCCTTTTATGGCGAGATATTTATTTTTTTATTGAAATATAACATTAGCGAAATTAAAACACTTAGTTGAAGCTGCTAAGCATTTATTATATTATTCTATTAAAGTACGAGGTTTTTCTTTTGTAAATTTTAGCGTTAATGGCAGGTCAGAAAGAGTGGTTTTGACCCTTGTTGATACCAATAATCCAAATTTAAATATCATAGTTGAATACCATTATTTATCAACAAACAGATATGAAGTAACCTTAATCACAGCACTCAGAAAAGATGCTTTTCATTTTAGTGACGGTCAATACCAGGTTGAAATACAGGATGACGATGCATCTACACTTTATAAAAAAGAAAGGGGGAAAATCAGAAGAATTGATGACTATTTATAAGTTTACATTTAAAGGCTATTTTTGTTGTTGTTTTATATTTTTTATAATTTATTTTTAATAAAGAAAATTTAGGCTTGCATTTGTGTTAGTATTTGAGGCAGGATAATACTCTGGACAGCTTTAAAAAGCAGGACAAAATTCTGGTCAGCCTCGCAAAACAATAAAGCCCCATTTGGGGCTTTATTGTTTTTAGCTTTTTGCAAGACATAATGCTGCGGCACCTAAGATCGCAATATTGTCTTTTTCAGAGGCTTCGATCCTGATGTTTTCTATAACAGGTTTGTAAGGGAAATCGGCTAAATGTTCCCATAGACTTGCTTTAAAAAAGGAAAAAGCTTTGCTTACTGAGCCTCCCAGAACGATGACTTCCGGATCTACCGCGTATAGAATTGATTTTATGAGCCAGCTCAGGTGTATTCCATATTCCTGAAAAGCCTGTAAGGCAATGGGTTCATGCTGTACTGCGCTACGGTAAGCTTCTTCCCCTGTGATCTGATAGAAATGGCTAAAGAAATTGCCGCTGCAATAAAATTCATAGTTGTGTTGAAGGTAGGGGATCATTCCGAACTCTCCGGCACCGCAGTTACGGCCTTCATAAAGCTGTCCGTTACAGATCAGGCCTGCTGCAACTCCTGTTCCGAGGATGAGTCCGCTGAGGTTTGCTGTTCCTTGTCCCTTGCCGAAATGCCATTCTGCCATAGCAAAGCAGTTTGCATCGTTGTTCAGGTAAACGGGGATATGGAAATGTTCTTCTAAAATATGTTTTAAGGGAACCTTTTTCCAGGAAGGGATATTCTGCACATCATAGACCAGTCCTTCTTTGGTATCCAGAATACCGGGTACGCCAATGCCAATTGCTTTTACAGAAGGGTCCATGACCTGTGTAATGGAGGCGATGAGTTCAGCAAGGACTTCTGCTTCGGTTCCTTTGGAGCTGATGCGGCGGCTATCGATTTGAAGGATTTCACTTCCCTTGATCAGCCCGGAGCGTACATTTGTGCCCCCGAGGTCAACACCGATCAGTAATTCTTTATTCATTGTTTGTTGCTTTTTTATTTTTTTTACTGGAGATGGTTTCATTTTGAACGAGTGGTTTGGCCCAGAAGCCTATGTTCAGGATATAAGTCAGCATGATGAACATAAAGATCATTCCTGTTTTCAGAGAGGTCATATCGCCGATCCATCCGATCAGCAGGGGAATCACTGCACCACCACAAATTCCGGTGATCAGGATTCCTGATAAGGCGCCATGGTGTTTATTCATGGAGTTGAGGGCAAGGGATATGATGATGGACCACATCACAGATGCGAAAAAACCAACCATTGGAAAAGCCCAAAGGGCAATTGCTGCCGGGCCAAACAAGGCAAAAGCCAGGCTTAATATGGCGGCTCCGGTAAACAAAATCAGAACTTTACGGCTGTCCATGAACTTTAGGAGCAGGAGTCCCAGTAAGGTGCCAATGGTGAGTAATCCCCAAAACCAGGAAACCGCACTGGCGCCGGCTGTTTTGGGGTCAATCTGATGATAGGTATTTAAAAATTCGGACATCCAGTTGGCTACGCCCTGTTCTAATCCGACATAACAAAATATGGCCAGAAAATAGAAGATAACAGTTGGGTTTTTAAGGAGGGTAGTATTGGTTTCCCAGCCTCCAACTTTCTCCTCTCCTTTCAGTTCTACTTTAGGGATTTTGATCAAAGCAATGACGATGACCATGAGCACCGAGATGATCGCAAAGATCCAGTAAAGCGAAATCCATGGAAGTGCTTTGGGGGTGATGGATTCAAAAAAGCTGATGATTGCACTGGAATCTCCTTCAGGTTTACCAATGTTTAGCACCAGGTAAGAGTAAACCAAAGGACTTAGGAAAGAAGCCAGACCAAAGAAAAACTGGGCGAGTACTGAATTGAAGGCAAAGTGTTCTTCGCCTCCGGCTACCCGGAGCAGGGGATTGATGGCCACCTGGAGCATCGCCATTCCGGCTCCGATAAAAAACAGGGAACACATGTAACTGAAATAGCCTGGTGTAATTACAAAAAGAAGTGCACCCAGGAAAGAAATGAAGAAAGCAGCGCACATGACTTTCTTTTCTCCATATTTTTCTACCAGGATGCCGGAAGGAATGGACATCACCCCATAGGCGATAAAGAAGGCGAAGGGAAGCAGGGCAACGGTGGTGAGGCTTAAAGAAAAGCTCCTGATGATATCCGGTACCAGGGGCCCGATGATATTGGTTAAAAAGGAGATGACAAAGAATGTCAGTAAGATCAGGCCTAATACAAAGTAGTTTCTTTTCATTGCTTATTGCTTTTGTAATTACACAGACGGGGGGATCTGTGTTTTGTACCCGTTTTTTGAAAAATAATTATCAGGGCTATCCTGAACGGGAGGCAATGTTCTTCCGGAGTACTTTAATGGCTTCATGGATGCAATTCCGGATGGCCTGGTATTTTATGGGGAGTACTTCGGCAATCTGTTTATAGGAAAGGCCTTCAAAATAATGGAGCAGGACCACCTGCCGTTGCCGCCGGCTGAGGTGTTGTAAGGCCCGGTGTAAATGGAGGTTACTTTCGGTATGCGTCTGACCTTCGATAATGGTCTCTTCGATGCTGCTTTCTGAGGTCTCTGTGCTGAGGTCGCCAAACTGGTGTTCCTTCCGGAATTTCTTCATGGCATCAAACAAGGTCCGGATGTAAGCCCTGTATAAATAACTTTTAACCGAGCTGACTTCCCCAAGGTTTTCTCTGTTCTTCCAGAGCTTTAAAAATAAATCCTGCAGGCAATCTTCCGCAAGTTCTGTATCCGCAGATGTTTTTACCCCATATCGGTAAAGCAGCATGTAATACTCGTAATATATAGCTTTAAACGCGGTTTTATCGCCGGATTTAAAGCTTTGCCAGAGGGCAGATTCAGAAGTTTTATCATACTTATCCATTATTTACAAGAATTTGAACAATGCGAAAGAATTGTTAATGTATAAATAATATTTTGTAAGTTCCAAATGAGATTTGGAAAACGATGGTTTTGGAAGGGTTGATACTCTGCTGGTTATAGGGGTGTCTGGGGCGCCAGGCAGGAATCTAAGCTGTGTTTTTTTTGAGCAGGGACATCCGGATTTGAAACAATGTATTACATTCGTATATAAACCAACAAAAGCAAACCGTGGAACAAAATCTAATCGCCATTATTTCAATAGTTGCCGTTTTTGTATCCTTACTTTTATCATTTTTCCTGCTCACGGTTGCTACGAATAATAAGCTGGGCAATGTTCTTCTTGCAGCTTTTATCATTCTGAATGCCATTGACCTTAGCGGTTGGTTTATCTATCCTGTTACCCGGCATTATCCGGATCTGGAAATGTTCCGGAGGAGCACTTCAGCTTTGATCAATCCTTTGTTCTTTCTTTATGCATTGGCACGCTGCTACACAGATTTCAGGTTAAAGCCTAAACACCTGTTGCATGCGCTTCCTTTTCTGATCGAAAACCTGTACTTATTACCCGTCTGTTATCTGGCAGAACCGGCAGGTAAAGTCAGCTTTTTAATTACTTACGGAGGGGGGTATACCGGAGCGATTTTCATGGTTTTTGGCCACCTGCAATTCGCATTTTATATCATTGCGGTTTTTCTGCTGCTGAGGAAATACAGAAAGGTTTACCTGGAAAACTATACGGATACGGCCACGATCACTTATAAATGGTTGTTTCAGCTGACTGTAGTCATCACTGTTGTTCATACGATCGTGATGTTTAAGGACCTGCTTTTGTTTATGGGATCTTCCGATATTTTTAACGGGGCGCAGATTTTTGTAGGGATCAATGCCGTATTTATTTTGTGCTGGTTTGTGATGAAGGCCTTGTATTATCCCGACCTGTTCAGGGGGATTGACTCCAGGTTAGCGCCAATTGAGGATAGCCTTCCTGCTCTGGCAGGAGAGGTTCCAATGAAGCAACAGGAAGGGAATGAGGAACAGCATAAAAAAATCAGACAGCTGAAGGAATATATGAGCAGTGCAGAACCTTACCTTGAACCTTCATTAACGGTCCAGGACCTGGCCATTCAAATGGAAATGCCCGTACGCGAATTGTCTATCCTGATCAATCAGCACCTGAATCAGCATTTTTTTGATTTTGTGAATGAAT
Organism: Pedobacter caeni; assembly: GCF_900129215.1. GTDB lineage: Bacteria > Bacteroidota > Bacteroidia > Sphingobacteriales > Sphingobacteriaceae > Pedobacter > Pedobacter caeni. The sequence continues at coordinate 183,589 of NZ_FQUQ01000004.1, read as the reverse complement.
ACCGCATTCAGAAAGCCATGATGATTTTAAAAGATCCGGCGAAAAGTGGTTTAAATATTCAGGAAGTTTTTTATCAGGTGGGCTTCAATTCGAAATCTTCTTTCCATACTGCATTTAAAAAATATACCGACCTGACACCAACACAGTTTCGCAATTCTTTTGTCTGAAGGACATTACTGTTCCATGCTTATCCTTTCCTGGTTTATTGATGAAAACGGTCTTTTACCAGTCTGTTTGCAAAAAGTCGTACGGTTTTGAAGAAAGTCGGACCGATTTCCCGATGAAAAAAAGAGTCCGACTTTTTTTGTCGGACGTTTCCCTTGTTGCGCCTCAGCACCTTTGTGGCAAACAAAATATAAATATGAAACGCGTCATTTTATTCATTCTGATCGCATGGCCGGTATTTGCAGGTGCACAACTAAAAATTAAAGGACAGGTGAAAAACAACCTGGTACAACTGGCCTGGGCAAACGTAATCTTAACCAATCCTGAGGGGAACCTTGTTAAAGGAACATTGACTAAGGACGATGGTTCTTTTGACCTGGATGTTAAAAAAGGTTTGTACAAGATCCGGGTCAGCTATCTGGGATTGGGAGATTGGGAGAAAAATCTTGTCCTTGAAGATGAGCTTGATCTGGGCACAATTGTGTTGACAGAAAAGCCAGGTCAGTTGCAAGGGTTTGAGGTATTTGCCAGGAAGAAAGCCATCACTTATAAAGCAGACCGTTTAATCTTTGATGTAGAAAGCAGTATTGCTGCCTCAGCCGGAGATGGTGTTTCTGCCATCAGTGCCGCTCCTGGTGTTGTGGTCCAAAACAATACCATCAGCATGCTGGGGAAAGGATCTTCCGCTGTGATGGTAAACGGGCGTATGCTGGAACTGTCTGGCAATGACCTGATCAGTTTTCTGAAATCAATACCGGCGAAAGACATCAGGAGTATTGAAGTGATCAGCAACCCACCGGCGAAATATGAAGCAGGGGGATCGGGTGGCCTGATCAATATCATTTTAAAGAAAGGAACAAGAAATTCCTGGAAAAATTCGACTGCTTTATCTTATGATCAGAACAGTTATGGTCTGGCCACATTAAGCAATAACTATTCCTACCATAAAAACAAAATCGGGTTTTCAGTAAGCGGATCCGGAACTTCAGGAAATAGTAAACTGAGACAGGAACTGGATACGGATTATCCTTCAGGGCCATGGAAGCTGACATACGATGGGAAACAAAAAGAAGACAAACTTTCCGGCCGGATGGCATTTGATTATGACCTTTCAGACCAGACGAGTATCGGCCTTCAATACCAGGGGAATGAGCAGCGTCCGGATTCCAAAGATTTTGTAGGCATCAGGATTTACAACCCCAATATGGAGCTGGATTCTCTGCTGATCAACCAGGGGGAGAGGGCTCTGCGGTCCGGAAGTCAGGCCTATAATGCACATGTGATTTCCCGGTTAGACACCCTTGGCCGGAAAATTTCAGCAGACCTTGATTATTTCAGTTATCATTCTAAAATCGACAACCGCTTTGTAGCCAATGTTTTTTCTCCGGATATGATTTTTTTGAATACCAATCAGGCGGCAAGAAATGTCTCCGGCAGAAGGATAGAAAATGGGAGTGTAAAGGTTGATGTGGAGTATCCCCTGAAATTCATGAGCTTGTCGTACGGAGGAAAGCTCAGCTTTGTAAAAAGTAACGGGGAGATCCAATATTTTAATACCATTTCCGGTACTGCTGTGATAGATGCAGGTCGTTCCAATGAATTCAGGTACCGGGAAAATAACCAGGCGATATATGTAAATGGAGTAAAAGAGCTGAACCCTAAACTGAGCATTCAACTTGGCTTAAGGCTTGAAAATACAGATACTGAGGGGGAATCGGCCACTTTAAACCAGAGGAATAAAAACAGTTACCTTAAATTATTCCCCAGCCTTTATTTCAGTTATAAAGAGAACAAGCATCATTTCCTCTTTAGTTACGGAAGGAGAATAAACAGACCTGATTTTGCGGTGCTGAATCCTTTTCGTTCCTACATCAACAGCAACAGTTATTCTGAAGGAAATCCTTTTTTGAAACCTTCTTTTGGTGATCATTTGGACTTTAGTCATGTTTACAAAGGGGTATGGAGAACCAATATCTTTTTTAACCTTATCAGGGATGGCTATGGTCCGGTATTTAGCTCCGATCCAGCAACAAATACACTGGTTCTGACCAGGGAAAACTATTATAAAGAGCAGTACTTTGGGCTTGGAGAGAACTTTAGTCTACAGTTGATTTCTTGCTGGGAAAGCCAGAATTCAATCTACCTTTTAGGCTCAAAAAGTAAGTTTATAAATCAGATTAAGGCCAGCCCTGAAAACACTGCGCAATTGTATTTATCAACCAATAATACTTTTTCATTAGGGAAATCTACGAAGCTGCAGGTAGATTATAGCTATAGCTCTTCCTTTAAAAAGGGATTGTATGAGATCGGGGCGATGTCCGGACTGAATATTGGCTTGCAACAATCGCTGCTAAAAAACAAGATGCAATTGTCATTGCTGATGAATGATGTATTCAATCAGAACTATTTGAAAAATTACCGTTCGGTAGTCAACGGAATCAGGCAGGTATACAGTGAAAACAATAGCAGCAGGTTCTTCAGGATCTCTCTGAATTATCATTTTGGAAACGATAATCTGACCGTAAAGCGCCGCAGTTTTGGGAATGATGATGAACGGAAACGGACAAATTAACCGGTATGCCGGTAAGCACTTCCAGTATGTCTGTAGGAACTTTCGGTATGGTCATGAAGCTTATTCACGATGTTTCTGATGGAATTGTCCAGGTGTTCTGCAGAGTCAAAAAGTGCATCCTCAAGTTCTACATAGGCGGTTTTTTTGTCTTCACTCATCTGAATCACCATGATGATGCCCTGGATATTACTCAGGTATCTTCTCACTTCGTGGGAGTTCATAAAAGAGATTTCTTTGCTTAATTTATTGTACATGAGTTCATTGTATTTTTTCTTCACCCTGGCAGATCTGTAGAGGAAGAAGAGCGCAACAATAAGCACCAGGGCAAGGGCCATTAACAACATGAAATAGTTCTTTTTGACTTTCATGTTTTCCTGTGCCAGGACATATTTGTTTTTAATTTCATCGTATTTCAGAAAGGTAAGGATGCTGCCGGTCCTCATCATGTTTTCTGCGTTGAGTAAGGATTGTTCCATCCCTTTTTCATAGTAACGGGAGGACAGTTCGAAGTTTTTTTCTTTCTGATAGGTATCTCCCAATAAGTCGTAGAGTATGCTCCGGGTGTATCCCGGATCTTTTAGTGCAGGAGAGGAAAGGAGTTTTAGTATGAGTTCTTTAGCCTCCCGGGTTTTGTCAAATAGCAGGTAAGCCCGGGCAAGGTGGATGGTGGTAAAGATATGGTCCTGATCTCTGTAATTGTTTGCCACCAGTTTAATGGCATCAATTACTGCGGTATCTTTTTTTAAGAAGAGCTCCATGTACTTTAAGCGGTGTTCAGCAATGATGTTATAGGGGAAGCTCTTTCTTGCGCTAAGTGTTTTCTTTGCATAGTATTGGAGGGAATCCAGATTTTGAAGGTAGAAATAAACAGTGGCTTTGTTTTGATAGATGAAATATGGAGCCACTCCATCTTTGTGTTTGGTGGCCAGTTCTGTAGCCTGGTTTAAGGCATTGATGGCTTCCTCATACAGGTTGTTTTTAATATAAAGGTCTGCAATGTTGTTATAATTGGCGACCAGGCGGGCGGTATCCCGGTTTTTCTGATAGATTTTACCAACCATAAGGTAGCTCTCCATGGCCCCCATATAATTTTCAAGATCGGTTTCGATAAAAGCAAGGATATTCAGCAACCTGGCTATTTGTGGTTTACCTTCTCCGGCTTCCTTAAGGGCGAGTAAGATATAGCGTTTTGCTTCTTCCATTTTTCGCAGTTTTTTAGCTGCCAAAGCCTCTATTTCATAAGCGAATGCTTTTTTTGTGGAGATGTTACTTTCTTCAAGTGCGGCTAAAAGTATATTTTTATTTGCAGCAATATGATCCGTATCGCTTGCCGTACTGATATAGGATATCGTAAGCTGATAGAGCAGTTCCTGTGCGGCTTTGGGAGGAAGATCGGGCAGTTTTTTTACTTTCTCCGATAAGCTTTCATCGGCATGTGAGGTTAATGAAAAAAACAGGCAAACCAGTAGTAAAAGAAGTGTCTTTTGAGTCCGTGATTTCATTCCGATTTAATTAAGTGTAATTCAAAACCGTATTTAAAATATCAAATAAAATTCGCAATTCGGCATAATCAATGATCACTTATAAATTATGATTGTGAAATGTCTTTTGGCGAAAACTGTTGCAATGTTTTGATTACCTTTCATGGGATTTTGATCGCAGATGCTATGAGTTTTAAAATGGATGCCCAGTCTTACAGGGACTTGAATGTATTTACAGATGGTTCGGGTTCAGATCCTATCGTTCAGCTGTTCAGGTGGACAAAGACGATCGGGGGGAAAGAGATGATCCGCGACATGATGGGAAAGCCCTCGTCCGATATTGACTTTTTGAATCGCCGGAAGGAGGCGATACAGTATTTCTATGATAAAAAGATCGTTCTGGAAGTCAAAGCCGAGCAGCTGGACCTGATTGAACATTATTTGAAGTTTAATAAAGCCCATTCCAGAAACAATATTCTGGATGCCCTGGTGTATTTTATTCAAAAGCGTTCGGGCAGTGATTATTATACCATCAGCAGCGGACTGCTGCATTTGATCCGTTTATTAAAATACCTTTCCGGTTTTACAGAAATTCTTTTGACTGAGGATGCCCCGGAACACCTGAAAGCAATAGGGCAAAGGATCGGACAGGTTCTTGAGCTTGATCAGCTAAAAGTGGCCAGGGGATGGAATAGAAAGAGGTTACGTTTTTATCAGCTCAGCAGACTGGATCACGCTTGCCGCGGGAAACTGAAGTCGGAGATCAAAGCCTTGTTGTTGCTCGTTTATGAGCTGGATGCTTTCGAAACCATCTCCAATACAGCGCGTACAAAGGGTTTGAGTTTTCCTGTTTATTCCGGCGCCAATGAAGTTAAGGTTAGTTTAACAGGGTTGTTTCATCCATCGATTGACCAGGCAGTAAAGAATAACCTTGCTTTGGAAAAAGGAGAAAACATCACTTTTCTGACCGGATCAAATATGGCCGGGAAATCCTCCTTATTGAAATCCCTGAGCCTCGCCATCTATTTGTCACACCTGGGCTTTCCTGTTCCTGCAACGCAGATGGAGACGACCATTTTCAATGGATTGCTGAGCACCATTAATTTACCGGACAACCTCAACCAGGGGTTGAGTCATTATTACAGCGAAGTGAAAAGGGTAAAGGAAGCGGTTTCAACGCTCCTGGAACAGGAGCGTATGTTTATCATTTTTGATGAACTCTTTAGAGGAACGAATGTAAAAGATGCTTTTGATGCTTCTTTGTTAATTATCTCTGAGCTTTCACATGTCCATAACTCCATCTTTTTTATTTCCACCCATATCGTTGAACTGGCCGATGAGCTCCGCAGGTTTGAAAACATTTCTTTTAAATACATGGATACCTTTTTTAAAGAAGGCAAACCGGTATTTACCTATCAGCTAAAAGAAGGCGTTTCACAGGAACGTCTGGGCATGTACATCATTGAGCAGGAAGGGATCATTGAGATCATCCGGCAGGTATCTAAAAAGACAATCGGTCTGTCATTGTCCTGATATGGTCGTTGTCGTTGTTGAGCTCATCTGCTTTTAAGGCATTCTGAACCGCCCAGTTGAACAATTCCCGGTCTTTTTTTTCTGCTGCAAGCTGTGCAATTCTGTAATAGCTGTACGCCAGGTAATCTGTAGTTCTTGAAGCACATCTGACGGCCCTCATGTAATATTCCAGTGCTTCTGCGTTTTTCTTCTGCGTCCCTTTCATACGTCCTAAAATATAGAGGAGAGAGAACTCAACCCCGTATTTGTCGGATTTTGATAGGGTATCGATATAAGAAAGTGCTAATTTTTCGGCGGCTTCAAATTTCTGTTCTATCCGGAGTTTCTGGACTGCAGATACTTTAGCCATCGCCACTGCTTCGGGTTTCATTTCTTCCCCCCAATGGATCACCTGAAAATAAGGATCCGTTTTGATGGACTTCACTTTCCCTTTTACCGGGATTTTCAGCTTGCTGATTTGTTGGCTGATTTCCACTTTTTTCAGGCTGCTTTCTCCGTTTTCATAAGTGATAAGGAGCTGGAGTGGAAAACGGTAGCTGTTGTTTTGTTGTGTGATGCTGAGCAGGACTTCATTTTGTTGCTGCTGCCAGGAGCTTTTCCATTCCGGAATACCGGTCTGCTCAAACCATTGTTTAAAAAACCAATCGAGTTTAGTTCCGCTGGCCAGACTGATCTCTTTTGTGAAATCTTCCCAGCGGAGACCGGAAGTCTGATATTTGGAGGTCATCTGATGAAGTGCCTTATTGAAATTTTGCTTTCCTACGGTTTCCGAAAGTAATTCCAGGACAAGAAAGCCTTTACTATCGGCAATGATGTGGTCATTGCTACCGGTTAAGCGGGTCAGTGGTTCGTCATTTCCTGCAGCCGCATTTTTCAGGTAGCCAAAGCCAGACTGATCTTTGATATAACCTGGATAACCTGTTTTGCGGTAATCAATGGCATGCTCCGGGTCAAACTTCTGTACCACCTGCAGCGATCCATATTGTGCCATTCCTTCCGAAAGGATGGCTTCCCCTTTGTTTCCTTTGGCCATTACCAGATTGCCCCACCACTGATGGGCAAGCTCATGACCGAACAGGGCATAGTTAAATCTCCTGATCGCAGAGCTGGGCATCAGGATGCCACCCAATAAACTCGCCCCACCAATTCCGGTTTGCTCGGACACATGTTCCGGAAATTCAATGATGCTGAAGCTGGGGATTTTTAAAGGGCCGAACTGGGTGCTGAGAAAGGAGAGGACCTGTTCTGATTTTATCGGTACTTCTTCGTTATAAGGTGTACTGGCCAGGGTATAGGCATAAAAGGGGACAATTCCGTTATAATGATGGGTATTGTAATTTCCGATGTATAAAGAGAAAATATCCGGTTGGGTATAGCTGAACTCCAGCGTTTTGGCCGGGCTGCCGGTTAACACTTTTGCAGTGCTGGCTGCCATCACTGCAGTTAGGGCAGGCGCAGTGGTAACGCTGATGGTTCCTGTACCTCTTGTATACTTTTTGCTGCCATCATCTGCAAGGGAATTTACCTGTGGATACCAGGCAGTACCATAACCACCTGCCATACAAAAAGTACTGTCTATGAAATACTGGAAGCTGCGTCTGGAACCACGTTCATACTGGTAATCAAAATTCAGCTGACTGCCGGGGGCCAGGCTTCTGGAAAAGCTGAGCTGGTAGACGATATCACCGGAAGAATTCCTGGAGGTATCCGTCTTGCTGATTTTAACATCGGTATTCAGTAGGCGGATGACCGGCTCTGTATCTCCTTTGGTTAGGACGATCTGTACCGAATCTGCCGAATAGGCCTCGGTCTGAAAAGATAGGATACCTTTTACTGAAAAGCTGCCTTTTGTTAAATCTGTTTTTACCTCCATCCGGTATTGAAGGTTCTTTTGTGCATAGCCGATGCTGCTGAACCCCAGAAGGCAGCATAGATACATATATTTGATTTTGGACCTCATCTTTTTTTTTATACAAAGGAAGGAAAGCCGGTTACAGGAAAATTGTATCAGATTAACCTTTTAATACGGAACGGAATTTATGAGGGGAAACGGGGTAAAACAGGCGGAAGGACTTGATGAAATGAGCCGCATCAGAAAATCCGGTAGCATAGGCAATTTCAGAAATGCTGAACTTGGTGCTAAACAGCAGTTCCATAGATTTTTTTACGCGCATCTGTAGTTTGTATTCCCCAATAGTGAGTCCTTCACGTTCCCGGAATGCCCTTGCCAGGTAGATGGGATGTACGAAGACCCTTTCAGAAATGCTGTCTATGGTATGTGGGGTTTCCAGTTCTGTTTCCAGGATCTTTTTAACCTTTGGAAGCCAGACCAGACGGGAAGGAATAGAGGTATTCTGATGTTCTGCCAGCCAGTTGAAGATGTATTCTTCTGATATTTCAGGGTCAAGATCGTTGCTGAAGGAATAGAGCAATTTGTAGAGATAACTGAAGGCTCCTGCCTGGTAAGTGGTGGCAAGCTCCGGTAATGCAGAGCGGAGACTATAAGCATCCAGGGCATCTTTTTTGAACTCAATGTTCATGCAGCTCCCACCGGTTTTTCCAAAGCTATTTGCATGGCGGTAACCGGAAGGACGGAGGATGACTTCCCCCGGGTTCATGATCCCATCGTTGCGTTTGTTGACTTCTTCATAATTCCCCTTGATCAGCAGGCTGAGGTAAGCATTTTCATGGTAATGCTCATGGATGTGTTCAGCAGGGGCATAGTGGGTGAGGTTTAATTTGAACAAAGGATGTTCGTTAAACTTCTTCTCTATGCCGAAATAGTTTCCGGAAGATAATAAAATGGCCATATTCGGGAGATCTCTAACCAAATATAGCCATTTAAGACTAGATTCCTGCCTTTAAGCCAAGGCTGAACCAGGAGCCGGGCATAGGGATGGCGGCGGCTTCAATGTACTGTACATTAAACAGATTGGCGGCATCTGCATAAATGCTGTAATGACGTTGTTTAAAGGCTACCCTTGCATCCATTACAGTATATGTTTTCTTACTGATCCGTTCATTATAACGGGCAGTAAGGGTTAAGTCTAACACTTTATACAGCTGGGCATTGACCGTTCCACTCAGCTGATTTCTGAGACTTTCCATGGTGTATTTTGAAAAATTGGCAGTGGGCATGGTGGTTTTGAAAGCCGGATCGAGATGGGTAAAAGAGCTGCCCAACCTGAGCTTGTTGAGCATTCCGTTTTCAGAAAGACCGGAAAACTGATAATCAGCACTTAGCGTAAAACCTTTGGTATCGACCTGGTTGTAATTTTGTGGCTGATACGGATCAGATTCTTTTGCTTTCAGCCAATCAATAAAATTATCAATCCTGCGGACAAAATAGCTCGCATTCATGACCAGTTGCTCATTGTTGAATTTAATCCCTCCTTCGGCGTATTTAGATTTTTCCGGACGAAGCTGGTCGTTTCCGATATTCGTAGGCCCATTATAATAAAGGTCTGTATAAGTCGGAAGGCGTTGCCCTGTTCCAAGATTGGCAAATATGCGCCAGTTGCCATAGAAGTTATAGCCTGCATCCAGGCCGGGGAAGGCCTGCCAGCCGTAATCCGAATTGTAATTGGTATACATTCCCAGATTGATCAGTAAACGGGATAGGGGTTCAAATTTATATTCCCCAAAGATGCCGGTATTGCTGCGGTTCCTTTTCCCGAGGTTGGTGCTTTTGATGTGTTCAGTCCTGGCTTCCAGTCCGAGGCCAAAAGTACCAATTGCGGTTTGAATCGTATTGTTGAGTTCTGCATCGAATACATTGCTCACATGGTGGTTGTGGAATTTATCCGGAGTTTGTTTGATGTATAAATAATCGTCTACATTGTTGCGGTAGCTGATTCTGGGTGTGAGGGTCCAGTGATCAGTGATTTTGGTGGTATAGGAGAGGGAGGCCAAAGCTGTTTTTACCGTTTCTTCAGATTCCTTATCTCCCGGGGCAGCATAATAACCATTGGCCCCGAACTTGTTGTGGGTATAGCCAGCCATTACTTCCAGCTGATCTGTTTTTCCCACATTTATTTTTCCCTGGTAATACAGTTTCTGATTATTGAAGGCCGTGTTGTAGCGGTAACCGTTTCCGGCTTCCTGACCAATGGAAAATAAATGTGAACTGCTGTTTAAGGCCAGCGTTCCACTTGCACGGATGCCATAATTGGCATAGGTATTCCCATTGTCTTCTTTCTTTTTAAAGCTGCTCCCGGAGAAGACAGTGGCAGAAAGGCCGGTGTTTTTTACGTTACGGGTGACAATATTGATCGCCCCTGTCAATGCGTTGATGCCATAAATTCTGGAGGCCGATCCCCTCAGTACTTCAATATGATCAATATCATCCATGCTGATGGGCAGGTTCATCATGTTGTGCCCGGTCTGAGGGTCTGAAACTTTGATGCCATTGATGAGTACCAGGGTCTGATCAAAAGTCCCTCCATCCATGCTGATGTCTGCCTGTGCGCCTCCCGGGCCACGCTGACGGACATCAACACCTGAGACATAACTCAGCAACTCACTTACTGACCTTACCGGCAGACTTTTGATCTTCTCCTGGTCAATAATAGAGACGTTCCTGTTTTGCTGGGAAAAGGGCAGCTGAAGCCTGTTTTCTCTGACCATGACTTCATTCAGTTTTCTCGTGGTATCGTTTAATGGTTTTGAAGGGTATGTGGTTTGCGCATTTAAGGTAATTGTACAGCCCATTAAGCTGAGCAGGAATGCGGAATTTCTAAAAAGCATGCTTCTCTATATATTTTGAGGGCCAAATATAGGTCTTTAAATGCGATCCTCTCTTTGCGCTTTTGGGATTTTGACAGTCAGATTTTTTTATTTGTTTGATGAAATTTTATATCTTATTTATTGATTTATTTGCGGTTTATGGTCGGTTTGATTAAAAAATGACGTTCTTTACGAACATAACGCGCTATCCCGTTTTTGTAAGTATATGTCTAAACCGTTTCTCGTTTTGTTGCTGTTGTTCCTGGCTTTTAATGGCAAGGCCCAGCAGGTATTTTTAGAAGGAGTTGTCCTGGCTGATTCCAGCAGGAAGCCGGTTTCAGGAGCCAGGATTTACTCAAAATCAGGTACCGGGCAAGCCCTGACTGATCAGAACGGTTATTTTAAACTGTCATTGGAAAGGGGGAGAAACGAGCTGCTGATCAGCCATGTGGCTTATGCCGCGCTAAAATCCGAATTGTTCCTTACAAAGGACCATCGTCAGACTTTCTATCTGAAATCGGGCACACAATTTTTGAATGAGGTCGAGATCAGCGGGAATAAAGGAGCGGTACTGCAAAGTAACCTGAATAATTATCACCTGCTGAAGAGGGCTGATCTAGAGAAGGGGCCTGCTTTTTTAGGTGTGCATGACCTGATCAAGACGATTCAGACCCTTCCGGGGATTGGCAAAGGGGGAGAAGGAAATTCAGGACTGTTTGTCCGTGGCGGCAGCTCCGGCCAAAACCTGGTGCTCTTTAATCATTCTGTTGTTTACAACCCTTCTCATCTGCTTGGATTTTTCTCTGTATTTAACCACAATGCCGTAGAGGAGGTAAAGTTTTATAAGTCTGGTATCCCCTCGGAATACGGTGGGCGCTTATCTGCTGTGATCGATATCAGGAGTGATCAGGAGGTTGCAGATTCGCTGAGACTGGAAGGGGAGTTGAGTGTATTGGCAATGAGCCTGAACCTGAAGATCCCCGTTACAAAAAAATGGTCTTTCGCAACCTCGATGCGGAAAACCTTTATGAACCATTCTGTATGGCCAATTGTAAACCGGTTAGGAAATAAGGATGAAAATAGCAACCAAATGAGGTATGATTTCTATGACCTGAACTTTTCATCCGCCTTATCTCTAACAAAAAAGGACCGTTTGTTCGCCACTTTTTATATGGGAGGGGATGATTTTGGCTTTGACATCCGCAGGTTCCAGATCAACAATGGAATGGACTGGCAGAATAGTGCCGCATCGATCAACTGGAACCGCATGGTTTCGGATAAGGTAGTCATGGACCATACCTTGAGTTATAGCGGGTACCGTTTTAATTTCGGGATGCAGCAGGAAGGTTTTAAAATTGGTGTCCAATCCGCAATCAGGGATTTTACCTATCGCTCGGCTTTACAGTTTTACCTTGATCAGCATCAGCTGAAAGCGGGGCTGGAACTCAGTCAGCATAAGTTTAAGCCCAATACCCCATCTGCAAGAAACGGGCTTACCGATTTTGATTATGGAATTCCCAATACTTATTTCGCTGATGAAGCCGCTTTGTTCCTCAGTGATGACTATAAATTTTCAGAGCGCCTGAGTGTATATGGTGGATTGCGATTAACCTGGTATCGCCATAAAGGGCCTTACAGTCTGACTGGCAAGGATGGTTCAGTGGTGGCATTCCCAAAGGGACAGACCTTGAGCGATGAGCTGTTTATGGAACCTTCCTTTACGCTGCGGTATCATCTGAACAAGAACACGGCATTGAAAATTTCCTACTCCAAAAATGTGCAGACGATCCACCTTATTCCTGTTACCGCCTCCAACTTCCCAAGTGATTTCTGGATGCCAAGTATCAATGGAGTCCCTCCTGAAAAGGGGAACCAATACAGCCTGGGCATTTTTAAGGAATGGGGTACATCCGGTTATGAAGGGTATATTGATTTGTATGCCAGGGATATGAAAAACGTCATTGAATTTTCCGGAGGCATGATGAATTTATTCGATAACCTGAGGATTGAAGACCATCTTTACCTGGGGAACGGGAAAAGCTATGGGGCAGAATTTTTCTTAAAAAAGAAAAAAGGAAAACTGACCGGATACCTCAGTTATACACTTTCCAGGTCTGAACGTACATTTAATGAAATTAATGAGGGGAATACTTTTCCTTTTAAATACGACAGAACACATGATTTAACCCTGGTTTCTGATTACAAATTAAATGCACGCTGGAATTTATCAGCGCTTTTCACACTGGCAACCGGGAATGCTTATACCAAACCGGTGAGCAGGTACCTGATTGCAGGAAATGTGGTGAACGAATATGGCGAATATAACAGCTCCAGGATGCCGCTGTACCATAGACTTGACCTGTCTGCAGGGTATCAGTTTCGTACAGGAAAGTATAAAAGTGTGCTTTCCTTATCAGTTTATAATGTATACAATAAAAGTAACCCCATGTTCAATTATTATATGGCCAGGGGAAGCCTGAATTCGGGCAGGGTGTCTGTTCAGGAAAAGTCTATTGCTTTACTCCCTGTCCTTCCCGCAATCAATTATAAAGTAATTTTCAGATGATGAATTATTGGAGAAATGTGTTTTATATCGTAGTGGTACTATTGACTTATTCCTGTAAGAAGGAAGAGAAACCTGCCGTTTATAAGCCAAGATTTGTGCTGGAGGGCTGGATAGAGAAAGATGATTATCCTTATGTGATTGTAACCCATAATCTGCCTTTTTTTACGGCGATAGATTCTGCACAATTGGCAGAGGTGATCATTCGTTATGCTAAGGTAACAGTGTCTGATGGAGTGGAAACAGAGGTGTTGACCGGTACAACTGATAAACGTTATTTTCCTTACTTTTTGTACAGGGGCTACTCTCTTAAAGGGAAAACCGGAGGCAATTATAAGTTGAAGGTGGAGTATGCAGGCAATACACTGGAAGCGGAGACTTCCATCCCTAAACGTACACCTCTGGATAGCATCTGGTTTGTTTCGAAGCCGAAGAATACCATGCAGCTAAATGTCCGCTTTAAGGATGCCGCTGAGGATAAAAACTACTATCGCTTGTATACGAAATTAGAGCGGGAGAAAAGTTTTATTCCAACCTTGCTCGCCAACCAGAATGATCAGTACTTTAACGGGAAGGAATTGCGGTTACAGGTGAACAGGGGCCCGGAGAGTAACCTGACGAGTAAACATGATCCTTATTTTATCAAAGGAGATACGGTGATGGTTAAATTTTCAGGGATACCGCAGACTGGATTTGAGTTCTGGAATAGTTTTCAGGATGAAGTGTTGAATGGTTCCAATCCATTGGTTGGGAGTACAAAGGCCTTGAAAACTAATATTAAAGGGCCTGGAGTTGGAATCTGGTGTGGTTATGCTTCCACGGTGTATCGGGTCATTGCCAAATAAAAAAGGGGATCAGTTCTAACTGATCCCCTTTTTTATGAATGCTTTTTGCGTTTTAGAAACGGTTGGCATAGGCTTCGAAATCGCCGATTAATTTGCTGAACCCAACTTTAAAGAATGCTTTCAGGCTTAATTTAGAACCGTCTTGAAATACCAGGCGAGGTTCTACTTCATAATAGGTAACCTTTTTCTCTACAGATTTATTGGTGATCGGATCCCATCCCCAATAAGAATAGGTGTCTTCGACCGATACAAAATCTGATTTTGCAATGATGGTATTATCTGTTGTATAGAAGGCCATTAGAATGGTATTGTTTGCATACGCTTCTGCTTTCTTTTTACTTTTTTCTGCTTCAGGAAGTTTTTCAGCGGCTTTAGTTGCTGCAGAAATTGCCTTCACATCAATCTGACCAGCCAATTGCAGATTCATGATCCGTATACCCGCATTCGCATTTTGCAAAACCTCATCGAATCTGGTTGCCTCTTTAATCGCATTAAGGTTCCCATTTCCATTTCCTGATGCCACGATGGCAAAAAGGGTTTCTGTTCCTTTAAGAAAAGCAACAGTTGAATTGATCGCTTTTAAATCATTGCTCAGTTTAACATTTAGGGCAAATGAACCTAAAGTCAGTTCTATGTTTGATTTTAAAGGTGTACCATCTGCGTTGAATTCGTATTGAGAGTTCAATTCCAGTTCTTTTTTCTGATCTACAGTTAATGTTGCTTTTACAGTGGCAGGCAATTCATAAGCTGTTCCGTCGACGGTTGCAGTTGCTTTTGAAGCGGTATAACTGGCCGTTAATATGGCATTGTTAGTCTTGGAAGCTTCGGTGGCCGGATAGCTGATTTCTAATTTATCCTTAGATGCTGTTTTTGTAAACTGGCTGGTTTTAGGATCCCAGGTATAAATTCCGTAGAATTCGTTTAAAGAACCAGATTTAACTCCTGTATTTGTGGAGGTAACTGCAGAAAAGATGGCATCTACATTTTTACCTTTAGCTGCGAGACTGCTGGAGAGCAGCTGTTTTCCTACTACAGAATTGGAAAGCAGTTCTAAATCCAGTTCCGCCAGTCTGCTGATTACCGCAATAAATTTCTCATTAGGTAAGGTGTTGATCTTTCCTAAAAAATTAACCCCACTGGTTTCTAAGGTCTTTTTGTGTTCTTCAACGCTGAGTTTGGAGTACTCCAACTTAACTGTAGGGTCTATTGGTGGTTTTTCAAGGAAATCCTTTTTTTTGCAGGAAACGAGAGCCCCTAATAAAAGGGCAGAGAATAAAATGTTTTTCTTCATTATGTCTGTGTTAATTTAAATTTAAACGAAGATAATTATAATTTTCCCTATTGGTTTGTTTTTGTAAAAATAAGAAGTTGTTTTTTGATATAATTTACGTTACTGGTAATCTTGGTTTATTGTAGTGATATTTTTTCAGAAACCGGAAGGGGGATTTTCCTGGATTTCTATTTCCAGGTGAATGTCAAGTGGTTGGAGTTCAAATAATTCCGGGTCTATTTCCTGACAAAGTATTGCACCTGTTTTTCTGTAAAAGTCAACGGTTGCCTTAGTAGGGGTGGCAGAGATGTATAATTTTTTTGCTCCGAAGGCTTTTCCTGTTGTTTTTGCTTCCCTGATGAGTTGTTGTCCGATTTGTTTTCCTCTATAGGCTGCACTGACATATAACATGTCCATTTTGCAATATTCGGCCAGGGCGCCTCTTTTCTTTCTTTCTATTGAAACAGCAGCAGTAAGGATTTCCTGATCAAAAGCACCGATCACTTTTCCTCCTTCCTCTAAAATTTTATACTGGCAGCGGATCAGGTCGTCGAGTTCTTCCTCATCCCAGCCATCGACCTGAAAAAAATCGGGAAATAACTGAAGTGTACCTTCCTTGTACTCATAAGATTCGTAAATGGTTTCTGTCCGGTCAATTGTTCTGATCTGTTCAATTTCAGGGATTTCCATAGATCTGAAGATGATCTCATTCATAAACTTGCTTCTTATTTCTTAAGTACTTTGATCTTTTTAAGGGATTTTCCATTTACGGTGATGACACCGATATAGAGGCCGGTGGTTAATCTGGAAATGTCAAATTGTGTATTGCCATTAGCTTTCTCTTCAAAAACGCGTTGGCCAAGGAGGTTGTACAATTCGAATTTGTATTCTTCATACCCTCCGTTGAGGATGTTGATCTGACTGACTACCGGGTTGGGATAAAAGCTAAAGTCGGTTTCTTTAAGGAAGTTGACCAGGATGACCTCTGTTGGTATTTTGCGTCCATCGAGGGTCTCCATCGTAACCCTGTACCACTGCGGTCCCACTTGTGGGTTAAGATCGCTGTAATTATAGGTTAGTTGATTGGTCAGGACATTGGTTTCTGCCAAAGGAATGAAAATGTCTTTTGCTGTTTGTTTTTCCCAGATGAGTTTTTTCAGGTTATTGGTGGTCCCGATATTGAGGTTCAGTCGGATCTCCTTTTCAAATGGATCACCGGTAAATGAGCGGGTGTAACAGGAAATACCTTGTGCAGTATAATCCATGGTACGGCTTCTTAATCCCGTAAAACCCGCAGCGGTTGCAGAGATGGCGAAGACTGTACTGCTGCTGCTGTTTTTTTTTTGTACAATGGTCAGGGTATCAGTAATGTTCTCCGCGAGCGGAACCATTTTCTGATCTTTAAGGTGATACAAGGTATAGCTGCTTGCGTTGGCAATCGGTTTCCAGTGAAAAAGAAGTGCATCATCGCAGTTATATCCGATTTGAAGTTGAGGAGCTCTGGAAACGATGAAGGCGTTGCTTTGAATGGTTTGTCCTTCGGTTTCCATTTTAAGCCATGCCTTGGTCATCAGGTTGCCGGGAGTTGCCCATTTATAGAAATTTTTGCTCAGATCCGTGCTGTTGTTGAGGACTTCCCAATTGGTTCCATTGTCATAACTGATAGATAATTTTCCTGTTTTTCCTGTTGGAAAGCTGGTTTGCCAGCGCAGGTAATTTTCTTCCCCTGCAATCACCTGGTCGTTATTTTCAGGGTAAGCCCATCGGAAGCTATTTGCTGCTGTCAGGCTATAGGCAAAGGAAAACTCCTGAATCGCCTGTTTTACCTGGCGGCCTTTGATATGAACAGTATAAGTTCCGGGACTCAGGTTTTCCAGCGTAAGCTGCTGCACCGTGTTGAGCTGGTCGATTTTACGTACCGCAGGGGCGGCAAGAGAATCCAGATGAGGGTAAGTGCTTAAAACCCAGGGTAAAGTCACTTCTCCAGATGGGCTGGTCAAAGACAAGTCCAGGTGATTGATGATACTCTGGGCAGCGTTGATTTGTGCCGGCGGATCAATCCAGACCAGGGTTACCTTGATGGATTTCTGATTTGCAGGAACCTGGATTGGGAAACTGAAATCCTGATCCTGGCTCAGTACTCCGGTTTTAAAGCGGTTTTCTATCAGGGTATTTAAAGCCTGGAAGGCATTTAATTTGCCGTATCCATAGATATAATCCAGCTGTGGCCTGCCCAGGTCATCCGCAGAATTGATCAAAATACTCCTCAAAAGAGCAGAGGAAGGGGCTTTTCCATATAAACTCTTATATTTTTGTTCAAAGAGCATGGATACACCACTGGTAAGCGCTGTAGCAGGAGAAGTACCATCTTCGCCATAAGAAACGAGGTCTGGTTTTACCCTTCCATCATAAGCCGGGCCCCTGCTACTTTTCAGCATAATGTTATTCTCCCTGTCTATCCCGCCAATGACAAGGATATTCTTTGCATTTTTAACATTTGCACTCAGGTTTGCAGTAGCCGGAAGACCAATATAAGTCCCTGCCTTTGGAATAGAATCTCCGCTGTTTCCGGAAGAAAAAATATGTATTAACTCATTGGATTCAAATACCTGCTGATCATATGCGAGTGCTTCAGTACCATAGATGCTTTGTATCCTTGTTCCGTAAGAATGGTTTTGGATGTTAATGTTGAGGTCTTTAAAATTTTTCAGGTCGTCGGGAAGCTGGCTTTTGTCCACATCTGAAGAACTTAGTTTTCCTGATGGTGCTACACCAAGACCTTTGTAGAAGGAATTGCCATTGCCAAGTGCCGTAGTGGCCATATCTGTGGCATGCGGGATAACCTGGCTGCTGGGAGCGATTGCTCCCGGGATATATTTTCCTAATAAATCGATGTCATTGACATCGAACATCCTTTCCTTTAAAGAAATGGTGATCCCAGCTCCATTGAGCTCCGGAAAAAGGGCATGCACCGTCGAAACCTCATTCAGGGTGTGGTCAAAGTAACTCTGTACAGCCTCTTCTTTTACGGCCTGGGTGATGTCCGCAAAAAGAACAGTTTCCTCTTGCAATATGGAGGGTACTCTGGCAATTGGGATCAGGACGGTAATGAGGTGGTAACGGTAGTCGACCTCCGGTTGGTATGGGGACAAAAAGGAGGGGATTCCATTTTTCAGGTCTTTCAGGACAAACTTTATTTTTAAGATTTTGTCTTGTTTATTTTTTTCTCCCAGCAGCTGACCGAGCTCGTCACTGGCCTTCCATAAGGAGTTGGCCGGGGCCTGGTAAACCAGGTCTGCGGATAAGCTTTTCAGTGCCGATTTGTTCAGGACAAAATGAGTGGAAGAAAAGCGTCTGCTGGGATTTATTTTTGCCAGTTCAGCCGGGCTGAGTACCCTGTTTAGTTTTACAAGTATCAGGCTGTCAGATGATATGGGTAATTTTTTTTCCGGGACAGAAAGGTACTTCTCATACACCCGCTCAATTTTCTTTGAGGGAATCTGGGCCTGGGCATCAATACTGATTAGCCAGAAGAGCAATAAAAGAAG
The DNA here is from genome assembly GCF_900129215.1 of Pedobacter caeni. Taxonomy (GTDB): domain Bacteria; phylum Bacteroidota; class Bacteroidia; order Sphingobacteriales; family Sphingobacteriaceae; genus Pedobacter; species Pedobacter caeni. Next base: position 164,887 of record NZ_FQUQ01000004.1, on the reverse strand, counting down.
TCGTGTCAGAAGATTCAATAAATTTTTGTTGTAAAATTTTGATTACGTAAATAATTCTTACTAAATTACAATTAATCACCTATATCACAAACTAACTAATCAACATTAATCATCCTATTAAATTATTATTCATGAAAACTAATCGAATCTTAACCCTAGCCGTGCTGTGCTTATTAACCGGGGGTATTTACTCATGTACAAAAGACAAAAGTGTAGCTGAAGAAGCTCCAAAACAGGAAGAACTTTCTGCTTCCACTTTAGCTCAGATTAAAGCCCAGGGATTTAGCACTGAGGATGCCCGAAAAGTCGAAGGCGGGTACCTTGTTGAAGGAGACATCCTTTTAACAGACGAAAATCTTTCACAAAAAGTCGAAAGCCCTAACCTGGTGATCGCCAAAGCTGAACAATATAGAACCACTAATACGGTAACCGGCCTTCCACAGGTCATCACGGTATCCGTATCGAACCTTCCACAAGTGTATAAAGATGCGACCAATATTATGATCAGCAGATACAATGCACTTGGTTTGTCACTTACTTTTCAACTGGCATCAACCGGAACGATCGGAAAAATTGATATTGTAGGTTTTAACGAAGGTCCAAGCGGTGGCTTTATTACGTTAGGTTCTGCAGGTTTCCCTACTTCACAAGGTAAACCTTTTAACAAGATCCGTATGAATACCAATCCGGCAGCTTATGGTACGAATCCAAATCTGAATTACCTTGCTTCTGTGATCCAGCATGAAGTTGGACATTGCATCGGCATGCGTCATACAGATTATATGAACCGTGCATTTAGCTGCGGTTCTGCAGGTGCAGGTAACGAAGGTCAGGCAGGAGTTGGTGCCATCCATATTCCAGGAACGCCAACAACACCTGATGCTGGCTCATGGATGCTGGCTTGCTCAAACGGTGGAAACCGTACTTTTAACGCAAATGATATTATTGCGCTGAACTATCTGTATTAATTCCTGAAAACTAATACCGATCCCGTGAATAGGTGATCTGACAGAACCCGGTCTAAAGTACCGGGTTTTGTTTTTTGTTTTATTATGTTTGCTGAATAATTGAGTACAAACTGCTATAAAAAAAATATTTATGATTATTGCGCCTAGAATACGTGGGTTTATATGCCTGACTGCTCATCCTGAAGGGTGTGCACAAAATGTGTTGAACCAGATCAACTATGTAAAATCGAAAGGACCTATTGAAGGGCCTAAAAAAGTACTCGTTATCGGGGCTTCTACCGGTTTTGGTCTGGCTTCCAGGATTACCAGTGCCTTTGGATCTGATGCTTCAACTATCGGTGTGTATTTTGAAAAACCACCGGCAGCGGGGAAAACAGCTTCACCAGGCTGGTACAATACTGCCGCATTTGAAACTCAGGCGCATGCCGCTGGTTTATATGCAAAGAGCATAAACGGAGATGCTTTCTCTAAAGAAATTAAAGAGAAAACGCTGGCACTGATCAAGGCTGACTTAGGTCAGATCGATCTGGTAATCTATAGTCTGGCTTCTCCTAAAAGAACCCATCCGGTGACGGGAGTGACGCATAATTCTGTATTGAAGCCGATAGGTGAGGTGTTTACCAACAATACGGTAGATTTCCATACAGGAATCGTTTCTGAAATCTCTATTCAACCGGCGAATGAAGAAGATATTGAAAATACAGTTGCCGTAATGGGTGGCGAAGACTGGGGAATGTGGATCGACGAATTAAAAGCCGCAGGATTACTTGCTCCGGGTGCAACTACAGTTGCTTATTCTTATATCGGCCCTGCATTAACAGAAGCAGTATACCGTAAAGGAACTATAGGCCGCGCTAAAGATCATTTAGAAGCCACAGCTTTCACGATCACTGATAAGTTGAAGGATCTTAATGGAAAAGCTTATGTGTCGGTAAACAAAGCCCTGGTAACCCAGGCGAGCTCGGCAATTCCGGTCATTCCTTTGTACATCTCACTTTTATATAAAGTGATGAAAGCAGAGGGAATTCATGAAGGATGTATTGAGCAGATCCAGCGCTTATTTAAAGAGCGTTTGTACACCGGTGCTGAAGTACAAACCGATGCGCAGGGAAGGATCCGCGTAGACGATTGGGAAATGCGCGAAGATGTCCAGGCTAAAGTTGCTGCTTTATGGCTGGAATCTACTACAGAAAGTCTTCCGTCAACCGGAGACCTGGCAGGATATAAAAAGGATTTCCTTAACCTGTTTGGTTTTGATGTTGCGGGCATCGATTATGAGGTAGAGACAGATGAAATGGTAGAAATCCCGGGATTGGTATAATCCGGTTCCAGGTCAGCATAAAAGGGCAGTTTTCATTTGAAAACTGCCCTTTGTCGTAGATACAGGTCTGTTATAAATATTTTGTCAGGGCCTCTTCCAGTTCTTTTGGAAACAAGGGTTTTTTAAATAACCGGGTTACATAAGGATTTGCTTCTGCTTTTTTGATGTCGCCGAAATCCAGTGTGGAAGAAAGGATAGCCACCAGACATTTTTCTGTGATCGGGGCCGGTAATCTTTTGAAGATTTCCAGAAACTCGAAACCATCCATTTCCGGCATCTGAATATCCAGTAATATGAAGTCCGGTAATTTATCCTCTTCTTTAAGATTCCTGCTAAGGTAATTGAGGGCTTCCTCTCCGGATTGGCAAAGGATGATTTCATCAAATAACTTAGATATCGTAATGATTTTTGAATTGATCTTCAGATCGACTTCATTGTCATCTATCAGCATTATTCTATTGTACTTACTTGACATTTGGAATTGTTATTTTAAAGGTGGTACCTTCTACTGAGTTTGAACTTACCGCTATTTTTCCGTTGATTTTATTCAGTGCTTCCTTTACAATGAAAAGACCAAGGCCACTGCCATGGTTGATTTTACTTTTAAAGAACTGCAGGAATATTTTTTCCAGGTGTTCATTGAGAATTCCCATCCCATTGTCGTTGATGGCAATGTTGACCTGGGTAGGCTGAACTTCTATACTGATGTTTACGTTTTTATTCAGCTCTGTTTCCTTCTGGTATTTGATGGCATTGGAAATCAGGTTCCCTAAGATCACTTCAATTCTGAAGGCATCTCCATAGAAAGGTTCATCCTGAATGATGTTGACATTGAAATGCATGTCTTTATCGGTATAGGAATACAGTTCAATGAGATCTGATACCAGTCTTTTGAAATCTACGGGTGTATTTTCGGAAATGGTCTTGTTGTTTTTATAGTATTGAAGGGTTTTCTGGATGTAGTAATCCAGCCTGTTGGAACAGGTTTCTATCAATCCCCAATACTCTCCGCTGGAATGAAAGAGCCCTTCCATTTTTACGAGGTTGACAATTCCCATTGCAGAGACCAGTGGTGCTCTTAATTCATGGGAAATGCTGTAAATAAACCTGTTCAGTTCGTCGTTGGTTTTTTCCAGTTCGGCGACTTTATTTCTGAGGTCTATTTTGGATTTATAGGCATCATAGGCATTTTTGATCGAATTGTGTAACTCAAGATCGTTCCATGGCTTGGTGATGTATCTGTAAATATCTCCATGGTTGATGGCATCTGCCAGGGCCTCAATATCGGTATATCCGGTCAATAAGATCCTGGTCGGATCAGGGAAAGTATGCTTGATGTTTTTGAAAAATTCCACACCAGTGGTATTGGGCATTTTCTGATCCGCAATGATTACCTGAACAGAAACATTTTCAAGAATTTTTAATCCTTCGTCAGCGGATAGGGCTGTGTAAATTTCATACTGCCGTCTAAAACTTGCTTTAAAAGCATGCAAGTTGTTTTCTTCATCATCTATATACAGAACACGTATAGTTGTTGCATTCATAACAAAGCGTATTATCTTGAGGTTACGGGTAAGGTAATAATAAATTCTGTACCGTGATTTACTTTTGTGACAACATCAATCTGGCCATGGTGGTTTTCGATGATTCTGAACACTATAGATAATCCCAAACCGGTTCCTTCTCCCACATCTTTAGTTGTGAAAAAAGGTTCAAAAATCTTTTGTTTAACTTCTTCAGACATTCCTGGTCCCGTATCCTGGATGCTGATTTTCACCAGCTCATCTTCCTTCCAGGTCCTGATGTTCAGAAAATTCTGTTCCGTTTTATCAGCTTTTCCTTTAATTGCCTGTATGGCATTACTGATCAGGTTCATGAAAACCTGATTGATTTTGCCGGGCATACATTCAACTTTAGGTAAGATACCATAATTTTTATTAATATCTAAATTGTCAGGAAAGGTGTTCCTGACCAGGACCAGGGTCGAATCCAGTCCTTCGTTAAGGTCTACATACTTCGTGTCGTTTTCGTCCAGACGGCTAAAGTTCTTTAAACTTCTGATAATTTCGGCTGTACGTTTAGCGCCTTCCCCGATTCCTGATAAAAGGGACTTGATTTCATCCCTGACAAAATTGAGGTCTATTGATTTTTTGAAAGATTCTATCGATGAGATCTGTGCCGGAAGGTCTCCTTCCAGGTTTAAGTTTTCGTACTTGTTGATGAGCTCGTTGAGGTCATCAATATCCATTTGAAGGGGTTTGATATTAGAAGTTACGAAATTGATCGGGTTGTTGATCTCATGGGCAATACCAGCAGTAAGCTGACCTAAGGAGGCCATCTTTTCAGAATCTACCAATTGAGATTGTGCCTCCTTCAGATTGGATAAAGCATCATTCAGACTGGAATTGATGTTTTCCAGCGCCTCTGTTCTTTCTTTAACTTTGATCTCTAAGATCACATTCTGTTCGCGGACCAGTTTTTCATTTTCAGTTAAGATGCGCAAGGCCTCAGATTGTGAATCTTCTTTTTCCTTTTTAAAGATGTTGATCTTATCAGCCAGGGCAAAAGAAAGCAAGATCGCCTCTAAACCGGAGCTGATCAAAATCGCATTATTGGTGAAAAAGGTATACGACAGGATGCCCAGGTCTTTCAAAATGAAAATGATCACTCCAAACAGGAAACAAGACCAGGAAATGGTAAAGTACAATGCCGGGCGGTATTTTTTTCTGTAAATCAGTATACCCGTAATGATCACTGAAAGAGAGGCTACTATAGTGAGCAGCTGAAGTGCCATCTGTGCTTCCAATGGATAGCCGATCAGGCTGATTCCAAGGCAAATCAGGTAAAGTAAAATCAGTACATTAAGGTATAGGTCCATCTTTTTCATGAAATTCTTAACGTGTAAAAACTCCTTGGTAAAGAAGATGGAACTGATGCCGACAAATACAATGGAGAAGACGAGTCCCTGGTTGTTGAGCCAAAGGTCATTGCCCCATATTAAGTAAAAAGCATAACCTTGCAGGGCCATCTGGGTAAAGCCAACGCTGAAAATATACACCACATAAAAGAGGTAACTTCTTTCCCTGACGGTAAAATAGATGAAAATATTGTACAGAAACATTGTAATGATCAGACCGATATACATGCTGAAAATGTTGCCTTCCCGATCGATGGAGTTTAATGTGGAAGAGAAAGTTCCAACAAATAAAGGCAGTGTAATCGGGCTGGAGGCCGAAATTTTCAGGTAATAAGTAGTCGTGTCTGATAGGAACCTTAATTTGAAAATCGGTTCCTGATGCACAATGTCACGTTTTGATAATGGAGTGCTGTTGCCGGAATAAATGGGTTTATATACATTATGTTCCGGATAGTAGAAAACCACATTATCCAGATTCGGACTTTTCAGCTGCAGAAAAAAGGCCTGATTGGTTTTGGGATCTGCAATTTTGATCTTAAGCCAGATGTTGGATTTTGTTAATCCAAAATTGGCAATCTTTCTGTAATTGGGTTTGAAATCATCTCTTTTGATAATTTCTGAAATAGAGAGCTGACCTGAAGGATCTTCATAGGTACAGATCTGATCACTAATGTTGATTTGTTTCTCGGTTTTTTGGTCAAGCCGGATGACCTGTGCTTTTGCCGCCAGGTTTGAGCATAGCGTAACAAAAGCAAAAATGCAATATATAAGAATCTGATGTGCGGATTTCACGAATGCTAAATTAAGTATATTTTAAATCGTACATGATATCTACATCTCCTCTTGGGCCGCTTTCTGAGCGGACCTGTACAGGGTTGTTAATTAAGTCAAAAACGAGATCTCTGATGTCGGGTTCTGCTTTTTCCAAAGTCCTGACATTGTCAATGATAACTGCAGTGGCAATTAAATCCAGTTTTGGATAATAGAACTGGCCATTATTGCCAATGGCAACGTTTACATCAAAGCCGGTTTTTTTTCCACCCCTGACTGTTGCCGGAGCGCATAAGGCAAATAAACTGTGTAAACCAAGGGAATAGGCGAGTGCTACTGAAGCCCGGATTAAAAAGATACTTCCTACGCCTAAGCCCGCTATTTCCCGGGAGTTCCACAAGCCGCAAAGCTCCCCTGTTTTCAGTAATTTTCTTTCTGCAAGCTGATCAAAGATTTTGGCATCAAGTTTTCCCACGGCATCTTCAATAGGAAGCGGCAACTCCTCATCGGCAATCTGAATGCGGGCACCACCCAAAGCTCTTCCGTCTTCGGTGGACTCTACGAGGATCACATAAGTATTTTCATGATGAACCCAGGCGTGTTTTGCCGAAGTAATCATCGTGATTCCATAAATCTCCAGTACCTTTCTATGTCCCTCAATAAACTTATGACATAAAGCCTCGTTGTCTGTAGCTTTAAATGCTGTAAACTTTACCATTTATCAGGTTAAATTAGGCATGAATGAATATTTTGTCAATTGGTAAACGTTTTGAGGGCGCGTCTTCCTTTTCGGAATAAAATAGTCTGCAAAGAAACACACTAACTTCTTCTTTTTGGTCTACTGTTGAAAAACAATCGTAAAAAATGCCGTTCAGTTCAGTAAATCTGTCTTTGAGGTATGAGTCCTGATTAAGGCCTTCACCATATTTAAGGATGTTAAAATGTAAAATACTTGCTGTCATAGGATGTATGGCGATGCCGGCATGATTGGCGGTTAGCCACATGCGTTCAACGGCTCTTCCTCCATTGATAAAATCAGCAGAAGTATGGGCAGGCATTGTAATTAAAGCAATGGCAGAAGAGGCTATTCCTGATTTTTTAGATAGTCGTTCCAAACCGGTACCCATCTTCCATTTTTTCAATAAAGAAAGTACTTCGGGATCTTTGGCAATCCTCATTCCGATGGCTTCACCAGGGGTTAATCCAAAAGATTCCAGGTCAAGACCATCACCGGTTCTTTCGCTTTCTTCTTTGGTAAACCTGAGCTCGAGGTTAAACAATTCGTGGTGTCCGGTAGGGGTATAAAGGCGGAGTTTATCTGCTTCTCCCATGATATCGGCAACTTTACGAATGGTGTTTTCATCCTCAATGAAATGGATCTTTGCACCGGAAACCTGCTCAGTTTCAGTTTTGATTGTGCTTAGTATTTCTGTGGAAACCGGTTTTCTCTCTTTAGGCTGGTTTCTGTTGGTATTCCGGATTCCGGTTAAGCCGGCCAGGGTATCTTTGACCTGATGCTGATCAGCAGCAGAGAATTGTAATGCGGCAATTAATGTTGGGATGTTCGGATCCGGAAAGAGCTGTTCATGAAGGTTTAAATTCAATGAATCTGCTTTCAGGCGGAGGCTTTCCAATGCCAGCCCAAATCCTACATAAGCAACAATGTTTTTATGATTCGCAAAGGAGAAAGAACGTTCTGTATCATGGAAAAGAAATAAGGTTCCCTGTTCATAATACCATTTCCATGGCTGATTGTTCCCCGCAGAGCTTGCCCTTTGGGCGGTTTGCATGATCTGCTCCAGCTGTGTTTCATCCAGTGCAACAGCACCCTTCGCCTTTTCAATATTTGTACCGGCAATCAATGTCCTGATTTCAGGGAATGAAATTCCTTTTTCAGGTTTTGGCATTTCCGGTTTGGGAGCATCAGATGGAGGATCAGCAATGATTTCTTCGATGTCGACAAAAAACCTTCCCGAAACCGAAAGTTCCTGAAGCAGGATTCTTCTGGAAAGGTCAGCGGTAATTCCGCCACCATAGGTGACCGCGCTGGCCAGTTGCGGCCAGGATGTAATCGTTTGCTGAATCTCGATCATAGAAGCTTTCATCCTGGTGGATAAAGTTTCTACCCCTGCAATAGGTAAGATGTATGGTATTTTTTCTTCGTTTGTTTTAAGGTGTTTTACTTTTGAAATGTCCAGGTGCTCGATATAACCATGTAATATCGGGCGGTCCGGCTGAAGGTCAAAGCGCTCGATGTCTATCGTACCGCGGTCGCTGGCCTCCATTAATACAGGAATCTGATGTCCTTTGGCTTTTACTCTGCAAAGGATCTTGATGTCTATTCCATCACACTCATCAATGAGGAGGTCGAGTTTCCCATTTTCCGTAAGGAAAGCGTCTATATTTTCTTCTGTTATGCCCTCATGAAAACAAACAACTTTTAAGAAAGGGTCAATTTCCGCAATTTCTCTGGCAACGATTACAGTTTTTCTTAAGTCTATATTTTGAACACCACTACGGATCCTGTTTAAATTGGTCAGATCAAGGTGGTCAAAATCAGCAATCCTCAGTTCACCACAGCCTCTTTCAATGGCAAGGGTTAAGGATACAGATTGCCCTACAGAAAGGCCGATTACGCCAATTTTTTTCTGCATCAGCTGATCCTGTTCGAGCTGGGTAATTTTATGTTTATTGCGGTTGGTACGGACCATGATAAATTCATCTTTATCTAAGATATGAACGAGTTTTTCCAGCCATGGGTAATATATCCAAACGCCATATTCTTCTGGTTCTGTACCATTTAAATGTTCGAGGATCTTCTCGCTAATTTGCTCTTTACTAAGTACTAAGGTTGGATTAAGTCCTTTGATAAGGTCGGTCAGCTGATTTTGAATACTGTCAAATACCTGGATGTTCGGATTTACCTGTAGCAGCTCTAATAATGCGGATTGATCTTCCTGATTCCCAATTCTATAAACGATTGGAGTATAGATCTCGCTATACGATTGTGTTTGTGAAGTTCGTGCTTTCGTTAGTTGACGTAATTCTTTATCTAATTGCATTTGTTCTTTGAAATATACCCTTTAATATATGCGTAATGGACTGGGGGATGATCTAAAAATTGTATTAAAATTATACTTTTCAGGGTTATAAAGAAAGTATAATTTTTATTATTATTAAGAATGTAATTATATTCATTCGTTATCTGCTAATAATGAGCATGATTACCCTGGTCTATTAAGCAATTATATATGACTGAAGATTTTGATTTTATAAATTTTCCACCAAATTAGTTCATTGAAGCTTATAAAAGCAATATATTTAAAAAAAATATATTAAATTCATCAGATGAATTCTAACGCATCCATAAATGTTCTTTATATAGACGATGAAACACACAATCTGAACTCTTTCAAAGCAGGGTTTAGAAGGATGTTTAATGTCTTTACCGCAGAGTCCGCCATAGAGGGGAGAAAAGTTCTCGAAACAGAACTCATTCATGTGATCATTACTGATCAACGCATGCCTGTGACTACCGGAATTGAGTTTTTGGAATCTATCATTCCTGACTTTCCTGATCCCATCAGAATCTTATTAACAGGGTACTCAGATATCAATGCCGTTATTGATGCGATCAATAAAGGACAGGTGTATAAGTATATTGCGAAACCATGGATGGCTGAAGACCTGCGGATCAATATTGAAAAGGCTTATGAAATTTATTCGCTGAGAAAAGAAAACCGGGAGCTGACAGAGAAGCTGTTGGTTGTAAATCAGCAGCTTGAGTTCTTGTTCAGACAAAGCTTGCTGTCCTAGCCCTTAAATTGTTGCTTTCAGGATGTGGCCTGATCTGCCGAGATTTTTTAAGGGATTTTTTTTGATGATTTCTTTATTTACTATTGTTGCTGAGATATTTTAGTGCCTTTTTGTGTAATTATTTAAGAATTAAAAGTGCCCTGCTTTTAATCCTAAAATTGTTTCTTTGTTAATAATAATTGAAATATATTTAACAAAAAAAGCCCGATTTATATGAATTCTGACACTTCTGTAAACGTTCTCTATGTTGATGATGAAGTCCATAACTTAACTGCTTTTAAGGCGAGTTTCAGACGTCAATTCAATGTTTTTACTGCAAATTCTGCAGTTGAAGGAAGAACGGTGCTGGAGTCAGAGCATATTCATGTAATTGTAACCGACCAAAGGATGCCGGTAACGACGGGTATAGAATTTCTGGAATCAATTATTCCTGATTTCCCGGATCCCATCAGAATCCTGCTGACCGGCTATACCGATATCAACGCGGTGATTGATGCCATCAATAAAGGGCAGGTTTACCGTTATATCCAGAAACCCTGGATGGATGAAGACCTGCGGATTAATATAGAGAAAGCCTATGAGCTCTTTATGTTGAGAAAGGAGAATAAAGACCTGATTGCCAGCTTGATTGTGGCTAATGACAAGCTCGAAGAGCTGTTGAGGGGCGCAATTGAGAACGGAACAATAGACCCTGAGGCCTAATTCAGCTAAAAGAAGATGAAAAGATGGAGATTGGTGCTATGGTTACTACTCTCCTTCACTTTTGCTTATGGCCAGAACACTTCCAATAAAGGAACGGAGTTCTGGGTAGCCTATCCTGCTCATGTGGATGGCGACAATTCCAGATTGTATTTATACATCACCTCTGATGTAAATACAAAAGTGGAAGTCAGTATTGGAGGAACGAAAATTTCCGGTTCTCCGTTTACGATCAGCGCAAATGCAATCAAAGCCATCCTTATTGATCCCAAATTACTGAATGTATATGTTGGGACTTCGGATGAGATTGAACAGGATAAGGCCATTCTGATTACAGCGGAAAAACCGGTTGTGGTCTATTCCCATATTTTCCATGCCGCAAGGTCAGGAGCTACATTGGTGCTTCCGACAAAAGTATTGGGGAGGGAGTATTATGTATCTGCCTATGTTCAGAATAGTTATATTGAAAGTCCGGACAGGAATCCAAGACTTGTTCAGGGCTATTCCGAGTTTACGATTATTGGGGTTGCAGATCATACGCAGGTAGAAATCACCCCCAAAGCCAGGGAAAGAAACGGGCGCCATCAGGCTGGCCTTACCTTTACCAAAGAGCTGATGAAGGGAGAGATTTACCAATACCAGTCTACGGAGGATCTTTCCGGAACGCATATCGTTTCAGTTGCCGGGGCTGCCGGTGGTTGTCAGCCAATTGCTGTCTTTTCGGGGAGCTCCTGGGTAGGTTTTTGCAGTTCGGAGGTGTCTTCTACCCAGGGAGGTGATAACCTTTACCAACAGCTCTACCCAACCTCTGCATGGGGTAAGGAGTTTATGACTGCCCCGATGATCAATAAACCTCATGATATTTTCAGGGTGTATTTTAGCAAAGACAATACCAGCCTGACTATTAACGGTACGCTGATCAATGCAGGAAGTTCTGGTTTTTCTCCGGGACCACTGAAAAACAGCTATAATAAAGGTGAATTTTTTGAGTTTAGTTCGAGTCAGCCGAACCATATTGTAGCATCAGAACCCATTAGTCTTGTTCAATATCAGATCAGTCAGGGCTGTGATCCACTGAATGTCAATTCAAATAATCCTGTACATCCCGGAGATCCGGAGATGACCATTTTGAATCCATTGGAACAAACCTTATCCAGGATTACTGTTTATTCCGCATTGAGGGATCAGGTAAGTCCCCGGACCCAGATCACACAGCATTTTATCAATGTGATCATTAAAAACGATTACATTTCCTCTTTCCGGATTAATGGTGCAGTTCCGGTTGCGGCTTTTGTACCCATTGCCGGAAGTGTTTACTCCTACCTTCAGGAGAATGTGACCCAGGTTTCGCTGCTCAAACCTACACATACTTTGATCGCTAATGGTGGGTTTTCGGCAATTGCCTATGGATACGGAAGTGTCGAATCTTATGGATACCTGGCTGGGGCAGATGTCCGTAATCTTTTCCAGAATATTGAAATTATCAATACAACAACGGGGTTGAAGACACCTGATGTTTGTACGAATGCATCTTCAGAATTTGTACTGACTTTGCCTTACCCGACAAGTAGTCTGACCTGGGTTATTGATGGTGTGCCTCAGCCTGCATTAACTACTCCTGTGGCAACCCCTGTAGTTATTGATGGAGTAACTGTCTATACGTACCACTATCATCAACCCCTCGTTTTTAATGCGCCCGGAAAGCATAAGATGAAGGTGGAGGCCATTAATCCTAATCCTTCCGGCTGTGAACCTAAGGAAGAGGTGAGCCTGGATTTTGAAGTTTTTGCTCCGGCAGTGGCTGACTTCAGAATGAGTAGCACAAATAGCTGCACCGGTACTGCTGTTACATTTACGGACAAGAGTGACCCTAAGGGGAAAGCCATCTTAAAATGGACCTGGAATTTTGGTGATGGAACTGGTGATCTTGTGAGGGATAACGGGGCTCCTTTTGAGCATATTTACGTTAGAGATGGTGAGTTTACGGTGAGACTGAAAGTAGATAATGAAAATGGTTGCGGGCCATCATCTTCTTTACCTAAGCAAATACATGTGAAAAAGGTTCCTGAAGCTAATTTCGATCATACTGATGCATGCGTGAGGAAACCTGTCAAATTCAGAGACCTTTCTGTTCCAAAAGAGGGAGTCATAAATAAGTGGTATTGGGACTTTGGAGATCCCGGAAGTGCCGGCAATATCTTTGAAATTGCCGATCCTGCGGAGATTCCTGAACATACCTATGCAGAAAGCGGAACATATACCGTGACATTAAAGGTCGAAAGGAGTGATGGTTGTACTGATGATTTTACTGTACAGCTGCGGGTGAATAAGCTGCCTGAAGTAGATTTTGAATCACCGGAAGCCTGCGTAAGTGATGTTATTGTTTTTGAAAATCTGTCTGAAGATCATGATGGATCGACCCTGAATTTAAGGTACCTGTGGGATTTTGGAGACCCAGGGTCGGGTGCTTTAAATACGAGTACAGATAGAGAAGGCAGGCATCAATATCGCATAGCCAGAAAATATAAAGTCACCTTAACGGTTACCAATGCTGCGGGATGTAGCGTAACTAAAGAAAATGATTCCTTTGAGCTGAGCAGCTCTGATCCTGTAGCCTCTTTTGAACTGGTAGAGCCTGGCGTATTGTGTAGTGGACAATCTTTCAAGGTAAAAAATACTTCAACGCTAAGCAGCGGTAAAATCAGGTCTCTGGAGTGGTTTCTGGATGGTGTTTCGCAGTTGATAGACAATGCTCCTGTGTTGAATAAAGTCTATACTTTAAACTACGGAGCTTTTGTAAGTCCGGAAAGCCAACCGGTAATTTTGAAGTTAGTGGTGAACTCGGGATTGATAACTCGTGGTTGTACAGATACTAAAATTCAGCAACTGACCTTTCATGCCATTCCTGTTGCCCATTTCAATATTTTGCAAGAAGTATGTTTGAATCAGGATGGCTTTCAGGTGAATGCTGATGCGTTGAAAACAGGGGAGAGCAGCATATTCTCCGGGACGGGCATTAGTTCTGACGGTTTTTTTAACCCTATACTGGCTGGGGCAGGTACTCATACGATCAAGTATAAACTGAAATCTGCCAGTGGTTGTACAGACGAGCAATTACAGGACATTAAAGTCTTGCCCTTACCGGAAATTGATGCTGGTTCTGATCTCGTTGTGTTGGTTGCGGGAAAAGAGAAGCCGATGAATGCCAGTGCTTCAGGAGCTGGTCTGGAATACAAATGGACTCCTTCCGCAGGACTAAGCAGAGATGATGTTTTAAATCCTATGGTAAAGCCGGATCAGGATACGGAATATACTTTAACGGTGAGATCTGCTAACGGTTGTTCGGTTTCAGATCTGGTTAAGGTGAAAGTTCTGGATGACATCAGGGTTCCCAATGCCTTTTCGCCAAATGGGGATGGCCTAAATGAGGTGTGGAATATTGAAAATATCGACAGTTATCCTGCGGCAACAGTAGAGATATATAACCGTTATGGGCAAAGGGTCTTTAGCAGTCATGGTTATGCCCGGCCTTTTGATGGTACTTTTGAAGGACAAGTATTACCGGTAGGTACCTACTATTACCTGATCAGACCACATAACGGAAGAAAAGATAAGTCCGGGGCTTTAACTTTAATCAGGTAATTTAATTGAGAAGATCAGGTTATATCCTCGTAATTGTATTGCTGCTCGGTTTTGCGGCCCATGGACAGCAAAGGCCACAGTATACGCAGTATATTTTTAATAATTACCTGCTGAATCCTGCTTTAAGTGGTATAGAAAACTATACCGATATAAAAGTCGGATACAGACGACAATGGGCAGGGATTGAAAACGCCCCTCAGACTTCGTTTGTAGCTGCACACTGGAAGCTTGGAGATGACTATTTATGGAATAACCCATTGTCTTTGCCGGATAAAGGAGATCATCCCATGAGCAGGAATTATATGCAGAACTATATGGCTTCAGCAGCTCATCATGGCGTTGGGGTAATGGCGGTTTATGACAAAGCAGCGGCTATATCCCGCTTAGATGTAAATTTAACTTATGCTTATCATTTGCAATTGCAAAATGCGTTAAACCTTTCTGTAGGGCTGGCTGCAGGAATTTCAAGGATCGCTTTCGACGTCAATTCACTTCAGTTTGAGGATCAGACGAGACAGGATCCTGCAGTATTGAATACCAATAGTCTTCAGCTTAAACCAGATCTGGGCGTTGGCGTATGGCTGTACGGGGCACGTTTCTTTGCAGGTGCTTCCCTTCAATCTGTATTGCCCCAAAAATTGTCGTTTACAAAGGACAGGGATTATAATTCAGGTAAGGAAGTGCCCCATTTATTTGTAACCTCAGGATACCGTTTTTTTGTGGATGAAGACATTTCAATGACCCCTTCGGTGATGTTTAAGATCGTGAGTGCTACCTTTTCGGCGGACCTGAATATGAAGATGTCTTTCAAGGATCGGTTCTGGCTGGGTGGAAGTTACCGGAAGGACGATTCGTTTTCGGCGATGATGGGGCTGAATCTCGGTAAAATGCTAAACCTGACTTATGCTTATGATTTCACGACTTCCGGTTTGAATCAGGTGAGTAACGGAAGTCATGAAATCGTGTTAGGCCTTCAGCTGAACAATGTGTATCAGGTGTGGAGCGGGCAAAGAAGAATGTGGTAATCTTTACAGCTCTTTTCTTAAACGTGCCACGGGAATGTTCATCTGTTCCCTGTATTTAGCAACTGTTCTTCTGGCAATATTATAACCTTGTTCTTTAAGGATCTCTGTCAGTTTCTCATCTGCGAGTGGCTTACGTTTGTCTTCATTTCCGATGCAATCCTCCAGAATTTTCTTCACTTCTTTATTCGATACCTCTTCACCGCTTTCGGTTTGTATGGCTTCAGAGAAGAAAGATTTGAGCAGGAAAGTTCCAAATTCCGTTTGTACATATTTGGAATTGGCTACCCTGGAGACCGTAGAAATATCCATGTCAATTTTATCGGCAATATCTTTTAAGATCATGGGGCGCATTTTACGCTCATCGCCGGTCAGCAGGTATTCATATTGATACTGCATGATGGCGTTCATGGTCTTTAATAAAGTTTGCTGTCTTTGTTTAATGGCATCAATAAACCATTTTGCAGAATCCAGCTTTTGCTTTACAAACTGTACGGCTTCTTTTAGTTTTTTATCTTTTTGAGCTGCTTTATCGTAATGATCAAACATGTCAATATAAGAGCGGCTAACCCTTAATTCCGGTGCATTCTTTGAGTTTAAAGTCAGGATTAAGGTCCCGTCATTATTGGAAACATGGAAATCCGGGATCACCTGCAGCTGTTTGGTCGTTACCTGATTGGAATCTCCTGGTTTTGGATTTAAACGTAGTATTTCTGCAATGATTTCCTTGAGGTCATCACTGTTCAGTCCCAGAGATTTTTCCAGTTTATCATAATGTTTCCTGGTAAATTCATCGAGGTGATTTTCAACGATGATAATGGCTTTCTGAATGATGGGGTTTGCCGGATCTTTTCTTCTTAGCTGAAGAGTGAGGCATTCCTGAAGATCTCTTGCTGCGATTCCCGGAGGGTCAAAGCTTTGGATCACTTTGAGCATTTCCAGTACATCTTCTTCTTCTACCATTGCATTTTGCGAAAATGCAAGGTCATCTATCATGGAGGTGATTGGTCTGCGCAGGTAGCCATCATCATCTAAACTTCCGATGATCTGTTTACCAATGATGAAATCCTGATCAGATAATGGGACTAAATCCAGCTGTTCCTGTAAACTTTCAAAAAAGGTGCTCTCAATTGCAATTGGAGTTTCTTTTTTTTCCTCATCATCGTCATTGTTATATGAGGTGCTGTAATCATTTACGTTATCATCCTGTAAATAGTCATCTACATTAAACTCATCTGTGTTTTCTTCCTTGGCACCGGGATCGAAATCATCAGGAGTGTCATTCAGATCATCATATTCTCCTTTTGGCTCTTCAGCGATCATTAAGCTGGGATCTTCAAGGGCTGGGTTTTCTTCTAATTCTTCTTTTATACGGGTATCTAATGCAACTGTAGGTACTTGCAGCAATTTTATAAATTGAATTTGCTGTGGAGATAGCTTCTGAAGTAATTTTTGTTGTAGATGTTGTTTAAGCATGTTTTATAAAATCGGTATTTATGTACCCGCTTCAAA
Organism: Pedobacter caeni; assembly: GCF_900129215.1. Taxonomy (GTDB): domain Bacteria; phylum Bacteroidota; class Bacteroidia; order Sphingobacteriales; family Sphingobacteriaceae; genus Pedobacter; species Pedobacter caeni. The sequence goes on along the minus strand of NZ_FQUQ01000004.1, from coordinate 148,219 downwards.
AATACGAATTTGGTTTAGATATAAACTATCCCGACAAAGTATTATTGTGTATTCGCTAAAGCTGAATGAGGTAAGAAATCTGTTTGTTTAATTTGTATCTGTTTGGCAGGTATCGTTTTAAGAGCTTGGGATGAGCAGGCAATATACCTGTTTTTTTCTATAGATTGATTTTCTGAAAAATATCAGAATATTTTCTTTTCATGTTCTTTTTTTGAATTTCTGAAGGAGAGTTTTGGATCATGGTGTTTAGCCTCACTAAAAAAAACAGCCAATAGCGCGGATTATTGCCTTGTTTTAAAAATAAAGTTTATACTTTTATTACGATGTTTAAAAACTAAAACTAATACTACTTATGAGTTTTGTAAAAGAATTTAAAGAATTTGCAGTCAAGGGCAACGTGATTGACCTTGCTGTCGGTGTGATCATCGGAGGTGCATTCGGGAAGATTGTGACCTCTTTAGTGAATGATTTGATCATGCCTCCTGTAAGCTTATTGATTGGCGATAAAGGTTTTATCAACTTCTATCTGCCACTAAGCGAAAAAGTAAGGCAATTCGTGGAAACAAATCCTGCAGCCTCTCTTGAAGAAGCAAGGAAAATTGGTCCGGTATTCGCCTGGGGTAACTTTGTAACAGAGGTGATCAATTTCTTCATTTTAGCCTTTATCATCTTCCTGATGGTGAAAGCGATCAACAAAATGAAAAGAAAACAAGAAGAAGCAGCTCCTGCCGTGGTTGCACCTACACAAGATCAGGTGTTACTTACCGAAATACGCGATTTGCTGAAAAGTAAATAAGTCTGAAAAACTAAAAAGGCTTTAAGAAAATGATCATTTTCTTAAAGCCTTTTTTTATGTCCTGAGGTTTTTTAAAAGGTTCTTTTTACAGAGGGGTCGGTAAGAATGATGTAGTCACCAAGGTGCTGGTGTTTGTTCCAGTCCGGGCTGGCAAAATCATCTCCCGAAAAGCAGGAAATATTGGATACCTGAAGCTTAGGCACTAATTTCTTCAGCTTTGCCAATGTGCCCAGTTTTTCATCGCTATGAAAACGTCCGTTGACCTGGAAAATCTTTGCGCCTTTATTGGCTTTGTAATATCTGGCGATTGACCAGGACATGGTGGCGTCCCAGAGGTTCTGTGTCTGGTAGATTTTCATTGCCCCCATACTATGTCCGCCAAGGGTTTCAATAAATTTATCATAATACCTTCCGGTAGCAGTATCTACAGGCAGGGGAGGCAGATAGGCAAGAGAGCTTTCGGGGAAGTTTTTTAACGCATCCAGGCCTGATTTGCTGACGGCATTGCTATATCTTGCGGCTGCATTTCCGGCAATTACATTCAGGTGGCTACTCTTTGCCAGTTCAATCATCGGACGGTAGTCTTTATAATTGTTCCATGCCCTTGCTTCCTTAATAAAGTTCTTTTCTGAAATGACACCAGCCAGGTATTCATTCAGCACGGGCTGGGTATCTGTATGAAACATTTCCAGGGTTAAGGCCGTTTTAGGGTAAGCCTGACTGAGTTTTTGGAACAGTTCAAATTCCAGGATATGGCCAATGGAATCGTTATGTTCTTCTCCAAAAAAGAGCACATCGATATTTTTAGTCTGGCTGATCAATTCATCCAGACTGATGCTCTTTTGATTTTTTACATCATATATTTTATAGTGTTGTTCAGGAGATTGTCCAAATGTAGCTGTGGGGAGCCACAGGAGAAAGGCGATCAGTAATTTCTTCATGATAAAGGGAGCTTTTTGCAAATAAAAGTTATGGATTCAAATTAACGGATAATTTTTACCGATAAAAAATAGGAGTTTACCGACTATTCACTCCTTCCTGTGTGTGCGGCCTTTGTAAATGCAGGGAACCTATATACATTTGATGATATAAAGCCTATATGTGTTTGACGATAGAAAGATCGGCAGATACTTTTGATAAGAAAGAACAGATGGGTAATATTGATGAAACGATGTTGATCGGATCATTGCTAAAAAAAACAATGTATACTGAAAATAAGGAATAATGGAAAAGTGGAAAGATTGTTCAAAGAATAACAGGGTCTGGAGTGGATTGATTCTGCTCGTGATTGGTTTGGTGTTCTTCCTTGGGAATATGGGAATCCGCATTCCTCACTGGGTCCTGAGCTGGCACACGTTATTGGTGATCATCGGATTACTGATTGGGTATAAGCGGAACTTTGATGGTGGCGGCTGGTGGGTAATGGTACTGGTAGGTGGTTACTTCACGCTGGAAGATATTGCAGATTTTAATATGTCTAAATATTATTTTGCCTGTGCTTTTATTATTGGAGGGATCTATCTGATTCTGAAACCTAAAGGCAAAGGGTTTAACGCTGAGAAATGGAAGAAAAAACACGCTAACTTTAATACCGACTTTGGTTTTGGAGGTATGGGGGATGGTTCAGGAGATATGGGTGATGGCTCCGGAGGTGCGGATTACGGCTCAGGAGTGGGAGATGATGGAACTGGAGCAGCTTCAAAAGAAAAGAAAAAAAAGGGGGAATGGGTAGATGAAAACGATGTCATTGAAGCGGTTAGCGTTTTTGGCGGAACAGATCAGATGGTTTATTCCAAGAATTTTAAAGGTGGAGAGGTCGTGGCGGTTTTTGGCGGGTGTAATATAAACCTTAGTCAGGCTGATTTTGAGGGAACGATTGTACTGGAGATCATTGCCGTTTTTGGTGGGGTTAAAATTATTCTTCCTCCAAGCTGGATTGTAAAGTCGGAGGTGACCGCCATTTTTGGAGGTAGCGATGACAAGAGAGGGCCTGTTATTATTGCAGGCAATGAGGGGAAAATTGTTAAGATCACGGGATTGGCTTTGTTCGGAGGGATAGAGATCAGAAACTTTTAAAATGAATACCGATGAAATGGTTTGCACTAAGATATATTTTTCAAATCATCAGTGGAGATGGGAATTATGCCTCTCAGTTTGATGAACAACTGCGTTTAATCCAGGCAAAAGATGCTCAGGATGCCTTAACTAAAGGAGAAGGACAGTCAGAACACTTTCATCGTCCATTCCGTAACTGTAACGGTGAACTGGTGAAATGGGAGTTTATCTGTATTGCTGATCTTTATGAAATTGAACCTCCGGGCGATGGGTCTGAAATCGCCTCTGTATTACATGAACCAAAAGATATGGCATTTTTTTTAGAAGAATTGAAACGTCGGGAGGCATTTCTGCATCAAAGTATATTCATAGAAAATCCTAATTAAATAAATTTTGACCGGTAGACCTCTAGCCAACAAGAACATTCAACGATTTGCCCTGGTCATTTTTCTGGCCTGGGTTTCCGTGTTTATCCTGCTTTATTATTATACGTTGAATTTCAATTTGTTTATCTCTGTTGCAGACAGTCTGATTACAAATGGATTGCTGGCCATGGCTTGTATGATTCTGAGCAATATGCTGGGCTATTATCAACCAAAAAACGAAACGATTCTTTTTATACTGGTACTTACCTTAATGCTGGCAGGACTGATTACGTTTATCAGTAATGTTTCACTGAGTTATCTTTTTGATGATGAACCTACTTATAAGAGCTTCCTGCAATTGTCGCTCATTATGAGGTTTATTATTGTGTTTATCTTCCTGGCCTGGTGTTCCCTGGCTAATATTTTATGGTACAGACTGGAGGAGCAATCAGCCACACAGGAGCGTTTACTGACGGCACAAAACTTATCTAAAGAAGCGGAGTTGAATAAATTAAGGCATCAGCTTCAGCCTCATTTTCTTTTTAACAGTCTGAATTCAGTATATGCATTGACGATCATGAACCCCAAAGAAGCAGGGACCATGATTATGAAACTGGCTTCTTTTCTGAGGGGAACCTTAAAAAGAGATGATGAGGTTTGGGTGAATGTAGGGGAGGAGATGGAATACATTCAGTTGTACCTGGATATTGAAAAAGTACGCTTTAGTCATCGTTTAAATATTGATGTGAAAGTTGAGGAAGAAACCCTAAATTTATGCTTGCCCGGCACCTTGTTACAGCCTATTGTAGAGAATGCGATTAAATTTGGTTTATACAATACAGCGGCTGCAATTACGATCTCTATCCTGGTCACGGTGGAGAATAAAATGCTGGAAGTGACCGTTCAAAACCCTTTCGATCCGGAAATGAAAGCCACCGGAGGAACAGGATTTGGACTGACTGCAATTAAAAGACGGCTTTATTTATTGTTTGGGGATGAGAAATTACTGCAAACGAGGGCCACAGAAGAAAACATGTATATCACCACGCTTAAAATACCTCAGAAACAATGATGAGAACGATACTAATAGATGATGAATCCCTGGCCAGAGACGTAGTAAAACATTATTTAAGCAGCTTTCCGGATATTGAGGTGGTTGCGGAGTGTAGTGATGGCTTTGAAGGTATTAAGGCAATTACACAGCATCAGCCTGATTTTATATTTCTGGACATTCAAATGCCAAAGATCAATGGTTTTGAGATGCTGGAGCTGGTGGAAAAACATCCTGCAGTGATCTTCACTACTGCTTTTGATGAATATGCGATTAAAGCTTTTGAAGTAAACGCGGTGGACTACCTGCTGAAGCCAATAGAAAAAAGCAGGTTTGACCAGGCGATACAGAAATTACCGGCGAGGTTAAATAACGGGGATGGCAATACACAGGAGTTACTGGACTCGGCAGCATTGAACCCTGCACAGAACAACAGGGTAGTGGTAAAGAAGAATGGGGTGATTAAGATCATTGCAGTGACAGACATTCATTACCTGGAAGCGGATGATGACTATGTGAAACTGAGCACTACTGAGGGGATCTTTCATAAGAACAAAACGATGAGTTTCTTTGAGCAGACTTTAGAATCTTCACAATTTATTCGTATTCATCGTTCATATATCATAAATTTGGCCCAGGTGACAAAAATAGAGCTAAAAGAAAAGGATAGTTATATTGTATTGTTGAAATCTGACATATGGCTTCCGGTCAGTAAAACGGGCTATATCAAGCTTAAAGCAGCGCTTGGCTTGTAAGAAATCAAGAAAAAAGAAAACAACCTTGAATTCTATTTGCAATTAAATAAAAATCAAGCTATATTTGCACCTCTTATTTAAAAAAATAGTCTAAGATATAATACAGTTATGAAAAGAACATTCCAACCTTCGCAAAGAAAGAGAAGAAACAAACACGGCTTCCGCGAAAGAATGGCTACAGCAAACGGTAGAAGAGTATTAGCTTCTCGTCGTGCAAAAGGAAGAAGCAAACTATCAGTTTCTGACGAACGTCGTCACAAAGCATAATTTTTGATTGCAGCACAATAAGTGTTAGCAGATCACAATATCTGCAAATTTGCGATCAAAAACATGAACACATTTAATAAAGAAGAACGGTTATGTAGTAGAAAATTATTAGATCTGCTATTTAAAAACGGTTCTTCTTTTTTATTATATCCATTCCGCGTTTCCTATCTTTTTGTAGATGTCCCGCACAACTTCCCTGCCCAGGTAGTGATCAATGTTTCTAAAAAACGCTTCAAAAAAGCGGTAGACAGGAATATGATCAAGAGAAGAAGTCGGGAGGCTTATCGTCTGCAAAAGCAAAATGAACTTTATCCGGCACTTTCGGAATCAGAACAGTTGCTTATTTTTTCTTTGCAATTTGTAGGAAAGAAAATCTATGAATTCTCCTTCATGGAGAAAAAGATGGATGGCGCTTTAAAAAGACTGATCAGCAGCATCAAAAATGATCAGGGCAGTTAAGCAGGTCATCGGCTGGTTCTTTCTGGTCCTCATCAGAGGCTATCAGTTGCTGTTGTCGCCTTTATTAGGGGCGCAATGCCGTTTTACACCAACATGTTCCCAGTACGGAATAGAAGCGATAAAAAAACACGGGCCTTTTAAAGGAGGATGGTTAACTTTGAAACGGATTGGACGTTGTCACCCCTGGGGTAAACATGGACACGATCCTGTTCCCTAAGCCTGAGTATTTAATTTTATCTGATGACTACTATACTTCAAATCGAAACTGCTACACAAGTTTGTTCTGCCGCCATCTCCCGCAATGGGAAAACCATTGCGTTGAAAGAAGAAATGGCGAATAATATTCATGCCGGCAGCCTGACTTTATTCATCAAATCTGTAATGGATGAGGCTGGTCTGAAGTATGAAGAGCTGGATGCAATTGCCGTAAGTAAAGGACCTGGTTCTTATACGGGTTTGAGGATAGGTGTCTCTACTGCCAAAGGGCTTTGTTTTGCTTTAGATAAGCCCTTGATTGCCATCGATACGCTGCAGATGATGGCAGAAGGTTTTGCCACACAGCATCCGGAAAATAAAGGACTGATCTGTTCTATGATTGATGCCAGAAGAATGGAAGTTTTTACGGCTGTATTTGACCCGAAATTACAACATTGCTCTCCGGTAGAGGCAAAAATTATAGATGAGCAAAGTTTTGGAGACTTACTGAAAGATCATTCCATCACTTTTATTGGAGATGGTGCCGCAAAATGCGCCGAAGCGCTGAGCCATGAACATGCCAGCTTTTCTGATGCCAATTTTAATTCAGCTTCCAATATGAGCCGCCTGGCCATGGAAGCTTTTGAAGCTGCCAATTTTGAAGATGTAGCCTATTTTGAGCCTTTTTATCTGAAGGACTTCGTCCTGACTACCCCTAAGAAAAAGTAATTTTTTCGGGATCAACTGATCTTGTTTTTCTTTTCTTCTAAAAGATTTCATTTCTGATGAGTCAATAAAGTACGCTGTGACAAACTTATCGCATATATAAGATGCGCTTTATAGACTTCTTCTCTGAGAGGTAGCTGAGAGGTAATTGGAAGGTAGTTGAAAGGTTAAAAAACTATGGAACTACCTCTCAGATGTCTTCCAATTACCTTTCAAATACCTTCCAACCCCGGAGAGTGTACGGAGAATTCAGGTATTACTTACAGATTTGTATCGCATTTTCCTGTGATCAGTTTACATTCCTTCGTCAGCATCCTGTTTTTAATTATAGCTGTTATCTTTTTTTAGAGAAGATGCTGAAAACCCGTTTGAAAAGGCTTTGAGGTTCATCACCAACACCAGGCATGGTGCTGCTGTTTTGTGGGTGTTCCACGAAATTGCCAAATTTTATCGCCAGCCCGAAGTAAACCGCTGCGCCATTGTAGCCTTTTCCAGTTGCCTGATCTTTATCAAAATAACCTTTGGCCTGACTTACCGTTTTAAAGAGGTCATCTGAACCCAGGAATACCTCAAAATTAGGAGTTTGATACATTCCCTGAAGCCCCATAAAAAACAGGTTATTGAAGTTGTAAGTAGGGATGGCCGTAACGGAAAAATTTTGGTATTTGAATTTATTTACAAATGCGGCATCACCACCTTTGTAAAAAAGATTTTTTGAGACAATGATGCCTGGAGTGTAGAAGCCAAAGCTTTTGGAAATCATAAAATCTGCTTTAGCATTGGTTGCGGAATAGAAGCTATTGGTGTCGGGGCTGAGTGTGATGGCGTCAGTAATGCGATTTTTTATGTTTTTCTGGCCATCTGCCACTGAAATTTGGATGGCTGTATCGATTTTTTTTGTATAAGATTCGCTATTCCATCGGATGAAACCAAGATCTTTTAGATTGGCCATGATAAAAAATCCACTTTTTGAATTGTAGGATGTTCCAAGACTGATTGATGCGCCAAGGTTTTTAAAATTAGGCATGAAGGTATTGTACGAGATTTCATTCCCTTTCAGAAAGGTACCCCGATAGCTTCCTTTGAAGAGCAGATCCATGCTGCTACCCATTGTGTTGAGTTGTGAATCTGAAATGTCCAGATTGTTATAACTGGTTCCGCTCAGGATACTGAATTTGACACCAAAAGCAAGCTTTTTTGTGTAATTCTCCCGGTAACTTACACTGAATTGATGATAAGATTGAACATAACCATTGTTATCAAAAGCATCGGCTGTGGGGAGGTTACTAAGAAGCTGTCTGAAATTATTGAACAGATCCAGCGTTTCATTTGTGTAATTTACATGAGCATCCGTTCTCAACTGCCAGGAGAAGCCCAGTTCCTTCTGATACTTGTAAGTATTGAATATTTTAAGATTGAATAGGTACACGTTCGCATTCTGAGCAACGGTATTGTTTCCTTTCTGGCCTTGAGGGAGAAGACTGACATCAGTTGTCCCATTTATTGCTTTCCTGATAAAGTCTGAATTTCCCTTACTCGCCGCATTTACCCCAAAATATGGCAGTAAAAAATTAGAAGCGAATTTTCTGGAAGAGTCCAGTACAAAGGTCTTTTGTGCCGGATTTTCAAAGCCATCAAAGAGTGTTCTTGTGTTAAACAAGCCATATTGCTGCGCTTTTGAACAATATACTGACGAAAGTAAGATGCAGATGATTAGTCTCCTTTTATACATGTTTTCGAACGTTACTAAACAAACTTGATGATTATAAATGATTTATGGTGAAAAAATTAAAAATCTTTTTCAATAACCAATGGTTTGCTTAATAGAATGTTACTTTGAAAGGTTCCGTTATCTCCACTTAGCTGATATACAAAGGCTTCGTATTGCTTTAATCCCTTTTCAGATTGGAGGTGTTTCAGGTAAGGAAGGTAAATGTTTTTGTTCAGCAGCTCAGTAGAATTTTGATGATCTACATAGAAATTGATGTTTGAATTATTTGGCAGCTGGTTGTTGACATTCGTATAACTATGGGTGTTGATCAGTAGCTTATTATTCCTGTAGTCGTTTAAAAAGCCCTGTAAAGGACCTGCATGATTAGAAAAAACAAGGTAATTATCGATGATCAGGTAGTAAGGTTTTTTATAATCTTTAAAAGGCATTCCAAAATAGGCATACAAAATATCCGCTTCTTTAAACTGTTTGATGTCATCAGAATAGTTCTCAGACAAATCAAGGAGCAGCTGATTGAGTTTATCTCCGTTTGTCAGGTTGATAGCTCCCAATTTTTCGGTATTGCTCAATTGAAAATTCAGGAACTGATTCCTGAAATATTTAGGGAAAAGCGCTTCCAGATTTAAATGGTATTTCTGGTTGATGTCTTCAATCAGCTTCGCTCTTTTCTTATCTTCTTTATGATAGGTAAACCATTGGTCCAGTTTTTTTCTCCAGTTGGCATAATTGTCTACTGCATAGAGGTTATAGTTGGCTGTTTGCTCAGGAAGGATCGTATTGATGGTGATCTTTTGCGGAGGAGTCTCAGAAAATAATTGGTAATAACTATGAGGGTCATTTGTATGCGTCGTTCCTGTAAATAAAACCCTTTCCTTACTGAAATTATAGCTGAGCAGGGCGAAGGCATTCTGATGATTAAGGACTGCCAGTTCTCCTGTTAATTTTCCCGGCATAATTGTTTTCAGGACTGTAGGAATTCTGTTGAAATCCAGGTACAGTTGGGCAAGGCTATTTTTAGAGAGTTTACTGCCCGACTTAATATAGGCCACAAACTTATCGTCTTTTTTATCAAATGTTTTCGATAACAGTTCTTTGACTGGTTTCAGGGTATTGGAAAGCAGGACCAACTGATCTTTTACGCCCAGATAAAATACGGTACTATCGGGAAGCGTGATTTTGGTGGTGTTGCTGGCATTGTCTTTATCCAACAGGATATTTCTGGATTTTAAGACCTGAAACAACTGGTGGTTGTTAATTTTTGTTTCGCTTTGCGTGCTGAGCAAATAGTTGATCTCTTTTGCCTCCGGAATGAAACTCAGGTAGATCGTTTGCTTATGGAATAGTTTGTTAATTCCTGGAGAAGAGAGCAGGAAGGTTTTTAAAGATTGCATTTCCTTTGCCTTGTCTGCTCCGATGATTTCCTCAAAACTGTCCTGTCCTTTGAAGATGTCAAGAATGCTTTTGTCATTCTCAAAAGAAAATACAAATCCAGACTTACTGACCGCTGCATAAAGACTGAGGTCTGAACTGGCATGTGCGGTGTTTAGTTTTGAAAAATATAAGTAAGCCATGGTAACAATGGCCGTCAGGAGAATAATTATGCTAAAGAGGATCTTTTTCATTGTCGTTACTACAAATTTAATTTAATAAGTTGGTATTACTAAGAAAATGCAACCAAGTTTCTTAATTTTGGAGGATTAAAAAAGCCGATTTTATGATGAACAGACGTATTATTTTAACCGCATCTTTATTTGGATTAACCGCTGTAGTATTGGGAGCCTTTGGCGCCCATGGTTTAAAGAGTCAGGTCAGCCCGGACGCTTTGGAGATCTGGAGCAAGGGAGTGGAATACCAGTTTTATCATACTTTCGCTTTATTGTTCCTTTCACAGCTTAGCCTGAATCAGCCTAAGCTGATTAAAATGGCCTACTGGTTCTTCAGCTTTGGAATTATCCTGTTTTCAGGATCACTTTACCTGCTGGCAACCAGAGAGATTACCCAGATTGCTTTTGGTCGTTTTATTGGTCCTGTAACCCCTATAGGTGGATTGTTATTTATCCTGGGCTGGTTGAGTTTATTTATGGCCGCTTCAAAAAATAAATAATGATGGATGCTGACCAATTGGAATTCGAAGAAAGGGAAACCCTGTTTATAGAGGTGATCCTGCCCTTATCTCTGGCCAAAAATTATATTTACAGGGTTCCCTTCGACCTGAATGCTCAGGTTGCTATAGGAAAACGTGTGGTGGTGCAATTCGGAAAAAATAAGATTTATACAGCATTAATCAAGAGCATCAGTCACAATGCCCCTGAAGTATACCAGGCAAAATATATTATTGATGTAGTGGACGAACATCCGGTGATCACGACTTCCCAACTGGAATTCTGGGATTGGATGACGGGGTATTACCTTTGCAATGAAGGCGAAGTGATGTCTGCTGCATTGCCGGCCGGCTTAAAACTGGCGAGTGAAACGATCATTGTGCTGAAGGAAGAATTTCCGCAGGATGGAGAGGTGCTGACTGCCAAACAGGAAGTGCTGATCAATGCTTTAAAAATTCATAACCGCCTGACGATCGATCAGGTTTCGGCACTTTTAGGTCAGAAAACGGTATATCCGATCATCAATACCTTACTCGATAAGGAAATGGTTTATATCGCTGAGGAGGTGGTAGAGAAATATAAACCGCTGCTCAAATCATTTGTCAGCCTGCATCCTTTTTATCATGAAGAAGAAAACCTGAAACAGTTGTTTTCTTTGCTGGAAGGTGTACCTAAACAAATGAATGTTTTGCTTGCGTTTTTAAAGCTTTCCAAGCAACAAAGTGTGATTCCTAAACATCAGCTTATCGAAGAGAGCGGTTGTGGCCAGAGTACGCTTAAAACGCTTCTGAATAAAGAGATTTTTGTGATAGAGAAGAAGCCGGTGAGCAGGTTGAAAGAACAGGACGATGATTTCGTGCTGAACTTTGAATTGAGCGGGAGCCAGCAAGAGGCGCTGACACAAATTGAAACCGAATTTGAACAGAAAGATGTGGTTTTACTGCATGGGGTGACGGCCTCAGGTAAAACACAGGTTTATATTAAGCTGATTGAGAAGGCAATTGAAAAAGGAGGACAAGTTCTTTTCCTGTTGCCGGAGATCGCGCTGACGACACAGATTGTAGAACGTATACAACGTTATTTTGGAGATGCGATCGGGGTATATCATTCCAAGTTCAATAACAATGAACGTGTAGAGATCTGGAACAAAGTATTAAATGGTAAATACAGAATCGTTTTGGGAGCCCGATCGGCCGTGTTTTTACCTTTTCAGGATTTAAAGCTGATCGTGGTTGATGAAGAACATGAATCTTCCTATAAGCAGCAGGAACCTGCCCCACGTTATCAGGCAAGGGATGCGGCGGTATACCTGGCCTGGCTGCATAAAGCAAAAATTGTATTGGGTTCTGCCACACCTTCCATTGAAAGCTATTTCAATGCCTTGCACCAGAAATACGGACTGGTGACGATGAGCGAGCGATTTGGAGGGGTAGAACTACCCGTTCAGGAAGTCATCAGCATTGCGGAAGAAACCAAAAAGAAAAAGATGGTTTCTTATTTTTCCAATAAGCTGGTAGATGAGATAGAGGCCACCCTGCAACTTAAAGAGCAGGTGATCCTGTTCCAAAACAGAAGAGGATATGCAACGATTCTGATTTGTGCGACCTGCGGTTATGCGCCTAAATGTGTAAACTGTGATGTGAGTCTGACTTATCATAAAACGAGTGGAAAGCTGCATTGTCATTATTGTGGTTATCACCAGAGCAGCATCAATGTTTGTCCGGCCTGTGGTTCGGTACATATTGAGCAGAAAGGTTTCGGAACAGAACGCGTAGAAGAAGAGCTGAGCCTGATCTTTCCCGATGCGAAGATTGCCCGTTTAGATGTAGACAGCACGAGAACAAGGAATGGATTACAACAGATCATTTCCGATTTTCAGGAGAAAAAAACAGATATCCTGATTGGAACGCAAATGGTGGCTAAAGGACTGGATTTTGACAATGTGACCCTGATTGGGGTGATCAATGCGGATACCCTTTTGAATTATCCTGATTTCAGGGCCTTTGAAAGAAGTTATCAGTTGCTGGCACAGGTTGCCGGAAGGGCCGGAAGAAGGGATAAACAAGGGAAGGTGATCATTCAGGCTTATGATGATAAACACCGCATCATCGGACAGGTGATTGAGAACAAATACCAGGACATGTATACGGATGAAATCAGGGAAAGAAGGGAGTTTCATTACCCGCCTTTTACCCGGTTGATCTTCGTAAACATTAAGCATAAGGACATGAACGTGTTGAATGTGGCTGCACAGCAATTTGCAACAGCTTTAAGGACTCAGCTTGGGAACCGTGTTCTTGGACCGGAGCAGCCGATGGTGGGCCGGATCAGGAATTATTACATCAAACAGATCATCATTAAAAGTGATAAAAACACCGCAATTACAAAAGTTAAATCTGTGCTGAAAGAGGTGATTTTGCATTTCCAATCGCAAAAAGATTACAGGAGTGCAATTGTTCAGGTGGATGTTGATCCCTACTAGTTTTATAGCGATTGATACTGTGAGGATTAGAATTTTGCCTTCAATTATATGAGAGGATTAGATTTCAAAAACCTATTTTTGAATAAATGGCATATAAGTTTGTAGACAATTACAGAGAGCGGGGAGCGAGAAAAAAATTAGTTGCTCATCTTGAAGGCAGGGGCATCACCGATAAAGATGTGCTGAATGCAATCGGAAAAGTGCCGCGTCATTTTTTCTTCGATGAAACCTTCTGGAACCAGGCTTATAAGGATATTGCTTTCCCGATAGGAGATGGCCAAACGATTTCTCAGCCTTATACTGTTGCTTACCAAAGTGAACTGCTCCACATTAAAAAGGGAGATAAAGTATTGGAGATCGGTACCGGATCGGGCTATCAAACCTGCATTTTAATGGAACTGGGTGCTAATGTATATACAATAGAACGCCAGGAAAGTATCTACAGGCATACCATCCGGGTGTTACCGGGAATGGGATACAATGCCAATTTTTTCTTTGGGGATGGTTCTAAAGGTATTGCTGAGTATGCGCCTTACGATAAAATCATCGTTACTGCAGGTGCACCTTTTGTTCCTGAAATCCTGCTCAAGCAACTGAAAGTAGGAGGTATTCTGGTGATCCCTGTCGGAGATGAACATTCGCAGAAGATGGTCACTGTGATCCGGGTTAGCGAAACGGATTATGAGCGGATAGAACTCGACACTTTTCGTTTTGTGCCTTTAGTAGGGGATCAGGCCTGGTAAGTTAAAACTTCATTGCCCGATCCATTTCTCTTTTGGATTCCCTGTCTTTGATGCTGTCTCTTTTGTCGAATTCTTTCTTACCCTGTGCCAAAGCAATCTGGATTTTCGCAAAGCCTCTTTCGTTCGTATAGATCCTTAAAGGAACAATCGTATATCCCTTTTCTTCACTTTTTGCTTTCAGTTTCTTCAGTTCCTTTTTATGGAGCAGCAAAATCCGGTCGCGCTTAATGTCGTGATGGTGAAAAGAGCTGTGGCTATATTCGGAAATGTGTAAGTTTCTTACGTAAAGGACCTCACCTATGAACATGCAAAAGGCATCGGACATATTGGCTTTACCTTGTCTGATCGCTTTAATCTCCGTACCCAACAGGGCTAGTCCGGCATTAAATTCCTCAACAATATGGTAATCAAAGTAGGCTCTTTTATTTTTAATCTGGATATCGTTCTTCATCTGTAATGTTGTTGTTTCGGCCTTGATCAATTCATCTGCTGATGGGTTCAAAGCAATTATCAAACCTGAATTGAGTTCAGGTTTGATAAGAATAGCGCTAATATCCGAAAGAAATAGGGATTTCTGAATTTTATCGGACAATTAATACCGGAATAGTTACTTTATGCCTTACAGAGTTAACGGTGGTTCCCAAAATAAGGTCTTTTAAGCCCTGATGCCCGTGAGCACCCATCACGAGTAATTCCAGGTTATTTTGCTTGCTGATCTCTACAATTGCCGTTACTGTACCTCCATAACCAATATGAGCGGTCGCATTATAGCCGAGTTCTTTCAGGTTGTTTTGGTATTTTTCCAGATTCTCAGCATCGCTTTGCGTTTCATAATCCATTACTGACTTACCATGATACCTTGCTGCGGCAGTTTCTACCACATGGATCAGGTAGTAATCGGCGTGTTTACCACCCTGAAGGAGGGCATGACGGATGGTGTTCCGGTCGTTTTTAGAGAAATCAACTGTGATTCCTATGCGGGTGTAATTGATTTTTTCTACACTTCCAATATCCAGGGCATTTCCATGAGGGACATTGTTATGCCCTTCTTTTTTAGTGCTGAGCATTGGATAGACGAATACATAAAGTAGCAATAAGCCGATCAGAATGGCTGCCGGAATGACAATTACGTATAGATACCAACCTCCGGAACTGGACCATGTTGCAATCTCTTCTATCACCAGTTTTACGTTTAAGGCAACGATCATCAGGGAACTGATCCATGCCAATACTTTTACCCATGGTTTGATGGCAAAACCTTTCATGGTTTTTTTATCCGAGGTAAAATGGATCAATGGGATCACGGCAAAACCTAATTGTAAACTGAGTACCACCTGGCTCAGGATCAGGAGTCCTCCAAGGGCACTGTCGCCAAAATATAGAATGGTAAAGAATGCAGGGATAATGGCCAGCAAACGGGTGATCAGACGACGCAACCAAGGTTGGATCCTCAAATTTAAATGACCTTCCATCACGATCTGTCCGGCAAGTGTTCCGGTAACGGTAGAGCTTTGTCCGGCGGCAATTAAGGCAATGGCAAAGAGGGCAGGCGCTACATTTCCAAAGATGTTCTGAAGCAATTTATGGGCATCCTGAATCTCTGCAACTTCATGTAATCCGTTTTTATAAAATGCGGCTGCGGCAAGAATCAAGATCGCTGCATTGACAAAAAAAGCAAGATTCAGTGCTACAGCAGTATCAATAAAATTAAATTTGATAGCCTCTTTAATCCCCTTTTGATCCCTTTCAAACTTTCTGGTCTGAACCAGGGAAGAATGCAGGTATAGGTTATGTGGCATTACCGTTGCCCCGATGATCCCGATGGCAATATATAAGGCATCTCCTGATAACATAGAAGGTTCAAAGCCTTTCACAATTTCTTTTAAGGAAGGTTCTACAATGAACATCTCTACCAGAAAGGAGAGGCCCACGATAAAGACCATGGAAACAATGAAAGCTTCCATTTTGCGCATTCCTTTGTTGAGGAGGAAGAGGAGTAAAACGGTGTCAAAAATGGTGACACTGATTCCCCAGATCAGCGGAAGGTCAAATAAGAGTTGTAAACCAATGGCCATTCCGATGATCTCTGCAAGGTCGCAGGCAATGATGGCGGTTTGGGCCAGTCCAAATAAAGGGATGTTGATCCATTTCGGATAAGCATTTCTGGAAGCCTGTGCCAGATCGAGTCCGCGTACAATTCCCAGTCTTGCGCTCAGCGACTGCAACAACAAGGCAATGAGGTTGGACATGAGTAAAATCCAGATCAGCTGATAACCGAATTTACTTCCGCCTGCAATGTCTGTTGCCCAGTTTCCCGGATCCATATAGCCCACACTGACCAGGTAGGCCGGGCCAATGAAAGATAATATACGTCGCCATCCGGTTCGTTTACTGGTGTCTACACTTTGATTTACTTCGCTTAATGATTCGGAATGCTTCATATTAAATCCTGATGAGTATGTGTTTGGCTACTTCCCTGGTTACGCTGATTTTTTTGCCTTCGACGATGATTTCTACCGAACCGTCAAAATCTGTAATGGTGGTTAATGTTAATGTTTTTCCCAGGGTAAGCCCTAGTTTTTCCAGGTGTTTTAAAAATGCGGAGGAGTGTTCACTGACCCCCATGATCAGGCCCTGATCTCCTGCTTTAAGTTTACCCAGTTTGACGAATGGAATGGCATCAAATTTTCCGTCTTTATCCGGAATAGGATCACCATGAGGATCATTTTTTGGAAAAGAGAGGAATTCATCCAGACGTTCTACCAGTTCGGCAGAGTTGATGTGTTCCAGTTCTTCTGCGATATCATGCACCTCATCCCATTTGAAATTTAGTTTTTCTACCAGAAAGACTTCCCAGAGGCGGTGTTTCCGGACGATATTGATGGCAGCGCGCTTTCCGGTATCTGTTAAACGGACACCCTGATATTTTTTATAGTCTATCAGTTGTTTATCGGCGAGCTTTTTAATCATGTCTGTTACTGAAGCAGCTTTCGTCTGCATTTTTTCAGCGATGGCATTGGTTTGTACCGCCTGGTCATTGTTTTCTGATAAGTGATAGATGATCTTCAGGTAGTTCTCTTCAGTGAATGATTGCATTTTTGTGTATCTAACTAAATATTTAGACAAATCTAAAAAAATAAAGAGAAATAAACTATAATTATTTACACGATTATTAGAATAAAATTTGGTGAATTGCACATTGATAGCCTACCTTTGGCCATATTTTAAAACACAGATGGCAGCAGAATTAGATAAAACAGACTTTAAAATACTTAAATTACTACAGGAGAATGGTAGGATTACCAATTTACTACTGTCTCAGGAGATTGGACTCTCTCCGGCACCGACTTTAGAGCGGGTACGTAAACTGGAAATGTCTGGTTTTATAAAGAGTTATCACGCTTTGGTGGATGAGGAGAAGCTGGGCTTAGGCATCAAAACTTTTATCCAGGTTCAACTGGACTTTCATAAGAACAATACCATCCAGATCTTTCTTGATGAGGTGAATCAGATCAAGGAGATTACCGAATGCCACCATGTAACCGGTCAGGCAGATTTTCTGTTAAAAGTATACGTGAATGATATCAAAGCTTACGAGCGTTTGATCATGGATAAGATCAGTAAGATCTCTGTAGTGAAAACTTTTCAGACGATGATGATCATGTCTACAACGAAAAAAGAACCGATTGTTCCTTTGGAGTATTAAGTTGATTTTGAGGAGGGAAAATCTCTCTTTTGATTTATAAATAAGGGGGTTGTTTGATACAACCCCCTTATTTTTTTTAGCTGATTTGTTATTTTAACTGATTTGCCAGTCGATCGGGGCTTTGCCTTCCTCAATTAGTTTTGCATTTGTTTTAGAGAAATGTTTACTTCCAAAGAATCCATTGTAAGCAGAGAAAGGAGAGGGATGAGCGGCAGTAAGAATAGTATGCTTACTGGTATCAATCAGTGCCGCTTTGTTTTGTGCATACCTTCCCCAAAGGATAAAAATCAAGCCTTCTCTTTGAGCAGATAATTCGGTGATGACCTTATCTGTAAAATTTTCCCAGCCTTTTCCCTGATGAGAGCCAGCAGTTTGTGCCCTTACGGTCAGGGTTGCATTCAGCAGCAATACCCCCTGATCTGCCCATTGGGTCAGATTTCCATGCGAAGGGATCTGGAAACCAGGAACGTCTTCCATTAATTCTTTGTAAATGTTCTTTAAAGAGGGAGGGATGGTCATTCCTTTTTGTACAGAGAAGGATAAGCCATGTGCTTGTCCGACACCATGATAGGGATCCTGCCCCAAAATCACCACTTTTACCTTCTCAAAAGGAGTATGGTTCAGTGCATTAAAAATGTCTGCACCTTTAGGATAAATGGTATATCCGTTTTCTTTTTCTTCCAGTAAGAATGCTTTTAAAGCTTTCATGTATGCTTTATCAAACTCACCGTCCAGGGCTTTCACCCAGCTTTTATCTAAATCAACAGGCATAAAATTATTTTTTTGCTAAGATACTCAACATATCTTTTTCCAGGGTTTCCCTTGGAGATTCTATAATGCGGCCGATTTCTTTTCCTTTTTCTGTGAAGATAAAGGTCGGCACGTGTAAAATGTTCAATTGGTCTATCAGTCCGTTTTCTGCTTTTTTGCTGCGGTCTACACAAATGAGTGTGGTTTCTTTTTCGGAAACCTTCAGGGCATCCAGGATTTTGTAAAAATGGGGAACCTGTAAATGACTGTCACCACACCATGTACCCATCACAATGGTGATTTTCTTTCCTTTCAGCAGTGGTTTTAAGGCTTTTAAGGTAGCACTGTCCGGTTGGTAGTTCGGATATTCTACCTCGTACCTGCTTTTCATTTCCGGAATGGCATTTAAACCTTCTCTGGTACAGGTGTTGATCAATCCAAGCACATTGCCTGCATCATCCTTAAATTTCTTATTGATTTCTTGTGAACTGGCATTCATGGCGAATAGTAATAGTACAGCGCTGATTAATTTTTTCATGGTAATCTGTTGTTTTTTCATAGAATAAGGGCTTATCGCGATCTATAATCGCTTTCCTTGTTTAAAGAGGTCAGCGCTCCTTCCTTTTTTTGTTGAAATTATAACTTTAAATCTACTTTTTGTTATATAAACACGATATTTGCAAAAAATAATTTAAAAGGAATATGCCAAATATAGTTCGCCTTATTTTAGGTTTTGCAGTGTTAGGAGGGGCAATAGCCCTGATGGTCTTCGGTTTATGGGGATGGGGAATTTTAGCATTTTTCATAAGTATTTTAATTTTGGTGACTTATTTCTTCAATGAGAATATGTTGCTTGCGCAATGGTATCTGAGAAAAGATAACATGCCTAAATCAGAAGTTTTTCTGAACAGGATTACCAACTATGAAAAACAATTGATCAGAACCCAACACGGTTATTATAACCTGTTGATCGGTTTGATTGAATCCAGAAAAGCACCTATGGCTTCCGAGAAATACTTCAAGAAAGCACTTTCATTAGGAATGACAATGGACCACAATATTGCATTGGCTAAATTAAGCCTTGCAGGAATTGCAATGGGAAAGAGAAACAAGAGAGAAGCGCAGATGTACCTGACAGAAGCGAAGAAAGCCGATAAGAATAAATTACTTGCCGATCAGATCAAACAGATGAAAGATCAGATGGGAATGATGGATAGACAACAACAAGTAAGATACAGATAACATCAAAAAATTAAATAAAAGCCACATGCAAATGTGGCTTTTTATTTTTCACTCAATCTGTCGAAATTCTCAATGCTATCGCGTGTAGTTCTGCTGATGATGTCATCTTCCATATAATCCTTCTTCTTGCTGAAGAACAATTGCTCGGATTGGATTCTGGTGATCAGCTGACGGATCAGGGTCAGGTCAAAGGCATCTTTGCTTAACTTGATGCAGTATTCTTTTTCGGTTATTTCTAAACTTGAACTGTTCATAATTTTGGGTGATTTAAATATGTCTAAAAATAAAAAAGGCTTGCTACATTATTTGTAGCAAGCCTTTAAATTTTTGTTATCAGTTTGTTAAGAAAACCAGGTAGTTACGTCCTCTTTTGAAGGCATGGTTAATTCTAACTTCATTTTCTTGCGCATGCCACCAAGGTCATTGAAAACTTTATTCGGATTGGCTGCTTTTAACTCTTCAATCGTATTGATGTTCATCTTTCTGATCACCTGAACCCATTCTGCAGGAATTCCGGCATTCACGAAATCTTCATCAGTAGTTACTTTTGCTTTTTTCTCCGGTCTCATCTGAGGGAAGAACAATACTTCCTGAATGGTCGACTGGTTGGTCATCAACATTACGAGTCTGTCGATTCCGATTCCTAAACCTGAGGTTGGAGGCATTCCGTATTCCAGCGCACGGATAAAATCATCATCCATGGCCATGGCTTCATCATCACCTCTTGCAGCCAGTTTTAACTGATCTTCCAGACGTTCTTTCTGATCAATCGGATCGTTCAGCTCAGAATAAGCGTTTGCGATTTCTTTTCCGTTTACAAATAATTCGAATCTCTCTACCAGACCTTCTTTGCTTCTGTGTTTTTTAGCAAGAGGGGTCATTTCCAGAGGATAATCCGTGATGTAAGTTGGCTGAATCAGGTTAGCTTCTACTTTCTCACTAAATAATTCATCAATCAGTTTACCTCTGCCCATAGAAGCATCAACTTCGATGTTCAGACTTTTGCAAACGTCTTTGATTTCGTCTTCTGTCATGGCAGAAACATCAATGCCAGTGTATTTCTGGATCGACTCATACATGGTTAGTTTTTCATAAGGACCTTCAAAGTTGATGGTATGTTTACCCACTTCAATTGCCGCTTTTCCATGAATTGCCAGGGTGATTTTCTCCAGGCACTCTTCTACCATCGCCATCATCCAGATATAATCTTTATAGGCTACATAGATCTCCATGGAAGTAAATTCCGGATTATGTGTACGGTCCATACCTTCATTTCTGAACATTTTACCGAACTCATACACACCGTCGAAACCAGCTACGATTAATCTTTTCAGGTATAATTCGTTGGCGATACGAAGGTATAATGGCATATCCAGGGTATTGTGATGCGTAGCGAAAGGACGCGCAGCAGCACCACCATGGATCGGCTGAAGGATCGGTGTTTCCACTTCCATCCATCCCTGCTCATCAAAGTAGTTCCTCATGGTATTGATCACTTTGGAACGGTTGATGAAGATTTGTTTGAACCCAGGGTTTACCGTAAGATCCACATAACGCTGTCTGTAGCGCATTTCCGGATCAGTAAAACCATCGTAAATATTTCCTTCCTCATCACGTTTTACCACTGGTAAAGGTTTTAAGGATTTAGACAATAATTTAAATTCAGTCACGTGAAGAGAGATTTCGCCTGTCTGAGTGGTGAAAACATAACCTTTTACACCGATAAAGTCGCCAAGATCTAATAACTTCTTAAATACAGTATTGTACAAGGTCTTATCCTCATCAGGGCATAGGTCGTCTCTTTTCAGATAAACCTGGATTCTGCCTGTGGAGTCCTGTAATTCTACAAAGGAAGCACTTCCCATAATTCTACGGGTCATGATACGGCCTGCAATGCTGATATTCTTATAAGCTGTTTTATCTCTTTCGTAGTTAGCTAAAATATCTGCCGCATTCGCATTGATTTCAAATGCTTCAGCAGGGTAGGGATCAATCCCTAATTCACGGAGTTGATTTAGCGAATTTCTGCGCAATAACTCTTGTTCTGATAGTCCTGTACTCATATATGTGATCTGTCCGGCATCTCGCCGGAAAATGTTTGTTGTGTTATTGATTCAACACAGTTTTTAGTGTTTACGCAAAAATAGCGATTTGAAGTGTTTTTATATATTTTAATATTTATTATATGGATATAAATAAAATATATGTTGTATTAATACAACATATGTTTTAAAAAAAAGATGTACAATCACCATTTTTCACAGGCTCTGTACATCCTTTTTTAATATCTGATTGTGCTGATGATAAGAAAGGGTATAGATAGAATGGTGTTTAATCCGCTTCCACAGATTCCGCATACATTTCATCAATGTTAGCGGCATACTTTTTCTCAACAACCTTTCTTTTTATCTTCAAGGTTGGTGTCATTTCACCTTCCTCAATGCTAAAAGGGTTTCTTTTGATCTTGAAGTTCTTGATGCGTTCAAATTTCGCCAGGTCATTAGACAGCTTTTTAATGTCTTTTCCGATCCATTCCACAATCTCTTTATCTTCTATAAACAAATCAGGTTTCTGGAAAAACGATTCCGGAAGTTTAAATTCCTCCTGCAGGTTTTCCTTATTCGGAATAATGAAAGCAGTCAGGTATTCTCTTTTGTCACCAATTAAAAACAGCTGGTCAATCTTAAGACTTTTCAGGTAAATGTTCTCTACCGGGGTAGGGTATACATTTTTACCATAAGCATTGACGATCATATTTTTCAGGCGGTCTGTAATCTGCAGGTTTCCTTTAAAGAAGCGGCCAATATCTCCGGTATGGAACCAGTCGTGTTTGTCTATCGCTTCCGCAGTTTCTGCAGGTTTATTGAAATATCCCTGCATGACGCAATGACCGCGAACAATGATTTCTCCTTCTTCACATTCATAGTCTTCCTTGAATGTTTCGTGTGTCTGAATGCTCAGTATTTCTTTTGTTTCTACATTTTGGATACCAATCTCTATTCCCGGAATTACGCGGCCAACAGTTCCATAGACCTGTCTGTCGTATTCTGTCACCGCCATTACCGGAGAAGTTTCCGTTAATCCGAATCCTTCCAGTACTTTAATTCCCAGGTTACCAAAAAACTCGCCTACATTTTTCGGAAGCGCTGCTCCGCCGGAAAGCATGAATTTTAGCCTTCCACCGGTTTTTTCTTTGATCTTGCTGAATACCAGTTTCTCGGCAATTGCCTTTTTGCCGGATAGGATGATTCCGGGATTTTTACCTGCTTCTTTCTGTCTGCGGTATTCCTGTCCGGTTTCCAGTGCCCAAAGGAAAATCTTCGCTTTTAGGCCACCTTCAGCAGTTCCGCTTTTGATGGCTTTATCATGAATCCTTTCCAGTAAACGGGGAACACAGCTCATCACTGTAGGTTTGATCTCTCCCATGTTTTTTGCCAGCAATTCCAGGCTTTGGGCGTAGGCGATTTTACAACCCTGAGCACAACATACATGATAGGTTGCAGTACGCTCAAATACATGAGACAACGGTAGGAAGGATAAAAATGTGTCTGTTTCGTTGATCACTGTGATCTGCTCCAGGCAGGCCCTTACGTTTTCAACAAAGTTATAATGCGATAACATCACTCCCTTTGGTGTTCCTGTGGTGCCCGAAGTATAGATCAGGGAGGAGATATCCGAAGGGCTTAAAGCCATGCGTAAACGTGTAATTTCTGATCGGTTTTCGTCATTTACCGGATGTTCCAGTACTTCGGAAAAAGGAATGATCTCCGCTTTCAGGTCTTCCGGTAAAGCAATCTTCTGATACTCCGGAAAAACGGGGATGATGTATAACAGTTGTCTGCAGTTTCCTGCAATTTTAACGATCTTTTTATAGAGAAAAGGATTGCCTATTAATATGGCTTTGATTCCTGAGTCGTTGATGATGTATTCTACCTCATGTTCGGATAGGGTGGGATAGATGGAAACATTAATGGCTCCAATCTGTTGAATGCCCTGATCGTAAAACACATATTCCGGTGAATTTTCGATCATTAATCCCATCCTGTCGCCCTTTACGATTCCTTTGTTGAGGAAAAATGTGGCTACAGCATCAGCGTGTTCAAGTGTTTTCCCAAAGGAGATTTCTTCCCATTCCGTATTCTTCTTATGAATAAGAAAGGTTTCCTCTGGTTTATGGATGTTTTCCACCACATTTCTCAAGAGGCTTGGGATAGTAGAAAACTCATTGAATAATACCATATTGATTTGTTTTGTTTGATTGGAGGGACAATGATAAACTTTTTTCTTTGGAAATGAAAAAAGGGCACTATTGTGCCCTTTAAAATAAATAAGGTTTATCAGTTAAACTGAAAAGCTTTCGCCGCAACCGCAAGAGCGGCTTGCATTGGGATTATTGAAGTTAAATCCCTTTCCGTTTAAACCATCTGTAAAGTCAAGTTCAGTACCTGCAAGATATAGGAAGGATTTCATGTCTAATGCGATCCTTATTCCTCGGTCTTCAAAAAACTGATCTCCGGGTTTCTCTTCGTTATCAAAATCTAAATTGTATGATAAACCTGAGCAGCCTCCACCTTTAACAGAGACGCGCAAAAAATATTTTTCATCAAGATGCGAATCCTGCATCAGGTGATCAATTTTGCTTTTCGCTTTATCGGTTATCGTAATCATCTTTTATAAAATTTAATTTCAGGAATGATAATTCAAATGTTATACCAAACTAAAATCTGATAAAAAACTAGTGATGAGATTTTGGCATTGCAATCGGCTCCATACCATTTTTAACACGGTAATCGTTGATTGCTGATTTGATCGCATCTTCTGCCAATACAGAACAGTGGATTTTTACCGGAGGTAAAGCCAGTTCTTCCACGATATCCATATTGTCAATGGTTAACGCTTCGTCCACAGTTTTTCCTTTTAACCATTCTGTAGCTAAAGAAGAAGAAGCAATTGCAGATCCGCAACCAAAGGTTTTGAATTTAGCATCTGTAATTACATTGTTCTCATCTACTTCAATCTGAAGGCGCATCACGTCACCGCACTCAGGTGCGCCAACTAATCCTGTTCCAACAGATTTGCTATCTTTATTTAAAGTACCAACATTTCTGGGGTTGGTATAGTGTTCCATTACTTTTTCTGAGTATGCCATTTTGTTTTTCCTCCACATCCCTGGTCAGAGGGATTGATTTTAATGTTGTTTATTTAAGGGTAAAGCTTAGTGCTCTGCCCATTCAATTTTGCTTAAGTCAATTCCTTCTTTAAACATTTCCCACAGTGGAGAAAGATCTCTCAGGTGGTTAACTGCTTTTTTAGTATTCTCAATAGCATAATCAATTTCTTCTTCAGTCGTAAAACGACCCAATCCGAAACGGATAGAAGAGTGTGCTAAATCATCCGAAAGACCTAAGCTTTTTAACACATAAGAAGGTTCCAGTGAAGCTGAAGTACAAGCTGAACCTGAAGATACCGCCAAGTCTTTCATCGCCATCATCAGGCCTTCACCTTCTACATATTTAAAGGAGATGTTCGCTACATGTGGTAAACGGTGTTCTACGTTACCATTTACATAGCTTTCTTCCATCTGGCTCAATGAAGCTTCCAGTTTATCTCTCAATTTAGATAAGCGTTTTGCTTCTTCGTCCATTTCCAGACGACAAAGCTCACATGCTTTACCTAAACCAACGATTCCAGGTACATTTAACGTTCCTGAGCGCATGCCACGCTCATGACCACCACCGTCAATCTGTGCGGTTACTTTAACCCTTGGGTTTTTACGACGTACATATAATACACCAACACCTTTAGGTCCGTACATTTTGTGTGCAGAGAAAGCCATTAAGTCAATTCCGTCTGCATTTACATCTACAGGAATCTTTCCTACAGCCTGTGTTGCATCTGTCATGAATAAGGCACCGAATTTATGTGCAATTGCAGAGATTTCTTTAACAGGCTGAACCACACCGATCTCATTGTTACCATACATGATGGTGACTAAGATCGTTTGTTCTGTCATTGCTGCTTCCAGTTCCTGAAGATCGATCAATCCATCTTCTTTCACTTTCAGGTAAGTTACTTTAGCACCTAATTTCTCCAGGTGTTTACAAGTATCTAAAACAGCTTTATGTTCAGTAGTCGCGGTAATGATATGATTACCTTTATCTGAGTACATTTCAAAAACCCCTTTGATACCTAAATTGTCTGCTTCTGTTGCGCCTGAGGTAAAGATGATTTCTTTTTCAGTACAGCCAATCAGTTTTGCGGCCTGTTCACGGGCGTAGTCAACACCTTCTTCAGCAACCCATCCAAAAGCATGGTTACGGCTGGCAGCATTACCAAATTTGCTGGTGAAATATGGTAGCATCGCTTCTAAAACCCTTGGATCAAGAGGAGTAGTCGCATTGTTATCTAAGTAAATAGGAAGTTCCATCGTATATATTTATTCTTATTAATACACAAAGGTACGAAAAAAGAATGCCAACAATAATAAATAATAGCTATGACCGTATAGTTAAAACATGCATTTTTACATTTTTCTAACCGTTTAAACAAATATGAGGAAGATTGAGCATATAGGTATTGCCGTAAAGGACCTGGATTTATCCTGCGATCTTTACGAAAAGTTATTAAATACCGCTTGCTATAAAAAAGAAGAGGTGGCTTCAGAAGGGGTGAATGCCGCTTTTTTCAAAACCGGAGAAAACAAGATCGAATTGTTGGCTGCTACAAACGAGGACAGTCCGATTGCGAAGTTCCTGGAAAAAAGAGGGGAGGGAATTCATCACATTGCTTTTGATGTGGAAGACATTCAGGCAGAAATGGAGCGGCTGAGGGGAGAAGGCTTTACCTTATTAAATGAGCAGCCTAAAAAAGGGGCCGACAATAAGCTGGTTTGTTTCCTGCATCCAAAAGGAACAAACGGAGTCCTGGTAGAATTGTGTCAGGAAATAAAAACGGAATAATGGAAGACCTGAAATCGTTAAGTACCATCATCAGCCGGGATTTTGAGATTGAGGATTTAGTATCGGAAGCTTTGTTAAGAGAAAGACTGGTACAGGCTTTTGCCTATCTGCTGGACAATGACATCTCCAAAATGATGAATATATTGTACCGTACAGATGTAAATGAGGATAAATTGAAGCAACTGCTGATCAGTAATTCTGAGCTGCCCTCTGCTGAAGTCATCGCTGATGCCTATTTGGCAAGGCAAAAAGAGAAAATTGAAACCCGGAAAAAGTATAGTAGATAATTTTTCCACACTTACTTGCTAATGAAAAATAATTTTAGGATATTTGCAACCTTAAAAATAAGCGAGAAATAAGGAAATATAATAATATATAAACATTATGAAAAAAGATCTGCATCCATCAAACTATAGATTTGTAGTATTTAAAGATATGTCAAACGAATATTCTTTTCTAACTAAATCTTGTGTAGATACTAAAGAATCAATTCAGTGGGAAGATGGTAACGAATATCCTCTTTACAAATTAGAGATTTCACACACTTCACACCCTTTCTATACTGGTAAAATGAAGTTGGTAGATACTGCTGGTCGTATCGATAAATTTAAAACTCGTTACGCTAAGAAGTAATTCCACCAAAAAAGGTAATTATTTTAAGTCCCGATGCTGTTGCTTCGGGACTTTTTTTATTTTTGTAGCTTATGACAATCAATTTATTTGATGATAATGCCTGGCTATCCCTTCGCCCGTTATCTTTTACCAGACCGGTTGCTGACCTCCGTGTAGGAATTTTAACCATCGCTCAAAAATGGGAGAAGCACCTGGATGCAACTGCGGGTTTTTTGACTACTCCTTATCTTTCGGTTAAATATCCGGCTCAAGCGGCTGCTACCCTGGCTATTAACGGGTCGGTATGTCCTGATTCCGGATTGCTGGAAGCCATCGACAAACTTGCTGAAGGAGAGGTTTTGAAACAACAGGACCTGGTGATCGCTTATCGCGGATCAGCGGGTATGCAATTGGAACAGGCTTTAACTTTAGCACCTGTAGCTTATGAGCAGGAGCTGATCAGAATTTATCATCCGGAAGATATCTTCAGGAACAATGATGGAGAGTTGAAGAGAGATTTTGCTTTACTGACAAAAGGAAGAACATCCCAGTTGTTGAGCCATACCAATACTTTGCTTGGGGACGATATTTTCGTTGAAGAAGGTGGAGGTGCAGAATGTTCAACATTCAATAGCCTGAACGGACCAATCTATATTGGAAAGAACAGTCAGGTTTGGGAAGGATCACACATCAGGGGTTCTTTTGCACTTTGTCATGATTCACAGGTAAAGATGGGTGCTAAAATCTACGGACAAACCACCATCGGGCCTTTTAGCAGGGTAGGTGGAGAGATCAATAATGCCGTCATCTGGGGGTATTCCGGCAAAGGCCACGAAGGTTACCTGGGAAACTCTGTATTGGGTCAATGGTGTAATATCGGCGCGGATACCAATAATTCCAACCTTAAAAATAATTATGCAGAGGTCAAACTCTGGGATTATGCAACAGAAGGCCTTCGTAAAACGGGCTTGCAATTTTGTGGGATGATCATGGCCGACCATGCCAAATGCGGCATCAATACCATGTTCAATACCGGAACAGTAGTTGGCGTAAGTGCCAATGTTTTTGGTTCCGGATTCCCCAAAAACTTTATCCCTGACTTTGGCTGGGGCGGTGCAGATGGCTTTGAGACCTATCAGCTGGATAAGATGTTCGAAACCACAGAGAAGGTCTTTGAGCGGAGAAAAACACCATTCGACGAAATAGAAAGAAACATTTTAAAAGAAGTCTTTGAGCTGACTCAGGCTTACAGACATTAATCAATAGAAAAACCAGCAGAATTGAGGTGCTGATTTGCCTCATGCGCGCTAAAACAATAAATATATGACCAGAAAAAAGATTGTTGCCGGAAATTGGAAAATGAACCTGGATTACGCCGAAGGTGTATCCTTGTTTTCAGAAATTGTAAATATGGTAAGAGATGAGAAAAAAGGGGATCAGATCGCCATCATCTGCTCGCCTTATATTCATTTAAACAGTTTGGCAAAACTAGGTGGCGAAACCGTTAAGATTGGTGCTCAGAATTGTCACCAGAACGAAAGTGGTGCTTTTACGGGAGAGATCTCTGCAAAGATGATCAAATCTGTAGGTTGCGAATATGTGATCATCGGACACTCTGAAAGACGTCAGTACTTTGCAGAAAGCGATGCCTTACTGGCTCAGAAAACAACGATTGCTTTGAAAAACGGATTAACCCCGATTTTCTGTATCGGAGAGACTTTAGACGAAAGAAACAACGGAAGTTATTTTGAGGTGCTTAAATCTCAGCTTGAGCAAGGTGTTTTTGGCCTGGAGGCTGCAGATTTTTCTAAACTGGTCATCGCTTATGAGCCGGTATGGGCAATTGGTACAGGCTTAACGGCAACATCAGACCAGGCTCAGGAAGTTCATGCCTATATCCGTAAAGAAATTGCAGCTAAATATGGTCAGGAGATTGCAGAAGCGACTTCTATCCTTTATGGTGGAAGTGCCAACCCGAAAAATGCAGCCGAGTTATTTGCTCAGCCGGATATTGATGGTGGCCTGATTGGTGGTGCATCATTGAAATCCAGAGATTTTGTAGACATCGTTAAAACTTTCAATTCTTAATGCAGTATATACAGGTAACATTCAGCTTTACAGCGATAGAAGCATATCAGCAGGATCTGCTGATCAGTGATCTGGCAGAAATCGGTTACAATACATTTGAAGATACTGAAAATGGATTTGCCGCATTTATTGATTTCGATAGTTATAAGAAGGAAAACCTTGGCGATGTTCTGGCCAGGTATGAGGGGGAATTTGAATCCAATTACACCATCACAGAAATTGCTGCGGAAAACTGGAATGAAGAGTGGGAGAAGAATTTTGAGCCCCTGATCATTGACGATCAGTGTTATGTAAGGGCCACTTTTCATGAAGCACAACCTCAATATCCCTACGAGATCGTGATTGATCCTAAAATGGCTTTCGGTACAGGACATCATCAGACCACTACGATGATGATGCAGTATATCCTGTCGGATGATGTTCAGGACAAGACCGTTCTTGATATGGGCTGTGGAACAGGAATTCTGGCTATTCTGGCTTCCAAAAAAGGAGCGTCATCATTGGTTGCGATAGACAATGATGAGGTGTGTTACCAAAGTACTTTAGAGAATTCCGCACTCAATCAGATCAGCAATATTACTGCTGCATGTGGCGGAAAAGAAACAATTCCGGCGGGACCTTTTGAGGTCATTCTTGCCAATATCAACAGGAATATTTTATTGGATCAGATTGAAGTATATGCTTCGGTACTGAATCCTGGCGGTAGCATCTTTTTCAGTGGCTTTTATGAAACGCCGGACCTGGACATGATCAAGGCTGAATGTGAGAAATTCCAGATCAGGTATGTCGATCATAAGAAAATCGGAGAATGGGTTGCTGCCCGCTTTAAAAAAGATTAATACCGCTCCGGCGGTATAATTTATTCATTTTTATCATTGAAATATGCGCGTACATTTTATAGCTATCGGTGGCAGTGCCATGCACAATCTTGCCATTGCATTACATAAAAAAGGATATCAGGTAACGGGATCTGATGACGTTATCTTTGAACCTTCTGTAAGCAGGCTTGCCAGGCATGGTATCCTGCCTGAAAATATGGGATGGGATGCCAGTCGCATTACGGCTGATTTAGATGTGGTGATTCTGGGAATGCATGCTTTGCTGGATAATCCGGAGTTATTGAAGGCCCAGGAACTGGGACTGAAAATTTACTCTTATCCGGAGTATATTTATGAGCAGACAAAAGATAAACTTCGCGTGGTGATTGGTGGAAGTCATGGCAAAACGACCATTACTTCCATGATCCTGCACGTATTAAATTATTACAACAGGGATTTTGATTACCTGGTGGGTGCACAACTGGCAGGATTTGATACCATGGTAAAGGTAACGGATTCCGCTCCGCTGATCATTATTGAGGGAGATGAATACCTGGCTTCTCCTATTGACAGGAGGCCAAAGTTCCATTTGTATAAGGCAAATATCGGCGTGATCAGTGGAATCGCTTGGGACCACATCAATGTGTTCCCTACTTTTGAAGATTATACGCGCCAGTTTGAGCTGTTTATCGATACCATTCAACCAGGTGGTCAGCTGATTTACTGCAGGGAAGATGAAGAATTGAATCAAATGGTCCTGAAGTCGACCGCCAATGTAGAAAAAATAGGTTATGAAATTCCTCAGCATGAGGTGAAAGATGGTATAACTTCCCTGTTGCCTGATCACACGGTCTTAAATGTCTTTGGAAATCATAACTTGATGAACCTCAATGCGGCCAGGTTGGTTTGTAATGCTTTAGAGTTAAGTGATGAGCAGTTTAATGCGGCCATTTCTTCCTTTACAGGAGCTGCAAAAAGGCTGGAATTGCTGAGTAAAACTGATCAGACAAATGTCTATAAGGACTTCGCACATTCCCCGTCAAAACTGCAAGCGACTATTCAGGCCGTGAAAACTCAATTTACTGAAAGGAAATTGGTAGCGTGTATAGAGTTACATACATTTAGTAGTTTGAATAAAGATTTTTTAGCACAATATGCGAACACGATGATACAGGCTGATACGGCAATTGTATATATTGATGAAAAAACTTTTGAACATAAAAAGATTAAACCTTTTAGCGAAATTGAGGTTCAAATGGCGTTTCAGCGTAAGGAATTGCAGTTTTTTAATAATTCAGATGCGCTTAAAGATTACTTATTAGGGTTGAATTTTGTTGGTACTAACTTATTGTTAATGAGCTCCGGGAATTTTGGTGGACTGGATTTGGTGAAATTGGCACGCGAGTTGAATACAAAATAAATTAAAGTACTAACTGTTAACAATACACCTAAATTAATCACATGAATATCATTGGAAAAAACATTAGACAACTACGCCAGAAAAATGGCTGGAGCCAAGGGGAAGTGGCTAAACGTCTAAATATTTCTATTCCTGCCTTTTCTAAAATCGAAACTGGTATCACAGATATTAACATCTCAAGATTAGAACAAATTGCAAACCTGTTTGCAGTATCGACTATGGACATCATCTCTAAAGAAGGAGAGAACCCACAGTCACTTAATTTTGAAGAAATCAATAGCCTGAAAGATAAACTTTCTTTGAGAGAAGAAGAGATCATCAAACTTCAGAAGAAGGTGATTGACCTCTATGAAGAAATCAGAGAAAAATAAGCTTTTAGAAGACCTTACGTAGTGTCAGGTGTCGCTTACCAAAAGTGGCACCTGTTGCTTCGTGAATAGAAAGCATTTTATCGTTAAAATCTCCAACCCAGGAAAGCTCCAGTTCGTCATACTGGTTTAAAGGCAGCACATACTCTTTCAGTTTAATGAATAGTGCAGATTCAAGTCCGTGTTTCTGATAAGCTTTCTTAGTGCCCATGACAATCGCACGCATCCTGCTCACTCCAACCCAGCGCTTGTAAAGAAAAGTCAGCTTTTCTATCAGGCCTAATTTTCCATGGAAACCCTTGATCATCTGATTCGCATCGGGAATGATCACCACAAAAGAGGCCGGTTCACCGTTCACATAGGCAAACCAGATCAGCTTCTCGTCCATAATGGCCTCCATCTTCTTAAAACTCTCTTCTAAAGTTTCTTTTTTGATGGGCACGAAGTTTTCAAAATCCTGCCATCCATCATTGTAGATCTCCATCAGGTCCTGTACATACTTTGAAGAGTTTTTCTTTGAAAAGTATTCAAAAGTATAACCTGGCTTATTGGCTACCCAGTTGGCGATTTTTGTAAAACGTTCCGGGAAAGGTTTACGTACTGCCAGGTGATTGGTGATTTGCTCATAGGCTGTCTCAAATCCATAATCTTTAAAAAAGCTGTGATAGTATGCATGGTTGTAATTCATGCCGTAAGAAGGGGGTGTAAAGCCTTCTACGAGTAATCCCCAGAAGGAATCGTTCTCCCCGAAATTGATGGGGCCATCCATGGCCTCCATTCCCTGTTCCTGTAGCCAGGATTTTGCCGTATCGAACAGGAGGAAAGCGGCAGCTTTATCGTTGATACATTCAAAGAAACCCATACCGCCGGTAGGTTGTTCATATTGGTGTGCTTTTTTATCATTGACAAAAGCAGCCACCCGGCCGATGGTGTTTCCCTGATCGTCTTTTAAAATCCAGCGTGTGCATTTACCGTGTTTAAAGAAAGGGTTTTTCTTCGCGTCGAATATTTGCTCAATTTCAGGGTCCAGCGGACAGATCCAATTGGGATCACCTTTATATAGAAAACGGGCAACGTTTAAAAATTCTCTTTTTGTCTTTGAATCGGATACTGCTAAAATCTGCATGCGCTAAGCTGGAATTAAAATAAAAAGCATCCTTTAAGGATGCTTAAAAAATCGTTATGTTCTATTTGTTAATAGTCGTCGTCATCGTCATCACTGAAATTTTCGAAATTATCCAGGTCATCTAATGGCATGTCAAAGTCGTCATCATCATCTTCATATGACTTCTTTTTACTGGTTTCTTCACTCGAATCATCCATGTCAATTTCAGGGTCAACTTCTGGGCTTTTGCTAATCGGTTTTTTTGGAGTTTTCATTACAAAAAAAATAAATTCGGTAAGGTTTTTATTGGTACGTTAAAATTACAAAAAATCTTTTAATATATAAACAACGCTGTTTATTTGATTTTTGGTGCATCAAAATTAGTATAAAAAAGTTTTAAGAGAAGAGTTATTTGAAAATAAATAACAGATTTATTTTACTGGTCAGGAGATCAGAAAAAAAGGTAAAAAAAATGGTAAAGTTTGAGGCTTTACCATTTTTTAACACACAAATGAAACCTGAATTGAGATATAGTTTTAGGTTAGGTAAAATATCTTTGATCAATTCTATAAGAACGCTTTTTACAAACTATGTTTGTTTTAATATCTATAACAAGTTTAATGCAAATTTCAGCAGGAATAATCTAAAATTAGTAAGTGGTAGGTATAATTGAGTAAACGGTAATTTAGGGCATTAATGGGATAGAAATGGATACAAAAGTGCCTGAAATCCCGGTCTGTTGTACATTTATCTGTATAGGATTCGCTTCAACCTGATTCAATAAGTTGATGCGTTCCTTTGTTAAGTCCATGCCTTTACTCTGGTGTTCCCCTTTCTTATCTCTCAGGGAATTGTCTATGCCGACTCCATCATCAATGATTTTAATGATCAGGTGATCCGGTCCCTGCAGATCAATCAGAATGTCAATCTTACCACCTTCTTCCTTGGGCATGATGCCATGCCAGATGGCATTTTCGATGTAAGGCTGCAAAATCATGGAGGGAACCATCGTTTCTTCCTTATCAATGGCAGAACTCACCCGGATCTGATAAACCAGTTTATCACCAAATCTTTTCTTCTCCAGGCTCAGGTACAACTCCAGGTAATCCAGCTCTTCCTCCAGACTGATGAAACTCCGGGTACAGATTTCCAGGTTTTTCCTGATGAGCTTGGCAAAACCAGTAAGAATCTTATTGGCAGAGTTGGTATCCTTGGTATTGATATAATGCTGAATGGAATTCATCACATTGAAGACAAAGTGAGGGTTCATCATCGCCTGTAAGGCACGTTGTTCCAGCATCAGGATTTTGTTCTTGAGCAGCAGCTGCTCCTGTTCCTTGTTTTTTTGTCGCCGGGTAACGATCACCGCCACCTTATAAAAAGCAAAACCTGCCAGAAGAAAAACCAGGATCAGGAACCAGGTGGTTTGCCAGAAGTGCGCTTCAAGTATAAACGAAACTTTTGCAGGTGCACTCCAGTTGCTGTTGTTTGATTTGGCGCTCAGTTCAAACACATATTCTCCAGGCTCCAGTGAAGAGAACTCCAGGCGCCGGCTTTTGGTTTCTGTCCATGGGGCGTCTGCTTTTAAGCGGTAGCGGTACAGAATGTTCTTGTTCTGGAAATCAATGGCACTATAATAAAAGGTAATGCTGTTATTCGAAGGGTCCAGCACATGGTCCGGGTGGTTCATACCCAGCTTATTTTTATTATTTACAACCGAGGTAATGTATACCTTTGGCGCTTCTTTATTGTGTTCACTCTGGTTATAGGCAAAATAGACAAGGCCATTGTTTGTGGCGAAATAGGCGTTCTTATCGTCAATATAAAGACAATTCACATCATCCGTCAGCAAGGCATTGGTGTATTCAAATGATTCTACCGTTGCATTTTCCCCATCGAAGTAAATCCTGTTGATTCCATTATTGGTAACCACCCAGGTCTGGTTGTTTTTTACAAACAGGCGTTTACAGATGTTGTCTGCCAGGCCGTCTTCCTGTGTGATGACCTTGATGATTCTTCCCTCTTTCATGAAGAGCAATCCGTTTCCATCAGTTGCCAGAACAATCGTATGGTCCGGAAGTTCCTGAATGTCGTTGATCCGCTTTGTTAAAAGCGGTTGTTTTTCGAAGAAATTATACAACTTCCCATCATAGAGTTCTGAAAGGCCATTGATGTTTGAAAACCATAAGCGCTGTTGCTGGTCGTAGAAGACGCGGTAGGACCTGTTGTGAAAAAAGTCTTCCCCTTCCTTAAAAGTAAGGGAGCTGAAGTCAAATTTCCTGATCCTGTCGGGGATGATGACCACACCTGAAGAAAGGGCAAGGGCCATGGTTTTTCTTCCACCTGAAGAGATGCTGAAGCTTTTTATGACAAACATCGAGCTGCTGGTTTCCTGCAGGAAATCAATGTTGCTGTTCCCTTTGTAAATGTCATTTATCCTGCCCAGGCCATAATCCGAAGCGAAGTAAATGGCCTGATGGCTCGTGTCGAAGGCAAGCTGTTTAATGATGTTATACTTTTTCTTATCTCCCAGTGCGATTTTGCTGATCTTGTAATCCTGCTGATCAACGATGTTGATATTGGCTTCATCAAGGCCAAGCCATAACCTGTTTTTATGGTCCTTTGTGACGCTTTTTACCAGATCACTGCTGAGTCCGTTCGCTTTGTTGATGACATATAAACGCTCATTCTTCTGAGGCAGCATATAGATCCCGTTACTGGTGGTAAACCACATATTTCCTTTGGCATCCCTGATCACCTGACTGGAAGAAATGTTGTCCAGGTAACGCCTGGTACTTCCATCAGATTCAATATGGTAGATCCCGGAAGCATTGCTCAGCCAGAGGTCCTTATTCTGGTCTACATGAAAGTAACCAGGGTCATTGTTCAGCAAGCCCGTATTGAGCTTAACCTGTAGTTTTTCCTCGTTGCCTTTTCTGATCTTCAGACCAGAAGGATCAAGATAGGCGAGGGTTTTGTCGGGAAGGTTGACTGCCGTTTTATAAGAAATGGGCAGACTGCTGTGCGGAACAACTTTGAACTTGTCTCCATCCAGTTGCCGTACCGAGGTATTGCTGACCGCCCAGATTTTTCCCGTCTCATCCTCATGGATAAAAGTATTGATAAACTGTCTGTCGTGGTCTGCTGAAATGTATTTTGTAATGTGTTTACCGCTATACATCACGAGCACATTCTTATTGGTTCCCAGCCAGATCCTGCCTTTGCTGTCCTGAAAGAAAGAAACAATCACGGCATTGAACTTGAGTAGTTTCAGCAAATGGTTATTGGTTTCATTGTAGATTTTTCCATTGTAAAAATAGCTGAGCTGACCATTCAGTGCCAGAAACCAGATCTTTCCGCTTTTGTCTTCTTTTACCTGAAGAATCTGGTTATCAGGAAGGCCGTCATTGATTGAAAATGTTTCAAAGATCTTCCCGTCAAAGCGGCTTACCCCTGCATCGGTAGCGACCCAGATGTATCCCTTGCTATCCTGTAAGGTATAAAAACAGGCATTACTTGGAAGGCCGTTTTTGGTGCTGAAATGTTGCAGATAGGTGCTTTGTGAATAAACAGCTGAGCTGCTAAAGAAGCTTAAAATGCCAATTATGAAAAGCCTTAGGGTCCCTATGTTGTTTTTATTTATCACTTTCAAAGCGGGTATATGATTTAACCTTTTCTGCAAAATCGCTGGCCCTTCTTCTGGAAACTGCAATTTTTTCTCCGTTCTTCAGGATCACTTCCACACCGTTTTTTGAATTGTACTCTTTTAAGTAATTCAGGTTGACGATGCTGGACTTGTGAATTCTGACAAACTGATGGTCAGGAAGGATCTCCTCATACTCTTTTAAAACCTTTGAAACGGTGATTGTTTCTTTATTGGCCAGGTGAAAAATGGAATAATTACTATCGGCTTCAATGTGAATGATATCGTCGATACTGATCAGGGAATAGCCCTGACCATTGGGCAGGCTGATCTTGCGGATTTCATTTCTTTCAGACAGGTGGACGGCCAGGTTTTGAAGACTTTCATTCCTGTTGTGTTCCTTTTTATTCAGTGCAATATATTTACCCGCTTTTTCTACGGCCAGTTTCAATTCGTCGATATCAATAGGCTTTAGCAGGTAATCCAGTGCATTTGCTTTAATTGCTCTCAGTGCATACTGATCGTAAGCGGTGGTAAAGATCACATGTGATTTATTGAGCTGAGCATGTGGAATGAGTTCAAAACCATTTTCTCCGGGCATGGCAATGTCCAGAAAGATCAGGTCTATCTGGTTGTTACTCAGTAGTTGCCTTGCTTCATTTACAGATTTGGCAATCCCGGAAATATGGATGTTTGCGCAGTTTTCCTGCAATAAGAAATAAAGAGAGGAACGGGCAAATTCTTCATCATCAACAATAATTGTATTCAGCACAGTTTATCAGTTTTATAGGGTGAATTTATTAAAAAATTGAGGGAACTAAGAATATTTCTTCCCGGGCCTGAAAACCGTCCTGCTTTTTCTTTCGTAGGTGCCTTTATAAAACCAGTAAATTTTATGAACCTGAATCCTGCGCAGGTAAGCTTCATAAGCTTTGAACCCAAAACGAAAAACTATGAAACCATCATGATCTTACAGATTGCACAACGATTGATGATCAAGATCATGATCGCTTCATAGCCGTTAAAAAAACTATGAACTTATGAAAAACTTACAAGAAGAAAAAGAAATGCTGCAGGAGGAAAGCAGTATTTTTAATGCCAGATTACAGCGCCGTTCTTTTCTGCAATATGCAGGTGCAGGAGCAGCAGGTATTGCGTTGATCGCAGCAGGCTGTAAAAAAGACCGCAACATGGATCCCCCTGTTACAGGCGGCGTAACCTTAGATTTTAAAGACGATTTTGGCGTGTTAAATTATGCCTATGCATTGGAACAGCTGGAAGCGGCCTTTTATATTCAGGTAGCAGCCACACCTTATGCCAATATCAGTGCTGCAGAGCTGGCCTATTTCAAAGACATTCAGTTTCATGAAATTGCCCATAGGGAATTTTTTAAAAATGCCCTTGGGGCAGCAGCTATAGGCGGTCTGGAAGTAGATTTTTCAAAGATCAATTTTGCGGACAGGACCAGTGTTCTTGGAACGGCGAAAGCCTTTGAAGATTTAGGCGTCTCGGCTTATAATGGTGCAGGAAGTTTATTGAAAAGTACCGTTTATTTAACCCTTGCCGGTAAAATTGTTTCCGTGGAGGCCCGTCACGCGGCCTATATCAGGGAGTTGATTTCTCCAAACTCTTTCTCTAATGTAGAAGTGGTGGATATGGTCAATGGACTGGATAAATCCCGGAACCCAATGGAAGTATTAAACATTGCTGCCGGCTTCGTGAAAACAAAAATCAACGTGATCAATTTAAACGCCTAAACCTGGAAAACATGAATATCGTAGATATATTAGAAGAAATTGAAAAAGTGGATGGAGAAGTGTATGAACGCTTTAGTCCGCGGAGAACAGCCATGAAGCAGTTCTTTAATATCGGTAAAAAAGTAAGTCTTGCCGCTGTTCCTTTGGCCCTGGGTTCTATGTTTAACAAAGCTTATGGTCAAAGTACGTTACCTGCATCAGTAAAGGCCGTACTTCAGTTCGCCTTAACCCTGGAGCATTTTGAAGCGGCTTTTTATACCCAGGCACTGAAAGCTTCAGGAGGAGCCGATTTTCCATCAACAGCACAGGGAATATCAGATAAAACAGCGATTGGCATCATCAGCGGACATGAAACTTCGCATGTGAATTTCCTGAAAGGAGTGATCGGAGCGGATGCAGTTACTGCAAGAGCGAGTTACGACTGGACGGCAAGTGGCGCATTCCCTAACCCTTTTGCAACCGGTAATTACGGTATTTTTCTGGCCGTAGCTCAGGCACTTGAAGATACTGGTGTCCGTGCGTATAAAGGACAGGCACCTGCATTGGTTGGTCA
Organism: Pedobacter caeni; assembly: GCF_900129215.1. GTDB lineage: Bacteria > Bacteroidota > Bacteroidia > Sphingobacteriales > Sphingobacteriaceae > Pedobacter > Pedobacter caeni. The sequence goes on along the minus strand of NZ_FQUQ01000004.1, from coordinate 109,470 downwards.
GGGTGGAGTATTGACTGCTGCGCTGAACATCCATTCTGTTGAAGCGCGCCATGCGGCGAAAATCCGTTACATGCGTGCCCAGAATGGTTTTGCGATTAAGCCATGGATTACTGGTGGCAATGATAGTGGAGTACCTAATGCTGCTGCGGTATATGCCGGAGAAGAGATCACCACTCAGGCTACGATATCTATTGTCGGAATCAATGGAACGGCCGTAAATGCTGCTGCGGCTTCTGAATCATTTGATGAACCATTAACTACCCAGCAGGTATTGGATATTGTGAAATTATTTGGAATTTCTTAGTGAGGGAGATGGTTTGAGATGAATAGGGGACAATTGTCCCCTATTTTTTTTAATAATTGATCACCTGCTCTTCCAGGTGTTCCGGAAGGTCGCGGTAATTGTATTGCTGACCACGAAGCTGAGGCTCAAAACCTGCTTCCCTGATCGCATCCTGAATTCCTTTAGCCGTAAAACGGTGTGGAGCACCAGCAGCAGAAACTACGTTTTCTTCAATCATGATCGATCCGAAATCGTTTGCCCCTGCATGTAAACACAATTCGGCTACATTTTTACCTACTGTAAGCCAGGAGGCCTGAATATTTTTAACGTTAGGCAGCATGATTCTGCTCAGTGCAAGCATTCTGATGTACTCGTCTCCTGACACATTATTGCTGATGCCTCTTAGTCTTTTTAACAGGGTACCATCATCCTGGAAAGGCCATGGAATAAAGGCCAGGAACCCTTTAGCATCTGCCGGTTTTTCACTTTGAACTTCCCTGATCCAGACCAGGTGTTCAAAACGTTCCTCAATGGTTTCTACATGCCCGAACATCATTGTTGCGGAAGTGGTGATGTCCAGCTGATGCGCTGCACGCATGACATCGAGCCATTCTTTTCCACCGCATTTACCTTTGGAGATCAATCTCCTTACCCGGTCGTTCAGGATTTCTGCACCTGCCCCCGGAAGGGAATCCATTCCTGCAGCTTTTAACGCGCTAAGTACTTCCGTATGAGAGATGCCTTCCAGCTTCGCTACGTGTGCGATTTCCGGTGGGCCTAAAGCATGAAGCTTAAGGTCAGGATATAATTCTTTTAATTGTTTAAACAGATCGGCATAAAATTTTAAGCCAAGGTCAGGATGGTGCCCGCCTTGCAGCAGCAACTGATCGCCGCCCAGTCTGAATGTCTCTTCTATTTTAACTTTATAAGTCTCGATATCTGTAATGTAACTCTCGTCATGACCAGGCCTTCTGAAGAAATTACAGAACTTACAGTTGGCAATACATACGTTAGTGGTATTTACATTACGGTCTATCTGCCAGGTTACTTTCCCGCTGGGTACTTGTTTTTTCCTCAGTTCATTGGCTACATAAGCCAGTTCGGCAGTTGATGCATGGTGGTACAGAAAAACGCCTTCTTCCTGTGTAAGAAAGTCGAAATGTAAGGCCCTATGCAATAATTCGGCAGTATTCATACTGCAAATATACCATAAGTTCCTTTCTTTTTATTTCACATTATTATCACATTTCCCTTTTGCTTTATTCCTATATTTGGAACAATTATTTTATATATATGGTAGATTTTAACCGTTTTACATTGGCCAATGGATTACGTGTCCTGGTACACGAGGATGATACAACACCTATGGCGGTGTTGAATATTCTATATGACGTTGGTGCAAGAGACGAAGAACAAGATAAAACCGGCTTTGCTCATTTATTTGAGCACCTCATGTTTGGGGGCTCTGTAAATATTCCAAGTTACGATGAACCCCTGCAAAGGGTAGGAGGAGAAAACAATGCTTTTACGAGCAATGACATCACCAATTATTACATTACCCTTCCTGCGACGAATCTCGAAACCGCTTTCTGGTTAGAGAGCGACCGTATGCTGAGCCTTGCCTTTTCTGAGAAAAGTCTGGAAACCCAGCGTAATGTGGTTTGTGAAGAGTTTAAACAAAGGTACCTGAACCAGCCTTATGGCGATGTATGGTTGAAACTAAGGCCCCTTGCCTATAAAGAACACCCTTACAGATGGGCAACCATCGGACAGGACCTGAAGCAGATTGAAGATGCTAAAATGGAAGATGTAAAAGCATTTTTCCAAAAGCATTACAATCCTCAGAATGCGATCATGGTGGTTGGCGGGAATGTGAAAACCGAAGAAGTTAAAGCACTTGCCGAGAAATGGTTTGCACCAATCCCTGCGGGAGAACGTTACCTCAGAGATTTGCCTGTTGAGCCTCAGCAGACTGTAGCGCGTCAGGAAACCGTTACTGCTGAAGTTCCTCTGAATGCCATTTATATGGCTTTTCAGATGCCGGAGAGAGGAAGTAAAGATTACCAGGTGTATGACCTGCTGTCGGATATTCTTTCACAGGGACAGTCGTCCAGACTTTACAACAGCCTGTTAAAAGAACAGCAATTGTTTAGTGAGATCAATGCTTACCTTACCGGAAGTATAGATAAAGGTTTGTTTATTGTAGAAGGAAAACTGGTAGAAGGGGTAACGATGGAAGCCGCAGAAGCCGCCATCTGGAAAGAGCTGAATGCCATCGCTACTGAAGAAGTGGCTGCCGATGAGCTGACCAAGGTGAAAAACAAATCGGAATCGATTATTGTATTTGCCGAAATGAGCCTTTTGGATAAAGCGATGAACCTGGCCTATTATGAATTGTTAGGAGATGCCAATTTGCTGAATACAGAAATTCACAAATATCAGGAAGTGACTTCAGCACGTATTCTGGACGTTGCCAAACAGACCTTTGTAAAAGAACAATCTTCAATTTTATACTATTTAACTGCCCAAGATGCTTAATCGTACGTTAGCGCCTGAATCAAGACAGGTGGATGAAATAAATTTTATTGAACCATTAAAGCAACAACTGGATAATGGGATTCCTGTATTTACCATCAATGCAGGTAAACAGGAACTGGTACGTATTGAGTTTATATTTGAAAATGTAAACTGGGACCAGTTAAAACCACTTCAGTCGGTGTCGGTAAGTCACCTGATCAATAACGGAACAGGAAAATTAACTGCTAAAGATATTGCGGAGAAAGTGGATTATTATGGCGCTTTTCTGCAAACAGAATATGGCGCGGATCAGTCCAGCGTAAAGGTATATACCTTAAATAAGCACCTGGCATCTGTATTACCTATCCTGAGATCGATCCTGAATGAGAGTATTTTTCCTCAGCAGGAGCTGGATATTTTTATCCAGAACCAAAAACAATCTCTGCAGGTAAGCTTGCAAAAGAATGATTTCCTGGCCAGGAAACACTTTGCACATGCCATTTTTGGTGATTCCAGTTATGGTTCCAATATCGAAGCATCGGATTATGAGGCGATACAACAGGCAGATTTACTGAGCTATTTTAAAGCAGCCTATAAACCTGAAAACTGTACGGTCATTGTGGCCGGTAAATTCGAACAAAAAGAATTTGACCTGCTGAACAGTTTTCTTGGAAAAGAATGGGACAACCATGAAATTTCTGAGGTCAATAAATTTGAATTCAATGGCGGAACAAAAGGGGAGTTGCTGGTGGAGCGCTCTGATGCCATTCAGTCTGCCATCCGGATGGGCTCACTGGCCATCACCAGAAAACATAAAGATTTTGCCGGATTTCAGGTGATGAATTGCCTGCTGGGCGGTTATTTCGGGTCCAGGTTAATGGCAAATATCCGCGAAGATAAAGGCTATACTTACGGAATCGGTTCTGCCATCGTCTCCTTAAAAGACGCAGGTTATTTCTTTATTGCTACAGAAGTTGGTGCTGCCGTTTGCAAGGATGCGCTGATAGAAATTGAGAAAGAAATTGAATTGCTGAAAACAGAAACAGTGAGTTCAGAAGAGTTAAATCTTGTCCGCAACTATATGCTTGGCTCTATGCTTGGCAGTTTGGAGAATGCGTTCTCTCATGCTGATAAATTTAAGAACGCTTATTTCTCAGGTTTGGATTATACCTATTATGATAACTATATCGAAACGGTAAAAACGATCACGGCTGAAGATTTGAAACAACTGGCCAATCAATATTTGAATACTGCTGATTTTACCAAAGTAGTAGTAGGAAAGAAATAAATAAGAATATCCTGGCTATTCTATTTTAGCCAGGATACTTTTTTGTTTATCTGCCTGATGCAGCTTTTTCTGAAAAGCGACATAATCATTGTATTTCTCAGCAGGATATTGTTTGTTAATGATGGTTTTGCTCCTGGTATAAATGAGTGTATTGTCTTTGGCAACAACCTTTGCGGTATACTTTCCAAATTCAGAATCTATGACAATGTCTTTAGGGACAAATTCTACTTTAAAACCTTTGGGTATCGTATAAATGATCTCATCTTCATCAAGATAACCATATTTAACTGCAAAGGAAGTCTTGCGCTTTTCAATTGGTATCAGGTTGTTTTCCTGTCTGTTCAGCAGGTTCAGCATGATAAATAACTTGCCCCCTCCTCCGGTTAACAAACCGCTGCTTTTTAAGGTAATACTTTCGTTCAGTAAAGGGATATCTTTATCCGGTTGCGTATATTTCAGGGAACTGATCTCCATATTAGGGACTCCAAGTGAGTTCATGATGCTTTTATGCTGAGTTACGGGCTCTATCAGCATCAAGCCGATACGGTCTTCATATTGTGCATTTGCATACTTTGTATCGATCTGTATGTCTGCATTACCTTCCTCATTCAGGTTGACTTTGGTACTCCTTTTTAAATAATTGCTATTGGCACTTAAAACAGGGGTTTCCACCAATTTACCTCCATCTTCAGTAACGAGTAAAACCGTTCTTCCCGAATTGTCATTGCCAATGAATCCTGTAGGGTCATAGTTACTGGTACATTCCAGCCAGGTGGTGTCTTTCTCCATAGGTACACAAAGAATCATGTGGTTTGCCTGGTTCATGCTGGCGTATTTGCGGTTAAGGGAAGGTAATCCATTTCCGATCACTACCAGGTCAGATTTAATTCCGGCTTCCTGAAGCATGGCTTTCATATAATTGGAAAGGCCTTTGCAATCTCCATAGTTAACTGCAGATACTTTCTCCGCCACAATAGGGGTATATCCACCAATACCAAGTTGAACACCAACGTACCTGGTGTTCTCCTGTAAATGCCGGTAAAGCACTTTGATCTTCTCTTTTGGTGATTTTGCTCCCTTTATAAGTTCCTGTACTTTTAATTTGGCCGGGGGTGGCAATGTCTGTGATCCGCTGCTCAACTGATAGAGCCAGCTACCCAGATTTTTCCAGTTTTCAATATTGGCCTTAGAGTTGTCATATTCGAATTGATCTGGTGCCAGCATCACCCATGGATTCACTTCTTTTAAACCCGTGCTCAGGGGTTCATGAACCAGGGCAGGAACGGCTGCACAGGACCATCGGTATTGCATCACATCTTTAATGCTGGTAGAGTCGGGTTTTAGTCCCTTGCTATTCAGTTGTTTAAAGCTGAATGATCTGGGGATTTTAAAAGTGTAAGAAGATTGTTCTACCGCCATGGCCCATGAACTTGCAGGGTTCCAGGAAGGGTAGTTTAAAATTCCACTATAATCCACACTATAGCTATATTCAATAGTATAAGGAAATGAGGCGTACAAAAACTCCAGGAATTTAATCCTGCTATCGGAATATAAGGTGCCGCCTGATACTGCACTCCTGTCTTTGAAATCCGAAGAACGATACTCCTTTATCCTGATGCCTTTTGCATCATAGAGTGTTGCTTTCAGGTTGTATACATTAGAGAATTTGTCATAATGCTCATACATATTAGAAGCTCCTTCTCCCTTTTTATTTAAGATCGTTACAGCAGTTTTATAATCCTGCCTGGCACTCCCCAAACCCTTAACTTCATAAGTCATCTCTTCATTTCTGATGACTACAGCTGCATTTTCAATCAGGTTTGCAGGAATTTTGCTGACATCATACTCCCCCTGGGCATAGCCACAAACACCGGTAATGCTCAGCAGGACCGACAACAATAATTTCTTTTTCATTAAATCTTTTTAAATACAATTTGTTCTGCCTGTTTTCTCACAATATTTTTGAAGAGCTCTTTCAGATCTTTATATTCTTCTGAGGTATAAAGGGCCTTCTTAATGGTGATTTTACTGTTCAGGAGCAGCTTGTTTTCTTCTGCTGCTGTCATAAATACAAAAACAGCACTCTCGTCAGGTAAAATCATCTTTTCATTTTTTGGGGTTTTATCCAATTGATATCCCTTTGGAAACTCAATGGTAATGCGGTAGTTTTCCTCAGTAGGGTAACCAAAATCTACCGGAAATTTGCGTTCTTCCAGTTTGAAGGGATTTTCTTTGGTTTGATCAAAAAGCAAAGGATTTAAATAGACCAGATTTCCCGCTTCTTCCACATTATCTTCAATTAATACATCCATTGCTTCAGAGAGCGGTTCTTCAACCAGGTTTAAATTGGTCAGCTGGTAATTGCTGATACTCAGGCCAGGTTTGTCTCCTTTGTATTTTTTTAGATATTCCTCCTCATTTGCAGAACTTCTGTAATGTTCCCGCCGACCCAGTGCTTCGTAATGATTGGCACTAAGAAAAAGTCTGCCCTTCAATTTGTTGTCCGTATCCAGAGTCAGGCTATAAGTGATGGTTTTCTTACTTATTTTTTCTTCTTCCAGAGACATCCATTCTCCGTTTTTTTGTTCTAAATCAATTCTGAAGCCTTCATGATTAAGGTTTTGATAAGAAATTAAACCGGGAACATGATCTTTATCCGTGGCATCCAGAAGAAGGTATTTCTCCCCAATGAGCACGGCTACAATTACATTGTCAAATTGAGTGAGCATTGGGAATCCGGGATGCATTCCATTTTCTCTCGTGCTCAGTAATACCGGAAATGCTTTGACACTGGTTTCGTTCAGCAAACTATATAAACTAAGGTTAATGTCTGCTGAATTTCCTGATTTCTTCTCAAAGACCGCTTTTGGAGTTGTGAACGTCGCATACTTGCTATGTTCATCATTCCATTTTACATTGTTTTTAACATGATTGAATAAGATTCGGACAATGCTGTCGGGATTGGTTTCCCCTTTAACCAGTTGTTGTACAAGGGTTTTGTTATAGCTTCTTTTGTCTGTAAATGAGCCGAATTTCTCTTCGTCCTTTAAGGTGGATACGATTTTGGGCCATGTAGAGGTGTATTCCTTGTACATGGAGCCCGGAAATTGGGTCGAGCTCAACTCAAATTCAACCTTACTGATATAATCCTGTAAGGTGGTAATGAAACGTTCAGCCTTTAATGCCGGAACATGCTCTGCGAGATAGGTCGACTGTTTCACAGTTGCCTGGATTTGGCTTCCACCTGAAGAATAGGTTTCGTTTTGGAGCTCATTGCTTGTTTTTAAAAGAATGAAGCCGGCAGCGGTCGCCTTATAGGAAAAATACTCAGGAACCCTGATCTGGTAACTGGAGTACAACACCGGAATTTCCTTCTGAAAATACCAGGGTTTGAGCGTGAAGATAAAATCGGATTTGATTCTGTATTTATATTCAATAATGGAGCCTTCCTTTACATTTGGGAGCGTGAACTTTTTTACGGTAAAGTTTTTATCCTGTTTTTCGGAAAATTTAGCATCCTTACTGATTTTGCTCACCACCATTTTTCCATTCTCCATGTTGTAGGTTGCCGCATCCATATTATCCAGGATTGTTTCAGCATCAGTGTCCCGATAAAGTGAAACCTCTAAATTCGCCAGATCATAGCTGTTTTTATTGATGATTTTGTAGCGGGTATGGCGTTCATATATATAAACGAAATTTTTTGTCCTGGGGCTGATTTCGAACCACCCTCTGCCCGTGTCGAACAATGCTACAGCGGAAGCGGCAGAATCTACTCCTGTTCCTTTGGTGTCGAATTCGGCCGGATCAACCTTGCCATATTTAAAAGTTTTGAGAATAACTTCAGTTTTCTGAGCATAAGAACACAGAGAAACCAATAAAAAAAAGCCTGATAACAGCAATTTTATCTTGTTCATAAGAGGTTAATTAGTCGTAGCAATTATACTTATTTTTCCTCATAAGATAAATATTATTTTTTTATTTTCAAGAAGCGCAATTCAACCATCTATTGTAGCGATTATGATGTGACTTTTGTTTAAAACAATTGCCAGGGCTACCTCCTACATTTTTCCACAATCCTCTAAAGGATTAAATAGAGAAGAATTAATTACTGATATTTGTATCCCAATTAAAATCTTTAAGCTAAATATGTCTCCGAGCAAAATAAATGTGAATGACCTGACTTATAAAATCAACCCTGATTTGTCGACTGTAGACTGGGCTTATGTATGTGAGCTTTTTGCCAAGGTAGACTGGAGGAAAAGGGAAGAGATAGAAATAGAAGCAGCATTTAGAAGAAGTAGCTGGACGCTATTCATTTATAAGGAAGACCAGCTGATCGCCTTCGGAAGAACTGTAGATGACGGAAGATATTATGCGGTTCTGGCCGATATAATTGTGGATCCTGATTTTCAGGGAAATGGTTTGGGTAAATACCTGGTCAATGCCCTGAATGAGAAACTGGGTGATAACTATCATTTCGTAAACCTGACTGCAGCTCCGGGAAAAGGAGATTTTTATAAAAGCCTGGGCTGGAAAAAACAGTCTACCTGCTTCATCTGGCCACAGGGGCCAAAACAACTCCGACAACATACGGAGCCTGAAGAAGCTCAAGGTAATTAATCGGTACCCAAACTCGCTATTTTCAATTCTTTAAAGGTAGAAGGCCTGCGGCCTGTCATCTTAAAAAAGGTATTGCTAAAGGAGGATATGCTGTCGTAGCCTACTTCATAAGCAATTTCGCTAATGGTCAGGTCGCTTTCCAGGAGTTTCTCCATGGCTTTTGTGATCCTGACCAGTTTCAGGTATTGGAAAAAAGAGATGTCGAGTGAGGCCTGAAATACCCTTGATAATGTACGTTCACTGAAACCTGTCGCAGCAGCAATCACTTCCAGGGTAAGTTCATCTGCTAAATGCTGATGAATATACCATAACACAGGTCGGAGTCTTTCATTCTCCGTAGTTGGAACAACGATCGGGAGGGGATGTATGCTGATGGTAGGGAGAATGTTTTGTATGGTATTCAGAAAGCCATATTCATGCGTTCCCGGATAAATATCCCCATTCCAATGCTCAGAAAATTTTAGCATTTCCAGCAACAGGCTATTCACAGGGTAAATCCCGATATGGTCAAAAAAAGGATTGTTCTCTTCGGCAGTGGTATCAAAATAAATATTGCGGACAATAGCTGCACGGTAGCGGTGTTGTAAATGATGTGCTACACCTGCAGGAATCCAAAGGTAATGCCGGGCCGGAATGAAATAAGATTTGTCGTTTGCATATAGAAAAATGACACCACCTTCTACATAGGTGAGTTGCCCTTTTCTGTGTTTATGATGCCTGAAACGATCTTCAAACTTACTATGCCATACATAAGTGCTTTTCTTATGGGCATCGATGGCAGATAATAAGGCTTCATTGCTTAAAGTATTCATATGGCTGGTTTGAACAAATATATGTCAGTTTAGATAAAATAAAGAAACAATTCTTAGCCGAAATTTGTGCCATTAATTTATCTATATGAATCTTAGCCCGTATAAAAGAAAGTTTGGGATGTGCATGTCCGTTCTTTTATCCTCTCTTTTTGTCCATGCACAACAAACAACCCCTGATCCCGAAATCCCGATTACCATTAAAGAAGTCTGGCAGCTGACAGACAGCAACAGCCGGAAACTTCAGATGAAACAACTGGAAGTATTGGCTGCAGAAGCTGGTATTCAGGTGGCCCGCTCAGAACGCCTGCCGGAAATTGCCGCCAATGGTGTACTGGCGCATATTTTTCAGATGCCGATCTATGAAAATGGTTTGTTTCATACCCCTTCACAATATCCGGTAGAGCCTAAATATTATAAAGTATCTGCGGATGCTTACCTGAACATTTATAACGGCGGTAAAACCAACAGGGAAATCGCTGCATCGAAGACAGAAAATGAACTGGCGATTGCGAAAAAGAATCTCACAAAACAAGAGGTCCATTACATCGCTGCGGTTTACTTTTATGATGTATACCGTAACCGTTCTTATCAGACTTTGTTAAAGCAAGACATCAAAGACCGGGAAAAACAGCTCCGTGAGATCAATGCGCTTTATAAAAATGGCACGGTCCTTAAAAGTGACGTTTTGCGGGCTGAACTCCGTCTATCAAAACAAAGGATGCTGCTCACAGAGATAGAAAACAGCATCCACATTGCTTCACAAAAACTCAACCTGTTAATCGGTAAGAAGGATGAAGTGCTGTGGATGCCCGTAGTTTCAGAACTGGAAGCCGAGCCTGTGATGCTAAAAGGTCTGGGAAATTACCTGTCCGAAGCGGAGACCCATTCTTTTAAAGTCCGGATTTCTGAAAAAGAACAGGCCTTGGGTACATTGAAACTGAAACAGGTGAAATCGAATGTACTTCCTTCCATTGGTTTGTTTGGAGAGTATATGTATGCTTATCCGCAAATCCAGTTTTATCCTTATGCACTTTCCCTGTATAGTAATGGGATGGCAGGGCTGAAGTTAAAAGTCCCTATTTCTTCTTTCTACACCAATAAACACAAGGTGAAAGTGGCGGAAATCCAGTTACACAGACAGGAAGTGGAAGATGAGGAGGTTAAGGAAAACCTCAGACAGGAAGTTCAGGAATATTATATCCGCTATCAGGAATCGCTGAAACGGATCGATGTAGCTTCAGAGAACATTACACAGGCCTCAGAAAGTTACCGGATTGTACAGAATACTTATTTCAACCAATTGGCTTTACTAACGGATTTGCTGGATGCAGAGACACAGTTATTACAGTCGCGGTTTGAACTGACAACCGCAAAAGTAAATGCCAGAATTCAATATTATCAATTACAAAAAGCAGTAGGCACCCTATAAAAATGAGCACTCAACCACAAAATAAAACAGATAAAATAATTTCACGCGTCACGACGGTCATTGCAGCTATTGTATTGGTCGTCCTGTTGTTTTGGGGAACCAGAACAGTATTTACTTATTTACGGTACGAGGATACCAATGATGCACAAATTGAAGAGTACATCAACCCGGTAACGGCCAGGGTAAACGGTTATATTAAATCTGTACATTATGTAGAGAACCAGGAGGTGAAAAAGGGAGATACCCTGGTGGTAATTGATGCCAGTGATTATACGGTTCAACAGGACGAGGCAATGGCCTCACTCGCCAATGCAAAAGCACAGGTTTCCGTATTGCAAAGTAATATACAAACTGCTGGTACTACAGCAGGAGCAAGTAAAGCAAAAATAGGTGCTGCCAAAGCTAAATTATGGAAGCAGCAAGCGGAGTACGACCGCTATAAAAAACTTTTTGATGCAGAATCTGCCACACGTCAGCAATTGGAAAGCATGCAAAGTATGCTGGAAGTTGCACAGGCGGAGTATAATGCTGCCCAGGAAGATTATGCGGCCGCACTTTCTAAAACGAACGACATTAAAGCGCAATCTGAAGTGCTGATCTCTGAGATCCAAAGAAGGGCTGCGGTAGTCAAAAGGAATGACCTCAATACTTCTTACACTGTGATTGTAGCTCCTTACAATGGTAAAATGGGAAGAAGGACGATCCAGCCCGGACAATTGCTGCAAAGCGGACAAACCATCGCTTATATTGTAGACCGGGATGCCGGCAAATGGGTAATCGCCAATTTTAAGGAAACACAGATTGGAAAGATGTATATCGGGGAGCCTGTTTCGATCGAAGTAGATGCTTTCCCGGGAAAAGAGTTTTCAGGAAAAATAGAATCGCTTTCTGCAGCTACCGGCTCCAGATTTTCGCTTTTACCTCCGGATAATGCAACGGGAAATTTTGTGAAGATTGCCCAGCGGATTCCGGTAAGAATCCGTCTGGAAGGAGCACTAGCTTCATTATCTAACCTGAATGCAGGGATGAGTGCTACTGTGCACATCAGAAAAGAGCATAGCCATGAGTAAATCAATACCCATATTTAAAGTATGGGCGCCGGAATGGCTGATCCGATTGAGCATTATGCTGCTGTTGCTCTCTTCGGTATTGCTCTTTGCCCTTTCTACTGCCGACGGAAGTGCTGCTGCAGGATATTATGGGATGGAGCCTGCAGATGTACAGTTTTCTCTGCTGTTATTCTATGCTGCGGTAGCTAGTTTTGCAGGAGTTGAGCGTCGGTTCTTTGAAAGAATAGTGACCAAAGAATACCTGTTGATCTGTATTGTCCTGGAGATTTTAATCGCTTATTGCTGTTACCATACCCGGGAAATCTGGCTGGTCTTTACGTTCCGGTTTTTACAGGGACTGGTGAATTGCGGTATTACCAGTATTTGTCTGAACCTATTGTTCGGACGTTTAAAATCCGAACATTCCAGAGAAGTGGGCTATACCATATTTTATGCGATGATTCTATGCGTATCTCCGGTTACAGCACTATTTGCTGCACCTTTGGTAGAGAATTTTGAATATAATGTGTTGTATAAGGCGATAATCTTTTGCTTTTTGCCTAGCGCCGCTTTGTTGTTCATGATTTTAAACCGGGTACATATTTTTCGGAAAAAACCTTTGTATCAATTGGATTGGGCCAGTTTTCTGTTGTTTGTAGTGATGCTGATCCTGATTGCTTATGTATTGATCTACGGGCAGCAAAAGGATTGGCTGGAAGATAACGGAATTGTTTACAGCATTGTTGCCATTCTGGCGTTGTTTCTGACTTCAGTGTTCAGACAGTTGTCTTTAAAGCGTCCAACTGTAGACCTTTCTGTGTTTAAGTACCGGAACTTTAGCATTGGGATTGTTTTCCTGGTGATTTTATACCTGATCAGAGGAGCTTTTGGATTAACCTCTGCCTATTTTATAAATGTGCTGGGGATGGATTCCCTGCATGCCAATGAATTGATGATCTACAATATCCTTGGCATCATTACCGGCTCTTTTATTGCCATCCGCTTCTTAATCCGTCAGAAAATGCTGCGGGTGTTATGGATTGCCGGTTTCGCCTTGTTAATGGTGTTTTTCGGAATGATGTGTTTTCTTTTTGCTTCGGAAGCAGATGCTGAAACCTTTATTCTACCGCTGTTTCTTCAGGGATTGGGAGCGGGAATGGTCATGTCGCCCATCGTGATGTTTATCGTTTCTTCTGTTCCATTGCAAATGGGGCAATCTGCTGCTTCGGTAGGGGTATTTGTCCGGTTTTCGACTTTCAGTCTCAGTCTGGCATTGATTAATTATTGCCAGTTGTATTTTAAAGGAAGTCATAGCAATGATATGGGAAAAGGTTTGTCTTTAATTGACTTTGGATTAGCAGAAAGGCTGAGAATTTACCAATCGACCTTGTCTGGCCATGGTATGTTGAAAGATCAGGCGGCTAAAGTAGCAACAGGACTATTGAACAAGTCTGTACAGAAGCAGGCCTTCCTTCAGTTTTGTGTCGATTATTATGAGTTGATTGCCATACTTTGCGGGATTACAATTGTCTTGATTGCCCTGCAGCCGGTCATCAGCCGAACGATCATAAATGTAAAGGGAAAACATCCGGCACCGGCAGGGTTTTAAGTAACAGGGATAAAACAAGGTATTTGCCTCTGTTCTATCCCTGTCTCTTCTTTTTTTATCCGTAGATTATCGGTTTTATCGGAGCAATCCCTTCTTGATTTCGTCGTATATTTTTTTAGTTTCCGGAACAGGAATTCCCAGTTCTTTTCCATAATCAATAATGGCTCCTGCAAAGAGTTCCAGTTCTGTATTTTCTTTTCCGGATTGTACATCCAGTTGCAAAGAAGTAGGGGTTTGGTAAGGAAATGAAGCTGCTTTTTGAAAGGTCTTTTCTATGATCTCCTCAGGGATTGAAATTTCTTTCTTTTTCGCAATTGCTTCAATTTCTTTCATAATCGATGCCGCCCTTTCATGGAGTGCAGTTTCTTCAACCACCTGTCCGATTGATTTGTTATACCTTGCAGTAACCAATCCAAAACTGGCAATAAAGAAATATTTTGTCCAGATGTCAGGGAAAGAATCTTCTTTGTAGCTGAGGTCAATACCTGCTTCTTTTAACAGGTCAGCAATTTCCTGAGCATCATATTGCGGGTTTTTGGGATCTTTACCCATGACAATCTTTCCCGGATTACCTTTATGTTCCACCGTTCCCTTTTCTTTAATATGAGAAGCCACATAAACACAGGAAGGGAGTACAATCCCATTCGGAATGATTTTACGGATTCTTTCGTAAATATCTACCCCGTTCATCAAAGGTAAAATCACAGTATCTTCTTTAATTCTTGTTTTTAACTGCTGACAGATATTTTCAAGATCATATTCCTTCACGCAAATCAGAAAGATATCAGTCTCCGGTAATTCTTCTATGTTTTTGTAAATCTGAGAGGGATGAGCAACAGGGTTTTCATGTTCCGGAGAAAGTAAGGTCAGTCCCTTTTCTTTTACGATCTCATAGGTTTGTGCTCTGGCCACAAATGAAATGTTTACTGCCTCAGATGAAGCATATTTCTGTGCGAGTTTAAACCCGAAATAACCTCCAACACCACCAAGTCCTATTATAGTCAGTTCTTTTGTTTTCATTAGTATATCATTGTTTTTTAATGGTTATGAAGCTATCATGATCTTGGTGTTTAATCATTATGTGATCTGTAAGATCATGATGGTTTCATTTTCTCCTGATGAAATTTAGTTTTAATATTTATGCTTAACCAGCGGGGCAAAGTACAAAGAATATGGTGTTTCTGTGTCTGATTTGAGTAGAGATGCTGTTTTTTTAATTTGTTTCAAATAATTTATTGTTTAACATTTGTTTGTCTGAAATGATTTATAATTTTGAACTCAGTACAAATCAAATCTTTAAGAATATTGAGTACTGCGCGAGAGATCGGGATGGGGCAAGGGTATTAAATACTTATGACATCCATATGAACAGAAACTAAATTAATTATGGAAACAGGTATCCAAACCGACCGGCTTTTTATCACTGAAGTGAATTTGGCAGATGCCGGATTTATCCTTGAACTTTTAAATACAGAAGGCTGGAAACAGTTTATCGGAGATAGAAATGTTAATAATACAGAGGAGGCGACCGCTTATATTCAGAAAATTTTAGATAATCCATCTTTCAGTTATGCAGTAGTCAGGATAAAAGAAGAGGGAACTCCTATTGGAATGGTGAGCATGATCAAGCGTGATTATCTCGATCACCATGATATTGGTTTTGCTTTTCTTCCTGCATACAATGGCAAAGGTTATGCCTTTGAGGCTGCATCGGCTGTGCTGAATCATCCTTCCACACTTGCTGCACATACCAGGATCCTGGCAACTGCTTTAAGAACAAATAACAATTCTGTGCGGCTGCTGGAACGTCTGGGATTGGTCATGGAGAAAGAAATGCTACTGGAGGGCAAGGCCTTGTTCTTATATGCTGTTGAGGTTGATCAGCTTTTGTTAAATCAACTTACCCAGCGTTTTTTTAGTGTTTTTAACAACAATAAAGGGCAGCATCCGGATTGGGACCGCATTAAGGAGGTTTGTATTCCGGAAAGCATTATTATTAAAAAAACAGGATTGGAAGAAGAGATTTATAATCTGGAAACCTTTATTGCACCCCGAAGGAAAATCCTTTCTGACGGAACTTTAACCGGCTTTGAAGAGTGGGAACTGAAGGGAGAAACCAGGATCTCCGGTAACATCGCACAACGGTTTTCAAAATATGAGAAAAGCGGAGCTTTAAACGGACTGGAATTTAAAGCATCCGGCAATAAAATCTTTCAGTTTATTAAAACCAGGGAAGGTTGGAGAATAAATGCAGTAGTCTGGGAGGATGATACCCCAGACTGATCTGTCTATTTTTTATAATACATGCCCTTAGATTGAGGCATCGTATCCTTAAATCCGAATTTTTCATATAAAAAGGACGCATCTCCATCTGCGATTAAACTGATGTAACAGGAGGCCGGAAGTTCATTGGTGATGAATTCCATTAACTTTTCCATAATTGCTTTTCCAAGGCCTTTGCCTTGATATTCAGGTGAAACACAAATGTCTGTCACCTGGCAATGGCAGCCTCCATCGCCAATGAGTCTTCCCATTCCGATGGCTGCATTTCCGGATTCCGGATCGGTGACCAATACGGAGCATACGGAATTCTTTAAGCCAATTCTTCCTGCTTCTTCTGTCTTGGCACTTAAGCCTGATTCCTTTCTTAGCCTTAAATATATTTCGAGTGGAATGTCTTTGAATTCAATACTATAACTCATGATTTGGTGTTAAAATTTAACTTTTATTTGTATCAGGAAACTATTGGTTTCGATCCTGTAAAGATAAGGAGATTCGAAAAGCAGCGCGGTTTAAAATATTGTTTTTTGTAGAAAAAAGGTTACAAATGAAATGGTTTTTAACCCCTTGTAAATGAGCTGGAATTGAAGAGGGCTTAACAATTTGTTTATAGTGTGCGGTTAAATTTGTCTTTCAGTAATCAAAGCTTAACGCTATAAAAATGGAAATTCAACACTGCAGGGGTCATCAGCTCATCAAACTCCTGATTTCGGGATTCTGTATAGGATTAATCATGATCTCAGGGGCCTGTAAGAAGGACAATGTAAAAAAAGAATATCCTCAGGGAAGTAATGAGCAAATCAATACCTGGATCCTGGATAGCCTCAGCAGGTATTATTACTGGGCTGATGAATTGCCGAAGAAACCAGATTTAGCGCAGCAACCCACGACCTTTTTTAATGCAGTCAGAAATACCAATGACCGCTTTTCTCAGCTTTACCTGCCCAATCAGGCCGGAGCGCCAAGTTCCCGTTCACTGTATGGCTTTGATTATGCAGTGATTCCCGAAGCATCCGTTCAGAGGACCTTTGGTCTGATCAAATGTGTACTGAAAGGATCGCCGGCAGAAAGGTATGGTCTGAAGAGAGGTATGTATATCAGTAAGATTAACGGAAAAAGTTTCAGCAGCAGCAATGTTGCTGCGTTGGATCAGGAACTACTGACGGGCAGAAATACGAAACTTACGCTTGCAGAATTAAAGGATGGAACCTATACTGATCAGCCTGAACTGAACATGTTGGCTGGTTTAACCTTTGATCAGCCTGCAATCCATGAGGTGATAGAACGGGATGGAAAGAAGATCGGATATATTTATATCGATGGTTTCTCGGCCGGTTTAAGCAGAATCCTTCTTAGCGTTTTCGCCGGCTTTAAAAGTTCAGGGGTTTCAGACCTGATCATAGACCTCCGGTATAATTCCGGTGGTGATGTATCCGAAGCTGCGGGGCTATGTGCAATGATCGCTCCCGGAATAAACTACCATACAGATTTTATTACTTACAAAGGAAACCGAAATGGCGGACAGCGGAAGGAATCTATAGGAGCAGCTGCAACCTTTGACAAAAGGGTGGATTTCAACTCCCTTCTCCAAAATAACCTCAGCATGAACCGGGTTTTTGTATTGGCAACAGGAGCCACAGCTTCGGCATCGGAGGTGCTGATCAATAACCTTAAACCTTATATGCAGGTAAAAGTCATCGGAGAAAAAACGATGGGTAAGGATGAAGCCAGCTTTTTAATCCGGGATGAGCGGATTCCCAAACAGGTAGATTGGGAGATGTATCCTATTATCTATAAACTGTTCAACGCACAAGGGCAAGGTGGATACCATAACGGGATTCTTCCGGACCTGGAGCTCAGTGAGCTTTCTGTGTTGCCATTGGTTCCATTTGGAAATGTAAATGACGCTTTACTAAGTAAAGCGTTAAATCAGATTTCCTCACAAAAAACAGTTAATCAAAAACTTTCTTCCCTTAATGAACCTAAATCTATCCCACAAAACAGGGTAGTCCTCTCCGATAGTCACCTTAGCAAAGCCAGGGAAAGTATAGTACTTACCCATCGTTAATCTTACGAATAGAAAAGACGTTAACACATTTGATTTAGGCTTAATACTAAGTTAAAATAGGGAAGCTAATTTCGGTGATATAAAAACTGAAGAATCTTATCCCTATTTATCTTGAAACAGTTAGACAAATCCTTGCTTGAGAAATTAGTTGTTTTGCTTCGTGAAGGTGATACAGCTGCCTTTAATGAATTGTATTACCGCTATAAGGGAAAAGTTCATCAGTTTGCCTATCGCTTTGTGAGGTGTTCCGAATCGGCTACCGAGCTAACGCAACTTGTCTTCGTGCGCCTTTGGAAATACAAACATACCATCGATGAATCCCGGGATTTTGATGCCTTTTTATTAACGATCACCAAAAACCTGGTGTTCAAAGAATTTCAGCGCAAAGCCAAAGCGAATGCTTATCAGAATGAACAGTTAAACACGGAGCAGGTATATGATCCGGTAGCCAGTTTTATGGATTTAAAAGATTACCGCAATCTTGCCGAAAGGGCAATCAATAGCCTGCCGCCACAGAGCAAAAAGGTTTTTAAGCTGAGCCGGGAAGAGGGCGCTACTTACGAACACATCTCAAATCAGTTGAACATTTCCAAAAATACCGTTCATAGTCATATGGCCAAATCTTTAAGCCATATCCGACAGTATTTCAAAATCCATACCCCGGAAACAGTACTTGTATTGTGTACCCTGTTTTCAGCGCTTTAAATTAATCTATCCCTATTGTTATCAGCCTCCGTCTAATCCGCGGAGGCTTTTTTTTGTGCTGATAATCAGTTGTTTGTGGATTATTTAAAATTTATTTCATTGTCGGCTAGACATCTCCTCCATTCGCGGAGTATATACTTATAGACAGGCAGAAGTTTGGCCGTTTTAATTGATGACAGTGAATACAAACGAAGAAATAAACAAATTATTTAAACTTTATCTTGAAGGGAATACCACTCCCGAACAAGAAGAAGAATTGTTTTTCCATATCGGCAGACAGGAAGAGATGGACAAATCTTTTGAGGAGTCGACTGCAGAGATATGGAATGAAGATAACAGCTGGAGAGATGATTCTCTATCTGCAAAGGCAGAGCTTCAATCGGTCTGGTCAAAAATAGCTGAAGAAGAAGACCTTCGTAAAAAAGCAAATTCATCCTGGTTAAAATACGCAGCTTCCTTCATCCTGGTTTGTGCTGCCGCTTTGGGCTGGTATGCTGTGAAAACAGAAACAAAAGAAGGACATCAGCCGATTGCTTTAATGACCAAAATTACCAAAAGAGGGGAAAGGGTTAAACTTTTGCTTCCTGATAGTTCCGTGGTTTATTTAAACGCAGTGAGTAAGCTGAGCTTCCCTCAACACTTTGAGAAGGGTAAAACAAGAGAAATCCACCTGGAAGGGGAGGCTTTTTTTGAAGTGAAATCTGATGCCAGCCGCCCGTTCATTGTCCACAGCGGGAATTTACAAACCAGGGTGTTGGGAACCTCGTTCAATATCGATGCTTATCCCGGAAGTCAACATTTCAGTGTTTCGGTGCGTACAGGTAAAGTTGGGGTGTCTGCTTCGAATGAAGGTAAACTGACACATCTATCCTTCCTTACTCCCGGGAAAAACCTGGTGTATAAATTAAGAGATTCCAGTTATGCAGTGAATGAAACAAGAGCTGATGACTTTAACAGCTGGACGGAAAACAGGTTCATCTTTAAAAATGAACTGTTGAGCATAATCCTTACCCGCCTGGAAAGAAGCTACAATGTGAGCTTTAAGGTGAAAAATAATAAGATGCTGAAGTCCCGTTTCAATGCCACCTTCCAAAATAAAAACATCAAACAGATTATAGAAGAATTACATATCATGAGCAGCGGTAAGATCCACTATGAATTTAATGCACCTAAAACAATAATTACTTTATGGGGGGAGGAAGCCAATGATTAGCTAAGTTTTTATAAAACCGCCACATCCCTATTGGCTATGCTATGAAAAATACAACTCAATAATTATAAAAACAAACCGCCCTGCTGTAACAGGACGGTTCCTAAAAATGTTTTTAACTCTCGATAATTAAAAAACTTTTTGAATCAATGAAGATAACGCTATACTTTTTAATACTAAAATACTTTAACAAAATAAAACACCAGTCACTTGTGTTTACGGCTTTGCTTTCTGCCTGCTGTATCTGCAGTGTTTCTGGAAGCACAAAAGCACAGAACGCAACAGAAAGCAAAATCAGCTTAAAGCTGTCAAATGTAAACCTGATCAAAGGACTTACTGCTGTAGAGGATAAAGCCGGCTGTGTCATCAATTATAACCCTGCAATTTTTAAAACTGATCGCCATATCAGTATTGATGTGAAAGATATGCGCGTTGCCGAAGTGGTTAAGAAAATGCTGGAAGGAACAGGTGTGATGTATAAGATCAATGATCCTAAAACCATTCTTTTATATAAACTTCCGGATCCGGTAAAACAAGGTAAAATCAGTGGTAAAATCTTGGACGAAAAAGGGGAGCCATTGCCTGGTGCAGGGATTAAGATTGTGGAATTAAACCGTACTGTTAGTACAGGAGTAGATGGATCGTTTAGCATTAGTGTTGATCCTGGTAATTATACGGTAGAGATCCGTTATGTGAGCTATCAGCCAAGGAGAGTAACCGATGTAACGGTTAAATCAGGAGAAAATACGCCATTGAGTATCAGTATGAAGCCGGCTTCGGAAACATTGGCTGGTGTGGTGATTACGGGCGGGTATAAAAAAACATCGACCGAGGGACTTTTAGCAAAACAAAAAAACGCTGCAGAACTAAGCAATGGAATCAGCGCAGAACAGATTAGTAAAACACCTGATGCAAATTTGGGTGAAGCACTGAAAAGAATCACAGGAATCTCCACAGTAGACAATAAATATGTAATCGTAAGGGGAATGGGGGAGCGGTATAATGCCGCCACATTGGATGGTGCGATATTGCCTAGTACTGAGATTGGTAAGAGGGCATTTGCATTTGATTTGATTCCCTCAAACCTGATTGATAATGTAACCGTGAGTAAAACCATCACGCCGGATATGAATGCGACTTTTGCAGGTGGTCTGGTACAGATCAATACAAAGGATATTCCGGATGAGGATTTTACAAGTGTTTCTATCGGTTCCTCAGTAAATGACAATAGCATTGGTAAAGATTTCTACTCTCCGCAACGCGGTAAATATGATTATTTAGGTTTTGATGATGGAAGAAGAGATTTTCCAAAGAATTTAAGGTATACAACAGATCTTGTCGCCAATCGTCCTGATGCGCCACGGGCAGAAGATAAATACGCACAGAGCAGGCTTTTCACCAGAGATAACCTTTCTCTCTATAAAACACCTGCTTTTATTGGTCAAAATTATCAGTTTACGATTGGTCGGGCAATGAAGCTGGACACTTCAAATGTGTTGGGCATAGTCGGATCTTTAAGTTATCGGAATACGCAGAACATCACTGATATCAGTGATGCAAGACGTGGCAATTTCCTGATTCCATCAGACAACTATGGGAACAGTTATAATTTTAATACCACCTGGGGAGCGATTTTAAATGCCGGACTTAAATTAAAAAATCATAGAGTCAGTTTAAGAAATACGTACACACGGAAATTTGAGAACAATACCTCAATCATTAATAACCACCCGAATGATATCAGTGAAGAAGAACTTAAGAATGGTGTTCCTCAAAGACAGCGTGTTGAAGTCAACCCTACCTTTCTGGATTTATTGCAAAATAAATTAGGACTTCAGCATCAGCTCGGTAAGCTGAAATTAGAATGGGATATTGCCCGTACAGGAATTGTACGTAATCAAAAGGACGTGGTGAGACGAGACCTTACCCCAGTATTAATCGATGGAGTATATGTCCTTAGGACGGAAACGAATTCTACACAGACAGGAGATTTCCCTATCTCACGCCATCATTACCTGAACAAGGAGACGGATTATAGCTGGAATATTTCAGGAATGATCCCATTTAACCTGGCGAATACCCGTCATACACTTAAAACTGGTTATGGAGGAATTAAGAAGCATTTAACCTTGAATTGGGCAGGTGCACAACTTAACCATAGCTTGCAAACTTCACCAGAGCTTTTTAACCTGCCGCTTTCTGAAAGAATTAAAACAGAAAACCTGAACCCCAACGGTTATGTTTGGGAGGTTCAACCCTTTTTATTGGATGCATATGAAGGAAAGAGCAAGCAACATACCGGGTACTTCATGTTCGACAACCGTTTTAACGAGCAATTCAGATTGGTATGGGGCTTACGAATGGAGTACTACAAGTATGATGAAATAAGAAATCCTTCAAATTCTAAGGAATTTGCCGGAGGCGAAAATAACCCGAATGAGGTGAAAGACCCTGTATGGAGGTGGCTACCCTCAGCGAATTTTACATACAGCCCTACTCAAAAACTGAACCTTCGACTGGCTTTTTCCCGTACAGTAATTCGTCCGGAATTTGTGGAAAGAGCAAGATTCCAGATGTATAACCCTGACCTTAATGCCAATGTATACAGCTTATCGGGATTAACCAGTACAAGAGTAGATGGATTAGATTTTAGAGCAGAATTATTTCCGGATCTGGGCGAAACCATATCTGTAGGAGCTTTTTACAGATATTTCGACAAGCCAGTTGAAATATCGAAGCAACCTGCACTGGATGGAAGGAATGAATATGTTACCCGTAATTCAATCAGTGCCAAAAATTTCGGATTGGAATTGGAACTTCGTAAGAATCTGACATTTATCGGAGATCAGGCCTGGTTAAGAAATTTAACGCTATTTGGGAATGCGACTTATATCCGCTCAGAAGTTACTCAGGCTACCGTAATACAATCTACAGGTGAAGCTTCTGTTCCCAGTAAGAATAAAAGACCATTATATGGGCAAACTCCATATCTGATAAATGTTGGTGTACAATACGAAGCCAAACAATTCGGAATGAACTTCGTATACAACCGGACTGGTAGAAAAATGTATGTGGTAGCATCAAAAATGAGGGATAATGAGTATCAAATGCCTTTTAACCAATTAGACGCACAGCTTAGCTATAAGTTCCTGAAACCAAAGCTGGAACTCAAATTGAATCTGGCTAACCTTCTGGATCAGAAAATTCAATATTATGACAATACTGGTAGCTACCGACAGGCAATGCCTGAAGATGGTATTCCTCTTGAGAATACAGATCAGTTGGTTAAAAAAGCAGGATTTACAGACAACTATGAGAACGGGGATACCAGAACATTTACTCAGCGTATCGGACGGAGTTTTGGTTTGCAACTGAATTATAATTTTTAATTAACATAAAGTTCAACGCTTAAAATGGAAAGGAGAAAAGACGAAAGTTTTTGAACTACTGTAAGGAAAAAAGCAGGGCTGTTGAGAGCCCTGCCTGATAAAAACCTGTGCTACCCCAATCGGCGCTACAGTATAAACAGTCCGAAAACTGCTTTTAATATTAAATAATATCTCTCAAAAAAGTTTGCGGCCAAGGGCCAGATCACTTAAAGCATTAGTCAGCTTCATTACGACTGCAATTTAATAAAAAAAACATGAAATGTTAACATCATTTGTGTTTAGAATCAATATAAAGAAATCAAATCATCCAAAAAACCCAATACTATAATTAATATTATGAAAAATATATTATTTACTGGTTTAGCTTTAGCGGCCTTAACATTTGCCTCTTCTTGTAAAAAAGATCAAAATTCTAACGATACCAGCTTTGGACAACGCAGCACAAAAGCAAGTTATGCTTCTGCATCAGCATTGCCTGTTCAGACTGTAAGTGGAAGTATTACGACCAACACTACCTGGGATAACTCTAAAGTATGGGAAGTAAGTGGTGTGCTAACGGTTAAAGATGGCGCTACTTTAACTATTGAGGCCGGAACTTATATCAAATCAACAGTAAACACAGTAGATGTTCCAAACGGAATCATTGTTGTTCAAAAAGGTGGTAAAATTTCAGCCATAGGAACAGCTGAAAACCCGATCGTATTCACCAGCCGTTACAAATTAGGAGATGCTACTAAAGCTCCGGCTCCTGGTGATTTCGGTGGTATCATCCTTTTAGGTAAAGCACACGTAAATACTGGAACCAAGTATATCGAAGGTTTAACAGGAACTGAATATTCTTTTGGTGGTGACATCGAAAATGATAATTCAGGAACGATCAAATATGCCCGTATTGAATATGCAGGTTTTAACTTAACAACTGATAATGAGGTTAATGGTCTTACTTGCGGTGGTGTTGGAAACCAGACTACTTTAGATTATATCGAAGTAAATTACGGAAGAGATGACTCTTTCGAATTTTTCGGAGGATCTGTTAATGCATCTCACTTAGTTTCTAAAGCTGCTGATGATGATAACTTTGATTTTGATAACGGATATAACGGAAGCATTACTTTTGCTGTGGCAATTGCTGATAAAAATTCTACACATAGCTTAAGCGGTGGAAACTCCGATTCAAATGGTATCGAATCAGATAACAACTCTGTAGCTGAAAGTCCTACTTTTAGCTTGTTGCCTAGAACCCGTCCTGTGTTGAGTAACATCAGCATCATCGGAACATCTACATTAGTTAAAGATGCTAACGGTAAAGATCTTTATAAATTTGCAGTTCGTAACCGTCGTGGTGCTGAAATTGAATTGTACGATTCAATCATCACTGGTTATCCTTCTGGTTTTGTATTTGATGGAACAACTCCAGGTGCTTCTGTATTAGATGGTAACGATTTCCACGGATTCAATGCAGCAATTACTCCTGCTGGAGCTTATGCTGGAAACAATCAGGTAACTGGTAGCCCGGCTTCTCCATTCGGAATGACACAACCATTCTACAATGATGGTACTGTAAACTTATTTGGTGCAACAAAAGGTGCTTTCCCTAATTCATCAAACTGGGCAGCTAGCTGGTCAACTCTATAATCCATTTATCTAATATAAATGTGGTGATTGCGGCAATACTGCTGCAATCACCTTTTTTCGAAATTATACATGAAAAAATATATACAAGGTGTTCTTCTTATTGCTTTAAGCATTATTCTTATTGGCTCTTCAGGTTGTAAAAAACAGGAGTTAGCCGAGACGAAAACGCCTAAAGTTGTGGTGTTAAATATTCAGGGAACAAAAGGCGTTAAGGATACCCTGGAATTTGTGAAAAATAATATAGTGATTGCCCAGATAGGCAATGAAAATCAGAGTTTTTTGATCGAAGGAATCAAAGTTTCTGCAGATGAAAATGCAGATATAATCGTCAGGCGAAAGGGACATGCCGAAATATTAGCCACCAGAACCATCTCTGCAGACTTATTGAAGCAGACGATCAGTTGTTATTACGATGGTGAAAAAGTATACGGGAATACCGTAAAATTAAAAGTTAAAGGTTATGCCATCACCGGAACACTTGAGCTGTTGCTTGATGGTAAAGTAATTGGATCAGGCACTGGATCTGAACTGACGAAAACCCTGGATTTGGGGATTGATGACGGTAAAAACCGACAAGTACAAATCCGTAAAAAGGATGAAAATACTCCTTTATTGAATAAAGAAATTGTAGCGAATGAGCCTGCCCAATCCTTAGTTTTTTACTATGATGGGACTAAAATATTTGATAAAATTGATGTCGGGGTTCCGGTTAACCCAGCTAATATGTTGCTTAGTGTTAAATTCACCAGCAAATACGATGCGTTGTTTAGGGCACCGGCCGACTTGATGATTCTGAAAGGGAAGGATGGTGATGATGTTTATACACAAATAGGAGTCATTGAATTGAGCTCCGATGGTTCTTTCAGCAAGGCGATAGAGCTTCCAAGTTTAGCCGCTGAACCAAGGTACACTTATTCGGTTAAAATAGTAAAAAGAGGAACTGCGGACGAATTGCCTTATGATCTGACAAATACGGCCACACCCCTAAAACCTGGTGCTGGAAGATTTAGAGTCGATTATACTGCAGGATCTTCATCAATGCTGGTGATTACAGATGAGGTAACACAAACGACTACGGGACCTCCTACCAGACGCGGAACACAGATCTCATTAAATAAAACAGATATCGGTCAATATTTTAAATAATAACTAACGCTTAAATTATGAAAAATCAGATGGTTAGAATTTTGCTTTTCTCGTGTTTGGCTTTTTGTTTCTCCTGTAAAAAAGACACTGCTCCTCAAACGCTTAATGGGTTCGGAAAGAGAAATTTAAAAGCAAGCTATGCTACAGCTGCTTTATTGCCAGTGCAGACTGTAAGTGGAAGTATAACAACTAATACAACATGGGATAATTCCAAAGTTTGGGAAATCAGTGACGTTTTAACTGTTGAAAATGGTGCGACCTTAACTATTGAACCAGGTACGTACATAAAATCTACGGTGAACGGTTCTGGAGCCTTGGTAATTCAGAGGGGGGCTAAAATTTCGGCTATTGGTACAATAGAAAATCCTATTGTTTTCACCAGCCGTTATTTACTGGGGGATGTTTCAAGAGTTCCTGCACCCGGTGATTTTGGCGGGATAGCCATATTGGGAAGGGGGCTTGTTAACACAGGCACTAAAGCACTTCCTGGTCTTCCAATGGGAGATTATTATTTTGGCGGTAATAATGCTATGGAAAGCTCGGGAAGTATCCAATATGTTCGTATTGAGTATCCAGGTAGATTTTTAGGCACTAATAATGCTTTGAATGGTCTTACCTGTGCCGGGATCGGAAGTGGTACTACTTTAGATCATATAGAAGTTTCTCATTCAAATGCGGATTCATTTTCTTTCTTAGGCGGGTCCGTAAATGCATCTTATTTAATCTCGAAAGGTGCTGATGATGACGACTTTGATTTTGATAACGGATATAATGGAACCATTACTTTCGCGGTAGGAATTGCTGATAAAAATTCTACACATAGCTTAAGTGGTGGAAACTCTGATTCAAATGGTATTGAGTCAGATAATAATGCTCCTGCAGAAGATGCTGCATTTAGTTTAGTACCAAAAACACGTCCAATATTACTCAATTTTAGTATTATCGGAACATCTACCTTAGCTAAAGATGCTAACGGCAAAGACCTTTATAAATTCGCAGTTCGTAACCGTCGTGGTGCTGAAATTGAATTGTACGATTCAATCATCACTGGTTATCCTTCTGGTTTTGTATTTGATGGAACAACTCAAGGTACTTCTGTATTAGATGGTAACGATTTTCATGGATTTAATGCAGCAATTACTCCTGCTGGAACTTATGTTGGAAACAATCAGGTAACTAGTAGCTCGGCTTCTCCATTCGGAATTTTACAACCATTCTTGAATGATGGTACTATAAATTTATTGTATGGATCTAAAGGTGCTTTCCCTTCTACAAACTGGGCATACAGCTGGTCAACACTATAATCCATAAAATTCTCTCTCGTGACGTCATGTCGGTCTTTGTTCCCCATCCCCCAATTGCAAAGGCCGCATGGCGTTTTTATTTTTTTTATCTTTGCAACATGTCAATCGAGCAAAGCACAACCCGCCTTCAGTATCTGTGTGATACCATTCCTGCCTTATTAACAAATATCCCTGAAGCAGATTTTTCCCGTAAACCTGCCCCTGTAAAATGGAGTAATAAGGAAATGCTTGGACACCTGATTGATAGCGCAACAAACAACCATCAACGATTTGTAAGAGCGCAGTTTGAAGAAAGCCCAACCATCGTCTACGATCAGAACAACTGGAATACTTATAGCCATTACAATCAGCTCGACAGCAAACAACTGATCTTGTTCTGGGAAACATACAACCGTCATCTCCTGGCGCTGATCCAAAATATCGCTCCTGAAAACCTAAGTAAAACATGCTCCAATGGGGGAGAAGCCTCACAGAGTATCGAATGGCTGTTCATCGATTATGTAGCTCATATGGAACACCATCTGAAACAAATGTTAACTTATTCAGCGCTCCCAACCAGGGTTAAGGAATCTTAATCTTAGTGTAATCTTTTAACTCAAAGCAGCCATATTCAGAAAACTGTTGCGGGAAAGCCAAAATAATCGTATGTTTGCCCGGCAAATAGTAACTCCTAAATTATTTGCTATGCAACTCGATCCCAATAAATTTATCTCTGAAGGCTTAACATACGACGACGTATTATTAGTCCCTGCTTATTCTGAAGTTCTGCCACGCGACGTGGATACCGGAAGTTTTCTTACCAAAAAAATACGTTTAAATGTCCCTGTAGTTTCTGCAGCAATGGATACTGTAACTGAAGCTGGTCTGGCAATTGCCATCGCCCAGGCAGGTGGTATCGGAATGCTTCATAAGAACATGAGCATTGAGCGCCAGGCAGAAGAAGTCAGAAAAGTAAAACGTTCAGAAAGTGGAATGATCCAGGATCCGGTTACTTTAAATGCAGATGCTAAAGTGGCAGACGCATTCCAGATCATGAAGGATTTTAAAATAGGTGGAATTCCTGTTATTGATGCCGACAACAAACTGGTAGGTATCATCACCAACAGGGATCTTCGTTTCCAAAAAGACATGCAACGTAAAGTCTCAGAAGTGATGACCAGAGAAAATCTGATTACTGCTCCTGAAGGTACCACCCTTTTACAGGCAGAAGAAATCCTGCAGGATTATAAAATTGAAAAACTTCCTGTCATCAATAAAGAAGGTCATCTTGCCGGTTTAATCACGTTCAAGGATATCCAAAAATATAAAAACTACCCTAAGGCCTGTAAAGATGAGCGTGGAAGATTACGCGTAGGTGCTGCGGTAGGTGTGGCAGCAGACAATATCGACCGCGTTGCAGCATTAGTTGCAGCAGGAGTAGATGTCGTTACTGTAGATACTGCACACGGTCATTCCAAAGGAGTGATCGATATGGTGAAAGCCATTAAAGTAAGGTTTCCTGATCTACAGGTAATCGCAGGAAATATCGCTACTGCTGATGCGGCAAGAGCATTGGCTGAAGCAGGTGCTGATGCTGTTAAAGTAGGTATCGGACCAGGTTCTATCTGTACCACAAGAATCATCGCCGGAGTAGGAGTACCTCAGTTATATGCAGTATTCGAATGTGCTCAGGCACTGATCGGTACAGGGATTCCTGTAATCGCAGATGGTGGTATCAAACAAACAGGTGATATCGTTAAAGCAATCGCTGCAGGAGCAAGCTGTATCATGGCAGGTTCATTGTTCGCAGGAGTAGAGGAATCACCAGGTGAAACCATCATCTATGAAGGACGTAAATTTAAATCTTACCGTGGTATGGGATCTGTAGAAGCCATGCAACAAGGATCTAAAGACCGTTACTTCCAGGATGAAGAAGATGTAGTGACCAAACTGGTTCCGGAAGGAATTGTAGGCCGTGTTCCTTACAAAGGAACTTTAGCAGAAGTGATCTATCAGTACGTAGGTGGACTGAGAGCAGGAATGCACTACTGCGGTGCAGCAACGATCGAAGACTTGCAGAAAGCGAAGTTTGTACGCATCACAGCTGCCGGTATGAGAGAAAGTCATCCACATGACATCTCCATCACTAAGGAAGCACCAAACTATTCGAGTACGAGATAATTTAATTTCAGATCAATATTACCGAAAGGGTTTCCATGGAAACCCTTTCTTATTTTAACTTTTTATGAAATCTATATGTGTTTATTGCGGTGCCAACTTTAATGGCGATCCGGTTTTATTAGCTGCTATTGAAAATCTTGCACAAACCTTTACAGACCATCAGATCCGTCTGGTATATGGTGGTGGAAGCGTAGGTGTGATGGGTGTGATTGCCGATGAAATCTTAAAACGTAATGGATTGGCAACGGGTGTCATTCCTCAGTTTCTGATGGACAAAGAAGTAGGGCATAAAGGACTTACCGAAATGATCATTACCGAAAATATGCACCAGCGTAAACAGAAAATGGCAGACCTGGCAGATGGGTTCATCATCCTGCCTGGAGGATTTGGGACTTTGGAAGAATTTTTTGAAGTACTGACCTGGTTACAACTTGGTTTGCATACCAAACCTATTGGTGTATTAAATGTGAGTGGTTTTTATGATCCTCTTTTTGCCCAGATGGATGCGATGGTACAACACCAGTTCCTGAAGCAAAGCAACAGAGATCTGGTATTCAATGAATCTGATCCAAAAGTGTTGGTAGAAAAGATGATGACATTCGATGTCCTGCCAGACGACAAATGGTTTAAAGACAGAAACCTGAGCTAGCTTATAAGAACTCGTCCGGACCTATTTCCCAGGTCCAGGGCTTCTTAAAGCTGTGAAAAGTACGCAGGTTCTTTAAGGGGAAATCCTGGGAAACGGTCTCGTTGGCCGCATCCCTGTTATGGGTCTTTCCGGTGGTCACCAATCGTTTTTTAAGAATGAAATCATACTTCTTATCGGTCATTTCGCCGGAAGTCTCATTGTAATAGCGGTTATTGGCCTTTTCCAGAAACCAGTTCTTATCCTGGTATTTAAACGCATAATTCAGCTTCCAGCGCCAGTCGCCACCTCCTTCAAAAGAGAGGACCAGCTTATTGGAGTCGATCTTTAAGGGGCGTAAGGGATCTCCCATGGTTCCACCTTCTGCAGAGCGGAGAATGAAATTATTGTTTTGTACACCAATCTGATACCCATCTCCATCGGCGCGCTTAAAATAGACGGCCAGGATTCTTGGCTTTTGAATTTCCGTGATGATCTCTGTCGTATTGTCTCCATAAGCGCGGCTTTCCCGGATTTCCTTATGGTATTCCATAATAAAGGCAAAGTCTGTCAGCTGATCATGATTCAGATCGCCGGAGATGGAATCCAAAACTTTCCAGTTCCCAGGAACTATGGTGGCTAGCGATTTCCCCTGATTAGGGAGCGTTGGGTATTTAAAGTTTTGCGCGTAAACAGCCGTCTGAAAAGCTAAAAAAAATAAGACCAGTTTCATCCTCATACGTTTAAAAGAACGATAATCATGCCGAAATAGTGTTACACCCTGATCAGAACTAAGAAAAGATCTTGTAATATTGTACCATGATGAGTAAAAAGATCAGCCTTTTTAACTGGAGTGGAGGTAAAGACAGCTGCCTTGCCCTGCACCATATTCTGGCAGACGATGGTTTTGAAGTCCGCTACCTGCTGACCACCGTAAATGAAGCTTTTAACCGGGTCAGCATGCACGGAGTCAGAGAAGAGCTGCTTCTTAAGCAGACAGAAAGTATTGGAATCCCCTTATATCAGATCCGTTTGCCGGAATCGCCTAAGATGGAAGATTATGAAAACAGCATGCATGGTCATTTAACCCGGCTAAAGAAAGAGGGAATTACACATTCTGTTTTCGGGGATATTTTTCTGGAAGACCTGAAAAACTATAGGGAAACTAAACTGGAAGAGATCGGTCTGAAAGCGGTTTTTCCGATATGGAAACAGGACACCAAAGCCATCATCCGCGAGTTTATCAGCTTAGGTTATAAAACGGTGATTGTCTGTACACAGGAGGGCCTGGAAGAGTTTTGTGGAAGGGTGATCGATGAACACTTTATAAACGACCTTCCTCCGGGGATTGATCCCTGCGGAGAGAATGGGGAGTTTCACACTTTCGTTTTCGACGGACCCATATTTAAAACTCCGGTACCCTTTACCTTAGGAGAAAAGGTGTATAAAACCTTTCCCTCTCCGGTAGATACCTCAGAAAAACCTGCTGGTTATTGGTATATCGACCTGCTGCCTTAACCTGATTTTTTATATCTCAGACATAAAAAGGCCAGGACGACGCATGCCCACATCATGATAAACATAGGGTAGGCTGTATGGTTATGAAGGAGGCTCAGCAGGGAGGTGATGAGGAAAGCAGATAAATAACTCATGGAACCTATAAGTGCTGATCCTGCTCCACTATATGTTGAAACGGCAACGAGATATAGCGCGGTAGCATTGGGAAGGATGAAGCCCAGCATGGACATAAAAACAAAGGTCAGGAGCAGCAGGACAATAAACGAACCATTGAGGTATAAAAAGAGGATGATGATCAATCCACTGAGGACCTGAATAAGTATCGCCAGCTTTGTCAGCCGGGCAGCTCCATAATAGGAAAGTAACCTGGCATTGAGGAGGCCAGTGCAGATAATACCTATTGCTAAAAAGGAAAAAACGAAGCCGAACTCTTTTTTACTCAGGCCATAAATCTGGATGAGTACAAAGGGAGAGCCTGTTACAAAGGCAAATGCAGCACTATTACTGATGGCTCTTAAGAGCGCATAATTTATAAAAGCAGGGCTTTTTAAGCAATGGATATAGGCATTTCTAATCCCTGAAAGGTTCAGCTTTTTACTTTCCAATGCCAGCCTTCCCGCGGGCAGGATCGTTAAGCAGCCCAGCAGTCCTAAGGCAGAAATCAGGGCCATGATCAGAAATAGGAATTTCCAGGTTGCCGGTTCCGCTAACATCCCCCCAACCATAGGAGCCAGAATAGGGGAGATCCCCATCAGGATTTGTAAAAGTGTAAATACATGCGCAGCCTTCCGGTCGCCATAAAGGTCGTTGACCAATGCCCGGGAAATGACCTGACAGGCGCTTCCTGCAAGTCCCTGAACAAATCTTAAAATCAGAAAAAGAGTGAAGGAGTTGGTCAGTACGCAGCAGATGCTGCAGAGAATATAGATGATCAGTCCTATTCGTAATGGAAGTTTTCTCCCCCAGATATCAGACAGTGGCCCGATAAACAACTGCCCGAAAGCCATTCCAAAAAGAAAGAAAGTAACGGTAGTTTCAATCCGTACAAGTGGTACCTTAAAATAGAGCGACATGACTTCAAATGCAGGAAGGTAGATGTCGATAGAGATGGATCCTATTGCGGTTAAAATACCAAGGGTAAGCGTAATCAACAGGGTTTTTCTATTCTCCTTCATGCAATGTTATTTGTGACATCACAAAACTAATGTTACATTGGCTCTTGTAAAAGAGCCACTTTGACGAATATTTATGGTACCAATCTATGAGTAAATTATCCCCTGAAATCCTGCTTACTTTTATCCAGCTGGACCGTTCACTTAAAACTCCTTTATATATTCAGCTGTACGACGAAATCAAAAGAGGGGTTTTTGAGGGGATGCTGAAACATGGTGATCGCATGCCCTCTACCAGAAGCCTGGCCCTTGAATTCAGTGTTTCCAGAAATAGTGTGTTGCTGGCTTTTGAGCAACTTCGGCTGGAAGGCTTTTTAACTGCAGAAGCAGGTGCCGGAACCTATGTTTCTGAGCAACTGAATGAATTGAAACATGTTCCTGAAAAAGTGGTTCAGCAGGAACCGGCCAGACAGAAAGCGGTCAATCGAAATGATTTCCCCTTGCATACCAAATTCGTACTGGATTATATTGGCCAGGAAGCAACCCTACCTTTCCAGCCTTCTATTCCCTCTTTTACTGATTTTCCTTTCCAGATCTGGGCAAGGCTGGCCGCATCGGTGTATAAAGATATTCATCAACTTCATTTGGGTTACGACAGTGCCCAGGGCTACCTTCCTTTGAGGGAAGCACTAACAGACTATCTCCGCATCAACCGCTCTATTCATTGCAGCGCCGATCAGATCATCATTGTAAACGGCTCCAGTCAGGCTTTACACCTGGCAGCTGAACTGTTATTGAAAAAGAACGATTTATGCTGGATGGAAGATCCCGGATACCTGAGGGCTAAATCCGCCATAGTGAGGTTTGGTGCTAAAATTTGTCCGGTTCCGATTACTAAAAATGGAATGGATCTGGAATATGCAATGGGGAATTTTCCTACGGCAAAACTGGCTTATGTAAGTCCTTCACATCAATATCCTTTGGGGGAAACTATGCCCCTGATAGAACGCATAAAATTATTGAAGTGGGCTGCTGATCACCAGATGTGGATCATGGAAGATGATTATGAAAGCGAGTTCCGTTATGTGAAAAGGCCGATTCCTGCTTTAAAAGGCTTGGATACTTTTGGGCGTGTGATCTATGTAGGGACTTTTAATAAAACGCTCTTTCCTGCATTGAGGATTGGATATATGGTTTTGCCATCGGCGGCGATGGCAAACGAATTTACGATTGCAAAGGCAGTGATCGACCGTCAGAGTCCGGTGATCGATCAGGCCATCCTGACCAGATTTATGGTAGAAGGACACTTTTCCCGTCACCTGCGCAGAATGAGGCTGATCTATAAAAAGGCTCAGGAAGATCTGGTGGGTTTGCTGCAGAAACATCTTGGTGGCCAGATCCGTATTTCCGTAGCAGATGCAGGGATGCACCTCATCATCTGGTTGTTAAAAAAACAGGATACGGCAACCATTCTTCAGATGGCGAGGGAACGTGGGGTCATGCTGTATGCAATTGATGAACTTTCGGTGGAGTTCAGACATGAGGGGGCCTTTTTCCTTGGATTTACAGGCTTTAAACCCGAAACAATGGAGAAGGCGGTGCTCATCTTAAAGGAGGTACTCTCATTGAATAATCAGCTTTAAGGAATCTGCTTTTACCCTGTTTTTTAGCCATAACCTCAACCTGTTCTGATCGGCATCGGGAATTGGTTTTGCAAAAGAAGCCACCACCATGGTCATCGTATCTGCACGGTTTGTATCTGTGCGGTTAAAAATGGTATTGGAGATGCTGTAGGCTTTCAGATCAGGATAAAGAACTTTTAGTTCCGGTTTAAGATCAGGTAATGGAAGATCCAATGCCGCAAAACCAGTATTGGGTTTGCTTGCCTCCGCATTACTCTTGAAAACATCTTCCAGAATACTGGCCTTGATTTGGGAAAGGTTGATTTCATTTTTAGCATTCAGGCCCTGTCTGATGATCAGTTTTGTCCCCTTTAGCTGATAACTTTTGAGCCTGTTGTTTAAAGAGTCCAGTTGTGGAGGCGAAAGTTCATTGCCAAGCAGCAATAAATCAAT
This sequence comes from Pedobacter caeni, assembly GCF_900129215.1. Taxonomy (GTDB): domain Bacteria; phylum Bacteroidota; class Bacteroidia; order Sphingobacteriales; family Sphingobacteriaceae; genus Pedobacter; species Pedobacter caeni. Next base: position 74,633 of record NZ_FQUQ01000004.1, on the reverse strand, counting down.
TTCACTTCCTTTTCTATTGTATTTGAAAACTTTGGAGATCACCTGCGTATCTTTATAGTTGAGTTCCTGATGTACAAATTTGGCAGCATTGTTTTCAAAAATACTTTTGTCTACAATACGGTAGGCAAGGAATACACTGGGTGCTGCGGTTAGGAGTACAATCATCAGGATGTAGCGGCTCACCTTTTTCTCATAAGCTTTATCTCCGAAGTCTTTTTTATGAAATTTCAGGTAACGCACAATCAGAAATGTCGCTACACAAATGAAAACACTATTGATAAAATAGAGGTAAATGGCACCGAGGAAAAAATAGAGGTTTCCGGTGGCGATTCCAAAACCTGCAGTACATAAAGGAGGCATGAGGGCCGTCGCGATTGCTACCCCCGGAATGACATTGCTTTTTTCTTTTCTTGTGGCAGCTACGATCCCAGCAAGCCCACCCAAAGCGGCAATAAATACATCCCATAAAGAAGGGGAGGTTCTGGCCAGTAATTCCGACTGTGCTTCATGAAGTGGGGTGATGGTAAAATATAAAGAAGAAGCGATGATACTGATGATGGTGGCGATGGTCAGGTTTCTTAAGCCTTTCTTCACGAGCTCAAAATCATTCGTGCCTATCCCTAAACCAATGCCCATAATTGGTCCCATCAATGGAGAAATCAGCATTGCCCCAATGATAACTGCAGTAGAATTTACGTTTAGTCCTATACAGGCTACAAAGATGGCAAAGATCAGTGTCCATAGGTTTGCCCCCCTGAATTCTACGTTTTTCTTAATGGATTCTATCGTTTCTGCCTGCTCTTCACTGTCTTCATGTAGATTGAACCTGTAGGAAATGAAATTTTTAACGGAGGTGTAGATGTCTTTCATTGGCTGAATTTGTCCTGATAATGCAATTATCGGTCCCTTTTTTTGTCAATATCCGGGTGTCAAATTAATCAGCATATGATTACCACCTTATGGCTTAAAATATATAGATTCGATAACATAGCCCCCCGTTTTTATTTATGATTTAATTGAATTTCAATATGAAAAAGATGTTGTTATTTGGTGTGGCATTGTTGTTTTTAGATTTTTCTGCAAAGCCAATGCATGTTTTCTCCTTCCAGAACAGACCTGTTCTGAAAACAAAGGATGCCCGGAAACACCAAAATATAAGGGTAATCAGGACGAAATACGAAAAGTGTTTCCCGGAATTTAAAACAAAAAAAAGTCCCATTTCAATCTCTTAAAAGGAAAGGAGCAATAAAATGTATATCGAAGATAATAAACAGGAAAGACTCCGGTTGCTGATTCATTCCTTTTTCCAAGAGCATTCTTGTGATGAACTTATTGACATGCTCTATACGGTCTACAGGGGCTGGGCACTCCAGGTATCCATTAAAGTTGACCGGGATGAGCGGTTAAGGATATTGATGTGTTATAGTGACCTTAAAGAATTTCTGGAGGAATTCAGGGAGCTGTATGTTCCCGAAGTTACGGTTGTAGAATCTCCTCCTGAAGACCCATTTTAGCTGTTTTCTTTTTTATTTATGCTAAGCAGAACAATGGTGATTAAAATCAGCAGGGTTCCCAGCCAATCGTAGTATCCAAATCTGACATTCAGCCATAATACGGCAAGGAAGGCGGCAGATAATGGCTCTGTACAAGCCAGCAAGCTGGCCACCGTTGCGCCAACCAGTTTTACGCTGACCAGGTAAGCATAAAAAGCAAACAAACTTCCAAAGAGAATGATAAAGGCAAAAAGACCATAAGTATTGAAATCCCATGTCCCTTCTATATCCCAGGGTTGGTGTACAAAGCTCAGTGCAATTCCCCCGATGAACATGCCCCAGCCAATGACGATTGCTGCATCCCATTTGTGAAGCAGTCTGATGGGTTGCAAGCTGTAGTAAGCAAGGGCAACTGCAGAACTGATGCCCCAGAATAAAGCCCATCCGGAAATGGAAAGGCTGCTGATGCTTCCATGGCTGACCAGAAAGAAGGTCCCTGCAACAGCAAGTAAAATGGCGAAACTTTCCTGTAAACCGGGGAATTTCCTTTTTTGAAAAGCAAGATAACAGGCAATGATCACAGGGCCAAGATATTGAAGTATGGTGGCTGTTGCCGCATTGGAATGAAGGATCGCCGCGAAATAAGTATACTGAACTGCAAGCATTCCCAGTATACTGAAAAGAATAAGCTGAATGGCATCTTTGCGCTCTTTGAAAATGGCCAGGATATTATTGTTTTTCTTTGTTGCTGCGAAGCTGAGTAAGAGCATTCCGGAAATCAGCAATCTCATCGTCACCAGCCATTCGGGATTAATTCCACGGTGTTGAAACAGGTATTGGGCGCAGGTTCCCGAAACACCCCATAATATAGCTGCGGTAACGGCAAGTAAGGTTCCTTTGATGGATTGATTTTGAGTAGGCATGATTTTTCCTTAAGAGCGACAAAACTAAGCCTTATCTCTCCTGCTTTCTTGTACGATACTCCGCTTTACTTGTATTTTTTTATGGTTTGGTCTTCGATTTATATTGTTTTCGGAACTCCAGAGGAGATTGTTGCTGATGTTTCCTGAAAAACCTGCTGAAATGTGGCGCATCATGAAAGTTGAGTTGAAATGCAATCTCAGAAATGCTCAGGTTATCTTGTTTTAGCAACAGTTTTGCTTCCAGCAGAATGGCCTCCTGAAGAAATTGCTTGGGACTTTTTCCGGTTTTCTTTTTAATGGTTTCCGAAAGATGGTTAGGGCTTACATGTAGCAATGCTGCATATTGATCTATGGCACTGATCTGAAGGAAATTCTTTTCTATCAGTTCCTCAAAACGGTCGGCAAGGCTCAGGCTTTCCTCCGGGATGGCCGGAACAAGCTGTTTTGGGGTAATGTGCTTGAGCTTATACAGCAAAATGAAAATATAATGCCGGATGATATCTCCTGCTCCGGGGCCCTGATCCTGTTCTTCTATCATTTTGCTGAAAAGTACCTGGATGTTTGCCGATTCTTCCGGAGTGAGGTAAAAAATATTGTTTCTGCTGGCTTTTAAAAATGGCAATTCTGAAAGTACCAGCCTGCGCTGGGCAGTAGCAAAGATGAACTCCGGCTTAAAATAAATGGCAAATCCGGAGGGCCTGCAAACAGTCTTAGTTTCAAAATGCTCGGCTTGTCCGGGGGTCAGCAGGTGCAGGGTATGGTTGCGGATGGGATTTACCGATGCATTCATCTGATGAGAAAAATCGGCTTCCAGAAAAAAAGTAATGTCGTAATAATCCTGTCTGGACAAGGGATAGCTGATCTTGCGGTTCTCGGTATACTGCCAGGAAAAAATATAAAATGGCCGGTCAGGGGATACCGGTTTCAGGTGCAGGTGTTTTAAGGAATGATTGAAATCCTTATAAGTGGGGATGAACTGATCCTTGGGCATGGCCGTCTTTTTTTGTCACCCAAGATAAATATTTGCAACAAATTTATAACGAAATACAAAACAAATGAAAGCTTTGTACCAAAGCCCGAAACGGACTTTTGTTTCATTGGAAAATAGATTTAACTTGCCCAAATGAATATAGAGTTCAACAAAAACGAAGACTTGAACAAACAATCCGTTTACGAATTAAAGACAAGACTTAAGAAGATATACCAGGGTGGGGGAGAGAAGAGTGCTGCAAAGCAAAAGGAAAAAGGAAAGTTATTGGCGCGGGAGCGTATTGCCTATCTGATTGACAAAGAAAGTGAATTTCTGGAAGTGGGTGCTTTGGCTGCTGAAGGCATGTATGCCGAGCAGGGAGGTTGCCCTTCTGCAGGTGTAGTTTGTGGAATTGGCTATGTCTCGGGCCGTCAGTGTATGATCGTTGCAAACGATGCGACGGTTAAAGCGGGCGCCTGGTTTCCTATGACGGCCAAAAAGAACCTGAGGGCACAGGAAATTGCCATGGAAAACCGTCTGCCGGTAATTTATCTGGTAGATAGTGCCGGGGTTTATTTACCGATGCAGGATGAGATCTTTCCTGATAAGGAACACTTTGGCCGGATGTTCAGAAACAATGCGATGATGTCTGCAGACGGAATTGTACAGATCTCCGCAATTATGGGTTCTTGTGTGGCGGGTGGGGCCTATCTTCCGATTATGAGCGATGAAGCCATGATTGTAGATGGTACCGGTTCGGTATTTCTTGCCGGTTCTTACCTGGTGAAATCTGCCATCGGTGAAGATATAGATAACGAAACCCTTGGCGGGGCGACCACACATTGTGAGATCTCCGGGGTAACTGACTACAAACATCCGAATGATGAGGCTTGTCTGGACAGCATCCGTAATATCATGAGCATGTTGGGTGCTCCGGAATCGGCAGGCTTTGACAGGATTAAACCTGCTTTACCGAAGCTGGATCCCGAAGAAATTTATGGCATCTTACCTGAAAACAGGGAGAAGCCTTATGATATGCTGGACATCATTCACCGTCTGGTGGACAATTCAGAATTTGAAGAATATAAAAAACTATATGGCCAAAGCATCATCTGCGGATTGGGAAGAGTAGATGGCTGGGCGGTTGGTATTGTGGCCAACCAACGAAAAGTAGTGAAGTCGAAAAAAGGGGAAATGCAGTTCGGTGGCGTGATCTACTCGGATAGTGCAGATAAAGCCGCCCGCTTCATTATGAACTGTAACCAGAAGAAAATCCCACTGGTGTTTTTACAGGATGTTACGGGCTTTATGGTGGGCAGCAGATCTGAACAGGGCGGGATCATTAAAGATGGTGCCAAAATGGTCAATGCGGTGGCCAATTCAGTTGTACCTAAGTTTACCATCGTTATGGGGAATTCTTATGGCGCGGGAAATTATGCCATGTGCGGTAAAGCCTATGATCCAAGGCTCATCTATGCCTGGCCAAGTGCAAAGATTGCAGTAATGGGTGGTGCTCAGGCTGCAAAAGTATTGTTACAAATTCAGGAGTCTTCCCTCAAATCCAAAGGGGAAACGATCACTCCGGAAAAAGAAGCAGAATTGTTAAAGGAAATTACCGATCGGTACAATAGTCAGACTACCCCATATTATGCAGCTTCGAGGTTATGGGTAGATGGCATCATTGACCCCAAAGAGACGCGTAAAGTGATTTCTATGGGGATAGAGGCCGCTAACCAGTCGCCAATTAAAAAGGCGTTCAACGTAGGGATCATCCAAACCTGATCTGTGGATTGAAAGATAAAAGCCCTGATTTATAATCCGTTAATCATAATGCGGCTATGTTGCATTTTGTCTCTTGTTCAAAGCAGGATAAAAGTGTAATTTTGTATCATAATAGAAAGAATAAATAATATGTCAGAAGAAATAGAACACGTTCAATGTTTAATTATAGGCTCAGGCCCGGCAGGATATACTGCAGCAATTTATGCGGCCCGTGCAGACCTGAAACCCGTAATGTATACCGGTATGGAGCCAGGTGGACAATTGACACAAACCACCGATGTTGATAATTTTCCTGGTTATCCGGGTGGGGTTATGGGACCGGAAATGATGGAAGACTTCCGTAAGCAGGCTGAGCGCTTTGGAACGGATATCCGCTTTGGTTATGTGAGTTCTGTAGACTTTTCATCTATGCCTCATAAAGTAGTGGTAGATGAGATTAAAACCGTTACTGCAGATACTGTGATCATTTCTACGGGTGCTACTGCAAAATGGTTAGGTCTGCCTTCTGAGCAAAAATATAATGGTTTTGGTGTTTCTGCATGTGCAGTATGTGATGGCTTCTTCTTTAAAGGACAGGATGTTGCTATTGTTGGTGCAGGTGATACCGCTGCTGAAGAAGCAACTTACCTGGCTAAACTTTGCAGAAAAGTATATATGTTGGTGAGAAGAGATGAATTCAGAGCTTCAAAAGCAATGGTTCACCGTGTATTGAATACGCCGAATATCGAAGTGATATACCATACCGAAACGCTGGAAATCATGGGTAACGGTAAAAATGTAACCGCAGTGAAAGTACTGAACAACCAGACTAATGTGGAATCAGAAATTCCTGTGGAAGGTTTCTTCGTAGCGATTGGTCATAAACCAAATACAGACATCTTTAAAGGATGGTTGGATATGGATGATACTGGTTACCTGCAAACCATCCCGGGTTCTACAAAAACCAATGTAGAAGGCGTTTTTGCTGCTGGTGATGTTCAGGACCATTATTACCGTCAGGCAGTAACAGCTGCAGGATCAGGATGTATGGCTGCATTGGATGCAGAGCGTTACCTGGCTGCTAAAGAACACGAAGTGAAAGCTTTATCTTAAGAGATATCAAGATACCAAGATATCGTGATGTCAAAAAAGCGGGTTCCATTGGGACCCGCTTTTTTTATGATAAAATATCCTGATAAAATAACCAGCGGTAGCAATATCCGGATATATTTGATACATGAGTTCATCAAAGAATGTTGCAATAGCAGATGAAGTATTACTGAGTAAGATCTACCTGATCAGAAATCAGAAGGTGATGCTGGATAGGGATCTGGCAGAATTGTATGAGATTAAACCTACACGTCTGCGTGAGCAGGTTAAACGTAACAAAGCGCGTTTTCCCGAAAATTTCATGTTTCAGCTGACAGAGGAGGAAGCTGATGACATGGTATCGCAATTTGCGATACCTTCGAAACAAGCCCTTGGAGGCACATTTCCATATGTGTTTACGGAACATGGGGTATTGATGCTGTCCAATGTACTGAAGAGCGACCGGGCGATCCAGATGAGTATCCGTATCATAGAAATCTTTGTAAAATTAAGAGAGACCTTATTGCTGCATAAAGATGTTGCCCTTCTCGTGGAGCAGGTCGAGAAGCGAATGGGCAAACAAGATAAAAAAATAGAACTTTTGTTTGGTTACCTGAGTCAGTTTATGGAAAAGGAGGATGAACCAAGGAAGCCAATAGGTTTTAAGTTATAACGGCTTTTAACCCGTTATTTTAAAGGATTTTTTTTATCTTGTGCATTAATTCAAACCAGATTATTTAACCTGAATCCGGGAAATATCAACTGTTCAGCAGGCTGATGAAATTCCGGGTGATAAAAGAAGAATTAAACACAAAATACACAAATGAGAAAACTATTTACAATTGTTCTGCTGGCATTTCTTGCAGTAGAAGCTTCTGCACAAAATGATCCGAATATGGGGATCATTCCTGCACCGGTATCCGTTAAGAAGAACAGCGGAACCTTCAAACTGGATAAAACGGTGGTTTTAATCTCTAATGATCCTAAAAATTCAAGGATGGCAGATTTGCTAAATGCTTTTGTCACTACTAAAGGCGGTTTTGCCCTGAGAGAAGTAAAAGCGGAAACTGCAAATGAAAAAGCGATCATCCTGAGCTCAGAAGGTGCAGATCAATTACCTGCCGAAGGATACAAAATCAACATTACAGACAAAAAGATCACCATCATAGGTAAGGAAGCAGGGTTGTTTTACGCGGTACAATCTATGATGCAGCTGATGCCGGAAAAACAAGACAATGAGATCCAGATTCCTGCGGCTGAAATCAATGACTATCCACGTTTCAAATACAGAGGAATGCACCTGGATGTATCCCGTCATTTCTTTCCGGTAGCTTTGGTTAAAAAATACATCGATGTGATGTCTCAGTATAAACTGAACAACTTCCACTGGCACTTAACAGACGATCAGGGCTGGAGAATAGAAATTAAAAAATACCCGAAGCTTACCTCGGTAGGGGGCAGCAGAAACGGAACCATTATCGGACACCATCCTGGTGTTGGTACTGACAATAAAGAGTATAAAGGTTTTTATACCCAGAATGAGGTAAAAGAGGTCCTGGCTTATGCAGCAGCAAGGTTCATCAATGTGGTTCCTGAAATTGAACTTCCCGGACATGCTTCAGCTGCAATTGCCGCTTATCCTGAATTGAGCTGCTTTCCGGAAAGAGATACTTTCGTAGATGCGAAAACACCATGGTCAGGAAGCAGAAAAGGCAAACAGGTGCAACAACAATTCGGCGTATTTGATGATGTATTTGTACCTAACGACAATACCTTCAAATTCCTTGAAAATGTATTGGATGAGGTGATTGCTTTATTCCCTTCCAAATACATCCACATTGGTGGTGATGAGTGTCCTAAAGAATATTGGAAACAAAGTGAATTCTGTCAGAAGCTGATCAAAAAATTAAACCTTAAAGACGAGCATGGTTTGCAGAGCTATTTCATCCAGAGAATAGAAAAACATGTCAACAAAAGAGGGCGTTCGGTAATCGGATGGGATGAAATTCTGGAAGGTGGGCTTGCACCTAATGCTACTGTAATGTCCTGGAGAGGTACTGAAGGTGGTATTGCTGCAGCTAAACAAAGCCATGATGTGATCATGACCCCTAATGGTGGTGGTTTATATTTTGACCATAAGCAAAGCAATTCTCCTGATGAGCCTACAAACATTGGTGGTTTTGCGCCATATACCAGCTCATATGCTTATGATCCGATGCCTAAAGAGCTGAATGCTGATCAGCAGAAATATGTAATTGGTGTTCAGGCAAACCTGTGGACAGAATACATTCAGACGCCCACAAAAGTAGAATACATGATCATCCCAAGGGTTTTCTCTTTAGCGGAAATCGCATGGAGCCAGCCAGCACGTAAAGACCTTAAAAATTTCTCTGAAGACCGTCTTCCACTTCATTTGGCAAGACTGGATAAAACAGAGACTAATTATTGGGTACCTACACCACTTGGCTTAAATGAGAAAGTATTAAACGGGGAAAGCTTTAACCTGGAACTGAAAGCCCCGGTAGCAGGATCTAAAATTTATTATACCTTAGATCTTACCCGTCCTTCGATTAATGGCAACCTGTATACTAACGGAGTAAAAGTAATCGTTCCTAAGGGAGAAAAACGTACGTTGAAAACAGTGGTAATTACGCCATCTGGTAAACAAAGTGTAGTTACAGAGACCATTTTAAACAATGGTGCTGCTGTTGATGTAAAAGCTAAATAATTGTTCGCTAAAAAAGACAAATGATGAACCTAGGTAAATATTTCATGAAGCTGCCCCTGTTATTTGCAGGGCTGCTTTTACTGGCTTCCTGCGGAGACAATGCAGCCGAAAAAATGGCTGCAGGCAAATCTGCCCAACCTGAAACTAAAAAGCCTGCCGGGCAGTTTCCTTTTTATAAAGACATTGCCATCCGGCCGGGAATTAACTTTGAAGTAGTGAGCTGGGGAAAAGGGGTTGACAGTGTAGGCGGATACCTGATTCTCTTATCAGATACGCTGAGGAATAACTATAAATCCTTTTCTAATGAACGCAAAGGGATCATTACTGATGCCTGGAATATGGACCTCGATAATGATGGTAATCCGGAGCTTTACATTGAACTGCTGAGCAAGAAAAACGTGCTTGACCTGAATGTATATGAGTATGCAGGCGGAGAGTTCAGAAAGATCAGTTTTCCTCCTTTAAGCAGCACGATGAAAAAGGCGTATCAGGGAGGAGATAAATTCATCATTAAGAACGGGGATTTGTTCCGCTCTTTTCCTGCGGTCAATCCTAAGGATACGACCATTAAAGCCGGAGCAGTAAAAATGCTGCAATACCGCTTAAACGGAAATAGCTTCTCTACAAATGAGATCAAAGAATAACAGAAATTTCCTGTAAAAAAACAAAAGGCTGGTATTATACCAGCCTTTTGTTTTTTGCAACCTGTATGGCTTCCGCCTTGGAGTTTACGTTCAGCTTGCTATAGATATTTTTAGTATGTGTCCTTACCGTTTCTACTTCGATAAACAACTCTTTTGCAATCTGTCCGCGGTCTTTACCTGTGGTCATCAGCTCCAGAATTTGTGTTTCCCTTCTGGTAAGAGGGGAATCCGGATTCCGTTGTAGAGAGAGAATCACCGTCTTTGCTACATCAGGACTCATCGGGCCACCACCATGAACCACATCCCTGATGGCTTCAATGAGCTTGGCAGTAGGGGTGTTCTTTGTGAAATAACCGGAGGCCCCATTTGCCAGGGCATCCAGAATGGTCTTTTCTGTTTCGTAAACCGTCAGCATAATGATGTAAACCTCAGGAAGTAGCTTCTTCAATATGGGTAAAGCATCAATCCCATTGGTCCCCGGAAGCTGGATGTCCAGTATAATCACATCCGGGTTATCCCTGGCAATCTTATTCCTTGCCGCATCAAAGGAAGGATAAGTTGCCACTACCGTATAAGGAGAGGTATGGTTGATTAAATAAGCATAACCCTCCCGGATGGTCTGGTCGTCTTCAATAATCACAATCCTTGGTTCCGGTTGATTATACATTTTTAGCGCGCATTAGCATGGAAAGATGAACCCTTAACATGATCTCCGTTCCGGAATGATCCGAAGTGATATTTAATTTTGCGTTGATTCTTTGTGCTCTCACGTTCATATTGTTTATTCCATGCCCATCCATGGATGTTGTGGCATCAAGTCCTTGTCCATCGTCTTTTACAGCGATTTCGAGTACCCCATCCTTTACTGTTGCTGAAAAAATAACCACTCCTGCTTTGGAATGTTTCAGCGCGTTGTGGATTGCTTCCTTAAAGACCATCAGCAGGTTTCTGCTCATGTCTAAAGATAGCTTCCCGTCATAGTGGTTCAGATGAATACGGTCTTCAAACCGCACAGGAGTGCTGTTAAACATCTCCTTCCCAAATTCCCGGATATGCTCCAGCAATTCACTTAACTTGTCGTTTTTAGGATTTAACGACCATAATATATCCTTTGTACCCCTATATAATTCATTTACATTGTCATTGATTTTTGAGATGATACCTCTCTTTTCGGTATCTTTCTCATCAATCATACTGCTCAATACTTCTGATAAGACGGAGATCCGGGTCAGTTTGTTACCAAGATCGTCATGAAAATCTTCAGCGGTCTGTTTTCTAACCTTAAATTGCTCTTCCAGCTTGATCTTTAACCTGAGTTTTCTCTTGCGTTCTTTCAGGTTAATGATGATATAAACCGCCAAAAGAATGAGCAGGACAATGAGCACAAAGATAAGCAATCTGAATAAACCAGTCTGATAATAGGGGGGAGTAATTTCAAAAGTAAAAGATGCGGTATTTACTGAGGAAGTCCCATTCTTTGTAATTGCCTTTACCTGAAAGGTATACCTGCCCGGGGGTACAGAACTGAAGTTCATCGAAGTATTGCTGATGGTCTCACTGAACTTTGTGTCCAGGCCAATTAAACGGTATTGATAGAGTAAGGCATCGGGATTGGTGAGAAAAATACCGGTAAAATTGATGTTAATGTTGTTTTGCTGATAAGGAAGGGTGGCGACGCTGCCCAGGTCGTTCGCTGTAAAGGTCGTTTGTTGTTTTTGCTGACGCCCTTTGTTTTGTGCAAAGGCAGTCACAGCGTTAATATAGATATAAGGTTTGCCGGACTTGGGGATGTAGGACGCACTGTTGTAAACCACGGCCCCTTTGGTGGTTCCGATCCATACTTTGTTTTTGTCCTGAAGAATGGCATTTTGGTTACACTCTACCAGCAAGGCTTGTTCATTGCTGTTTTTGATGACATTAAAATTGCTGGTATTGATTTTATTGACTCCTTTCCCTGTACCCACCCAAATGATGCCCTGATCGTCTGTCAGCATGCTGTAGATGTGATCTGAAGCGAGGCCGTCCCGGGTACTGATGGTCCTGGTGATCCCTTTCTTTTTGTTCCAGACCAGAATGCCGTTATCCGAGGTTCCGAAAAGTATGGAGCCTGCTGATTTAGACATACAAAGAATGCTGGAACCTGCAAGCTGGGGTAGTTTCAGCTGAGTGATTTCTTCAGAAGAACTGATCACATAAGCGCCATCCTGTGTGCCGACCAGGATTTCTCCCTGATCCGTTTCTAACAGGGTACTGCCAAATTGTTTGCCGATCCATTTCAATTGGCGGTTCTTTTTATCCAGTTGAAAACAACCCGCATTGGTAGACAGCCAGATCCGGCCAAGTTTGTCTTCAAGCATGGTGTTGTAAGCGATCGCATGCTGATCTTTGACCATTTGCTCCATGCGTTTGCCGTTGTATCGCCAGAGGCCGCCATATACCGTTCCTATCCAGATGTTCTGCTCCTTGTCATTGTACAGAAAGTTAATGTTCCTGCTGCCTTCTACATCCGATGCAATACTGATCTCTTTGATCTTGTTGTCCTTATACTGAAAAAGGCCACCATAAGTGCCCATCCAGATTTCTTCCGGTGCCGGGCCTTTTGCCAGGCTCATCACAATTTTGCTCCTCAGCCCCTGCGACTCATCAAATATCACATAGCTGCGGTCAATAAACCTGAACAATCCCGTTCCATCGGTAGCCAGCCAGATGTTGTTTTCTGCATCCCTGAAAATCGCACTTACCATATTATTGGTAAAACCATTTTTCCCGTCAAAATGAATTAGTGCATTATCGGTCAGGTAGTAAGCTCCGTTTGCAGAACCGATCCAGATGTTGCTCTTTGCATCTTGTTCTATTACTTTGAACATTCCGGAAATATATTGATCTATCTTGCTGTTTTTCGCAGCAAAAAGACCGTCCGGGCTTAAAAACCATAACTTGTTCTGATGGAAGCGGTCATTGAAAAAATCAGTGATGAAAAAGTTCTTTAACTGCTCATTGAGGGGATGTGGCCTCCATTTTTCATTTTCGAGGTAAAATACCCCCTTTTTAAGTATTGCGGCAGAGACTATTCCGGCTTCATCGACTTTCAGTGCAGTGACATGCTCGTTTTCATCATCAGTGATTTTTAGAAAAGTAGTTCCTTTTTCACTGGTCTTGAAAAGTTTAGTAGCCGAAAGTCCGTATACTGTTCCATCGTGGCCGGTCACTAATTTCCCAACCCATTCTTTGGTTTTTTTATAGTTGTTGAACTTTTTTCCGTTGAATTTGGAAATCCCCCAGGCGGTTCCTACCCATATTTCATCGTTTTTATTCAGACTGAGTGCTAGGGTGTAATTGTTGTTTAAACCATTGGTCTTGGTATAGCTGCAAAACTGCTTACCATTAAAACAGCTCAGTCCACCAAGCGTCGTGACCCATAACCTGCGCTTGCTATCCTGGGTAATCCCGGTAACCTGTGATTGTGTGAGGCCATCTTCAATGTCATACTGACGGAAGTTATAGCGCTGCGAAAAACTGTACAAACTGTGAAACAGCAGGGACAATCCAATGAAAATAACCTTTTTGTAATGCAATTTGGTGGGAGTTCTGGGGTTAAACCATGTAAATATATTTATACCACGACAATTAAAAAATACCCCTTTAGGGGTGATCTTTTGTCAAATTCGAAATATACCCCCTGAGGGGGGAACAGACAGTGATTAAGCAGTGGTAAATTTGTTTAATAATTTACAAAAGAACTCCTTTTTTATCATGGATCTGGAACAAAAATATAAAGTAGTCTATGTAACTGACCTGCAGGAGTCGCTGGATTTCTTCCTGACTAAGCTGGGTTTGAAGTTACATGAGCATCTGGATATTCCTGGGAGAGACCGTGCTGCAGTATTGCAAATGTTTGATGGTGATTTTTTGATGTTGCTGCAAAACGAAGAGCTGGAAAAGGTACCTGTGCTTTTGTATACTGACGATTGCCTAAGGGACCATCATCGTTTAAGTGTAGAAAACGTAATGGGTTTAACAGCGCCTATGTATAGCCCGGAGGGGGTGACAATTGCCTTTCCCGATCCCTGCGGCAATAAATTTATATTATTGGAAAAAAGAGATTATACCGATACCTAGTTAACGAGAGATGAATTATCAGAGAACACCGGTCAATAAAAATGAAGTCATAATTGAATCTGCCTATGATTCTTTTCATCCGGAAATTTCCGGTAGATACGCCATTGATATGATCTTTAGCGGATCTGCAGATTACACTGCTGCCAACCGGGACCTGACCTTATTCTCTGAGAATTTCATTTTCTTTAATCAGCAGACCACTTATACCAAAAGGATCAATTCTCCGGTAAAAGTCCGCTCTATGTCTATCTTGTTCGATCCTGAATTTGTCAGCGATTTTGACTATTCAAGAAGAGCGAAAGACAGCCTGCTGCTGGACGATCCGGAAAACCATAAAAAAGAAGCCCCGGTATTTGTAGAGGCGATTTACCCACTTCAGGGAAACTTAAAGTTTAACCTGTTACACCTTAAAAAACATATTGATCATGGCAATACTGACTCCCTGATGCTGAGCAGTTACCTGGAGCATTGTCTGATCAATTATTATGAGATTTACCATTCAGAAGTCACCAGCAGAGAAGCTTCCCTGAAGTTTCTTAGTCATACCACCAAATCAGAAATCCTGAGGAGATTGTCCATTGCCAGAGATTACATCATCAGCAATTACAATAAGAACATCTGTCTGGACGATATCGCCAGGATTGCATGTCTGTCGGTCAATCATTTCCTTCGTACCTTTAAACAGGCTTATCAGCAATCACCACATCAGTTTCTAACGAGCATCAGGTTGCAGCAGGCAAAATATTTCCTGCGCAATACCGATTACCCGATCAACGAAATCGTAGACATCGTGGGCTTCGAATGTCCAAGTTCATTTATCCGCTTGTTCAGGAATTCTTTTCAGGTTACCCCGGGTCGGTACAGGTAGCCTTTTCTTTACATTAGTCATGGCTTAAAAGTGGTTTTAGCATATTGATATTCAGTTGTTTAACCGAATTTTAATAAAAAAAATACCATGAAAAAAAAGCTGATAATGTGCCTGACGATACTATGTATCGGCTGCACTTTTTCCTTCGGTAAATCTCCCGACGACCGCTCTCCAAAGAAGACGGTAAATAGTAAACCAAAGGATGTTGTTTCTGCTTTTATTGATTCCTATGTACATACTGATGTAAAACTGTTTGATCAGGTGATGAGTGAGGATGCAGTTGTTAGTTTTTGTAATGGAAGAAAAGTAGAGAAACAAACCAAATCTGCCTTATTGAGCTTTTATAAACAGCAGGGCGAAACGGACCTTAACTGCGAATCGGACTACGAAATATTGTCATCCAGCGGCAATGTGGTGATGGTTCGTGTTGATTTTAAATTTCCTACTTTTTTACAACGTAATTTCCTGACGATCGAAAAGAATGAGCAGGGAATTTGGGAAGTCACAAAAGTAAATAAGTTTAATGAAAACCTGTAATTGGTGATTTTCGCCTATTGCAGCCCCCTTTTTGAAGGTATATTTGTAGCAGGATGATCCACATATAAGTTCGGATGAATTATAATTTGGGTTAGTTAATAGTAAAAAGTCATCTCCTTTAGGGAAGATGACTTTTTTTATGGCCTGATATTTTGGGGGTTAAGATTGTGTTTTGAACTGACTGCCAAGTCTTTCGAACTTTTCGATGAGCAAAGCGATCCTTTCCCTGTCTTTCTTGATGACCGCTTTGCGGACAAGGGTAGAGCAAAAGATCATCCATAATAAGGTAAAAGCTACCATGAGGACCTGCGCCCATAAGGCCATATAGGTAACCACTTCTATCAGGTATAGCCCGGCGCCCAGTGTCAGGGTAATGGCATAGATCCAGTACATCTTATTGTAAAGGCTAAACCTGGCCAGCTGGTATTGTTTCAGCCTCACCAGAAATTCGTTGGGATGGGTAGTGAAATCATTTTTCGAGATCAACCGGTGTCCATGAATTAAGATGATGGTTAGTGCGGCAATAGCCAGCAGAACAATCAGAATTCCGGCATAAGTAGTCCAGGAATGGAAGTCAATGAAAAACCAGAGGCTACCAACGGCAAGAAAGGAGACCGCCATACCCGCAATATTAAGTATCGATCTGTTCCTGATGGAATTTACTTCTTTTTTTGCCTGTGCCAACATTTCATCCGAAGAGATCTTTACCTCCACAGAATGTGATTGCCAAAGCGATTGTATATGATCAAATTCTTGCATGCTGATTGTATAATTCTGTAAGTTTTAATTTAATGCGGTGGATTTTTACCCTTAGGTTTCCTTCGCTTATCCCTGATATTTCCGCGATCTCATGGTAGGGGAGTTCGTCCAGAACCATGGTGATGATCAAACGGTCGTTTTCTTCCAATTGAGAGATCGACTTATATAATAGGGCCACCTGTTCGTTCTTTTCTGAAAACTCTTCAGGTCGGGTCTCTATAATGTTGTCGGTCAGTTCGTCCTTAGCCTGTCTCTTCTCTGATCTTAAGTAAGTCAGACAGGTGTTTACAGCTATACGGTAAATCCAGGTAGAAATCAAAGACTTGTTCCTGAACTTGTCCAGGTTTTGCCAAACCTTTAAAAAGGTTTCCTGAAGCAAGTCATTCGCAGCGTCTTCATCTCCCGTATAACCGTAGCATAAGTGGAATATTTTCTTGGAGTTAGTATCAAAGATTTGTTTAAATAACAGGTCTTTCTCTTTCAATATGCGTCTTTTTATTATTGGTTTAGATATAGGTAAGGGCTGTTTGTTACAAAATGCAATGTATAAAGTTAGTTGCTTTCTCAATAATATTTAGAGAATAATTTAATTGTTGTAGTTTTACAGGCTGTACAATTACTTTAAAAGCTTACAATGTCAAAGAACAACAGGTTAACATTCTTCATCTTTCTTGCCTTAATATTGGGAGTCGCTCTCGGGTATTATTTAAACGTAAACTCATTTAAAGATTACAATGGCGAGATCACCAAAGCAGAGGCCAGGGTAAAAGGCATAGAAGTCAAATTACTCAATCTGAAAGACACCACTGTTGTTCAGTATGCGGAGTTAAACATTCAGAAAGTTGCTGCTCAGAAAGCGCGTGCAGAGGCAGAAAAAGTGAGAGAGAAGAAATTAGAACCGCTTACCTTATTAAGTGACATCTTTCTGCGGTTGATTAAAATGATTGTTGCACCCCTTGTATTTTCTACCCTGGTCGTTGGTGTAGCGAAAGTGGGCGACATCAAAGCGGTGGGAAGGATTGGCGGAAAAACCATGTTATGGTTCATGAGTGCCTCCCTGTTGTCACTGGTACTGGGTATGATCATGGTCAATATCTTTAAACCGGGTGAAGCGATGAACCTGCCTTTGCCTCCGAGCAATGCAGATACAGGAATCCATAAAGTAGCCGTATCCCTTAAAGATTTCATCTCCCATATTGTTCCTAAAAGTATGACGGAGGCGATGGCCACCAACGAGATTCTGCAAATCGTAGTATTCTCTTTATTCTTTGGGGTTGCAACAGCCGCAATAGGGGAAAAAGGGCAACTGATCATTAAATTCTTTGATGCGGTAGCACATGTGATCTTAAAAGTAACGGGATATGTGATGAATTTTGCACCATTTGCCGTGTTTGGGGCGATGGCTGCCATTGTAGCCAAACAGGGACTGAGTGTCCTCTCTACCTATGCACTGTTTATCGGGGAGTTTTATTCCAGTATGTTACTGCTCTGGATCCTGCTGATTTTTATCGGTTTTGCCATTCTCAAAAAGAGGGTGTTTAACCTGATGAACAGGATGAAAGAACCGGTATTGGTTGCTTTCAGTACAGCAAGTAGCGAAGCTGCTTATCCGAAAACGATGCTTCAGCTGGAACGTTTCGGTTGTAAAGAGAAAATTGTAAGTTTTGTATTGCCCCTGGGCTATTCTTTTAACCTGGATGGTTCTATGTTATATATGACCTTTGCTTCCTTATTTATTGCACAGTCTTATGGCATTCATTTGTCTTTTGAGCAACAGATTTCGATGTTGCTGATCCTGATGCTAACAAGTAAAGGAATTGCAGGTGTGCCAAGAGCATCCCTGGTGGTGATCGCAGGAACGATCGCTTCTTTCAATATTCCGGAAGCAGGCCTGGCTTTGCTGATCGGTATAGATCCACTATTGGATATGGGAAGATCAGCAACCAACGTGATCGGAAACAGTATCGCTACCGCAGTGGTCAGTAAGTGGGAGGGAGAGCTGTCAGAGCCCCTTGATTAGCCTTTAAAACAAAATATACTAACAACAATAAAACAACATGAGTAGCAAAGCGAAGAAAATCTTCTTATTATTAACCATTGTCGTCCCTTTCCTGGCCTATTGTGTCATTTATTATACGCCAATGTTTCGTAATGCGCCGTTTAAGTCAACAGAATTCGAATCTATTGATTTCAGCTGGGGTTTAGGAAATAATCTGGAGAACACTTATAATTCTAAAACAGGGGATTATCAGTATGTGGATGGGAAAGACTCGGTGATCAAAACAAATGTAAAGCTGCGTCCGAATGACATGCTGTACTTACACAGCAAAGCTGCAGAAATTGGCTTCTGGAATTTTCCTGAGGTCATTGCAAACCAGGGAACGAACCTGGATTCGTCAAAAGTACTGCGTTATGTGATCCAGTTCAATTATAAGAAGAAATCTAAAAAGGTGGTCTATCTGACTGATTACGCAGAAATCCCTAAATTGAAGGGCCTTGCAGAACAAATGAAAACCCTTGTGTCACAGAGTATCAACGACGCAGAAGAAAGGTATGGAAAGAAAAAATAAATCTGTTATGGATTTAGAATAATTAATTCTATATTTGCACCTCGATAAAAAAAATAAACAGTTTAAAATAATAATTATTTAACAATGTACGCAATAGTAAATATAGCAGGACAGCAATTCAAAGTTGCAAAAGACCAGCACCTTTTTGTACACCGTTTGCAAGGAGATGAAGGCGCTAGTATTGAATTTGACAATGTATTGTTGGTTGAAGATGGTGGTAAAATCACAGTAGGAGCTCCTACTTTGAAAGGTGCTTCTGTTTCAGCTAAGATCGTGTCTCATTTAAAAGGTGATAAAGTAATCGTTTTCAAAAAGAAACGTAGAAAAGGTTACAAAAAGAAAAATGGTCACCGCCAGTACTTCACTAAAATCCAGATCTCTGGTATCAGTTTATAATTAGTTGTTAAACAAAAAAATTACCGGAATATCAGGTGATTTGTAAAATATAAAACAAGATGGCACACAAAAAAGGAGCCGGTAGTTCGAGAAACGGACGTGAATCGCATAGTAAACGCTTAGGTATTAAAATTTTTGGTGGTCAGGTAGCTATCGCTGGAAACATTCTGGTACGTCAGCGTGGTACTAAACATCATCCTGATAAAGGAGTAGGTATTGGTAAAGACCATACTTTATTCGCTTTGGTTGATGGTACCGTAATCTTCAAAAAGAAACAAGATAACAAATCATACGTTTCTATCTTGCCTTTACCGGTAGTTACTGAAGAAGTAGCAGAGAAAAAAGCACCAGTAGCGAAAGCTGCAAAGGCTGCTGCTCCAGCTAAAGAAGAAGCACCGGCTAAAAAAGCACCAGCTAAGAAAGCAGTTAAAGCAGAAGAAACTAAATCTGAAGCTACTGAAGAAGCAGCTCCGGCAGAATAGTCAAATATTACAATATAAAAAAGGCCACAACATCACGTTGTGGCCTTTTTTTTGAACTTATGTGCTGTGTTCTGTTCTTTTATTTTTAATCTGTATCAGTTCCTGCTCCAGTTTAGCCAGTGAGCTGCTAAAGCCTTTTAAGGTGACTTCCAGGTCTTTAATTAACAGGTCAACTCTTCTGGTGGGTTCCTCTGTTTGCGTCCCCTCAGGACCATGTAAAAGCCATTCATAACTCTTGCTATAATATCTGGCAATACTATGTAAAGTATGAAAAGAAGGATATTGATTTCCAAGTTCTATTTGGGAGTAATTGCTTCTGGATAAATTCAGTATTTCCGCTATAAATGACTGGGAAAGGCCATTCTTTAGTCTTAAATCCTTTATCCTTTCCCCAATATCCTTCTTTGATAGAATTTCTTGCATAAGTAATATATATTTCGTTGATTTGTGGTATGTACGAGGCTTAATTGTTCTTGATTGTAAGGCAATTATAGCTCCATAAAGTTCGTCAAAGTATCAGATGATCATAAATACGGTTTAATTATGTTAATGCTAAAGCTAGGAAATGAATGTCAGGTAGTATGTATTTATACCTATTTATGTTCATTTAATGGTATAAAAGAGGTCAAACATGCCAACTAGAAGGATTTGCGAAAGTGCAAACAGTTCATTTTTCTTAATTGATAAAAATTATAAGGTCACATTTTTTAAGATGGAGCCTCAGCAGGATCTGGGAAGCTTTCTTGCTAAAAGTCCCTCAATTGGGGATTCTGCTGTGGAAATGATTGCTCAGAAATACAGGAAGAATTTTCAAAACCTGCTGGACAGGTGCTTCGGAGGGCTAAGTTTCAGCATTGAACAGCGCTTCGCTATTGAGAAATCAAATGATCTTTTTCTGCAGATTATCTTTACTCCATTGTCAAAAGATGGGGAGGAGGATCAGGTCATTTGTACCCTGATCAATAATACGCATGTATTGGGGCCTATGAAAATGCTGACGGAGTATTCACACCTGACCTCCCATGAGTTAAGGGCACCGATCACCAATATCTTAAGCCTTTCCACCATCACCAATTACCAGCCTCTGGAATCTTATGATATCCTTAAAATCAATCAGCTGCTCAGTGACATTAACCTGCAGGCATTAAAGCTGGATGAAATCATTAAAATGCTCAATTCTATCCTTCATCAGCAGGAGCATACCGATTTCTTTGATACTTTAAATGATAAGGGAGAGCATAAGCATATTGTCCTGGTAGATGATGATGTCATCACAAACAGGTTACATCAGATGCTGATCAAAAAACACCATAGCGATAAAAAAATAGCACTATTTGATGATCCGCAAATTGCATTGGGGTATATTAAAACACACCATCCGGATCTGATCCTTCTGGACCTGCATATGCCGGAAATTGATGGCTGGAAATTCCTTCACATGATGGAAGAGCATAATGTATTTATCGATGTGGTGATCGTATCTTCCTCCATCGACCCCAGAGAACGCCTCAGGGCTAAATCCTTTATGTGCGTAAAAGACTTTTATGTAAAACCGCTGACCTCAGAAAAAGTAAAGCAGCTGTTAGAAGATTAATGAGGCTTCCAACAACTGCTTTAGAAATATTTTGACAACGTTTTAAAGCGACTAGTGCTCTCTGTTCATCAATTGATTAGATAATAGTATCAATTCTTTTTTACGCTCCTCAGGGACCGCTAATGCGCTCAACGCATTGAATGCTTTCTCTGAATAGGCTTTCATCTCCACGCTGGCCAGTTCCCTGATGTTGTATTTGTTATACAAGAGGGTGGTATTACTGATCTTATCGTCAAAATCCTGATTTAAACTTTGTTTTTCCAGTTCTACCAGGTCCGAATCGCCGGCAAGTTCTTTCAGTTTCAGCAGGAGTAAGGTCTTTTTATTGGCGATGATGTCTCCACCAACCTGCTTTCCGAATTTTTCAGGATCACCATATACGTCCAGAATGTCGTCCTGCAATTGAAAAGCAATGCCGATGTTTTCTCCAAACTGATACAGCTGCTCAGCATCTGCCGGACTGGCACCGGCAACCTGGGCACCTAATTTCATGGCACCTCCAAGCAATACTGCAGTCTTCAGGCGGATCATATTGATGTATTCTTCAATGCTCACGAATTCACGTTCCTCAAATTCCATATCCAGCTGCTGGCCTTCACATACGCCTTG
Source organism: Pedobacter caeni (assembly GCF_900129215.1). Lineage (GTDB taxonomy): Bacteria > Bacteroidota > Bacteroidia > Sphingobacteriales > Sphingobacteriaceae > Pedobacter > Pedobacter caeni. Next base: position 53,091 of record NZ_FQUQ01000004.1, on the reverse strand, counting down.
TGCAGTGGCATTAAAGGTGTTCAGCGCGTCTTTAAGTACCGCAGTATCCAACATGGAAAGGTGTTTGTTCGATTCTACCATCATCACATCCCCACTCAGGATCGCATTGTTTACGCCCCACTTTTCATGTACGCTTTGTTTCCCCCTGCGCAACGGGGCATTGTCCATGATGTCGTCATGGATTAACGTGAAATTATGAAAAGTTTCAATGGCCAATGCTGCAGGAATGGCCTTTTCCAGGTCCGCCCCGAATAAATCAGCTGCCATCAATACCAATGCTGGCCGTATTCTTTTGCCCCCCAGGCTCATGATATAACTAATGGGCTGATAAAGCCGATCAGGATGTGAAGGATATTGAATGTTTTGAATAGCGTTTTCTATTATTTCTTGTAATTGGGCAGGAGTATACATTTTTTGCAAAGGAATTTACCGAAGTATCTGTTTTAATATTATTGGATTAGAGAAAAATCTATCTGTCTTTTTGAGAGGTCTACTTTTTTGACTTTTACCTGTACTTCATCACCCAGCTGGTAAGTTTTCTTTTTACGCTGACCGATGATACAGTAGTTCTTTTCGTCAAGGACGTAGAAATCGTCTGATAAGTCCCTCAGGCGGATCATGCCTTCACATTTGTTGTCTACCAGCTCCACATACATTCCCCATTCAGTCACACCAGAGATGATCCCCAGGAAGGTATTGCCAATGTTCTCTTCCAGGTATTCTGCCTGTTTGTATTTGATCGAAGCGCGTTCTGCATCTGCAGCACGTTTTTCCATAGAAGAGGAGTGAGAGGCAGCTACTTCATATTCTTCGGCATTTGCCGATTTTTCGTTGTTCAGGTATGCTGCAAGCAAGCGGTGAACCATTACATCAGGGTATCGCCTGATTGGCGAAGTAAAGTGGGTATAATGGTCAAATGCCAATCCGTAATGGCTTGTTTTCTTAGTGGTATAAACCGCTTTTGCCATGGAACGGATCGCCAGTTGTGTCAGCACATTCTGTTCCTTTTTACCTTCCACATCTTCCATCAGGTAATTCAGTGATTTCGCAATGTCCTTATCCGATTTCATATTGATCTTATAGCCGAAACGTGCGGCAAAGAGTGCGAAGTTGCCCAGGTTTTCCAGGTTTGGTGAATCGTGCGAACGGTAGATAAAGGTATATTTTTGCTTTCCTTTTCCCTTTTTGGCGATAAACTCTGCCACCTTTTTATTGGCCAGCAGCATATAATCTTCGATTAGTTTATGTGCATCTTTACGTTCTTTAACGAATACACCGATCGGTTTTCCGGTTTCATCCAGTTTGAATTTAACTTCAGTGCTCTCAAAGCTGATGGCTCCGTTTTTAAACTTCTTGTCCCTTAATATATAGGCAAGTTCATTTAGTTTAAGAATTTCTTCTGCATGGTCGCCAGTCTTCGTTTCAATCACTTCCTGGGCTTCTTCATAGCTGAAGCGCCTGTTGGAGTGAATCACTGTTCTGCCGAACCATTCTGTGATGATGTTTGCTTTGTCGTCCAGTTCAAAGACTGCTGCAAAGCACAGTTTATCTTCGTGGGGACGAAGAGAGCATACCCCATTACTTAAGCGCTCAGGAAGCATAGGAATCACACGGTCTACCAGGTATACCGAGGTTGCTCTTCCATAAGCTTCTTTGTCCAGCGGAGAATTTGGCTTCACATAGTGAGAAACATCTGCAATGTGTACACCGATCTCATAATTCCCGTTTTCCAGTTTTTTGAAGGAAATCGCATCATCGAAATCTTTAGCATCTGCGGGGTCAATGGTAAAGGTTACCGTATCCCTGAAGTCCTTACGGTCTTTGATCTCTGCTTCGGTTACCTGTTCAGGAATCGCATTGGCTTCTTTTTCAACCTCCGGAGGGAAGCTGAGCGGGAAACCGTATTGCGCCAGAATCGCATTCATTTCGGTATTGTTCTCTCCCTGTTCACCAAGGATCGCAATGATTTTACCAATAGGATTCTTTGCGCCATCAGGCCAGTCTGTAATGCTGACTTGTACCTTTTGTCCGTTTTTAGCTCCGTTAAGGTCGCTCAGAGGAACAAAGATGTCCTGCATCATTTTACGGTCGTCGATATTTACAAAAGCGAAACGGTCAGAAATCTTGATGACCCCAATGAAATCGGTTTTTGCTCGCTCAATGATCTCAACCACTTCGCCTTCATTTTTACGGCCGCTTTTCTTGGCGTAAATGTAAACCTTTACCTTATCGGCATGCAGGGCATTGTGAAGCTTTCTCGAAGAGACGAAAACGTCTTTCTCAAACTCATCATCAGGAACAATAAACGCTGAACCATCAGCGGTCATGTCTACTTTACCTGTGAGGTAAACCTTAAGGTCTTTTAAACGGAACTTTCCTCTTTCAGGTTCCGAAAACACCCCTTTACGTGTCTGTTGTTTTAGTATGTCTAAGATTGTTTCTTTCGAAGCGGTATCCGTAATGTTTAATTTTGCAGAGACTTGTTTGTAATTTAAAGCCTCTTTATTGCTTTTCTCCAGAACATCGCTGATTAATTGTATCAGAACGAGTTCTAAGTGAGATGATTTATTTTTTGCCATAGTATAGATATGAATCTTTCGAAGGTAACAATTTGAACTGAAAAAGCGGCCGAAGCGCTGGTGAAATGTGTTTAAGAGGGATTTGAAATGACAGTTCTGGGCTTTCTTTGTTTGATTTGGAAGACATTTCCTTCAGGATCTTCTCCATCACAGAGTAAATAATCATAACCTTCAAAGGTGGTGACCTCTTTCATAGATACCCCCTCACTAAGTAGGGTGGTTCTGACCCGATGGATGTCTTCATCTATTTCAAAAACAACCTTGGTATTGTTGTCAAATTTAAAGGGTGCTGCACCCTCCTCCAGATATTGATCTCCGATTTTGTGTAATCCAATTTTGCAATTGCCTGAACCCAAAAGCAGCCATTCAGATTTGAATTCTTCCATAATCTCAAGTTTTAAAACATCAACATAAAAGGGTTTTAGTTTATCAATATCCTGAACAAAGATGATCAGCGTTTCAAAATTTAGTTTCATTGTAAAAGTTTTTAATTAAGCACCGTCTCAAATGGAGAATTGGATTTTGATTGTTGTTTAATATTAGGATATTTATGACGTATTTCTATAAAATATCTTTAGTAAAATCAGGAACTGTCGCAAATGAACGTTACTCAATCTATCATACGAAAAGCTACTCCCGAAGACGCAAGTCAAATTTTTGAACTCTATAAAACGGTTAGTAAAAACATTGGCGGTCTTGCCCGGACAGAAAACGAAATTACCAGGGCTTACGTTGAAAATTTTAGCAATAAATCCTTTGAAAACGGATTGCAGTTTGTTGTTATTGATCCATTAAATGAACAGGAAATTATAGCCGAAATTCATTGTTATCAATTGGAACCAGGAGTCTTTAAACATATTTTATCAGAATTGACCGTTGCTGTTCATCCTGAGTATCAGGGCAAGGGTTTAGGAAAACAACTTTTTCAAGCTTTACTGGGTGATGTTCAGTTGAACAGACCAGATATATTAAGGGTCGAACTGATTGCCAGGGAATCAAATATTAAGGCGATTCAGTTATATGAAAATCTTGGCTTTAAAATAGAAGGAAGGTTTGAAAACAGAATTAATAATGGCAACAATTCATTTGAAGCGGATATTCCTATGGCCTGGTTTCCTTCTAAAATACGTTAAATTTTAAGCATTCTGTTTGCTGAAATCAAGGAATTAAACTGTTTCGACATTTTTTTATACATTTATCAGCGACCAGATTTGAATGCCATATCTAAAAACGGTCTGACCTCTTTATGAACAAAGAACAATTTACATTCATTAAAACGGATAAAAAGCTAATAAAATTATATTTTGATGATGTCACAGTGATCAGGGGTTTAGGAAACTACGTGGAAATTTCAACACTAAGTGAAAAGAAATATGTGTATTACAAATCACTCAGAGATTTGATAGACAATTTACCTGATGAATTCATGAGGGTTCATAATTCTTACATTGTGAATATGACTAATATAGATTTGTTTGAGGACAATCATATTTTTTTAAAAGGGCAGAAAGTTGCGGTTGGGAAAAGCTATAGAGATTGCTTACAATCTACTTTCAATAAGTTTTTATTGTAACCTACATCAGAAAAACAACCGTCCGGATAATAGCACTGTACATCAGCATAAAAAATTTTAAGGCATATTTAATTATGGTTTAGTTTGCTCGGAATCGAAATACTAAACCATAATTAAATGAAATTGCTTTTTTACATCATGTTCCTGTTTCCCCTAACCGGGGCTGCCCAGATCTTCATTTCCGGTAAAGTCTCAGACCGGAATAAAATGCCTATTCCATTTGTTAACGTCGTGATTAAGCAGGATTCCTCACTTATTGCCCAAACGACAACAGATACTTTGGGAAATTATAGATTGAAAATTAATAAGGCCGTTTCGCATGATCTCTTCTTTCAGGATATCAATTTTAAAAGGCAAAGGTTATCATTGTTGATTTCTAAAGATACCATAGTGAATGTCGAGCTTGAAGAGATCAGCAATAAATTAAATGAAGTCATGATTAGTTCAAGGAAAAACCTCATCGAAAGAAAGGCGGATAAATATGTGATAGATGTTGCCAGTAGTGTCACAGCGATGGGAGGAGATGCCTTTACCTTGCTTGGAAAAACACCTGGTATAAGGACCTCATCGAGAGAAATCGGTCTGGTTGGGAAAAGCGGGGTTATTGTGACAATTGACGACAAAGTACTGCAGTTATCCGGAGAGGATTTGGTGAGTTTTCTGAAAACTATTCCCTCCAGTGATATTGCAAAAATTGAAGTGATCACCAATCCATCGGCAAGTTACGAAGCGCAGGGGAGTAGTGGGATACTAAATATACTGACGAAGAAAAACAGTCAGGAAGGCTATAATGCAACTGTGAACCTGAGCTATAAGCAACACCGCTACGCAAGCTTTAATGAGAATGCCAGTTTAGTTGTCAATAAAGGAAGGTGGAGTTTCAATGGGGGGCTATCTCTTGCCTCGGGGACAGATCTGGAAAGAAATGGAATTGATACTTATTATCCTGGCCAAACCTGGTATCTCCAGGGAACCGGCATCGATAAGAACAATAGTTTCAATTCAAATCTGGATATTCAATACCGGCTTTCAAATCAGACACAGGTTAACTTTAGCTATTCAAGTGCAAATAAAAAATCTGATAAAAAGACGAATTACACGACTAATATTTTTAATATTAACCAGCATCTGGACTCAATAAGTAACGGTATCACTGCCCTGGACCGAAAAAACAGGCAGTCCCTCTTTGGGTTTCAATTGAAACATAACTTTGATTCCGATGGGAAATCACTGGCTGTAGTGGCAGAATGGTTAGACAGAGCTGAAAATAGAAACCAGAATTTGTGGAGTCAGAATTACCTGAATTTTGCTGAAAATCAGTTAGGTAGCCGGTCTGAGGCAAGAAGCGAAAACAAAGCAGGTTTAGGTGTATTCACGATCAATACGGAGCTAAAACTTCCTTTTGACGGGTATGAACTGTCTGTTGGAGGTAAAGCTACCTTTATTAATTTGAGGAATAATTCTCAAATATTTGAAGGAATGAATGGTCAATATGTTTTTAATGCCTCACAATCACCTGTTTCTACCTATAAAGAGAACAGACAGGCCGTGTTTTCAGATCTTAAAAAGACATTTGACAAATGGAAGTTTCAACTGGGTTTGAGAATGGAATATACACAGACCAGGGGACTGTCTGAAGCCATTCAGCAAACTTCTTTCCAAAAGGATTATTTGCAGCTTTTCCCTTCATTGGGGATAGGGTACAGTCTGAATGAAAATAACAATTTTGATCTGACTTATGGAAGGCGAATAGACAGGCCTGGTTTTAGGTTGCTGAATCCATTCAGGGTATATGTTAATGCCTATGATTATTGGGAAGGTAACCCTTTCCTGAGGCCATCATTGACCAATAACCTGGATATTTCCCATACTTTTCATCAAACATTCATTACTACTTTTTCTTATTCAAATACCAAAGATAATTTTGAACAGATTGCCGTTTTCCAGCCAGATAACGTTGTTGCTCATCAGGCATTAAATTATATGAATACTAGTTTGTATCAGTTAATGTTAACCAAGTCGATCCGAACGGCAGGATGGCTGGAAAGCAATGTGCAATTACAAGGGTTTTATAAGGAAAACCTGGCTAAAATTAGCGCTATATCAGACACGAAGCTTAAAGGATGGTATTTCATGATTAATAACCAGATTATGTTTAATGAGGCGAAAACCATCTCGGCAGAACTGAATTTCTGGTACCAATCTTCAAACATAGCGTTAGAAGCAGTTTACAGGAAACAATATAACCTGGATCTGGGCCTGAAATTTTTACTGTTTAAAAAGGATCTTAGTGTAGGGCTGAATGTTTCGGATCTCTTAAAATCTAATTCGCAGAGGTTTTCCACCCGGGTGAATGCGATTCATCAGAATTTTTACAACTATTGGGAACCCAGATTTTTTAGATTGGCTTTACAATATAAGTTTGGAAACAAAAAAATCAAACATGAAAAACTAAATCCTTCGAACTCTGAAGAGGATAGAAGGTAAAAGCATGGGGATGTAAAATGCTGAAATCTTATAATTTCTCTTCCAGATCTTCCTTAACCGGAAACCGGTATTTGCCTCCCCATTCACTCAGTTGCTTGAAAATAGGCCCGAACGCCATGGCCATCTCAGTGAGTTCATACTCCACTCTCGGAGGGATTTCAGGATAGACAGTACGTTTAACAAGGCCATCTTTTTCCATCGCACGTAGTTGCAGGGTTAGCATACGCTCTGTAATATAAGAAAACTCTTTTCTCAACTCTCCGAACCTCATCTTTCCTGATTCCAGTTTACTTAATATCAGTATTTTCCACCTGCCATTGATTTTGTTCACGGCATAAGTAAGATCACATTCAATGATACATTGTTCGTTTCGGGTATAAGTCGAATTTTTCTTTCTCTCTGCCATTACTTACATGTTTGTTCGTACCGCACAATTGGCTGTAGCTGATGTAAAATTAGCTACTGCAAGCTACTTTTACAATGGAATTTACGAAAATCATTTTTATAATCTGACCATAGAAAATGCGGTCATCTTAAATATAAAATTATGGATCTCTATTTAAACGGTAAAACAGCGGTAGTGACAGGTGCTAGTCAGGGACTCGGACGGGCAATCGCAAAAGAGTTGGCTGCCGAGGGCGTGAAGGTTTTTGCAACAGGAAGAAACGAAGATTTGCTAAATAGTCTGAGAGAAGAAATCGGAAAAGCGGGTGGGATCGAGCCAGTTCCCTTTGTTCAGGATTTCGTTGCTGTGGATGCACCTGAAAGGATAGCCGCTGCTGCATTGTCGAGCCTCGGACATGTTGATATTCTGGTGAACAATGCCGGGCGCAGTCGGCCATTGGATGTGATCGGGCCAGAAGAAGAATGGGCTGCATCTATGACACTGGATTTCGATCGCCACCGTCAGCTGACGCAACAACTTTTGCCGCAGTTTATGGAACGTAAGCAGGGTTCCATCCTGAATGTGACCAGCACTTATGAGTTGAGAATGGTCAATGCTTCTGCGGTTGCCAAAGCAGCAATCGTGGTCTGGTCCAAACAATTATCAGGGCAATTGGGAAAATACAATATCAGGGTCAATTCTTTGCAGCCAGGCTTGATCGACACAGAAAATATCCGTCGGTTTTTTACCGATGAACAACGTAAAGAACATGCAGAGCGGGAAATTCCCCTGGGAGATTTTGGCGAGGCCCAGGATATTGCCAATATGGCTACTTTCCTGGTCTCCCCAAGGGCGAAATACATCACCGGTACGGTGGCAATTGTTGATGGGGGAGGACGCCATTACGCTTTTTGATCATTTATACTATACCGCAGTTTTTTTACCTGAATAAAATCACACCATGAATTTTGTACCTTTGTTTTTACCGGAGAAAATGAACCCCTTTTAATTAAAAACTCCAGTTAAAAATGATAGAAGACAAAGAAAGACAAACAGGTAAGGAGATCTTGATGATCCTGGTAAAAGCATTCATATGCTTCGTATTAATCTATTTTTATGTCATCAGTCCGGAGATTTATAAGGAGTTTCCCACGCTGGATAAATTTGCAGATACTGCCATCCTCTTTTTAGGTCCAAGTCTGATCATTTCTATCATCCGGTTAATTGTTATTTATTGGTATGTTAAAAAACACAAGTTAAAAAAGAACATAAAGGATAACTTTATTCTTGGAATCAACAGGGTCGTGTCTATCCTGAATACTGTCTTTTTTGCGATCGCGTTTACCTCTTTTTTCGATGTCAACCCAAAAGATCTGATCTTTAGCGTTTCCATTGTTGCTGCGGCTCTCGCTGTAACTTTTAAAGATTACATTGGCAATATGATCAATGGACTGATCATTATGTTTTCCGATAGGCTTTCTTTGGGCGATCACATTCGTTTGGGAGATCATGAAGGAAAAATTCTGGACATCACCCTGATCAATATGATCCTTCAAAATGAAGATAGTGATATGGTGATCATCCCAAATTCTGTGGCTTTCAGTTCTGTCATCATCAATCAGTCTAAGCAAAATACGAAGAAGCTCAGCATTGAATTTGATATGCCTTTGAAAAATGGATATACGCCTGCTTTTCTCGAAGAATACCTGAATAATGCCATTGCCAATAATACGGAAAACGTGATGGAAGGAGGCTTGTCGGTAAAGACCATTGCCATCAATAAAGATGCCGCCATATTTAAAGTAATGGTGCTGTTAAAACATTATGATAAAGTGAAAGAAAGAGTGGTCAGGCGTTTGCTCAATACGGCTCTGTTACGTCTTGCAGCAGGGCAGGATGAACTGGAGATTCATTAGCGGTTAGCACCAGGAATCGCGGTAATTAATTTCTTGGTATACTCCGCTTTAGGATGGTTATAAATGTCTTCCGGAAAACCAGTTTCTTCAACTTTTCCCTTATTCATCACAATCATCCGGTCAGATATGTGTTTCACTACGGAAAGATCATGTGAGATGAAAATATAGGTCAGCCCGAAATCCAGCTGCAACTGGCGCAACAAATTCAATACCTGTGCCTGCACAGAAACGTCCAGGGCAGATACAGATTCATCACATATGATAAATTTAGGCTGAAGTGCCAATGCTCTTGCAATCACAATCCGCTGACGTTGACCACCGGAAAACTCATGCGGATACCTGTTAAAATATTCCTTTTTCAAATCCACCCGTTCCAGTAATTCCAGTACATGTGCTTTTCGTTGCTGATCGTTATCAAAGACCCCATGGACCTGCAAAGGTTCCATCAAGGCATTACCTACAGTCAGCCGGGGATTTAAAGAAGAGTAAGGGTCCTGAAAGATGATCTGTACTTCTCTTCTCATTTTCCTTAGGGCAGTTTTGCTCAGGGAAAGGATATCTGTGCCTTCAAATAACAATTCTCCTGAAGTTGGTTCTACAAGTCTGAGTATACTTCTGCCCAATGTGGTCTTGCCACAACCAGATTCCCCGACTAAGCCAAGTGTTTCACCGGGAAAGATATCAAAGGAAATATCATCCACCGCCTTCACAAAGGCTGTAGGTTTGCCAAACATCCCTTTCTTTATCGGATACCAGGTACATAGGTTTTTGACCTGAAGGATGGGCGCTTGCGCATATAATGTTTTTCTCCGTGCTGCAATTTCTGAAAAGGTGTAAGCATTGCTTTCCAGTAAATGGGCAACCGCCATTTCTTTGTTTTCGTTTAAGAAATCTGCAACAACGGGTAGTTTCTTTAATAAATGTTTAGGGTCGGGTCTGCAGGCGAGTAATCCTTTGGTATAAGGGTGTTCCGGCGATTCAAACACATATTTTGCCGGACCCTGTTCCACGATATTCCCTTTATACATCACCGCAACCTCATCTGCAATCTCCCGGATCACTGCGAGATCATGGGAAATGAAAATCATGGCCATTTGTCGTTCTTCCTTTAACCTCAGCAATAGCTCCAGGATTGTTTTTTGCACGGTAACATCCAATGCTGTTGTGGGCTCATCGGCAATTAACAACTCAGGATTACAGCTCAGTGCCATGGCGATCATTACCCTTTGCTTTTGTCCGCCGGACAGCTGATGGGGATAACTTTCAAAGATCTGCTCAGGGCGGGGGAGTTGCACCTCTTTAAACAAGGCTATGGTCCGTTCACGGGCTTCGTTTTTATCGCTGTGCTGATGTAGTATGATGGCTTCCTGAACCTGATACCCGCAGGTAAAAACAGGATTCAGTGAGGTCATGGGTTCCTGAAAAATCATTGCAATTTTATTGCCCCTGTATTTTCTGATCTCTGCAGCAGATAGTCCAAGCAGGTCAATCTTATCAAACTCGATATCTCCGGTAATCTTTGTGCTTTCCGGATCATGTAACCTCATAATGGAAAATGAAGTCACCGATTTTCCGGATCCCGATTCCCCGACAATACCCAGAACTTTTCCTTTTTCCACTCTGAAACTGATATCATTCACAGCTTTTAGCCAGGATTTATCTTCTTTATTGAGGAATTCTATGTCGAGGTTTTTAACGTTTAGCATCTGACAACCAAGGTAGTGTTTTGATCTTAAAAAAATTGAAATCAAGATAGGCAATTTTATGGCCTGAAATCCGCGTTATTGTGTTATTTTTGCAAAATGGAAAGAGAAATTCTGGATACCAAGCGTAAAGCTTTGAAGATTAACTTAAACCCTAAGATTTACGGAACTTTTGCAGAGATCGGTGCAGGACAGGAAGTGGCCCGTAACTTTTTTACCGCAGGGGCTGCTTCAGGAACAGTTGCTAAAACCATGTCGGCTTACGATATGACCTTTAGTGATGCAATCTATGGTGTCGAAGAATCGGGGAGATATGTGAGTCAGTCCAGGTTATTGAAAATGCTGAGCCATGAGTTTAGCTTACTCAATGAAAGGTTACACGGAGAGAAGTACGACGACCGTACTTTCTTTGCCTTTGCAGATACGGTAACGACTTTAAATTATAACAAATCAAATGATCCTCATGGCTGGATCGGACTCCGTTTCCAGGCAGAGCCGGATGGCGAACCCAATGAGATCTTTTTCCATGTCAGGTTACTGGATACTGATGCTGCTTTGCAGCAAAATGTATTGGGAATTATCGGGGTAAACCTGGTTTACGCTGCTTTCTATTATAACCAGGATCCGAAAACCATGATCGAATCCCTTGCAGATAACCTGACTGTAGGCTCTGTAGAGATCGATTTAATCTCGGTAAACGGACCTGTATTTAAAAACATCAATAACATCCTTTTGAACCTTTACCTGATTGTAAAGGACTTCTCGGATGCGGCTATATTTGATTCCCTGGGTAAACCTTGTTTGCCTAAAGACCTTTTATATAAAAAGGATATCATGATTTTGCGGACCAAGTACGCGCAGAAATCCAATCCAAACTTCAGCATGTTAAACAAAGCTGTAGATCAGTTTGTACACTCCGAAAATGTAAGCAAAGAGAACTTAAGTGTATTGATTGAGGTACTGATGTCTAATGTGTTGAGTTCGGGAGAAGAAGAACCGGAAAGTTTCGATCTGGAAGCGGTAGCCAAACGTGCCGAAGACATGTGTAAAACGGGCAACCTTGTGATGGTCTCGAATTTTACCAGACATAACAAACTCGCTAAATATTTAGACCGTTGTAAGCCAAAAAGTGTAGGGATCTCTACAAATATCAACAACCTTAAGTTTGTGTTCAACTCGAGCAATTTTGGAGAGAACTATTCCAGCCAGTTGTTGAGCTATGTGAGTGATATGTTCAGTAAGAACGTCCGCTTATTTGCTTATCCTTTCCTGGATAAAAAGACCAATACGGTAATTACAAGTGCCAATATGCCGGTTACACCAGATGCAAAACCATTGTTCGACTTCCTGATCCTGAACGGGTATATTGCCGATATCAAAGATTACAGTGAAGGAGATGTGAAAACGGTTTAGAGATAGGCATCTTTGATGACAACGGCCATCAGTCTTTCGGGATGGTCGATGTGTTTAAAACCGAATTGTTCGTATAATCCATGGGCATCCATGGTGGCCAGCATATACCTTCTCAGACCCTGCAGATCGTGGTGGAAGAGCATGAGCGACATGAGTTTCTTTGAAAGGCCTTGTCCGCGGTAGATTTCCGAAACATAGACATCTGCCAGATAAGCAAAGGTTGCTTTATCGGTGATCCATCGGGCGAATCCAACCTGTTCGGCATCTTTGTAGATTCCAAAACACAGCGAATTGTCTATAGACTTCTGAACAGTTTTTAAAGGGATGTTCTGAGCCCAGTAAGATTGGGTGCTCAGGTAATGGTGGACCGCAACAGTATCTATTTTCTGTGGGTCGTCTGAATAAATAAAACCACTATCAATAATTTCCATGAGTGTCGGTTTATACCTATAAAATTACCTCATCTTATCTTCAGAAAACCAGGAGGATAAGATGAGGTAACCAAGAATTAGTTACGCATATTGATGTATTGCAAAGGCTGTCCGAAGTCTTCGCCTTTGCAAAGTGCAATGACACCCTGAAGGTCATCAATGCTTTTGCTCTGTACACGAACCTGGTCATCCATCATCGAAGCCTGTACTTTCAGTCCGCTTGCTTTTATTTTTGCAACAATTTTTTTAGCGGTTTCTTTGTCAATACCTTCTTTAATAGAGATCTCTTTTCTGATCATATTTCCTGAAGCGTAGGTCTCTTTACCGAAGTCCAGACTGTTAGAATCCAGCCCTTGTTTCACCATTCTGGAGATAATAGCGTCCTGAATTGCCTTTAAACGCATATCGTCCTCAGTTACAATAGTGATCTGATTGGTCTTCTTATCATGGTCTATTGTACTTTTAGAAGTGTTGAAATCATAACGATTCAGGATTTCTTTTTTTGCATTGTTCATCGCATTATCAAAGGTTTGCGCGTCAACTTTACTTACAATATCAAAAGTGGGCATGATTATAGCTTTAGAATAAAAAATATATTAGATTTAACGTAGTAATTAACCCATTGAGGGTTCTTCACACAAATATAAAACATTAAACAAAGAATACGATCAACAATAAAACTTATAAATAAAGAATATGAAAGGCAATAAATCAAGAGTACAGAAGAAAGCTGATAAAAAAGCAGCCAAAAAACAATTGGAAAAGAGTCTTAGTGATAAGTTCTTTGAAGTAGTAAAACATTTAGGCCACGATGCCGAGAAAATAGGTGATGACATTGCCAAAGCAAGTAAAGTAGTTGCGGGTAAACTGTCTAAGAAATTCCTTGAAGTAAGGAAAGCAGTAAACGAGAAGCTGGAAGAAGCTGCGGCAGCAAGCGATGCAGTTAAAAAGAAAGCAGAAAAAGCTGGAAAGAAAGCAGAGAAGAAAGCCAAATCTGTAAAGAAAGAGGTGAAGAAAGAAGTTTCCAAAGACGTTAAAAATGCAAAGAAAGTAGTTAAGAAAGCCGTTGCAAAAGCGAAACCGGTAGTGCAAAGCGTGAAAGTTGCGGCAATTGCTACCGAAGAAAAAGCAGCTGATGCCATTGCTAAAACAGCTCAGAAAGTAGTTGCTAAAACAAAAACTGTGGCTAAAGCAGTAGCTGCGGGTGCAGCTGAAGCGAAAAAAGAAGTGGTTGCTGCAGTTAAAGCACCAGCAAAACCAGCTGCAGCTAAGAAACCTGCTGTAGCTAAGAAACCAGCTGTAGCTAAAGCTACTGCTCCGAAACCTGCTGCAGCTAAGACTGTTACCGCTAAGCCAGCCGCCGCTAAACCAGCAGCCCCAAAAGCTGAAGCGCCAAAAGCCACTCCGGCAAAACCAGAAGTTGCCCCGGCAAAAACTGAAGCAGCTGCTGCGCCTGCAGCACCTGTCAAGGACGCTGCAGAGAGCAAATAGCGGGAGGTTAAGTTTTAATTCTATGGTTAAGTGATAATTAACAATTACTTAACAATAGAATTTGCAGTTTTGAGCATCCCTGTTTCTTACAGGGATTTTTTTATTTTATACATGACGAGAAAAAAGGCACCATTTCTAAATAGAGAGATCAGTTGGTTATATTTTAACGAACGGGTCCTGCAGGAAGCTGCAGATGAAACGGTTCCCCTTATTGAGCGGATCAAGTTCCTGTCTATATTCTCTTCCAACCTGGAAGAGTTTTATAGGGTGAGGGTAGCCACCATGACGCGTTTAGCCAACCTGAACGAGAAAGCAAAAGCCTTGCTGGGCTTCAATCCCAAGAAGATCTTAAATGAGATAAAAAACATTGTAGTCAAACAGGAACGTAAGTTCGAACAGTTGTTTCAGGCCACACTGATCAATGAACTGGCACAAAACAGGATCTTTATCCTCAATGAAACCCAGCTAAACGTAGCCAGGGGAGAGTTTGTAAGAAACCATTTCCGCGATAAGATCCTTTCCAATCTGGTACCCATCATGGTTGATCTGGAGAAACCTTTTCCAGAACTTAAAGACCGTTACCTGTACTTCTTTGTGAGGCTTTCGAAAAAATCTTCAAAAACGGGTGCAAGGTATGCCCTGATAGAGTTGCCACCGGACCTTCCACGTTTCCTGGTCTTACCGGAAACCAACGGACTTAAATTCATTATCCTGGCAGAAGACATCATCAAATACTGTCTGGACGATATATTTTATGTTTTTAATTATGATGAGCTTGATGCTTATTCCATCCAGCTCACCAGAGATGCGGAACTGGACATCGATAAAAATGTAAGTGATAAGTTTATTGAAGAGCTGAGAAGCAGCCTTGATAAACGTAAAAAAGGAAAGCCAATGCGCTTATTGTACGATACGGAAATGCCTTTCGAAATGCTGACCGTGCTCGTAAATAAGATGAAAATAGAAGCCGAAAGCCTGATCCCGGGAAACAGGTACCATCGTTTCGGAGATTTTATTGCCTTCCCAAATGTGGGTGGCAAGGAATTGGAATACCCCTCCAATCCGCCAATTAAAGTGGCCGGATTACACCGTACTGAAAGTATCTTCAATAAACTGGCAACGCGTGATTACCTGATCAACCTGCCTTATCAGTCTTATGATTACATCATTCTCTTCCTGAGGGAAGCAGCGATTGATCCGAAAGTAACAGAAATCAACATCACTTTATATCGCCTTGCGGAAAATTCAAGGGTGGTCAATGCCCTGATCAATGCGGCAAAAAATGGTAAAAAAGTAAACTGCCTTGTAGAATTAAAAGCAAGGTTCGATGAACAGGCCAATATTTTCTGGAGCACAAGACTGAAAGAAGAAGGTGTAAATGTAAACTACGGACTGACCGATTATAAGGTGCATTCCAAGATCTGTCTGGTGAAAAGAATGGAAAAGGGTAGGGCAGTATATTATGCCAACCTGGCCACCGGGAATTTCAACGAGAAAACAGCCAGAATTTATTGTGACCACAGCATCTTTACTTCCAAAAAAGAAATCACCCAGGACCTGTTGAAGCTTTTTACAGCACTCAATAAAAAGACAGTGGCCAGTGGATTCAAACACCTAATCGTTTCTCCTTTAGAATCGAGAACGAAATTCTATGGGCTGATTGACCGCGAAATCAAGATTGCCAAACAGGGTAAACCTGCTTACATGATCCTGAAAGTAAACAGTCTGGCCGATGAAGGTGTGGTTGAAAAACTATACGAAGCAAGCAATGCGGGAGTGAAAATAAAGATGATCGTAAGGGGGATTTGCACCCTGGTGCCGGGCATTGCAGGCTTTAGCGAAAACATTACCGTGATCAGTATCATCGATAAATTCCTGGAACATGCCAGGGTATTCATCTTTGGAAATAATGGCAAGGAAGAAATGTTCCTTTCCTCTGCAGATTTAATGAGCAGGAATTTCGAACACCGCGTAGAGGTGGGCTTTCCGGTGCTCGATAAGGAAGTGAGACAGGAAATCAGGGACATCATCGAGTTCCAGCTGCAGGACAATGTAAAGGCCCGTGACATCACCAGACTGAACAACAATAAATACCATAAAAACAGAATCAATACCAAAGTTAGGGCGCAGGTGCAGACCTACAATTACTTAAAAAATAAACATCAATAAAGCCAATGCTTAGATATGCTGCTATAGATATAGGGTCAAATGCCGTTAGGTTATTAATTGCTGATATCACAAAAAACGACGAAGGATTCGGCTTCAAAAAAAACACGTTAATCAGGGTTCCCTTAAGGCTGGGAGATGATGCTTTCTTAGATCACCGCATCTCAGAACGTAAAACAGAAGACCTGCTGAAAACAATGGCTGCCTTCAAAAACCTGATGGACGTATATCAGGTGTCTAAATACCTGGCATGTGCAACTTCAGCTATGCGCGAGGCAGACAATGGTGCCGACATCATTAAAAAAGTAAAGAAACTGACAGACCTTAACCTGGAAATCATCGAAGGGCAGAGGGAAGCAAATATCATCTATTCCAATCACATCGAAGAGAACCTGGATAACAAGAAAAGTTACCTGTACATAGACGTAGGTGGAGGAAGCACAGAACTTTCTGTATTTGTAAACCGCATTCCAATCGCTTCTAAATCTTTTGACATCGGAACGATCAGGATCCTTGACAATCAGGATCGGGAAGAAACCTGGGAAGAGATGAAACTCTGGGTAAAAGAGAACACTAAAACCCTGAAAAACCTGGCCGCAATCGGAACGGGTGGAAACATCAACAAGCTGTACCGCATGTCTGATGAGAAAGAGGGAATGCCGATGTCTTTCTTAAAGCTAAAAGGTCTTTATAACAACCTGAATGCACATTCTTTGAAAGAAAGAATCCAGGTATTCGGACTAAACCCGGATCGCGCAGACGTGATCATTCCTGCCTGTGAAATTTACATCACCCTCTTAAAATGGACAGGAATCAAACAAATTTATGTGCCTAAAGTAGGAATGGCCGATGGGATCATCAATCTGCTGATTGAAGAAAATCTGGTTCAGCCAAACTACAAATAAGCCAATGCAAGGTATCGGCCATGGTGACTCACCGTGGCCGGAGCCGTGTTTCTGTAACTTTCATCAGAAGGATCATAGCAGCTGATGTCAATCCGTGCCGCCTCAAGAGGAAAACTTTCGCCCGCCATGGTATGAATAAACTCCGGGTTGACTGCGCTCTGGGTGAAATACTTTAACCGCTGGCAAACCACTACTCCTGTAGCACAGGTTCCATGTAGCTTCACTTCCGTACAAACCAATTTTACCGGCGCAAATACATGCCAGTTCTTCCTTCTCGAATGAATCTTATAAACAGCTTCTTTCATGCTCCATAAGAGCCAGACCATCTGACAAGGATTAGAAGCACTTAGTATGAGCTGTTGCTCTTCCCTGGAAAACACCTTTTGAAGGTATCCTTTTCTGCGCCAGTTACTGTCTGCATCAGCCTGATGCAGGTCAACAATATCATTTCCGATCAATCTCTTTCAATTTACTTTCTATAATCTCTATTGCTGCGCTGACATTGAGCATGCGCTCCATAGAAAGGTTATCTATTTCAATGTCAAACTCTTCTTCCACGTCCAGCACTACATCCACCAGGTTGGCCGAATTGATTTTCAGGTCTTTCGTGAAATCTGTGGTTTCGCTAAGGTACTCTAAGGCATCCTTGTCATGACTGTAGCTGGCAACAATGGTTTTTAACTTTGAGAGTAATAATTGTCTGTCCATGTTTTCTTTTGAAATGGTAGTCGATCCCCATTACTTTCCTTATCAAACAGATCAGGAAGCAATAAGTTTTTTAAAAATTATACAAGCGTTTACATCCCCGAATCCAAAGCTCGCCTTGGCCACAACACGGAGATCTTCAGTAGTCATTTGCTGCGGGATACAGGATGCATCTATTAGTCCGGTAATCTCCGGATGTAAATCTTCACAATTCAGGTTGGGCGCAATAAAACCATGATAAAGCTGTAGCACGGCAGCAACAGATTCAATGCTTCCCGCTGCACTTAAGCAATGCCCGACCATAGATTTTAAGGAATTGATCGCAGGAAAATCTTTACCTGTTCTCTGCAGGGCGATACTCCAGTTTTCTACTTCCAATGCGTCTTTTGAGGTGGCAGTGAGGTGACCATTGATCAGGTCAATGTCGGCTGCATTAATCCCGGAATCCGAAACCGCTGTGGCAATACAACGCTGAACAGCCATTGCATTTGGGGCTGTCATGGTTCCTGTGCCTCTTTGTCCGCCGGAGTTGATGTTTCCCCCAAGCACCTCTGCATAAATCCTTGCACCTCTGGAAACTGCACTTTCCAAAGATTCGAGCACCAGCGCTCCTGCTCCGCTGCCGGGAACAAAACCACTGGCACTTGCACTCATCGGCCTGGAGCCCTGTTCGGGAGCACCGTTGTGTTTAAAAGTACATACCCGCATGGCATCAAATCCGGCCCATATATATGGGCCACTGTCGCTGGTACTTCCGGCAAGCATTCTTACCGCCTGACCAGATTTGATGCGCTCATAAGCCATTAAAATGCTTTCTGTGCCAGTTGTACAAGCCGAAGAGTTGGTGCTCACCTGGTTTCCCAGCCCAAGCTTTCCACCAATATAAGCACTGATGCCGCTGGCCATGGTCTGTGCAACTACGGTGCTGCCCAGTTTCCTGGCCTGCAATTCATCAATCTTATAAATGGCTTCCCGGAATTTATCCACTCCGGAAGTGCCGGTTCCAAAAATGGTTCCACTGTCCCAATCGGGCTCTTCAGTTGCTGCAACAGACAATCCGGCATCCTGCCAGGCATCCATAGCGGCAATTACCCCATAAAGAATTCCGGAACTGTTGAAATTTCTCCATTCCAGTTCCGAGAAATAACGGGCAATCAAGGCTTCAGGAAGTACAGGTTTCCCTGCAATCTGACAGGAAAACTGAAGTGCCTCAAGTTGAGCGTCCTTCACAATCCCTGAACGGCCCAGTTGTATGGCTTCCAGAAATGGTTTCAAACCAACTCCGTTTGGTGCAACCACACCCATACCCGTTATGACAACCCTGTTAGGCATTCATTTTATTGGTTACCATTCCCGCGATAGTTCCTTTACAAACCACTTCACCTGCTTCATTTGTCATCTGAACAGTACAGTTTAGCTTCTTAAAACGGAAATAAACCTTCTCTGCAGTGACGGTTACCTTTTCTCCGGGGAAAACTGGTTTCATGAAATCGATCGCTGTGGAAGTCAGCATTACGTGTCCAGGAACACCGGCAGCTGCTGTTGCAGTTAAGTAAATGCCCAGGCAAACCAAACCAATCTGTGCCATGGTTTCTGTTAAAATCACTCCCGGAGTTACCGGATGATCCTTGAAATGGCCTTTATAAAAATCAAGATCTTTTGAAAAAGTATAATATCCTTTTACCCCGTTCTCATCGATGTGCTCCAGTTCATCAACAAACAAAAAAGGTTTTGTGTATGGTAAGTGGCTGAGTATCTCTTCTTTATTCATTTTTTTATTCAAATTAGTCGGCTAATTTACCATTTTAATAATATTCTCTGTGCAGAAAAACCAGGTCCGAAGCTTAGCATCAATCCAAGGTCCCCCTTCTTAGGGTTTAAATCAAGGTAACGCATCAATACATAGAACACCGTTGCACTGGACATATTTCCATATTGCCGGAGGACCTCCCTGGTTTCATTGATGTTCTGACCCGACTGGTTAAAAAATGCTTCTACCGTCTGAATGATTTTTTTGCCTCCGGGATGAAAGATCAAATGACTGATCTCCGAAACTTTCAATCCATGTTTGGCCAGGAAAGGATGGATGATCTTAGGGAAATGCAATTCAATCTCTTCCGGAACCTCAACGTCTAACACCATTTCTAAACCCGAATTGCCCATGTGAAAACCCATGAGTTGCTCTGCATCATAGAAATGGTACATTTCTTCTGCAACGATTTCGGGACCTTCGTCTTCAGGAGCAGAAGAGAGCAACACACAAGCAGCCCCGTCCCCAAAAATAGCGGTACTTACAATGTTGGCCATAGAGAAATCATTCAATTGAAATGTTGCCGTAGGCGATTCTACCGCAATTACAGCAGCACGTTTTCCAGGATTGGCCTGTAAGAAGTTCTTCGCATAAATCAATCCGGAAATCCCGGCAGCACAGCCCATTTCGGTGACTGGCAAACGGATAATGTCTTGTCTTAATCTTAAATTATTGATGATGTAAGCATCCATCGAGGGAATCATCATCCCCGTACAACTCACCGTAATGATGTAATCCAGATCTTCTCCTTTCCAGGATGCTTTTTCTAAAGCCTGCTTTAAACAATCGGTCCCCAGCCGGATACTTTCCCGGATGTAAATGTCATTCCTTTCCTCAAAAGACATGTTACTGAAAACTTCTTCCGGCGACATGATCGAGTACCTTCGGTCTACCATTGCATTTTCGAAGATCTTCCTGGCTTTTCTGATCAGCCGGTCCTCTTGCCCGGAGAGCCAGATGTCCAGAAATGGAAGGATCTCCGGAGTACTTCTCGAGTATTCAGGCAGAGATTTGGCTACGGTTTTGATTTTTACACTCATATTGAAGGAATAATCCATTGGTAACGGAAAGCCCATTTCCATCGGATACTGGTGTTTTTAAAATTTAATTGATCGGAGTAACCTTGCAAATCCTCTTTTTTAAACCCTCTTAAAATCGAAACGAGGCCATCCTCTTTCGACATGCTGTTGAGCCGAAACACAAAACACAAAGCGATAAACAGGTAATAGGGAAGGGCGCTCCGTTGTAAATCATTGATCACAATGCCCAGCCTGGCTTTTTCTTTAAAACCCTTCAATAACCTCAAAATCTCTTCATCTTTAAAATGATGTAGTGTGAGGGTACAAAGGATCAGGTCGTATTCCTTTTCCAAAAGGATCTCCTCAAAGATATCTGCGCATAAAAAATCGATATTCTCGTAACTTTCCGAAAGCTGCCGGGCATGGCTGATGGTAAATGCATTGGCATCTATACCGGTCAGCTGGAATGTCAAATGCTTTTTACGGGCAAAACCAGCAAGTGTCCTCAGCATATCTCCATTGCCACAACCCACATCAAGAATCCTGATTGTTTTTTGAGCATCATCACTGCTGAGTAACTGTTTTACCCCCTGTAAGGTGATCTTGTTCCCACCTAACAATCTGTTAATTCCCGCTATTTTATCCAAAGCATCCCTCAATACTTCTCCTTCCATGGAAAAATCATCCATGACCTCAGGAGCATTGCTACGTTGAGAAGTGTCGACCATTACGTTGGCATTATAGGTTTTCCATGGGTTTGCTTAATCAGCAGGCGTAATAAAGAAGGTAACTTCATTAATATACGCAGTAATTTGTCAGAGAGTTGCCTCTTCCTCAGAATTCCGGAGATTATTTTTCCGGCACGAAGCCTCTTATTAAAATGTAATTCCCATAAATTCTGATAATTGCTTTCCATCTTATGACGGGAAATGGTCCTTCCTTCCAGGTAATCAATCACCGATTCTGCGCAAATCTTGGCACTATGGATTGCCATCGCCATCCCATTTCCACAGAGCGGATGGATCAGTCCTGCGGTATCTCCAATCATTAAAATGTTATTCCAGACTGCAGTTTTCCGCTCAAATGAAATCTGACTGATCACGAGCGGATCCTCAAACAATATCCTGGAATTTTCAAAGAGTTTCCTTAAATGCTCGTTTTTGTAAAGCACCTGCATCCGGTGTTCGGGAATACTTTTGTACCGTTTAAAAGAAGCATAATCTACCAGGTAACAGATGTTGATCCGGTTGTTTTCCACTTTAGATACCCCACAATAACCACCATCAAAATTATGGAGTGCAACCAGGTCATCAGGGAAAGCACCTTCGTAATGCGCTTTTATGGCCAGCCATGGCGACTTCCTTTGAATAAAACTCCGGGATAATTTCTGATCCAGGGCATCTCTTTTTCCATAGGCACCAATGACAATCTTTGCCCGGAGTACCTGTTTGTTTCCCAGTTTTACCTGAAACTCTTCCTGAGCAAAGCTGATGTCTGTTACTGTTTCACAAATAAACTGACATCCCCTTTCCAGGGCATGCTCATAAAGAAAAGCATCCAGTACATACCTGCTGATTCCGAATCCTCCCAATGGCAGCACTGCTTCCAGTTGTTTCCCTGCTATCGTGGAAAGCTGAAATCTGTTTATTCTTGCAGGAGAGAGGGAGCTGATGTCCAGACCGAGCCATTCCAGGTAAGGAACCACCTCATTGGAAATATATTCACCACATACCTTGTGCTGCGGATAAGTATTTTTCTCGATAAGTGTAACGGGGAATCCTGATTTTAAAAGATGAATGGCTGCGGTTAATCCTGCCAATCCTCCTCCTGCGATAAGTATATCCATTTTGGTTTCCATAACCGGCAGCCGGGCTTTATGCTTTAACAACAAGATAGCAAATGATTTGTTTATTAACTTATTTTATAATTTTCATCCCATTACTTTAAGAATTTCACCCCTTCAGGGGTTCATTGTTGCCTACTTTAGGCCTGACCGAATATTTAATCAATGAACCCCTGCCTTTTCCAGAGGCATCGCCTTGCGCTGGATCAATCCCAGCAAAGCTCATCTGCTTAATGTTTCCGGTTATACCCCTAACCGCTTCTCCCTGAGAAGTTAATTAACTAAACCAAATCTGATATGATGAAAAGAATCCCCCTTCTTATTGCTTTATTCTATTGTTGCAGTACCTTCGTATTTGCGCAAACAACGCCGGTTAATGGTGTTGTAAAAGATAAACTAAACAGCCCCTTACCGGGTGTCTCTGTACGGGTTAAGAACTCCGCAATAGCAACGTCCACCAATTCGGATGGTAAATTTTCTATCGCTGCTAAGCCTGGCGACCTGCTTGTCTTTAGCAGCATCGGCTTTCAGAGCCAGGAACTGAAACCGGGAACAGGACCTCTTAATGTGATCCTCGAAGAGGAAAATGCGAGGTTAGAGGAAGTAGTTGTGGTGGGTTATGGTACTCAACGCAAGAAAGACCTGACCGGTGCGGTTTCTTCCATTTCCGCCAAGAGTGTAGAAAATGTACCTATTGCGCGTCTGGATCAGATCATTCAGGGGCGGGCAGCCGGTGTACAGGTGAGCCAGACACAGTCGCAACCCGGAGGAACAGTAAGTTTAAGAATCCGTGGTACCAACTCCATCAATTCCAGCAATGAACCACTATTTGTAATTGATGGCTTTCCGGGAGCGGGAAATTTAAGTTCGCTCAATCCTAACGACATTCAATCTATAGACATCCTGAAAGATGCTTCTTCCATTGCCATTTATGGTAGCAGGGGTGCAAATGGGGTAGTCATCGTGACCACCAAAAAAGGCGCAGCCGGGCAATCGGCCATTAATTTTGAAGCCTATTATGGCTTGCAGAAGGTCCGGAACCCTTATGAAATGATGAATGCAACTGAGTTTGCAAATTACCTTAATGATGCGCAAAGACTTACGAATATTGAAACACCTGGTTCTGCAAAGGCTTTACCTTATACTGATGCACAGATTGCTGCATTGGGTAAAGGAACAGACTGGCAGGACGAGCTGTTCAGAACTGCCCCGATCAGCAATTACCAGTTGAACTTTATTGGAGGAACAGCAGAAACAAAATACAACCTGAGCATGAACTATTTTGATCAGCAGGGCATCATCCTCAATTCCGGCTACAAAAAAGCTTCAGTAAGGTTTAACCTGGATAAAAAAGCTGGAGAGAAACTGAACTTCGGTTTTACTTCCCAGCTCACCGGAGCGATCGATAAAAGAGCATTGGTCAATACCGGAGGCGGTTCAGCAGGAGGCGTATTACTGGATGCCTTAAGGATAAACCCTGCTGTACCTGTTTTTACCAATGGTGATTATACCTATCAGAACGGCCCTACGGGTTATGCTTTTGCCTTGGGTAATCCTGTAGCCTATGCTGAAAAATCAAAGAACCAATACAAAAATATACGTGGCCTGGTCAACTTTTATGGGGAGTATGAGCTCATTAAAGGATTGAAATTTAAGACCACCCTGGGTACAGACTTTAACCTCGAAACGAGAAATATGTTTGTGCCTTCAGATTTGTTTCTGGGAAGCAATACCCTTGGATCTGCAAGAAAAGAGTATTCAGATAACCTGGGATGGGTGAATGAAAATACCCTGACCTATGATAAACAGATCAATAAAAACCATGCGCTGAATATCGTTGGTGGTTTCAGTATGCAGGAATTTAATACGAGTGATTTCTTTGCGGCAAGCACCAATTTCTTCACCAATGTGCTTGGTCCGGATAACATCGGAATTGGTTCCAATGTACTGGTTCCTGGCTCGGGAAGGGTGAAAAATTCGCTGGCTTCCTTTTTCGGACGTGCGAACTACAGACTGATGGACAAATACCTGTTTACCTTTACCATGCGTGCTGACGGTTCTTCTAAGTTCGGAGTGAATAACAAATGGGGGTACTTCCCCTCAGGAGCAGTTGCCTGGCGCGTCATTGAAGAAGATTTTATGAAGTCCTTAACGTTTATCAGCGACTTAAAACTTCGCGCAAGTCTGGGTGTTTCCGGAAATCAGGAAATTGATCCATATCAATCCATGGCACGTTACCTCAACAATGGGGCGACATTAGGGAATGGCCGTGTGGTTGGTGTATCTCCAAATAACATCCCCAATCCAAACCTGGCCTGGGAATCCACTTCTTCCTTTGACATCGGAGTGGATGTGGCGCTCTTTAAAAACAGAATCACCTTAACTGCCGATTATTATAGTAAACATACCAAAGACCTTTTGTTGAATGTCTCTGTGCCGCGTAGTACCGGGTTTGGAAGTATTCTGCTCAATGCCGGAGGTGTAGACAATAAAGGTTTTGAAATCGCGCTGAATACCGAAAATATCAACGGGAAAACCTTCCAATGGAGCACAAACCTGAATTTCTCTATGAACCGCAATAAGGTGACCGATCTGGCAGGAGAAAAAGAACGTTTCGTGGGTGATGCAAGTTCCAGTCTTTTCCCTTCAGGAACAGGAGGAACAAATGTCCTGAGAGTAGGGGAGTCTATCGGCTCATTTTATGGTTACCGCTTCCTGGGGATCTGGCAAACACAGGCAGAGATCGATGCCAGTGGAATTAAAGGCGTGCTTCCGGGCGATCCGAGATATGCAGACCTGACCAACGACAAAGTGATCGATGCCAAAGACCGGGAGATTATTGGCCATGCTCAACCTGATTTTATCTACGGAATCACCAACAATTTCAGCTATGGAAGGCTAAACCTGAATGTGTTCATTCAAGGTGTTCAGGGAGCGGAAGTGCTCAACTTAAACCGCTATGAAATGGAATCCGGTGATTTTACCACCAATAAACTGGCGAGTGTAAATGACCGTTGGACCGGCCCGAATACCAGCAATACTATTCCAAAAGCGAACAGCACCTTGCGCAGAAGAACGGGAATCACAAGTGATGTGGTAGAGAATGGCAGTTTCCTTCGCCTGAAAACCGTATCGCTGTCTTACAATATTCCTATTGGTAAAGTACTGGGCAAAACGATCAAATCCATTAATGTGTATGCAACGGGAACGAATTTGCTGACGATCACAAAATACAGTGGATATGATCCTGAAGTTAACTCCTTTGCATTGAGCAATGGCCTGAGCATGAATACGGATTACAATGCCTACCCTACGGTGAAAACTTATACTGCAGGCGTAAGATTTGGGTTTTAATTGATCATTTATTAAGAAAACGACGATGAAGAAAATAACGATATTATTAGCGGTTATGGTTTTAATGACAACCGTATCCTGTAAGAAATTTCTCCAGGAGGATCCTTATGATTTTATTTCCAAGGATAAGTTTTATAAAACGGAAGCAGATGCCAATGCGGCATTGAATGGAGTGATCAGCATTATGCAGTTGCAGCAATACTATGGCCGGACCGTCTGGGTAGTAAACGACCTGACGGGAGATCAGATGAAGGTCGGCTTACCACAAACCAACCGGCCGGAATTGTATAGCCAAACCTATACTTCTACCAATGGAGAGATCAGTAACTGGTGGAACAATTCTTATGTACTGATCAACCGGGCAAACGATGTGATCGGAAATGTAGAAGGAGGCCCAATCGCTGAAGCCGCAAAAAATAACCTCCTTGGCAATGCCAGGTTCCTGCGTGCCCTGGCCTATTTTGATTTGGTAAGGAGCTTTGGTGAAGTGCCTCTTTTGCTGAAAGCAACCGAAGGAACGGATGATTTAAGACCTTCAAGGAGTCCGCTTAAATCAGTCTATGACCAGATTGTGCTGGACTTAAAGTTTGCGGAAGCAAACTGTGTGACCGAAGATAAGATTCCTGCGGCTTCCAAAGGAAGGGTTTCCAGTGGAGCGGCAAGTGCTTTACTGGCTAAAGTCTATTTAACCAGGGCATCCGGTGCTGCGGCAGTTGCTACGGATTATCAGGATGCGCTGACGGCTTGTAATAGGGTCATTGCGGTAAGTCCCGCAGTATACACCTTATTGCCTTTTGCGGATGTGTTTAATCCGGATAAAAAAGCCGCCAATAAAGAGGAGATTTTTACCGTTCAGTTTGGTCTGGCACCAAGCGTTGGAACGATTACGCCAAGAATGCATTTGCCAAAGGCTGTTGCACCTTTTGATGGGAATGAAGCGTTTTACGTAGAAAATGCTTTTGCCTTATCTTATGCAGCAACAGACCTTAGAAAAGCTGCTACAATAGGGGCAGTACCCAATACGGCTAACTTTTATTACCTCAAATTCACCGATCCTTCCAGACAGGGAAACAGTGCGAGAAACAATTGGGTGATCCTGCGTTATGCAGATGTTTTGCTGATGCAGTCGGAGGCCATGAACCAGATCAACAGCGCTGATCTCAATAAATTTAATGGCATCAATGCGGTTAGAAACAGGGCAGGATTATTGCCTTTGAGCATGGTCACTACTCCTGGTAAGGAAGAGTTTATTACCGCCCTTGTAGACGAAAGAGGTTGGGAATTTGCGGCAGAGGGGCAAAGAAGGTATGATTTGCTAAGGCTGGGAAGAATGAAACAGCAACAGCTGAAATTACATAACATTGTGCTGGATGATAAGTATCTCCTGATGCCGGTTCCGGAAACAGAAAGAACATTGAATCCAAACCTGAGTCAGAATACAGGTTTTTAAATAGAATAAGAATATAGAATCCGGCGCTTTGCAGCCGGATTTTTTATGTATTAATGAATGAGCTGGTCATCAACGGATGATCGTAATGAAACCTTTATAAACCTCCCATTTATTGGAAGCAATCTTGATTTTTAATAAGTAGAAATAGGTGCCTTCATTTAGCTGACTACCATCCCAATCATTCTTATATCCTTTTTTATCATACACAGTAGATCCCCAACGGTTAAAGAAAGTCAGCTCATTGGCTTCGTACAGTTCCAGTCCGGGGATCGTAAATGTATCATTACGCCCATCTCCATTTGGTGTAAATACATTGGGAATAGCGAGATTGGCAACAGATTTAACATCTGTAGAGGTGTTGTTGGCGAGATTTGGATCTTCTTCTTTGGCGCTTACTGTAGCGGTATTGCTGATCATCCCCGGATTCAGGGCTTTGACTTTGATCTTAAGATCTGCAGTCTGCCCGTTTTCCAGCTTTGCAATTTCCCATACCACAGTTTTACTACCCAAACTGTAATCGGCGAACCCAAGTGTCGGCCGGCCGAGTTCTTCCATACTCAATTCCTTTGGAAGAACATCCAGAACCTTAATCATACTAGCCGTGCCTGCTCCATTGTTTTTGATCTGAATGTTGTATTCAAAGGTATTACTGATGCTTACGGCTTTTGATTCTGACTGTTTTTTTATCATCACATCAGCGCTGACCGAGGTAACAGGACCAGCAGTCAGGATTAAAGGCTGTGATATATCGGAGGCACAGCCCTCAGTATTGAACGAAATAACGGTATAAGTACCCGGCAAGAAGGCGACATACTCTTCCTGAGTGGCGTTTGGAATAGCTACATCATCTCTGATCCATTGGTAAGTATTTGCATTAACAGAACTTGCCCGCAATTTTAGCGAAGAACCATTCGGGATATTCGCTGTAGGCGGAGCATTAGATTGCGCAAAGCATGCCGTTGCACTGAGCAACAGCATACCTGACACAAAACCTTTTTTCCTGTTAAACATTTAAATAGTTATAAGTAATTATGGCGCAATCAAGATTGTTGGTGTAGCTGGTTTAGGCGTAACCGTGATGGTTGATGAAGGTGCTGATGTTTTAACACATCCATTTGTATCCCCTGATTTTAAGACTCCGGCAGCAACCACATATTTAATCGATGCTGTGAATATGTATGCTCCGGCTCCGGCAGTATTGTTTAGTGTGAAGGTATTTCCTGAAGCCACACCAATGGTACTTACATCACCAACAGCCACACCACCTTTTGTTGCAGTCCAGGTATAAGCATAACTTACATCTGTAAGTGCAGGAGCGATAGCAGTTGCGTTTGCAGGGATGACAGAAGACTGAGTGGTTGGGTTAGAGGCGCCCTGACAGAAACTGGCATTTGATGGTGCTCCAAGAGCTAATGTTGCTTCCGGCAAGACATAAAGACTGAATGCAGGCGACACATCCCCCGAACAGGTGTTTGGTGAAGCCGAAATAATGAAAACTTTAAAGCGGTGTTCTCCTGTGCTTAATGCATTACTTACGGTAAATACAGGAGCAGTACCTGCAACAGTTACCGAAAGCGGTGTTGCTGAGCCCATAGGAGCATCTGCTGTACTCCATTCCTGCCAAACCACCTGGTCGCCAACAACAAGCCCTGCTTCAACTGTTGCATCTGGCTTTAAATTGGCTGTAGCACCACCACAAAGGTATAATGGGTAAGAGTCAGCAAGTACACTGAATGGCAATGCGAATAAGAAGAATGCTACTGCGATTAATCTTAAGTTTGTGAATTTCGTTTTCATAATTTTAAAGTTTAAGAGTTTATATAGGTTAATTTAAATTTAAAGTGACGTGTGGAGTTGGAGGTTTAGGGTGAACAACAACGAGCACATTGCTGTCGCTAAAGCAACCGTTTATGGTATATCTTACATAGTAGGTGGTATTTCCAAGTGGAGGAGTCACGGTGGTTGAAGGTAGGGCTGTCCCGCCCGCAGTAGCAGACCATACATAGCTGCCTGCAGTACTTCCGTTTGCATCAGCAGGATTTAAAGTGCTCAGGTTAACCGTTTGTCCCAGACAAATGGACCTTGCACTGATTGCTGGGAGGGACGGTTGTAAATTAATGGTGACTGGTGTTGAAGCGCTATTCACACATCCGTTAGCTCCGGTAACTGTGTAAGTAATCGTTGCTGTTCCAATCGCTATACCTGAAACTACTCCACCTGCAGAAACGGTGGCTTTTAGAGGATCGCTGGTAACCCATGTTCCTCCGGGAGTTGCATTGCTTAAAGTGGTGTTGCCACCCATACAAAGAGTCGTTGTACCAGTAATAGACGGGACAACAGGGAGCGCATTAATAGTAACCAAAGCTGAAGCAGTGTTGGTGCAACCATTGGCTCCCGTAACAGTATATGTAATCGTCACAGTTCCCGAAGCAATAGCCGAAACTACACCACTGGTAGAAACTGTTGCTTTTAGTGGATCACTTGTACCCCATGTACCTCCGGCGGTGGCGTTAGCTAATGGCGTAGTACTGCCTACGCAAAGGGTGGTTGTTCCGGTAATGGCGGCTACTGTTGGTAAAGGATTAACTGTGACTACAGCTGGCAACCTCAGTGATTCCCCGCTGCAACTATTTTTTGCTGTGGCAGCGTAATAGGTTGTTGTTGTACTTAGTGCAGGGGTAGTAAAGCTGTTTCCAGTAAAAAGAAGTGTTCCTGCTGCATCATACCACTTGGTTACGTTGCCTGCAGGTGCCGTTGCAATTAATGTAGCTGTATTATTCGCACATATGGTCAGATTTTGTACAGTAAACACCGGACTGGCAGTTGTCCTTTGAACTTCATGTACACGTAGGGTAACTAAAAGACCTAATACTGCGGCGTAATTGATAGAAAGCCGGTCAAAAGGTAATGTGGGCTTAACCGAAACCGTAATTGGCGCTCCAGTGTTGAAAAGACCCAGCAAATCAAGACTTAAGACCGCGCCAAGATTGGATGACCAGACGGGAGTGGTACTGCTACCATTATAAGCATTCACTGCAATGTTGCTAAGTAAGCCGAGGCTCAATGCGCTAGGTGGAATGGAAAGAGTTGCTTTCACCTCATCATTTGTAACGGATGGACCTGAAAAATGAAAACTTTGTTCCACTGTGCTTAGGAGAACCGAAGGGGTAATATTAGAGAATGTAGACATGTTGCCATCTATTGCATTCAAAGAGTTACTCACAGTTCCGTTGCCAGACCATGAGGTCCCTAAAGACAATCCGCAGTCGGCGATATTTGACGTGTTATAATAGGCGTAAAATACATTTGCACTTGCGGTTTCTGCGGGAGCGCCTAAAAGTCCGCCACCACCACCGGTTACAATAAGCCGGGCAGTATTGAAGGTTCCAGTTGCATATACACCGATGTATTGAGTACCGTCTCCAGCTACTAATTCATAAAAGGCCGAACCTGCAGCTATGGTTGTGTTGTTGTAGGCTGCTGCACTAATAGAACTTGCTATCGAAGGAAGCGTAATCGCAGAGACCTTGATAAATACGACTGTATTTAAAGGAACATTGGATGCGAATTGCAGATTGATATACGCCGAAACCGCAGATCCTCCCAGTGCCCCGGTAGTTCCTGTGACGGTAATATTGGCCGGAGTCGATCCGGCAGGTGGAGTCGTTGTGCTTGCTCCTCTGACATTTGCTAGACCCGTGATTGTTCCTGTTCCACTTTGGCTGCTCTGTGTTGCATACATCTTCTGCCCCTTTGCCACATCTCCTCCTCCAACCACAAACACTAAAGTCAGTAGCAGACAAAAACAACTGATACTTATGTTTTTTAGTCTGAAGAGCAGCATAACAAGAGAGGAATTTATAGCTGTTTTATGCCCTCAGGCTGAGCAGGACAACTATTTGTTTTTCGTTACCTCAAACTTAGGTCACAAACAGGGCTTAATTTCTGTTCATCTTGTTCATTTTTTAAAGTCTTATTTTTGGCTGTTTTTATTAGAAATAAAGTGATTCCTTTCTATTTGTAGTTTCAACAGCTTGCTAATCAATATTCTTTATCTTTTTGGAATAAATCTGTTCATTTTGTTCATGGTTTTGATCAAAAAAAGCTAGTCAAAGCGAGGCTGTTTAAAATTGGAAGGAATGGAATACTACAAATTATAGAAGAACGTTAGAGATTTTATTGGTCAAAAAAAAGCTGCACCGGAATGGTGCAGCTGCGCTCAGAGTACTTAATTTGCCCTTTCGAAATGATATCGTATCGGCATCGTTTTCATGACAGGTGTATCTCCATAAGATTGATATTCCTTGTAAGTGTTGGCAAGGAAATCTGTAGGTTCATAATCCCGTATGGTTACTTCCAGTATTTCTTTTGGACCCTCTTTAAAAATCCTTAATCCCAGTTCTCCTGGTCGGATCTTAGATTTTGTCGCAGAAAAATTAACGTTCATTGCAGAGACCTTTACCAGCATCATTTTTACCCTTAAAGGAAAACCTGCTGTTTCCTGCAATACTTCCGTTACTTCACCCATATTGAGCAGTGTCGCATCTTTGAAGTAATTCTTAACATCTCCGGTCATTTCTATTTTCATCCCATTGTCTCCAAAAATCAACAGGTCTTTATCTGTATTTTTTCCCGGAAGTGCTGCAGGTGAATCATTTAAGTGTTCTGTGCTTTGAGCGAGCCATTCCCTGTTGGTAAAACCTTTATACTTCCAGCTGCCTTTGAGCTTTTCATAAGCACCGCCAAAAATGGTGATTTTGGTCTTGTCAAAGTTGCCAGCTGCATAATATTGATTTAATCCTGTAAGTTTCATCATGATCACATCTTTTCCAGCTTCCTGTTTGATGAGTTTCAATTTTACTGTTCCTTTTGATTTCCCCGCAGGAATGACAAACTCTTTAGGACCATCAAAACTGAAGTTACGGCCTTCAATAGCGGTGGTTCCCTCCATAAATTCAACCGGAATTCTCAGTTCTTTTTCCGCAACAAAAGTCCCTGCACCAGTTTGAAGGGTCAGGTTGATGTCTGCGGATTCGGTCATGGTTACACTCTTAGATTCAAAGCTATATATCAATATATCTTTTAGCGCGATGCCAATTTCTGTGAATAATAAATTCCCCGGTTTTATTCCTGCAGGCATATCACGAAGCGTCACCTTTAGAGATTTCGTTTTATCAAATGAAGGTTTCGTGATCACTTTTACCTCTGCTACATTCGTTCCGGCAGCAAAAACAAAAGACGTCGCTTTAATTTCATAGTCTGTTCCAACCATAGCGCTTCCAATTAAGCTGAAAGGGATGATCGTTTCATTAGGTACAGGAGCACTGGCTACAATCTTCATGATCACTTCTCCCGAAGGGGGAATACCATGAGAGAAACTTTCAAATGCTACGCTGATTACCGGTGAGTTGTTGTCTTTCTTACTACATGAAGTAAGAACACTGAGGAAAAGAGAGAGCAATAGCACTCCCCATCCAGTTAACCTGTTGTGCATATCTTTATTCATTTTTTTGTTAAGAATTATCCCATTCATCTCGTTTCGCATCTAATAATGCCCTTTCGCTATCCGTCAGAAAAGTAGGGGGAGGAACCAGATATTCGATGATATAGCCTTCCTGTCTTGGAGGGATTTCGTTGTCTTTTTTACAGGCAGAAGTGGTCATGATCACCACTGCAAAAACTGCCAGGATAAATTTATTTTTCATATCAGTTGCGTTAATTTTAGTAACCTGGATTTTGTTCCAGGCCGTTGATAATTTGTACATCTACCCCAGAAATAGGAAAAGTGTACATGTATGGTAATGTGGTGTATTTTCTTCCGTTTGCTGCCACCCAGAAAGAAGGGCAGCCATTTCTTTTCAGTTCAAACCAGCGGTCTCCTTCACCGTATAGTTCTTTTCTTCTCTCGTTTAAAATGGCCTGAATCAATGGGCTAAGCGGTTTGCCATTTGCATCTTGCGAAATAGTACCGGCTTTAACTTCAGGTAAGTTTACCATAGTATAAGGTTGATATTTGGCAATCCTTTTACTACGGATCTGATTCAAATAATTGAGGGCATTGGATTCATCCCCTTTATGGGCATAAGCTTCGGCCAACATGAGGCACATTTCATCCGTCCGCACATTGGCAAAAAAGTTCTTCTCATTAACCCGCTTTGGACCGAAACTGAGTTGAAACCTAATGTCATTTTCTTTCTCTGTAAATAAGTCGAAAAATTCCTTTGATGC
Organism: Pedobacter caeni; assembly: GCF_900129215.1. Taxonomy (GTDB): domain Bacteria; phylum Bacteroidota; class Bacteroidia; order Sphingobacteriales; family Sphingobacteriaceae; genus Pedobacter; species Pedobacter caeni. Next base: position 19,633 of record NZ_FQUQ01000004.1, on the reverse strand, counting down.
CGGTCGGGATTTAAGCGTTCCCATTTCGCTCTTATAGGCCAGATCTGAGGAAACGTCGCTAAAAATGTAAGAGCGCAGTAAGGTATTCCCCTGCTGAGCATTTTTACTCTGGATCATTTTATGATAAGCTGCGGTATCCAGCATTGGGTGAGCCTGCAGCAGCGCAGCGGCATGAACAATGGTTTTGTCCCAGTTCCTGGTCCAGAAATGAAGCCTCGCAAGGTAAGCCCTGGCTACATCTGCTGTAAAACGGAACAACTTATCTTTCACATTATAAGAGATGGATTTGTTCAGGTCATCTTCAATCAGGGCTACTGTTTGTCCGTAAGTGCTGCGTAGTGGTTTTTCTTCCATGTTGAACTCTGTTACCAGGGCCAGTCCAACTTGCTGATCTCCTCTAAAAGGTTCGCAAAACTCTCTCAAAAGCGAATAATAAGAAAATCCGCGAATGGCATAAGCAGTACCCATCACATCATTGTCGGCAGGTGTCCCTTTTGATTTGAGGTTGTCAATGATGATATTACAGTCTCTGATTATGGCGTACAACTCTGAGTAACGGGTTTGCTTGCTATTCAGATGAGCACCTATGTAAACCGGAATACTTGAACCTCCGGGATATTGCGTCAGATTGGCATCCAGGTTGTCTGAATAATATTCCAGAGCTGAAACCGTGCTGACATTTCCAATCAAACCGGAACCAGAGCCATAGTCCAGATCATTCAGTCTGGAATGAAGTAAAGCGGCAAATTCTTCTCCGGTTTTAGGAATGGTTTTGCCATTGGGTTTGATGTCCAGAAAGCGCTTACATGCCGAAAAAACAGTCAGGAAGGCGAATAGTATAAGGATATGAATTCTTTTCATAATGATGAATTAAAGGCCTACGTTTAAACCAAAAGAAACGGACCTGGTTAGCGGATATACTGCTCCCGGAGTCTCCGGATCAATTCCTTTATAGTTGGTAATGGTGAATAAATTAGTAACAGACATAGAAAAGCCCAGCGACTGTAGTTTCATGCGTTTCGCTAAAATAGTGGGGATCGAGTAACTGGCGGTAACCGAACCAATCCGCAGGTAAGAAACATTTTGCATCATGCTTGCCTTGGTCGTGGAGCCGAAAATAGGGTTGTTCATATCCAGTAAAAGCGGAGCAGCAAAAGGATCGATTATCCTTGGGTATCCGGAAGTAATAGGATTGGAAGGAGTCCATCTGTTTGCCCATTCTTTAGGCACATTAACATGATTTACGTACAGGTCATTCTGGAAAGTCGGCAGTCCCTCAGTCCTGGTCATTCCGTCAAGTTCATTGGAGGATAGAATAGGGGCGATCTGCTCAATGATCTTTCCACCAATAGAGTAGTTTCCGCTAACACTCAGAGAGAAATCTTTATAACTCGCTGTAGTGGAGAATCCTCCCGTAAGCGGAGCAATAGAAGTGCCCAGATAATGAGTGTAATTCTTGTCGTTTCTTAAGCCGGTGCGGTCGGTAATTGCGGCATCTGGACGTAACTGGTATTTGTAGATCCCGGTTTCCGGATCAATTCCGATCACCTTTCCGGAAAAAATGGAGCCGATAGGGTAGCCTACAGCTTGTTGTCCGCCAGATACATTAAGCGTGCCGTTTGGATTGGTGTATTTGGTCAGTGTATTCATGTTATATGCCGCATTGATGGAAGTACTCCAGCTAAATTTTGCAGTTTTTACATTTAAGGTGCTCAGGCTGAATTCCAAACCTTTATTGGTAGTTTCCGAGGTATTGAATTTTTGTGAAGAGAATCCTGTCGTCGTAGGAACTTTTAATTCAGTAACCAGATCCGTGCTTTTGCGGTAGTAAGCTTCAATGGAACCACGTATCCGGTTCTTTAAGAATCCAAAATCGATCCCACCTTTTAAATCCTGTGTTTTCTCCCATCGAAGGTTCGGATTCGGGGCATTTGCGATACGTCCCATGCGGTAATATTCTTCCTCAGTTTTGCGGAAATTGTTCATGTAATCCATCACGAGCTGAGGATATACACCTTTGTTGATATTTCCAGTGTATCCGGTAGCAAGTTTTAAGGATAAAGAACTCAATACAGGTTTCAGACTTTCAAAGAAAGTTTCCTGATCGGCATTCCAGGATAAACCAAAAGACCACACCGGGTTAAACTGCTGTTTGCTTCCAAAGTTGTTGGAACCATCCGTTCGGGCAGTGAAGCTGGCAATATATTTTCTGTCATAAGCGTAATCTACCGCTCCATAGAACGAAGCAAAAGCCTCATCAGAAATCGTCTGACCGGAAAGACCATCCACCATATTTGCGTAGTTAATGAGTTCATTGTAATCTACCTCATTGGTGTTTTCTGGTTTAGGTTTTACGGGCATAGAAGAATTTCCTGTAATTTCATCATAGCCATAACGTTTAGCAAAAACGCTTTTTAGTTGCTGTTTCCTGATCTCTGTTCCTGCCAGGGCACTGATGCTATGCTTGTTGCCAATGGTTTTGTCGTACTGAAATTGTCCACGTAAAAGGTAACTGCTGTTATTGGCATTCGATTGTGTGATAGAGCCGTAAGTCCTTTTAGAAGAGACCCCATCAAAGTAAAGCCTGTCTTTAAAAGCATTATAAGTGTAACGCCCGTTGATGTTGTCGTTTCTATTGTCCGTATAGGAGTAAGAACCAATTCCTACAAACTTGAAGTCATTATTGAATTTATAGGAAAGGTCCATTGTTACTGTTCCTGAAAAATTCTTTGCCAGTTGGCTGCTCTCATTGATCTCACGGAATACATTGATCCCGTTTGGAGGAGTATAAACGTCAAATCCACCTCCATTTACTGCTTTCAGGTTAAAAAAAGTCTCATCGGATTTATAACTCCCATCTGCGTCGTACGGTCTTTCGTATGGATTGGCAAAATAAGCGTATTTAAAAAGATCAAGCGTAGCTCCGGGGCTCTTTGCCGTTTGATAGGAAAGATCCGTAATGAGACCGATAGAAAGCTTGCTGTTCGGGGTCAGGTTGACCTTTGCATTCACATTATAGCGATCGGCACTTGTTTTTTGAACAAGGCCATTGTTGTTGCTATAGCCGGTCGATAAATAATAAGTGCTCTTATCATTACCTCCGGAAAATGAAAGGTAATGACTTTGGGAAAAGGAATTACTGAAAAGCTCATTGAACCAGTCTGTGGTATGATTTCCAGCATCCTGAATAACCTGGTCTTGCTGTGCAGGACTTAAGCCTGCATATTTGCCTTTTCCGGAACGGACCATCCCTACCAAACCGATCGAAGGATAATATCCTTTTGCTGCAAATCCGGGCGCCGAAAAATCGTCCCATAACTGCTGTTCCCAGGCCAGTTTCTCTCTGGAATTCATCAGGCCTGCGTCACGCTGCGGAGCCATGCTTACCGTAGCATTGGTGGAGTAGGAGACTTGCATGTTTCCCGAAACTCCTCTTTTCGTGGTCACCACGATTACTCCGCCTGCCGCTCTTGATCCGTAAATTGCAGCAGCAGAAGCGTCTTTTAATACCGTAATCGATGCAATGTCATTCGGGTTAATCCCTGCCAGACCTCCGGAGAAAATGGTATTGAAATCATTTGCCTTCACCTGACTGGAGCTGATCTTTGGAATGTCCTTTTGCAAAGGAACCCCATCTACCACCCATAGCGGTTCTGCATTTCCGGTAAGCGTATTCGTTCCGCGTATGCGGATGCTGGAAGATTCTCCCGGCCGGCCGCTGACAGAAGTGACCACCAATCCGGCTACTTTTCCCTGAAGCAGTTTGTCTACATTTTGAAGGGGCTTGTTTTTTAGCTCTGAGCCATCAACAATTGCAATGGAACCTGTGGTTCTGCGGGTGGTGGTCTGGTTATAACCCGTTACCACTACTTCTCCGAGAGAGGCATCTGTTGATTTCAATTCAATGTTTAGCACACTGCTTTTCTCCACTTTAATGACCTGTGTGACCATAGACACATAGCTGATTTGTAAAGTTGCCCCCTTGTTAACCATCATGGAAAAATGGCCGTTAACGTCGGTCATGGTTCCCTTACGGATTTCTTTGGCCAGTACAGACGCACCGGGAAGGGGATTCCCGTGTTCATCCCTGACCTGTCCGCTGATCGTAATCACCGGAATAGAGACACTACCTGTGTCTGTCTTTTTTACCTGCTGTGCTTTCAGGTTCGTACAGGGCATGCTGAGCAGCAACCCTGTAAAAACCGTAATGCTCAGCATAGGTAAGTGCTTTAGCGTAGATTTTTTATCCATATATGTGTTTAGTTTATTGGTGTGATACGATGTCGGTGTCGTCATTTTTGATCTTCAAAAGGTTTTCAAGAAAATAATAACGGATAAGATTGGTATAGTATTTATCCCCAAGGCCATGGTCTTTTCCGGGAAGGACCATCATGTCAAAGCGCTTGTTCTTTTTGATCAATGCGTCTGCAAGTCTGAAAGTATTGGCCGGATGAACATTCTTGTCCACATCGCCAGTGATCAGAAAGAGCTTGCCTTTGAGGTTTCCTGCCAGAGCAGCAGTAACGGGGATATTGCTTTCAAATCCATCTTTTTGTTGCCATACGCCATGATAGGTTTCTCCCCACCATTGGGTGTAAATATTGCTGTCGTAATTTCCTGAAGCAGCAACAGCAACTTTGTAGAAATCAGGATAGGTAAGTATAGCGGTTGCGGTCATAAAACCTCCTCCTGAATGGCCATAAATACCTACTTTATTCAGATCGATATAAGCATGTGTTTTCGCCAGGTTTTCAATCACATACTTATCATCTGCAAGCGCGTAATCCCTCAGGTTGCCATAACCGAAAGTATAGAAGTCACGGCCCCTCAGTGGACTGCTGCCTCTGTACCCAACATTGATCACGATAAAACCCATCTGTGCGAGCGACTGGTTATAGTTGTCATCCAAGGTGAATTTTCTGGGGATAAAGTCTTCCTGCGGACCAGGATAAACATTGGTGATAATGGGATATTTCTTATTGGTATCGAGGTTAAAGGGCTTGTAAATGACCCCGTAAAGATCGGTTATACCATCTGCAGCTTTTACTTTCAGCAATTCAGGTTTCTTCCATCCTGTTTTTAAAAGCGCTGAAATGTCTTCTTTAGCCAGCTCCATCAGTTGCCTACCTTTCATGTCCCTCAGTACAGTAACAGCCGGTTGGTCCATCCTGGAATAGGTGTCTGTTAAGTATTGCGCATTGGAAGAAAGACTGATGTCATGATGCCCGTTTCCAGGACTAAGCAGGCGGAAATCACTACCGTCAAATTTTACTTTGTAAAACATACGGTAATAAGGATCTATGCCTTTTTCCCGTCCATATCCTTCAAATATAAGACTGCGCCCGGCAGTATCTATTTTGAGGATTTCTCCGCTTACAAACTTTCCGGAAGTGATGGCGTTCTTCAGTTTTCCATTGCGGTCGTAGAGGTAGTATTGTCCATATCCGGTTCTTTCCGACCACCAGAGGATATCGTTTCCATTGTTTAGAATCCGACAGTTAAACAACTGGTCATTAAAATGCGGTTTGGAAGTCTCGGTAATGAGCTCAGTCACTTTACCTGTTTCGCTATCTAAACGGCATAGGTCCATTTGTTCGTTGGTTCTGCTTCTCCGCAAAAAGTAAACATAACGCTCATTCTCGCTAAGCCCACCACCATGAAGCATTGTGCGGCCGTTAGTGATGGTGGATTGCATGATGATCTTTTGATCCGGGTATTTTGAGATGTCCAGCTTTGTTGCTTTACCTGCAGCAGCATCGAATAGAAACAATTCGTATTGCACCACTTCTTTATCTCCCGGCATAGGGAATTTATAGGTGTTGACCTGAGGACGGGGGGTGGCCAGACTATTGATGATGCTCATCTCCTGAACCCTTCTCTTGTCTTCCCGCAAGGCGAAAAATTTGTTGCTGCCCTTAAACCAGTAAACAGAAGGACTGCTTTTCTTATCGTCGGTAATGGCACTATTGGAAGAGGTAAAGGAATAATAAGGCGCGCCATCCAGAGTTAAACGCAAAGCTGTATCTGTGCTGCGTTTCTGCAGATAAACGTTGTGTTGATAACCGTAGGTGAACCAGTTGCTATCCGGGGAAAACTTTTTCCAGTATTCTGCTCTTCCGGCCGCAGCTGTATTTTGTGGAGGGCTAATCTTGGGAATCTCTTTGGCTGACCTGCCTTTAGCCAGGTATTGGTAACGTTTGCCTTTATATAGAAAATTGAAGTTTTCGGGATTTTTAGGATTGATCTCCAGGTTGTAGAAAGACAGCTCTTTGGGGTCTGTATTTTCGCCCCTGATTTTGCTGAGTTCCTTTGCAAGATCGCGGGTGTCGTAAAGTGGTTTCAAACTGCCTTTTTTTGCATCACCGAGGTAACACACAGGAACTGGACCGGAACTGTCTGTATAATAGAAAACGGCACTTTTATCAACCCAATTGAGACTTACAGACCCGCTTTTTACATATTTACCCAGCTGATCACCGCTGTATTTTTCTGCAAGTTCCAGAACTGCTGTCTGCGCACTAAGCCGGCCGGCAAGCAAGCAGGCCAGGATGGATAACCTAAGTTTATTCATAACAATTTACCCCCTTAAATGAGGCTCCGTAAAATTTTTAAGCAAGATTTTATTTTTTAGACTGACTGCTTTTCTGAGCCATCTTTACAGCTTGATAAGCATTCACAATACCACCGGTTACCGAAAGCTGTCCAAAGGATACCTGTCTTTTTCCTTTTCCGGGAACAGGACCAACATTGTCCTTTAAGGAAGTGACAGAAGCAAGAATAATTCTCCTCACCTCCCGGGCGGATAGTTTCGGAAAATACGACCAGATCAATGCAGCAACCCCGGTAACGATAGGAGTGGATAAGCTGGTTCCATTGGCGGTTTGATAACCGTTATTTAAACCGGTAGAGGTGATGTTGATGCCTGGTGCGAAAAGATCTACCTGGGTAGCACCATAATTACTGATGGAGGCTGCGGTTCCGGAAGCATCGGAAGCACCTACTCTGATCAGGTTTGCTGCACGTTTTGTCGCCGATTCCATACCGGAAGGATAAATGGACACACTGTCCACATTCAGTCCTTCATTACCAGCGGCATGAAAGAGCAGAACACCCTTTTTATCTGCGTATTTAACGGCATCATTTACCCATTCACTGTTGGGTGAAATGTATTTGCCGAAACTCATATTGATCAATTTAGCGCCATTGTCTACGGCATAACGAATGGCCAGAGCAACGTCTTTGTCGTACTCATCTCCGTCTGGAACTGCCCTTACGCCCATTATGGCTACAGAATCTGCAATTCCATCGATCCCAATCCCGTTATTTCTCACCGCCCCGATTAGGCCGGCAACAAAAGTTCCATGATAAACTTCCGCTTCATAAAGATTGGCATTCCCATAATATTTGTCTTTCAGGGTATAAGTATCTCCGATCAGATCTCTTGGTACTGCTTTGTCATCCAGACTCTTAATCCTTTCGTTTGCAACTTCAGACTCTTTGACCGTAGCAGCCAGAGCCTCCTTCCATAAAGATTCTTCTTTGAATTTGAGCATACTACCCTGTACAATTTTGTAGGCATCGCTTAATTTGGGATCTTCAATTTTTAAGGCCAGGATGTCTGAAGTGCGAGGCTCATTTGCCGGTTTCGAAGCGCGGACAAAGGAATCAACAGCGACAAAAGCATCGGATATTTGTTGCAGGTAAGCACCAAACTTTATATAGGCACCAATTTTAACTTCTTTGCGCAACTTCAGGAAATAAGCATATTCCTGTTGTTCAGCTGCGGTTTTAAGGGAAGAAGCTTGTACTTTTTCAAAACGTGGCCTCAATCGTTTGTATTCTCTGAAAGCTTCAGTTCCTGTTTTTAAGAGGTTTCTTCCGTCTTTATTGCCAAGGAAATTCCATCCGTTGAGGTCGTTGGGATATCCTTTTGAGCCAGGTTTAGGGTTTTTCCATACTCTGGCTTTCAAGTCTTCATGGTTGACGTTTAAATCTGCGTCAATAACTGCGACGGTAATCTTTGTTGGTTTGATGTTGAGGCTGTCAAGAAATTGATAAGCCTCGTTGTTGGATACCCCATAGAAACCTGATTTTGCAGGAGAAAGGAGGTGCCAGTTTTGTGGTAATTCCTGTTTTTTAGCAGGAACTTCCTGAGCCTGACTATAAAGGGAAGGGGCAAGACATAAAAATGCGAACGGAATAAATCTGTTAGGATACATTGAAATTAGTAAAAGAAAAAAAATGGTTTGCTGGCAGGAAGGAAGTCAATAGCAGGCCAATATTACAAAAAATACCAAATAATTTTATGTTTAATAATTTTTTTTGTAATCAATGTAACCTCATTGTTATCCAACCATGATTTTCCTGTTAAAAAAAACAAATATAAAATTCTGCTCATATGAAAAAAGGTATCCGAAAATGGGATACCTTTTTTCTATCCATGATCTGAGAAATCAGGATTTATGCCGGGATCTTAGTTGTCCAGCAATGCTGCTGCGGCATCATCTAAAAACCAGGTTACACTTCCATCAATCGGATCGATCAATTGTGTAGGGTATAATTTAGTGTTCTTTTTCTTGTCCTCAATGACATGTTTTACTGCATCGGCCTTGTTCTCTCCGAAAACCAGGAACGCAATGTTTTTTGCTTTATTGATTAGTGGGGCAGTAAAACTAATGCGATAAGTAGAAAGCTTCTCTACAAATACAGAATCAACTTCTACTTCTTTACTGTTCAGAATTGTGGTGCCTGGGAATAATGAAGCCGTATGTGCATCATCACCCATTCCTAAAAGGATCAGGTCGAAGCTGAGGTCTGCACCTTTAAAATGTGCGTTTATTGCTTTTGTATACTCAATTGCTGCTTTTTCAGGAGCCAAAGTGGTGTCCACATAGAAAATCTGATTTTCAGGGATTTCCAAGAGGTCAAGCATCGCCGTTTTCGCCATCAGGCCGTTATAACTCTCATGAGTTGGCATCACATTCCGCTCATCCCCAAAGAAGAAATATACTTTTGTCCAGTCGATTTTGTCCTTATAGCTGGTTGCAAGGGAATGATACAGGGCTTTCGGGGAATTTCCTCCGGTTAATACAAAGTTGAAACAGCCTTGCTCTTCAATTGCTTTATTGGCAATTGCCACAATGTAATCAACAAGGTCTTCCTGTAATTCTTCCTGAGTTTTATAAATCAATAAGTTCATTGCTAATTGTTTTTATTGTCAAAAGGCCAACCGCAAGCAGCCATGCGGATGCAAGTGGTTGGCCTCTTAAAAATGATATTTATTCTTTTAATCTTTATTCAATGGTAACGTAAACCAATGGAAGCCATCTCTTGCGATTAAGGCTTCCGCATCTTCCGGTCCCCATGAATCAGCCGTATAGTTAGGGAAGCTCAATGATTTTTTGGTTTCCCATGCATTCACGATTGGCATCAGCAGTTCCCATGCACTTTCTACCTGATCTGCACGCATAAATTGTGTCTGATCACCCGTCATCACATCCAGTAACAATGTTTCGTAAGCCTCTGGTGCCTGAGCAGTATAGGTTCCTTTGTAATCGAAAACCATGTCTACCGGATTTAATACCATGTCCAATCCAGGTCTTTTTGCCTGAACCTGTAAACGGATACTCATTTCCGGCTGGATGCTGATGATCAGCCTGTTTTGTTGCCAGTGTTCAGTTACTCCTGAAGGGAAAACCTGATGTGGCACATCTTTAAACTGAATGGTAATCAACGACGAAGTTTGGAATAAGCGTTTTCCTGTACGCACATAGAAAGGAATGCCCTGCCATCTCCAGTTGTCCACAAAGAATTTAATTGCGGCAAAAGTTTCGGTATTTGAATCCGGATCCACCCCATTCTCATGACGGTATCCTGGTACTTCTTTTCCTTCCACCCATCCTTTGGTATATTGTCCGCGGACTGTACTAAACCTGATGTCTTCCGGACTGAAAGGGCGCATCGCTTTCAATACATCTACTTTTTTATTTCTGATCTCATCGGCATCGAAGTTAATCGGTGTTTCCATTCCGATCAGACAAAGCAGTTGAAGCAGGTGATTCTGGATCATATCTCTCAATGCACCAGCGCCTTCATAGTAACCACCTCTGTCGCCCACTCCCAATTGCTCCGTTACAGAAATCTGTACGTGGTCAATATAGGTCCTGTTCCAAAGTGGCTCCAGGAAAGAGTTGGCAAAACGGAAAGCCATAATGTTCTGAACCGTTTCTTTACCAAGGTAATGATCAATACGATAGATCTGTTTTTCTGTAAAGATGCTGGTCAGGATACTGTTTAGCTCTCTTGCAGTTTCCAGATCTCTTCCAAAAGGTTTCTCGATCACAATTCTGCAATTGTCTTCTTCCCCTGCCAGGTTATATTCTGAAAGACATTTGGCAATTAGTGGAAACAGGTTAGGTGCTACCGCAAGGTAGTACAGGATCTGTGTGTCCGGACCAAATTCTTTCTGATACTTCTCAATATTGGTTTTTAGAACTCCAAAAGTTTCCGGAGCTTCTACATCAACCGGGCTGTAATGAATATTTTCTGCAAATTTGCTCCATTTTTCTTCCTTCACCTTACCGGATCTGGAGAAGCTGTTTACGCCTCCCATCAATGTTTTTCTGAAGTCATCATCAGTAAGCTTCTTTCGGGCTGTACCAATGATCGCATATTTTGCCGGCATATAGCCATCAGAATATAGATTGTAAAGTGCAGGCGCAAGTTTGCGCAAATTTAAATCACCGGTACCACCAAAAATGACGATTATGGTTGGATTGAGGTTGATGCTTGTTTTCATTGTTGTGAATTTGTGTCTTTAGTTCACTGGGGTTATTTATAAATTATCTGAATTCCAGTCAGCGTGAAATATTCCTTCACTGTCTGTGCGTTCAAAAGTATGAGCGCCAAAAAAGTCACGCTGTGCCTGTGTTAAGTTCAGTGGTGAATTTGCTGTTCTTAACGAATCATAATAGGTAAGGGCAGAAGCGAAACATGGTACGGCAATACCATGGTTAATTGCAGTAACGACCACATTTCTTGTTCCCGGAATGATGTCTTTCAACTGTTGCTGAATGCCTTCATCCGAATAAAGGTGTGGAAGCTGTGGTTGTTTTTTATAAGCCTGATAAATATCTTCCAGCAATACTGCCCTGATGATACATCCGCCACGCCAGATCTGAGAGATCTCCTGCAGGTTCAGCTCATATTTATATTCTATAGAGGCCTGAGTTAATAAATGTAAACCCTGTGCATAAGAAGTAATCATTGCAAAATAAAGCGCCTGCTCTAAATGAACGATAAATTCTTCCGGATTGTTGATTTTTACCGGAGGATGAGGTAAAGCTTTATCAAGCGCTACCCTCAGGTCTTTGAATTTAGAAAGATCCCTTGCACTTACCGACTCATTGATCGTTGGGATCGGCAATTGAAGGTCCATAGATACCTGAGAAGTCCATTTCCCGGTTCCTTTGGATTTTGCCTGATCTTTGATCACATCAATCAGGTAACCTCCTGATTTTTCATCTTTAACCTTGAAAATATCTCTTGTTACTTCTAATAAAAATGATTTTAAACGGCCGTTGTTCCATTTTTCAAATACCGCATAAATCTGCTCATTGTTGTAACCCAGGCTGTTTTTCAACAAGTCATAAGTTTCTGCAAGGATTTGCATCATGCTATATTCAATACCGTTGTGTACCATTTTTACAAAATGTCCGGAAGCTCCGGGACCAATATAAGCCACACAAGGATCGCCGTTTACTTTTGCGGAAACCGCTTCAAGAATTGGTTTTACGGCATTATAAGCTGCTTTATCACCACCTGGCATCATACTAGGTCCGAATCTGGCCCCTTCTTCACCACCTGAGATGCCCATTCCAAAGAAGTGGATGCCCTGATCAGCAAGTTCCAGTGACCTTCTGGTGGTATCTGTAAAATGTGAGTTTCCACTGTCAATGATCAGGTCACCTTTATCCAATAAAGGAAGAAGCTCCTGGATCACACTGTCTACAATCGGACCTGCCGGAACCAGAAGAACGATTCTTCTTGGTAATTCCAGGCTTTGGATGAAATCTTCAAGGACTGCAAAACCCTTCAATTGATGTGCTTTTCCATCCTCTTCCAGCTTCTTTAACATGTCCTGACTCTTGTCATAACCTGTTACTGAGTAGCCTTGGTCGGCCATATTAAGCAATAAATTGCGGCCCATTGTGCCCAGGCCAATCATTCCTAAAGTGTACTTGTTCATTATCTGCTATTTATTTTTTTGGGTGTGTGGTGAATACATGAAACTTCTCTTCCAGGTCCCATAATTTTGCACCACCCTTGATTCCGTCTTTATTGGAAACCAGTTTGATGTTATGGTCTAATGGAAAAGTAATCTCTTTGGAGTTGCCACCACCTATATATAGGGTATCGTAGTTAAATACTGTTTTATAGATTTCAATCACGCGTTCCAGGCGCTCATTCCATTCTTTCTTTCCGCGTTTTTCAAAAGCTTTATTGCCCAGATAGTCGTCGTAATCCTTGGTTTTGGTGATGGGAAGATGTGCCAGCTCCAGATGTGGAAGCAGGTCTCCGTCAAATACCAGTGCGGTACCGAAGCCGGTTCCTACTGTAAAGACGATCTCAAAGCCTTTTCCGGCTACAATTCCCAGTGCCTGCTGATCCGCATCATTGATCAGGCGGACAGGCTTACCAAAAGTATCACTGATCTGTTGGGCAAGGTCTACATTTGTCCACTTGTTTTTTGCCAGGTTTGGCGCACTCTGCACCACGCCACATTTAACATAACCAGGAAATCCAATAGAAATTTTCTCGAAAGGCAGATCTAATGTGGCCACCAATTCTTTGATCGACTTGATGACTTCCTCCGGATTGGAGTTTTTGGGAGTGGGAAGTTTTTTAAATTCAGAAAGCAGGTCACCCTTAGGGTCTAAAATACATGCTTTGATACTCGTTCCACCTATATCGATGGATAATATGTTGTTGTTTTTCTGTTCTTCAGGCATGTAGAATTTGTATAAAGATAACCAGGTGTATTAATAACACTCAAAATAACAAAAAATCGCTCATTTAAAGATGCTAAACCTCAAGATAATACAATAAAAAAACATTACTCCTTGTTTATCGGCACCTCAAGCGGGTGAGGCAGAGCTGCCTGCTGATCCGGCAGAAGGGTTAGCTTTTGCGTAATGCCTGTTTGATCTCTGTATAAAGTAAACCGCTTCCACCTCCAAAATGATAAACCACAGGAATTCCGGGCTGCTGCTTTTTTAGTTCAGCCTCCAGTTGTTGCTCTGCTTCCGGGGCTAAACCAGCACCGATAAGCACCAGGTCATAAGCTTTGGAAGAGAAGCTGGCCATTGCATCTTCCGGGGAAGCGACTGCAGTGCCCAGCATTTCTTCTTCTTTATTGATCAATCTGATCATGGTTGCTGAGATTTCCTCATGACAACACACCACCAAAATTTCTATCTTTTTCATAAGCCTAGTAATTCATCGGAACTTCCATTAATAAAACCTCCGCTTCGGTCAGGGTTTCAAGATCAATTGAACCGGTTTCCCATAATCCGTATCCATCTCTTTCATCCAATTGCTGCCCATTTACGTTTACTGATCCTTTGATCACAAAGACATATATACCATTCTCTTTGTTTTTCAACAGATGTGTCTGTTTGATCCCTGCTTCAAATTTTCCGATATGAAACCAGGCATCCTGATAAATCCAGACACCACTGTCGTCCTTTTCCGGAGATAAAATCTGGCTGAACTCATTCGGTTTCAATAAGGTGTCATACCGTTCCTGCTGATACCTCGGGCTCACATTCCTTTGATTCGGAAACAACCAGATCTGAAGGAATTTTACGGGTTGAGCAGGATTTTTGTTGTACTCTTTATGGTAGATTCCTGTCCCCGCACTCATGACCTGTATCTCACCAGGTTCAATAACAGCTACATTGTGCATGCTGTCTTCATGCTGCAGGGATCCTTCCAGTGCGATAGAGATGATCTCCATATTGTCGTGAGGATGTTCTCCAAAACCCATTCCTCCATCTACAACATCATCATTTAAAACCCTTAACGCACCAAACTGTATGCGTTCAGGATTGTAGTTTGCTCCGAAGCTAAAGGTTTGATAGCTTTTTAACCAGCCATGATCTGCAAGACCACGGGTATTGGCTTTATGTAATATTGTGCTTGCCATAATTTTATTGTGCTGTTAAATTTACAAATGAAATACCATTTTCCGGGCAAGGTCGATCTCTTCTTTACCGATCGTATGTACCCTTCCCGGGTAAATTTTTACCTGTACATCTGCTTTCATTTCTTTGAGGATACCAGCGCTCTCTTCCACTCTGGAGACCGGAACATGAGGGTCCGGGTTGCCGGTGCTGATGAATACAGGGGTTTGCATAAAATCTCCTGTATAATTTGCCCTGTTAATGGTTTCCCCAATCAGACCACCCGTGAAGGCTATCGCTCCACCATATTGACCTGCATTCCTTGCAATGTATTCCAAGGTCAGACAGGCTCCCTGAGAAAATCCTGCAAAATAGATCTTGCTCAAAGGAATACCTCCTGTAGTAATCTCCGAAACCAGCTCCTGAATCAAGGTTAGGGCAGAATTTAAGGAAGGTTGGTTTTCCTTTTCGGGAGCCATAAAGCTGTATGGATACCAGCTGTGGTTGGTCGCCTGTGGTGCAAATAAAGCCGCATCATCAACTTTGAAATGTTGGTTTAAGTTGATGATATCCGATGCCGTAGCGCCTCGTCCGTGTAAAAAGACAATGGCTTTATCTGCAGTTTCAATTGGAACACCAGCGGTGATGATGTTTTTCTGATGTGTATACATATTAACTTAATTTTGGTAAAATGCCTTCAATTACTGTTCTGTTACTTTCGTATTGTGCAGGTAATTTCAGGTTGGTACCCAATTCTTCTAAAGATTCATCAACGGTGAAACCCGGATTGTCTGTTGCCAGTTCAAAAAGTACACCTCCTGGCTCACGGAAATATAGAGAATAGAAGTAGTTGCGGTCTATCTTTTCCGTAATATTTAAGCCCATTGCTACAATTTTATCTCTGAAATACATGAGTGTCTCCTCGTCTTTTACCCGGAAAGCCACATGGTGTACTGATCCGCCTGCAACATGACCGATTGCTTCTCCCGGTGCTTCCACCAGATCTACGATTGCCGCATGGGCAACAGTATCGGTAGTGAAACGGGAACGGTTCACTTCTGTTTCCTGTAAACGATAGCCCAATACATGGGTTAATATTGCTGCTGTAGCTTCCATTTTATTGGTGGTAATGGTGATGTGGTGGAAACCATGTACTGCATTTTCCTTGCTGACTTCGGTGGTTTCCCATTGAGGTCTGCTGTCCGGAGTTTTTGCTTCTGTTAATTCAAATTTTAAACCATCAGGGTCAAGGAAGGTTAAATACCTTTCTCCGAATTTTAATGCGGGTTTATTATAGATGACGTTATTTTTCTCTAACCTGTTCTGCCAGAAATCAAGACTTCCTGCGGGTACACTGTAACCAATTTCTGTAACTTGTTTTGTACCCCTTCTGCCGGTTCCGATTCCTTCCCATGGAAAAAAGGTCAAGATACTCCCCGGAGTTCCATGCTCATCCCCGTAATAGAAATGGTAAGTATGCGGATCATCAAAATTAACTGTTTTTTTAACCAAACGTAATCCCAGTATCCGGGTGTAAAAATCATAATTCTTTTTAGCATTTCCTGCGATGGCAGTGATGTGGTGAATACCTAAAATTTCATTTTTCATATCTCAATTATTAATTACACCACAAAATTACGACCTGTGTTGTTGCGAAATCTTACCATATCGTAAGAAATACTTTTTTTGTATCTTTAAAAATGTCATCATAATTTCATAACTATTAATGGTGAATTAAATTTTAATGAATCCTGCATAAGTTTGTCGTTCGTAAAAGTTCGTCCCAATGAAAAAGAATTATATCTCCAATTCGTCTGAATCTGTCAGAATGTTTAAGAGTACATTTTTAGAGAGCCTGTCTAAGGTTCCTTATTTTGTCCCCTTAATTGTTTTCATTCCGGTAATCGGATATTTCTTTTATCAATCCTTTGTGATTAATAGTCCGATGATTGCGATCGGACAGATTTTACTGGGGCTTTTTATCTGGACATTAATTGAATATGTGATGCACCGTTTTGTATTTCATTTTTACCCGAAATCAAAATGGGGGCAAAGGATACATTTCATTTTTCATGGGGTACACCATGATTATCCGAATGATGCGCATCGCCTGGTGATGCCGCCATCTGCAAGCATTCCTTTGGCAACTGCTTTTTTCTTTCTGTATAAGCTCTTTGTTCCGGTAACTATGCTGGATGGTTTCTTCGGAGGATTTATACTGGGCTATCTTGTTTATGATATGACGCATTATATGTTGCACCATGCAAAGTTTACAGCTCCTTTCTGGAAAAAACTAAAACAACACCATATGTTACATCATTATGATGATGCGACCAAAGGTTATGGGGTAACCTCTGATATGTGGGATAAAGTTTTTGGTTCCGAACTTTCCAAAAGAGAACAAAAAAAATCCTGATCCGGGTTTTTATTTTTTCTGACTAGCCTTCCTGCCATTTTCTTCCTTTGAGCTTAAGTATCGATGCCGGTTTTGTTTTACCAATATCTTTGAGAGGTAGCAGCTGAACTTATGGTGAATGCCAAAAAAGCTTAACATTTTGGCAATTAACGCGAACTTTATAAATGAAATTCGGCCTTTCTTTGAATAGGGCATGATTTTGCTTATTTAAGGTGCATATACCATACAGAAAATGGAGATAAAGTTTTTAAAAGGCAAAGTTTGCCATCGCATGATGTTGATTTTTGGTTGTTCTATGGTGCTTGGCTTTCCTCAAAAGGGAGTAGCCCAGATTTTTACGGACAAAAATTATGTAAAAATCAGTCCGGTAGACAAGGAAGCAGATGTCATCAGAAAAGCGGCAAATGTGGTTCCTTCTCCGCGACAATTGAGGTGGCAACAACTGGAGCTGACGGCTTTTATTCACTTTGGGATCAATACCTTCACCAATAAAGAGTGGGGGGATGGCACAGAAGATCCTAAAATATTTAACCCTCAGGACCTCGATGCCCGTCAATGGGTAAAGGTTTGTAAAGAGGGAGGTTTTAAACAAATTATCCTGACTGCAAAACATCACGATGGTTTCTGTCTGTGGCCAAGTAAATTTACTGAGCATTCGGTTAAAAACAGCCCATGGAAAAATGGGAAAGGGGATGTTGTAAAGGAGGTTGCTGATGCCTGTAAAGAATTTGGGATCGGCTTCGGGATTTACCTGTCGCCCTGGGACCGTAATTCTTCCTATTTCGGAAGCATGCAATACAATGATTATTTCATCAACCAGCTGACAGAATTACTTACCCAATACGGACAGATTGATGAGGTCTGGTTTGATGGTGCAAATGGTGAAGGACCAACCGGAAAGAAACAGGTATATGAATATAGCCGATGGTACAACCTGATCCGTAAATTACAACCTTTGGCTACAATTGCAGTGTCTGGCCCGGATGTAAGATGGGTAGGTACAGAAACCGGATATGGAAGGGAGACGGAGTGGAGTGTTGTTCCGGCTGATCAGATGATCCCTGAAGCCATTGCTGCAAACTCTCAGAAAGATGCCGACTTTGCCCCGCGTGACCTTATGGCAAATGACCTGGGCAGCAGGGCCAAAATAGCCAAAGCAAAAAGCCTGGTCTGGTATCCTGCAGAAATCGATGTGTCTATCCGTCCGGGATGGTTCCATCATCCGGCAGAAGATACTCAGGTGAAAACACCGGAAAAATTGATGGACATCTATTATAGTTCAGTAGGTAGAAACGGGGTGTTATTGCTGAATATTCCTCCTGATAAAAGAGGATTAATCAGTGATAGCGATGTGAATGCTTTAAAAGGATTCCGAAAACACCTGGACGAAACATTTGAGCATAACCTGTTGAAATCAGCGGTGCTTAAAGGAAGTAATGCCGGTAAAACCGCGGTATTGCTGGATGGAAAAGACAGTTCCTACTGGAAGAGCGTAAAGAAAGAAGGAGAGGATCTGGTCATGGAATTCAAAATGGATAAAGCCGGGAAGTTTAACCTGTTACTGCTTCAGGAGAATTTACAGATCGGACAAAGGGTAGAACAATTTGTTCTGGAATATAAAGACGGAGCAACCTGGAAAAAAATCATTGACGGAACTACAATTGGTTATAAACGTTTGTTGCGTTTTCCTGAAGTAACAGCAAGAGAAATCAGGTTGAAAATACTTTCTTCCAGGCTTAACCCTGCGATTGCGGAGATTGGCCTGTACCTGCGTCCGGAAGGGAATTTGAAATAAAGATCCTGCACTCCTCATTGCGCAGTCTTTTTTTTGTGGCTCCGATGATGCCTCTTTTCTTCATTTCGCCTGTCATTTGTGTGAAATAAAAGCCATGTCCAATAATGGTACAATCCATTTGGGTCTCTTCCAGCAGGTCAAGAAATTGATTGATCCGGACTTTGGATCGCTTACGGCTTTCTGCTTGTCTGGAAGAATTAAAATACCACTGCAACCTGCCGGCAATCATCCAGAATAAGGTGGGTAATTTCACTTTTGTACTTGTAAAGGAGTGGAGCGGGATTTCATCTAATAATGTAGTCTTAATCAGCGCTTTTTCTCCGGTCAGAAAACCATGAGCAGTTTCTTCAGCTCTTTTCAGTCCACTGATGTAGGTCCTTCTTTGGCTCAGCGCTTTACTTCCTGAGACGAGCACAGGAGCGTTATCATAATCCCTGCAGGCCAGATCAAAAGATTCTGAATCATAAAATGTTTTCCAGTTAAAATCAACTTTTGAGTGCCTGATGAATGTGATTTTCATATCTGCAAAGGTAATTGATAGCGCTTTGAAAAAAAAGATACACCCTGAGGTTTTCTCAGCAATGCATCAGGAAGGAAAATTCGTTTAGCTAGTAAATCGTTTTCTAAATGAGACATTGCCTGGTTTTTATGTCTTAAAAAAGAAACGGACAAACTGGAATTGGCTTTTTTTATTCTTTATTTGCCCTTTTGCGCGGTGATAGCTTTGTTTATTAATCCCTACACCTGAGTGATTACTCAGGTGAATAAATTAGCTTTAATTTAAAAACTAATCTTGCTGAATGCGTGTTCTGAGGGTTTTTCTTCTTAACGTATACTGTATTTATTGTGACGTAAAAATGGCAAACTTTTTGTGGCTTGATTTCTGGATAATTAAATTTCAACCTTTAAACCAAAAGTTATGGCTTTCAAAGCAAGATTAGACTTTTCGGGCAAGGAGTACGATGTACTTCACTGTGCCTATTCCCTAAACCGTGATGTAGATGCAAAAGGAAGACCTTCTTCCGGAGTGTATGGTGGAACGATCGATATTGAGATCGAATCAACTGAAGATACCTCTGTCATCGAAGCGATGGTAAACAACCAGTACAAACCTTTAACCGGTACTTTACTGATCAAAAAATCAGAAGAAGATGCCAAGATGAAGGAAGTTCATTTTGAAGACGGATATATTGTGAAATATTCCGAAGGAATCAATATCGTTGGCGATAACCCAATGAC
>NZ_FQUQ01000007.1 GCF_900129215.1 Pedobacter caeni | reverse complement strand
TGTTCCTGGTTTCAGTTTCGAATCGCTGATCGTTTCAGTCTTTTGTTTCTGTTACTAAACTCCGTTTGGTAACTCCCGTTTTTGTTGGGACTGCAAAGGTAGAAATCTTTTTGTTATTGTCAAGCTTTTTTTGAAACTTTTTTATTTTGTTTTTTTTGGTCTTTAAACCGCCAAAACAACGTCTGACTTATCTCTACTGCAATCTTTCAAATCCTTCTCTCTTTATCCTATCTCACTGTTTCTCTTCCTCCGAAGCGGGATGCAAAAGTAGGAAAATTTAACCGTTCTCAAAACAATCTTACCATTATAATTGTATCACACCCCTAACTGCATGATTTACAAGCACAAAAACTTCATCCATACTTAACGTAAAATATACACCAAGGCCAAATCAATGAAAAGAACCCACAAAATCAGGTCACAGAACACTGCAACAACAAGTAT
Organism: Pedobacter caeni; assembly: GCF_900129215.1. Lineage (GTDB taxonomy): Bacteria > Bacteroidota > Bacteroidia > Sphingobacteriales > Sphingobacteriaceae > Pedobacter > Pedobacter caeni. The sequence goes on along the minus strand of NZ_FQUQ01000007.1, from coordinate 368,254 downwards.
ATATAGAGCCAATACTCCAGATCAGCAGTAAAAAATCTTCGTACCAAGCGCCATTTAAAACCGAATCCCGGCCAAATCAAGCGCATATAAACTCAAAATCTTCAAAAAAACAGTTCAAAGACCGCAAAGAACAGAACAAAAACTGCGATCACACAAGACAAACCAGAGCTTAGCTCTTCATCGGCAGCAGATGTCCCCCCTTATTATTTCAAATAATGACCATCATCATTTATTATCCTGGCCTCAAACCGGAGATTTGATCATTATATACTTCAAATGATTATCTATAAAACTTTCAGTTTTGATTCTGCACATTATTTACCCCTTGTTCCTATCGGGCACAAATGTGGCGGAATGCATGGACACACCTATACACTTAAAGTATTCATTAGCGGAGATCCGGAGCCACACTCGGGCTGGGTCATAGATTATACCGATTTAAAGAATGGGATTCGCCCCCTAATTGAAATGCTTGACCACAAAGTCCTCAATGATATTCCCGGATTAGAAAACCCAACGAGCGAACAACTCAGCATATGGCTATGGAATAGAGTAAAACCCATATTTCCCGGCTTAATCAGGATTGAATTAAATGAAACCCAAAGCTCAGGAGTGATATATGAAGGCTAATCCCAACAGAGCCATTGCGATATGGTTATACTTTGGTGCATTTACGATCCTTATACAGATTCTGCTCGGTGGAATCACCAGACTGAGTGGTTCCGGATTATCCATTACAGAATGGAAACCACTGATGGGCTTTCTTCCTCCATTAAATGAAAACGACTGGCAACTAAGTTTTGGCAAGTATAAACAGATTGCTCAGTTCCAGGTGGTCAATCCTCATTTCTCAGTTGAAGATTACAAATCCATTTACTTCTGGGAGTGGCTTCACCGGAATTGGGCGCGTTTTATTGGACTGGCCTTCATTTTTCCATTCCTTTATTTCCTCATCAAAAGAAAAATGAACCTCAAACTATTGTCTCTGATCTCTGTATTGTTTTTATTGGGACTATTGCAGGCCGTTATAGGATGGCTTATGGTTCAAAGCGGACTTAATGATACCGACACCAGTGTAAGTCACATCAGACTGGCCATACACTTTATAGCGGCCGTAATTCTATTGTGCTATACGCTTTGGCTTGCCTTTTCGTTAAGCCTTAACCAGGTTAAAATGAGACATCGGCTGAGGTTTAGCAAATTAAACCTCATCATCCTCTGCCTAGTTTTTATACAACTCATTTATGGTGCGTTCATGGCAGGTACCCGCGCGGCACTCGCTGCACCAACCTGGCCTGATATGAACGGATTTGTCATTCCCCCAGGATTATACACCCAACAAATTACCCTCTCCTATTTAACAGGGAATTTATTCGCCATTCAATTTATCCATCGTTTTCTGGCCTATACCATTTGTCTGCTCATCCTTGTGCTTTATTTTAGAAGTGTTTCCTGGAAAATCAACTCTTTACTCTCTTATATACGGTTATCTCCGGTTCTTCTTGTTGGCGTTCAGGTCATTTCGGGAGTCATGGCCTTACTTAATAGTATAGGCACGCATTACCAGGCTTTTGCGCTATTTCATCAGTTTACAGGAATCTTACTCAGCGTTTCACTGCTATTGCTGCTGTTTTTAAACTTAAAAAAGAATTAGCAACAGCGTTGAATTCCTATCCCTACATAGAGAGGGCGTATACAAAACACAGAATTAGCCCTAATCCATCCATAGCACCTGGGCAAATCGCCGGAAAAAGAATTTCCAAAGCTCAACTCCCCGAAAAATCAGGCACAAAAAAATAGGGTGCCTTTTGGACACCCTATTTTATATGATAAAAGAAGGATTAAGCTCCTAATTGTACACGCTTGAATGAAGTAACAGTTAAACCGTTAGCAGTATCATTTAAGAATTTACGAACGTCTTTAGAAGAATCTTTAACGAATTCCTGGTTTAATAAAGTACTGTCTTTGTAGAATTTGTTCAATTTACCAGCAGCAATTTTTTCTACCATTTCTTCAGGTTTACCTTCAGCACGGATTTGTTCTTTAGCGATTTCAGTTTCACGCTCGATGGTAGTTGAATCTACATCAGCTTTATCTAAAGCTACCGGATTCATTGCAGCGATTTGCATAGCTACATCTTTACCAGCCTCATCAACACCAGCAACATCCTGGTTTAAAGCAACCAATACACCTAAACGGTAGTTACCGTGGATGTAAGGAACAACTTTTTCACCTGAAACAGTTTCGAATTTAGAGATACCGATTTTCTCACCGATTTTACCAGTGTTTTCGATGATGATATCAGAAACTTTCTGACCATCAATTTCTAAAGATAAAAGCTCTTCTAATGAAGCAGGGTTTTTATCAATAGCAAGATCAGTGAATTTGTTAGCTAAAGCTACGAAATCAGCATTTTTAGCAACGAAGTCAGTTTCGCAGTTTAATTCAACAACAACACCACGTTTACCGTCTGCTGTAGCTTTAGCGATTACAACTCCTTCGTTAGAATCACGATCCTGACGTGAAGCTGCTACTTTAGCACCTTTTTTACGTAAGTAATCAACCGCTGCTTCGAAATCACCGTTAGCTTCGATTAATGCTTTTTTGCAATCCATCATACCGGCACCGGTTTGTTGGCGTAATTTGTTTACATCTGCTGCAGAAATTTGTACTGTAGACATCTTATTTCTTTTTTTAAGTTTTTATTAAAAAATTATGGGTTGTACAGTGTTTGTTGTAAGTAAAACCTGCAACACCCAACGTACAACCCATATTATATTATTTAAGCTTCTTCGCTAGTACCTTCTTCAGTATCAGCATTCACTTTCTTTCTTCTTGCACCAGGAGCAGCAGCTTCAGGAGCATCAGCAGCAGCTTTAGCAGCTACAGCTTCTTTTTCAGTTTCTTCGTCTTTCTCACGTTTGCGCTCATCTAAACCTTCTTCGATCGCTTTGATGATTACATCAGTGATTAAAGAGATAGATTTAGTAGCATCATCATTCGCAGGAATCGGGAAATCGATGTTAGAAGGATCAGAGTTAGTATCAACCATTGCAAATGTTGGAATGTTTAATTTCAACGCTTCGCTAACAGCGATGTGCTCTTTTTTAACGTCAATTAAAAAGATCGCAGCTGGTAAACGGTTTAGATCCGCGATACCACCTAATAAGCTTTCCAATTTAATACGCTCACGTTGGATCATTAAACGCTCTTTCTTAGAAAGGATCGAATAAGTACCATCTTTAGTCATTTTATCGATGTTAGACATCTTTTTGATTGACTTGCGAACAGTAGCAAAGTTAGTTAACATACCACCTAACCAACGCTCAGTTACGAAAGGCATGTTTACTTTTTTTGCTTGATCAGCAACGATTTCTTTAGCTTGTTTCTTAGTAGCTACGAAAAGAATCTTACGACCAGATTTAACGATCTGTTTGATTGCTGAAGCAGCTTCTTCAGTTTTAGTTAAAGTTTTGTTTAAATCTATAATGTGGATTCCATTGCGCTCCATGAAAATGTAAGGCGCCATTTTTGGGTTCCATTTACGGGTAAGGTGACCGAAGTGTACACCTGCATCCAATAAGTCTTGATATGTAGTTCTTGCCATTGTGTTTGTCTCCTTAAGATTAACGTTTACTGAATTGGAATTTCTTACGTGCTTTCTTACGTCCTGGTTTCTTACGTTCAACCATACGCATATCACGGGTCATTAACCCTTTAGCGCGTAATGCTGGTTTTTTCTCAGCATCCAATTCCACAATAGCTTTAGCGATAGCTAAACGAACTGCTTCTGCCTGACCTTTGATACCACCACCGGCTACATTTACGTTTACATCATACTGACCTGTCAATTCAGAAACTTCGAATGACTGGTTTACAATGTATTGTAAAGGCAATGTTGGGAAATATACTTTATGGTCTTTACCGTTTACGGTAATTGTGCCGTTGCCTTCTTTTAAATAGATGCGTGCAACAGCAGTTTTTCTTCTTCCTGAAGTGTTAGTAACTGACATTTCTTTCTTCCTTTAATTAAAGTGTAATGGTTGTTGGTGATTGTGCTGCATGAGGATGCTCTGTACCTGCATAAACATATAAGTTGGTGTATAATTTTGCACCAAGTTTAGTTTTAGGTAACATACCACGTACCGCTTTCTCGATAACACGCTTAGGATGCTTCGCCATTAACTCTTTAGGAGAAATGAAACGCTGACCACCTGGATAACCAGTGTAAGAAATATAGCGCTTATCGCTGAATTTATTTCCTGTCAACTTAACCTTGTCTGCATTAATAACGATAACGTTATCTCCGCAGTCTACGTGTGGGGTATACTCAGGCTTGTTTTTACCACGGATGATCATAGCGATCTTCGATGACAAGCGCCCCAAAATCTCGCCTTGTGCATCAACAACAACCCACTGTTTGTTAACAGTTTTTGCATTGGCAGAGACAGTTTTGTAACTTAACGTATTCACTTGCTTGTATTTAATTTGTTAAACAATTATTTATTCACCCTTAAATTTAGGGACTGCAAAGATAGACAGAAATATTTAAATCCCAAACAGTTGCCGCAATATTATTTGTTTATTTAACATTGTCCTAAAATACGACCCGGATTCAAGCCTGAGAAAAGCCGTTTGCTAACCGTTGTTTTAATTCGATAAAGACACAGGCTCAGTTGTCTCCCTACACGCTCCGTATTACCTTTTACCTGAATCCAGATTGACTACATTTTACCTCCATAATGAGTCCGGCTTTTTCCCGCAAAAACGTGGACTCAACGTGGACTCACTGTGGACTCAGGGTGGACTCAGTACGAAGCAATATCGAAGCCAACCCGGACACTCCGGGACCAGTCCATCCAGGGCTCTTACAGGCGACTGATCTGAGTTAAAAATCAGCAAAAAAAGAAATAAAAATGATCAAAAGGTTATGCTTCCGGCGGGTAAAAACACAACAGCAAAAAGTGCACAATGATACAAAGCAAAAACAGTCCGGTCAATACGATATAAGTCAAGGTGTTGGAAAAATAATGATAAGCAATGGAAGACCGGACAATATGGACCAGACCAACCAGAAGAAATGCAGCAAAACCGAGACAACACAAACTTAACCCATAATGGATCCATTTTGTTTTCCCCCAACCATCCTGTATCTTTTTAATCACCAGAATATTCAAAATCACCACCAGCAAAAGCCCCAAAATCACCATTGTACTCCCATTTAAGAGAAACATCAACAGGTAGACGATCGCCAATAAAATATTGACATAAGAAAGGCTTCGTAACATTTCTCCTAATTTACAACATCTCCTTGCAATTTAAAACTAAGGACAAACTATTCGGCATCGTCTTTGTTAATTAATTGATAAAAAAAGAAGTATACGAAAACATCATGAATATGATGTTCTGCTATTGAAGGACGTTCATGATGCTTTCGTTCAACCAAAAAAAACACATTAATATGAAAAAGGAAACCAAAATCATTGCTGGATTATTGGCAGGAGCGGCTTTAGGAGCTGCCATCGCATTAATATTATCATCGGATAAAGATGGAGAAATGAAAGAAAAAGTATCCGACTGGTTTTGTGATTTATTAGATTCTTCCAAAGAAAAGCTGGTAGATGCAGCAGGGCATGTTAAAGACACGATTGCTAAAGTTAGAGCTTAAGGAAATTAATGAAGATCGCATTTCATGGGGCGGCGCGTGCCGTTACAGGTAGTAAGCATTTAATTACCTTAAAAAACAATACACAAATCTTATTGGACTGCGGGCTGTTCCAGGGAATGGGAGACCTAACCGAGGGCCTCAATGAATCTTTTGGATTTGATCCCTCATTGGTCAGCTACCTGATCCTTTCCCATGCCCACATAGATCATTGTGGTTTATTGCCACGCCTGGTAGCTGAAGGTTTTAAAGGGAACATCTATTGCACACCGGCAACGATGGATCTTGCCCGGATCTTATTAATGGATTCGGCAAAAATTCAGACTCAGGATGCAGAATATGCCAATAGAAAGATGCGCCAGGGAGGAGAACCCGAAATGCCGCTTTATACGGAGAAAGATGTCATCCAGACACTGAGCCAGTTTAAAGTAGTCAACTACAATGAAGACTTTCCCATTGACAGTAACGTCACCCTGAATTTTACCGATGCCGGTCATATTGTAGGCAGTGCAGCCGTTCACCTGAAAATCAGTGAAGATGGAAAAACAACCAATATTACCTTTAGTGGTGATGTGGGCAGATATGGAGACCTGTTGTTAAAAAGTCCTCAGTCATTCCCTCAGGCGGACTATGTGATTATGGAATCTACTTATGGTGATTCTCTTCATCAGGATCTGGAACCCATTGAAAACACCCTTAAGGAGATCATCAATCAGACCTGTATCGTAAAAAAAGGAAAAGTGATCATTCCTGCTTTTAGTGTAGGCCGTACACAGGAATTGCTCTATGCATTAAATGCGATGGAACTGAAAAACAACCTTCCTGACGTACAGTATTATGTAGATAGCCCACTATCTCTTCAAGCGACTGAAGTACTAAGGAATCATCCTGAAGTCTATAACAATGGCGTGAAAGAGGTAATGAAAGTTGACAAGGATATCTTTGGTTTTAAAGGTTTGAAGTTTATTGAATCTGTAGAAGAATCCAAAGCATTAAATAGTGACCCTCGCCCCTGCGTGATCATTTCCTCCTCAGGAATGGCAGAGGGAGGCCGTGTAAAACACCATATCCGTAATAATATCAGCGATCAGAAAAACACAATTCTGATGGTAGGTTATGCAGAACCAAGGTCACTCGCGGGCAAACTACTTGCAGGGCAACCCAAAGTATGGCTCTTCGGACAAGAATATGAAGTAGTAGCTGACACCCGTTCGATCAGATCGATGAGCGCACATGGTGATTATGAAGATTTACTGCAATTCCTTTCCGGACAGGATCCGAACCAGATAAAACGCATTTTTCTTGTTCATGGTGAATATAAGGTACAGCAGATATTTGCCGGACATCTTAATGATAAAGGCTTCCATAACGTAGCCATTCCGGAATATCATCAGGAATTTGAAGTCTAACCATTAAAGGTTTTTTTATCTTTGCCGGATGGACGTTTTTGGTGAAGCATTAAAAGATCAATTTACTAAACCACCCGCAGAAACGCTGTGGGTGCATAATTCTTATGATGAACCGGAGGAAATGCCGGTCGACATCTATTTCAGAAATGAAGCCGAAATGCCTGAACTTGAGCTGAAAGCCCTGGACCTTTGTAAAGGTAAGGTGCTTGATGTTGGTGCCGGTGTGGGCAGTCATGCGCTGGTCCTTCAGAAACGCGGCTTCAACGTTACGGGAATGGACATCTCCGCTCCTGCCGTTCAGATCATGAAACAACGTGGATTGAAACAGGCTATCGAAGGAAACATCCTTACTTATAAAGATCAAAAGTTTGACACCCTTCTATTCATGATGAATGGAATCGGTCTTACCGGATCAATTCCAGGATTAAAAGCTTTTCTAACACAGGTTAAAACGCTGCTTAATCCGGGTGGACAACTTGTTTTCGACAGCTCTGACCTTTCTTATCTATATCAGGAAATCCCTTTTCCTTCTAACGGGTATTTTGGAGAGGTGAGTTTCAGGTACGAATACAAAAGCATCAAAGGAAATTGGTTCAAATGGATCTATGTAGATCAGAAAACATTGATTGACCTGGCTAAAGCTAGTGGATGGACAACCGAAATCATTTTTGAAGATGGTCAGGATCAATACCTGGCCAGGTTAACTTTCTAAAAAAGGTTAATTTTCTAAAATATATCCTTCTTTTAAAAGAAAAATCGGGTGTCCAAATTAGGAACACCCGATCTCTGTTCATTTATTTAATTATGCCTTCTCTTCCCAGATGGCTGCAATATTTATAATTGTTTCTACTGCTTTTTCCATATCCTGAACCGAAGCCCACTCCTGTTTACCATGGAAAGCATGCTCTCCGGCAAAAATATTCGGACAAGGTAGGCCCATAAATGAAAGCCGGGAGCCATCAGTTCCTCCACGGATACTTTGTCTCTTAGGTGTGATTCCAGCTCTTTCAATGGCTTCCACACCATATGCGATCACTTGTGGATACTCATCAAGTACCTTTTTCATATTGCGGTACTGTTCTGTAATTTTCAACTCATAGGTGGAATTCGGATAATCTTCGATGATGTTTCTCACCGTTGCATCCAATAGTTCTCCATTCGCTTCCAGCTGTTCATCATTAAAAGCACGCAGAATAAAACGGGCTTCTGCCTGCTCTACATTTCCGGAAATCGTAACCGGATGAATAAACCCTTCTTTTCCTTCGGTAGATTCCGGAGAAAGGCAATCTGAAGGTAAAGAGCTGATTACATCAGATAAAATCTTTATGGCACTTTCCATTTTTCCCTTCGCAAAACCTGGATGGATACTTACTCCGTTTATGGTAAGTACAGCACCATCTGCAGAAAAAGTCTCATCTTCAATGGAACCCAGGGTTTCACCATCGATAGTATAAGCAAAATCCGCTCCCAGTTTCTTCAGGTCCGCTTTATCTACCCCTCTTCCGATCTCTTCGTCCGGAGTAAATAATATTTTAACCGTTCCGTGTTTAAAAGTAGGATTTCGCACAAAAAAAGAAGCGGCCTCCATGATTTCCGCCACTCCGGCCTTGTTATCTGCACCCAAAAGTGTGGTTCCACTTGCCGTAATGATGTCATTTCCGATCTGATCTTTTAAATCCGGATGCTCAGACATCTTTAAAACGATGCTGTGATCATCAGGAAGTACCAGATCCTGGCCCTGATAATTGGCATGAATGATTGGTTTTACATCCTTTCCGCTACAATCAGGGGAAGTGTCCATGTGTGAGCAAAAGCAGATCACCGGAACATTTTTCTCTGTGGTAGCAGGAATAGTGGCATATACATACCCAAACTCGTCAAGATGTGCATCTGAAACGCCCATTTCCAGTAATTCTGCTACAAGAACTTTTCCGAGGTTCTTTTGCTTCTCGGTGGAAGGGACCGTTTCCGACATTGGATCTGACTGTGTATCAATCTGCACATACTTTGCAAATCTGTTTTGAAGGGAATTGTTTTTATTTTGATAATTTAGCATAGTCTTAAAAAAAACAAAGCTAAATAATTTGAAAACAATTATCACCGCATGTCTGTCACTTCTATTCTATATTAATGCCGGAGCACAATCTAACTTCTATAAAATCAGTGCAGGAGGTGGTTTTGGAGTCACACAATCCTTTACCGATGTCAAAAAACATTCTTTTGGACTGGCTGGTTATGGAGTAGTAGATTATTATTTTACTCCTTTTATCAGTGCAGGAATAGAAGGACAAATGGGCCAGATCAATGGCGGCGACATCAATAATGATCCCGGTAAGCGTGAATTTATCAATTCCTACAAAGCTTTTACATTTAATGGCAGAATTGCACTTGGTGCTTTAATCGATTATCAAAAAGGCGGAATATCCAATACCTTAAAAGGGCTGTATGTTGGAACCGGATTAGGTTTGGTGATTAATTCAGTGAACAGGTCTCCGATCCCTAATGACGACCAGACTAAACCAATAGTATACTATCCGGGGAAACCGGAATCCAAAAATATCCTCTTTCCCTTAAACCTTGGAATAAACCTTTACTTTCCTGATCGTTCCGGTTTTACCCGTTACATCTTAAATGTCAATTACCAGGGCAACCTTACCATTGGAGAAGGCCTGGATGGTTATGATAACTCTTCGGTAACTTTCAAAAGTGGCAATCCGGACATCTACACTTATTTCTCTGTCGGACTGAGGTATCAATTCGGCACCCTTGGCCTTTACAATAAAACGGTATTTTAACTTTATCCTCAAAAACCAATGGGTCGCATCATTTTCATTCTTTTCTTTTTAGCTGCCATGAATACTTTAGCACAGCAAACACCTTTCGAGCGTAGTCATAAAAAAGAAACTGCAACTTATGCTGAGGTGATTCAACATTATCAGGCCCTGGCAAAAACCTATCCACAGGCAAAACTGATCACCTATGGTCCTACCGACATTGGAAAACCTTTACACCTGCTGGTATTATCCAGAGATAAGATTTTCGATCCAATTGAAATCAAAAAGCAAAACAAAAGGGTTTTACTGATCAATAATGGGATCCATCCGGGAGAACCAGAAGGTATTGATGCCAGTATGATGCTTGCCCGTGATCTGCTGAAAGAAAACAAGCTGCCGGAAAATGTAGTGATTTGTATCATTCCGGTATATAACATAGATGGGATCCTCAACCGCAGTAGCACTTCAAGAGCGAACCAGAATGGCCCGGTCGCTTATGGATTCAGGGGAAACAGTAAAAATTATGACCTGAACAGGGATTTTATAAAAACAGATTCTAAAAATTCCCATTCCTTCCAGGAAATCTTTAATACCTGGCAACCGGAAATATTTGTAGATACGCATACCAGTAATGGAGCAGACTATCAATATACCATGACGCTGATTCCCACTCATAAAGACAAGCTGCAACCGGTTCTTTCCGGTTATTTAACACAAACCCTCCTCCCTGCCTTATATAAAGAGATGGAGAAAAAAGGATATGAGATGATCCCTTATGTAAACTCCATAGCCGAAACACCGGACCAGGGAATCACAGGCTTTCTGGAGTCCCCACGCTATTCTACGGGGTATACGACATTACACAATACCATTGGTTTTATGCCCGAAACCCATATGCTGAAAGCCTATGACAAAAGAGTAGATGCAACTTATAAATTGCTTCAGACCTATATTGATGTGGTTCTGAGGGATGCGAAGTTAATCGGGGAAAACAAGAAAAAAGCAGATGAAGCGATTGCCTTACAACAGGAATTTACGGTCGACTGGAAGCTGAACAAAAGAGATTCTTCAGCGCTGATGTTTAAAGGGTATACCGCCAAACAAAAACCTAGCGAGGTTAGTGGCCTGGACAGGCTATATTATGACAGGAATGAACCCTATACCAAAGAAATTAAATACTGGAATACTTTTGAGCCCTCCTTAACCATCAGTAAACCCATTGCCTATCTGATTCCTCAGGCCTGGACCAAAGTAGTAGAGCTCCTAAAACTGAATAGGGTTAAGGTACAACAACTGACCAAAGATGCCGTTATTCCGGTAGAAATGTATTATATCAACGACTACAAAACCGCAAACCGTCCTTTTGAAGGACATTACCTTCATACGGCGGTAAAAGTAAAGCCAGTACTCCAAAACCTTCCTTTTTACGCAGGTGATTATATGGTTTATGTAAACCAGTCAACCAACCGGTATATTGTGGAAACACTGGAGCCACAGGCGACCGACTCTTTTTTCAACTGGAATTTCTTTGATGCCATATTGGGAATGAAAGAGCATTTCTCCGCTTATGTATTTGAAGATACCGCTGCTGAGCTTTTAAAAAATGATCCGGCATTAAGAGAAAAACTGGAAAAAGAAAAAGCAGCGAAACCTGAAATGGCAAAGGATCCGGGGGCCCAACTCGATTTTATCTATAAAAATTCCGATTACTACGAAAAGACACACACCCGTTACCCTATTGGCAGATTGCTAAAAGACCAACATTTAACCCTTAAATAAGAATGGATTATATCAATAATACCCCAGTAGCCTCCCTGATCTTTGTTTTTACGATCATCACCAGTATTTACGCTTTCAATGACCATGGGTTATTTGGAAAATTCATGCTACATCCCTATAGTGTATCGAGAAGGCATAAAGTATATACCTTAATTACCAGCGGACTGATTCATGCTGATTGGATGCACCTGATCTTTAATATGATGACCTTTTTCTTCTTTGCTTTCAGGTTGGAAGCAATGATTGGTTCATGGCAGTTTGGGCTTCTTTACTTCCTGGGTTTGATTTTAAGTGACATTCCTTCCGTGCTTAAACACAAAGACGACATGTGGTACAATAGCCTTGGTGCTTCAGGCGCCATCAGTGCAGTATTGTTCAGCTTTATTTTATTCGATCCAATGTCAAAAATGATGATCTTTCCTTTACCGATCCCAATCTGGGCCTGGTTGTTTGGCTTGTTATACCTTGCTTATTGCTGGCAGATGTCTAAAAGATCTCAGGATAACATCAATCATGATGCACATTTCTTTGGCGCATTGACAGGAATGATCGTTACAGTGCTTCTTGTTCCGGGAATCATTCCAAATTTTATTGCCAGGTTAACCGGCAACGGGTAAACAAGGCGGCACAAAATAACTGATCGGATTCGTCGGGTCTTTTATGATCTCAAATAATGTATGATCCCAGGGTTTCCAGAAATCCTGTAATACCTGGGCATACGTTTTATGTTGCCAGTGGTCAAACAACGGTTTATTCAGGGTTCCCCTCAAAGGCATCGCATCGATATAGATAGACCCTTCAACAGGCATAATTGCATATTCAGGAAGCCTGTTGAATAAATATGCGGAATAGTAGAATCTTGCACAAATTTCTTCGAATTGTTGAGGCGAAAGAGCAGATTTTCCGATCTGGTCTAAGATTTCCTGGTGGAATTTCTTGTTCGTTCCGTTGTCTTGTAAGCAGGCAATAATCCCAAAATCTTTCAGTTTTAAAGAAAAAGTTAAAGTGTTAATCTCGTCGCGGAAGCTAAAAGCAGTATCCTGTTGCTCCAAAGGAACAACGACAATTGACCATGGTGTAAAATCCTCATAGACCACATCCAGATAAATGCTCTGAATCATGGTGTTCAGGTTTCCGAATTTATGCATCAGGCCCTGCGACATGTTTACCCCGTCAGAGCTGATCTGCTGCAAACGTACCGCAGCATTCATTTCTACATAAATCAGGCTATACATGAATTTACCGATCCACTTGAACAAGTCTTCTTCTTTCAACTGGGATACGGCGGCATACCCTTTAGAAAAGGCATCGGCAATTTGTTCTTCCAGAGGTTGCACAAAATGGGTAAAGACCTCCGTATTACAAGGTACTTTTAAAGAATTGTAAGACCGCACACTTTCATCCAGCAATTTAATCTGTTCCTCCCCGCTAAAGTTGGCTACTTCCAGTAGCCAGGCTGGTAATATATTGATTTCCTCTACCGGAGAATTAAAAGTATCCCCGCTCAGAAAGCAGTTTTTATATTTAAAATCGAAATTTTTAAAAGGCTGGTATATTGTGCTGTTCATACTGGGCACAATATTAAGTATATTATTTTTACATTCGCTGAAGCACCGTTTTTTTAACTTTGATATTACTTTTTCCATTTACATCCATGCAGGCAACTTACACCCCATACAACCTGGAATTAAAGCATCCCTTTGCTATCGCTAAATTTTCGAGAACCAGCACGCCTATTATGCTGTTGAAACTGACTGATGAAGGTAAAGAAGGATATGGTGAAGCCTCGATGGTTCCTTATATGGGAGAGAGCATTGATACCGCAGTAGCCTTCTTAAAAAAAGTAGACTGGAAAAGGTTTGTATATCCCTACAATTTCGAAGAAATCATTTCCTATCTGGACAGTATTGAAAAAGGACATCCGGCTATAAAAGCAGCTATAGACATTGCACTAAATGATCTGAGTGGAAAAATCTCCGGAAAGCCCTGCTACGAAATCTATGGCGCAGACCCTTTAAAGATGCCGGTAACATCTTATACGATTGGGATCGACAGCCTGGAGGTCATTAAAGAAAAAGTAGCCGATGCCAAAGACTTTAAAGTATTAAAGGTAAAACTGGGAAGAGATAACGATAAAGAACTCATCAATACCATCAGAACAGTCAGCAACGTGCCTTTATATGTAGATGCCAATCAGGGATGGACAGACCGGAAACAGGCCATCGACATGATTTACTGGTTACATGATCAGGGGGTGGTGCTGATTGAACAACCGATGGACAAAGCCAACCTGGAGGGAAACGCATGGCTGACAGGCCGCAGCCCGATTCCCATCCTTGCAGATGAAGCGGTACAACGACTGAGTGATATGGATGCTTTAAAAGGCGCTTACCACGGTGTGAACATCAAATTGATGAAGAGCACCGGTATGTATGAAGGCCATCAAATGATTAAGAAGGCGCGTTCCTTTGGAATGAAGGTACTGATTGGTTGTATGAGTGAAACTTCTTGCGCCACACAAGCGGGGATTGCCCTTGCGCCTCTTTGCGACTGGGCAGATTTGGACGGGCCCTGGCTTACCAAAAACAACCCTTTTGATGCCCCGCAACTCATTGCGGGGAAATATCAATTGAAAGACCTGCCTGGCTTAGGTCTCGAAGGAATTAACCCAGGTCTTTTTGCTTCTTCTTAAGTGCATTGCGCATCTCTTTGATCAGTTGCAGCTTCAGGTAAAGAAAGAATGCTGCCGTAGCCACGAAAAGAACGATGACAAGGTACTTCGTGTTGTTAAAAGCCCATACTGCCCCAAATATGGACACAATAAGGCCAAGGTTATAAAAAACGTTTAATGCAATTTTCTTTCCCATGTCTTAGTAAACAGGCATATTAGGATCAAAAGCTTCTTTCCATGCCACGATACCGCCTTTAAGGTTGTATAAGTTCGTCAATCCAAGCATTTGCTCTAATTGCATTACTGCTGCTGCACTTCTTTTACCACTTCTGCATTGTATAATCACAGGTTTATCCTGGGCAATCTGATCTGCTTCAATCAAAATACCTCCTAAAGGGATGTTCAGACCATCAAGATTCGATGTTTCATATTCGAAAGTTTCTCTGACATCAATCAGTTGAAAATCTTCTTTATTATCGATTTTTGCTTTTAATTCCTGAACGGTTATTTCCTTTATCATATGTTTTGCTTTTTTCAAAGATAAGCAAAGCCGAAATTATTAAAGGTAAAAAAACCACAAAATCACATTAATGTGAAGATAATCGAATCATTTCAAGCAAATTACTGTAACAACCAGAGGTCTCAGGCGTTTAAATAGTATTCTATATTAAATTGATTTTTGAATCATGGACGCGATATCCCGTTTTTTCTTTTTCTGCTCCGGGGCACACATTTCTACGCTTGAAAAACACCCTACCGAGCACAATAAATATATTGGAATAGGTGCGACGATTTTCTTTACCGGATTATTCGCCGCACTCTCAGGCGGTTATGCCATGTATTTCGTCTTTAAGGGAGATACTGCCGCTGTTCTTTTTGCCCTGTTTTTTGGATTAATCTGGGGACTGGCCATCTTTAATATGGACAGGTATATTGTATCCAGCATCAACAAAAGCGCCAGTACCAATAAGCAGATTTTACAGGCAACCCCCAGGATTCTACTGGCCATTATGATTGGAATGGTGATTTCCCGCCCCCTGGAGTTGAAAATTTTCGATAAAGAGATCAAGGAGCGACTGAAGGTGAGTTACCTGAACAACCAACGCTCAAAGATAGATACGCTGAATGCTGCTTTTGAGAATAAGTATAAGATTGAAATGGATAAACTCAACGGGGTGAAAGCTGAAAGAGACTCCATGGCCAGTGCAATAAAAACCGACCGTCAGAAACTTAACTTCGAGATCTTTGGCAATAAAACCACCGAAACCTCTGGTGTAATGGGCTATGGTCCTTATGCCAAAAGAAAAGAAGCAGAGCTGAAGCAGAGGGAGCAGAATCTCGATACGCTCAACGCCGATGTCAGGGCACTGGAAAAATTTGTGGATGGAAGAAAACAGTTTGATGGGCTCATGACCGAGAAATTGTATACCGGAAAACAACTCGACAGCCTGAGTAACATTGCCGGTTTTGCCGATCGCAACTGGGCGCTTGGACAGCTCAGCTTTAATACAGACGGAACACGGGATTTGAATACCTCACTGGCAGTGACCTTTATCGGCTTACTATTCATTTTCTTTGAATGTCTCCCGGTTTTCGTAAAGCTGATGAGCAGCAGCGGTCCTTACGACCACTCGGTTCAGAACATTGAGGCCAGTCAGGTTCATGAGTCTGATAAAGACAAAGACTATGAAATAGAAGTCATAGATGGTGTTCATGATACCCGTGTCTCCACAGAAATAGCACGCAGGAAACAACATTTAATGCAAGCCCCTCCGGAAGAAGAATAACCTCCAGAACAATCAACATAACCAAATATACCAGCTCACAGAACCAAATATACCCGCGATGAGAAGAACCATACTAGGATTAAGCTTCTGCTTTTTGGCGCTAACTGCGAATGCACAAAATGAAATCAGTTACGAAGTCAGTTTTCCAAATGCCATTCACCACGAGGCAGAAATTATTATGAACATCCCTGCCATTCCCAATGGCCCTTTGAAAGTAAAAATGAGCAGATCCTCCCCCGGAAGATATGCTACTCATGAATTTGGAAAAAACGTCTACAATGTACGTGCTTTTGATGCCAATGGAAAACTACTGAAATTACTGCAGCCGGAAGGAGATGTATATGTTGTTGAGCAACCGGGAAAATTTGTGAAACTGAGCTATACCTTATATGGAAACTGGATAGATGGAACTTATGCCGGATTTGATGAGACACATGCCCACATGAACATTCCGGCCACTTTTGCCTGGCCTGTAGGAATGGACAGCCGCCCAAGAACGGTACAATTCAAGTACCCGGAAAGAAAGGAATGGAAAGTGGCCACTCAATTAAAACCAATAGGCAATGGTAAATACTATGCGGCCAACCTCCAGTATTTCATGGATAGCTCAACAGAAATTTCCGATTATAAAACCACCAGCTGGCCGGCAAAGAATCCGGATGGTAAAACACAAACCATCCATCTGGTTACGCATTCCAATGATCCTCAGGAAGTGATTAACGGCTATGGCCTCATGGTAAAAAAGGTAGTAGAGGAACAACAGGCCATCTGGGGCGAATACCCCACTTTTGATTATGGCAATTACTATTTCCTACAGGATGTTCACCCCGAAAATGCAGGAGATGGAATGGAACACCGGAATTCTACTTCTATTGTAGAGCGAACAGACAAGATAGCAGGGAATGAAACTGATTTACTGGGGACTTTCTCCCATGAATTTTTCCATGCCTGGAATGTTGAACGGTTGAGGCCGAAGACATTGGAGCCCTTTGATTTCTCTCATTCCAACATCAGTGATGAGCTGTGGATTGCAGAAGGCTTCACCCAGTATTATGGAGAACTTGCTTTAAAACGAGCCGGCTTCAGAACCCTGGAACAGGCTGCCCAAACCTATACAGGACTAGTAAACACAGCCCTGAATACCCCGGGAGCAAAGTTTTATAGTCCAATACAGGCCAGTCGCTACGCTGTATTTGCTGATGCCGGTGTAGCCATAGACCAGACCAATAAGCCAAACATCTTTACTTCCTATTACACTTATGGCGCATCCATTGCTTTGGGACTGGACTTACAACTCAGGGCAGAATTTAAGCTTAGCCTCGATGATTATATGCGTGCCTTATGGAAAGCTCATGGAAAACCTGAGATTGCGTATACCGTTCCTGATCTGGAAGCCGTGTTAGCCACATTAACCAATAAAAATTTTGCAGCTGAGTTTTTCAGAAAGTACATTTATGGAGTCGAAAAAAATAACTATCAAAAGCTCCTGCTTCCCGCAGGTTTTGTGGTCAGGAATGCCAGTCCGGGAAAAGTCTGGACAGGGTTTGGCAGATTACAGTTTACCGATGGAAAAGCAACAATTGCAGGCAATACCTCCATCGGTAGCCCTGCTTACGTTGCCGGACTGGATATTGGAGATGTCTTACTCAGCATTGATGATACCCCCGTTAAAGACCAGAAGGGATTAGGGGAAATCATGAACAAATATCAGCCGGGTACCATCGTCACGGTACAGTATTCACATCGGGGGATGCAGCAATCCTGCAAACTTACACTTGCTGAAAGCCCTTATCTGGAAGTTGTTCCTATTGAAAAAACAGGTTCGGAACTTAGCCCTGCGATGGTTACCTTTAGGGCTCAATGGCTGGATTCTAAAATTAAATAATCAGCACCCGAAATATGGATTCCTGAGCACCTTTAAACTGAGCTTTCGAACTCCCTGAGCACCATTGAACATCAATAAAAAGAACAAAAAATTCAATAAAAAAACAATTATATTCCATGAAAAAAACCATTTACACTTTATTCGCATTGTTCCTTGCCCAGCAGACATGGGCACAGAATATTGATAAAATCATTACCAAAGCTTATGTAGACCGGTTGATCAAAACCCTGAGCAGTGATGAAATGCAGGGCCGCGCAACTTTCTCCCCGGGAATAGATAAAGCAGCTAGTTTCATTGAAGCAGAGTTCAAAAGCATTGGCTTAAAACCATTGGAAGGAAATACATTCAGACAATCGTTCTTTCAACAAAAACTAAAACCCATCAGCGCTAAAGTGAGCATTGATGGAAAAGAAATCCCGGGAGCCAATGTTGTGGTTTATGGCAATACCAAAGAGGACCTTTCTTTTGATAAAACAAATGGCGATGGATGGGTAAAGCTTGATCCTGAGAAACCATTCATGGGTCAAATCAGGGCATTGAGTAAAGAGAACAAAAAACAACTGGTCCTGGTAGATCCGAAATTCGCAGATGTATTTAAAAGGATTAAAGATTACCTGGCTGATGGTGCTGAGGTTGATGAAAAGAAGATCAATGAACCTGCTTCCGCATTGGTATTGGTTATGGGAGAAGAGACCGTTGCAAATGACTTTAAAGTAGAAGTAAAAAGCAAGCTGGAAAAGCTTTCCTTATTTAATGTTGCAGGTGTGATTCCGGGAAAATCAAAAGCCAAAGAACTGGTCGTATTTTCGGGTCATTATGACCATTTAGGCATCATCAAAGGTGGCGATGGACAAGACAGTATCGCTAATGGTGCAGACGACGATGCTTCGGGAACAACCGCGATGATCGCCCTGGCCAAATATTACAAAAAGCTGAACAACAACGAACGCACTTTAATCTTTGTGGCCTTTACTGCTGAGGAAATCGGAGGTTTTGGTGCAAAACATTTTTCACAAAAGCTCAACCCTGATGAGGTAGTTGCGATGTTCAATATTGAAATGATTGGAAAGGACAGCAAATTCGGAAAGAATACAGCCTTTATCACCGGGTTTGACAAATCCGATTTTGGAAAGATCTTACAGAAAAACCTGCAAGGCACAGAATTCACTTTCCATCCTGATCCTTATCCACAGCAAAACCTTTTCTACAGAAGTGACAATGCCACTTTAGCAGCACTTGGTGTTCCGGCACATACGATCAGCACCGATCAGATCGACAGTGATAAGTTCTACCATACCGTAAAAGACGAATACGAAACCCTTGATACGGACAATATTCTTTCTACCATAAAAGGAATCGCTAAAAGTGCCATCAGCATTATCAAAGGTATAGATACGCCTACCAGGATTCCTAAATTGAGCAATTAATTATAATTTCCCCCTTTATGACTTTTACTAAACCTAACAAACTAACCTTCCTTGCAGCTGCCGCCTTATCGGTCTGCATGACCGTGGGTGTTGGTTTTTCAGCCAGCGCACAACAAGAAACACTTTTAATCCGCAGCCCTGCAGTAAGTGCAAACCACCTTGCTTTTGTATATGGCGGCGACATCTGGATCTCCGGCAAAGACGGGAGCAATCCAAGAAGACTGACCGTAAATCCTGCAGTAGAACAGAACCCGCTGTTCTCTCCCGATGGGAAGCAGATTGCATTTACCGGAAATTATGATGGAAATACAGATATATATGTGGTCCCAATCGAAGGAGGAGCTCCAAAAAGGGTTACCTTTCACCCTAGTGAGGACATCCTGAGGGGATGGATTGGAAATAATCAGGTATACTTTACCTCCAGTCGTGATTTTCGTTTTGCGCTAAGTCCCAGACTCCATAAGGTAAATGTGGATGGCACTGCCGAACAACCCTTGCCAATGCCTGAAGCTGTTCAGGGAAGTCCTTCAGCAGATGGACGCTATTGGGCATATATTAAAAATACAGATCCTACTGAGCGTGCCCGTGTTGCTTTTAAGCGTTACCGTGGTGGAGGGATGCCACAAGTCTGGATCTTCGATACCAAAACAAACCACACAGAAATCATTCCTGGTCCCGGCTCTAACAATGTGAAGCCACAATGGCTCGGAAATAAAGTTTATTTCCTTTCAGACAGAGACCTGACCATGAACCTGTTCAGCTATGATGTTTCCAGCAAAAAAACAGAGAAACTGACCGACTTTAAGGATTATGACATCAGAACGTTAACTGCTGGTCAGGGAGCACTGGCTTTTGAACAGGCCGGGAAAGCCCATCTATTGGAAACCGCCAACAATAAAGTGAAATCCATTTCTATCAATATCCAGGCAGATGTACCTTATAAGCGCCCGCGCTATATTGATATGGCCAACTCTATTGGTAGCACGGAAATCTCCCCAAAAGGAGTAAGAGCATTGTTTGAGAGTCGCGGAGAAATCTTTTCTGTACCCAAAGAAAAGGGGGATGCAAGAAATCTTTCCAACTCGCCGGGCAGTTTCGAGAAATTCCCTGCCTGGTCTCCGGATGGAAAATACATCTCTTATCTTTCTGATAAAAATGGCAGTTATCAATTGGTCCTGCTGAATCAGGTAACGAAAGAAGCTCCGATCTATATTTCTTTAGGAAATACGCCTTTTTATTATCAGCCGATCTGGTCGCCGGACAGCAAGAAAATTGCCTACGGTGATACCCACCTGAATCTTTTTTACATCGACATTAATGACCGGAAACCAGTGTTGGTGAAAGCCGATAAATTGGGTTCAAGCCCTAGCAGAAGTTTTAGTGCATTACAACCTGCCTGGTCTCCGGATTCCAAGTGGATTTCTTATGTAGCTACGCTACCGAATTCAGTAAGTGCAGCATTTCTTTACAATGTAGAGAAGGCCAGTCATACCCAGATTACGGACGGAATGAGTGACGTAAACTCACCAAGTTTTAGCCGTGATGGTAAATACCTGTTCTTTACCGCAAGTACAGATGTAGGGCTTACCAATAGCGGCCTGCATATGTCAGCCTATCAACGCCCGGTAAATTACAACGCCTATGCTTTAATTCTTTCTAAAAAGACACCTTCCTTATATAAAACGGAAAGTGATGAAGAAACGGTAAAGCCCGATGAGGAGAAGAAGAAAGAAGAACCTAAAAAAGACAAAAAAGGAAAAGAAGATAAAAGTAAGGAGGCCCCTGCCGCAGCCGAAAAGAAATCTATTGAGATCGACCTTGCTGACTTGAATAACCGGATCATTTCATTGCCAATCCCGGCCGGTGGTATTCAAGGCCTGGATGGAAGTGTGGAAGGACAGGTACTTTATTTCAGAAACGGTGAACTTGGTACTCTCGACCTGAAAAAAATGGAGACCACCAGCTTAGTCAACGGAATCAATAGTTTAAGCGTCAGCGCCGATGGAAAATCTATGATGTACAGTTCAAGAGGAAACTATTACATTGTGGATGCTGCTAAAAAACCGGCAACATCAGAGACCGGCAAGGTAAAGCTGGATGGTATTAAAGTATTGATCGATCCTGCAGCCGAGTGGAAACAAATGTTTGACGAGGTCTGGAAAATGGAAAAAGACCTGTTCTATGTAGAAAACATGCATGGCACAGACTGGCCGGCAATGAAAGTAAAGTATGAAAAATTCCTGCCTTATGTAA
Organism: Pedobacter caeni; assembly: GCF_900129215.1. GTDB lineage: Bacteria > Bacteroidota > Bacteroidia > Sphingobacteriales > Sphingobacteriaceae > Pedobacter > Pedobacter caeni. The sequence continues at coordinate 346,604 of NZ_FQUQ01000007.1, read as the reverse complement.
ACCATCGTTCTGACCTTTCCTATCTGTTTAATGAAATGATGGGAGAGATGGTGGTTGGACACAACTATATCTATCCTGGAGATGAACCTGCTGCGACTGCCGTGGGTGTGGGGATGTTAGGTGCAGATTATGAAGTAGAGAATGGCTATTATAAGATTGGTAAAATCTTTACCCGCCTTGACTGGAACCCTGGTTTTAAAGCCCCGCTGGCAGAACCTGGATTGAACATCAAAGAAGGAGATTACATTGTTGCTATTGAAGGTATCCCTTTAACCGCAAAGACATCTATCTATAGTCTTTTTGATTTCAAAGCAGGTAAACAGGTGGCGATCAAGATCAACAGCAAACCAAGCCTTGATGGTGCAAGAGAAGTGGTCGTAGTGCCGATTAATGTCGCACAGGAAATGGAATTGCGAAAAACGGATTGGGTAGAGAACAACCGCAAAAGGGTAGATAAGCTGAGTAACGGACAAATTGCGTATGTATACATGCCAAATACCGGATCTGAAGGTTACACCTCTTTCAACCGTTATTACTTCTCTCAGATGGATAAAAAGGCCCTTCTGATGGACGAAAGGAACAACGGTGGCGGTTGGGTTGCAGATTATGTAATCGACCTGTTGAGCCGCGAACTGATCAGCTATTGGGCCATCAGAGATGGAAAGAGCTTTACGACGCCCGGAAACGGAATTTTTGGTCCGAAAGCCATGCTGATCAATGAGAATGCGGGTTCAGGAGGTGACATGATGCCTTATATGTTCAAAAATAAAGGACTCGGTAAACTTGTGGGCCGCACTACAATGGGCATCCTGGTGGGGATCAGTGGCTATCCAAGTCTGATCGACGGAGGAAGTATTACTTCTCCAAACTTTGGAGTTTATGATACCAATGGAAAATGGATCATTGAAAATGAAGGTGTTGCTCCTGACATCTTTGTAGAACAAACACCAAAAGACCTGTTGGAAGGAAGAGATCCTCAGCTAGAGCGCACTGTTCAACAGCTTCAGGAAGAAATGAAGACTTATAAATATCCAAATGTTGCAAGACCTAAAGATCCGATCAGAGGGCATTAATCCTCAGATGATCTTTTGCATCACATAATCATTCATAAAGAAACCGTTGCCGATATCAAGGTTAACGGTTTCTTTTATGGTAAAGCCCGCGCTTTCATAAAAATCTTTAGCCTTATTTTCCCGGTTAACGTTTAATTCCAGCCTTAATCCACCCGCAGCCTTGATTTTATCAAGAACCTCGTTGATCAGGAATTTTCCTACTCCCTTTCCATGGCATTCGGGCAGCACATAAAGTTTATGCAACTTATAGATTTTATTGATAGGATCTGTAACAGAGTAAGATGCGAAACCTACATCTTTAGCACTGATTTCTGCGATCAGGAATACATAACCTTCCAGAAGCTGGTCCAGTAAAACCCCTTTATTATACATCTTTTCCAACATATAATCGATCTGCTCCTGGCCGATAATTGCACCATAAGCAGGGCCCCAGGTAATTCTGGCAATTTCCTGAATCACAGGGAGGTCTTTTTCTTTTCCTTTTCTAAGCAGGATCATAGCTTTTCGCTGATAAACAAATAAGGTGTTGTAAAATTAAACGTTACAAAGCCATCATTAATTACACTAAAATCACCATTTTCATCTTGCTTCAGGTTACTTGTTTCAAAATAAGAGACCACCTCGATGTGAAAGATGCTGCCTTTAGGTTTCCAAATGCTAAACCCGGACTTAATGGCATATGCTTTTTCCGTTTCTGTGAATACCACAATATTAATTTCGGAAATATAACTTCCCAGTTCTCTCAGGTTGCTTTTTTCATCAATGACATTGACTGCAGGGTATTTCTCCGCGATCAGGTAATCAAGAACTGCATCCAGTTCATTTGTTGAGGCCTGAATTACTTTGGTATTCTCCTGAAAAAAATCCTGTCCTGTGGCATTGACCACAACATCGACTTTCAGACCAAGGCTGATCAATTTTTCATAAAGCGCTGCGTTGACAATTAAAGTCGGGCTCCACTCCAGTAGTTGTCCCAGATATTCTTCATTAAAAGCACCTAAATGATGAATATATAACGCTGGCTCCTGTTTTTCTCTAATGATATGATGTGATGACATAAGGCAAATATATCTTATTTTTTTTCTTATTTTCGTCTAATTCAAACCGCCCTTTCCAGATAAAGCATTACTCATGTATGGATGATCATCGCCGCAGTATCATAAAGAACTGGAAGCTATTAGTGGAGGGGGAAAAACAAGGCCTGTACACCTGTTTCAACCTTTTTTATGATGATTTATACCGTTTTGGACTCTCCTTATACCGGGACCCTGAACTGATTAAAGAGAGCATCCAGAACCTGTTTATAGAACTCTGGACGATCCGGGAGAAACTGACCGATGTTGGCAATATTCAGCAGTATGTTTTTACCATTTATAAGCGGATCATCTATAAGACGCATCAAAAATCATTTAACAATGATCCGGATCATAAATTGCCATTGGAAGAGCTGAGCGAAGAGATACTTACCGTAAAATCTTATGAATCCATCTTAATTGCCAGTCAGGAAGATGAATACCTTAAAAAGAGGCTTAAATATGCCCTCGAAAAGTTAAGCCCAAGGCAGAAGGAGATTATTCTGATGCGTTATTTTGAATGCCTGTCTTTTAAAGACATTGCACACAAAACGCTGCTGACGGAAAGAACGGTATACAATACCCTCCATAATGCCATCAGCGCTTTGCGTGAAAATCTTCTTTTTATCTGGCCTTTCTTTTAATTAAATTTTTAACCTGATCTTTCTTTTTTCCAATAGCCCGGTAATCATCACGATAATCAGGGCATAAATCAAAGACTTCAGCAGCCCGACCTCTCCTGTCCTGAAGAAGGCCGGCAATTGAGGAATACTCAGTAAAGTCAGTAATGCATAGTGAATATAAGGTAAAAGGTAACACGTCAGTGTACTTGTTCCCGCAGCCTTTATGGGCAGATACCATTTCCGTTGATTCAGGATCTCCGTCAGGTACACCATCAGCGCAAAAGTAAGGGCCGTGATTCCGGCACAGATGCTCGTCCAGGATGGTGTGGCCCGGATTTTTGAGATTCCCCAAACCGGACTGCTCAGTAAACCAAAAAGCAATAACACTGCGCTGAAGACAAGGATACTGATCCAGAACCTGGAGTTTTTGCTTCCATACTGTCGGTAAAGTAATGCGGTAATGATTCCTGCGAGTGGTAATGCGGGCATCGATCCATCACCGGCGATCCAGATATACGGGCGTATGCCATTAAGAAAGTCCAGCCATCCCAGGTTATTGGCCACACTAAACAACAGGAAAAACACAAAGGCTCCGATCTGTAAAGTCAGCTTCCCGGAGGAAAACAGAAAAACACAGCTGGAAATAAAATACGCCCATCCGATGAGCCCTAAGATTCCCCACCACTGCACCTTCATTGCCAGGATTCCGTTAGCTTCATCGCTCTCGAACAAAATGGCCATTCCTACCAGTAAAAGTACGCCTATTGCTTTCAAAGCTTTACTTAAAGCAGGTTTATAGGAGGTATAATCCAACCAGATCAGGAAAAAACCTATGGTCACCAGAATCTGCCATACCGGCTTGCTCAGGCTTGCCGTTTCACTGTAACTTTCCATGTTCACATGAAAGAAACCCATCACCAGAAGGGCAATTGTCCTGGAGGAAATATGAAAAAAGAGTTGCAGATCTGTATCTCCCTTTTTCCTTCTGCTTTGGATGGCATAAGGTACAGACAGCCCTACGATGAATAGAAACGCAGGGAACACCACATCGGCAAGTCCCATATAGTTTGCATCTCCCGGTGCATGTTCCAGCCAGGATGGCACCCCTGTCAGGGTCCAAAGGTCGTTCACAAAAATCATGAGCACCATCACTACTGCTCTTAACGCATCAATGGCAACCAGCCGCGGTGTTGAATCTTTTAACGGGGTAGTGTTTAATGGGATAGTGCTCATCCTTAATTTAGTGTTTTATAAATGGCAGCCATTAAAGAGTTTGCCCCCTTTACATCATAGTCGCCGGCATAGAGGTAAGCACCTTTAAAGCCGTTCGCTTTGATGTAAGCAGTTTTTTTATCCACTAATGGAATGCCATTGTAATATACACCAAATTTGATCTCCGCCATCTCTTTGTTAAAGGCATTTGGATCTGCGGCCATAATATCTTTAAAAGGCATATAATCGTAGGAGCCCCATCCCAGGTTATTCCCGGCTGCGTTGATCTCATTGAAGCGTAATCCAAATGCAGGAATTCCAATTACTATTTTAGATTTAGGGACTTTATTCTTCCAGATATCGGCACCTGCCACCATAAAATCAAAACCGGATGGCTGTCCTCTTGGCGCATCAGGACCGACATGAACTCCATCTTCATAAGCATGGACATTGAGCCAGTCTGCTTTAGAGAAATCTGCTACCGGATAATCCCAATGCAAATAGTTCGTTGTCACGGAAACGGTTAGCAGTTGTGTAGGCAAAGCTGCGCGAAGCAAGCTTAAGAATGGACCTATTGCCTGCATGTTTTTTGTCGTTACTGCCCCATCGTCATTTCCAAGATCCGTCATGAGGATATCTATTCCATCTATTTTATGGTCAATCACATATTGGGAAACAGTTGTTGCCAACGTAGCTCTTTTTGCCGGATCACTAATGACCGAACCAAAATCAACGCTATTGTAAAGTGACCAGCCATCTACTCCCGACAGTGTTCCTGTAATCCCTAATAACAATGGTACTTTATTGATATGGGCTCTGGCTACTTGTTCATCGAGGTTCTGAGCCTGATTCCCTTTAGAAAAATCAACTGCTCCTGTAGGTGTTACCCTTGCTCCGGTATAAACGACATGTGTTACCGATGCATAATCTACGCTGGCAGCAGTCCCATTTTCTGTCAGGTAGGCTACTGCCACATTCGTAAAAGTTTTGGGGGTATAACTGGAGGGGCTCACCAGCACTTTTGAGATGCGGGTAGAGGTCTGCCCATTATAGGTCGCTTCAACTTTAATTTCATACTCTCCTCCAGCCTGAGGAACAAAAGTAAAAGCGGTATCAGTGGATACTTCTTTATTATCCACTTTCCAGGAGATCTTTGTTTTCTCGATTGGTTTAGGAGAGAAAGCCAGCCCTGAATATATCGCTGATTGTCCTTGAAAAATGATCCTGTTCGGACTGGTAAACACCCCGTTGTTGTCTATAATTCTGGGATGAAAATTATCATCGTAATCGGCTTCTTTTCCTTTTTTACACCCTGCTAAGCAGGCCAGCAAAAAGAGGGAAAGCACTAAGTATTTTATATTTCCCATATGGTTATGTCTTTAATGATGAATTCATCATTTGTGTTTAAATCCTGATTAATTATTTAGCGCTCTGTGAATGGAGTTCAGCAGAGAAAGGTCACCCTGCGCATCTCCTAAAAGTTGCCAGATCATGACTCCTCCGGCTTTTTTTTGTAAAGCATAGGAAAGCTTTTTCTTTATCGTAGGCCAGCCATTGTAGTAAAATGTTCCTTTACCCGGCAATTCCCAGATATCCAGCTTTTCCGCACCCGGGTATCGGAGTACGATTTCTCCATAAGTGAGGCTTTCCGGAATATCTGTACCGAAACCATAAGCATAAAAAGGGAGGCCCAGAATGAGTCGTTCTGCAGGAATGGCTCTTGATACGTTCCAGTGGTTAAAATCGATTTCTGCCGCCTCGTAAGTAGAATGTGGTCCTGGTTTATCTTTCCTCCATGGGCCGGTCTGATCATAAGACATGATATTGATCAGGTCGAATAGCACAATCGCTTTGTCAGAATAGGCAGCAGAGTTCCATGTGGCCACCGCAGCAGTCATCAGTTTACTTTCTTTTTTAAGCGCCGCAGATAAGTCGACCACAAAGGCTTCATAATTTTCGTTTACAAAATCCCCCTCCAGATCTACATCTATTCCATCCAGGTTATAGGTCCTGGTCAACTGCATTAATCCATCAATTAATATTTTCCTTCTGTCTGATTTTAACATTTCCTTCAGGTATTGGGGAGGATTACCACCGGCAATGGCAGCGATTACCTTTACCTGATGCTGGTGTGCTTTCTTTACCAGTTCTGCCAATCCGGCTACAGGAGCAAAAACACCGGAAGCATCCGGATTAATAAAAGCGATGTTTAAGTGGGTAATTTTACTCAAATCAATTTTGGCAGACGCTGCAAGCAAATCACCACCTGCAAACAGGTACCCAATTACTTTAAAGCGATTGGGATCCTCTTTTTGAGGTTCTTCTTTTTTTATCTCAGGGGTTGCTGCCTTTACAGGTGTTTTGCTACAGCCGGTAAGCATCAGAGAAAAACAAATCAATTGAAAAAACAACTTTATATTCTTCATAATTTTCTTTTTATACATTATTCCTTATCCCACCAAACTCTTTTAGTCCAGCTATCTACGCCACCTAATGCCGGCAGCACTTTTTGAAAGTTTTCCTTATTCTGTTCTTCTTCGGTAAAGGGATATTCAAATCTTCTTGGAATGGTCAGGCTCTCTCCTGTTTCAGAAACCCCTACTGCAGGGATCAGGTTAGGAAAACCAGACCTTCTCCAATTGGCATAGGCCTCAGGTCCGTTCAGGAACAATGTGATCCACATTTGTTTGTTGATGGTTTCTATTTCTCTTCCTGCAATCAGCTGATTTCCCTGGATAAAAGTGCTGATCTCATTTGCAGGGACTGTTGGCCCCCCGGGGAAAAAGCTCAGTTGCTGAAAAGCTGCAGTCACTCCTTTTTCATAATGGCTGGCAGCCGTTCCACCAAATGAGGGGCCAAAGCGAACAGTTGCTTCTGCCAGTAAAAGCTCTACTTCTGAATAGGTCAGGTGTAAGAAAGGCGCATTAAAACGAAGCAGGAAGTTTGCCGGTTGTGCCTTCTGGTCATTGTTAAGTGCGGTATAAGGTCCCTTTCCAGGGATTTCTACAGTAACATTTGATAAATATCCATCCCAGATATAGCTTCCTGGGTTCACCCCCACATATCCTACTTTTTCTACCAGAGGTTCCGTCAGGTCGATTCGGCTTAACGGATTCCCACCAGGAATATCCACGTAATACTTCACCATGTATTTCATTCTCGGATCGTTCGTTACCCGCAACTGATCAAGAAAAGGAGTCGTGAAACGTCCGGGAATACCTCCCCCATTAAAGAAAGAAGCAGAGACCCCATTTCCACGGATATTTCCTTTTCCATCCTCATAAGGATTCTGGATATCTTCATGATCCAGCTTACAAACGTCACCATTGCTGGTAAATACCCCCTCATTAAATGCTTGCTGAGCTTCTGCCTGTGCTTTTGCCGGGTCACGTTTCACCAGGCGCATTGCCAGGCGTAAATGCAGAGAGCTGGCAAATTTCTTCCAGGCATTGATATCTCCTCCATAAAACAGATCCCCTTTCACTACATCTTTCGATCCATCAAGCTGGGCTCTGGCTGCTTTTAAATCCTGAAAAAAGCTATTGTATATTTCTTCCTGAGTATCAAATTTTGCTTTAATTCCAAGGCCTGCCTCGCTATAAGGAAGATCACCATATAAGTCTGTCATTCTTGCAAAATTATACACCTTCATAATGCGGCAAATGGCATTCAGGTTTGTTTTATCAGGGATGTTGGTGGTTCTTTTTACTGCGTCTACTGCATTCACCAGGTCACTTCCGTAAGAATCCTCCCAAAGCACCCCCATGATATTGGGATCCCTGAAATAAATTCCTCCCCAGCGGTTGCTGTAGGGTCCTGAGATGTGTTGAACCAATGGCATCGTCATCATAAAGGTTGTTCTCTCATTGACGTTCAGATCTCCGGAAAACCGCAGCTGGATTAAAGAGAGTTGCACTGAGGGGTCCAGGTTAGATGACCTGGTTGGGTCAATATTTGTATCCCCAAACTTTTTGCAAGAGCTGAATACCAAAGCAATCGTTAATAAGTTGAGGAGGTATGTCTTTAACATCTTTTTCATTATCATCTTATCTAAATACTTACCTGTTAAAATCTAAAATTTAAATTAAGACCAAAGCTTCGTCTGCCAGGAAGAGAGCCATATTCTATCCCCTGTCCGTTTCCATTATTGTAATTGGAATCGGGATCCACATTGGGTACATTTTTGTAAAGGATGAATGGATTTCTGCTCACCAGACCTACCTGCACATCTTTCACTCCCCATCTGGAAGTCAAAGTTGAAGGCAGGCGGTAATTCAATGTGATTTCCCTGATTTTGACATAAGAAGCATCATAGATAAAAGGTCTGGCTACAGAGTTCGAAACATCAAGTATTCTTCCCCAGTAGAGCGAAGGATCTACAGCTTTGGTATTTTGGGTATATACCGGACTTCCATCTGCATTGGTTCCGGTTTGGACAACTCCTACCGGAACAAGCCCTCTGACCATACCTGATGCGGTCCATTCCTGAATGGTTTTTCCCGCTGCCTGACGATCCTCTTCTGATTTGATCCATTCCGCTCTTCCCCCCAATGTTGATTTCAGGCTTCCTGCACCTGCAGCAGAATAGTTGGTCAGCGACAACAGGTCGGCACCAAACTTCAGGTCGAAGATGGTTCCTAAACTAAAGTTTTTGTACCTGAATGTGCTGCTCAATCCTCCTGTCCAGTCAAAGACGCCTTTTCCAACAATTTGTCTGGTAGGACTCAACATCGGTTGAAGGTCTATCGGGTTAAGGATAATATTTCCCTGAGGATCTTTTTGATAATCAAAGGCCAGAATAGCACCATAAGAAGCTCCAGGCTGTGCAACTACGGATACCCCCATCCAACGTGCATCAGAAAGACTTAGAAAAGGGGTTCCCGGAGCCAGAGATTCTACTTTGTTCACATTCCTTGCAAAGCTGAAATTCAGGTCCCAGGTAAAGTCTTTGCTACTGATTGGCGTGCCGCTCAGGGCAATTTCTATTCCTTCATTGGTGATCACACCAGCATTTCTAATCTCATTTTTATACCCTGAAGAAGGCGGGACAGGCACAATATTCAATTGATCTTTTGATTTTGAATTGTAATAAGTGAGGTCAAGTCCTAATCTCTGTCCAAAAAACTTGAGTTCTGTTCCGAATTCATAAGACCGGGTAGTTGTTGGCTTCAGGTCTTCATTCGGTTTAATACTCGTTGAAATTCCTCCGATTGTTTGCCCTTTAAACGGCAATGGGCTGGTTGCAAAATAAGCATCCGTCAGGTAAGGATCGGTATCTGATGCCACCTGTGCAATGGATGCCCTGATCTTACCAAATGATAAAATCTTTTTATCCATCTTGAGCGCTTCAGTAAAGACAAAACTTCCACTCAATGAAGGATAGAGCTTACTGTTTTTTCCTATGGCAAGAGTAGAATACGCATCTTGCCGGAGTGTTGCATCCACATATAGATAACCTTTATAACCTGCGGCCAGGATACCATACACGGAATTAAAAGACTTTCTATACGCTGTAGGCTGTACAGACTGTGAGGTATAACTCGTTGGACTCACTACGTCCAACACCGTTTGATTTGTAAACTGCAGGATATTCCCATCAGCCCTGCTCCTGGTAATACTGCTTCCCAGACGCGCGGACAAGTTTAAAGAAGGTGTAACCTGTCTTTCGGCAGAAAGCAAGAGGTCGGCCTCTATGGTTTTCAGTTTTCTTTTGGTCTGATCCAGTGTTCCTGTAAGTGCTCCCGGCGTGGTTCTGGGACTATACTTTTCGAAGTCAAGATCCGTCTGATCGGCGGAGGCTCTTCCCTGTAGGTTTAACCAGCTTAGAATACTGTAATTGAGTTGCAATGTACCCATTAAACGATCTTTTGTCGTTTTGTTTTTCATTTCGTTGATGACCCAATAAGGATTCAGGCGGTACTGATTTCCATTGTTCCAGTCCAGATAACTTCCATCAGCATTTTTGTATTCGTTTTTAAACCGCGCCTGATCCACTGTATTTGCAAGAGAAAGGAAGCTATTTCCAATATTTGCAGGATCATCAGCCAGTGAAGGCCTGTTGTTCACTTTTTCATTCATATAAAAAGCCCTGGCTTCCAGAGTGATCTTAGAACCAAACTTCGAACTCCCGTTGAAGGTAAAGGAGTTCCGGTGCATTCCACTTGCCGGAATAATGTCCTTATTCGTCAGGTTAGACGCAGAGAAACGGAAAGAAGAAACCTCAGAAGCATTGGTAAATGAAAGCGTATTGGTGAACGTTGAACCCGTTCTGAAAAAACCATCAATATTATTTTTCACATAAGCATAGGGTCTGCGCTCTCCCGTTCCGGTGATCACCGTTAAGTCGGGATCAATCCGGGCACCAAAGTTTTTGGTTAGGGTATTGTAATCCTGTATCGCAAGTGTATTCAATTGCTGCTTGGTTCCCTGACCGTATAGCGACTGGTATCCGTCGTAGCTGGTCAGCTGACTTTCAATAGTAGAGGTATTGTTAAATTCTATTCCCAGGTCTTTAGATCCGATTCCTTTCTTAGTCGTGATCAGGATTACTCCGTTAGCTGCTCTCGCCCCATATAGTGCTGAAGCTGAAGCCCCTTTAAGGACACTGATTTTATCGACATCGTCCGGATTGATGGCAGATATGGCATCACCTAAATCCTGCCCTCCGGCATATTGTCCGGAGCCGGTGCCCCCATAATTGGAATTATCGATAGGAACCCCATCCACCACATACAGTGGTTGGTTATTACCCGTCACAGTTGTGCTCCCACGAATAATAACACGGGAGGAACCCGCAGGGCCTCCTGCTGTTCCGGTAATGATCAGCCCGGGAACTTTACCGGCTAAAGAGTTGATCACGTTGATCTCTCTGGCTTTTTTAAGCCCCTTTCCATCTACTTCAGACACGGCATATCCCAAAGATTTTTGCTCTCTTTTAATACCTAAGGCCGTCACCACTGCTTCCTGTAGTTCTGTGGTAGCTTCCTTTAAAACGATAGTTATATTTTTCTGCTGCTCACTGGCAACAATTGCAGTCTCCTGAAAGCCGAGCATTCTGAAACGGATTACATCTCCCTGATCTGCAGGAATAGAAAACAATCCGTCAGCATTGGTTGCCACAGTCTTGTTGTTCCTGGTATTGACCACAACAACACCCGGGATACCTGTTTTTTTCTCATCGGTTACCTTTCCTGTTAACGTAAAAACAGTGGAAACCGGAACACTGGGCTGATAAGACTGGATCATAATTGTCTGCCCGTTGATCTGATATTTTATGCTCACTTTTTTAGCAATGGCATTCAGCACCTCATCAATCTTTTGTTTTTCGATCTTAAGGTCAATACGTGTATTGATATTTAAGTCTAAAGGATTATAAGAAAAATGAACTCCTGCTTCACCTTCAATCTGCTTAAAAGCATTGAGGACTGTGGTGTTTTTCCAGTTAAAGGAATATAGCTTATCCTTTGACTGGGCATATCCTGATAAGGAAAGAATCAGGATACAGGATAAACAGGTTTTTAACAGAAGCCCATAAAAAAAATAATAGGAGGGTAAGGGTTTTTTCATATTGGTTTGGTTAGTTTGGTTTGGTTATTCTGTTTGTTATTTCTTGTCGAAATCGAGGGTCACTATATCATCTTTTATGGTATAAGTAAAATGGTTGGAAAAGCCGATTGCATTAAGCACTTCACTGAGTCCTTCGTTGACGAATGTTCCAGTAAATGAGATTGGTTTTTTAGGTTGGTTTTTGCTGCGCACCTCTATGCCATAGATTTCTTTTAGTATCGATTTGATCTCTTTTAATGAGGCAGTAGAAAAAACCAGTTTACGGTTTTTCCAGTTGTCAATCTCTTCCAGATTGAAGGTAGATTTGGCAAATTTATCTGGTGTAACTTCCACCTTTTCTCCCGGGCTGAGTTGTACGTGGTCTACGACTTTCTGACCAACCAGCTCCCCAACGCTGACTTTACCGGAATTGAGCATCACGAGGGTGTGTGCTCTGTTGTTATAATTATTGATCTTAAATGAAGTTCCCAGAGCAGTGGTGGTAGTGGTACCGGAAACGACGATGAAAGGTTTATCTTTATTCCCGGCAACTTCAAAATAAGCTTCTCCATTTAACCAAAGCACCCTCTTTTCCTGATTATAATGGTCATCCAGTTTAAGTTCTGTAGATCCGTTAACCGTTACTGTAGTCCCATCGCTCAGCGTTAAGGTCTTTCTTTCATTGTAAGCGGTTTTCAGGAGGATACTTTTAGCACCAGCAGCATAAGGCTGGATCTCCTTTCCATATTCTTTTTTATTGAATAAGGCATACACCCCAATGCAGAGGAGAATCGCTGCGGCAATAGAGATCCAGGAGGTTCTACCAATGAAATTTCTCTGAGGCAGTTCTGTTGTGGGTTCAGCTATATTTTGCATCCCCTCGATCACCAGTTTAAGCTTATTTAATTCTTTTTGTTTTTCAACAGGATCAACTTTTACCGCGAGCAAAAAGAAAAGTGTCCTTGCTTTATCAATCCGCTCTTTCAGCTCAGGTTGCTCTTTTATGATTTTTTTCCAGAATAAAACATCTTCCTGCGGCGTTCCGAGGCAATAATTAACAAAGCTTTCTTCAGTTAAAAAGTCTTCAATGGCATAGGCATCGTATTTCATTCCAGCGATTATATTGGTTAATGACTACAAGTGCAGCAAGAATTGCTTTTTTACCAAAGAATTTGAAAATATATTTTCAGGGGCTTAAGGCTGCCTGAGTTTAGCGTTTCCTATAGAACGGAAAAGTTGGTAAAACTACCGGTTCAGATACTAAGAACCGGAACTCATTTTGATCTCGGGCCAGTAGAGATTAAACAATTATGGAGAATTCTGTGATTCCAATCCGGCTTGTTGAAAGTGCAAACTGAAATTCATGTTTCATCAGCACATCTTTAATCAGGGTCAATCCGATCCCCTGACCATCAACCTTAGTACTAAAAAACGGGCTAAACAGCTGATGCTCTGTTTCTGCTGAAATTCCCTGGCCGTTATCCCTTACCATCAGTCTTCCTGGAGTGTTTTCTGTTAGAAAGCTGATCAACCCAGGTTTTTTGGGGCCAATTGCTTCAATTGAGTTTTTCACGATATTGATCAACACCTGCTCCATCTGTAGCTGATCGGCAAAGATCACTAGAGGATTCTTATCCAGAAGGAACTCAAACTTCGTGTTTTTCGCTTTTGCCGTCTCGGATAACAGGGTTGTAACTGCATAAATCAGGTCATGAAGGTTGATGTATTGTTTATTCGGCTCCGGCAAGCGGACGACATCTGCCAGATTCCGCATAAAGATATTGAGGTTATTATTTCGGTCTATAGCCACCTGCAATGCATTTGCAAGCCGGCTGCTTTCCTCACGACCGGACTCTATGGACAGGGCTGAATCCAGAATCGAATTTACAGGCCCTATCGTATTGTTGACCTCATGAGCCATCATTCTGATCACTTTACCATAGGCTTGTTTCTCGGCTTCCAATAGTTCGGTTGTCAATTCCTGAATAATGACAAAGTGCCTGGGGAAGCCGCGGTCTAAAAATTCAGAAACCTGAATCTTATAGGTCTCTGCTCCACCGCTAAGAGTGCCTGATTTCGATTTACCCTTCATGAGTGTACGCACTTCATCAATAATCGGATGGTCGATATCTTTCAACAACCAACCCTCAAATGGAATAGCCTTCAAAATCTTTTTTGCAGCTGGGTTGACCTGCTGAATCCGCTGATCATGATCCAGAATAATGATTCCCACCGGAGAACTGAAAATTAACTTGTCAAGAAAAAAGTGTTGCTCCTGTTGCAATGTTCTCTCTTTTCTCAATTGCTCAATCATTTGGTTATACACCTCAATCAGTTCGTCCATTTCGGAGGTTCCGCTTTTTATAAATTTAATGGTGAAATCCCTGTCTCTGATCGCATCAGCACCTTGCACCAACAAATTCAGAGGACGGATCATCTGATTGTACAATTGCCAGGAGATCAGAATAGAGCCCAAAATGAAGGCTTCCGACAGGAGGAAAAAGACCTTGTTCTTTTCAAAAACAAGAAAGCTTAAGAATAGTGCGGTTGCATGTAATATGCATACGAATAAAAGGTATTTAGTCCGAAGTTTCATCGTAGGGAATGTTATACTTATCCAGGCGTCGGTACAAGGCACTCCTGGTAATTCCCAACGCTAAGGCAGCCTTAGAGATGCGGTTATTATGGAACTGGAGTGCACGCTTAATCATTAATATTTCTGTTTCTTCCAGCGTCATTGCACCTACCTCCGGCAATTTTGAATCACTAAAAGGTTGTTTTTCTACATGGGTAGCAAAATCGTTGATATCTAATATATCTGTTCTGCTGACCAGAACTGACCGCTCTACCATATTTTTTAACTGCCGGATGTTACCTGGCAGAGGTAAATGCTTTAGCCATTTCATGGCTTCGGGTGTTACTTCTAATTTAGGACGGTTATAGAGCCCTCTCAGGTTGCTGATCATAAAATCGACCAGTAAAGGAATATCTTTACCCCGCTCTCTTAATGCCGGCAGTTTTAGCGTAATCAAATTGATCCGATAAAGCAGGTCCTCCCTGAAAGTTCCCTTAGCCACCATTTCAGCAAGATTCTTATTGGTTGCACAGATTACCCGTACATCCACAGTTTTTGTCCTGCTGCTCCCTAAAACCTCATAACTCCGGTCTTGTAATACCCTTAATAGTTTGACCTGACTCCCGGCATCCAGGTCTCCGATCTCATCTAAAAAGATGGTTCCTTTATTTGCCATCTCAAAACGACCGGTACGATCAGTCCGGGCATCAGTAAAGGCTCCCCTTACATGACCGAACATCTCACTTTCAAACAAAGAAGTGGAAATTCCGCCAAGATTAACTTTGATGAAGGGCCGGTTTCTACGCAGGCTATTTTGATGAATAGCCTCTGCGATCAATTCCTTTCCCGTTCCGCTTTCTCCGGTAATCAATACTGAAGCATCAGTCTTTGATACCCGGCCGGCAATCTCCAGCAATTCCAGCATGCCTTTATCCTCTGCAATGATCGACTGAAATTCATACTCCTTATCCAGTTGTTTCCGGCTGGACTGACCAGGCTTCTGATCTTTTAGCGTAATCAGGGTTTTTACTGATTGTAACAAATGTTCATTATTCCAGGGCTTATTGATAAAGTCATTTGCACCCAGCTTCATTCCCTGCACTGCAAGCTCTATACTCGCCCAACCTGTAATCAGAATCACAGGAACCTGAGGATCTTTCATTCTGATCTGTTGCAAGAGTTGCATTCCTTCTTTTCCGGAAGTATCAATAGAAAAATTAAGATCAAGGATGATCAATGTCACATTTTCTTTTCTGAGAAAATCAAGGCCTTCCATCGCTGTAGCCACTGCAAAAACATCATATTTTTTCTGTTCCAGCAAAAGCATCAGGGAAGTACGGACGGCTATGTCATCATCAATTATCAGGATCATCTGTTATGGTATTAAGGGCATTTCAAAAGTATCTTTATTCTTCATGTAATACAACAGCAGGATAAATTGCCGCAGCTTGTTTCCCTGGATAAAAAGCACACACCACCACCAGCAAATAAATAAATACGGTGGCAAGAAATTGTGCGGTCAGGTAAACAGATGCAGGAAGATCAAAAACGTTAAGCAATGGAAACTGAATGGCGAAAAAGGAACCAATGATCAGAGAAAAAGTAGCCAGAACCATTGCTTCACCCACCAATTGCCCTGAAACCGAAGATGCTGTTGCCCCAATCGCCCTTCTTAACCCAATTTCGCCCCGTCTTTTATTAATGTTATACCACAACACACCAAATATTCCGAGTGCCACATTAAAAATCAGAAATCCGGCAACAATAAAAAAGATCATCATGGGAATAGTGGTTTCTTTGTTTTTATTCTTCCTGAGGTCCGACAAATGCTTGATTTCCAGATTGGAACTTTTTACAGTAGAAGCGATCAGTTTATAGACTTTCCCTTCAAATGTGGCATCTGCACCTGCTCCTACCCTGATCAGTATCGTACTGGCATCTCGTATATTAGAAGTATCAATGCGGAGAAAAATAGCTGGAGTGGGAGCTTTAAAATCGCCCTGATCTTTAAAGTCCTTTGCTACCCCAATCACCTTTAAGTCTTCTCCACCCATCGAAATGATCTTTCCTAAAGCGGCGCCTGATCCAAACAACCGCTCCTGCGTTAGTTCATTGATAACGATGTTTCTTTTTGCAGCAGCATTATCATCTTCAGAAAACCACCTTCCCGAAAGAAGCTGCACACGCAGGACCTCCTCATAGGAAATTTCTCCATGAAAAATATCCGTGTGAGCTTCTTTTCCCTTATAACTGACTGTCGTACGGTACATGCTATTTGAAAATGGCACGTTAGACGAACTCAGCGTCAGGTCTTTTATCAAAGGAAGACTTTTTAGTGTGTTCCTTAAGTTCTTATGCATCAACATGACAGAATCCTTGTCTTTGCTCCCGCTCAGTTCGCCCAGACTTACCGACCACACCTGCTCATAGTCAAAGCCTCTTGGAATCTTGTAATTCCGATAATTATGCACCAATAGGGTAAACACAGCGAAGATGACCATAAAGGAAATCAGGATCTCTGAAATTAACAGGAAATTCTCCTTCTTTTTGTTCCAGATCAATTTGAATAAATGCTTAAGCATATCTTTATATTTTAATTATTGGCTTTTAACGCGGTAACAACGTTTAGTTTAGACATTCTCCAGGCGGGATAAACCCCAGACATCAAACCGAACACCAAACAGGCGAGCAGGCTATAACCCAATACGGTTAGGTTGATGACTAAATTCATATGAGCAATCAGCCCACTGGCATTCAATATGGAAATGATGACAAAGGACAAAAGGATTCCTAAGACACCACCCAATACCGTCAGAATCATGTTTTCCACGATAAACTGTCCGACTAAAGTCCTGCTGGAAGCACCAAACGCTTTTCTGACCCCAATTTCCGAAGACCGCTCCATGATTCTACTTACATTGATGTTGACAAGGTTAATGGTTGGGAGCAACATAAAGAGAAATACGAAAACACCAATCATCAGGAAAAAACGCGTTTTTCCGGAGTCCCCTACATTACCGAAGACCTGCTCTGTAAAGCTCTCCAGATAGCTATTTGTCTTGCTCAAAAGGAGCTCCTGATTTTTCTCCGGATGTGGGACTTTCTTTAGCAGCTGTTGATACTCTTCTTTGATCAAAGGCAAATCCGCCGTAGATTTTGCCAGTAGGGTGACCAGGTAATCCCCCATGATAGAGGTTCCATCAAGATTTGCTTTATCCAGTGTATAAGGAAGATAAACATCTGAATTGGCATATATCATGGTTGCCGGTACATTTTTCACCACCCCAATTACCCGATATTTTATATTATTCGCTTCTACATATCTTCCCAAAGCAGAGCTGCTCTCCCCAAAATACTTAGCTCGGGTATCCTCAGAAATTACAGCGACCTGAGCCACATTTTCTAAATCCTGTCCGTTAAATGGTTTTCCCTCTATAAAATCAAATTCGTAAACTTCCCAGAAAGGAACATTGGTGTACATCAGTTCAACTTCCATTTTTTTATTATTCTGATAGGCATTAGTCGTATTCCTCCCGGTATGAACAGCTATTTTCTCAGGGCGCTTCATTGTAGACACAAAGTTTTTGATAAAGTATAGGCTGGAGGGACTTTGAGAAGTATAATTTCCCTTATCAGATTTTAACACCACCCGACTAATAAACAATTCCCTGGAGCGCTTCACATCCGGATAGGCTGGACTCAGCATCACATCCAGAAAAGCACTCAGCACAATAAGAATAGTTAGCGTCAAGCTAATCCCGAATAAACTGATGAAGGTGAAGAATTTTCTTCTCTTCAGTACCGCAATAGCGATTTTAAAGTAATTCTTTAACATATATATCCTTTATTGAACTTGTGATCCATCAAATAAACGCAGCAAACGGTGGGTCTTCTGAGCCATATTCGGATCATGGGTAACCATAACGATTGTTGTTCCATCCACCCGGTTCAATTCCAGCAAAATGTTCATGATCTCATTTCCCATGGCACTGTCCAGATTTCCCGTAGGTTCATCTGCAAGAATGATTTCCGGCTTACCTACAATTGCTCTGGCAATAGCCACCCTTTGTTTTTGTCCGCCCGACAATTGTGTTGGAAAATGCTTCACCCTATTGCTCAATCCAACTTTTTCCAATGCTTCCAGTGCTAATATTTTTCGCTCTTTGGCGCTTGAGTTCCTGTACAGCAGTGGGAGCTCCACATTGTCCAGCACCTGAAGGTCATTGATCAAATGGTAGCTCTGGAAAATAAACCCGATTTTACTATTCCTGAAATGAGCCAGCTTCCGGTCATTTAACTGAAGGGTCTGCTGACTTGCGATCAGTACTTCTCCCTTAGAGGGAGCATCTAAAAGCCCCATTAAATTGAGCAAAGTACTTTTACCACATCCTGAAGGCCCCATGATGGATAAAAACTCTCCCTTCTCTACCTGGAGACTAATGTTATTTAATGCCTGTGTTTCTACCGTATCTGTACGGTAAACCTTCTCAATGTTTTTTAATTGTATCATATCCTATGTATGTTATATTTTTATCTTCTCATTTTTCTCAAAATCGTAAAGCGACAGGTAGCGCAACTGGTAATATGCAGCCCAAAAATCACGTAAAGAATTGATATAATCCCGTTTCGCCTGATCGTTTTCCTGGAAGGCAATACTCAGATCTGTTATGCTGAGGTTTCCAAGAACGTATCGTTCTTTTGCAATCAGATATTTCTCCGAAGCGATCTGCTCTGCTTTAGCATTTAAGGCAATCTGATCTTTCATCATCTCGAACAAATTGACCTCTGTAATGATCTTTTGTGTAAAGTTTTGTTTGTCCTGCTCTACGGAATACTGGGTAAACTGCTGATTTGCCAATGCCGTTTTCTTCCTTGACTTCTGCCTGCCCCAATCCAGAATCGGAATTTCCAGTGTAAGCTCCAGTAATTGCTGATCTTTTGGACTCTGGTACACACTACTGATGTTCCTTCCGCTTTTTGAGAAGCCAAGTTTGGCATTTAAAGAAGCATTCAGCCCATTATCCCCTTTGGCTTTTGCCACATCCCGTCTGGCTTCTTCCAAACGTCTGCCAAAAGCGATCGCATCCGAACGGTTTTGAAAAGCTTCAGCCAATGCTTTCTCAGCAACAACTTTCATGGCGATGCTGGCTGCTGGTAAAGAAAGCCTGATCTGATCACTGCTTTGCAGCCCCGTATAACTTTTAAGGTTATAAGTAGCGACCTCCATATCCCGCTTTGCAATTCCTACCGCTTTCTCTGCCTTTAAGGCTTCCAGCTGCAACTGAAGGATCTCATTTTTCGAGACTTTACCCATCTCAAATTTGGTATTCGCAATTTGCTGGATCGCAGCGGTATTCCTGCGGTTCGTTTCAGCGATTTGCAGGTCAACTTGTGCCAATAACAACTCAAAGAAATAATTGCTGGCATTAATAGAAATCTGCTCCATTGATTCAATATAGGCTTGCTGGCTCTCATTATACTTTAATGGCGCAATTCTGCGGTCCCATTTCAGGGTATTAAACTGAAATAGAGGCTGTGCATATCCAATGCCATAAGGAACCCCGTTATAAATCGTAGTATTCCGGTCAAAATCATCAAAGCGTTGCAAGGAAGTTGTTCCAAAGATGGTCCCTCCTGTCTGTGTAATTTGCTGACTGAAAGAAAGGTCTAATGAAGAATTGTTGTTGCGGACCTGGCGGAAATCAATCGTTCCGTCTGGTTGCTGAACCGCAATAGACGATTTGCTATATCCTGGCAAGGTTCCTTTTAAAGAAAGCTGAGGCTGATAATTAGATCTGTAAGTCATCCATTCCCAATAGCGTGTTTCTTTTAAGGTAGCAGCCTGTTTAGCGGCGATAGACTTCTCTTTCGCCATGGCCACCACTTCAGTTAAATTAAGCCTGAGTGTATCTGACTGCGCAATGGCCTGGTTAAACAGACAAGCGAAAAGCATCACAAGGAAGGTATAATAGTTGCTCATCTTTGCCTTATTTTTTAATGGTAATCTGGCTGCTGTTCTTAAACTCTTTCATATCTGAGGTAATGATCACATCACCTTCCTTCACCTGGTCCTTCAGCTCAACATAATCAAAATTGCTCAATCCAATCTGTACCAGCTTCCGGCTGGCAAGGCCATCCTTCAGCACATAAATATACTGGGAAGGTGTCCCCTGAAAAGCGGGCCCATTGTCTACCCTTAACACTTGTTCATGCTGATCAGTAACCAGGAAAACATCTGCTTTTAAGTTAGGCCTGAAAAGTTTATGGTTACTGTCATCTGGCTTGATATCAAATGATACTGTTGCATTTTGAACAGATGGATAAATGTTGATCACTTTTCCTCTAACCTGTGTCTCTCCGATGCGTATAATTGCAACCATCCCTGCCCTGAGGAGGTCAATATTATGATCTGAAATTGTTCCTTTCACCTTAAATCCAGACAGATCTGCAATCCTGGCCAATACTTCTCCTGGCTGAACTGCAGCTCCAATATTTTTATTTACCCAGGTCACCACTCCATTCCGGCTGGCCTGGATGTTCGCTTGTTTAAGTTTGCGGTCAAGAACTTCCAGATCATTTTGCTGGATACTTGCTGCCAGATCTACTTCTTTCATCTGAAGCCGCATACTTTGCTGTTTGCTGATGATCTCATTCTCCAGTTGTTGTTTTTCCAGTTGAGCAACCTTAAGGTTCAGTTCGGCCTG
Organism: Pedobacter caeni; assembly: GCF_900129215.1. GTDB lineage: Bacteria > Bacteroidota > Bacteroidia > Sphingobacteriales > Sphingobacteriaceae > Pedobacter > Pedobacter caeni. The sequence continues at coordinate 325,799 of NZ_FQUQ01000007.1, read as the reverse complement.
TTCGACATCTTCCCGGGTACCTCCACCGGCCTTTAACAGCCTATTCGCATTTTCGACTGAAGCCTTAAGGCTATTGATCCGCAACTGCTTAATGTTATTGTTCGATTTTATATCATAAAAACTTTTATCCAGCTCCAGCTTTATTTTACGAATGTCATTTTGCTTGGCTTCCAATTGAAACTTCAGTTTTTCATATTCCATTTGAGCAGCTGATTTATCCAACATCAAAATCGACTGTCCAGCCTGAATCTTACTCCCCGCATCCAACAATACCTTCTGGACCGAAGCAGCAATAGGACTACTGATCACCTCCTCGAATTCGGGCAATACTTCTCCGGAAGCATTAATGGTGTTTTCAATATTTCCCCGACTGACAACTCCCGTTGTAATTTCAGATTGTCTGAGGCTGGAGCTCAGGCTATACCGTATGACAAAAATGATCATGATCAACAGAACCAATCCTGAAAAAATATAGCGCATACTTTTCTTTCTCTTTCCTGATAAAACCTGTTGTTCGATATTTTTGTCCATTGTAATATTTTGATTGGGATATCCAAAGGATATGCCACACACAATCAACTGAAAAACAAACACATACATATTTTCGTCAAATAAAAAACGTTCGATATCGGACAAAACGACCGGTATCAGATCACATTTTCATGCTATTCTTTTCCTCCTAATCTTTAATCATTCTAAATTATGTTAACTTTGCCTCCTTAATCAACGTAAATCGTGTCAGAACAACCTACATCTCATTCAAAAGGACAGATCAAAATTGATGAAGCTTCATTCTTTCATCTCTATGAAAGCTATTGGAAGAAATTGTATCAATTGGCCTATAAATATCTTGGGGATGTTTATCGGGCAGAAGGACTTGTGCAGGATGTTTTTACCTCCATCTGGCAACGAAAAGATAAAATTCTTCTGGAGGAAGAAACCGTAGAGAACTACCTTGTTCGTGCGGTTCGTTTCCGCATTGCAAGAAGTTATAGTGATGAAATCCGGAAGACAAAGAAAATGGATGAATTACTCAATAGGCAGAATAGTACGGACTCTCATACCGAAGAACAAATATTATATACTTTTCTGAGGGCAGAGATCGATAAACTGGTTAATCTTCTTCCCCAACGTTGTAAAGCTGTATATGAGCTCAGTCGTAATGAAGGTTTGAACAATCGGGAGATTGCTTCTAACCTATTGATTTCTGAGAAGACAGTGGAAAACCAACTCACTAAAGCCTTAAAATTCATACGAAAAGGGCTGGAACAATATCCAATCAGTTAAATGACGTAAACAAATAGGGGACAAGCCCTTATTATGATAATTTATAATTATGAACCCCGAAACACTAAAAAAATGCTTATCAGGTGATGCTTCGAAAGAGGAGTGGGCAACCTATCAGCAGTGGCTTGAGGGGGTGGATAATGAAGAAGATTGCCTATCGGAGGTTAGTATTGAAGAAGGCTCAAATACCCGGATCTGGCAGCAGATTCAGGAACAAAACCAAAGACAAGACCGTTTTCGTAAATACAAAATGCAAACGATATGGATCGCTGTTGCGGCAAGTTTGCTATTGATTTGCAGCTGCTTAATATTTTTCAGAAATGAAGCTGCCCCACCCAATCAACAAATGGTTTTTCAATCCGATGATTCTTACCCATTGCTGGAGAAAGAATTTGATGGGATTTTAATGAAGCTGGGCACAAACAGCAAAGTTAAAATGCAAAGTCTGGTGGATAATGACATCAATATCCAGCTGTCAGGTAATATCCTGATCAGCAATACTTCTGCTCAGGATAAATATACGGAGGTATTATACACGGCAACCGATGGACATCAGAGCAGCCGGAAGATCCTTCTGAAAAAAGGACAAAAATACCTTCTTGCCTATTATCCACTTAAAGAAGACAAACTGCTGGTCATAGAAAACCAGGCTCTTATGGATATGCCTCCGGCTTTGGTCATGAATCTTAAACATGACTTTGACTTGCTGTAGTCAACCGTACCTTTCTCTTTCTTAAAACGACCCACCGCCCCTCTGTTTCTGTTTTTTTATTATTCAGAACAATATTCAACTTGCATTATTTTTCATTCAGCTCAATTATTTAAATTTATTCTAAATAACATAGGGGAAAAGAAGCCTTCATGATAATTGTATATAAGAGCTGATATGAATATGAAGAACGAACGACTAAATTTACAGGGGGAAGGGATAGTCATTGAGCAAAATCACTGCAATTCCGATAAATTACAAGAGGTATTTTTAAGGGCAGAAAATGCCAAAGGATCATATTTGACACCTTTTGACCGGTTATTACTGGAATTTCTTTATACCGAACAGGTGCTGATCAATACGGAAGAGCTTTGGATGACGCTAAAAAGAGAAGGCGTAAAAATCAGTATAGCTACAGTTCAACTCTGTCTCAACAGGTTCCACCGTTGTGGCCTGCTGGAAAAACAAAGATTGGAGGGCGAGAAGAAGCATTCCTACTCCTTCATCAATTAACCCTCCTGTCATCTTATTTTATCCTGTCTTTAAGTTCCTGACTTCCTGTACTACGTACCTTTTCGGCAGAAGGGCCTGAACCAAAACGATAAGAGAAGGAAAGAATCACAGAACGACTATCGGGGCGTTCATAACTATAAGTTTTAATTCCCCCATAATTGGCCGAATATTTATATTCGGCACTTTTAAAAATGTCGTTCACCATCAGGTTTACACTTGCCTTGCCTTTCATCAGCTCCTTTTTCGCACCGGCAGAAATCATATAATAGCCCCTGGTGGTAAATACACCAGACAGTTCTTTTGAGCGGTATAGCCCATTGAGTTCAATTTTCCAGCTCTCAGCTACTTTAAAAGAGTTTTGAGTGTCAAACCTGAAACTCGTTTCTTTTAATACCGTCTGTCTCCCATTGTCATCTGCCTTAAATTCATTGCGAAACAGGTTGGCAAACTGAGTCCCGGTCCACCAGGAGGTAAAATTCGTTGAACCAGTGATACTTAAACCATAATTGACAAAAGTGGCCAGGTTTTCAGGTTTCAAAAAGGTCATGTTCTGTTCCCCTGAACCACCGACAATGTTACTGATCACGTTATCGCTGCGGCTATAGCTTAAATTGGCATGATATTTTGACCTGAAGCTATATCCGAATTCAAAGGAATTCACGATTGCAGGGTGTAGGTAAGGATTTCCTTCTTCATAACTAAAGGGATCTACATAAACCCTAAATGGATTCAGGTCCCAATAACTAGGACGTTCAATTCTTTTACTGTAACCGATCTGTAGTTTATGATTTTCAGTCAGCTCCTGATTCAGGAAGATGCTCGGAAATACTTTAAAATATGATCTGGTTACCAAAGAATCGGTCGTAATCTGATGACCTTTGGTATGCGTATATTCCCCACGAAGGCCTATTTGAAAGCTAAACTTCCCAAAAGCCTGCTTCAGGTTAACATACCCTGCCTGTATCTGTTCTTTGTACTTGAAATGGTTGCTGGTTCCGGCATCCGGCAGATAAGTTTCATTCTTTAAAGTATCATACTTAAGGTTGTTTTCCGTTTGTACATAACTCCCTTTCCAGCCGGTTTCTAATTTACCTGTACTTCCTAAAGGTAAAGCATAATCCAGTTTAGCTACATAAATATCATTATTGGAGGGCAGATCACCACGTCTGGAACCTGGAGCCCGGAGCGCTGCTCCTGAAGGATCCATGTACCTTGTGTCCAGTTGTTGATCCATTTTAGAAAAATGACTCACATAATCCATGTCCAGCGTGAGTTCATGTCCTTTATCATCAAAACGATGCAGGTAGTTTATATTATAAAGCATATCCTCCCAACGTTCTTTTCCTTCTGTAAGCGTTCGCGCATCCCATAAAAGCCCCTTACCATTCCCGTGGTACAGCCCATTTCCTGTCGTTTGCAGTGTAGGATATTTCCCTACCCCACCATTGATCAGAAATCCAAGTGTATTTTTTTCATTGAGGAACAGGTCCAGTCCGGCGCGGAAATTCTGAGAACGGAGTTTCGCGGTTTCTACTGTCTCCTGCCTGGAAATCCGGGAAGGGATTTGCGCAGCCGACTGGTCGGAAAAGAATGTGCGTTCTACGCTCGTATACCCTTTTAAATTCTGAAAAAAGTAATTATAACTTCCAAAGAGGTTTAGTTTTTCTGTCCGGTAGTTCAGATCGCCTCCAGCTCCAAGGCGCGCTCCTCTCCCTGCTCCCCCATTGGCAGAAATATTTCCATTTAAGCCTGTTTTCACATTTTTCTTTAACAGAATGTTGATGATGCCCCCTTTTCCGGCAGCATCATAGCGTGACGATGGGTTTGCCATGATTTCAATTCGTGATACTGTATTTGAAGAGGTGCCACGAAGCAGGTTGGCCAATTGGCTTCCCGACAAGTAAGTCGGCTTTCCATTGATCATTACCGTGGTCCCGGGCCTGCCTTTCAGGCTGATTTCGCCTTTGTCATCAACAGTCACGCCCGGAGCTTTTGACAATAATTCCAGGGCTGTACTCCCCTGACTCAAAATGCTGTTTTCTATGTTCATCACCATTCGGTCGAGGCCTTGCTCAATTAAGGGTCTGGACGCTGCAATTTCTACTGTTCGAAGAACGCGACGGTCTTCCAGCAACTTAATGTTTCCCAATGAAAGAACCTGATGTGGCCCTCCTAAATCTAACAAATGACTGGTATAGTTTAAATAACCTACATAGGTGATCCTGACTTTGTAGCTCCCTTTAGGGACTTCATTCAGTTGGAAGTATCCCAGAGAATCAGTCATCGCTGTGGTCACCTTCAGGGAGTCCTGAGATTTAAGTAGATAAATCCCTGCATATCCTACAGGTTTCTCCTTTTCATCTACCAGCCGGCCGGTAATGCGGTGAGACTGAGCCTGAGCCCGCGCGAAAAATATAAAGGCACAGAGAATGCCTGTAACAAAAAATGTTTTAATTTGCATTGCTTTTAGATAATAATCGATTTAGGAGAAATCCTCATTTAGTTGAGGGTAAACCTGGCAGGTACGAACTGCCAGGTTCTTTATTATAGTATTAGGGGGAGTATAATTATGCCATATCTTTGTCGTTCCTTTCTCTTGCAAGCGGCCTGATGCGCCCTTACTATATAGAATTATCATAACTCCAGGTTTTCCCCTACTTCTATTTAGAACTGTTTTAAATAAAACATCCATCATAAGCATTCTCCACTGTCATTCCGAACAGTCAGTTGTCTGAAAAGATAGACCTGTAAAGAGAAAAATCAGTAAGAAAAAATGAAATTCTAATCATTAAAGATTCAGATGCCGGAGCTGATGCATATGCTCCCTGAGATTCGGGTATAATTGCTGATAGATCTCAAAGATCTTTCTGTAGGTCTCATGATGCTCCGGATTTGGTTGAATCGTTTCCCTCTTTTTTGTAGATGAGGGGTAGCCTTCACTCAGACCCGCAGCTTTTACTGCCAGATAAGCGGCGCCAATGGCTGAAGCATCCTCTGTTTGAAGCAACACGATTTCTTTTCCGGTAATATCTGCTAAGATTTCCATCCATATTCTGGAATGCACAAATCCACCACTCACATTGATTTGTCTGATCTCTTCAGCATAAGGCGCTACTGCAAGGAGGACATCATTCAATGCATAACAAATACCTTCAAGAACAGCACGGGAAAAATGCTCCTGCCGATGAAAAAGCCGAAGGCCAAAAAAAGTACCACAGCTTTCTGAGTCCCATATCGGTGCACGTTCTCCGGTAAGGTAAGGAAGAAAAATCAGGCCCTTACTTCCCGCTGTGGCAGCCTTTACCTTTTCAAAGAATGAAACATAATCCCCGGCAGACAATTCTTCTTTAGCCAGAGAATTTTTAAGAAACCACTGAAGCGCTATTCCTCCATTGTTTACCGGACCTCCGCAAATATAAGTCCGCTCATCCAGCAAGTAGCTGAAATTCATCGTTTGCTCATTGAAGATTGGTTTTTTTCCAGAAATCCGAAGGGCACCACTTGTACCAATAGTGAGCGCTGCAACTCCGGGTTCATTGGCATCACTGCCAAGATTTGCCAGACAACCGTCACTGGCACCGATCACATACATCACGCCGGCAGCATTCTTCCTGCTATAACTGGTACTGACAGGTACAGACAGATGCCCGGCAGAGATTTTTGCCATGAGCAGGGCATCTGTACTCCAAACCAATTGCTCTACATCAAATAATCCTGTACAGGAAGCAATAGAGTGGTCTATTTTAAATTCTTTAAACAATTGATACCAGATATACTCCTTAATCGAAATGAACTTATAGGTATGATCGAACAACTCCGGCTCATGCTCAGCCAGCCATACCATCTTACAAAGGGGGGACATGGCATGAATCGGTGTTCCTGTCGTCCTATAAATTTTCATTCCTGCATCAGAGGATCTTATTCTTGTGGCCACTAAAGAACTTCTGGAATCCGCCCAGGTCATCATTGGTGCCAGAGGAACACCATTTTCATCCACACTGATTAAACTGTGCATTGCGCTACTCAGACCAATAACCTGGGGATCGCAGCCCATCCGGCTCGTCATCTTCCTGACACAGTCCTTAAAAGCAGTCCAAATCACTTCGGGATCTTGTTCACTATAACCTGGTTTTGGTGAATCAGAGGAGTAATATTCCTGAACTGAATCTATAGGCTCATAATTCAGGTTAAGTGCAACCGCTTTTGTACTTCCTGTTCCGATGTCTATTCCAAGGATATATTCCATGATGCTAATTTATTTGCAATTTATACTTTTAATATAAAAAACAGATGCATCTCTGTTCTACTTAGAAGAAAGAAACATTTTTTCTTGTTCAGGACCGTTTTTATTTAGCTAACCCACAAAAAATCTTATCATTAAATCCTATTAGCACTACAAAAATTACGCTTAGCTATAAACAAAGCAACAAACAATACCTTATTTTAAAATAAATAACACCAAGAGATAATACGACAAACATTTTTACATATATTTGGGCAAAAATTTAGCGTATATGAAAAAACTATTACTATCATTAACAATTGCAAGTGCAGCCCTGACTGCTTCCGCACAAGACAACCAGGTTAGATTCGGTGTTAAAGCCGGAGTAGCTTTCCCTACAGTATCGATTTCTGAAAAAACAGAAACTGATATTAAAATGAATACCTCTTTCTATGTAGGTGGTACAGCAGACATACCAGTTGGAGAGATATTCTCTATTCAACCAGGTATCACTTTTTTAGGCAAAGGCTTTAAAACAAGCGATAGTCAGACTGAAAGTGGAGCAAAAATAGAAGGAACTGTAAAATCCAATGTCTGGTATATTGAGGTTCCAGTAAATGTTCTGGCGAACTTCCCTGTTGGAGATGGCAAAGTCTTCATAGGTGCAGGACCATATTATGGTTATGCAATTTCAGGTAAAAATAAAACAGAAGGAACTGTAACACAAGATGGACAAAAACTAAAAGTATCAACATCCGAAGATGTTGAATTTGGAAAAGACGGCAGCCACAAACGTGGAGACTTCGGAGTAAACTTTTTAGGAGGTTATCAATTAAGTAATGGCTTTAACATTCATGCAGGTTATGGTTTGGGCTTGAGTAGCATTAGCCAGGAATCTGATGTTAAAGTAAAAAACAGAGTATTGTCAGTAGGTGTTGGTTTTACTTTTTAATCATCAGCTTACTCAACCTTTTTAAACAAAAAAGCCAACTTTAAAGTTGGCTTTTTTGTTGTGGTCCCGACAATAGAAAAAACACTGGTCTTCTGGGATCAATTGGCGTCAAAACAAGCCACAGCTCGTCAGGTTTAATCAAATTAAGTTTCCCTTTTATTTACCCCTATAACCTCATCAGATTTTCCACCAAGGACATTACTACTCAATAAGATTTTCCTATTTAACGATGGACAATAATACCCCGAGAATCAATCAGACATGGAGTGGAGGTAGAGATTCCAGACATATCTGAATTCTTCCATTTAATGTCTCCTGTTCTTGCATCAAAAGCATAAATATTCTTATACCCCCCAGCACCTACAAATACCAATCCATCAGCACCAGCCGCCCCAGAACCATTTGGAAGTATATTCTTAGACCATAATTCCACTCCTGTTAGGGCATTGAATGCATGAAAATATCCGTCATCAGCAGATACATACAATAATCCGTTTAAAACAAAAAGACGACCGCCAATTCCGATCCCCTTAAGGTTCTCCCACTTTAATTTACCCGTAACCTCATCAAGAGCAAGCAAAGATCCAGCGATACTAGAATCACCTGCCCCATACCAGCTTCCAACAAATACCATCCCATTATTTACGACAGGACTAGCCTGCTCCATAGATATTCCATTTGTAGAGTATTTCCACTTTAAACTACCATTGTTCGCGTTTAAAGCATATAAATGATTATCACGACTCCCGATAAAGATTACACCATTACTTAAAGCTGGACTGGACTGAGCAATAACATCCCCAGTTTGGTAGCTCCAAATTAAATTTCCCGTCCGAGCAGCTACTGCATACATGATGCCACTTGAACTCCCAAAATAAACCACATTATTCGCAACAACTGGACTGGAACTGACATTTTTTGATGTTTTCATTTTCCATTTAAGTTCTCCGGTCGTGGCATTTAAAGCATAAAAAAAGCCATCATTACTTCCAAAATAGATTATGCCATCAGCAACTGCTGGACTGGACTCAATACCAACTGTAGAAGTAAAGAATTTCCATTTGACACCTCCATTGATAGCATCAAATGCATACATATTCCCATCTATTGACCCTGCATAAACCGTTTCGCCTACAACAATCGGATTAGAATAAGAGAAATCTTTAGCTGGATACTTCCAAATCAAATTTCCATTAGTGGCATTCAATGCATAGAAATTACCATCGCTACTACCTATATAAACTCTATCCTTAAGTTTAACTTCCGGACCTTTTGATTTATCTTTTTTACATGAGAATAGAAACATAACGAGAAAGAACATCCCGAATATCAGAGTGTTTTTGTTTTTCATAAGAATAAATTTACAAAATTTAAACCAATCTATAAACAAGATCAACTGTTTTTTTTCTCAAAAAGAGATGCAAATTCCTACACGTAAACATCCTACCCTAAATATGAAGTCCACATAATAGGCAGGGCAGTTGATCATGTATAATGCAAAAAAGCCACTCTTTCGAATGGCTTTTTTGTTGTGGTCCCGACGAGAATCGAACTCATATCTAAAGTTTAGGAAACTTCTATTCTATCCGTTGAACTACGGGACCAGTACCTATTTAATGACGCTGCCATTACCATGGTTTTGTATAGGAGCCACAAAAGTAAGTTTTCCTTCTGAATTTTCAGACATTAATATCATTCCTTGTGATAAAATTCCTTTAATTTCTCTTGGCGCAAGGTTCACAACCACGCTTACCTGCTGACCCACAATCTCTTCCGGCTTAAAATACTCAGCAATACCAGATACGACAGTTCTTTGATCTATTCCGGTATCAAGCGTTAATTTTAATAACTTCTTTGTTTTCTCCACCTTTTCAGCAGCTATAATCGTCGCCACACGAATATCAATTGCACCAAACTGTTCGAACTGAATATCTTCTTTAGCAGAGGCTACAACTGCATTACTTGCGGTATTGTCTGCTTTGCTTTGGTTCAGCTTGTCAATCTGAGCCTGTACTTCTTCATCCTCAATCTTTTCGAATAATAGTTGCGGCTCATTCAACTGATGACCACGATGAAGCAGATCTGCCCGTCCTGCATCTGCCCATTGATGACCGCCATAATTGAGCATTTTCATCAATTTATCAGCAGTAAAAGGCAGGAATGGCTCAATCAACACCTCAATATTCGCTGCAATCTGCAAGCTGATATTTAAGATCGTCCGAACCCTGTCCTCATCTGTTTTAATCACCTTCCAGGGCTCCGTTTCTGCCAGATATTTATTTCCCAGACGCGCAACGTTCATCACCTCCGACAGCGCTTCTCTAAAACGATAATTTTCTATCGATGCACTAATTCTTGCCGGGAAGGCTGCAAGCTCATCCAGGACCTCCTGATCAACCGGAGTAACCTCCATACGCATAGGAACCTTGCCTCCAAAATATTTATGCGTTAAAACCGTAACCCGATTAATAAAGTTCCCTAATATGGCAACCAATTCATTATTATTTCTGGCCTGAAAATCTTTCCAGGTAAAGTCATTGTCCTTAGTTTCAGGGGCTGTAGCTGTTAAAACATAACGTAATACATCCTGTTTATCCTTAAACTCCAGCAGGTATTCATTTAACCAGACCGCCCAGTTTTTAGACGTAGAAATCTTCTGACCTTCCAGGTTCAGGAATTCATTGGCCGGCACATTATCTGCTAAGGTATAACCGCCATGAGCCATTAACATGGCAGGGAAGATCACACAATGAAAAACGATGTTGTCTTTACCAATGAAGTGTACCAGTTTTGTCTCTTCATCTTTCCAGTAGTCTTCCCAGTTTCCTTTTGTTAACCCTGTTTTATTGATATAATATTCTTCAGCCTTAGGATTCCAGACATCCAGACGCGCATATTCAAACAATTCTTTCGTTGCAGAAATGTAACCGATAGGCGCATCGAACCAAACGTATAGCACTTTACCCTCGGCATCTTTAACAGGGACTTTTACCCCCCAATCCAGATCCCTTGTCATCGCACGTGGCTGTAATCCCGCATTCAACCAGGACTGACATTGTCCGTAAACGTTCGGTCTCCATTCCTTATGACTTTCAATATATTCCCGAAGCTGCCCTTCATACTTATCCAAAGGTAAAAACCAGTTTTTGGTTTCTTTCCTTACAGGCTGTTCACCTGAAAGTGTAGACTTAGGATTAATCAGATCTGTTGCATTTAAAGTACTTCCACAATTCTCACATTGATCCCCATATGCATTTTCATTCCCACATTTCGGACAGGTTCCGGTAATGTACCTGTCAGCAAGAAATGTTTGTGCTTTCTCATCATAATATTGCTCAGTAACCTCTTCCGTAAACACCCCTTTATCATAGAGGTTTTCAAAAAAGTCGGAGGCAGTCTGGTGATGCATTAAAGAGGAGGTCCGGTGATAAATATCAAAGGAAACACCAAATTCTTTAAAAGAATCACCGATGATTTTATGGTACTTATCAACGACAACCTGTGGTGTTACCCCCTCCTTTTTAGCTTTAAGGGTAATGGGAACTCCATTTTCATCAGATCCACAGATAAATTTCACATCTCTTTTATTCGAACGCAGGTACCTTACGTAGGTATCCGCAGGCAAATAAACACCTGCTAAGTGTCCAATATGCACCGGTCCGTTGGTATAAGGCAAAGCGGCCGTAACCGTATATCTCTTTATTTTACTATTATCCAAAACTATTTTTATTATTTTGTCAAATATAAGTGTTTTACCCATGATTAAACAGCCAGCTCATTTAAAAAAAGGAGACAAAATTGCAATCGTTTCCCCAGCCAAGAAATTACCAGGTGATATCAATAGTGCCATTTCCATTTTGGAGCAATGGGGGCTGGAAGTAATCAGGGGAGAAAACCTTTATGCGGAACACCATCAATTTGCAGGAACAGACGCAGAGCGGACAAAAGACCTTCAAACCTTTTTAGATGATCCGGACATTCGCGCTATTTTTGCCTCCCGCGGAGGATACGGGACCATTAGAATTATTGACGAACTTGATTTTACCCGCTTTAAAGAAGATCCTAAATGGGTCATCGGTTTTAGCGACATCACGATCCTGCTTTCTCATCTTTTTGCGGTGCTGGATACCCAAAGTATCCATGGACAGATGCCTAAAACTTTCGATGATGCCACTCCTGAGTCCCTGGAATCATTAAGAAAAGCCTTATTTGGAGAGTCGCTTTCCTACGAATATAAAAGTGAATTTAAAAACAGAACGGGTGATGCTGAAGGAATTCTGATCGGAGGAAACCTAACGTTGATGGTGATGACAGAAGGGTCAGAATCTGCAGTAGACTACACGGATAAAATTCTGTTTCTGGAAGACGTCGGTGAACATGAATATGCCATTGACAGGCTGATGCGGATGCTCAAACGTAGTGGTAAATTATCCCGCCTGAAAGGACTGATTATAGGTACTTTTAACGGGATTACACCAGAAGATACTCCTTTTGGATGGAGTCCTGAAGAAATCATCATGGAAATTGTAAAAGAGTACAACTATCCGGTTTGCTTTAACTTTCCTGTGGGCCATATTGACGATAACCGATCTTTAATCGTCGGGAAAGCAGCGAAGCTGTCTGTTGACCAGAAAAAAGTATCATTAAAATTTTTATAGTAAAGAAATCAAATTCCTGATAATTAAGCTTTTGAAATTCAAATTCATATCAGTATTTTAGTTTATGAAAAAAAAGCTCTTCATTACAGGTATACTTACCTTATTTATTTTCCAGACACAGGCACAGATTGCAGTGACTGCCGATATCAATGGGATTCCCATTGAAACGAAAAGCAATTCCAACATCAAAGGAAGCAGATACCTTTATGAAAATTGGACAAAAGGGCATGTGCTACAGAAAGACAAGAAATATTACAACGATATGGAGTTGAAATATGATGTACTGGACGATTATCCTATTTTCAAAAAACAGGAAAAAGCATTGGCATTTAGATTCCCCATTCAGGAGTTCCAGCTGATCAGTCCAAAAACACCAACTGCTATTTCTATTTTTAGAAATGGCTTTCCGGCCGTTGGAACACATAACGATAAAAGCTATTATCAGGTTCTGGCAGATGGAAAAACGATCTTGCTAAAAAAACACAATAAAAGTATTGTGGAGAGTACTCAATATGGCGAAGCAAAAAAGCAGGAAGTACTCACAGACAGTCAGCAATATTACCTCTTTCACAATGGGGAAATGATCAAACTAAAGGCTGATAAAAATGCGTTACTCAAAGCACTTGGCGACAAGCAAAAGGAACTCAATCAGTTTATAACCGATCAGGACCTAAAAGCAAAATCAGATCAGCAATTGATAAAAATCGTTAATTATTATAACGGTATCTAAATGCTTTCTCAGGAAACAAATCAAAACGAAAAGGCCGGGTTTCATAAAACCCGGCCTTTTCGTTTTGATCATTATTTAACCTCTACATGGTATTTACTTCAGGATTTGTGGTTGTTTCCTGAAGTGGAATAGGGAAGGTATAACGTTGATCATCTACCGGAATAGAAGAGCCAGCACCAAATGATGGAATTGGAGCTGCTTTTCTGGCCAGATCGTTATATCTTAAGCCTTCGGCCAGAAACTCTATTCTTCTTTCTTTGAGGATCGTTGCAACAAGATCAGCAGAAGTTGCCAGAACTCCGAAATCGTATGTTGCATCAGAGCGGTGGCGCACAGCGTCTAGTAATGCTCTGGAACGCACAAGGTTTCCTCCAGCCTGTAAAGCTTCAGCCTCAGCAAGGTTTAGCAAAACCTCTGCATATCTGATTACCGGAACATTGTCAAGAGACGGATCAGCACCGGAAAATTTAGTAATCAGACGTATGGTATTTGTTGCGGAAAGCTTAAGGTCAGCCGTTAGTTTTGCTTTTCTGTTATCTTTTGCAGGCCATGTCGGATCCACATAAATACCTGCACCAGATTGATTCAGATAATATTCAAGACCAGCTGGTGCATTGAAATAAAATCCAATCGCATTCTGAGTCCCCGGAGCGTTTGTTTCGGCCATCGGAAAGGACATAATTGATTCGGTAGTCAGACCGGGAGCCCTGAAAACAGCTGCAACATCCGCCTGCAATTCATGTGTGGTTCTTGCCGCATCTGTAGTCTTAAATGGTGCAACAGGAGAAACAATTTTATTCGCTTCTTCAATTACCTTTGCGTAGTTAGCCATGGCGAGGTAAACTCTTGTTTTTAGCGCAATAGCCGTATTCTTATGTGCGCGGGTAACATTATCGCCATTTGTATTTGGCAAAGCCAGTTCAGCCTCATTGAGGTCTTTTAGAATCTGAGCATAAATAGCAGCGACAGAGCTGCTCTTCATGCTGTTACCAGCCAAAGATGTTTCTGGCTTCAGGCGTAATGGCATCCCTCTGGAGAGACCTTTATCAAAAACATAAGGCTTCGCAAAAATCTGCACTAAAGAAAAATAACTTAATGCCCTGATTAGTTTTGCTTCTCCAGCATAATTAGCACTCACATCATCAGTTAGTACTCCAGGATGAGCAGCTAATCCGTCAAGAAAAAGATTTACCCTGTTTATGGTCAGATAGCCTTGTGACCAGAATCTGGCAATATAGGTGTCTGAAGGAACATTCGTTCCATTGTAAACCGAAGTTCCGGTTACTCCGTTTCCTGTACGGTTAAAGAACTCTTCAGCTCTGATATCATTGTAAACCGGATACCTGCCCCCAAGAAATGATCCTTGTTTGATGGACAAATACAATCCGTTTACCTGCGCCAGAATCCTTGTGGGATTTGCAAAAGCATCCGCCTCAGGAAGACTAAGCTCTGGTGCAGCAGTTAAAAAATCCTTTTTGCAGGAAGAGATACTTCCGATCAAAGGAATTGCAAGAATAGCCACTGTAGCTATCTTCAATTTATAGTTGTTTATATGAAAAATTTTCATGAATGATACGGTTAAATATTATAATCCTAAACTAAGGCCAAACGTAAATGCTCTACCTTGAGGAATGCTGTTACGCTCAACACCACTTGAAAGGGTTGAATTACCATTCGTGGAGATCTCTGGATCCACACCTGAATAATTGGTAATCAAAAATGCATTATTTACTGAAGCATAAACCCTTAAGCTGTTGATTCCAATTTTGTTAAAAAGTGTCGCAGGAAGCTTATACCCAATTGTTGCCGTTTGAAGTCTTAAGAAATCGCCTTTTTCTGCATTCGCACTGATGGCAAAAGAAGATCCATTCGAAACGTTATCACCATAAACCGTTCTTGGGATTTCTGTATTCTGGCCATTAGTATTCCATGCTTTCAGAATTTCAGTGGAATTGTTCCAACGCTGATCCAAAAGACCTGCACGGGAACCATTATAGATATAGTTACCTCCGGAGAAAGTAAACATCAGGTTCAGATCAAAATTTCCGTAAGTAAACGTATTGTTAAACCCTCCATACCATTTTGGCAAGGTACCACCAATCACCTGAGCATCACTTGCAGGGCTTGGTGCTGCTGTTCCATCGAGGTAAGTCCAGGCCATGTTACCACCAAAATGTTGGTATTGAACCTCACGTCCGGCAGAGTTGACAAATATTCTTCTGCCATTGGCAGGATTTACTCCGTTTGTTCTAACTGCATAAATGCTACCGATTGACTCACCAACTTTTGTAATACTAGCAGACTCTAATCCTCCTGTTGTTCCAATCAGTTGTTTTACCGTAGGATCTAATTCAGTTACCCGGTTTTTAATCAATGTTAAATTCAGATTTACTTTCCAGCTGAATTTATCCGTCTTAATCGGAAGACCTCCAATACCAAACTCAAACCCTCTGTTATACATAGAGCCAACGTTGGCAAGAATACTTCCACCAGCAATCAGGTCTTCAGGGATACCTTTAGAAGGCGCCTGAGGAACATCAAGGATCAGGTTATCAATGTTTTTATAAAAATAATCAGCCTCAAAAGTCAGCCTGTCATTCCATAAACCCAAATTCAGACCAATATCAGTCTGTGTACTCGTTTCCCAGCTCAGATTTCTGTTACCAGCTTTATTATAAAACCAGGCAAAAGGAGTGGAGCCATAAATACCAGGACTATAAGTGGTAAACTCATTATATGGTCCAACATTTCCATTTCCAACCTTACCCCAGCTTCCGCGCAGACGCAGATTGCTCACTGTATTTGATAATCCTGAATTTTTGAAGAAATCTTCCTGAGAGATTGACCATCCAACAGATGCTCCACCAAAATTACCCCATTTCATTCCATCAGCTAATCCTGAATTTCCATCTCTACGGAAGTTACCGCTGATAAAATATTTTCCTGCATAATTATAGCTTGCACTGGCAAGATAAGCTTCGTACGAAATCTGCTCAATTCTATTTCCTGAAGGTGTATTCGATACATAAGTTCCCTGAAACTGAGTAAAGAAGGTTGGATCACCTAAGCCTGAGCGCATTGCACCCCAGGCTTCAGTCCGTGTTTTTTGAACATCAGAGCCCACAGTCAGATTCAGGTTATGCACCCCGTCAAATGATTTATTGTACTGTAAGGTGTTGATCCAGTTCCAGTTATTTGTCCTGACATTTTGATTCACCGCACGCCCTCCAGGGCCATAACCATCCCCTTGAACCGGGTTTAGGAATTGTGCGTTTTCTGAATTACTTCTGTCCCATGAAAAATTGGTTCTGAAATTTAACCCTTCCATAAGTTTGAAATCTGCCCCCATATTGGTCAGAAAACGATTGGTCTCAGATCTGTTTTTATCCAATTGCGCTAAAACGGCTGGATTAGCGAAAGTACTTGGAACAAGATTCGCATTATTACCCACTGTATTCTTTGTGATATTGAAGCTGCCATCAGGATTTCTTGGCGAAAGATTCGGAGCTACGGCAATTGCCAGACGACCTAAACCTGAGGAGTTAAATGCTGCTCCAGGAGAAGATCCACTATTCGGCGACTGATTCAGGGTGTTATTATAGCTCATATTTAGCGATAATTTCATCCACTTTGTAGCCTGGTGTCCAAGATTTACACGACCTGAATACCTTTTAAAAGTATTGTTCTTAAGAAAGCCGTTCTGATCAGACAGACCACCGGACAGATAATAAGTTGTTTTCTCTGTTCCGCCACTAACCGTTACCCCGTGGTTCTGGGAATAGGCCGTTCTGTAGACTTCATCATACCATTTTGTATCTACCATAGATCCATCAGGATTGTAAGAAGGAAAGAAACCTCTTCCCTGTGCATCTCTTTGAGATGCACCTACCGCATTTGGATTTAGCGCCAAAGCATTCTTTAGTGCCTCGTTCTTAACATCAATGAATTGCTGGGCATTCAACAGCTCTGGTAAACGAACCGCATTATTTACACCAAACCATCCATCATAGTTGACACGTGCATCTCCGGTTTTACCTTTTTTAGTGGTAATCACCAATACCCCAGCTGCTGCTCTTGAACCATATAAAGCCGTCGATGCCGCATCCTTAAGTACGTCAATAGATTCGATGTCATTAGGATTAATATCCCCTAAAGGGTTATTCGTTGTGGAGTTATTTGATACATCTGAAGTCGGGAAAGGAATTCCGTCTACAACCACCAGTGGGAAAGAGCTCAATGAGATCGAACTTACCCCCCTCACCCGGATTACCGGAGGGTTATTTAGCAAACCGTTTGGCTGGATAATACTCACACCAGCAGCCTGACCTGTCATCCCCTGAACAAAACTTTGAACAGGTCTGTCTTTCAGATCATCTCCTTTGATCGATGCAGCCGATCCTGTAAAGTCCTTTTTCTTGGTTGTACCGTAACCCGTTACCACCACTTCTGTCAGTGCTTTAGAGTCTGATTCTAAGGCAACATTTACAACATTTGAGGAACCGATGTTCTTATACTGAGAAACATATCCCAAATAAGAAAATTCCAACGCACTTACTCCTGCAGGTGCCTTTAAAGTAAACCGGCCATCTGAGCCTGACTGGGCGCCACCTTTGGCCCCCTTTAATCGAATTGTTACTCCCGGAAGCGGTTTTCCATCACTTCCATCGGTAACCGTCCCGGTAATTGTTCTTTCCTGAGCAATTGCACTTGTCGCAATAAGCAATAGAATGAACAAACTTTGTACAAGTTTTTTCATAAAAACGTAAAATTTAGGTTAGCTAATAATTAACCTAAGATATATAACATTTCCAATACTTTGAAAAAATATTAAATATTTCATCATTAATCGTTAAACAAATGAAATATTCCGGTTGAGATATCGAAATAAGCAGCCGATTTCCCTTTATTTCTGATTAATAATCGTTAGTCGCAAAACAGCACAACTCACTCATAATAAGACACAAACAACAAAAAAAAGAACACATAATCACCCTGGAGATCAGACAAAACTCAGCCTCCATTAGCTATATCAATTTTGATACATAAAAAACAGCTCAATTCCCGGAAGGGAGCAGAAATTTTTAAGAAATTAAACTCAAAAAGAAAGGGTTGCCTCATTTTTCAATGACACAACCCTTTTTTTTAGTTAACAGACAGTCTTTTAATTCGTCACTGTTATGGTAAAAAACCTTCTCACGGATGTACCATCAGCGAGGATTCCTTCTACAATCAAAGTAACCCCAACACTACTGGAAGTTCCCGCAGGAAGTGGCGCATCAGTAGTGCCACGTAAATCTTTCACCAGTCTCTCGAAACTATATACACCTCCGGCTGGAACAGTCACTGTTCCCTGAGGATAATCAATGCCGGATAATCTTGTCGTGAACTTTAACTGCTTTACGTTATCACTACTGGTAACTTTAATCTTGACAGCCCCTGTACCTTTATCCGGTGCTGGTATCGTTGGAGGGTTAGTCTGAGGTGCTTTACTCGGATAACTTCCTGAGACCAAATCTATATTGTCATTAAATATTAATGTTGCAGGCGCTGTGAGTACCTCTGGCTGCCTTGGATCTTTCTTACAAGATGCAATAACCATTGTTAAAGCGAGCAGGATATATGTTATTTTTTTCATTTCTTAATTTTTAATTGGTGAATTATTTATCCCAGAAAACAGCTTTATCATAAACCGAGGCTCTTGCCGGAACATTTGGATTATAACTTCTTTCTGTGAAAGAGTACGGTAATATCCTTGGCAATTGTGTGGCAGGAGAAACTGGGATTAGCACTGGAAAGCCAGTCCTTCTCCAATCTGACCAAGGCTCAACAGCAACACCATAATTGGATACAAATTTCTCTTCAATAATTTGCCGAAGAGCAGTCGCAGCGACTAATTCTCCATTTGCCCTTTTATAAGCAGCCAGATTAGAAGCAACCCTGAAGCCCTCTGTTGTTACATCAGAAAACTCTTTTGCTGCGTCAAAAGAAGCATTTATTGCAGCTGTGAAATAAGTCTGCGCAGTACCTAAATTATTTCCTCCTTGTGCTCTGGCATAGTATTCTGCTAAGATTAAATTCTGTTCAGCAAATGTCAGCATACGAATCGGGGCTTCACCATTATAATTTGGAGCAGCCACCTTTCCACGAATGTAAGTGTGCATTCTTGAAAATGCAGTACTTTCCACCGGATCACCATTTGTAGCCCCCTTATAAACAGTATCAGTAGCTGTCGTAGATGTTGCAGTAAAGTAAGCCGCTCTTCTACCATCTTTTTTACCCGTCATTAAGTCAACAAGCGTCTTACTAGGGAAGAACTGATTCGCTCTTGAGCCTTCAAACTGATGAATAGGGTTTGTTTGGTTCGCAAGGGTAAGAAAACGGAATTGAAAATTATCTCCATTATTACTCAACAATTTATTACCCGAAATTATTGCTTCTATGCCAGCTTTCGCTTTTGCCATATCTGCTGCAGAAGCATTAGTACTAAAATAATGAATATACATTCTCAATTTCAGCGCATTTGCAAAGCGTTCCCATTTTTGCATATTACCTCCATATATCAAGTCATCAGCGGCTGGCACCTGAAGAGAGGAGGTTGCCTTAACATTTGCAATTCCCTCATCCAGCAACGCAAAAACCTTATCATAAATCAAAGATGAACCATCAAACTTTGGAGTCCAGTTATTCTCATAATTTGTTGCTTCCGTATAAGGCAAATCGCCATAGGCATCAACATGAACTGCATATACATATCCTTTAAGAATCTTAGCAATACCCGCATAAAACGGGCTTTGGCCATCAGTTTTTGCGATTACTTTTTGCAAATCGGGAAGCGTGCCAGAAAATGTGGCCGCCCAGGTGTTATTGATGTCGCCCTCCAATACACTGTATAAATCATACTGCCTTGGCTGAGAACTGGCGTTTCCCTGAGCAGCAAATTGCTGTACATACAAAGAAGTAAATCTATGTATATCTGACCCCATATTAAAGCCGATACGCCCCATTGCCGCTGGCAAAACAACAGTAGGGTCTGCATCAAGAAGTTGATTTGGGTCGGTATTAATATCTGTAAATTTCTTGCATGAGCTCAGTGCAACACAACCCACCAGGGCCAGCACCACCGCTTTACTTATATATTTTTTCATATTATTTTCGTTAAAACAGTATTAAAATGTAACTCTAAGAGAAGCACCGAAGCTTCTTGTTTGTGGCTGTCCGTTGTATTCAATACCCTGGCCATTACTTACTCCAAGCAAGTTATTTTCCGGATCAATATGTGGAACATTAGGTGCATACATAAATATATTCCGACCGTTAAGCCCTACATTAATTCCTTTAATAAATGGCGCTCCTCTGAACACTGTGCCCGGAATTTTATAAGAAAGGGCTACCTCTCTCAGTCTGATCCATGAAGCATCAAAAACAGCATACTCCTGAGCTGAAGCAGAGAACAAATCAGCATAATACTGTTCTGCAGTAATTAATGTGGTATTTGGAGTACCATTGGCATTCACAGCATTGTGTACATACAACCTGTCGCGATTTCCGGTTTCCTCAACTGCACCAAAACGTCTTAAATCTGTTACTGTCCGTGAATATACGTCACCACCATATCTGATGTCTAATAGGGCAGACAATGAGAAACCTTTATAGTTTATCGTATTTGTAATACCCGCTGTCCATTGTGGATTTGGATCACCAATCACTTGCAGTTGCGTATTGAACCCCGTTAATCGTCCATTCGCATCCACTACGTCTTTTCCATTGATCTTATTAAATACCTGTCCAAATAAAGTTCCAAATTGTAGCCCCTCAACAATTCGGCCCTGAGGATTTGTAAATCCTCCGTTTCCAATAAATGGTACACCCGGAGCCAATTGAATGACCTTACTTCTTCCTCTAGTCCAGTTCACAGCAATATCCCATGAGAAGTTTTTGGTTTGTACTGGGATACCCGATAACAAGAACTCCACACCACTGGTTTTTAATTTACCAGCGTTGGAAAGTATAGACCCGAATCCACTTGATGGAGCTTTAGGCACACTAAAGATAACATCTGTACTTAAAGTACTATAATATGTGAAATCCAAACTGATTCTGTTTTTTAGAAATTTCGCCTGTAAGCCCAACTCTCTGTTTGTTGTAAACTCAGGACCAATATCTGCATTACCAGCTCCGTCATTATACGTTTGGCCGGCTACATTATTAAAAGGGAAAATCATATTCGGACCAAAACCATCAGAAGGACCCGCTGTTCCAAAATAAGTTGCAGTATTATATAGTGACGCTTCGCGTCCGATTTTAGCTATATTACCATTGACTTTGGCATAACTTAGAATTCCTCCCTCTCTAAGAGAAGGGAACGCTTCTGTCAATACCAAACTACCACTTACAGAAGGGTAGAAATATGAATTCTTTCCTTGAGCAAAGGTGGAAGAAATGTCATTTCTACCAGTAAATGTTAAATAAGCAAATTGCTTATAATCTAAACTAATATCTGCATAAAACCCGATTAATGATTGCTCGCTGATGCTGTTAAACGGGATATAAGTTAAAGTATTCGCAATATTGAAGTTTTTAGGATCCTGGATTCCATTACCTCTAACCTGGTTTTGGTTCAGGTTTCGGTAGTTGACCTCGTTACCTAATAATACACGTAAACCGAAATCCTCGCTCAATTTCCTGGTCGCAGTCAAGTTCAAATAAGAACTGATTTCCGTCCTATTGGTGGTATTGTCTATAATTGATCCTGCTCTGTTTGCAGATTGGTTATTATTGGTCCCCTTAGCATTGATGAGTTTTGACACATTGGTCCAGTTATCTACGCCAATTTTATAGCTGGCAGATAACCAATCCAGAATTTTGTAATCAAATGCTAAGTTTGCAATAACCCTGTTGATTTCCTGTTTAAAGGGATTGTTCTTAATGCTCCAAAGTGGATTATCAGTACCAGCAGAATTCCAATAGGTATAATTTGGATTAGGAACCTGAGAAGGCGGTGTAAAATTCGATCCGTCAGGTCTTTCAAACGGATAATTTGCCGGGTTATAATTTCTAGGCCAGGCAATCGCATCGAATAAAGGGTTCGCCCTTTGATTCGCTACCTGAGTATTCGTTGAATTAGAATGAATATATTGCGCAGAAACTGAAGCTACCAGCTTTTTATTTAATTCTGATGATCCATTGAACGTGAAGTTGTTTTTATACAAACTGTTGTTATCCAGGTACCCTTTTTCTCCGAAGTTACCATAAGAAATATAGTAGGTGTTTTTATCAGTACCTCCAGAAAAAGTAAGGTTATTCTGTAAGCTATACCCTTGCTTAAAAAGATCTTTAACATTGTCCGGATAAGCAGTAAGGATTTCCTTGTTTCCGAGGTAATTCGTGACTTCCTGTCCTA
Source organism: Pedobacter caeni (assembly GCF_900129215.1). GTDB lineage: Bacteria > Bacteroidota > Bacteroidia > Sphingobacteriales > Sphingobacteriaceae > Pedobacter > Pedobacter caeni. The sequence continues at coordinate 303,328 of NZ_FQUQ01000007.1, read as the reverse complement.
CAATTTTAGGTCCCCATGAGTTATTAGAGAAGGCATTATAATTACCAGCATTACCCTGTGCATAAGTATTTTGATAATCAGCATATCTGTTGTTATTGATAATGTTGTAATTAGAAGAGACTTCCACCCTTCCTGCCTGTCCTTTTGCTCCTTTTTTGGTGGTCACAAGAACAGCTCCGGCAGCAGCTCTTGAACCGTATAGCATTGCAGCAGAAGGTCCTTTCAAAATGGTAACAGACTCTATATCATCCTGATTTAAATCAATTGCCCTGTTGGACATCGTAGAACCTGTATTTACAGACATACTACCCCCAGTGTTACTCTGGTTATCAATAGGAATACCATCTACAACAAAAATAGGCTGGTTTGACCCTGTAAATGTTGTTGCCTGGCGGATGTTGATGTTAGCAGGAGCTCCCACAGCACCTCCTGAAGACAAAATCTTCACCCCGGCGACCTTACCGGCAAGTGAATTCACAATGTTTCCTGAACGGCCGGCGGTCAATTCGTCCGCTTTAACTGTCGTTGTAGAATAACCCAAAGCTTTTGCTTCTCTTTTAATTCCTAATGCGGTCACGACTACTTCTGAAAGCACTTCATTATCTGCTTCCAGGACTACGTTTAAAACGGAGGAAGCACCAATGTTTACTGCTTTGGCAACATACCCCAGATAAGAAAATTCAAGTGTAGTACTTCCTGCAGGCACCTGCAGGGAAAACCTTCCATCAGACGCGGTCTGCGTTCCGGACCGAAGGTTCTTGATTTTAACGGTCACACCAGGAAGAGGATTTCCATCTTCTTTCGCTGTAACTTTTCCAGTAATTGTTCTTTCTTGTGCCATTGCAGCTCCTGCAATAAATACCAGAATGAACAAACTTTGTAGAAGTTTTTTCATAAAATAATAAATTTAGGTTAGTTAATAGTTATCCTAAGTTATGTAACAATTTCATAGAATTTACACAAAAAATCATTTTATTGTCATTTTATACTTAAAACACAATAATCAATAAAAATTTATTTGAAAGCGATTTGTTTTTGATTACAAAGATATTATAGCGCTAACTAACAGCGGCTTACGACCGAGCACAAAAAAATCCCAGGCACATTACGTACCTGGGACTTCTTTAACAACTAAGTTAACTCAAGGGCATTTCCCTCTTTTAAAAACCAGCTGATTTATGTCATAAACTAATTAGCCGCTACCGGAACAGATGGATTACTTGGTGTATTAAAATCCAACTCATTTTTAGGAACATCCCAATAGTTTAAATAATTATATTCTATTTTTGCATTATTATCTATTACACCATTCGGTCCAACGATTACAGCCCCTGTCCGGCCCCCGCCAGCTTTAATTACGCCCCATCTACGTGCATCGTAGAAAGAAACGTTTTTATTAATTAAGCCAATCCTTCTTTCTCTTCTCAACTCTTCATAAGCCTGAGTTGGGTTCAAACCAGTATTTGCCACTGCGGGTAAAGCGGCTCGCTGAAATGCTCGAACTTTATCAACAGACCCCAAGCCTAAATCGACCTGTCCGAGTTTGATATTTGCCTCTGCAAGCATCAATTCATTTTCTTCATAAGAACATGCTATTGGGATTACAGCCAGCCCAGCTGTATTGGAAGCATAGTCACCTCCTGTTTCAATTGACCTAAATGCCCATCGCGTTCCGTATTGAAAACCTCGTCCTGACCTGTTTACAACTGTACCCGAAGGATAAGTGATCACATTTCTAGCTCTTCTGTCATCGCCCGTTTTGAAATCCTGAACTAAACGCTCCGATACAAACATCCATCCAGCAATTATGAGTCTTGCGGGAGCCCACGCGTTTTGAGAGACAAGATCATTAGCTGCAGCTGATCTATTTGTAAAAATAGCGTCATTCGCCTGAATACCATTTGTCGCTAAAGTTTTAATTGTTGTCCAATCTGCACTGGTCATTTCATCAACAGATTTGTTCACGAGAAGATTCCTTGCCTTATAAGTGTTTATGTTTCTAATCCATGCTTCAGGACTTAACTTTGATCCTGTTTCTTTTGTACCAAACTCATCTACAAAGTCGGGAATCATTTTCTGCAAGAAAGCTCCATAGCTTAGATTATAAGGAAGCCCCTGCAGTTGAGCAATAGCCAAATCGAAATTTTTATTTGCTTCAGCAATTATTGCAGTATTTAATACAAAGTTTCCATTTGTTTTTCCTGATTCATCAGTGATCAAACCAGAGATATACATAGAACCCAATCTTGAATAAGCGAATCCTTTCCACCAATAAGCCCAGGCAGAAAGTACTTTTTTCTTCATTTCTGCATCATTAGTAATTTTTAGGGCAGGGGATTTGACTGCTTCCAGTAATAAATTTGCCTGGTTATTTACCGCATAACAAGACTCCCACTCATTACTGAAAGCATTATCGTCGCCGAATGAACGATCATTCCGGGCTTTCAACTCAACTCCTTGAAGCCCCCCCTGTGGAGGTGTTAACACTGTTCCGTTAGATAAAGTAATCTTAGCAGTCTGATTTGCCCATCTCCAGGAAAAATTACCGGCCGATATAAAATAAGTATCTCCCATTATATCATGATAGCCAAGTGTCAACCACCAATAGTCTAATCCAAATTTGCTGTACACACCTAAGGCGGCGCGCTTCATACCTTCTTCTGTCTCTAAAGAGACAAGCCCCGGCTCATTTGGATTTTTCAAATCCAAAATTTCCTTTTTACAAGAGGAAATCGTTAACAGCATCAAAAGAAATACTGGCAACATATATTTTATTCTTTTCATAATTCTTTCTTTTAAAACTAGTTAAAACCCTAATGATAACCCAACCTGGAATGTCCTGAAGTTTGGAAAAGCATGCAAGTCCAATCCTCTGTTCAAAGGATTATTGAAATTTGCAGCAGCTTCCGGATCCGTTCCTGTATAATCAGTAATTGTGAATAAATTCCGACCTGATACTGACAATTGAGCGGATCTGATAAACTTATTTTTGATCAACGACCCAAAATTGTAAGCTATGGTTACATCCCTTAACCTAACAAAAGAACCGTCCTCGACGAAATAAGAGTTCGTATTATTCGTATTATAAAGAGAGTTGTAATAATTCGCAAAAGCACCTGTTTCGGATCCAATAGTAACCGCTTTGTCTTGCTCACCAGCAATTAAATCACGGAACAACCATTGTTTTGTTTGATTATAGATTTGATTTCCATGAGTCCAGTCCAATTGGAACGAAACTGAAAGATCCTTTTTAATTGTAAAATTATTAGTAAAAGAAACTGTAAAATCAGGATTTGGATCGCCAATATTTGTCTGATTACTGGTAAACTGCACCGCTTTACTTGTTTTATCAACAACCATTCCATTCACCAAAACATAATTCCCAGCATTTGCTTCAGGAATATACCTTCCCCCCGATGGATTTAGCTGATCAACGCTTGACAAAGGTGTCTTTCCAAAAAATGCACCAATAGACTCTCCCTCCCTCAGGACGAACTGGCCAGAGCCACTGCCACCTATGGTGACATCTTTTCCATTGGAAATTTTATCAACCAGCGACTTGCTCGCACCAAACCTTGTTCCAAACTGCCAGCTAAAATTATCACTGGTATAGACGTCAGCGTCTATTGCGATTTGAAATCCAGAAGACTTCAAGCTTAGTAAGTTGTCTAAAAGTTCACTTGCACCTGAAGAAGGGGCGATATCAAGTGCCCGGATTACGTCAGTACTCTTTCTATTCCAATAGGTAGTATTAATCTTTAAGCGTTCAAACCACTTGTTTTTTCCAAGCATAAAACCAGCATCAATCCCAACCTCCGTTTCTTGAGAACGTTCAACCTTAAGGTTTGGATTTCGGCTTCTTATTTTAGTGCCAAGATAACCGTTTGAACCAATATTACCCTGATTTAGTGTAACTTGCCTATCATACTCACCTGGTTGGGTTCCCGCTTCACCATAAGCTCCCCTAAGTTTAAGTTCATAGATTTTTTCACTTTTAATGATATCATCGAATCTCACATAAGCATCTGCCCTAGGAAAAACAAATGCTTTATTTCCTGCCCCAAAAGCAGAAGAATAATCAACCCTAACACCCCCTGAAACACCAAATAGGTTTCCATAATCGATTCTTTGATTAATTAAATAACCAAATGTGATAAATTCATTTACACTTGTTTCATAGGTTTTGGTATTTGCCAATCCCGGAGTGAAAGGAGGAAAGCCCGGAAAGCCGGTTCCTTCTGTTGTAACGTTCTCTCTGTACCTATGTCTGTAATCATAAGAAACCTGAGTGGAGGTCTGTATTGGTAAAGAAGAATTAAAATCCTGTTGAAAATCTGTCTTAAAATAAACAGATAATAACGAGTTTTTAAGTGTTTCTCTATCGCGATCCAAAGTAATTTGACCGTCGAAAGGAGTTAGCCCACTTTCAGGAAATGCATTGTTCAGCTGATAAAGGATGTTATTCTGGAACTCATTTTTATAGGTATCAATACCGTATTTATAATTTACTTCAACAAATTTTGGGAATTTGTAGTTCAAATCAATTCCTTGAACGATACGGGTGACTTTTGTTCCATAGTTCCTAAACTGGAAGGAATAAAATGGATTTATGGAGTTTTCACCCTCTGGATTTGCAACGGAATTTCCTAGCGGGTCCTTAAATTTAAGGTCCCACCATGCTCTTGAAGTTAAGGCACTTCCAAGTCCACTATTAACATTATTTTGGCCCGTGATTCCACCAGAAGTATTATTAGAATAGATCAATTGTGTCGTTGATCTCATTGTAAAATTCTTAAATAATTCAGCTCCAACATTCAGTCCAAGATTGGTCCGAGTAAGGTCCCCGTTAATAATACTTTTTTGTTTTAAATTGGAAAGGTTCACGGCATAGTCGAATTTACCTGCTCCTCCAGATACGTTAACCGTATTGTTAAAGGTAGGCACATTTGATTTAAAAAGCTGATCAAAGTGATCATAGGTTTTTTCCTTATAAGGTTTATTAATCAACGCCTTCGAAAGATCCGCCGGACCTTGAGGACTATCCCATCCACCATTCGCATCCATAGACATACGCTTGCCATCTCCATTTAAAATGTATCCCTCAGCATCGGTTTCAAAATAATGATTTTTAGCCAATTCAAATTTACCTTTCAATACATTGTCAATATTTACCCTGGAATTAACAGTTATTCTAGTTTCTCCATTTTTCACACCTCTTTTAGTAAAAATCTGGATAACACCGTTTGCACCTTGTGCACCATACAAAGTAGCGGCGGCGGCACCCTGAATTACTTCGACGCGGTCCACATTTGATAAATCTAAGTCTGACAGCCTTGACGACATGTTAGTACCCGACCCATTGGTGCTACCAGAAGCATTCACTTCCATTCCATCTACCAAAATCATTGGTTGAGTACTCCCAAGAGTGTTGATACCTCTTAATAAAATGGAAGCCTGTTGACCCGGCTGACCAGAAGTAGAAGAAATCTGCGCTCCTGCAACTTTACCAATCAAAGCTTTATCGATAGATGCGGAAGGTACAGCCAACATATTTTTGGAAGATATAGATTCAATAGCAATCGCAGCTTTCCTTTTATCTGTTGCTACCCCAAGTCCTGTTACTACAACTTCAGTAAGAGATTTGCTATCCGCAGCAAGGCTAACATTTACAACATCTGAGGTAATGGTTTTGGTTTGAGAAACATATCCCAGGTAACTGAATTCAAGTGCGGTTCCTGAAGAAGCCACCTTTAAGGAATAGCTTCCATTCCCACCTGTCTGAGTACCTCCTTTGGCACCTTTAATTCGTACCGTTACACCTGGCAGAGGTCTGCCATCTTCCTGATCTGTAACTGTACCAGTAATTGTTCGATCCTGAGCCATTGCAGAGCCTGCAATGCACAGTAAAATGAACAAACTTTGTAAAAGTTTTTTCATAAAAAATAAAATTTAGGTTAGTTAATAATAATTGAAGATAGAAAAACAAAATTGTGCTTACACATGGGCATGTTACATGTTATCACTAAAATGACAATAAAATGACACAAAAAGAGGGCCCTAATTATACTAAATAAGAGTTTTAGAAAAACAATAAAGTGAACCTAAGAGCGAAATTTAACATTTTTAAGATTTTCTAATTTGGAACTAAGTGTATTGATTATCAGTTCAATTAATTGAGGCATACACCAGATTGTCCCGCAATTGTTACAAACAAGAAATTGAGCCAGGACAATAAATCAGATCTTTAACCTGGATGTACAAAATTTCGGTTCAATGGCACTGAATACCTTGGCGAACCCTAGAGGTGCAATTAAACCGACAAGAGGAATTAAACACCAAACCAATTCCACAACCCTATCTTTATCAATGGACTGCCTTGAAATAAACATTTATTTCCTGGAAATAAAAGCAAAAATATTTTTGAATGGTACAATACCTCCAGTCACCATTTGACTTCCTCCCGAGCAGCTTTGATCGCCCCTGAAGACCACAAATCCCAATAGTGAATCTGATCCGGAAGGAGAACATCTAGCATCGGCGCCACCTTGAAAGCACAAAAAAAGAGCAGGAAATCTTAGTTTCGCTGCTCTTTTTAGCCCAGAATTAAAGGGACTTGTTATTTTAAGAACAAACTATCGTGTGCCACCGGCCCACCATACGTTTTCTGTTTTCACATACTGACCATCACCGTATGCTGCCTTAACGTAATCGTTAGTAGTAACATCACTGCTACCATAGGTAAAGCGCAAAGGAAAACTCTTCGTATTAGACAAGGGAATATAATCTCCATTACCCATTGCTTTTAACCTGCGGTAATCATTATAGCTTTCTACAGCCTCATCTTCAAAGAAAGCAAGATACTTTTGAGCCATGATTTCTTTAGTTGGATTTGCATTAAAGAGCCCCTCAACTTTATCAGCATAATAAGTGCCTGCTGCTTCCTCGGTTAAACCCACTTTCACAAAAGCTGCAGCTATAGCCGCTTTTAGCGCCTTTTCTGCATTAAATTTATCCCCTAATCTGGAATAAGCTTCCGCTTTAAGGAATAATAGTTCATGATAACTTAAAAGATGAGTTGGCGCACTTGCAGACAACAATCCTGAGATACCATAATATTCTTGTTGTTGTCTTGGACCTCCGTTGGGTGCAAAAATAAGCGGCTTTGCCGGCTTATTTGGCGCAACTGGATAAGAAGTAAAGAACAATGCATCACGAGGATCGGTTCTGGCCACAAGCTTTTCATGTAAGCTTGTACTTGCACCAAAATAATCACGGTCGTTAGCAAAACTATAGAAAGGATTATTAGAGGTGCCGCCATTAAATTTAAATGAAGCTTGCTCACTTGCTTCAGCAAAAGATAAGTCCACTTCATTAATTACTTCCTGATATTTTGCACTTCTGAAAGAAAGGCGCATTTTATAACGTGCTTTTAACCCATGAGCCATTTTAACCCACGCCTTATTGTTACCCTTATATAATAAGTCCTGACCTTCAAGAGAAGCATACGCGCTATTTTTACCTAAGTTAACAATCGCATCATCTAAAAATTTCATCACGTCAGCATAAATCGCTTCCTGTTTATCAATTTTCGGTTGAAGAATAATTGCTGGCTGAATAGCCTCTGTCCATGGAATATCTCCCATTAAATCAGTTTGAATGGCAAGGTTATATGCAGATAATACCTGAGCAATACCTAATGCCTGGAAATTTCCATCCTCAATACCACCCGGAGAACATTTATCAATTGCTACTTTCAAATTTCGCAGATTGGTATAAGCAGCCGACCAGGCATTATCATAAGTAGTAGACAAGTAAGGCTCAGCCGTCCTGATTTCAGCATTGTACATCTGCCCATAGATTCCAACATGGTTTTCCATATACACAGACGCATAGAATGCATAATCACTTCCTGCAACTTTAAATGCACTTGATGCAATTGCATCCGTAATAATAAAACGAGCAGGTGAAGTCAAAGGATTATTTCTATCCTCATTAATTCTGTCCATTACATCTTCTGAACAAGAGGAAAACACAACTGTCGTTAAAAGTAACGCCAACCCTGTTTTTTTTATATTTTCTAAGATCATATTATTTATAATTAAAATGTAAGGTTTAAGCCCATACCAAATGTAGAGGTTTGTGGAACCGAAAACCGTTCAAACGCACCACCCATATTGGTATTTCCCTGAGAAGATTCCGGATCAAAATTTGGTAGCTTAGACCAAATTAAAATGTTACGGGCAAAAGCAGAAACACTTAAGTTTACTTTGTGGAATTGAGGTATCTTATAGTTAAACACCAATTCTCTCATTTTCACAAATGACGCATCATAAATAAATGCCTCATCAATATTACCTAGCACATTCGCGTATAGATTTTCGTAAGCATAGGAATCACTTGCTCCACCTCTTACAATATCGTTTGCTGAACCGTCAGCTTTAACACCAGGATAGATAAATGGAGTAGTACGGTCTTCTGTAACTTTACCCATTCCATAAGTATTCATTAATCCATTACTTCCAGAGTAAATCGATCCGCCATTTTTCCATTCAAAAGTTGTACTCAAAGAAAAACGTTTGTAACGCAATGCCATATTACCACCTAAAAGGAATTTAGGAGAAACACTTCCAATTACACCTGGTTCACCACTTAATGGCATACCGTAATTTGCATTTGCCTCACCTGGAGATGTCTCCTTATTCTCATCAACAAGGATCCTTCCATTTGCGTCTCTTTTAAATGTACCACCGTAAATCACAGGGAACTTATCATTGATACCTGCACGGACTTGTGGTGTTGTGAAACCTCCAAGGAAAATACTTCCTACGCCAGGTGCTAATTCGTCCACATAGTTGTCGATCTTGGTGAAGTTAAACCCAAAGTTTAAATTCCAGTCTTCTTTCTTGATCGGATTGATATTCAATGCAACCTCATGAGCATTTGTATGGATTTTTCCACCATTCATAAGGATCTCAACTGACCCGGAAGAACCAGCCAAAGGAACCGGGAAGATTTGATCTTTTACATCCTGTCTGGAGAACGTATAATCAATACTGATCAAATTATTAAGCATTCTCGCTTCAAACCCTACTTCTTTGGACACGGTATTCTGTGGCTTAAGATCTTTGTTATACAATGTTCCATAAGGCGTATAAGCAGTTGCTCCATCAACCGGATAGATCACAGGAGGGTTTTGCCAGAATCCACCATCATAATTTGGTGTTTTAAAATAATTGTTCAAATAAACACCAGCCTGCCCAACTTCGGCATAAGAAGCTCTTAATTTTAAGAAATTAAGGGTATTATTTTGTTTAAGCCCTTCCAATTCTGTTACCACAAAGCCCAAAGATGCTGATGGGTAAAAGAAAGAACGGTTACCTCTAGGCATGCTGGAAACAATGTCATTTCTACCGGTTACGTTCAGGTACAATAAGCTTTTATAAGCCAGGTTTATACTAGAGAAGAAACCGACAGTCCTATATTGAAATTTAGATTCTGTTGCAATTTTTGTTTTAGTGTTGTCGATATGTTTCCAACCACCATAATTGAAATTGAGACCAGTTTCATCATATTTTTTTAAATTCTCATGGTTAACCTCGTTACCAATTAATGCGGTTAAACTAAAATCATCAGAAAGTTTAACATCGTAGTTAGCGGTCAACAATGAGTTATAGTTAGCAACGGTTGTACCATAGTTTTTGATACTTCCTGCCTTTCCTGTATTTCCAAATTCAAAAATATCCTGATAGTTAGAAGAATAAGAGTCAACACCTAATTGGTATTTAACAAAGAATTTTGAATCTCTTCCCCAATTTACTTCCGGAGTGAATGTGGTATAACCATTTCCAAAGAACCGGTTTGTACGTTCGTTGAAGCGGTTGTTCTCCATCGCCCAATAAGGGTTATTAAAGGTTAAAGACCTATAGTTGATCTGGCTATAAGGATCAATAGGTGTATGCGTAGGGATTCCTTTCAGATTATAGTTGATCGGAGCAGAATAAACTGTACCAAGCAAGGCATCGTTTCCGGAAGAAGCTTTATCAATATCAGATTGAATGTAGTTTCCTGTAAAGCCCATTTTCCATGCTTTATTTAGGTTCGTCTCTGCAGAAACTTTTGCATTATAACGATCCATAGCAGTAGAAGAAATGATACCTGTCTGATGTGAATTTCCTAAACCAATAGAAAAAGTTCCATTATCTGTAGCCTGACTAATGTTAACAGAGTTACTGAATGTCTTTCCCAACTCGAAGAAATCACCACGGTTATCATATTTTGTTGGTGTTGCCCATGGATCTAAACCTGCACTTTCCAATTGAGGCACATAATACTTCCCTGGGTGTAACCCTTTTGTAGTATATATATTATCTTTGCTTTGGGTATTTCCGCCATATGCAGGATCATTCGGAAGATCTTCTACCCTAGGACCCCATGACATAGAGGTTGTTGGTGCAAATACACCTTCGGTTCCCTGTGCCCATGTATTCTGCAAATCTGCCTTACGCGAGATTTTATCAATTGCAAAGTTAGTATTGAAGGAAACGACTGGTTTACCCTTAGCCAATCCTTTACCACTTTTAGTAGTAATTAAAATTACACCATTTGAAGCACGGATACCATACAATGCAGAGGCTGCCTGACCTTTTAATACGGTCATACTTTCGATCTCATTTGGATCTAAATCCACTGAACGATTAGCAATATCAGCTCCGGTAACACTGTTTCCTGTAGAGAAGTCGGCATTCGAAGCAATAGGCATTCCGTCGATTACATATAATGGCGCGTTATTTCCCGTAAATGATCTTGCTCCACGAATTGTGATTTGAGAAGATGCACCTGGCATACCACTTGAAGGTTTAATCTCTACACCAGACAACTTGCCTTGTAAAGATCCTGCCAAACTTGGGTTAGATGCTTTTGTTAAATCATCGCTTTTTAAGGTTTGAACATTATATCCCAATCCTTTTTTCTCACGTGAGACCCCCATTCCTGTCACAACCACTTCACTAAGTAGTTTTGAATCTGTAACCAACGAAACATTGATTACGCTAGAAGTAGCTGGAACTGTTTGAGTTACATAACCGAGATAAGAGAATTCCAATCCCGTTGCAGCCGAAGTTAATTTTAAGGAAAATTTTCCGTCTGCGCTTGTTTGTGTGCCCCCTTGTGCACCCTTAATCCTGACAGTTACTCCGGGAAGTGGCTGACCATCACCCTTGTCCGTAACTGTTCCACTGATCGTCCTCTCTTGTGCGACTGCTGAGACAGCAAGAAGCATAAAAATGAACAAACTTTGTACAAGTTTTTTCATAAAAAATTATAAAATTTAGGTTAATTAAAGCCCAAATATAGCATTTTTGATATGCCAGCATAACTTTTTGCAGCAATGGCACTTCTGATGACACTACCGTGACAACAAAATTCTTCGTCAAAATCCTGAAAAAATCTCCTCAGCAAAATATAATTTCGAACAAAAAAAACAGACCGTCCGATTGTTCGGAATAAAAGTGTTGTAACAGCAAAAGTCAGAACTTTATATAAAAATCCTGACTTTTGTAACAATTCTGAATAAATAAATACTACTAAAATTATAGAATAAACAGCGATATTATGAAGTAATGATGAAATTATATTAATCAACAAGAAAAACAGCATTCAAAAACAATTGTTTGCCATTTTCCCAAAAGGAGCGGAAAAGAACATCACTTCCCAGGTAAACCACCGCACCTTTCCCAATGGATTGCACACCGAACACCATTCCTGAACTTAGTTTTTTCAGCACCTTTTTTCCCGCTACTCCTGCAGTGTAACTATCTGTTTTTAAAACACCTACACTCCATCCTTTAGTCAGATTTTCATAAATCTTATCATCAGTTTTCAGTGCATAATAATGAGTCCCCAACCCAGCAGAAAGTGGATGGGAATGATCTAAATGAACTTTAAAGATCGCTCCCGGAATCGCTTCAGATAAATCTCCGGACTTCCTGTTTGCATATGCTCCTGCATGGCTACCCATCTGATCTTCTTTCGGAAATTCCTTCCTTTTGATTTCAAAGGGTTTTGCCTCATTCACATTTAGAATGGCATCTTCAAAAAGAATCAACTTTCCTCCAAGCTTTAACCAATCTTCCAGATTACCAGCCACTTCATCTCCATAAGACCCATCTGGTAAGATTAAAACGTTGATCTTATTGATATCAAGATTATTCATATTCTTAGCACCAATTAAACTAACAGGATAATTTAGCTCCTGTTCAAAAAAGTGCCAGATCTCGCCTACACCCTGAGAAGAGCTTTCAGGCCCTGCAACAACCGCTACCTTTGGTGTATTCAGAACCCTGTAAGAGGATGATCCAAAATCTTTCCCCTTATCTACAAAACCACCTGAAGCCGGGTAAAAGGCCATCTTTAACCTCCGCTCTATTCCAGAAATTTTAGCTTGTAAATCAGGTATTCCTTTTTCATTCTCCGTTCTGTAAACCAGCAACGAGCCTACAGAAAAGTTACGTGTCCCTAATGTAAACGCTTCCTCTGCAATCCTGACCTTTATGTTTTCTTTTTGCAGGGCAATCAAAACCTGTGCATCTTCAATAGCATTCCATGGAAAAATCCAGGCATAAGGTTTCGTAACTATCGGAAAAACATCCTTTACCTCTTCCATAGTCTGATATTTACCCCTTACAGATTCGGAGGTTCCATAAGCTGGTAGCCCATAAGCATAAGGCAATGCCCATGCTGTGATATCATAAGTATTTGAATCACTCACAGAGGTCTGCGGTTCCAGCAAAACATTCGCAAGCACAGCTTTCGCCTGCTGAAGGTTAACCACCAGATCATTTCGCTCTACTTTGAAACTTTCGGTCTTTTGCGTCTCAAAACTATATCCGTTTAAAGACCGATCAAGCCCAAAAGCATATTCTATGTCGTTCTTCTTCAAAAGACTAACCAGACGCTTCAGTCTGCTTTTATTCTGAGCCTTAATTACATAGGTTTTATAAGGCCCCGGAGGAGACGCTACTCCATTTTCAAAATATTTTTTAAACTCATCAACAAGCTGATCAGCATGCAGTGAAACTGCTTCCAGTGTTGCCATACCACTTGTAAAATGATGGTCTATCCGGTCTTTTAGGGTCAGCGTATCTTTATCAAGGGTAACAACCGACAAGCCGGCGCCAATTCCCCCTTGCTCATAAGTCATCCCTATTGCACCATTATACAGTGGATAAGTATCTCCATAGGAAGGATATAATAAATCAAACTGTTCTTTGGTAAAATACTGCCAGCCATTCTGATCAAAATACTTTGCATTGTTCTTGCCTACAGTGACCTGAAAACTACGTTGCCAGGGCGTGATGTCCTGATGAATCGGTTCTGCTGCAGGTGCAAAATAATAAGGCTCATTATAACTTTGTTCATGAAAATCAACATGCACCTGAGGCATCCATTCGTGGTACAGTACCAAACGCTGTTGGGTTTCAACCTGAGACTGCCAGGCCCAATCCCTGTTCAGGTCAAAATAATAGTGATTTGAGCGGCCACCTGGCCAGGGTTCAATATGCTCCCTTGACATAGGATTTGAATTGGGCTGAAAACCCGTTGCAGCACTAAAGAAATTTACATAACGATCTCTCCCATCCGGATTTAAGCAGGGATCAATAATCACTACCGTATTTTTTAACCAGTTCTGAATATTTGCGGCTTTACTATCAGTCAATGTAAACAGCATTTTTAACGCCGTCTCTGTAGAACTGGCTTCATTTCCATGCACATTATAACTCAACCAGAGTATTGCAGGCTGCTTTGATTTCGAAATCCCTTTTTCCGCATTACTCATGCTCACACTGTGCTTCCTGATCGCATCAAGATTATCCAGGTTCTCCTTGGCAGAGATAATCGCCACTAAAAGCTCCCGCCCCTCGTAAGTCTTGCCGTATTTCTGAATTCTGACGTTTTTATTGGCCCCTCCGATATATTTAAAGTATTCTAATACTTTGTAATGAGGCGTAAAACGACTTCCCAAACTATACCCCAGGAAGTCGTCAGGCGACTTAATTTGAGCTTCAGCAGACTTTCCAACAAGAAACAAGCAGATAAAAGAGAGCAAAAAATACTTCATAATCAGGAATTAAGACTCCAAAATACTAAAGAATATTTTTTGTTTCTCTTTCATAGTGTAATTTTACCATATCATTTAGATTTATACACATGTCAACCATCGATTCCCTGTATCAACATTTCTTAAATTACCCGACGATATGCACCGATACAAGGAGCATTACTAAAGACTGTCTTTTCTTCGCCTTAAAGGGCGAGAATTTTGATGCAAACTCCTTTGCAGCAAATGCTTTAGCCAGTGGAGCTGCTTATGCGATCATTGACAATCCTGATTATTTAAGTGATGACCACTGTATCCTTGTACCGGACGTATTGACGGCCCTGCAAGATCTGGCCAGACACCACCGCTCCAAATTGAACATCCCTGTAATCGGTTTAACAGGCAGTAACGGAAAAACAACAACAAAAGAACTGATCAATGCGGTCCTTTCTGAGAAATATAAAACTTTTGCCACCAAAGGAAACCTGAATAACCACATCGGCGTTCCACTCTCCCTGCTTTCCATCAAACCCGATATTGAAATTGCAGTCATTGAGATGGGGGCGAATCATCAGAAAGAAATCGAACTCCTTTGCGGGATTGCACAACCTACTCATGGATTGATCTCCAACATTGGTATGGCTCATTTAGATGGTTTCGGAGGGTTTGAAGGGGTAAAAAAAGGAAAGGCAGAATTATATGCCTATCTCAAAGCAAATGAAGGCATCGCATTCGTAAACAGAAGTAACCCGTTCCTGATGGAAATGATGACTGCTGCAGGGTTAAACAATGTGATTTATTATGGAACAGAGCCGGGCAACACGGTATCAGGATCGCTGCTAAAAACAGACCCTTTTCTCGAGCTCCGGTGGACAGACAAACAGGGAGATCATCAGACCAGTACGAACCTGACCGGATCCTATAATTTTGAAAATATCCTCGCTGCGATATCCCTTGCTGAGTTTTTTGACCTTAGTCCAGACCAAATCAATAAAGGATTATCAGGTTATCAGCCGAAAAACAATCGTTCACAGCTGACAAAAACCGAGAGAAACACTGTTATATGTGATTTTTACAATGCAAACCCAAGCAGTATGACCGCAGCACTGGCCAATATAAATACCCTTAGTGCAAGCAGAAAAGTAGCCATCATCGGAGATATGTTTGAACTTGGAAAGGAATCTCCGGAACAACACCGGCTCATCGTTTCCGAAGCAGAGAAAACAAATGTAGAAACCCTTATTTTTATAGGGAAAGACTTCTACGAGGCCAAAAAACAGCACAGGGGTCATTTTTTCCATACACCAGCAGAAGCACAGGCTTTTCTTGAAAAGGAGCTGCTAAGTGACAGCCTGATCTTACTAAAAGGATCCAGGGGGATGGCCCTGGAGCGGTTGCTTCCTTATCTTTAAAGATTCTTCGGTGCCTGCCAGAGGTTTCTTTTCAAATCCATGCCGTACCTGCTGCAAAGAGCGTCATAATTTCAGACAAAGTCCTGGTTGGAGCAGCCAGAAAACTGTTTCGGAGTCATTTATTTAGGCCATGCTTTTGGCCTATAATGTAACTAACAAACAGGCTTACCATACCATTACAGGCCAGTTCAGAAAAACCGGAAACGATCTTCTTCATGTACCGACAGAAAAAGGACTAAGATACGAAGTGTATATTGCTTTTGTGTCCGCAGACAGATCCAGACAATCCCATATGCCTATTTGGGGCAAACAGTAATTTAAAGGGATTATTTTGATAATGCAGAGACCTTAATTCCTGCATCACTGATTTCTTTCAGCGGGTTATCCCGCATATTTTGTTCTATTTCCAACTCATATTTTCCCGCTTTGGGAAACTTATAATTGGTTAATAGTGGCAAAGTATAGGTATACAAATTGCTGGAGCCTGAGCCATTCCATTGCCCGTCAGGCTGTGCAAGACGGTACTCATAACGTCTGCTTTGCTTCTTTTGTCCGCTTTCACGTAAATGAAACAAGACAAAAATATTGGAATACCCATAATCTGCAGTATGACGTAGCTTAAAATAAACATTGTAGGTTTTGCCGGCATCTGTAATGTCGACCACAGCCTTTACCTTATTGGCATAACTCCAGTTTCTGGAGGGCATAGAAATGTTATTATCAATTACATTATTGGTATCACAACCACTAAAAAGAGTGATTGTGATACCAATAGAAAGCAATAGAAATGCTTTGAAATTATTCATTTTTAGGCTTATCCGTTGGTTTTTTTCTACGGTTGTTATTTCTGTTCCTGTTGTTCCTGCTCGGTTTTGGAGCGGTACCATCGGCCGGAGCCGCTGCTGCAGGATTCTGTGCTTTAGGCTGAGCTTCTGTAGTAGCAGGTTGCGCCTTAGGTTGTCCTTTAGGTGTAGTCTGACCAGCTCCCGGATTCTTATTTCCTTCCGGACGGCCCCTTCCCTGTTGTCCCGGTTTAGCCGGTCTTTCAGTTCTGTTCGCATTGTTGTTATTTCTTGGTTCCCCGTTACGGTTCCCCCCCGGCTTATTGTTATTGTTGCGGTTTCCTTTATTTTTAGGCTTATCGTCCAGGCGCGTTAAGCTGTCCTGTCCAACCACATTTTCATAATCCGGTGTCTTCTCAATCACTGTTGTAGGGACCAGTTCTACTGCTTCCTCTTTCAGGTTATTTGGTTTTAATCCCTTCTTATTCATGGCCATGATTTCTTTTACACGGTCCACTTTTAGAGGAATCCAGTCTTCCATATTCGGATAACTAAACCACATTAATTTCTTAAAAATATCTGTTTTCTGGTGACGGGCAACGCCGATTTCCGTCTGCAGGTTCTCTACACGGTCAGGGATGTCCTTTAAAGCATCGAGGTAAGTATCCAGCTCGTAGTTTAAGCAACATTTCAACTTTCCGCATTGTCCGGCAAGTTTTAAAGTATTTAACGATAAGTTCTGATACCTTGCTGCAGCTGTAGACACCGTTTTAAAGTTCGTCAACCAGGTAGAACAGCACAGCTCACGGCCACAAGAACCGATTCCGCCAAGTCTGCCCGCTTCCTGCCTCATTCCAATCTGACGCATTTCAATCCTGATGCGGAAAGTTTCTGCCATCTTCTTGATCAGTTCCCGGAAATCCACACGGCCTTCAGCAGTGTAAAAGAAAGTCGCTTTGGTTTTATCACCCTGATAATCCACATCACTGATTTTCATCGACAAGCGAAGGTCTAAAGCCAGTGTTCTGGCTTTATGCATGGTTTCCCATTCCAGTCCTTTAGCGATTTTCCATTTCTCTACATCAGCTTCTGTAGCTTTTCTGTAAATTTTACGGGTCACCTGATCGATAGGTGTCTTCCGGCGTTTCATCTGCATACGAACCAGTTCTCCTGTCAGGGAAATATGGCCTATATCGTAACCGCCGGTAGGTCCTTCAACGGCCACCAACTCTCCAATTTCAAGATAAATATTCTCATTGTTCAGGAAAAATTCCTTCCTGGCGCCTTTAAATTTAACTTCTACTACTTGAAAAGGTATATAATTTGAGGGCATATCTAAATTCGACAGCCAATCGTAAACTTCTAATTTCTGACAGCCTCCGGTAAGGCATGAGCCATTACTTTTGCAGCCCGAGGGGGCGCAACCGCCACCTGTAGAACAACTTCCACATCCCATATTTAATTGTATATATATTGAGTCCCTTTCGGGAACGTTTTAAACTTAATTATTTTTACCAATTGTAAAGATACATCTAAAAACAGAATTTTAGGGTTTGCGTTTCTTTCGATATGGTAATGGGCACGTTCCAACTCCTCAATAATCGCTTCTGCCATCCCCAGGTCGAGCACATGGTTACTTAGCTTTTTTGCCGTGTCTAAGGTTCTTGCAGGCAGTTTCACCAGTTCTTCGGCACCGCTCAGCAAGAGACTACATTCTCTTAAAAAGTTAATTCCGTATTTTAAAAAATTCTTTTGATTTTCTCTTCCCCATCCCGCGGCCTGGTCTACAAAAACGGTCAGGTCCAATACCCGGTTGCCATAACCCATCCTTAACCATTCCGCAAATTTATCGGCATTTTCATTTTGCGTATTTGCCACCAACAGTTTCGCTTCGATCAGATTTCCATCGGCCAGAAAGCTATATTCTGTAGCCCGCTCTTCCGGCATACCATGTTTTTCCATCAGGTACTGCTCAATCGTTGCATGAGAAAGCTTAGGAATTTTAACGATCTGGGTCCGGGACAACAGTGTTGATAAGATCTGCTCCTGGTTATTGGCGACCAATAGAAATAAGGTGTTTTTAGGTGGTTCTTCGATGATCTTTAACAAAGAGTTCCCTTCTTTATCCAGGTATTCAGGAAGCCACATGATGAGCACTTTCGTCTCTGCTTCAAAAGCTTTATAGCTTAATTTTTTTATAATATCATGACATTCTGCAATGTTGATATTGGCTTGTTTATTCTCCGCATTCAACTTAGAACGCCAGATGTCCATATCAAAATAAACATCTTCCTGCAACATGCTCCGCCATTCGTCCAATACATCAACAGCGATACGGGCATCTTTTGAAGCGAAAAAAGGATAAGAAAAATGCAGATCCGGATGAATATACCGTTCGTATTTCCGGCAAGACGAACAGACACCACAGCTATCATCAACCTGCTTATCAAGGCAGTTGATGTATTGCGCATAGGCGATGGCCATAGGCAAAGCACCACTCCCTTCGCTTGATAAAAACAATTGAGCATGACTCACCCTGTTTTCGGCAACTGTTTGTACCAGTTGCGCCTTAATCTGTTCCTGCCCTATGATGTCTTTAAATTGCATTTGGTGCAAAATAACAATTTTTTAGATTATTGATTTGCATATTTGCATTTATGCCTAGAATTCTAGCTTTTGATTATGGAACCAAGCGGATCGGAATCGCCGTAACAGACCCTTTGCAAATTATTGCCACAGGACTGGACACCATACATCCCAAAGATATCATCGAATACCTGAAGAAGTATTTTTTAACCGAGCAGGTCGAAGCCTTCGTAATCGGAGATCCCAAACAAATGGATGGCTCCCCATCCGATTCTGCTCAGCATGTGAAAGGATTCGCTAAAATCTTAAGAAGAAACTTCCCCGACATCCCTCAGTTCTGGATAGACGAGCGTTTTACCTCTAAGCTGGCCCATCAAGCCATCATGCAGAGTGGTTTAAAAAAACAGGACCGCCAGAATAAAGATCGGGTAGATACCATTGCAGCCACCATCATTCTGCAATATTTCATGGAACAGCCCCGTTTATAGAACAACGATAAGAATGCTTAAAAAATAACTATGAGCCTGATTAATGAAGACATGCAGCAATTGCTGCTCAATTATTGTGAGCCGGAAACGGAGTTACTCCAAAAGATAGACAGGGAAACCAACCTGAAAGTGCTCATGCCAAGAATGCTTTCCGGACATTACCAGGGAAGAGTATTGAGCATGCTGAGCAAAATGATCAATCCGGACCGGATTTTAGAAATCGGCACCTTTACCGGATACGCAACCATCTGTCTGGCAGAAGGATTAACCGAAAAAGGCATTATTTATACATTGGACATCAATGAAGAGCTGGAAGAAATGGTCCGCCGCAATTTCGCTCAATCTCCGGATGCTGCGAAAATCAAATACCTTCTTGGCGATGCCACAAAAACCCTCCAGGAACTCCAGGAAACGTTTGACCTGGTTTTTATTGATGCAGACAAAAAGAACAACGGCACTTATTACGACCTTATTTTCGACAGCGTAAGGCCAGGCGGGCTCATCATCGTCGATAACGTACTCTGGAGCGGAAAAGTCCTCCAGGCCAATCCAGATAAAGACACTAAAAATATTACTACATTTAATGATAAAATCGCGGCAGACAACCGTGTAGAAAAAATGATCCTTCCGGTTAGGGATGGCTTGTTTATCATCAGAAAAAAATAGAATATGATTAAAAAACTATTGTGGTTTTGGCTCAGTATCACTTTTATAAGTCTTGCTGCCCAGGCCCAGAGTACGGACGATTATATTGCAGAGCGGGTCTCTTATGCACAGGAACTCATGAGGGAACACCACATTCCGGCAAGCATTATTCTGGCGGTTGCCATTCATGAATCTGCAGCCGGACAAAGCAAAATTGCCCGTTATATGAACAACCATTTTGGTGTTAAAGGACCGAATACGAACACCGAAATCCGCTCTTCCTACCGCGATTACACTACGATAGAAGAATCTTATGATCACTTTATCGAATTTCTCAAAAGCCGGTCCACCTTTAGTCCCTTGTTTGATAAATATGATCAATATGATTATCGTGGCTGGGCCAGGGGAATACAGCGTGGAGGATATGCCAGGAGCCGCTCCTGGTCTTCGCAGGTAGTTGGCCTCATCCGTAAATATGAACTTTATCAGTATGATGAAAGACCAGCCGATTATGAAGAACCTCCTATTGTTGCTCCTGCGAGAACCAGAAAAAAATCCAGGAGCAGCGCTTCAGGAAAAAGATATACTGTTAGAACTGGCGATAATTTGAGTAAAATTGCAAAACGGAACCACACCACGACCAAAGCCATCATGAAAAAGAACGGGTTGACGAATGCAAACCTGAAACCCGGACAAAAAATTAAACTATAATGAACAGAAGAATACTACTCCTTGCCTTGATGATCCCTTTGTTCTTTGCCTGTAAGACGAAAAAATACAGCAGAAACAATAAGGAAATAGAGAAAGCTGCAAATAAAGCAAATCCAAATATCCCTTCTTACACGACATTAAACTATATTGAAACCTTCAAAGCGGTAGCAATTGAGGAAATGAATGCGTATGGAATTCCGGCAAGTATTACCCTTGCACAAGGCATCATCGAATCCGGCAGTGGAAACAGTAGCCTGGCCAAATATGCGAACAACCATTTCGGGATCAAATGTACCTCTGAATGGAAAGGGAAAGCTTATTATAAAGATGATGATCAAAGTAATGATTGCTTCAGGGTGTATAAAGATGCGCGGGAATCGTACAAAGACCACTCTACCTTTCTCAAAAGAAAACGTTACAGCTTCCTCTTTGAATTGGATAAAAACGACTATAAAAACTGGGCCTATGGATTAAAACAGGCTGGTTACGCCACCAACCCAAGATATCCAACAATGCTGATCAGTATGATAGAAAAGTATCAGCTGAATCAGTATGACCAATCTGAGTCAGAAAAAGAAAAATTGAAAAGGGAGGATAAGATCTTTTCAGAGATCAATGCCAATATTCCTGAGGAAAAGAAAAAATTTACCCCGGTAGCAACCCCACCTTCAAAACAGGTGATCACTACACCAACAGACACTTCTGCAACGGCAAAACCAACAGTTATTGGTTCTGTAGTCCCTGCTGCCCCTGCAGAAAAAGGATACACCGTTCAAAAAGGGGATACGCTTTATAACCTTTCCAAGCGGTTCAACATCAGCATAGAAGACATAAAAATGTTAAATAACCTTACGGAAGAAGGGATCAAAATCGGACAAAAGCTGGTCTTAGTTAAATAATGTTAATATTTAATCTGCAGATACAGATATCTTGTAATTTTGTAGGCTCATGAAGTATTTAGGTTTACTCTTATTGTGTTCTTTTTTGAGCCTTAAACTTTTCGCTCAGAATTCAGGCGTACAGGGCTTTGTAGTGGACAAAGAATCCAAACTCCGTCTGGCAAAAGTGTACATCTATAATTCCACCAATGATGAGGGCATTTACAATACACCAAAAGGCGAATTTGCCATAAAAGCTGCTGTCGGGGATACTTTATTCGCGGTATTGCAGGGCTATGCGCTGGACACCATTGTATACAAAGGCCAGAAGGCAGTCTATTTCCAATTGAAATCACTGGGGATCAACCTGAGAGAGGTGGCCATTATCGGTGATAAACAGACTCCCCGGGAGCGTCATGAAAAGTCTTTAAAAGAGTTTAAATACGCTTTGGATAAAGGAAAAGCTAAAGACCTGCTCAACCTCGGTATGGGTGGTGCAGGGCTGGGCATTGATGCCATTTACAACCTCCTCAGCAGGGATGGAAAAAATGCAAGACACCTTCAGAAGATTCTCGAAAGAGACTATAAAGAAGCGATCATTGACTACCGCTTTAAGCCGGATTACGTAAAAAGAACCTTGCATATCAGTGATTCTGAAACAGCAGATTTTATGCAGCAATACCGTCCAACCTATCAGTTTGCCCTGACTGCCTCCGATTATGCTTTTATCGTCTTTGTCAGAAACAGTTATGCCAGTTATAAGCGAAATCCCGCAGCTTTCAGGTTG
Source organism: Pedobacter caeni (assembly GCF_900129215.1). Lineage (GTDB taxonomy): Bacteria > Bacteroidota > Bacteroidia > Sphingobacteriales > Sphingobacteriaceae > Pedobacter > Pedobacter caeni. Next base: position 280,944 of record NZ_FQUQ01000007.1, on the reverse strand, counting down.
CAGCAATTGCCGAAACTAACCATTGACCAGTTTTGAGGTTTTTCTTTTTGATATACCCCCGTCTGTCGGCCAATGCAATGGCCATCTTTCCCTTTATCATTTTACAGAACAAACATCAAAAGGCAAACAAGACCCTGGTCAACCATGAACGCATTCACCTCCGCCAGCAGCTGGAATTGCTGATTCTTCCATTTTACCTGCTCTATACCTTGAATTATCTGATTAATCTGATTCGTTTTAAAAACCATTATCTGGCCTATTTTAACATCCGGTTCGAAAGAGAAGCCTATGCCAACGAAAATAACCTGAACTATTTATCCCACAGAAAGTTCTTCTCCTGGTTCAGCTACCGGGCTCAAAAGGCCTAATTCCCTGTCATTCTGCAATTAGTTTGCTATTAAACTTTTAATAAGCAACATTTTTGTTTTTCTTTGTAGGAATGAAGATTTTTTATGCCAGCTTCTTATTGGTTTTTGTCGTATCCATAAACACCTTGTCTGCTCAGGAAGTAGATACCATTCCAATTGATACTAAAGGTTTAGACATCAAACTGAAACGTAGTCCCTTACCTTCCCGCACAGGAACCCTGATTTTCAGGCCGGTAACACTTTCTCCTGTCGTTGTCGATGCAAAAGTGAATTACTGGAAAACAAAAACTGCAATAGGAATCAATGTAAACCAGGCTACTTTCTCAAATAACTGGAAAGGTGGTGGAGTAAATTCCCTTGCTGTGGGTGGATTGGTCAACTATAAAGCAGAATACAGCAAAGAGAATTATAGCTACGTAAGTGAGATCATTCTCGAATATGGGAAAGTCAAAAATAAGGACCAGTTACAAAAGAAAACCAGGGACAGGATTTTCTGGGATAACAAGGCTGCAATACAGATGTCGAAAAACTGGTATTTCTTTGCGTCCATAAACTTTGAATCCCAGTTTGACAAAGGTTTCAAGTATGACATGAAGGATGGCGTTGAAATTCCTACCCAAATTTCCGGTTTTATGGCTCCGGGTTATCTGACAGAATCCATGGGTTTTGAGTACAAGCCCAACAAGTACTTTTCTACAAGAATTGGTACAGGTACAGCAAAGCAGACTTTTGTATTAGATAAAAGCATATTTATAGATAAGAACCCCAAATTTGGGGTCGACTCTGGTAAGACCTTCAGAAACGAGCTCGCTTTCCAGATCGTGAGCAATTTTGAAAAAGAAATTTTCACGAACACCACTTTGAAAGCAAGATATCAGATGTTTATTCCTTACGACAGGCCATTGATTCACATAGACCATCGTCTCGATGTTACGCTGACTTCTAAGCTGAACAGACTCATGAATGTCTCTTTAAGTGGCATAGGGCTTATGGACAAGGATACCGACCCAAGTATACAAGGGAGTCAGACACTTGCACTCGGCGTGATGTTTGTCTTCCCACGCTAATACTTTACAAATATTCCCATCTGATTCGGCCAAAATTAATAACTTTGGCTTTTACAAAAAATTGAACACTAAGCATTAAAGAAAATGTTTGAAAATTTACAGGATAAACTAGACCGTGCATTTAAAGTTTTAAAAGGACAAGGCAGTATTACAGAGATCAACGTGGCAGAAACCATGAAAGAAATCCGTAAAGCTTTATTGGATGCCGACGTAAATTACAAAACAGCGAAAAGCTTCACCGATGAGGTAAAGGAAAAAGCGCTGGGCTTAAATGTACTTACGGCTGTTTCTCCGGGTCAGTTGCTGACCAAAGTAATGAACGATGAGCTGACTGCCTTAATGGGTGGTGAAGTGACAGAGTTAGACCTTAAAACAAACCCAACAATCATACTGATTGCCGGACTGAATGGTGCCGGTAAAACGACTTTCACAGGAAAACTGGCCAACTACCTGAAAAGTAAAGGCAAAAAACCTTTATTGGTGGCAGGCGACGTTTACCGTCCGGCAGCTGTGGATCAGTTACAGATTTTAGGAGAGCAAATCGGAGTTCCTGTTTATGCCAACATCGGATCTAAAGATCCAGTTGCCATTGCATTGGAAGGTATTGCAGAAGGAAAGAAACAGCACAACAATGTAATTATCATAGATACGGCCGGTCGTTTAGCAATAGACGAGGAAATGATGAACGAAATCGCCGCCGTAAAAGAACATACTAAACCGCACGAAATCCTGTTTGTTGTTGATGCCATGACCGGACAGGATGCGGTTAATACAGCAAAAGCATTTAACGACAGGTTAGACTTTACCGGGGTGGTTTTAACCAAACTGGATGGTGATACCCGTGGTGGTGCTGCACTATCGATTAAATCAGTAGTCAACAAACCGATCAAATTTATCGGTACCGGTGAGAAAATGGAGGCCCTGGATGTATTCTATCCTGAGAGGATGGCCTCACGTATCCTGGGTATGGGTGATGTGGTTTCCCTTGTTGAGCGTGCACAGCAGCAGTTCGATGAGAAAGAAGCAGCAGAGCTCCAAAAGAAAATCCGCAAGAACAAATTCGATTTCAACGATTTCTATAGCCAGATTCAGCAGATCAAGAAAATGGGTAACATGAAAGATCTGATGGGCATGATTCCGGGGGTCAGCAAAATGATGAAAAACGTAGAGATCGAAGATGATGCCTTCAAAAATGTAGAGGCCATCATTCAATCCATGACGAAATACGAACGCGAAAATCCAGATAGCATTCAACAAAGCAGACGTGCAAGGATTGCCAAAGGTTCAGGAAATAAAATTGAGGATGTGACCAAGCTGATCAAACAGTTTGAAGACATGCGTAAAGTAATGAAGCAATTCTCTAATCCTGCTGCAGCAGCAAAAATGATGAAAAACATGCCTAAAATGCCTCAGGGAAGAATGTAAGGCATTTCATCAGGATAGGATACTGGCCCGGTTTTTCAAAGCCGGGCTTTTTTATTTTCCAAAAAATTACCAAGTTATCGCAATTGGATATAGATTAGGCATAAACCCTTTTGTATATGCTGGTAAAAACCTATGGAAGCGCTGTTTTTGGTGTCGATGCCTTAACGATCACGATTGAAGTCAGCATTGGAGGCGGGAATAAATACCATATTGTGGGCCTCCCTGACAATGCCATTAAGGAAAGCCTTCGGAGAATAGAAAGCGCAATTCAATCTGCAGGTTTAAAAATGCCCAGGCAAAAAATTGTCATCAATATGGCTCCTGCCGACATCAGAAAAGAAGGCTCAGCCTATGACCTTCCAATTGCTATTGCCATTCTCGCGGCATCAGGTCAGATTGAAAGTCAGGAAACCGCAGCATATTTCATTATGGGAGAGCTTTCTTTAGATGGAGGCTTACAGCCCATCAGGGGAGCCTTACCCATTGCCATACAGGCAAAAGCCGCAGGATTCAAAGGTTTTATCCTTCCTAAAGACAATTCCAGAGAAGCAGCCATTGTTTCTGAACTCATCGTTTACGGCATGTCGAACCTCATGGAGGTCGTTGCCTTCTTTAATGGTCAGGAAAAACCACAACGGGTATTTGTCAACTCAGAAGATACGTTTATACAGCACCAGAATAGTTATGAATATGATTTCTCTGATGTAAAAGGACAGAATAACATCAAACGTGCTTTAGAAATTGCCGCTGCCGGAGGGCACAACCTGCTCCTGATTGGCCCACCAGGAGCAGGAAAAACAATGCTGGCTAAGAGACTGCCAACCATACTGCCCCCTTTAAGCTTACAGGAAGCGCTGGAAACAACTAAAATACATTCAGTGGCAGGAAAGCTCAATGCCCTGGATGCACTCATGACAGAGCGGCCCTATCGCTGTCCTCACCATACTATTTCTGATATGGCGCTTGTGGGAGGAGGAGCACAACCTCAGCCTGGTGAAATTTCACTTGCCCATAATGGGGTACTTTTTCTGGACGAACTGCCGGAATTCAAAAGAAGTGTGCTGGAAGTGATGCGTCAACCCCTCGAAGACCGGAACATCATCATCTCCAGAGCCAGGCTCAGCGTTACTTATCCGGCAAGCTTCATGCTGATCGCCTCTATGAACCCCTGCCCTTGTGGTTTTTACAACCATCCGGAAAAAGCATGTATTTGCGGCCCTGGTATGGTACAGAAGTACCTGAATAAAGTTTCCGGCCCATTACTTGACAGAATAGACCTTCATGTAGAAGTTACTCCGGTAAATTTTAAAGAACTTTCCTCCTCAGGCATCACAGAGAAAAGCGAGCAGATCAGGGAAAGGGTAATTGCTGCAAGGTCGATTCAGGCGGTTCGGTTTCTGGGGAAAGCGGATTTGTATTGTAATGCGCAAATGAGCCCGAATATGGTCAGAAAGGTCTGTATTATAGACAAAAAAGGGAGGGAACTGATTAAGAAAGCTATGGAAAAACTAGGTTTATCAGCAAGGGCTTACGACCGCATTTTAAAAGTAGCAAGAACGATTGCCGATCTGGCAGAAAGTAAGGAGATTGAACCGGAGCACCTGGCAGAAGCCATCCACTATCGCAGCCTGGACCGCGACAGCTGGGCTTCATAAAGTCTATTCCTCTTCTTCAGGTTGAAAAGCCAGGATTTCCCTGCCTATATTATTGATCTCTTCGTCAACTTCAAATAGCGGAAGAGCAGTCTCAGGATCAAGCTTCAGCCATTGAAGGTCTGTATCTTTCTGGATGTGGGTATATTCTTTACCTTCTTTAAAAATCACATAAGTGTCGTTTCCTTCCGGAAAGACAGCATAACTAATGTCTCCTATTTGAATGTCAAAAGGCTCTTGCATATCTATTGATTGTATGGTTTATTAATTTTAACCGCGAACTACCGCAACGTTGAGTAATTATAAAACTGCAGCTTTCCTGTCCCGGTTACTTCTATTGTTTTCGTTTCGTTACTTCCGTTTGCTCCCTTTAAGTTAAGCGTAATCGTATTTGCTCCTTTTTGCAGCGGAATTCTGGTATAACTGATATGAGCAGGTAAGGATTGCCAGTTTCTGGTATCAGCCTTTTCAGAGAGCAAACTATACAGCTGTACGCCCAGACCAAGACCTTCCAGAAGTGAATTGTCTTTCCCGTTTTTCCCGGTTCCTTTGGCGCTTTCCCTCAGCACATATTCAGCCGCTTTCTTAACCGCCAGACGTGTGAGCACCTTACTCATCTCTTTTAGAAAACGCTGATCGAGCGTCTTAAAGGCAAGTTCATTGATATCTTCAGCTTTCTCAAAATTTGCCGTATTTGTTCCGTTACTCAAGGTAGCCGTATTATAGAAAGGCGGTCGGGCAACATATTTTGGATAGGTAGCCCTTAAACTCTGTATAGAGCTGGCATTGAAATCATTGCTGTTTCCATAGCTATTGTTAAAGGGGATGATAATTGTCCCTCCAACATTGGTAAAAAATAAACCTCCGTCACTCCCTTTAATCAGGGAAAAGAAGAATTCTTCCTGTTGCTTAACCGGAGCCAGTCCATTTTCCCAAAAGAAGATCAGTTCTCCGCCTTCAGGAGCTTTTTCTCTGGTGTATTTAAGGTTAAACAGCCCTTCAAAACGCTGAAGCTCGGCGGTAAAGCCCATTCCATCCGCAGTTCTCAGCAGGTCTTTCTTTAAACCTTCCGGCATTGCAGTTCCATAATAAGTATGGTCTTTGCTATTCAGATAGACTTCAGCAGCATTACGGTAGGCAATAAAAGCATTGTTTACATCCCCGTCGTGTTCATAGATTAATCCCTGGAGCATTAAAGAAAAAGCATCTTTGGAATAGCGGTTCTCTTTATTATTGAACTTATCTCCCTGCTCCTGAGATTGCAAACTGATTCTTCTCGCTTCCACTATTGCGTCTTCAGTACGGTTCAGGTAAACATAATTCAAAGCTTTATAATAATGAATCATGAACTTTTCAAAATCTTCCCCTTTATAAACCTGATTCATCGGGTTTACCAGCGTTCCTACCACTGCATCCATTGCACCGCCCATCCCGTTTTCCAGGAGCTGATCGGCTTCATTAAAGTAACGGTTACTATTTTCATAATCCCCAACCAAGTGGCTCGTCTTCCCTTTCTCCATCAGAAAAAGCAATTTGTTCCTTGGCTTCTTCAATAAGCTGTTTTTATCCAGCTCTTTAATCGCCTCAGTATAATTACCCGTTGAAACCTGTTTATAATATGGCCCAATCATGTCATTATAGCTGGAACAGCTAAAAAGAAAGAGCATCAACCCCAAAAGAAGTGATGCTCTAAAAGTATGCTTACTCGTATTAACCATATTACATTTAGCCTGAAAAGCCAGACTAATTTTTAACGTATTTAGAAATCTTTTTATCTCCGATCCAAACTACTTCATTGGTCTGAATATCGGTCAGCTCCAGGTTCACCTGATAATAAACGACCTTTTTCCTTTTGTGTGAATCCACAATGGAATTAATAGATCCCTGAAGGATATAATCAGCACCGTTTTCCAATCCGAATTTCTTCATCGTAGATACAGAAGCATTGTCTTGCTGATCTGCTTTTTCTGCACGTAATTCTTCTCTTTTTTTACCTCCCTGAACCAATCTCACACGGGCACTCTGAATGAAAGACTGCTCTACATCCTTAACAAAGGTTTCTGCATCGATGTGTTCATGACTTTTATTGTTCACCACACCAACTACAACCACAGGTTTCTTTCCTTGTTTACGTTCCAGGTGATCAGGCAACCATTTTCCAGTCAGAATCGTTTGAGTCATTTCCTGTGCTACAAGTCTCGAATCACTATTGTTCCAGTTTCCACTGATGTCAATTGTTTCGTCTGTATTTACACGTGTAACTTGTCTGGAGCATGAACTGATGATCAGCATTCCGGAAACTGCAATAGCCGCAAGGGTTATTATTTTTTTAAACTGCATATTTTTAAATATAAATTTCTAACGTTGTTTTTTACCAGCGGTTCCACCCTCTGTGATGTCCCCAGTTGCCATAACCATGGTTTCCATAGCCATAATTACTATATCCGAATCCTAAAGAAAGACCAATAGGAGAATAGAAAGAATTGCCATAATAGTAAGGATTATACCAGCTATTATTATAATTCCTTTCCCTGCGTAGTTTGCGGCGTTCTTCCCTTGCGGTGTACCAATCGTATGCTTTGTAAGTATTCTGGACAGTAGTGCCCTGAGTACGGGTCAGTGAGTCGGCTAATTCTATATACTTAGCCCTGCTTTCCTGATATCTTGGGTTCTGATCTTCAACCAGTACCGGAGTTTGTGCATTTCCAATCGTCGAATAAACTAGACTTGCGATGCAACTTGCGACAATAATCAAATTCCGTTTCATCTGTGTATTTTTTATTTTATCTGTCAGATGGATCTTACATAATCTATGCCATAATTGCACTAAGATTATGCTCGGTTCATTCTTAAGTATTTAACTCAAAGCAAAATTACTCAATTTCTAATGCAAAGATATGACCTTGCCGTTTCATCTCTGCCATTTTAAAGTTAAAAAATGTTAAATCAATTCCCCTTTAATTTCCTGATAAAGTCTATAAATTTTGTGCTCGCATAATTTGCAGCCCCGGATCCGTGGTAAGAAACACGCCCCTCCTTATCAAAAACAACAGTTGTAGGCAATGCTCCTGCAAATAAACTTTCCGGAATACTGCTTGCCGCAGCATAAACAGGTAGCCCATATGCTTTTCTATCCATATATTTCTGTGCTTTTTTAAAATCACTGTCTGCATCTACGAGGATAAAAACCACCTCTTTATCTCCCTTAAACTGTTCGTATAGTTTGTTTACCGAAGGCATTTCAGCCAGACAAGGCGGGCACCAGGTTGCCCAAAAATTCAGGAAGACCACCTTGCCTTTCAAATCACCGAGATCAATCTCTTTTCCTGAGGCATCCTTAAAGCGGATACCGGATAAACCTTCGGCAGGCAATAACCCTCTCGGCTCCGCACTGGTATCCGGCTTAAAAAGCCCGATCTCCATTAAGCCCTGAATCATGACTGCTTTCGCTGAAGGAACAAAAAGAACCACCAGAATCAAAATCACGAATATCCCATTAACTACGTTACTCCTTTTGAACATCTTTCTCATTTCACTAAATTTTTTACACTGCAGCAAGCGCAAATTAAAGAATAAATTCTAATTTGCAGAAGAACAAGACTTTACCTGACCAGCGTATGATAAAAAAAATTACTCCAGGATTACTGCTACTCGGCGTAGCTTTGTCCTGCACAAACAAAGAGCACAAAATGGAAAGTTATAAATGGCCGGATGCGGCTGCACCCGTTGCAGCAGTAAACCCTTTCGTCAGAACCCTTCACGGAGATACGGTAACCGACAACTACTACTGGATGATCGATTATTTCAAAAAGGGAAAAGACAGCAGCAAAGTCGTAGACTACCTGACCGCAGAAAACAAGTATCTGGACACCATGATGAGTGGAACCAAAACACTACAGGAAGACCTCTTTAAAGAGCTGAAAGGCAGAGTGAAAGAAAAAGATGAGTCCGTTCCCGTTTTTAGAAATGGTTATTTCTATTATACCCGAACTGAAGAAGGAAAACAATATGCTAAATATTGCAGGAAAAAGGGTAGTCTGGAAGCAAAAGAAGAAATACTGCTCGATATGGATGAAGAGGCTAAAGGCTTGCCATATTACCAGGCAGGAGGGTTCACCATCAGCCCCGACAATAAAATGATGGCTTATGGGGTCGACAAAGTATCGAGACGACAATATGTAATTCACATCAAAAACCTGGAAACAGGAGCCTTGTTCAAAGATGCGATCCCCAATACACAAGGCGATCCTGTTTGGGCATTGGACAATAAAACTATTTTTTACACTTCTAAGAATGAAGTTACCTTGCTGAGTGAAAAAATAAAGAAACATCAGTTGAACAGCGACCCCAAACAAGACCTAACAGTGTATGAGGAGAAAGACAAGTCTAACTACATTGGTGTGGGAAAATCAAAATCAGGAAAATACATTTTCATTTATTCTCAGGCCACCCTTTCCAATGAACTGAAAATGCTGGATGCCAGTACACCGGACCAGCCTTTTAAATCATTTCAACCAAGACAAAAAGACATGTTGTATGAGGCCTTTCCATTGGAAGACAAATTTTTGATCCTCACCAACTGGAAAGCTAAAAATTTCCGTCTGATGGAATGCCCGCTGGATAAAACCGGCATGGAAAACTGGAAAGAGGTTATTCCTCACCGCCAGGACGTTTTACTGGAGGGAGTTGATGAATTCAAAACTCATGTGGTCGTTACTGAACGTAAAAACGGACTTACACAACTTCGTGTACGAACAATAGGCGGACCAGAGTATAATATCGCCTTTGAAGAACCAACTTATACCGCAATGGTGGGCGCTAATCCTGATTATAACAGCAAAACACTCCGTTACATTTATGCATCATTGACCACTCCTTCCTCTACCTATGACTATAACATGGATACGAAGGCAAAAAAGCTGATGAAACAACAGGAAATCGTTGGTGGTTACAATAAAGAAGATTATACATCAGAGAGGCTTTATGCGACAGCAAAAGATGGCACGAAGGTTCCCATATCCCTGGTCTATAAAAAAGGGCTTAAAAAGGATGGGAATGCCCCATTGCTGCTCTACGCATATGGCTCCTATGGCTCTAGCACTGATCCCGGATTTAACAGCAGCAGGCTGAGCCTCTTAAACCGTGGTTTTGTATATGCGATTGCACATATCCGAGGCGGACAGGAGATGGGCCGTCAGTGGTATGAAGATGGAAAGCTCATGAAAAAGAAAAACACTTTTACAGACTTTATTGATTGTGGCCAATTCCTCATTGATCAGAAATTTACATCAAAAGCACACCTTTATGCCCAAGGCGGTAGCGCGGGTGGCCTCCTTATGGGTGCAATTATAAATATTGCTCCTGAAATGTGGCATGGAATTATTGCACAGGTCCCTTTTGTGGATGTGATCAATACCATGCTGGATGAAAGCATACCGCTTACCACCAATGAATTTGATGAATGGGGAAATCCTAAACAAAAGGCGGCTTACGATTATATGAAGAGCTACTCTCCATACGAAAACATAGAAAAGAAAGCTTACCCGAACATGTTGGTAACAACCGGTCTTCATGATAGTCAGGTTCAGTATTTTGAACCGGCAAAATGGGTGGCAAAACTCAGGGCAACCAAGACAGATAAAAACATCCTCTTGCTGAAAACAGATATGGACTTCGGTCATGGTGGCGCCTCAGGCCGATTTGACTACCTGAAAGACGTTGCTTTAAACTACGCCTTCCTCTTTGCACTGGAAGGCATCAACAAATAAAAAGAAAACCGGAGATATCTAAAATGAAATGCCCCCAAAAAGTCAGACACTTTTTGGGGGCATTTTTATGATAAAAAAACGAAACATTCCCTTTTCTTATAAAATCAACAATTTTAAAGCGCTTTATCCAGACCTCTGTCTTTTAGCAAATGTTTCATATCTGGTTCTTTACCTCTGAAAGCCTTGTAAAGATCCATAGGTTCAATTGTCCCTCCTTTTTCAAGTACATGCTTACGGAAAGATTTAGCGACCCCCTGATCGAAGATATTTCCGCTTTCTTTAAAGGCAGCAAAAGCATCACTGTCCAATACAGCAGACCAGATATAACTATAATAACCAGCAGAATAACCGGAAGCAAAGATGTGCTGAAAATAGGTGCTTCTGTAACGGGGTGCAATCTGACTAATCAGACCATACTTGTTCATTTCTGCAGTTTCAAATTTTATCGCATCTATTTCTTTTCCAACCGGAATGGTATGAAAACCCATATCAAGCAGGGAAGCTGCAAGGTATTCTACCGTTTCAAAGCCCTGATTGAACTTCCCGGCATTTTTCATCTTTGTGATCAGCTCCTGAGGAACAATAGCACCCGTTTTATAGTGTTTTGCATAAAACTGAAGTACTTCAGGCTCAAAGGCAAAATGCTCCATCACCTGTGAAGGTAATTCTACAAAATCGCGGGGAACTGAAGTTCCAGCAAGGCTTCTGTATTTTACATTAGACAATAACCCATGAAGGGCATGCCCCATTTCATGATAGAATGTCGTAACCTCGTCTCCTGTAAACAGCGCTGGTTCATCGCCATTGGGCCCGGAAAAATTGCAGACAATGGAAACAACAGGGGGAACCCGCTTGCCATCCTGATAAGACTGCGTCGCATAAGAGGTCATCCAGGCACCACCACGTTTAGATGCACGCGTAAAGAAGTCCATATAGATGACACCGATATGCGTGCCATCAGCTTCCTTCACCTGGTAAGCCGTTACATCCTGATGGTAAACCGGAACATCTTTAAGTGCAGTAAAAGTGATGCCGTACAACCTGTTCGTCACTTTAAAAAAGCCTTCCCTCACATTGTCCAGCTTAAAATACGGCCTTAATTCCTCTGCGTCATAATTGTATCTTTCTTTACGCACTTTATCTGCATAATGAGACCAGTCCCAGGCTTCCAGCTTTTCATTCCGCCCTTCTTTATCCATCATTTTCTGCATGTCAGTAGCCTCTTGCTTGGCTACTGGCAAGGCCGCATCCCAAAGTCCGTTTAACAGGTCGTAAGCCTCTTTTGGAGATTTCGCCATGCTTTCTTCCAATACAAAGTCAGCATGACTGTTATAGCCTAAAAGGCTGGCCTTCTCGGCGCGCAAAGCCACCATTCTTGAAATGATCTTTTTATTGTCGTTGGCATCATTGTTATTGCCACGGTTGATATAAGCGTTATAGATCTTTTCTCTCAATGCACGGTTTTCCGAATATTGTAAAAAGGGCATTACGCTTGGGGTATGCAACGTAAACCGCCATTTCCCTTCTTTTCCCGCTTGTCTGGCAGATTGGGCCGCAGCAGCTTTTACGGATTCCGGTAGTCCGGAAAGATCAGCTTGTTTATCGATCAGGAGCTCAAAGCCATTCACTTCGGCCAAAAGATGTTGTCCAAAGTTTAAAGTGAGCAGAGAAAATTCTTTATTAATTGCTCTCATTTTGAGCTGCTGTGCTTCGGTCAGATTCGCCCCACTACGCACAAAACTTTTATAGGTTTTTTCCAGTAACCTTTTTTGCTCCACATTGAGCTTTAATCCGGCACTCTTGTCATATACAGCCTTCACTCTTTTAAACAAATCTGCGTTCAGGTAAATGTCGTCGTTATGTTTGGACAACTCCGGCGCCATTTGTTTCGATATGGCTTCCAGTTCAGCTGAAGTATTCGCTGAACTCAGGTTGAAAAACACGGTACTCACCTTATTGAGTAATTTCCCGCTTCCTTCCAACGCTTCAATGGTATTTCCAAAGGTCGGTAAGGAGCGCTGTCTGTAAATTGCAGTTACTGCCAGCTGTTGCTGCTTCATTCCTTCCTGAAAAGCGGGAACAAAATGGTCAGTCTTAATTTTATCAAATGGCGGGACTCCATAAGGAGTATTGTACTCTTCCATAAATGGATTCGTATTCTGGCCCATTACCGTCTTATCAGTAATCAGCAGCATTCCGCAAACTAAGATCATTGATGGGATTCCTTTCTTTAATTTCATTTCTTCAGATGAGTATTGATTCCGTAAACTTCTGCTCAGATGAGCTGCTGCAAAGATAATTCTTTAGCTCAGCTCAACTCATGAATAAAAGTATCATTGTTGCAACAATATCGAAAAACCGCATTTAAACGCCAAATAAGCGCCTTATCAGCCTTTCACTGAAAAGATTAAAAAATACTGTAACGAATTAGAAGAGCTGATACTAATTGAATATAAAAAAGATTAAACCCAACCTAAACATGAAAACGATATTAACGCTAACTACCCTCTTACTGGCTACGACTTTTAGCAACAGCGTAAACGCTCAAAAGAAACCTTTGGAAAACTCCTTGCTTTGGGAAATAACAGGCAAAGGCCTGGCCAAGCCGTCCTATATTTACGGAACAATTCATATGATCTGCGAAAACGATTTTAGAATGCCTGAAAAAATAACGAGAACTTTTGATCAAACAGAAAAACTGATTTTGGAAATTGATTACAACGATCCAAATGAAATGGCAGCGCTTCAAAAAGCAGGCAACACGGGAACCTTGCTGAGCAAAACATTGAGTCCCGGTCAATACAATACAGTCGATTCCATTTTAAAGCTCAAAACAAAAATCCCCCTAAAGGCATTGGATCAATACAGTCTCTCTACAGTTTATTCCATCGCTATTTCGAAAACCTTACCCTGCAGCACCCCTAAATCTTATGAAATGGATTTTATTAAATTAGCAAAGCAGAAGAACATGAGCACAGGAGGATTAGAAACCACAAAAGCACAAATGGATTATGTAGGAAAAGCTTTCCCTGACTCCGTAATCGTAACTCACATCAGTCAGTTTGACGAGTACAAAGCCATGCTCAGTGCCGTTATCGCTGCCTATAAAGAAGAAAACATCACTAAAGTGGGGGCAGAAATGAACCATAAAAAATTCAGCAGTGAAGCCACTGACAAGTGGCTCCTGGAGGTAAGAAATAATAATTGGGTACAAAAAATGCCCGAAATGATGAAAAAACAATCGGCTTTCTTCGCCGTTGGCGCAGCGCACTTACCAGGTAAAAAAGGAATATTGGAGCTATTAAAAGCAAAGGGATACACGGTTAAACCTGTAATGAACTAGGATTTGAAAGCAAAGGAGCAAGAATTTCTTAGAGAAATAGAATCCCATAAAGGAATGATACATAAAATCTCCAGAATGTACATGGACGACGAAGACGATCAGAAAGATCTTTTTCAGGAAATCATCTGCCAGCTTTGGAAATCTTATGATTCATTTAACCATCAAAGTAAGTTTTCGAGCTGGATGTACCGGGTTGCTTTAAATACTGCAATCGTATTTTTCAAGAAAGACAAGCGCAAGCAGGACACTTATGCCAATATCATCGCAGAAGAAATAGAGATTCCTTCAGATGAGGCGGAAACAAAAGAAATACAACTGGCACATTTTTACAAAGCACTTCAAAAGCTGGACAAAATTGAGAAAGCATTGATGTTTTACTTTCTGGAAGACTATTCCCACAAAGAAATCGGAGAGAATCTGGGGATTACTGAAGGGAACGCAAGGGTTAAGCTCAACAGGGCAAAAAATAAATTAAAAGAACTTATAAAAAAACAAGGTTATGAATTTTGACGATATAAAATCAGCATGGAATAAAGAATCGGAGCAGCCGATTGAAATCCCCAAAGACATTCAGAGTCTGAAGAAAGCACAAATGCCTTTAGACAAATTCAGAAAAAACATGAGAGGAGAAGCCATATTTCAAATCCTGGCCTTACTCATGAGCGCCTTTATTCCTGGCTTTTTCAAGCTCATTCCGGCACTTAAAATCCCCTTTAATTCTGCATATATTCTTTTTGTCATCACCACTTTATATTTCCTGATCCGGTTTTACAAATTCTACAAAAAGATCGGAGCGTCTTCTTTAAATACCAAAGACAGCCTGTATGAATTGAATTATGACCTGAAACTAAACATGGAGCTTTATAAGATGTTTAACTTCATCTTGTTGCCGGTTTTTCTGATTTTTGGGGCCATCATACTTGTAAACGACAATTATGCCTACTTTCTAAAAGTGATCACCAACGAGCCCGGCTATTTTTATATCGCTTTTGGCTTAACAACCCTGACGATTTACACCATGGTTCATTTCTTTGCAATCATATGGTTAAATCAATATTATGGAAAGTATGCAAAAGAAATAGAGTCACTTATCAGCGAGTTGAAAGAAGAACAATAGAGAAGACCGAATCTTAAAAATCGAATTTCAACCTCACACCTGTGCCAATTAGGTACAGGTTTTCCTGTTTGAGTTCTTTCATCGGTAATTTTACAAAGGGCTCAACAGAAAATGATTTCCCTTTTGAAATCTTCTGTTTATATCCCACAGAGAAGTTATAAAAACCCAGATAAGGATCATTTTTAACTTCCTCTTTAGGTGCCTCTTCAGAAACTGTCCTATTCAAGACGGTCGTTTTTGCAGATCCACTTTCCAGACTATAACCCTGCGACTCAACCTTCCTTTCGAAGAATGTATTTTGTTGCTTTTGGTCAATCACTGCAAAAGCGGACACCCCGACATTTGCGTACAGCTTTTTACTCAAATGGTACTTAAGCTCAAGTGGAATATCTATCCCACGCAGACGGGCGCTTACAGATTTTAATTCCTTTTCTTCTTTAGCCATTCCTGCCCCCATGTCCATACTCAATGCCATATTAGGTGGATTCTCATTTACGATAGACCTTGAAGCTCCCATCTGATTATAGGAAACACCTGAACTAATGGACACCTTATCTGATAAAGCATAAGCCATACTCAGACCATACCCCATATTTAATTCTTTATTGTTTCCAAATGATGGAGCGACAACCAGCCCCATTTCCCATTTACTTTGTCTCTTTAATACCGAGTTATCTCTTTTGACCGCTCCATTATGTTTAGACTCCTCATTCAGGAATTCCTGGAAGCTCCTTTTTTTCTCAGCCTGTGGAACCTGGGCAACAACCTGCTCCTGAACAACCACTTCTCCTTGTTTAACAGTTGTTGAATTCAGGGCAACTTCATTTTTTGCATTAGGAACTGCTATAATATACTGATCAGGTGTTTTCACTTCTATCGGACCTTCCATCGCCACCTTAGGATAACCAGAATCTAAACCTGCCTCTGTACTGCTGCTATTCAGCCCTGCAACTACCACCGAATGTTCCTCCTGTCCTGATTCTACATCTTCTTTTGGCTTCACATCAGCCGCTTCGGGTACACCCGGGGCCTTTTGCAGCGGTTTAATCACACTGAGCTCAGGATTTTTAGGTACCGTATTTTTATTCAGGGTAAAAAACAAACCGAATCCGATCAATAAAACCGCAGCAGCACTGCTTAAACTACCCAACCAAAAGAGTAAACCTCTTTTCTTTGGCTTTTCCTGGATAAAATTCTCCCATGCTCCAGGGGCATACTCCTCCTCATGAGCCATTAAACTCTCCCTTATATGAGTGATTAGCTCGTCTTCAGGCAATTTTATATGTTCATTAGGTTTCATGCTTGTTTCATTATATTTATCAGGATCTGGCATGGATAAGATGCACGGTCTCTATTGTTTAATTTAGTTGGATTCATAAGAACTAATTAATGATTTTGAATAAAGCATCCTTAATTTATTCTTTGCTCTGGTCAGGTAAACCCGGCTGGAGCTTTCCGGTATATTCAACATCTTTGAGATCTCATCATGCGAGAACCCTTCAATTTCATACATGTTAAAAATCAGCTTGTGTGTTTCAGGCAGTTGTCCTAATAGTTTCATAATATCCTGCACATTAAGCTGTGAAATGGCATTGAGCTCTGTAAGAGGCTGTTGCTGTTCCTCTATGTCATCTACATATAGATAAGTCCGTCTGCTTCTCAGAAAATCGATCGCCGTCCGGGAAGAAATTCTCGCAATCCAACCTTTAAAGGCTTTCTGTAAATCAGCCTTCTCCTTTGGAAAACCAAACTGCCCAATGCTCTTGAAAACCTTAATAAAACTGTCATTAATCAACTCCTGAGCATCATTTTTATCATTAACGTATCGCAAAATCACGCCCATTAGATAGCCATAGAATGATTTATAAACCACCTCTTTGCACTTGTTGTCATTTTTCAAACACCCCGCTAATACGTCCTCAAACTTGAGCATTCTTTTCTAACACAATTAAGGATTCTTTAAGTTCTCCATCTTTACACGGATAAAACAAAGAGATTGAATAAGAATTCCAATCTCAATATACGCTAACACATTGTCTAAGAGTCAAAATGCAAATTTAATCATTTCTTCTTAAACGTTTAAAAAAGCCGATCTCCTAAGAAACCGGCCTGGGGGGTATCTATTGTGCGACAAAGATATTGGCGCCAAACTTTAAGAGGTCGCCATCTGATTTACCTTTATATCCTTTGGCATAAATGGTATAAAATTTTCCTTTTTCAAGCTTTCCGGCAGCCAGAGTAGCTTTTACGACATCTGCCTCTTTAAGGTCAAAAGAAACATTATCTCCTGGCTCCACGTCAGTAAAAGAGGTTGATTCCTTAAACAATTTATTCGTGAATAAAGGGGCCGCAGCTCCTGTAACCGCTAAACTCAAGGCTGGAGCATCCGGGCTTAAATTAAGGAAACGAACTTTTGCTTTCGTATCTGTAGCCGGGCTATCCAGTTTATCAACAACAGTTAAGAAGGATCTGTTAGCTCCGGTATCTATTAAAAAGGTAGAATAACGTTTCCCGGATTGATAAGTCTGATCTTTAGTTAAAAGAAGTGTTGGTTTTCCTCTTTCAGTAATCCGTAAGGTAGTGGTTCCCGGGTATAGCGCAACGTAGACAGACTTTATCCCGTATTTGAATGCATCGGCCATCAATTGATCTCTTCCAATATAAATGTCAAATTCTTTAACTGTCGGACTCGCATTGATAAAAGAAACACCTGCAGCTATAATTGATGGCTGATCATTTCTTTTAGAACAGGCAGACAATGCAACTGAGATGGCAACAATGGCAACAAATCCTTTACCTATATTTTTAAGTTTGTTAGAAATTTCCATGATTAAAATTTTAAAGTGTACAAATTATTTTGTGTATTTCTGTTTTTTCTTCCTAAAACGTAATACACTTTAAAAACGCTACAGTTCCCTTAAATTTTTCTTTGTTTTCATTTCAACCCTCAATTTCAGATCATAAAAAACCCCGTTACATGAGAATGCAACGGGGTTTTCATAGAGAAAATATTTCTTAGATCAGATTTACACTTCTGCTCACAAATGCAGTTAATTCCGCTCCGGTTAGCATTCCCTGCGCCAATAAAGCCAAATCCACTGCTTGTTTGGCAAGCAGGCTTTGCTCTTCTTCATTGTCCGTTAAAAGAATTTTACCAATCAGCTTATGGTTTCCATTAATGGCCACCTTGTAATTGTCTGGCATACTTCCATAGAAGCCCATTCCGCCACCCATCTGAGCCATGTCCTTCATCCGGCGCATAAACTCATCCATGGTTACCGTAACAGGTAATTCTTCCGGGTTTAAACCAACCACCTCTACCTGCATTCCAGGTTTGGTAATTGCTTTTGTAAAGATTTCAGTCACTTTTTTAGACTGCTCTTCAGTAAGAACAGATTCAATCGCATCATCTTTTTCGATCAGCTTATCTGCAACACTTGAATCTACACGTTTCAACTGCGTTTTTTCCAGTTTGTTCTCTAAATGATTGATGAAATGGTTGTCAATCGGCGAGTTCATCAATAAAACATCGTAATCTTTCTTATTGGCCGACTGAATAAAGCTATCCTGTTTGGCAGGATCATTAGAGTAGATATAAACCACCTGACCATTTTTATCAGTCTGGAAGTCTTTTACCTTATCATGGTACTCTCCTAAAGTAAAGTGCTCATTTTTAGTATTGGTCAATAGCGCAAAATCCTTCGCTTTATCATAAAACTTCTCTTCACTTACCAAGCCGTATTTTACGAACAACCCGATATCACCCCATTTTTCCTCATAAGCCTTACGGTCTTTATTGAAAAGTTCCTGTAGTTTATCCGCTACTTTTTTAGTGATGTAACTGTTGATTTTTTTAACATTACTGTCTGCCTGAAGGAAACTTCTGGAAACATTCAGTGGAATATCAGGCGAATCAATCACACCATGTAACAACATCAGGAACTCAGGAACAATATCTTTTACCTCATCGGTAATAAATACCTGACGGGAGAACAGCTTGATCTTATTGCGTTGCATGTCGAAATCGTTCTTCACTTTAGGGAAGTATAACACTCCAGTTAAGTTAAAAGGATAATCTACATTCAGGTGGATCCAAAACAATGGATCTTCAGAGAAAGGATACAGTTGTTTGTAAAACGCAAGATAATCTTCGTCTGACAAATCTGCAGGTGCCTTTGTCCAGATCGGGTTAGTGGTATTGATGATGTTATCCACCTCAACAGCTACTGTTTTTGGTTTTCCTTCTTCGTCTTCACCATCAGCAATTTGCTCTGTCTTTGTTCCGAATTTAATAGGTACCGGTAAGAATTTACCATATTTATCCAGAATCTCTTCCAGCTTATTTTTACTTAGAAACTCCTCAGATTCTGCATTAATATGCAGGGTAATCTCCGTACCACGGGTAGCTCTGTTACCAGCACTGATTTCAAATTCAGTACTGCCATCACATACCCAACGGGCAGGCTCAGCACCATCCTGATAAGAAAGTGTCTGGATCTCCACCAAATCTGCGACCATAAACGCAGAATAGAAGCCTAAACCGAATTTACCTATGATTTCATTTGCATCTTTAGCGTCTTTAAACTTCTCTACAAACTCACTTGCTCCAGAGAAAGCCACCTGATTGATGTATTTTTTAATCTCTTCAGCAGTCATACCTAAACCATTATCAGTAATGGTAATGGTCTTTTTTTCTGCATCAACAGCAACTTCTACCAATGGGCTACCCAGCTCTCCGTTGTATTGTCCCAGTGCGGCAAGACGTTTGATCTTTTGTACCGCATCAACGGCATTGGATACCAGCTCGCGCAGGAAAATCTCATTGTCTGAATACAGGAATTTTTTGATGATCGGGAAAATATTCTCCGTGTGAATGGAAATGGTTCCTTTTTCTTCTATGCTCATATGTTAACTCATTTTTAAGTACATAGCGATCCTATCAATGGCTATTCCAATTCGACTTTCTTGTCAAATTGACAGTTTAACACCCAAATTCCTTATTGATCACGGGGAAACAAAATCTTTGCGTATACTTGAATATCTTATGATTAAACATTTCCTGCCCTATGAATGCGGAGCATTACGATAAACTGAAAGAAGAAGACTTTATTTCAGCCACTTCTTTTGAAAAGATACGCCTTAGGGAGCAAAACCCCTTGTTTTCCCTGCATTGGGAATTAAAAACCTTATTATATCTGGGTGTCATGCTGTTGAGTACCGGATTAGGTATTCTCATCTACAAGAACATTGACACCATTGGCCATCAGGTGATCCTGGCCATCATCGCAGCCATCAGCATCGGTTGTTTTGCTTATTGCCTTAAACACCGTCCTCCTTTTAGCAGAGAACTGGTAAAATCGCCCAATTCTCTTTTTGATTACCTCCTGCTTCTTGGTTGCCTCAGCTTTTTAACCTTCGTCGGCTATTTACAGTTTCAGTACACCGTTTTCGGCACGAACTATGGCATGGCAACTTTTATCCCTATGCTGCTGCTCTTTTTTGTCGCTTATGAATTTGACCACCTTGGGATTCTCAGTATGGGAATTGCCAACCTCGCCATATGGATGGGGGTGTCGGTTACACCCGCTCAGGTCCTCTCCAGTGGGAACTTTGACAACGAAACGGTAATTTACACCTACCTGATCCTGGGCCTGGTACTCCTGGCAGCTGGTCAGCTGACGGAATATTTCAATTTCAAAAAACATTTCAGATTTAGTTACCTGCATTTCGGGATCCATATTTCATTTATCTCTTTGTTGTTTGGTTACTTTAACCATTACGATGCCCCCTTTTCATTTTTATGGCTTGTGGTACTCTTTGCCCTGGCATTTTACCTGTATACAGACGCGAGGAAACATAAATCATTCTACTTTTTGTTACTCGTAGTTCTTTATAGCTATATCGCCTTTAGCATCATCATGGTGAGAGGCTTCATTACAATTAATGATATCGCTGCAATATACCTGTGCTGCCTGTATTTTATTGGTTCTGCCATTGCCCTAATCCGTCTGTTAATCTATTTAAACAAGCAAATTAAAGCCTCATGATCATTTATAACAAAACCTGGCTGAACAATTTAGATTTGCAGAACCAGTTAAAAAGAGCACATCGTCTGGGAGACATTACTGCTGAAGAATTAAAGCACCTGGAAGAAAAGTATCCGGTGGGCTTTTATTCACCTAATATTTTCATGAGGGTTGGTCTTTTCATCCTGACCTACATCATAACGGGCTTTGCCGGTGGACTGCTCAGCCTCATGCTGAGTGATATAAATGACCTCATCACCTCCCCTGGATACTGGCTATTTTTAGGAATCATCAGCTATATCATGCTGGAATTAATCGTCAAAAGAAACCATCATTTCAGATCTGGTGTAGACGATGCATTGATGTGGACTGCCGGAGGGCTTATCCTGGCTGCTTATATTGGCTACCTGAGCCTAATCGGGCGTCATAACCTTTCCGACTCTTTTGAAAGCCAGGTCTGTCCCTTCACATTTATATTGGCGGGTTATTTTGCCCTGCGGTTTGCAGACATGCTGATGGCGGTGATCTCCTTTTTGTCCTTAATATTGTTCCTGTTTTTCAGCGCTCAAAGTTACGGACCCTATGCGACAGCCTTTCTTCCTTTTTTGATCATACTGGTCTCCGCAGGAGTATATTTCTTATGCGTTTACCTGAAGAAATATAAAAACTATGAAAACTGTCTAATAGCAGTGCAGGTGTTCTCTCTTCTTGTGGGTTATGCCGCGGGAAATTACTTTGTGGTCAGAGAAATGGGAAGCATGATCAGCCAGCCTTTAAAAAGCGATGAAGGAATCCCTCTGGGATGGTTCTTCTGGGCCTGGACCATAGCGCTCCCTTTTGTTTACATCGCCTCGGGCCTCAAACGAAAGGACGTGATCTTATTGCGTTCCGGTTTAATCCTGGTTGCTGCTGCGGCCTTCACCTTTAGAAATTATTACCATCTCATGCCGATAGAAGGGGCTTTATCCCTGGTTGGAGCAGGATTACTGGCCTTATCTTATGGGGTAATCCGCTACCTGAAAACGCCAAAGAAAGGCTTTACTTATGAAGAACTGGATGACGATCAGTTGCTGGATAAGATCAAAGTAGAGTCGCTTATTGTCGGCGAAACCTTTTCTGGTCCTGCTGCTGCGCCTGAAACACCGAGAATGGGAGGAGGGAATTTCGGAGGAGGAGGATCAAGCGCAGACTTTTAAAAAGAAAATAAATCTTTGCAGTTATTTAGAATAGTTCCAGATAGTTTGTTTCTTTGTAAAAAAAAGACATGAAATTACCTTCCTATACCCTATCCTTAGTATCTGCTTTTCTATTTGCCGGCCTCAGTGCTAACGCTCAGGTTTTAAAGACAGAGAAAAATCTGGATGCCAAGTCAAAAACCACTTTCTATAGCCTGGAAGCTGGAAAAATTGTAAAAGAAACAGAAAAGTGGGACCTCGCCTTCAACAATACAGCAATTAAAATCAACAGTAAAGGAAATGTATCTGCCCAGATTTTAAGCAATACAACCTTTGATAAGGTAGTTAAAGCTCCGGAGAGCGGATATAAAAAAGACAGCCAGAGCAGCAGTGCGATTCCAACAGGATCAGGCAATGGCTGGTATAATTACGACATGGCAAGCCATGCCCTGACCCCCATTCCAGGTAAGGTAATCCTGGTTAAAACCGCAGCAGGAAAGCATGTCAAACTGGAAATTTTAAGCTATTACTTTGACGAAGAGGATTACAATGAGACCGGCTTCTATACCTTCAGGTATTCGGTCATCAAATAAGCAGGTAAATCCTTAAATTGATACAGAAATATTATCCTGCAGAAGCTTATTTCTTGCGTATCTTTGCAGCTTGATGGAATACAATGTTCACACCTTGCCTAATGGCATCAGATTACTTCATGTCCCTTCTGCATCTGCGATATCTCATGCCTGCATTATTGTAAATAGTGGCTCCAGGGATGAACAGGATGAAAAAGCCGGCCTTGCCCATTTTATTGAGCACCTGATTTTTAAACGCACAGAGAAAAGAAATACAAACCAGATCTTAAACCGTCTGGAAAGTGTTGGTGCAGACCTCAATGCCTATACGACAAAGGAGTATACCTGCATCCATGCCTCTTTTCTCAATCCCTACCTGGACAGGACCTTAGAACTGTTCCACGATATCGTTTTTCATTCAACCTTCCCGGAGGATGAAATGGAGAAAGAAAAGAGTGTCATCCTTGATGAGATTACCTCCTATCTGGATCAGCCGGAAGAGGCGATATATGACGATTTTGAGGACCTTGTTTTTGCAGGTCACCCCTTGGGAAGAAATATTCTTGGCAGCGCGGAAAGCGTCAATAAAATCAGTAAGAAAGACATCCATGATTTTATCAGAGAAAACTATCATACAGATAAGATGATCATCGCTGTTTTAGGGAACTATTCCTTAAATAAAGTGGTTAAGATTGGTACTAAATATTATGCTGAAATACCAGAAAACTTACATAACAACTCCCGGATAGTCCCGGAAAAGGCGCCTGTAGTGACCCATTCTTTTCAGAAACCCATCATGCAGGCACATGCCATGTTAGGTGCTCAGGCTTATTCTTTGCACCATCCTTATAAAACGGGTTTGCTCCTGCTCAATAATTTGCTGGGAGGCACAGGAATGAGTTCCATTTTAAACCTGCAAATCCGCGAAAAACATGGAATTGCCTATACAATAGAAACAGGTTACAGCCCGCTTAGTGATACCGGAATCTTCACCTTATATTTTGGCACCGACCAGGAAAAAGTGGATAAAGCACTTTCTCTGATCTTCAGAGAGTTTAAAAAAATTAAAGATCATCCCCTGACAGAGGTACAGCTTCAAAAATCGAAAAATAAGTTTATCGGACAAATCGCCCTTGGCGAAGAAAACAGAATTGGATTGATCATATCCATGGCTAAAAGTCTCATAGACTACAACAAAATTGACGACCTCCAAACCGTATTTAACAAAATTCAGGCAGTAACTACCACTGATATGGCCAATATTGCCAATGAAATATTAGATGAAAGTAATCTTACCTCCTTAACTTTTTACCCTTTAGGGTAATATTTGTATTTTTGCACTATGAAATTACCTATTGTAGCATATGGCGATCCGGTATTAAAAAAGGTTTGTGCTCCTATTGAGCAGGAATACCCGGATTTAAAACAATTAATCAGCAACATGTACGAAACCATGTATAATGCACATGGCGTTGGCTTAGCTGCTCCTCAGATTGGCTTAGCAATCAGATTGTTTATTGTTGATACCGGAGCAGACGAAGATGAAAACGCTTTCAAAAGGACTTTCATCAATGCCGAAATCCTGGAAGAAACCGGAGAACCCTGGGCTTTCAATGAAGGATGCCTGAGCATTCCCGATATCAGAGAAGATGTAATGCGTAAACCCAACATCAGAATCCGCTATTATGATGAAAACTGGGAACTGCATGAAGAAGAAATTACAGGAATGCCTGCCCGTGTAATTCAACACGAATATGATCACATCCAGGGTAAGCTGTTTACTGACACATTGAGCTTATTACGTAAAAGAATGCTGAAAAGTAAACTTGACGCGATTTCTAAAGGAAATGTAAAGGCAGATTATAAAATGCGTTTTCCACAGCAGAGCAGAAGGCGTTAATTCCCTTCGCTCCTGCTTTTATCCCCTTTGAATATGGATTGCATCAACTTACCCCATGCAAATGGGTTTAAAAGCGGGTTGGTTTGCACCATATTCTTGTTTAAAGCCCGGTCATGATTCAGCTTGAAGTTGATTCCGGAGATCTCGCCCGCATCCCTCGGAAGGGTTTGCATCAATCCTGAAATGCTCTCCTGCGACACGTTCCTGATCGCAATGGAGAAATCATCATCAGCAATCTTCATGGCCATGAAATCCCGGGTAAACTCCTCTACAGTAGCCCATGGGTATACCCTGACCGTAGGGAGGTTCATAATTTCAGCTTTTAATTTCACCATTGCGGTGTATTTGCTATCGTCGATCTGCGTCGGAATAGACAGGAGTAGATCCCGGTATCCCACAGCAGTATAAAGAATGGTGTCACCCGGATGTGCAATAAAAGAGAAATACCCCTTATAATTGGCCGCATACCGTTGCCCTTTATTCGTTAAATTGGTTACCGTTACATAAGGCACCACTGTATTACTGTCTACATCGGTGATAATTCCGGTAAACTGAATCAACTTCTTACTTCCCGTTGTTTGTTGTGCAAACGCAGAAGAAATGAAAAGAAGCAATAATAAGGTGAGTGAATACTTCATATACAAAAATAGCGGTATTAATTAAAACGGCTAGTTAAATAGTGTTAAAACAATTATACCGGCTCCGCAAGGTTAATGGCAACAACCGAAGTAATCTGTGGAACAGCCTTCATAATCGCCTGCTCAATACCAGCTTTCATGGTCATGAAGCTCATTTTGCATGATCCGCAGTTTCCTAATAATTTCAATTTAACTACATTATCCGCCGTAATCTCTTCTATAGCAACATCTCCACCATCAGCGATTAAATATGGTCTAATGGTTTCCAGTGCCTGCTCTACTTGTTGTGTTAAATCCATTTTGGTAATTTTTTAAAGTATAAAAATAGTAATTTTTTAGCAATTAACAGTCAGCGAGTTATTAATTGCCACTTGTTGTGCAACCTTTCCTGCAATCTCTGCAAAAGAAGCGGCAATCTTGCTTTCTTTATTCAATGCAATCGGGGCACCTTTATCTCCGGCCTCCGTAATTCCCTGAACGATTGGGATTTCACCCAAAAAAGGCACCTCAAATGACTTTGCCAGCTCTTTACCGCCATCTTTACCGAAGATATAATATTTGTTATCCGGCAACTCCTCAGGCGTAAAATAAGCCATATTTTCGATTACTCCCAATACAGGAATATTAATGCTTGGCATTTTAAACATCGCCAGTCCTTTTCTGGTATCTGCAAGGGCTACCTGCTGAGGAGTAGTCACAATTACAGCACCCGCAATCGGGAAACTCTGGGTAATGGTAATATGAATATCTCCTGTTCCCGGAGGAAGGTCTACCACCAGGTAATCCAGCTCACCCCAGTCTGCATCATTAAACAATTGCTTAACCGCATTTGAAGCCATCGGCCCACGCCATGGTACAGGTTGATCCGGATCTGCAAAAAAGCCTAAAGACAACAACTTAATCCCATATTTTTCAATTGGAAGAATTAATGTTTTTCCATCTTCAGTTTCTCTGGCACTGGGCTTAGCCCCCACCAGATCAAACATAGTAGGAACTGAAGGACCGTAAATGTCTGCATCGATCAATCCTACCTTCGCCCCGTCAGCAGCAAGTGCTATGGCAAGGTTACTGGCTACGGTAGATTTTCCAACACCGCCTTTCCCTGATGAAACCAGTAAAATATTGCGGATGTCTTTGAGCTGATTGATATCCATCGGCTTGGTGACCTTCGAAGTAATATTGATTTCTATTTCGGCTTCCTGGCTGACGAAATGCTTTACAGCATTATAACATGCATTTTTCAACATATCTTTCATCGGACAGGCAGGAGTAGTGAGTTCTAAGGTAAAACTCACGTTCTTATCTTCTATTTTCAAATCCTTGATCATGTTCAAAGTCACCAGATCTTTTTTAAGATCAGGGTCTTCAACATTTCTCAGAGCGGCTAGAACTTGTTCTGGACTAATTATCATTAGCCAAAATTAACAAAAGAGGACCACAATTAATTGACTTTAGGCTTTTTAAGTGTAATTTTAACACGAAATAAACATTTGCGTTTAACGTTTAGCAATTATTATCTATTTTACAGCATGCATCTTCCAAAAATTAACATCCCTAAAAAATACCTGAAAATTGGCGCGTGGGTGTTAGGGGTTTTCCTATTGCTCTCCGTTATTGGTGGTTTTATAGCTTATAGCAAACGCGAGGCATTATTGAAAACGATGATGGCCAAAGCAATTGCTAAAGCCGACAAAGACTATGGCCTTGAAATTAAAATCGGGGAATCTGGTTTCAGCGGACTGAGCACAGTACACATGAAAAACATATCTGTAGTCCCAAAAGACCGCGATACCCTTTCTACTATTGATGATTTTACGGTCGGCGTCAAGCTTTTTCCTTTGATTTTCGGAAATGTCAAACTCTCAGAAATCATTCTGAATAAAGGAAAACTGAATGTGGTATTTAAAGATTCTTTAAGTAACCTGGACTTCTTTCTCAAGAGAAAAAAGAAAAACACGGAAAAGAAAACCAAATCAGACCTTGCCGATATTGCTCACAACCTCCTGAATCAGGTTCTATATAAAATCCCTGACAATATGGAAATAAAAGACCTGATGCTTCTGGTCAATGATAATGATACTGCGAAGCTGAAGTTCTTAACCACAACAGCCACGATAAACGATGGGGAATTGCTATCCAGTATCGTGGTCAACGATAATGCTGCCACATGGCATGTCAACGGA
The DNA here is from genome assembly GCF_900129215.1 of Pedobacter caeni. Taxonomy (GTDB): domain Bacteria; phylum Bacteroidota; class Bacteroidia; order Sphingobacteriales; family Sphingobacteriaceae; genus Pedobacter; species Pedobacter caeni. The sequence continues at coordinate 253,710 of NZ_FQUQ01000007.1, read as the reverse complement.
ACAGTAAAACCGGGCCGAAGACAGCTTGATGTGATGCTCTTTGCGGACGATAAAAAAGTAGAATTGCCCTACCTGGAACATAAACTCAAAGCTAAATTCAGTTTTGATACTGTCAGGACGGAAATGAAAAGCGCAGACTACAGCGGAGATGACTTCAAAATAAAAGGATCCTGGTCAGTTAAAAACCTCATGGTTAACCATCCGAAAATAGCCTCCAATGACATTGTAATCCCTGATGCTAAAATTGATGCAGATATGCTCATCGGGCCTAATTATGTAGCCCTGGACAGCTCATCTACCGTCTTTCTGAAAAAAGCAACCCTTCATCCATATGTAAAATATACCTTATCCCCGAACAAGATTTATGAACTGAAAATTCAGGCTCCGGAACAAGATGCTCAGGAAGTTCTGAATGCCTTTCCGCAGGGTTTATTCGAATCATTGGATGGCTTAAAAGTAAGTGGAAAGGTAAAATACGACCTTAACTTTTACCTGGACAGTGCTACTCCGGATAGCGTTCGCTTCAATTCCGGACTAACGCCAAGTAATTTCAAAATCCTTAAATGGGGAAAAACAAACCTTCAGAAGATCAATAAAGACTTTGTCTATACCCCTTATGAGAGAGGAAAGCCAATGCGTGATATTCTTATCGGCCCTTCCAATCCAAACTTTACCCCCCTCTCGGGAGTATCCAGTAATTTCAAAAATGCGATATTAACCTCTGAGGATCCATCCTTTTTTACCCATAAAGGATTCGTACAGGAATCTATCCGTAAATCTTTTGCGGTAAATTTCAAAGAGAAAAAATTTGTCAGGGGAGGAAGTACCATCTCCATGCAACTGGTTAAAAACATTTTCCTCAGCAGGCAAAAAACGCTCGCCAGAAAAGCAGAAGAAATCCTGATTGTATGGTTAATTGAAAATAACCACCTGATCAGCAAAAACAGAATGCTGGAAGTCTATTTCAACATTATTGAAATGGGACAAAACATTTATGGAATCGGAGAAGCAACCAGGTATTACTTCGGAAAAAGACCTTCAGACCTCAATATCGGTGAAGGAATATTTCTAGCCAATATTGTTCCCAGACCAAAAATTGCCCTCTACAAATTCAGGGGAGACGGAGGACTAAAAGACTACCTCTATCCTTATTTCAAGTATATCGGAAACATTATGGCCAAACGCGGCCTGACCCCTTCAGACAGCAGTGGATATGGTTTTTACAATGTACAACTGAGACCAGGCCTGAGACAATACTTACTACCCGACTCTACCACTGTTGATACTACGGCGTTTGACAATGATGATCCTCTTCCTGCAATAGAGACGCACGATGAGTCTAAAAGCCTGTTCGACCGCATCTTTGGTGGTGGATCTAAAAAAGATACCACTTCCAAACCTGTCATAAAAACAGATACGCTTCAAAAAACAAAAAAACAGCTCAGACAGGAACGGAGAGAACAGCGTAGAAAAGAAAAAGAACTAGAAAAGCAACTGGAGCAATCAAAAGAAAACTCCTAACTGCTGGTATAAACGAATATGAACACGATTAAAATAGAAGACAAGGAATTCGAAATACTCCTGGAAAATGAAAACATTGCAAAACGTACCCGTCTGATCGGTATCCAGATCAATGTAGATTACGAAAGCAAATGCCCCATCTTTATTGGGGTCCTGAACGGGAGTTTCCTATTTATGGCAGACCTGGTAAAAGAAATCACCTTACCTTGCGAAATGGCATTTATCCGTGTTTCTTCTTATAAAGACACCCAAAGTACCGGAGAGATTAAAGAAGTATTTGGCCTACCTGCTGACCTTAAGGACAGAGACATCATCCTTGTGGAAGATATTGTGGATACTGGCTTTACCCTTGGTTACATCCTGAAAGAAGTCTACAAACAACAACCTGCCTCTGTTAAGGTTTGCTCTCTTTTGCTGAAGCCGGAAGCCTTAAAAGCCCCCATCGAAGAGCTGGAATATGTTGGTTTTGAGGTCGCAAATGAGTTTGTTGTCGGCTATGGCCTGGATTACAATGGGCTCGGCAGAAACCTGAACCATATCTACAAGGCCAAAACTGTTACCGCTCCTTTACCTTAATGTTATAATTTTTTCTCACTTTTGCAGAAAATAAACAAATACCCTAATCAACAATGACGATACATAAAGAAGGTTACACCACCATCGCAATATCATTACTATTCATTTTCATCTTGAATGCGATCATTGACTATAGATTTGCAGATATCACATGGTTAAGATGGTTTGCTTATATTTTTTCAGGAGTCTTATTCCTGATCGTTCTACAGTTTTTCAGAAACCCCAGCAGGCAATTTACCAGCGCAGATAATAAAGTAATCTGCCCTGCAGACGGGAAGGTTGTTGTTATTGAAGAAACACAAGAAGGAGAATACTTTAAAGACAAAAGACTCCAGGTTTCGATATTTATGTCGCCGGTAAATGTACACATCAACAGAAATCCGATTTCAGGAGTAGTGAAATTTTTCAAGTATCATCCTGGTAAATACCTTGCAGCCTGGAATCCGAAATCCTCGACAGAGAATGAAAGGACTACAGTAGTTGTAGAACATGCCAACGGAACTCCTGTATTGTTCAGACAAATTGCAGGCGCGCTTGCCAGACGCATTGTCTGGTATGTAAAAGAAGGTGATGTAGTAGAGCAAAATAAAGAGTTCGGTTTTATTAAATTTGGCTCCAGAGTCGATATCTTTTTACCATTGGGCACTAAGGTTAACCTTGAACTAAATCAGGTTGTAAAAGGCGGAATTACGGTCTTAGCAGAGCTAAGCTAAGCGACATCATATTTTATTTTCAAAAGGCCGGTGTTTTTCAGAGATACCGGTTTTTTTATGCGCGGTTTTCTGGTGGAGGGGAATGAAGTGTTAAAGAGTCCTCAAAAAGAGCATTACTATTCAAAGGCTGAAATCTTTTGCGCTGAAGGGCGCAAAATTTTCTAGGCCTTTTCATAGAACGCCTCTTTTTTGAGGAAATGAAGTTCCATGACCCAGCAGACAAAACCATTCCAAAAAAAACTTAATTCAGCTAAGTAAATGAAGAATCAGGTGCTGAACATTGCGCTTATAATACATTATAAGTAGATATTGATCATATGACATTTTTCAAATGAGTACTGATCAGCTGATGAGTATTGCGCTGTGTCATCATGCGTTATAAACCGAGACTGATCATATGACAATTTCAAATGGCCACTGATCTGGTGTTGAACATTGCACATCATCATCATACGTCATAAATAGACACTGATGATGGGACGCTTTTCAAATAGACGCTGATCAGGTGACACGCTTTACAGGAATGGAGCAGGATTTCAAAAAAAGGACCGTTGTTCTTTGAAGACATTCGAAGATTTGCCCTTCAGCAAAGATTCGGGGATGAAAAGAATAACGGTCTTTTTTAGTTCAGAATTTCATTTAACCAGCACTCGTAGCTGCTGCCGCAGGAGGCTCTTCTCCTACTACGCGTTGCGTTGGATACGCAAAGTCAGAACCATACTCCTGAACAATCCTGATCAATTGAAAATTAATCTCTTCTTTGACCCTGATAAACTCGCTATGTGGCATTTGCAGCACCAGATATACCACCTGGATGTTCAAAGCCGAATCACCGAAATTATCAAAAACAGCAAAACCATCTGTTGTTTTAGGATGCTCAGTTAACAAAGTATTTACAGCAGCCAAAATCTCCTTTATGCTCGCAGCAGGCGTTTCATAAGTGATACCAATGAAGAAATTTACCCTGCGGAACTCTCTTCTCGTTACATTTTCCAGTACACCATCAATCATTGCCCTGTTGGGAATGACAATGGTCGTTTTATCCGGACTAATCAGCCTGGTGCTTCTAAAACCTACTTTATCGATCGTTCCCTCGACTCCATCAACCTTCACCACATCTCCAACTGTAAATGGTTTGTCAAGGAAGATCGTAAATGAACCAATCAGGTTCTCCAGGCTTTCCTTTGCCGCCAGGGCAATGGCTATACCTCCAATTCCTAAGCCGGTGATGAGCGTGAGGACATTGATTTCGAAAACATAACCAAGGAGCACAAAAAAGCCAAAGAAACAGATGATGGTCTTGGTGAGCTCCTTTAAAAAAGGAACCAGCTGGTCGTCTGCACGATCCGCGGTAAGAGAGGCCTTAAACTTCAATACATGAGCAATAAAGTCAATGATTCTCAATATGATCCAAAAAACGGAGAGTATAATGAGAAAGAGAAAGACTTTATCTATTGCTTGTCCGAGTGTAACATGTACCGTTTCTTTTGTCTTTTCAATTTGCTTGGCATAGCCAAATAGCACCACATTTAAAGGGTGTTTTAATTGGTTAATCGCCAGATAATAAGAACAGAGACTGATGAAAAAGGCAATCGGCTGCAACAGTAATGAAACGAAAGTATCGTCCTTGACTGCAGAGGCGAATTTTTTAAACAAGCGAAACAACAAGAGGCTCAGTAAGCGGGATATGATTTTCTTGAATAGCACCCCAAATAGTAAAATTCCTGCAAAAACACAGTAATCTTTAATGCTGTTTCCCCAGAATATTTGCTCAAAAAACGGACTGTCCATCTTATATTATTATATTAATTGTTTTAATGCAATTTCAAATGCGGTTTTGGACAATTCTTTCTTAGCTGAAGATTGTTTGTGGATGTTCACCATAGCATTGTAAATGATATTGGAAGCATCAGTAAAAATCGCATCATCACTCATCTCCACATTTCGCTGCATCAGATAAGCAAAAACCCTTGCCATTCCACAGTTGGAAATGAAATCAGGAATGACGGCAACATGGCTATCGGCATGCTCCATAATGCTTCCAAAAAAGATTTCTTTATCTGCAAAAGGAACGTTTGCACCACAAGCGATGACCTCCAGCCCTGCAGATATCATTTGATCTACTTCTGCTTGCTGAACCAATCGGGAAGCCGCCGCAGGAACAAATATTTCCGCACCAATGTTCCAGATCTCTTTACTTGCCTGTTCAAAAGGAATCAGATTTGGAGATACCAGGGTATTTCCTTCTCTTTTATTAAACAGATCAATGATCTCTTCCAGTGAGAACCCTTCCTTGTTGATCAGCCCGCCAACGCGGTCAATAATGCCAACAACCTTCACCCCATGCTGGGCAAGGTAATAACCCGCAGCTGCAGCAACGTTGCCCCAGCCCTGAATAATGACCTTTTTTCCGGCAATTTTACCACCCCAGATGTAATAAAAATGTCTGATGGACTCTGCCACACCATATCCGGTGATCATATCAGCAACCTTATATTTTCTTTTGATGTCAGGAGTGTAATTGAGATCTTCCAGGACCTTGGAAACCCCATAGCGCAATTGGCCAATCTGATGGATCCGTTCGTTCTCTCTGGCCTGATAATGCCCATTGATGACCCCTTCCTGAGGGTGCCATAGTCCGTAATTTTCAGTGATCGGGATCACTTCATGGATCTCGTCGATATTCAGATCTCCTCCGGTACCATAATAACTTTTCAACAAAGGCATCACCGCTTTATACCACCTGTCCAGAACTTCCTTTTTTCTCGGATCTGCAGGGTCGAAGTTGATTCCGGATTTAGCACCTCCTATCGGGGGGCCGGAAACAGTAAACTTCACTTCCATTGTTTTTGCAAGGGATTCCACTTCTCTTTTATCCAGGCCTTTACGCATACGGGTACCCCCGCCTGCTGCTCCGCCACGCAGAGAGTTGATCACCACCCAGCCTTCGGCTTCAGATTCTTTATCTTTCCACTCAAAAACAATTTCAGGTCTTTTCTCTTCGAATTTTTTTAACAGGTCTTTCATTGAATATATGGTTTTAGTTCTTACAGATTCAAAGGTACTCAAGCCTGACTACATTTAACATCGGCCATAACGACATTTTTTATCCCCTTAATCCAAAAAGACACCAAATATTTATCATAGAAAATACCAACAAAAAAACCTCCCCGATATGATCGGGAAGGCCATTATGCTTTTTCTAAAGAGATTAAACTCTTTTAGATTTGATACGAGCTGCTTTACCAGTTAATTCACGTAGGTAGAATAGTTTCGCTCTGCGAACTTTACCGTGGCTATTAACCTCTATTTTAGCGATATTAGGCGAATTGATAGGGAAGATACGTTCCACACCAACACCATTAGACATTTTACGAACAGTAAACGTTTCATTAGCACCTACACTATTACGTTGTAATACTACACCTTGGTAAATTTGAATACGTTCTTTATTACCTTCGCGAATTTTATAGTGAACACTCACTGTATCTCCTGATTTGAATGCAGGAAACTCATTTTTTGCGATTACCTGCTCTTCAACAAATTTTACTAAATCCATGATTTTAAGCTATTAAGCCGACTTTTTGTTGTTTAAAATCGGACTGCAATATTAGGAAAATTATTTTAGAAATAAAAGCGTTTTTTATTTTTTTCCACATTCTTTGACATTTCCACAATCAGATCCCCGGAAACGGCCTTTTCTGCCCAAAATTTATTTTGAACTTTGTATTTAAGGCCAGATCATTTCAAATCTTTTTTTCATCTTCTCCCTGACAGCGGGCCTCTTCCCTGATTAAAGTATCGAGCGTTTTCATTTCTATAGGGTAATTCGCCAGTTCTCCATCTTTTAACCCAAAGACACCCTCCAGCAACCTTACCGTCGCATATGGAATATCCGCCTTTCCGCTAACAGGCAGCTTGCGATAATTGTGAAAGGTGTTAAAAGCAATCTTGAGGTGTTTCGGGATCACCCTGCTGGCTGCTTTATAATTTTTAAGATTCAGTTTATTCATCTCTTCTTCAATCTTGTACTTCCTTGGTTCTTCCATAATTTTAACTGGTTTTGCAATTTTCGTTGACAAATAATCTTTTGTTGACAAATAATATATAATATTTCTTACAAAATAATATTCACAATACAATTATATGTATAAGCATCGATTATACATAATAATTTTCCAATTAACACAATTTACGCACTTCTGAGAACATTATTGAACAATAGAAATAAACCCCGGTCAGCGGCCCTCCATCTGCTCAGTCTTCGATGAAACCTCGGATTCGAACAAATCTCTGAGTCTTTTTACCGATATCGTCTGATTAAACAACTCTCCCGGCCTCATGTCAAAAAGCTGCTCAAACATCACGACTTTTTCATAAGGAATATCTTGCGTGCTATTCCATAAAATATTCCGATAATTATGAAAAGTATTTAGGGAAACGCCTAAAATTTTGGGAATAATTTGTACAGCCAACCGGTACTCTTTAATGTTGAGCCGATTCAAATAATCATTGATTTTGTACTTCTTAGAGCTTTCAGTCATAACTTTTTATGAAAAATATTATTAAATGTGTATGTTTATCAAAATCATGACAAATAATGCACAATTTTTTATGACTAATATACTGATTATTTTATCGAATATATAAAATACACCTAATTTTTTATGGATATATACGCCGTTGTTAAAGCAATCCTTAAGGAAAAGAAAAGGCCATTCACCTGGCTTGTTCGTCAAATGGACATGACTTCAGATGGATTGAAACTCGCCCTTAAAAATGAATCTATCAAATACAGAGACATTAACAGGGTAGCTGGATTTTTAGAAGTATCTCCCTACACCTTCTTTGATGCCGGGGACAAGCCCTACAAAACAGAGGAGAGTTCAAATCTGACCGCAGAATCAAAAAATGAATACAGCAGTTTAAAGAACAGCCTGAAAAACTGCAAAGAAATGTCTGCCGCACTGAAAGAGCAGATAAAAGATAAGGAAGTTATTATTGCTTTGCTGAAGAAGGGCTAATCTTCCAGCAAATCGGGCCTGCGCTGCTGTGTCCTCAGCAAGGCCTGCTCATGTCGCCATTCGTTTATTTTCAACTCATGCCCACTCAACAGCACATCAGGAACTTTATGTCCGTTCCAGTCAGCCGGACGGGTATACACAGGAGCATCCAGCAACTCTCCCTGAAAGCTGTCAGACAACGCTGATGTTTCATCGTTCAAAACTCCCGGAATCAACCGCACAATCGCATCTACAAGAACAGCCGCAGGAAGCTCTCCACCAGACAAAACGTAATCTCCGATGGAAATCTCTCTGGTCACAAACAAATCCCTTATACGCTGGTCTATCCCCTTGTAGTGTCCACACAAAATGATCACATTCCCTTTCCCCGACAATTCATTGGCAATGGTCTGGTTAAAAGTGACCCCATCAGGGCTCATGAAAATGACTTCGTCATATTCACGCTCGCCTTTTAACTGTTCAATACACCTGGCAAAAGGAGGAATAGACATCACCATCCCACTTCCCCCGCCATAGGGATAATCATCAACGCTTTTTTGTTTATTTGTCGAGTAATCCCTCAGGTTGTGCACAACGATTTCTGCAATTCCTTTTTTTTGCGCACGCTGCAATATAGAATGGGCAAATGGACTTTCCAGTAAATCAGGTAGAACAGATATGATGTCAAAACGCATGTGGCAAAGATAATTTAATTTTCGAGGTAAAGATCGATCAAACCATCAGGAAGATGAACTCTCAGAATGCTTTCTTCCTCATCAATCTCCACAATCATGTCGTCATTCAGCGGAAACATGATTTCCTTTTCACGGTAAGATACCGTTGCTACGAATTGCTGAGGGTATTCATTCACTTCCAGGATCTCTCCAAGCTCCCCGTGAACTTCATCAGAAACAAGGTAGCCCTTAAGGTCCTCATAATGAAATTCATCATTGGAACGGTCCGGCATCTTTGTCAATGGCAAATAGATTTTTTTTCTGAGTAAGGGCTGAGCCTTATCTATATGATCTACATCATCAAAATAGAAGTTTCCGGTGTTATTGGTATGTAGTTTATAAGTAGAAACGAAATAAGGAACCATTTTCCCATTAAAATCAGCAAAAACGACATCCAGTTCCAGCAATTCAGGCTCATCGTATTCAAAAAATAACTGAACCTCTCCTTTTAATCCTTTTGTCTTGGTGATATAACCAATATAAAATGCCTCTTCAATCTTCATAATTGTATTCCTTAATATCTCACACGTATAAAAGCAATTTGTTATTAAATGAAAATAGCGAAGAATACATTCCCAGGAAAGATTCTTCGCTATTATTCAGAATAACAAAAATATTATGCTTGCTCTTCTTTGTTCTCTTCAGCTGCAGGAGCTTCTTCAGTTGCAGGAGCTGCTTCAGCTACCGGAGTTTCCTCTGTTGCTTCTTCCGCTACTACTTCTTCTTCAACAACTTCTTCTGCTACAGGAGCATTTTTGATTGCTAAAGCTGCTGCACGGTCTGCATTTTTCTTAGCTTCAGCAGCTAATGCAGCCTTTCTAACTTCGTCTTTAGACTTAGTTAAATTGTCTTTTTTACCTTCGATCTGACCATCTTTAGCACTTAACCACTCTGCAAATTTAGCATCTGCCTGTTCTGCTGTTAAAGCACCTTTTTTAACACCACCTTCTAAGTGTTTTTTGTATAAAACACCTTTGTAAGAAAGGATAGCACGACAAGTATCCGTAGGCTCAGCACCTTTGTTAACCCAGTCTAATGTTTTTTCGAAATTGATTTCGATGGTTGCAGGATTGGTGTTTGGGTTATATGAACCTAAACGCTCAATGAATTTACCATCTCTTGGTGAACGGGAATCCGCTACCACTACGTGGAAAAAAGGTTTTCCTTTTTTACCGAATCTTTGCAATCTGATTTTAGTTGCCATTTCTTTTTATAGTTTATGTATTCAACATAGTTCCCGGAGCTTCATGCTTGCGGGGTTGCAAAAGTAAGTAAAATACTAATGATTAGCAAGATGCAATAATTTTAAATTCAGTTAACATAAGTCCAGGCCGAATTAAAGATATTTGGCTAAAACCGATACCATTATGAGAATAGCAATAGACATGGATGAAGTATTAGCTGATCCTTTAAGCAAATTTATCAAACTATACCACCGGGACTACGGAGTCCCATTAGACCTTATTCCTGAACCTGGAAACGAAATTTATCATCATGTCCCTGAGCATGCCAATCACAAATGGTTCGATTATATCAATGAAAAGGGCTTTTTCCGCGACCTTCCCCTCATTCCCGGAAGTGTGGAAGCCGTACAGAAATTACAACAGCACCACGAGGTATATATTGTTTCTGCAGCAACCGAATTCCGCAACTCTCTCGAAGATAAAATGGACTGGCTGGCAGAACACTTCCCTTTTATCACCTGGCAGAACATTATGTTTTGCGGCAATAAGATCGTAGATGTGGATGTCATGATAGACGACAGGGCAAAGAACTTCATCGGCTTTAAAGGCCGTAAATTACTATTCAGTTCCCCGCACAACTTATTACTAACCGATTACGAACGCGTAGACAACTGGCAACAGGTCCTTGACAAATTAGTAGGTCCCGAAGCAAATTAGTGCCCGGAACTGTAACATTTACGGGTAAAGAGCATCAAATCTTAAAATAAAACGACATGCTAATTACAACAACAAACTCTATAGAAGGCAAAAAAGTAGTCAAATACATTGGCCTTGTAAGCGGCGAAACCATAATTGGCGCCAATATTTTTAAAGATCTTTTTGCTGGTATCAGAGATATCGTTGGGGGTAGATCCGGTTCTTACGAAGAGGTATTAAGAGAAGGAAAAAATACAGCAATCAACGAGATGCAGCAATATGCAGCAGCAATGGGCGCAAATGCGATCATTGGAGTAGACCTGGACTACGAAACCGTAGGGAGCGGCGGCAGCATGCTTATGGTTGCAGCAACAGGAACTGCGGTCATCATTGAATAAAAGCCGTTATCATTAAATAAAAAAGAAAGGGACCTGATTTGCAGGTCCCTTTCTTTTTAGGTTTATAAGGAAAGTATTTCCACCAGCTTCAACCAGGCCGGGGTAATCTCTTTCGCATCAATATGTTTAATTGCATGGTCAAAAGGAGTGAAAAGTATTTCACGGTTTTTCTGTCCAACCATTACCCCCGACTGACCGGCAATAATGCCTTCAACCGCGGTAACACCTAAACGGCTGGCCAGCACGCGGTCCATACAACTCGGTTTTCCTCCACGTTGTATATGTCCTAATACAGATACCCGGATGTCATAATGCGGAAATTTCTCTTTCAGCACCTCTCCTACATTAAATGCGCCTCCGATTTCATCTCCTTCTGCTACAATGATAATTTTTGAAGCCTTATCCTTACGTCCGGTCTCCAGTCTGGTAACCAGGCCTTCAACCCCCATATTCGCTTCAGGGATCATAATCGCTTCTGCACCAACGCCAATTCCGCTTCTTAAAGCAATCAGCCCGGAATCACGTCCCATTACTTCTACAATAAACAAGCGGTCATGAGATTCCGCAGTATCGCGGATCTTATCAACTGCATTAATTACCGTATTGATGGCCGTATCATATCCAATGGTGAAGTCTGTTCCCTCCAGGTCATTGTCAATCGTTCCTGGTAAACCAACCACCGGGAAGTTAAATTCAGTAGTCAATAAATGAGCTCCGGTAAAAGTACCATCGCCACCAATTACAATCAGGGCATCAATTCCCTGTTTCAGCAGCTGACGGTGTGCTTCTTCACGTCCTTCTTTGGTACGGAAGGCATCACTTCTGGCTGTTTTTAAAATGGTACCACCACGCTGGATGATATTGGCCACAGATTTCCGGTCCATTTCAATGAAATCACCATGAATCAAGCCTTCATATCCTCTCAATATGCCGGTAACTTTCAAATCATAATAGATTGCCGCTCTAACCACTGCCCTAATGGCAGCATTCATCCCCGGGGCATCACCACCGGAAGTTAATACTCCTATATTTTTAATCTTATTCATTTGGTTTTCCAGCATTTTTAAATTTATCTAAACCACTCTGTAAATATGCAGCATATTCCTTTGCATCAAAAATAGCACCTTGTGGTTTCACAAGCGGATTCAGGTCATACCCTGCCAATACATAAAACGGTTGAGAATTTGATACATATTTTGTGGCCTGAAAATCACCATTCCATCTCCCAAGGTCGTCTGTGGTTGTCCGCAGTACTTCAGAATAATGAACTTTCTCTTTCGGCATTTTTATATTCCGTTCATCCACATAAAGCTGGATCAACACATATTCTTCTTTGATCAGTCTTCCTACTTCTTTATCAATCCAGACCTTATCTTCCATTTTGCGGCAATTGACGCAGGCATGTCCTGTAAAATCGATCAGTACAGGCTTACCTACACTTTTAGCATAGGCCAAACCTTCATCAAGGTCGAAGAAAGAATTGAATCCCACTGGTGGTTTCAGGGTTTCACTATATTTTACTGTGGCAGGAAATCCGGAAGGACTGGCAGAAGCAGAAGCGCCGTTTCCATTTAAAATAAAATCCTGGGTATTCATTGGCGGAGCAATTCCGCTAAGGATATTTACTGGTGCACCCCACAATCCCGGGATGAGATAAACGGCAAATGACAAGGAACAAATGGCAAAAAACAGCCTTGGAACAGAGACATAAGGAACATCACTATCATGAGAGAACTTGATCTTACCGAGAATATAAATCCCCATCAGGATAAAAATAATGATCCATAACGACAGGAAGATCTCCCGGTCAAACCACTCCCAATGCCATACCAGGTCTGCTGCGGAAAGAAATTTTAAAGCCAGTGCAAGCTCCAGGAAGCCCAGACAAACCTTTACACTATTTAGCCATCCGCCAGATTTAGGCATTGCACTTAAAAATCCGGGAAATATTGCTGACAAGGTAAAAGGAAGGGCCAGTGCCAACGCAAATCCGAACATCCCGATTGCCGGGGCAAGGATTTCGCCTTTAGAACTCGCCTGAACCAGTAATGTTCCAATGATTGGTCCCGTACAGGAGAAGGAAACTAAAGCCAGGGAAGCAGCCATAAAAAATATTCCGCCCAGTCCTTTACTATCATCCGCTTTCTGATCGATCTTATTCACCAATGAGCTTGGTAAAGTGATTTCAAAAGCACCAAAGAATGAAATGGCGAAAACAACCAGTAAAATGAAAAAGAAGAAATTAAACCAGCCACTGGAGCTGAGCTCATTTAACTTGGCAGAACCAAAAAGAAGGGTGATCAACAGACCTAAAGCCACATAGATCACGATAATGGAAACCCCATAGATCAATGCCTGTCCAATTCCTTTTTGCCTGCTACCCGCTCTTTTCGTGAAATAGCTTACAGTTAAAGGCACCATAGGAAAGATACATGGCATCAAAAAGGCAATAAATCCCCCTAAAATACCGGCAATGAATGTTTCCCAAAGCGTTTTATCTTTTTCAGAGGTGGCAGATGAGGTGGTCGAAACTGCTGCCGCCTGCTGTTTTTCTGCGGCCTGATCAACTACAGTTTCTTTTTTTGTCGTGTCCTTTACAATATTGTTTGCCGCACTGTCCTGAGCTGAACCTACTTCTGTAAAAACGAGTTCTTCCTCAGTTGCTGCCGAATCCGGTTTTTGTACCAAGGCAAAGCTGTTTGAGAAAAAAGTTGCCATGAAAAGCATCAAAAATCCCAACATTAAAAGTCCTTTTTTCATTCGTGTCATGTTATTTTCTAATGTGCTCATTATAAATTGATGATGATCCACGATCTCCATCGCTTTTATGATAAGGGCGTGAAATTAGGTATTATTTTTTATTTAAAGCTGTCAATATGGGCCTTAACCCTATATTTTTACGCTGGGCCGATAACTCTTCTAAATTATTCCCCACAAAAAAAGAGCGGCAGGGATTTCCCGTCGCTCTTTTTAAGGCTAAATGCCTGTGTGCTACTTTACAGGAATGTTAAAACTAACCTCATCAGGAGGCAAACATTGTTTATCATTACATACCATAAACTCCACTGTTCCTTTCACAGTAGCCGTGGCATTATTCAGTTTCACTTTTTGCTGAAAAACCACCTGATTACCGAAATAACTCACATTCATTTTAAAGTTTTCATCAAAATAAGTCGTTGCCTTCGGTTCTGTTGTTTTTCCTACCGGACTATAATCCTTAGAGGAAGCAAAAGAAAAAACAGTTTTACTTGGACCTCCGGGCTTCAGGTTCTGAGAATAGATGTGCCATCCTTCTTCCATATTTGCTTTCAGGTAAACCACTGCTTCTGTTTTACTTATTTTCTTTGCCGCATAAGACCAGGTTACCGGTTTCTGAATCTGAGCAGTCGCTCCGATTACCGTAAATAGTACAAATGCCAATATCAGACTGATTTTTTTCATGGTGTATAGTTTAAAAATTCTACTTCTTTAAAATTATAATGCTTCAATTCTCCATTTGTCAGGATTCCAAGTAAGCCGGATTCTGTAACTTCAATGATCCTACCTTCAATAACCTCGCCATTTTGGCGGTAAGCTGCAGGTTCATTAAATTTATACAACCCGCTGACATAGTCATCCATCAGTTGCTGGTAACTTCCAGCCTTCAATTGGAGGTATTGCTTTTCAATATGACTGCAAATTTCTGCTAATAGCTCAATTAAATTAACATCCTGTTGTAAAATTTCCTTCAGGGAAGTCGCGCTTTTAAGCTTGGACGGATCAAAACGATCCTGGTTAACATTGATGCCAATCCCGACAATACCCGCTTTATAGGTCGATCCGGACAGGATATTTTCAATGAGCACCCCACCCATCTTTTGATCTCCAAAGTAAATGTCATTGGGCCATTTAATCCTGATTCCTTCCTTTACAAAAGATTGTAAAGCATTCCGAATACCAATGCTTACGGCCATGTTAAGCAGGAATTGCTTCCCTACCGGCAAAAATGAAGGCTTTAGAAAAAGACTGAAAGTGAGGTTCAATCCTGGCTCAGCATGCCAGACATTGTCCTGCTGACCCCTGCCTGCAAATTGTTTATCTGCCATAATAACAGTTCCTTCTGTTAATGGCTCGGAATTTGACACCAACACTTTTAAAAAGTTATTGGTAGAATCAACCTCTAATAATTTGATAAGATTTTGACCAACAAATAATGTTGAAAAAGTGTTATTTTGCAAGTGTTGATTGTATATTTGTTTATCAAAACTAAAACATTTTAATGGTAAAAAAGAAAATTGTAAACCTTTCTACATACCTCTCAGAGATAGCCGTTCATGGCATACAGGAAAAAAAAGGGAATGATATTGTGCGTTTAGACCTAAGGGAACTTAACAGTTCTGTTTCTGATTTCTTTATCATCTGCAACGCAGATTCGACCACACAGGTAAAGGCTATTGCCGATAGCGTAGAAGATGAAATCTATAAAAGCACCCAAACCAATCCATGGAGAAAAGAAGGCCTCGATAGTGCAGAATGGATCATCCTGGATTATTTCGATATTGTAGTTCACATATTTAAAACTGAAAAGCGAGACTTTTATGGAATTGAAGACTTATGGGGTGATGCCCAGTCTACAAGCTATCAAAGCGCCTAATCATTTACACAAAACATTTTTGACTCAAGATGAAAGAGAACCCAAATACAAAACCTAAATTAATTAAGAGAATCCCGAATATCCCGAAGAAGCCTCAAAAAGGCTCTAAATTCAATATCTTCTGGGTTTATGCGGCTATTATTTTAGGTCTGATCTTACTGCAATTCTTATTTAGCGCCGATACAACTAAAGACGTTACTTACCGTACTTTCGAAACTCAGATGCTTTTACCTGGTGACGTTGAAAAACTGGTTGCCTATAAACATGAAGATCTGGTAAAAGTGGAGGTCTACATTAAGAAAGACAGGCTCAACACAGAGAAGTACAAAAAATACATCAGTAAAAACAATTTTGGCACTGCTAACGGACCTGCCGTATATTTCACTTCGGGTTCCATGGATGCCTTAGATACTCAATTAAGGGAATCACAGAAAAACCTGCCTCCGGATCAGCAGATCCTTGCAGAAAAAGAAACCAGACAAAGTACATTTAACTCCTGGTTCTTTACCGTAATTATTCCGGTACTCTTATTTATCGGATTCTGGATCTTCATTATGCGCCGCATGGGTGGTGGCGCTGGTGGTGGTGGCGGACAGATCTTCAATATCGGAAAATCTAAAGCAACCCTTTTTGATAAAGAAAGCCAGGTAAACGTTACCTTCAATGATGTTGCCGGACTGGAAGAAGCAAAACAAGAGGTAATGGAAATTGTCGATTTCCTTAAAAACCCTAAAAAATACACCAACCTGGGAGGAAAAATTCCTAAAGGAGCACTATTGGTGGGTTCCCCGGGTACAGGTAAAACCTTGTTGGCCAAAGCCGTTGCTGGTGAAGCTCAGGTTCCTTTCTTCTCTTTATCGGGTTCAGACTTTGTAGAGATGTTTGTTGGGGTAGGTGCATCACGTGTACGTGATTTATTCAAACAAGCGAAAGATAAAGCCCCATGTATCATCTTTATTGATGAGGTTGATGCCATTGGCCGTGCCAGAGGTAAAAACAGCATGATGGGTGGAAACGATGAACGCGAAAACACACTGAACCAGTTATTGGTAGAGATGGATGGATTTGGTACTGATTCAGGAATTATCATTCTTGCGGCAACCAACCGTCCGGATGTATTAGACTCGGCTTTACTAAGACCAGGCCGTTTTGACAGACAGATCTCTATTGACAAACCGGATTTAGTAGGTCGTGAGCAGATCTTTAAAGTGCATTTGAAACCCATCAAGACAGACGAAGTGGTGGATGCCAAGAAACTATCCGCACAAACTCCGGGTTTTGCTGGTGCTGAGATTGCCAATGTGTGTAACGAAGCAGCCTTAATTGCGGCCAGACGTAACAAAGAATCTGTAGACATGCAGGATTTCCAGGACGCAATTGACCGCGTAATTGGTGGATTAGAAAAGAAAAATAAGATCATCTCTCCTGAAGAGAAACGAATAGTAGCTTATCACGAAGCCGGCCATGCGATTGCAGGATGGTTCCTTGAACATGCAGATCCTTTGGTAAAAGTATCAATTGTACCTCGTGGTGTTGCTGCATTGGGATATGCACAGTACCTTCCGAAAGAACAGTTCCTGTATACTACAGAGCAGTTAACAGATGGCATGTGTATGACCATGGGCGGAAGAGTTGCTGAAGACATCGTGTTTGGTAAGATTTCAACCGGTGCACAGAACGATCTGGAACGCATCACGAAGTTGTCTTACGCCATGGTGACCATTTATGGAATGAACAGTACCATCGGTAACGTCTCTTTCCATGATCCTCAGAATGAATACAACTTCAATAAGCCTTACTCAGAAAAAACATCAGAACTGATTGACATCGAAGTTCGTAAACTGGTAGAAGAAGTCTACATCAGAACGAAACAACTCTTAACAGATAAAAGAGATGGCTTAGAGAAATTAGCTCAGAAGCTATTGGAAAAAGAGATCTTATTCCAGGCTGATCTGGAAGAGATTTTAGGCAAACGTCCTTTTGATAACCGTACCACTTACGACGAGTTTGTAAATGGAACAGGTGATCAGAAACCTGCTGCCGAAGGGTTATTACACAATGGTATTGGCGAAGCAACCGACATTGCTGCCCCTACCAGCCCTGCTCAAACAGAATCTTAAACCCATTTTTGATTGGCCGGTTATTCTTTAGGAATAACCGGCCAATCCTTTTTTTTATGCAAGAAAACAGATCTTCTAAGGAACTAATGCTAAAAAAGATAAGGAAAGCCCTTTTAGAAAAGCGCGACAATCCTTATCCCAATCTGGAAGATACCCCACTCTATCCCAAGAACGATGAACTGCTCGAAATCCTGTTTGCTGAAGAGCTGACAAACGTTTCAGGGAATTTCATTTATTGCGAAAATGGAATGGATTTCATTGAAAACATCCTGCAGCTCGCCGATAAATTCAACTGGAGAAAAATCTATTGCTGGGAACCTGAATTGCAACAACTCTTATCTGAGTACGAATTCCCTTTTTACCAGACCGACAAAGACTTTGAACTAGCAGAGGTAGGAATAACACTATGCGAAGCTTTAATTGCACGTAATGGCTCTGTAATGGTCTCTAATGAAAATGCAGCCGGAAGAAGGTTAAGCATCTTTCCTCACCACCATATTGTCATTGCAAGAACCGGACAGCTCGTCCTGGATCTAAAGGATGCTTTTAAGCTCATCAAAAACAAATATGCAGATCAGCTCCCTTCCATGATCAGTACAATCACAGGACCCAGCCGAACCGCTGATATTGAAAAAACACTGGTGCTTGGTGCACACGGACCTAAGGAATTATTTGTATTTTTAATCGACGATTTTTCTTAATCGTTTTATTTTTCAATTAATTAATCCTAATTTTATACTGTACACCAAATCAGTATACGGTTCAAAATGGGCGAAAAAAGAAACTTACATTCAGTTATTATAGGTACTGGCAGTTATATTCCAGAAAATATCATCTCAGGTGACGCCTTTTTGAATTCTACATTTTATGATAACGGAGTAATCCTTGACAAGGATATTCATGAGATCGTGAATAAATTTACCGAGATCACCGAAATCAAGGAAAGAAGATACATCGATGATCATTTAACCAATAGTGACATTGCAGCAATCGCTGCGCAACGTGCCATTGATCATGCACAAATAGATAAGGAAAGTATTGATCATATCATCTTTTGCCACAATTTTGGTGATGTGAAGCTAGGGAGCAACAGGATGGATATTTTGCCTTCACTTGCCGCTAAGATCAAGCAGATGCTTCAGATTGAAAACCCGGACTGTGTGGCATACGATCTGATTTTTGGTTGTCCTGGCTGGGTACAGGGAGCCATTCAGGCCAATTATCTTTTGCAGAGCGGAGACGCCTCGAGGGTAATGGTGATCGGAGCGGAAACCCTTTCGAGGATTACAGATCCGCACGACAGAGATACCATGATTTTTTCTGATGGAGCCGCAGCCGTCATATTTGAAGCCCAGAGCTCAGCAGAAGACTTGGGAATCATTGCCCATAAAACGCAAACTTATGCCGTTAATTTCGGGTCTTTACTCACCATGGGGAGAAGTAACAATCCTGCAGAAACGAATGGCAATGCCTATTTAAAGATGAATGGCCGCAAGCTGTATGAATTTGCAGTGACCAATGTCCCTCAAGTGGTAAAAAAAGCAATTGATAAAGCAGAAATAGACATCAAAGACATCAAAATTGTCTTTATTCATCAGGCAAACGGCAAGATGGACCATGCCATTATGAAGCGCCTTTTCAAACTCTATAATATAGATTCAGTTCCGGACAACCTGGTTCCGATGTCCATCTGCTGGCTTGGGAACAGTTCTGTAGCCACGGTTCCAACTTTACTTGACCTGGTTTGGAAAGGAAATGTAAATGGTTATCAGATCAATAAAGGAGATTATGCGGTATTTGCTTCTGTAGGAGCAGGAATGCACATCAATGCTTTTGTCTATCGGTTTTAGTCTGAAAAAATTATCTGTGAACGATTAAAATTATAGTGTTTTTTCATTAAATTTGATTAACCCATAAGTCAAACCAATGAAATTATGAAAAAATTAATCGTTCTTTTTGGCGCAATAGCACTGCTGAGCTCTTGCTCCAGATATTATGTAAGTACCCTGGAAAGCTCCAATACGAAAAAAAAGGAAGCCACGGGAGAGTTTCTGTTTGAAAATGATACGCTCAGCATTACTTATAATTTTCATGGAGTTAATGCCCCTATCAGCATTGAATTTTACAACAAACTTAATGAACCGCTCTATGTGAACTGGCAAAAATCTGCCTTGATAGAAGGAGACAGGGCAACCAGTTATTTAGGAAAACAGATCCCATTTAAGGCTAATTTATCCGGAAGTTCTGTAAATGTATTTCCTCAGGGCAATCTGGAAACATCGAGTTATGATGCTACGATTTACGGAACGGCCACCTTGCCCGAAGAAATCAGCTTTATCCCTCCAAGATCCCGTATCACCAAAATTCCGCTAAAACTGGCACAAATCAATTATAAATCAATTGCTGACACCTTATACCAAAAGACTTATATTGACCTTAACAACCGGGAGGGAATCTGGGCAAAACAAGCCTCCTTTAATTTACAAAACAGTCCTTTGAACTTTAAGAGCTACCTCAGCTTTTATACCCTGAAAGGGAACGAACAACAGAATTTTTCCTTAGGCCAGGATTTCTATATCTCCAATCTGGTTAAAATGGGTGTCAACCCAAAACATATGTATATAATGGAAGGCAATCCTGGTAATATTTTCTATTATTCAGAAAGCACGGGTTATGGAAAAACAATGGGTGGCGTTGGTATTGCGGCACTTATTGTCGGCGCTGCAGCCCTGGATTCAAGTACAAATAAGAAGGATAAAAAAACCAATTAAGCTATTTTATACGATTTAACCCTGCTTTTGCCTGAGTTTCAATACTGCTTTCATATTCATGATTTTTCATTTGAATCGCTGTGTTGAAACTCAGTCTTGCTTTTGCATAATTCTTCTGCTTCTCATAGATCTTTCCCATTTGCAGGGCAGAGTTGGCTGCGAAATAATACTTAAGCTGTTTCCCCGAATTAATCGCCTGCTGGTAATTGGCCAATGCAGCTTCTTCTTTGCCCAGTTCATCATTTAGCCTGCCCAGTCGGTAATGATACTCTGCACGATCTCTTCCTGCCGCATAATCTTCTTCTTTCTTATCTGACAGCACCTCAAGACCTTTGCTATAATATCCGCCATCAAAGAATAGTCTTGCTTTTAACAGTGTCACATCAGGAGTGGGAGAGTTCGCCTCATTCAAAGCCTGCTTATCTTTTTCCTGATAAGTATACCCGCCGCTCTTCACTTTGGCTATAAACGCAGAATAAGCGCCCGTGTCGCCTTTTAACAATGCAGACCAAGCCAAGTGCAGGTTCGCGTCTTTAATGTAATTTACGCCCTTATTATGTTGTAAAAACCGGTTAAAGTAAGTGGTAGCGGAGTAATCCAGTTTATTGAGCATTGCTGTCCCCAATAAAAGGTCCAGATAGGGGAAGGATTCATAATAATTTCCCGATGGCCTGTTTAATAAAATCTGTATGGCTTCCGCATTATGCCCCGTTTTGGCACAGACCGAAGCCTGCAAATATGCTTTCAGCAAGCTGCTATCTGCAATACGTGCCGTATATTTCATGGTTTTCGGATAGGCATTGGGGCTGTGTGCAATGTCATTTAACACAAACACATAGTAAAAGATGACTTCTTCATAAAATGGCTCATAAGTTGATTTAGGAAGATTTTCTGCCAGGTTATCCAGCATATTCATCCCTGTTTGCAGGTTGCCGCGGATTCCAAACGTAGCCAGCGTGCTTTTCAGCATTCCATCCGGCAAGTTACCCAGAAAGGCATTGATCACCCCGAGCCCTTTAGCGTTCAAATGAAAACCCGGAAACTTTTTAGTATTGTCCTGTAACAGGCCATTTGCCTTTTTTATCTCTCTTGCTGCGGTAAAATATTCTCCATAACGCCCTCTGATTAACGCCCATTGCAAATTGATTTCTGCCTGGGCATACAAATAGTAAGGGGATGTTTTATCATCTCCTTCGATCTGATCCAGTCTTTTTGATTTATTATCTTTTAGTTTATCAAAATCAGCCTTACTTTCCGTGGTGAGCAAATGAAAATAATCAATATAATTCTCCAGTAAAGGAATAATCGCATTATTGGGATTTGTTTTCTTTTCATTTGCAATCAGCGCCTTCGCTGTAGTTAGTTTCAGCTCGAAAATATTCTGATAAGCCCTCAGGCAGTTGGCATTGAAATCAAAATTGGCAAAAAGAGAAAAAGGACAGATCAGGAAGAGCGCAAGCAGTATATATTTAGAGAAAGAAAGGTTTCTTTTAGGCATATGGGATCAAATCGGTCTGTTAAAAGATTAAAAAAACATAACGCAAGTTACTTAACTATGTTTTAAAAAGATGGAAAAAATCAAGGCATAAAAAAGGCCGGAATTTTCATCCAGCCTTCTTTCTATGCGATCGTCTATTGTTATGCAGGAACAACTTCCAGTGTAAGTGCCTCATCAACAAGGATTCTTCCACAGTGCTCACAAACAATGATTTTTTTACGTTGACGAATATCAAGCTGACGTTGAGGTGGGATCTGGTTAAAACATCCAGAACATGAATCACGGTCAATCGTTACTACAGCCAATCCGTTATTTGCATTTCCTCTTAATCTGTTGTAAGCTGTTAAAAGCCTTTCTTCGATTTGAGTTTCTGCTTTTTCAGATTTTTTAGCCAATGCCTGCTCTTCTTTTTCCGTTTCAGAAGTAATGGTCTGCAACTCTCCTTTTTTGATATCAAGATCTTTTCTTCTTGACTCTAAATCAGCTAGTGCTTTCTCATAAACCTCATTTTTGGTTGCAATATCAAAACCAAACTCTCTGATTTTCTTCTCGCAAACCTGGATCTCAAGCGTTTGTATTTCTACCTCTTTAGTTAAGGCATCGTACTCACGGTTGTTTTTAACATCTTTTAACTGGGTCTCATATTTTTTGATCAAGTTTTGAGCTTCTTTGATCATATTTTTACGTGTTACAATGGCATCTTCAGTATCATCCAATTCGCCTTTGAATTTTTGTATACGTGTTTCCAGGCCAGCAACTTCGTCCTCTAAATCTGCCACTTCCATTGGTAATTCACCGCGGATTTGACGTATTTTATCGATCTTAGTATGCAGGGTTTGTAATTCGTATAAAGCTTTTAGCTTTTGCTCTACAGTTTGTTCCATTAAATGAAATAATTTATGGGGTTTGTGTTATGCTCCGTTAAACGGATTGCAAAGTTAGGAAATTTTTCTTGAATAATATCTATCAACAAATCAGATGTAAATTGTTCACTTTCAAAGTGTCCGATATCTGCAATGACTAATTTTTCATCTGCATCAAAAAACTCATGGTATTTAAAATCAGCAGTCACAAATGCATCCGCTCCGGCAGCAATCGCTTCTTTTAGCAAAAAGCTTCCTGATCCCCCGCAAACCGCGACCTTCCGGATCCTTTTTGGCAACAATCGGGTATGCCGAATCACTACAGCATCCATCTTGTCTTTCAGCAAGTTAAGAAATGCGCGCCCTTCCAGGCCTTCTTCCAGCCAGCCAATCATTCCTGCACCAACTGTATCCAGCTTATTTTCCAGGGGATAAATATCGTAAGCCACTTCCTCGTAAGGATGATTTTCTAATAAAGCCAGTAAAATTTTCCTTTCATCCTGTACCGTAAATACGGTTTCAATCCTGATTTCCTGCTCATGGTGACGAAGGCCCTGTTCTCCTACATAAGGGTCGGTATCTTCATTTCCATTAAAAGTCCCGGTTCCGTTGGCATTAAAGCTACATTCACTATAATTTCCAATATGCCCTGCTCCCGCAGCAAATAAAGCATTTCTTAGTTCTTCCGCATGGGTAACGGGACAAAAAGTCACCAGTTTCTTCAACAGAGATCGTTTCGGGCTAAGGATTTTGGCGTTTTTCAGGCCAAGTCTTTTCGCAATCACTCCATTTACCCCATGCTTAACATGGTCCAGATTGGTATGAATCGCATATAATGCGATGTTGTTTTTAATGGCTTTAAGAACTACCCTTTCTACATAAGTCTTTCCGGTAATTTTTTTAAGTCCCTTAAATACAATGGGGTGATGGGTAATGATCAGATTGCAGTTCTGTTCAATGGCTTCATCCACAATGGCCTCAGTGCAGTCTAATGCCACCAGTGCAGCATGGATTTCCATTTCAGGCTGACCGATCAGTAAACCTGAATTGTCATAATCTTCCTGATAGTTCAGCGGAGCAAACTCTTCCAGATGTTTTATTAAAATGGATAACCTCATAAGGGGTAAATTTACAATTTGAAATCCCTATTCACAAAAAAGCCGGTACAATTCCTGCACCGGCCATTCTTAAAAAATATGCTTATTGAAGATTTCCCATTTTCACCATTTGCAGGCTCTCGAAAACCATACGCTGGTTGTACTCAAAAGCCAGGTTTTTGTGATTTACAAGGTCGATGATCGTTCCTATAAAACATAAACCCACAGTAAAGAAGTACAAAACTCCCATTCCAATCTGGTTGACAAGGAAACGGGGCAATCCGGGAACAAAAAATCCCAGGATACAATAAAGTACCATATCATCCGGATTTCTTCTTTTACTTCCGTAGATCATTAAAAATCCCCTCAATTGTTGTTCACTAAATCCTGTAGTTGCAGTCTGCAAGTACGAATATTCCTGGGGTGTGATACCCGGCAATGACATAAATGGTGAATCAAACATATCTTTCCTCCTTATATTTTAATTTTCTGTTATTAATTATTCTTCTGTTAACCAACTCTACTATTCTATGAAAAATGATCATCAGTGCCGGAATTCCAAACCAGTGCTGTTCCAGGCTCTCCCTTACATTTCCATGGAAAAGATGGGTGATTGCTCTTCCAATTCCGCATCCCGGACACCAGTCAAAACCCATATTTGCCAATGGGCAAAGTGTAAAATGATGAACATGCCCATGTTGTACCGGTTCTGCTGTTGCCAGCAATACCAAAGCCGTGATCCAAAAGATCAGTTCAACAGGTATGCGGTGTATCATTTTCATCTATAGGCTTTCTTTTATACTGAACCATCCGGTTCCACGATCCTTTTTTATTTTAGATTGATTAATAGGTACTTTGTTACATTTATGCTCATCATAAATCTTACCTTTGCATAGTGAACATCCGCGACCTGATTAATAGATACAAAACAGATGAGCGCATTGTAGCATTGGCAAAAGCCCTCAACGCGGGCAAAGGTAACAAACTTCAGCTAAAAGGTTTAGTTGGTTCTGCTGATGCAACAATTGCAATAGCTACTTATTTCCTGTTACACAAGCCCCTTTTATTTATTCTCCCGGATCGGGAAGAAGCTTCTTATTTTATGGCCGATCTGGAAAGTATCCTCGACAAAGAGGTCCTGCTTTTCCCATCCTCCTTCCGTAAAGCTTTTGAATTTACGCAGGTAGATACGGCCAATGTCCTTGCCAGGGCAGAGGTACTCAATGAACTCAATCACAACTCAGAGTATGGAAAAATCGTTGTAACCTATCCTGAAGCTTTGGCGGAGAAGGTCATCAACAGGACTGTCTTAGAGAAAAACACCCTGGAAATTGGTCTGAATGCAAAGCTTGGAATTGATTTTATCAATGAATTTCTCATTGATTATGCCTTCGAACGTACAGAATTTGTGTACGAACCCGGCCAATTCTCTATCAGGGGAGGAATTGTCGATATCTTTTCTTTCTCCCATGATCTCCCGTACCGGATAGAATTTTTCGGGGATATTGTAGAAAGCATCCGCACCTTCGAAATCGAAAGTCAGCTTTCTGTAGAGGATGTAAAAAATCTGACCATCATTCCTAATGTACAATCAAAATACCTGACAGAAAGCAATATCAGCCTGTTAGATTATATAGAAAAAGATACACAGCTTTGGTTTAAAGATGTAGAATTTAGTTTTGACATCGTCAAAGGCGGTTATAAAAAAGCCGTAGAGCTCTGGAGAGCACTTCCGGCAAAAGAAAAACAGGAAAATCAGGATTGGATAGATCCCAAATTCGCCTTTACAGATGAAAAAATGCTCGCAGATATGGTCCATGATTTCGCTCTTGTGGAATTTGGAAAACAGTTTTTCTATAAAACAGACCATGTTTTCTCTTTTGATACCAAGCCGCAACCATCCTTCAACAAAGATTTCAACCTGCTCATTCACAACTTAAAAGAGAATGAGAAACAAGGGGTCCACAATTATATTTTTAGTTCTTCTCCAAAACAGACAGAACGTTTATATGCCATTCTGGACGACATAGATAAGACCGCAAAGTTTACTCCGGTCAACATTCCGCTTAGAGAAGGTTTTCTAGATGCAGAGCAACAGGTTGCATTTTATACCGATCACCAGATCTTTGACCGTTTCTACAAATACAAGTTAAAAAGAGGATATCAGCGCAGTCAGGCCATTACCTTAAAGGAATTAAGAGACCTTAAGCCTGGCGATTTTGTCACACATATTGACCATGGGATTGGTAAATATGCCGGTCTGGAAAAAGTAGAAGTAAATGGCAAAACCCAGGAAATGATCCGTCTGGTGTATGCAGACAATGACCTTTTATATGTCAACATCAACTCCCTGAACCGCATTGCAAAATATAGCGGTAAGGAGGGAACCCCACCCAAAATGAATAAACTGGGGACCGAGGCCTGGGACAAGCTCAAAAAAACTACTAAAAAAAAAGTTAAAGACATCGCCAGGGACCTGATTAAGCTCTATGCTTTACGGAAAACCCAGGTAGGTACCGCCTTTGATCCGGATGGTTATCTGGAAACTGAACTGGAGGCTTCATTTATTTATGAGGATACTCCTGATCAGGAAAAAGCAACCATGGACGTGAAAAGAGACATGGAAGCACCTCATCCAATGGACAGACTCGTTTGTGGAGATGTTGGTTTCGGAAAAACAGAAATTGCCATCAGAGCGGCCTTTAAAGCGGTTGCCAATGGAAAACAAGCGGCAGTATTGGTGCCAACCACCATCCTTGCTTTACAGCATTTTAAGACCTTTTCAGGCCGTTTAAAAGAGTTTCCATGTAATGTCGATTATATCAACCGTTTTAAAACGAATAAACAGATCAAGGATACCCTTGCCTTACTGGCAGAAGGAAAGGTCGACATCATCATTGGCACGCACCGCCTGTTGAGTAAAGATGTAAAATTCAAAGACCTGGGCATCATGATCATTGATGAGGAACAAAAATTCGGGGTAACCTCAAAAGAAAAACTGAGGGTACTGAGGGCAAACGTGGATACCTTAACCTTAACGGCAACCCCCATCCCAAGGACCTTGCATTTCTCTCTGATGGGAGCCAGGGACCTTTCCATCATGAGTACGCCACCACCTAACAGACAGGCCGTGAATACAGAACTTCATGTATTTAATGACAAACTGATTCAGGAAGCCGTACAATTTGAGCTGGACCGGGGCGGACAGGTATTTTTTATCCATAACCGGGTAAACGATCTGCCACAGCTGGGAGGATTAATTCAGCGGCTGGTTCCCAAAGCGCGGATAGGTATTGCTCACGGTCAGCTGGATGGAGATGCACTTGAAGATGTCATGTTGGATTTCATTAACGGGGAGAAAGATGTGCTCGTTGCAACAACCATTATTGAAGCCGGACTGGACATTCCAAATGCCAATACCATTATCATCAACCATGCCCATATGTTCGGTCTGAGTGATCTGCACCAGATGCGGGGCAGGGTAGGACGATCCAATAAAAAAGCATTCTGTTACCTGCTGAGTCCTCCTTTATCTACCCTGACCTCTGAAGCCAGAAAAAGGCTGAGTGCAATAGAAGAGTTTTCAGACCTTGGAAGCGGCTTTAATATCGCGATGAGGGATTTAGACATCCGGGGTAGCGGAAATCTCTTAGGAGCGGAGCAAAGTGGCTTCATTGCTGAGATAGGTTTCGAGATGTATCACAAAATTCTGGACGAAGCCATTCAGGAACTGAAAGAAGATGAATTCAAGGATTTGTTCAAAAATGAACCTACCCGTCCTTTTGTGACCTTCACACAGGTGGATACTGATCTTGAACTGTTCATCCCTGATGACTATGTGACCAATATTACAGAAAGATATAACCTTTATACAGAACTCTCCAAACTGGAGAACGAAGAACAGCTAAAAACCTTTGAAAGTGCGCTAAAGGACCGTTTCGGACCCGTTCCAAAGCCTGTAAAGACCATGCTGAACGTATTGCGTCTGCAATGGGTGGCAAGAAAACTGGCTTTCGAAAAACTGAGCTTCAAAAAAGGGGTATTAAGGGGCTATTTTATTGCAGATAAGCAATCTGCTTTTTTTGATTCCACGATGTTCAATCAAATTTTGCACTTTGCACAAATGCACCCCCGGATCTGCAACTTAAAAGAGGTGAAAAACTCTTTGCGCATTGCTTTTGAAAACCTGAATACAGTGGATGAGGCAGTAGAGATGCTGGGTATGGTTGCCAAATAAACGATAAAGATGATGAATCCTCAAATATTAAATGACCTGGTGACCATGCAGATGCCTTTTGGTAAATACAAAGGAAGGATCATCTGTGACCTTCCTGAATCGTATCTGATCTGGTTTCATACCAAGGGATTCCCTCCGGGCAAGCTTGGAGAAATGCTGGGTACTTTATACGAGATCAAGTTAAATGGACTGGAATACTTATTACAACCCTTAAGAAGAAAGTAAAAATTATATTAAGAAAATATTATTCCAAACACGTACATTCACTTACTCGTAGCACCTGCTATTCCTCATTAATAAAAGCCTTAACCATTTCCTTTTCCAAGTTGAATTATCCTCCGTACCTGGCCCGATATTGACTTGTACTGAGTCCACGGTAAGTCCACAGTGAGTCCACGTCAAGTCCACGTTTTTACGGTAAAAGCCGGACACAGTATGGACCTGGTATGGAGTAGCTCTGGATTCAGTCCGGACCATACCCTAACTTAACCCGAACCAGGGTTAACCAAAGGTTAAATTCAGTTTAGCTTTTCTACCTGAGTGCTCAGTACAAAATAAGATATAAATAGGCATATACGACAGGGGCCGCAATCAAAAGTCCATCAAAACGGTCAAGAAAACCTCCATGTCCTGGCAGGATGTTTCCTGAATCTTTGGCATTAAGGCTTCTTTTAAGCATTGATTCGACCAAATCCCCCAGGGTTCCAAAGCTGGAAATCAGAATAGCCATTCCTCCCCATGCCCATATGGGCAACTCTGTGAAGAAAATAGAAAGGACATAAGCAACCACAAGACTCGTAAAAATCCCTCCAAAAAAACCTTCCCATGATTTCTTAGGTGAATGGCGTTCAAATAACCTTGTTTTTCCGAATTTAGAACCGAAAAGATAGGCTCCGGTATCATTTGCCCAAAGCATCAGCATGAAAGCCAATGGCAAATGGAAGCTATATTCCGTAGCATGACCAATAAACCCAAGGGAATAAAAGAAACAAAAAGGTACGGTCACATACATAAATCCTACAAAAGTATAGGAGATGTTGGCAAAGGGAATTTTTTCTTTTTTATACAGTTCACTGATAAATACAGAGAAGATCAGCGGTACTAAAAGGAGTAAGAATTTAGTTTCAAATTTTAAGACATGATAACCTGCAGTCATCAGGAAGATCAGTGTTGCGGCAATTAACGCAATATTACGGTGTGGCCGTATCCCTGCTGTTTTAATCAGTTTAAAGAATTCAAGCAAGGCGCCGAGACTGAGCAACAAGTAAAATACAGAAAAGACATAAGGGCCCAGAAACATGGAACCTAACATCACAATGGTAAAAAAGAAAGCGGTAATTGCTCTGGTCTTCATGTTGATAGCGTATTTTAAACAATATTATTTTCTTTGATATAAGCGGCTG
This sequence comes from Pedobacter caeni, assembly GCF_900129215.1. Lineage (GTDB taxonomy): Bacteria > Bacteroidota > Bacteroidia > Sphingobacteriales > Sphingobacteriaceae > Pedobacter > Pedobacter caeni. The sequence goes on along the minus strand of NZ_FQUQ01000007.1, from coordinate 224,263 downwards.
CTTTATCAAAATTATCGGGATGTACTAAAATATGGATCATTCCAAAGGTTTGATAGGAAGAGTCCCTTTGGTTCATCACCACCGCAGCAATATCACTCTCAAGTAATCCTTGTTTTAGAATTTCAGCAGCTAAAACATCTTCAGTACTAAAAACTTTTATCCAGTTGTTCTCCATCATCTTTTGATGCTTTATTTTTAAAATATTTAAATATCAGAAAGGTTAAAACCACACTGATGATATAACCATACCATTGAAAATAGGTTGTTTTATCTGATTCAGACAAAGGTATATTGTTTTTTTGCATATACCATGCTGCGGTAACTGCATAAGCATTATTTAAAAAATGGGCAAAGATGGAATACCATAAGCTCTTCGTCCAGAAATAAATATAGCCAAAACCTGCTCCCAATAAAAAGCGCGGTAAAAATCCATAAAACTGGATATGAATGGCACTAAATACAAAAGCTGCCACCCAGATTGCCAGATGAGGGTTGTTGAACATTCTTCCCAATGATCTTTGGATTGCTCCTCTGAACATTAACTCTTCAGACACCGCTGGCAATACTGCTATCAATGCAATATTAAGCAGGTAAGTGCCGATATGATCCATTTTTAAGAGTGCTTCAGTAGTTGCCATTGCCGCATCTTCCTGAGTTTTCATCCAATGTTCCAGAGGTTTCAAAAACCCTGGCAAGACCATTTTCTGATTGAGCTGCATACTGAATTCCAGAATAGGCATAGAAACAGCCATAATGCCAATGACCAATAAGACCATTGTTGTTTTTGGTGGTTTAAATCCATAAAAAACAGTTGTTCTTTTTCCTTCCCCCAATGCGAGGAATAAGGCCGGGGCCAGAAATAATCCGATCTGTTGTAAAGAAATCATTACCCGGTTAACCGATACGAATTTTGGATCAGTAGTCAGCAGCCAATCCGAATTCATAAACTCGCCGTACATAAAATATAAAACCACAAGGGCAAGGATTGAACTTACAAATACACCTGCTATGGCATACAAACCAAGGCTAAGTAATTGTAGGTAAGGACTTTTTTCAGGTCTTTCGCTTTCTGTCAAATTCATTATTTGTAATATTTGTACCTTTGTCCCTAGAATTTTGGTTTGAAGATAGAAAAATGTCTGTAAAGATAGGAAATATTGATCTGGGAGCGTTCCCTTTATTGCTTGCACCGATGGAAGATGTAAGTGATCCGCCGTTTCGTTTTGTTTGTAAACAAAGCGGGGTGGACATGATGTATACGGAGTTTATCTCTTCTGAGGGCTTGATCAGGGATGCTGCAAAAAGCAGGGCGAAACTGGATATTTTCGAATATGAGCGTCCTATTGGCATCCAGATTTTTGGAAGCGAAATAGACCACATGCGTGAAGCTACAGAAATTGCAACGATGGCTGGTCCGGATCTGATGGACATCAATTATGGTTGCCCGGTTAAAAATGTGGCTTGTCGCGGGGCGGGATCTGCTTTACTTCAGGACATAGACAAAATGGTAAAGATGACTGAAGCAGTCGTAAAAGCAACTCATTTACCAGTCACCGTCAAAACCCGTTTAGGCTGGGATGATACCACTAAAAATGTAGAGGAAGTGGCAGAACGGCTGCAGGACATTGGTATCCAGGCACTGACCATTCATGGCAGAACCAGGGCACAATTGTATAAAGGGGCCGCCGACTGGACCTTAATTCGCGAAATCAAAAGAAATCCAAGAATAAAAATTCCTATTTTCGGTAATGGGGATGTAGATAGCATTCAAAAAGCAGCAGATTGGCGGTTGGAGTACGAAGTAGATGGAATTATGATTGGAAGGGCTGCAATTGGCTATCCATGGATATTCCGTGAGATCAGACATTTTTTCAATACTGGTGAAATCCTGCCTGGCCCAACTGTAGAAGAGCGTGTAAATGTATGCAGGACGCATTTTGAGAAATCAATTGCCTGGAAAGGCCCCAAAGTAGGAGTGTTTGAAATGAGAAGACATTATTCCAATTACTTTAAAGGTCTTCCTGATTTTAAACCCTATAGAATGTTATTAGTCAAAGAAGATAACATTGAAATTATTCATAGTATATTAGACGAAGTGGCAGACAAATATCAGCATATTTACCCCGATGGTGAAATGGCTTGATTTTTGAAAAACATTTCCTAAATAAAAGTTAAAAATGGTTACAGCAATCACACAGGGGATCAAAATATCGGTAGAAACCATGTATCAGGATGAATATTCAAATCCTGGCAATGAGCATTTTATGTTTGCTTACCGCATTACTATTGAAAATTTATCAGATTATTCTATACAACTGATGAGACGTCAATGGTTTATTTTTGATTCCAATGGCACAGAGAGAGAAGTAGAAGGAGAGGGTGTAGTAGGTCTTCAGCCCGTAATGGAGCCTGGTGAAAGTCATACTTATGTATCAGGATGTCATTTAAGTACAGATATGGGAGCCATGAGCGGTAATTACCTCATGCACCGTATGATGGATGATACTGATTTTACGGTAGATATTCCTGAGTTTAACCTGATTGTACCTTACAGGCTTAATTAATATTTATTTCTTCCAAATAACATAGAGGCATAATAGATCAGATTGGCCAATGAGCCTAAAGCTGCAACGACATAGGTCATGGCTGCCCACCAAAGTGCATCCTTGGCCTGTTTGTTTTCTTCTACGGTATGCATTACCCCGTTGTTATTCTTTAACCAGATCAGCGCCCTTCTGCTGGCATCAAACTCAACGGGTAAGGCAATCACACTAAATAAGGTAAGTAAGGCCAGCCCTGCCACTCCTATACTCAATACGACAGGATTACCGGTGAATCCAATGAGCAATACACCAACAATTAATACCCACTGCAATAAAGTAGACGATATACTCACCACAGGAACCATATTAGTCCTCAGTTGTAACCAATGGTAGGATTTGGATTGTTGTACGGCGTGTCCACATTCGTGAGCAGCCACAGCCGCTGCTGCTACACTTCTTCCATGGTAAACATCTGTACTTAAATTGACTGTTTTATCTTCCGGATTATAATGATCGGAGAGCTGACCATCAGTGCTCATCACCCTCACATCGTAGATGCCGTTGTCGTGCAACATCTTTTCTGCCACTTCTTTTCCTGAAAATCCCGAACTCAAGTGCATTTCAGTATACTTTGAAAACTTATTTCTAAACTTCCATTGCACGAACATGCTAATAAGTAATATCGGGACTATTAAAAATAAATAAGTTCCCATTTCCGTAGTGTATGTTTTTCAAAATATTCAAATCAAAAAGCGCGCCTAATTTATCCTCTCCTAAAAAATAATGATAAATTTAAGTTATGAAAACCTCCATATCTTACTGGGAAAAGCAACATTTCTTCACTTATGATGTGATCATCATAGGTAGCGGAATTGTGGGCCTGAATGCGGCAGTCACTATAAAATCTAAAAATCCAAAAGCAAGTGTAGCTATACTTGAAAGGGGGTTCTTACCTTCTGGTGCCAGTACAAAAAATGCCGGATTTGCTTGTTTTGGGAGTATTTCTGAATTGATAGAACAAGAGAAAAACAGCGGTACAGCCTTACTTTATGAACTGATAGAAAGGAGATGGAAAGGGCTGTTGAAACTACGTAAACTATTAGGAGATGATTCACTTTCTTATCATAATTATGGTGGTTATGAATTATTTAAAAAGACAGATCAGCAATTGACTGAGCTATGTGTATCCAAAATCAGCCACTTTAATGAATTGATTAAAGACATCGTTGGCCAGGAAAACACCTTTAGAACAGCCAATTCAAAAATCAGCTCTTTTGGATTGGCCGATACAGAAGTTTTAATAGAAAATCAGCTGGAAGCACAGATAAATACGGGAAAAATGATGAAAGCATTGATCCAAAAAGCAGCAGGTTCCGGTGTGATGGTTTACAACAATTGCGAAGTTAATGACCTTCGGGAAGAAGAAAATAATCAGGTACTGGTTAGCAATCATGGAAACTTTAAAGCCAAACACGTACTCCTGAGTACCAATGCTTTTGTAAAACACCTGATTCCGGACCTGGATGTGGTTCCCGGCCGGGGTCAGGTGATCCTTACAAACACGATCCCAAACTTAAAGATAAAAGGTACTTTCCATTACGATAAAGGCTATTATTATTTTAGAAATATAGACAACAGGATACTGCTTGGTGGTGGGCGTAATCTGAATTTTAAGGGCGAAGAAACCACTCTCTTTGGAAGTACAACACTCATCCAGGATGCCCTTAAAACTTTGTTAAAAGAAGTTATCCTACCACATACCCCATTTAAAATTGAACAGAGCTGGAGCGGCATCATGGCTTTTGGTCATGATATTTATCCTATTGTTAAAGCTATCCGGCCTGGTGTTTTTTGTGCGGTAAGGTGCAATGGGATGGGGATTGCTATGGGGAGTCAGACTGGCGAAGATGCTGCAAATCTGATTTTGCCTTTCTTATAATTTTTGCTAAATCTACTTGCAGGATCATTTTTATTTTTCGACTTTTGATAAAAATATTAGCATGGAAACAGCAATAATCATTTTATTGATCATAATATTAGTAACACTAATTGTCTTATATTTAAAAAAGCCGGCAGCAGATAATAACCACATTGCACTGTTGGATTTAAAGGAAGCGGAACATCAAAAATCTGTAAACTGGCTGAAAGAAGAAAAATTGCGCCTGGAAGATGAGTTGAATGACCTTCGCAGTAATTTTCTTTTCGAACGCAGCAGGGTCATCAAAGCTGAAGAAACCGTCAATGCTCAAAGAGAAAAACAAGCAGAGCAGGAGCAATATATTACTGAACTGCAGCAACGCTTCAAACTGGAATTTGAAAACATTGCCAATAAAGTCCTGGACGAGAAGACAGCTAAATTTACAGAGCAGAACAGAACCAATCTGGATATCATCTTAAATCCATTAAAAGAAAACATCAAAGCTTTTGAAGAAAAGGTAGACAAAGTTTACAAGTCAGAATCTGATGAACGCAACATCCTGAAAGGCGTAATTTCCCAATTGATGGATCAAAGCAAGCAGATTCAGGAAGATGCAAATAACCTGACCAAAGCGCTTAAAGGAGATTCAAAAAAACAGGGGAACTGGGGCGAAGTGATCCTTGAACGTGTACTGGAACGCTCTGGTTTAATTAAGGATAGGGAATACCGGATACAAACCAGCATGAGCTCTTCAGAGGGTAGCAGGATGCAACCGGATGTGATCATTGACCTTCCGGATGATAAACATGTGATCGTCGATTCTAAGGTCTCCCTGGTTGCTTACGAACGTTTGGTTACGGCAGAGCATGATGAGGACCGGGATACTTATCTAAAGCAACATATTATTTCCATAAAAAGCCATATTCAGGGCCTTTCCGGAAAAAACTATCATGATCTTTATGAGATTAACTCTCCGGATTTTGTATTGCTTTTTATCCCTATTGAATCTTCTTTTGGCATTGCAGTTCAACAGGATGCAGAACTCTTCAATTATGCATGGGACAGAAAAGTAGTGATCGTTAGCCCATCTACGCTGCTGGCCACCTTACGCACCATCGCCAGCATCTGGAAACAGGAAAGACAAAACAGAAATGTGCTGGAAATTGCACGTTTAAGCGGGAGTATGTACGATAAATTTGTAGGTTTCTTAACAGATATGGAAAGTATTGGACGCAACATCAGACAAAGTCAGGATGCGTACGATAAAGCCTTGAATAAGCTTTCAACCGGGACTGGAAATCTTTCCAGTACTTCTGAAAAGATCAAAAAATTAGGTGCCAAAGCTACAAAGCAGATTGACACCAAATTTTTAGATCCTTTACTGGCCGAAGAGGATGGCCTATAGTTTAAATGCGTTCCATCCCTGTGCTTTCAATTCATGAACAACACTGGATTTGGAAATCATTTTACAACCTGAATTTTTATCTGTGATGTGTCCGATGATACTGATGTCCAGGTCATTTTTTAACTTGGCATAATCATCCTGCTTAATGGTAAACAGCAATTCATAATCTTCCCCACCATTCAGCGCACAAACAGTTGGATCTAATCCCAGCTCACGTGCAGTTTCATAAGTCATGGGATCAATTGGAATTTTCTCTTCATAAATGGTACATCCCTTTTCTGATTGCTGGCAAATGTGCATGATTTCAGAGGCCAAACCATCCGAAACATCAATCATCGCAGTAGGAATAATTTCCATTTGAGCAAGCAAATCTACTATATCTCTTCGTCCTTCAGGCTTCAGCTGACGTTCAATGATATAGTCTTTTCCTTCCAGATCAGGCTGAATATTAGGGTTTTCCAGAAAAATTTGTTTTTCTCTTTCCAGAATCTGTAATCCCACATAAGCACCTCCCAAATCACCGGAAACACATAAAAGATCACCTTCCTGTGCACCGTTTCTATAGACGATGTCTTTCTTTTCTGCATAACCAATACTGGTTACACTGATTACTAAGCCTTGTTTGCTGGTGGAGGTATCTCCGCCAATCAAATCTATATTGAATTTATTGCAGGCAAGGTCTATTCCTTTATAGATTTCTTCCACAGCTTCCAGGGGAAATTTACTTGAAATCCCTATAGAAACGGTAATTTGAGTAGCAATACCATTCATGGCATAGATGTCACTCAAATTTACCTGCACAGCTTTAAAACCTAAATGCATTAAGGGTACATAAGCCAGGTCAAAATGGATGCCTTCCAGCAATAAATCTGTAGAAATCAACACTTCTTTATCCTTAAAACTCAATACTGCAGCATCATCACCAACTCCTTTTATACTGCTTTCATGTCTGATCTTGAAATTTTCGGTCAGGTGTTTAATCAGACCAAATTCTCCAAGTTCTGCAATATCGGTACGCTCTTTATTCTCAAACATATTTTTATCTTCTTAATTTTTCTTCTCATTTTACAATACCCAGGGGTATTTGTATCCTGCAGAATTTTTATAAACCCAATGCTGCGGAAATTTCCAGCATTCTTTCAATCGGTTTTCTTGCTTTAACAATGATATCCGCTGGTACAGTTACTTCAGGAGAGCCATTTTTTAAGCATAAATACAACTTCTCCAGGGTATTTCTTTTCATATACGGACATTCATTACAAGCACAACTATTATTTGGTGGCGCAGGAATAAAGGTTTTCGTTGGGTTTGCCTTCTCCATCTGGTGAATGATCCCACTTTCCGTGGCCACAATAAATTCCTGTGCATCACTATTGATGCTGTATTTCAGTAATCCTGTGGTCGATCCAATATAATCGGCCATTTGTAATACTGCTTCCTCACATTCCGGATGGGCAATAAATTTGGCATTTGGATGACGTTCTTTCAATTTCGTGATCTTCTCTCTTGAAAATATTTCGTGCACCATACAGGCTCCGTTCCAAAGGACTAAATCGCGGCCTGTTTTTTTAGCCACCCAGGCACCTAAATTTTTATCAGGACCAAAAATGATCTTTGTATCCTTCGGAAGACTTTCTACAATCTGTACCGCATTGGTAGAGGTACAAACAATATCGCTCAAAGCCTTCAGCTCAGCAGTACAATTCACATAAGTGATCACTACATGATCAGGATATTTTTCTTTAAACTTCCTGAACAAATGTGGCGGACAACTATCAGCCAGAGAGCAGCCGGCTTTGAAGTCCGGAAGCAACACTTTTTTGTCAGGAGAAAGAATCTTCGCCGTCTCCGCCATAAAATGTACTCCAGCAAACACAATCACCTCGGCATCAGTTCTTGCAGCTTCTTGCGAAAGGCCTAAACTATCCCCAATGTAATCTGCAATATCCTGAATATCAGGGTCTTGGTAGTAGTGTGCGAGTACAATTGCGTTTTTCTCTTTTTTTAATTTTTCGATTTCCAGAAAAAGATCAAGTGTCGGATCGATCTTTTCATCAACAAAACCTTTTCTATTTAATTCCTCTAAGGTATCCATTTTCAACAGTTCAATAAATTATAATTATTTAATATAAATAGATTTCTATTGTTTATTAGTGTGTTAATAACGTTTGTAAAAAACTTTTTTTTAGTCGATTATTTGAGTTATTAATAAGTTATCCACATTTATGTGACTTTTTTATGATAAATACTGCCTGATTTACAGCATTATATTTTTTCCCTCCAAAACTTATCCATACAAATATGTTTATTCTTAATGTGTGTGTAAAAAGTTAATAAACTATGCAAAGTTGCTCAAAAATAACTTAAAATATTGTGGCAAATTGCCTTTTTAGCTTAGATTTAAACATTCAAAATTATTTGTTCTAAATGTTTAGACAAGAAATTAACAATTATATCAACGTTGTTAACAAAGTAACGGAAATAGCTTTAATTCAATGAGAAAAGTAGATTTTTTAGTAATAGGGTCGGGTATTGCGGGTTTAAGCTTTGCATTAAAAGCAGCTCAGCATGGTAAGGTATTAATCGTTACAAAATCAAACGAGGATGAGTCAAATACAAAATATGCCCAGGGCGGTGTAGCTGTTGTTGTGGATAAAGATGATTCGTTTGAAAAACATATCGAAGATACGTTAATTGCGGGAGATGGGCTGTGTGACAGAGAGATAGTGGAAATTGTGGTGAAAGAGGGGCCCCAAAGAATTCAGGAAATCATCGATTATGGGATAAATTTCGATAAAGATCAGACGGGAGTTTATGACCTGGCAAAAGAAGGAGGACACTCAGAACACCGCGTTTTGCACTATAAAGATGTCACAGGTTACGAGATTGAGAGTGTGTTATTAAAACAGATTCATGAGAACAAAAACATAGAGATATTAACACATTACTTCTGTTTAGAGTTAATTACTCAGCACCATTTGGGGCATCATGTGGATAAGAGTTCTGAAGATATCCACTGTTACGGTATATATGCCTTTAACACAGAGCTTAACGATGTGGAAAAGATCTTAGCTAATGTGACTATCATGGCTTCCGGTGGAGCGGGACATGTGTATAGCAGCACGACAAACCCTGTAATTGCTACAGGAGATGGAATGGCGATGGTGTACCGTGCAAAAGGAAAAGTAAGGAATATGGAATTTATTCAGTTTCACCCGACTGCTTTATACAATCCAGGAGAGTATCCTGCCTTTCTGATTTCGGAAGCTGTACGTGGTTTCGGAGGAGTGTTGAGGAGGAAAAACGGGGATGAATTTATGTATGAATATGACAAGCGTGGTTCCCTTGCACCAAGAGATATTGTGGCCAGAGCGATCGATTCTGAGATGAAAAAATCGGGAGAAGACTTCGTTTATCTGGACATTACCAATCGCAAAAAGAGCGATATTTTAGCTCATTTCCCGAACATTTATGCCAAGTGTCTATCTATAGGTATAGACATGACTAAGGATTTAATACCGGTTACACCAGCAGCTCATTATATGTGTGGCGGAATTTTGGTAGATGAATACGGCAGATCTTCGATCAAAAATTTATATGCTTGCGGGGAATGTTCTTCCACAGGGCTTCATGGTGCAAACCGTTTGGCTTCAAATTCTCTATTGGAAGCACCCGTTTTTGCACACCGCATTTATCAGGATGCCGTAAATGTTTTTAAAAATAGTGTCATTCCAGATGACATTCCGGAATGGGATGCCAATGGGGTTACCCAGACAGATGAGGATATTTTAGTGACCCATAACCTGAGGGAAACTCAGAAATTAATGAGTGATTATGTAGGAATTGTACGCTCAGATTTTAGATTAGACCGGGCGATGAGACGTCTGTTTTTACTTCATGAAGAGACAGAAGATTTTTATAAAGCGAATAAAGTTTCGGTAAAACTTTGTGAGTTGCGCAACGTCATCCAGGTAGCATATATCGTAATCAAGTCTGCCAAGGCGAGAAAAGAAAGCAGAGGTTTGCATTTTACTACCGATTATCCTAACCATTCAGAACAATTAACAGATACAATTTTTTAGATCATGCCAGTTATATTACCAGTTAAAGATAAACATCCTAAATGGGATGAGAATTGTTTTATTGCCCCAAATGCCACCATTGTGGGTGACGTTGTAATGGGTAAAAATTGCTCCGTATGGTTTAATGCGGTGATCAGGGGTGATGTAAACAGCATTACGATCGGTGATGATAGTAATATACAGGATGGGGCAGTGATCCATGCAACCTATCTGAAAGCTGCCACTGTGATCGGAAACAGGGTCTCTGTAGGGCATAATGCGATCGTTCATGGTTGTATCCTCAAAGACCATATTTTGGTGGGTATGGGCGCAATTATTATGGACAATGCGGTAGTGGAACCCTATTGTATCATTGCTGCAGGAGCTGTTGTTTTAGAAAATACGCATTGCGAAACAGGTTACATTTATGCCGGAACTCCCGCAAAAAAAATAAAGCCCATTACTGAAGAGCAACGGGCTTTATTAAATAAATTACCAGATAATTATATCATGTATTCCGACTGGTTCAGGTAATACCTATTCTTTAGGAATCGTAATGGTTTCGTTTCTTTCCCAAAGGGCTCTTATCGAGAGTTCCTTTGGTTCATTCCAGATTTTTTCCGGTTGGCGCTTTTCCGCCACACTTCCGGTATCCCATCTTCCGTTTTTGTTGTTGTCATAAATGATTCTTATGAAGTATTTGCCGGCCTTATAATTTGCAAATCTTGCCGTGGTATCCTGGGTAATGACCATGGTATTGACCGCATTTTTGTTGGCGTCAATGATTTCAACAATATAACTTTTGTTCTTTTCAGGAGGGACAATCTTCACAATTAAACTCCCGTAATCATCCTTACTTCCAAGTTTAAAATCCTTTAAAAACTCTTTATTTTTCGTATTAAATATGGCGGTGAACGTACCGGCTCCAAACTTAAGCTGGTAAGGTTTCTTGACACGCCATGGATACTTTATATAGTAAGATAGAAAGTCTGAACTGTCTTTTTCAAGGGTAAAATTCTTTCTGTCCACCGAGTCTTCCAGCAATGTTATTTTACTGGCATCGGCGCTGGTGATCGGAAAATTGAAAGTGAGTTTTAAAGATTTGTTAGGATTTAAAGTACGGTCCTCGAGGTTGTCTGCAGCAGATAATACCCGGTTATAAGTTTCTTTTTTACCCCTGGTGAGGGTGCTGGACTGCAGTAATTTTCCCTGTTCTTTCAGACTTACTTTAGTTGAATCAAATGACATATCTGTTAGCCACATCTTCAGTGAGTCGTTGTTTTTACTAAATTTAGTATACTTTGTTGCATCCAGTGCAGCTGGTTCCATGATGGTAACTTCAGGCTTTTTCAGTTTTTGATTGAGTGCAAAACTAATGCTTCCGTCTGCATTTATCCGTCGGTCAAGAATCCGGAATGCAGTCGCATCCTCCTTGAAAACACTCATGTTCATCGTGTCCAGATTTTGCTTCAGAACAATCGAATCCTTTAAAAAGCCAATTTCATCTGTGCTTTGCTGATAGATTTTATCACCACCTTTTTCTTTTAGTGCATATAGTTTATAGGTGCCTTCCCTTAAATTGTTCAGGCTATAATTACCACTACTGTCTGTAAGGGTATAGATGGAAGGTCTGGATTTTCCAACAATGGTATCTCTTTCTATAGGTACAATAAAAGCAACAGCTTCGATTTCGGGTTCACCTGTAGTTGAATTGGTGATCTTTCCTTTGATGCTAAGGGAATCCAGTTTTGGACCTGTAGAAAAAACATAGGAAAAATTTTTGAGTACATTACTCTCATTAATGTCGGCAATGGCTTTACCAAAATTTAAAGTGTAAGTGGTGTTTTTTTCAAGACTGTCTGTAAAAGATATCTCCAGAACTTTTCCTTTTGTTTTTAAAGATGGTGCTATTTTCAGTTCCGGAGAAATCGAAAATTCTTTGAACTCACTCTGAAGCTTAAAATATTCGTCGAATTCTATTGTGATTTTTTTTGCCTTAAAATTTGTTGTTAAATTTTTAGGTTCCATTTTTAAAACCTTGGGTGGAGTCGTATCACGGGGTCCGCCCTGAGGTTGCTGGAAGCTCGCACAGCTATAAATCAAAGAAGTTAGCAGTAGGAGGGATGCAAAAAGCCGGAAGTTCGAAACAATGCTATTTTTGGCCATTTATATGCGCTGTGTTTAATTTATTACTGTTTTTGATAGATAGCATTAAAAAAAATTAAAACTCTCTTATATCTCTTTTAAATGAGTCAGTTAAAAAGTGTAATATTTTGTTTCTAACTAATTCATTATCAAGTTATTATATTTTACTTACTGATATGAACCATTAAAACTGATATATCAGAAGGCGAAACTCCCGAAATTCTTGATGCCTGGCCCAAAGTTCTTGGCTTGATCTTCAATAACTTCTCTCTGGCTTCTTTGGATAAAGATACCAATTGAGAATAATCAAAATTTGGATTGATGTCTTTATCTTCCATCTTTTGCATTTTATTTACAATCTCCTGTTCTTTTTCAAAATAGCTCTCGTACTTAATTTTGATCTCTGCCTGTTCTACAGTTTCTTTATCGTAAGTGCTGATATAGTCTCTAAAGCTTTTGCTGATTTCTCTGATGTCCTCTATGCCTACCTGCGGACGACTAAGCAAGCTGAATATCTTTACATTCTGATTCAGTGTGCTCGTTCCAAGCGCTTCCAGTTTTTCGTTTGCTTCGGTCATTTCTATACCCTGTTTTTTTGCAAAGGCAACGATGGCATCTGAGTTGGCTACTTTTTGTTTGACAATATCCAGGCGTTCATCACTGATCAGTCCCAGCTCATGGCCAATAGGGGAGAGTCTGATATCTGCATTGTCCTGACGAAGCAATAAACGATGTTCAGCCCTTGAGGTAAACATGCGGTAAGGTTCTTCAGTACCTTTGGTAACCAGGTCATCGATCAATACCCCTATATAGGATTCAGAACGTTTCATGATTAGCTCATGGAGATCATTAACTTTCTGGTGTGCATTTATTCCAGCGATAAAGCCTTGACTAGCAGCCTCTTCGTATCCTGTTGTGCCATTAATCTGGCCCGCAAAAAACAAATTGCTGATTAATTTGGTTTCCAGGGTCAGACCAAGTTGGGTAGGTGGAAAATAGTCATACTCTATGGCATAACCCGGACGGAACATCTTCGCATTCTCGAAGCCTGGAATTTGTGTGAGTGCCCTGTATTGTACGTCTTCCGGTAAGGAAGTGGAGAATCCATTTACATAGATTTCGCAGGTATTCCATCCTTCAGGTTCTACAAAGATCTGGTGTCTTTCGCGTTCTGCGAAGCGATTGATTTTGTCTTCAATTGAAGGACAATATCTCGGACCGAGACCTTTGATCCTGCCGGTAAACATTGGGGATTTTTCAAAACCTTCTTTCAGTGTTTCGTGTACTTCAGAATTGGTATAGGTGATCCAGCAGCAGCGCTGTTCCGTTGGACGCTCTACATTGGTATAGGAGAATCGTCCTGGATTTTCATCGCCCCATTGTTCTTCCATTAAAGAATAATTCAGAGACCTTCCGTCAACTCGGGGTGGGGTACCTGTCTTCATTCTGCCGGCTTCAAAACCGAGTTCTGTCAACTGCTCGGTAATTCCTGTTGCGGCTCTTTCCGCAGTTCTGCCTCCTCCAAATTTTTTCTCTCCGATATGGATTAGGCCATTGAGGAAAGTACCATTTGTAAGGACAACAGATTTGCCTTTGATCTCGATACCCAGGGAAGTTTTTACTCCAATTACCGTGTTGTTTTTAATCACTAAACTACTCACCATGTCTTGCCAGAAGTCTACATTGGGTGTGCGCTCCAAAGCAAGTCTCCATTCTTCAGCAAATCTTTTGCGATCATTCTGAGCTCTTGGGCTCCACATCGCCGGACCTTTGGATAGGTTAAGCATTCTAAATTGTAGTGTAGTCTTGTCGCTGATGATTCCGGAGTACCCACCCATTGCATCAATTTCTCTCACAATCTGACCTTTCGCAACACCGCCCATTGCAGGGTTGCAACTCATCTGTGCGATGGTTTCCATATTCATGGTGATCAGCAATACCGAAGATCCCAGATTGGCAGCGGCAGCGGCAGCTTCACATCCAGCGTGCCCGGCACCTACAACTATAACATCATATTCTTTAAACATTACCTGTGTTTTTATATCTCATTATATCTATGTTCCACGTGGAACGCTTTACATGCGCTCTGTTAAATCCAATTGTTTCACGTGGAACAATGGTCAAATTTAGTCAATTATTAGAGGAGACGCGCTAATTTTGAGCTCTTTTAATTTGTTGTTTTGTATCAATTGAACGATTAAATATTCGTTCTGTTATTTCATTGGAATACATTTGTTTTTCAACGGCTATGAAGCTATCATGATCTTGTATTCATTTCGTTGTGTGATCGGTAAGATCATGATGGTTTCATCAGTACATATTTATTTTTTCTAAGGGTATTTAATGAACTCAAGCCCTGGTTCATTATTGTTTGCATTGTTTGGTGATGTTGGTTTCATCAGGATACATTTATTGTTTTTTATGGTATTCATGATCCGGATTCATTATTTGTAAAAAGATCTGCTGATGATCGCTTCATTGGAATACAATTATTTTTATCAGACTTTATCTTAATTCCCTGAGCATAGCCGGAACTCGTTAACCCGGCATCTCGATTATGAATTCATCAGCAGTGCTTTTTGTAAGCGGGATGTTTATGACGGTTTCATGAGTTGAAATCTTTTAACTGATCTCCTAAACCTAGCAGCCCTAAAAAAAGGAATTGATTTTCAATAATTAAAAGAACATCGCAATTTCCAAATGGACCGTTCTGGCTGATTTTAAAAATTGCTTTAAAAAAATGAAGTTTTTACTAATCTAAAAAAGCATTTGTTTTTACGATCGCTTTAATATTTAGCTTTTCAGTCATCAGATCAAAATTGATCTTTTTATGTTGAGAGGAGTAAACTCCAGTCGCTTTGTTTGCAAAGCCCATCTTTTTGTAAAAGGCTTTTAATCCATTTCTTTTGCTCTGGCGAATCTTTGAAAAAAGAGATTTTATTTGATCGCCTGAATTGTCTGCTGGGGTAGGGGATACCTTGATTTTCTTTTTTGATAACGAAGAAAATTCAGTTTAAAATTTTCCCTTCATCCACCAGTATCATAATTTAGATTTTAATCCGGAGACGATTTAAACGTATTTCTTGTTTGAAATGTTTTTTCGGAGAAGCCGGAGATGAATCAATGCTGGAAAGCTGGCAGGCGGCTGATTATTTAAACCGTCCTGAAGGTTTAGCTAAAAACCCAAGGACGGTTTAGACGATGAATTTATTTTTCGGATAATTCCAACCAGCGTTCAGTTACCTGTTCCAGTTCTTCATTTAGTTTTTCAATATTTTTTGAGGTGTCCTGAATGGCTAAATAGTTTGCACTATCAATTGTTAAAAGGGCATTGGATAGTTCCTGGATTTTTGTTTCCAGTTCAGCAATTTTTGTTTCTGAATCTTCCAGTTCTTTTTGCTCTTTAAATGTTAATTTTTTGGTGCTGCTCTGAGTCGTTTGTACAGGAGCTTCTTTAGCTTTTACAGGAACTTTATCCTTTTGTGTTTCTAAACTAATCCTGTATTCGGAATAGTTACCATTATAAATGGCCACCTCTCCATTGCCTTCCATAATAAATAATTGCTCACTCATTTTATCGAGTAAGTACCTGTCGTGAGAAACGAGAATTAATACACCAGGGAAATTCTCAAGGAATTCTTCAAGAACATTTAATGTATCAATGTCAAGGTCGTTTGTAGGCTCATCCAGAATTAGGAAATTCGGGTTTTGCATTAAGACCTTCATCAGGTGTAGCCGCTTTTTTTCTCCGCCACTTAATTTCTCTACCATGCCATGTTGCTTCTTGGGAGGGAAGAGGAACAGAGTTAATAATTGCGATGCGGATATCGTCTGACCATCTGCCATTTTTATATATTCGGCATCAGATTTCACAATATCAATTACTCTTTCTTTTTCATTGAAAGCAAGACCGCCTTGTTTATAATATCCGTAAACGGTAGTTTCACCAGTACTCACTTTTCCCTTTTCAGGAGTTAAGAAGCCCGTGATGATATTCAATAGCGTTGATTTTCCAGTTCCATTTTTACCGGCTAAACCAATTCTGTCGGCACGCTTAAAAGTGTAGGAGAAATCATTAATGATATTTTTCTCATCAAAGGACTGGCCGATATGGTCTAGTTCCAGGATCTTATTTCCCTGACGTGCCATCTTTACATTTAAAGTAACACTTTGATTATCAGACCTTTGCTTTGTTTTACTCTCTAAATCATAAAAAGCATCAATTCTTGACTGAGATTTAGTTGTACGTGCTGCAGGCATTCTTCTCATCCACTCCAATTCCTTTTTCAGGAGATTCTTATTTTTTTGAAAGGTGCTTTCGTCTGCGGCCTCGCGCTCTGATTTCTTCTCCAGGAAGTAGGCATAATTGCCATTATAATTGTAGATTTTACCCCTGTCCAGCTCTACGATGGTATTACATACATTGTCCAGGAAGTACCTGTCGTGTGTAACTAACAATATAGTTTTGTTGCCGGAAGTCAGCAATTTTTCTAACCATTCGATGGTATCAATGTCCAGGTGATTCGTTGGCTCATCCAATACATAGATTTCAGGATCCTCTATCAGCAATTTAGCAAGCGCCAGACGCTTCTTCTGCCCGCCGGATAGGGTAGATATCTTCTGTTGAAGATGATTGATTCCCATGCGGCTTAAAATCGTTTTTATTTCGTGTTCATATTCCCAGGCGTTATGCTCGCTGAGTTCTTCATACAAACGGTTTAATGTTTTCTCATCCGGGTTCGGATCTTCAATCAGTTCTTCATACTCTTTGATCAGCTGTTGCTGTTTGTTTTCGAGAGAGAAGATAAAGTCGCTTATTGAGTAGCCGTCAGGGAAGGAAGGTTCCTGATCCAGGAATCCGATTTTAACGGATTTGTTCTTTACAATTTTGCCTTCCAATGGAGAAAACCTTTCGGCAAGTAATTTCAATAAGGTGCTTTTTCCTGCACCATTTATACCAACCAACGCTACGCGCTGTCCGGGCTGAATCCCCAGGGTTAAATTTTTAAATAGCCATTCATCATGGTAAGCATGGCCTAAGTTTTCGGCTGCAATTAGTGTGCTCAAAGTCTGTTTTTAACGATATTTTAGATAAGAAATTATTACAAAAGTAAGCAATAATTCTTTGGTATATAGTTGAGCCTATTGAACATGTAAGTATTTTATCAAATCATGACCATGTTGGTTCTTCCTCCGGTCCTTATCTGATCAGGGCAGTTAAGCTGGACATTCCCGAACTTTTTTGGGAGATACCGGAGAGGGCTTAGCCTATGATTTGTGATTGCCGGCAGCACTCCGGGTTGTTTCCTGAAGAGGTCAGTTAAGAGTTGCAGTCGCCAGGATGTAGGCTGAGGTAGAATATAAACGGGCATTCAGATCAAAGCGGGCAATTGAGGTGAAAGAGAATCAGGGATGTATTAAACTAAGGTTTTAGTTTAGTGTTCTTTAGCCAAATTGAAATGAAAAGAAATGGGTAGGGGGATTAAGGTAAGGGGAATTAATAAGTCAGCTTACTTGACCGCATGCATTACAGGAGCGGTTCTTTCTGCAGATTTTGTTCCGAATTTTGTTCCTGTAAGGATGACTACTGCTACAGTGCCCATCATAATTTTTTTTATTGTCGTTTTCATGATATCCGGTTTTGGTGAATTGGTTTGATCATAAGACGCTGTTTTATGGAAAACGTTTCAATGAAGTGTTATTCATTAGACCATCATGGCATTAACTTCGACGAACAGGCGGTATACTCCTATCAACAGCCATGAAGTGGGATTGTATGATCAGAGAAATAAGATGAAACCTGACGAAGGACCTATTGCTGTTGGCTTTTCAAAGTGGCCAGATAATAATCTTCTTTTTCCGTCATGAGGGTTTTTGCTGCCTTACCCTTATCTTTATAACCCAGCAGATGTAAGGTCCCATGTGCCATTACGCGGCATAATTCATCGGCAACAGTGTGCTTAAATTCTTTTGCATTTTCCTGAATCCGTTCCAGACTGATAAAAATATCACCAACAATCATTTTAAGCTCTTCTGAGTTATCAAAAGTGATCACGTCGGTATACGTGTCATGATTCAGGTATTGTTGGTTTATACGCAGTAAATATTCGTCTGAGCATAGAATAAAGTTCAGCTCCCGTAAAGCATATCCCTCATTTTCTATGACCGACTTGATCCAGGCCTTAAGAATGGTCTTCTTTTTAAGGGTATAACTAAGGTCTTCGGTGAAAAAATGAATTGCAGGTTTGCTCATGATCATTGAATTATCGGGCCGAATTTAGCAATTTAAAATATTCTGCAATCTTATTTTTGTAATAGTAGTTCAGGCTGGGAGGTAATTTCTGAATCCATTCCGTCTCGTTTTGTTGCAGTTTCTTGAATTTATCCAGCATTTTTTGATAGGAAGGCGCCAGGTCTTTTCCGGCTTTGCTTTCTCTTTTTGAATCCTGATCCTGTTCCCTTTGTGCCTGATCTGCGTCCAGTAATTTGGTTAATAAATCTTTCTGTCTGTTCATCGTTTCCTGTTCCAGACGCTTATTTACCAGTTCTGATTCTGTCGACTGCATGTCTTTGATCATTTGATTCAGATTTCCCAGACCACCTTTTCCGTCTTTATTGTCTTCCCTGTTGATCTTTTGCAATGCTTCTCTGATCATTTGCTGCTGCTGAGCCATCCTGGCAAATTCTTCCGTCATCTGCCCTTTGGGAACACTGCCTTTGTTGCCATTTTTTTGCATTTGTTCGCGGGCCTTTTGCATGTTGTTATTCAGTTGTTGCTGCATTTGCTGCAACTGTTTCATGCTTTGTTTCTTTCCCTTACCACTCCCACTCGAATTCTTATTCATCTTTTGCAGCTGTTCCAGGGCTTCATTCAGCATCAGCGACAGGTTGTTGATGGAAGTCATCGTGTATTGCTGGTTCTTATTTGCAGCCGAGGTATTCCGTTCTCCAAGGTTCTCCAGGCTTTTGTCCATGTTGAAATTGATCTTTTGTACTTCCTCGCTTACTGTACTTTCGATCTGCGGGACTCTTTTGCTCAATGAAAACAGGCTGTCGGCAATGGTTTTCATATTGTCTTTTATGCTCCTTTGCTTCTGTACATTGGAAGTATAAAGCGGATCATTACTGCTGATTTTTCTCAGGTCAAGCATTACTTTTTCCTGATCAAAAGAGGTTTTTAAGAGATTTTCCAGCAATTGGCGCAGCTCCTGTACATTGAGGTTGTTTTCCATTTCCTCCGACTGTTGCTGCATATCGCTCATCTTTTTAGCCATTTCTTCCATTTGCTCAGCTGCTTTTTGCTGGTTTTCTGCAGCTTTCTGACGGTTGTTTTTATCCAGATTGTCTTTACTGTCCTTTTGTTGCTGCTGGATATCTTTCGCGTCTTTTTCCGGATTCTGAAAAGGATTAGGCCTTTCCAGTGCTTCGTTTTTTTCCTTTATTTTATCCAGTTCTTTTCTGATTTCTTCAAAGGCAGAACGTTGCTCTTCCTGCTGTTTTTTCAATTCGTTTATGGAGCTGTTCTTATCTTTACTTTGCTTTGAAAGCTCTTTTTGATCCTTAGAAAGCTCATTTAAACGATCGATGTTGTTTTGAAGGTTTTGCTCGAATTCCAGTTGTTTATAAAGTTCCAGGATTCGGTCGAGTTCGTTTTTCAGCGATTTATTATCCATCTGCATCTTGGAAAGCTCATCTTGCGTCTGATCCTTATTGTTCTGGTCCATTAAATTCTGCAGTTTTTCCAGTAAAGCTTTGGTTTTTTCGTCCAGAACATGGTTAAACAGCTCATCTATTTTTTTCTGTTTTTCAATGAGTTCTTCTTTTAATGCGTTGTTTTCTTCCTTTTCAAAACTGTTTTTTTCGTTCAGTTCTTTGATCTCTTTGACGGCCTCTTCCAGCTGCTTTTGCTTGTCCAGCAGTTGCTGAACTTGTTTTTTATCGTCGAAATTCAGTTGTTTTTTATCAAGGAGGGTTTCTCCAAGCTTCTTACTTTCCTTTTCAACAGTACCGGCCAGCTTAATGGCTTTTTCCATCTTTTGCTTCAGGGCCTGACTTCCCTGGTTGATTTTCTCTGCCACCTGTTGCGGAGAAGGAAGCTCATATGTTTTAATGGCAGATTTAGTGGTCTTGGGACCATTTACACCATCATTGTCTGAAACTTCAAAATAATACTCCAGCTGTTGCCCGGGCTTAATTCCTGCCTGGCTGAGGTTCCAGAAATGAAAGAATGCATTTTCCTGCTGTGCCTTTTTTACGGGAATAGACTGACTGCTCCTGCTTTTAATTTTGCCATTCTCAGAGACCGTATAAGTGAATTTCAACGCGCTAAAGCCATGGTCATCTGAAATGTTTCCGGAGAAATAGAGGGCTTTACTACTTAAAGAATCAGCGGTCTCTGTAAGAGAGATGTTCGGATATTCATCCGCAATGACACCGATCTGGTGAACGAGAGAGTCTTTGCTGTTGATATACTTGTTTTTTGGGCTTACCCGGTAATCTGTATTTTTCAGGATCCTGCTGCTGAATTCGAAAGTATTATTCCGGGCAGACAGCAGGTGGGATTGCTGTCCCAGCATGAAGAGGAGCTGGTCACTGTTTTCTGTTTTTAATGACCAGGTCACCACAGTCCCCTGAGGTAAAAGCAAGTCGCCGGCATTGGAAATCACTTCTTCTTTCTTGCCAAGGTATGCCGGATAACGCAGGTGGGCAGTCATCCCGATCACAGAAGGCCTTGGCTTTACTTCAATGAGGTAAGGGACAGAGCTGAATCCCCCGGCAGAAAAACGGATTTCTTTGTTTTTCTGAAGGTTCTTGAAGGTGTATTGAAAGCGGCTGTTGTTTTCCTTTTCTAATTTGTAAGTGTTCAGACCATCAGAAATATACACTTCCTGAGGGATCTCATTTCCGGTAAGTTTTAGCTTTAAAGTCAGGTCATCGCCCTGAGAACTCAATAAGCGCTGATTTAGCAGTTCAAAGTTAAATGGCGCTTTCGGTAAAATTTCTTTGTTGTACTGCACAAAATTATTGGTTCCTTCCTTTAAAATTGAAGGGGCAATAACAGCGATCAGGACGATAACAGATAGGGGAGCCAGAAAATATTTCAGGTACTTTCTGTTTTCATTGAGCTGAATGGCACTGGTAAAGGGAATCGGCTTTAACTCCTGGATCTTCTGATCTATTCCAGCCATGATCAGCATATTGCTTTCCGGATTTTTATCCGCAAGGGCCTTTAGCTGAAGGGTATTCAACAGTTTATCTTTAACATTGAAAAAATGCTCCCCGATCAGTGTGGCGGCTTGTTCAATGCTGAGGTTTTTACTGAGTTTGAAATAGGAGAGCGCCGGGATGATGATCCAGATTCCAATAATGAAAACTGAAACCGCAAGAGAGGCAAAAAAGAGGATCGTTTTTACTGTAGTTCCCGGATGGGCATAATAGACAAACAGAAACAGAAAAAGGTACAATGCCAACAATACTGCGGCAGCATAAATACTTCCACGCAAGAGTTTATTGAGGTAAAACTTTTGCGTAAATTCATTCACTTTTGAAATTAAAAGCCCGTAATTGTCGTTCATTAAAAAGCCAGCTGAATCTTAAAGGTAAAGAATGAATATGGGTTTTGATAAAATTAACGATATAATAGTATTAAATTAACGCTGGTATGGCGTTTTTTGTATGAAATCTTAAAAATTACGACCATGACTAACTCCATTCTGGCCATTACGATGATGGCTATCGTTTCTACCAGCGGATTAAAAAATGAGCCTATGGAAAGCACCTCTTCCTGGAATAAAAATAAGGTAATCGCACACCGCGGGGCCTGGAAAAAGAAAGGTCTGCCCGAGAATTCTATCGCATCGTTGAAAGAAGCAGTAAGGCTGGGCTGCTATGGTTCTGAATTTGATGTTCACATGACTTCAGATAGTGTTCTGGTCATTAATCATGACCCGGAATTTTTGGGGATGTCCATTCCCGGTTCTACCTACTCCCAATTGCTCGAAAAGAAGATGACTAACGGAGAGCAGATCCCTACCTTAGAAGCCTATTTGAAAGAAGGGATGAAACAAAAGAAAACAAAGTTGATTCTGGAGTTAAAGCCCTCAAAAATCAGTACAGCACGTGATTTACAGATGACCAAAAAAAGTGTAGACCTGGTAAAAGCGCTGAAGGCAGAACATTGGGTGGATTACATCAGTTTTAGTTATGACATCCTTAAAGAGGTCCTGGTATTACAGCCAAAGGCCAATGTTGCTTATCTCAATGGGGATGTTTCTCTGGAAAAAATGAAAGAAGACCACTTTTACGGAGCAGATTACCACTTTTCAGTTTACAAAAAAGGGGATTGGTTTGCAAAATCAAAAGAATTGGGGCTGACACTCAATGCCTGGACGGTGAACACCGTAGATGAGATGAACTGGCTTTTGGACAATGAGGTGGAGTTTATCACCACCAATGAGCCAGAGCTGTTATTTGAGACGATTAAGTCCAGAAAATAATTCCTTATTAAACAAAAAAGCATCGCGGTTGTCCGCGATGCTGTACAATTATGTTTTTAATAATCTAGATTACTTTAACATTAATCGCATTCAACCCTTTTTTACCGCTTTCAACATCGTATTCAACTTTGTCGTTTTCACGAATTTCATCGATAAGGCCTGTTGAATGTACAAAAATTTCGCTATCTCCGTTAGCTGGAATGATGAATCCGAAACCTTTAGTTACATTAAAAAATTTTACTGTTCCTTCTTGCATTGTATTATTTATTAATAAATTAAGTGTGCAAGATACGGAATATTTTTAATAATATACAAATGCTTCATTTTTTGGTAAATATAAATTTGTAAGCGGTCATTTTGTCCCCTTTCTGCCTGATAATGAAAGGTTAATTTCACTGGAATGAGGAATCCCAAGTGTCTTTCCCGGGGTAACTTTTAAAAGATTCTGCAGGTAAACGTTGATGATGGCTTCGAGTGTTTTTTTACGGGGTTCGTAGTTTTCCGGAAGGGCCGATCGGAAAGTCCCCAGGTGTATTTTTCCTTTGGCATCCACGACCACTGAAAAATCATATCCGAAATCGGCGTAAGCCCGGCTGATGTGGATCCTGTACCTTGGAAAGAGGTAATCATAGGCTTCTGTTTTCCCAATCAGCTTGTCTACCGTGTTTATTTTCTCTGCGCTGATCATATCACTCAATGGAAGGAAAGAAACAGGCTGACGGCCCGCAAAAGCACTGTCCCGGTTATGCGGGTTCCGGTTGGACCGTTCTGAAAGTTGCCGGATATAAAGGCTGTCCGCCCGGCTTGGCCTTTGCAGTTGTTCTGCTGTCGTTTTTAACGTTTTTTCAATATAGTCCTGCGAATAGTAAGTGATGTTGACATCAGAGCGAATGTCTTTGGCAATTTCCCTTCCGGTTAGCTGCAGGCGCTGCATCAATACGCTGTCTTTGCTGATTTTTTTGATTCTGAACCATTCTTTTGCGAAATTATAGACATCTCCATGATCATAATGCAAGTGAAAGCCCTGCATTTTCAGTTTCTGAGGACTATAAGCTAAAATGGAATCATTGGAATGAAATTGAATGATCCAGCTTGGTTCCTGCTGAAAGCCGATCTCGTTAAAGGACAGGCCAGTGCTGAACCGGCGTTTGACTTCGTAATATTTGATGCCTTTAATGGATTCAAAGGATAAGGTTCGGGTGCTTTTTCTTTGCTCCTCTCTGGATACGGAATTACAACTAAGGCAAAAGCTGAACGCAATTGCAAGGATAAAAATGAACTTTTTAGGCATGCAGAAAAAATAATGGTATCGGATTAACTACTGAAAGACAAAGGTATAAGAATCGGGAGAGTTTATATTCTTTGTTTAAGTTTTAACAGTTTTATGTGAAGCTGACCCTTTCTCAATATGGTGATAATGACACTTTTCCCATCTCCAGCCCTTAGAATTCGGTTGATCTCGGTAAGGGTGTAGGTGGTTACCGGAACAAAATTGAGGTAAGCAATCTCATCTTCGGGCTCCAGGCCACTAATTTCTGCCGGCGAGCCCGGCTCGATCCTGCTAATGAAATAATGGTCAATGTTAGGTCCGTCAGCATAAACTTCCATCCCGGCCATATCGTGCTCGAAAGGGCGTTTAAAATTGCTGTTTCGCCTCAGATACATGCTATTGTCTGCATAGTCGAACACAATATCAAACCTGCTGAGTATGTCGGCACCAAGATTTCCGTTCCGGTCCTTCAATAAAATTTTACCTGCAACCTCATCGTATTTTGGAAAGGAAGTGAGGACTTTTTTCAATTCAAATGTTCCGATTTTTAAGGAAGGGATGCGTCCGATATTTCCGCTGATGGGACCACCCAGCCCCATGCCCAGGTTTGCAGGAATGGAAGCCCCCGGTACCGGAAAAGGTTTTTCATTGAGAATTTCCAGGGAAACCGCATGACTGGCCCCATTGTCTATCAATACTTTGAGCGGAAGCTTACCAAGTTCGGAAGATTCAATATTGATCAAGGCATAAGGTTTATCATTGATCATTTCCAGGGGAACGCGCTCGCCTTTGATTTTTCTGTTCAGCTCAGGGACAAAAAATATCATCCTTTTTGAAGAATATTTGATCTCTACAATAAAGCTTTTAAAGAAGTGATAGCCCAACAGACCATGAATGGGCATGCCTACATAGCTTGACAGCCTGAAAAGATCCTCTTTGAGGATTGCCGTTGGGATCTGATCAATAAAGGATTTACCCACAGTTGCGGAGATCGATCTGGAAACAAAAGCCTCGATTTCATTGCCTTTTCCCAAGCCGGCGATTTTTATCGTTCGCAGGTCTTTGATCTTGAGGCTGTCGGCAAGGCTGGGGTCGGAAATGATCATCGGGCCGACTCCGGTATCCAGAATGAAATTAAAGGGGCCTTTTTCATTGATATATACCGGAATAATGATCAGGTTTTTAATCAATGTAAAGTTGACCACATCTTTTTGTCGTGTGCCGCTGAACTGGAAAGACTGGGCATTCCCGGTATGGAATATCAGCATAAACGCCATAAAGATCAAAAAGGTCTTTAAATAGCTCAACTTTATAGCACTCGTCAACGGTTTCATTGAACTAATTTAATAAATTAGTGCTCAGTATGGAGATGGTTAAGGATAAAAACAAAAGTTATATTTTTAATAAAGGCAGGATGGTCATTTATTTGGTGCTGGGAGGCCTTTTATTCAGTTCCTGTTCCATTGAAAAACGACTTTCTACAAAGCTTAACCGCGACTTTAAGCAGTCGGAAATTTTAAAGGATCATCATGTCGGGTTTGTTTTATACGATCCTGTTAAAGGTGTCCCGGTATTTGAAGAAAACGGGGATCAATATTTTATTCCTGCCTCCAATACAAAGCTGTTTACTTTTTATGCAGCCTTAAAAATGCTCGGGGACTCCATTCCTTCTCTTCGTTATATAGAAAGGAATGATTCTTTGATCTTTTGGGGAACCGGGGATCCTTCTTTTTTGCAAAGCAGATTGAAGCAGGGAAATGCCTGGCAATTTTTGAAAACAACGAACCGGAAGCTTTTTCTTGCATCGGGTAGACATCAGGAGCCCTTTTATGGTAAAGGATGGTCCTGGGACGATTATAACGATTATTATCAGGCAGAAATCAATGAATTCCCCATGATGGATAACCTGGTCAGCGTGAGGGCAAAGCAGGGGAAGTTGCAAATCTTGCCTAAATCTTTTCAGGCCTGTTTTGTGGTCGACAGCGGCCGGACTCAAAAACCCTTTAATGTCCTTAGAAAATCAGGGGAAAATAGCTTCCATTATCCTCAGGGAAGCATCCCGGAAGGATTCTCGCAGGAAATTCCTTACAAACTCAGCCTTTCTACCACTTTAACATTACTTTCTGATACGCTGCACAAACCAGTAGGTTTAGTTGAAATGAAAATGCCGGAAAATGCCCGTACGATTTATAATGTGCCGAAGGATCCCTTGCTGAAGGCGATGCTGCAGCCCAGTGACAACTTTATTGCAGAGCAGCTTTTACTGGTTTGTTCGGATCAATTGGGAGAGGAACTGAGTACAGAAAAGACGATTCAATATGTATTGAAGACCTATTTGTCGGATTTGCCGGATTCTGCAGTCTGGGTAGACGGCTCTGGCTTATCAAGAATGAACTTATTTACACCGAGAGATATGGTGGTGGTTTTGGACTTGATTTATAAAAACGTAAATGACCGGGGTCGACTTTTTGATCTGTTACCCGCAGGGGGAAAATCGGGAACCCTTAAAAATGCTTATCCAAAAACAGATACGCCCTTCGTTTTTGGAAAAACAGGGACCTTATCGAATGTTCACAACCAAAGTGGATATATCCTGACAAAAAAAGGAAAACTATATATTTATTCCTTTATGAATAACAACTTTGTCGCTCCGGTAAGCAAAATCAGAAACGAAATAGGTAGGATTATAATGGGAGTGCATGAAAAGTTTTAAACTGAATAGCCCTTTCTCCGCCAATATCTTATTGGAAGGAAAGCCATATCTCTATTTTGGTGGGACGGCTTATCTTGGAATCCCGCAACATCCTGATTTTCTGAAGTTCTACCTTGAAGGGATCCGGAAATTTGGACTGAACAACGGAACCAGCCGAAATAACAATATTCAACTGGGCTTGTACGATGAAGCGGAAAAGTACGCTGCGGCGCAATTTGGAGCTGATGCAGCACTCATCAGTTCGAGTGGTTATCTTGCCGCTCAGCTGACGGTCCGTTTTTTTTCTACTCCTGAACGGGTGTTATATGCGCCGGAAACGCATCCGGCACTTTGGACAGCTCAGAAGCCGGCAAGTAAGGGAAGTTTCTCTCAGTGGGCAACAGAAAGCCTGAACCGGATCAACAATAGTGACCAGCAGGATTGGGTATTGATCAGCAATTCTTTGAACAATCTGTTCCCTGAACACTACGATTTTTCCTTTATCAAAGAAATCCTTCCTGGAAAAAAGGTGGTTTTAATCGTGGATGATTCTCATGGAATAGGTATTTTGGATAGAGGAAGAGGCATTTTTAACCTGATCCCCAAAACAAATCAGGTGGAGGTGATAGTGGTTGCTTCTATGGCCAAAGCGTTGGGGCTGGATGCAGGGATTATCCTGGGGACTGAAAAAGTGATCAAAGCACTAAAAAGCTGTAATGAATTTCTGGGCGCTTCTCCACCCGCTGCTGCAGGGCTATTTGCTTTTATGCAGTCAGCAGATATTTATAAAGAAGAACAGGAGAAACTAATGGCATTAATCAGCTATTTTGCCAGGGAGATTAATTCGGATTGGAAACATATAGCCGGATTTCCTGTATTTCACCATCCGGATGAGAAAATGTTTGACCGGCTGATGGAAAAAGAGATCTCGATTTCTTCTTTTCCTTATCCGGATCCCAATAGCCAGGCGATCAATAGGGTGGTATTGAGCAGTTGGCACACTAAAGAAAACATTAACCAGTTAATCTCATCAATATGAAGCGTATTTTATTTGTTTTTTTGATTTTTTGTGCGGTACAAAGCCTGCGGGCACAGGAAACTACCAGGATTTGGATCGTCAGACATGGCGAAAAGAACCTGGAGGATCCAACAGCGAAAGATCCTGAACTAACCGTTGCCGGAAAGGAAAGAGCAGTGGCTCTGGAGAAATACCTGAAAGGAAAGAAGATCAGCGCCTTATTCAGCACAGATTATAAAAGAACTAAAGAGACCCTGGCTCCGCTGGCGACACGAATGAAATTGCCGGTAAAGCTTTACGATTCAAAAAACAACAAGGCTTTGGCTGATACCATCCTGACCCATTATAAAGGAAAGAACGTGGTGATTTGCGGGCATTCAAATCGGATTTTAGGTATTATTGCTGCGTTTGGAGGCTCATCATCCGTAAAAGAGATTTCAGAAGAAGAGTATAGCTATATTTTTCTTATGGAAATTAAAGGAAACGAGGTGGTGGTGAAAGACAGGCACTACGGGAAGCTATAGTTTTTCGAAGGGAATGTCCATCAGGTCGTAGTTCTTCCAACCCTTAAAATCAAAGTGCCACCATTCATTGTGGAGGACTTTAAATCCATGCGTTTCCATCACCCGGATCAGCAAATCCCTGTTTTTCTTAATGGATTCAGGAAGATCTGGATAAGCTGCAGCAGCTTTTGCGGAGAAGCTGTCGTATGGCGTAGGCATAGGAACATCTTTACCTGTTTTCAGGTAAATCAGGCTCAGGTCTACTGCACAGCCCCGGTTATGTCTTGATCCCTGTTTCGGATTGGCGACGAAATTTTTGTCAGAGGCTTTAACGTACAAGGTCTTTGTTGCAGTGTAGGGACGGTAACTATCGTAAATCTTCAGACCATAACCCTTTTTGCGTAATTCTTTCTGGATGCGCTTTAGCTGATTGGTGACCGGTTTTCTTGCAAAAGCCCGGGCCTGTTTATACACGGCAAGCTTCATGAAGTTGTTGGTCGTGGCATACCGGATATCTAAAACGAGATCCGGTATTTCTTTTTTAAGCTCCAGAAGCGCATTTCCCGGGTTCTCCTCACAGCTCTTCAGATAAACATCATAGTCACGGATCACTTTTATAGCGGCGGACGGGACTTTTTTATGTTGTGCAGAAAGAGAGACAAAGCCGAAACAGAGTAAAAACAACAAAAGGGATTTGATCATGGTGATTTATTGATTAGAAACCACCAGAAGTTCAATGTCCTTATATGGAAGGTTAAACATGTTGGCCAGGTCTTTATTCGTAAGGTGTCCCTGATAGATGTACAATGCTTCCCGGATTCCGGGCTTGCTCCAGACCACCCCCATCAGTCCACCCATATCTCCGATGTCCAGCAGGATGGGTGCAAAAATATTGGTCAGTGCATAAGAAGCAGTACGAGGAACTCTCGAAGCAATATTCGGAACACAATAGTGGATCACCTCATGTTTTCGGAAAACCGGGTTACTATGGTTGGTCACTTCAGAAGTTTCAAAACATCCGCCCTGATCAATGCTCACATCAATGACCACTGAGTTGGGTTTCATTCTGGCGACTGTTTCTTCCATGACAATACATGGACTTCTGCCATGTGTTGCACGGATGGCTCCGATCACCACGTCGCAAGTGGTAATTGCCTTGCCTAAAACGATAGGTTGCATCACCGAAGTGAACACCCTGCTCCCTAAGTTATTTTGGAGCCTTCTAAGGCGATAGATAGAGCTATCGAACACTTTTACTTCCGCACCCAGAGATAATGCCGTACGCGCGGCGTATTCTCCGACCGTTCCGGCCCCTAAAATGACAATTTCGGTTGGTGGGACTCCGGTGAAGCCGCCAAGCATCAATCCTTTTCCTCCGGTCGCTGTACTTAAATATTCTGCTGCAATAAAAATTGACGTTGCGCCGACAATTTCACTCATCGCACGGACTACGCTTAAAATACCTCCTTCGTCACGAAGGTTTTCAAAACACAGGGCATTGATTTTTTTATTCAGTAAGGCTTTGAGGTAATTTTCTTTAAGGCCTCCCATCTGAAGCGCTGAGATGAGGGTCTGTCCTTTGTGCATCATCCCGATCTCCTCCAAAGTAGGGGGAGCGATTTTTACCAGGATGTCTGCTTCAAATACCTCTTTTTTATGAAAGGAAATGGTTGCCCCCTGTTCACTATAGTCGTTGTCGGAAAAATTAGCACCGACACCTGCTCCGCTTTCAATAATTACCCGATGACCATTGTTGATCAACAAGGCCACAGACAGCGGGGTTAATGCAATTCTATTCTCCTGAAAGGAAATCTCTTTAGGAATGCCAATGTACAGACTGTTGTTTTTTTTATTTGTTTCTGACAAGGTCTCTTTTGGCTGTATAAGCCCTTTTTGAGCGATAGAGGCCATTCCTTCACGTAATCCTGTAGCCATTTTATTTATTGATATTTGGATTGAAATTAAGCAAAATACCTGAAAATAAGCACATTTGGAATTTATATTTTGGAAATTGACAGAACTCTTTCATTTTCTCCGATGGTGGTAATTTCAATTTTGACATAATGGTCGGGGAGTAGTTCCTGTACTTTTTCAGGCCATTCTATCAGACAAATATGGTCCGACCAGAAGTATTCCTCATAGCCAATATCGTAAGCTTCCTGCAGGTTTTTGATTCTGTAAAAGTCAAAATGATAAATGTTCCTTTCTTTTCCTTCATATTCGTTCACAATGGAAAATGTAGGACTGGATACCACTTCTGTTACCCCAAGGGCTTTGGCTAAAACCTTTATAAAGGTCGTTTTTCCTGCACCCATCTCACCTTCAAAGATAAAGATGCGTTCGTCTGGAGCAAATGCCAGCACATCGATAGCGGCCTGATCCAGGTCTGCTAAGTGATTAACCTCAATGTTCATCAAAAGAGTAATATGTTATTTTATAATTTTCTAAAACCAGACGAAGCTTGTTGATGGCCTCATCTGGTAAATTTTTTCTACCTGGAGCTATAAGTAGCCACAGGAATGATCATTTCTTCCAGAGAGATCCCTCCATGCTGGAAAGTCTCATTATAGTAATTTACAAACTGATTATAGTTGTTCTGATAGACAAAATAACGGTCTTCTTTTGCAAAGATATAATTCGAGCTGATATTGATCTTTGGTAACTGTGCCTCATGAGGGTTTTTAATTAAGAACACTTCTTTGGCATTGTAGTTTAGATTTCTGCCTTGTTTATAGCGCAGATTGGTATTGGTATTTCTGTCGCCGATCACTTTACTTGGGTGTTTTACCCTGATGGTCCCATGGTCGGTGGTAATGACCAGCTTCACTTTTTTCTGAGCGATCTTTTTCAGTAATTCCATTAAAGGAGAATGCTCAAACCAGGAAAGGGTTAAAGAACGGTAAGCGGCATCGTCATTGGCCAGCTCACGGATCATCTGCATATCTGTTCTGGCATGAGAAAGCATGTCTACGAAGTTATATACAATGGCATTAAAGTCATTTTGAAGCAGGTTATTGATCTGGTCATTCAGGGCCTTCCCATCATCATAGGTCAGGATTTTATTGTAACTGAATTTACAGTCCTTACGTAAGCTTCTTTTGATCTGGTCTGCCAAAAAGGCACTCTCATGCATGTTTTTACCTCCCTCGTCATCGTCATTCTGCCATAGTCCGGGGAATCGTTTCTCCATTTCCAAAGGCATTAGTCCGGAAAAGATCGCATTTCTCGCATATTGAGTTGCGGTAGGGAGAATACTGGAATAGGTGTCTTCTTCTTCCAACCGGAAATGCTCGGTAATCAGGGGATTGATGATCCGCCATTGGTCATACCTTAAATTGTCAATGAGGATGAAAAATACCGGGGTATTATTTCCGTTGATCAGTGGAAATGCTTTTTTCTTAAGGAGTTCATTCGAAAGTAAAGGCGCTTTTCCTTTACCATTTACCCAGCTCAGGTAGTTGTCTTCGATGAATTTCGAGAACTGTGCATTGGCCTCTGATTTTTGCATGGTCAGAATTTCATGCATCTGGGGGTCGTCTAGCTTTTCAAGCTCTAACTCCCAGAAAACAAGCTTTTTATATACCTCAACCCATTCCTCGTAGCTGAGCTTGTCGTTGAGTGTCATTCCCAGGCGTCGGAAATCCTGCTGATAAGCCATAGATGTCTTTTCGCTGACTAAACGTTTGTTGTCAATGATCTTTTTAATGGTCAGTAAAACCTGTTTTGGGTTCACTGGTTTGATCAGATAGTCGTCAATTTTAGATCCGATGGCATCCTCCATTAAATTCTCTTCTTCACTTTTAGTGATCAGGACAACAGGGACATCGTTCCTTATATTTTTGATCGCAGTAAGGGTTTCCAGACCAGTCAGGCCTGGCATATTCTCGTCAAGGAATACCAGGTCAAAATGCTCTTTACCAAAGGCTTCAAGGGCATCATTACCATTTGTGAAGGTGGTAACATGGTATCCTTTTTCATTCAGTAGTAGTATATGTGGTTTTAATAAGTTAATCTCATCGTCGGCCCATAAAATTTTGGTTTCCTGCATTATTGTATTTGTATAATGTAAATTAATCTTTTAAAAAAGAAAGTTACCTTTCTTAGTATGGATAAAAATAGCAATTTTTGTACCGTATAATTTATTTTTAAGGATTGAACAAAAAGAAAATCATAAATGATCCCGTATATGGCTTCATTAATATCCCCTCTGAAATAGTATTTGATCTGATTTCACATCCCTACTTTCAGCGGTTAAGGTATATAAAGCAGTTAGGTATGACCCATCTGGTATACCCGGGAGCCTTGCACACCAGGTTTCATCATGCCTTAGGTGCGATGCATTTAATGAGTCTGGCCATTGAAGTCCTTAGAAGTAAAGGCCATTCGGTGAGTAAAGAAGAAGAGGAGGCGGCCACTATCGCCATTCTTTTGCATGATATCGGGCATGGTCCTTTTTCTCATGCATTGGAGCATACCCTGGTTAACGGGATTAAACATGAAGACATTTCCATGCTGATGATGGAGAAGCTAAATGTTGAATTTGGAGGGAGGCTAAGTGCTGCAATCAATATCTTTAAAGGTGATTATCATAAAAAATTCCTTGCGCAACTGGTTTCCGGGCAGCTGGACCTGGACCGTATGGATTACCTGAACCGGGATAGTTTCTTTACCGGGGTCAGTGAGGGTGTCATTAGCTTTGACCGGATTATAAAAATGTTCAATGTGCTGGATGATCAGCTGGTGATTGAAGAAAAAGGGATTTATTCCATTGAAAATTTTCTGATTGCCAGACGGTTAATGTACTGGCAAGTGTATCTGCATAAAACTGTTGTTGCAGGGGAATACCTGCTGGTCAAAATTCTGGAGCGGGCAAAAGAGCTTTCCGGACATGGAGAGGTGCTTTTTGCAACCCCGGCGCTGCAGCATTTTCTGACAAATGAGGTGAAAGAAGCCGAGTTTTTCAGCTCGGATATTCATTTGGCCCAGTTTTCCAAACTGGATGATCAGGACATTTTTGCTTCAGTAAAAGTCTGGGCAGATCATCCGGACCGCATCCTGGCTCAACTTTGCCAGATGTTTATCCGCCGTAATCTTTATAAAGTGGAGATCAGTTCAGAAGCACCTGATGAGGGCAGATTGCAGAGGATCAGGGAAAATACTGCTGATCTGATGAAGCTAAGTGTAAATGAAGTGTCTTATTTTGTTTTTACCGATGTGATCGAAAACCGTGCATACAACGCGGGAAGCGGGAATATCAACATTTTACTGAAAAACAACACAATTATAGATATTGCAAAAGCATCAGATTTATCTAACTTAGAATCCTTAGATAAGACTGTAACCAAACACATACTATGCTATCCCCGAATAATTTAGCATTTTTTAACAAAATAATTAACTTTTAATCCCGTTTTTAGATTCTACATTGATCTAATGATTGGATGATAACCTAAATAGGTTTATTTGTTCATATCAATTTAACACTTAACTTTGTACGATGCAATTTACTGCCAAGCAGATAAGCGAATTTATAGATGGCACCATTGAAGGCGATGAAAACGCTAAAGTAACAGAACTTTCTAAGATAGAAAATGGTACTGCTGGGTCTTTATGTTTTTTGTCTAATCGAAAATACGAAAGCTATTTATATTCCACCAAAGCCTCAATTGTTATTGTAGGAAACGATTTTTTTCCTGCTGAGGCTGTTGAAAGCACCCTGATTAAAGTCGCGGATCCATACAGCGCTTTTTCTGTTTTATTGGAAAAGTACAATGAGGTAGTGAACCAAATGAATGTTCAGTCTGGAATTGAACAGCCCAGTTTTATCCATCCTTCAGCAAAAATCGGCAAAAATGTATTTATTGGTGCCTTTAGCTATATCTGTGAAAATGTAGTTATTGGTGATGGAACCAAAATTCAGTCGCAGGTGTTTGTGGGTGCTGACAGTCAGATCGGAGACAACTGCCTGGTTTTTCCTGGCGTAAAGATTTATAACAGGACGGTGATGGGGAACAATATTAATATCCATTCCAATACGGTAATCGGCAGTGATGGTTTTGGTTTTGCGCCACAACCAGATGGAACCTATTCAAAAATCGCACAGATCGGAAACGTTGTGATTGAAGATGATGTGGAAATCGGTGCGAATACCACGATTGACAGAGCAACTATGGGCTCTACCTTTATCAGAAAAGGGGTCAAACTGGACAACCTGATTCAGATTGCACATAACGTAGATGTTGGTGCGCATACCGTTGTTGCTGCGCAGACAGGAATCTCCGGAAGCACAAGGCTTGGCGAGAACTCTGTGGTTGGCGGACAGGTAGGGATCGCAGGTCACCTTAGCCTGGCAAAAGGGACCCAGATTGGTGCTCAGGCAGGGATAAACTTCAATACATCTGAAGAAAACAAGCAATGGCATGGTAGTCCTGCACAGCCTTTAAGGGACTGGATGCGGGCTTCAGTGATATTTAAACAATTGCCAGCCGTTGAAAAGCGGATCGGGGCATTAGAGCAAACAATCTCAGAACTAAAAGCAATAATTGAACAAAACAGTACAATAGCAAAATAATGAATGTTAAGCAAAAAACTATAAAGAGCGAAGTTTCAGTACAGGGTGTAGGCCTTCATACCGGGGCGAATGTGACGCTTACTTTTTGTCCGGCACCAGAAAATCACGGATTTAAATTTCAGAGGACGGATTTGCCTGGAAGCCCGATTGTTGATGCTGATTGTGACAATGTTACAGATACTGCAAGAGGAACAACGATTACTCAGAATGGAGCGAGTATCAGCACGGTAGAACACGTGATGGCTTCATTGGTCGGAATGGACCTGGATAACGTGTTGATGAAACTTGACGGGCCGGAAACACCTATTATGGATGGTAGTGCTGTTTTATTTATGGAGGCATTGGAAAGTGCAGGTCTGGAGCAACAGGAGGTAGACAGGGAGTATTTTCAAATCCCTCATAACATTACCTATACTGAACCTGACCGGAAAGTCGAAATTGTGGCAATGCCTTTAGATGATTACAGGTTTACCTGTATGATCGATTATAATTCTCCGGTATTGGGAAGTCAGCATGCCGGTATTTCCAGCATTGCGGAGTTTAAAAAAGAAATTGCTTCCTGCCGGACTTTTTGCTTCCTTCATGAACTGGAATATCAACTTCAGAACAACCTGATTAAAGGTGGGGATCTGAATAATGCCATTGTGATCGTAGATAAAGAAGTGACGAAAGAAGAGCTGGATCACCTGGCAAAAATCTTTAACCGGAGTGCAATGGAAGTTGCTCCTCAGGGAATTTTGAATAATATGGAGCTGCGGTATCAAAATGAGCCTGCCAGACATAAATTATTGGATATGATCGGTGACCTTGCCCTGGTAGGAGTTCACTTAAAAGGACATATCATGGCTGCCCGTCCGGGGCATGCTGCGAATGTAGCCTTTGCTAAAAAGATCAAAGCAGCAATCAAAAAAGAAAAAAATAAAAAAGTACAGCATGTTTATGATCCATCTGTAAAACCACTTTATGATGTGGTCCAGATTATGGAGATCCTGCCGCACAGACAACCATTTTTGTTCATTGATAAAATTTTAGAACTGTCTAAAACACACGTTGTAGGCGTTAAAAATGTAACCATGAACGAAGAATTTTTCAAGGGTCATTTTCCTGGTGCCCCGGTTTTTCCTGGAGTGATTCAGATTGAAGCCATGGCTCAGACAGGCGGTATCTTAGTTTTAAGTACGGTTTCTGATCCAAGAAATTACCTGACTTTATTCTTGAAAATAGATAATGTGCGCTTCAGGGCGCAGGTATTACCTGGTGATACCATCGTTTTCAGATGTGACTTGATGGAGCCAATCAGAAGAGGCATTGCGCAAATGAAAGGTGTAGGAATGGTGGGAGGAAAAGTTGTTGTGGAAGCAGAAATGATGGCCCAAATTGTAAAAGTTAAAGAAAGCGAAACCGTATCATGATACAACCCTTAGCGTATATACATCCGCAGGCAAAAATTGCCGATAATGTAGTAATTGAGCCTTTTGCAGTGATACACAAGGATGTGGAAATTGGGGAAGGGACCTGGATCGGGTCAAATGTTGTCATCATGGATGGTGCCAGGATCGGTAAAAACTGCCGGGTTTTCCCCGGATCAGTGATCTCAGGTGTTCCCCAGGATTTGAAATTTGCAGGGGAAGTAACTACTGCAGAGATCGGTGACAATACCACGATCAGAGAATGTGTAACCATAAACAGGGGTACAAAAGATAAGTGGAAGACAGTGATCGGCAGTAACTGCCTGATCCAGGCTTATTCACATATTGCACATGATTGTGAAGTGGGTGACCATTGTATCTTTTCGAATAGTACCACCCTTGCAGGACACATCACTATTGGGAACTATGTCGTACTGGCTGGTCTGGTAGCGATTCACCAATTTGTAAAAGTTGGATCTCATGCCTTTGTAACCGGTGGTTCATTGGTAAGAAAAGATGTTCCTCCATATGTAAAAGCTGCCCGTGAACCACTTTCTTATGCCGGAATCAATTCTGTTGGCTTAAGAAGAAGAGGTTTCTCTTCCGAGAAGATCAATGAAATTCAGGAGATTTACAGGGTTTTGTTTGTAAAGCATAACAATGTAACTAAAGCCCTGGATATGATTGAAGCAGAATTTGCACCAACGGAAATCCGTGATGAGATTGTAGATTTCATCAGGAACTCAAACCGTGGTGTGATGAAAGGCTTCGGTTCAGGAAGTTAATTGAGAATGAATGAAAATCAGCTTAAATAAGGCCGGGAGAAGGTTTAATCAGGAGTGGATTTTTCGAAATTTCGATTATGATTTCCAGGCTCCCGGAAAATATGCCATCCTGGGCCCGAATGGTTCAGGCAAATCGACCTTATTGAGTTTAATCCTTGGTAGTTTATCCCCTTCGGAAGGAGCAATAAGCTATCAGGGAGAAAAAACAGTACCCGTTGAGGACATTTACAGACACCTGAGTTTTGCTGCCCCATACCTGGACCTCATAGAAGAGTTTACACTGGAAGAGACCATAGACTTCCATTTCAAATTTAAAGGGCTGTACAACGATATGAGCAAAGATGCAGTGTTGGAGCTGCTCGGGCTTGCAAAGTCGCAGGACAAGGCTTTAAAATACTTCTCTTCAGGTATGAAACAGCGGACCAAGCTGGCCCTTGCTTTCTGTGCAGACACCCCAATCCTTTTATTAGATGAGCCAACTTCCAATCTTGACCAGCAGGGAGTGCGTTGGTATTTGGACCTGATTGACAATTTTACTGAGAAAAGATTAGTCATCTTAGGGTCAAATCAGGAAGTTGAGTATTCGTTTTGTCAGCATTTGATCCAGATCACGGATTATAAATAACGTTTTTTTATATTTGTCATCTACCCTGAATGGCGTTTAAACGAAGAAAAACAAGAAATAAAATATTTTTTTAAATTACTATTGTAGAATCCATAAATAGTCTTTACCTTTGCGGCACGAAAAAGGGTCCAAACGGTCGGACACAATTTCAAATGAAATGGCAAAAGCATCAGACGTAAAAAGTGGGAATATCCTTCGGTTTAACGGAGAACTAATTCAAGTAGAAGAATTTCTACACCGGACTCCAGGAAACCTGAGGGCTTTTTATCAGGCAAAGATGCGAAACGTTAAAACCGGGAAACTGGTTGAATACAGATTTCGCACAGATGAAGAAGTAACAATTTGTCGTGTTGAAACCAATGATTACCAGTATTTATACGAAGATGGCGATTTTTTGGTAGTAATGGACATCACTTCTTTTGAACAGTTTAACATTCCAAGAACATTGTTCGGCGAAAGTGTTAAATTCTTAAAAGAAGGAATGAATGTAATCATCGCATTCGAAAGTGAAGAGCCAATTATGGCACAGATACCTTCGCATGTTGAATTGGAGATTACTTATACAGAGCCCGCTGTTAAAGGCGATACCTCTACAAACGCATTAAAATACGCTACTGTGGAAACAGGAGTAGAAATAAAAGTCCCAATGTTTATCAACCAGGGCGATAAAGTTAAGGTTGATACCCGTACAGGTGACTATATAGAAAGAGTAAAATAAGAATTTTCATAGTTTAGTTTTAGGTTTAGGTTGATTGTGGCTTCGGAGTGGTTCCCGAAGCCATCTTTTTTTACCCGCTTTTTTTTACCTTGGCTCCCGATCATCAGGACCATCAGATTGCCCTCTTTATTCTTTATAAAGCACATTTCAAGCTCCTTTAATGGTCATTTCTTAAGCCTGAACATAAAGTGTAAAGCAATGAACAAATCAGAAATCAGAAAAACAACCCAGCAGCAGCGACAGTCGTTATCAGTTGAAGAGCTGCACACACTTAGTGTTAAACTGGTTGAACAGTTTGCTAAACTGGACCTTTCCAGCGTTAAAATTGTCCATATATTTCTCCCCATTAAACAGAAGAAAGAACCGGATACTTTTCTGATGATTGACTGGCTGAGTACACATCACCCGGAAATTAAGATCATCGTTCCAAAGGCCGATTTTGACACTGCTTTAATGACCCACCATTACTATGACGGAATGGAAGATCTGGAATTAAATGATTACCAGATTCTGGAGCCTCAAAAGGCAAAAATTCATACGGGAGAGGTGGATATGGTGATTGTGCCCTTATTGGCATTTGATAAAAATGGATACCGTATCGGTTATGGAAAAGGGTTTTATGACAGGTTTTTGCAAGGGATATCCACGCAGAAGATTGGCCTGTCGTTTTTTGATGAACTAAATGTGATTGATGATATAAATGAACATGATGTGAGGTTAGACAAATGCATTACCCCAAATAAAATATATGTCTTTCCTGTAACATAAGCCTGTTTTTTGCAGCTTTAAGCTGCAATAAGCGCTAGGTATGGGTGATTTAATCTTCAGGCATTGGTTGAAATTTAAATTAACGACTATGAAAAAGATCATCTTAACCCTCATCTCCGCAATTTTTGTCAGCTTTTCTCTGGCACAAACCCCCACAAGCCCGTCTATACTCAGTCCCGGACAGTCCCATTTTTATTTTTGTGCCTTGATAAAGTCGGTAATAAGATAGGCTATTGCTTTTGCAGTGCCTGCACTTTGCCTGCCGTCCTGCAGCATGACCGCTCCTTCACAAAGGTGCATGTAGGCGATTTTTTTTCCGGAACTGAGGATTATCCTGCGGACATCATTAATATTAAAGCCAGAAGGCGTAAATGCGCTTGACAAGAGATTTTCTACACAGTCAAGGTCTATTTCCAGTCCGATTTCAGGAGCTAAATTTTTCAATAGGGGCTGCAGTTGTTCGACAACCGGGATATTGTTCTTTAGGAGGTCGTCGAAAAAGATGGCCTGAATATTCGGATTTTCAGCGATCAGATCGAGAATTGCAGTGTTGTTGTAATTCTGATGAAGTCCAAAAATGGCATAGTTTTTTAAAAAACCATTTTTAAGCGCATAACTGAAGCCATTGCCACTATGTCTTCCGGCAGGAGGTCTGAGGTCGGCATGCGCATCAATATTCAGCACATCAACTGCCTGCTGAAGGGCAAGTGAAAGCCCTTTGATCATCGGATAAGCATTGTTATGCCCTCCACCAATCACAATAGGAACTTTACCGGCCTCAACAATTTCCCTGATGACAGGGTATACCTGCTCATCAATTTGTACAACCGCGTCTTCAAGGGATTTGATATCAGTTTCTGCAGGATCCGGAAAAGAAAAGTGTCCCAGAACCAGTAGCTCTTGTCCGGTTAAGAAAGAGGTGCTCTGGGTATTTAATATCGCTTTGAGTGCAGGCTGCCAGGCGGTAGCAGTTCCGCCAATCCCATGATTTGCCCTTACGCCGATATCTTCAGGAATTCCCAGTAATACAAATCTGGCGGGAGAAGATTTTAACTGGTCAAGAGCCGAAATGACCTGAACTTTCTCTCCGAGTTTAGTTTCCCCTTCGCGCTGGCTGGTAAGGGCCATAATTTCGTCTTTTCCGTAGATGTTCAGGCCTTCCATTATTGGATTTTTCCGTTTAGAATGATGGTTTCAATTTGTGTTTGTCCGAAGCTGTAGGGCAGGTAGGCGAGGGATGACATTGGTCTGGTGATAAACAGATTTGCCCTTTTTCCTTTTGCAATACTTCCGCTTTCTCCGCTCAGTTGCATTGCAGCGGCTCCGTTTAAGCTGGCGGCATTTATGGCCTCTTCAGGCAACATTTTTAGTTTGATGCAGCCCAGGGATACCACCAGGTTCATGTTTCCTGAAGGGGTAGAGCCGGGATTGTAATCTGTAGCTAAAGCGACAGGCACGTTGGACTGAATCAGGGCCCGGGCATTCGCAAATGGAATTCCCAGATAAAAAGAACAGGAAGGCAATAGTGTTGCAATGGTATTGCCATTCGCCAGGGCTGCAATTGCATCGTCATCTGTTGCTTCCAGGTGATCTACAGAAACCGCCTGATGTTTTACCCCAACCTGAACGCCTCCGGATACAGAGAGCTGGTTGGCGTGTATCTTCGGGCGTAATCCATACTTTGCTGCGGCGCTGAGCAATTGATCCGTCTCTTCTACAGAGAAAAACCCCTGCTCACAGAATGCATCCATATAGTCTGCAAGCCCTTCTGCAGCAATCTGTGGCAACATTTCCTGAATAATCAGAGAGATATAGCCTGCATGGTCATTTTTATACGCTAAAGGGAAGGCATGTGCCGCTAAAAATGAAGCTTTTACCGGAATAGGGAAGCTTTCTTTTAGCCTTCTGATGACGCGAAGCATTTTTAATTCGCTTTCTACCGAAAGACCATAGCCACTTTTAATCTCTATGGCTCCTGTTCCCTGTCTGATCATATCGTTCAAACGGATGGAGGCACTTTCAAATAATTCTTCTTCTGTGGCTTTTTGGAGCTTTCCTGCGGAATTTAGAATCCCGCCACCAGCAGCTGCAATCTCTTCATAACTTTTTCCTGCAATCTTCATCACAAACTCTTCCTCCCTGGGGGCGGCGAAGACGATATGGGTATGGGAATCACACCAGGAAGGGAATACAAAGCCTCCTTTGGCAGAAGTGGTTTCCAGGTCATTAGGCAATTCTGCCGGTAACTTGTCCATCCTTCCAAAATCTTCAATCAGGCCATCTTTGCAAAGCAGCCAGGCATCCTGAAGCTGAGGAAGGCTTGCCATTTCCTGTCCTTTAAGCAAGAGGGTTTCTTTAGGATGAAGTCCAACAAGGGTTCCGATATGGGTGATTAACAGTGAAGACATGGCTTAAGGGTTTAGCTCTAACAAAATAGGACAGTGATCAGAATGAACGGCATCCGCAAGAATCATTACATTCTTTAAGCGTGCCAGCATCGGTTGGCTTGCCAAATGGTAATCAATACGCCAGCCCAGGTTCTTTGCCCTTGAGTTTGCACGGAAACTCCACCAGGTATAATGATGGGGATCTTTATTAAAGTGCCTGAAAGTGTCAATAAATCCGTTGTTCAGGAACAATTCCATCCATTCTCTTTCTTCCGGAAGAAAACCTGAAGAATTGGCATTGGATTTAGGATTGTGAATGTCCATTGCGGTATGACAGATGTTATAATCTCCGGAAATGATCAGGTTAGGGACTTCCTTTCTCAGATTTTCAATATAAGTATCGAAGAAACGCATGCATTCGTACTTTTTAACCTGTCTGTCGTCTCCGCTGGAACCGGATGGCATGTATAAGCTCATTAAAGAGAAGGTGTCAAAATCGGCTCTTAAAATACGGCCTTCTTTATCGATCCACTCTTCTCCACAACCATATTCTACATGATTGGGTTTTATTTTGCTGAAAATAGCGACACCGCTATATCCTTTTTTTTCGGCAGGAAACCAGTAATGATGGTAGCCCAATTGTTCGATTAATCCAATGATTTCGGGAATCTGAGAAGGCAATGCTTTTACTTCCTGCAGGCAAATCATGTCAGCATCGGTTGCTTGCAGCCATCCGATAAAGTTTTTTGTTGTGGCAGACCTGATCCCGTTGACGTTATAGGATATAATTTTCATTCGTATGTTCTTTTTATGAGGATAATTGATGGTTATTGAGCGATTTGATTTTCCTGGATGACGGTTTCTTTTGAAACTTTCAGGAGTTCTTTTTCGAGGCGCTTCGCTTCTCTGCGCTTTAACACTGTGATGGTCATTTTTACATCACTCAGCGGACGGTCATTTTCGTCTTTACTGACTTCCGCGATCTTATCAATCAGCGCTATTCCCTGAACAACTTCTCCGTAAACGGTATACGTTCTGTCCAGGTGAGGAGTTCCACCAATGGTTTTGTAAACCTCTCTCTGGTAGGCAGGGATTTTAGCTTTTAAACGATTGGTTTCTACATTGTCCAGCTGCTCATCGGTGAATTTTTTCCCCTGAACCAGGTAAAACTGACTTCCGCTGGATGCTTTTTCCGGATTGTTATCTCTTGCTGCGGCAAGCACGCCTTTTTTATGGAAAAGACTGTCCCGGAATTCGGCGGGAACGGTATAACCTACTGTCCCATTTCCCAGCTTTTCGCCGGGCTTTGCATTTTTGGAGTCCGGATCCCCTCCCTGTATCATAAAATCTTTGATTACCCGATGAAATAAGGTTCCGTCATAAATCTTTTTTTTGGTGATTTTCAGGAAGTTGTCCCTATGTAAAGGGGTTTCATTATAAAGCATCACAATACATTCTCCCATGTCTGTTTTTATTCTTACATATTGATGTTTTGGCTTTGCCGCAAAGGTTAAACTAAAGCAAAAACACAGGATCAGGGTATAAAATCTCTTCATTATTCTTGATATTTAG
Organism: Pedobacter caeni; assembly: GCF_900129215.1. Classification (GTDB taxonomy): domain Bacteria; phylum Bacteroidota; class Bacteroidia; order Sphingobacteriales; family Sphingobacteriaceae; genus Pedobacter; species Pedobacter caeni. The sequence continues at coordinate 181,377 of NZ_FQUQ01000007.1, read as the reverse complement.
GGCTAAGTTAAGGTAAATCTGCTTTATTAAAAGCGCGACTCGTTTTATCATACAATTATGCTTATTTTTGTCAAAAGATGAAGCTGCGACAAAAACTTACAATGGGCCTATGTGCATTTTACCTGATGAGTATCATCGGGATTGCATTGAATATGCACTATTGTGGGGGCAAGCTTTCCGCTGTCCGCTTTACCGAAACTGCTAAATGTGGTGCTTGTAAAGGGGCTGAAAAAATGAAGAAAAGCAGCAATTGCTGTAAAGACACTTCGGTAGAAGCTAAAGTTAAAGACAGCCATGAGGCAGGGGTTAAAGTTGCAGTTCCTAAGGATTTTAGCCTGGAGTTGTTTTTAGGGCCGGCGCTCTCGGAAGCATTCCGTCTCTTGTTGCCGAACCTGTTCAGTAAAGCCGAAAATAAGGCCCCGCCGCTTTCTTCGGTGCTCTCCCTCCACGCTTTCAACTGCGTGTTCAGAAATTAAATCGGGAATAATTTGTTTGCCGTTGCAGGGATACCCTGTGATGGTGCTTGACGTATCTGTTATTACGTCAAATGTCTAATAGAAGCATAAATTATATCCTCATGAACACGATCAAAAATTTAATCATATTATCAATTGTTTTATTTGCAGGCAAGGTGTCTGCACAACAAATTTCTTCAGCTGAACTTCAGGTAACAGGTTTAACCTGCTCCATGTGTTCTCAGGCCACAGAAAAATCTTTAAAAACCCTCGACTTCATTGGCGCTATAGAACCGGATTTAAACAAAAACCTGTTTGCAATTACCTTTAAAAAGGATAAAACGGTAAATATTGACCAGATCAGAAAGAAAGTGGAAGATGCGGGGTTCTCTGTTGGAAACCTGACAGCGGTATTCAACTTTAACCATACCAAAGTAGACGAACAGGGCCTTGCCGCTGCGGGAACTAATGTTTATCAGTTTTTAAATGCGAAAAGTCAGGTCTTAAACGGTGCTGTAAAAGCAACGGTGGTTGACAAAAACTTTATTTCCGGCTCAGCCTTTAAGAAAAAAGCTGCTCAGGTTAAATTGGCATCCTATGCTGATGGAACGGGACTGATCAACGGAAAGAAAACCCGGATCTATCACCTGAGCATTTAAGAAGGCATGAAATTTCTTAAAATATTATTGATCCCCATGGCCATGGCCTTGGGGATTACTGCGCATTCACAGGAGCTCTATGTATTCTCCGAACCGGCAAGCAATATGCCTGCAAAATCTATCGGGGTACGGCTTACAAATGAAGGGGTATTTAGCCCGGATTTTGCTACCAGGACCATTCCTGAGCTTATGGTTGGCTTTAATAAGAACCTGATGATTCATGCACAGGGTTTTTTCTCTGATATGAATGGTGGAGGCTATAAAGCAGAAGGAGCGAGCTTATATGCAAAATACCGGTTTTTATCTATTGATGATGTGAAGAGCCATTTCAGGGCTGCTGCATTTGGCCGGATCAGTAGCAGCAGCAGACCAACTTATACGGAAGACATCAACCTGGAAGGAGACAATAGCGGGCTACAGGGAGGATTGATTTTTACACAATTGCTTCATAAGCTGGCCTTGTCGGCAACATTGAGTTATTCAAAGGCTTTTGAACGAAATAGCAAGCAGTTGCCCGGAATGCCACAACCGGACCAGATGTTGGGGTACAGTCTGTCTTCAGGTTATCTGTTATTGCCCTTCGTGTATAAAAATTACAATCAGCCAAATTTCAATTTATACTTTGAGGTTCTGGGAAAAACCAATCCTGTAAATGGCAGGTCTTATCTGGATCTTGCCCCGGCGGTTCAGGTGGTGATCAATAGCAGAACAAGGATTGATCTTGGCTATCGCTTTGAAGTAGCAGGCAATCTGGCGAACAGGTATACGAAGAATATGTACCTGGCAAGGGTGGAATTTAACTTCTTCAATGTGCTGAAATAAGTGTCGAAACTGATTTCTTATCATACATCAACAATCTGCGGTCTTATTCGTTATAGATTTGTAAATCATTAACAAATAAAATTATGAAAAAGGTATTTTTATTCCTGGTTGCCATTTCAATCAGCGTTGCGTCTTTCGCACAAACAAAATGGACGGTTGACCCTATGCACTCTTTCGTGAATTTCTCGGTAAGACATATGGGAATCTCTTTTGTAGATGGTTCATTCAATAAATTTGATGGATCTGTAGAAGCGGCTAAAGCAGACTTAACAGATGCTAAAATCAATTTTACCATTGATGTAAACAGTGTAGATACACGTGTAGAACCTCGTGACAATCATTTGAAAACAGATGATTTCTTCAATGCGGAAAAGTATCCTAAAATGACTTTTGAGAGCACTTCTTTCAAAAAATTAAAAGGAAACAATTATGAGCTAAGCGGAAAATTAACGATTCGTGACGTAACTAAAGATGTGAAATTTAATGTTGTTTTTGGTGGAACGACCAAAGATCAGCAAGGAACCGTAAAAGCTGGTTTTGCAGCCAGTACCACGATCAACCGTCTGGACTACAACATCAAATTTGACCCAACAGGTGCAGGTGTAGGTAAAGACATTAAAATCTCTTTAAACCTTGAATTTGCCCAGGCCAAGTAATCTATTCATATTTTAAATGGGGTTAGGGCAATGGTAAGCAGGAGTGTTTACATCGCCCATACCTTGTTTAAAATTCAATAAACGATCATGTCAAATCTATCTCAGTTTAATACTTTTAGCCGGAATTTACCATTCCAGGATTACCTGATGCCTGTTTTATTTATTGGTCATGGTTCCCCTATGAATGGAATTGAAGACAATGAATTCAGTTCAAAATGGGCAGCAGTTGCGAAAGATATTCCTGTTCCCTCGGCGGTGATTGTGGTGTCTGCCCATTGGTTTACCAAAGGGACACACATCACAGCAATGGATTTCCCGAAAACAATACATGATTTCGGAGGATTCCCAAAGGCCTTATTTGATGTGGAATATCCTGCTCCCGGAAACATTGAGCTGGCTTTAGAGGCGAAAAAGCTGATCCATAGTGCTGATGTAGGTTTAGACCACGACTGGGGGCTGGACCATGGCGCCTGGACAGTGGTTAGACACATGTATCCTGAAGCCAATGTCCCTGTGCTTCAGTTGAGTATAGATTATACAAAAGATGCGCGTTACCATTATGATTTGGCAAAGGAGCTGTATGAGTTGCGTAGAAAAGGCGTACTGATCCTTGGAAGCGGAAATATGGTACACAACCTCCGGATGATGAGCTGGGAAATGATCAATGGCGGAGGATACGACTGGGCCCTGGAAATCAATGATAAATTTAAAAATCTCATTTTAAATGATCAGCATCAACCATTGATGGCCTATCAAACTTTAGGAAAGGAGGCGATGCTCGCAATTCCTACACCGGAACATTATCTGCCCCTGATGTATACATTGGGTTTGAAAAATGATCAGGAAGAAGTGTCCCTTTTTAACGATAAGGCTGTAGGGGGTTCATTAACCATGACTTCGGTAAGAATTGGTTAAAACCCGGGCTTACATCAGTTTTCTAAGCCATTTTAGAACCCATCCTTTTTTCTCGTAAGGAGGATAAATCATCTTGCTCATATCCATGCTGGACTGAAAAACGACGGCTCTTTCGTGAGAAAAGGTTTTGAAGCCAAATTCCCCGTGACAGCTGCCCATTCCACTGCCGTTTACCCCTCCAAAAGGTAATTTTGGGTTGCTGATGTGGATGAGCACATCGTTTACACAAGTTCCTCCTGCACTGGTATTCTTTATGACCTGATGAATGTTCTTTTTATCCTTACTGAAGACATACAGGGCTAGTGGTTTACTCATCCTGTTTATGATTTCGATAGCTTCTTCAATTGTCTGGAAATTGATGATGGGCAATACCGGGCCGAAGATCTCTTCTTTCATAATCGAGGCATCGGCCGGAAGCCCGGTCAGTACAGCGGGGTATATGGTCTGGCTGGAAGCCTCTTTTTTACCTCCAAAGGGAATTGAAGCCCCTTTGCTCAGGGCATCTTCAATCAGGCCCTCAATTCTTTTAAAATGTTTTTTATTGATGATTTTCGCATAGCTGGAGAGGTCAATGTTCCCGTCAGCAAGAAAGAACATCCGGGTTACTGCATTTTTATACAGTTCGATGAAAGTTTCCTGCCTTGTGGCGGAGATTAAAATATAATCGGGGGCAATACAGGTTTGACCGGCGTTGGTTAGCTTTCCCCAGGCAATTTTCGCTGCGGCTTGTTCAAGATCTGCAGTATCGTCAATAATGGTAGGGGATTTTCCTCCGAGTTCCAATGTGACTGAAGTCAGGTTTTTCGCTGCAGCTTCCATCACTACCTTACCGATTTCAGTGCTTCCGGTGAAGAAGATATGGTCAAAGGGAAGATTTAAGAGAATGGTAGAAACGGATGCATCCCCCTCAAAACAACAGACCTCTTCTTCTGTAAAACAGTCGTCAATGACCCTACAGATAATAGAACTGGTTTCTGAACTTAGTTCCGAAGGCTTGAGAATGGCACAATTTCCGGCAGCAATGGCTGAAACCAGTGGGGCCATCATCAATTGAAAGGGGTAATTCCATGGTGAAATAATCAGACAAGCCCCCTTCGGTTCATAATAAATTCTGTTTTTTGCCAATAAACCTGTGATGGTTTTACCCACTTTCCTTGGTTCCATCCAACTGCTTAAGTTTTTTATGGCAAAGTCAATTTCACTATAGATGAAGATCACTTCTGTTACCGCAGATTCAAACTCACTTTTACGCAAATCACTCTGTAACGCGGCATAAATCTCCTTTTCATGCTTTTCTATACTACTCTTCAATGCACTTAATTTATTGATTCGTTGTGTGGCATTCGTATTTCTAAGTGTATATTTATGCGCTTGCTGAGCTTTAAAAACGGAATTGATCGTTTGTATCATAGAAAGACTTTAGGTTTATTTAAATATACAAAATGAAACGATCTAATACTACAAGAAAGCTTTCTTCGCATCTAAAAAATTATAGATTAATGAAACGGACCCGGACTTAAACAGCATTGGGCCTGAAAAATAAAAATATAGGAATGAAAAAAGGAAGGGTTATTGTTTTTGTGATGGTTTTAATGGCTCAGTTGTGTTATGGGCAGAAAGTTAAAACAGGGGTTTTGGTAATCGGGAACGGAAATAACGCATTGGGAGCAGGTTTTCAGTCGGCAATATCAGGAGTGAAAACCATCCTGTTAATGGAGGACCGGGACTTTGAACTCAGCGAAATACATCCGCTGGATAAAAACCTGTCTTCCGGTCTGGAAGGAGAATTTCTCAAAAGAATGAGGAAAGCGAAGGGGATAAAAGACACAACCAAAGTGTATGTGGATCAGACAAGTGCCAATGCCGTGATTAAAACCTGGGCCGACAGCACTAAAAACCTGACGATTATCAGAACAAAAGAATGGTCTAAGCTGAAAAGAGCGGGAGGGGGCTGGAGCATTCAGTTGAACGATGGGCGGACCATCCGGGCAGCAGTATTGGTTCATGCAGATGCTTCAGGGAAAGTAAACGAGGCCTTATTGTTACCGAAAATGAAAGAGGTCCAATGGAAAGGGTTAAATTATCCGGATAACCTGTACAGAACAAGTGTTTCCTCTGGTTTTTTTATGAATAATTCCAGTACAAATATCCTCTCATTGTACGATTTATTGATACCCGGACAAGAAAATATAGTGGCATTGAACCCTGATCAGCAAAGCATTGCTGCCGGGCAAGCTGCAGGAGCAACAGCTGCTTATGCCGCATTTTTTGATTTAAAGACTTCTCAATCTAACCTTAAGAAAATCCAGGGAGAGTTGATCGGGTATAGGTTGGCGGTTATGCCATTTAAAGATGTGCTGAATACAGACAGCAATTGGAAGGCAGTACAGTTTGTTGGTTTGTCCGGGTTTCTGAAAGGAGATTTTTCTTCTGGTCAGTTAAATTTTGAACCGAACAGAAACGTAACTACGGAAGAGATCAAAGCGGTGGTCAAAGAATATTTCTATAAAGCACAAATCTGGTTTGATGACCATAAGGATGCACAAATGACCATTTCTTCTACCCTGGACCTGGTTTGTAAGATCGGCAACAAATCTCCGGAAAACACCTTGTCTGAGGTAAAAAAGCGATGGAAAATGAATTATGGTTTTACGACAGAATTTGAGCCATCGCGCAACATTACACGCAGGGAATTTTCAGTATTGGTTTATGATTATCTAAATCCGTTTAATGTAAATGTTGATCAGAAGGGCCGGGTGGTAAGGTAAAAAAATCCTGTTGTTTTAAGGGGCATGTAACATTTATAAAACCTTGTTGTGCTTTGGTTTATGTGATTTCTTTTTTCTATAAATTGCAGAATAACCTAAACCTCAGTATGAAGAAACTTTACCTTTTAAACGGGTTTCTGCTCTTGTTTGCTGGTCAGCAGATGGCTTTTGCACAAGCAGACTACAGCAGTAACGACCGCCTTGCGCAGAGAATCACAGCGCTTTCCAAAACATACCCTTCCTGGGTTAAATCCAGGACATTAACCAAAACTGCTTCAGGAAAAGAGGTTTGGATGCTCACTATAGGGTCCGGAAAAACGGAACAAAAGCCTGGCATTGCGATAGTCGGCGGGGTGGAAGGAAGCCATTTGCTTGGAGTCGAAATGGCTGTCGGATTTGCGGAGCAGTTATTGGCTGCGTCAGGAACAGACAGCGTCAAAACCCTCCTGAACAAACAGACCTTTTATGTGTTCCCAAATATGAGTCCGGATGCGTCGGAGCAGTACTTTGCAAAAGTAAAGTATTCAAGAAGCGGAAATTCCAGGCAGCTGGACAGAGACCGTGATGGTAAAACGGGAGAAGATGGTTTTGATGACCTGAATGGTGATGGAAAGATCAGCTGGATGCGGATTGCAGACCCAAGTGGCACATTTAGAATAAATCCGGAGGAACCCCGTTCTCTGATTCCTGCAGATCCTTCAAAAGGGGAAACAGGGCAGTATCTCTTTATGCAGGAAGGGCGGGATAATGATCAGGATGGCATTTTTAATGAGGATGGGGCTGAAGGGGTTCATTTTAATAGAAACTCGAGTTACAACTATAAAAATTTTATACCCGGAGCAGGTGAATTTGCTGTTTCTGAATTGGAAAACAGAGCCTTGTTTGATTTCCTTTATGATGCTTTTAATGTATATGCTGTGGTTACATTTGGTCCCCAAAATAACCTTTCATGGCCAGTGCAGGTCAATCAGGCAGGATTATCCAAACGAATTATCAGCAGCTGGTCAGAAGCTGATGCAAAGGTAAATACATTGGTCTCAGAAAAATACAATAAGATGATTGGCGCTAAGGATGCACCAAAGACATCCGCAGAGAGCGGTGATTTTTCTCAATGGGCGTATTTCCATTATGGACGTCTGAGTTTCAGTACGCCAGGATGGTGGGTGCCCAAAGTAAAACCGGATACTCTGGCGAAACAAAAGGCCTTTGCGATAGACGATCCTGCTGCAGAATACCTGCGTTGGGCAAAGAGTAAAGGCATTACCAATACCTTTACCGAATGGAAAGTTGTCCAACATCCTGATTTCCCCGGACAAACAGTAGAAGTGGGGGGGCTGGATCCCTTTGTGCTGTCAAACCCGCCTTATCAAATGGTGGAGGGCATCGTAAAAAAACACACGGATTTTGTGCTTTCTCTTGCTGCAATGGCCCCTCAGATTGACCTGATCGGACTTAAAACAGAAAAGGTAGATGCTGGACTAAGCAGGGTTTCGGTAAAGGTCATCAATATGGGTACTTTACCAACCTTAACCAAAATCGGAGAAAAGAGCAATTTCCTGAAAAAAATTGCCGTTAAAATAAACACAGGAACCGGGCAGGCTGTTCTCAGTGGCAGAAAGAGCCAATTGCTGGAGGTCATCCCAGGGAAAGGTTTTACGGAACTGAGCTGGCTCATTAAAGGCTCCGGAAAAATAAGTATCGAAGCAGGAAGCCCATCTTCAGGAAGTAAAACAATTGATGTATCCCTCTAATTCTGCAAACCATGAAAATGAAATATATAATGCTGATGGCTGCAGGAGTGGTTTGCAGTACATTAGTTAAAGCTCAAAAACCAGAAAATATTATCGCTGCGGTGGGGAGTCCGTCGAACCCGAAAGTTCCCATCAGCTGGAACCGGTATTACGATTATACGGCGTTAACAGACCTTTGTAAGAAACTGGCCCAGGCCCATCCGGATTTGGTAAAACTGGGCTCTATGGGTAAATCGTTCCAGGGAAAAGACCTCTGGGTGATGACCATCACAGACCATAAAAATGGAAACCCGGACCATAAACCTGCGATGTATATTGATGGAAACATCCACTCTAATGAGATTCAGGGGGCAGAATTCGCACTTTATACGGCATGGTATCTTGCGGAAATGTTTCAGCAGGGAAATCCGGCAGTGAAGTCTTTACTGGCAGAAAAGACCTTCTATATTGCACCTACCATCAATCCGGATGCAAGAGATAATTTTATCCATAAGGCAAATACGGCTCATTCTCCTCGATCCGGATTGCTGCCTGTTGATAATGACCGTGATGGGGAGGTAAACGAAGACGGATTTGATGACCTGGATGGAGATGGCCATATTGTGATGATGCGGAGGAAAAATGTTAACGGACGGTATAAGGCCGATGCAACAGATTCCCGCAGGATGATCATGGTTGGAGCGGATGAACAGGGTGAATATGAATTGCTTGGACAGGAAGGAATCGATAATGACGGTGATGGACAGGTGAATGAGGATGGAGAAGGTTTTTATGATCCAAACCGCGATTGGGGATGGAACTGGCAGCCAAATTATGTACAATCCGGAGCTTATAAATACCCGTTTTCTATTCCTGAAAACCGTGCAGTGGCGGAGTTCGCGATGAAACATCCCAATATCGCAGCTGCTCAATCCTACCACAATAATGGTGGCATGATCCTGAGGGGCCCTGGCGCAATAGAAGATGTTGACACCTATAACGCACTGGATGCCCGGGTATATGATGCACTTGGAAAAAAAGGGGAAGAGTTACTTCCCGGGTATCGCTATCTGGTGGTGTATAAGGACATGTATTCTGTTTTTGGAGGGGAGCTGGATTGGTTTTATGGAGGTAGGGGAATTTACACTTTTTCCAATGAGCTGTGGACCAATTATTCCCTTTATAATAAAACAGAATCCGATAATAATCAGGCTCAGGCGCAGCAATACAGCTTTGATAAGGACCTGTTGATGAAAGATGCTTTTGTAGACTGGCACCCCTTTAAGCACCCACAGTATGGGGATATAGAAATTGGAGGCTTCAAAAAGACTTACACAAGGCTGCACCCCGGATTTTTATTGGAAAGTGATGCACATAGGAATATGGCATTCAGTGTATATCATGCTTACCATACTCCAAAATTAAAAGTCACAGAACTGGAAGTAAAGGAGCTTGGAGGCGGGCTGTCGCAGGTAACTGCAGTTGTTGCCAATGAAAGAATGATCCCGACACATTCCAGCCAGGATATCAAAAATAATATCGAAATTCCCGATGTGATTTCTTTGAGTGGGGGAAATGTTGTGGCAGCGATGATCGTCAATAACAGGGACCTGAACATCAGCACGGAACAGAAAAGAGACGTGGCGAATATAAAAGTCGATAATATTCCGGGAAATGGGTATGTCACCGTCCGTTGGATTGTAAAAGGAGGGACAAAGTTTACCGTAAATGTATCCAGTAAAAAAGGAGGCCAGGCCTCAAAAACAAACTAAATGAAAAGATCAATAACATTATTCCTGCTCTTAGGAACCGCTGCACAGGCACAGCAAATTGCCCCACTTAGTGTTGAGAAAATCATGCGTGACCAGAAATGGATTGGTGTAGCCCCCTCGAATTTCCGTTGGGCGGCGGACAGCAGGGCCGTGTTTTTCGACTGGAATCCTGAGAATAAGGAAAAAGTGGAAGGATATCAGGTAAATGTCTCTTCCGGAAAAACAGAGAAGGCTGATGAAAAGAGCAAGGAGGCTGCAATCGGAATAAATTATACCTTTTCCGGTAATGGGAGTCTGGGGATAGCAGAAAAAAATGGTGATATTTACCTCTACAACTCAAAAACAAAGAAAGAGCAACGCCTGACGCGTACACTGGAAAGAGAAAGTAATGCCCGTTTTCTTAGAAATGGGGAAGTGGCGTTTCAGCGTGGAGAGAATTTGTTTATACTGGACCTGAGTACCAATGAAACGCGTCAACTTACCAATTTTGTAAAAGGAAAGCCGGCCGCAGCGACTGATAAAAAGAAAGCTTTGGCTCAGGATATCTGGCTGAAAGGAGACCAGGCGAACCTGTTTGACATCATTAAAAAGAGAAATAAAGAAAATAACCCGGCCAAAGGGATTTTTGATAAAACGAATGATGATCCTAAGGAAAAACCTTTGAGAGCGCTCTATCTGGGAGAAAAGTTTTTGTCAGGGGTTACCGTCAGTCCGGATGCAAGGTATGTCAGTTATAAATTGATTACCCCTCCTATAGGCGCTACAAATACGATTGTTCCCAATTACGTGACTTCCTCCGGATATACTGAAGACATTGCAGGCCGGACAAAAGTAGGAGAGCCAATGCCAACTTATGAAAGCTTCATTTACGACCAGCAGCGGGATACGGTATATAGCGTTCATACCGAACAGATTCCCGGGATCAAAGACCTTCCCGATTATGTAAAGGACTATCCAAAACAACTGGAAGAACGGAAGAAAAAGAATGAAGACCGGCAGGTAAACTTAAGTGGCCCTTTCTGGAACGAGTCAGGAACTGCTGCAATTCTGGTTGCTGATGCACTGGATAATAAGGACCTCTGGATCCTTAAACTGGATGCCGCAACAGGAAACCTTAGCATCATCGATCGCCAGAGAGATGAGGCCTGGATTGGTGGTCCTGGTATAGGGCCAAGAAACATTGGTTGGGTAGACAATAACCGCTTCTATTTTCAAAGCGAGGCCAGTGGCTACAGCCATCTTTACCTGGCCAATGTCACTACCGGGGAAAAGAAACAGCTGACCTCAGGAAAGTGGGAGGTGCAAAAACTACAGCTTTCAAAAGATAAAAAGACCTTTTACATCAGCGGTAATAAAGAGCATCCTGGTATTACCCATTTTTACAAACTTGATGTAAACGGAGGAGCCCTGGTTCAGCTCACCAATATGAAAGGAGGAAACGAGGTGACCCTTTCTCCGGATGAGAAATGGCTGGCCATCAATCATTCTTACATGAATAAACCATGGGAATTATACCTGCAGCCAAATAAAGCTGGCGCAAAAGCGATACAGGTGACCAACTCTTCTTCTAAAGAATTCAATTCTTATCAATGGAGAGAGCCAGACCTGGTTGCTTTCAAAAACAGATACGGAGCAGATGTTTATGCCAGGGTTTATCCTGCAGCAAAACCGCATCCAAACCGCCCGGCAGTTGTATTTGTTCATGGAGCGGGATATTTGCAAAATGTCCATTACTGGTGGAGCCAATATTCCAGGGAGTATATGTTCAACAATTTGCTGGCAGACAACGGCTATACGGTAATTGACATCGATTATACCGCAAGTTCAGGATATGGAAGAGACCACCGGACAGGAATTTACAGACATATGGGCGGAAAGGACCTCACAGACCAGGTGGACGGTGTGAAAATGCTCGTAGAGAAGTACAACGTAAATCCTAAGCATGTGGGCCTTTATGGAGGCTCCTACGGAGGTTTCATCACCCTGATGGCCTTATTTACCGAACCGGAGGTTTTCGCGAGTGGAGGGGCGCTGAGGTCGGTTACTGACTGGGCGCATTACAATCATGGTTATACTTCCAATATTTTAAATGAACCTTACAATGATGAACTGGCTTATAAACGCAGTTCTCCGATCTATTTTGCGGATGGTTTAAAAGGTAATTTATTGATGTGTCATGGTATGGTTGATGTGAACGTTCACTTCCAGGACATCGTAAGACTTTCCCAAAGGCTGATAGAATTAGGAAAAAACAACTGGGAACTGGCGGTTTATCCGGTTGAAGACCATGGTTTTGTAGAGCCTTCAGGCTGGACGGATGAGTATAAAAGGATCTTTAAGCTATTTGAAACCACCTTAAAAAAATAAATAGAGGGAAACTAAAAGAGGATGATGGAAGTATAGTTTTTGTCTATATGTATATCAGTATTAAGTATCTGTTATATCTTAAATTTGGTTGCATTTGAGGGGATATAGCCTTACCTTTGTGCAACGAAAAAAAAACATTATGATAAATATAGGTCAACAATTTCCATCATTCTCGAAAACCGCTGTAGTAAGCATAGAAAAAGGTAAAGAATTCGAAACTTTAACTTCAGATTCTTTAATCAACGACAACAACCAATGGACTTGTATGTTCTGGTGGCCAAAAGATTTTACTTTCGTTTGCCCTACAGAAATCGCTGAATTTAACAACAATTATGGCGAATTCCGTGACCGTGATACGACCTTAATCGGTGCATCTACGGATTCTGAGTTTGTTCACGCTGCCTGGAGAAACAACCATGATGATTTACGTGGTTTGAAATTCCCAATGTTAGCAGATACTTCTAAATCTTTAGCTGAAGCTTTAGATATTTTAGAGCCAAATGAAAAAATCGCTTACCGTGCTACTTTCATCATCGATCCTCAAGGTATCGTTCGTTGGGCAAGTGTAAATGATTTAAGCGTTGGCCGTAACGTTAAAGAAGTAATCAGAGTACTTGATGCTTTGCAAACTGACGAACTTTGTCCTTGCAACTGGGAAAAAGGTCAGGAAACATTAACTGTATAATTTACTGTTCAAAATAATGAGAATCCCTGTAAAATGCATTTTTGCAGGGATTTCTTTTACCCAAAAAATCTGAATACCATGAGCGAAGTGACAGAAACCATCCAGGAATTACTAGCCCTGGTAGGCCTTGAGCCTGATTATAGAAATGAAAGTCTGATCCTTTTAGAAAAAGGAAATTCCAGATACGTACGTGATTTAAAACTAAATTTCAGCAGTACTTTTACTTCAGGGCACCTGACAGATAAAGAATGCGCGCTGATTGCTTTAAGCATCGCTGTAAATAACAATAACAAAGTCCTTACTGATTTCTTTGAAAAACTGGCTGTAACGAAAGAAGCAACTGCGGAAGAGATCGCTGAAGCAGTAGGATGTGCCTCATTACTGGCATTGAACAATGTATTCTATCGTTTCCGCCACTTTACAGGAAAAGAGAAATATACGCAAATTCCTGCCCGTGTACGCATGCAGATTATGAGCAGCCCTGTTACAGGGAAAGAGTTCTTTGAGTTGATGAGCATCGCTGTATCAGCGGTTAACGGATGCGAAATGTGTGTGAATGCACATGAGAAATCTATCCTTGCTTTAGGTGCAACAGAAGAGAGAGTGTTTGATGCTGTTCGTATCGCCTCAATCGTTACCTCAGCAGGCAAAGTGATTTACTAGTATTCCGCGTTAAGGCCAGAATAAGTCGGTCTTCACTAAAAAAGTATTACTTAAAAAAGAAGCATTACTATTCAAAGGCTGAAATCTTTTACGCTGAAGGAGCGCAAAATTTTCTAGGCCTTTTCATAGAACGCTTCTTTTTTTGTGAAATGAAGTTCCTTTGGAAGCGGCCTAACCTAAAAATTTCATAGCATAGTTCTGATGGATATATCTGCTTGATCTTTGTATTAACTTACTAATCTGCTGTCCCCGGATTTTACCTTTAGCTAGCCCCCAACCGATGGAGCAGGATTTTATAAAAAAGAACTACCCTTCGAAGACATTCGAATATTTGCCCTTCAGCAAAGATTCGGGGATGAAAAGAGTAGTTCCTTTTTTTTATAAGTTAAGCGAGATTCCTACCAGCATTTACGATGCCATAGACGGTCCTGATGGATAGTTTTTCCAGAGATTGTTGTTCTTCCTCTGTGACTTCGGTCTGCAGTTGTTCTAAGGCGTAATGCTGGATCAGGACCAATGGAAGTACGATCTTCTCCCTAACGGAAATAGAGCGCTTCTCAACCGGGTAATTCTCCATTAAGGTCTCATGTCCGGACAGCTTTAATAAGAGCGTCTTAGATAGCTCAAATTCATCATAAAGCATTTTCCAGAAAGCCCCATACTCTTTGTCGTTTGCAAAATGGGCAGTAATGGCGAAATCGGCTTTGCTCATCGACATCATACAATTGTCGATAATGGTTTTAAAATATCCGGATTCCTGATAGGTCTTAACGACTTTATCCCAGTTGCCTTGTTTTTCCTGGTTTTTTAATGCGGTTCCAATTCCATAAAAACCGGGAATATTCTGTTTTAACTGACTCCATGCGGTTACAAAGCTAATTGCCCTCAGGTCTTCCAGTTTTAAAGAGCCTCCTGAATTTCGTTTTACGGGCCTGCTGCTGATGGTAATTTTGGAAAGCAGTGTTAAAGGGGAAAATTTCTCCAGATAGCTCAGAAATAAAGGATGTTTACGAAGAGAAACATAGGATTCGTAGCTTTCTGTAGCCATTTCATCTAATAAGTTCTTATGTAGGGGGTCTAACAGGATGTTGTGTTTTTCTTTGATTCCTGCAGAAATCCCTGCATTGATCAGCTGTTCCATATTGAATTCCGCGCTATCGATGGAACCGTATTGAGAACTGATCGTTTGCCCCTGAATCGTTAACTGAATATTTTTATTGGCAATTTCTTTCCCCATAGAGGAATAGAAACGATGGGTTTTGCCCCCTCCTCTTGAGGGAGGTCCGCCTCGGCCATCAAAGAAAGCCAGTTGTATGTTGTGTTTATCAGCGGTAGTTGTAAGCGCTACTTTTGCATTAAAAATAGACCAGTTGGCCATTAAGTAACCACCATCTTTGGTACTGTCAGAAAAGCCCAGCATGATGTGTTGTTTCCCGCCTCTGTTGGCAAGGTGCTTTTTATAGAAAGGGTGGCTGTATAGCGTTTCCATAATTTGTGCAGCATCGGCAAGGTCATGAACAGTCTCAAAAAGAGGAACGAAGTCTATACTCAGATCTTCTTCTGTCCATCCGTTCCACAGGAACAGTTCCATCAGTTGTAAAATATCACTGGCCTGCTGACAATTACTGATGATGAACCTGTGACAGGCCATCTCCCCATTGCTTTGCTGGATCTGTTTGATCTCTGCAATGGTTTCCAGCGTATCTTTTGTTAAAGAACCGGGTTGTTCCGTGTAATTGACCTTTGCACTTTTAAATACGAGGGCTTTGATTTTTTCTTCTTCGCTCAGGGTATCGTAGTTTTCAGGATATAAGGCGTTGATGGGTTTGTTGTTGCGGCAATAGGCATGAACATCTCTCAGTACCCTGCTGTCCTGTCTGATGTCCAGTGAGGCGAAGTGACTGCCATACAGCTCTACCTTACGCACCAGGTCTGAAACCAGGTCAGAAAATAAGCCGTCATGGTCTTCTACAAGGGTGGTTTTTATTTTATTCAGATTTTCTATTAAGAAATCGGCGATGTTTTCGGTCTCCATATTGGGATCAAAAGCATTTTTGTACAGCACATCATGAACCAGGGAAATATTGTCTTCTACTCCTCTGAAGGTGATGCGGCGTTTCAGGTTTCTGAAATCCCTGTAATAACACCTGAAGAGTATCTGACGAAGCATTTTAGACACCTGAATGGTCGAGTCTGTATGTACATTTGGATTTCCATCGCGATCTCCTCCAGGCCAGAAGCCCAGTTCTATGATCTTTTTGGATTCCAGGTTATAGTCGTTTAGGCTTTGATCAATTTCTGATTGAATATTTGCTGCGGCGAAGTAGAACACGTTCTCCAGGTACCAGGCCAGGCTCAGCGCCTCATCTACCGGGGTAGGTGATTTTTTATTGAAAAACGGCGTTTTTCCCAGTTGCTGCAACAATTGGTTGATGGTGGAAATATCATTGGTTTTTATCGCCGAGGTCAGATCGGTGATGATCGACAGCACACTTCCGGGATAAAACTGGGTGGGGTGGGCTGTTAATACCAGGCGTAGAGAAAACTCGTCAATTAATTTTTCTATTTTTTCGTTCAGGGCTTTGTTGTCAATTCCCTTCTTCAGATAAACCAATAAAGCACTGTGTTCTTCATCTGCATTTAGTTTATTGAAGGAGGCATCTTCAACAGCATCAAACAATACGACCTGACGTTCGATATATTGAATGAAGCGGAAAAGCAAATCGATAATGTCTTTCTTAGAATTATGCTGAGTATACTTTTCAAAAAATGCATTAATGATTCCTGCCGGCGTTTCGTGATTCTTGACACCGTCTTCACAATATTTAATGAATAATGGAAGTAGGGTTCCGGTGTCTTTTACTTTGTAGAAGGGAAGGGTAAGGAAAAGGCTGTTATAAAGTTCAAATCTGGATACAACTTCATTGTTAAAAACAGATTCTCTCTGACCTTTTGCGCGTTGTTTCTGCATCATTTTATATGGATCATTTTTTCGAGCTTAAAGTACCAAAAATGATCCAAAAAACTGCGAAAAGACTCAATTAATTAATTTGAATTTTTTCGCAGAATTCTGTATCTTAGATTTATAGAGGTTAAACAAACCCTTTTAAAAGTATGTGCGGATTTTGAGGCCCAGGGCCACAAATGAAGTAAAATTAATTGTTATTTTTTTGGGTAAAACGGGCGTCAGGATAAATCCTAACGCCCGTTTTAATTAGTGGACATCTGCCGGAATGGCGACATTCTTCTTGAATTTCTGTAAATATAGCAGCGGAATTGAGCACAATAACACCAATCCTGCGACCCAGTAAGCATCGCTATAAGTGAGCAATAAACTTTGTTTTGTGACTGTGCCTTCGATGGCTTTAGTGGCCAGAACTTTAGCATCAAGATAATTGTATCCTTTTGCCATGAAGTTATGGATAAAGCCATTAAACCTATCCGTAAATGCCGGGTTATATTCATTCACATTAACAAGTAAATTGCTGCGGTGAAAGCCCTGACGAACGTGGATCAGCGTCGTTAAAGCGGCAATACCAAAGGAACCGCCCAGTTGTCTCATCATGTTGTTCAGACCAGATCCTTGTCCGATTTCAGCACCCTTAAGGTCCTGAATGGCCAGGGTTGTCAATGGAACAAATAATAGTGCCATACCGACACCTCTGATCACCAATGGCAGGAAGAAATCACCGGTTCCGGATTGTAATGTAGATTTGCTCAGCATGGAACAGAATACGAAGAAAAGAAACATCCCGATTGTAGCCATAAACTGCGCAGGTACGTTTTTCTTCAGCATAATCCCAATGAAAGGCATCATCACAATCGTACAAAGGCCACCCGGGAACAGGAGCTCTCCGGTTTGTAAGGCAGAGAAACCCAATAGATTCTGACAGAAGATCGGGAATACGAATACTGAACCGTATAAACCGAAGCCTAAAATGAAGGAAGTGAACATTCCCACCGAAAAGCTCCGGTGTCTCATGATCTTAAAATTCACGATTGGATGATCTGTACTCAGTTCTCTCCAGATGAAAAGTAAGACTCCCAGTACGGAAGTCACCGCAAGGGCCGTAATATAAGGAGTGGCGAACCAGTCTTCACTTTCTCCTTTCTCCAGTACCGTTTGCAAGCTTCCTACTGCAAGGGCAAGAAGTACAATTCCCCACCAGTCTACCGGCATTCCTTTTCCGTCCTTAGGCGTTTCCCTGACAAAAGCATAGGTACAATAAGCCGCGAGAATCCCTATCGGGATGTTTACGTAAAATATCCATGGCCATGAACTGATTTCCAGGAGGTAACCACCAATAGTGGGACCTACCGTCGGACCAACTACTGCTCCCAATCCAAATAAAGCCGTGGCAATACCTACATCCTCACGCGGCCAGGTTTCAATTAAGATTGCCTGTGCTGTGGAGATCAATCCACCTCCCGCAAGCCCTTGCAGGATCCTGAAGGCGATCAGCTCTTCCAGGTTGGTGGCATTACCGCAGAGGAAGGAGGCGATGGTAAAGAGGATGATGGAAAAGAGGAAATAATTTTTTCGTCCGAAGCGGCTGCCCAGCCAACCCGACATGGGCAGGACAATTACGTTGGCAACCGCATAACCGGTAGACAACCAGGCGACATCCTCAAGGGTTGCACCTAAGTTACCTTGTATTTGAGGTATAGCAACGTTTACAATGGTGGTATCGATCAGCTCCAATAGCGAGGCCGTGATCACCGTAAACGTGATAACCCATTTTTTTAAACCTTTCTCGGCCATTTTTTTAATCTTTTGTAGATACCGAAACCTTAACACTCATTCCTGGACGTAGTTTGGCCAGAATATCTTTTGGTGCGTTGGTGATCTTAATTTTTACCGGAACACGTTGTACAACTTTCACGAAGTTACCAGTGGCATTATCCGGAGGAAGAAGGGATCCTTTTGCTCCTGTAATTGGTGCGAAATTGTAAACCTCCCCCTGTACATCCGCGTTTGGATAGGCATCTACTTCTACTTTTACCTTTAAACCAGGGTTGATGTCCTCTAACTGGGTTTCTTTAAAATTTGCAGTTACATAAATGCTGTTGTCGTTAACAATGGAAAATAACGACTGACCGGCCTGTACCAGTTGTCCCTTCTGAACATTCTTTTTAGAAACGATTCCTGTTGCAGGGGCTTTGATATCTGTGTAAGACAATTGCAATTTCGCAAAATCCACATCCGACTGGCGTTGAGTTACTCCATTGTGGCTTACAGCCAACTGCGATTGAGTTGTTCCTACTTGTTTTACTGCTGCTGTATATTGATCATTTGCAGCAGCGAAAGCAGCTTCAGCAGATTCTTTTTGTGCTTTTGCCTGATCGAATTGTTGTTGTGTAATCGATCCGTCTTTTACTAAGTTGGCATAACGTGCATAATCTTTCTGTGCCAGTGAAAGTTTTACCCTTGCAGCTTCAATATTGGCTTTGGCAGTACTGGTATTTGCTGCAGTAGCGGCAATCTGCGACTGGGAAACCCCAACGCCTGCACTTGCACCCAGCTGACCTGCCTGAGCTTGCTCCAGTTTTACCTTATAATCGCTGTCATCCAGCTTAACCAGCACATCTCCGGCTTTTACAAGCGTGTTTTCTTCAAAATTGATGTCTTTGACATATCCGCCAACCCGGGCTACCACAGGACTGATATCTCCATCGATCTGTGCATCGTCAGTATCTACGTGTTTGCTGTAATAAATGTATTCTTTGATACCAAATACGGCCCCAATTATGATTAATACCGCTAATATGATGGGGATTACTATATTCTTTTTTTTCTTTTCAGTTGTCATTGGAGTTTGTATTAAGGTTTTTTATTGGGAAATTTTTCCTGTGGATTTTAATAAAGTATAATAGGCCAGTCCGGCATCCGCCTTTGCCAATTCAAGATTGATCTTTGCCTGGTACAACAGTGTTTCTGCGTCGATTCTGTCGATCGCCGAAGCAACGTTGTTTTTATATTTGGAAGCCAGCAATTTGTCGTTCTCTGTTGCCTGTGCAATAGAAGTCTCGAGCACCTTAATCTTATTTACAGCCAGCTGATAGTTTTGATAATTTCTGTTGATCTCCGTTTTCACCTGATCGGAAAAGATGTCTTTTTGAAACTCGACATCCTTTTGTTGAATCTTCGCATCAGTGATCTTGTGTTTGTTGGTCCAAAGGGTTCCTATATTCCAGGAAACGTTAGCCGAAAGTGTCATGGGCACAATAAACTGATTGGTTGGAGGAATAAATTTGCCACTTGGGTTAATGTAATATAAGTCCGCACCCACACCCACAGTAGGTAAGGTATTCGCCTTTACTGATTTGATGTTTACATCTGCTACTTTATTTCTGATGTCAAACTGCTTCATCTCCTGGCGATTGGCCAGGGCAATGTCCAGGTAACCGGTTAGGGGGCCTACACTTTTAAGGTTGTCATTAGGATCTGCCGGAACAACCTCTGTATCTTCATTAATGCCCAGGAGAATGTCCAGATTATAATTGAGGATTTTTCTGTTGTTTTCGATCTCCATTTCTGTCAGGGAAACGTTGGCTTGCTGGAGCTGGAACCTCAATACGTCGTTTTTAGTCACGATGCCCTGGCTGAAAAATCTTTCTGCCTGTTTCAGCTGACTGGCGATAGATTCCAGGTTCTGGGCAACCACCTTTTTGCTTTGAAGAACTTTAAACAGGGAATAGTAAGTGTTGATGACCGCGTAGCTGATCTCCTCTTTGTCTTTGTCTGCATCCAGACGCGCAACCTCAGTAAGCAGTCTGGTAGACTCCTCTGCATACCTTAATTTTCCACCGCCATAGATCAGTTCTTTAACGCCCAGGGTTCCCACAAATGCATCTGCACGGTTTGGAAGGTGTATTGGGTTTGCCCCGCCTATGCTCAGCTGATTGGTTGGAATTTCAGCATGGTTGTAAAGAAATGAAGCTTCTGCCGTTGGGAGCGCATTGTCTTTAGCCATATTGAGTTTGGCCACAGACTCGTCGATCTTGTTTTGGGAACGCTTCAGGTTCTTACTGTTCTCCACACCGAGCTGTATGGCCTCGGTTAAGCTCAGATTTTTTGTGCTTTGAGCATATAACATGCCCGGCAGGAGCAATGCTATGGCACTTAATTTAATTCTACTTATCATTTTGGGGTGTTAAATACATAGTGAGAAGATCTTTCAAATGGGCGATCAGACGGACGGTAATGAGATCTCTGTCTTCCGGATTATTGATGTCCAGGCTGGTTCCATAAGTAATTTTTGAAGGAGAAATGGCCACATGACTAATTGTTCCCATCAGGGTGGCAATCAGCATCCGTACATCTACAGGTCTGAAACTGCCATCCTCAATGCCATCAGTAATGATTTGTTCAATGACAATAAGGTTGCTGGCTATGGTATTCTTTACTTTTAAAAACATTTCAGGTCGCTGAGAAAGAGAGAGTTCCCGATGCATCATTTTGTGAAGACCATGATTGCATAAGATGCGCTTGGCATAACCTTCGATCACTTTGAGCAGCTTTTCCATTCCTGAGAGCTTATCCTGACTGATGCTGGTAAGCTGATTATTGAAATCAATTATTCGTTGAGACATGATTTCCATGAATACACCTTCCTTTGATCCAAAATAATAGTTGATCATAGACATGTTTGCCCCTGATTCTTTTGCGATCTGACGGGTAGAAGTCCCCTCGTAACCCAACTCTGTAAACAGCCTTTCAGCCGCCTCCAGGATGTTCGCCTTTTTATCTATTTTTTCCATTCTTAAATTTGACGCGACAAAATTAATCAATCGATTGATTAGTTTATGGTGTTCTGAAGATCTCCCCAATTAATTTACCAAATGCTGACAGATTATGTATTTTTAAAAAAGCTAACAAAATAGGTTTGTATGAAAAATAAGTGGTTATTATGCTGCTGTTGTGGCTTTATTTCGTTAATTCTCCTTTCTTCTCATAGAAAATCTTTTCAAAAGGAAAAAGAAACATGGATCCGAATAAATCTTGTAGGGTATCAGCAAGAATCGAAAAAAGTAGCGGTCTGGCTTAGTAAAACAGAAAAGATACCTGAAAGTTTTCAGATTCTGGACAAAGAAAAAGGCAAGATCGTTTTCAGTTCAAAATCGGTCAGATGTTACGGAGCATACGGTCCTTTTAAGAATTCATGCCGCCTGAATTTTAGCGAATTTAAACAGCCCGGACGTTATGTGATTCGAACAGGGGATGTGGAATCTCCGGAGCTGATCATTAATGATGAAGTATACCGTCATGCTGCGGACTTTGCTTTACGCTACCTGCGACAGCAGAGGAGCGGATTTAACCCTTACCTGAAAGACAGTTGTCATACCAGGGACGGGTATACGATGTATGGACCTATGCCCGACAGTACACATATAGATGTAAGTGGAGGCTGGCATGATGCTTCCGATTATTTACAGTATGCCACTACTTCAGCAAATGCAACTTATCACCTGCTGGCTGCTTACCGGGATTTCCCCGATGTTTTTGACGATGGATATCAGCACAATGGTTTATCAGGAAAGAATGGGCAGGCAGATGTATTGGATGAGGCAAGATGGGGTCTGGATTGGCTGCTCAAAATGCATCCTAAAAAAGACTGGTTGTTTCATCAGATTGCAGACGACAGGGACCATAGTGGATTACGTTTGCCGAATAAGGATAACGTTTCATATGGTAAGGGAGCTGAAAGACCCGTTTATTTTGCCAATGGACAAGCTCAGGGGCTTGGAAAGTTTAAAAACAGGTCAAATGGTGTGGCTTCAATTGCCGGTAAATTCAGCAGTGCCTTTGCTCTGGGGAGCGGTATTTTTCGCCGGAAAGATCAAAAATATGCCAAATTGCTCCTTGATAAGTCGCAGTCCGCGTATCTTCTGGGGTTGAAAAAACTGGGGGTACAGCAGACTGCACCTAATCGGGCACCTTATTTTTATGAAGAAGACAATTGGTCTGATGATATGGAACTGGCTGCGGCCATGCTTTATCAGGAAACCGCTCAGCAAAAATACCGTAAACAGGCACTGGAATATGCCGGAAGAGAAAAAGTAAGTCCCTGGATGGGAGCGGATACAGCCAGACATTACCAATGGTATCCGTTTCACAATTTTGGACATTATGAAGCCATAAAGAACGATCCGGAAAAAAGAGAACTGCTTACCGGATATTACAAGGAAGGCATTGAACGCGTATGGAATAAGGCAAAAAACAATGCTTTTTATAGAGGAATACCATTTATATGGTGCTCAAACAACCTGACAGCCTCTTTTGCAATTCAAAGCTATTTGTATGTTAACGCCAGCAGAGATGAAACTTATGAAGAGTTCGCTCAGGCAAATTTTGACTGGTTATTTGGTTGCAACCCCTGGGGGACATCTATGGTTTATGGTTTGCCGGAATGGGGAGATACTCCGGAAAACCCACATTCCGCATTTAGTCATTTGCATAATTATCCACTGGACGGAGGATTGGTAGACGGACCGGTTTATGGAAGTATTTATAAGAACCTGATTGGAATTAAACTATACGAAGAGGATGAGTATGCGGCATTTCAGTCGGACCTGGCGGTTTATCATGACGATTTTGGTGATTATAGTACCAATGAGCCTACGATGGATGGAACCGCTTCACTGGTCTACCTGCTGGCAGCATATGATCACAGAACGCTTTCCCAAAATCCCAGGTTTAAAACTGATCAGGGGGCAATTATCCGGGGAGACAGTTCAAAAAAAGAATTGGCCCTGGTATTCACCGGACATGAATTTGCGGATGGATTAGGTCAAATCAGACAGGTTTTGGAAAAAAATCATGTGAAGGGCTCTTTCTTTTTTACAGGTTCATTTTATAATAATCCGGGATTTAGCGAGGACATAAAAAAAATACATCAGCAAGGGCATTACCTTGGGGCACATTCTAATGAACATCTTTTGTATGCTGATTGGAAAGACAGAAGCCACTTACTCATTGATCAGGCTACATTTGAAAAAGACCTGAAAGCCAATTATGAGGCAATGGCGAGGTTTGGTATTCCTCAGACTCAGGCTAAATTCTTTTTGCCCCCTTACGAATGGTACAACCAGACCATCAGCAACTGGACAAAGGAAATGGGATTGACACTGATTAATTATTCTCCGGGAACACGGTCTAATGCTGATTATACCTGGCCGGAAATGGGGACAAGATATCTGGGAACTGAAGAAATTTATCAATCCATTGTAGATTATGAAAAGAAAGCCTCTTTAAATGGGTTCATGTTATTGATCCATGTAGGAACGGATGAAAAAAGGAAAGATAAATTTTACGCCCATCTGGAGCGGTTGATTCTGTATCTAAAGGAAAAAGGGTATCAATTGGTCAGTGTTCCTGATTTGTTAAGGTAGTGTTGCTTTCTATTTTGAAATAAATCAATATCTTTGGGGCCTAAGTATTAAAAAGATGACTAAACAAGAAGAGAACAACAGTTTTGATTGGGTTTATTACGTTTTAGGCCTGGTTTTCGGCATTTTGACTGCAGCAATAATCTCAGGCGGCTTTCTATGGTCTGTTTTAGGAGGTATTATCGGATTTATTTTCGGTGCTATTTTCTTAAATGGTATTGTTAAAGGACGCGAATATTAATTCCCGGTTATCGTATAACTCTTTTTTTTAATGAAAAAACTAAGCTTTATAGCTGTTTTTGCCTTGATTTCTACCTTTGCCCAGGCACAGGAGATGAAACTTCCGGCATTAGACCCGAGTCCGGCAGACATCGTTTATTTCCCCTTAAATGCGGCAAAAGTAAAAGATGATTCCAGCCCTTCAATTAAAGTAGTTTATTCCAGACCAAGCAGAAAAGGACGTGAAATCTTTGGTGTATTGGAACAATATGGAAAGATATGGAGATTAGGAGCGAATGAATGTACCGAAATCAAATTCTTCAAAAATGTAGTGATTGGCGGAAAAAAGATTAAGGCAGGTACTTATAGCTTATATGCCATTCCGGAAAAAGACAAATGGGTAATGATCGTTAATAAGCAAACCGATCGTTGGGGTGCTTATACCTACAATGAAGCAAAAGACGTGGTAAGGGTAGAGGTGCCTGTTAAAACATTACCTCAGCCGGTAGAAGCCCTGTCTATGACTTTTACACCTCAATCTGAAGGGGCTAACCTGGTGATTGCATGGGATAAAACGGTAGTTGAACTTCCGGTAACTGTCAAATAGAAAAATATAAAATATGTAAAAGGCCCGGTATCATTTACCGGGCCTTTTGTATTTAAGCTGATTTTGCTTAGGCTCTTTTGCGCCTTAGGTAGCTGTCCAGAAAGGCCAGGGCCAGTAACAGGTCCACAAAAAGGAATATCTTTATAAATGTAGGACTTACATACTTTCCGAAGTCAATTTGCTCCATCTGGAAGCCCATGTTAAATTTCATTTCCGGGAAAGTAAAGGTCGTGTTGCTCAGTACATAGCCGAGTATGGAGACTATGGCAAGGATAAAAAATGCAGCAATGCCATAAATGATCCGTGTATCTACCTTTGTTTTCAGGGATACGGGGGCGATTTCCAGTTTTACCTGGTCCATCACGTTTCTGGTGAAGGACATAGAAGGTTCCTCAAGATCAAGCCCGTTCATCTGGTCATTAATTGCAAGAAGCTCTTCGTATAAAGAACTGTAAGCGGGGTCATTGGCTATTTTAGCCTGTATGGCAAGGGCCTGCTCAGGGCTGCTGTTGCCATCAATATAATCCCAGATTTCTTCTTCCATCGTTATCATAATAACTCCTTTACTTCATCTTTTAACAAATATTGTAATTTCTCTTTTAACCTGATCCTGGCGCGATGTAATTTTACTTTCACGGTATTACTTTCCATCTTCAGGGCTTTCCCGATTTCTTCCAGGCTTTGTTCTCCCTGGTAAAATAAGGTAATGATGCTCGCATCATCAGCAGATAATAAGGCTATCGCCTGATTAAGGTATACATATCCCGATTTTTTTTCAACGCTGTCTGCGTTAAAGTCGGAAATGTGATTTTCCAGTTGAATGAGGCTGTCCTCAGCATCAATAGATTGTACATCCACACGTTTCTTGCGTAAGAAACTCATGGAAGTGGTATAAGTGATGGTATACAACCAGGTAGAAAATTTGGCGGTTTGTTTATAAGTTCCCAGGGCACGGTAGGCTTTAATGAAACAATCCTGTGCAATCTCTTCTGCATCTTCTCTGTTCTTGGAGAAACGCATGGCCAATGTAAATACAAAGCGCTGATGACGTTTTACCAATTCGGAGTATACCGAGGTATTGCCTGCCAGGACTTCAGTAATTAAATCGATATCCGATTGCTTTTGCTGCATATATTTTTTAAGACGCGCGTCTTTTTTAGAGAGGTTTGTAGGTTTGTTAAGGAGAAAGCTAGTTGAGGTCTTTTTGTTTGTCCAACCAGTTCTTCTCTACTACATAAGATAGGATTAATCCTAAACCTCCACAGATGCTCAGGCATCCAAAATAAACTGCAACTCCTTCATCATCATCTAAACCTGTTGCTCTTACTGTGAAGAGTGCAATCAATAAGCCTAAGCCTAAACCGACCAACAGTAAGCCAAATTTTAAGCTGACGAAAGGTTTCGGGGCACTGGCCCTTGGTTTGAAGCTAGGTTCCAAACCACGTTCAATCATTGCCATCTTTTCTTTATTAGACATGTACCTAAGGCCGAACACTAAGGCAGTGGTACATACAAACATTGTTACCGGTACGATTACTTCTGGTCCCATTTTATTTTCTATTTAATTGTTAAAGATCCGTTTATCTGAACTGATGTTCTGTAAGCTATGACCACATGAGAATCAATCAGGTTACAGGCCTTTTGAAAAAAAAAGAATTTAGGCTTAAAAAGAAAGAGAGGTAAGGGCTTAAATGGCAATCAGGAGAGATCTGGCACAATAATTTGAGCAAAAAAAGATATAAAATAAATTACAATAAAACCGGATTTTCCGGTTTTATCCTTGAGGTTTTGAAATTACGGCAACTGTTAAACGGCTGATGCAATTCATTTTTCCCTTGTCATTATAGATTTTAATTTCCCAGACATGGGTTTTTGCCCCAATATGTAAGGGCTTACAAATTCCGGTAACCAGACCGCTTTTGACGGGCCTTAAATGGTTGGCATTAATTTCCAGGCCTACAGCCTGATATTTTTCCGGATCGATGCACATGTAGGAAGCGATGCTTCCAAGTGTTTCTGCGAGTACCACAGAGGCGCCTCCGTGAAGAATTCCGGCAGGTTGATGTGTCCGTTCATCCACAGGCATGGTAGCCGTTAAGAAGTCAGGGCCAACTTCTGTAAATTGTATGTCCAGCAGGCCTCCCAAATGATTTTTTGGCCGGTCGTTTAGTTGTGTCGGGGTAAATGCTGAGAACCACATCAGATATACCTTTCTTTAAGAATCATAATGTGGTGCATCAGGTGACCCGCGATCACAAATAAAAGTGCCCTTACGGAAATCTGACGATCTGAAGCCGTTCCGCTTCTGTCCAGTTCATGCTCGTTCAGGGATTTAAAGAGGTACATATTTGCTTTTCTGAGTAAGGAGAATTCTTCTGAGAGGCTAAGCAGGCTACGGTCAGAAAAATGCGCATTTGCAACATAATCATCCTCGTCAAAACCGGGTAAAGCATGTTGTTCTGCCCTGGCAAAACAGGTTAAACGATAAACAAGAATCCGTTCTGTATCAATAATATGTCCGGCCATTTCTTTAACCGTCCATTTGCCAGGCTGGTAAGCATAATCAGCTTTTTCAATCAGGTCATTAAGAAAGTCAGGGAATTCTGTGGCTTGCTTTTCTAATATTCCCAGAATATCATCTCCTGAGACTTTACTGATGTAAGTTTCCGCCCATGCGGGATACTCATGTGTTTGAGGTCGGTTCATAGGTAATGCTGCTTTTTAAGATGATTCGGAAAGTTGTCCCTTTTTCCAGTTCGGAATCTTTGACAAAGATCTGTCCGTTATGATAATTTTCGATAATCCTTTTAGTCAGGGATAGTCCCAGACCCCAGCCGCGCTTTCTTGTGGTATATCCAGGTTGAAATACGGCATCAAATTTTGATCTGGCAATGCCCCTTCCGGTATCTGTCACATCAATAAATACTTCCTCTTTAGTGAGGTTTTCAATGATGTTAATGGTAATTGATCCTTCATTCTCAATGGCATTTGCTGCATTTTTTAACAGATTCTCAATTACCCAATCGAAAAGAGGGACATTGAGTAATGCCCGGACCTGTTCATCTCCGGTAATGGTGAAGATGATCTTATCTGAGGTGCGAAGTTTGAAGTATTCTACAAAATTATAGATCACAGTATAAACCACATGATCTTCTACCATAGGTTTGGAGCCGATTTTAGAAAAGCGGTCCGTAATGACCTCGAGTCGCTTGATGTCATTCTCCATTTCGGCTATCAGTGGATCGTCCTCTGCATTAAAACGGGATTTCATCAATTCTACCCAGGCCATGAGGGAAGAAATCGGGGTTCCCAGCTGATGCGCTGTTTCTTTGGCCATCCCCACCCATACCTGATCCTGTTCGGCCTTTCTTGCTGAGCTGAAAGCTACATAAGCTGTAAGTAAGAATAAGCCGATAACGCCTAACTGTATGTAGGGGAAATAGCGTAGCTGGGTTAATGTGGGAGAGTCTTTATAATAAATATACCACCTGCTGCCATCCAGGCCTATAATCGGAGTAGGGGGATGTTGTTCCTTCATGGTGTTCAGTTCCCTGACAAAATAAGCCGGATCATAGATTCTTCCATCTTTTTTTTGAAGATCATAATTGGTTTTGGTAGAGTCCAGGCCCTGATAAGTAAGGATATTCCCTTCCGAACCGACGATGATGATCGGTAATTTGGTATTGGTACGAATCAGGTCGATGAGGTCTGTTGTATTCTCATCATCGTACATCGCCATAGTCTTCTCCGTTACTTTTACATATAGCTGAAATTGCATCCGCTCTTCACGTTCCATTTTTTTTACAAAAAAGTCGCTATATAAAACAGATGCAGTGCCAATCACGATGGCAAAGAAGAGTAAGAAGAATTTCCAGCGGCGTTTTTTTTCGTATGGATTCATAAGTTATGAGGGCAAATTACAAAATAGCATTCAAAGATTGATGAATAGAAAGGTAACGCGGTAAAAAATATATCTTTGCAAATCGTAATTATGGAAAAGAAAGTAAGAGTAAGATTTGCCCCCAGCCCAACAGGCGGGTTGCATTTGGGTGGTGTACGTACCGCTTTGTTTAATTATTTGTTCGCTAAGAAACACAATGGAACTTTTGTCTTAAGGGTAGAAGATACCGATCAGACGCGCTTTGTAGAAGGTGCAGAAGAGTACATTGTTTCTTGTCTGAAATGGTGTGGCATGTCGCCCGATGAAAGTCCGCAGGCAGGAGGTGCTTTTGAGCCCTATCGTCAGAGCGAGCGTAAATCTACTTACAAACAATATGCAGACCAGCTGATTGCTGATGGCTATGCTTATTACGCTTTCGATACCCCGGAAGAGCTGGATACCAAACGTAAAGAGATCCCTAATTTTACTTATGGATTGGCTACCCGTGGAGAAATGAGGAACTCACTGACTTTAACTGAGGCGGAAGTTGCGGCACTTTTAGCAGCAAATACCCCTCATGTTGTGCGGATAAAAATGCCTGCAAACGAATTGGTTTCCTTCACGGATCTGATCAGAGGTCATGTTAGTTTTGATACCAATCTTGTTGACGATAAGGTTTTACTAAAAGCAGATGGAATGCCAACTTACCATCTGGCTGTTGTTGCTGATGATAAAGCGATGGAAATCAGTCACATCTTCAGAGGTGAAGAATGGTTGCCATCTGCTCCGATACATATTTTACTCTGGAGGTACCTGGGCTGGGAAGATGTGATGCCTCAATGGGTACATTTACCTTTAATCCTGAAACCTGATGGAAATGGAAAGTTGAGCAAACGTGATGGTGACCGCCTTGGGTTCCCTGTTTACGCGCAAAACTGGACTGATCCTAAAACCGGAGATCTTACTAAAGGATTTAAGGAGCTTGGCTTTATGCCGGAAGCTTTTGTGAATTTATTGGCCATGCTGGGCTGGAATGACGGAACGGACCAGGAAATCTTCTCTATGGCCGATTTAATAGAGAAATTCTCTGTAGAACGTATCAGTAAAGCAGGCGCAAAGTTCGACTTTGAAAAAGCCAAATGGTACAACCACGAATGGATTAAACAGAGTGACGCCATGCAGCTATTACCCATCGTAAAAGATGCTTTTGCTGCTCAGGGGACAGAGATTAAAGACGATGCCTATCTTGGGAAGGTCATTGACCTGATTAAAGATCGTTGCCACCTGTTAACAGACTTTATTCCACAAAGTGCATATTTTTTTATTGCCCCTCAGGAATATGATTTACCTGCGGTAAAGCCAAAATGGACCGTAGAAAAAGGAGTGTTTTTTAACGAATACACCGCATTGATTTCCGAAGGTTTGTCAGCAGTGGAACTGGAAGAAAAGTTCAAAGAGCTCGCTACAGCGCATAATTTCAAGCCAGGAGAGCTGATGCTACCATTTAGAATCATGTTGGTTGGCGGTAAATTCGGACCTGGGGTATTCGATATTGCGGTTGCATTAGGTGCTGAAGAAACGACCCAAAGAATAAAGAATGCATTAACTGCATTTGAATAATCCGGGATTTTTCGTTTAAATTGGTATAACAATTGTCCCAGATTTTTGTAAACCAATTTAAACGAAATTTATATGCAGTGGTTCGGTAAAGGAAGTGGAAATATTGAAGATGGACGGGGTAAACCTAGCGGTGGGATGATCGGTGGTGGAATAGGTATCCTGGTTGTGGTCGTTGGACTGTTTTTTGGGCAGGACCTGACCGGATTAGTTAGTCAGTTGCCACTGGAAGGAGTCGGGCAGCAAGAGATAAAAAAAGGTGATCCCACAGATGCAGAAGGGAAGTTCGTAAATGGTGTATTGCAATCTACGAATCTGGTTTGGGAACAGCAATTTGCTGAGATGGGCAAAACTTACGAGAAGCCAGTCATGAGATTGTTTACAAATAGTGTCTCTTCAGCTTGTGGAAATGCCAGCGCTGCAGTAGGACCATTTTATTGCCCCGGAGATCATAAAATATATATCGACCTGAGTTTCTATCAGGATTTACAAAACCGTTTTGGAGCTGCGGGTGATTTTGCCCAGGCTTATGTCATTGCCCATGAAGTAGGACATCATGTCCAGAACCTGCTTGGCATCTCAGAAAAAATGCAGCGGATGAGGGGGCAGATCAGTGAAAAAGAATACAACCGTTTATCTGTTAAACTGGAGCTGCAGGCAGATTTCTTTGCCGGACTTTGGGCTAATCACGCACAAAATTTAAAAGATTTCAGACTGGAAGAAGGAGACATTGATGAAGCTTTGACTGCTGCAAATGCGATCGGCGACGATAAACTGCAAAAGCAAGCCCAGGGAGAAGTTGTGCCTGATGCTTTTACACATGGAACCTCTGCTCAGCGAATGTTCTGGTTTAAGAAAGGTTTTGAATCCGGCGACATCAAACAAGGGGATACCTTTAATTCCAGTCAGCTTTAAATCCCGTTTTCAAATAAAACGACCAGCGGGATCGATTTCTAATCATATAATAGCCCCTCATGCGTTTATTTTGAAAAAGAGCTGCAAGCTATTTGCAAGTTTTTTGATATAATAGGGCGTTGATCACCTTTTATTCTTCAAACTTGTATAACTTTAGCATTAAACTATTGCACAATTATGCATTGGCAACTGAGAGATTCAGCGGCCTTATTTATTTCTAATAATGATACTAATTGTAGATGATACCCCCGAGAACCTGATTTCACTAAAAAAGGTTCTGGAGAAAAATAATTTTGAAGTAGATACCGCATCATCAGGAGAAGAGGCCTTAAAGAAAGTTCTGAAAAATGAATATGTACTGATTATTCTTGACGTACAAATGCCGGGAATGGACGGATTTGAGGTTGCAGAAGCGATATCGGGCTATAGTAAAGCCCGGGAAACAGCCATCATCTTTCTGTCCGCGGCAAATACCGAAAATAAATTTATTACCAAGGGGTATTCCTCCGGAGGGCTTGATTACATCACGAAGCCGGTAGATATGGACATTTTGCTCCTGAAGGTGAAAACCTTTTACCGCATCTATGAACAAAGCCGGAAATTGATCGAAATTCAGAAAGCATTACTGGATGAGATTGAGTTCCGTAAACAGGCAGAGCGGAAAAAAGATGAATTCATTAGTATCGCCAGTCATGAACTGAAAACCCCGCTAACCAGTGTCAAAGGATATGTGCAATTGCTGGAAAGGAGCATTGATAAAGGTGATGTTCCTACTTTAAAAAAACATCTGGTGAAAGCCCAGGTGCAACTGGAAAAGCTCAATGAGCTGATCACAGATCTGCTCGACATCTCAAAGATCGAAAGTGGCAAACTGAAATTCAACAAACAGCCATTTATGATGGATACCTTGCTGGATAGCGTCACTGAGATCATCCATCAGTCAAATCCGGAATTTAAAATCATCAAAACAGGGACCGCCAAAAGGGAAATCTGTGCAGATGAAATGCGGATAGAACAAGTCATCATTAACTTTTTAACCAATGCCATTAAATATTCTCCTGGTACCGACGAGATCCATATCAAGGTGGAAGAACGGGGAGAACACATTTATGTAGGAGTTAAAGATTTTGGAATTGGGATCAATGCCGATCAGCAAAAGAATGTATTTGAAAAGTTTTATAGGGTAGAAGAGACAGCCATCCATTTCCAGGGACTGGGAATTGGCCTTTATATTTCAGCGGAGATTATCAGAAGACACGATGGTGAAGTTGGAGTCAGGAGTGCCCCGGGAGAAGGTTCAGAATTTTATTTTAGTATTCCATTATACGCTACATCCGAGGCGGATTAAAATTACAAACCCTTAGTATGCAAAATAAGCAAAAATCTTTAAAAGGAAACCTGCGCGTTGGATTGGGCCTGTCATTGCTCTTACTGTTCATCAGTTCGCTCGCTTCCTACAATAGCATCAGAAGCCTGATCAGGACTTCAGAGATGGTTAAACATAGCAATGAAGTTATCGATGGACTGGAAGAGGTGATTTCTACTTTAAAAGATGCAGAAACCGGGCAGCGTGGTTTTTTGCTGACTGGCGACAAGGTGTTTTTAGATCCTTATGATGGGGCCAAAGGGCGATCATTGACCTTACTGGAAACCGTTGGAGAGCAGACAAAGGATAACCCTGTTCAGCAAAAAAATGTAGTTAAGCTGAATGAACTCATCAAAGAGCGCTTAAGTATTCTTGAAGAAACCATCGCCATTAAAAAACGTGGTGGAAACGTAACCGTTGCAGAGTTACTGAATGGCAAAAGTTATATGGATAGTGCCCGCGCAGTTATCAAGAGCATGGAAACCGAAGAAAAACGTCTGCTCGAAGACCGTACTGCTGATTTAAATAAGCTGGCGGGTTATACCCCGATTCTCATTGTTTTTGCGGCCATATTAGCAATTCTGATTACCATCTTCTTTTACCGCAGGGTTTCTACAGATTTCAATGAGCGGTTGAAGCTGGAAGATGATCTAAAAAATATCAATAAAGAAATTGAGCGGAGGGTAAAGATGATCCGCGATCTTGCCGCGCAGATTTCTAAAGGAGATTACCATGTCAGACTGGACCAGGATCAGAAAGATGATTTAGGCAAGGTGGCCATTTCACTGAATTCCATGGCAGAATCTTTACAATATTCCTTTGCCCTTTTAGAAGACAAAGAATGGCTGCAATCAGGAATTGCAAATCTGAATGATCAGATGGTGGGTGAAAAAAGCGTCCCTGAACTCGCAAATGATATTTTAGAAAGTATAGTTATACATACCAAGAGCCACGTTGCGGCCTTTTATCTATTAGAAGAAGACACTCATCTGGATTTAATCGCAGGTTATGCCCTGTTGGAACAAGAGAAAAAAAGCAACTTGAAGCTTGGAGAAGGACTTGCCGGACAGGTTTGGAAATCGGCAAAACAGATCCTGATCAATGACATTCCCAATGAGGAGTTAACGATCAGTTATGCCGCAGGCCATACGAGGCCCAGGAACGTAGTTGCTGTGCCTGTATTTCGTAATGAACAGGTGGTTGGCGTTATAGAATTAGGGTCTTTAAATACCTTTAGCCCCTTGCAACTGGAGTTTTTACATAACATTTCAACGAATATCGGAGTTGCGGTTCATGTGTCCCAAAACCGTAAAAAACTCCAGGAATTTCTGGAAGAAACCCAGGCACAGGCCGAGGAATTACAAGCACAACATAGTGAGCTGGAAGGACTGAATGCGGAGCTGGAAGCACAAACCCAAAAGATCCAGACCTCTGAAGAAGAACTGAGGGTACAACAGGAAGAATTGCTTCAAAGCAACCAGGAACTGGAAGAACGGACCAGTTTACTGGAAGAAAAGAATCAACTGATCCAGGAAAGAAACATGGACATTCAGCATAAGGCTGAGCAACTGGAACAAAGCACGAAATACAAATCGGAATTCCTGGCGAATATGTCTCATGAGCTAAGGACACCATTAAATTCCATACTCTTGCTTTCCAAGCTGATGTCTGACAATAAAGATCTGGATGCGGAATATATTGAATATGCAGAAGTGATCCAGAGCTCCGGTCAGGGATTATTGGCGCTGATTGATGAAATTCTCGATTTATCTAAGATTGAGGCCGGAAAAATGAAGCTGGAGTTTGCAGAAGTGACGATGGGCGAAGTCTCCACAGACATGCGTTCTCTTTTTGCACCTGTGGCAGAAAACAAAAAATTACAGCTGATTGTGGAGGTAGAAGAAAACCTGCCAAACATTCATACCGATAAGATGCGGCTTGAACAAGTGCTGAAAAACCTGCTTTCCAATGCAATTAAATTTACGGGTAAGGGAAAAGTGAGCCTGACGATCAGAAAAGATGACACAAATAAATTTGTGTTGTTTAAAGTTACGGATACCGGAATCGGAATTCCTGCCGATAAGCAAGGTCTTATTTTCGAAGCATTTCAGCAAGCTGATGGTTCTACCCGCAGGAATTTTGGCGGCACAGGACTCGGACTGTCGATCAGCAGAGAGCTGGCCAAGCTATTGGGAGGGGAAATTGACCTGAGTAGTAAAGAGCATGTTGGAAGTGAGTTTACCCTGACCTTACCAGTTAGCCAATCGGACGCCATCAGCCATAGCCCCGAAGAGGAGTTGATCCCTCCGGCCCCTTATGTGGAAAAAGTAACCGAAGAGCCGGAAGAGCGGTTTACGGTGGATAAAATCCCTCAGGAAATTGAAGATGACAGGCACGAAATTCAGGCTGGGGATAAAGTTATCCTGATCATTGAAGACGACACCAATTTTGCCAAAACACTTTTAAGTTTTACCCGAAAAAGAAACTATAAAGGCATCGTGGCAGTTAGGGGAGATGTTGGAATCGAGCTGGCAAACCGTTATAGACCCTTAGCCATATTGCTGGATATCCAATTGCCGGTTAAAGATGGCTGGCAGGTGATGGAAGAGCTGAAGTCTAATCCGGCAACCAAACCTATCCCGGTACACATCATGTCTTCTCTGGAAGTGAAAAAGGAAAGCCTGTTGAAAGGAGCGGTTGACTTCATCAATAAACCGGTCGCACTGGAACAAATGAAGAATATTTTCCAGAAACTGGAAGATGCGTTGAGCCGCTCTCCGAAAAAGGTATTGATTGTAGAAGAAAATAAGCAGCATGCAGAAGCGCTGAGTTATTTTTTAAGTAATTACAACATTCAGACTGAGGTGGTCAATAATGTGGGACAAAGTATCGGTGCACTCCATAAAAAAGAGGTAGACTGTGTCATTCTGGACATGGGTATTCCCGACAAAAATGCTTACGAAACCCTGGAGACGATTAAAAAGAGTGAAGGATTGGAAAATTTGCCGATCATCATTTTTACAGGTAAAAACCTGTCCAAAGGAGAAGAAATCAGAATTAAACAATATGCCGATTCTATAGTGGTAAAAACAGCCCACTCTTATCAGCGTATTTTAGATGAAGCTGGGCTTTTTCTACATCTGGTAGAAGAAAAACAAACTGAAGGGAAGACTAAAAAACCGATTTCAGACAGGCTTGGAGGGCTTTATGAGGTGCTGAATAATAAAACGGTACTGATTGCGGATGATGATGTCCGGAATATCTTTTCCCTCACCAAAGCCTTGGAACAGCATAAAATGAAAGTGCTGGCGGCAACGGATGGAAAAGAAGCGCTCCAGATCCTTAAAGAAAATCCAATGGTAGATATTGTGCTGATGGACATGATGATGCCGGAGATGGACGGATATGAAAGCACAAGAGAAATCAGAAAGATCAATGCTTACAAACATTTGCCTGTTTTGGCTGTTACTGCCAAAGCAATGATGGGAGACCGTGAGAAATGCATTGCCGCAGGTGCTTCCGATTACATTTCCAAACCCGTAGATATCGATCAGTTGATTTCTTTACTCAGGGTTTGGCTTTACGATAAGATTTAAACAGAATATTCACCGTATTTTAAATATATGGCCGATAGCAAAATATTAATAGTAGACGACGACAACAGGAACATTTTTGCCCTGTCCGCAGTATTAAGAGCAAAAGGATACAAATGTGTATCTGCAACCGGAGGAGAAGAAGGTCTCGACCTTTTGAAAAATGAAAAAGGAATAGCGGTGGTATTGATGGACATGATGATGCCTGGAATGGATGGGTATCAGGCCATGGCTGAAATGAATGGCCATCCGGAGCTGAAAGATATCCCGGTCATCGCTGTGACTGCCCAGGCTATGGTTGGCGACAGAGAACGTTGTATCAATGCAGGAGCCGTTGGTTATGTCTCCAAGCCAATCAATGTAGAGGAATTAACAAAATTACTTACCCAGTATATCTAATCAGATTTGGAATTACCCGTTGTGAATGATGAACAAGTCGAAATCCTGCTTTCAGATCTTCTGGAGCAATATGGGTACGACTTTACCGGATATTCTAGAGCTTCCTTAAAAAGAAGAATCATCAGGCTGTATTCCCTGGATAAATCGCTGAGTTTTGCCGAATTCCGGTATAAAGTAAATAATGATCCAACCTATTTTAAACGATTTGTAGAGCAGATTACTGTAAACGTGACGGAAATGTTCAGGGATCCTCAATTCTTTAAAACACTGAGGGAAACGGTCCTTCCAAAGCTTGGGACTTATCCTTTTATCCGGATCTGGCTGGCGGGCTGTTCAACCGGAGAAGAGGCGTATTCCATCTCCATCGTTTTAAAGGAACTGAACCTGCTGCACAAATCGCTGATCTATGCAACAGATTTAAACCCATCTGTGCTGGAAAAAGCAGCTCAGGGTATGTTTGCTTTAGGACAAATGAAACAATATTCAGAGAATTATATTGCCTCAGGCGGAACAATGGATTTCTCCGGATATTACAGCGCCAACTACTCTCTGGCAAAGTTCGATGAAGAACTGAAACAGAAAATCATTTTTTCTACGCACAATCTGGTATCGGACCATTCCTTTAATGAATTTCAGCTGATCCTTTGCAGGAACGTCCTGATCTATTTTGACCGCGATCTTCAGAATAATGTACTCGGATTGTTTGATGAAAGTCTTGAAGACCTGGGCTACCTGGCATTGGGAACTAAAGAGACGATAGAATTTTCGCAGATCAATAAAAAATATAAACGATTGCCAGCCAATAAAATATGGAGGAAAGTTAGCTAATGGGGAAATGTGAAGCATTTATTGTGGGAGGTTCTGCGGGAAGTCTGGATGTACTGTTAAGGGTGCTGCCTGATATCCGCCCGGATATTCCTTTTCCCATTGTGATTGTAATCCACAGAAAACATGGTGCGGATTCCTTATTGCCGGATTTACTTTCTTCCAGAACAAAACTCATTGTGAAAGAAGTCGATGAGAAGGAGAAAATTGTTGCCGGAACAATATATATTGCGCCCTCAGACTATCACTTATTGATAGAAATGGACCGGACATTTTCGCTGGATTATTCCGAAAAAGTGAATTATTCCAGGCCTGCAATTGATGTAACCTTTCAAACTGCTGCCGAAGCCTATAAAAGTAACCTGGTTTGTCTGTTGCTTTCCGGCTCAAACGCAGATGGGGTAAAAGGACTAAAAACCGTGAAAGCATGGGCTGGGAAGGCGGTTATTCAGGATCCTGATTCTGCCCAGGTAGCCTATATGCCTGAACAGGCAAAAAAGCATGTAGAAATAGATCGTATTTTACGCATTGAAGATGTCGCAGAATTTATAAATTTACTGCGATAGATTATAAAAAACAATACATGGGGAATTCAAAAAAGGTTTTTGTATTTGATGATAATGCCGATATACTGGAGTTATGTACCATCATTCTGGAAGATGCAGGATTTGAGATTAATACATCATCAACATCCAATCAGATCGTTGACCAGGTGATGGCTTATATGCCGGATATCATCTTTATGGACAACTGGCTGCCGGATGTTGGCGGAATTGATGCAACGAGGGAGTTGAAAAGCCACCCAACCTTAAAAAGCATTCCGGTTATTTATTTTACGGCCAACAACGATGTGAAGTCATTGGCCGAACAAGCAGGGGCTGATGGGTATTTGTCGAAACCTTTTGATATTCAGGAACTGGAGAATATCATCAACAAGCATCTGGGTTTATAATCTTTAGTTTTTCAGTCTTCCTTTTTCTTCTTCTACTCCGGTTGTTCTTCTTCTTGCGGGCTTAAGCTCATTTTTGCCAAATTTGTAGGACAGTGTAATTCTGGCGATCCTTGATTCGTTTTTCTGGTAAAGCTGATAGCTGAGTCCCGGATAAGTGCTGCCCAGTCTTGTTTCTTGTGTATTAAAGACGTCACTGACAGCCAGTTTGATGTTAATTTTCTTATCCATCAGCGACTTGCTGATCCCGACATCAATGCCATGACGTTCTCCAATAGACAATGTACCGTAATCGAGGGGAGACTCATATCTCGCACTTAGTTCTGCATTCAGATCGGGATTGATGATGAAAGTATGTTGTGACTTAATGGTAAAAGAGGTTTTAGAGGTACTCAGGGCTTTTCCTGCAAGATCAGGGGAGCTGAATTCTAAATGGAAAACGTTGAGGTTATTATTGGTTTGCCACCATTTAAAGATGTTGACAGGGACATTAAGATTAGCGCCATACACGATGTTCTTAGCAAGGTTTTCATTCGTTTGGAAAAGTGCCTTTTTCTCTTCATTAGGCAATAGGACCTGCATGATCACATCTTTCACCAGACTGTAGTTCAGGCTAAGGGAGTAGCGCTTAAAGGTATAGTTTGCTTCAAAATTATGCGTGTACTGTGGATTAAGAAAAGGATTTCCCTGATTATAGGTGTACTGGTCCAGATAATAGATGAATGGGTTCAGGTCATCATAACTCGGGCGATCTATCCTTCTGCTGTAGGATACACCTATGGTTTGATCTTTAGTTAAGGTTTGGTTGATAAAAACACTTGGGAAAAAGTCCAGATACGATCTTTTGGTGACCTTATTTTCTGTGATGGAATTGCCTTTTGAATTGGTCTGTTCTGCCCTTAATCCCAGTTGAACA
Source organism: Pedobacter caeni (assembly GCF_900129215.1). Taxonomy (GTDB): domain Bacteria; phylum Bacteroidota; class Bacteroidia; order Sphingobacteriales; family Sphingobacteriaceae; genus Pedobacter; species Pedobacter caeni. Next base: position 142,210 of record NZ_FQUQ01000007.1, on the reverse strand, counting down.
TTGGTGCTTTTAAACTGCTTGCTGAGGTTGAAATAAGCAGCATTGACGTTCTCGTCATAAATAAACTGGTTGCTGCGGAGCTTGTCGTTTTGCCACTCAAGCCCTTTAAGCTCTTCCGCAATAAAGTTATTATCCGTTTTCACGGAACTGCTTTTTATACCCGTTTCTAATTTTAACGTTTTGCTGATTGGCAGGGTATAATCTACTTTTAAAGCTTTTATGTTAATTCTTGAAGGGCTTTGGTTTCTGAGAAAGCCCGTTGGTCTTAATTCAGTTCCGTTGGCATAAATAAACCGGTTGATGTAATTGGAGTTATCGCTGGAGTGGTAACGGGAATAGTCCAGGTCAGCAGTAATTTCTTGTCCTGCAGTGTCCAGAACAGACTTGTAGTTCAGGTTGTAGGCATAATTCCGATATTTACTTCTGATATCGTTGTTGGCAAGAATCGCGGAATCAGGTGTACTAAAGGAAGGGCCGATCCAGGTATTGTTGTCGGTGAGCTCAGCTGAACTGTTGGCATATCCATTAAATAAAAAGCCAAGGGTGTTGTTCTTATTCAGAAAAATGTCCATTCCTGCTTTAAAATTGTTGCTGCTGTTCTTGCGAAGACCGGTGGAGGATTGTGAAAAGTAGGTTTTTGAAGCATCCTGGCCAGAAATGCGGTCGATATTCAACTCTGAATTTCTTTTTGATGCCCCATAATTATAATTACCAAACAGGTTTATTTTCTCTGTCCGGTGGTTTAGGTTCAGACTGGCATTTTCATTTAAATGTTTACCATACCCAAGTGTTCCGGAAGCCGTTCCGTTGGTCCCGCCATTTTTACTCTTTCTGGTTTTAATGTTGATGATACCTGAATTTCCTGAAGCTTCGTACTTTGAGGAAGGGTTGGTGATCAGCTCAATGCTTTCTATTTGTGAGCTTTGCATACTCCTCAACAAGGCGCTGACATCCGTATTGCTCATGTAAGTTTGTTTTCCGTCAATCTGGATCATCACACCTTGTTTACCCTGCATGGAGATGTTGTCATTTTGATCTACCGTTACACCAGGAGCTTTTTGAAGCACTTCCAAAGCGGAACTTCCGGTCATTAAGCTGCTGTTCTCTACATTCATCACCAGCTTGTCCGTTTTTCGCTCAAATAAAGGCTTTGTAGCGGTGATCTTAACTTCAGTGAGGTCTTTGCTGCCAGACTTTAACTGAAGGTCCTGGAGCGTGATATTAGCGCTTTTTGCGTCTATCTTAAAAAGAGGGCTTTTTGAAGTAGAATAGCCCATCAGAGAAGACTTTACATAATAATTACCAGGATTGATTTGCAGAAAGCTAAACCTTCCCGAAGCATCAGTAACGACTGATTTTACAAGAGAAGAGTCTGTCTGGTTAAACAAGACGACAGTGGCATAATCCAATGGTTTTCTCTGTTCATCGGTGACGATCCCATTAATCGTTGCTTGAACTGCACTATCCTGTGCGAAGGTCATTTCTGAGCAGATAAAAAGAAAAAGCAGGTTTAAATAAAGTGTTTTCATGAGTTCTGGTCCGGTTAAAAGAAGCGCAAGAAAATCCCAATAGCGTAAAATTACACTCCATTGAATGAAGAAAAATCAGGGCTGTTTGAAAACGGATGTTTTCCTGTTACTTCTGGATATAAGACGATAAGACCCGTTAAAGGTTACAGGTTTTTGAGTTTTTCTACATTTTTCGCATAAAAACAGCAGATAAAAAAAAGGCCTTTAAAGCATATTGCTATGCTGAAGGCCTTTTTTTTTATTTTGATTGCTGGATTATTTTACGCCAAGAACGTCTACTCCCTGTTCAAAGATCACATCTACAGGAATGCCTTTTTGAGTCAGGCGGTCTAAATCTTTTTGAAGCTCGGCGGTGATGATCGCTTTTTCTTTTTGCGTTTTCTCTACTGCAGCTTTATCGCCGTTACCCTGAAGGGTAATGATTAATTTACCCAGCTTGTTCATTGCTGTTTCAAATTTGGTAAAATCTACTTTATAGGTTCCGTTTTCATTGCGGATGAACGCTCCGTTTTCTTTAAAGAAGTTGAAGCATTGCATATTGGCTTTTCCGTGGGCACTTGCGGCACCAAACCTTACTGAACGAAGGATTCCAGCCATGTAAGTCGTATAAAAAGCCTTGATGTCGCCTTCCAGTTCTCCTTTTTTAAGTAATCCGGTCACCATATACAGGCCCAGAACATCTGCTTTACCTTCTTCCAGCCATGAATATTGTTCTTGCAAAGCCTCTTTTACAAAACCTTTTCCTGTAATTGTTTTTTTGATTCCCAATCCGTGGGCAACTTCATGGAACATCACATTGGAGAAGAAGGCATCGAAATTAATGTACTGCTGTTGGTCTTTATCGATCAGTTCTTTCGCGATGGGAACAAGGATTTTATCAAACTTTGCCTTCATGGCATTTTTCAATTGCGAACGTCTTGTTCCTTTCTTTTGTTGAATGATCTCATCATTGGGCAGGTTTACAGCGATGGTTTTTGACCCGGCATTACAATCTCCGGCATAATAAACCACATCATAAGCATTTAATTCCGAGTCTGTTCCTGGCTTTTCTTTTTTGTACTTCGCATCTACAGGAAGTCCTTCCTGCAATTGAGGCAACATGCTCACATATTTTGCAAGACGTTTGCTCCATACCTTATCCTTTACCAATACATAAGCCTCATAAGAAGCCCTGGCATTGAACAATTTATCTTCATAATTTTCAATCGGGCCGATGATGATGTCCAGATTGTTCGTTTTCATATCTAACCAGGCATAGTCGCTGGCGGTATAATCATCAGAAACCAACGCATCTGCACGTAGGTTCAGGTATTTTTTAAAACCGGCATCTTCTGCAAGTAATGCTGCCTGTTTAAGCAAAGCTGAGGCATTTTGCAGCTCTGAAGCATATAATACATGGTAAGGAATAGAGGTTAGTTTTCCGGTACTGTCTTTTTTTACCACTGAATATTGACCGAGTTTGTCTTTTACATCTGATTTCTCCAGCTCTGCTTTCGTCATTCCTGCAGGGTAGAAGCTGGCCGCATCCGGCTTAGCACCAATCCCTGCAATAAATGGTTTATCTCCGTTTAAGCGATCCCATGGGCCATAATTGATCCATACAAAAGCTTTTGTTTTTTCATCTTTTATGGTACTTAATAAGCTGTCACGCTGAGGGTATGCCTGTTTCCAGAATAGCTCGTCCATGATTTGGGCGGCCTGGATCAATAAAGGCAAAATCTTACGTTCATTTGCTGATAGTTCGTTTAAGTTGGTGCTTAACTTCACTTTTTCGTAAATCGCAATCCGGTCATTTACATAGCGTTGTAAGCTATCTTCGTTGGAATTGATTTCTTTAGTTGAGGTTGTGGTGTTTCCCTGGGGATTGCTGCAGGAAGAAATTCCTGTCACAAGGGCACATCCGGCAATAATAAGCGTTAATTTGCTTAAGTTTTTCATATTGATTTTTTGTTTTTTATCGAAGCAAAGCTACATCAAATACAGACATTTTCGTCGCTCTCCTTTTATTGATCTGATAATAAGATGGCAACTAAATTAGTAAAAAATAGTAATTTCACCACTTCTATAACTTCGATTATGATACAACCCCGCAAATTTAAAAGAGCTGGCGTGTTTATTTTCTCGGTGTTCATGCTGGCGGCATGCTCCTCGGGTAAATATGCAGCGACGAATAAAATATATAAAGATCAGGCCAGTGGCTTTGCAGAAATGGTAAAGGCTACGCCTCCGGTCAACCAGACCGTCGCCACCTTAGACCCTTCTGTTCAGTCCTGGATCGGTTCTGTTAACTTTGGGATCCGCAGACCTAATTTTGTCATCATACACCATACTGCGCAGGATTCGTTGAACCAAACCGTAAAAACTTTTATCAATAAGAAGGCCGGAGTGAGTGCACATTATGTGGTTGGAAGAGATGGAAAAGTGGTACAGATGGTAAACGACTATTTAAGGGCAAATCATGCAGGTGTTGGAAAATGGGGCAATGACTCGGATTTAAACTCCTCTTCTATAGGAATTGAACTGGATAATAATGGAAAAGAACCCTTTGCAGATGCTCAGCTGAGAAGTTTGGTAGAGCTCCTGGGGGCGCTGAAGAAAAGATATAACATCCCTACTGCCAATTTTATCGGTCATTCAGATATTGCGCCACGACGAAAAATCGATCCCTTGAACTTCCCATGGAAGGTTTTAGCTAAAAAAGGATTTGGCTTATGGTATGATGATGTGCTGAAAATGCCCCCTGTAGATTTTAATGCAGAGCTCGCACTAAGGGTGATGGGGTATGATGTGAGTAACCTTGCTTCAGCAACGGTTGCTTTTAAGATTCATTTTGTGCAAACCGATATCTCTCCGGTACTCACACCAACAGACAAGCTGATCTTATATAATTTATATACGAAATACCTGTAATCTTCTGATTCGTTTAAATTAAAAGACCTGATCAGTACCTATACTGATCAGGTCTTTTAATTTTATAAATACTCCAGCAATTTATTTATTTCCTTTTGCCCAGGCATCTTTCAGCCCGACTGTACGGTTAAATACCAGATGTTCAGGAGTAGAATCCTTATCTACACAATAGTATCCCTTTCTAATAAACTGATACCTGGAATCGACATCTGCGTTTGCTAAATAAGGCTCTATATAAGCTTGTTTAATGATGTCAACGCTATTTGGATTCAGATAATCTTTAAAGTCCCCTTCTTCAGCATCCGGAGATTCTACTGTAAACAGACGGTCGTAGGTTCTGATCTCTGCGCTTTTCGCATGTTTCGTACTTACCCAATGAATGGTTCCTTTGACATTGATGCCACTGGTATCTTCACCGCTTTTAGATTCAGGGATATAGGTACAATGAACTTCAGTCACATTTCCTTCTGCATCTTTACGGAAGTCTTCACATTTCACGATATAAGCATGTTTCAGTCTTACGGTAGCACCAGGAGCTAATCTGAACCATTTTTTTGCAGGCTCTTCCATGAAATCTTCGCGTTCAATCCACAATTCATTGCTGAAAGGAATTGCTCTGATTCCGCCTTTATCTTCTGCTTCAGGATTATTTTCTCCATGAAGAATTTCTTCCTGTCCTTCCGGATAATTGCTGATGATCAGCTTAATCGGATCCAATACGGCCATTACCCTATTCGCTGTTTTATTCAGGTGTTCACGAACACAGAATTCCAGCAAACTAAGTTCAATCAGGTTTTCTCTTTTTGCAATCCCGATTCTTTCGCAGAATTCACGGATGCTTTCCGGAGTATATCCTCTTCTTCTTAAACCGCTGATGGTAGGCATGCGGGGATCATCCCATCCGCTTACCACACCTTCATTTACCAGTTGCAGCAACTTTCTTTTGCTCATTACAGTATAAGAAAGGTTTAAACGGGCAAATTCATATTGTTTGGAAGGGAAAATTTCCAGGTGTTCGATAAACCAGTCGTATAATTCCCGGTGAGACACATATTCCAGGGTACAAATGGAATGGGTAATCGTTTCCAGGCTATCACTTTGTCCGTGTGCAAAGTCATACATCGGATAGATGCACCATTTGTTTCCTGTGCGGTGATGTTCTGCATGTTTGATGCGATAAATAATCGGATCGCGCATGATCATATTCGGACTGGACATATCCGCTTTAGCCCTTAAAATACGGGTGCCATCGGCAAATTCGCCTGCTTTCATGCGGGCAAAAAGGTCCAGATTTTCTGCAATGCTGCGGGAACGGTATGGGCTGTCTTTTCCTGCTTCAGTAGGCGTACCTTTCAATGCTGCAATTTCTTCAGCACTGCTGTCATCTACATAAGCGAGGCCTTTTTCGATCAGTTTAACGGCAAAATCGTATAAAGTATCGAAGTAATCTGAGGTATAAAGCTCATTTTTCCATTCGAAGCCAAGCCACTTAATGTCTTCCTGCTGGCTGTCTACGTATTCGGTTTTCTCTGTTATCGGGTTGGTGTCATCAAACCTAAGGTTCGTATAGCCACCATATTTTTTGGTCAGACCAAAGTTCAGGCAGATGGCCTTCGCATGTCCGATGTGCAAATATCCATTGGGTTCAGGCGGGAAACGGGTAATTAACGTTTCATATTTTCCGCTGCTTAAATCGTTCTCAATGATCTCCTCAATAAAGTTCAATGATCTTTCCTCACTCATAAAAACTGTAAATTTAGTCTTCAAAGTTAACATAAAAGCGCTAATTTACTTACATTTACAGCCTACTATTCGTATATTTTATGAGCAAGACATTAAACAGGCCCATTAGGGTTTTAGTGGCTAAAGTTGGATTGGATGGGCACGACAGAGGGGCTAAAGTAATAGCAACCTCACTGAGAGATGCAGGAATGGAGGTGATTTATACCGGCTTGCGTCAGACTCCGGAGATGGTGGTAAACACGGCCTTACAGGAAGATGTCGATGCGATTGGGATATCTATTTTATCCGGGGCTCACATGACCGTCTTTCCTAAAATAGTGGACATCATGAGGCAGAAACAAGTCAAAGATGTATTACTCACTGGTGGTGGAATCATCCCGGAAAGCGATATGCAGAAGCTCAAGGATATTGGAGTGGGTGAATTGTTTGCACCAGGTACCACCATGGAAACCATCGTAAACTATATCAAAGGCTGGGTAGTCGAAAACAGAAATTTTTAGATTATGGCATATCAGAATATCTTATCAGAAATAAGGGCACAAGTGCTTTATGTAACCATCAACAGGGAGCAAAAGCTAAATGCTTTAAATAAAGAAACATTAACAGAGTTGGCAGATGCGATTGCCTTTGCCAGCAGTAGTGATGAGGTGCGGGCAGTATTGCTGACCGGAGCAGGAGAAAAAGCTTTTGTTGCCGGGGCAGACATTTCTGAATTTGCAGCCTACAGTGGAGAGCAAGGGGAGGCTTTGGCCAGAAACGGACAAAATACCGTATTTGATGCCATCGAAAATTGCCCTAAGCCGGTTATTGCCGCAATCAATGGATTTGCTTTAGGTGGTGGTCTGGAACTGGCTATGGCCTGTCATATTCGTGTGGCATCAGAAAACGCCAGACTGGGCTTGCCTGAAGTATCATTGGGTTTAATACCCGGTTATGGAGGCACACAGCGATTAACGCAGCTTGTTGGTAAAGGCCGTGCAATTGAAATGATCACTACTGCAGATATGATTACTGCAGCACATGCCGAAAAAATAGGATTGGTAAATTATACTGTTCCTGCAGCGGAGCTTTTGTCTAAAGTGGAAGAAATTCTGGCAAAAATAAAATTACGCGCACCATTGGCAATTGCCAGTGCCATCAGAGCAGTAAACTCCTCGCTTGTTTTTGATGAAAATGGATTCGAAACAGAAATCGAAGAGTTTGGTAAGTGTTTTGATACAAATGATTTTAAAGAAGGTACTACTGCTTTTTTAGAAAAAAGGAAACCTGCGTTTTTGGGTAAATAAGCCCTGTTTATACCGTATTTAAAGCCCATTGAACACTGTTCGATGGGCTTTTGTTATAAATAAAAACTGACCTTTTTATAGGCCAGATGATTTAAAAGTGTAGAAAATATTTCCCATACTAAAAAATGTATTTATATTTATCTATTATTTTGCAGTAAACTATTTTATTTCCCTATGAGAAAAATATTAATTGTTGATGATGAAATAAACATTGGTTTATTACTATCTAAATTTTTGACCCGAAATTCATTTAGTGTCTCAACAGCTACAAGCGGTGTTTCCGCGATGGAATATCTGGCAAAGGAAAGTTACGACCTGGTGTTGTGTGACTATCGTTTGGAGGATACCGACGGAAAGGAGATGCTAATCAAGATTAAGGAAAGCTATCCAGGTACCGGTGTTATTATCATAACGGGTTATTCTGATATTAAACTGGCAGTAGAACTGATCAAGCTTGGGGCTTATGACTATATCACCAAGCCGCTCTATCCGGATGAAATATTAAATACGATCAATAAGGCGATCGATACCCAAACCGCTTTAAACGAGAATAGGGCTGAAACGCCGGCTGAAGCACCAAAACAAAAGGGAAGCAAGCAGATTTATAACCAGACGGATAATTTCGTTGCCGGACAAAGTACGGCATCCAAAGAGCTGCTCAAGCAGATCCAGTTGGTGGCACCAACTGCATACAGCGTAATCCTGACCGGTGAAAGCGGAACAGGAAAAGAATCTGTTGCGATGGCCATTCACTTAAATAGCCCAAGAAAAAACAATCCATTTGTAGCGATGGACTGCGGTTCTTTAACAAAAGAGCTTGCAGGCAGCGAATTCTTTGGACATGAAAAAGGATCCTTTACAGGAGCTCTTTATACCAAGATTGGTCATTTTGAAATGGCCAATGGAGGAACACTCTTTCTGGATGAAGTGGGAAACCTTTCCTATGAAATCCAGGCGGCCTTATTGAGGACAGTACAGGAACGTAAAATCAAGAGAATAGGTAGCACAAAAGAAATTGATCTGGATGTAAGGATCATTGTGGCCACAAATGAAAACCTGACAAATGCCATTCAAAAAGGCAGGTTCAGGGAAGATTTATACCATCGTTTTAACGAATTCTCTATTGCACTTCCGCCATTGAGTCAGCGTGGACGTGACATTATGGTCTTTGCCAATACTTTTCTGGAGGTTGCCAATCATGAGCTGAGCAGAAATGTTCAGGGTTTCTCCGAAGAGGTAGAAGAATGTTTCCTGACTTATAACTGGCCTGGAAATGTGAGGGAGTTAAAGAACGTGGTGAGGCGGGCAACATTGCTCACCGAAACACAGGAAATTCAATTAAAGGCCCTTCCTCTGGAGATCTCTACTTATGCGAAAGCTTCCGCTATGGAAAGTTCTATCTCGCGTACCGAGAAACCCAGGGACTTGAAAAACGCGGCTCTGGAAGCAGAGTACGAAGCGATCCTGAAAGTATTGAGAGAAGTTAATTTTAATAAAACCAAAGCGGCTAAAATCCTGAATATCGACAGGAAAACGCTGTATAATAAAATGAGGGCGATTAATCTGGAAACCTAAGCGCCAATGTCATTATTTACCTACAAACAAAGGAATAACATTACCCTGCTGATCATCATCATTCTGGGGTGTTTAATCGCTTATTCCTTACAGGGGATCTTTAGTTCTATTTTAGGGACCCTGGTATTGTATACGATTTTGAGACCGGCATTCTTATATCTGGCAGAAGAGCAAAAATGGAATAAACGACTTGCCGCTCTTCTGCTTTTATTTGTCTCCGTGCTGGTCATTATCCTCCCTTTCTACGCATTAAGCTCGATGGTGATCGAAAAAATCGCTGAACTGCAGAGCGATCATATCTATTTTAAGAACCTGATTTTCAAAGTGAAACACCTTGTTCCGGTCGGGAGTGATTTCCAGAACTTGGTAGAGGATGGGCTGAAAAAAGCAGGAACCTGGGCTACAGAACTCTTTCCTTCCCTGATTTCGGGTGCCTTTAATATCGTTTTGGGGCTGTTGATCATGTACTTTCTGCTGTATTTTATGTTGGTGGAAAGAGAGAAATTCGAGCGCTCTTTATTAAAATATGCGCCCTTCCGTGAACAGAATGCTTATCGCTTTGCGGAAGAAATGCGAAATACTACTTATGCAAATGTGCTTGGACAGGGCCTGATCTCAGTGGTGCAAGGTGGATTAGTGAGTTTATCCTTTTATGTTCTTGGTTACTCCGATCCCTTGTTTTGGGGTGTAATGACCACTTTTATTTCTTTTGTCCCGGTTCTGGGGCCTCCTGTGATTTTTGTTCCCGCAGCATTGCTGCAAATGGCCAATGGAAATAATTTTGCCGCCTGGGCCATGTTGATTTTTGGTTTTGTGGTCATTATCAATATCGACAATGTCCTTCGTTTTATGATTGCGAAAAAAGTTGGCAACATTCACCCCATTATAACAGTAATTGGCGTAGTTATTGGTATACCCTTATTTGGGATATTAGGTCTGGTCTTCGGTCCGCTGCTACTGTCATACTTCATATTGCTGATCAAAATATATGAAACCAGCGCAATGGCATCCGAAAGATTGGAAAGAATTAAAACAATTTCTGAACAGGAATAGTTATAATCATTATATTCCAGAGTCAATAAAGGAAATGTTAAACACAAAATTTAAATGTCATGAATGATAATTCAAAAGTATTAATTGGGCTATTGGCCGGTTTAGCTGCAGGTGCGGCATTGGGATTACTGTTTGCTCCGGAAAAAGGAAGTGAAACAAGAGATAAATTGAGCCAGTCGTTAAAGGATCTTGGAGATTCTATTAAAGACAAAGCCGCAGATGAGATCAATAACCTGAGCAGCCTGAAAGATAAAGTGGTTAGTTCTGTAAAAAATAAGCTTCGTCAGACTGAAGAAGAGTTTGCTGATGATGTAGAACACGCATAAATTACCCCTAAAACCAAAGATAATGCAGGAAAATAAAGAAAAAGATCTGGAGGACCTGGTAGAGGACGCAAAGGGATATGTGAATACCCGGCTGGAATATACCCGGCTGTACCTGGTAGAACGGGGTTCTAAGATGTTTGCTGATATGGTGACCAATGCCACCGTTGCGATATGTTTCCTGCTGGCTTTCCTGTTCGGAACCTTTACTTTAGCCCTGTTTTTATCAGACGTTCTGGGTAGCTATACAAGAGGTTTTGGCTGTGTTGCTCTGATCTATATCTTATTGGCCACCATCGTTTATTTTACGAAAGAAAAATATATTGAAAAGGCCATTGTTAACTTTGCAATCAAGCGCTATTTCAATAAATTAGCGGATAAGGAAGAAGAAGATGAACAGAAAGTATAACATCAATAACCTGGAAGACCTTCACCAACAGGTGCGCTTACTTAAGGCGGAATATCGTTTTAAAGGAGATGCATTGGTTGGCGATTCTAAGAAATACCTTCATCAGTTTACGGTAGGTGCTTTTATTAAAAAGTACGCCACTCCATCTGCATTTCTTAAAATAGACGATAAGTTTAACATCAGTAGTAAAGTCATGTCGCTGATCCTTCCTTTGGTGATGAACAGCACCTTTTTCAGAGGCTCTGGCATCGTAACTAAGGCCTTGGTGGGATTGGCTTCAGGTAAAGTAGGAAAGTCGCTGGACGCAGAGCATTTGTCTGCGATATTCAATTCTGTTAAATCCTGGTTCAGCAAATCGAAGAAAAATAAAAATACAGATCCGCTTGAGGTGGATTACGGCATTCCGCCGGATAGTGAAACCTATTAAACAAAAAAGGAAGCCCTGAAGCTTCCTTTTTTTATGTCTGAACATTTAACCATTGCCCGGTTTAGCTCCGGGCAATGATGATTAAACCGTTGTTTTGATTTTTAGTTCATTTAGTTGTTTCTCGTCAATGGTAGAAGGGCTATCGATCATTACATCTCTTCCTGAATTGTTTTTAGGGAAGGCGATCACATCACGGATGCTGTCTAATCCTGCGAAAATAGAACATAACCTATCGAAACCGAAGGCGATTCCACCATGTGGAGGAGCACCAAATTCAAAAGCATCCATCAGGAAGCCAAATTGTTTTTGAGCTTCTTCCGGAGAGAATCCCAAATGCTTAAACATCAGGGCCTGCAAAGTTCTGTCGTGGATCCGGATAGAACCCCCACCGATTTCCGTACCATTTACCACCATATCGTAAGCATTTGCCCTTACTTCGCCTGGCTTGGTGTCTAATAAGGCAATATCTTCCGGTTTTGGAGAAGTAAAAGGATGGTGCATTGCATGATAACGCTCTGATTCCTCATCCCATTCCAATAACGGGAAATCAAGTACCCAAAGTGCACTGTATTTATTTTTATCACGTAACCCTAATCGTGTACCCATTTCCAGGCGCAATTCACTCAGTTGTTTACGTACTTTATCCTGTACTCCTGCCATGATCAACACTAAATCTCCGGGTTGGGTATTCAATGCTGCAGACCATTTTTTCAGTTCCTCCTCGTTATAGAACTTATCTACAGATGATTTCAATGAGCCATCTTCGTTATGTCTCATATAAATCAGGCCTGTTGCGCCGATTTGCGGTCGTTTGATAAAGTCTGTCAGTTCGTCCAGTTGCTTACGTGTATAAGATGCACAAGCGGTGGCATTGATCCCGATTACGAGTTCTGCATTGTCAAATACAGGGAAGTCTTTTCCTTTAACCAGCTCTGTTAATTCAACAAAACGCATGTCAAAACGGGTATCCGGTTTATCGGAACCGTAAAAGCGCATGGCATCTGAATATTGCATTCTTGGTACTTCCGGGAGGTCAAATCCTTTGATGTCTTTGAATAAAGTACGGATCAGGCCTTCAAAAGTGTTCAGAATATCTTCCTGTTCGATGAAAGACATCTCACAGTCGATCTGAGTAAACTCCGGCTGTCTGTCGGCACGTAAATCCTCATCTCTGAAGCATTTTACAATCTGGAAGTAACGGTCGAAACCAGATACCATCAACAATTGTTTGAACGTTTGTGGCGACTGAGGAAGGGCATAAAACTGTCCTTCGTTCATTCTGCTTGGTACCACGAAATCCCTTGCACCTTCCGGAGTAGATTTGATCAATACCGGAGTTTCTACTTCAATAAAGTCCAGGTTATCTAAATAACGACGAACTGCCTGAGCCATTTTATGACGTAAAACCATGTTGTTACGCACCGGATTTCTACGTAAATCCAGGTAACGGTATTTCATACGCAAATCATCACCACCATCAGTTTCATCATCGATCATGAATGGAGGTAATTTCGCTGCGTTTAGTATTTCCAATGCAGTGATTTTGATTTCTACTTCACCCGTAGGCATTTTCAGGTTTTTGTTAGAGCGTTCTACAACGAGTCCGCTGGCTTTAATTACAAATTCCCTGCCCAGGCTACGTGCTGCCTCGCATAATTCCCGGTTGTCGTCCATATTGAAAACCAGTTGGGTGATTCCGTATCTGTCGCGGATGTCAATAAAAGTCATTCCTCCTAAATCCCTGGATTTTTGTACCCAGCCGCACAAGATTACATTTTCGCCTAAATTCTCAATGGTTAGAGCTCCGCAAGTAGTTGTTCTTAACATTATTAAAAGTATTAAGTCCCAAAAATATTGATTTTGAACCGGATATTTCAACCTGTATTGAATTTAGCTTGGTATATTGAAAATATCTGGCTGGCATTCTGGCCTTTCCGGATTTTTACGGGCGTATTTTTTTGTTTTAATGGAGCCTGATCTTTTTGCAAATGGAGTCTGTAATCCTTTTTAAATGAGCTTATTGGTATTCCTTGTTTTTGAGTATTTTTACTGAAACAGATTTAATAAATCTGTGTTGTACTTTCGTGAAATTTACTTAATCTTCAGGTTATGAAATCATTGTATGTATTGCCTTTTTTTGTTACTCTTTGTTATTCGGGGGTAGAAATATCCGGTCCCACAGCTCTTTTTACAGAAGAGAATGCAGCAGACAAGAAGCCCGTTCAGGTATTATATACAATGCCTGAAGAGGGGATGCCGCATGAAGGGACCTGGTTACAGTGGCCGCATCAGTATCAGTATGGTGAAGCTTACAGAGACCGGCTGGATGATGCCTGGATTGAGATGACCCATGCACTTTCTGATGGGGAAAAAGTACATCTGATCGTATATGATGAAGAGGAAGAAGAAAGGGTAAGGGAAATGTTGGCGGAAGATAAAATCTCCCTGAAAAACATTGATTTTAAAATCTATAAGACTGATGATGTCTGGGTGCGTGATAATGGGCCAATTTACGCGAAAGATAACAAGGGGAATTTGGTGATTGAAGACTGGGGTTTCAACGGCTGGGGCAAAAAGGCAGAATTTGAAAATTGTGATGAGATACCAGAGAGGATTGCCAATGATCAGCATAAAAAATACCTGGATTTGAACGAGGTCATGATCAATGAAGGAGGGGCAGTAGAAATTGACGGAAATGGAACGATGATGGCTACAAAAAGCGCGATTCTGAATAAGAACCGAAACCCGGGAATGAGTCAGGCAAAAGCGCAGGAGATATTTACCAGATATTACGGGGTAACCAATTTTATCTGGCTGGAAGGCAAGGCTGGCCTGGAGATTACAGATATGCACATTGATGGTTTTGCCAGATTTGGAGATAAAAACACAATTGTGACCATGAGCCCGGATGATCTTCTGGAATGGCAGGTCCCTCAGAATGACATCAATAAACTGTATCAGTCGACAAATAAAAACAAGAAGAAATACAATTTTGTCAAGCTACCCCTAACTTCAGAAAATGTAACTACGGCTTATGGCAAAAAACTGGACTATCCAGGCTCTTATGTCAATTATTATATTGCTAATAATGTCGTTTTGGTGCCAAATTATAAAGATCGGAATGATGCGGTCGCGAATGCCATCATTCAGAAGTTATATCCAAACCGGGAAGTTGTGGGGATTGACGTAAGGAATTTATATGCCAATGGCGGGATGATTCATTGCGTTACGCAACAACAACCCAGGTGATAAAACACAGACCAGACAATTCCGGGCTGTACCTGAGATATAATACTTGTTCTTGTGCCTGTTTCAATACATTTGGAACTGGCAATACCTGTCTTTTCGGCAATAAAAGCAGATATTAAAAATATTTTTGTTTTTGATGCAACGTTTCAAAAAATCAATTGTCATTTATAGCGAACTGGAAAACATTGGAAACTGTATACATTGATAAACACGTAACACTCGTGAACGAGTGCCGGCAGGGAAACCGGAAAGCACAATTTGAAATCTACAAATTGTATGCTAAGGCTATGTATAACGTAGCATTGAGGATCGTCAATTTTGATGATGAGGCAGAAGACGTTTTACAGGAAGCATTTTTAGACGCATTTACGCGGATAGAAAGTTTTAGAGGGGATACTACTTTCGGCCTTTGGCTAAAGCAGATCGTGATCAATAAATCCATCAATTATCTCCGCAAACGTAAAGTGGAGTTTGTAAATATTGAACAGGTGGATGTGGCGGATGAAACGGAAAATGATGAGGAAGACCTGCAATGGAAAGTAGAAGAGATCCGGGAGGCGATTACACAACTTCCAGACAGGTACCGTGTGGTGCTGACGCTTTATCTTTTTGAAGGGTATGACCATGAAGAGATCTCTCATATTCTGAAGATCACTGAGGGAACTTCCCGCACTCAGTACATGCGTGCAAAAATAAAATTAAATAGCTTATTAGTAAAGAGAGGAGTATAAAGATGAATAATAGGGGTATTGAAGAGTACATTAAAGAACACAAGAAGGAGTTTGATTTTAAAACACCATCAGACCAGTTATGGGGCAGGATAGACGCTGCACTGGATAAAGAAAAAATAAAAAAAAAATCGGCAATGCCATTGTGGTTAGGTATAGCTGCGTCCTTGATCCTGATCATGACGGTTACTTTTATCTATACTTATCGTGACCGCAATAAAGAGCTGGAAATCGCAGACATCAATCCGGTGTATGGAAAGAAAGAATTGAAGTTTGCCAGCCTGATCGAGGAAAAAAAAGACAGTTTGCAGGTGTATGCAAAGAAAAACCCAGTGTTGTATGCCCGTTTTAGTGCGGATTTGGGGCAGTTAGACAAGGACTATGAACAATTAAAAAAAGAACTGCAAAATAGTCCAAATCAAAAAGTGGTGGTAAAAGCAATGGTCAAAAATCTGGAGCTTCAGTTGCAGGTGATCAATCAGCAGCTGTCTATCATCAATGAAGTGAATCAATACAAAGAGGACAATCAGATATGAAAAAATTAATTTTGGGATTGGCTAGCCTGGGATTGGCTGCAAATTTCGCTCAGGCGCAATCGAGTGTGTGGGAAGGAAGCAAGGGCCCGAAACTTGCTGTAGTGGCTCCGGTAAGGACAGATTTGCAGACCGCACCAATCTCTCCTGAACCGCTTCCCTTGGATCAGGCTCAGGAAGGCATTCAGGATGATCAGAATGATCCGGCAAGGTCTAAGACTTTTTCTAAATCCTTTCCTATGGATGCCAGCGATAAACTGAACCTGAGCAACAAATATGGAGATGTGCTGATCAGGATCTGGGATAAAAGAGAGGTTAAGGTTGATGTAGAGATTAAAGCCTATAGCAGTCAGGATGGCGATGCACAGCGTTTACTTGATGAAACGAGTATTGAGGCTGGGAAAACCGGAGATGTGGTCTCCTTCAGAACCATTATGGGAAACCGTGACGGTAACTATGGAAGCCGTGTCCGGAATGGAAAAGTCGTTTGGAAAAGAGAAATTAAGGTGAATTATGTGGTCTATATGCCGGCGTCAAATTCCTTATCGATGAGTACTCAATATGGAAACATGACGATGGGCAATTTCTCCGGACCTTTATATGCAAAGGTTCAATATGGGAATTTTACTGCGGGAAGCCTGAACAGCAATAACAATTACATTTCCGTTCAATACGGTAAAGCAGATGTGGAAGAAGTTAATGTGGCTACGATTAAGCAGCAATATGGTTCGGGATTAAACATTGGAACAGTGGGAACATTGGACCTGAACGCGCAGTATGTTGGAGTAAACATCAAAAAGGTGAAAGGAAATGCAACTATTAAACAGCAATATGGGCAGGGATTGAACCTGGGTTCAGTTGATAACCTGGACTTAGATGCGCAATATGCTAATGTGACGATAGGTACGATTAATGGAAATGCAACGATTAAGCAGCAGTATAACAACATCTCGATCACATCGGTGAATAAGCTCGTGATTAAAGGTCAGTATGCTAACGTTAAACTGGGAAGTCTGAAAGGCGATGGAACCTTCAAAGTCGCCTATAATAAATTGATTATAGATCAGGTTACATCGGGATGCAGAAATCTGATGATTGATGCGGATTATGCTGGTGTTTCTTTAGGCTTTGGCAGCGGTTATCATGCAGATTTTGATGTGAGGACCAGTTATGGTGGATTTAAACCTGGCCCGGCATCTTCCAGGACCATTAGTGATGATGACAATACCAAACAATATAGCGGTAAGATCGGAAATGGAGGAGGAGCTAAAATCAGCATTAAAGCTGATTACGGCACGGTATCCTTTAATTAAAAGAACTGTTTTCGTTCAAAAAATAAAATCAGGAGAAAGCTTGTTGATCAATTCAGCAAGCTTTTTTTTATATCTTAGCGACTTGATTTATTTTTAGAAAATGGAACTTTTAAGTAGTCCTGAGGCCTGGATATCGCTCTTTACCCTAACGATATTAGAGATTGTTCTGGGAATTGATAATATTGTTTTTATATCCATTCTTGCAGGAAAACTTCCTGTAGAGCAACAGAAAAAAGCCCGTCAGGTGGGC
This sequence comes from Pedobacter caeni, assembly GCF_900129215.1. Taxonomy (GTDB): domain Bacteria; phylum Bacteroidota; class Bacteroidia; order Sphingobacteriales; family Sphingobacteriaceae; genus Pedobacter; species Pedobacter caeni. Next base: position 124,882 of record NZ_FQUQ01000007.1, on the reverse strand, counting down.
TTGGCGCTGGCCATGATCACCAGGGTTTTACTCTTGTTATCCCTTACCTGGGTCATGAAACTGACTGCCCCTTTGTTTAATGTAGGCGATTGGATTGGCATCAGTAATGCCGGGTGGCTGGAAAAACTGGCGATCTCCGGAAGGGACCTTATCCTCATTATTGGTGGGTTGTTCCTGATCTATAAAAGTACACATGAAATCCACCAGAAGCTGGAAGGTGATGAAGAGGCTGGTATAAAAGGAAAGGTCCATTCTTTCATTGGAATTATCATTCAGATCCTGATTCTTGATGTGGTGTTTTCTCTGGATTCTGTAATCACTGCTGTGGGAATGGCTGATCATATCGAGATCATGATTGCTGCCGTGGTGATCGCTGTCGGAATCATGTTGGTGTCTGCATCAGCAATCAGTGACTTTGTAAATAAGCACCCTACAGTAAAAATGCTGGCTTTATCTTTTCTGTTATTAATTGGAGTTTCGCTACTGGCCGAAGGCTTAGATCAGCATATTCCTAAAGGTTATATCTATTTTGCAATGGCATTCTCGGTATTGGTAGAAATGCTGAACCTGAAAATGAAAAAAGGCAAAAAATCTGTTGAGCTAAGAAATACCCCGCACGAAAACAAGTAAAAATACCGTATGATTTCTTTTTTTGAGGCCTCTCTGGCCGAACTATCGATACACCGTATTGGGAACAAATCTCAGGATGAGTTCTATGTATTGTCTGAAAAGTCAATTCCAATCAAAGACAATATGCTGAGTAATTTATTACAGCAGTACTTTCTTGGACCTTATGCCAAAGTGAATGAAGTGTACCGTTTCTTTCATCCTAACAACGACCTGAATCTGAATGAAGTCTATCATTTTGCTGCCAGAATCTTTGAAGATGGGATGACTTTTCATGAAAACAGCATAGAAATGGCCAAGTATCTGTATGATGTTTCCGGCCATCCAAAGATTAAACCGGGAGAATTATACCTTGCTTATTTTGAAAATGTGCAAATTGAAGGTGAGCTTCATGATGCCATAGGGATTTTTAAATCTGAGACAAAAGAGTCCTTCCTGAAGGTCTATCCTGAGGAAGGTGGTTTTGGTCTGGGGTACGAAGAAGATGCCATTAACATCAATAAACTGGACAAAGGTTGCCTGATTTTTAATACCGATAAGGAAGAAGGGTACCGTGTGGCGGTTATCGATCAGACCAACAGAAGTGCAGAAGCGGTATACTGGAAAGATGAATTTTTAAAGCTAAAGATCAGAAACGATAACTTTAACCAGACCAGCAGCGTTCTGGGCGTCTACAAAAACTTTGTGACCGAAAAGCTGGATCAGGAGTTTGACATTTCAAAAGCAGATAAAATCGACCTGTTGAACAAGTCTATGAAATACTTCAAGGAGAAAGAAAGCTTTGACCTGGAGGAATTTTCAAATGAAGTGATTGGTAATGCTGAAGGGATAGAGTCTTTTAAAAGCTATAAAAAGAACTTTGAGGAAGAGTTTGATACCCCTATTGCAGATACCTTTGACATTTCCGGCGCTGCTGTGAAAAAACAGGCAAGGGTATACAAAAGTGTCTTAAAGCTGGATAAAAACTTTCATATCTATATTCATGGGGATAAGGAACTCATCGAAAAAGGCTTCGATGACGACAAGTCCATGAATTATTATAAAGTATATTTCAGAGAAGAAGAGTAGTCCTTTTACAGGACATACTCATCATTAATTGGCTTTACAGGCTCGGGGATATCGCTTTCTCCGAGCATCTCCAACAGGTTAATTTCTATGGTTCTTGTGATCTGATTTAAAGGAATCGCAGCAGAATTGTTCTCAAAAGGGTTAATCAGCTGCATTCCGTTAATCTGGGTAGAGACAAATACGAATCCGAGCAACCAGCCGATAAAGATCGACCAATATTCTACATAAGAGCTGATCACAAGTGTGATGGAAACAACGAACAGCCAGATAAATACTTTGGTAAGATAAGTATAGGTAGTGGGAAATATCGTGTTCTTAATCCGCTCGGACATGCCCATTTGGTTCGAGAAGTTGACTAGTAACTCATTGAGTTCCATAAAGCGGAAACCATCAATATATCCTTTTTTGGAGAGCATTTGCAGGTCGCGTGATTGGATATTCAAAATCGCATTGTGCATATTCTTGTGCTGTTGAATCTCCAATAGCTCTTCTTCTGTCAGGTATTTGTTATACACATTGTCATCATAATTGCGTAGTGCACCTTTCAGGGTGTATAAAAAAGCAATATGCCTGCAAATCATCTTTTTGATGATGGGTTTTGAATCTTCGTGTTCATCTACATAATTGATCAGGCTTCTGGCCCAGGAACGGGAATCGTTCACTAGCATTCCCCAGATTTTTCGGGCTTCCCACCACCTGTCATAAGCCTGGTTGTTGTTAAATCCGATAAAGAAGGCAATTGCAGTACCCAGAACACTGGGGATAATTGCAGGGATGTCCAGATTATGTGTAATTAAAAACTCTCTTGCGAAGTAAGTGACCGTACAGGAGACGATCATGATCAGGTCGACTTGCCAGGTATTGATCAGTATCCTGCTGAGTTTGATGTGTTGTGCAATGAGCATAGTTATGGAGGTTGATGTTTTGATTTCAATTTACAAACAAAAGGGCTTAATTGTTTGCTTCGTTTAAAATATCTTTTCCGGTGTTTCTGATTTTATTTCTCCGGCTGTTTCTATTGCCTGTTTGTTTTTTTCTGTAAAGGCCTGAGGGATAATTGGGAATAAATAGTAGATTTATTTTTGAAGCCAAATATTCCCTTAACGTATGAGCCAGGAACTACAAAAAAACAGTATTTTCAAAGTCATTGGTGCCTCCTCCCTGGGGACACTGATAGAATGGTATGATTTCTATATTTTTGGCAGTCTGGCCACGATTATCGGGGCGCAGCTCTTTCCGGCAGACGCAGGAGCTTCGGCACTGATCAATACGCTGGCGATTTTTGCAGCTGGCTTTATTGTCAGGCCTTTTGGTGCACTGGTATTTGGCCGCCTGGGCGATTTAATCGGTCGTAAATACACGTTCTTACTCACGCTGGTCTTAATGGGTGGTTCTACCTTTTTAATCGGTCTGATCCCTTCTTATTCAAGTATCGGATATGCTGCACCGATATTGGTGCTGATTTTGCGTCTGGTGCAGGGATTAGCGCTTGGAGGGGAATACGGGGGAGCAGCAACCTATGTTGCAGAGCATGCCCCTGGAAATAGAAGAGGATTTTTCACCAGTTGGATTCAGACAACAGCAACAGGGGGATTGTTCCTCTCTTTGGGGGTGATTGTATTGACTAAAAATCTGATGGGAGCCTCTGCATTCGCGGATTGGGGATGGAGAATTCCTTTCCTGTTGTCCATTCTGTTGGTGGGTGTTTCTATTTATATCCGCTTGAAAATGCATGAATCCCCAATGTTTACCAAATTAAAAACAGAAGGGAAGGTCTCAAAAAATCCTTTAAAGGAGAGTTTCAATAACAAAGCGAATTTTAAAATGGTGCTTCTGGCGCTTTTTGGTGCCACAATGGGCCAGGGGGTGATCTGGTATACCGGTCAGTTTTATGCGCAATCTTTTATTGAAAATACCTGTAAGGTTGATTTTAATGATTCCAGGTATATTCTGCTTTGGGGAATTGCTTTTGCAACCCCATTTTTTGTGATCTTTGGTTCCTGGAGTGATAAAGTGGGGAGAAAATGGATTATGCTAACAGGAATGTTGCTTGGCATTCTTTTCTACAGACCAATATATCAGATCTTTCTGGATGATACCGATTTTACTAAAGTCACACAGCAGGACATTCAGTCGGTTTCTGACGCTGTGGTTACCCGAACGCCAATTGAAGGAAAATCCGATAGCCTGATCTCCACCAGTGCTACCGTGACCCTATTGTCCGGGGCTTCTTATCAAAAGATCCAGTCACATGTCAAATTTGAAGAAAAAGGAAAACCTGTTGCCTTGCAGCCGGATCAGTTCAAGGACAAAAAATTATCGACCATGGTATTCTGGAAATTTGTGGCCCTGATTTTTTTCCAAATCTTATTGGTGACCATGGTTTACGGGCCTATTGCGGCATTTTTGGTGGAGCTTTTCCCAACTAAAATCCGATATACTTCGATGTCTTTGCCTTATCACGTCGGAAATGGGGTATTTGGTGGTCTTGTTCCCTTTATCGCAACGCTGATCGCCAGTTTCTCGGGATCTACTCCCTTATCGGGATTATGGTATCCCATTGGAATCGCCAGCCTGAGCTTTATCATTGGTGCGGTTTACCTTTCCAATAAAAAACCAGTTGAAACAGAAGCCTAAATAAAAAATTATGAACGGATTGAAAAAAGGATTAGGATTACTTTGGATGATACTTGGCCCGGCCTCTATTATCTTTATGTTTTTGCAGGCTTACGAAAAGGTTGGTCTGGCAGCGGAAGGCGTGCAGAAGACCAATACAGCGCTCCAATGGGGAATTATTTTATTCATTTTTATCCCGATCAGCGCTGGCCTGGTAATTTTTGGCTATTATGCGCTGAAAGGGGAATATGATCAATTGCCATCCGGTTCCGAAGAACCCAAAGGTTAAAGTACTCTTAACAATAAGCCTTTAAGGTATTCTCCTTCAGGGAAGGAAAGCCTCACCGGGTGATCTTCCGGCTGATGAAACTGCTTGATGATCTGTACTTCTTTACCTGCATCTAAAGCGGCCCAGGCAATGATTTGTTTGAAGGTTTCCATATCTACGGCGCCAGAACAGGAATAAGTAGCCAGTATGCCACCTTTTTCCAGTAAAAGCATACCAAGTCTGTTCAGGTCTTTATAAGCTCTTGCAGCCCTGTCTAAAGCCGAACGGGAAGGCGCATATTTAGGCGGATCTAAGACCACGATGTCAAATTTCTTTCCTTCTTCTTTAAATGTACGCAGTTGTTTGTTAACATCAGATTGAATGCTCTGTTGTCTGGTAGCATCAAATCCGTTTAATTCCAGATTATGGGCTAGCGTTTCAATGGCAAGGGCAGAACTGTCTACACTGGTTACATGCGTTGCACCATGTTTTAGACTGTTTAAGCTGAAACCACCGCTGTAGCAGAAGCAATCCAGCACATTTTTATCTTTGGAATATGCAGCAAGAATCTCTCGGTTATCACGTTGATCACAGTAAAAACCGGACTTCTGTCCGTCAGCGATATTGATGTGGTAGGCAATTCCGTTTTCTCTTACTTCTATAAATTCCGGAGGCGTTTCTCCCCAAAGTAAGCCTTGTGTTGCTTCCAGGTTTTCATGTTTCCGTGCACCTGCATCACTTTTATCGAAGATTCCTCTTGGATTTAACTCTTCTTTTAAAAGGGCAATAATTTCTTCTTTTACATTTTCTATTCCTGCACTTAAGATTTGCAGGGAAAGGAAGTCTGCATATTGATCTACAATCAGACCCGGAAGGAAGTCTGCTTCGCTAAAGACCAGGCGGCAAGTATTGGTATCTTCGTTGAGGAGGTGTTTTCTCGAAGCGATGGCACTCCGGAGTTTCTCCTGATACCATTGTTTATCAATGGTGGTACTTTCTTCCCATTCCATTAACCTCAATGCTACCCTTGACTGATCGTTGTAATACCCATAAGCAAGAAATTCGGCGTTTGCTGCACAAACCTTCACAATTTCACCATTCAATGGCTTGCCCTTAATTTTATCAATTGCTCCTGAAAAAATCCAGGGATGGTGTAGCATTGCAGCCTTTTCTTTTCCTTTTTTAAGTATTACATCAATCATGCTGCAAAGTTAGAAAAAACAATGTTCTTTTTACTTTTCCTTACTGACGGCCATCTTTAATGCCAAAGCCAGCAGTACACTGGCCATAAACCATTTCTGAATTTTTACCCAGGTCGGGTTTTTTGCAAAAAATAAGGAAACCTGAGCTGCGGTTAAAACGATTAGAAAGTTGACCGTAAAGCTGATACTGACCTGTGTAATGCCCAATTGTAAGCTTTGAAGAAATACAGAACCGTATTCAGGTTTGATGAAATAAGGAAAGAAAGACAGGTAAAATACAGCCACTTTGGGGTTAAGGACGGTGGTGAGGATCCCTATTTTAAACAATTTGGCTGGTTTATCATTGGCGAGGTCGGTCCGGGTTTCGAAAAGGCCTTTCCCATTGGGTTTAATGGCCTGATATGCCAGGTATAGCAGGTAAAATACCCCTAATGTTTTAATGGTCGAATACACAAAAGGTACGGCAAAAAGAACCGCTGTAAGTCCAAAAGAGACGAGAATGATGTGAAAAAGAAAACCACACATGATCCCTGCCAGAGAGATTAGTCCCGATTTTCGACCTTGAGTGATCGAACGGGAGATCAAATAAATCATATTCGGGCCGGGACTGATCACCAGTACAAGCGCTGCCAATGCAAAATAGGAGATTTCTTTAAGAGGGATCATTTTATAGCTGTTTAATGGTGTTGACGGGTCAGGTGTAAATTATTCAGGAGAAAGCGGTTAGGATCAAAAATAGAGAAAATCAGGAGAATCCCAATCTAGGAATATAGACTAAATCGAAATTTTGAACCTTTTATTCTTCTCTTTCGGAAGGATCTGGGAACCGGTCTGTATAGGCTTCGCCTTTTCCTTTGTTTGGACGTTCGTTTTTCATACTCATTTTTCTCTCTTGAAAAACTTTCTTATGTAAACTCAGGGCAGGAACGGACAGAGCGTACCCTCAGCGTAAACAGATTAATGTAAACATCAATCAGGAATTTGTTATATCCGTCTTTGACCTTAAAAAAATGGAGCGTAAATCGGATTTATGTTGACAGAATTAAAAAAACACTAGTTTTAAATGCTATTAATATTGGAGTGGACTAATTGCAGGAAACAAGCAATGATAATATAAGTAAGCCTAACGATGAACCCAGAAGTCGAAATACCCTCAGTAATGCCACCTGTTCATAGAAAAGTCCTCCTGACTTACTGTTTGATCACGTTGCTGTTATTAACAGATATCTGGCTTATCCTTTATCAAAAGATGAGTTTTGCCGGGTATTGGAGTGATCGGATTTTATTTTGGCTATGGACAGCAGGCAGCATCGTTGTACTTTGCCTGTTTTGGAAAAAGATCTGGACGAAAATATATCTGGGGGTGCTGATAACCAGTACTGCCTTTCTTGTTTTGAGCGGTACTTTTATTCTGATGGTAATCACTGGTGCAGGAAAGACAGATGACTTATCTGTCAAAAATAATAGATACAGGGTTCAACTCGTGAATAGCATGGTGACCAGACCATTTCTGCAGATCATAAAAAACAAAGGGCTTTTGGAAGAAGTAATTATCAATGATAATGCTGATTTAATCAGGAATCCCAATTTAAAGATCGGTTATGAGACGATTAAAGAAGTCCGGATCATAAAAGAAACCCCTGATAGTTTAATACTAAAATTTACAACACCCTGGCGTGATGTGGTAAAAAGTTACCCGCTGAACCCGGATCGGGAATCAATCAGGCGAAAACCTTAAAGTGCTTTTATTTCTGCTTCAATCCTTTTTTTTGCCAGGAGAAAAGTTTTAAGATCAACTTTTCCATTGTTTTTATCTTCATTCAGTGTTTTCAGTTCCCAAAGAAGCTTTGCATGTGCTTTTTCTTTATCACTGAGTTCCCGGATTGGATAAAGCTGGTCCATATCTTCCTCAATGTTATGTGATTTCGCCAAAACCTCCTCCAGGGAATATCCCAGTAGAACAGTATCCTCCTCAGAGAGATTACCCGAGGCTACTGCAACAATGGGCAAGCGCCCTGCAGTGCTAAAGTCGTAAGCATAAAATATCCCGCCACCATTAAATGCCACAGGCAAAAAATCAGGCAGGTATTTTGGAAAGCCGTAAGCAAAATAGTAGTAACGAATCTCCTGCAAGGAAAAATAACCGAATTCTCTTTCACCATTAATAATTGCCCCTCCGTTCGAAAAACTCAGAAGCCCGGCGAGTTCTTCAGGTAAATGAAGTACTGGAGGAACAGGGAAATGTGTCGGATCCTGAAAATCAGGATGTAGTTCCAGAAGGTGTGGAAACCGTGTGATCTCTTCTTCACTAAGTGACCTGGAAAAGAAATCACTTTCAGGAATAACGTCCAAACCAGCTTCCTTGCTGTAAAAATTTAACTTATCGTACCACATCATTTGAAAATCTTTCTGGTCAAATTTAGTTAAAGCAGTTTCATTTTTCTACTCATTTCTTAGCTTAAAAAAAGCAGGATGACTCCTGAAGTATAAAGGATACGGCATCTATTGACTTGTGTTTAATCGAGTGCCAGGATCCGGATAAAAGATGGAATTTTGCAGATAAGTTGTAATTTTAGCGCATGGAAGAAATAAACTGGAATGATTTTGAGAAAGTCGAACTTCGTGCAGGGACGATCCTGGAGGTCTTCGATTTTCCGGAAGCAAGAAAGCCCGCCTACAAAGTGAAAGTGGATTTCGGCGATTTTGGCGTAAAAATGAGTAGTGCTCAAATCACGAAACACTATTCAAAAGAAGAATTGGTAGGAAAACAGATTGTTGGAGTCGTTAACTTTCCTAAAAAACAAATTGGAAAATTTATGTCTGAATTCCTGGTAACAGGCTTTGCAGATGAAAACGGAGATATTGTATTGACCGCTTTAAATGGTACTGTGCCAAATGGCAGTAAATTGGTTTAGATGAGTTATTATAATTTTTCAGAAGAAAACAGCCCTGTTGCTGAAGATGAGCATTATATGCGACTGGCTTTGCAGGAGGCACAGAAAGCCTACGATTCAGAGGAGATTCCAATCGGAGCAATCGTGGTTTGCAAAGGACGGATTGTTGGCCGTGGGCATAACCTTACCGAGCAGCTGAATGATGTGACTGCCCATGCAGAGATGCAGGCTTTTACTGCGGCTTCACAAACTTTAGGCGGCAAATATTTAAAAGATTGTACTTTATATGTGACAATTGAACCATGTGTGATGTGTGCAGGAGCCAGCTATTGGACACAAATCGGCAGGCTCGTTTATGGTGCCACGGAGCCAAAAAGAGGCTTTACCTCTAAAAACAGTCAATTGCTTCACCCGAAAACGGAACTGGTAGGCGGTGTTTTGGCAACAGAATGCGGAGCCCTTATGACGCGTTTTTTTGCGAATAAAAGAGGCTAAACTTGACAAAGTATTGAACAAAAATTAACGTTTGAATGTTATCTTTGTGTTAGAAATAAGTTTTAACCTTAAAATAAAATAATATGGCTTTTGAATTACCTGCGTTACCTTACGCAACAGATGCACTAGAACCGCATATTGATAAACTTACCATGGAAATTCACCACGGTAAACATCACCAGGCATACGTTACCAACTTAAATAAAGCTTTAGAAGGCAAGCCAGAAGCTAGCCAAAGCATCGAAGAAATCGTTAAAAACATCTCTAAGTTTCCTGCAGCAGTAAGAAACAATGGTGGTGGTCACTATAATCACTCTTTATTCTGGGAAGTTCTTGCGCCTAATAAAGGTGGTGAGCCTAAAGGAGAATTGGCAGAAGCAATCAATGCTGCTTTTGGATCTTTTGCAGATTTCAAAACTAAATTTGCTGAAGCTGGTGCAACCCGTTTTGGTTCAGGATGGGCTTGGTTAATCGTTACTGCTGATAAAAAATTAGCGGTTACTTCTACTCCAAACCAAGACAACCCGTTAATGGATATTGCTGAAGTTAAAGGTACTCCGGTATTGGGTATGGACGTATGGGAACATGCTTACTACTTAAAATATCAAAACAGACGTCCTGATTATATTTCAGCTTTCTGGAATGTTGTAAACTGGGATGCTGTTGCTGAACGCTTCAAAAAAGCATAATTAAGCGACAATAAACAAAGAAGGCCTGTGATGAACTCACAGGCCTTCTTTGTTTAATGATTTTTATGCGCTTTAAAGACCAACTACATCTTTTCTCTTCTTCTGCTTCATTGTCTTTGGAATGATGGCCAGAATCTCTTCTTTTAATGCATTGAGCATTCTTTTTTTTATGAAATTCTTATGGGTCACCAAACTGATTTCCCGGACCGGTTCAGGCGACCTGAAATAGCGGACTTTACTGAGTTGCTTATTGCTGAGTTCCGCTAATGCCAATTCGGGCAGGAGGGTTGCGCCATTGTTTACATCCACCATGCGGATCAGTGTTTCTACACTTCCGGTGTTATAGGTTAAGCCCTGCAGACGGCTGTCTTTGGTAGAACGGCAGATATTTAATACCTGTGAACGCATGCAATGTCCTTCATTTAACAACCAGATGTTTTCATCCTCAAGGTCATTGGCATCTATGGTTTTCTTTTTAAACAGTTTGCTGTTTTTACTGATATAGGTGACGAAGTTCTCGTAATAAAGCGGAAGTTCTGAGATATTGTTGTCGGCAAGAGGGGTAGCCAATATGCCACAGTCTAATACACCTGTCTTCAGATGGTGGATGATGTCTTCTGTCGTGTACTCCCAGATCAGTAACTTGAGGTCCGGAAACTTCTCCATCATCCCGGAAATTACCCTGGGAAGAAGGTACGGTGCTACTGTGGGGATGATACCGACCTTTAATTCTCCTACCACATCCTGCTGCTGACTGTTGATGATCTCTTTGATCTTCTGACTTTCCTGAAGCACCAATCTGGCCTGTTCAATGATCTGGGCACCAATTTCAGTAGGAATAACGGGTTGTTTGCTGCGGTCGAAAATTTTTACATTCAGCATTTCTTCCAGTTTCTGCACCTGCATACTCAGGGTTGGCTGGGTCACAAAACACTTTTCTGCGGCACCAACAAAGCTTCTGTAGGTATCTACTGCGACGATGTATTCCAGTTGAACTAAGGTCATATAGTTAAAGTTTATTTACTTTACCAAAGGTATCAATTTAAACTATGATAGTTTTAAAGTTTGTGTCAAAAAGTATGATACGATACTTCGAAAGTTGATGTAGCGGTTTATAGAGAATGTTTTTTAGGAATGGCCAATAACATAAAAGATCCTGCAGATATTTGGAGGATCTTTTATGTTAAACAGGACCGTTACGCAGGTATGAGCAGCGCTTTTTGTGGCAATCTAATGTTTGCTCAGGAAGTCTTGATAGGCAAGTTGAATGCCTTCTGCCAATTCGATATGGTGCTTCCAGCCAAGCTCATGTAGCTTAGATACATCCATTAGTTTCCTTGGTGTGCCATCTGGTTTGCTGCTGTCGAAAGTCAGCTCACCCTCAAATCCAATTACTTTTTTTACCAGTAATGCAAGGTCTTTAATGCTGAGGTCATGCCCGGTTCCGATATTCAGAAAGCCCCCTTCATTATAGTTTTGCATCAGAAAATAGCAGGCTTCTGCCAGGTCGTCTGCAAAGAGAAATTCTCTTAGCGGAGATCCGGAGCCCCAGATGATTACTTCAGCTGAGCCATTTTCTTTGGCTTCATGAAATTTACGGATCAATGCTGGTAAAACATGAGAGTTTTGTGGATGATAATTGTCGTTATATCCGTATAAATTGGTCGGCATTACTGAAATGAAATTGCAATTGTATTGTGCCCTGTAGGCATCACACATCTTAATTCCTGAAATTTTTGCAATGGCATATGGCTCATTGGTCTCTTCCAGTAACCCGGTAAGCAGGTATTCTTCTTTTAATGGCTGAGGGGCCAGCTTAGGATAAATACAGCTGGAGCCTAAAAACATCAGCTTTTTGACGCCAGTCTTGTAAGATTCATGAATGACGTTGTTTTGTATGGAAAGATTTTCAAAAAGGAAATCGGCTCTGTAGGTATTATTCGCAACAATTCCGCCCACCTTAGCTGCAGCCAGGAATACATACTCCGGCTTTTCGGCTTCAAAGAAATCGGTTACAGCTTGCTGATTGCGTAAATCAAGCTCAGATGATGTTCTGGTAAGTAGGTTAGTATATCCTTCCTTAACCAGTTTGCGGTAAATTGCAGAGCCTACCATACCCCGGTGACCTGCTACATATATTTTTGCGTTCTTTTCCACTTAGAGATTCTATTATACCTGCAAAAATACGAAATAGTTGGCATCATCTTTAAGAGACTGATTTAATTGTATTTTTGCATAAAAATATTTTAGTAGTGGGTAAAGATAAATTAAGAAAATTTGCAGAGATAGATACTTTTGCCAATGTATACCAGATGGAAGAAGGAAAGGTCCTGCAGGGCAAATGGGCCGCTGAACATTTTAAGAATGAAGCACCAATCGTATTGGAACTGGCTTGTGGTAAAGGCGAATACTCGGTAAACATGGCTAAGTTTTTTCCGGAAAAGAACTTCATAGGAATTGACCTTAAAGGAAACCGGATCTGGAGAGGAGCAAGGACAGGAGTAGACGAAAATATAAATAACCTGGCCTTTCTGAGGATTCAGATAGAAGATATTGCCGAATACTTCGGAGAAGGGGAAGTAGATGAGATCTGGATCACTTTTCCTGATCCTCAGCCTCAGGACAGCAGGGAAAAGAAAAGACTGACCTACAACCGCTTTCTGGATATGTATAAGACCTTCCTGAAGCCAGGAGGTAAAATTAACCTGAAAACAGACAACGATGGGCTATATGCTTATACGGTCGAAAAAGTAGAAGAGTTGAATTTAATTTGCCATAAAAAGACGGACCATCTTTATACTTCTGAGTTCTACGATGACGTTTTGAAGATTAAAACACATTATGAGCGGATTTACCTTAAACACGATAAAAACATTAACTATATTCAGTTCTCTTTTGAATAAAAACCGTTAAAAGACCGAAGTATGGAACAATCATTTTATGACCAGGTTTTCGAATTGGTAAGGCTGATTCCCAAGGGGAGGGTTTCTTCTTATGGGGCGATTGCCAAAAGTTTGGGTGCCGGTGGTTCTGCCCGTATGGTAGGCTATGCAATGAGCAATGCATGTGCAGCACATCCCCCAATACCTGCCCACAGGGTCGTAAACAGCAGCGGATTGCTTACCGGAAAATTCCACTTCAAGACCCCGGAGCTGATGCAGGAATTGCTCGAAGCCGAGGGAATAACAGTTAAAAATGATAAAGTACAAAATTTCAGGGCCTTGCTTTGGGATCCTTTGCTGGAGTTATAAAAAAGACAATTAGTATAAAAAATATGGGGAAATTAGTAGAAGAATTTAACGACTATCGGACCAAAATGAACGATAGGATTATGGAAACCTCCAATACCAATATCAAGAGATTTTTTGCTTTGGATACCACAACCTATGCAGAAGGGGCTTTGAATGTAAAGACCAAGGAAATGTTGGGGCTGGTGGCTTCTATGGTATTGCGTTGCGACGATTGTATTAAATATCACCTGGAAAAATGTTTCAATGAAGGAGTGAGCAATGCAGAGATCAATGAAGTCTTTATGATCGCGAACCTGGTTGGAGGTTCTATTGTGATTCCCCATTATAGAAGGGCAGTAGAATATTGGGACGAACTTAGTCTTTAAGGTTATGACAGAGACAATCAGATGTGGCTGGTGTGGCACCGATCCGCAATACATAAAATACCATGATGAAGAGTGGGGAAAGCCGGTCTATGATGACAAGATCTTATTCGAATTTCTGATTCTTGAGGGTGCCCAGGCGGGACTCAGCTGGATTACCATCCTCAGAAGAAGGGATGGCTACAGAACAGCTTTTGCTGATTTTGATGTGGATAAAGTTGCGGCTTTTACGGAGGCTGATGAAGAACGTTTAATGAACGATACGGGAATCATCAGGAACCGGCTGAAGGTGAAAGCAGCTATTAATAATGCCCGGCTTTTTATTGCCATACAAAAGGAATTTGGCTCTTTCTCCGATTATATCTGGGGCTTTATTCCCGACCGGAAACCAATCGTAAATACCAGGGCTTCTTTGGGAGATGTCCCTGCACGCACTGAAATCTCAGACGCGATCAGCAAAGACATGAAAAAAAGAGGATTTAAGTTCTTTGGAACAACGATCTGTTATGCACATATGCAGGCCACAGGTATGGTAAATGACCATATTGAAGGCTGTATCAGCAAATAAATTTTATAGCCGCGTTATTTATGCACGGCATTATAAGCAGTCACAAAGGCCCTGATCAGCTTTCCATCAAAGCTTTCTGTGGCCTTTATTCTTTCGGCCAGATCTTCGTCATTGGTTAGCTTTTGTAACAGGATGTTTTTGATGTGCTGGTTCTTTCCTTCAGAATTTCCGCTTTCAACAGGGAGTTCTGACATAGGGCCGGTTCCTACCTTCTCTAGAAAAAATGCAGTAGGCATTACCCGCCTTACAGGTGCTTCTTCACGGTTCCGGCCTCCTCCAATGCTGATTCCTCCGCCAACACCCACTCCTCCAAAACCACCGCTTCCGGCACCAATACCTATGCTTGGAGTGATGCGGCGTCTTTTAGGTGCGGGAATGTCCACGCCTGTACTTCCTCCAATTGCGTAAAGGTTAACCGCGCCCAGCTCCAGAATTTTAAAGAAACGGTGTTCCATTTTCTTTTTGATCACGATCGGCTTACTGACGTAAGTTTCTCCATTCCATACAAATTCCTGAATATCAGTGGCCCTGTATTGAACTACGGATTCATCCTCTTTGGTCAGGACCACGCTGGCATAGTCTGTCGCCTGAATGGTTCCCCGAAGGAAATTTCCCGGCGAAATGACCACAATGTCCTGTGCTTTGACTCCAATACCGCCTATCAGCAACATTAAGAGCATCGTAATTTTTTTTATGGCACTCATCATGCTCAAATAACGGAATTTATTTGTTGTTGTTATGGATAATGCCAAACAATTATTTAAGTATTAGTACCTTTATCCGAAGCCACTAAAGCGTTGGGTGTAATCTGCATTACGGAGAGCATTCAGTAGCTTGCTTTTTAATGAAAAGCTCGTTTCCGCTTCATGGAATTTTAACATTTAATCGATTAAAAAACAATATATTCCAATGAAAAAACTTTTTCTTCTTGACGGCATGGCGCTCATTTACAGGGCGCATTTTGCATTGAGTAAAAACCCCCGGTTTACCTCTACAGGCATCAACACATCGGCGGTAATGGGTTTTGCCAATACCTTAATGGAAGTGCTCAAAAAAGAAAAACCAAGTCATATTGCTGTGGTTTTTGATACAGAAGCACCCACAGAAAGACATACAGATTTTGAAGCCTATAAAGCACATAGACAGGCCATGCCGGAAGATCTTTCCGCAGCATTGCCCTACGTTTTCAGGCTGATTGAAGGCTTTAACATTCCGGTCATCACCAAAGATGGATTTGAAGCCGATGACATCATTGGTACCCTGGCTAAAGAAGGGGAGAAACAAGGTTTTCAGGTATATTGTATGACTCCTGATAAGGATTTTGCGCAACTGGTGTCAGAGAATATCTTTATTTATAAGCCCGCCAGGATGGGCAATGAAATGGAAATCCTGGGTGTTGCTGAGGTATTGGCAAAATGGGAAATTGAAAATGTGCTCCAGGTAATCGACATCCTTGGCTTATGGGGAGATGCGGTAGACAACATTCCCGGAATCCCCGGAATCGGAGAAAAAACAGCAAAGTCGCTGATCAAACAATATGGTTCAATGGAGAATATCATTGCCAATTCCCATGAACTGAAAGGAAAACAAAGAGAAAATGTAGAAAACTTCGCAGAGCAGGGACTGATCTCTAAAAAATTAGCGACCATCATTCTCGATGTCCCTGTAGAATTTAATCCGGATACTTTGATCCTGGAAGAGCCTAGCAGGGAATTGCTGGAGCCGTTATTTGCAGAACTGGAATTCAGAACGATTGGAAAACGCGTCTTTGGAGAAGGATTTAGTGTAAACGAAGCTAAAGGAACAGGATCTCAGCAAATCGATCTTTTCGGGAATGCTGTAGAGCAGCCGGTAGCGAAAACGACTGTTTTTGTAGCTCCTCCATCTTTATTTGAGGAGTCTGCACCATCGAAAACATTGGAAAATACGCCACATGATTATCGCCTGGTGGATACTGCGGAACTTCGGAAATCACTGATCGGACACCTGCAGCAACAGGAGAGTATTTGCATGGATACTGAAACTACAGGTACGGATGCAAACCTTGCCGAATTGGTCGGTTTGTCGTTTAGTACGAAAGAAGGAGAAGGGTATTATATTCCTTTGTCTGCCAATATAGAGGAAGTCCAACCAATTTTAGAAGAGTTCAGGGCTGTATTGGAGAATGAAAAGATCGCTAAGATCGGACAGAACATTAAATACGATATCCTGATTTTGAAATGGTATGGCATCTCTGTAAAAGGGAAGTTATTTGACACCATGCTTGCCCATTATTTAATTGATCCGGACACCAGACACAATATGGATGTCTTATCGGAAAACTATTTAGGTTATACTCCGGTGTCCATTACCAAACTGATCGGACCAAAAGGAAAGAATCAGGGAAATATGAGGGATGTTCCGGTAGAACTGGTCGTAGATTATGCTGCGGAAGATGCAGATGTTACTTTACAACTGGCCAATGTTTTCAGACCAATGCTGAAAGAGTTGAATGCAGAAGAGCTGGCCAGAGATGTAGAAAATCCGCTGGTCTATGTGCTGGCTGATATTGAAAAAGAAGGGGTTAAAATTGATATAGAGACATTAATCAACTATTCTAAAGAACTGGAAACAGACATCAGGAAGTTTGAGCAAAATGTTTATGATAAATGTGGTGTTACCTTTAACCTGGCTTCTCCAAAACAATTGGGAGAAGTTTTGTTTGATAAACTTCAGCTGGATCCTAAGGCCAAGAAAACCAAGACAGGACAATACCAGACCGGAGAAGATGTATTGCTGGCATTAGCACATAAGAGCGATATTGTACAGGATATATTGGATTTCAGACAGTTACAGAAGTTGAAGTCTACTTATGTTGATGCGCTTCCATTGTTGGTAAATCCTAAGACAGGAAGGGTACATACGAGCTATAATCAGGCAGTAGCAGCAACGGGAAGACTGAGTTCCAATAACCCGAACTTACAGAACATTCCGATTCGCAGCGATCGTGGCAGGGAGGTGCGTAAGGCATTTATTCCAAGAGATGAAAACCATGTCTTACTCTCTGCGGATTACTCTCAGATAGAGCTTAGAATCATTGCTGACATCAGCAAGGAAGAGAATATGCTGGATGCTTTTAGTAAAGGGATCGATATTCATACAGCAACAGCAGCAAGGGTATATGGAATTGCAATTGAAGAAGTAACTTCCAATCAGAGAAGGAATGCAAAAGCGGTAAACTTTGGGATCATTTATGGTCAGTCTGCTTTTGGCCTTTCCCAGAACCTGGGCATTCCAAGAAAAGAAGCTGCGGAGATCATTGAACAGTATTTTACCCAGTATCCGGGAATTAAACGATACATGTCCGATACGATGAACTTTGCCCGTGAGAACGGTTTTGTAGAAACCATTTTAGGAAGGAGAAGGTATCTGAGAGACATCAATTCTGCAAATCAGACGGTACGCGGTTTTGCGGAGCGAAATGCAATTAACGCACCGATACAGGGCTCTGCAGCAGATATGATCAAGGTGGCCATGATAAATATTCATAAAGACATTCAGGATCAGGGCTTACAATCAAAAATGACCATGCAGGTGCATGATGAGCTTGTGTTCGATGTGCTGAAGACAGAGGTCGAAGCAATGAAGAAGATCATTTCACATCGGATGAAAACAGCGATCAAGACGACTGTACCTATTGAAGTAGAGATTGGTGAAGGAGTTAACTGGCTGGAAGCACACTAGGTATTCGGATCTTACCGTTATTACTTAAAAAATCATACATACTATTCGATTCTGGAATCTCTTAGCATGTATGATTTTTTTTAAATCCTGCTCCTCCTTGGATGGGTGATAAAGAAAGAGGATTTATTTCCTGTTTAAAGCTCAATTGTTTCTCCGATTGCTGGGAGTAATAAGAGTTTGTTTTCTCTTTCGAATTTGGCAATGGCTTCTTTTGTGTCGATTTCTATGACAGGAAAGGTATTGTAGTGAACTCCGATTACTTTATTACATTCAAAGTATTTGGTGGAGATTAAGGCATCATCTACATCCATGGTATAATTTCCACCAATAGGAAGTACCGCATAGTCCAGGTTATATAAGTCTGCCAGAAGCTTCATTTCTAGGGTCAATGAGGTGTCTCCTGCGAAGTAAATGGTCTTTCCGCCTGTTTCCAGAACGAAGCCGGCAGGATTTCCGCCGTAGCTTCCATCGGGCATAGAGCTGGAATGAGCAGCCCAAACCATTCTTAGCTTACCGAATTCAAATTTATGAGGACCATAATTCATCGGGTGCAGGTTTGTTACGCCTTGTGTTTCCGCCCAATGGGTAACCTCTGGCATCGCAATTACCAATGCATTGGTTTGTTTTGCAATTGTTACCAGATCGGCAACATGATCACCATGACCATGACTGACAAGGATATAATCAGCTTCAATGCTGCTGATGTCTATATTTTTAGCCAGTGTATTTGGAGAGATAAAAGGATCGAAGAGAAACTTTTTGCCTTCTGCTTCCAGTAGAAAGCAGGATTGTCCATAATAGGTATATTTCATGATGATGAAAATTAAGGGTTAAAACTATTGACCGAACATTCCACCAAGACCACCCAGCATATCTTTTGTAGCTGCCTGCATCTCTGTTGCTGAAACTACCTCTGCCTGGGCAAGAGCTTTATTAATGGCAGTAAGAAGGAGTTCTTCGACTTCTTCTTTGTCTGCATTTTTGTAAAACTCTTCTTCGATTTCAATCGCAGTAATTGCTTTGTTGGCAGTAGCTGTCACACGAATGGCACCGCCTTCTACTTCGGCAAATACAGATACTGTATCTAATCTTTTTTTTATTTCCTCGGCCTTTTGTTGTGCGGCCATCAGTTTATCGAACATAATTGTCTTTTGTTACTTGTTATATGATTAAACGAAATTAAGGCAAATTGGTTTAAAGAAATAGAATTGTTAAAAGATTTATAGCTAAAAAGCCATATCCCAGAGGACATGGCTTTGATCATAAGCAGTTGAGATGTATTATAGTCCTAAACCTACAGTCATCGCAGTGATTGTTTTTGGAAAGTCGCTAATAGCGGATGCTGCACCAGTGCTTAGGTTAATGGTATATATTTTATTCGACCCGCCGACACTAAGAATTGCATAAGCTATTCCTGAAGTACTGCCGATGTCAAATCCGTTTGTACTTTCTACGTTTATCCCCAGGCTTCCAATTTCAATTAATGTGCCTTCATTTGGAGGAGTTTGTTTGTAGAGTTTATCCGTGGTATGGTCTATATCGAAAAGGGTGGTTTCGGTTGCTCCCAAAAAGTTATTGGTGTATGCAGCCGCACTTATGGAAGGACTTCCTGGCTTCAGAATTCCATCTATGAAAACTACAGCACCTGTTTCCGGATGTAATCTTAAATTTTGTCCGGTATTGCTGACGATACGGATGCGGTCCACGGTAGGGTTGAAATCAAAACCAAAACTGTTGCCCAACAGCAGAGTGGTTAGTGTTCCTGAACCAACTGGCGTCAACGCCCCTGTTGCAGCATTGACGGTGTACAGGCGGCTTGAGCTGCTCAGTGCATAGATTTGCCCGTTTGCTGGTCTGAAATCAATACCAACGATGCTTTCTAAGCTTGCCAGACCAGTGATTGGTTTAGAAACCAGAGCAGCGGGGCTCATTGGGTTAAAGATTAAGAAATTATTAGCATTGTCTGTTGCATAGGCTACCGGATCTGTAGGGATTGCTATACCTTCGATTGGTCCCGACGCGGGAAACCTGCCAGCAAGGGTTGCTTTTCCTGTTTCCAGATTGATACTGTAAATACTGGAAGTGCCATTCATTGTTCCGGCTACCAGGGCTTTTGTATTATCCGGGGAGATATCGAAGCTGCTGCTGCTGCCTATTTCGAGACCAAGGCTACCAATCTCGATTAATTTTCCATCGTTGGGAGGATCTTGTTTATATAGTTTTTTTGATGTGATGTCAATATCGAATAGCGTTGTGGAAGATGCTCCGGCTTTATTATTGGTGTAAGCTGCTCCGGATACAATTGCATTGCTAACGCCATTGATGTTGCCATCGCTTGCAGCTACCATACCCGTTTCGGGGTGTAACCTTAGATTTTGTCCGGTGTTACTAATTAACCTGATCCGGTCTACAGTTGGGTTAAAGTCTATGCTTGCAGTTGTACCGTTAATTGATGGACTGAACCCTGTGCCAATTGCCCTTGCTGATCCATTTAATCGGATGACATACAGCTTGCTGGCGTTGCTAACTCCATACAATTCTCCGGTAGCCGGTCGAAAATCAATGCTTAACATCTTTTCACTTGCTGGTAACCCGGAAATGGAAACGGAAGAAATAGATTTGCTGACATCCTTCGCGTTAAATTTCAGAAGGTTGTTGTTCGATAAGGCATAAAATTCCTGATCGGGACCTGATAGAGGCTGTTCAGGATCCGGGTTGTTATTTCTATCTTTTTTGCAAGAACTCATTGCACCTAAGAGGAACAATATCAACAACATTTTTGGCAGACGAAAGTCTCGTAAGTTAAGATTTTTCATAGGTAAGCGGTTTTGTTAGGAATTAATTTGACTTACGAAATCTTTTCCTATCTGGTTTTTCTGCCTTAGTCCATTGGTTTGTTTAGGTAGGTTGACCTTTTATTGCAGTTGAGGATTTTCTCTGTTATTGCATCAACCCCTTATAGAAATCGCGAAACAAGCTGAAAAGGTCTTTGTATTCTGTGAAGGGAAGGGTTTTGGGAAGGTCATAAATATCATGATAAGCACTGATTCCTCCCTGGGTATAAATAAAAAATGCCGGAACACCTTTTTCTGTGAAAAAATAGTGATCACTGTTGGCGGCTTTACCTCTTGGGTTTATTTTAACGAGGTACTTTTCTTTGCTATTGATTTGTTGAAGTAAGGCGAATTCTTTGGGATGAATGCTGGCATTAACGACGGTTATGCCCGTTTCTCCGGTGCCTACCATATCCACATTGGTCAGGAATTTGATTTTGCTGAGCTCCAGAAGTGGATGTTCTGTGAAATATTTCGATCCTGCGAGGCCATTTTCTTCCCCCGCGAAGCAAATAAATGCAATGCTGTAAGCTTGGGGATGACGGGCATAATACTTTGCCAGAGTCATTAAAAAGGAGATGCCGCTGGCATTGTCGTTGGCTCCGGGGAAATAAACATTGGCACCCATTCCTCCAAGGTGGTCATAGTGGGCACTAAGCACCAGAACAGAGTCTGGTTTTGAGGTTCCCTTTACGATGCCACAGATATTTGCCGCCTGAAATTCCGGTATAAATTGACTTTCAATATTTACTTCGATGTCTGTTGGTTTGCCTGATAGCACAGTTTTGAGGACTTCGATCCCGGTATAGTCTGCCTGTTCGGGAGCAACAGACCAGGTTAACTTATCTTTCAGGGCAAGGATGATCCGTTGTTCGGGCTGGATAAAAGTGAGGCTGTCTTTCTGAACCAATTTACCCTGACTATTACTACCCTTGCTCTCCGGCATTACAATGAACTCTTTTCCCGGAACTAAGGCCTTTCCATTGAGTCGGACGGACATTTTGCCGGGAAAGGTATTGGCAGCATAAGAGAAAGATTGTTTGAATGTCTTTCCATCCATCGGGCTTAATCCGTAAGCTTTAAAGGAAGCACTGATAAAATCGGCTGCTTTGCTCATCCCATTTTTTGTGTACCCCCGTCCCCACATTGTTTTTGAAGTCAGGGTATCCAGCAAGGTTCTTGCAGTTTGAATATCCTGCGACAAAACAGGCTGGCTCAGGGTAACGAAGCAGGCGAACAGGAAGTAGATAAAGAGTTGCTTTCTCATAGAAATGGACATATACTCCTCATTTGAGGACCCGATACTGGTAAATATATAGAATTGAAATCTGTTGATGATTAAAACAGATGGGTAAAAATCTTGTTATTGGAAGTACTTATACACTTAAGCCCTTTATATGGATGTTCGCTCAAATGAGCCGTTTTGGCTGGTAAAAAATGGATTACTATATACTTACCCCTCTCTCAGGGATCATCTGAGCTGCGATATTCTCATCGTTGGTAGTGGAATAACCGGGGCATTGATGGCTCATTCGTTTGTAGAAAAGGGTTACGATACAGTCCTGATTGATAAAAGGGAAATTGCGAACGGAAGTAGTTCCGCTACCACCTCTATGCTTCAGTATGAGATCGATGTGCCTTTGCATGAGTTGATCGGGATGATTGGGGAGCAAGGGGCGGTTGCCAGTTATAAAGCCTGTCGGGATTCCATAGATCGGTTGCAGCAACTCGTAAAGGAGATTGATTCTCCCTGTGGTTTTGAGCAGAAGGATTCTCTTTATTTTGCGAGCAAGTCGAAAGATGTAAAATGGCTTAAAAAAGAGTTCGATGCCCGTAAACTTGCTGGATTTAACGTCCAATGGCTTGAAAAAAAGGAGATTAAACAAAAATATGGACTGCTCACTGAAGGGGGGATTTTGTCTTCAGAGGGTGGGAGTGTAGATGCCTTTTGCCTGGCCCATGACCTGCTTCATTACAATGCCAAAAGAGGGCTTCGTGTTTTTGATAAGACGGAATTAAAGAAAGTTAGATACGAAAAAGAAAAGATACTGGCCGAAATGGCTACAGGGGCAGTGATCACAGCCGGAAAAATAGTTTATTGTACCGGGTATGAGACTCAGGCAATGCTTCCGGATAAGGTGGTGACCTTGAAAAGCACTTATGCGATGGTTAGTGAAAAAAATGAGGCCTTATCCCCTTCAATTTCCGATACCCTGTTCTGGAATACGGATGCACCTTACCTGTATATGAGAACAACTGCTGATGGCCGTTTGCTGGTAGGTGGGGAAGATGAAAACTTTAGGAATGCGTTGAGGAGAGATGCATTGCTAAGCCGTAAAAGGGATAAATTGCTGAAAACAGTTGAAAAGTTTTTGCCGGAGCTGCGGTTTATTGAGGATTTTTGCTGGTGTGGGACTTTTGGAGAAACAAAAGACGGACTTCCTTACATAGGAGCACATCCGAAGTTTCCAAATTCTTATTTTGTATTGGGTTTTGGAGGGAATGGAATTACCTTTTCTGTGCTTGGAATGGACATCATTCCTGAGATGATCAATGGTGCTCCAGGTTTGTTGTCGCATTATTTTAGGTTTGGCAGGTAAAGTGCTGTTTGTTAGTTGATCATGTTTTTTTGTTTTTGGAATTTTATACGTATTTTCTCAGGTAAAAAGATAACGAAAACTTAATATCTTGTGCCGTTATTTTTTAATGTGAAACCTATTTTTGAACTAAAATACCAAACCATGAACAAGCAATTTTTAAGATTATCAATTGTCGCGCTGGGCATGCTTAGTTTTGCAGCCTGTAAAAACAAAGACAAAAAAACCGGAGAGACAACAGACAGTACTGCGGTGAGCCAGAATACGGAGCCTGCTGCTACTTCTGCCACACCAGCTCCGGTGGGAAATGAACCCTTGAGCTATGTCATTACCGCAATTCCTGATTCTGCTCTTTTAGGGAAGAAGAGTGAAGCACTGGTTAAGATTCTGGAGAGTAAAGCGGTGGCTTTACAGGACGCCGATGGAAAAGCCGATGGGATGGAAGTGACCATAAAACTCACCGTAACAAACAAAAGTACGGTAGGCAAGGAGTTGTTTTTCTCGATTAATTATACTGATGCAAGATTACAGTTGGATAATAACACTTCTGTAGCGGCAACAAATGGAAACGGATCTACAAATCCATCACCTGAAACCACTTCTGAAGCCGAATGGACATTTAAGGTTCCTGCCAATGCTAAACCAAAGAAACTGAGCCTCTTTCTGGACCAGACCAGGGTAGCGGTCGACCTCAAGGTAGAGGAAAAGAAATAACCGGAAAACCTGCTGTGTAAACAGCAGGTTTTTTTTTGAACAATTTTTCACCAAATAATGTAAAAAAATTAAAAACATATTGCACAACTCAATATTTATTTAAACCTTTGCGCCTCAACTATTTTAAAGAATTATTAGACACAGAAAATGATCAAGCAAATCACACATAAACTTTCTATTTTAGAAGCAAAGAATATTGCTTCCGAAAGTCTGTTTATTGAACGCTTGCGACCCGTATTTTTTGTGACGACTAATCGGCAAAATTACACGCCACGGATTTGAGTAATCACTGAGCAGCAACTCAGCACATTTCCTTAGAGGATTGCCTCTTAAAAAACAATTAATCAGAACATTTATTTTTTCGTTAACCTATTAATGAATATAAACGATTTTATAGTGCAGGTTGCACTTCCTGAACATCGTGTCTTTGCAGAAGAAATCTGTGAAGAAATGGCCGAATCGGCGAAAGCACGTGGTACAGGTATCGCTAAACGCTCTCCGGAGTACGTTGCAGGTAAAATTTCCGACGGAAAGTCAGTTATTGCTTTCCATAAGGATGGAACCTGGGCAGGTTTTTGTTATATCGAAACCTGGAGTCATGGACAATTTGTGGCCAACTCAGGCCTCATCGTTAGTCCCAAGTTCCGAAAGGCGGGACTGGCACATGCCATCAAAGAAAAAATCTTCGAACTTTCCAGACAGAAATATCCAAAGGCAAAGATCTTTGGCCTGACCACTGGCCTGGCGGTAATGAAGATCAATTCTGATCTTGGTTATGAGCCGGTTACCTATTCAGAGCTGACACAGGATGAAGATTTCTGGAAAGGCTGCCAGAGTTGTGTGAACTTTGAAATCCTGACGATGAAAGAGCGGAAAAATTGCATGTGTACAGCGATGTTGTACGATCCTGCAACACAGAAGCATGATGTCGCCAAGAAATTTGCAGAAGAACTGGAGAAGAAACCAAAGTTGTACGAGCGCTTTATGCGCATCAAACAAAGATTGGTGTTAAAACCTAAACCTTCGGGTAAAGGGGGATTAAAAGCCCTGTTGTTAGTATTGTTTACATTTTTATTTAAATAGCTGTTATATTAAGATGAAGAAAAAAGTTGTTTTAGCTTTTAGCGGAGGTTTAGATACTTCGTTTTGTTGTATTTATTTGGCCCAGGACCGTGGACTGGAAGTACATTCTGTGATCGTTAATACCGGTGGCTTTTCTGAGGAAGAGCTTCAGGAGATCGAAAAACGTGCTTATGCCTTAGGAGTAGCTTCTCATGCGGTGGTTGATGAAACTGCCAATTATTATGATGGCTGTATTAAATATCTGGTATTTGGTAATGTATTGAAAAATGCAACTTACCCGCTTTCTGTAAGTGCAGAACGTGTGAGCCAGGCAACAGCGATTGCCAATTATGTAAAAAAGATTGGTGCTGATTATGTAGCTCATGGAAGCACAGGCGCAGGAAATGATCAGGTACGTTTTGATATGATTTTTAACATCATCATTCCTAATGTAGAAATCATCACCCCAATCAGGGACTTGAAATTATCCCGCGAAGCGGAAATAGAATATTTAGCTGCTCATGGCGTAGAATATAGTGCTGAAAAAGCAAGATACTCTATCAATAAAGGCTTATGGGGTACTTCAGTAGGAGGAAAAGAAACCTTAACTTCTAATGAAACCCTGCCGGAAGAAGCATGGCCAACACAGGTATCTGTAACTGAGCCCCGCAAACTGGAACTAACTTTTGAAAAAGGAGAGCTGACAGGTATTGACGGAGAGACTTTAGCTCCGGTAGCTGCCATTCAGAAATTACAGGCGATCGCACAGCCTTACGGCATTGGAAGAGACATCCATGTTGGAGATACCATTATCGGAATTAAAGGCCGTGTGGGTTTTGAAGCTGCAGCACCGATGGTTATCATCAAGGCGCACCATACTTTGGAAAAACATACTTTAACCAAATGGCAGCTTTCCTGGAAAGAGCAACTGGCTTCTTTTTATGGCAACTGGTTACATGAAGGTCAGTTTCATGATCCGATCATGCGTAACATTGAATCATTCCTTGCAGACACTCAGAAAACAGTGAGCGGAAAGGTATTTGTAGAGTTGTTGCCTTACCGTTTCCAAATCATTGGTATCGAGTCTGCACATGACCTGATGAGCAATAAATTTGGTAGCTATGGCGAGATGAACAACGCATGGAGCGGTGAAGATGTGAAAGGTTTCTCTAAGATTTTTGGCAACCAGGTAATGATCTGGCACAAAGTGAACAGCAATGAAGATTAAAGCAGGAATCATTGGCGGTGCCGGATATACTGGTGGAGAAATGCTTCGATTGCTGATCAACCATCCTTCGGTTGAAATTGCTTTTGTGCATAGCAACAGCAATACAGGAAACCTGATCTCTGATGTTCATACAGATCTTTTGGGAGATACGGACCTGCGTTTTACCGGAGAATTATCTGATGATATCGATGTTTTATTTTTATGTGTAGGACATGGCGATGCGAAGAAGTTCTTAGCAGCAAATCCTATTGCAGCAGGAATAAAGATCATTGATTTGAGTCAGGATTTCAGATTGAAAGCAGCAGCAGGGCAGGACTGGGTATATGGGCTTCCTGAACTGAACCGCGAACGCATAAAAAAAGCAAACTTTATTGCTAACCCTGGTTGTTTTGCCACCTGTATCCAGTTGGGCTTATTGCCTCTGGCTGCAAAAGGATTGCTTAAAAAGGAAGTGCACATCAATGCGACTACGGGATCTACAGGTGCAGGACAGAGTCTGGCTGCAACATCTCATTTTAGCTGGCGTAACAACAACCTTTCTGTATACAAGGCTTTTGAACACCAGCACCTGAATGAGATCGGAGAGACCTTAGTACAACTGGATGCAAATTTTGATGAGGTATTGAACTTTATCCCGCAACGCGGAGACTTCACCAGAGGGATTCTTGCTGCTATGTACGTGGAAAGCGACCTGACTGCTGAAGAAGCACAGACCTTATACGAGGAGTATTATGAAGGACATCCTTTTACTCACGTGAGTAAAAAGAATATAGATTTGAAACAGGTGGTAAATACGAATAAAGGATTGGTTCATGTAGAAAAACATGGCAACAAACTTTTTGTAGTGAGCATCATTGATAATTTATTAAAAGGGGCCAGCGGACAAGCAGTACAAAATATGAACTTGATTTTTGGACTGGAAGAGCGGCAAGGCCTGGCGCTTAAAGCAGCAGGATTTTAATGACCTGTTGTCCCGGACCTGTTCCGGAAACCGTTTTAATCTTTTAATCAACAATTCAATCGCTAAAAAAATGAACTTATTCGACGTATATCCGTTAAACAATATAGAAATCGTTAAAGCTGCCGGCAGCACTGTCTGGGATGCCGATGGACAGGAATATTTAGACTTGTATGGTGGCCATGCAGTGATCTCTATCGGTCATACACACCCTCACTATGTGAAACGTGTAACCGATCAATTGAATAAAGTAGGCTTTTATTCTAACTCTGTGAAGATTCCTTTGCAAGTGGAGCTGGCTGAAAAACTAGGTAAGGTATCTGGAAAACCGGATTATCAGCTGTTTTTGTGTAATTCTGGCGCTGAAGCCAATGAAAATGCGCTGAAACTGGCTTCTTTCTATAACGGAAGAAAAAAAGTGATCGCTTTCAAAGGTGCTTTCCATGGCAGGACTTCCCTGGCTGTTTCAGCAACGGATAATCCTAAAATTATTGCTCCGGTAAATGAAACAGACAACATCATATTCCTTCCTCATAATGATGAGGCGGCATTGGAGCAGGCTTTTGCTGCTTTCGGAAATGAAGTTGCTGCGGTAATTATTGAAGGCATTCAGGGCGTTGGTGGAATTAAAGAAGCCTCAGTTTCTTTCCTTCAAAAAATCCGTTCCCTTTGTGATCAGTACAATGCTTTATACATTGCTGACAGTGTACAATGTGGTTATGGAAGAACAGGAAAGTTCTATTCTCATGATGAAGCAGGTGTAAATGCAGATGTGTATACGATGGCAAAAGGAATGGGAAATGGTTTTCCGGTAGCGGGGATCTCAATCGCTCCTAAGTTTAAGCCATGGCATGGCATGCTGGGAACCACTTTTGGTGGAAATCACCTCGCTTGTGCAGCAGCATTGGCTGTATTGGAAATTATGGATCAGGATCAGCTGATGAAAAATGCTGAAGAAGTGGGGACTTACCTGATCACGGAGCTTAGGAAAATTAAAGAGGTAACAGAAGTACGTGGACGTGGTTTAATGATCGGGATTGAACTTCCTGAAAGCCTGGCCAATGTAAAGAAAGACCTGTTGTTTAAGCACCATATTTTTACCGGAGAAGCTAAACCAAATGTAATCAGACTTTTGCCGGCTTTAAATTTAACTAAAGATCAGGCAGATCAGTTTTTAAATCAGTTTAAAATTGCGCTAAATCAAAGATGAAACAATTCACTTCAGTAAATGATGTTGAAGACATCAGCCAATTGGTAGCCGCCGCATTGGCCTTAAAGGAAAGCCCTTATGCACATCAGGACCTGGGTAAAAACAAAACCCTGGGGCTGGTTTTTCTGAACCCTAGTTTGCGCACCCGCCTGAGTACCCAAAAAGCAGCATTGAATTTGGGAATGAATGTGATGGTGATGAACATGGACAAAGAAGGCTGGGCACTGGAAACTCAGGATGGTGTAGTCATGAATGGTACCACTGTAGAGCATATCCGTGAAGCTGCAGCCGTAATGGGACAATATTGTGATGTATTGGGCTTACGCTCATTTCCTAAGCTGATCAGCAGGGATGAGGATTATAATGAAGATTTCTTTAATAAGTTTATCCAGTATTGTGGTGTTCCGGTCGTAAGTCTGGAAAGCGCAACACGCCACCCTTTGCAAAGTCTGGCGGATCTGGTAACGATTAAAGAGACCTGGAAAGGAACAACAAAGCCTAAGGTTGTATTGGCCTGGGCTCCACATATCAAAGCATTGCCGCAGGCAGTACCAAACTCCTTTTCTGAATGGATGTGCAGGGCACAGGCAGAAGGCATGCTGGATTTTACCATTGTGCAGCCTAAGGGTTATGAACTGAACGAAGATTTCACTCCGGGTGCCCATATCAGTCATAATATAGATGAGGCATTGAAAGATGCAGATTACATCTATGTGAAAAACTGGTCCAGCTATAAGGAGTATGGAAAAGTACTCACCTATCCTGAGGGATGGATGCTGACCAATGAGCGGTTAAAAGTAACCAATGATGCGAAAGTAATGCATTGTTTGCCAGTTCGCCGCGACCTGGAGCTGTCCTCAGAAGTGCTGGATGGACCAAATTCACTGGTCATTCAGGAAGCCGGAAACCGGCTGTGGGCCGCGCAGGCAGTACTGAAAGATGTACTTGAAAGTTTATAAATTACAGGGATGCCGGTTGAAAGCCAGCATCCCTTTTTTGTTATACCTGAACCTTCTGTTGGAAGGCCTCAGCATTTATAAAATGTAAAAATGAAGAGACTAAGTGTAATTAAGATTGGCGGAAATGTAATTGATAATTCTGAGAAACTGCATCAGTTTTTACTGGACTTTAAGGCCCTTCCCGGAGATAAGATTTTAATTCATGGTGGTGGAAAGATTGCGACAGAATTAGGGGTTTCTTTGGGGGTTGAGGCTAAAATGGTGGATGGCCGCCGGATTACAGATATAGAAACCCTGAGGATCGTAACGATGGTGTATGCCGGACTGATCAACAAAAATATGGTGGCTCAGCTACAGGCAAAGGGCTGTAATGCGATCGGTTTAACAGGTGCAGACGGAAACATCATCAAAGCAGTAAAACGTCCGGTAAAAGACATTGATTATGGATTTGTCGGGGACCTGGATGAGGCTTCGGTTTCTTCAGCTACGCTGGATAGCCTGCTTAGTGCGGGACTAACACCGGTCTTGTGTGCGATTACTCATGATGGCGAAAGCCAGCTCTTAAATACCAATGCGGATACCATTGCCTCCGCGGTAGCGGTGGCCATGTCTTCTTTATATGAGACGGTATTGGTATACTGTTTTGAGAAAAGAGGGGTGATGCGGGATATTGAAGACGACAATTCTCTTGTTCCTGAAATCAGGATGCAGGAGTTTGAAGGCCTGAAGCAGGAAGGAGTCGTTTCAGGAGGAATGATCCCTAAATTACACAATGCCTTTGAAGCAATAAAAAGCGGTGTTTCTGCCGTATATATTGGTAAAGCAGATGAACTGCCTCAAATTAATGAACAGGGTTTTGGAACGAGACTCATCATTTAATTACCTTTGAACACCACCCGATTATAACAACCAAACCATATAGAAGATGAAACAGTTTAACGGCAACATCGCCATTTTAGGAAGCGGAAATATTGGCATTTCTTTGGCCAAAGGATTAGTGAAAGCAAATTATGCTTTGCCCGGTCAGATCAGTTTAACCAGAAGAAATATTGCCAATTTAAGCCCCTTTGCTGAACAAGGCTTTGGTGTGAGTAGTGACAATGCTGCGGTTGTTGCCGCTTCAGATGTCATTGTACTTGCCGTTTTACCGCAGCAGTTAAACCAGCTTTTGGATCAGATTCGCCCGGCTGTGGACATCAAAAAGCACCTTTTCATTTCTGTAGCCTCCGGGGTCAGTTGTGCTGACATCAGAAATAAACTCGGAGCAGAAACGCAGGTCATCAGAGCAATGCCCAATACGGCGATTGCTATAGGACAGTCCATGACCTGTATTGCTACAGACAGCGCTTCTGCTGAATATATGGAGGAAGTAACCAGAATGTTTGAAACTGTAGGCTCCGTAGTGAAGATCAATGAAGACCTGATGACTTCCGCAACGGCTTTGTGTGCCTGTGGAATTGCCTTTTTCTTACGTGCGATCAGAGCGGCTTCACAGGGTGGGGTAGAGATTGGTTTTCATGCAGATGAAGCCTTGAAAATGGCTGTTCAAACGGCTAAAGGAGCTGCGGACCTGCTTTTGCAGATGCAATCCCACCCGGAACAGGAAATAGATAAAGTAACTTCGCCGAAAGGCTGTACCATTGCCGGATTAAATGAGATGGAGCATAACGGATTTAGCTCCTCCCTGATAAAAGGCATCAAGCTATCGGCAGCAAAAGCCGGAGCTTTATATACCAAAGAATAAAAAATTATGATAGAACAACTGCAAAAAGATAGTTTAGAACTGTTGAAACAACTGATTGGTATCTCTTCCTTTAGTAAAGAAGAGGACAAAACCGCTGATGTAATTGAACAGTTTTTGCAGCAACGTAATATAAAGACACAGCGTAAGCTGAACAATATCTGGGCGTATAACAAGCATTTTGATTCAAAGAAGCCCACATTGCTTTTAAATTCGCATCACGATACGGTAAGGCCAAATACGGGCTATACACGCGATCCTTACGCGCCAACTGTTGAAGATGGCAAATTGTATGGATTAGGGAGTAATGATGCAGGAGGATGCCTTGTTTCGCTTGTGGCGACCTTTCTTTACTTCTATGAGCAAAAGGGTTTAAGTTACAACATTTGTCTGGCCACAACTGCTGAAGAAGAAATCTCCGGAAACAATGGATTGGAATGCATCCTTCCGGATTTGGGGACGCTGGAGTTTGCGATAGTTGGAGAACCTACGTTGATGAACCTGGCGATTGCAGAACGAGGTTTATTGGTGCTGGACTGTGTTTCTACCGGAAAAGCAGGTCATGCGGCAAGGGAAGAGGGAGACAATGCGATTTATAAAGCTTTGAAAGATATTGAGTGGTTCCGTAATTACCGTTTTTCTAAGGTTTCGGAAATGTTTGGCCCATTGAAAATGTCGGTTACAATTATCAATGCAGGATCTCAGCATAATGTCGTTCCGGCAACCTGTGTATTTACCGTAGATGTCCGGGTAACCGATGCCTATACCAATGAGGAAGTGTTAAAGATCATCCGGACAAATGTGGATTGTGAAGTTACTCCCCGCTCTGTACGTTTGAAACCTTCTTCTATTGACAAAGCTCACCCGCTGGTACAGTCGGGAATTGCTTTGGGGAGGACCACATACGGTTCACCGACGACTTCAGATCAGGCATTGTTGAGTATTCCCTCGTTAAAAGTTGGCCCTGGCGATTCAGCCCGCTCCCATATGGCAGATGAGTATGTCTTTGTAAATGAAATCGAAGAAGGAATCGTGCTTTATATCGAGATGTTAAAGCCAGTGATTAAAGGAAAATAATCATAGTATTTAATGGAAAAGGCGGCTGATCATCATGATCAGCCGCCTTTTTTTATTGCTCTTCTGCTTTTTCAAAAGCCCTTGCCTCCAGGTGTTTTTCCATATCTAAACGGTTAACCCCTTTTGACCACCATTCTGGTGCTGGTTTATCTTTTAACATGTAATCGAAATATTCCATCATCCGGACGGCATAATCTTTTCGGTTAGGTAGTTTGGCAATACCATGATTTTCTCCACGGTAGGTGATCATGACCACGGGTTTATTCAACCTTCTCAAGCCATTATAATACTCGATGCCTTGTGTATAATCCACAGCTCCGTCTTTATCGTTGTGCAATAACAACAATGGGGTCTGTACTTTTTTGATATGATAGACCGGAGAGTTGCGGGAGAAAGCATCCCAATTGTCCCAGTAACCTGGGGTTAAGCGGCCCTGACTGGATTCGAAAATGGCCTGATTGGTGCCACCGCTATTCCAGTAGATGAGGCTGTACATACTGATCATATTGGTGAGCGGTGCTCCTGCGGCTGCGGCTTTGAAAATATTGGTTTGAGTAATCAGGAAAGAAGTCTGATACCCTCCCCAGGAATGTCCGTGGATGGCGACACGTTTTTCATCTACTACACCCGTTGCAATGGCAGCTTTCACTGCCGGCACCACACAAGCCACTGCAGACATGCCCGGATCGTTGAGTTTATATTTGATGTCGGGCATCAATACCGCATAGCCATTACTGGTATACATGGATTTGTTAAACCCTCCACCAGGGAAAGCCGGCATCACATACATATTCATTGCATCAGTTAAGCGCTCATAAATATAAGTGATTGTCGGATAGCTTTTTCCTTCCTGATAGTTTGCCGGAAGATACAATGTCGCCTGTAAAGAATCTCCATTGGCGCTGACATAGTTGAGCAGCTTTACTCCTGAAGACCAGGCATATTTTTCCTGATCAGGGGTGTTTTTGGTGATTTGTTTTGCGTTAGCTAAGTTAGCCGTAGCAGCAGCGTACATTTCCGGCGATTTTTCATTGTTATGTTTGCCATAAACGAATACATTTCCATCTGTTGCTTTTTGAAAAGCTCCATAAGTATTATCGTCCATAAATAAGGGCTTGATACTGGTTTTCCCTGCTTCCAATAATCCAATCCCTGATTTTTTTGTACTGGTGTTGAAGATGGTAAAATATTGATCCCTGCCCAGGTCTGTTCCTTTCTCTTTGGGATAAATGGAGAATCTGTCTCGTACTTCTTGTTTTTTAGCTTTCCCGTTGTCTGATAGTGGGGTTATATTTTTTCCATCTGCGCTGATGCGCCACAGGTCATAATTGTCTCTAATGAGCACATATCTGGAATCTGATGACCATCCGAAATTTGGAGTGGCGGGCTGAAGTACATTGTGGTCATCCAGTTCATCTACAAAGGAGGCTTTGATTTTTTCTGTGAGGTTGTATTGTTGTAAGGTTTCCAGGTTGATGCTATAGAAAGCGCCATCCTTATTGAAACTTGCCCATTTTCCATTTGGAGCAAAATTGAGTCCGCCCCTTGATTGTGTGTAGAATTTCTCAAAAATACGTTTCCTGGAGCCTGTTTTTAAGTCGATCAGGTAGATGTCGGTATAGTTTTGCCCGTCAAGGTTGGTCATCAATTCATAATTGGAATCGTCGTAGCCAATGGCGTATAAATTCTTTGGCGCCACAATGACATTTTTCAAAGTGCTGTCGGCCAGCTGACTGAATTTCTGGTCTGTAACACGGTAAGAACTCAGGTAACTATAGTTCTTGTCTCTCATCTCCTGAGTTTGCTGTGCAGACTGAAGGCGTTTGTCCTGCCAGTTCCAGATGATCATATCTGGTTTCTCTATATCGGCTTTGGCTGCGGGTTTGGCCTCAGGCTTTCCCTTTGCAAGACTATCAGTTTTGACACCGGGTTTTGCTTTCGGTTGGTCTTTTGCTTTGTCTTTTGAAGTACTGTCGGCTTTCTTTTCAAGCGTATTGATTCCAAAAAACAAAGTGGTTTGGTCTTCAGACCAGTAAGGGCTGCCGTTTCCATTGATTCCCATGTTTTTGGGGAAGTTCTTTAAGCCTATGCCTGTATAAGAGACTTTATTGCTTTGCTCTCCCGCAATCTTATTGATGCCGATTACCGTGAACACATCTTCTTTGTATTGTTCGTTTTTATTGGATTTGAGTAGGGCGAATGCATCTCCATTCTCATTCCAGTTGATGCTTTTGTAATTGGCCTTATCATTTTCAAGTGCGGTGATTAAACCTGTTTTCATGTCCCTGATGAACACTCCGTTTCCGTTTTGTCCATTTGCATCAATGGTATAAGCGAGAATGCTTCCTGTTTTGTTGAAGGAATATTCGGCTACATTTCCGAGGTTATAGCTTTTTTTGCTGCTCAGATGATACAACAAAAGATCTGTTCCTTTTGCAGCGTCTTTATCCTTTGATGCGTTTTCTGAAGCGGCAAATTGTACAGCAAGCCATTCCGGAGATTCTCCGGAAAAACCGAATGCTTTTACTTTTTCAAAAGTTGTTTTTCGATTTCCTGGCAAAGAAACAAGGACCAGTTGATCATAAAGAGGTTTCATGGTTTTCTTTGCAGCCTTAACTTCTGCTTCTTTAGCGGAAACTTTAAAAGCTGCGTATTTGGAATCTTTAGAATAGATCACCCCTGATGGGTTTGCTCCGATAGGATAACTGAAGTTTGTGGTGTCAGAAATTTTACGAATGACGGTTTGAAGATCACCTTCCACCGGACCCTTTGCCCAGGAAAGCCATTGTCCGTTGGGTGATAATGCATAGGTATTGCCTCTGATCGAATTCCATTTGGAAACATCTTTCCAGGTCAATGCCGGTTTTTGCTGCGCATGAAGGCTTGCAGCAAAAGGCAAGAGCAGCAGCAGAAGAGAGTATTTGATCTTTTTCATTATAGTTTGAGGGTTTTATGCTAAAATATTGTTTTACCTGAATATATCTTCATTATAACAAGAATATTATGCAACTTGATTGCTTTTAACAGGCTTGTTGGTTTATCCTTCATTCTATCGTAATTATTGTATTTTTGCAAAATACCTTTAGCCCTTAAGGGGCCTAAACCATAGATTGATAAATGAAGATTTGGCAAAAAAACGTAGACGTAAATAAAGATATAGAAACTTTTACTGTGGGCAAAGACAGAGAGCTGGATTTGCAAATGGCAGCATTTGATGTTTTAGGCTCTTTGGCCCATGTGGAAATGCTGGAAAGTATTGGATTACTAACGGCTTCAGAGCTTTTGGATATCCAAAAAGAACTAAAAAATATTTATGCAGAAATCGAAGCGGGTAAATTTACCATTGAGGATACGGTAGAAGATGTGCATTCACAAGTTGAATGGTTGCTCACGCAGCGTATTGGCGATGCAGGTAAAAAAATCCATAGCGGACGTTCACGTAATGACCAGGTTTTAGTAGATCTGAAGCTTTATTTCAGAAGCTGTATTGAGGAAATGGTGGGAAATACTTCGGCTCTTTTCTCGCAGTTGATTGAATTGAGCAACACGCATAAAGATAAATTGCTTCCGGGATATACACATCTTCAGATCGCAATGCCTTCTTCTTTTGGTTTGTGGTTCGGTGCTTATGCAGAAAGTCTGGTTGATGATATGGAACTGATGCTTGCTGCATACAAGATCTGTAATAAGAATCCTTTAGGCTCTGCTGCGGGTTATGGCTCTTCTTTTCCCCTGAACAGAACGATGACCACTCAATTGCTGGGCTTTGAAAACCTAAACTATAATGTGGTTTATGCGCAGATGGGCAGAGGAAAAACAGAGCGTATTCTGGGACAGGCCATGTCTTCACTTGCAGCCTCTCTTGCAAAAATGGCAATGGATGTTTGTCTGTTTATCAATCAGAACTTCGGATTTATCAGTTTTCCCGATGAATTGACTACAGGATCGAGCATTATGCCACATAAAAAAAATCCTGATGTTTTTGAACTGATCCGTTCGAGATGTAATAAAATTCAGGCACTGCCGAATGAAATCGCAATGATGACAACCAATTTGCCTTCAGGGTATCACCGTGACCTTCAGTTGCTGAAAGAGAACCTTTTTCCTGCAATTACCTCTTTGAATGAATGCCTGGAAATGACCACTTATATGTTGCAGCACATCAGGATCAAAGACGATATTCTGGCAGATAAAAAATATGCTTATCTATTTAGCGTTGAAGTAGTGAATGAACTTGCACTAAAAGGAGTTCCTTTCAGGGAAGCGTATAAAATCGTTGGTGAAACCATAGAGAACGGTACCTTTTCACCTTCTACAAAAGTAAACCATACTCATGAAGGAAGCATAGGAAACTTGTGTAACCCTGAGATTGAAGGAATGATGGAAGCGATCATTTCGCAGTTTA
This sequence comes from Pedobacter caeni, assembly GCF_900129215.1. Classification (GTDB taxonomy): domain Bacteria; phylum Bacteroidota; class Bacteroidia; order Sphingobacteriales; family Sphingobacteriaceae; genus Pedobacter; species Pedobacter caeni. The sequence goes on along the minus strand of NZ_FQUQ01000007.1, from coordinate 88,334 downwards.
AATTTGAGAAAACTACTGCTGCAATTGAAAAATTGCTGGCTTAACCATTAATAATTATAAATCAAAAAAAATGAATGTATCAGTATTAGCAAACACACTTATCGGCTCAGAGATCATTAAAATTGGAAACGAAGTAAATGAACTGAAGCGAAAGGGTGCCGAGATTGCCAATCTGACCATCGGTGATTTTGATCCTTCAATTTTTCCTATTCCGGCAGAATTAAGAGATGAAATTATTGATGCTTATCATCATAACCATACCAATTATCCTCCTGCAGACGGCATTTTAGCTTTACGTGAGACTGTAGTCGAGGTGCTTAAAAACAGGTATTCCCTTTCTTACAGCACGCAGGATATCCTGGTAGCCGGAGGTTCGCGCCCTTTAATTTATGCAACATACCTGGCATTGGTAGATCCGGGAGATAAAGTGATTTATCCTGCACCATCATGGAACAACAATCACTATTGTCACCTTTCCTCTGCAAAAGGAATTGCGGTAGAAACTACTGTTGAGAACAACTTTATGCCAACAGGGGCACAGTTAAAGCCTTATTTAAAAGGTGCGACCTTATTGGCTTTGTGTTCTCCTTTGAATCCTACAGGAACAATGTTTACCCGGGAGCAACTGGAAGAAATCTGCGATTTGGTGATTGAAGAAAATGAGTGCAGGGGAGTCGATGAAAAGCCATTGTACATCATGTATGATCAGATCTACTCCTTGCTGACTTTTGGGAAAGAACACATCAATCCCGTAAGTCTACGTCCGGAGCTTAAAGATTATGTGATCTATATTGACGGGATTTCTAAATGTTTGTCTGCAACAGGCGTGCGTGTAGGATGGGCATTTGGTCCTGAAAAGATTGTAGGCAAGATGAAAGCATTGCTGGGGCATATCGGTGCCTGGGCCCCGAAAGCTGAACAGGTTGCTGTTGCTAAATACTTTAAGAACAATGAATTGGTAGATTCGTTTTTAAATTCTTTTAAAAAACAGGTTCAGGAAAGTCTGGACACACTTTACAATGGATTTCAGGAATTAAAATCGGAAGGTTTTGCAGTGGATGCAGTTGTTCCGATGGGAGCAATTTACCTGACGCTTAAGATTGATTATATTGGAAAGACCACACCGTCCGGCGACTTGTTGAAAAACAGTGCAGATGTTAATTTTTACCTGATTAAAGAAGCACAGACAGCTTTAGTGCCTTTCTCTGCTTTCGGAACAGCTGAGTCTGTGGCCTGGTTCCGGGCATCAGTTGGCGGGTGTTCACTGAGCGATATTCAGAAAATGATTCCAAGAATAAAAGCTGCGTTGAGCAAATTGAAATAAAGAAATACAATTCAACAAAAAAGGCTGCCAGATCTGGCAGCCTTTTTTGTTTATTTAAATTCCGACGTTTTGTGGAACTCAATATCCGGGTAATCACGCATGGTCATATTGATCATGAAGTCATTATCGGCAAGAAATACCGGATTTCCATCCTTATCTTCTCCAATATGTTGTTGCTTCCTTTTCAGGAATTCTTCTAATTTCTTTTTATCCGTAGAGGTTACCCAGTTAGACCTGCCGTAACTTAAGGTCCGGAAATGTGCTTTTGCACCATATTCATGTTCCAGACGGAAAGCGATAACTTCAAACTGAAGCTCACCTACTGCACCGATAATTTTACGGTTACCTGGCTGCGCAGTGAACAATTGAGCTACACCTTCTTCTGTAAGCTGCTGTATGCCTTTTTCCAGCTGTTTTGTTCTTAGTGGGTCTCTGTTCTCTACTTCCTTAAATATTTCAGGAGAGAAGCTTGGAATGCCCTTAAATTGCAACTGTTCGCCCTCTGTAAGGGTGTCTCCGATTTTAAAGTTTCCACTATCGTATAAACCCACCACATCTCCGGGCCATGCTTCTTCAACGATGCTTTTTTCGTTGGCCATGAAGTCCATTGGATTGGAGAATTTCAATTTCTTGTTCTGACGGGTATGGAAATAAAACTTATTACGTTCAAACTTACCAGAGCAGATCCTTAGAAAGGCAATCCGGTCACGGTGTTTCGGATCTAAATTGGCATGGATCTTAAATACAAATCCGGTAAAGTTCTTCTCATTTACCAATACTTCACGTTGTTCTGCTTCCCTGCTTTTTGGGCTAGGCGCAATTTGAACGAAAGTATCCAGTAGTTCTTTAATACCAAAGTTATTGATGGCACTGCCGAAAAACACCGGAGCAAGCAAACCTTCAATGTACATGCTTTTATCGATCTGTCCGTATACACCATCTACCAGTTCCAGGTCAGATTTTAATCCGTCCAGTTCTTTTGGCTTTAAGAAGTTACTCAGGTTTGGATCATTCAGGTCGCTGACTTCAATAACCGGTGCACTTATTTTTGTTTTATCGGCCTCAAAAAGGTTGAGGTGTTTGTTATAGATGCTGTATACGCCTTTAAAGGTATGTCCCTGTCCAATAGGCCAGGAAAGCGGGCAAAGGCTGATGTTCAGTTTGCTTTCAATCTCGTCCAACAGGTCAAAGGCATCCTTTCCTTCCCGGTCCATCTTATTGATAAAGATAATTACGGGGGTATTTCGCATTCTGCAGACTGCCATTAACTTTTCAGTCTGTTCCTCGACTCCCTTTACACAATCGACCACCAGGATTACACTGTCTACCGCGGATAAGGTACGGTAAGTGTCTTCAGCAAAATCCTTGTGACCAGGGGTATCCAATATGTTGATGCGTTTGCCGCTATATTCAAAGCCCATTACAGAAGTAGCCACGGAGATTCCACGCTGCTTCTCAATTTCCATAAAATCGGAAGTATTGCTTTGGTTGGCCTTGTTGCGTTTCACTGCTCCGGCCGTGTTTATTGCTCCTCCAAAGAGTAAAAACTTTTCTGTAAGTGTAGTTTTACCTGCATCGGGGTGACTGATAATAGCGAATGTTTTTCGTTTTTCTATTTCTGGGTGAATCATAAAGAATTAAGCCTGTTGTGCTTGATGAGGCTGCAAAGATAAATATAATATATAAAAGAGGGCTAAAAAGAAAAACCGGCCATCAAATGACCGGTTTTTTATATGAAATCTGGGATTAACCTCTTCCTGATCTTGAAGATCTTCCACCCTCTGATCCGCTTCCCCTGCTTTCAGAGCGGGCAGGAGGGGCACTTTGCCTTTCCTGTCTTTCCATTCTCTGTGGCTGAGCCTGGGGTTGCGAACGCTCTTGTCTTTCCATCCTTTGCTGTTGTGGCTGAGGTTGTGGACGTTCTTGTCTGTACTGAGGCTCTGCTCTTCGCTCCTCGCGCTGAGGTCTCGCCTGTGGTTGGACAGGCATCGGTTGAGGGCTCGGTTGAACCTGAGGCATTGGTTGAGTCCTTTCCTGACGTCCTTCTCTTGAACTGCGTTCGGATCTTCCCGGCATTACTTCAGTATTCCTGTTATCTGAAGGACTTACAGGTCTGACATTTTCTCTGGAAGTTCTTCCATCAGATCTGTTTGTTGTACCGTTATCTCTTGAAGGATTAACCTGTCCTTCAGTACGGCGATCGATCCTTTCTGTACGGCCACCTGCTGAATTTCTTTCTTCAATCGTTCTGCGGTCTGTTCTTCCGTTACGGTCTTCTATGCTATTATTTCTATCCGTAATGGTGTTATTACGCCCTTCTCTGGAAGAACGGTCGGTGGCAACTGAGCCATTAGGCCTTGTCAGGTTTGCCTCCCCACGAACGGATGTTCTGGGAGCCTGAACGCTTCCTCTGTCTGCCCTGGAGGTTCTGGGGTTGTAAATGCTCAGGTCGTTACCTCTGAGTTCACTTCTCCCTGCCCTGCTGCTTCTGTTTACATTGTAAACGGTTACATCTCTGTTGGTCGCACGTCTGACATCATCTATTCTTGGTCCTGTATAATAAGTACGTCTGTTCCTTTCATACGTATTATTGATAATGGTTGTATTGTGAATAATGGTAACATTTCTGCGGGAGTAATACCTTGGGAAACTATCGTAATAGATGTTCCGCTGAGGGATAAATACCCACCAGTTGTCTGGAATGCCGAAATTGATATTGATGTTTATGCTTGGTCCCATTGGTGCCCAGCCATAATATCCACCACCACTTCTCCAGCTTACCCAGGCAGGTCCCCATACGGTATCAGGGATCCAGATCCATTGTCTGTAACGGTTGTACACCCACCTTCCATAGTGGAAAGGAGCCCAGCCCCAATCATAATTAGATACCCAGGTATTGCCATATTCTGTCATTGCCCATCGTCCATTGCTATAATAAGGTCTGAAATCATCTTGCTCTACATCTGGTCTCCATACATATCCGTACTGAGGATCCTGGATCCAGGTGCCATAGGGCGAAAGCTCATCATAGAAGGATTGGAGCGAAACGTCGTCGTCTTGTGCCATAACGCGCTGCGCGGTTCCGGTCATCAGGAGCATGAGCCCCAGCACAATTGCCGGTAATTTGATTAAATTTTTCATTTGTGTGTGTTTAATTTACCTAACGCTTTTTATATAACAATTTGAGTTCCAAAGAATGACAAAAGTTTAAACTACTTTGGAAATATTACATTACAATTATGCAGTCTTGCCTAATTATATTGGTTTAAGAGCGGAATATGCCGATATTTAATCTGTTGGCGAACACCTAATTTGCGAAAAAAATATTTAAAAAAAGCCGGATGGCGGAGTTGAGATCTGGCTTTTATGGAATATTAAATGTGCAGAGTTGCTCTTTCCAGGAAATTATTTTCTTCTTTTGTAAACAAAACAAAATTTATGCAAAAAGGCACTTTATTTCTTATCCCCGTTCCTCTGGCAGAAAACGCAGCTCAGAAATCTTTTACACCCTTTCTAGGCGATACCATCAATGCAATAGATGCTTATATTGTGGAGAATGAAAAAACAGCCAGAAAGTTTTTAAAAGAAGCCGGGCTGAAGTTGCCGCAGAGTGAGCTGCTCATCCATGACTATGGCAAACATCAGCGCAACGCTTCATTAGCTCCATATTTCAAAGAGTTAAATGCAGGTAAAGATGTAGGCTTAATGAGCGAAGCAGGATGTCCGGGGGTTGCAGATCCGGGAGCAGAGGTGGTGGCAGAAGCACATAGAAGAGGGATCAAAGTCGTTCCATTGGTCGGGCCAAGTTCGATCTTACTGGCATTAATGGCGTCTGGATTCAATGGACAGAGTTTCACTTTCCATGGGTATTTGCCCATTGATAAAGTGGAGCGTGGAAAACGCATCAAAGAACTGGAACAGCAATCTTTAGCTAAGAAACAAACCCAGTTATTTATAGAAACCCCCTTCAGAAACAATCATTTACTGGAAGATGTATTGAAGAATTGTTCCCCACAGGCGATGCTTTGTGTGGCATGTAATATCAATGCGGAAGAAGAGTATATCAAGACACAGTCTGTTGCACTTTGGAGAAAAGAGCGGATTGATCTGCATAAAAAACCGGCTATATTCCTGCTTTACAGGCCTTCTTAACGGTACATGTTTTTATTGTCCATAAAGGACAGCACCTTATCGGGCACAAAATATTGAACATTTCTTCCTTCCTTCAGCGCTTTGCGTATGAAGGTGGAAGAAATGTCCATTTGAGGAGTTTCTGTAATGGTGATCGCCGGATGATTTTCCCATTCACTGAGGTCAATTCCGGGTCTCGGGTAGACATAGATCTCATAGTTTTTGAGTAACACCTCGTAATTCTTCCACTTTTTCAGGGAAGAGAGATTGTCAGCACCCATAATCAGAACGAATTCCTTTCCAGGATATTTTTCCTGTAAAAAAGCCAGGGTATCCACCGTATAAGAGGGTTGGGCCAGCCCAAATTCTATGTCACTAACTTTAATATGATCGGAGGTTTCGGTGGCCAGTTTAGCCATCTCCAGCCTGTCGTACATATTCGTCAGTCCATTTTTATTCTTCAGAGGGTTATGTGGTGAAACCACCAGCCATACTTCTTTAAGCCCGGTAAAGCCAGCCATATAGTTGGCAATTATCAGGTGACCAATATGGATGGGGTTGAATGAACCAAAGAATAACCCTGTTTTCATTTTACTTGTTATTGATAAAATCTCCGACCAGCTGCTCTGCTTCTTTGCAAGCGGTTTCCAGTTCAAAGTTTTTAAGGATCACATCAAACTTCTCTGCATAGTTCAACTCTTTTTCCGCCTTTATAAAGCGTTCCTGAAGTTTTTCTGCACTATCAGTTCCCCTTCCGGTTAAACGTTCTTTTAAGACCTCTAAAGAAGGAGGTTGAACAAAAATAGCCAGGGCATCATCTTCATATTTACGTTTAAGACGTAAACCGCCTTCTACATCAATATCAAAAATAACATGTTTCCCCGTGTTCCAGATCCTTTCAATCTCAGACCTCAGGGTGCCATAAAAGGTGCCGTTATATACTTCTTCAAATTCCACAAATTCCTGATGGGCTACTTTGTGAAGAAAATCTTCTTTTGAGATGAAATAATAATCTTTTTCATGCTCTTCATCACCTCTGGATTCACGCGTGGTCGCAGATATAGAGAAGCTTAATGTGGGAAACTTCTTCAGCAGGTGTTTTACGATAGTGGTCTTGCCTGCTCCTGAGGGGGCAGAAAATATAATGAGTTTACCTTGTGTCATGCGTACTTATAAAACGTTTAATAGTTGTTCCTTAATTTTTTCCAGCTCTTCTTTCATCCCTACTACCAATTGTTGTATTTGTGCATCATTTGCTTTAGCACCCATAGTATTGATTTCCCTGCCAATCTCCTGAGAGATAAAACCGAGTTTTTTACCGTTGGCATCTTTGCTTTTTAAAGTCTCGGTGAAATAATCACAGTGACTTTTCAGGCGCGTTTTCTCCTCGGTAATGTCTAATTTATCGATGTAATAGATCAATTCCTGCTCCAGGCGATTTTGATCCACATTAATTTTACCTACGTTTTCTTCAAGAAATTGATTCAATCTGGTCCTGATCTGAGGGATTCTCAATGGTTCCAGAACCTCTATCTGTGCAAAAAACTGCAGTATGTTTTTAATTCTCAGTTCGAGGTCTGTTTTCAAAACATTTCCCTCTGTATGCCTGAACTGATTGAAGTTTTCCAGTGCTTTATTGAAAGTGCTGTATAAAATATCCCAGTCATTTTCATTTACTTCTTCTTCCTGATAACTGATCACCTCAGGAAAAGTCAATACTGCCTGCAAAAGATTAGTTGAATTGGCACCCAAATCAACATTAATCGCTTCAAGTTGCTTGTAATATTTACTCAATAAGGCTGCGTTGATAGTTGCCCCTTTAAGGTTTTCCTCGCCACGATCAATATTTATAGAAACACTGACTTTTCCGCGTTCAATTTCTTTGCTGCAGACGTTGCGTAATAACAACTCCTTTTCGGAGAAAGCCCTTGGAAGTTTTAGATTGAGTTCTAAAAACTTGCTGTTTAAAGACTTAATCTCTACTGCAAACTTAACGTTTTCATGATCAGTAGAGGCCAGACCAAAGCCTGTCATTGATTTTATCATGTGCAAAGATATAATTTATTGTTAAAATGATTAAACCTATGTTGCTTAATGAGGTACAGAACTCCCGGGATTTTGTTTTTTTAATGCCACATTTACAGTGGAATTGAAAAATTGAGGTAACTTTTTCAGCTTTACATTGTTATAGCACCAGACCTTTTTAGCGATTATTTTAACTTTTTTTAACTCATTTGATTGCAAAACATTGGTTAAGTTTACAAAAAATCTATATAAAATGAAGCCTCATTATCTCATGACACTGGCATTCGCTGTGTTTTTCTTTGCTTTTACGCCAGATGCTTTTTCCCAGAAGGAATTTTTACTTAGAGGGGTGGTAAAAGAGCGTGGGACTAATAACCGGATACAGTTTGCGCAGGTCACAAATAAAAGAAACGGATTTACGGTGTCTACCAGTGATTTGGGGTTATTTCAGATCAGGGCATCAGTAGGGGATAGCCTTTTAGTGATCAAAAGCGAATTTTCTGATGAAGAGGTTGGTGTGTTTACAACAGCAGATGTGTCCGTATATTTATCCAGAGGAACAACATTGAGGGAGGTGAACATTCAAGGCCAGTCGAAAAAGCAGGAACTGAATGACATCAAAAGAGATTTTAAAAGAAACGGATCCTTTTACCAGGGAAAACCTCCTGTATTGGCCTATTTTTTTCAGCCACTGACCGCTTTTTATGAGTTATTTGGCCGTACACCGGGAAATGCAAGAAGATTTGGAAGATATTACGACAATGAGATCAAGCAGACCCAGGTAGATGGTTTTTTTAATGAATACCTTATTCAGAATACCGTAGACCTGAAAGGTAAGGACCTGGAAAAATTCATGTTGGATTACAGACCTGACTATGAGCAATCCAGAAAATGGGCAGAATACGATGCCATAAAATACATTAAAGATTCTTACAAAAAATACACGGATACCCTGAGAAAAAAATAGGAAGATTAAATCGATAAGGCTTCACAAGCCTTTTCAGCGGCAAGTTTTTCCGCATTTTTCTTATTGTAATCGCGGCCGAGTCCATAGCTTTCGCCTTCCACAACAGCACTGATGGTAAATAGTTTCGCACTTTCCCCTTCGCTGTTTTGTACCATATCAAAAGAGATGTCTTTTCCATGGCGCTGACACCATTCGATCAGTTTACTTTTGAAGTTTGTTTCAGTCAGTTCCAGGGTATGGATATCGATATAGGGCTTAATAATCCTCTTAAGGAGGAAATCTTTGGTGAAATTATATCCTTTATCCAGATATACCGCACCTATTAATGCTTCAAAAGCATCTCCAAGCATGGAATGGTGTTTGGTTTGAATGTTAACTGCCTTCTGGTCAAATACCATAAGCTGGTCAAACCCCATTTTCCTCGCAAGCTGATTTAAGTTTACCCTGTTTACAATTTTAGAACGCATTTCCGTTAAGAAACCTTCTTCTTTATAAGGATAGCTTTTAAACAGCAATTCTGCGATGACGGAGCCAAGGATAGCATCCCCCAGAAATTCAAGACGTTCATTGCTGCTTCTGCTACCGTTCTTCAGAACTTTTGCCACAGATCTGTGCCTGAATGCCATTTTGTATAAAACAGTATTTCCGGGAACAAAGCCTAAAATGTTTTTTAGCTTTTTTATAAAGACCTTATCTGTTGAAAAATAAAGCTTATACAGGTCGAATAATGGCATTAATTGTTACAAAAATTATAGGAGACTAAGCAAATAGTCTCCTTATACAGAAACTAATTCTTATTCTTCGTACTTTTTGAATATCACAGATGCATTATGTCCGCCGAAGCCAAAAGTGTTGCTTTGTGCAGCACGGATGGTACGTTTTTGAGCCTTATTAAACGTAAAGTTCAATTTAGGATCAAAATCAGGATCATCAGTAAAGTGATTTATTGTAGGCGGTACTATGTCGTTCTTTACCGCAAGAATTGCAGCAATCGCTTCAATAGCACCTGCAGCGCCAAGTAAATGGCCTGTCATCGATTTTGTAGAACTGATGTTTAATTTGTAAGCATCTTCGCCAAACAAGTCGACGATTGCCCTGCTCTCAGAGATGTCTCCAAGTGGGGTAGAAGTACCATGGACGTTGATGTAATCAATGTCTCCGGTAGTCATACCAGCATCATTTAAAGCATTTGTCATTACCATTTTTGCACCAAGTCCCTGCGGATGGGGTGCCGTAATATGGTTCGCATCTGCGCTCATTCCACCACCTACTAATTCGGCATAGATCTTCGCACCACGTTTTTTCGCATGTTCCAGTTCTTCCAGGATAATTGTTCCTGCACCTTCACCGGCAACAAATCCATCTCTGTCTTTGTCAAATGGTCTGGATGCAGTTTTCGGATCATCATTTCTGGTCGAAAGGGCATGCATTGCATTAAATCCTCCGATTCCCGCTTCATTGATAATTGCTTCAGAACCCCCGCTGATGATGACATCACACATATTCAAACGAATATAGTTGTAAGCGTCAATCATGGCGTTAGTAGAAGAAGCACAAGCAGAAACGGTAGCGAAATTGGGTCCGCGTAAACCATATTTTATGGAAATATGGCCAGGGACGATGTCAATAATTACTTTGGGAATAAAGAACGGATTTATACGAGGAGTACCATCGCCTAAAAAGAAGTTCTTCATTTCATCCTGAAATGTTTTAAAACCGCCAATACCAGAACCCCAGATAACGCCTATACGGTTGGTGTCAAGTTGAGAAAAATCAAAATTACCATCCTTTACAGCCTCATCTGTAGCTACTAAAGCGTATTGAACAAATGGATCTAACTTGCGGGCTTCTTTTTTATCCAAAAAATCTTCAGGGTTGAAGTTTTTAAGTTCACATGCAAACTTCGTCTTGAACTTTGATGTGTCAAAACCTGTAATAGGGCCAGCGCCGCTCACGCCATTCAGCAAACCATCCCAGAATTCCGGGATCGTATTGCCAATTGGAGTGAGCGCACCCAACCCTGTAACTACTACTCTTTTTAATTCCATTTATACGGATTATACGGAGACCGTATTTTTACTTAACGTTTTTCTCTAAGTAAGCAATTGCTTGACCAACAGTACCAATAGTTTCAGCCTGATCATCAGGAATCGCTACATTGAATTCTTTTTCGAACTCCATAATAAGTTCTACTGTATCTAAAGAATCCGCACCCAAGTCGTTAGTGAAAGAAGCCTCTGGTGTAACTTCGTTTTCATCCACACCTAATTTTTCAACGATAATAGCCTTAACTCTTGAAGCAATATCAGACATAATGTTTATAATTTAATGGTTAAATAATTCAGTGCAAAGAAAAATAAATATTTACACATTTCAAATGTTTTTATTTCTCTTCCAATTTTAATGTTTTTATTTTGAACATCAATGTAAAATTAGTTTTATAATTTTGTATTTCCCTAAAAAAGCGTGTTTTGAACAAAACTTATTTAAAACTATCCCTGGATCTTGACTTCGTTTTAATCGCAATTACGGCTTCTTTGAAGGATTATGTGCTCTGTCATAAAATCAATACCAGTCTGAATTTTGACTTCGAAAAGATTGATGATCACGAGGTTTACTTCAATATTGATGAAAATCCGCTGGCTTTTTCCAAGTATTATTTTTTTGTGGAACAGGGTGAAATTGAGTATTACATCATCAATAACCGAAACGCTGAAGGATTTTTAATTCCTGAAATGAACAAAGTTGATTTTTTTATGATTATTCATCAGTATATTGACAAAGAAGACCTTAATTTTATTCTTGCAGGATTAAATAAACTATCTGATATTCAGGTAGCTGCGCAGATAGATCCGCGTAAGTTAAGGTCCCGTGAAAATTTGGTAATGTAAATTTTATATTGAAGGTGTATTAAATACACTATATTTGATTTTACAACATCAGAAAAAAAATATTAATAACCAGGCCAACATCGGTTTTAGACATCAAAACCTTCATTTTGTTGGTCCATATAAATTTAAATAACCAAAATGAAACCATTTCATTCTAGAACAAAAATCGTAGCGACACTCGGTCCTGCTTCAGCTAAGCCAGAAGTTTTATTTAGCATGTTTAACGCCGGACTCGACGTATGCAGATTAAATTTTTCTCACGGTTCTCAGGCAGATCACCAGGAGGTCCTAGATACCATCCGCAGTCTTAATAAAAAACACAATTATAACGTAGGTATTCTTGCTGATTTACAAGGACCTAAGATTAGGATTGGAATGGTGAAAGATGGTGGTATTCATTTAGTTAACGGAAACAGAACGGTCATTACAACCAAAGAATGTATCGGAAACGAAGAACGTATTTACATCACTTATGATACCTTTCCAAAGGACGTAAAAGCAGGTGAAATTATCCTGTTGGATGATGGTAAACTGCAGATGCGTGTGATTGAAACTAACCTTGTTGATGAGGTGGTTTGTGAAATTGTTCATGGCGGAATTCTGACTTCAAGAAAAGGGGTAAACCTTCCAAATACTAAAGTTTCTATCCCTTCTCTTACCGTGGAGGATCGTAAAAATTTAGAATTCGTTCTCGAAAACGATGTAGAATGGATCGGACTTTCTTTTGTTCGTAATGCAGAAGACATTGTAGAACTGAAAGATATCATCAAACAAAGAGGTAAAACAGCCCGCGTAATCGCTAAAATTGAGAAACCTGAGGCAATTGCTAACATTGATGAGATCATTGCTGTATCGGACGGAATTATGGTTGCCCGTGGTGACCTCGGAGTGGAAATGCCGATGGAAGAAGTTCCATTGTTACAAAAAATGATCGTTCAGAAATGTAGAGCAGCGTCAAAACCAGTGATTATTGCGACTCAAATGCTGGAAAGTATGATCACTACGCCAAGACCAACACGTGCTGAGGTAAATGACGTAGCCAATTCTGTTCTTGATGGTGCAGATGCAGTGATGTTAAGTGGTGAAACTTCAGTAGGTGAATTTCCACTGATCGTTATTGAGACCATGCAGAAAATCATCCAGAACATTGAAGTGAACAACTATCCGTTCCACCCTGAAAAGTTCCTTAAACCGAAGTCTGAGAGCTTCCTGAGCGATGCAATCTGTGATACGGCATGCTTCTTATCGAAACAAACAAATGCGGTTGGTATTGTGTCAATGACTTTAAGCGGATATACTGCTTTTGAAATTTCAAGCCACAGACCTAAAGCATTAACTTATATTTTTACAAGTAATCTTGCATTGTTAAATACAGTGAGCTTATTATGGGGTGTTCAGGGCTTCTATTACGATAAATTTGAAAGCACTGATGAAACCATTCAGGACGTAAATAACCTGCTTAAAAAGCATAAAATGATCAAAAAAGGTGATGTGATCATTAACACTGCGGCTATTCCAATGGAAAGAAAAGGAAAAACCAATATGTTAAAAATTACAGTTATTGATTAAAATGCTGTAGCATTCAATTTTTTTTCTACTTTTGCAATCCGCAAAAAGGAGAGGTGTCCGAGTGGTTGAAGGAGCACGCCTGGAAAGTGTGTATACCTCAAAAGGGTATCGAGGGTTCGAATCCCTCTCTCTCCGCAGATTTTAGCAAAACGCGATAAAAAAGGCTTCAAACATTTCTGTTTGAAGCCTTTTTTGTTTCCAGAAGGAGACTTATGAAACGCTTTTTCTTCCCGGCTACTCAAAAACAAAAAAAGGTTTGATAAGAGGTTTTCCTTTAAAATTCCCCGGAGGAAGAGCGCTTTCTTCCCTTAGTTTTCTTAATTCTATGTTTTTAATCGAAGCTTTGCCATTGACTGCAAAGCCAAATTGCCCTCTGGTTTTAACAAAACCAGAGGAATCTTTAAAAGAAGTAATCGCTTCATCGTTTATCCATACAAAAAATTCATTTCCTGCTTTTTGTATTTTCCAGTCTTGCCAGGTATGCACTTTTGGCCTTGATACTTTTGGCATGGTGCCAATATGCCCCACGCTATGTATCAAACTTCCCGGCATATCCAGATTGGCAAACAGGCCCCGATCTTCAATTGCGACCCTGTTTTCAAATTGATTGAGCAAGATGCCAAGAAAGCGCTCACGGTTGATGTTCAGCATTACTTCAAATAAATAGGCCCCGGGTTCAACCAGAGAAGAGAAGGTCAGGATGTAATTTTCAGGAAGGGGCTTATTGCAGAGTAGAATGGCCCAATTTGCGTCCTTGTTCCCCCTGATCGTCTGGTCTTTGACTTCCCAGCTGCCGTTGAGGCTTAACCAGTGTTTCTGAAGATCGTCTTTTTTGAAGTTTTCTTTAAATATGGCCTTGCTTTGGGCGTTTACGATTGAAATTGTGGTAAAGAGTACTAATGAAAACAGGATGGATTTGTAAGAGATCATTCTTTGTTATTGGAGCTGCTTTAGGGCGTTATTGATTTTTTCCTGTTTTTGTTCTTTCAGGATTTCAGTTGGGGGAGCAGCTCTTTCCATGCAGTCCATGATTCCACAGCGTTCACAGGTGGTGTGTACTGTTTTTACTGGAATAGCAGTGTCATTTACAAATGACATGGCCTGAAGAAGCTTCTGATCTATCAACAACCCAAGGGTTACGCTAATCATCTCATTCCCTTTTCCTGTTGGTTTTGAAATGGAAATGCATAGATACCGGTTGTGTGTTTGCCAATATTGAGAAATTTGAGCTTCCACAATCGGGTGTTTGTATTTTTTTGCGTTCAGCAGATTGGCGGTGTGTTTTAGGGAATTGATCGATACCCAACGGCGGCAATAATGTTCATGTCTGGCGTTGGCGTGGGGGTTATGCAATTGGGAGAGGTGTAACTCTTTCGTGATCTCAAATTCATCTTTTTTAACATCTCCCGAAATGCGCAAAAAGAAAAGCTGATCAATGCTGAAGTGTTTTGGCAAGACATTGGTCAGCCTTTGCACCATCATTTCAGGGGTAACCTCATACTCGGTCCATAGGTTTAGCCATGCCTTATCATCCCATTTTGACTGCATCATGATCCGTTTTACATCTTCTACGAACTTTTCTTCCTGCATCAGCAGGGCTACCCCAAAATAAGAAGCTTTGAAGTTGTTGAGCATGATGTCGAAGGAGTCACTGTGCTGTATGATCGTTTCATAGGGTCTTTCGGTGATGTTCAGGTATTGAAAAGCGATTTCTCTGGCCAGTAAAAACTTCTCCTGCGCAGGGCTCATGCCCTTATTGATGTAAAATGTTTTGCTGGTTTTGGCGTAAAAAGAACGGAGTCCCTGCAGGGCTTCCATGCTGTTCATCCGCTTGCGGTTTACCTGAATTCCTATTTTGTTTAAAATGCCTTCAAGCAGGGGAGTTTCTGCTTTTAGGTCCTCGTCCCATTTATATTCCTCCCTGAAGTTTCTTACTGCGTCTTCAAGCTCTTCAAAATGATTGTCATGAAGGTCCTGATAAGAGCGAAGCGCTGCATTGTAAAAATTTTCTTTTGATAACTGATAACTCCTGGAGATTTTAAGAAGTGTACTGATGAAGGCTGTTACTTTATCGGGGGTGTTCGAAAAAAGATCTAAAAGTGATGCCGGAGTGAGTCCAAAATGGTCCCATGGAACTGCATTTATAAAATCAGAATTGATCAGATCTATAATCGGCTGTAGTTTTTTGTTGGCTCTTAATGACACCAGATAATCATAATCAACACCCAGAATTTTTGCCAATGAGAGTATTTTATCGGCTTTTGGGAACTTTTTTCCAGTCTCAATATCATGTACATAAGAGAGTGACATGCCTGTTTTTTCAGCTAGCTGCTGATAAGAGAGTCCTTTCTCTTGTCTTAAAGCCTTGACTTTCAGTCCTAAAATTAGACGTACGCTATCATTGTCGGTTATCATATGGCTAAAGTAGGAAAAAGAACCTGGTTAACGAAAAAAAAAATATTAGCGAATATTTCGCTAATTGAGAATAATCCGTATCTTGCATAAAACTTACAACCATGACATCAATTATGAACCACCCCAGCAAATGGAACCATGCCCCGGAAGGCATGACCATTAAAGCTCCGTTCCAGGAAGCTTATCAGGAAATACTTGGGGATGATGCACTGCAGTTTATTAAGGCATTGCACCTCCAGTTTAATGTGCACCGCAAATCCCTGCTAAAAGAAAGAGATGTAGTGCAGCAAAAAATTGATGCCGGATGGAAGCCCCGCTTTCTTCCGGAAACGATGGAAATCCGAAACAGCGACTGGGAGATTGCTCCCATACCGGAAGATATTCAGGACCGTCGTGTGGAAATTACCGGCCCGGTTGATCGTAAGATGATCATCAATGCAATGAATTCCGGAGCTAATGTTTTTATGGCGGATTTTGAGGATAGTAATTCCCCAAAATGGGAGAATATTATCGATGGCCAGATCAATTTACGGGATGCCATTAACCGGTCCATTCGTTTTGTCAATCCGGATAATGGAAAAGAATACAAACTGGATGAGCACACTGCAACTTTATTCGTTCGCCCAAGAGGCTGGCATTTAGAAGAAAAACACATTGAAATTAATGGCGAAGCCATCAGTGGAAGTTTACTGGATTTTGGACTTTACTTTTTCCATAATGCCAAAACACTATTGCAAAATGGAACAGGACCATATTTCTATCTGCCCAAATTGGAAAGCCATAGAGAGGCCAGACTTTGGAATGATGTATTTGTATTCACACAGGAATATTGTGGTGTGACTCATGGAAGCATCAAAGCAACGGTATTGGTAGAAACCATTCTTGCCCCGTTTCAGCTGAATGAAATCCTGTTTGAGTTGAGAGACCATTCTGCAGGAATGAACTGCGGGCGGTGGGATTATATTTTCTCTTTCATTAAGAAATTCAGAAATGTTCCCGGATATGTTTTTCCTGACCGTTCACAGGTAAATATGACTGTCCCGTTTATGAGGGCATATACACAGTTGGTGATACGGACCTGCCATAAACGTGGCGCGCATGCGATCGGAGGGATGGCGGCACAAATTCCAATAAAGAACAATGAACTGGCTAATGAAGCCGCTATAAAAAAAGTAAAAGCAGATAAACTAAGGGAGGTCACCGATGGCCACGATGGCACCTGGGTTGCACATCCCGGGTTGGTTACCATTGCTAAAGAAATATTTGATGCAGGCATGAAAACGCCAAACCAGCTCCATATAAAACGGGAAGATTTTGTTTGTACAGCAGATGAATTACTCGCATTGCCGGAAGGAACAATAACCGAAGAAGGGTTAAGACAGAATATCAACGTTGGAATTCTGTACCTCGAAAGCTGGCTTCGTGGAAATGGTGCCGCAGCCATACACAACCTGATGGAAGACGCAGCTACCGCAGAAATTTGCAGGGCGCAGATATGGCAATGGTTGCAAAATAAAGCGAAACTGGCCGATGGCAGGGTCATCAACCATACTTTGTATGAGGATATGAGGGATGATGAGATTGAGCAAATCAGAAGCACGGTAGGAAGTAAAGCTTATCAGGATGGTCAATACGTTCAGGCAATCTGCATTTTCAATAAACTGATTGTTCAGGATAAATGGGTTGATTTTTTAACCCTGCCAGGCTATGAACTCATCCTTTCCAGCGATGAAAGAAAAGTTTGCGAAGAAGAACTGAGCACAAATGGCAGTACAGCTACCTTCCTGATACCTGAAGAAAAAATAATAAACGTATAAAAAAAATCAATGTAAATGTTAACCTAAAAATCAACCATCATGGGAACAGATCCTAAAGCAACCCGACTATTTACCGAATGGAAGACCAACCCGAGATGGGATGGGATCATCCGGCCTTACACCGCAGAAGAAGTTTTGAAATTGCGTAGCAAAGTAGAAATTGAATATACTTTGGCCAGAAACGGGGCAGAGAAATTATGGGAAAAACTGAAAGCACAATCTTATGTTGCCGCTTTGGGTGCCCTGACAGGAAATCAGGCTGTGCAGGAAGTCGCAGCAGGCCTAGACGCGATTTATTTGAGTGGTTGGCAGGTTGCTGCTGATGCAAATTCCTCTGGAGCAATGTATCCGGATCAGTCCCTATATCCGGTGAACTCAGTACCTGATGTGGTGAAAAGAATTAACAATGCATTATTACGCTGTGAACAGATCGATTCTGTAAACGGAGATAATTCAAAAGACTGGATGGCTCCGGTTATTGCGGATGCGGAAGCCGGTTTCGGTGGCAACTTAAACGCCTTTGAGTTGATGAAAGCAATGATCGAAGCAGGGGCTTCAGGAGTTCATTTCGAAGATCAGTTGTCTTCAGCAAAAAAATGTGGGCATTTGGGCGGAAAAGTATTGGTTCCAACTCAGGAAGCCATTAATAAATTAATTGCCGCAAGGCTGGCTGCGGACGTGATGAATGTTTCCTCCATTATCATTGCACGTACCGACGCAGAAGCAGCAAATCTGATCACTTCTGACATCGATGTCAGGGATCAGGAATTTATTACCGGAGAACGCACCAATGAAGGCTTTTACACGGTAAGAAATGGGCTCGGGCAATGTATTTCCCGTGGGTTATCCTATGCGCCATATGCTGATATGATCTGGATGGAAACTTCTCAGCCTGATCTGACTATTGCAAGGGAATTTGCAGAGGCTATCCATGCAGTTTATCCGGGGAAAATGCTGGCTTATAATTGTTCACCATCTTTCAATTGGAGTAAACACCTGACCGAGCTGGAAATGGAAACATTCAGGGAAGACCTCGCTGCATTGGGCTATCGTTTTCAGTTCATTACACTGGCAGGATTCCACGCCCTGAATACGTCTATGTTTGAGTTGTCCCAATCTTATAAGCAAACTGGGATGGCTGGCTTCTCTAAGTTGCAACAAAGGGAGTTTGCATTGCAGGAACATGGATTTAAAGCGGTGAAACATCAGAGTTTCGTTGGAACCGGTTATTTCGACTGTGTACAGAGTACAGTGCAACAGGGAACAGCCTCAACTATGGCGATGAAAGACAGTACGGAAACAGCACAATTCCATTGACAATCAGTGTAAAGGAAGGCCTGATTATGGATTCATAACCAGGCCTTTTGGAAATAGGGATGAGGATTAATTTTAGTTACTCGTTAATGCAGGATTTACGTTATTGTATTATATCTGAGTGGTACTGGTAGGCGGAAGGATGGTAGTCGTCGTATCAAAAAAATTGACTTTTCCTTTTGTCGCATTTTTAGTAGCAGGCTTAAATACTATCTTTTTCTTGATGAGTAATTTTGAACTTTCCATAATCATTTGTTTTTTGGTTTATACTAATAGGTTTAATACTAATATAGATGACGATTTGGAAAGCGGAATATTTTTTAGACGGAATGAGTTATTTTTTCGATGAAACTGCAAAAAATATCAATTTCTATTCTGAAATAGAAAAATATTGGAGCTTCTGGGGTCTAGAAAAGTTCTTTAAAATTGGATCTTAAGGCTTCCCAATAGGTATTGCCAATAACAATTCTTTCTTCAGATTTCAGGTCGATTTCCATATGGAGGTCCTGAATAGATTTGATGGAGGTTTTTCTTACAATACAAGAACGACTTACACGAATGAATAGTGGGGGAGTGAGGATTTCTTCCAGTTTGGCCATTGTAATGTGTACAATGACTTTACGATCAATCAGGAAAAGCTCCATGTAATCTTTCAGCGCCTTTACCATGACGATGTCCTCTACACAGACCTGAACTAATTTTTTTCCTTCTTTAACAAAAATATAGGTTTTGGCATTGTTTGGAGCGGTTGGTGTGATCGGGGGTTCTGAATGGTCATGATAACCTTTACTTAACTTAAAAAAATCGTAGCATTTATTTACAGCTTTTAAAAATCGTTCAAATGGGATGGGTTTCAACAGATAATCGGTAACATCCATGTTAAATCCATCAATAGCAAAATGAGGAAAAGCCGTTGTAATGACGATAAAGGAACTGTTGTGGCGAAGAATTTTCAGCATTTCCAGTCCTGTCATTTCTGGCATTTGTACATCTAAAAAAACCAGATCCGGTTTAAACTTCTGAATGTCATTTAACGCTTCAATAGCATTGTCGCATTTTTTGATCAATTTCAGGTAAGGGACCATGCCTACAAATTTCTCAATAATGTCTTGTGCTATTGGTTCGTCATCAACGATAATAACGGTCATGTGATCACTCATTAATTCTCAGGGTTAATTTAACTTCATAGACTTCCGATGTTTCTTTAATACTCAAATCATAACGTTCAGGATATTCCAGTTCTAATCGTCTGCGAACATTCCTCAGGCCAACGCCGGTTTCCTGTTTTGTCGGATGTTTTTTTTTCGGCTTATTATTTTCTATGGTAAAATGTACAACATTTTTTTTTGAGGTCAAAATAATTTTAACCCAGGAGTAGTTTATATTTGCATTTACCCCATGCTTAAATGCATTTTCGATGAAATTCACCAGTAGTAATGGCTTTATTTTTATCGATTTTTCTTCGATGTTGTCAAAATCAAATTCAATGTTCACCCGGTCATCTTTATGGCGGATTTGTTCTAAAATAATATAATCTGTTAGAAATGAAATTTCCCTTTGAAGTGAAATTTCCCCCTGACTGCTTTCATATAAGGAGAATCGTAATAAGTCGGATAATTTAATGATTGACTGACTTGCTTTTTGATTCTCAATGACCAATCCATAGATGTTATTCAAAGTGTTAAATAAAAAATGTGGCTGAATCTGAGAGCGTAAAAAGTTTAACTCCATCTGATTTTTTTCTTTTATCAGTGAGATCTTGTCCTGGTTTGTTTCATAATAATTCTTTGCGAACTTCAATAAAAAGGAAAGTATGTTGAAGAAAAGTGTAAAGGATATAAACCAGGAAAATGATTTGTAATTAAAGATGTTAGCGAAGTTATAAAGATAATACCTCTCACTTTGCAGTTTTAATGTCGGATACTCGGGGAACGATTTTGCAATAAAAGCTATGGATAGAATAATTACAGTTACAGAGAAAATATAAACCATAACCAACTGTAAAGGGACAGTCCATAACCACGTTCTTTTTTCAAGAAAAGGAAGGGTGATATAGGATAGGAAGTAATGATTACAGATCACTACAAATGATAAAATCAAGCTATACAGCAAAACAGGAGCGCTTAGCATTCCGATCGCAAAAGTACCTTTGCAAATGATCATCGTAAAAATATATAGCAATAGCCATAGGAGCAGATGGAGACCGATTCTGGCCCATAGATTTGGATAAATGGAGTACTTATTAGGGTTATTCATCCTATGCTCGAAAAGTATGGTGATTCGTCTGGGTTTTATAGTATTTTGCACAAAAGGTATAACAAATGAGTTCCATCAACCTCTGATCAGATTTAAACCATCTGTTGATACTCATATGTATATAACTTGCCAGATTCTCCCTTGGCAAATCTTCAGCAATCATTTTATCCCGAATATGAAATAGATCTTCGAATTGATCGCTGGCTATAAAGCTTCCAACCTGTTGTTTCATTTCTCTGTATTGCATATCTATTTTTACTTTGACTTCATTTCCAAATTCTTTAAGCAGGGCCTGAGCCATTTGTTCTGTGAAGGAAATCCTTGCTTGAAGGTCTAGTTTAAACAAAATTAGCCATTTATCAATGTTTTTAAGTGCAGTTAATAAGCGTACAGTATCATCCGTATGGAAAGATTCCTCCTCCAGTAGCTTAAAATACAGCATGGAATCATGGAAAAATAAATCTTCGGTAGCATCTATGTCGTCACTTCCATACCGTTCCAGTTCGCGATGATAGGTGTCAAGTTGGATCTTCCATATTGTTCTGGAGGTGGTATATGGTTCAAGTGTCTGGTAGGTGCGTTTTACTACTTCTCCCCAATTTGAAGACAGAGACTCCTTCATTTGTACCCTGAAGCGAATGTGATAATTGGGATCGGTGTAGCGAATAAAGAAAAATTTGTCAATCAATTGGTCCTGCAACAGGCTTTTGCTCAGATGAGCTATTTTTTTTGTTAATATATAATCAGAAATATAAGCTCCACAATAGATTTTGAAATATGCCCAATCACTACCTGGAGGAAAGCTTCTGATAATAGATTTGTCTTTCCTGGTGTCATCAAAGAACTCAGGTATAGATTTTGGTGTGGCTTCATTCCTGTAGAGCGGCAGAATGAACTGATTTACATAGGTTTTTTCAATTGGTTGCTGCTGATCGCCAAAATAAAGCCATTCCACAAATCGTAAGGATTTCTTTTTTCTTAGCTCTTCCAATAAAATATCCAGATAATCTTGTTCTTCAATGTCCAGGAACAGATCATTGTCACCATCACTTATTGCAATGTATCTTGGAACAGACCATTTTTTTAAAAATTCCCTTAGGCTACACACTGGATCTCCATCTTCTAGAATAAAGCCATAATCCTGAGGTTTAAAGTTCCATTTTGCCAGTTGCAATATCACTTTTCCATAAGAGATTCTCGGTAGGAACTTTCTGCTGCTGGCCCATGTACCCCAACTGACTTGAAAACCAAGTTTCCCTGGATGTTGTAATGCAGAGAGTAATTGATAGACAGATAGCTGACTTAAACTATAATTGTGAGCACAAGACAATCGTGGGATGATCTGCTTATTTAGTCTTTTAGAACGTAAAACAACCTGGTCATACTGGACGGAAATCAGGAGATCATCTAATTGAATTTGGTTTTTATCTTCCAGTCCTGATTTAGCAAGAAAAGGAATCTCATAAGGACTTAATATAGGTCTTCGGATAACATTTCCTACCCTGCCTTCTGGTAGATGAACAATTTCGGCTAATATAGCTTCTTTTGAAAGTTTAATGTCTTTCTCTGAAATGTGCTTAGATAAGCTATTTATTTCAGGTGATAGATAAGCAAAACGGGCTAATAAACTGTTTGCAGTTGACCCTCCGACGCTCTGTAGTAATATCTGTCCATCTGGTAATATGGAAAAAAGAAGGGAGATGGTGTTCGCCAGAAGGGATGTTTTATCCTTAAATGGATGTAGATCTTTATCAGTTAGTACGATCCCTCTCTGGCCTGCCTGTTCAGCCTGACTGGTTTTCTCTTGAAGGAAGTCATGCCACTTGTATTTTACTTCAGTTTTGTCCTGGAAAACCGGCCCTTTAATCTGCTCCGTGAAAGGGTTGTGAGCAATATTGCCAATCCCGTTTATCGTTGGAAATCCAATGCCCATTTCCATATCACTAACCTCGGAAAGCGGAATTTCCTGAGTTTCGTATTTTTCAATAAATGCAGTTTTAAAACGCTTAAGTTGTTCTTCATAAAAAGGTGTTTTCGCAGATAATTTACTAAATGCTTTTATCGCTTGTAAGAGCTCTTCAATTAGCGCTTCTGATAGCTTAATACCTGTTTCATCCGGCCTTAGTAAGTCTCCATGTATTATTGAATCTTTGTCGATCGGAATCTTCATCTGTTCCAGCTGATGCTTTAACAGATGAATCTCCCTGAAAGGAATTACCCCAATCGGAGCACGTTCAAATTTATCAATAACATTTTCCAGATTTTCAATGAGGTTGAGGTACTCATCGACATCAACATCGTTTTTTTTAAGCTGTATTAACTGGTTTTTCAGTTTATTCAATTGTTCGTTTCCTGTCACTTCCAATTCAAGGTCACTGACTAGAAATTGCATCTCAATAAGGTCTTTTATAAATACGGATTTCTCCTGATCGTCACTGTCATTACCAATCAGCTGAAAGAAATCACTTATTTTAAGGGATTGGTTGCGGGCATTGGCTAATATTTTATCCAGAACAGGTGATCGTTCAATGGCATTCAATTGATATTCCCTTTGTCCTTCGTTTATGCGATACTCCATATACCGAAAAGTCTCTTGAACAGTATAAAGAGAGTTGTTTATCCGGTAGTTTAAATAAGGCCAGATGGTAGAATTGGTTTTGATATGTTCAACCAGGTTGACCAGTAAGCTCATATCCGGTCTGATCTTTCTGGAAAGAGTCAGATTACTTCTTTTTTCCGAAGAAGAGGATCCCTCAGAATTGATCTCAACAATATCACAACCCGCGAATATCCCATAGGGAGTACTTCTGCTTCCTGCCCTGATGATGTATTTTTTTAAAGAATGCAAAAGCCGGTCTTTTTTTTTTTCGTCTTTGATCAGGTTTTTTTGCAGGTCTTTTGAAAGTGAATAGAGGCCGGGAGAAGCCCAATATAAGGCTTCCATAAAATATGGATCGTTTAATTTTTTTTGTAACAGATGTTCAAAATCAAATGATTGATCACTATCCGGACGGATCAGGTCATGATAAGTAAACAAGGGGGTTCTAATGATTGCTTTTCCAAAGTGTTGATACATTGGTCAGATTTAAAATATATTCAATTCTACATTCTTATAAAATTACAATATACTTCCAAAAATTCGTTGAAAGATACTTCTGTCATTTAATAAAATTTCTCCATCTCCCTGCATCGTAGATAAGATTGGAAGTTCCATATTGTTGGAAGTGATTAATTTGGTGTGTTCCAGCTTAACATAAGCCTGATGCTGCTCATTTAGTTGTACCGGAAGTATGCTGGTGATTTTACCTTCCAGGAAGCCATATTGACTATTCGGATAATCATACAGGTTAATTTTTACGATTTGTCCGGTCTTTACATTTCCCGCCCCTCTGTTACTGTATTTTATTTTAATATCGAAACTGGAGGTTTTTGGTACGACCCAAATCACATAGTCAAGCGTATTTTTTTCATCGATGCCGTAGGAGATGTAAATTTTTCCTTCCATTGGAGTGATGATAGGATAGTTGATATTTGTTTTGGTATCTCTACGGATTAAAAGGGTATCTCCGATGGTCACTTGTTGCCCCTCTTTGATCAATAGCTTGAACTCCTGTTGGGCATCCTCCCTCCTGACCGTTACTTTTCCTGGTTGTTGTTTGGCTTGTACCAATACCTGGGCGGCAAGAATGTCTGGAAAGCTTACATATTTTGTGATGATAAAGCCGATGATTCCTACTGAAAACAGCACACATATCCCCCAACGAATAATCCAGTGTGGAACTTGTCCAACTATTTCTTCCATTTCATTACTTCTGATCTCCAGTGGTTGATTTTCGTTTGGCATGTTCTTTTTCTTAAGCGTTTCCTAACTCCAGCTGGTTCTTTACCAACTCGTAATAATAACCCCTTTGATCAGCAAGCTCATAATGACTTCCTTGTTCTACAATTTCTCCATCTTTCATTACGATAATCTGATCTGCATTTTTTACTGTACTCAGGCGATGAGCCACAATAAGCACGGTTTTTCCCTGATAGAATTGCTCCATATTTTCCATAATCACTTTTTCATTATTTGAATCAAGTGCACTGGTTGCTTCGTCAAAGAAAAGATATTTTGCATCTTTATACACTGCTCTGGCAATGAAAAGACGTTGCTTTTGCCCTCCACTCAAACCAGAGCCGGTGTTTCCTATTCTGGTGGTAAAGCCCAGGGGTAATTTGGAAATGTATTCCTGTATATTAGCCACCCTGATGGCATCGTAGAGTCTCTCTTCCTGAATGCGTTCCCCATCAACGGCAATATTTCTGGCAATTGAATCTGAAAATATGTAACCATCCTGCATTACTGTTCCACAGTTATTTCGCCATAGTTGTGCCGAAATGTCTTTTATATTTAGCCCGTCTATGAAGATATTTCCTTCTGAAGGGGGATAGAATTTCAATAACAGCTTCATCAAAGTCGTTTTGCCACTTCCACTTGCGCCTACAATTGCTGTGATTTTTCCTTTTGGAATGTGCATGCTGATGTCCTTCAGAATCAAGGGACTTTTGGGTGATCCGTACCTGAAAGATAGATTTGAAATTGTAATTCCATCTCCGGAATCTGTTTTCATGCTATTTAAAAAGTGACTGTGATTGAAGTAAACCCCATCGGGATCCGCACCGTTGTAAACATGCGCTATTTCGTTCTCATTATCGCCAACAAGATCTTCACTGGCTTCTTCCTCTGGCTTGTTATG
This sequence comes from Pedobacter caeni, assembly GCF_900129215.1. GTDB lineage: Bacteria > Bacteroidota > Bacteroidia > Sphingobacteriales > Sphingobacteriaceae > Pedobacter > Pedobacter caeni. The sequence goes on along the minus strand of NZ_FQUQ01000007.1, from coordinate 62,886 downwards.
GATTTCGGCTAACCTGTCCATGCTGATTTTGGCATCCTGGATGCTCCTGATAAATTGAATGATTTGGGCTAATGGACCATTCATTTGGCCAACGATATAGGAAATACTTAACATCACACCCAGAGATATTTCCTGGTTAATGACCAATACAGCGGCGGAATAAGAAATAATAATATTTTTAAGTTGCGTGAAAAAGGAAGAGCCAATTTCCTGATACTGATCAAGTGCGAGACTCTTTATATTAACTTTAAAAAGTTTTGCCTGTATTCGCTCCCATTCCCAACGTCTGGCCCGCTGACTATTGTAAAGTTTAATTTCCTGCATGCCGGTAATGATTTCATACAGACTATTCTGATTCTCTCTTGAGCGTTGAAACCTTGCATAATCAATGTGCTTTCTCTTCTTTAAGAAAATGGAAATCCATAGAATGGAGAGCAAGCTGCCTACCCCGAAGATGAGCAGGAGTTTTACATTGTAGATGGCAAGGACAAAGGAAAAGACAATCAGATTAATGACTGAAAAGAGCGTACTAAGTGTGGAACCCGTCAGAAAAGTTTCAATCCGATGATGATCATTGATCCGCTGTGTAATGTCTCCGACATTCTTTGACTCGAAAAAATTGATAGGTAACTTCATCAGCTTAACGAGGAAATTGGAAATAATGGTAATACTGATCCTGGTGCTGACATGAAGAAGTATCCAGTTTCGGATCAGGTCAACAGCGATGCTACCTAAAAACAGCAATAGCTGAGATAATAAAATCAGATGGATAAAACTTAAATTTTTCCTGTTTACACCGAAATCAACCAGACTCTGCGTTAGAAAGGGAAAACACATGCTGATCAGGCTGCCCAGGAACATACCTAAGAAAATCTGAAAAAAGTACCTTTTATAAGGTTTTAAGTATTGGAATAAAAATCCAAAACCAACTTTGCTCTTTGGAGACTCATCAATGTTTTTATAGAAGTCAGGTGTTGGCTCAAGCAGTAGCGCTACTCCCTTGTCGTTTGAAGCGCTAATCCAGCATTTCTCAAAAACTTCGCGTTCTACCTTGACCAGGTTATGACCGGGATCACCAAGTGTTAGCTTTTCTGTGCCCCGAAAAAAGGATTTTTTCTCTACGTCATACAACACAACAAAATGTTCCTGATTCCAGTGTAAGATGCAGGGAAGAGGAACCTGTTCGGTTAGCTGCTTATAGCTTACCTTGGCAACTAAGGTTTTAAACCCAATCTTTTCGGCGGCTTCGCTTAAACCAAGTAGACTTACCCCATTTTTAGTGATGAAAGAGTTCGCACGAAGAAAATCCAAAGAATAATCCTTGCCATGGAACTCCGATACCATTTTTAGACAGGTTGGTCCACAGTCCATGTAGTCAAGCTGCCTGTGAAATTTGAATTTCTTACCTCTGAATGCCATGCTATTTTGGATGTATTTAAATGCAATTAAATTCCTGCACCGGTTGGTCTTGTAGGCCAGTGGGTATCTACTGTAGTATCTTTACCGCCAGTAGCCTGTTCTCCGTCAATTTCAATATCATCATTGTCATCTTCTTTGATGATCCCGAAAGCTTTTAACTTTTCATCACTGTTGATAAGGGGTTTCTCTTTTTTTTTTTCTTTTGACATAGCTTTAGTTATTTAAGGGTATTTAAATTTGTTTCCATGAACAAATCACTGATTGTAATTTGAGTTTTCCCAGGACTTTCATGCTCATAAATAGGGGGTTTATATTCCTTAAATCCTCCGAAAAATTGATCTGATTGTTCTTTATCCATTTCAAATGAAGAGCAATCTTCCAGTCTTATCTTTTTTGTTTTAAACCAATCTTTTAAATTTTTCATACTTCAAGCGTTTTAGATTTCATTGTCTGAATTGACATGCAGATTTTATCAGCACTTCAAAACACCGACATTGATTATTGAAATTAAGGCAGAAAAAAAAAAGAAGGTATTTTTTTAGACGAAGTAGGGCTCTTTTTCGACGGAAATTTGCTGCCAGAATCCTGAAAGCCTCGTTCGACAAATTTAGCGCTGTTTTTTCCAACGAAAAGGAGATCTGTAAAGGTTTTTACACTAAAATTCAATCACATGGTTAAATGAGGTAATCTTCGTCGAAAAACCGGGTGTCTTTGTCTAAAAAAATTTACGACTCCTGACTCCTCTGCTACATTCGATATATGATTTTGACAGCAAATAACCATATGGCATTTTATTCGGGGAAGATCAGGTACTGCATCTGTTTACTGATGTTATGTGGTTTTTTTGGACCTGGTTTTGGTCAGGATGGAGCGTTAAAAATCAAAGGTATTATATACGATGAAAAGGGGGTTACATTGCCTTTTACTTCTGTATATCTTTTTAATCCTGCTTTAGGTGATAAACCTCTTAAAGGCGCACAAAGTAATGAAAATGGCTCGTTTCAACTCGATGTTACTCCAGGGGATTACAGAATACAGGTTAGTTTAGTCGGTTATAAAACCTATTCCAGGGAAATCACAGTTAATATGGATACCAACCTGGGTAAAATTCAGCTGCTTCCGGATTCAAAGTTGCTAGGTGAAGTGAAAATAACCGGAAAAAAACCACTGGTTAGCCGAAAAATTGACCGCTATGTATTGAATGTTTCTGAAAGTGTTCTGGCATCAGGCCGGGGAACATTTGAATTACTGAATTATGCTCCGGGAGTAATGACAATGGGTAGCTCCATTGGTATTAACGGGAATACGGCGACTAAAATAATGGTGAATGGAAGGTTACTGCGTTTAAGCAGAGATCAGGTTCAAAATTATTTGACGAACCTTCGTTCTGAAGAGGTCGAGTCGATAGAAATTATCCCTAATCCAGGAGCCGAATTTGAAGCAGAAGGTAGTGGCGGATTGATTAATGTGATCCTTAAAAAGCAACGTGTAGGTGGGCTCGATGGAACAATAGGCATCGGGGCAATGACACCTAAAAATCCCTCATATAATACTTCGGCGCAATTAAATTATGGATATAAAGGCTGGCAACTCTATGGGAGCCATAATTACACAAAGAGTAAAGTTGGAACTGAGCTGGAAGATAACCGGTTTCAGGAACAGCTAACCTATAAAACCAATATCAATACCATTACAGCCACAAGGGCAAATAATTTCCGGTTGGGGGCTGCTTATGACATTTCCAAAAATCAATATATAGGTCTTGAATTTAATGGTAATAATAATAAATCGGATGCAGGTGCTAAGTCTATTGCGGTATTGAACGACCCTTTAAACAACAAATTCAATAATATCAAAGGCGATTTTCTAACCAGAAATGACAATAAGATTTATACTTTATCATTCAATTATGATTTGAAAATAGATACGCTTGGCTCATCTTTCGGTATAATTTCTGACTATACCACAGCAAAAAGAAATGGCCGGGGTGATTTCCTTTCACATTATACAGACCAGCAAAATGCCCCACTTTTTGACTCCCTTTATCGCAACAATGTTCCGGTAAAAATTGACAATTATAATGCAGCAGCAAATTATGTTAAAGCATTTAAAAATGGAGGGAAGCTGAAATTTGGACTTAAGTTTACGGTGACAAATACCCGGAACAATGTCCTCTATGAATATTATAAAACAGACGGGTTTGTAAATGATCCGGAGCGAAGTAATATTTTTCAATATAAGGAGCAAATTGCTGCGGCTTATGGCCAGTATAGCTTCCGTCTGGGAAAAACAAGTTTTCAAGTAGGGCTTCGTGCTGAAAGTACAAGGACAAAAGGTTCATCTGTTACATCCGGAGAAACCCATAACCGTAGTTACTTTAATTTATTTCCTTCCTTGTTTCTGAAAAGAGCACTTGATGATAAGAATACCTTATCATTCAATTATAGCAGAAGACTGGACAGACCCTCATTTAATAGCCTTAATCCATTTGAGTGGCGTGTAGATGATTATACCTATATCTCTGGAAATCCTTATTTAAACCCTCAGTTTATTCACTCATTCAATTTATCCTATCTCTATAAGAGCCGATATAGCTTAAGCCTGTTCGCAAATCAGACAAAGGGTGTTTTTGCTCAGTATTTGCTCAGCAATAAACCCGGAGACCTCGTCGCAAATTACAGTTGGGAGAATTTATCGAGTCAGAAATATCTGGGATTAAACCTTTATGTTCCTGTTGAGGTGGCAAAATGGTGGAGTATGATCAATAATGTGATGGTCTATAAAAATATTATTGATTTTGATTCCGGTGAAAGCAGAAGAACGGTCTTCTCTGGAAAAACTACACAGAATGTAAGCCTCAATAAAGACCTCCGGTTAGAGGTTTCGGGACTCTATCAATCTAAATACAATACCTCCAATCAGGTATTTGTCCCTAGTTATTATATCGATCTCGGATTAAGCAACAGCTTTTTTAACAAAAAGTTTATTGCCAGAGCATTGGTAACCGATGTTTTTAATACCAGCAGAAATGATTACGAAATCATATCAGGAAGCCTTAACCTGACAGAAAGACAAAAATATACAACAAGGAGATTCTCTATACAACTGACTTATAATTTCCGTCTTGGAAAAAAAGTAAAAGTCCAGAAAATTACCGGAGGAAATAACGACGAAAAAAGCAGAATGTAATAAACCAAATTTTATACCTATAAAAAGGGGAACCCTGAAAACCCTGAAAAGAGTAAGGACAATCTAAACAACCAACAAAATGGGAACTGACAAAAACTCAATGAAAAAGAAAGTACTGGATGTACTGAAAGATGAATTACAAAGCGTTTCTGAGACTGAAAATGACCAGTTAACTGGTGGATTCGCAAGTGCTAACATTGACCATCTTGCGCCTATTGATGACATCAATGTGCCATGTAACACTAAAAACACTGGATGTGGCCCGAACTCGGTAGCAGGTTGCAGTTCCTAGTCCTGTTGTTTCAACGGATTCTTTTTTGCAAACCATCTACTTATCAATTTAAAGGGGGATTGCGTTTTCCCCCTTTCTATCTTAAATCTCATCATTATGAAAAATAGTCTTTTTAACCATTTTCTCCTGATTGACAATAGTCACATATTGTACAATACTTTAACGAATAGCGTACTTTTATTAGAGCCTGCATTGGTCGATCTATATAAAGCGGCTGTAGCTGAAAATGATGTTGACGGTCTTGGGAATTATCACCCTACTTTCTTTCAGAAGCTGCTCGAAGACAGATATATTGTGACTGATGACGCTAATGAAATTGAAGAGGTCAGAGAAATTATGAACCGGGTTGATGCAGATGAATTCAGATATCACCTGGTGATTAATCCTACAATGAACTGTAATTTTAAATGTTGGTATTGTTATGAGTCCCATATTAAGGACTCTAAAATGGATCTCTCTACCATCAATAATATTGTTAAACATCTGGATCAGGTATTGTCAGCAAATAGCAAGATTAATGAAGTTATTATCTCCTGGTTTGGTGGTGAACCTTTACTCTATTTTGAGAAGGTCATGTTGCCTATCTATAAGGAAATTGATCTCCTTAAAGAGAAGTACAAGGTAACGGTAAGTTCAAATATCACAACCAATGGCTTTTTGATTAAGGAAAATATGATCGCTGAGTTCAAAAAATATGACCTCAACGATTTTCAAATCACCTTAGATGGCAATCGTTTTTTGCACGATACCGTCAGGTTTGTATCAAAAAGCAGGGGCTCATATGACGACATTGTGCACAATATGAAATTACTGGCTAGAAATGAATTTAGGGTTATAGTCAGGATAAACTATACTAAGACAAACTTGCCCGACATTGAAGAGATTTACGAAGATTTTCAAGACCTTACAGATGCGGATAAAAGATTTTTAACCTTCAACCTTCATAAGGTATGGCAGGAAGAAGACCAGACATTGAATGACCGGGCTGATGAAGTGGTCAGTTTCTTTCGTACCAAAGGCCTGAAAGGGGGGAATGCCTATGTTCCTGATACTTTACAAAACTCCTGTTATGCCGATCGTAGTAACCATGCTACAGTAAATTATGATGGTAAGGTATTTAAATGTACTGCCCGTGATTTTTCCGATACAAATAGCGAAGGTGTAATCAATGAAGATGGGGAAATTGTCTGGAATCATAAATATCATGACAGAATGAGTATAAAATTAAAAAACAAGCCTTGTCATACCTGTAATATACTTCCTCTATGTAACGGTGGTTGTTCTCAGGCTGCAATAGAGGCAAATGGAGAGGACTACTGTGTTTTCGATTTTGATCAAAAGGTCAAAGATGATATTGTGTATAGAAAAGTCAAAAATATTCTACTTTAAATTTTACAGGTCTTAACGGGTTAAATTTTATGGAATTATTAGTCGAAAATAGTACTTATGATATCGTAGGGAGTCCCTATCAATTTTATGTGGATTTTACGGTAAAGGATCTTCTAAATGAAGAAGAACATAAAATATTTGATCAGATCAACGCGCATTATGCGGCCTGTTTTAGCTTAATAAAAACAAAGGATCCTGTTTTGGCCAGTCAGAATTTAGAGCAGGGAAATGCTTTACTGGAACAGTCAGCTTCGATGGTGAAAAAGTTGGTCAATGTGTTTTGTTTGCCTTTTATCAGTTATTATTATTACAAGATCAAGGATTATAAATCGGCAATAGATAAGTCCAATTTTATAATTGCAAAAGTAACCGAGCTTGAAAGTGCAAATCATGAGTATTTGTTCTTCTGTAAAATACAACAACAACAAAATCTGGGACGGATTTCCTGGGCTACGGGGGATATTGAAAAAACAGTAAAAATACACACGCAATGTGTACTCGATATTTATGATAAAGCAGGCAATTGGGACATTAACCGGAGTATCCATAATGTTCCGGTGATGGTACTTGTGGAAAATACACAGTATTTATTCTTTATTCAGGTGATAACTGAAATGCTTGCCCGCCTCGTTTCACGGTTCAAGACAGAAAAAGTAGTTGCCGTTTCCTGGATAAAATTATTTATTGAACCATTAAGAACACTTAATTTTGACCATTTGGCACCTTATGATCCCCGTTACAGGGCCTTCGACAGTTACCTGCGTATGTTTGGAGATCTTGTCGATGGAAATGAAGAGGGCTTTGTTGAAGAGGCTTCTGCGTTTTTAGACAATTCTCTTTTTGATGAGGAAATGAAAAAAGTTGTAGGAAGGTACCTCTATTACTTTGGGTATATATAATAAAAGTAAAAAGCCATTCAAATATTCGAAAGGCTTTTCCTTTTTATGTAATATAGAACTAGCCGGTTATTGATTCCGTGTATTTTTTGAAATTATCCAGGATAGCCTGCCAGCCACCTTTTTGCATCTCAACAGGATTTGTGTTTTCCGCCTCAAAGGTTTCTGTTATTTTTGTGGTGTTTCCATTTCCACTAAATGAAATGCTCACCTTTCTATCATCTCCAAGTGTATAAGAAATGAGTTCATTGGTTTTTACTTCGTCATAGATTCCTGCAAAGTCAAATCCGAAACTGCCATCTTTAGCTTCCATCCTTGAAAGGAATTTTCCGCCTGCACGCAAGTCATTCTCTACTTTTGGGGTATGCCAGTCTTCGGAGGCATTGTTCCACTGTACGATATGTTCCGGTGCAGTCCATGCTTTCCAAACGATTTCTACAGGAGCATTTACGATTGTCTCAATTGTGATGTTGACCTGATTTGTTGTTTCCATTTTGCTTAATTTTATTTGAATGATTCTGGTTAATGATTGAATAATGTAAAATTAGCGGAAGTTTTTCCCCCTTGTGATAGGTAGAAACGACAAAATGAAGGGGAATTTACGACATTGAAAAAATTAACATTACTATTTAACACGGTGTGAGCCTGGCCTGGTTTATTAGTAATTCCATGGCATTCCTTTTTAAAGCCATGGAATCTTCCTTCCTTAAAAAGGCCTCATCAGAGGCAAGTATAAAGTCTATTTCTCCTCTGAATGTGGTACTTGACAGCGTAGTCGGATTTCCAAAGGGAAACACAGTTGAAGGAGTATGAAGTGCCTGCACTTCAAATTTCCCATAGTTTTCTTTGATGGTTACTTTCCCCATATTGGAAAATGTAAAATCATGAGCTCCCCTTTCTGCTTTGGCATATTTACTCATTTTTGGAACAGTCCGTAGGAGGCCATTGCTATACATAAATAGTTTGCTAACGTCTATCTTGCTGATCTCCTTTTGCAGTTTTTCTTTAAAAAGCCTTGCCTGAGGCCATAAGTTACTGCTCAGGTTACTTTTTAGATTAAGACCTATCATTGCCGGAAAGGCAAAAAACATATCGTCTTTTACCTCAGGAAGAAATCTTCGCATATCTACAGCACAATATAACCTGGAGTATGATTTAAGCTGTTTGATCTGCTGATGTGCTTTTAAAAAAGCCACAGATAAGGCCGCATTAACGGAAATGTCTGCCGCTTTACAGCTTTCCAGAATCATGGAGGATTCTGCCCTGGTTATCTTCCAATGTAAGAAATAAGGTTGGTCTCTTTTGATCGCTTTTTTCAAACACAAAATCTTTAAACTGAAGTTTACCACTTTCGCAAAAAGCCGGACTTTAATCATGTTTGCTTTATTGAATTTTATTGCATCTGGGATAAATTCTTCAACTGATGAAAAGGTGCTATAAGCGCCTATCTCCAATCGCGGCTGAGCTAGCAGGCGAAGCGTTTCGTCCATCATATTTAAAACTGATCTGCCATCACAAATGCAATGGTGGCAAACGAAAATTAAATCTGAAATCTGTTCTGAATGAATCCATACCAGTCTGGCCAGCGGCTGATCCTTTGAAGTAAAAGGGCTAAGACATTCTGCCATCGACTCTTTTTCCCAATCCTCATCGCCATATCGTGTAACCAGACGGACCGGAATTGGCGAGATGCTTTTTCGCTCCATAAAATAAGAAATGCCATTCTCCTCTTCTACAATACATGCCCTAAGTAAAGGATGTCTTTTCTGAATTTTCAAAAGGGCATCATGTAAGTCCTTTTCTGGAATATTTCCCTTGATTCTGACACCGGATACTACGTTAACAGCCGTACAGCCGTCTGCATACATCGTACCTTCAATTAGAGAGAGCTTTCTTTTAATCATAACCTGGAGCGAATTTCTATTAAAGTTATGCTAATTTATGATCCTTTAAAATCAAATGTTATAATAACCTTAATCATCTCTCCATCCTAAAACCTCCCGGTTACAATTATAAAATTCCTATGGCATGACCTTCAACCATCCTGTGATGCTCATTCTGGGCTTATGGGTCAATAAAACTTCATGTGCGAGCTCACTGCTTTTGAAAAAGACACTCTTACCGTTTAATGGAGAGATATTTTGTAGGGTATCCAGGTGATGGATACACAGTTCTCCCCCATCATTGATCTTCCAATCAGGATTCAGATACATGATCATGGAATATTGTCTGCTTCCATTGCTGCGAAACTGATCCAGGTGCTTTTTGTAAAAACTACCTTTTTCATATAAGGTATAGTGAAATTCATACCCTGTGATTCCGGTATAACAGGTGCTGTTCAGGTGACTCACGAAACGGTCCATCAAATCGAAAAAATCATTTTCATGCTGGTTATTGTGCTTCCGGTCAAGCCAGTAAATCCGGTCACTTCTAAATAATTTATCATGTACTACCAGTGTGTCGTTTCCTGTTCCGGCGGATAAAAGAAGGTTTTCTTTGTAAAGTTGCGTTAAATTGCCTTTTAAATGGGCAGCAAGGTCTGCGTTTAGAAAGTGTTCTGCTATACCAACTTTGTTTTCTATAAAGCTATCAATGAGTTGATTAAAGATTTGTTCCAATGGAATGATCATCACGATTTCGGGCATCATCGCCCTTATCTGGTGAAGGTAGTTCTAATTAATGGTAAGTGTTTGTAAATCAGTATCAAATGTCAAAGCTCTTTTCTGTTGGATGCCATTGTTCCTTGGCAATAACTAAATAGAATTGTATTTTTAGAATAAGCATTCCTGTACAATGAAAAGTCTTAAGCGTTCAGTTGGTTTTATTCTGATATTCTATTTCTTATACTCCGGTGGCAGCAATGCCCAAAGTAAAGAAATTTCTGTTTTCGCTGCGAAGAAAGCCTATCAACAGTTTAAACTTAAGGAGAGTAGAGATATTTATCATCTGATCGTGTACAATAAATCATTTCCGGTGGAGGAGCGGGTAACCGCCTTGCAGAATCTGGCTAGTCAGGACTGGAAGATTTATCAAAATAGCCATCATGCTTTAAAGCTTTTGTCCGAGGCAGTGGACCTAAAATTAAGCTCCAGTGTTTCCTACCAGATATCGGGACAAATCAGAATGGAAGAAGGAAAATATGAATCGGCATTAATTGATGCGGATAGTGCGGGGAAAGTGGCAACGGCAGATATTGACCTTCTCAACGCCCGGATATTATATGCAGACATCGTTTACCATAAAAATGTTGTGCGGATAAAGAAGGGACTTCAATTAAATAATGCTGATTTAAATTCAGCGTCTGCTACATTAAAAAAAGTTTTAGAGCAGCAGCCGGGAAAGCAGCATGCCACGGAACTGCTAATTGGGATTTCCCTGATGCTTAGAAAATGGCCAGACCTGATGAGTGGAATAAAGTCTTACTATTTTATCACTGATGAAAGATACATCAACCCAGCGTTAGGGAGGGCCTATGAAAAAATGGATCAAGTGGTAAAAAAAGGGTCGGGAGGGGAACTAAATTTATCTGATGAACGCAACCTGATCATCGCCCTTTCTGAAGCTAAATTTTTTGAATATGCATCTCTTTATGCCCTGCATTTGTCAAATTATGCTAACGGACAGTTGTATTCGGACCCGTTATTAAGCCCGATTCTCCATTATAACAGTTTTGTAAATAAGATTACAGCTATAAACAATCGTTTCTATCCGGAAATCGCAAAGGGTAGGATCAATTATGATTCTGCTTATCATAAAACTATTAATACAGCAGCAAAACAACTCTGGGTGCAATTGGGTCATCGGGAAAAATATATAGAAGCAGCTTTTTTTAAGGAGATTAAGCAGAGGTTCGGTGCAGATGGTTATATCGGCACAACGGTCAATTATTATAGTATGTTATTCGGTCATATTGTTCATGATGAAATGAAGACGATCAAACAGTATGGCTATGAGGCTAATTTTAGATACGTAGCTATTGACCGGTTAATTTCACAGGATTATACCTCATGGTATGGAGCAACCAATGTCGGGGGCTGGGGGAACGACTCTACCATCGTACAAATCAGAAAGGCTTATCTGAGTGATCCCTATCAAAGGTTGAACTGGCTGATCAATGTAGGCGAAAAGCAAAAAATGATGAAACGAATTCAGGAAACCGAAAGAAAAGATAGTCTGAGGTGTGCGCAGGACGAATATCTGGAGCCTTCAGGTCTAGCCTTGAAGATAAAATTTAAGGAGGCGACAGAAATAATGGATAGCCTCAAAAAAACAGGATTAGATCATACGCAATTATATCTGGCCTTTATCGCTGAAAACATGCGCCTGAGTGTGGAATCCACCATCTTTGCCCATGAAGGTAGGCATGCCATAGATCAACTTTATTTTAAAGAGGAATTTGCTAAGATGTCTGATGATGAAAGAGAACTGAGGGCGAAATTATCGGAGGTGATCTTCTCTTCTAATCCAAAATTGGCTTTAACCGGAAGTATCCTGGGGTCCGGGTTAAACGATGAAACAAATCATGGAAAAGCCAATTCCAGATACCTGAAAATCATAGTGGATTGGATGAAACAACACCGTAACGAAATCCGGAAACTTAATCCTTCAATGCCGATGTTGATGCAGCTGGAGCTGCTTACCAATGAACAACTTCGTAAGCTTTCAATTCAAGCTGACCCTCTTGCCATTTCCCGAAAACAATTTTAAGCCGCTTAAATCTATTTCTACTTCAATTCATTAAAGTCTATGGAATTAGTAGTTTATTTATTTACCTTTGTTTTACCTTAGCATTTAAGGCGGATAAAGGATCGAAATAAATCAACGGATATATGAGGAGAATATTAACAATAGCTGCACTATCATTGCTCTTTGCCAATGTAGCAGGGTATGCACAAGATAAAGGTAATGTAGAAATCGCCGGAACAGTTAAAGGACAGAACTCAGGTAAGGTATACCTTCAGAAATTTGATAACAAAATGTTTTTTACATTGGATTCTGCAGAGGTAAAGGATGGGGCCTTCAAATTTAATAAAACACTGAAATTACCGGAGCTGTATGGCCTGGCCATAAATAAGGACGAAAGTCCCCTATATATCTTTTTAGAAAAAGGGAAAGTAAATGTGTCACTGGATGCGGAGGGATACTACAAAAATTCAGTAGTGACCGGATCTGCTTCCAATGATTTATTTACAAGTTATAAAAAACAAAAGGACGTTAAAATAGAAACGTTTATTAAAGAAAATCCAGGTTCTTTAGTTCCGGCTTATGTGCTTTATAGAGATTTTTCTTACCGGCTTAGCCCGGAGGAAATCAGGCAGAATTTACAGTTATTGGATCCAAAATTGTCCAATACACCATACGTAGCAGTACTGAAAGACCTGGTAAATACCTTAACGAGTGTGGGGATCGGGAAAAAAGCACCTGATTTTGAAGGAACAACACCGGAGGGAAAATCGATTAAACTATCTGCTTCCTTTGGAAAATATCTATTGCTTGATTTCTGGGCATCCTGGTGCGGACCCTGCAGAAGGGAGAACCCAAATCTGGTAAAAGCCTACCAGAAATACCATGACAAAGGTTTTGATATTTTTGCAGTATCACTGGATAAAAATAAAGAAGCCTGGCTAAAAGGGATTAAAGATGATCAGTTAAGCTGGACACATGTTTCTGATCTTGCGTTCTGGAATAGTGCTCCTGCCAGATTATATGGTGTGCGTGCAATTCCGGCTAATGTGCTGATCGACCCTAACGGAGTGATCATTGGCAGAAACCTGAGAGGGGAAGATTTAGATAAAAAGCTGGAGGAGCTATTGGCCACTCCTTTGGCGAAAACTCCTTAAAAATATAGAAGTTTCAAACCAACAAAGGGCTGTTGAAAATATGTTCAGCAGCCCTTTGTTGGTTTTTATATTTTGATCAGATAATCGAGGGTAAAAGCAAGGGAAGCGCCAATCAGCGGACCGGCAACCGGAATCCATGCATAACCCCAGTCGTTATCTCCTTTTCCGTGAACGGGTAAAATGGCATGCATGATTCGTGGCCCGAGGTCTCTTGCCGGATTGATGGCATACCCCGTCGTTCCTCCAAGTGATAAACCGATTACCCAAACCAGGAAAGCGACAGGTAAGGCCCCTAATGAACCCAGGCCTATAGGTGTTTTGCTTACGCCCATTGAGGCATCACTGAAATGATAAATCACAAAGATCAACACGAATGTACCGATGATTTCGCTGGTCAGGTTAGACCAGGTATTCCTGATGGCAGGAGCGGTACAGAATGTGGCGCGTTTGGCGCCCTGATCTTCGGTTAGCTTGTAATGGTCTTTGTAAGTCAGCCAAACCAGGAAAGCCCCTAAAAATGCGCCAATAAACTGGGCCAGGATATAAACAGGTACTTTTGCCCAGCTCAGTTTGCCTATCAGGGCGAGGCTGATCGAGACGGCAGGATTAAGATGGGCTCCGCTATAAGGGCCCGCAATCACTACACCCACAAATACGGCTAATGCCCAGGCAGTTGTAATCACAATCCAGCCTCCATTATTCCCTTTTGTTCCTGTTAACACCACATTGGCCACAACGCCGTTTCCTAAAAGGATCATGACCATGGTACCGATTATTTCGGCTGAAAATTCCGACATCTGAATAGATTTAATGATTTATAACACTAATCGTAATTATACGTAAGTATAAACAATCGTTACTGAAACTAAAAGAAGCTAAACCGAAAATGTTAATTATTAATTTTTCAGGCTTTCTGACTTTGTTTTCTGGCATACAGAAAATGTTTGTATCAAATTCGATACAATTACTGCCGGGACAGGACTGAAATCATAAAGAAGAAAGACAATACATTTATGAACGCTAATTCGCTTTAAGAGAAGGTTTAACTGGAATTTTCAGGTTGATACTAAGTTGAAAATTTAATCTTGGCACATTTCTTTCTAAGACCCTCGGATAAAACAACACAACATGAAAAAGATCATTATTTTGGCCTTCGGCCTATTCATCGCTGGTGCAGCAAATGCACAAAGCCCCATCAGGTTAGGGGTTAAAGCGGGTTTGAACCTTCCTAATGTCATTAAGGGAGATGGAAACAACGATTACAAAACAAAAGTAAATCCTGGATTTAATGCCGGTGTGACCTTGGACATCAACCTGATCAAAGGACTGGCGTTTACTCCGGAGCTATTGTATTCTACAAAAGGGTATAAAGCAGAAACTCCTCTTGGGGAGTATACTCAAACTACTCATTTCATTGATATTCCAATTCTGGCAAGTATCAATGTTGGAGGTAGCGGATTGAATCTGGTTGTAGGACCTCAGGTCTCGTTTTTGACCTCGACTAAAAATAAATTCGATAGTCGTTTTGGTACTGTGGTAGAAAACGAATACAAAGAAGATTCTGATAAATTTAAAAAGAGTCTTGTAGGTGGGGTGATTGGATTCAGATATGATATCAATGATAAATTTGATCTCCATGGACGTTATGCACTTGATTTCCAGAAAAACAATGAAGACGGAACAAAACGTACTCCGGAATACAAAAACCAGGTATTCTCTGTAGGTGTGGGTGTAAAATTCTAACTTTAGAAAAGAATAGATTAAAGAGGGGCCCCTTCAAATGGGCCCCTCTTTTTGTTTCTGAATTTCTCTTTTCAAGCCCTTACTTTCCTGATTAATATCTCATTATGTGTTGGATTTGGGACAATCTGAAAACAGGGATTGAAAAACTTTTTTAAACTTTACATTTGACTTTAATTGTCTGTAAGTCAGCGCTTTTGTTTTGATGGTTTCATTGGGTGTAGCCGATTAATTGCCTTTTTTGGCATGGTTATTACAATACCCACCCCGAATTTTAAATACATTAAAATCGACAACTATGAAAAAATTATTCATTATAGGATTGGGTCTGACCATGAGTAGTCTGGCCTTCCAGGCAAAAGCACAACAATCACAATCTGCTGCAAACGATCAAATGAGATTTGGTATTAAGGCAGGTGCAAATTTAATGAACATGGGTAAGATCTCTATCGGTAACCAAAGCTATTCGACAGATTCTAAAGTTGGATTCCAGGCTGGTGTTTATGCAGATTTGCCAATGGGCGGAGGCTTTGCCTTCCTTCCGGAAGTGATCTACTCCCAAAAAGGAGGTAAGGTGAAAGAAACAGTTGGAAATACGACTTCTGAGTTCGATTCTAAAGTTGGATACCTGGATGTACCGATTCTGATCGGATATAGACCTACCCCTGAACTAACCGTTTTTGTTGGCCCTCAGGCATCATTCTTACTGTCTCAGGAGTCTTCATTTAAAGTGAATGGTCAACAGGTAGGAGATAGCTTTACCAATAAAAAAGACTATAAAAAATCAATTGCAGGTGGTGTAGTAGGATTGGGTTATGCCATTACCCCTAACATCAACGTGAACGGAAGATATACCATGGACTTCCAGAAAACATTTAATGACGACATTAATCAGGATAAACTGAAAAATAAAGGCTTTGCCTTGTCATTAGGTTATACTTTTTAATTCCATTTACCTATGGAAAGCAGATCCCGGTTCCTTTAAACAGGACCGGGTTTCTTTTTTTAACGTTTTTTCTCTTTTCTTTTGTTACATCTTGCCTCCTTTTATCTGAACGCTTTTTGTTTAACTTTGAGATTTAACCGATCAGAACTAAATGAAATTTAAGTATCCTATAGCCCTTATTCTTATTTTGTTGACTGGCCTGTCTTCCGTTCAGGCCCAGAAAAAAACATACCTGGAAACTTTAGCGAGCCCAAACCATTGGGTAGACTCTGTTTTTAAAAAACTCAATAAACGCCAGAAGATCGCCCAGATGTTTTTTGTAAGGGCCCATACCGATATGGGAAAAGCTTACGAAGATTCTATTGGAAGGGTGGTTAAAAAGGAGAAAATTGGTGGCCTGGTATTCTTCCAGGGTGGACCCGGCCGGCAAGCCGTATTAACAAATCAGTATCAATCACTGGCGCGTGTTCCTTTACTCATCACTTCAGATGGAGAATGGGGCTTAGGGATGCGTCTGGACAGCACCATTTCCTATCCTTACCAGATGGCATTGGGCGCTGTACAGGATAAAGGACTCCTCTATAAAATGGGTTTAGAAGTCGCAAAAGATTACAGACGTATCGGCATGCACATGAATCTTGCCCCGGATGTAGATGTCAATAACAATCCCAAAAACCCGGTCATTAACTTCAGGTCATTCGGAGAGAATAAATACAATGTTACCGCCAAAGCTTCGGCTTATATGAAAGGGATGCAGGACGGTGGACTTTTGGTGAGTCTGAAACATTTCCCCGGTCATGGGGATACTGATGTGGATTCACATTATGACCTTCCAAAACTTCCTTTTACTAAAGCCCGCCTGGACAGCCTGGAAATCTATCCTTTCCGGGAATTGATTAAAGAAGGGGCTGCGGGGGTAATGATTGCACACATGAACATTCCGGCATTAGACAATACACCTAATATGCCATCTACGTTGTCCAAACCAATCGTGACAGGGATTTTGAAAGAAGAGCTTGGCTTTAAGGGGATCATTATTTCTGATGCAATGGGCATGAAAGGTGTGGTTAAATACTTTAAGGACGGAGAAGCCGATGTAATGGGCATCATTGCAGGAAACGATATTCTTGAACTTTCTGAAAATAGTGCACGTGCAATTAAGCTGGTTAGAAAAGCAGTAAGAGAAGATAGGATCAGCATGGAAAGGATCGATGAAAGCGTTAAGAAAATCCTTACGGCAAAATACTGGGCTGGTTTAAATGTAAAGGATACCATAAATGAACATCATGTTGCTGCTGAAGTCAACAGAGCAGAAAGTTTAACCCTGTTACAACAATTGGCTGATGCCTCCATGACTGTTTTGAAAGGAAAGCAGTACTTAAAAACATTGTCAGCAGAAAAAAGAACGATCATTATCAGTATAGGTACTCCCAATATTACTACTTTCCAGAAAGACCTTGGGACCTATTATAAGAATTCCGCTTTTTATACCCTTGATAAAGACGCCAACGCCAATGCCATTGCAAAAGTGTTGAGGGACATTGCTGATTTTGATCAGGTGATCGTGGGAATTCATGACATGAGGAACCGTCCTGGAAATGGAATGGTCCTGAGTGCAGATCTAAAAATGTTCATCAAAGACATGTCAGGTAAAAATGCCGTATTCGCCTTGTTTGCCAACCCATATAACATCAGCGCATTGCCAGGGCTTGAAAACAGTAAAGGCTTAATTGTAGCTTATCAGAAGGAAGATTTTATGCAGCGTGCAGCATCTTCGGTGATTAAAAACCAATTGGTCCCTACCGGAAAATTACCAGTAACCGTAAACGGAACATTTAAATACGGCGACGGGGAATAAAAAATCCTGCTGATTTGATCCATAAAGAGATCAAATCAGCAGGATCTTTCGAAAATATCTATTTATTGTTCTCAGGTTTTAGTGCAGCAACATTCCAGTTTTTAAGGAATTCCGTTACTTTTTTAACACTATGACCTTTACCTTCTTCCAGATAAGCTGAATTTTGCGTGTGCAGTAATTTCCCGTCTCCATCAAGCACCAGGAATACCGGAAAACCAAAACGTCCCGGATAGTTTAATTTCGCCAATACCGCTTCATTTTTATTCTCTTTACTGTAATTAACCAACACCGTTTCGTAATTGTCATTAAGCACAGTTTTAAGCTCTGGAGTGCTGTTTACCAGGTTATGGAAAGCAATACACCAGGAACACCAGTTGCCACCTACCTGTATAAATACATGTTTGCCTTCTTTTTTTGCCTTGGCTACTGCGGCATCAATATCTGCCTGCGCATTCGCAGAAGGATTGTAAATCTTTACGGTTTCTTTTGCCGCCTGAGCAAAGCCACTTGTTGAAATGGCCACAAAAGCAACAAGGATTAAAGCTATTCTTTTCATTGTTATTTGTTTTATCGTTTACTAGCAGCGCCTTCAGCCTTCTGGTATTTTAGGAGAACTTTTCGTAGTCTGAAAAGCTAAACCATAATCCATGCGGCATCAGATTACATCGCTAAAATCAAAAGTAAGAAACTATTGATATCTTTCTGTAATCAGAATATAAAATTGTCTACTAATTAAGTAGTCTACTATTTTATGAAAACCTCAATAGAATATTTTAGCTTTACCTAATGCCGCAACAGCCTCTAAAAATACTACAAGCTTCCGCAGGATCCGGTAAAACATTCAGTCTTACAGCGCATTATTTAACCTTGCTGTTGTCTGGTGAAACTAAATACCGGGAGATTCTTGCCGTAACCTTTACCAATAAGGCTACTGAAGAGATGAAAACCAGGATCATGGAAGTGCTCAAAGGTTTTGCATTGGGGCAGGAAGAGGTCGAAGATTACAGAGTCTTAGTGTTAAAAGCCCATCCTGATTTAAACAGAACCCTTTTACAGGAAAAATCAGAAAGGATTTATAAAAAGATATTACACGATTACAGCCGTTTTTCTGTTAGCACCATTGATGGATTTGTACAAAAGGTAATCAGGGGCTTTGCTTTTGAGTTGGGTTTAGATTCTGGTTATGCACTGGAGATGAACTTTGATAAAGTAAAAAATGAACTTGCCGATAAGCTGGATGAGCAGATGGACAGCAATCCCAACCTGCTTCAATGGATCATTGACCTCGCGATGGACAGGATTAGTAATAACATCAGCTGGAATTACAGAAACGAACTCATAGACCTTGCCGGGGAGATCTTTAAAGAACGTTATCAGCCTTTTGACAATGCCATACAGGAACTCATTCAGCACAATGACCTAAACGTCATGTTTGCGGAGTACAGCAAATCTACCCGTCAACAAATTACTTTATTTGAAAGCGACCTTAAAGAAAAAGCCTTACGTGCCTTTACCTTATTTGAATCGGCGAATATCAGTACCGATCAGCTCAAAGGAAAATCGCGTTCCCCTTTGCTGGCCATTTCAAAAATAGCAGATGGTGATTTCTCCAAAATTGAAAGCATAGCAAAATTGGTAAATGAACCTGAAGAATGGTTTAAAGCAGGAGCAGACGATTCTTTATATCCGGAACTGAACCCTTTGCTTGACCAGTTGTACCAGCGTTATATTTCTGGTTTACCTGAATATATTCTGGCGCAGGCCTTCAATAAAAACTTATACTACCTGCGTTTAATGCAGGAAATGGCTGTCTTGCTGAAAACATACCGGCAGGAAAGTGGTAACCTGTTAATTAGCGATGCCCAAAATTTATTAAAAGGGATTACCGGAGAAGATGATGATAACCCGGCTTTTATCTGGGAAAAGACAGGAAGCCGGTACCGACATTTCCTGTTTGATGAATTCCAGGATACCTCCGCCAATCAATGGGGAAATTTTAAACCTCTCTTAAAGAATGCAATGGCGGAAGCCAATGGCAGGCTTATCGATCATTTGATTGTTGGTGATGTAAAACAATCCATCTATCGCTGGCGAAATGGGGATTGGAACATCCTTCATCAGCAAGCAAAAAAAGACATCGGAGAAAGTTATGTCACGGCAGCCAATCTGGAAGAAAACTATAGAAGCACCGAAAATATCATCCTCTTTAACAATATGCTCTTTAAGGCTTTGCCTATATTGATGCAGGGGAGGTTAAATGATACGATAGAAGAGCAGTCGGCCAATCAAAAACTCGCCAACTGGTGGGCGGAAAAAGGCCTTGGTCATATCATCACCGATGTATATGCTGAAGTGGCCCAAAAGCTTACCCCCAGGACTGCTTCCGGTGGAAGTATTGATTTTTCTGTTTTAAAAACAGATGCAGATGGCGGAAGTCTGGGAAGAACAGGATTTAAACTTGAGGCCCTTAGGAGGATGGTCGTCACTTTAACACGTCTTATCGTAGAAGAACGGCGGTATAAAGCAGGTGATGCCTGTGTTTTGGTCCGCTCTAATTCGGAAGCAATCGCTGTTGTGGATGCTTTAATGGAGAACAACATCAATGTGATTTCCGGAGAAGCCTTACTGATCGAAAACAACACTGCGGTGAAGATCCTGATCAATACCTTAATGGTGATGGCCGGCCTCCCTAACAATACCGCTTTATATAAAGCCAATTGCATCAGCCTCTATGCACAGTTGAAAAACGAGAAACTGAAACCCGAAACCTTATTTAACCTGAAAATCAAAGGGCTGGAAGAATTGTCGGATATTTTACCTGCTGAACTCTGTGAAAACTGGAAAAGCTGGATGCAACAGCCGCTGCCGGAATTACTGGAAAAGCTGATCCGTGCATATGGACTAAGCCAGTCCAATCAGGCGGCGCATTTACCGTATTTGTTTGCACTCAGAGATTTGGCTGGAAATTTCGCCAGGCAGGGAGAAAAAGGAATCACCTCTTTTCTTACTTATTGGGAGGAAGAAGGCCGTAGAAAAACATTACCCTCTTCAGAAAACACCGATGCGGTGCAGGTGATCACCATTCATAAATCTAAAGGACTTGCCTTTAAAGTGGTCATGGTGCCATTTTGTAACTGGGAAATCAATGGAAAACCCAACAGCATCTTTTGGGTGCCTACAGCAAACACCCCTTATCACCAGCTGCAAAGTATCCCTTTAAAATACAGCAAAGAGCTTGGTCAGTCGGCAGTAGCAATTCCTTATTATGAGGAATTGTTATACAATAACATGGATGCCCTGAACATGTTATATGTGGCCACAACCAGGACAAAAGAATACCTGTACATCACCTGTCTTGGGAAAAAAACAGATACCATCAGCACCATTGGTGACCTGATGGCGATGACACTGCAAGAACAGCTAAACGAAGAGGGCAACTTTATCGTGGATGAACCTGTGGTAAAAAAGTCAGGTTCATCAAGCCCTAAAGAAGAACGTCCGCAGTTCATTAACCTGCAGGAATATCCTACTTCTGGCCGGCTTAGTGAAGTGTTCAATAATAAGTTAAAAAGGAGAGAACTGGAAATGCTTACCGGGACAAATGCCGGAAGAGAAGGAAGCATTTTACATGAAGTGCTGGCCCTTTCTGCCAATGCTTCGGAGGTGGATGAAGTGCTGAAAACGATGCTCAATGAGGGGGTTTTTAAAGCAGAAGAACTTCCTGATCTGAGAAAACAGGCCGTAAATGTTTTGGAACATAAAGACTTGCAAGCCTTACTCGGAACGAGCAAAGAGACCATTAATGAAAAAAGTATCATAGACATCAGAGGGAAAACTTACCGGCCGGATAAGGTTCTTATTTCTGGAAATGAAGTGGTCATTATCGACTATAAGTTCACCCTTAAAGAGAGTGAAGCACATATTAAGCAGGTTTATGGTTACCGTGATCTGTTACTGGCCATGGGTTATCAGAAGGTGCAAACCTATTTGTTTTATGCACACAGTGCCGAATTAAAATTAGTGTAGAGATGACTGCGTTTTTAAAAGAAGTAGCAGAGGATTTAGTACAGCGCTTAGGTAAAGATTTACACCATGCTGCGGTTGTCTTTAACAACAAAAGGCCGGTTCCTTATTTGCAGAATCACCTGGCGGATACCATTGGGAAACCTTTCTGGAGTCCCTCATTTTTTACCATTCAGGAATTTTTTGCTCTGTCTACCCATTTACAGGTTGCCGATGGCTTTACCCAGTTTTTTACCCTGCTAAAAGAGTACAATAAACTCCTGGCAGAGGAAGGAGGAAAAGCCTTAAACCCGGATGTGTTTTATCCCATTGCAAGGATTATCCTGAGTGATTTTTCGCAAATTGACAATGACCTTGTCAATGCGGATCAGCTGTTTCAGGAGCTGGAAGATATTGCCGTGATCGAAAAGGAATTTCAGCACCTCACACCAGAACAACAACAGTTTTTAGAGCAATTCTGGTCTTCTTTCTCCTCAGGCAAACAACAGAATCATCAGGAACAGTTTATCCGCATGTGGAGGCGTATGCCAAAGCTGTACCGTGGTTTTCATCAGGCCTTAAGGGAAAAAGGGTATACGACGATGGCCTACATTTATCGTCAGCTGGCAGAAGGCAAAGCCGACAGGCCTTCTTTTATTGATGATTTCAAGGAAGGGAAACTGGTCTTTGCCGGATTCAATGCCCTGAGCAATGCAGAAGCGGTCATCTTTAAGCGCTGGAACAAAGACGAAAAGGCCTTGTTTTATTTTGATACTGATAATTACTACCTCCAGGATGATACCCAGGAAGCGGGCTTGTTCCTGAGGAAAAATATCCAAAAGTTAGGACTCCCAAATGCATTGGGTGCAAGCAAAGACCTGATCAGGAGCCATCAGAAAGAAATTAACGTTTACAAAACTCAGGGGCAAACGGCACAGGCAAAAATCCTTCAGCAGGAATTGCTACAGGATTATCCCTTACTGGATGCTGCAGATAATGCAGGGAAAATTGCATTGATCCTGGCCGACGAGAGTTTGTTGCTCCCTGTTTTACAGACCATTCCTACGCAATACCAGCATGCCGATAGGATCTCTAATATTGACCTCAACGTCACGATGGGGTATCCTTTACTGGCGACTTCCATTTTTGGCCTTGCAGACCTTTGGCTGAGTGTGCAGGCACAATTGATTGATGGTAAAAAAGATACCGTTTATTACAGAGAAGTGGAGGCTTTTTTGTCTCACCCTTTAACCGGCGTGTCTGCGGTACAAAGAGATCTGGTACAACAGGAAATTTTAAAAGAACAACTGATAGAGGTTCCCCTGCTCAGTTTGCATCATGACGAACTGTCCAGTCTCTTTTTTACAAAAGTGCATAAAGGATTAGCGGCTATAAATAACCTGCAAAAGGTATTTAAGTTGATTCTGGAGCGCCAGCTGGAAGATAAAACCTTAAAACAAACAGAGGCTGATTTGTTTGGCGCTACTTTAAAAGAGCTGAACAGGTTACACGATACGCTGGAGGATTATGCCGCTCAGCTGCCCCTTTCCTTTGTGCTTTCCCTCGTGCAAAAAGCAGTGCAGGGGATTTCAGTTCCTTTAAGCGGAGAGCCTTTGCAAGGTGTGCAGGTAATGGGATTATTGGAAAGCAGGAGCCTGGATTTTGAGCATGTATATGTGCTGGGTGTAAATGAAGGGATTCTCCCACAGATCAATGTTTCGCCAAGCTTTATTCCGGATAGCATCCGCAGGGCTTACGGCCTGCCTGTTATCGAAAACCAGGATGCCATTTCTGCGTATATGTTTTACCGTTTGCTGCAGCGTTCAAAGAAAGTCAGCCTGGTTTATAATGGCCAGGGGGATGATAACAATACAGGTGAACCCAGCCGTTTTCTCCGTCAGCTGGAATTCGAAAGCGGTTATACCTTTAAATATTTTGACCAGTCGCAATCCGTTGCCATTGAGTCAAAATCGAATGTGGATATTAAAAAGGAAGGGGAGACACTCCGAAGATTAAACCTTTATCTGGATGGACAGGAGGGACCTTCAGCTAAACTTTCAGCAACCCGCCTCACCACTTACCTGAATTGCCCGGTACAGTTTTTCTATAAATACATTGCAAAAGTAGAAGAGCCGGAAGAACTGGCAGAAAACCTGGAAGCGAACAGCATTGGATCTACACTCCACCTGGTATTGGAGCGTTTTTACCAGAAACTTCAGGCCGAAAGCCCTTATATCACTAAAGAAAGAATTGTAGAGAACAGGAAAAATCTGACTGAGCTGTGTAAACGTGCTTTTGCTTTCGTGATGTTCAAAGAGGAAGAAAAGATCCTGGAACATAATGGAATGCAGCAGGTCATGCTGGCCATCGTAGCCGAATATGCAAATGTCATCCTCGATCATGATGAAAATCAAGCCCCTTTTACCCTGGTAGAACTGGAAAATGATGAAGATTATGTCATCCCTTTTCCTATAAAGGTGAAAGGAGAGGAGCGGCAGCTGACCCTGTTCGGAATCATCGACCGTGTAGATCAGCGCAACGGAGTTACGAGAATCGTGGATTATAAAACAGGTAGGGACGAAATCGGATTCTCTTCCATTGAAGAGCTTTTTGACACAGAAAGTAATAAACAAAACAAGGCACTCGTGCAAACCTTGTTCTATACATACGTTTACGAACAGGCTAAAGGAATCACAGGGGTAGAACCCAACCTTTACATCATTCGTAAAATGCGGGAAGAAGGAACCTTGTTCTATTTGAGGGAAAACCGGAAAAAAGTATTGCTCCAGGCCGAACAACTCGACGATATGAAAGGAAATTTTACCAATCTGCTCCGCCAAAAGCTGGAAGAATTGTTCAATCCTGATGTCCCTTTTGTACACACAACAGTAGCCGATAATTGCATGTATTGTCCTTACCTCACCCTTTGTGGAAAATAAAAAACTATGCCTATGCTTGTCTCTGCAGTACCCATTCTCGCTTCGGTAAATACAACGGAAACCATCGCTTTTTACACCGGAAAATTAGACTTTACCTTCCATTCTGAATGGGATGGATACCTGATTTTTAGTAAAGATGACATCTCTTTGCACTTCTGGCCAACCACAGATCCGGAGATTCCAAAGCATACCGGTTGTTATATCAATGTAAATAAAGTTGAGCAATTGTATCAACAATATGAGCCTCTGGGAGTGGTTCATCCCAATGGTAAGCTGGCAGAAATGCCCTGGGGAATGCGTCAGTTCTCGATTTTAGACAACAATGGAAACATCATTCATTTCGGAGAATCCATAGAAAACAAAGTGTAATTAAAACACTACTTTATAATTAAGTTACAATAGTTATATTTGCCCACAGTTAATATTTGAATATACAATGAGAGAAATTCAATTTAGAGAAGCGTTACGTGAAGCCCTAAGTGAAGAAATGCGTAAAAATGAGAACGTATTTCTGATGGGTGAAGAAGTAGCGCAATACAATGGTGCTTATAAGGTAAGTCAGGGTATGTTAGACGAGTTTGGCGACAAACGCGTAATTGATACTCCAATTGCTGAATTGGGCTTTACCGGTATTGGTATTGGCGCAGCAATGAATGGATTGATTCCGGTCATAGAATTTATGACTTTCAATTTCTCGTTGGTTGCTATTGATCAGATTATTAACGGTGCAGCCAAAATGTTATCAATGAGTGGCGGACAGTTCCCTATTCCGATCGTATTTCGTGGCCCAACCGGAAATGCAGGTCAGCTAGGTGCTCAGCACTCTCAGAATTTTGAGAACTGGTATGCAAACTGCCCGGGCTTAAAAGTAGTGGTTCCATCTACTCCTTACGAAGCTAAAGGTTTATTAAAACAAGCTATCCTTGATCCGGATCCGGTTATTTTCATGGAGTCTGAAGTGATGTATGGCGATAAAGGAGAAGTTCCTGAAGAAGAATATTACCTGCCAATCGGTAAAGCAAATGTGGTTAAAGAAGGTTCTGATGTAACCATCGTTACTTTCGGTAAAATGTTAACCCGTGTGGTAAACCCGGCAGTAGAAGAGTTAACTAAAGACGGAATCAATGTTGAAGTAATCGATTTACGTACAGTACGTCCTATTGATTATGCAACCATCATTGAGTCTGTGAAGAAAACAAACCGTTTAGTGATCGTTGAAGAGGCATGGCCATTGGCTTCTATCTCTTCTGAGATTGCATTTAACGTTCAAAAGAATGCTTTTGATTACTTAGATGCTCCGGTATTGCGCATCACTTGTGCGGATGTTCCACTTCCGTATGCACCAACGCTGATCGCAGCCAGCTTACCTAATGCTGAAAAAGTGATTAAAGCAGTTAAAGAAGTAATGTACGTAGCAAAATAAGCTATTTAATATATTCTATGATATTATCCCGTTGGCAAAAACCCAGCGGGATTTTTTTTTATCCATCCTAACCAGGGCACAACAATTCATTAACATTTTATTTATTTGAGGATGTCGATTGTTAGAATTAATTTTGACCCCAATTGTAAGTTAGAATACCAAAAGATCTTTAAATGAGTCACCATTCTAAAATAATTGCTGCCGAACTTGCGGTAGCTGAAAAGCAGGTTAATGCGACTATTGAATTGTTAGATGAAGGAGCAACCGTTCCTTTTATCTCCCGTTACCGTAAAGAAATGACGGGTAGCCTGGATGAAGTACAGGTGGCGGCGGTCCGCGACAGGTTTCAACAGCTTCGCGAACTCGATAAACGCAGAGAAGCAATCCTGAAAGCTTTGGCAGCACTCGATAAGCTGACTCCTGAACTGGAAAGTCAGATCAACGAGGCAACGAACATTGCCACGATCGAGGATATTTACCTTCCTTACAAGCCTAAACGTAAAACCAGAGCCTCGGAAGCAAGAAAAAAAGGCCTTGAGCCTTTGGCTTTGATGATCCTGGAACAAGGAAAAGTTGACCCTGACTCAGAAGCAACAGCCTTCCTGAATACCGAACTCGGAGTGAATTCTATTAATGAAGCACTTGCAGGTGCCAGAGATATCATCGCAGAGATCGTCAATGAAAGCGTGGAAGTGAGAACTTCTATGCGTAAATATTTCCAGCAAAAAGCTTCCTTCAAATCGTCAGTACTGAAAGGTAAAGAGGAAGAAGGAATCAAGTATAAAGATTACTTTGAATGGGAAGAACCCCTGAAAGCGGCTCCATCGCACCGCGTGCTTGCCATGAGAAGAGGAGAAAACGAATCCATCCTGAAGCTGGAGACCATGCCGGAAGAAGAAGGCGCAATTTCTATTCTGGAAGAGCAGTTTGTGAAAGGGAATTCTCCGGGGAGCAAACAGGTGAAACTGGCTATTCAGGACTGCTACAAAAGGCTGTTAGGCCCGGCAATGGAAACCGAAATCCGATCTTTCTCGAAAGATAAAGCGGACGAAGAAGCCATTCGTGTCTTTGCCGAAAATGCAAGACAACTCTTATTGGCCGCCCCAATGGGACAGAAAAACGTCCTCGCTATCGACCCTGGATTCCGTACCGGATGTAAAGTGGTTTGTTTGGACAGACAAGGGAAATTATTAGAAAATACAGCGATCTACCCGCATACCGGACAAGGCAATGTGAAGAACGCAGCAGATAAAATTATTGAGCTTTGTAAAAAGCATGAAGTAGAAGCCATAGCCATTGGCAACGGCACTGCAGGAAGAGAAACAGAAGTATTTATCCGTGGACTTCAGTTGCCGGAAATCACAGTGGTGATGGTGAATGAAAACGGGGCTTCTATCTATTCTGCTTCTGATGTGGCAAGGGAAGAATTCCCAACCCAGGACATTACCGTTCGTGGCGCCGTTTCTATTGGCAGAAGGTTAATGGATCCATTGGCTGAACTGGTAAAAATCGATCCTAAATCTATTGGTGTCGGTCAATATCAGCATGATGTAGATCAAACTAAATTGCAACAGTCTTTAGATGATACCGTAATGAGCTGTGTAAATGCGGTAGGAGTAGAGTTAAATACTGCTTCGAAACAGGTATTGGCCTATGTTTCCGGACTTGGCCCTCAGCTGGCACAAAACATCGTGAGCTATAGAAATGAGAATGGTGCATTTAAAAACAGAGAAAGTCTGAAAAAGGTTCCCCGTCTGGGCGATAAAGCATTTGAACAGGCTGCGGGATTCCTGAGGATCAGAAATGCAGAACATGTGCTTGATGCCAGCGGTGTTCACCCGGAACGTTATGCCCTGGTGAATAAAATGGCCAGAGATTTAAACTGTACTGTTGCACAGCTGGTGAAGGATTCAGAGCTGAGAAAGCAAATCAAATTACAACAATATGTAAGTGACGAGATCGGATTGCCTACCCTAAACGACATCATGAATGAGCTGGCTAAACCAGGGAGAGATCCCCGTGAGCAATTCGAGGCATTTAGCTTTACCGATGGGGTGAATGAAGTTTCAGACCTTAAGATTGGCATGAAGCTTCCTGGAATTGTAACGAACATTACCAATTTCGGTGCTTTTGTGGATATCGGAGTTCATCAGGATGGATTGGTACATACCAGCCAGATGTCAGACCGTTTCATCGCGAACCCAAATGATGTGGTAAAAGTGCATCAGAAAGTAGAAGTGACGGTTATGGAAGTGGATGTTGCGCGTAAACGCATTTCCTTATCGATGAAAACAGGAGAGGCAAGACCTAAATCGAAAAACACCGGGAAACCGGCTGATAAAGCAAAAACGTTCAATAAGCCAGCCAATGCTAAACCAAAGCCGGCACATAAACCGGAACAAAAAGGAAAAGCACAGCCGGAAGGTGATTTACAACTGAAACTGGAAGCATTGAAAAATATGTTCAAGTAACAGTTCTCAGATAAACAGAAAAGGTTCGGATAACATATCCGAACCTTTTTCATTTAGTCTTCACGGCTTCCGTCATCGGCCATACGGACAATCTTCGGACTGAACCTGGCCACTACATCAACGAGTTCTTTTTGAGCGTCCATCACCAGGTTGATGTCTTTATAAGCCATAGGAGCTTCATCTAATCCTGCACCGATCAAGGTAACTCCATGTTCCCTTAAGCTATCGCTCATCCGCTTTTTAGAGATGTTTTGAATGGCTTTTGTTCGGCTCATCAATCTTCCTGCCCCATGAGAAGCAGAGTTGATCGCGGCAGTTTCTCCTTTTCCGCGGACAAGGAAACCGGGTGCAGTCATAGAGCCTGGAATAATTCCCATCACCCCTTTGCCGGCAGGAGTAGCCCCCTTACGGTGAACAATCACTTCTTCCCCGTTCCAGATTTCTTTCCAGGCAAAATTATGGTGGTTCTCTACCCGGGCCAGTACCTCTGCACCGATCGCTTTAGTCAGTCTTTTATGAATTACTTCATGACAGGCAGAAGCATAGTCTCCTGCAAGGTTCATGGCCAGCCAGTATTCTTGTCCAGCTTCGGAATTCATGTCCAGATAGGCAAGATTTGCTGCTTCTTTTGGAAGTTTACATAAATCTTTAGCCAATTTGGTATAATGTCCGGCGATTGTCGCTCCAAGACCCCTTGAACCTGAATGTGTCAGTAGAGCAACGTATTTTCCCCTGGAAATATTTAAAACTACATCGTCTTTTTCAAATTCAATGATCCCCCATTCTACAAAGTGATTTCCACCTCCCGAGCTTCCTAATTGATCATAAGCTTTATCGTGCAGGTTTTTGATCATCGGAGTAAGGTTAAACTCATCCCGTTCCAGTACTTCATGATCTGCTCTGTATCGACCAATAAAACCACGTCCTGCGCCAAACCTGGTATGTGCAATCAGTTCTTTCTTGAATTGTGCTTCATGCTCATGGAAATGACTTTCCGAAATATCAAATACAGACAGCGCCATTCGACAACCAATGTCTACACCTACACCGTAAGGTATAATCGCATTACGCGTCGCTAAAACACCTCCTATTGGCAAGCCATATCCATGATGTGCATCCGGCATTAATGCTCCGGCAACACTTATGGGTAGTCTCATCGCAATATCCATTTGCATTCTTGGACTATTTTCTATTTGGTCTCCACCATATATGCGATAAGCTATCGCTTGTTTTGATAAGGAAATGGTTTCATCTGCTGGTGCCGAAGCTTCTTCAATGATGGCTGTTGCCAGTTCTTCCAGGATCTCATGGTCCATAAACTGTTCCGGTTTTGCTTTTACTTCCTGTAGTAATGCGATCAGCTGTTCTTTGTTTAATTCTTCAAATTTATTTTCAACCAGACTTAATGCAAGCCCGAGTATTTTTCCAGGGATATAACCATTTTCAATGAGGTCATTTCCATTTAATATAGTTTTCATGTATTTATTTGTTTTTTCAGCGGCTATAAAACTATGATGATGGTTTCATTCGTTCGCTTAATGATATAACTCCGTTCTCATTTCTATGAGCACATTTTCCAATTTATCGTAATCAGGCTGATCGGGAAGACTGCTTCCCAGGTAGGCCTGCTCTATTTGTCCAATCAGTTCTTCTGCCATTTTTTGCAGCTCAGCATAGGAATAATGCCCCGATTTTATAGCGAGCAATTCCGCTCTGTTTGGTCTTTTTATCCTGAGTTCTCCGCATCGCAGCACTTCTTCAGCAACCTGCAACAGGCGTATTGTATGCATCATATTCTTCGCATCATAGTCCTTTCCGTGTTCCAGGTTATTCAGGTACCGTTCTTCGTTTCTCTTGTCCACCCAATCCCAGTACTCCCGGTATTCCTTGCAGTAAGAAGAATAGCTGTCCTGGTTAAACTGCAGGTAAGCAACTTCTTTTTCTCCGGAAGGTACCGACGATAAAGACAGTTCGTTTGCAAACGCATTCGTTGCGATTCCTTTATAACCAAACTTTCCTTCCGGATCGTAAAACATGGCAAAAACGCCTCTGGAATGCGGGATGTTGATCAAACCACATTGTTCCTGCTGATATCCCTGCTTTTTTAACCAGTCTTTCAGGCTAAGACTGTGGTAACTTTCCAGTATAAAGCAGAAGTCCAGCACCGTTGCCCGCTCTTTGGGTAGCGGATTGACGATCTTTTTCTTCAATCCTTTCGCTTTCCTGATTTGAGTGATCGCATAACCGGCAAAAGTATCCTTACATAGTTTCGATAAAAACATACTGCTCTTCAGTTTGTCCATTACCGGATGTTTGTATAAGATCATTTCCTCAGGAGAAGCCAACATTTCCAGCATGTTGGGGTTGTTCTTTATCAACAACTCTACATATCTGCCCAGCTCATAATATACTTCATCGTTGCTTTCGCTGCTGATCTGTGGTGTATATGTCAACCCATAAAAAACCGATTTGGGAAGATAATAAACGCCTTTCAGATCGGTGTCAGAGGTTTCCGTTTCGAGTCCATAGGACCGGCTTCCGCTGACGCACTCAAAGAGCAGCAAACCTTTATCCTTTATGTCTTTTATAGTCATATTCATTTATTGTTTTTAGGAAGAAATCATCCAGACCTGCGAGATCAAACTGATTTTTAGGCAGGTCCTTGGCGGCTTCAGTACAGTTTATAAATTCATGATCTATGTAATCTTTCAGTAGCACTGGTATTTTGATCATCGTGCCTTCTTTTCCGGTGGATTTAAAGACGATCAATTCGCTGACCATTGTATGTAAATGATCTGGAAGCAGGTCCATTAAAGGACCTATCTCCATGGGAGCGATTTGATTCTTTTCTAAACACCACTTGGCAGCAAGCAGAGGGCGAAGCACATAAAACAACTTCTTTATTTTTATTTCATCCTCATTGACGATCGTATCCATTGCACCTTTCGCGATGCCGAGGTAATGGTGTGCATTAGTCCGCTGACTAAAATAACCCTGACATAAATGCCATAACCTGGATTTGAATCCCGCTTCTTCTCCATAAACAACAGGAGATTGAAGCCATTCAAATGGAGTCGTGTTAGATTTTCTCAATAGATTCAACACTTTACGAAGGTCCCATCCATAGATGTCAAGCTCATCGTTTATAGGAAAACTCAGATGATCCGTTCTTTCCAATATCGAAAGATAGTGGTTAAGCGGTTTTATATAAATAAACCGCACATCAAAATCACTGTCCATCGAAGGGAATTGCCAGCCCCGACTGCCTGATTCGCAAGAGAAGAGTATTTTAAGATCGTACTCCTGCTCTATTGCACTTAGTTTATTTACGATTGTTGTTTTCATTAGTATATAATTTGATTTTCATTAGTCATGAAACCATCATAAGCATATTGTTTTATTTGTCTGCTTATGATGTTTTCATCCTTCTGGTTATTTAACAAAGATTTGCTTCAATTGATCGATCATTTGTCCGCTTCCGGATAAGCTGATCGTGTTGATCTTTTCTGCAATCTTCTCTACATATTCCATTTCTTTCAATTTATACAACATGGCATTATCTTCCATCAGTTTTGCCGTATTTAACAAACTTCTGGTAGAGGCTGTTTCCTCTCTTCTCGTGATCAGGTTGGCTTGTGCTCTTTTTTCAGCAATCAAAACCTGATTCATGATTTCTTTGATATCACCTGGTAGTATAATGTCTTTCAATCCGCAGTTGATTAATTCAATCCCCAGAAGCGCGGCATTCGCTGCGGAGCTGGTCAAGACATGATTTGCAATCTTTTCCTTGCTCTCCATCAACTCATCAAAAGTTAACCTTCCAATGAATTCTCTTAAAGATAACTGAATCAATACATACAGTTGTTTCTCAAATTCCTTGTTTTCCAACAGGGCTTTAATGGCATCTGTTACTTTGTACTGAACACTGAAGTTGATTCTCAACTGCGCTTTATCCTTGGTTAAAATTTCCTGCCCTGCGATTTCCATGTTCAGTTGTCTCAAGTCAGTTTTCAACACCTGGATCAACGTACTGTTGTTCCACCAGATGTAGTTTCCTACTTCCAGGACCTGCTCAAACTTCCCGTCAACCATCATCAAAGCGGCTTCATAGCTTTCAATTCTGAAAGATCTGACATAAGGCTGCATCAAGGGCTTTAATAAAGTGCTTTTATCGATGTTTTCGGTGATCTCATACTTGTTCAGGTCGGCATTCAGGAAGGAGTATTTGTTTAACCCGATCCAGAACGCATACCTTCCGGCAGTCAATACCTGCTTGAAGTTCTCATTTTGATAAACCAAGACCAAAGTGTTGTCTTTTACTTCTATCAGGTGTACCAGGTTTGAAAAATCTTTATTTTGTAACAGTACATCCAGCTCCGTAGAAGCGATAAAAGTTTTAGACTGATCATAAACTTCTACAGTTTCTCCAAATCCTAACCAGTAGTTTCCGGCAGTTAATACTCTTTTAAATTCTCTGTTTTTGTAAACCAACCCCACAGAGTTGGTATTAATGGTTACTCTTTTCATATATTTTAATTTTGGTTGGTTTAATATTTATTATTCCTGACATCAGGAAGAACGGTGCGCTCTTTGACCATTCTTCCGGCAGCTTTTCTCTTTATTTTTTAACAAGCATTTTTGAAAAACATTCCTCCAAAGGATACGGAAGTTCCGTCTGGTAGGAATATTTTGATCTTTAAAGATGCTTTACCTGCTTTCAATCCGTCCTTTTCAGAAGCGGTTCTCAGGGGGGATGGCATATTTGACAAATCAACATTCTTCTTTTCCGTTTCGGACTTTCAAAGTCTCTTTTGGATTGCTTTATTCCTGATCTCCTGATGATCAGATTTTAAGCCGAATGTTTTTCTCCAATGCTTAACAGCGAGGGTTTGTGAAGTTCCTCTTCTTCTAAGTGGATCCTAAATCCATTGCATTACCATTTTGCTATTCCAGTTTTGGTTGGAAGCAGGATTCGAACCTGCATATTGGTTGTTGCTTTGACCGGACTAAGCTATCCCGGAAACCGGGAGCGGGATTCGAACCCGCGTTACACAACATGTGGACAATCTATCATCCTTAATTCGCCAGGATATGAAAACATAATTGTCTCATACTTTGGGGCCATACAGAAACCACACAACTGCGGGCGTTAATGATGTAGTATTGCCATTCCCTTTCGGGAATATTTTTAAGTACTTACGTACTGATATGATTCAAAGAACTTGTCGTTGTGATCGACATTACAAAGATGCAGGGGCTATAACGCAGCACAATTGCGCAGTTGATTTTTATAATGTGAATTTGTTTCATTGTGCTTATTATCAGGTAGATAATTTTAATTTTATTCTGAATTAACAACAAGATTGTTTAAAATGCGCAGTTCCATTGCGTAGTCAATTGCTTTTGTTACTTTTATACAAAGGAAATTTCAGATGTCAATCAATAAACTAGCCCTCATCCGTTACAAAACCATTGATGAATGTTTAAAAAACAGGTTCCGGAAATGGAGCCTCGACGACCTGATCGAAAAGGTTGCTGCAGTGCTGTTCGAATATCAAGGAATCAGCTCAGGAGTAAGTAAGCGGACCGTTCAATCAGATATTCAAATCATGAGGAGCGATAAGCTGGGCTATAATGCACCTATTGTCGTTACAGACCGGAAGTATTATGCGTATAGTGATCCTAATTACAGCATTACAAAGGCCCCGATCAATAACAATGATATCGAGAAGATGAAGGAAATCGTTGGCGTTTTAAAGCAGTTTAACGGCTTTAGTTACTTTGATGAGATGAGTGATATGATCGCTAAACTGGAAAACAACCTCTATAAGTCTACCAATCAAAGCAAAAACTGCATTCAGTTTGAAAGTAATAAACAGCTCCGGGGCTTGAAATTTATTACCCCTTTGTATAGTGCAATCCTGAATAAAGTGCCACTGCTGATTGAGTATAAGTCCTTCAAGGCACTAAAGGCACAGCAGAGTATTTATTTTCCTTACCTCTTAAAAGAATACAGGAACCGATGGTTTCTGATTGCAAAACCAAGAAAAGGTATGGCGCTGATTACTTTGGCGCTCGATCGCATTCTGGAGTTCCAGGAATTAACTAAAGAACCATTCGTAGAATACAAAGGCGTTGATTTTGACCGCTATTTTGAAGATTTACTGGGCGTAACGAAATCGGAACGGGACCGGGCTCATAAAGTGATCCTCAAAGTAGACAGGCGAAATGCGCCCTATGTGTTGACAAAGCCACTACACCATAGTCAGGTCCTGTTAAAGGAGGATCAGGATGGCATTGTCATCAGGATTGATGTGGTCCTGAACTTTGAACTGGAACGGGAGATATTGGGTTTTGGAGAATGCATGAAAGTACTGGGGCCAAGAAACCTGGCTTCCAGGATCAGGAAAAGACTGGAAGATGCTGCTGCGCGATATCAAAAGGAAGAACATCAAAAAGAAGAATTCTTTAAACCATAAAAAGCCGCCCTCTAAAAAGAAGACGGCTTTGCATTAAATGATACTCAACCTTTAATCTCTGTTCATCCGTACAATCTTAGGAAAGAACTTCCCATGTACTTCGATCAGGTCTTTCTGGGCATACATCACCCTTTCGATGTCTTTATAAGCCAAAGGATTTTCCTCTACACTTCCCCCAATTAAGGTCACGCCGGCAGTGGCCAGCATTTTCTTCAAAGCGGAGGCCGTGGTGTTGTTCTTCGCTTTTTGGCGGCTCATTGCCCTTCCGGCCCCATGTGCAGCAGAGTGTAAAGAATTTTCAACCCCTTTACCCATTACCAGATAAGCTGCGGTAGCCATGCTTCCGGGAATAATTCCCAGTTCTCCCTGGTGTGCAGGTGTAGCTCCTTTCCTGTGCACAATCACTTCTCTTCCATCAGCGAGCTTGTCTTTCCAGGCAAAATTATGGTGGTTTTCTACTTTTGCCAATGATTGCAGGCCTAAAGATTTCAATAGACTGGAATGGATCACATCATGACAAGCTCTGGCATAATCACCTGCAAGGTTCATGCTTAACCAGTATTCCTGACCGGCCTCTGTATTCATGTCCAGCCAGGCCAGACTCTTTGCTTCTTTTGGCAACCTACAGGTATCCATGGCTATTTTGGTATAATGCATCGCTACATTAGCCCCTAAGCCCCGGCTTCCGGAATGCGTCAGCAAGGCCATGTACTTCTTTGGTGGCAAGCCCAGTGTATTGTTGTCATACAATTCTATTTCGCCAAACTCTACAAAGTGATTGCCACTGCCAGAGGTCCCCAGTTGCCTGAAAGCCTTGGCATGCAGTTTCTTCAGCAGTTCTGTTTCTTTAAAAACAGGGCTGTCGAGCAGATCATGATGTGGCTGGATGTCTAATGAACCTTCCATTCCAAAATGCGTAAGTTCTCTTAATGCCACTTTCATCTGGTGACTATAACGCTTAAAAAAGCTATCACCTTCATCTATAATGCTCAGGGCCATTCTGCAACCGATATCTACCCCAACTGCGTAAGGAATAACCGCGTTATCTGTAGCCAAAACACCTCCAATTGGTAATCCATAGCCACTATGGGCATCCGGCATTAAAGCACCCTGAGTGACAACAGGAAGCGACATGGCCAGTTCCATTTGTTTCTTTGCACCATGTTCTATCTCTTTGCTGCCATACGTCTTCAGCATTCCGCTTTCCTGTAACAGGTGGTAGGATTGGAAATCAACCTCCTTTACTTTATCCATAAATGTTTCGGCAATTTTGCCGAGCTGTTCGTCTTCTACATAATTCTCTGGTGTGTTTTTAATATTGATTAATAATTCTATGATCTGGTTTTTAGTATGATGCTTGAAATTTTTAGCAATCGTATTGATCACCAGGCTTCTTGCTTTATCATTGATATAACCTATTTTACTTAGTTCTTTTGTTTTTAAAATGCTCATCGCGTTTAATATTGTTGTTGTTCATCATTTGCACATTCCTCCATTAGGGCGGATAATGTGCGGTTTCGTTTTGGAATCCGATAACGGGGTTTTACTTCTTCTCCCCAGCCATATACGCTGTATCCTCTTCCGGTGATCTTGTTCATTCTGCGCTGCAAATCATGGTTTGTAATATAATTTTTCAGCAGTTGAATTTCCTGTTCCAGAAGACTGTCCACCATTTTCACTTCAGTGATCATGTGGGGCTTTACTTGCAATACATACCGCCAGGGCTCATTAAACCGGTAAACAAAACATTTTGATTTTCCATCTTTGCTCATCTTATCGTATAAATGAAAATGCGCTTTCTCCAGTTCCGTCAGCTTTAAGCTATGGTGGTTCCAGTACCATTCAGAAAACTCTTGCAGAAACTGTCTTCTAACCTCATGTCCTTTGCTTCTTTTGCGGGAGCCTTTTCTTCTCTTCTTTATTTTGAAAGACTTATCCGGATGGTGTTGCACCGTGTTGATCTTTTCTAAAAGCGTAGTGAAAAATCCGGCTGAAGGCGATCTTTTGATGTCTTCCCGAACCACAAAATGACGTTTCCATCCTTTCTGATAGGGCGTTTCAAGCGGAATCATCGGTAACTCACGTCTCTTTTGCCAAAGCAGTTTTTCCTTTTTAATGATTTGAATTAATTGCTTATCGAAATCCTTTTTTTGTAATCGTTTCTTTCTTCTTGCAGATTTTAATCTGTACTGCAAGACATCGAACGATTGTTCATAATTGTCCATTGGACTGTACTCAAAAAAATATAATAGTAGTTGAATTGGATCAATTCATCCTCCGATGGGGGATATACCCTTATTGAGTTCGCAGCAGGACCTGGAAAATGTGGCAGACGAATGCGCAATACTGACTTATAAAGCCATATAGCTAATTACACGATACTAAAGAAGTAAATGTGATGCGTCCGCCTGGATCAGGCAGCTTGCGAAAGGGGCGATATGTTGAAACGTTCAGTCATGATTCCTTTGATTTAAAACGATGAATAGTAAGGAATTGCTGCAAAGGTATCATTAAATTTAAATAGAAAGCAAATTTTTATAGAAAAACAGATTGAATTACAATTCAATCTGTCTTCTGATGCTTTCTTCCAGTGAAATCAAAGTCTCTGTACGTTGGATACCCTCAACGGCCTGGATCTCTTCATTCAGGACATGCCTTAAGTGGTTGGTGTCCCTGCAAATGATTTTGGCAAACATACTATAGGAGCCCGTTGTATAATGTAGTTCTACGACCTCTTTAATTTTACTCAGCTGCGCTACCGCATCTTTATATTGAATTCCTTTCTCCAGGTAAATTCCCAGGAAAGCGCAGATGTCATAACCCGCCTTTTGCGCATCTATGATCAAATGAGAACCTTTGATAATGCCCATTTCCTGAAGTTTCTTCATCCTTACATGGATAGTTCCGCCCGAAACGATCAGATCTTTAGCGATTTCTGTATAGGGTTTCGTAGCATCCTGCATCAACTGTTTTAAAATGTCAATATCCAGGTTATCAATTTCTAAATTTTGGCTTTCTTTTTTAAGCATGATTTTGATATTTGTTAACGATATTCAAATATAATTATAAATATGGTAAAAATAAAATAATATGATTAAAATATTTGCAACGTATTGGGGTTGTTGTTACATTTGTATCAAGCAAGTAACAAAAAATAGTTCTTTAAACATTTGCTTATACTCTGTAGGGTGGTGGAATTGGCAGACGCACCTCCTTGTCTCGGTGGTGGAGAATATGGAAAACCCGTAAGGGCTAACTACTCCTTGAAGGTTCGACTCCTTCCCCTACAGCAATGAGTTTTTGAGTGATAAGTTTTTCAGCTCTAAGTTAAGGTGCATTTAGAAATAAACAACTTAAAGCTTAAAACTCAGACTAGTACTTTAACATAATGTTGGGTGGTGAAATTGGCAGACACACCTCCTTGTCTCGGTGGCGGGGATAAATGGATAAACGTAGTTTATGGGTTGACCACAAATTGATTTTTTGAACTATAGCTAACTACCCCTTGAAGGTTCGACTCCTTCCCCAACAGCCAGTTTTTTTATGAATAATAAGTTAGTTAAAAAAGAGTGACCTTGGATGAGGTCACTCTCTTTTTAACGCCTTTTGTATTCAGGAAAACAAAAATTTTACAACCTTCATGCAACGCAAATAAAAAGCCGTTAATCATTGATTAACGGCTTTTTTAATTTTAGTAGTTTAAACTTTTACTACTTTAGTTAAGTGATGAATTAGAACGCGTAGCGAATCCCCAATTGTCCCTGATAAGGATTTCCGGAAGGGTTAACTACACCTGCTGAATTGACTGTATATACAAAATTGTTTGTGGTCGGATTAAAAGCCGGGGTGCCAGGCTTAGTATCTGTTTTCGGTATCCCACCGGCATATAGTGCCTGATTTCCAAGAGATTCATTCACGCCCCATTTCTTATTGAGCAGGTTCGCAACATTGAAAAGATCGGCTGAAAATTCAAGGGTATGGGTTTTGTAGAGCTTTAGTTTTTTCGTCACTCTAAGATCAAAGACACCATAGAAATTGTTTTTACCACCATTTCTTTCTGCAATTTTACCTGAATATTTTAAGATATAATCTTTCATACTCTGGCTGGCATTGGGATTATCCAGGATCGCCTGTAAGCCATCTCTGACGTTTTGTGGAACAGCAGTGTTGTTTCTGTCAAAAATATAGGCCAGGTCATTCGTCGCTACAAAATCGCCATTGCTGTTTACTCCAGACAATAAGCTGTAACGTGTACCACCAATTCCCGAATAACGTACACCGACACTAAATCCATAGAAAGTTGGTAGTGTTCCATAAAAAACAATTTTATGGCGGAATTGATTATCAGAATAGGTCATTTTACTCAGATCACGTGGATCTTCCCTTACTGGCAGCGATAGCGTGGCACTGTTTGCCACATTACCATTATAAGAGGTATTGTCCCGGGCATCATTAAGGGTGTAACTAACCGTAATCTCGCCATCCTTAAAATATTGATAGGTAGCGTCAATTACTGCGGCAAACTGATTTACTTTTCCCTTACTGTTCATCTCCAGCACACGGCCAAGTTTGGTGCTGATTCGTCCTTGTAGCCAGTCTGCGGAGCCATTATCCGCATTAATACCGGCTACGGGCACATAAACCCCACGATTGTCTTCATTAGATAAGCGGAAAAACGGGGTAGTTGCCATATTTCTATCCACATACATATAGTTGTTTCTGCCTAAAGTAGCATAACCAGTGATTCCTACTTTTAAACGGTCTGTAATGAAACGACTGTAAGATATATTTGCTTTATAAACTACCGGTACTCTGGCATCGCTAGCATTGGTATTGATCGTCATCAGTTTACTTACACCCGGAAGGTTAAATAAGTCTAAACCAGGGGCACTGGCCGGATTTTCGCGGTAACCGGGAAAGTTTGGTGTAGGAACGCTTGCGCCTCTTACATCTAAGGAAGCAAGGTGGTTTCCGTCAAATACCATATTGTTGATGGTCGCGTAATTATTGATGTCTGAAGAGAAAATACCAGCTCCGAAGCGTAGATAGTCGGTATGGTTTTCATTGATATCCCAGTTCAATTGAATTCTTGGCTGGATTTGAAAAGTCGAAAGCGAATTGTCCGTACGTAGGCCTAATTCATCAAATACCAGTTGATTGAAAGCTGCTTTCGGATAATTGGTATAGTCTCCGCGTATACCAGCGATCATATCAAGACCCAAAGCTAATTTTGTTTGCATTTGTGCGTATAGAGCGGCACTAAATATGCCCTGAGTTACACTAGGGTCTGCAACAAGTGGAACTTCACGTGTGTAACGATAAGGCTTTAAATTGTTAAAGTTATCCAGAGCAGTCAGGTTGTTTTTGGCATCAGCGGCAAAATAAAAACGGCCATTCAGCTCACTTCCATAAGTAGAATGCGCCCGGGTGTACATTAAGTCCGTACCAAAAGTATATTTGATTTTATCGGTGTTATAATAAAGATTATCTACCAGTTGAAATACATTATTGGTAAAGCCCTCCTGAGCGAAACGATGTCCCCCCATTTGTATATTGGTGGTTTTGGATTTTCCACCGATTACAGAAGCTACACCTTCCACAACAGCTCTTGGGATATTTTGTGAAGGCAGCTGATCTCCGGGGCTACTCAACTGATAAGTATAAAGATGTTGTGCTTTCAATTCATTCGTCAGACGGGAGTTAATGGATGTTCTCAAGCTCGCCAGGAGACTATTGTCAACATTCTTATCATTTCCGTATGATTCATAAAGATTGACAGCTGTATTATCTTCCAAACCCTGTTTATTCCGGTCATTGGTATAGTTATCGCGGATCGACAAAAGGTTTTTATCATTAATCTGCCAATCCAATCGGGCGAAACCTGCATCAGAACCTCGTTTCTTATTAAATGATCCAAACTGTGGGCTGCTGGCTACACCATATTTGTTGCGCGCAATACTGACATACTGATCCAGCGTAGGCTGAGTAAGGTTTAAGCGGGTTTCATCAGCTGCGGATTGTATATCTGCCACCTGAAGCGGACGTGCATCCCGTTGATGATCCCATACCACGAAGAAGTGTAGTTTATCTTTGATGATCGGGCCGCCCAGGGAAAATCCATATTGATAAGTAGAGAAATCATTTTGACGTTTATTTCCATTAATGGCGTAAGGACTGGCCAACCAGTCGGTACGTCCATAAGTGAAGGCACTTCCGGTAAGGGTATTTGTTCCTGATTTGGTAACCGCACTGATGGTTCCTCCTCCGCTGCGACCAAAAGTTACATCATATTGGTTGGTCACCACTTTAAACTCTCTAACTGCTTCGATAGAAAGGGAATATGGTGCGCCACTTCGGCTTGTGGTTGCACCTGCAGAGGTTGGGTTTTTGGCATTCATCCCATCAATAGTGAAGTTTGTGGAAGAAGCAAGCTGTCCGGAGATATTTCCACCTCTTGCCAATGGAGAAAGATCTGTTAATGAGGTGAAGTTACGGCCATTCACAGGAAGTTTGGTGATGTCCCTGGCTGAAATGGTCGTGGAGGCACCCAGGTTTTCAGTTTTGTTTTTCATTCCTGATCCTACGATCTCTACTACAGAAAGACTTTCAACGGCATCCTGCATCGCAATATTTACCTTCAGTACATCGCCCTGATTTAGGGAATAACCTGTTCTTTGTTGTTGTCCAAAACCCACATAAGTGGCTGTGATGGTATAGGGTGACCCTAAAGGAAGCTCCTTAAAAGTATAGTTCCCCTGGTTGTTAGTCGTGGTATTGGTCGTAAAACCAGTAGACTCATTCCTTACCTTAACAGATACGCCGGGAATGGGTTTGTTTTGATTGTCCGTGATGACTCCGGAGATGGAGGCTAGCGTTGTTTGGGCTGCTAATTCGTTTTTAAATACAAAAAAACAGAAAAACAACAGGACGGTGCACAGTAGATGTCTCATCATTAAATAGATTTTTAGATTAATTTTTCCGCGGCTAAAGTAAAGCAGGGATGTTAGCAGAAAAGGTCCTTTGTATTAAGAAATGATACTTGAATAAGTCATCTCAGGAGCCTGTGCTAAAGCGTTTTCCAACAAAATGAGCCGTTTTTAAGAAAATAATTAAATACATTTTCGCATAACAGCTGATTAATTAATAATATTGATCAGCTGTTTTAGATTTATAAGGTGCCATGGAGAATTTTAATTTGATCATCAGTAATATAGAAAGGCATATCTCCCTTACAGATGAGCAAAAAACAGACTTTCAATCCTTAGTCTTTGAAAGGATTTACCATAAAGGACAGCTGTTGTTGAGGGCAGGAGAGACTTGTACAAACTTTGCTTTTGTGGATAAAGGCTGTGTAAAAAGCTATTTGATTGATGAAAAAGGTTTTGAGCATATCCTGACAATTGCGGTCAGAGACTGGTGGATCGCAGACATCAGAAGTTATGTCACCGGAACGCCCGGAAACCTTTGGATTGAAGCCATCGAAAATACAAAGGCCATTGTTTTATCCAGGCATAACCAGGAAATCCTGTTCAGAAAACACCCGGATTTTGAACGCTATTTCAGGATTCTTACAGAGCGCGGCTTCGCAGTCAGTCAGCAAAGGATTGTCGAGCGTATGAGCCTGAGCGCGGAGGAGCGATTCGAAAAGTTTATCCATCAATATCCTGCACTCCTTCATCAGCTCAGCCACCAACAAATTGCGTCCTACATTGATGTTACCCCTTCCTTCTTTAGCCGGATGTTAAAAAAGAGAAAATTGAAATAGCCATAGATTGACGATGTGCTGACATTCCTCTTGATCTGGGACATTTAGCCCCTGAGCGCTGAAACCTACTTTTACTTCCAAATTAAACGTATTTAAAATGAAGTATTTAGGATTACTCGGGTTAAATTTTCTATTCACATTTGGGGCATTTGCAATGCCACCAGCAAAACAAACCAAAAAGATGAAACAAGCATTAATTATTATCGATGTCCAAAACGATTATTTTCAGGGAGGAAAAATGGAACTGGTAGGTGCTGAACAGGCTGCTGACCATGTTCAGCAAATTTTAGCGAAGAGCAGAGAGAAAAAAGTTCCGGTGATCCACATCCAGCACATTGCTACAGATCCCGCTGCATCCTTTTTTCTGCCAGATAGCAAAGGCGTCGAAATAAATGACCGGGTAAAGCCTTTTCCTGCTGAAAAGCTGATCATCAAACATTATCCGAATAGTTTTAGGGAAACAGATTTGTTAAAATACCTGAAAGACAATGGAATTACGCATTTAACGATAGTGGGTATGATGACACATGTCTGTATTGACGCGACAGTAAAAGCTGCCAAAGACTTTGGTTTTGAATGTACGGTGATTGCTGATGCCTGTGCAACAAGAGACCTGGAAGTTAAAGGGGCAACAGTAACCGCAGAAAATGTACAAACGGCATTGATGGGCGCATTGGGCTTTTATTATTCAACGATCATGACAACCAAAGAATTTCTTAACCAGAATAAGTAGTCATGAATTGAACCGGCTCAATCATATGATCGGTTATGGATCAAAACAAAGAGGCCC
Organism: Pedobacter caeni; assembly: GCF_900129215.1. Taxonomy (GTDB): domain Bacteria; phylum Bacteroidota; class Bacteroidia; order Sphingobacteriales; family Sphingobacteriaceae; genus Pedobacter; species Pedobacter caeni. Next base: position 19,448 of record NZ_FQUQ01000007.1, on the reverse strand, counting down.
CCTTTTCTAAGGGGGCCTCTTTGTTTTGCCGGTTAAAAACCTAAAAAATTATGGTTTTTGTGCGTTGTATTTATCGCTGAACTTCTTGTCCAGTTGTTTATGCAGGTTATCCAGATTGATGTCTCTTCCCTGAATAAATGCTTTTTCCACATGGTTCGTTCTCATGTCTAATGCATCTCCGGAGGAGATAAAGAAAGTCGCATCCTTACCCATTTCCAGGCTGCCTGTGCGCTTGTCAATTCCAAGAACTTTAGCGGTATTCAGGGTAATGGTTTGTAATGCTTTTTCAGGATCAAGGCCCCATGCCGCAACGGTTCCGGCCATAAAAGGAAGGTTCCTTTGTTGCCAGTAACCATCTATACTCACTACTACATTCAGCCCGGCGTTCACCAGTACTGCAGCATTTTTATAAGGCATGTTCACATCATCATCCGTCGCATTAGGAAGCGCATGCGGTTGCTTTACCACCACAGAAACATTGTTCTGCTTTAAAAAATCTGTCACCAGATAGGCCTCATCTCCACCAACGACTACCGGAGTGATCTGGTGTTTCTTCGCGAAATTTACAGCAGCAAGAATGTCTTTCTGCTCATCGACATGAATAAACAAACGCTGAGTACCATTAAACAGGTTTTTCATCGCCGCCAGACGGGCATTGGTAACCGCTGGTTTAGCAGTTTCGGAATAGGCTTTGGCTTCAGCAAACAATTGTTCCAGCTCATTGATGGAATTTTGTGTTCTTTCTTTTAGTAACTCTGGTGAAAGTGCAGGGCCACGGTTTCCAAAACCAGGTCTGATCTTTGGGGTTACCGGCCAGTTCAGGTGCATCGCATCGTCTTTCTTAATCGCAGCATCTTCCCAGTTCCAGGCATCCAGCTGTACTACCGATGAGCTTCCGGAAACAGTGCCACCCTGTGGGGTAACCTGAGCCATCAGGACGCCATTACTTCTTAATGTGGCGGGAACCTTAGAGTCGGTGTTATAAGCTACGATAGAGCGGATATGAGGATTCAGGTTGCCAATCTCAGAAAAATCCAGAGACGCTTTTACCGATTCAAATTCTGCCAGACCTAAATTCGTTACCGGAGCAATAAATCCAGGATAAACATGTTTGCCATTGGCCTGAATCACTTCGTTTTTTGTGAAGTCTAAACGGACAACAGTAGCATCTCCGATTGCGGTGATTTTGCCTTTATCAAAGATCAGGTAGCCATTCTCGATTACGGATCCATTGCCCAGGTGTAATTTAGCGCCAAGGATACAGGTCTGCTTGCTTTGTGCCGGGGCAGGAGAGATGTTGGCCTGTGCAAAACCAGAAACGGCAGTTGCTGCGGCAAGGAACAGGGTTAAAAAATATCTATTCATGAGTATGTGTCCTTTCTGATTCGTTTAGTTCCAAAGAATAATCTTCCACCGTTTCGCAATGGTACATGCGTGGGCTTTCTGCAACAGGACGTTGTGTTTTACCACCTTTGCTTTTGCTGTCCTGCATTTTTTTGATGAGCCTGGCGCGTTCTGTATTTTGTTCTTTTCTTACCTGTTCATCACGACTGATGTCCCAGTAAGAGATGCCATCTACAAATGTTTTTTCTGCTTTCGCATAAATAGATAGGGGGTGCGCGGACCAGATCACCACATCTGCATCTTTGCCCGCTTTAATACTACCTACCTTATTGTCTATGTGCAGCATTTTTGCCGGGTTCAGCGTAACGAACTTCAAGGCATCTTCTTCAGGAACGCCACCATATAATACGGCTTTTCCTGCTTCCTGATTTAACCTGCGGGCCATTTCTGCATCATCTGAGTTGAAAGCAGTGGTGATCCCAACGTTGTGCATGATCTTTCCATTATAAGGAATCGCTTCTGCAACCTCCATTTTATAAGCCCACCAATCTGAGAAAGTAGAAGCACTAATGCCACGTGCCTTCATTTTATCGGCCACTTTATAACCTTCCAGGATATGGGTAAAAGTATTGATCTTAAAGCCAAGGCTATCTGCCACATTCATCAGCATATTGATTTCAGACTGTACGTAAGAGTGACAGGTAATGAAACGTTTGTTGTCCAGAATCTCTACAATCGCATCCAGCTCAAGGTCACGACGCGCAGTGCTTCCTTTTGCTGCCATTGCTGCTTTATATTCTTTTGCACGGGTAAACTGGTCTACGAAAGACTGTTCTACACCCATTCTTGTAACCGGAAAACGTGCTCCTGTACCGAAATTACTTTGTTTTACATTTTCACCGAGTGCAAACTTGATGAAACCATCCGAACCGGCAAACTTTAACTCTTCCGGAAGCTTACCCCAGCGAAGTTTGATCAGTTGCGCCTGTCCGCCTACCGGATTGGCAGAACCATGGAGGATCTGGGAAGTGGTGACCCCACCGGCCAGCTGACGGTAAATGTTCACATCTTCCGAATTGATGATATCTGCAATCCGCACTTCAGCAGATGATGACTGAGCACCTTCATTGATCCCACCCGTTCCGGCGATATGAGAATGCTCATCTATTAAGCCTGGTGTAATGTGCTTTCCTGTCGCGTCAATTACCTTTGCATTGCCTGCACTCAGGTTTTTACCTACCGATTTAATCTTTCCGTTTTCCAGTAAAACATCTGCATTTTGCAAAATCCCTTCTTTTTCGTTCGTCCACACCGTTGCATTTTTCAACAATACTGACTCTTGTTTTAGCGGACTGGCATTGCCAAATGCGGTAAATGGATAGATCAGGCTACCTGTAGATAAGTTTGATTTGGATTCCTCCTTTTTGGCAGCCGTTTTTGAGACGGTATCCTTTTCATTTTTTTGATAGGTAATGAAACGTTTTCCCTGTACCCAGTTTTCCAAAACAAGATTGTTCTTTTTAAACAGGCTGTCGGAAGTAATGATGAAATTGGCGAGTTTACCTTTTTCAATCGTCCCTACTTTATCAGAAATCCCAATCATAGCTGCAGGAACTTCTGTAACCGCAAGTAATGCCTGCTTCTGACTTAAACCGTTATCTATCGCAGTGCGGATATTGGTCCAGAAATCGCCCGGTTTATCCAGGCCGTATGCTGTTAGAGAAAACCTGATTCCTGCCTTTTCCAGTACACCAGGATTGGTTGGGGCCATTTCCCAGCCTTTCATCTGCGTAAGCGTTACTGCTCTTGCATCTGCCGGATCCTCCACGTCATAAGCTTTAACGAAATTGATGGGAATGATCAGACTTGCGCCAGTCGCTTTTACGGCATCAATCCGCTGATATTCATCTCCGGTAGACTTAATGATATACTGCTTGCCAAACTCTTTGGCAATTTTATCGGCACGCAGGATGTTCTGCCAGCCATCGGCCTCAAAAATCTGAGGCAGGTTTTGTTGTTTGTTGAATTCTTCCAGCGAGATGTTGTATTCTTCTTTCTGTTTGCCATACCATTGTGCATCGTAATAAGTCTGACGCAAAAGGGCAATGGAACCCATCAGAGAAGTTGGATAATCATTCTGAGAGGTGCCTTTATTAAAGGAATAATTGGCCGAAGCCTCAGGTTTTAAGATAATGCTGTTTTCACGTTCATCACTTAAGGTCACTGCGGATGAGGTTCCGCGGGAAATGCCATCTCTGTTGATCACATTCACACTGCCAAAACCTGCTTTACGCAAATCATCCGCTTTTTTAGTGTCTATGGCGAAGATCGTGTTGACATGAGTTTCCGGACGAATCGCTTCATTCCATCCGTAAGCTCCTTTTTTGGTAGAGATAAAAATAGATTGACGGGGGCCACCGGCGCCCTGACGGCTCGCCTCTGTTACCCCATAGGAAGTAAAAGCATCTACGAGCGAAGGGTAAATGTATTTGCCTTTCAGGTCAATCACCACATAGCCTTTTGGTATGGCTGTTCCTGAGCCAACAGATTGGATGGTCTGTCCTTTGATTAGTAAAGTTCCGTTAGAGATGGTCTGGTTGGCATTAACTACAATATTTGCATTGGTAAACGCATACATTCCCTGCCTGATGTCGTATGAACCATTTACAGGGTAAGTTTGCTGTGCAAATAAGAAAGTACCAGAAAAGACCAACGCAAGCGAGAGTAGAATTTTCTTCATAAAAATTTAGATTAGTTCCCTAAATCTATCATAAAAAATCTGTTACACGGCTTTATAACATGTTTTTTACTGAAAACAAGCGCTTTGTATCATTTAGAATGGTTTTAAATAAGCATTACTATTTTCTCTTTTTTATAATCAAGTAATTTATTAGTTAAGTTTGAAAGAAAAACACAGTTATGAATTTCTATCAGATTTTGAGAAGTGCGCATTCAGGATGGCGTTACTTGGTTTTAATTTTATTGGTACTGGCCATCATTCAGGCATTGGCAGGATGGTTAGGTAAAAAACCATATACAGAAGGAAACAGGAAATTGAATGTTTTTACATTGATCTTTACCCACGTCCAAATTTTATTTGGCTTGATATTATATTTCCTGAGCCCATTGGTAGAAGCAGGAATCAGATACTGGAAAATGGAGCACATCGGAATGATGATTTTTGCGGCGGTTTTAATTACCGTTGGAAACGCAAGATCGAAGCGAATTGATGATCCAGCAGGCAAACACCGCACTATTGCCCTATATTTTGGTCTTGGATTGGTCGTTATTGTGGCGGCAATTATTGCCATGATTAAGGCCGATCCTGCAAGGACATTCTGGGGAGTCTCATAAAATTTCACAATTTAATTTGGTGTTGTAAGATTTATTTATATTTTTGTTGCTCATGATTAACAATATACATACTTGGCAATGGCGCAGTAATTCTGAAAAGAGTTTCGTCGTAGCTTCGTGTACCTTATAGTTTATCAACCTAAACCAAACCACACTTTAACCCGACGTAACCACACGTCGGGTTTTTTGTTGTGATTTTTTTTATACGACGATACAAAAACCAGACAAAAAAGAATAAAACCAGCAGGGCTGCAAAGAAATAAGATCATGATCTCTGAACAGCCGGTAAAAAGAAAATACATACTAATGAAACCCAGGAATTAAGATGAAGAACTATATCATTAACACCACTTACAAGAAACGCCTTGCCGACACCACAACGCCGGTAAGCATTTACCTAAGGTTAAGAGACGTATTCCCAAATACCATTTTATTGGAAAGCTCCGACTACCACAGTCGCGAAAACTCGGTAAGTTATGTTTGTGCAGAACCTGTTGCGGGGATCACCCTGAACAACGGCATCTTATCTTCTTATTTTCCCGATGGAAAGAAAACGGAAAAAGAGAATTTTGTACTCACAGAAGAAATTGATGCGTTTAAGCAGCAGTTTCAGCCGGGAGTAGTGGAAGATACCCGGTATATCTCCAATGGTCTGTTCGGATATTTTACCTGGAATGCCATTCCCAACTTTGAAGACATCACTTTCAAAGCAGAATGCCCTTCAGACGAAGAGATTCCGGTAATGCAGTACCATATTTACAGGTACATCATTGCCATCGATCACTTTAAAAATGAAGTGACGCTGTTCAAAAACACGTTTAACGGAGATGAGGATGAGGACCTGACGAAGATGGAATACCTGGTTCAGAATAAAAACTTTCCGGAGTATAGCTTTAAAACTACAGGTGAAGAACATTCAAACCTGACCGATCAGGGATTCATGGATATCGTAGACAAGATGAAAACACATATCCTTAGGGGAGATGTGTTTCAGATCGTACCATCCAGGGCATTTAAACAGGGTTTTTTAGGAGATGAGTTTAACGTGTACCGTTGCCTGCGTTCCATCAATCCTTCTCCATATTTGTTTTACTTCGATTATGGAAGTTTCAAACTGTTTGGTTCTTCACCGGAAGCACAAATTACGATCAAAAATAATGTAGCCAATATTTTCCCTATTGCCGGAACTTTTAAACGGACAGGAAATGATGAGGAGGATGCAGAGCTGGCCAGAAAATTAGAACAGGATCCTAAAGAAAGCGCAGAACATGTGATGCTGGTAGATCTGGCAAGAAATGACCTGAGCAGACATTGCACAGGGGTAGAAGTAAAATCCTTCAAAGAGGTGCAATACTATTCTCATTTGATTCATCTGGTGTCCAAAGTAAGCGGAAACCTGCAGAAAAACACTTCTGCATTTAAGGTCGTCGCAGATACTTACCCTGCCGGAACATTAAGCGGTGCACCTAAATACAGGGCCATGCAGCTGATCGATGAATATGAAGGATTAGGGCGTAACTTTTATGCCGGTGCCATTGGTTATATGGGCTTTGACGATAAGTTCAACCATGCCATCATGATCCGGACTTTTATGAGTAAAAATAACCATTTGCATTACAGGGCAGGGGCGGGCATTGTGGCCGATTCCATCCCTGAGAATGAGATGAACGAAGTAAATAACAAAATTGCAGCCCTTCGCCGGGCAATAGAAATGGCCACAGGAATATAACATGACAAATCATACGAACATGCAGAAGAAAGTACTGGTAATAGACAATTACGATTCATTCACCTATAATTTAGTGCATTTAATCAATGAACTGGGAAGAGATGTGGAGGTATGGCGTAATGATAAGTTTGACCTTGCAGATGTAGACCAATATGACCAGATCATCCTGTCGCCTGGCCCTGGAATCCCCGAAGAAGCGGGTTTGCTCCTGGAAGTCATTAAAAAATATGCACCAACTAAAAGTATCTTTGGCGTTTGTTTAGGGCAACAGGCAATTGCAGAAGCATTTGGCGGAACTTTACTAAATTTAGGTCGTCCGATGCATGGAATTGCGACACCAATTTCGGTATTGGATAAAGAGGAAGTGATGTTTAAGGATTGCCCTGAAGTGATCAATGTAGGGCGTTACCACTCCTGGGTAGTGAGTAATGAAGGATTACCGGATTGCCTTACCGTAACGGCAACCGATAAGGACAACGAGATCATGGCCCTGAGACACAACGAATTCAATGTCAGAGGTGTTCAGTTTCACCCGGAAAGTGTCCTTACGGAACATGGTAAACAAATGATGAAAAACTGGTTAGAGCATTAATTATGAATATTTTAGATAAAATCGTACTGCGCAAAAGAGAAGAAGTGGAATTCGCCAAAGCGAATGTTTCCATCAAAGAACTGGAAGCTGCATTGCATTTCAACCGCGTCCCTTATTCTTTTGAAGATTTTTTACTGGACGATCAACGCAGTGGCATCATCGCCGAATTTAAGCGCCGTTCCCCTTCAAAAGGGATCATTAATGACAAAGTGACTGTTGAAGAGGTAACTACGGCATACGCAGCTGCGGGAGCTTCTGCGCTATCAGTGCTGACGGATGTAGATTTTTTCGGTGGGCATACCAATGACCTGCTGGCTGCCAGAGCAGTAAATCAGATCCCTATCTTAAGAAAAGATTTCATGATCGATGAGTATCAGATCCTGGAAGCGAAAGCTTTAGGGGCAGATATCATTTTGCTGATCGCCGCAATCCTGACACCGGATGAGATCGAAGACCTGGCCGTATTTGCTAAAAGTCTTGGTTTAAATGTGTTGTTGGAGGTTCATAACCTGGAAGAACTACAAAGAAGTGTGATTCCGGAACTGGATGCCATTGGGGTAAACAACCGCAACCTTGCTGATTTCTCCGTGAACATTCAAACCTCTTTTGACCTGGTAGATGAGATTCCGGACGACTTCCTGAAAATCTCTGAAAGTGCCATCAGCAATCCGCAAACGATCAATGAGCTGCGTGCCGCAGGATTCGATGGTTTCCTGATTGGGGAGAACTTTATGAAAACCGAAAACCCGGGCGCATCTATGACCGACTTTGTCAGTCAGCTGATCTCGGTATAACTTTTGTATCTTTGTACTTTACATGGGAAAACAGAAATATTATGATACCGCGCTTAAACCTGAACGTGCTGTTCTTGTTGGCGTAATTAGACCAGGAGAAACCCAGGAAGAAACCAAAGAGTTTTTGGATGAACTGGCATTCCTGGTAGATACTGCCGGTGGTGTGGTAGACCGTTCGTTTACGCAGAAAATGCTGAAACCAGACCGTGCTACCTTCGTAGGTACCGGGAAATTAGAAGAAATAGCGGCTTACGTCAAGTCGGAAGAGATAGATATGGTGGTGTTTGATGATGAATTGTCGCCATCACAACTGAGAAATATTGAGCGTGAACTTCAGGTAAAGATCCTGGACAGGAGCAACCTGATCCTTGATATTTTCGCCGGAAGGGCACAAACTGCACAGGCAAAAACGCAGGTGGAGCTGGCTCAGCTGCAATACTTACTACCACGATTGACCCGTTTATGGACCCACCTGGAGCGCCAGAAAGGGGGTATCGGGATGAGAGGTCCCGGGGAAACCCAGATTGAGAGTGACAGAAGGATGATTCTGGAAAAAATCTCTTTACTAAAAGGCCGTCTGAAACTGATCGATAAGCAGAACGAAACACAGCGTAAAAACCGCACGGAACTGATCCGCGTGGCATTGGTAGGCTATACCAACGTGGGTAAGTCGACGATCATGAACATGCTGGCGAAATCTGAAGTGTTTGCAGAGAATAAACTTTTTGCAACACTGGACACAACCGTACGTAAAGTGGTGATCGATAACCTGCCTTTTCTTCTATCAGATACGGTAGGGTTCATCAGAAAATTGCCTCACCATCTGGTAGAGTGCTTTAAATCTACACTGGATGAGGTTCGTGAAGCGGATGTACTACTCCATGTAGTTGATGTTTCCCATCCCAATTTCGAAGATCAGATCAATGTGGTGAACGAAACATTGAAAGACTTAGGGGCGAGAGATAAGCCTACTTTCATGATCTTCAATAAGATTGATGCTTATGTGAGCCCGGAAATAGATACAGAAAATGGAGAAAAAACGACGCTTACGCTCGAAGAGTTTGAGCGCAGCTGGATGGCCAATGACAATGCGCCAGCCTTATTCATCTCTGCATTACACAAAGAGAATTTAGAAGAATTTAAGCAATTATTGTACGATAAAGTTGTCGCTTTACATACCGAGCGCTATCCTTATGATAAGCTGTTATATTAATATTTAAGATTGGAATAATTATGGAAAGTAAACGTCAGCAGAAATTTGCCGGAGTCCTGCAAGAGGAATTAGCAGCTATATTTCAACGTGAAGGAGCAGCATATTTACCAAATACCCTGGTTACCATTACCAAAGTCCGTGTTTCTCCGGATCTGGCAGTAGCAAAGGTTTATTTAAGCTTTTTAAATACCAACAATACCACTTTATCTGTGGCGGAAGTCAACTCTCATTCCAGTGAGATCAGGTATAAATTAGGGGCAAGAATCCGCCATCAGGCAAGGGTTGTACCTACCTTAACCTTCTTCCTTGATGATACCAATGAATATGTAGAACACATGGATAAATTGTTCGACAAAATTTCTAAGGAACGTAAAGAAACAGACGAAGAAGCGGAATAACCTTTTATACGATGCAGTTAGCAGGACAAACAGAAACAACGTTAAATCTGGAAGGCATAACCATAGGAAAAGTGGTAGATTTTGATCCGGAAACAGATCGGCTTTATACCTTTGACCTGACTGCAAATAACAAGGCCATCACAACGGAAATCCTGGAAGATACCACTACTTTTAGTGCCTGGGTAGCAGATGAGCTCCATGCTCATCATGCCCGTTACGGTATCGGTGGGTATGATGAACACCGGACGATCTATGCCCGGAGTCATCATTTTGACACTGCCGAAGAACCTCGTCGCTTACACCTGGGCATCGATATCTGGGGACCTGCAGGGACCCCGGTTTATAACTTCCAGGATGCTGTAGTCCATAGTTTCAAATTCAATGATCAGTATGGAGATTATGGAGCAACCATCATCCTGAAATATACCCTCAAGGGACAAACTTTTCATGCTTTATACGGACACCTGAGCCTGGATTCCCTGGCCGGACTGGAAGAAGGGCAACAGATCCCTATGGGGAAGGCTTTTGCCCGTTTTGGCATTGCTGAAGAAAATGGGTTCTGGCCGCCACATCTGCATTTTCAGCTGATATTCAATATGTATGCTTTTAAAGGAGATTACCCTGGAGTATGTCAATATTCCAAAAAAGAAGCTTTTCTGGGCAATTCTCCTGACCCTGCTCCGTTATTAAAACATACATTTAAATCCGCATTGATTTAAAAATGCGTAAATTAGTACATGGGCAGAATTATTTTAGCACTATTTCTTCTCGCGGGACTTATCGTTCAGGCACAACCTCAATTAAAAGGAGGCCTGGAGGCATTTGTCATGACCAATAAGGTCTATCCCCCATATTCATTGCAAAATTGCATTCAGGGTGTGGTAACGGTCGGATTTAAGCTCAATAAAAAAGGGGAGGTATACCATTCTGTGGTTCGTAAAGGAATCGGAACTGACCTGGACGATGAGGCTTTAAGACTGATCCGGCTGAGTAGTGGCAAATGGGAGGTCCCTTCTGGACACGATTCCACCCTTGTCATGATTGCACCGATGATTTTTAACTTATCCGGATATGGTTGTGATGTGAAAAGCAAACAAGAGATTCAGCTGGCCATCACCAATTATAAATCCAATGAAGGCATGACAAATGCCGTTCTCAATTTCTATAAAAACAAAGATTCGGTTAAATATAAGCCGGAAGAAGAAGCCAGAATCCTGCGCCTGAAAGCTGATCTCGGTTATGATGAAGCCTATTTAAAGGAACGCATCAGCGATGGCAAGCGCAAACTGAAACAGAAAGACCTTCAGGGCGCCTGCGAAGACTTTATGTTTGTGAGAAATATGGGCTCAAAGCTGGCAGATGAGCTGATTGCTCAATACTGCCATTAAACAATGATCGTGATCGCTGCAGGAAGAATATAAGCTTCCACACGGTTTACTTTTCCCATATATTCCCCGTCTACCTGGAAATGTACTTTGCGCTTTGTTTTGATCTTCAGGTCTCTTGTTTGAAAAAGTTCGATCTTTTCAGGATTAAAAGGGAGGTCGGTAAACCTGATTTTTAAGATTTCCATCACCGAATATTCTTTCACCAGAATCACTTCAAAAAGATCGTCAGTAAGGTCTCCTTCGGGATTGATCTTCACCCCTGTGCCATACATAGTGGCATTGGCAATCACCACCATTGCCGCCTGACTGCGGATGGTTTTATCCTTGATCTTAACTTCTACCTCCATTTTACTATGGTTCCAGAGTACTTTCCAGGCCGCTTTGGTATAACCCCACATTCCGCGTTGAGGCAAGTCATCGAACTTCTTCACAATATAGGCGTTAAAACCTATGTCGGCAAGATGGATACACAGCTCTCCGTTTACTTTCACTGCATGAATCTTTTTTGGCTGACCATTTACCACCAGATCCAGTGCAGCATCCAGTTCCTGAGGAATCCCCAGTTCTTTGGCCATGCCATTGGCTGATCCCGCAGGAATAATGCCGATAGGGATATCCATGCCTTCCAGACATTCGGCCACCAGTTTTAAGGTTCCATCTCCTCCAACAGCCACTACCCGGTCAGCCTTTGATTGTGTAATGACTGATCGTAATTTATCTAAGCTACAGCCTTTAAACAGTTCATAAATCTCAAAGTCCGTGTTTCCGGATTCAAAGTAGGTACGTATTGCTTCTGCAAAATCTATCTCGTTATTTCCAGAACCCGGGTTTACAATAAACAGTAATTTCGGGCTTGAATTGCTTTTTCCCATTGATAATCTTTAATATCACAAACAACTTTAGCCTAACTCTGTTTTAAATAGCAATGAATAATTCTACCAGTGTTAAGGTATATCATGGCTATGGACATACGCACAATCTGGTGCTCTATGGGCATGTGTTTGATTTCAAGGCAAAGACCACACAAGTATACAGCGACAATTTATTTGTGAACATTGTCCACCTACTCAGGTTATTCAGTGTTAAACCAGCACCTTATGTGAAGGTTCGTCTGGATTTTAAAGGGCAGATCGTCCATCAGAAAACGGCCTATGATGGCTTTTTTAAATTTGAGTGGAAAGCACTGGAAAATGTGGCTGCCGGATGGCATGAGGTAAAAGTCGAAGCCCTGGGAGAAGGAGATACTGTACTGGCAAGGACAGAAGGAAAGGTCTATGTGCCTCATATTACCCAATATGCTTTCATTTCAGACATCGACGATACCGTAATGATTTCCTATTCCGCAAAGATCGGAAGGAGGCTCAGAGAGCTTTTCATTAAGAACCCAAGAACGAGGAAAACTTTTGTCGATGCAAAGAAGCATTATGGCTTACTGGCCTTATCACATACGGATGCAGAACAACCCAATCCTTTTTTTTATGTATCCAGCAGCGAATGGAACCTGTACGACTATCTGGTAGAAACCTTCAGGTTTAACGGATTACCGGAAGGCGCATTTCTGCTGAACCAGATCAAGCGATGGACTGACTTACTCAAGACCGGCAAAACAGGTCATGAGGGGAAACTGCTGCGGGTGAGGCGGATCCTGGATGCTTTTCCAAATCAGAAGTTCGTCTTTTTCGGAGACAATTCTCAAAAAGACCCTTTTATTTATGCGACCATTGCAGAAAAGTATCCTCAGAATATTGAAGCCGTTTATATCAGAAATATCCGTAAATCAAGGGCAGGAATGACCCTGGAACTCCTGGCTAAAATTGAAGCTAAAGGGATTAAAACCTGCCTGTTTAGCCACAGCAAAGAAGCCATCGCACATTCCAAAAAGATCGGATTGATCGGTTTTTAACTGATGGATTTTCCAAAAGGAGTAAAGGCCAGGTTCATCAGCTTGAAATGTTGCCTGCCAAAAGGAATCCCGATAATGGTAATGCAGAAAAGAAGGCCAAAAAACAAATGGGTTAAGGCAATCCAGAAACCACCAAAAACAATCCAGATGATGTTCATAATGGTAGAAAGACATCCGGTATTGGAAGAGGTATCCGTGATTTTTACGCCAAATGGAGCCAATCCGACAATTGCAAATTTAAAGCACTGTAGTCCAAAAGGGATGCCGATGATGGTCAGGCAAAGGATCAGACCTCCGATAATATATTCGAAAAAGATAAATATACCCCCAAAAATGATCCAGATAATATTGCCTATAAAATTCATGATGTGCTTTTAATTGAGATGAAATAAAGAAGGATTAGTTACATTAAAGGTATTGTTTTATTATTGCATATGGTTTTTAGACTAGATGAAAAGGAGATCAGTTTTCCCGATCCGGCACTGGCTGAGGAGGATGGATTATTGGCAATAGGTGGTGATCTGAGCATCAACAGGTTGCTTTTAGCTTATCATCATGGCATTTTTCCCTGGTTTAGTGAAGAGGATCCTATTTGCTGGTATTCCCCTCATGAGCGCTGTGTAATCTATCCCGATCAGGTAAAGATCAGCAAGAGTATGGCAAAGGTATTGAAGGATGAGGTTTTTAAAGTGACCTATAACCAGGCTTTTCCTGAAATCATCAGAAATTGTGCAATGGTGGGCAGAAAAGATAATCCCGGAACCTGGATTACTACAGAAATGCAGGAAGCCTATATTGCCTTACACGAATACGGTTATGCGAAAAGTGTAGAGGTCTGGAAGGATGGAGAACTTTGTGGCGGACTTTACGGGGTTCAGATCGGAGATGTCTTTTGCGGGGAAAGTATGTTTAGCCTGCTGAGCAATGCTTCTAAAACAGCATTGATCTGGCTTTGCCAGACCAATGCCTTTAAACTGATCGACTGTCAGCTGCCCAATGATCATTTGATGAGCCTGGGGGCTTTAATGATCAGCCGGGAAGAATATTATACCATGCTCACTACTTAGTTCAGGATTTCCCTGATGTCTTCTTTGCTGAGCGACTTAAAGAAGCTTTCCTCCGTAGTAATTAAGGAGCTTGCCAGTCTTTTCTTTCTGTTCTGCAAAGCAAGGATTTTTTCTTCCACCGTATCTTTTGCGATAAATTTATAGATGAAAACTTTCTTTTCCTGCCCGATTCTATGGGTCCGGTCAATGGCTTGTTGTTCTACTGCCGGATTCCACCATGGATCAAGAATGAATACATAATCCGCCTGTGTCAGGTTCAAACCAACACCGCCCGCTTTAATTGAAATCAGGAAAACTTTAAGATCCGTATTTTCCTGAAACTCTGCCACGATCTCTCCACGGTTTTTTGTGGCGCCATCGAGGTAGGAAAAAGGGATGGATTCCTGCTCAAAATACTGTTTAAAGATGTTCAGGTGTTTTACAAACTGAGAAAAGATCAAAACCTTGTGACCGCCTTTCAGCACATTGTCGAGCGTATGGATCACGTTTTCAAACTTTCCGGAATCAGAAGTATACTGCTCGTCGATCATCACCGGATGATTCGCCAGTTGTCTCAATGCCGTTAGCCCCTGTAAAAGTTGCACTTGCTTTTTAGCATACGTTCCATCGTCCATACTGCTCAGCAGGTCATTCCTGTAAGCAGATTTTGTCTTTTCGTAGTACGCAGCCTGATCTTCACTCATATCGCAATAAAAGATCTGTTCTGTTTTTGCCGGAAGTTCTGAGGCCACCTGTTCCTTGGTTCTGCGCAATACAAAAGGTTTGATGATGGCCTGTAGTTTACGTGCTTTCTCTTCGTCTTTCCTTTTCTCTATGGCTTGCACATACTCTTCGTTGAAAAAGGCCTGTGTGCCTAATAAACCCGGGTTTAAGAAGGTCAGTTGCGTCCATAGATCGCTCACCGAGTTCTCTACCGGCGTACCGCTGAGTACCAGTTTATGTCTGGATTTAAGTGCCCTTACTGCTTTAAATGATTTGGAAGAAGGGTTCTTGATGTTCTGACTCTCATCCAGAATGATATAATTGAAATAGTATTCTTTAAGCAGGTCGATGTCTACCCGCGTAATGCCATAGGTGGTAATGACGATGTCGTATTTTGCAAACTGACTCACATCTTTATTCCTGGAGCTTCCGGTATGGGCATGAATCTTCAGTTTTGGGGTAAACTTTTTGGCCTCATTTAGCCAGTTGTAAATCAAAGAGGTGGGCATCACAATCAGCGAAGTGCTTTTTGTGGAATTCTGCTCATCTTCTTCCTTGATTTTCTGAAGCATAGCCAGGGTTTGAATGGTTTTACCCAAACCCATGTCATCAGCCAGACATCCGCCAAAGTTGTACTCCCTGAGGAAGCTGAACCAGTTGTAACCTGCTTTCTGGTAACTGCGCAGGTCTCCTTTAAAGTGTACCGGCATTTGAGTGTCGGCAATGTTTTCAAAATCGTTGAGCCTTTCCAGTTTCCGGCTGAGGGTAACATTGGCAATTCCGTCTTCTGCCAGCTCATTGATCAGGCCGATATGGTGTTTCTTTAACTTTAGCGCTTTTCCTCCGTCAGAGAGACTGAATAAACTGCCGTATTGGGTAAACCACTTTTCCGGAATGATGGCAATGGAACCATCAGGCAAGGTAAATTCCCTCTTTTTATGAAGGATATGTTGTTTTAAGGAGATGAAAGGAATGGGATGTGAGCCAAAATAAACAATGGCATTGATGTCAAACCAATCGTTATCTTCCTTGATCTCAAAATCTATTTTATTGGTGGCAAAGAGGAATTTTTTAGTACCCTGATGCTGTTCAATCTCGAAGCCTTCTGCTTCTAATTGTTCAATGTGCTCATTTACCCAATTGATGATGGCATAAGACTGATCTTCGTCCTTATTTGGTGGTACTTCGAGGTTATGGTAAAGCGGACTGGTTTTCTTTAAGCCCAGATTGGTCAATACCGCAAATTTTTGTTTTTCCCATGCCGCATCTCTTTTGATCCTGGTGAAAATGTAATTGTCTTCTTCTTTTTCTAAATGAACCGTTATTTTCTTCTCATTTCCCATGGCAAAGGCATGAGTGTCATATTTGAAGTACAATTGCAGTTGTGAAATCCCTGAATCTACATATATCACTTTGATCACCGGTGTAGGGTCATGTTTCTCCGTTTTAATCTCGAAACCTTCTGCATAAACATGGTATTTTTCGATCAATGGGGCTACAAACTTCTCGAAATAAGCGCCTTCGGTTGCTTTGGGAATGGTGATGTATCGCTTATTCAGGAAAGGCATCAGTTTTTTGCCTTCAATGTCCTGCTCAAAGAAATAGAGCATGTCATTTAGCAGGAGCCAGGCCGGTTGGTTGCTCACCACCTGTGCTTCCTTAAACATGAAATCTATTCGCATTCCCTGATATTTTATGGTCGGAAAATACCGGGTTTCCATGGCATTGCGTCTGAAATGAAACAGGACCGTTGCGGCTTCGGCAGCAAGCTCGATTTTGCGCTCTGCAGGCCAGCCGTCGCTGTCCATCAGGTAAAGCTCGCCATCTATTCTGATCAGTTCTAACACCTCGGAAAGTTTCTTCTCAATTTTCGGGCGCACACTTTCATAAAATTTCTCATTGAAAAACTTACTGAAGAACTCAACAGGGCGGATTGGCTTCTTATGGTATTTCTTGATGATGAAATCTTGTTCGGTCTCGTCAAGGATTTTGATAAGCTTTAGGTCTTTCTCGGTTAAATGTCTGGCGAATTCATTTGCCGTATGCGAGAATATCCGCTGATAGGTCAATGAAAAATCACCTTGTGGGTTCAACTGAACAATATGGGGTTCGATCAAATAGCCGAAAAACTCATGCTTACATAAAGAGTATACAATTTTGCAGGGTTTAGAACTATCTACTCGTAACATTAGCTAAAAAGTTAAAACAAAGGGAGGGTAAGCATTTAAAAATCTTTAAACATACAGCAAATTGAGCTTCTTTCAAATAAAATCGCAGAATTAACCAATTTTTTTTCTGCCCGTTCGTCGAAAAAAAATACCGTTTGGTCGGGTATTCAAACATTGTGGTCTAAAACGCTGAAAATGAGTGAAACGTTTCTGAAAGGGACGCGTCTTATCTACAAAACCTTAAGAAATCATTTAAAAACAAAATATTATGAAAACCTCATTCAAATCATTACTCGCACTAACATTAACAGCCCTTGTTTTATCTACATCTGTATTTACCAGCAATGCTGTAGCAGCAGATAAAAACCCATCAGGAGTTTTTGCTCCCTTGTCAACTTTTAACAAGATCGTGGTCAGCGGAAATGTAAAACTGACACTTGTTCAGCGATCAAGACAAGACATCTCAGTAAATGGTGAATTTGATAGAACTAAAATTTCATTCAAGCAAAAAGGGTATACTTTGTTTGTGAATTCTACAGATTCAGAACCATTGGAAGTGACGATAGCGGTAACAGACTTACAAAGAATAGATGCTTCTAAAGGTGCACAGGTAACTACTTCAGGGAAGTTTAACCTGGAAGTATTACAGGTGTTCCTTGAGGATAACGCTACTGCAAATGTAAAAGCGACCATCAATAGCTTGTATACAGTGACCAAAGATATTTCAGACCTGAAATTAGCAGGTACTGCCAACGAGCACATCATTGTTAAAAATAGAAATTCCATGTTGGATACAGAGAAGTTCGCTGCTTTGAGAACAGAAATGACCAACTCGGATACAGGAATTGCTGCAAACACGAAAACGGTATTGGTGAAATAGGAAGGAAGAATTGCAGTGAAGTAAAAAGCGGCGGGGTGATCCCCGTCGCTTTTTTTTGTGATAGGATCCTGGAATCTACTCTAAAAGTTTAGTGATGGTCTTTTCAAACTCCAGTTTATATTCCGTATGGTATTTCCCCGTTCCCGGACCATAAAATGAAGTATTGATTTTGTTTACCTTTCCCTTCTTATCTAAGAAAATCGTGGTTGGGAAGACTTTAATCTGTGTCAACTGAGGTAATGTCTTTTCAGTACGCTGTGGATCTCCTACTGTTACCCCGGTATTGAGCATCGGATACTCCACCTTGAATTGTTGCTGGAACTTCTTCAGGCTCTTCCTGGAGCGAGCCTTATCTGTACTCAACTCATAAGCCAGTGCAATGATCTCAATCCCTCTGTTTTTATTTTTACGGTAGTAATCGCTTAGAAAAGCCATCTCGTCCATACAGTTGGGGCACCATGATCCCATCAGTTGCAGAACAACCACCTTGTCTTTGAATCTTTTGTCTTTTAGTGATACTGCATTCCCATCGAGATCTTTAAAACTGAAATCCAGAAGGCCATCTGAACCTTCCTTGACTGCGGTAACAGGAGGGTCTAAGGTCACGTTTGCATCTTTCACTGCTACCCATGGTTCAGGTTTAGATGCGCTGCTGTAATAATTTCCCCGTAGCGCTCCATTCGTGATTTTTGCGGCAAAGAAGAGGGCATGCACGCCATCAAATGTAGAAAGAAACATAGAGTCAGCGGCAAGGGTTCCGACAAGATAACGATAGTCTCCTGCAGGGGTCAATACAGATCCTCTGATCTGTTGTCCCTGCTGACTAAACTCGCCAATAGCAGGTCTTTTCGTCTGATCGACCCGTGTAAATTCCATTTTCCATTTCCCGGCTACCTGTTGAAGGTTGCCCGGAGCTTTTTTAGGAAAACGGCTAACCCCGCTTACTGCATAAAAAGGCATCACAAGGTCTTTTGCAGATCCACCTTTGATCCAGACCCCATTTAAGCTGTCTTTGGTGATGATTTTAACCCTGAAATAAGATTCAAATACCGGCATTTTAATCAAAATGGAATCTTTAGACATTACGATGTCTTCTGTTTTCATTCGTTCCGTATCATTGACAATGTAAAAAACAGGCTTTTTACCTTGTTTTTCAATGGCCAATTCAAAAGGGATGTGATGCCCGTCTTCTCGTTGTAAAGTTCCTTTCCATTTTCCTGGCTGCAAATTGAACTGAGCATTGCAGAAGAGAGAAAAGAGCGTCAGTATGCTTAAAAATCCGTATTTCCTCATCATGTCTATATTTTTTTGATGATGTAAAGTTAAGAGAATCAATTGAGCTTTATAGCTGGATTGTGCTTTCGATGGGGTAACAGGCATTATTGCAGCATAAGCCTTCGTACCAGGTCTTCAGTTGCTGCTGGTTTGCTGCTTTCTTGCGAGGAGGTTGGTAGGGCCCTGTAGGGCCTGGAGCCCTGTCAAGCCCTATTGTTGTCTGATGAAAATTAATTCTAAATTAGAAGTAAATGAAGGCCGTGTACGGCTGTTGTATTGACTTTAATAAAATTTATTACTTATATTAGTGTTGTTGAGTATAAGGTTGTTAACTTTTGTGATTAAACAATTAACTCTTTAAATATGGCGAAAGCAGCAAATGGTCCATTAGGGACCTTAAACGGAAAATTACACAACCTGGTATTTTATGTGCTAAACGGACAACATGTTTGTCGTACGATAGGCGATCCGGGTAAACCAAGCATCAATCAGCTGGCCAACCGCCAGGAGATGTCGGTAACGATGCGTCTGGTGAAGTCCATCAGAGAATTTATCAGTGTCAGTTTTGACCTGGAAGCTCAGGGAACAGTTAAAAACGCACATAATCTGGCTACTTCTTATATTAAAAAGAAGGCTTTAAA
>NZ_FQUQ01000003.1:828044-1118997 GCF_900129215.1 Pedobacter caeni | reverse complement strand
GGCAGGAAGGTTTCCAGTGATGCTAATTGCATTTCCTGTTCCCGTTCCTGTACCGATCAATCCTGCTGAACCAGCAGTAGTAGTACTCCAGTTTACGTTGGTAACTTCTGCAGGTACAGCATCCGTAATCACCAATGCTTTTGCATCGGCAACACTGGTATTGCTGACCTCTATGGTATAGCTGATGTTCTGACCCGCAGTTAAAGTCGCTGGTCCTGTTTTTGCAATCGTCACCACTGGTGTACGACCTACTTGTGTGGTTACCGTAGAACTCGAAGAAGGACTACCCACTTCCGAAGGATCTGCAGTAGCGGTATTGCTGATGTTCCCACTAAACGATGGATCAACAGTTCCGTTGATGGTCACCACAATTGCATTGGCAGCTCCGGTAGGAATATTACCATTCAGGCTTACTGAATTTCCGGTGCCGCTGCCACTACCGATAAGGGTAGCAGAACCCTGGGTGGCAGAGCTCCAGCTCACTGTTTTGATTTCAGCTGGAACCAGGTCAGTGATTAATGCATTGACCGCATCACTTAACCCGTTATTGGTAATTTTTAAAGTATAAGAAATGGCCGTTCCTGCCTGTGCGGTAGCAGGTCCGTTTTTCAACATCACCAATCCTGATTGATTGGAAATAGTGGTCGTCACGGTATTCGAGTTCACCGAAGGTACCGGTTCCGCCGGGAGGGCGATCGCCATGTTACTAAAGTTTCCCGTTGCTGAAGCCAGTACCGTTCCGGTAACATCAATCACTATCGTATTTCCTGCGCCTGCAGGAATAGTTCCTGTAAAGTTGATATTGCTACCGGTATTGGATGCATTTCCCACAAAACTTGCGGTTCCTGTTTTGCTAACCACCCAGGTTACATTGGTAATCTTAGCCGGAATATTATCTCTGATGGTTGTACCAATCGCATCACTAATCCCAGTATTGCTCACGATAATTTTATAAGTGATGGCATCTCCTGCAATCACATTTGAAGGGCCACTCTTAGTAACCGACAATTGTGGTACTCTACCCACTGCAGTGGTACTTGTAGAGGTTGGTGAAGGACTGGCTGGCTCTGTCGCTGTCGCAGAGGCCGTATTTACACTATTGCCACTATATGCTGAACTGATGGTTCCATTAACCGTAAACACTACTTTATTGCCTGTGCCGGCAGGAATATTGACTACAGCCTCTAAGTTATTACCATTTCCAGTTGCCCCGGAAGTAAAGCTTGCGCTACCGGTAACAGCAGATATCCAGCTAACTCCCTGAATTTCCGCAGGAATAACGTCACTGATCTTTGCTGCAATGGCGTTACTTGGTCCGGTATTGCCAACCGTTATCGTATATGAAATCGCCGCTCCTGAATTTGCAGTTGCAGGGGCAGTTTTCAAAATTGTTAAACCTGATTTCGCAGTTAACACCGTATTCACAGGCGTAGAAGTGCCTGGGGTAACCCCAGGCTCTGCCGGCGTTACTGTAGCACTATTGGTAATAGTGCCTGTTGCATTTGAATTTATAGTTCCGGAAACGGCTAATTGTATCGTACTGTTTGCATTAAAATCAGCATTCAGGCTAATGGCATTTCCAGTTCCCGTTGCACCTGTATTGATCACTGCAGTACCTCCTGTAACCGTGGATGTCCAGCTCACATTAGCAATCGTAGATGGGACTGCATCTGTGATCAGGGTATTTAAACTATTTGAAGGTCCGGTATTATTAACCGTAATGGTATAAGCTATATTTTCGCCCGCAATACCTGTGGCGGGTCCGGTTTTAGTAATCGTAAATGCAGGTTGTTTTTTAACAGTTGTTAGTACTTGCGAACTGACAGGCGTACTTCCACTCTCTTTAGGTGTTGCGGTCGCAATATTGGTGATGTCTCCTGCAAAAGCCGGATTAATGGTGCCAGTTACTGTAATTGTAACTTTATTGGAAGCTCCCGCAGCAATATTTGCCGTTACATTTACATTGGAATTACTTCCGTTAGTTCCGGCCGTAACAGTGGCAGTACCAGCAATCTGAGTAGACCAGCTTACATTGGTTAACGCAGCAGGAACCGGATCCGTAATCTGGATGGCGGTCGCATTACTTGGTCCATTGTTTCCAACCTCAATCTGGTAGCTGATTACATTTCCTGCCACCGCAGTTGAAGGGCCTGTTTTTGCAATAGTCACACCAGAAGTACTGGTTACATTTGAGGTTACCGTAGAATTACTTCCTGTCCCGTTCACCTCAGCTGGAGTTACCGTCGCGGTATTGCTGATTGTACCTGTTGCTCCGGGATTTACCGTACCGGTGATGGTTACCGTTACAGAGTTTCCTGTTCCGGCAGGAATATTCAATTTTAGATTTACAGCATTACCGGAACCCGTTGCCCCGGCGGTAACCAAAGCACTGCCAGCAACTGAACTGCTCCAGCTTACATTTGTTAATGTTGCGGGTACTGCATCTGAAATATCTGCATTAATGGCATTACTGCTACCGGTATTGGTAACCGTCAGTGTATACGTAGCCACATTACCTGCAGTTACATTAGCAGCGCCAAGTTTAGTGATTTTCAATACCGGCTTAATTTGAGTAGTATTGACATCTGTAGCAGTATTATTTGCCGAAACCGGATCTGTAATTCCAGCCGGTGCAGTTACCGTAACCGTATTGGTTAAGGGAGTGGTAACTCCGGCAGCAACTGTACCCGAAATCGTTAGTGTAGTGCTTTGTCCGCTGGCTAAGGTAAGTCCGCTCCAATTTCCATTAGTACTGTTATAAGTTCCATTGGCAGCGGTATATCCTGAGGCGGTAAAGCCTGCAGGTAAATTATCCACTACAGTAACAATATCCGATGCTAACAGGCTACTCGGGCCATTATTTTTAAGTGTAATGGTATAATTGAGGCCATTTCCTGCAGCCACAGGATTTGGGGTCGAAATTTTGGTGACTTCCAAATCGATCACCCGGTTTACATTGGTGACGACTGTCGCAGTATTATTACCGGGTACAAAATCAGTAATTCCCGGAGGATTAGTTACAGTTACCGTATTTGTCAGAGGACTGGTCACATTTCCGGCTACCGTGCCAGCTATTGTTAAAGTTGTACTTTGTCCGCTGGTCAAGGTAAGTCCTGTCCAATTTCCGCTACCACTGGTATAAGTACCTTGTCCGGCCACATAACTGGTAGGTGTGAATCCGGCAGGCAGGTTATCCACCACTTTAATGACATCAGCTGCCAACATCGGACTTGGCCCATTGTTCGTCAGGGTAATGGTATAAGTCAGTGCAGAACCTGCACTAACAGTAGTTGGATTTGAAGTTTTGAGTAGTCCGAGATCATAAGAACGTTCAATCATGACGCTATAATCCTCTACTTCCCCATCGGTCATTGCTCCCCCCGTCGTAGCGGTACTAACCGGATCAGTGGTCAAACGTAAGCGTGCATAGGTAAGCCCTGCAGTCAGATTGGCCAGTCCTGTCCAATTCAAAACCACTGAAGTTGCATTATTTGGCACACTTACCAACAGCCCTTCTGAGGCTTCAAAAGTACCGTTCTTGTTAAAGTCTACCCAGGCAATCATCCTGGCAGCCACACCTGTAGTGTTAATCACTGGCACAGTCATGCTATAACTGGTTGCCGCAGTGGTCAGCACGGGTAAATTCGCAAAGGCATCTTCATCCAATCCATCACCATTTGTTCCGTTCGCATTTGCTCCCGCAGCAACAGGTTGACCATCAGGCTCTCCATCAGTTGTAGCTCCAATCCTAAGCCTGCTATCCAGGGCATGTCTCGGACCATTATCGATGAGTCTGGTGCCATAACTATTCGGTGCATCCCCAAAATCCAGTGGTAAGATTTGTAAGGTATAATCTTCCACCTCTCCGTTACTGATCACTGATTCAGGAGTCCCTGTTGTTAAAACCGAAGCTATGGTATTCGATATCCTGAACCGGGCATAGGTTTGCCCCGCCACCAGACCAGAAAGGCCATTCCAGGTTAATGTGGCAGTTGTTGCCCCATTCGGCACACTTACCTGTACACCTTCAGCAGCTTCAAATGTTCCATTTCGATTAAAATCTATCCAACCCACAAGATTTACAGCTGCACCTGTGGTGTTACCCACGTTAGCAGTCAGGCTATAAGTCGTTGCATTGACCCTAAGTCTCGGAAAACTGGCAATACCATCCTCATCATTTTCACCATTCAGGTTATCTGCGTCTGCATTTGCACCTAAAGATGTAAAAGATGCAGGGTCAAAATCACCTGCTATTGCTCCTAATTTTGGGGTAGGAGGTTTAGTAACTGTCCCTGGAGTAATCTGCTCAGGATTTGCCAGAGACACCGTATTGTTAATACCTGGAGTAGGATTTCCTCCACCAGTGATGGCAGGGGTAAGTGTGTGAATCGGGGAACCATAAGTCAGAGGTGCATCTGATGTTTCCGTATAGGTCATTAATCCCAAAGCCATAGCGGTAAGCCCACCCGCCTGAATCGAACAATTGATCGTTAAAGGACTTGACGAACTTGTTCCAGGTTTATCGGTATATAAAAGTGCAGCATTTTCACTGCAATTTAACCTTACGGTCTTATCTGCAGCACTGAAAATCATTGATCTTGGCGAATTGTTATTGGTGATGATTCTTTCCAGTAGTTTCCAGTTACTCCCATCAGTATTACCTTGAGTGAACTCTACAGAGGAATCATCCTCAGCATTACCGAAAACTAATCCAATATCCGCCGGACTACCGCTTGTGGTCGCATAGGCACGGATACGAAAAGTCACATCGGCACCATCAGGAATAGTTGTAATGGCATTGATCAACGTGTTACTCGTTCCTGTACCACCAATATTATATAACCGGTCCAGACGATCCCCTGACCATGAACCTGATCTATAAGGCCTTAATCTTGCTCCGGCTCCGCCTGAAGAGAAAACCACATTATCAATAGTCGCCGTAACTACAGTTCCATTAACAGTAAATGTAAATGTTTTGGTTTGTCCTGCAGCCAGGTCCAATCCCGTAAAATTGAGCCAGTAAATATTGTTTTTATACAATCCGGTTCCACCGGTAGCTTGTACCTGTGCGGAAACCTTAGTGAAAAACGAGAGCATAAACAGCAAAAGGCAAAGGCTGCCCATCACATTCAACTGCATCTTAGCAAAAGCTCTTATTGCATCAAATAAAGAAATAACTGAATTCAGGAATTGCTTTGGGTAGAAGTTTTTTTTCATAAGTGGCAGTTAAAAGATGGAGAAATGAGAAAGATTAACCAATGGAACAAAAGCCAGAGGATCATCCGGGAAGATTTTCTCAAAAAAAACAGAAAAAGATAGAGGGGCAGCAAAAACTGCTGAGAGAGGAATAGATGTACTCATATTAGGTAGATATGAAGTGTAATAAAAAAAGGTAAACAGCGTTATCAAAAAAGATAACACTTGTTGCCTTTACAATTCACGTTCCGTCTTTATTTGGAACACCCACCCGCCAGCTTAAGGCAACAGTTTCCTCATAATACTGTCAAGATACAAATTTTTGGTAATTTATTTACCTATTAAAATCTACGTAATTAAATAAGAAAAAGTTTTCAATAAAAATTTATCAGAAACACATTAAATTAATTATCAACAAATTACAGCAAATAGCGTCTATTTTCATTATAAACCCGCATTATAAAATCTGGTGCATAAAAAAACGGGTAAGAAAATAAATTATTTTCTTACCCGTTTTTGAGAAACACAATTTCTATACTCCCGGCTCAGCGGCAGGTCTGGGTTCTCTTGGTCCTCTTTTATAAATCACCAGACCATTTAAAAAATTTCTTAAGATCTGATCACCGCAAGGTTTAAAATTGGGATGGTCATCGCTCCTGAAAAAGGAACCAAGCTCACTTTTAGTAATCTTGAAATTAACCAGCTCCATAATTTTAATAATATCATCATTTGTCAACTCCAGGGCGACACGCAGTTTCTTAAAAATATCGTTATTGCTCATTTTTCTGAACTTTTTGTATGTTATTTAGATCTATTCTTAACAAAAGCAATTTACATTGCGATTTCAATTTTAACCTTTTTATTTTTGATTTTCTCATTGGTCAAAGCGCCTAATACACGCCCGACCATATTTCTTTTCACCGCAACATAAGAAGCCTGGTCTTTCACCTCGATCAAACCCACATCTTCTTTTTGCAAACCGCCCTTTTTCAACAACAAGCCAACAATATCAATTTTATTGACTTTATCCTTTTTACCTGCAGCAATATAAAGCGTCTGCCATTGGCTATCTTTAGGCAAAGCAAAACTTCCCTTTAGATTTTCAGTTTCGATATCTCCCTTCAGAAAAGGATACTTCTCATCATCAGCAATCACCAGGTAAGCAGTACCTTTTGCATTCATACGGGCAGTACGTCCGTTACGGTGTAAGAAAGCATCCTCCGTATAAGGCAATTGATAATGAATGATATATTCCACCTCCGGAATATCCAGGCCGCGGGAGGCCAGATCCGTAGTGATCAGAATCCTGATACTTCCATTTCTGAATTTCAGCAGGGCACGTTCGCGCTCATCCTGCTCCATACCTCCGTGAAAGATATCATGTGCCAGGTCTTTATCAATCAAAAGATCGCTGATCCTGTCTACAGTTTCCCGGTGGTTACAGAAAATCAAAGTGGTTTTATTTCCAATCTTGCAGATCAGCTGGAATAAAGTATCCAGTTTATCTTCGGCAGTAGTCAGTACTTTTTTAAGTTTCAGATCCGGAGCAACCTTCACATCCTTTAAAAAATCAATCTCCACTGCTTTTTTAACTCCCGTAAACTCAGGAATCTCCTGCATTGCCGTAGCCGAAGTCAGGATTCTCTGTTTTAAAGAAAGTAATTTCGCAATGATATAAGACATGTCTTCCTGAAAACCAAATTCCAGGGCTTTATCAAATTCATCCAGTACTAAAGTATGGATGGGTGATTCATCAAAATTCTCATGACGCAAATGATAGGCTATTCTTCCGGGTGTACCGATCAGTACTGCTGGCGGTTGCTCAAAGTTGTTTCTTTCTGTTTTTACAGGGTGACCTCCGTAACAGCAGTTCACCTTAAAACCGGTCCCCATCTGCCTGAATACCTGTTCAATCTGCAAAGCCAGCTCACGTGAAGGAACAAGAATCAGGGCCTGAACCCCTTTAACATTCGCATTGAGGTTCTTCAATACAGGAAATAAAAACCCTAATGTTTTTCCGGATCCTGTAGGTGCCAATAAAACGACGTCACTCCCCTTCCCGGTCGCTACAAGCGATGCCTGCTGCATCTCGTTCAAAGAAGTAATTTTTAATTTCTCCAGTATCTTTTCTACCATAATGGCACAAAGATAAGGCTTAAAATTTCAAATACTTCTTTCTCAAGTGCTTCATAGAACTATTTAATTTCACATCCAGGTTCAATAGCATCTTTCCCCGTCTGGAAATCCAGCTGCTCATTTTATGGTTTGCCTTCTTTATAGGCAGGTATACCTGTTCATCTAAGACCTCCCGATAGTCATAAGGAGCCCTGCTTTGTTGAAGTAAATAAAACTCGTTTAACAATTCACTCTTCATAATGCTTATATTTAAGTTAACAAATTGATCCTTATATTATTGAACGGAAAGTGCAAAGGAATTAGTATAACAAATCAACTTCCGGAAAGGTTTAACACAAAAAAGCCTTTTTACAATGCAAATACGCACAAAACTTAGTTCAAGTTGTTGAAAATTAAGCATTTGTTAGCAATTAAACAATAAATAGTTAACGGCTTTTTAATTTAATCCACTTATTTTTAGGAAACCTGAATACGGGTTGTTCACCATAACACCAATAACGTATGACCTGGAAGAAATTTAGCGGCGAGATCATCCACTCGTCAATTTTAGAAGAAGTAGAACAAGCCATCATCAGGGAGACTGAAAAAGGATTCCACCTCAAGGTCTGTATCGGTACAGATTCACAGGTAAAGGGACCTGTAACTGATTTTGCCACCGTAATCGTTTTATTGAGAGAGCACCACGGAGGCTTCATGTACATTCATCAGGAAAAGACCCTTCAGAAGATGAGCATTAAGGAAAGGATGCTGGTAGAAGTACAGAAATCCATTGAGACCGCCTATTCTGTATGCGATCTGCTGGACCTGTATGATGTAGACCTGGAAGTTCATGCCGACATTAACACCAATCCGATGTTTAAATCCAACAAAGCTTTAAACGAGGCAATGGGGTATATCCTCAGCATGGGGTTCATCTTCAAAGCAAAGCCAGAGGCTTTTGCCAGCTCTACCTGTGCGGATAAAATGGTACATTAATTACCATTTTTGATTTTTTGTATCTACAGTAGGAACGGCTTTGGCTGTAGGGGGATTTATTGCGCTCTCAGACATCCCTTTCTTAAAACGTTCCGCGAAAAGCTTTGCCTCTCTGGCCGTTGCTTTGGAATAAGCAGTCCATTCTCCGGCATTTAATTTCCCGGGTTTATTTTCCAAAGGGATGGCGACTGTAGTTTCAGGGACGAAGTTACCATACCGATCTCTATGATAGGAAATGAAACTAAAATCCGTAAGCCAGAAGCGGTATTTCCCCTCTTTAAAGTCAGCATACAAATGATACCAGACCTCCCCGGAAGGGCGACTCAATACAAATGCAGTTTTATTGATCACCATCTTTCCTCTGGCCATCCAAAGGCTGTCCTGAGGGGATGTTTGCAGCTTCAGTTCTTTTGAGCTGTTAAAAAATTTTGCAGCCCGTTCCATCAGCACTTCAGCCTTCACCTCTTTCTGACTAACTACTTCATAATAAATAAATTTGCCTCTTTCATCAAAAGGCAATTCCACATCCTGAGCGAATCCTGCAAAAGGAAAGAGCAACACAACAATCAACAATTTTCTCATAACGTAACTATAATGAAGGCCGCCGCCTGAAGGGGTACATAATACTTTTCAGACGGCGCCTTCTAAGGTGAATTAACAGAGACTAAAAGGCATATACGACAGCCAATGCAAACTGAGAAGCATTTTTTGAAGGATTAAGGTTCTTTTTCTTAAACATCTCCGAAGAAGAACCATTGTCAAATCTTACTTCCGGAATAAAGGTCAGACCACCTGCCTTAACGTTTCCGGAAAGGGTTACTGCGGCAACATGTTTGTCTGATTCTTCCGCTACTCCTTTCCAGTTAAAGTACTCCCCTCTAAGCCCTAAAGAGAAAGCAGAGGTAAATGCATTTTGTAAATAAAGCGCAGCACCGCTATATCCTCCACCATCATTAGTCACGGAATAATCAGCAGCATTCAGTCCTAATTTTACCTTTTCAGTTACCTGATAGGAAGTCGTCAGATCAAGCACCGTTCCGGTACCAACAGCTCCGGCAGATTTTCCGGATAACACATTTAAATAAGCAGTCCAACCTGCCACCGGACTTACGGTCAGCTGAGCACCAATATGAGATACTCCGTTCAAATCTTTATACACATTCCAATCGTTAAACAAACCGACCATCAGACTCACTTTATCAGTAAAGGCATAAGCACCTTTAATCCCTGCATTCTGAAAAGGCCCGTTTGTAAACAGATAAGAAGTAGAATAATTGAAATTTCCTGTCGGCGCGATCACTTCATAACCGATAAAAGTTCCCATATACCCCGCGGTCATGGTAAATTTATCAGTAAAGGCATAGGAAGCATACAGGTTCTGAATATGAAAAGAATTTTCATCCGTCCCATCTCCATTTAAAAGGGAACCGTACTGTCCTCTTGGCCCAAAAGACAGTTCTCCCACAAATGAAGCTTTACCGGTTGTTTTCTTAAGCGCCAGATCAATCATCCCGAGAGAGATGGAATTCTGATCATTTGCAAAACTGGTTCCTATGTTTGGTACTTTCGCAAAGTCATATTTATAATAAGTATCTACAGAACCGGAGATCTGTAAGGGAGCAGCTTCCTGAGCATAAGAAAAGGAGGCAACAGATAACGAAGCAGTGGTAAGTATTGATTTTAATTTCATAGTCTGGTTGGTTTGGTTGGTTTAGGTTGAGGTGGAATCAGATAAATATGGTCATAGGCAGAATTGAAAAATTAAGTAGTTGGCTCTTGCTCCATCTCCATTCCGGTGGAAGCCACGATCAAAGTACCCTGAAAATACTTTTCGTTATGTTGACTGGCATCAAGGCCTTCTTCTTCTTCTTCAGAACTCACGCGAATTGGCTGAATCAAATTGATGAACTTGAAAATAATGAACGAAACCACAAAACTAAATGCGATCACAATCAGCACTCCTTTCAATTGGGTAAAGAAGAATGCAGGATTGCCATACAGCAAACCATCTACACCTGCTGCATTTACGGTTTTGGTCGCAAAGACACCAGTAAGCAACATTCCTACAATACCACCTACCCCATGACAAGGAAAAACATCTAAAGTATCATCCAGACTGGTCTTAGATTTCCAAACTACCGCAAGATTAGAGATCACCGCTGCAGCCACTCCAATGAAGATACTGGAAGGAATACTTACAAAACCTGCACCTGGTGTAATGGCTACAAGACCTACTACTGCACCAATGCAAAATCCGAGTACAGAAGGTTTTTTACCACGTGCCACATCAAAGAACATCCAGGATAAACCCGCAGCACCCGCAGCAATATTAGTAGTCGCAAAAGCAGATACCGCTAAACTATTGGCACCTAACGCAGAACCTGCATTAAATCCGAACCATCCGAACCATAGCAAGCCAGTACCGATCAAAACATATGGAATATTGGCAGGAGGAATTTCCTGATGATCCTGATGACTTCTTCTTCTTTTCAAGACCAATGCACCGGCCAAAGCAGCCATCCCGGCAGAAATATGTACAACAGTACCACCTGCAAAGTCAAGCACCCCCATTTTAAATAGAATGCCCTCCGGATGCCAGGTCCAGTGTGCCAATGGAGAGTACACAAACAAAGCAAATAATACAATAAATAAGATGTAAGAAGTAAAACGGATACGTTCAGCAACGGCTCCAACTACCAAACCTGGCGTAATGATGGCAAACATCAATTGAAACAAGGCAAATAACGTCAAAGGAATAGTTGGCGCAAGGCTCCATGAAGGTCCTGAATTTACCCCATGAAAGAACAAATAGGTCAATGGATTTCCAATCAGCCCATGGATACTTTCACCAAAAGCCAGACTAAAGCTCACGGTTACCCATAATACACTGATTACTCCGGCCGCTACCACACTTTTAATCATGGTAGAAATTACATTTTTGCGGTGAACCATGCCTCCGTAGAAGAAAGCAAGCCCTGGAGTCATCAAAAATACGAGCGCAGTGGCTACAAGAATGAATGCAATGTCAGATGCATTGTATTTTCCCTCATCAAAGTTCGGAAGCAGGGGTGTAAAAAGGGCTAAAATTGCAATTATTGATAAAACTACAAAAGGACCCACCTGTTTTAATAAAATTTTGGCCATAATTATTAGATTTTACTAGTTTATAATAGATTATCGTTGGTTATTTTTATAAAATTAGTAAATAAATCTATTTTACTCAAATAAATTCACAACAAAATCACTAAATCGTTGTATTTACACCAACAAAAACACGAAAACAATGAAAAACACCAAATAAAAAGCCAATATTTTATAACAAAATCATAAATAACAGCCAAAAACACATATTAATAATGAAATATTAAAAATAAACAGGACTTAAAATCAGAAAAGAAACAAAAATCACAGAAAACTCAAACAATCAACTCAAAAAAACCAGAAATCAGCAAATACCGTATCTTTATAAACTATATGAAGCCATATCACTTAAATTTCAGTCAACGGTTACCAATCAGCTTATCAGAAGCATGGAATTTCTTTGCTTCTCCATTGAACCTGGCTAAAATTACCCCTGAGGACATGGCCTTTGAGGTCACTTCAGATCTTAAGCAACTGGAAAAGATGTACCCCGGAATGATCATTACTTATAAGGTATCACCAATTGCCGGAATCAAGCTCAACTGGATGACAGAAATCACCCAGGTAAAGCCACAGGAATATTTTATAGATGAACAGCGCTTTGGTCCATATCAGTTCTGGCACCACCAGCATCATTTCAAAGCCATTGAAGGTGGCGTAGAGATGAACGATATTTTAACCTATGGCCTACCCATGGGAATTTTTGGAAAAATTGCCAATAGTCTGTTTGTAGCAAACAAGCTGCAACATATCTTTAACTACAGAAGGAAGAAAGTAATAGAATTATTTGGTGATTACCCGGCTACAGGAACATAAGCGGATCCCTGAACCACTCCCCTTTTCTCGATTTCCTTATCAATATAGGTTTGAATGGCAGATTTATTCAGTCCCCAGTTAGGCGCAATCAGTAAATCCCAATCAGAAATACCAAACAAGCGTTGAATTACAATATCAGGTCTTAACAAAGGGATCAGTTTGCAAAGTAAATCCGTATACTCTTCAAGAGAGAACAATTTAAAAGGTTCCTTTTTATACTTTACCCCCATGATCGATCCTTCCACGATGTGCAGGTGGTGGAATTTCACAAATTTAATTTTAGGAAACCTGTTTATTTCATGAATATAGCCTAACATCATCTCTTCCGTTTCCCATGGAAAACCAAAGATGGTGTGTACACATAAATCAAGTTTAGAATTGTCCAGTAATTTCACCGCTTCCACAAATTCACCATGACTACAGCCACGATTGATCTGGTTCAAGGTATCATCATAGATGGATTCCATCCCCATCTCCAGATCGACATCGAAACGGTCGGCATAACTTTCCAGCAAGGCCACTTTCTCCGCATCAATACAATCCGGGCGGGTACCTACTGAAAAACCGACCACATCTTCGGTATTGATCGAAAGCGCTTCGTCGTACATCATCTTTAAATAATGTACAGGCGCGTAGGTATTGGTATTGGGTTGGAAATAAACAATAAATTTATCTGCTTTATAAAAGCCTTTCCCTCTTTCCATTCCCTGCTCCAGTTGTTCACGGATGGTCGGAAGCTTTCTGGAAAGCTCTGGTGTAAAAGAATCTACATTACAATAGGTACATCCGCCATAGCCTTTACTGCCATCACGGTTAGGACAGGTGAAACCACCATCAACGATTACCTTGAATACACGCTGCCCCTTATACTTCTCTTTCAAGTGCGTTCCGTAATTATTATATCCTTTTATACCTAAGTCCAGTAGAGTTCCCAATTGCTTTGATTTTTTTACAAAAGTACAGCTTTTATTTTTGTTACACTTTATAGGTGATGAACTTCTCGTAGCTTTTGCCATTTAACAGGAAGATGAAAGTTACCGCATAACCTGCAAATCCATTCTTTTGTAAATAGATAGAAATGGGCTCATTCAGCCTGTCAATAAATTTCTCACAATAATGTTCAAAATTATGATCGATAAATTTATATCGGTATTCGGGACTAAAATAATTTAGATTGACACGTAAGATAGGACCATTCATGACAATAAACCGACTATACTCCGGCATTGCACGCATAATATGACGGTTTGCCCGTACCCAATTCGCCATACTTTTATTAAAATGCGGCTGATCAATTTCTACAAATTCCTGCACATCCATAACAGCGCAATATTACTAGTATTCTTAGTCAGAAGAAAAATAATTTTACATTTCTTTATTTGTCGACCCGCATCGCTTCTATCTCACTCATATACTGAGAGAAAGCCTGCATATAAGTAAGCGAAGAATGTTCTTTTTGCGTGATAAAAATTTTAAAATCCTCCAGATCATTCACGGTAAAGCCCATTCTCACAAACAATTCCTTATCCGTTTCCCAATCTGTCAGGCTCACCTTTTTCCCACCAAGCTTTCTGTACATTGACAATCCGTAAGAAAAGTCCTTATACTCTGCGGTTTTCCTGAAGTTAGAGAAGAAGTTAATGATGGTACGGTAAGTTGCCGGTTTCCCAGCCCTCACTTCCTGCAACATCAATGTTCCAAGCATGGGACCTTTCAGAAAGGCGCTGTCTACAGGATCGAAATTCCCGCAACGTTTTAAGATTTCAATATCCCGTTTTAAAGCCTGATCCTGTGCTCCTGATTTATGCCTTACAAAATAAGGCTCCTGATCAAGGATCTTTTCACAATCGGTCAATCCTTGCGCAACACCGGAAAAGCCTGTAAAAATCAATACTACAAAAACCAACAGATACTTACTCATCAACATTCCAGTGCTCTTTATTTTCATCCTTTTTTACAAAGGTACAAAACACGGTTGCAACTTACCTGCAATAAAAGTTAAAAAACCACCTTACCTCACTAAACTTAGCTTACCACCCTTTTTCTTCCGTCTGAATAGGGCAAGCTCCAGAACGCTATTCTCTTCTTTGTCTGTTGAATAAAAATGGAAACCACAAGGTTTTCCAGGAAGAGCTACTCCGACCACTTTTCCTGAAACATAGAATTCCGGTCGGTAGCTATGGAACGGATCTCTTAAGATTTGCCCTTTAAAGTTAGGAATCAATCGCGCTTCCTGCCTTTGCTGCCCTTCCTTGCCGATATAAAAAGAGGTACACATTTCCTGAAATCTTGGTCCACTCAGTTCTTTATACCTGCTTAGATCTTTTGATTTAAAAACCTGATAAAGCTCATCATAAAAGGACTCAATTTCTTTCATTAAAACGTCTTTATCATCATCGATCAGAGAAACAGACTCTGCCCAACCTTCCAGCATATAAGGAACCTCTGCATCAAAATGGCCTGCAATTACATGTACCTGACTATCATCTTTTACGGAAAAATCAACTGTTGGAATCTCTGCTAACAGCTGACGTGGAACGGGATTATCAAATGCATCTCTCACATATACCTTCAGATCCAATGTAGCTCTTTTACTGATAAATTCATCACCGGAATATGGATGAGCTTTCAAGGAGTACCTTTGTCTTCCTGAGGACATAATATTTGGATTAACAGGCCAATCCACGGCCATGCCACCCGGATCGCTACTGATAAAACAAGGCATGTCATTCACCTGTAATTCTACAGGACAGCCCTGAGTTTTAACTTCAATTTCGTAAATAGGATTTTTATAGTTGTGCATAATTATTCTTTACAGGTATTGTCCAAACAAACCGAATTGCCATAAATAAATTGATTGATCGGGAATTTTTTAAAATCAGTTTTCTTATCAACCACAGTCAGCCCCATTGTATATTCGCCATCAGCAGGCTTTGTCGACATGGTCACACTGATGATCTTATCCGGGCTCTCCCACTGATAAGCTTTAGCATCAGCAAAGTCCCTTCTTTTATCTGGCTTAAGGTTAACCTTATACTTTTTATATTTCTTATCAATCAGTTCAATCTGTTTGCTAAAATCTCCATCCTTCTTTGAAGCAAAAAAAGAAAATGCTTTAAATTGGTTCTTTTTATCTACGAAGAAAAACACCATGCGATGATTTAGCGATTTATCCAAAAAGTAGGTATTTACCTTAGCCCTATCCGCCTTGCTTACTTTATATTCGAAAGCCAGGGTATCCCTAATGACTTCTTCCTTCTTTACTTTGTCGTAAAAAGCGTCTTTATGAGGTAACTTAATATAGTTTACTTTAGAAAATAAAGCATTTACATCCTCTTTAAAAGTAAGCTGATCCAGATCAAAATCACCCGTCCCCTCTCCAAGATGCTGAGGGTTTTTCGGGGTCTGAGACTGGCAACTTTGGAAAACCAGCAAATTTAAAACGGCCAGCAAGACCACAAGATGATGTTTCATTGATAGATTTTTCATTAAAAAATTATTTTTCATTGATGTATTCTTTTTCAGATTTATACAACTCTTTCTCTTTGAAAAGCTCAAACTGCTTAACGTGGCTCGGCTTGTAAGTAACTTTCGAAATGACAAACTCCTGAACAGTCAGTGTCATTAGTGCGGGTTTCCATATGGCCGACGACTGTTTGAATTGTTTACCAAGGGTTCTGTCAAAACCAACTTCTTCCGTAAAAATAATCTTTGAACCCACAGCTCCCTCCACCATCCATTTCTCCTTACTCTCCATCACCGTAGCCCCTGAAATGTTGACATGTGGAACCATTACCACCTCATTACTTTTACAACCCGCCTTAATGGTAATCACCACCTCCACTTCAACCTTCTGAACACCTTTCGGATCAAATCCATCAATTTTATTGTAAGACAGGCTTAAATTAGCTTTTACTGCAGTACCAATCTCGAAAGTAATGTAAACATCGGATTTCGTTAAATATTCCACCACATCAATAATCCATTCCAGAATCTTCCCCACCAAACCAAACTTACCAATTAACGGGATCAGGTCTACTGCAATCGTTAAGCCAATCAACGGATCAGCACGAAGTCCTCCGGTAAAAACCGGAACTACCTCTTTCGTGCTTGCCATCCCGTACTTCCATCCCAAAGCAAAACCCATGTTCGGAGGATCGATGTTAAAATCGATATTTAAAACTTTCTTTGAAACCGCAGCACTCTCTCCTACCCCATTTTCAGGGTTTAAATCCTGTAAATTTTCGTAAACCATATTAAAAGCATAAATCGCCCTATCTACAGTTTTCTTCACATTCTCAAGCGACAGGGAATGTTCATTGCCATTTTCCACACAGACCCCCTTCAAAGCCCAACCTACGGTCTCCGTCTTTGTCGCATCGACTTGTAACTCATCTCTCAGGTATTTAAATCCAAATCCCTGGTGATAGGCATTCATCCTGTCCCTTTGATACCTGACTTTCCCGGAATAAGCTGAGCCCTTAGTAATCATAAATGCAATTTCCCATTCAATGTTAGGGAAGACCCTTACTTTGGCAATCTGATT
Source organism: Pedobacter caeni (assembly GCF_900129215.1). Taxonomy (GTDB): domain Bacteria; phylum Bacteroidota; class Bacteroidia; order Sphingobacteriales; family Sphingobacteriaceae; genus Pedobacter; species Pedobacter caeni. Next base: position 1,102,187 of record NZ_FQUQ01000003.1, on the reverse strand, counting down.
GGGATAACGACAAGTACTTATAGGAAGGTAGTAAGTCTGTACTTTATCATCGGTAAGCAAGAAATAATTGAAAAGCCACAACAAGTTTCTTGCCGTATTGAGCACTGGATTCCTATCATCCTGAGTGCTTTCTGCAAATGTCTTATTGTACATATAGCCCAGCATCAGCACCGTCTCATCCTTTCCTTTAAACTTATAATCTCTGCCCAATTCCCATTTCTGGGTATCTTTAACACTCTGGGAAGGATCTTTATTCGGATCAATTACTACATCCAGATCATCCTTCTGACCAGGATCAGCAACAGTAATATAGGTCCCATTTGCTTCTCTCAAGGCAGAGTTTACGGTCCCCAGTTGAAACACATTCTTCTGATCGGAGTGTTTTTCCCCATCATTCAGAAGCAGACCCTGGCAAGCATCCGGTTCTGTGGAGAGTCCCCCTAATTTTATGGAAATCTCCTTTTTTTCATCACCCGCAATAATATCAAATGGTTTTGCGGTCTCATCTATACGATCAGGAGGTAAGTTCTCATCAAAAATAACCGTCTCGGTATCCTCACATTTTAGGGTAATCGTTGTGAAACAACAAGGATCGAATTGCTTCCTTGTATATCTGATATCACCAATATATTGAATCTGGTTTTTCTTTTCCCTTTCCACCCTATCCATATATTTATCCATCAATTCCTCTGAAACCATAAAGCGGCTTGAAGTAGATTTTGAATTATCCAAATCTTCAATTTTCAATAAGGTTTTATCATATTGATACAAATCAGTTGTAGGCTCGGTTTTAAAATTCCGATAGGCAACACGCTCCATTTTCTCCGGATCATCTTTGCCATCTTTACCAAGTTTCTTTTTGTAAATTTCCACAGCAACCGTAAAATCCTTTTTCTGTGTCTGTCCTTGTTTCCAATCTATATCGATGATGAAACTAAAACTGAACGTACAATTGAAATTCCCATTGCCAGCAGCCCCCTTGCCGAAGTAGCTATACTTTCCGGTTCTGCTGATGATCAGACTCTTCGCCTCTTTCCATAGGTTTTTCGATTCAAAATCACGGGTTGTTGTCAGACCAGTTGCCTGTTGTTCATCCAGCAGATAAATTTTTGTCAGATAAGTGTTGTGGTCGTCCAGGTTATAGCCATGATACAAAAGCAACAGCTTGATTGTTTCCCCATAATGCCTTACCTTTTCACTATCGTTAAAGTAAGCAAAGTTAATGCTTGGTTTTGCGATAGGAACTACATAAAAGTAGAAGCCAGATCCCGGGGTGTAACTAAAAAGTTCTACCCTTTGCGCATAACCATAATAATAAGTGCTGTCCACAGGCGCAATCTTAAAACTACTTCCTGTTTTATATCTTGTCCCGATACCCCATTTATTTACCGCCTCTGACCCCGTACCTACATTCCCCCACAAAAGGGAAGTCCCGGTCTCCATCTTTTCTACCTCACTAAAAAGACCATGATAGATCATTGCCCAACGGGCTCCTGAAACACTGGTCTTTTTGTTCACTGTCCCCTCTTCCATGCAGGTTTCATCCACATAGAATTCTATTTTATCATTGGCATCCACATAATATATCCTGCCTTTTTCAACCAGATAAGGCTGTCCATCATTCGTCTTAAAATAACAATGTTTTATTCCTCTTGGCATAACTATTCAGCGTTTAAAAATTGGTATGGATCTTTCTTATTCAGCTCCTTCATATTCACCATAGGGTTCACCTGAGATTGCGTTGCTTCATCTGCATTGTCTACATTTTGCTGAGAAGGCTGTCCTTTCTGACCGGTTTTCACAAAAGAGATACACGGCGAACCACTAATGGTACAAATCCCTTTGCTATCTTCCAAAAGTACTTTTCCCTCATTGATCAGAACCATGTCAGGGTATTGTTTAGTCCATTGGGTAAGTGCCGGAATACAAGGCAGGTAACCTCCGGGTGTGGGCTGCAGCTTACACCTGTCAAAGGTGTTCTTTTCAAAGGTCATTCCGATATCCTTATCTGAAGCGATCAGCTTCTCACTTCCCTCTTTATCGTTAACATAATGCTTTTTCTGGGTAAGCACCTTTAATTTATCAGTTTGAAAACCAAACTGACATTGGCAGGTGGCTCCCTGTACTACAATTTCCTTCTGCGACATACGGTTCAAATATTTAGCACTACCAGGTTTAGATTATCCCAGCATGCGTTCCCAAAATCCTTTTTTTGCTGATGACACCTTTGGTTCATCTGCTCTCTCTACACCGTTCTCTTCTTTATTTATTTTATTTTCAGTTGCAATTTCATAAGCTGAAAACTGAACCCGGTTAGACCTGCTGATATGCTCCCCATCTTGCTGCTCAATCCCCCAATTGATCACCGCATATTTCAACAAACCACCGTTCTGATCTAAATCAAACTTTGCCTCCAGTTTCATTTTTGCCTTTCCATTACCCCTTCCCTCATACGGAGTTCCGGCAGGTATTTCCGCTTCTCCTGTAAAGCCAACTTTGTAAGTTCCAAGTGAAGAGTAACCATCTGATAAAGATTGTTTTCCCTTAAATCTGATCAGCTGATAAGGCAAAACCGGAAATTCAAATACCATTTCTTTACTCAGGTTCTGTTCATAACGAAAATACTGAGGATGAAAAAATGTCTGCCAGAACATATCATTGGCCAGTGCATGCAATAGTTCATGCTTATTTCCTATTTTTTCCGACATCTTTTCAATAAACAACTCTACAAGATCTCCCTCATATTTATCATTCATTTTCAGGACTGTTTCCTCCCACCTCTTCAGGATATCCTCATGGTTTGCGATCCCCCGGAACACCTCATTTTTGCTATTCACATCCACTTTAACAGGAAATAAAGCCTTCATTGCCAAATGTGCCAGTTGTTCACTCACCAAATCAGGCTCATGCTGGTTGATAAACAATTCATCTTTATCGAAGCTCAGTTGCCAGGTATTGTCCAGGTTCTTATACTGCTGTACAAACAAATGAATCTGATAATCCAGCCGTTTGACTACCTCCGAACTTAAATCATCAAAGTACTTAATACTGATCCCATAACTCCGGCCAATTTTAGGCTGAGGGCGGAAAGCAATGACATTGTCAAACAATATATCCATACGACGAACGATTAATAATAAATCCGTTTTCCATCTGAATTTGGATCCATACCTATTCCTTCCCTGCGGGCAGACCAATGCAGGTATTTATTCCTTAGAATTCTCAGATCTTCCTGTGCTGTTCTTTCTTTTTGATATTCTGAATACCGTTGTTCAGGTATTTTTGCTCCTTTATATTTTTTATCCAGATCTACCAGCGATTTGAAAGTATAAGGAACCCCGTTACCCATCACATATTCTGTCATGTATTTTTTTACCCTAACCAGCAAAGCGTCATCATCAATAGAGTATTTCTGTGCTGTGGCTGCAACATCCACTTCTGCTTTATTCTTCTTAGCCAGCTCCGCCATAAATTGAAGCGGGATATAAGAGAACTCCTTTTTAAGATTCCTCGTTCCTTTTAATGCCCAGTAAGCAAAACCTCCCGTCACCTCCAGCTCATGCTCTTTATACCAGCATTGCTCGATTAACCGTTCCTTAAACGGGTCCAGCGAGCTCTTCAAAAACCAGGAAGTTTCCAATTCTTTTTTCACCTCCTGACCGGAATCATAACTCCCTCCAATATCACTATGCACCCCGGGAAAAGACCTTTCCTTTCCAAAGTCCACCCTGGTGAGAGAAAAGTTCTCCCGATGCTCATTCTCTGCCGTAAAATGCACCAATGCCTGTGCTTTTCTGATGTCATTGAGGTGAAGCTCGTCCACATCATCAAAGTTCGGTGTAGGGCTGATGTATTTTGAATAAGAAGATACCGTATCGAAAATACCTAGAAAGCGGATCATGATCTGATTAGGCTTAATATTAATTCCGGATTGAGACAACTTCAGTCCCAAATGCCCACATGCAGGCAAAATGTCCAGCTGAGTGATGTCATCGAAAGCATCCGTTTTGGTCACATCTTCTGTTTTCGGATGAGGGATCAGATTTGGTTTATATTCTGATTTAGTAATTTCATAAACAAAATTCCTTGCCGCCGCAGCTCCCCGGCTAAAACCGAACACATCGAAAGTAATGTAACGCAGTTTGGCCTTTTTGTTCTTCCTGATTGCTGGTCCTATCACCTCGGATGCAAGTCTTTCACAACCTATTTTCACTTTCCCTCTTACTCCTGTAGGCCCTGATCCGAAAGCGTATCCAATTGTACTGTCTTCTTTTCGGTCCTCTGTCCCGATTCCTTCAATGTAAAGCCTTGTGGCTTTATCATAACCATCCCAAAGCCGCGCCACATTAGACCAGTCGTTGTAATAACTACTTTCATCATCATCAGCTCCATACTTCTGAAAGTTTGTGGTATTCCCTATTCTTTCATTGGTATTCGCCATGCTGTTCTTTGTTCCGTCGAAAAATATTCCGATGGTAATATCTATATATTCCGTCTTATCCTCTACGGGAGTATAAGCACCCAATTGAACACTTGTCATATCAATCCAAATTTTCAGTAATGTCTACTTTTCCTTTTCTAAGCGGGATCTCTTCCTTATTGTTTTTCAGAGAAACAACTGCATTGGTATTGCTGCTGTTGATTTTGATCACCAGATCAATATTACCTGTATTTCCAAGTTTTTTAAAAGCCGCAAGCACTTCATCTTCATCAAAAGGCTCTATTCCCAAACCATTTTTCTTACCCGTTTTATCTTTCCAGATCAGGGTGATGTATTTTGGGGTGGCTCTGGATTGATAAGGGTTACTAACCAGCTCTTCTCCAAAACGGGTTTCTTCTTCTCCATTTAAATAGCTGTAAAAAAAAAGACTTGCTTTTCCACCGTCCGGCAAATGAATTTCCGGACGCCATTGATAACGTTCCCTATAAACAGCATAAATATCCGGATCAGGATATCCCTTTTGTGCTATTCTTGCCTTTATTTCCGGTTTCATAATCCTTTCATTATTCAGCACACCTTCCACAAAGCCAGGCTTAAACATATACTTTGCATTGTCATAGGCCATATCTGCAGTAATAGTAGTATCATGAGCCAGAAAAGCCCCTACTTCTGTCTGAAATCCGGAACCAGTTAACCATACCATCACCCGTCCTTTGGGTGCCAAACCAACTTTAACCATGGTATAAGTCTCCTTTTTTTGATTCATATCATTCACATACCCTTCCCTGAACAGTCTGGCAATTTTCTCCTTGTCCAGTTTCCAGCTACCGGTATAAAACTTTTTCTCTGTAAGGGAGAGCCAGGTAAACTTCAGCGAATCCGGGGCAGCCATTTGCTGCGTGGAAACGCTCATTACCCCTCCGTTCACCCCCCATCCTGTATTCTGCGTTCCCCAGATCATATCAAAACCATAGGTAAAATCTTCTGCAATCAGCGCTCCTTTATATACCTCCATTGGGTATTCTTCCGGTGCAGACACCGTACCCAGCCAATTAAATTTCTCTTCCATTTTTTGTCCTTTACAACCTGCTACCGCCATCATCAGGAAAGCAAGTAAGAAGTATTTGTGTTTTTTAAAGACCATTATTTATTTCCGCTTGATACGATTTTCTTTATACTCCCTAAAGTCAGGTTTCCGGAGGTTGCTTCTACATTCATCTGATGTACAATCTTTTCCATTTTTTTCACAACGAACAGCTCATACTTCTGCAATACTTCGATATTTATATTCTTCGCTTGTTTGGTAATTGCCATACTAGAATAAGTTTGATTTTTCTGCACTGTTGAGTTCCACAATCTTGCCACTCTGCATCGTCATGTTCTCTTTAGAACTAAACATGCTCACTTCAGCAGCAACCTCATTTGAAATCTGCGCCTGGCGCTTAAAATCTTTGGTCGCCAGCTCTGTTCTGTTATTTGAAGTTTCGGAAACATCCCCAAGGGCAGTTAAGGAATAGTTATTCCCTGCATTAGTAGCAATATCACGTCCCACATTAACAGATTGGTTTTTCCCCACCTGAACAGTCATATCCTCCTGAACATTGATCTGCATATTCTTACAATTCAGGCTCATGTTTTCCAATGCCGTAATGGTGATGTTATTACCCTTCGTATCAATATGAATGATATTGCTATGAATGTCGGTGATTTTAATCCCCTGAGTATTGGGATCGTCATCAAATTCCACCAAATGGCCACTTCTGGTGGTCAGGCTTTTTAAATGGTTTTTTATTTGGGGACTACTGTCTACATTACTGCTGTTATACACACTTCCGATCACTACCGGACGTGCGATATTCCCTTCCTCGAAGGCGATCATCACCTGATCCCCTTTTTCAGGAATGGCAAAAAAGCCACGGTTTGAACCTCTGTCGCCCGTACCTGCATTTGGGCTCACCACCCTTAGCCATTCGGTTGGATCATTGGTTTCGCAATGCCATTTAAATTTAACTTTTATACGTCCCTGGTTCTGTGGATCATGATTATCCAGCACATCTGCAAGTTGCATATCCGCAAGAGGTTTTGCATAATCCTTTACCAGGATACGTTCTGTACTGGAAACCAGGCCTACAAAGGTATTGCGGTATTTACCGGTTCCATCTATGGTATGCTGAACTTCTGTGATCAGGAATTTACCAAGGCTTTCTGTTACAAAGTCCAACCCCTGTTTCATGCTCGTGGTAATCTCTGCTATAGAACCAATAGACAACTGCGCATTGTCGCCACCACCAGTCACTTTTAACAGTTCGCTGATATTGGCTTTCTCTTCATTTTCTACATGATTTTTAATGTCATTGTTGGTATCTACGCGTATAGAAGAATGTTGATTATACGTTTTACTGTACATTGCATTAGAAGCGTTCACCGCATGGGTAAGGTCTGGTGTCCCATTGGTACTGCCTGTGCTTTCGCTTTGCAGGATTTCATTTACCTGGGGATTATAAGCAAAACGCTTATTTTTTATCGGTGCAACTTCCATCGCATATTGCAGATTCAGTACATCACGGCCGTAGAAAAGGTCTACTTCTTCCTGTTTATCCGGTCTGCCAAAATTCAGCTGCTGACCATCATAATAAAACCACTCATGGTATTCGCCCGATAACCGGTTTAGAAAATTGAAATCACTTTCACGATACTGAATCACATAATCAAGCGGGGTCCTTCTGCTGGCATTGACCACCAGTTTCAGATCATTCTGTGGCGTATCCTGAGTCGCCAGTTTTACAATTTCATTCAGGTCTTTGTCCAGATATGAACCCAGATCAGCACCCCGGTCTATTAATATCGTAGGACTGTACCCACTCACAATCAGCACTCCATGATAACCATGGCTTTGTGCCAGCTCTACTTTAGTTACCAGTCCGGCAAACTGCTGCATCTTATTTTCATAAAATCCAAAAGAAGCGGTAAGGGTTTTACCAACAAAATCCCTGCTGTCATTTAAATTAACCAATCCGGGTAGGCCCATTTGATCGTGGTTAAACTTCAGCTCGAAATAATGATGGGCATTAAATTTTTGTTGCAGGCTAAAAGAGGCGAAATGAAGAATTTGTTTGTCTTCAATGTTGATCTCGGTGATGAGTTTCTTTTCCATAGTCGGTTTATCTCTATTCTTATTTAAACATTCTGTCTTGGGGGCTTATACATGCAATTACGCACCTCCCAACAGAACAGATATATGTTTGTTTAATATTTGGTACATCTTATTACCTAAAAACAGGTCTGCAAGCAATTCACATCTCCAGCCAGCATCAGCTGATCCGGATAGCTCCTGTTTTCAAATAAATTTATTAAATAATGTTATTGTAGAACCCTCATTTACCCCAAAATGGTCCTTTTAATGCGTTTGGAAATAGTAAAACAAAAAAAAATAAAGAATTTAGATGTTTTAGCTCGCATTATAGGGATAATAGCCTGGTCTCTTTTAACGCAGAGTTACTCCAAAGATAATGCCAAAGGACAGGTTTTGTTCTTAAACGAATAATGTTAATTCTTTGATTCAGACTTCTGAAACCCAAATATTTCCAGATCAAGGCGCTGAGCAAGGGAAGCAAGGGGCAATTCCCGGGAACCAGGCAGGTGATATAAAAGTTTCCAGTCCCCTGCACGAGACCTAAAAACCTCATAAATACAATCATTCTCCTCAATTTTAAATAAATCTACCCCTTCCATCAACTGATGAACGTGATAAACTTTCCTATTTTCCTTTATATAAAACTTTTTCATCAAACTCCTACCTGATAGAAAACAATTATTAACCTAATTAACAGCAATCCAAAATCATCGTAGCTCAACTATATTGAAAGTTTATTAATAATTACTACGCAAATGTAAATATAAGCGGTCAATTGTAAACCTACAATTAAAATTGAAGATTTTAAATCCCTTTATTACTTGGAGATCTGTCTGTTAATAAAAAACTGCGCCGGGCTATGAGTTGTTCCATCTTCTGTCCTTTAAAAAGCATAACGGCCTTTTTAAGAAACACTGCTGCTATCTTTGAAAAGATGATATATTTGTGCTATTAAAATCGCTTTATAAATAATCCATTCTGATAGTGGTACCCTTTACCGCTATTCCAGCTATCATCTCTAAATGATGGCCCTTAAATCACTATGTATTTTTTTATAAAGCAAATATGATCGAAATATCAATACAGGATTTCTATACCCAAAGTTCAGAAGAAACCAGACTTCAAAGCGGATTAGGACCATTCGAATTTTTAAGAAACAAAGAACTGATCAACAGACACCTTCCTCCAATTCCGGCAGTTATCGCCGATATTGGAGGAGGAACAGGCCATTATGCCAGTTGGCTTGCAGGGCTGGGACATCAGGTCATCCTCATAGATCCGGTAGAAAAACATATACAACAAGCGCTTAAAAGAGCACAAAAATCGAAAAGAAGCTTCCATTGTATACAGGCGGAAGCCCGGAAACTACCTATTGAATCCAATTCAGTGGATATCGTGATCCTTCATGGCCCCTTGTATCATTTACAGGAACAACAGGAGCGCATCGCTGCGATTAAAGAGGCCGGACGGATTTTAAAGATCGGGGGAACAGTGATTGCCTTTGCCATTACCCATGCCGCTTTTACCCTGGCAGCCCTGCAAAATGGAATGATTCATCAGCCAGAAGTATTTTACATGTGTCAGCAACAACTCAGCAGCGGTAATCATCACCCTCCTGCTGAATTTCCCGGAATGCTGGCACAGGCCTATTTTCACAAACCGGCGGAACTTACTATGGAATTTGAGATGGCAGGATTTAAATCATGCGGCATCACAGCGGTAGAAGGGATTGCATGGCTGGACTCAAAATTCTTTGAGGGCTGGGCCATACCCGATAAAAGGGAACGCCTGTTAAAACTCACTGCTTTGATCGAATCAGATCCGGATTTACTTTCCCTGAGCCCCCATATCATGATCGTTGCGGAGATAGATCAGGATATATAGCTCTTAAATTATTTCCACAAAAATTTGCGCAACTAAATGATTGCATTTATATTTGCAACCATATAGTTGCACAATGAAAACAAGAAGAGACGTATTTCAAGCCATCGCAGATCCAACCCGAAGAGAAATCATTGAAAGGATTGCTCAGGGAGCGATGAATCTGAATGCCATAGCAGAGACCTTTAACAGCAGTCGGCAGGCCATTTCCAAACACATACAGATCCTTACAGAATGTGGCCTGGTAGTGATCACACAAAGAGGAAGGGAACGCTACTGCGAAGTCCAGCTTGGCAAACTCAATGAAGTATCCGACTGGGTAGAACAGTCCAGAAAACAATGGATTAACAAGTTTGAAAAACTGGATAATTACTTAAACGAAATCAAAACCAAAGACCATGGAACAAAATAAGAAAGAAAAAGAATTGCTCATCAGCCATCTTTTCAATGCTTCACCGGAAATGGTATTCAAAGCATGGACAGATCCGGAGCAATTGAAACATTGGTATGCCCCAGATGGCTGTACCATTGAATTTAAATCCATTACTGTAAAAGAAGGAGGCAGTTTTCATTCCTGTATTCATGACCCGGTTCATGGAGAATGCTGGATTATGGGCACTTACCAGGAAGTTGTTGCTCCGGAAAGGCTGGTCTTTTCTATGATCCTAACAAATGAAGCAGGACATACGCTGCGTTCTGTAGAAGCAGGAAAAGCAGAAGACTGGCCGGAAGAGATCCTGACTACTGTTACCTTTAAACCAATTGGAAATCAAACCTCAGTTTCTGTACACCAAACCGTTGCTGAAGCCACCGCCAAACAAAGTGGAGCTTACCAGAGCTGGATCAAGATGTTCAATAAATTAGACGCAATTTTCAACGTTTAAAACTAAGACAAAGTCTCCTCTTTTTCTTCTTTTCACACCGGACGCTTTATCTCCGGCATCACCTTGTAAAATTCTATAAAGGGCAAGTGCATTTTACATCAGACACAAAAAAACCGGGCTGGCTTTCGCCAGACCCGGTACAAGGAAAACTTAACGTATCAATTTATTTAAGAAAAATCTTTCTTACTGCATTGTTGCTGTTGTCAATAAAATAGATATTTCCTTCTTTATCTACGATCACATCACCGATATTACCCGCTGAAGCTTCCGAAAAGCTGCCATCTATTGCCTGTCCGCTTTTGAATTTGACAATCGTACTGACTTCTTTAGTTTGCAAATTCGCCTTCCTGATTGCAACATTCCCCGCATCTGCAATGATGAGGTCACCGTTACCATCAGCAATCATACCATTGATGCTGGCAAAAGCTGCGGCCTGACCAATACCATCTGCATAGCCATAATTTGCGCCAATAACACGATAGAGGTTATTATTGGTCGTTAAATTAAACGCATCAATGAAATAACCCTCATTGTTTAACTTGTAAATCATATTGTCGATGATCACCGGCCGGGAATTGTCAGACATTCCATTGGTGTTAATCGAGGTCCTCAAACCTTCAGGATTGATTCTCCAGGCTCCGTTAAAGGACCCAAGGACATACAGTATCCCACGACTGTCAAATGCCAGTTTATTGATATTTCCAAGGCCTATTGCAAAATTACTGACCTCTCCCTGAGGGCTAACCTTTCTGACACTCAGGTTACCGTCACTAATGTAGAGGTTGTCATTTGCATCGATATCCATCCCCGGATTTGCACCGAAATTAAATAAGGCTTCAGTTCCTTTTCCATTCTTGTTTCCCCGCTCGCCGGTAGGGCTTCCGGCAAATAAAGTAACCACTCCCTGAGGACTGATTTTCTTGATCCTGCTCTTTTCTACTTCCAATACAAAAACGTTTCCATGACGGTCTATCGCCAGACTGCCTGACCGGTAAGCCGAAATATCCAGGTCTTTATTTCCCAGTCCTCCTGCAATAGTCACCACTCCTGCCCTACTGAAGAGAGTCGGTGCGATGGCCTCAGCACCATTATTTATCACCTTTAGAGGACCTGTACTTAAACCCACAGGAGCCTTAACTACAATTTCAGTTTCCGTAGCACTGATTATTGTTGCAGATACCCCATTAAAAGTCACCATGTTCTGAGCTGCAATGGCATTAAACCCTGTACCTGTAATGGTCACTTTAGTTCCTGCAAGGCCATTTTCAGGACTCAGTTTATTGATTCCCAGCGACTGGTCCTTAAACTCAGGTCCCTGCACCACCTGATCATTCACACTTAACACCACTCTTCCATTTCCGGTATTTCCGGGAAGCGTTAAAGTCAATTTTCCTGCTGTAGCAGTAGTTACCGGAATGAGTTTTCCGTTAATGCTCACTTTATTCTCTTCCGGAACAGTACTGAAAGTAGTTCCGACAATGGTCATGACCGAACCTCCGGGACCGCTCAGGGGAGAAACGGTCTCGATCACTGGTGGGGGAACAACGGTGAATATGGGTCCGGCTACTTTTTGCTTATTGATCGTTACCGATAATGGTCCTGTTCCTACTTCTGCAGGAGCAATCACCAATAGCGATGTTGCACTGGCTTCTTTCACCAATGCGGGGATACCATTAAAATCTACATAATTCCCTTCCGCGAGCTCTTCAAAACCCTCTCCGGTAACCCTCACCTGAGTCCCTTTACCTCCGGTTAACGGACTGATACCTGCGATCGCCTGATACTTAAATATCTGTCCTGTAGCTTCCTTTCCGTCTACCTTTACTTTTACAGGTCCGGTTCCTACTTTAGCAGGAACTTCCACCACCAAAAGCGTATCTGAAGCGCTTACCACAATACTTGCTTTTCCATTAATCAATACTTCTGCCGGACCTTTTAAGCTGCTGAACCCTGCTCCTGAAATCCGGATATGTGCTCCGGCAGCACCGTTGGCAGGACTAATCCGCTGCACACTTAACTCCTGATAAGTATAACGGCCAATATTCAAAGTCTCACCGTTTACTTTCATGACAATCTCACCTGTACTTCCTTTTTGTGGCGCCCTTAACACGATCTCCGTTGCAGTTGCACTCAGCACATCTGCAGGGGTACCTGAGAATGTAGCCGAAACATCCGAGGGGTTACTACTGAATCCAGTGCCTTCTACTGTAACCAATGTCCCCTGGTTTCCACTGTTCGGATAATAATCCGTCACTTTTAAAGGCTCCCTGATGATCTCGGTCTTGTCCTTTTTACAGGCAGACAGCATCAGCAGCAGCAGGCCGAAACCGAACACTCCTTTTTTCATTATATTCTTTACATGTAACTTCATCTTCATTGCTTAAAAAGTATATCTTAAACCAAATTGCACCTGACTTCTTGAACCATAATAATCCACACTATAGGGCTTACCAGGTGCGTTAAACTGGTACAAAGGATATCCACCCGGATTTTGCTGGGGTGGAAATAACTCCTGAGTTAATCCAACACTGGAAGTAGAGTTGAAAGTATTGGGTGAGAAATATTGTATGCCCCAGTTTTTGCTGATCAGGTTGGTCAGGTTCATCACATCTGCAGTCAGGGTGATGAATCTTTTTTTATCTCCTGTGACATACAAATCATGAGAAAGATGCAGGTCGGCCTGCAGGTTCCATGGTGTCCTCCCTTTATTTCTTTCTGTCAACTGTCCTCTTCTGCTGCTCAGGTAATCGTCTCCATCGATATATGCATTAAAAGCATCGGCTTGCTGTTGGGCAGTATGGAGCATCCCACCGGTATTCCTATCCCCAAAATAACGGAGACTCTCTTCTCTGGTCGGAATATAAGCCAGACTCACCTGTTGTGGTAAGCCCTGGATACTGTTGTTTACAATACCGTAAGTGAATGGGCTGCCGGATTGCGCACTGAAGAATAAGGAAATATTCGTTCTTCCTGCTTTATTCCATATTTTATTGTAACTGATGGTACTCACAATGCGATGTCTGATGTCGAAATTGCTATTGGCCAATACCGGATTGTTAGGTACCAAAGACTGATTCAATTGCCAGTTCGATTCCATAGAGTTACGCACACCGTTCGACAAATCTTTAGACTGTCCGTAAGTATAGGCAACCGAAGCCTGCAACACCTCAGCAATATTTTTGCTGATGCTACCAGTCAGACTGTATCGGTATCCTTTGCTCGTATTGCTCAACAGATAAGTATTGGAAAAGCGTTGATCTACTGTTCCGCTGTAAACCGGTTGCTGCTGTGCTTTATCATATCCATAATAAGTAGGATTATCCTGCACATTCAATTGCTGAAAAAGCACATCTTTGATATTTTTGGTATAGATCGCTTCCAGTCCGAATTTCCACTGACCAGGAGTTGTATAATCTATCCCTAAGCTTGTTCTTAGTACCTGAGGCATCACAAATCCATTGTCTATAAGGTCAACCTGGGTTTTTCCACTATTGGGATTATTGATCACTGCACCATTCTCCTGAATAAAATCTGCGATTCCATTTGGTCCTCCTTTTAAAGGATTGCTACCTGGTACAAAAGGTTTCTGATCTGCTTTCTGATCGAAACCACCAAAGCTATCCCCTGTATTGTAAAAAGCATAAGCTAACCATGCCATTGGGATCCTACCCGTAAACAAACCTGCGCCACCTCTCAAAATCAAACTCTGATCGCCCATCCAGTCGTACCTGAATCCTACTCTTGGAGAGAGCTGTACCTTATTCAGGAAGTCATTGGTAATCCTTTTTAATGGGGTATAGGTATACGTACGTCCAAAAAAAGGATCGTCAAGAGCCGTACGTGTTTTATCACTTAACTGTGGCTTTTCCGGCAGGTGTGCCATATCAGCCCTAAGCCCCGGAATCACCTTTAGCTTATCCGAAACACGGATTTCATCCTGAAAATACAGACTATACAGATTTACATTAAATTTTGCCGCCGGATGATTCAGAAGCTCGTTTCTGTTGTTGTTATGGTAACCATATGCTCCGCGTACCCGATATGGATTGTTGCTCAGGTAATCGTCGATGCTCAGGTAGTCTACCCTTCCGTTCCATGCGTTCACAAAACCATAACTAATGTTATAAAACTCGTTGTGGGTACCCAGGGTGAGGGTATGTTTGCCCAGGTTCCAGTTCAGGTTGGCGGTCAGTTCGAGTGTTCTTTGCTTCATGTCAAAGATACTGGCCTCACGGTCTGTTCCTAAATAGATGGTTGTACCTGGAGTACGTCCGGCGATCTGTACCTGTGGCAGGCTCGGATCACCCATGGGATCTCTGGAATCGTTGACCATCGTATAACCAGCCAGCAAATTCCCTGAGAAGTTATTACTGAATCTGCTTTTTAATTCAGCCACAGTAGAACTTTGGTTATTTTTCTGCAAAAAGGCCATGCTGCTGAACCTGAAATCCTGCTGATCACGGTCCATATGAGTGGCTTCAGAAACGATGGTATTGTTCCTGATCGCCAGTTGATGCTTATCGTTGATGTTCCAGTCCAGGCGGTTAAAGAACTTACGTGATTTTGAATACGTGTTAAATTCGCCTGCAGTACCTGCATTAAGGAAATTAGCTGCACTAATCGCCTTTGCATCATCTCCCGTCATGATATGAGCCGTTTCTGCTCTTCCTGCCAACAATTGTAAAGGATCTCTACGACGAGTAAACTCCTCATTGGTAAAGAAGAAAAGTTTATTTTTGATGATGGGGAATCCAACACGAAAACCTGCCTGATAATCATAAAAATCACTGTTCATTTTACCTAGTGTCCCCACCTTGTCGTTGCCGGTCAGGGCAGCGTTACGGCCAAAACCATATACAGATCCGTTAATGGTGTTTGTCCCACTTCTGGTCACTGCATTAACCGAACCACCGGTAAAGTTGCCTATTTTCACATCGTAAGGGGCCAGATATACCTGCATGTCTTCGATCGCATCAAGGGATACCGGATTAGTTCGGGTAGAGCTTCCTGCCATACCTGAAGTTCCTGATTGCCCGCCTAAAGATGGACTGAAACCAATTGCATCGTTATTGATTGCACCATCGATCGTGACGTTATTGTAACGGAAGTTTGTTCCACCAAAACTATTGTCCTTACTCGCTTGCGGCACCTGACGGGTAATATCGGTTAGACTTCTGGAAACTGTAGGCATATTCCTCACCTGATCGGCGCTGATATTTTTCCCTGTTCCATAAGTACTGGCCTGCGCTCCTCTCTTGGTCGCTTTAATCACCACTTCTCCCAATTGCTGGGTTTGATCGCTCAGTGCAAAATTTAACAATATCGCAGCACCAAGACGAATCGTAATCCCCTCTTTTTTATCCGTTCTCATGCTGATCATAGCCGCCTCTACGGAATAAGGCCCTCCAATGCGAAGGTTGGGTAAATAATATCTCCCCTTTCCATCGGCCGAGGTGGCATATTTGGTCCCTGAAGGTTGATGAATGGCAATCACCGAAGCACCAGGCAAAGGTTGTCCGCCGGCATCATAAACTGTCCCGTTCAGGGTACCACTGGTCTCCTGCGCGATTGCCGCAAAAGGCAGCATCAACATCAGGAGTACACTTATTTTTTTGAGTATCTTATTTAAAATCATCTCTGAAATCTTATTTTTTAATTACTGGGTGATTTTCAACATGCCTGTAATGGTATGAAGCACGCCATTTCCTGTAAGTACGTCCTGTTTCTTTAAGGTGATGAAGGCGGTATTCCCTGTTCCTTTCAGGCGGATTCCGGTAAAACCACCCGGAACATTCGGGTTTGGAATCAGCTCTATCTGAATGGAATTCCCGTCGATCATCGTTTGATCACTTTTTGCCGTTACGCCTGTACTGAGGATATAATCATGTACAAACCGACGGTCTGTAATGATATGGTAGCGCATCAAGGCCGCAAGCTTTGCCGGATCAGATGCGTTGATGGCCTCCAGACTCGATAATCCATAAGCCGTCATCGCCGCATTTTCAGGAGCGAATACAGTAAAGGGACCTTTGCTGTTCAGAACTTCCATCAATCCTGCTCTTTGAATGGCCTGATAAAATAAACTCAGGTCTCTGTCGGATGCAATCGCTTCTGTTACCAGTTCATGTGTATAAGGTTCCAGCATTTGATCTACTACCTGAATGAGTCCATTGGAAGCCCTGATATTTTGCGACAAGACTTTAGAGCCATTAATGGTCAGCACGGTATCCGGTCCCTTTACCCAACGGGTAACAAATAGTTTCCCACCGTTTGCGGAACGGATTTCCTGATTAAACAGGAAGGGTAGTTTATTCAGTTCATAAGTTCCGTTTAGCACGTGGTAGTTCATAATTGCAGAAACCCGCGAAGGCTCTGCGCTAAGAATTGCTACCGGATTTGCAAAACCAGCTTTGAGAAAAGCATCATCCGAAGGAGCGATTACCGTAAAAGGCCCTGTTTCCTGCATCTTTGCTTTTAATCCGCTACGGTTAAGCCCTGTACTGAATACAGATAAGTTAAAATTATCTGCAACTACAGCGCTGATTTTATTGCTGTCTTTTCCTGAAGAAGATTTCTCTTCTTTTTTGCAGCTGAACAAGCTCATACTTAAAGCGAGTACAGGCAACAGGATATATTTTAAATTATTCATTGCGTTCATGTTAAATCATTCGTGTATATCCGGGAATTACAATTTGAAATCCTTGGGCAGTAACAATCGGTCTACGACATGCACTGGTCCCATAATCGTATTGATATCCGATTCGATGACACTTGCAGCGGGATAATCTGATCCTTTCACTTTTACTTTAATGACCCCGCCTTCGTTATTGAAATCCAATGGCATTTTGTAGGCAGGAAATGGGGTTGGGAAACCTCCAAGTACCAGCGTATAATCCCCCAATACGGTATTATTTAAATCATTGGAGTAGAAATTAGTAACATTGGCAGTACCCCGGCCTGCGTTTGGTTCATCATGAGAAAAGAAGGTCCCCCATCTGTGGTACCCCACTAAAGTATCGGTTACCAATCCACCTTTTACGGCATAGGTATCCCAATCGACATAAGGCAAGGGATTCCGGTTATTCAATTCCATCATTTCATCTACAGTATTGTAGCCTGCCTTACGAAAAGCATCATCCGTGATGGCAAAGATGGAATGAAAAGTAATGTTAAAATCTCCCATCTCACTCACCTTCAAACCCGCTGTAAAATCATGCTGAAAATTTCCGTAAGTCAGTTCTGCAAACAAAGCGTCTGTACGGGCAGTCAGGTCGAGGTACATTCCGAAACGGCCATCCTCCTGCAGCACCTGCAAAATCGTCTTTGTTGGCTTATGTAAAACACGGCTGACAGGCAAAATCACTCCATTTTTCGCCAGAACAGCAGCGCCGGCCCCTGCTTTTTTACCGTTCACAAAAAGCTCATTACCACTCACTTTCAGGTATTGAAGGTAAAAATAAGGAGCAGCTAAAGCTGAGCCTGAAAAGGGTGCTTTTACCCTTAGAAACGGATTCTGCAGCAGGGATTTCCCAGGATAATTATCTGCCCTCCCTTTCTCATCTTCAGGATTGAATGTTCCGGTTAGCGTATGGTAAAGCAAGATACTATCCAATAAAGCCGGTTCAATGCTGTTGATTTTCTCCATGGTTAGCCCATCAGCAATAAAAGCATCATTTGTAGGCACAAGCATCGTATAGCTTGCCCGTTCTCCTTTTTCTTTTATGATCTTATCCATATTACTCCGCTCCCAGGCGGCTTTGAATATGGTATAAGGAGAAGTATTCAGCACATCTTTCAGGCTGGCCGTCATTTCCGGATGTGGAACCGGTTGCCCCTCCACTTCGGGCATAAACTCTTTTTTTCTACAGGATGCCAGTGTAAAAAACACCAGGCAAAAAGTAAGTATATGAATTGATTTCATCTGTTTTGTCTTTAATTTTATCAATTTTTTAAGGCTTGTCCGGGTAACAACAACACCCCTTTTACTTCGTGCAGCACCCCGTTATCAAACAGGTGATCTGATGAGGCCGGAACTTTGGCTCCTGCATTTCCATAGATGACATTGGGATAGGAAGGTGCAGTTCTCAGGCTTATAGTTCCAGTGATCGCTTTTGTAAAAAAGTTTTTCGTTGTAGACACATATGAAAACCAGGTATCATTATCAATCTTTTTGGCCAGAAACTCCTGACCATTATTGACTCTGAACACCTCAAAATCTGAAAGAAAGAAATGGCTCTTAGGCAGAATATAACTGCCAAACAAACGTGTCCCATGATATAACTGTGCATCCATTTCGGCAATTGAAGCTTCGGTAATCCCTTTTGCTTTCAAACCATCATTATCCGGGGCAAATACCGTGAATGGTCCGGCTGTGGCCAACTGATCCCAGAATCCGAATTTCTTTAAACCTGCTACAAAAATGCTGTACTTCGGACGGGCAGATAACCAGGCCTGAATGGTCATCGCAGGCGTATATTTCATCACCTTATTGAGCATATGCAAAGTTCCGTTTGCCAGTGTCACATCCTTACGTGTTACCGGAGAGCCATTGAAATAAAGGTCATTAGCAGCGAAAGCAGCATTTCCAGGAGCATACCCCGCCTTAGAAGTGTACACCTCTGTTCCTGCCAGAGTTGCATAACGTACATCCACGCCATTGTGCGGCACATCACTAAATAGCAGCCGTCTGCTCAGAATGTGTCTTTCCACAAGACTCTTAAGACTATCCTGATTCATTTTATTAAAATCTGAAGGACGGTTGATGCCCAGTTCCCGGAAGGCAGCATCATTAGGTACTAATAAGGTAAAAGGTCCGTTTTCTCTCAATTTCTCTGTCAGTCCGACCTTTTCCACTGCGGCGTAAAAAAGGGTCATGTCATAATTGTTCTTTATAAAATCTGTCGCCAGCCTGAAATTTTCATTTTCCTTTTCAATTTCCAGATCATTGTGCTTGCAGGACTGGAGCACCAGCAGCAAGAATACGGGGATCAGGAGTAATGACTGTGTTATTGATTTTCTAGTGTTCATTAGCATATTTTTAGAATCTGATCTGCATTGTTAATAGATAGGTGGGGCATATTTTCTCTGAATCGTAGTCAGGTAAACATTACCGTTTACAATTTCAATCGTATTCACCGTTGCAAAAGAGCGGGGATTGTATTTCCCTGAATGAATGTTTATAATCATGTTCGGCAACTGTGCTCCGTTGTCATTTCCTTCCAGTTGCGATTTACCATCAACCATGCAGTTGATCGGGGCCCAGTTCCCTTCGGTATTCATGAGATAAGGTTCATATGGATTATTTGCAGGATTCATACCCAGCGCCATCAGGTCAAAACGTTGCCAGATATTGGTGTATATCCCATTTGATTTAGGATCGGCGAAGAGTGGAAAGCTGTAATACTTACTCACTTCCAGCACTTCAGAATTCCTTGTCAGCTGTCCCATAAACTTATAGGTACTGGAATAAACCGGACTCAGCATCGTTTTCTCACTTGTGAACAGCGATTGAAAAATGTTCATATTGTCCTTGATCCCATACCTCAATGAACCTGATTTTCTATTCGCTTCTTTCAGGTCGTTACTAGATTCCTGAAACCCTTTGGCACTCATGTTATAGAAATTCACGTAAACCAGTGAATCTGATAAAGAGAGCTTATGAAAATTTTCCTTTCTCAGGTAGACCCCGTTCTTCTTGGTCTGGAAATTCTTCTGCAGGATGTGTAGCGTATACACCTCTTTTGAATCCAGCATAATGGTGGTATCAATCAATACTTTTTGCTTCAAACGGGATTCCAGATTAAAGAAGGGCACATTATTTACCGGACGGAACATAAATACAATCCGGTGTTTTCCTGAAGGGATCTGCGCCCAGCTGCTCAGGTCAAAGCCGTTTAGTACAGGGCCTACCAGAACATTTTCCTTTCCCGGATATTCAGGATTTTTGTAAGAAGTGCTGCTGCCCACATGAGAAGGATATGGGGGTGCATAAGGCTCCCGCTGATCCAGAAAATCTCCTTTAATCCCTGCTTTGACCGGTATTCCGTCTTTATCCATTTCCGGATCAATCAACATGGTCAGAAAGGGAACTTCTTCATCTTTATTCTCCAGCCCGACAACATAGTTCAGGTTATTGAAGACCCTTAAATAAGCAGGATCGTCTATTTTTGCATAATCGACTTTACTGCAGCCGCTGGCAAAAAGCAGGAGGACCGCAGCGCAGAACAGTATATTTTGTAATCTTAATTGTGCCATAACGCTTCTATTTATTGTGTTTCACAATGATCATTTTTGCTTTTCCGGCACTCCCTGCGGGGGCCTTTGTGCTTCCCACCAATGCGATGGTATAAAAACCAGGTTCATGATTGGGCAATTCTCCCCTCACATACAATTCTGGTCTGGCGATGAGATTTTTGCCGGTCAGCACCGGAATGTCACTTGCCCAGGTTCCCGGAACCACTGAAGGTGAAGAACGGAAGGCCATAATCTGGTAAGGTCTGGCATCCTGGTAAGGCCTGATATATGGGGCCACCGTAGGTGCAATCCCTGGCCTCAGGTTATTCACGGCAACGGTATTAAATCCGTACAAACTGGAAAATGCCTGTGCATTATCTGTTGTCAGGGTGAGGTAAGGAACGTCCGGACAAAGGTTCAGGAAGCGAATACCGAAAGGATATTCCCGTGTAAATCGTGCTGAAGAAGCATCATCTCCCGCTTCCCCGACAAATATCCCACTCAAATCATTGGCAATGGCACTGATCATAGTTTTCCCCTCTGCATCCGGATGAACCCAGAAAGAGAAATTGGTATTGGCATCCAGCTGGAAGGATTTTGTAGCCAGAACTGCACCCGAAGCATCTACTGCCTCAATCTGATATCCACCAACAATCAGGCTTTGATACGCAGTATTTGTCGCATAATTCATCGGACCATCCAGCACTTTTCCATTGATTAACACTTTCATTCCTGTGGTACCCGGAACCGCATTTACAGCCTGAACCCTCCCATAACTCAGGTTCAAAGGTTCGGAGATGTCATTGATGATGCGGAATGCATTTTGATATCCTTTCACTGTTTCTCCAGGATTGCCATCTCTGTAAGGAATTTCAAATTCCCTTGCTGCCACCACAATGGTATAAACTCCACCAGGTGCATAGGTTTTTACCGGAGCATAAGTCAGTGTAGTACCGAATATCGTTGATGTTGCCGCATCCAAGACATCCGGTCCCGCACCAGAAATCTGAATACCATTTTGCGTCAGTACTTTTAGCTGGGCAGTACCATAAGGAAGCTCTATGTATTCCGAATACTGACCCGGAGGGATATTATTGGTTTTATCACTTACTGACGTCCCATCTGCCCAGGTCAGGCTCATTGGTCCCATCAGGTCTTCCATTCCCTGCGCAGGAAGAACCTTAGCAGACAGATTCAGGATCCTGACCTTAAAATTGGCAGGATTCGCAGGGGAAGCTACCGATCTTGGTATTTTAATAAAGGGAGGCTGCCCGGTTACCCCATATGTCTCTTTCTTCGGCAAAAGGTAATAATCCATGGCTTGCTGAGGCTCTTCGCTGACTTCCAGTTTAAGCGTATCTACCAATGGATTGTAGATTTTGGTTTCCACAAATACTTTTGCAGCACCTTTATCCAAAAGATTTTGAGGGATATACCAGGTTGTCCCTAATCTTCCGTTATCGGGAAAATAAAGTGTCCCCGGATATTGTCCTGCCCTGGGATCATTTGGTGCTCTGACCACATAATTGGTCAGGGTATCTCCATTGAGTCTTACCTGATTATAACCGGCAAGGTTGATCAGTCTTACTGTGGAATTTTTGCGGCTATCCGTTACTTTGCGGTTATCATATTGAAAATCTGTTTTATCCTTCTTGCAGGCTACAATAGCAAGCAACAGGACAAACAGCATATATTTTTTTAGTTCTTTCATCATTAAAACAAGTTATAAGTGAAACCCATCATAAATTCACTGCCACGTTTATAACCGCGGTTCAGGTATTCATTTCCATACCAGGTACCGCCAGTTCCAGGATTGGCATACACCGTTTTAACAGATGGATTCAGCAGGTTTTTCATGTAACCTTTAAAAATTACGTTCTTAAAGATCCGCTGACTGAACACAAAATCAAGGACCGGAACCGGGCGGGTATACAGATCCGGTTCACCAGTCAGATTGATCTGTACCAGGCGCTCCCCTACCATGTTAAATGTCCCGGTCAGGCTTGTTCCAGCACGTTTATTGTTATAGTTCAGCCATCCGTTAAGGGAATAAGGTGCCTGTTCAAACAGTGGACTGTTGCTCGGTGTATGTCTGTCCAGGGAACGGTTTGCTTCCAAACGTTCCGGAGATTTTTTAATCTGACTTTGAGCGAGCAGGAGGTTGGTACCGATAAAGAAATTCTGAAGCGGGTCCCAGATTCTGCCCAGGTCTTTTACAATTTCCAGCTCTAATCCCCAGACTTTACCAATATTAGGATCGTTCTCGAACCTGATGGTTGGATATTCCGGATAAGTTGCCGCCAGGCCACTCGTTTGCAGACTGAATACTTTATACAACTGGTTCTGAATCCGCTTTCCGAATAGAGACACTGCAATCACCTCCCCGTTGTTCGGGAAATACTCCCAACGGAAATCCAGGTTTTGAGTGTATTGATTGATCAGGTTTGGATTTCCTACGACCAATCCCATCTGGAAGGCATCAAATTCAAACACGTTGGTGATCTCTCTGAGTTCCGGTCTGGCCAATGTGGTATTGTATCCTGCCCTGAAATTCATTTTATCCTTAAAGTTGTAGGTCGCGTTTAAGGAATAATAAGGTTTATACCCTGTTTTATAAACAGAATTAGGGCTGATTAAAGATAAAGGAATTCTTGTTCCTCCTGCTCCGGGAGCCGTTAATGCAGGATCTAAAAATACACCTACCGTATCCACTGCAGACTGGATATTGGTAGATTCAAAACGTACCCCTCCGGTTAACCTCAGGTCTTTGGTTACTTTCAGATCGACCATTGCGTATGCGGCCTTGGTTTCAAAGAAACCGGTATAATTATTCGGGGATTTCTGACTGTTGTATAAAAATCCACCTATCGGGGCAGCTCCTTCTCCGGTTCCCGGGGCCATCGGACGAATCCCAATCACCTCCGGACTAACCAGACGGTCCAGATTCCCATCTACCCTGTACAATGGCAATGCGCCAAGAGAAGAGAAGTTAGAGCCTGGAAGAAACAGGACGTTCTCTCTGAAATCACGGTCGCGGTTCAGGTAATTGAGCCCGGTTTTAAATTCCTGTTTTTCTCCAAAGAGTTTAAAAGGAATACTGATGTCTGCTTTATAGTTGTAATTTTTCTCATCCAGATTTCTGTAACGTCGTCCGTTAGGCTCTGCCTGAATGATACCATAAGCACCAAAGCCATTTACATAACCAGATGACAACGCATATAAATGCGCTGAGTTCACCAGGTCGTTGTTCCCCATATTAGGACCAGTCGTTGGCCTGCCGTAGTAAGCTTCCCCTTTTGGCATATAATCTGCAAGGGTTACAAAACGGTAATCCGGATCATTCTGACCTGCTCTTGAAGAAGCGATATTATAACTCAACCTGGGAGCATACTCTCCTTTGAGAAATTTATGTTCTCCCTGAAGGTTAAATGTATTGAGCTTGCGGTAGGATTGTTTAAGAGAATAGATCGTACTGCGTACATCACCAGGTAATCCCGTGTATTCATAGCGCCCGAACATATTGGTTGCCTGGGTTTCTCCACCCCAGCTCCCCAGGTATTGCATGCTGACTTCATGCTGTGGGCTGAAACGGTAAGTTAAACCCAATAAAGTTCCATAATTCAGGGTTTCTGTACCGGTATTCTCTTTATAGGTCTGATATTTACCCATAAATAAGCTGTTAGGGGTAATGTAATTAGGAATATTCCTTGGGCTGCTCACTTGCGGGTTCCCTGTTACCACTCCCTGATAGATACTGTATTGCTGGATATCCCCACCAGAAATATCGGTGGTACGGCGATAATAATTCCCACCGGCAATTACACCCAGTTTATGTTTTTTAAACAAGGTATAGCTGTTTCCGAAAGTAGCAGAATACAATTGGTTCAGGGGGCTTTGTTTGTAACGTGTGGTCATCACCGGATCAAATCCCTGCATAATACCATTGATTCTTTTCACTTCCTGCTTCATCTCCGGACTGTATCCGCTGTTGGCAATCATACTCTGGATTTGTGGGAGTCCGCCTTTGTATTGTGTGGCAAGGTTTAGGAAATCAGCAGATAAGTTTTTCTTATTGATTTTATCCCCCAGGAAGCCCATATCACTATTGAAGAAACTATTGTGCTGTCCGCCAATACCAATATTGGAATTGAAACCGGATTGGATGATCACATCAAAGACCATACTGTCTGGTACAGATTTCGTTTTCAGTTCTACAATTCCGGCGGCGGCATCCGCAGGTTTATCCGGGGTTACCGTTTTATAAATCGTGATGTTGTCTAAAAGCGAGGCCGGAACCAGGTCTAAGGGAATAGAGCTGCGGTCCGGATCAGAAGAAGCCAGGCGGACACCGTTCAGTTGCCCGATCACACTTCTATCACCTAAACCACGGATGGCTACATATTTATCATCGGTGATGGTAACGCCTGAAACCCTTTGCAGCGCCTGAGTAGTGGTAATACTTCCTGTCCGTTCTATTTGAACTGCAGAAATCGCATCCTGTACAATGGCCGACTTTTTACGTTCATCCAGAACTGCAACCTCAGTATTTGTTTTCCGTCTGGCCTGAACCGTCACCTCACTAAGCTGAGTAGAAGAAGCACTTAAATTGATGTTCAGCTCTTTGGTTGCCGCATCAACTTTAATTTCCCTGCTCTGGTATCCCATATAAGAGATGACCAGAACTCCTCCGCCTTCGGGAACCGAGATTTTGAATTTACCGTTCACATCAGTAGATGCAGCGGTATTCGTTCCTTTCAGCTTTACACTTACACCGATGAGCGTTTCCCTTGTTTTCTGATCGCTCACCGTTCCGGTAATCACGATAGGAACAGGCTTGCTGTCCACCACCACATAACCTTCCACCAGTTTATATTGCAAACCGGTATTGGACAGGAGTTTGTTGATGGCTTCCCTCACACTAATCTGTGCGGCAACAAGCGTCACATTCTTCTTTTCCTTTTGCACAGATTGTTCTCTCAGAGAAAAACGGATGTTTCCCACCTTCCCGATTGCAGACAACCCCTGTGCGATGGTCACATTTTCTAACCGCAGGCTTATTTTATGATCAAGATCCTGACTCTTTACATTACTGGCCATCAGGACACTTATAAAAGTAAGCTGGGCCGCAATGAGGATAAAAGAGCATTTCATAATAAATCGAATTGAAGGATATAGTTTTAATCCTTTTTGCATATTTTTGAACATTACTGGTTTATTCGCTGCGAGGCGATGATCTGTTAAAATTCCGTAACTGTTTACAGGTACGGGTTGCTTTAAACCGTTAGGACGTCGAAATCATACGGTTTATGGACATTAATTCGTTCCCTGCCCTTCCAGGCGGGGAATGTTTGTTTGTAGACAACCTTACATAGCTTTCCTTTCCTGATTTGTGTTGTTAATTAATCGAAACATTCCGAGAGGTTATGTGATATTTAAAATGACCTGTTGCAGCCAATATTTTCATGATCTTGTTGAGCGGGACATCAGCCTGCAATACAACTGAAATCTTTTCCTTTGCTTTTCCATTGTGCTCAAAACTGATTTCTACGTTATACCAGCGTTCCAGTTCTGTGGTAATCTCTTTGAGGGATTGATTATGAAATACCAGTCGGGCGGCTTTCCATCCACTGATCTCCTCAATTTCGGTGGCAACAGTCTTAACCATCCCCTGGTCGTAGGTTATTTTTTGTCCGGGAGTCAGGATCGCCAGTGATTTACTCTTCTGCCCAGTATAGTCATCAACCCTTACTTTTCCTGTCGCCACTGCTACGGTTAATGGGCGGTTGCTGAAGGCATCAATTTTAAAGGAAGTTCCGAGTACTCTGGTTTGTACTTTCCCGGTGTGGACGATAAAAGGTTTCTTTGGATCCTGTGTAACTTCAAAGAAGGCTTCACCTTCAAGTGCGATCTCCCTGGAGTTTGTTTCAAATTGCTCAGGAAAAGTAATCCGGCTACCCGCTCCAAGATAAACAGCCGAACTATCTGGCAATACAATCCTTGAACGTTGTCCGCGGGGATTTAAAATCTCACGCATAGCGATCTGCTCCTCTACCGGAGTTTTTTTATATTGAAGGATTCCATAAGTACCCAGACTCAGAAATATGACCGCCAATATAGCGGCGTAACGCAAATAGTTGCGCTGTTTTATAGAGCGGACCATTCCCTCTTCTTCTTCCTTCTGTTGAAAACGCTGCACTTCTTCCCCTTCCAGTTTTTTATAAAACTGTTGCAGCTTT
Source organism: Pedobacter caeni (assembly GCF_900129215.1). Taxonomy (GTDB): domain Bacteria; phylum Bacteroidota; class Bacteroidia; order Sphingobacteriales; family Sphingobacteriaceae; genus Pedobacter; species Pedobacter caeni. Next base: position 1,075,379 of record NZ_FQUQ01000003.1, on the reverse strand, counting down.
TCCTGAAGATGTGGCTGATCTGTATTTTCTACTGCTTCCAGCCCTGTCCAGCTTTCCGACAGCAGCTCGTCAAAAATTTGTTGTGTACCCGGAACCAACATCAACCTCTTTACTTCCTTCATCTCTTCAGGAGTACAATTGTGATTGAGGTATTTTCTAATCAGGGTTTTATCTTTATGCTCTGGCTCCATTCTTATTGTCCTTCATGATGTAAAACACAATTATTGAAGGACACCACCTATGGGATATGAAAAAAATATCATCACAATCTTTTATTCAGAATTTCCATAGCATTTTTACAGGTATGCTCCGGGAGGAGCTCCTATTGACCCAAGTGCAACTACAAGAAAAGTCTCGTTTTTAATTACCTGTCCGGAAGATGGAAATACAGAAAAAGAACAACTAACCCAACAACAGGCTGATCAGTACAATCAGGGTAAAGTCTGCATGCTCTTTCAATTGCTTGCGAAAAAAGCTCAGGGAAGCAACCATATAGTTTTCTACGGTGTTGACAGATAAATCAAGATTCCTGGCAATCTCCGAATAGGTCATATTCTCTTCTCTGCTCATTTCATAAACCTTTCTGCGCTGAGGACTTAACTGGTTTAACTTCTGGCGGTAAACCTGTTCCAGCTCTCTGCTGTCCAGTTCATGATCAGCAGCTCTAGAAATATGATTCAAGTCTTCTGAGACCAGTTCAAGGGATACCGTATTTAGTATCTTTTTACGGTAATGGTTATAGATGGCATTCTTTACAGAACGATAGAGGTAGGCTTTGAGGTTATCTTCGACCAGCACATCTCCTTTGGTTTTCCATAGACCGAGCATGACATCCATAGTGAGTTCTTCAGCAATCCCTGCCTCTTTTACATTTTTTAAAGCGTAGCCATAAAGTGGATCATAGTAACGCTTAAAAAGAACATTATAGGCAGAAGTATTTCCCTGACTATATTTTTCCAATAAAATTTTATCCCCTAATGATGTAATTGATTTTGACATGCTTGTATCAAAGAAACTCTTTGACGCAAAAATAGGAGCTGAAATCCGTGGGTATATTAAGGGAACATTAACTTATAAAGAAGCAATGGTAACAACAATAGGAGGTTCTAAAATACAGAGATTAATTAGCCAGATAGCTCCTGTTGATCAAAAGGGCCTCATCAGGTTGGTCTGTCAAATAAAAGAGCAGGTCAATAAGTTAAATAAAGTGTTTTCCTGTAGCAGGAAAACCAACTAACAATCTGTTTTACAGAATATTAAATCACTTAAAACAGATATCCAATCAGGGTGCATTACCCATATTTTAGCAGAAATAGTAAGTATAATGCTCATCATACTCGACAGGAAGTAGATAAAGACATCTTCTATTCTAAAACATTTTCAAGTCTATAAAACCATATCTCATTAAAAATGAGGGACAAACAACAAGAATATCAATTAAAACGAACAAATCTTTACAAGTACTGATCGAAAAAGCTACCCATGAAGACATAAAGATACTAAGATATATTGACACACTGATATACAGACTCCTGTACATATAGACATATAAAACAAGCTTAATATAAAGATGTCCTGATATGTAGATATAAATATATCTTAATCATATAGATACACTTATATACTGACACATATACATCTGAGACAATTCCAAAATACCGCTTTAAACATCAGAATTGCAATTTTAAATCACTAAATACTAATCAGATATAGAATATATACAGATATAATGAATCAAAGGAATACTCATATCAATATATCTTAGTATCATTGTGTTCTTGTATAAAGATATATTGATATGAAGATTATTGCGATAATAAACCATAAAGGTGGTACAGGGAAAACAACTTCCACCCTAAATATTGGCGCTGGATTAGCGCGTATAAAGAAGAAAACCTTACTGGTTGATATTGACCCTCAGTCGAACCTAACGGAGGGCTTAGGATTCAGGGATGTGAAAGTTTCAATCTATGACAGCATAAAAGATGATGTCGCCCTACCTATCGAATCAGTTTCAGAGTACCTGGATATCATCCCCTCTTCTCTTGATTTATTGGGAGCAGAAATTGAATTGGTTTCCAGACTTGGCAGAGAAACCATCCTTAAAAGATTGTTAAAAAGTGTAGAAGGAAAGTACGATTATGTATTGATTGACTGTGCACCGGCTCTGGGAATGCTGACCGTTAATGCATTGGTTGCAGCCGATACGGTCATGATTCCTTTAGAAGCTGAATACTTCGCTTACAGAGGGATAGACCGTTTGATCTCGATCATTTCCGACGTCAGGACACATTACAATGAAAACCTAACTATTGGTGGAGTATTCATTACTAAAATCAACCCAAGACGTGTCATCACAGAACAAATCACAGAAAGCATCAAGAAATATTTCAATGACAAACTATTTGAAACTTCTATCAGGGTTAACGTAGCATTGGTAGAGGCTCAGCTTAAGGGTGTAGATGTATTTGAATATGCACCTGTATCAAATGCAGCGGTTGATTATGCGAATCTGACTGATGAAATTGTAGAAAAAATATAAAGATTATGGCAAAGAAAAACTTAGGCGATATAGAGGACAACAACAAAAACTTAGGAGGTGTATCTGCCCTATTCAATTCTCCAATAAAGGAAGTTGCAGCCAAAGAAGAAAAAGCGGCACCAGCAGCTGAAGATGAAACGGTAACTTATCCCTTGAGACTTAAAAAGAGCTCATTAAAAGCATTAAAAATTCTGGCTGCCCAACAGGGGGTCACGGTGAAAGAGTTGATTCTTTCTGTAGTAGACAAAGCCTACGGTTTATAAACCAATCATAGACATATAGATATGCAGATGTCTATATGTCTATGATTAATGAATGTTCTTTTACTTGTCTGGCTTTCTTAAAACAAGAGGGATTTCGGGATGAGCTGAGGTGTCAACAGCAGGTTTCTGCGGTTCTGCCTGAACATCGCCAGCTCCTGAGGAGGCTGAATTATCCAAGATATAAAACCCCTTCTGATCGCCTTCCAGAATCTCTAAAAGGGCATCCCCTGTAGTGTAAACTGTGATCACCCTTCTAACTGTTCCACCCAACTCATTTTTCGCCCCATAATCCAGATCAAATTTAGCTTTGGCCGGGCCCCATTCTTCAGCTCTTTCATTATAAATCACCAGGGAGTGTGGATCCTTCAACACCTTATTAAAGTATTTTTTATACGCAATTCTTCCATTCTTAATTGAAGAAGCTTCACAACCAAATAATATTGAGGTTGCGAAGAGGAGCATTAACAGTTGTTTTTTCATTTAGCTTATTTGAATAAGTAAGATCATATCCCTATGATACAGATTAAGTCGTTGCTTAACATCTACAACCTAATTTATGATATTATTTATTAAATAAAAGCAAACACAACATAAATACAAGATCAAATATTTCGCACCAATTGTCAAATACATCATCATTCGAAACAAATGAGATACAGAAAGCCATTCGAAGTATTCTTTTAACTATGTTTGAAATAAAAACAACTTTCCATTAATGATCGTTATTAACCTATCCGACTTCCAGTTCATCACATCTAAATACGGATCAGAAAAGGGTGAAACTTATTTTGATGAAGACGAGAGCCTCGTACATAAGATTTATTCCGATCGAATTGTGTTCTCTACTAATTTTATGGATTACAGATCTTATGAAATATATCTCAAAGAAGAGACCGTCTGTATAAAAAGGATGAAAGAGGGTGACCGTAAGCCGATACCTACCGAATATGCTATTGATGGAGATGACATAGAGGAAATCGAATCATTATGGCGCAGAATGGAGCGTGAACAAATTATCCAGCCCAGGTTGAGCGACCTTGACGTCCACACAGAGCTATCAGATCTGTTTTCTTACATGTTAACCGAGACTGACGCCGAAATCATCAGCAAAAAACTCCCTTCTAAAAAGAAACCTGATCTAAATTGGATATGGAAGCAAATTGAACTGGCCTTAAGTCAGACCAACAGGTTAACCTCTTTTGAATGGAAAGAATGGGCAGAAATTGGCATTGTGGAGGTAAATGGCTTAGCTTCTATACAACAATTAAATGTGGAGATACCCTACCCAAGTCAGCAGGAAGTAGAAGACATCACTAATGCACCCGACTGGGAAGGAGCTATCTTACAATATTTCAATACCTACCTAACTCCTTTTGAGCTTAAGTTACTTGCTATTGGCACTTATTTCGACGAATATCAAACATTTGCATGTCTGCAAATGCAGAATCTCAAACTGCTAAATGCCATTGAAAAATTTGACAAACTGGGTATTAAATATAAATATTAAGTTCGTCACCCCCTCAACGCAGATGTATTTACACAACAACGAAAAATCCCGGGTGTATAGAAATCACTATATCTACACACCCGGGATCATAAAACCTCCTCAATAAGCCCTGTCTATGGGCAGGTCAAAGGATAGGCAGGACCTGTATTATTGTACCTCGATAAGGCACGCGCATTGGAATGATTCTCAGGATTAGGTTTCGCTGGAAATTGCAGGAAAATATCATTTACTTCAACTTTCTCCCAGGTTCCGCTTTCCGTGTTCCAGGTAGAATTTCCTTCTTCCGCTTTTTCAAACCGGATGTTAAATGCCCATGGATTTTTAAACGAGATAAATTCATCTCTAAGTATTGAACCTTCAGTTCCAACAGGAGTAATCGTTCTGTTCTTTTCTGTAATATATTCCAGATATCCGGGATTCATCCAGCAGAACGAAATAATACTCATTACAATAGCACCAAATCCAAAAAAGGACTCATTGCTACCACTGCCCAAGTCGTTCTGAATATTGTTCTCTATTGCCGCGTTGAAATCGGCTTTATTCAAACTGAAGGTTTTATAGTTTGTGGCCATAATCTCTTCAACACCCCCATGAGCACAAGGAATCGCGCCTGCAGTATCTGTAACTTCGTATCCATTACCAAATAAAGAGGTAAAAAGCGAATAGTAAACAGACAAGGCTTCTGCTCGCTCAGCAACATCCTCAGGGGCAGTTGGAATTTTTATAACAAAAAGATCAGATCCACCTAACCAGCCATTATTCGAATTCGGGTCATAAGGAGCATACACAGATACCGGCATTGGCAGGAGGTCTTTATCCTTTTCTACATTTTCAATGATAAACACATTTGCTCTCCAATTCAGCTTCTGCTCTTTTGGAAGAAATGATTTAAAAACCACATTGTCAAGGACGTTAATCCACTTAAGATTTGGTATGCTGATGATTTCTTTCAAAAAATCCTCATCTTTCCAGCCACGGGCAATACATTGCAGATAGGCTGTACGAAAAGCCATTAATTCGGAAGTTAAGTTCATTGTTTTTTTTTATGTTAAAGAAATAGTTCTTGTTGATTTAATTCTGATTCTACTAATTTCACTGTTTGCCAGGAGAGCTTTACCGGAAGCTCAAACAGCCGGCTGTTACCAAGTTCCGGCCAGATAAAAACCAAACCCGGAATAATCACTTTGACGGTATACAAAGGTGTAGCTGGCCTTGTCGTGTTGACCACAAAAAGATCAAATCCCAATCCAGCCGTTTGCCTCATACAATATTCTATATCCTCCTTAATGTCAGGGCAGATCGCAATGTCATCATCTTTAAACACTTTAGGCTTGATCGCTACTGCAGGATATAAAAATGGCTGATCTTCTATTTTATTGAACTTAAAAGCTGTTTTATGCCCGTTGTTAATCACAATAATCTGGTACAACTCCGTTAACGCTCTCGTACAGGCAATAGCCATCTCCGGATGAGCACCAAAGCCCAGCCGGAATTCAGCGCTTATTTTATTCTTTCCAACAGCCACCACCACAGGAATTTCAAAATCATGGGTCAGATCCAATATCCAATAGTTCCAATTTTCATCAAGCGCATTTCTGATTTTACCCAGCACATCCGGGTTCAGACCATCTATGCAAACCGATGGCCTGGAAATACGGTTGTACCACCATATCGCTACTGCATCCCGTTCTATCAGCTCTAAGAACCCTTGCAGAACAGCTTCTTCAAGCGTATTCCCAGCCGCACATCCATTGGAATCAAAACGCATATAAACCTCATCCCGATAGGGTGTATTGCTATAACAAAAGGTAAATGGGAAATATGCTTTTTTCTGATTCAATAAAGAATAGGCAGGTGTCCAGTGTAATACCATGTCTCTGGCCATTTCTTTAACCGCTTGCCTGCCATTTAAATCCTTGGCAAACCGCTCCAACTGATGTTGGCTATAACGCTTTAACTGTTCTGGAAAAAACGCTTTTGCATCCAGTTGTTCTCCCTTACCCGATACACATTCCTCTGTACCATCATACATTGCGTTGTATCTTTCTATCGCTTCCGATAAGGCACTTACTTTTGATTGTTCCTTTGAAATTCCTTTTCCTAAAGAATACTGAATAAAGTCGTCACTTGTTAATAAGCCCTCCTTCTGAGGAACTTTTGAAAAAACTGTTGAATAAATATTAAGCGCAGCATCATCTCCAGTCAGACAATTAACCGGATGTACAATTCCGGTTACAGCACTTATAACAGATTCCAGATTTTTCAGGGTCTGTTCAGGAGCAATGGTACGATAGCCACCATCATTTGTGTTTATCTTAGGCCTTGAGTTAAAAACAAAAGCCGACTGCTTGTTCCCGACCGGCACATACTGATCACACGCCATACCCTTGCATTGAGGGCTGACCGGATGCGCTTCTATTTTTGCAGTCATGACATCCATAGCCATCATTACAGAGGGCCTTCCAGCTAACATTTCATTTAATAAGTTAGCAAGAACAGTCCTGTATTTAAGAAACTGATCAATAGAAAAGACAACAGGAATTACCATCGGTATAGCCGGGTCTTTACTGCCCCATTTACGAACAGGTTGATTTCTCCAGAGCTGTATGGAAAGACAGTTATAACCTATCGTTTTCGAAGTTGAGGCAAAGAATACAGGTCCCAGCAGCATTTGTTCACCACTCAGCTTAATGAGCACCCATTGCTTCATTTGATTTAAAAAAAACTCCTCTACCCTATTCAAACGAGGATCCAGAGGGTCATCTGTAAACACAAAAAGTGTTGGAATACCTGCTGAGATTTCTTTAATAAAATCCACTAACAACGTTGTTTCCTGAACCTCAGTAAACAATAACAGCTGATGCACTCCAACTGAAATTTCTTTGGGATTTGAGGAGAAATCAGACAATAGAAGAACTTCATCCGGTTCTTCTTCCAGCAACACTCCGGCTTCCAGAAACAAATTCACACCATACACAGCTGAAACCTCTTCCTGTATATTGCTATAAAGTTTATTCCTGCCTGACAAAAAAGAAACCACCAGATCATACTCCTGTTGTGAACATATAAAATGATCTGTTTCGGCCAGAAAAAGATAATTGCCACCGGCTGCTGCCTGCCGGGTGTATCTTTTATTCCAAAATAGGGGTTTATCAAAATAATAAAAATCCGTCCTTTCATCTTCCTCCCCAAAAGCCAGTAAGGTGATTTCATAAGGTGTCTCCCCGTTATTCTGACTTTTAAAATCAGCTTCAGCATTTGCATAAGCGATAGAATTGCCTGCTAAAGTATTATAACTACCTATTATTTTGCTTCCGGCAACAACAGCAGTAATTGCACTGGCATTCTTAAACCCCGCCTGAAAATCTACCTTCTTAACACTTCTGCTGTTAATAATGGTTCCATCGTAGGAATAATCCGGATGGCAATAATCAAATAAGATCTTCACTTTTGTAGTTTTCGATCTCAGCTTCTGCCCTATATTATAAAGTAATTTTTCAAGCTTATCCTGGGTTAAATAGGGAGATACCCCTTCCATAATCAGGAATACCGGCCGATCCTCATCACACTCCAGTTCGTCAAGCCAATTTGCATTTTCGATATCATCGCAAACTTTATTGCTGATATTCGGATCTTCAGCATAAAGCACATTTCGAATCTCAATAACATGCTTTAAGTCAATATTAATCCATTTGGTTTCTTTTGTATCATGCTGTAGCCGGTTCGCACGGGAACAGAGTCCACAACCTAAACTCAGCACAGTTGCCTCCGGGCTTTGCCTTAAAAAAGTTCTGGTTACCTGATCAAATATCTTGGCCCTTTCTGTAATGGAAAAGATAAAATCTCTATCCGTTTTATCAATTGGAATAGCGACGTTAATCTCTTTTTTTATGGCTACAGAATAAGGGTCAGAGAACTCAAACTCAGGATAAAACAAGGTCGCTAAAGCTCTTGCCTCCAACGTATACAGCATAGAGTAAGACATCGACTCCAATAATTCAATCTTATCGGAAACGACATTGTGAGTGCCCTTAATCAAATCGTATTAATTTTATGAATATTGCTTTCCTATTTAGTAATTCTTCTTTATAAAAATACGCTTTATTTTCTTCACAAAGTACAAGGAAACATCAATTTTCTCCATTATACAATCCACAAGTTCTTTTTTTTGATTTCTGGATAGTTGAGAATTCCTGTTAGTAAGCCATTTTATGGCCCTTTTGCCAGTTGTTAAATATATCCAGGTCCTCAACTGTTATTTGGGTCTTCTATTGATCTTCAGAGTGCCTGCAATACATCTATACAGCCTAGTGGACGAGAACGAAATTATATAAGTTTTTCCTGTAATTATATAGTTTTCGAACAGCTTAAGAGCGCTACGTTTGCGTTAAGGTTTTGACAAGAAGATCTATGACTCAGGGTATAAAGATCTCATTGCATCAAATCATAAGTATTTAATGACCAATTCAGCATTTCAGCAGGCTTTTAAATGAAAGTTTCCATCAAGAATATGGTATGTCACAGGTGCATCATTGTTATAAAACAAGGATTTGAAAAGATGGATATACAACCTGTCCGGATACAGCTGGGAGAAGTTGAATTAGAAGAGGATCTCAGTATTGAGCAGATGAGTTATTTAAGAAACTGGTTGTCAGAAAATGGGTTTGAGCTATTGGATGACCGTAAAATGGTGCTGGTAGAAAAGGTCAAGAACCTCGTCATTGAAACTGTTCATGGGGCTGACAAAATAGATTTAACCATTAAATTATCCTACCTGATCCAGCAAAAACTCAGTATAGATTACAATTACATCAGCTCGCTTTTTTCAACTATTGAAGGCATTACAATTGAACAATATATTATTCTTCAGCGTGTAGAAAGAGCCAAGGAATTTTTAGCGTACAATGAACTTACACTGAGTGAGATTGCTCATAGACTAGGTTACAGTAGCGTCCAGTACCTTTCCACTCAGTTCAAAAAAGCCACAGGCTTTACCCCTACGCATTTTAAAAGTATAAAAGAAAATGCCCGCAAGCCATTAGACCAGTTGTAAATTCTATACATGTTTCCCCGAATAGTGTAACCCCAAATTTAGCATTCCAGTTTATTTTTGAGTATAAATTCTTTGTGATAAAAAACAAATATATTCCAATGAAAAAGAACAATACACTACTAATTAAAGGAATGGTTTGTAACCGCTGCATTACTGTAATCAGCGATGAACTATTCAAACTCGGTTTAGATATTTCAAGTATAAATTTGGGAGAAGTAATCTTAAAAGAGAATAGCAAAACTCCTGTTGATGAACAAACCTTAAAAGTGGTTTTACAAAAAAATGGATTCGATCTGTTGCACGATAAGAATGAGCAATTGATTGGTCAGATTAAACTTACGGTCGAACGCGGTATCGCCGAACAATCTGACACCGGAGAGCCTGTTAAATTCTCAAAGCTGATCAGCGAGGAATTAAATAAGGACTATGATTCACTAAGCGCCATATTTTCCCTTACACAAGGTGATACCCTGGAACAGTATATCATCCAAAAGAAAATTGAGGAAGTAAAAGGTCTTTTAGTCTATACGGATAAATCGTTAACAGATATCGCCAACACACTGGGTTATAGTAGCGTGGCTTACCTTTCGAGGCAGTTAAAGAAACATACGGGCTTCGATTTTGCTTATTATAAAAAAATAAGGCAGGACAAGCTGGTCATCATGCAGAAAAGCCTGAAGCAGAAAAATCTAAAGCCGAAAGACCAGGCAGAGTAACCTTATAATTATATACATCTTTCAGGTAATTGTATAAGAACCAGGGCATCAGCCCCCTTTAGCTTTGTTGCACTAAATAAAACAACATGGAAGCAGTCACTTCAGATCAAAAACACAAAAAAAAACTTTCACAAAATAGTTATATAAAAAAAACTTTCCCGGTTTTGGGAATGACCTGCGCTGCCTGTGCAGTAAGTGTGGAAAGTATGCTTAAGTCGGCTAAAGGTGTCCATAATGCAGGCGTGAATTATGCCAATCAGACTGCCTGGGCTGAATATGATGAAACGATTAAAGCAGAGGAATTGCAAAATGCAATTCGAGGCATCGGGTATGACCTTATTGTAGATGCCGAAGATCCGCAACAGGTGCAGCAGGATGCCCAGATCAAACATTACCAGCAACTGAAAAAAAGAACCATTTGGGCGGTCATTCTTTCCATCCCTATAGTCGTGATCGGGATGTTCTTTATGGATCTTCCTTACGGCAACTGGATCATGATGGCGCTGTCCATCCCTGTAGTTTTCTATTTGGGCCGCAGCTATTTTATCAATGCTGCCAGGCAAGCCAGATACCGCAAAGCCAATATGGACACCCTGGTTGCTTTAAGTACCGGAATTGCGTTCCTGTTCAGCGCTTTTAATACCATCTATCCGGAGTTCTGGCACCAGCAGGGCCTCCATGCACATGTTTATTTCGAAGCAGCAGCGGTGATTATTGCGTTCATCTCCCTGGGTAAATTACTGGAAGAAAAAGCCAAATCCAACACCTCATCAGCCATTAAAAAATTAATGGGCATGCAGCCAAAAACGGTGAATGTCATTATTGACGGCATGACGCAGGAAATCCCTGTTTCACAGGTACAGGTTGGAAACATCATTGTGGTAAAGCCAGGAGAAAAAATACCTGTAGATGGAGTAGTAACTGAAGGAAACTCATATGTGGACGAAAGCATGATCAGTGGTGAACCCGTTGCTGTTGCCAAATCGAAGGGAGAAAAAGTGTTTGCGGGTACGATCAATCAGAAAGGTAGTTTTGAGTTCAAAGCCGAAAAAGTTGGTGGTGATACCATTCTGGCTCAGATCATTAAAATGGTTCAGGAAGCTCAGGGAAGTAAGGCCCCGGTTCAAAAACTGGTAGATAAAATTGCAGGGATATTCGTCCCGGTGGTCATCAGTATTGCCATCCTTACTTTTACGGTATGGATGCTCGTAGGTGCTGAAGCAGCGTTCACTCACGCTTTACTCACTTCAGTTACCGTGTTGGTAATTGCATGTCCATGCGCATTGGGATTGGCCACCCCCACAGCGATCATGGTTGGTGTTGGAAAAGGTGCAGAAAACAACATCCTGATCAAAGACGCAGAGAGCCTGGAACTTGGCCATAAAGTAAATGCAGTTATCCTGGATAAGACCGGTACAATTACAGAAGGCAGACCTGTGGTAACGGATATGATCTGGAACAATACACCTGCAGATCTTGCCCTGAACAAACAGATTTTATATGCTATGGAAGCCCAGTCTGAGCATCCACTTGCGGAAGCGGTGATCAACCGTTTAAAAGAAGAATCGGTAACAACAGTTCGCTTAGCGCATTTTGAAAGCATCACCGGCAAAGGAATAAAAGCCGTTCAGCAGGGCCAGCAGTATTTTATTGGCAACAAAGCATTAATGACTGAATATGGGATCTCAGTAAGCCAGGACTTGCTCATTCAGGCTGAAATATGGCAGGAAGAAGCTAAAACCGTGATTTATTTTGCGGATGAAAAAAACGGGCTGGCGGCCATTGCCATTGCCGACAAAATCAAGTCTACTTCGCAAGAGGCCATTGAAACCCTACAAAACAGGGGGATTGAGGTCTATATGCTCACCGGAGATAACAAGCAAACGGCGGCCGCTGTAGCTAAACAAGTAGGTTTAAAACATTATAAAGCAGAAGTAATGCCTTCAGACAAGGCAGACTTTGTAAAAGAATTACAATCGCAAGGGAAAATTGTTGCCATGGTTGGGGACGGCATTAACGATAGCCATGCCCTTGCACAGGCCGATGTGAGCATTGCTATGGGCAAGGGCTCTGACATCGCAATGGATGTGGCAAAGATGACATTGATCACTTCTGATCTGAACATGGTACCCAAAGCATTAAAACTTTCAGGCAGAACAGTAAACACCATCAAACAGAATTTATTCTGGGCCTTTATTTATAACCTCATCGGCATTCCCATTGCAGCCGGACTATTGTATCCCATCAATGGTTTTTTACTGGATCCGATGATTGCCGGTGCAGCAATGGCCTTAAGCTCTGTTTCGGTGGTCAGCAATAGTTTAAGACTAAAGACCGCAAAATTGTAAAACCAATCCCCCCATTTTTCCAATGCCCGGCCTTAAACCGGGCATTTTTTTTTAATAATTCCTGCAGAAATTCTATAACTCTTACCTGCAATAGTATAAAGTATGGGCTGGTAATGCCCGCTAAATTTACACCCGTTAAAACAACTATTTATTCCACCATTATTCATCAGATCATGTTAAAAGATACAAATAAACTAAAAGCTATTTTCCTTCCTGTACTCTGCAGTATATTGCTGATTGCCTGTAATGAGAATAAGGAAAAAGCACAAAAGCCGGCTGCCGCGGCAGGTGCAGATGTCAGCAAATTGCAAGTGGATGTGATCGTTGTAAGCGAAGAGAGCCTGAATCAGGAGGAAGTGATTGTAGGTACCATGGCCCCTTATCGGGAAGTAGCCATCGTCAGTGAAATCGCCCAAAAGATTGTTCAGGTGGCTTTTCAGGACGGCGGAAATGTCAGCAAGGGACAATTGCTGTATAAATTAAACGATGCTGACCTGAAGGCCCGGTTAAAGGGATTGAATTCTGAATTGAAATTAGCCCGCCTGAATGAGCAAAGGATCAGTAATCTGCTGAAAACAGAAACGGTCAATCAGCAGCAGTACGATGAGACAGTGGTAAAATTACAAGCACTCGAAGCGCAGCGGGAGCAGCTCCAGGTGGAGTTGAACAAAACCGAAATCCGGGCTCCTTTTTCAGGAAAGATCGGCATTTCAAATCTGGATCCGGGCGCTTTTGTCTCCCCAGGGACAGCGCTGGTTAGCCTGCAGGACCAGGCTACCGTTAAGATCAATTTTTCTGTCCCGGAAAAGTACCTCCCACTGGTTAAAACAGGCAGTAAGATCAATTTTACCACCGCTCTTTCTGATCAGCAACAGACGGCCAGCATTCAAGCTACCGAACCGGGGCTTAATGCTCAAAACAGAGCACTAAAAGTGCAGGCCAGCGCAGGTAATCCTGAGGGAAAGTTCAGGGCAGGTTTGTCTGTCAAGATCCATTTCCAGACCTCAGCAAAAAATGCAAAAGCAATTAACTTACCAACTGAAGCGCTCATCCCCAGCGGAGAGGGATATAGTGTCTTTGTGGTTGAAAATGGTCTTGCCAAATCAAAGCCCGTGAGCATTGGCAACAGAACTGAAACCTCAGCCATTATCACCTCTGGTTTAAACAATGGCGACAGTGTCATTGTATCCAATCTTCTTCGTCTTGGTGATGGCATGCCTGTTCAGGCTGTTGCTACCAAATAATCTATTTCAAATTTAAAATCATGAGTTTATCATCATTAAGTATAAAAAAACCGGTTCTGGCAGGTGTCTTTTCTGCCTTTATCGTTATTATGGGGATTGTTGGCTGGAACTATCTAGGGGTCAGGGAATATCCCCTTACAGAACCTCCGGTGATCTCGGTGGTCACCTATTATCCCGGTGCGAGCCCGGATGTGATTGCTTCCAAAATCACCAAGCCTATGGAAGAATCTATTGCAGAATCCAATGGCGTCAGAACCATTTCTTCTGAATCCAGGGAACAGGTGAGTGTCATTTCCATAGAATTTAACCGGGATGTCGATTTGGAAGATGCACTGAACGATGTCCGCGATAAAGTGGCCAAATCCAGAAAGCAGCTTCCTGCCGATGTAGATCCGCCTGTTGTTGCAAAAGCTTCCTCTCCTGATAACCTGGTTGCCTTTTTAGAAGTAGAAAGCGATACCAAGGACATCCGGGAAGTAAGTCATCTTGCCTCCACGATGATAAAAGACAGAATGCAGTCTATCCCCGGGGTAAACAGTGTTGCAGTTGTTGGTGAACATAAGTATGCCATGCGGTTACGGTTTGATCCCACTAAGCTGGCTGCGTACATGCTCACTCCTGAAGACATCCGGCAGGCTTTATCAAGAGAGAATCTGGATTTACCTTCCGGCAGAATAGAAGGCGCAAACAATGAGCTAAGTGTACGTACCCTCGGCCGCTTAACTACCGTAGAAGATTTCAATGAAATGATCATTAAACGCGAGGGAAACACAGTAGTGCGGCTAAAAGATATCGGGTCTGCAAAACTGGGAGAGGAAAATGAGCGAACTGCAATTATCAATGAAACCGGTAATTTAAACCGGATTGGGGTGGGTATTGCCGTTCAGATCCAACGTGGGGCTAACGCAATCAAGGTCGTAGATGAGTTTTATGTCAGATTAGAGCAATTGCGCAAGGAAGTTCCAAAGGAATACCGGTTGATTGTTGGTTTCGATTTCACAAGTCCCGTGCGTAAATCCATTAAAGAAGTAGAAGAAACCCTTTTCATCGCCTTCGGTTTGGTCGTGCTGATCATCTTTCTTTTCCTCAGAGACTGGCGCTCTACCATTATACCGGTACTGGCCATTCCTGTATCCATTCTTTCGGCATTTTTCATTATGTATGTGGCCGGATTTTCCATCAATGTACTCACCCTGCTGGGCCTGGTACTTGCGATTGGTTTAGTGGTGGATGATGCGATCGTGGTGCTGGAAAATATCTATAAAAAAATCGAAGAAGGCATGTCGCCAATCCAGGCTGCTTTCAAAGGGTCCAAAGAAATCTATTTCGCAGTAATATCCACCACCATTACTCTGGCAGCTGTATTTATGCCAATTATTTTTATGGGTGGGATCAGTGGCCAGTTGTTTAAAGAATTTGCCATTGTCGTATCGGGATCTGTACTGGTATCCGCTTTTGTCGCCTTAACGCTTTCGCCTATGCTGAGCGCCTTGTTATTAAAAAAGAGCGAAAAGCCAAACTGGTTATACCGGAACACAGAGCCTTTTTTCATCCGCTTAAATGAAGGATATGCGAATTTATTAACCGCCTTTATGAAACGCCGCTGGTTAGCTCCTGTATTCCTGATCGGCACGGCCAGTCTCATTTATTTTGTCGGGAAAAAACTACCATCTGAGCTTGCGCCGATAGAAGACCGGTCCAACATGAGTCTGATCGCTATTGCGCCTGAAGGGGTGTCGTTTGAATACATGCAAAAACGAATGACCGAAGTGGGAAAATACGTAAACGATTCTACAGGCAGCAGGCTGTATCAGACTTATTCTATGGTAGGTATCTCTTTTATTCCCGCCCCGGCACCAGTTAACATCGCTGTTCAGAGTATTTATCTAAACGATCCTGAAAAAGGCAAACCAAGTACACAGGATTTATACAACCAATACGGAATGGCATCGTCCAAATTTAAGGGCTTCCTTTTATTCCCTTACCTCCCACCCACCATCGGTACACGATATGGTGGTGGCATGCCAGTACAATATGTACTTCAGGCTCCTACTCTGGATAGCCTTAAACAAGTGCTTCCAAAATTTTTGGCAGCAGCAAGGCAGAGTAAAAAACTCATGTTCGTAGACGCCGATTTGAAAATCAATAAACCTGAACTAAAAATAAACATAGACCGGCAGAAAGCAGCCTTAATGGGTGTTTCTACACAGGAAGTATCAAGGGCTTTACAGCTTTCGTTCTCCGGCCAGCGTTATGGTTATTTTTTACGGTCAGACAGGCAATATGAAGTGATCGGTCAGGTAGAGCGGAAAAACAGGAACGACATCAGCGATCTCCGTTCAATTTATGTTCGTTCTGCGGATAATGAGATGATCTCTCTGGATAACCTCGTTACGATTGAAGAAGGGATCAGTCCTGCTGCGATTTATCGTTATGACCAATATACTTCAGCCTCGATTTCTGCCGGCCTGGCACCAGGTGTCAGCCTTGCTGATGGGATTGAAGAAATGGCACGGATCAAAAAAGAGGTATTGAACGAAAATTTCAAAACGAGTTTGGCAGGTCAATCCAGAGATTACGAAGAAAGCCAGGGCAATATCACCTCTACACTAATTCTGGCCTTGTTACTCGTTTATATGATCATGGCCGCACAATTTGAGAGCCTGCGTGATCCCCTCATCATTATGCTTACAGTACCAATGGCCGTCACAGGCGCCATCCTCAGTCTATACTGGTTTGACCAGAGTTTAAATGTGTTTAGTCAGATTGGAATCATCACCCTGGTGGGATTGATTACTAAAAACGGCATCCTGATCGTAGAATTTGCCAATCATTTGAAAGAACAGGGACTGTCAAAATACGATGCGGCCATACAATCAGCAGTACAACGTTTCCGGCCAATTCTCATGACTTCACTGGCGATGATATTTGGTGCTTTACCAATTGCGATGACGGTTAACAGCCGCCAGTCGCTGGGAATTGTAATTGCCGGTGGATTGACCTTTGCAGGGATTCTTACCCTCTTTATTATTCCTGCGGTTTATTCTTACCTGTCAGGAACCAAGCGTAAAGAAGCGATGGAAGAAGAAGATGAAGAGATGGAATCCGATCATGCTGACCTATTAAAACAAAAATAATGAGCCCGACATGATTAAAATAATTATTGAGCATACTGCGCCATAATTATTTTAATCATCAAAGACTCCATCTGACGAATAACCACAATAAACAAATAGATGAAAAAGAAATTTTTAAATATACTACTTGCTTTGCTGCTGCTGTTTTCCGGCAAAGTTTTGCAGGCCCAGAAAAGAGATTTAAGCCTGGCGGAAGCATTGGCAATGGCAGCAAATGGCAACAAGGAGCTTCAGGTACAAACGCTGGAAGAAATCCGCTACAAAGAGATGACCCGGGAGGCACAGAGCCGTCTGTTACCAAACGTTTCAGCAAACGCGGCCTATTCCCGTTACTTTGACCGTCAGGTGATCTTTCTTCCGGGTTCATTTGCCGGCACTGATAAAGCGGTACAGGATATTGCAGTTGGAGGAAAAAATGTGTTCAATGGTTTTTTATCATTAAATCAGCCATTGTTTCTGGAAAATGCACGCCGCCAAAAACAGGCTGCTGTGATCAACGAGAAAATCCAGAAAGAAAAAACCACTAACCTGCAAAGCCAGCTGGCATTTCAGATCTCAGCCAGTTATTTTAACCTGCTGCTGATGAATAACCAGCTCAGTTTACAGCAACAAAGCTTATCCCGGAATACCAGAGCACTGGAAGATACCAGGGCCTTGTTTGCACAGGGACGAAGTCTGAAGGTAGATACCTTAAGGAGTTACATTGCGGTAGAGAACCTGAAGTCTTCCATCTCCTATTTAAGAAACAACATCGAAGTGAGCGGCATTCAGTTGAAAAGACTCATTGGCTTGAATGAGATGGCAGAAATAAAGCCGACCGACAGCCTCAATGTTAAAGCCGATCAAGCCGAATTTTATACGCTGGATCAGGCTTTAAAAACTGCTGAACTGAACCGCCATGATCTGAAACTGCAAAGACTTTCCATAGAACAGGGAGAAAAGCAATTGTCTGTCAGTAAAGCAGAGCGCCTCCCCCAGGCTTCAATTGTAGGTCAATATCAATTGCAGGCACAGGCAGACCACCTGAGTCTGGGCAATTATACCTGGCCACGCACCTCATTTCTGGGACTTCAGCTTACGGTTCCGATTTTTAACGGAAACCGGACCAGCTCCCAGATCAATCAATCCAGGATTAAAGTACGACAGGAAAAAATCAGATTAGATGACCTGCAGGAGGAAATGAATGCTGAATTAGCGGCCATCATCAGTAGGTGGAAGGAAGCCAATACTCAGCTCAATGTTCAAAAAACAACAGTAGAAGCGGCAGAACTCAGTTATATCATGATGAACGACCGTTACAAGAACGGCTTAAGTTCCAGGCTCGAATTAACAGATGCCGAACTGGCACTAACGCAGGGTAAGATCAATTATTTACAGGCAGCATACCACATTAAGGTATTGCATGTTGAATTACAGCGATCATTAGGCTTGTTAAAACTGCAATAAATACACCAAAACACATTCCGATAACCCTAAAGAAAAAATAAAAATTTATGTCTAAAGATACCACACTACCAATAGAAAAAGCAGTGCCCTACGCTAAGCGATGGGCAGCCCTTTCTTTACTCTGTATGGCTCAGTTCATAGTGATCATGGATACATCCATCATAGGTGTTGCATTGCCTGCGATCAAAACCGATCTGGGTTATTCACAAACAGGCCTTCAATGGATATTTAATGCCTACGTAATTGTTTTTGGCGGTTTCCTGCTTTTAGGTGGCCGTCTGTCCGACCTCTTTGGCTCACGCAAGGTTTTCATGTGGGGTTTTGCCATTTTAACCGGCGCCTCCCTTTTAGCAGGTATGGCCTCGTCAGAAGCCATGTTAAACACCGGCAGAGCACTGCAAGGTCTGGGTTCGGCTTTAATAGCACCAGCAGCCTTAACGCTGGTTTTAACCAAGTTTACCGATCCTAAAGAGCTAAATAAAGCCCTGGGTTTCTGGGGCGCTGCCGCTGCAGCAGGTGGTTCTGCCGGTGTGTTCTTCGGTGGTGCCATTACCCAATGGCTTTCCTGGCAATGGGTTTTCCTGATCAATATCCCTTTAGGCCTGATTGTTCTGGTTTTGAGTCCGGGCTTATTGCTTAAAGGAGCAACGCGAAAAGGAAAAGTAGATATGATTGGTGCGATCCTGGCCACTACGGCACTTATTCTGATGGTATATGCCATTGTATCAGCTGAAAGTGCAGGCTGGGATTCGCTTCAAACCCTTGGGCTGCCGGGCTTAGCAGTAGTGCTGTTTATGGTCTTCCTCATGATGCAAAAAAATAAGAAAGAGCCGCTTTTACCTTTATCCATTTTCAAGGCACCTAACCTTTCGGCCGGGAATCTGGTGATGGGCTTGATGGCAGGCGCATGGATTCCACTGTGGTTTTTTCTCAACCTCTATTTACAGCAGGTATTGAATTATTCTGCCTTCAATAGCGGACTTGCCTTACTGCCGATGACCTTTACCATTATGGTCCTGATGGTGGGTGTTACCGGAAAGCTGGTTGCCAGATTTGGCTTTAAAGCAAATATGATCGCAGGGTTTATAGCGCTTACGGCTGCCCTGGTTCTTTTCAGTAATGTTCCGGTAGATGGATCTTTTATGATTCATGTTTTGCCTGCATCCCTCTTAGGCGCAATAGGCATGTCACTGGCCTATATTCCTGGAACGATTGCCTCCATGTCAGGAGCCAAACCGGAAGAAACCGGACTGGCTTCAGGCCTGGTGAATACCAGTTATCAGATTGGTTCAGCACTGGGGCTTGCCATCATAGTTGCTATCGTAGCCGCAAAAAATGACATGGTGCAAGCCGATGGTACAAACGGACTGCTGGCACTGAATGAAGGTTTTCGAACCGCCTTCAAATCTGCGGCTGTAGTAAGTGGCCTTGCCACGTTAATCGCTGTTTTTTCCATCAAAACGTTTAAGTAACGGAACAATGCAAAAATATAAAATGATCTGCCCAAGTCTTAAGGTAGTCAGGGAGACAAAGGATGCCGTTACCCTGGCATTTGACATCGCCGAATCAGGATTCAGCTACTTGCCAGGGCAGTTTATCAATGTCAGTATGGTACTGAATGGAGAAAAGATAACCCGCTCCTATTCTTTGTCTTCTTCACCTGATCTGGACCCTTATCCTGCCATCACTGTAAAACGGGTAACAGAAGGATTGATGAGCAATTACCTGGTAGACTACGCAGAGCAAATCTCTGAATTGGAAATAGAAGGCCCATATGGCGCCTTCGTTCCCTCCGAAAGCAGTTATCAAAGCGGCCACGTTGTTTTATTATCAGGAGGAAGCGGAATAACCCCATTGCTTTCTATTGCGAAGTCCCTGTTGAGTAAATCAACTGATGTTCAGCTGACCTTAATTTATGCAAACCGCAACTGGTCTGATGTCATTTTCACCGCAGCGATCGAAACATTAGCACTGGAATATAAGGACCGGTTGACCGTCTTTCATGCACTATCCCGACAAGAAGAACCAACACCGGTGTTCACCGGTACTTTAATTGAAGACAGGCTGAGCAAATTGCTTGTCAAAAAGCTACTGAAACAAGCCACTGCCGGAAAACAATCAGAAACCCAATACTTTATATGTGGGCCTTCCGGGCTGATGAAAATATATCAGGATGCCCTGAAGTCTTTACAGGTTCCGGAAACAGCGATTTTTATGGAACGGTTTAAGGAGGATGATGAACCTGTGGAACAGTTAAACCTCCCTCAGGTTACACATGAAGTCCTGGTTCATTTTTATGAGCAAACTCATCTCATCGAAATACCTCCGGCAACATCTCTGTTGAGTGCGGCATTGAAAGAAGGCATTTCTTTTGGACATTCCTGTAAGTCAGGAACCTGTGGTTCTTGTGTAGCACTGCTGACATCGGGAAAAGTAAGCATGCTTAAAAATTATGCGCTAACGGAAAGTGAGGTCGCACAGGGCATGATTTTGCTCTGTCAGAGTTATCCTTTAAGTGAGGACATCACCATTGAGTTCGACTGAAATTATGTAAAAGAATGCCGCAATTGTATAATAACCAAAGCCCTGGCTATAAATAACTTTGAACTATAAAACTAATGATTATGGAAACACTTAATTTAAAGATCAGCGGAATGGGAAGTGCCCATTGTGTTGGAGTAGTAAAAGATATAATAGTTAAACAAGATGGTGTAGCTATTGAAAATATAGCATTGGGACAAGCAACTGTCAGTTATAACCCGGAGAAAGTTAAACCGGAAACCATTATTCAGGAGATTGAAAAGATGGGATATAAAGTAGATCAATAAACTGTCCCGAAAATGAAACTACTTGGTTTGGACATCAGCAACCTGAAAGATGGTTATTGCATTTCAACAGTAACTCTTTCAGTATTAAATACTCCGGGAGCATACCTGATGGTAGTACTACCTGGTATTATGGTGATCTCCTATGAGCCGTTGGTTACCTCTGTCGACAAAATAATCAACGCTGTAACACGTCTGGGATATCAGATTAAAAAATTAGTTCAACAAGATTCATTAACACAAATATTAGCATCAATGAAAACATTAAAATTTAAAACCAACATCAAATGTGCCGGATGCCTGGCAAGAGTTTCTCCGAATCTCAACGAAATAGCAGGAGAAGACAACTGGGAAGTGGACATCAATACCCCGGAAAAAACATTAACAGTGATTTCTGACGAAGTAGATGAACGCTCCATCATTTTTGCGATTAATGAAGCCGGTTTTACAGCCGACAGTATCAATTAACAATACAAATCAGGAAGGAAGCTGCTCTATACGGGAGCTTCCTCTTTTTGAAAAATAATCATTTTATAAATTATAATGATATGGAAAACAGAGAATACATCATGGAACTCACATCAGTGCCACAAAATATTGTTCCGGAGCAGGAAACCAGGTTAACCTTAACCCTTCAAAAGCCCTCAGTATTGGAGATCTCACACGAACAGAAAATTCATTTGATCATCCTGAGCGATGACCTTTCGTACTTTAACCATATTCATCCGGTTGAAACAGAAACAGGTTATGAGGTTAAAACACAATTTCCATCCCCTGGTAAATTTTATCTTTTTGCAGATTACAAACCTTATGGTATTGAACAGGTGGTCAATAAACTGGAAGTAAATGTCCAGGACAATGCCCCCTCCCCAGTAGTATACAGTAAAGAAGAACTAACCGGAAATTCAGGGGCGTATTCTATTTCCCTTGTTGCTGATCAGGGTCAGTTTACAAACGGTCATATGATGATAGATGGCATTTTAAAAAAGGATGGGAAAGAAATTGATCCCTCCACATTAGATAATTATTTAGGTGCAAAAGCACATGTGGTCTTAATTAGTGTGGATGATAAAGAATATATCCACGTCCATCCTGAGGTAGAAAACGGAAGATATAAATTACATGCTTCTTTCCCTAAACCAGGTATTTACAGAGGCTGGATACAGTTTCAGGCCGAAGGCAGGCTTCATACCACAGACTATGTATTAAAAGTTGTTCAGGAACAGGCTAATCCTGGAAACGGCCACCAGCAAGCCTCTAAACCTCATCATTAACTTCTTAACCTGTGAATTTACAGATCAAGGTCTCCATCTCCATCAATCCGTCTTTGTCTATCGGGTCAACAGCTTTTATTTCGGGCCCATAAGCCAGATCAAAATAGACATTAAATCTTTTGCCATTATTCCTGCAAAGAAAAACATTGGCCTCTGGTATCATCACCTCCTCCAAAATTTCAATTTTACCGATTGAAGCTGCTTCCTTTAAAGCATGCTTCAATACCTGATAACTCAATTTCTGAAATTCGACTTTCATTAAAACCCATTTCCCTAAATATAGCGCAAATTGATATGGATTCATAACAATCTATAATCCCCCCTGATTTTCCATTCTATTGGAGCCGGAGGGGTTCGAACCCTTGTCCAGTAACAGACAACTACCTCTGATCAGCAAATATAAAAATCTGCATTTACTTACTCAGATTCCTGCTGGAAATATACGGAACGATCGGATAAATATAATCATCCATATTGACCCCAAGTTTCTCCGGAGAAGATCCTACAAAAACTGTTTTTTTACCCTGAATGGTAATTCTGCCTTTATGGTCAATTTCAATCATCGCCCAGAGCGGATCCTGATACGGCACCGTGTATTTAATATTTGGCCTTGCTTTATCTACTGCGTCAGAATACCGGATTTCTTTAAAATCATCCCCTAGCCATTGATAGGAAGCGCTATTGATTTGTACATAATGAATATCATTAATCTTGTTATAGTAATCCTGATGATGGTGGCCACTCAGCACCATAATGACCTTTTTCCATCCCGCTTTATGGTTGGCCTGTTCCAGGGTGTACCGCAGCAAAGTGCCATTTTCCAGTCCACCTGCATCGTTATCAAGTCCCTGATGACAGCAGACAACTACAGGCAATGATGTCCCTTCCAGGTCCTTTCTCAACCAATCCAGCTGTACCGTAGAAATGAACCTTGCATAACCCACAGGACGGGATTTACTTTCATTATGTTCATTCCCATTGAGGACTACAAAATGAAAACCATTGCGGTCAAAAGAATAATATTTCCCTTCTGCTTTCCAGAAATCAACCACCTCATCAGGCTTAAAACCTCCATCCGTATCATGATTCCCGATCACATGGTATTTAGGTCCTTTAAACTTATTCCATACGTCCATTAAAGGGCTGTTCGTTTTTTTAGGCATGCAAAAATCGCCCATCTGGATAATGAAATCAGGTGTTTTCTGGTTCATGTCATCAATGAATGCAGACAGGCGCTCAATACCATCGTGCATAATATCGTGGTGTAAATCTGCGATTACACCAAAACGAACTTTTTTGTCTGCCGGTTGCAGCTCAGGATAGCGGGCCAACAGGAATGTTCCTCCCGCCAGTCCTGTCTTTGTCAGGAATTCTTTTCTGTTCATTTGTGTTTATGATTGGTTTTTAAGCTTCGTATTTAATGTATTCATGATCAAAACTTCCATCATTGTAGAGGTTAAGCAATGTATATCCGGGTACGGTCTGTTTGTAAGCACTTTTGCCATCATCCCCTGGCTCCCACCAAAAACCACTGGTTGCGCCATTACATAAATAAGTGACGTCATTATACCAGACCTTATCCAACAGGTGAATATGCCCGCTTAAACATACCTTAACGTTTTTATTTTTATTGAATACCTCGATAAACTTCATAATATCGAGGTGATTGTAGCTGCCACTGATCTTAAAAGGTCCTGTTGCATCCGGTTTACTGTCTGTAATTCCTGTGCAGCTCAATAGTGGATAATGGGACATGATCAAAATCGGCTTACCCTGACTATTCTTTTCTACCTCCTCAACGAACCACTGCCATTGCGTTTCATCCAGCATTCCCGGACTGGTAGGATGGTTGCTGTCCAGCATAATAAAGTGCCAGCCGTTGCGGGCAAAACTGTAGTAGTTGTGTGGCATATCCAGCATTTTCAACACTCCGGGTTTTCCATACATTTCGTCTCCCTTTCCCTGCCACCACATATCATGGTTCCCCAGAACATGGTGCATTTTGATATGATCAACCACCTTAACTGCATCTTTCCAGCAAGCCCATTGTTCCAGCACCCTTTCTTTTTTTATGTTTTCGTAATCTGCGGCATAGATGGAATCTCCACCATTCAGAATCAGATCAACTTTATCATTTTTGATTCTTTCCAAACATTTTTTAAACCGCTGCGGGGCATTATATTCCGGTCTGATGTGTACATCGGTAATGTGTGCGATTTTTAAAACTCTTTTCTTTTCAGGCATTGCAGCAAGGGAAGGGCTGGGAGCAATGCCGGTCAATGCAATGGTTCCTGTTGCAAGGCCTAACTTTTTAAGTAAATCTCTTCTTTTCATTTGGTGGTGTTCATTTTGTAATTAGCAGGTATAGCCTTCTCAACGCAAGAAATGATTACAAATACTAAACAAAAGTTTTATTTAAATGTACTCGTTTTTATAATAAAAACGAACAAACAACAAAAATATCACACTCATTTAATATTTAAAGAACATATAATTCTCAATCTCGCTTCCTTAAGGAGGAAATAGATGGCCAGGTTAAACCTCGAATTAAACACAAATACTAAACATTAGCTTAAATAAAAATCCGGCGTAATTAAACAATGGTTCCATCTTTAAGATCCTAAAAAATAACCATTTGATTTACTGTGGGTTTACCAGACAAATGACCACAAAAACCAGATAAAACACAAAAAGACTACTAAAACAGTAGAATTAATATATCTTTGCAGCATCATTAATATTTGTACTTCCGAAATCACATGATTACGAGCCGATCTTTCCTTTTTATCAACGAAAATCCATCCATAATGGCTACTCTTAGAAGAGAGTGTCTTTATTGTTGTGACTAATTCAGCCGGCCGGTAATACCCGCCCCTCATTTTCCATTTCTTAAAAAACAGGGATATCGTCCCATGGGATTCTATTGCCCAAAAATTAATTCATCAATTAAGTTTCTATCAGATCTTTATGAAATCAAATTTCTACAAAACATTGTTGCTGATTTGCTTTGGCCTTTCTTTGGCACAGACCGGATTCGCGCAATCTCTAAAAATCACAGGCCAGGTACGCTCGGCTTCCGATAAACTTCCCCTTCCGGGCGTTTCCATTTCCATAAAAAATGGTGCCGGACTCAGCACCACGGATACACAGGGAAATTTCAGTGTAAACGTTCCTTTATCAACCGTCCTTGTCTTCAATTCCATAGGCTTCCTCTCACAATTGGTGACCATTAAAAATGAAAACGTTTTAATCATATCTCTTAGTGATGACATTGCTGCTTTAGAAGAAGTGGTCGTGACCGGATTGGCCTCCGGCATTAAGCGTTCCAATCTGGCAAATGCCGTCACGAGCATTTCCAGTAAGGAACTTACCGGAACCACTCCACCACAAACTGTAGATAAAGCGCTTTACGGAAAAGTTCCTGGGGCCAATATACGGGCAAACAGTGGTGCACCAGGAGGAGGTATTTCTGTACAGCTAAGGGGGATCAGTTCCCTGCAGGGTGCTTCACAACCTTTGTACATTATAGATGGAGTTTACCTGAACAACAATGTTCTTAGAACAGGCAGATCTACACTGTCTGCTGCAGGAACCCAGGGGGAGGATGACGCTTCAAACCGACTTGCCGATCTAAATGCCAACGATATCGAAAATATCGAGGTGCTTAAAGGTTCTTCTGCCTCTGCAATTTATGGAACAAGAGCAAATGCAGGGGTAATTATCATTACGACCAAAAGAGGAAAAGCAGGAAAAACAAGGATAAGCTTCTCTCAGGATGCAGGATTTTCAAAGCTCCAGAAAAAGGTAGGAGCTGCCACATGGAATGAAGAAAAAATCAGGCTTTTCTTCCCTAAAGAAACACAGGATCTGGAATTAAAAAGATATCAGGATGCCCTTTCCAGCAATGGGATTACAGACTTTGAGCAACTCATTTATGGAGAAATACCAGCCATCTGGAGCAGCAATTTAAGCGTATCCGGTGGAACTGAAAAAACGAAATTCTATGTATCAGGAAATTTATCTGACGAAGGCGGAATCATCAAACATACCGGATTTCAAAGAAAATCCATCAGGCTGAACCTCGATCAAAAGATCAATGACTGGATCAATTTCTCCATCAATTCCAATTACCTCAATACCAATAGCGACCGGGGCTTTACCGGAAATCAGAATGTCTCGGGAACTTCCATCGGATACATTGGCGGATACACCCCTAATTACTATAACCCAAGACCTGTAAATGGAATTTATCCGGACAATCCTTATAGTGCCGATCAGAATCCTCTGGAGTTAAGAGACCGTGGCATCAATAACTCCAAAATCAACCGTTTTATACAAGCAGCAAATTTAAATCTGCACTTCCTTCAGAATGAAAAAGCCAATATTAAACTGGCCATACAGGGAGGTGTAGATTACCTGAACAGCAGAAGCAAGCAATATTTACCAGACGATATCCAGTCGCAAAAGAGCTTAGAAAACCCGGGAGATCTTGTTATTGGTTCTGAGCAGAATACCAATGTAAACCTTCAGGCCTTCCTCATCTATGGACAGCAGCTTAATAAATTCCATTTTACAACTCAGTTTGGGGGTGTTTTCCTTCAAACACAATCCAACCAGCTTTTAAACCGCGGACAAGGATTGGTGAACAGACAAGAAAACCTTAAACAGGCAGCCGTTCAATCCATATTGAGTCAGTACGATCAAAAGGTAAAGGATTTCGGGATGGTGTTCCAGGAAGAAATCAATTTTGAAGACAAGGTGATCAGCACATTTGGAGTCCGTTTTGATAAATCAACCCTGAACGGAGATGCAGACAAATTTTACGCATTTCCAAAGGCATCCACAGCAATTAACCTGACTAAATTTGATTTTTGGAAGGTACCAGTCATCAGTCAGTTAAAGCTAAGAGTGGCTTATGGTCAGACAGGTGGTCTGGCCTCTTTTGGGGATACTTATACCTCCCTCCGCCCGGTTGTTACCGGTGGATTGGTAGGCTCAGTGATTTCATCTACTGCCGGAAACAGGGACATCAAACCCGAACGTGCGGGAGAACTGGAATTAGGTGCTGATATCGGTTTTTTAAAGAACAGAATTGTGCTGGAAGCTACTTATTACAATAAAAAAGTAACAGACCTGATTCAGGATCTAAAACTTGCAGGCGCTTCAGGAATTACCCTAAAAAAGGTAAATGCAGCAGACCTGATCAATAAAGGAGTTGAGCTTTCCTTAACAGGAGTCCCTTTTTCCAGTAAAGATCTCAGCTGGACCAGCAGGATCCTGTTCTGGAAAAACACCAGCAAACTGACCAGGCTAAAAGTTCCAGCTTATACTGCAGGCATATATGGTCCTTCTTATGGCACCTACCTCTTTAAGGAAGGTTTCTCTCCTACTGCTATTGTCGGTACACCACAACTGGCTCCCGGACAATACACTGTTTATGGGGATTCACAAGCCGATTTCCAATCCTCCTGGTACAATAGCATCAGCTTCCTTGATGGATTTAGTTTCTCCTCATTGCTGGATTGGAGAAAAGGTGGAAAAATCATGAACATCACCCTATACAATACAGACAATGGGGGAACCACCAAAGATTGGAATGAAGACTATAACAACAACGGCATTCCCAATGGAAGAGACCGTGAGGGGAAAGGTGCAGGAGTATATGTACAGGATGCGAGTTACCTCAAGCTGAGAGAAGTAGCCTTCAACTATACCCTCTCCAAAAAATTCACTCAGCGATTTTTCAGAAATGCAGTGGATCAGATCCGCTTTGGCGTATCTGCCACCAACCTGCTCACCATCAGCAAGTATAAAGGATATGATCCCGAAGTATCCAGTTTCGGAACGGGTGCCACAAATACCGGATCCGACTTATTCAATTTTCCACCGTCAAAACGGTTTCTTTTTAACCTTAGAATAGATTTATAATGAAAAACATATCCACCTACCTGTTCTTCACAGGCCTGATTACCCTAACTTCCTGCAAGCTGAATGAAATTCCCGATCCCAATAACCCGTCCATTGCGGTCGTGACAGAAAATGCCAGCAGTGGACAACTGCAAACACTGGTAACCGGGCTGGAATCCAGAAGCGAAGATTACCTCTCTGCTACCACCAACGCCTTAGGTACATTTGGCAGGGACATCTGGTACTTCAATAACAGCGATTCCCGAAACATCCACTTTTGGCTTGGACAAGGTGGAAGAAAACCAGATGCCAACTTCTATGGCGTTGAAGGGCTTTACAGTAGTCCATATCAGGCTATCAAACAAGCCAATATTTTAATTACGGCAGTTCAGCATACCTCGGCAATACCGGAAAATCAGAAGACGGCCTATCTTGGATTTGCAAAAACCATTCAGGGTTATCAATACCTGATTCCTGCAAATACCCAATATAAAAACGGAATCAGGATTTCAGTTTCTGATGAATCAAACCCTGGCCCCTTTGTCAGCTATGAAGAAGCCCTGAAAGCCATCCGGGCCTTGCTCGACGAAGGCTACCAGGACCTGAATAAATCAGGAAGCACTTTAAGCTTCAAGCTCAGTTCCGGTTACAATGGGTTTAATACTCCTCAGGGTCTGGCAAAAGTAAACCGTGCTTTAGCGGCCAGGGTTGCAATTTATCAAAAGGACTGGCAATCCGCATTGGATGCCTTAAACCTTTCTTTCTACCAGCTGGAAGGAGAGTTGAACACAGGGCCTGCACATCCTTATGGGGGACCTCCAGAACCCTTTAATCCGCTTTACTATGTATTGAATGGAAATCTCAGCACACTTCCTGTGGTGCACCCTTCATTTGTTGCAGATGCTTTGCCTGGTGATCGCAGGGTAACGAACAAAATATTTGTCCGCAGCAACCCGATCATCAGCACTGTTGGTACAGTTCCATTGTCCAGTCTTTACCAGGATCAGCGATGGACCAGCAATACTACCGCAATACCATACATCAGGAATGAAGAGTTAATTTTGATCTATGCAGAAGCTTCCGCGCAATTGGGACATTTCCCTGATGCCATAAAAGCCATTAACCGCATCAGAACTGCTGCAAATCTGCCAGTTTATACCGGTGCTTCGAATCTGGATGCTTTAATCACGGAAATTCTGTTCCAGAGAAGGTATTCTTTATGGTTTGAACCCGCCGGACACCGATGGGTGGACCTGAGAAGGTACAACAGGCTTAGCGAAATCCCTGTTTCATCGGATGCAGGGACCGTATTTACGCAGCTGGAAAGGCCGGCAAGCGAAATCAACTGGGAAGAGTTTCATAAAAAATAAATTCCAAAGAATTGAATTAATCCCCTTAGCAGGACCCGATGAAATCGTCGGGTCTTTTTCTTTCGTACAATTTATGATTCACTAAAAACTCACACTCAGGTGGCAAAGCCGCTTCAATTTTTGATAACTCCTCTTCCTCTCCTTCCGAAGCCGAAACCAGGAGTAGTTTTAAATTTCGTAAACAGCCTATTTTCTCTAATCCATTGAGGCTGATTTCTGTTCCACCTAAGTGAAGTAGCTCTAAGCTTTGTATTTTACACAGAAAATCAATACAGCCATTGTCGATGGCACTGCATTCTTTAAGCCTCAGCTCTTTCAGGCTCTCCAATTGGGTCAAATAGCCAATTCCTTCATTGGTGATGTCAGTACCATCAAGGTCCAGCTGCACAATAGACCTCACATATCCAACCATTCTTAACAGTCCTTCGTCGTCTACATTATAATGCCTAAAACTAACACGCTTAAAAAAAGTTGGAATTTCATTGACGCCTCTAGGAAGATTGAAGTCACAGAAATCCGACCAGAATTTCTCCTCTTTTACTCTTAGTAATTTTTTCCTTCTCATCAGATACCAGTTTGAGGATCAATAGCATTGCCATTCATTTTGGAGATCAGGTTGGCCACATTCTTTGTACCCAGTTTTTTGCCTATATTTTTCCGGTGTGTCTTAATGGTTAGTTCAGCCACAAAGAGCGCTTCGGCAATCTCTTTACTTGTCTTACCGATTGCAATAAGGGAGATGATTTCTTTTTCCCGTTTGGTTAATCTCAATTGTTGCGTGAAAGAATCTTCAAAAGTATGGAGGGTAATGATATTCGGATCAAGATATAGTACGCCTTTTTTCATTCCCTCAATCGCCTCTTCCAGAATATTTTTCCCTGATATTTTCAAGACATAAGCATCTCCTTTGAAATTGGCCAGGTTCAAACCAATATCTGAAGGTTGATACATAGAAAGGATCATAATTTTAAGCGTCTTGTATTCTTCTTTTATTCTCGTCAGTAACTCCAGTCCATTGTAAGGAGGCAGGTTAATATCCAGCAACAGAAAATCTATAGGATGATGCCTCAATAAACTAAACATTTCCGGAACGGAAGCTGCCACAAAGGCCAGCTGCAAATCAGGATTACCAGAGATAATGTTGCTGAGGCCTTCTGCAAACAGCACATGATCGTCTGTGATACCAATATTATATGTTTTCATGTTGATGCTGATTAAATTCTATGGAGATGCTGAAACCTTTATCTTCGCTGCTATCGATGCTAAAACTCCCCTTCAACAGTTTGACCAGGTCTTCTAAACTTTTCAAGCCTACGCCGTCACTTATTTTGTTCGGATCCAAACCAACGCCATTGTCTTCCGCATAAATGGAAACCAGGTCCTGTTCCACCATCACCTGTAAAAACCCAGCTGTTGCCTTAGAGTGTTTTAATAAGTTTTGTAATATTTCCTGAACCATCCTGTAAATAATGATCTCGTACTGTACAGAAATCCGGTCCTTAACCCCTAACCATTCAAACTGCAAATCAATCTTCCCATTGTTGATGATGAGTTTAACCATTTCAGCAATGGATAAATACAATCCTTTATCCTGCAAAACCAGAGGAGAGAACTCATGGCTCATCGTTCGCACTTCCTGTCCAAGTTTAGTAATTGCTCCGGCTATTTTAGCGCGGCCCTCTTCTGTGAGTGGCATATTATCAGTTTCCAATCTTAAAAAGCCCAGGTTTGCACCTACCGTATCGTGTAATAATGACGACATGCGTTGCATTTCTTTTTGCTGGTAGGTAGCTGTTTCATTAAAAATATTTTCCTGTTGCAGCTGAGTTTCTTTGAGCAGCCTTTCGGAATCTTCTTTATAGGACTTAAAACGCCAGGCCAAGGCGAACGCCATCACCATTCCCTCAAAGAACAAACCCCAATAAACCGCAGAAGAGGTGAAACCATTCCTCGGCAGGATTTCATTTTGCTGAAGGACATAAATCAACGTTGAAGCAAAAATAATCAGCAGGGAGATCACAGAATATCCAGCATAGCGGATCCCCTTTTTAAAGCAATAAATGCTCTCTGCCAGAATCACCATCAACACTAAAGGATAAATAATCCGGTTCGCATATACCCAATAACCCTGTATCTTATAATTGCCGGAAGCCGAAGTGGCAACTGCCAGCACAAATAAAACAGCAAAAACCACCAGCAATCTTTTGTTGAAACGATACATCAGGGGCATTTTCTCCTGAAGGTTCATCAGGTTATTGAAAAAATTTACCTGAGGGATAAAGCTAAGCGCAAACACAGCAGGCCTGATGATGTCGTTCAGAAAGGGATAATCCGGATAGAAATACATAAACATATGCCCCATGCTGGTCCCCAGGTAAAAAGCGATCATCAAAATATAAATGCTGTACCACAAATAGAGGTTTTGCCTGATGCTGATGAACAGGTAAAAGTTAAACACGAAGAGGAACAGGGTGATTCCAAGAAACAAACCAAAAAGCAGGTTTTTAGACTGACTGCTACGCAGGTAATAGGTTTCCGTATAGAAATTAACCGGTAGGTCTAATTTGGTATAACGCTTATCAGTAGCAATTACAAAATCACAGTCCAGATAATCCGAGCCATTGATATGGTAAATAAAAGAAGCCGTAGGCAAAGGCCTGTTGGAGAAAGGCACATTATCACCACTGCGCGGAAAGGCCTTTATAAGACTGTCTTTTCTAATGATCCAGCACCTTAGAAAATTGATGTGGGGATTGTTAATGTCGATAAAATTAAAATCCCCATACGTTAACACACTCCGGACAGGAATCTTAAGCCATACACAATGTGGAGAATTACTGATGGGTATTTTGCCGGTCAGCAAGGTTTTCCAGTCCCCCTTCTTCATTTTAAAAAGGGCCGAATCGCTAAAATCATTGCTGGAACTAAATGCATACTGAATCTCTGCTCCCCGGTAATCAATCTGACGCCCATCACTGGTGATTTCCAATTGAGCCATTGCAGCCGGAGCCATAAAAAGCAGCAAAACATAAATCAGCAAATTTCGTAGCATCTCATAAAAGTAATCAATACAATTTCGAAATGTATGAAAAGGGCTTAAAATACTCCTTTGTAGGTATTGATTAAAAAGGGTTGTTTTTTCAATTTTGAATAGCAGTTGAAACACCCCTGGACCGACAAAAAAATCAATTGATGCCCTCAGAGACCCGATTAGACAATTGGGTCTTTTCTGCTTTCAGATAAGCCAGTAACAATGTATTCAGATCCTTTGGCTTAAGGTATCCGGAGAAACTGTATTGTACTTTATACCTGGCATCCAGGATGAACCACATGGGATAAGCAATATCTTTACTATCCTTTCCTAACTCCAGCACCAACTCATGAATCCCTGTAGATGGTCCGTTTGGTTTAAAATGATACTGTTTGTGATTAAAAGAGATGTTTTCCCTGTTTTCTGCGTTCAGCTTCAGGTAATACATCTCCTTACCTAAGGTAGCTGAAAGTTCGGCAGATTTTTTAATTCCATTCTCCTGCATTGAACAATAAGTGCACCAATCTGTGTATACATTAACGATGATGGGCTTTGGATGTTTAGCCAGGCTATCTGCCAAAGCTTCGAAAGAAATTGCCACCTCCCCATGCTGGGCAAACCCCATAAAAGGTAAAAAAACCATCAGCAGGTTCACACAAAATTTATTCAAAATCATAAGCCCCTTTTCT
Source organism: Pedobacter caeni (assembly GCF_900129215.1). Taxonomy (GTDB): domain Bacteria; phylum Bacteroidota; class Bacteroidia; order Sphingobacteriales; family Sphingobacteriaceae; genus Pedobacter; species Pedobacter caeni. The sequence goes on along the minus strand of NZ_FQUQ01000003.1, from coordinate 1,042,027 downwards.
TTGGTGATGGTCTTTGACTACTTTTAATGCCTGCTTTAATTTTGAGATTTCTTTGAGCAGTTCTGTTGCCTTTTTTCTATCCTTGAACATCAGGTTCTCCCTGCTGATCAATACTTTTCTGTTCGATATTTCTGTCTGAAGTACTTTTATTGCAATTTCCATAATTTATATATTTTTAAATAAGCGCCTGCATATACAGGCGCTTAAAAGGAAACATATGGCTTTTACCTGCGTTACAGATCAGTCTCCCTTACCTTATTTAGACAAATCTAAATAAAATACCGATACAACTAACAACAAAAGTTAGGTAAACCTAAATATTGCGGTAATATTGCTTTTTATGTACTTTAGAAAACATTAAAACATCAGCACTATGGGATACGACATCAGCTATCATCCAATAAACGAAACAGAGATCAGAGAATGGTATTTTGACGTACTTAATGATCCGGAGTTAATTTCCGGGATAACAGACCGGTACCAGGTAGACGATTTCTATAAAGAAAAATATCAAGAGGTAATCAACATTGGCTTAGGAACAAATTCTGATGATTCCTTTGAGCGCTCTCATGGCTATTACATTGCAGTTGTGCAAGGTTTCCTTCGTAAATATTACTATACCAGAGGATCCGCTTTCTCATTTCTACTGGAAGAAAGACCGCACTTTGAAAAGTATACGAAAGATTTTAAAACGATCGCCCCAGATTCCGTTGGTACAGTGATCAGCAACAGAATTGTTCAGAATTACAGTTCTGGCGTATTCATCCCGGCAGGACAAGTAGTTCAACTGCTTGCCGACTATGAAAATGATCCATCTGTCAAAGCAGACCTTGACGCGTTTTTTTCGGATGGCAGGATCAAGGTTTTCCTGAAGGCACTGGAAGATGCAAAACAACAAGGACTAGGTTTACTGGAAGCTACAGAGGTGGTAGAACCCAATCCCTTAAACCTCAATGATTCTGCCTGTTATTCAAATCTGTTTAATTGCGATCAGGAAGGTGCTTACCTTTTCAAAGCAGCAGCGATGGCGCAAATGAAAGCCATTGAAGAGCAAAACAACCTGCAACCAGGCGAAATATCGAACAATGCGGAACGCGTAGTGATGAACCATGAAGAAGTAAAGGAACAGGAGAAAAAAGGTTTTTGGAAAAAATTGTTTGGATAGTTTGCCCTGTTTATAATTTCCCTGAAGTCATATCTTGTTATTTACGCACAATCCCTGCTTAGGTCTTCCGGATTAACCCGATATTTGTCTATTCGTTGAAAAATCTGTTTATCCTATGCAAAACCTAAGTTCCAGTACATTCGTCAATAACTTTACAGAAAGCTTCGAGGGGGATCAAAGCGGGAATCCGCAGCCAAGACAAACTCCGGGAGTATTGTACAGTAAGATTATGCCTGATCCAGTCAGAAAACCTGAGTTACTGGCATGGACAGAAGATCTTGCTATAGAACTGGGCATCCATAAACCGAACGGGAAGGATATAGAATTACTTGGTGGCAACTTTGTAAACCCAACCATGAAGCCATATGCTGCCTGTTATGCCGGCCATCAGTTTGGTAACTGGGCAGGGCAATTGGGTGATGGAAGGGCCATTACCCTTGGAGAATGGCCGGTTAGCCCGGAAAAATCCTGGGAACTGCAATTAAAAGGGGCAGGAATGACTCCTTACTCCCGCAGGGCTGATGGAAGAGCAGTACTCCGCTCTTCGGTCAGAGAATATTTAATGAGTGAAGCCATGTACCATCTGGGTGTGCCCACTACAAGAGCATTGAGTCTGGTCGCTACAGGTGAGCCGGTAAGGCGGGATATGTTTTATGACGGAAGGCCGGCAAATGAGCCAGGAGCAATAGTAATGCGCGCTGCACCCAGCTTTTTGCGTTTTGGGAACTTCGAAATGCTGGCGGCAAGAAAGGAATATGATCATTTAAGACAACTGGCTGACTGGACGATTGAAAAATTTCATCCTCATATCAAAGGAGAAGATCAAACCTTAACCTGGTTTAAAGAAGTCCTGGAGAAAACGGCAACGATGGTTGTAGAATGGCTGCGTGTAGGTTTTGTACATGGAGTGATGAATACCGATAACATGTCGATCCTCGGATTAACAATAGATTACGGACCTTTTTCATTTCTGGATGCCTATGATCCGAACTTTAGTCCGAACACAACAGATCATCCCGGACTTCGTTATGCCTTTGGTAAACAACACTCCATTGCCTATTGGAACCTGGGTTGTCTGGCTAATGCCATTGCTCCCCTGTTCGACGATACTACAGAACTGATCAAAGTCCTTGAAAGTTTCGCCCCCGTTTTCTACGAAAAATATTATGCAATGAAAGCAGGCAAAATGGGACTGGATGAGGTAAAAGGAAATGATATTGAATTGATTGATCAGTTTGAAGATCTATTGGCAACATTGCAGCCAGACATGACCATTTTCTATCAGTTACTGATCGAACTACCGGAAGACCTGAGGGATGAACAGTCTGTTGCCCTTCACTTCGCTCCCGCTTTATATGATCAGCTGAATGCGACAGAACTGACCTTGCTGAGCAAGAACATTAAAAATTATCAGGCAAGAATGGAGTTGAACAACACTTCAAGAGACCTGGCAAAGTCCCAGATGAGAACAAATAATCCAAGGTTTATCCTCAGGAATTTCCTGCTTTACCAGGCTATACAGGATCTGGAAAAGGGAGATGATGGACTTTTCAAAAGATTACAAGCTGCCTTGCAAGATCCATACTCAGATCAGCATGATGAGTTTTTTGGATTGAGGCCAGCCTGGGCCAATGAACAGCCTGGAAGTGCAACATTATCTTGTAGTTCCTAAAAATACAACTCCTTAATTATCGACACTTTAGCACAAAAATAAATCAATTCACTGAAGTAACACCGATTAAAATAAATGAGTTTTGGCGCGATATAGAAAGCTATATCACGCCAAAACTCATAAATTATCATTAAATTTTCTGACCATGATTACTACTTACCGCGCAAAGAATAGTTTAGCCTACCCAGGCCTGATACAAAAAGAAATTACCATGAATGCATTATTTGATATTAAATAAATATTTACATAACCAATATACCTGTCTACTTTACCAAAATGTTTATTTAATTTCACCATTCATCAAATTTGCTCCATATGGACAGAAAGAAGAAAAAACAGGCGGCAATTAAATCTGCCGCAAATGTCGAACAGGCTCGTAAAGCTTTAAAAGAGAGGTTCATGGACCGCATCAAAAAGATCATCACACTCATTGGTGGTCCGGAATTGCTGGCCAAGTTTCCTCCTATCTTTATCCATAACCTGTATGAAGTCCGGTATCCGGTATTGAAAATAAAAGCCGCACCAGGGTCAGAAATGTCAAAAATAAAGATCACTCAGTTCAATAAACTGATGTATCAGCTCATGGAAGGTATAGATATTGAATTCGAGAATGGAAACACGATCCCTTTAACCTGGTACCTTTCTGAAGGATTAACATTGATGGACTGTGTTGGTGAAATCAATGTGCTCACTGATCCTGATTTATCAGAAATAAAAACGCATTTCCTTCCCTATCTACATGACAGCAAAGCACATAGGGACCTTCAGGATGGGTTGGTTCAGATCGTGACACATACCTGCCGGCTTTTAGCAGATTATAACGATCAGATTTACAGTGCTGATCTTTCCGACACTCCGTATTTTGCAAGGTTTAATCCACAGAACGACATCCTCATTCATCCCTTCAAACAAGAAAGACATCAAATCATGCTAAAAGACGGTGTTCGTACTGCAATACGCCTGGGCTGGGCCTCTCCTGATCTTGAAATGGAATATTACAATGTAAAACCATCGTTGCTGGGATTTAAGACACCCGGACTGGATATTCCATTGCAATTATACATCACCATTCACGCACTGGACAGGCTAAAGGAAAGGGTCAATATCACCCCGGGAGTCATGCATGAAATATTATTACTTACCTTTTTACAAGACAAGATCCCGCACCGCTGGTCTGGCAGTGAGAGTCATGTAGACTTTTGTATAGCAGACGAAAAAGTAGGATATTTTGTAGTGAGGTTGCATGGCGACAAGCTTGTGGTTCGTACCTTCCTGTTTTTAACCAATAACGACACATTCGAAGGAGAAAAACTAGGCCGCTTGTTAAACATCAACAAGATTGATAAAGAATACCTGGCGATTGATACACTTCCCGCTTTCAACTCCTACCACATTGACCAGAATGAAAAGCTCAGCAAACTATTCAGGGATGCAGGATGTGGTTCTTTATTAAAGTTAGGCTACCTACAGGAATTTACGGCCAATCAGGTAAAGGATAAAGATCCGGAATCGATATTGCAGTACCTGGCTGACGCGCCCTATTTCATCAGACAGCTGCCTCAGGATGAATATGAAAACTAAAATTCCCTATACCGATTACTACAAATGTTTATCTACTTTTACCCTATGAAAAAATACGCATTTACAATTATAATTCTCTTATCTGTCTCTATTTCTTCTTATGCGCAAAAATACCTGTTACCCAATGAGGAAGCTATTTTTTCGTTCCAGACCAAAAACAACAAACGTGTCGTATTGGCAAAAGATAAAGCCAATGCTTACATCGTGTACAGATTCGGAACAGCCCAAAAGATTGAATTTGAGTTTCCCGAAAAAACAAAAGACAGCTGGACAAAATTCAGTTATTCCTTTTATTTAAGAGGTGGCGGGGCACAGAACGATGCAATGGACCTGAACTATGTTCATTTCAGCAACAAAGGTTACAAATACACCATTTACGATAAACAACCTGAAACAGGCATTACGATTACCAATCTGAAAACAAATAAGGAAACCGAGATTGAAGGAAAACCGAAAACACGCAAAGGAAATCTGATTGTCTTTAGGGACAATGGCTTATTGAAAATTACGGAATAGTGTAAGTACCAGGCTTTCCAATTTGTCTGATCAAAAAAGCAATGTACAAAAGTACATTGCTTTTTTTTTATAAAATCGTCCCACAGACAACACCCTATTTTGGCGGAAATTCAATTCCCGCCTCCTGAATCAGCTCATAACCATATTTCATAATGGTTTCAATAATCGGAATTGCTTTTAATCCTTTTTCTGTAATGCTATACTCCACTTTTGGAGGTACTACGGCATAAACTTTTCGTTCGATCAGCCCTTTTTCTTCCAGATCTCTCAATTGCGTTGTCAGCATTTTATCGGTGATGTGCGGAATGTCTTTTTTTAACTCCCCATACCTCAGAATATTCTTATGTAAACGCCAGAGAATGGGCATTTTCCATGTTCCTCCAATGTGATTTAAAGCAAATTCAATGGGCGTATAATACAGTTTTTTATCATGAAAAAATTCTGGCATAAGGGGAGTTTTGACTTTATACTTTCCTAAAAGTAAGTATCATACACAAAGGTGTGTACGATAAATCAGGTTAGCTTATTCGGCAAATTTGCACAAAAAACAACAGCTACAAAAATTTTATGAAACGAACACTTTATGTACTTGCCCTGGGTATTTTCGGGATTGCCACAACTGAGTTTGGCGTAATCGGGATTTTACCGCAACTCTCTTCTGCTTTTCATGTCAGCATTGATAAAGCAGGTTGGCTCCTGAGTACTTTTGCCCTGATTATTGCCTTATTTGGTCCGTTTATGATGATGCTGGCATCCAGTTTTGACCGTAAGAAAATACTGGCATTTGTGCTGGCAATTTTTGCAGTCTCCAACATGATATCGGCCCTTTCCCCCAGCTTCAATGTCTTGTTAATAGCCCGGATTTTACCCGCATTTCTCCACCCTGTGTTTTGGTCGATTGGCCTGGCAACAGCGGCCAACTCCGTCCCACCCGGGCAGTCTCCAAAAGCAGTAAGTATTGTATTCGCCGGATTTACCATTGCGAGCGTCTTCGGGATTCCGTTGGCTACTTTTGTAGCTGATATTTTTAACTGGCAGACTTCTTTTATATTGTCAGCGTTCATCAATACCATATCCTTTGCAGGCTTAGTATGGCTTTTGCCACAGATCCCTGCACCAGAGAAAAACCAGGCTATGGGTCAGGTCAGCATTTTCAGAAAGAGAATGCTATGGATAAACCTGGTCCTGGCCTGTTTAATGATTTCAGCAATGTACTCCACCTATGGTTATATGGCCGTATATCTGGAACAAATCACCAAAATGAGGGGTGGAGAAATCAGTCTGATGTTGTTACTTTTTGGCGTCGCAGGTGTGGGTGGAAACTGGTTGGCAGGAAAATATTTAAGTAAAAACATCGACGTCACGACTTTAATATTCATCGTGTTACTGGCCATCGTACATCTGCTTTTATTTTTCTTCGGTTCTTATTTTATCCCGATGATCCTGATGGTTTTTTTCTGGGGATTAGTCCATACCGGCGGCTTTTTGATCAGTAACGTAAACGTGACTTCGTCTGCTACCGAAGCACCAGAATTTGTTAACAGCATCTTTACCTCCTGTGGAAATTTAGCAGTTACAATAGGATCTACAATTGGTGGCTTGACGATAGCAAAAACCGGCATTCATCAGGTACCACTTACGAGTATAATTTTACTGATACTTTCTTTGTGTGTATTGTTCCTGAAAACCTTTAAAAGGTTTAGCCTGGTCTGGAATAAAGTTGTTACCGCGATTTACGGACTTAATTGCAAATCAGAAGGAGGTAAATACTGATCAGGAAAAGTTTGCAGCATTTACCCTTCGTAATTGTGATACTCCGTGATGGTCAAATAATATCCATCAGGATCTCTAAGCGAGAATTCCATTTTTGTTGAGTTTGTGTTTAGGTGAATATCTTCTTCAATAGTGTAGCCCCTATTTTCGACGTTTTGTCTTATAACATTCATATTTTCAGTCCTGAAATAAAGGATTAATCCATTTCCAGGAGTAATATCTGGATTTGCCATTGTAGGGTGCCCATGCGCGCCCCATTTATGAAGACAAATTAAAATTTCATCATCTTCAGAGACCAGAATATCAAATTCCTTTCCTCCGTGCATACTTCTACATCCAAACACAGATTGATACCATTCAGAACTGGCTTCTACATCTTTTACAGCAATTATAGGGTCGGTCTTTGTCATCGTATATTATTTTTCATATAAAAGGAAAGCTCAATTTACCATAAAAATAAAATGGCTCCAAATATATCCTGAATGAGGTGTACCATCATTATTCTACAGGTCATGGCCTACCGGATGAGCAGAAAAAAACTTGATTATGTAATTATTTTTTTCTTTATTTTTAAAGAACAATGCAGATAAGAGTTATTTTTTTACGCATTTAAATAGCTAACCATAACAAACATGTTGGTAATCTTTGGAACAAAACCAGTCGGCACAACTATTCAGCAAGGTAGCTTCTCCTGTCCGAATTGCAGAACTGAACGCAACTATTTACTGAAACGGTATAAGAACTATTTTACATTATTTTTTATTCCGCTTATCCCCATGAAGGATCTGGGAGATTCAGCAGAATGTCTGGTATGCAGAAAATCATATGTTCCAGGGTCTGTACTTTCAACATACGATGGCACACCTCAAAGCCAGGACTTCCAGCCCGACAGCCAAACAACTGTTGTAGCTAATGCTGCCCCCGGAAAACGCTTCGGCGCTTATTTTATTGATATGATTATCTTAACGATTTTAAACTTCCCCACTGCTTTCCTCATACCTGTGCTCCCAACCGGCTTACAGCAATTCCTTCAACACCGCTTCTACATTGTGATCCTCCTGCTTTGGTTTCTTTATTTTTTCCTGTTCGAATATTTTGCAAAAGGATATACTATAGGGAAAAAGATATTTTCAATTCAAACCACAAGCAATGGTGATGGGCACAATTTATCTATAAGTCAGGCGCTGGTCCGGAGTCTGATCAAAATGATTCCGGTAATACCCGTTGTCCTTTTATTTACTAAAGACAACAGGGCAGTTCATGATTACGCTGCGAACTCTATTGTTGTTCAAAAATAAGGAGACCGGGAATTCAGCTTAATTTTGAAGAAGCCCTGTATTTCAGGAATATATATCGGACAAATACTACTAAAACCAACACAAAAGCCATATCAACAATTAAATTTTCCGGATAAAAGTCACCCGCTCCCACAGATTCGCCTTCCATGTTTAAAAACCTCCCCCCTGTTCTGGAAAATCTAAAAGGGAAACCATAGTCGTCCGTTCCGTCTACATCTGCGGATAAACTGGCTGTAATCAGAGTAATCGCCCCAAAACCGAGCAAGAAAAGAACAACTATCCATGTGATGTTTTTTATTAGCTGCATATTTCCCTTTTTGTCATTTTTCTATAGATCCGAATCATTTAAATCTTTAGGCAAATTCTTATTCAGAATTAAATATATTAATAATAAACTTAGAGCTAATCCTCTGCGGGCACGCTCCGGGATTGGAAGGGAGTTGCGAGGTAGTTACGAGGTAGTTGGAAGGTTAAATAACCTTCCAACTACCTCTCAGATATCTTCCAATTACCTCCCAACTACCTTCCAACCCCGGAGAATGTACGGAGCGTTCCCGGATTTGTATCCCTATCACGTCCTGATATAGTTATACAACTGCAATCAGTTTATATTAGTTGAACATACCCCTCAGCTGTCAATTAACAGTGTCCTGGTAACCTTAATTTTAACAACTTAACTCATAGAAGGGAAAGAAATTCCTTTGATCTTCCTGAAAAGCTCTACCGCATATATATCGGTCATCCCTGATATGAAATCAAGGACACTTTGAATTTTGGAATAAGCATCCGTTTCTTTGGTCAGGAATTGCTTGGGAATCAATTCTACCAGTTTCTTATGGTATTTCGATTCATTCAGAAGATAAGCAGGAATAAACTCTTCCAGCAAGCCTCCCATTACCTGATAACCTGCCACTTCTATCTGTACTACCGACGAATAGTTATAGATTTTCTTATAGGAAATCCGTTCAATCTCCTTCATTACGGAGAGAAAAGGTTCATCAATCGCATCCATCAGGCTGATGTTAAAATCACCATTCAGAATGGCTTCCTGTTCTTTAAAGAATACAGTGGAACACTGCCAGATGAGTGTACTGATAGATTTTGCCCTCATCAGGGTAATCTTAGCATCATCATCTTCCATTTCTGCTAACCTCGCAGGCAACTTAGGGTCGTTACATAAAGGTAACAACAAGGTTTGCACTTCTTCATAAGAAAGGATCTTCAGGCGGTGCGCATCTTCCAGGTCAATGATGTTATAGCAAATATCATCCGCAGCTTCAACCAGATAGACCAATGGATGACGTTTATAGACCAAAGGCTCATCCTGAACCTTGATCAGGTCCATTTCTATGGCAATCTTTTCAAAGCCACTTTCTTCCGACTGGAAGAATCCATATTTCTTGGTATAAATGTTCTTTTTGTTATGTCCTGCCAGTGAAGCGCAAGGGTATTTGGCAATAGAAGCTAATGTAGCGTAAGTCAATGCGAAACCTCCTGTCCCCTTTCCTGCAAACTGATGGGTCAGGATTCTTAGCGCATTTGCATTTCCTTCAAAATGAATAAGGTCTTCCCATTGTCCTGGAGTTACCTGAGATTCATATTGCTTACCATCACCATCGGTAAAGTAATGAGAAATTGCAGATTCGCCGGAATGGCCGAAAGCGGGATTGCCAAGATCGTGCGCCAGACAGGCTGAGGCGATAATATTGCCGATCTCACAAAGTAAAGGGCAGGACTCATCGATATTCGAATCGTTCTCTTTGACCTTATTGTAAAAGATCGTGCCCAATGAACGGCCAACACTGGCCACTTCTAAACTATGGGTTAAGCGGTTATGAACAAATACACTTCCCGGCAAAGGAAATACCTGTGTTTTATTTTGCAATCGCCTGAACGGTGAAGAGAAAATGATCCTGTCGTAATCCCTTTGAAACTCTGACCTCGCTTCTTTCTGATTTCCTGCAAATCTATCTTCATTCCCCCAGCGTTTCGCCGATAGTAACTTTTCCCAATTCATATAATGGATTAAAATTTTTGGCCGCAATATACAAATCTCTTGTTTGTGGATCCAATAGAAAGCAAAAAGCTGCACCAATACACCTGATGCAGCTCCAGTTAATCTGAAGAATTTATTTAGTAGCTAACAGACAGTCCAAGGTTTACTGAAGTGCCCCTTCCTTTAGAATAGAATCCGGGTTGCATAAACCATTGAGCCCTTGCCGGGAAGTAATCCTGGTTAAACAGGTTTTCGATCCCAAGACTTAGTCTGGTGCTTTTATTGACCTTATAATTTCCCGCAAAACTGAATATATGATAAGCTTTAACCGCTCCTTCATTGCCATTATAAATACCATTGGCATTTTTCTGAAAACGGTTACGTGAACCAATGCCAGTATAGTTAAGGGTAAGTTCTAATACGGTAAGAGGTTTGTAGGTAACCGTTCCTGTATATTTTGGTGCAGAAATACGTCGGCCATTCAGATACATATCTTCTGCATCATCATATTTACCGTTATTGTTCAGGTCCCGTTTTCCTTCCGTATAACTGTAACTTCCTCCTAATTCCAATGAAGGTGACAAGGTATAATTAGCGGCAAGTTCAAATCCATAGATCCTTTCCGGACTCCTGCTGGTATTAAACTGATCTGTAGCGGGGTCATAAACCACTTCTATTCCTAATTTCGAAGTACTGGTATAAGCAGAGGCAGAGAACGACAATCCTTCATAAATGGTTTCGAAACCAGCTTCGTAATTGTTCACTTTTACTGCGTCTGTATTGATTTTATCAATGCTTTTCACCTTAGCATCCCTCAATGCAAGACCAATATCCATTACAGAAAAGCCTTGAGAGAAGCTTACAAAAGGACTGAATATAGCATATCTGTTATATTTTAAAGCGGCATTAAACAGATAAGTTCCATATTTCAGGTTTCCACCTGTAACATCAAATGATGGTGTAAGGGTTGCACCAGCGGCATTCGTAGTCCGCAACGTACGATAATCATCCACTTTAATATTTACACGTTCATAACGTACTCCTGTTTTAAAGATCAGATCTTTAAAGAGGTTCAGGTTTGCCTGTGCAAAAGGGGCAAGGTTATTCATGTCCATTGTTGGGACCCATATCCTGCCATCCTCAAGGGGCTGAGCAGTTTTATCCTTCATAAAATCCAGTCCGTAAGCAAGGCTGAGGTTGATCTGTGGTTCCTTAACGATCCCGGTCTGCAGAAATAAGCGTGCACCTTTTTTATCATTTGTAGCAAGCGACTGCCCGTCTCCTCCATCAAATCTGCCTAAAGAAACGTAAAAAACATCCTGACGTTTTTGATAAAATGCATCGACATTCAGATTCGTGTTTTTAAACACACTATCAATCTGATAAGACAAATGGAAATTGTGGTTATACTTTACCCCGGTTGGTTTTCCAAGCGGTTTTCCCAAAACCCCGGTTGCCTTCTGACCGGTAGCAAGATTCCCGTTAACCAATGTAAAATTGCTGTTCTGCAAGCTGCTGAAAGTGTTATAAACGAATTGGATCCGTTGATTCTTTGCCGGTGCGTAACCAATCTTTGCAAATGCATTATAGCTGTCCGTTTCTCCTAAACTATAATTAGGTCCCACAACATCCCCTTTTGAGTCCTTATACTCTCCCGTTTGTTCATAAGTTCCACTGGCCACATAATCGAACTTTCCGATTTTCCCGTACACCAACTGGTTGATGCGACCACCGGCAGAATTTTTCATATTCACCAGGGATCCGTTCAGTCCAACCTGAGTTTTCCCAGCAAACTTCGCAGCGGTATCAGGGACTAAAGTAACGTAGTTCACCAGACCACCTGCTGCACCATTCCCGTAAATTGCTGTAGCTCCTTTTAACACCTCAATTTGTTGTAAAACGGACGGGTCTATAGACCGAAGGTCTACTTCTGCATTCCTTAATGGAGAAGACTGGCTTACTCCGTCAACCATGACGAGCATTGGTCGTCCACGAAGATTCTGGCCTACATTATTTCCGGTTTGAGCTGTAGGTGCAAATCCGGGAACCTGGTTTGCCAGAATGGAACTCAGGTCAGGATTAATCGCCATTTCGGTTTCCAGTTTCTTTTTAGAAACAATGCTGACTGAAGAAGTGATGTTCCTGATGTTTTCAGGGGAACGCGTCGCAGAGATGACCACGTTATCGAGGGTATTGGTTACTGCTTCTAAAAATAAATTTATGGTGGTATCCTGCTGCAAACTGCCCAATTTTAAGCTCAATGTCTTGTAACCGATCGCATAAATCTTCAAAGTAAGCGACTGACCTTGTTTTACAAAAAGAGCGTAATTGCCATTGCGATCACTGGAGGTTTTAGTATGATCGTCCAGGGCAATTGTTGCAAATGGGATACTTGCCTGTTGGTCAGCTATCCGGCCTTGCAACTTTATATTCTGTGCATAAGCACAGAAAAATGAGAGGAATAAAATTGGAAAGAGTAAATATTTCATCATTGAATGCTTTTTTTGACAAATGTAAAAACATTAACAAGAATTAATCTAAATAATAACTATTGATTATTACTTAGTTTTACGTTGCCCTGTTTCATTGGAGATAATTACCTCAGATCACCAATGTTTTTGTAGCAAACTAAAATAGTTTAATAGTTGTGGTAGCGTAGTATTGGTCCAGACTGACCTATTGGTAAACATTCCGGAATGCCCGACATCCGACACCTTAAATAATTGCTTATTGATAAACACTGATGATACTTTTTGAGCCCAGGAATCCGGATAGGCCTTATTATCTCCATATCCGAAAAGTACAGGTTTTGAAAACCGGCCAATTCCAACGGAAAGATCAGGTTTGGTTTTTTCTCCCTGTTCAAATGCTGCTGCAGCAACTACAGCTCCCATTCTCCAGAAATCGCCTTCGATCAACGATTCGCCGGTATTACAATTTACCGTTCCTGCTGATAGCGCCATCTGATAATCGAGTAATTCCTGACTATCCGATTGATCAGAAACCAGTCCAGAATGCTCCATTCCTCTGACAGGTGCCATCCCCTGACAGGGAGCCTGTGATTTTAGGACATAACTGACAATATCCTCCCAAATCAGTCCACCTGGTTCAAACAGCGCCAGCCCCTCTATTTCCTTTGGGTACTTTCCGGCATAATAAGTCGCTAAGATTGCCCCCCAGGAATGTCCAAGAAGAATCACCTTTTGATTTGGTTTGGTTTTATACTTCGCAATAATACCCCGTAATTCGTTTACAAAAATCTCTTCTATGCTTAGCTTTTTATAATACTGCTCCTCAAATCTCTGGGATAAGCCGGAACCTACCTGGTCATAAAAGACTACGCTGTATCCATAATCTGCCAAATCTTTTGCATTCAAAAGGTAGCGGTAATCTGCACCTGGCCCACCGTGAAGACAAACAATTAAGGTATTACCAGCTTGCCCGAAAGCTTCGGAATGAAGTAACCTTCCGTTAATCAACACGGATGGTAATGATGGGTCCTGATCCACAGTTCGGGGAACTAAAGGCGTAGGTTCCTCTTTTTTCTTTGAACAGGCAAGCGTTAAAAGGGAGAGACAACAGGTTGCAAAAATTAATCTGATCATATTCATTTTTTTGATTTTTGACCAAAAGTATCCCCTGAAGTCGTAGCAGAGGTATCAATAGATAAGTTGAGACTAATAATTTTTACATTCTTTGACTCATGTATTCAGTTGGGGCCATGCCTGTAATACTTTTAAAATTGCGATTGAATGATGCTTTCGAATTAAATCCTGAATCATAAGCAAGCGCCATGATCGTATAGGTTTTGTGATCGCCTTTTCTCAGCTTTTTTAAAAAATCTTCGACTCTTTTCTCATTAATCAGTTCATAGAATTTTTTTTGAGCGATCTCGTTAATCACCCTTGATAGCAGATTAGGGTGAATGTTCAGCATTTTAGCAAGATCCAACAGCTTGAGTTCAGGGTTGAGGTAAGGCTTATCTTCATCCAACAGGATGATCAGGTTATCGTAAATTTTTGTTAAAGACTCATTGACTTCAATTTGACCTGCGTTTCCAGTTTTGCCTTTCAGAAGTTCCTCAGTCTTTTCGGCTATAATGTCCTGCTTTTTAAAAACATTGACCTGAGATATTCCGAAATAACCTAACCATATGACAAAAACAGCCCCAAAGGCAAAAATAAACCGGTCATCCTGAATGAAAATGATGACGATCCAAACCATACATAAACACATGATCTGGTACAGCAACCAGTTGAAATTTATTTTCTCAATATTTGAGAATTCTTCTTTTTGATTTTTCTTAAAGCGGATCAGCCTCATTAACGAGAGCGGAAAATAAACCAGTCCGGATAAGTAAATTCCTGCCAATTTGATAGATTGACGCACTTCATAACCTATTAACCGATCTTCTATGATTTGTATTTTGTTTTCATATGAAAAGAAGAAGAAGTCCAGAAAAAGCAAATTGAACAATACAAAGGGCAAAAAATGCAGTAAATCAGTTTTCTGAAAATTGATCGGTCTTATTTGGTACTTGACATACAAATAGATAAAGGGTCCCTGCAATAAAGAAAAACAAATGCCAGGTATGACAAGAGATGGAAACAGGAAATACTTTTGTGTATAAATCAGATAGTAGCAAAACAGGATATATCCCAAAGACAATAACCACAGTAGCAGAATCTGATCTGATATCGTTTTGCCTGGCTTTTTCAGGAGTAAAAGCACCAGGAATACTGCAATTACAATGCCTGAGGTAAGAAGGTATTCCATTGTCAATACATTAGATCATTATTTTGAAAATGGAAAGATTAAAATCTTTCCATTTTATATCATAGCCTAAATTTAATGCTATTTAGCAAAGGCAATATCAGAAATACTATACCCTGCCTTTTTTATTCTCTGTTTCTCTTTTCCTTTTTTGTCAAAAATAAACAAGGTGCTTTCCGTTTCTCCTGAGAAAATCCCCGGAGTACTTGCGATATAAACATCACCTGTTTTTGGATTTACCTTCCATGCCGAAGCAAACAAAACATCAGCATCTGCAAAATTCACAAACTCCTCTGCGGTTTTTGTCAGGGTATTGAACCTGCAAATCACACCAAGAGCTGTTTCCTGCCAGTAAATATATTCATCGTTGCCTGATGCAGTTAGAATACCATTGGCGGGTAATTTATATTTTAAAGGATCAAGTTCTACGGAATCCACGGCCTTAAAACTTTGATCCAGCTTCACAAATTTCGGTTTATTGGTAAAGCCCTGAACAGCTACCCAAACGGTTTTATTTGCTGTTTTAACCACTCCTGCTACATTCTCTTTATAAGCGTAAAGTACTTTAGCTTCGTTGTTTTCTATTTTCAGTAATTGTTTTCCTGAACCGGCAAGCATGCTATTTCCGATGTAATCCAAAGGCACAAGACTGATGTCTTTTGTTCCAGCCAGGGCTGTTCCGGAAATGGTTTTAGTTACCAGGTCAACCGGATACAAACCAGACTTTCTGCGGTTCGTTACATTCACGAAACCCGTTTTCCCGTCTGCGGTCGCGAAATGGGTAACATCGGAAATTCCGGATTGAGTAACCACATAGTCTAATTTCAGAGTTTGATCGTCAACTACGGTCAGGTGATTGGGACCATTCATGGAAGTAATGTAATAACGGCTGTTATGGTGGTACATGTTATAAGCAGCCGGTGCTAATTGTACTCCTTTATTGGCCGCAGCAAAAACATTTGTAGTCAACACTCCTTTTTCGTCTATATATGACAATTCTGAGGGGCCATCACTATCTTCATTGCTATTGCTCAATAACAATACACCAGAACCATAACTCCCAAGAACCCTAATTTTATAGGTTAAAGTGCTTGTTCCTCCTTCATTGACCGCTTTAAAAACCAGAGTATAGACTCCCGGAGTTTCTTTTTTGAATTTATAGGTTGATGAAGTTCCTATTTCCCTATCATTTTCCAGCCATTGATAGCTGTTAACTTTCCCGGATACTTTTGGATTCAGGACCAGTTCTTCATTAAATTTTGTGTTTAACAGGCTATCTCCGGCCTGTGCATGATCTACGGTAGCAACATTAACGGTGTCTTTCTTGCAAGCGGCAAAAGATAATGCCATTACACTCAGAAAGATCAGGATTCTTGACTTCATTTCTTGATTTATAGTTTATTTAAAATTCGGGCAAAGGTAAGGGATTCGTGACGATCGTCGCATTTCATTTTGACATTGTTATATTTACGCTTAATTTAATTTCGAATGACACACACAACCAAACTCGTTTTAGCTTTATTGCTTACCCTTACCCTGTCCTGCAAAACCAAAAAGAAGGTAGTTCCTACTCCTCCGCATCCGGTCGAAAAAACAACTGATACCGAACTGGATAACATAAAAAAAGACTTACCTCAGGATCAGGTAGAAAGAACCGAGGCGGGGATTAAATTCACCTTCAGTTCTGAGATCTTATTCCCTACCAACTCCTCTATATTAAATCAGGAATCAAAAAAGAGAATTGCTGATGTAGCGAAGGTAATTGGAGAAAAAGATAAATCAAGAGGAATTCTTATCGAAGGACATTCCGATAAAACCGGGGAGGCAAAATACAATCAATGGCTTTCTGAGAAACGTGCTGTTTCTGTTAAAACCTATCTGCAGAGCCTGGGAATCAATGCCGAAAGAATGAAAACTGCAGGTCTTGGTGATAGTAAACCTATTGATGACAACAAAACAAAAGAAGGCAGATTAAAAAACAGAAGGGTTGAAATTACCTTGTTAAAATAATAAAACTGATCATAAAAAGCGCTGCACAAAAGGACCAGCAAACAGGCATCCTATTGTGCAGCGCATCTTATTTCTTAATACCCCATATTCTGACGAAATTCCTTCGTTACATCCAATGTGGTTTGTGGAATCGGAAAAATCCTTCTGAATGGCTGAGAAACCGGCTTAGCGCTAAATGGCAATTCATATTTCCCAAAACGTATCATTTGCGGACGTCTTAATAACTCCCAGTAGGTTTCAAAAGCAATTTCCTTATACAGTATAGCCTCATTCATAGAAGTGATGGGCACACCTGCTGCATTTTCATAGAGTGCTTCTCTTCTTCTGGAAGTTCTCAATTTATTGATATCATCTAGAGCAGGCCCTGATTGCCCCGACCGGAGATAGGCTTCTGCCCTCATCGTATAAATTGCGCCCAAGCGGAATAATGGAATGTCTACATTGCTGCTCCCATTTCCTTCTTCCGGGTCAAACTCATACTTAAAGACACGTACTCCACGATTGATTTGGTTCTGGGCAAATACAGCCTGGGTTGGATCATTGAAATTGAGTTCCGGAGTAAAGTCCATACGTGTACCAGTGCTTTTTTCCATAAACAGCTCAGAAACTTTAATACGCCCCTCGGGAGTCATCTCAAATCCTCCTGAAGCCGTTAGTATCGGACCATATTGTGGCCCTGCCATCAGCCCGCGATTGAAATGAAACCAAGGCAGGTTCTTCTTACTGTTTGGGACGATATCTTTTGCAGGTACACTACCTGTAGCATTGTTCATAAACCAGGTTCCATCAGCATACTGATATTTTCTTGAAAACCGGGGATCATCATGGTTTCCCTCCCAGCTGGCATAAAACTCAGGACTGATGCAAGCTGCATTCGTGCCTCTGTTCTCAGGAGAAGGTCTTTGATTTCTTTCCACACTGACATAGGCAAAGGAGTTGGACCCGTTTCTGATGTAATCTATCTTCTGTGTAACCACAAAGATCAGTTCCTTTCCACCAGAATTATTGATAGAAAAGTTATCAAAATAATTACTTGCCAGCTGGAATTTTCCGGAATTGATGAGCAATGAAGTATAATAGATCACCTTGTCCATATCCGTTTCATTCCCATTTACAGACTTCTCCAAAAAGTTAAAAGTTGCTGCATAACGGTTTTTGAATACCGCACGGTTCAGGTACATATTGGCCAACAAACCATAAGCTGCCTCTTTTGTAAACCTGCCATTGTGTGTAGATTTTTCTCCAAGTGTAGCAAGAGCAGGAATCAGGGCTTCTACCTGCAGAATCAGTTCATCTATAGCCGGTGCGGCCTGTTTAATCTCTAAAGGGCCATTTTCTATTGCAGGGTCACGGTAAGGTGCCTGGCCAAACAGATCAAGGGTAGTATAGGTATAAAAGGCGAGTAAAGCTTTCGACTCTGCCAGTAAAAGCTCACGCTGAGGATCGGTAGAGTTGGTAATCGCCTTGATCGCATTTAACGATCTTGTGATCCCGTTGGTCAGCATATTCCAGTTATCGGTAACGATGGCATTGTCGGGAGCCCAGGTAAACTCATGCATAGACCTCCATTTCCCTCCATCTCCCCAGTCGCTTCCACGTGTAGGCAGCAGGGCTTCATCGGTGGTATACTCCTGTAAGGAAAATACAGCACCATGGTCCACAAATGTTCCTTTCCCTAATCTGTCATAGGCAGCGGCTAAAGCTCCGGCCGGACTTGAAGCTTCTGCACCCAGAACTTCATCCAGGACAGCTTCATTTAATTTTGTACAATTGGTCAGAAACAAGGCTCCAAGTAGAAACAGGATGTTCCTGGCTTTTAATAGTTTGTTTGTTTTCATCTTTATAATTTTATAGTTGCGCCTAAGAGGAATGTTCTTGCAGTGGGATAACTGGAATAGTCAATTCCCAGTGATTGGTTTCCGCCGCTTGATTTAGGGCTGTTGATCAATGGATCGTAACCACTATAGTTGGTAATCGTGAATAAGTTTTGTCCGGTCAGGTACAGACCTAAACCATGAAGCCAGGTCAGCTTATTAATTTTAAAGTTATACCCTAAACGAGCGGAGTTGAGTCTTAGAAAATCTGATTTTTCTAAATAAAGAGTAGACAACTGAGGTGAGTTGGCAGGGTTCGCGCCAGAATCAAAGTATTTGGCAGCCACATTTCTATCTGAAGCCAGGTTATTGATATTCAACGCATTTAATCCCGTATTATTTACCAGATATCCTCCGCTTTGCCCGATAATTGAGAAAGAGAAGTCAAAATTCCGGTAGGTCATCTGGCTGTTCAAACCATAAGTAAACTTAGGCAATGCCCCCTGGATAATGACACGGTCATTGTTATTGATTACCCCATCATTGTTCACATCCCTAAAGATATTCCCTCCTTTATCATTAAATCCAATATGCTCCAACAGGTAAAATGATCCTGCCGCATAACCGCTTTTATAAATATTGGCTGCAACTCCGGATTGGCCGGGTCCGGATATTGTTCCAGACAAGATTTCAGAAACCGGCAGGTCTTTGATTTTATTGGTCAGTGTAGCTCCATTCAGATCCAGGGACCAGGAGAAATGGTCATTGCTGATCAGTTTGGAACCCAGCATAAACTCCAAGCCCTTATTCACAATTTTACCATCAATATTTACCCAAACTGTATTGGTAGGACTCAGCACCTGAGAAGGAATGTTCAGGATCGCATCGGTAGTCGTCTTATTGAAATAGTCCAGTGTTCCATATAATTTCCCCTGCAATAAGGAAAAATCAAGTCCGACATTGTATTGTGTCACTACCTCCCACTTTAAGTTTGGATTTGGTGTTCTCGTTACCGAAACCCCGTTTACCAGGTTCAGGTCATCGTTAAGATAGTAACCGTCTACCGGAGAAAGTGCATAACTCGCTTTGGTGAGTTTGTTTTCCACCTCCTGGTTGCCCGTCTGTCCCCAACTCGCCCTTAATTTCAGTTCTTCAACCACAGCAATCTTTTTCAGGAAATTCTCCTGTGCGATATTCCAGCCTAATGCAAAAGAAGGGAAATAACCATACTTGTTGTTTTCTCCAAAACGGGTAGATCCGTCTGCGCGTACCGAAGCAGTGAAAAGGTATTTATTATCATAAGTATAGTTTAGCCTGGAAAAGAAGGACTGCAACTCGTTTTCCTGTGCAAAACCAAATACTCCACTTTGTTTACCGGAAAAAGCGGGATTGTTTTCAGGTAAAACACCTGTACCCAGTCCGCCTATTCCATCAATATTAAAACTGTTTCCGCTTCTTTCAAACTTTTGATAAGAGAATCCTGCGAGCGCTTCCAGTTTATGTTTATCTTCCAACAGGCTGTAATTCAGGTAATGTTCCAGCAAAGTACTTTTTGAGTCCATATTGTACTGCACATACCTGCCGCTTGGGTTAATGTCTGTCAGATTGGGAAAGATCGTCGTATTTCTTTCCGCTGTCGAGCGGTCCAGTCCGAGGTTGAACTTATATTCCAGACCTTTTAAAATCCTGAAAGAAACATCCACATTTCCCAATACCCTTAATGTACGTGTCAAATCCCGGTATACACTCAATAAATAAGCAGGGTTATAATGGGCATTCATCTTGAAGTTGGTGTATTTACCATTTCCATCAAATACAGGTCTGGTTGGATTGGCCATCAGGGTATGAATGATCAACTGTCCGTTTGAGCCCCCATCATCACTGGTTGGCACTCCATGATCTCTGGTTTCACTTGCCGTAAGGTTTACCCCTACTTTCAGTCGCTGGTTATCCAGAAATGATTCTGAGGCATTGATCCTTGCCGAAGTTCTCCGGAAATCACTGTTCTTTACGATTCCCTGCTGATCCATTTGCGCCGCAGACACATAATAATTACCTGAATTGGTCTGTTTTGAGAACGACAGGGCGTTATTTCTGGTTTTGGCTTCCCGGTAAATCACATCCTGCCAGTCGGTATTTCCACCATGATCAAAAGCTTTATCCGTCAGCGCATTTCTATATTCATCTGCCGTCAGGACCTTGAGTTTATGAGCAACCCTGGAAAGGCCAAAATAGGAATCTGCGGTAATGCTGCTTTCTCCTTTTTTTCCTTTTTTGGTGGTCACAATTACGACCCCGTTAGAGCCTCTCGCACCATAAATCGCAGCGGCAGAAGCATCTTTCAGCACAGATATAGATTCTATATCACTGGTGTTTAAAAAGTTCAATGGATTTTTCGCTTTAGAGGCACCGAAACCTACGTTTTGTCCGGTTGGACTAACATCATCGTTGGTTAAAGGCACCCCATCCACTACAAAGAGCGGCGTGCTTCCACTCCTAATCGAGCCTACCCCACGAATCGTGACATCTACACCACCACCTGGTTCACCGCTGCTGCTCACCACCCTCACACCTGCAATTTTTCCCTGCAACAGGTTATCTGCCGAAACGACTACCCCTTGTCTGAAACTTTTCTCATCCAGCTGGGTAACCGCACCGGTTACATCTTTCTTCGTTTGCTTTCCATAACCAACAACCAAGACCTCCCCCAGACTTGAGGCATCGGGTTCCAGTTTAATCGTCAGCAGATCGCCATCGATGGCCACAATTTTGTTCTTATAACCGATAAAGGATACTTCGAGCGTTTTACCTGTAGTTATCCTAATTTCAAATGCACCTTCGGTATTGGTGACCACCGCATTCTTTGATCCGGATTCTTTTACGGTTGCGCCGATCAATGGCAGGCTGTTTTCATCAAGGACCCTTCCTTTAACCGTCTGCTGGACTGCGACTTTCTTTACTACTGTCTTTTCTTTTTTATTCTTGCTGATCAGGACAATCTTATCCAGGATATTATAGGTAAAATCTGCCTTTTCTGACAAATCTTCGAGTATGGTTTTTAAGGGTTTGGTATACGTAACATTATAAGTGTTCTTATCGGCGATTATTGCTTCACTATAACTGAATTTATAGCTGGTTTGCTTACTAAGCTCAGAAAAGATGTTAACCAGTGTTTGATTTCCTGCTTTCGCGTTTTTTCTGAAGTGACTGTTAACCAATGTTTTTGAATATGTTTCAGGAATAACCGAGAAGACAATCCCCAGAAAACATATTATTTTCAGATTAAAAAAAGTATATTTATTGTGCATATTTAAGGTATTAATTGTTAGATATCTTAATGACTAACCGTGGTTGTTTCAGCAACTGCGGTTTCTTTTTTTATTGACGTAGCTCTATTTTATTGCCATGCGTAATGAGTTTTAGGTGAGTGATATAATTAATTTGATCCAGGATATTTTGAAGGGATAAACCATTTTTGACATAAAGCGTTATCCTTGTATTTAAAAGTCCCTGATCCTCTGTTTTAAAGGATGTACCATATTTAAGACTCAGCAGGGTAAATACCTTATCCAGTGTCACATTATTCAGGCTGATGTCTTTTTTGTACCAGCTGTAAAGCGACAAGTCGTCCATTTTTTGTTTCCTGAGCCCCTCTGTAGGCGTAAATACGGCCTTTTCATTTGCTTTTAATACGGCAACCTGCCTGTCGGAAGAAACCTGAACTTTACCGGTAATTACCGAAACGCTTGATTTACGATGATCGAGGCTGATATGAAATGAAGTTCCCAATACTTTTGTGGTCATCCCGGCTGAGCTGATGACGAAAGGATGAGCAGGGTCTTTGGCTACTTTAAAAAAGGCATTGCCCTTTAATAAGCTTACCAGTCTTGATGTTTGGTCGAAATTTTCGGGATATTTAAAGGTAGAATTGGCAGCAAGATAAACGGTAGTACCATCGCTCAATTTTACAGAATCTGTAAAAGCAGTAGTCCTGACCGTAATTTCTTTCACATTTACCTGAGGTCTCAATAAGATACCTACTGTTGCCACCAATATTACAGTGGCCGCAATGGCATATTTATAATATCCATAGAAATGCTTTTTTAACTGGCTTTTCTTTTTAACGTTTTGATAAATGTTTGCTGAAATGTGCGCTTTGGAATCACTGATTTCAGTATTCCATACGGCATGATCGTATTCATGCTGAAAAAAATCATCCAGCAGATTTTGTTCTGCTGCTGAAAGTTGTTGTTTCTCACTCTTCTCAATCAGAAGTTCCAGATAGTGTTTCTCTTTTTTAGTCATAGTACTTATATTCGGCTATAAGTACCAGAGATGGTAAAAAAGTACTATCTGAGTTGATTAAGAAATGATTAAAGAATTGTTAAGGTGGATCAGCAGGTAAATACTGAAAGGAATGATCAGGCCCGGGTTTTCACTGGTATACAATTTCAATTGCTTTAAAGCGGAAGAAAGTTGATTTTTAACCGTTTGTTTAGAAAGGTTCAGCTCAGAGGCAATTTCTGCAATCCCCATTTCTTTTATTTTACTCATCACCAGGATTTCTTTTCTTTTTTCAGGAAGGTTTTCCATGAGGGCATAAAGCTGGTTCAGCAATTCTATTTCCAATGCCGGAACATGGTCTATGAGGTAATTCTCAAACCGCTCTTCCATATATTCCGTATCCAGCTTCTTTTTCCGGTACTCTTTAAGTACCTGATTTTTTGCTGCCCTGAACAAATAGGATTCTATAGACAGAATGTTCACTTCATTCCGCCTTTCCCACAGATCAGTAAAAATGTCCTGAACAATATTCTGAGCAATATGTTCATCACGCGTCATTCTGAAACAGAAAGCATATAATTTCTCCCAATGATGGATGTATATATGTTCAAAGTTCTTAAGGCCCACCATAAGAGAATTTTATTTGGCGCTAAGGAACAAAAAGAATGTGGACTGAATTTTAGGGAAAGGTTATATTTAAATTAACTTTTTCTGCATTCAGTTAATATAGATCAGACTTAATGTCCTACACTGTTTTTACTCCCCTGACTTTGTTATGTTTACAAAAGTTAACACTACTTTTTCAATTTTCAAACGTTTTGTTAAAACATTTGGATAATTGAAAATATGTTTATAGATTTAAACAAGGGATATGAGTAAAAAAGAACTGGTAAAGGAAAAGATAGGAAAATCAGCCATGCAATGTTTTGCAAAATTTGGTTTGGATAAGACGACCCTTGATGACATTGCCCAGGCCGTAGGTCTCAACAAGGCATCATTATATTATTACTATAAAAATAAGGAAGATATATTTATCGAAGTAGCGCTGAAAGAAGGGGAAGATTTCATCAACTCCCTGCAGGAAGCTACTTTACTTAAAGAGGGAATAGAAAACAGGACTGCTTTTTACCTGGAGTCGAGGTTCAATTATTATAAAAACGTGCTCAATATGAACCGGGTGTCAGTAGATACCCTGAATAAGATCCTGCCACGTTTTTTTGAATTGTACAATGCATTGATGAAAAGGGAAAAGATCTTTCTCACCCAGCTTCTGGAAAAAGCGGCGAAAGAAGAAAAGCTGATGATGACTGATCCGGAAAATACGGCATCTGTGCTCATCAACCTGACTGATGCTTTAAAACATAGTGTAGAACAGCAGGCCATCCTGAAAGGGGAAACTGAAATAGACTACACACAAAGTCTTCAGGATATCAAATTTTTGGTGTCACTGATCTTTACAGGAATAAGAAAATAGCGGTACTCTCGTAGTTTCATGACGGTTAAAGGGATAGCAGGCTATTTTATTGTTTAAAATTTTGTTGCGAACCTAAACCAAACTAAATATGAACAAAGTCATGTTACTTAGCCTGATTCTTTATTTCTGTATGCCCGATTCCCTAAGGGCTCAAAACCTGATCAAAGGAAATATAAAGAACAATGCCACACAGGAAGCCGCATATGCGGTATCAGTGAAAGTAAAAAACGGCACTGAAGGAACCTACTCTGATGACCGTGGAAGGTTTCAATTGAAAACATCAAAGAAACTCCCGCTTACACTGGTCGTTTCTTCTATTGGCTTCGAACCTACAGAAGTGACTGTTCAGAGTTTTTCCGGTGTTCTGGAAATCAGCCTGGAGCCAGCTTCAGTACTTGGACAGGAAGTGGTCGTTTCTGCCAGCCGGACGGTACAAAAGAAGCTCGCTTCTCCCGTCACGATTGAACAGATCAGCAGCAAAGAAATCAGCAATTCGCCCCAGTTAAATTATATGGACATGATCCAGGGTTTAAAAGGAGTAGATGTAACGGTTTCCAGTATCGGTTTTACCAGTATATCTACCAGGGGGTTCAATACCAGCGGAAACACCAATTTCACACAGATTGTGGATGGGATGGACAATCAGGCCCCAGGACTTAACTTTCCCCTTGGCTCTGCGATCAGTTTAACGCAACTGGATGTGGACAATATAGAGATGCTGTCCGGCGCCTCCTCTGCACTTTATGGCTCCAGGGGCTTAAACGGAACGATGATCATGTCTGGCAAAGATCCTTTTAAATATCAGGGTTTAAGTGTTTTGGTTACCCAGGGCGCCAACCACCTGAACAGCAAAAACAACAATGATCCGGTATCAACCTCCCCTTACTACGACTGGACCATCCGTTATGCCAAACAAATCAATGAGAAGTTTGCTTTTAAAATCAATTCTCAATATACACAGGCAAAGGATTGGGTAGCCAACGATCCGAGCAATAAAAACGGCCCGGGCAACAGCCTGAATGATCCCAACTATAATGGCGTGAATTATTATGGAGGCTCAACCTCGACCGATATTTCTCCCTTTTTACAGGCCGCACTGGCAGGAGATCCGGCCCTCGCACCGATTATTGAACCTTTGCTCAGTAAACCAAATTATGTAGCCAGGACAGGTTATCCTGAATATGGCTACCTCGACAATAAAGCTAAACTGTTCAAAGTAAACGCAGAATTGCGTTATAAGATCAATCCAAAACTGGAAGCAGTGCTCTCGGGTACTTATGGAACAGGAAACATTGTCTACACCAATGACACCAGGTATCAGTTAAAAGGTTTCAAAGTAGGGCAATACAGAATGGAACTGAAAAGTGACAAGTGGTTTGTCCGGGCTTATACCACTCAGGAAAATTCCGGGCGTACCATTGTCGCTGGCCCTACGGCACAATATATCAATGAGTCCTGGAAAACAAGTTATGACGGGAATACCGGAGGATGGTATCCTGAATATACTTACGGACTGATCAATGCACTGGCCGGAGGCTCAGGATTGAATGATGCACACCTTGCCGCCCGTGCATTTGCAGACCAGGGACGGGCAGAACTGGGCAGCCCATTGTTTAACCGTTTAAAGGACAGCATCACCAATACGCCCATTTCTGAAGGAGGCACCCTCTTTCTGGACCGTAGTAAATTATACAATGCAGAAGCGCAGTATAACTTTACAGATCTGGTAAAGTTCATGAGTGTCATCGCTGGCGTAAACTGGCGCTTGTATAGCTTAAACAGTAAAAACACGTTATTTCCAGATAAAAACAAGCCCATCAATGTAAAGGAATACAGCGCTTATGTGCAACTTGCAAAGAAGGTCGCAGATGATAAACTCAGCATCAGTACGTCCTTCCGCTTTGATAAAAACACCCTGTTTTCTTCTCCAAAAGTTACTTCAAGAGCCTCATTGGTATTTGAAGTGGTAAAAGAAAATTTCATCAGATTCTCTTATCAGAATGCTTACAGTTTCCCTTCTAATATCCAGGCTTTGCAAAACACACTGAATGGCTATAACAGTTATTCTTCAGGAGGTTCTTCCCTCCTGCTGAACGACAATTATCAGTTCAACAGATTTCCACCATATACTTTGGAAAGTGTCAGTAAATTCCAGCAGACAGGAGATGCCAGTCAGCTGCAGAGGTTTCAGTACAATGACATCAAACCACAGTCGGTCAACGCATTTGAACTCGGCTATGCAGCCCTGATCGGGAAGCGGGTGATCTTTGATATATTAGGTTATTATTCGACCTGGAAAAACTTTATTGGCTATGCAAATGTTGCCAATACACCAGGTACCGATGATGTGAACGCATTTAAAGACCATAGCACCTATATCCAATACAACATTGCCTTCAATGGCGGGCAAATGGTAAATACTTATGGCTATGCAGCGAGTGTCAGTGTAGATCTCGGTCATAATTTCCTCACCAAGGTTAATTACTTTTCAGACCACATCAAAAATAAAAACAATTCTCAGATCAATAACTTTAATACCCCGAATTACCACATCAATTTAGAATTCGGAAACAGTGGCTTCGGCAAAAAACAAGTATGGTCCTTTAGCACCAGCCTTCGCTACAAACCGGGTTATTTCTATGTCGTTACCGGTGGACTGGCCGAAGGACGCGTACCGAGTTCGGCAGTTATCGATGCCCAGGTCAGTTACAAACTCATTAAAGCCCGTTCCGGCATCAGACTCGGCGCAACCAATATCACCAACCGGTATTATACCACGGGAATTGCCAACCCCAATATAGGGGCGGTATATTATGTCACTTATGCCTACAATATCTTTTAATCAAACCTGCATACAAAAACTAACCAAATATGAAACATTCCATCACTACAGCACTCCTCTTACTACTGGTCACCGGTATTCTGAGCTCCTGTACGAGCAAATCTGATCAAAAGGACACTTACACCACCGTCCTCAGTTTTAAACCCGGCGAAGAGGCTAAAATTGCAGAGGCTTTCCTCTCTTTAAAGGACAGTACAAGCATCCTGCTTAAAGCAGGGAACTATAAATTTGATAACCTGAGTATCGCACAGGTCAACCATATCCTGATTCATGGAGAAGGTCATGACAAAACTGTTTTAGACTTTTCCGGTCAGACTCAGGGTGGCGAAGGCATCCGGGTAACCGATGTGAAAGGCTTTACCATTGATGGCATGACCATCCGGGATTCCAAAGGTGACTTGTTAAAGATCAACAAGAGCAGCAATGTAACCGTAACCAATCTCCATGCGGTTTGGAGCAAAGCTGACTCTACCAGCGGTGGCTATGCCATTTATCCGGTCTTGTGTAAAAATGTGCTGATTGAAAACTGCTATACAGAAGGTTCTTCGGATGCCGGAATTTATGTTGGCCAGACCGATAGTGCCATTGTCAGGAAATGTAAAGCAGCCAAAAATGTAGCAGGTTGCGAAATTGAGAACACCTCTAACGCTGAAGTTTACGACAATGAGTTCTACAATAACACTGCCGGCTTCCTGATTTTTGACCTGCCGGATCTTTCTAAAAGAGGCGGGCATGTGAAGGTTTACAACAACAACATCCACGACAACAACTTTAGAAATTTTGCTAAAGCGGGCAGTTTCGGTACCACATGGGGGGTAGGAAATGCTTCTCCCGGAAGTGGAATCATTATCCTGGCCGCCTCAGATATCGAAATTTACAACAATAAGATCACGAACAACAATACCTCTTCAATTACCATTGCTTCCGGCTTCGCTGTTGATGAAAAAGCAGGAGAAAAGATCAATGCCAATTACTCCCCTATTCCTAAGAACATCAGGATTCATGACAATACCATAGAGATGGGTCCTGCCTTTCCCAAGCCTGCCTATGAACACCGGATCGGACAACTACTCGTGGCCACTGAAGCTCAGTTAAATAAGCTGGAGCCTGCACGTAAAAACAAACGGATTCCATGGATCATGTACGATGGGATTACCAGCAATATCCTGACAAAAGGAACCACGCTAAACCCGGATTCGATCTGTATCAATCAACCCGGTGATAATGTTTTTGTGAATGCTGATTTCCTCAATATTGCAAAACCTGAAAACTGGAAACCAAACACCAACATTAGCCCTTACCAATGCAAATAAAAATGCGTAAAACTTATCTTTTTAGCACCCTGCTCCTGTTCAGTACAACTTTTTCCCTACTGATGGAGCAGGGTTGTAAAAATAAACCCAAGCCACAGACAACCGGGGCTTTTGAATTTAAAGAGAAGCTTTCTGACTATGGATTTTTCAAAGGAAAACTCGCAGCTCTGAATCCTGCAGAAGGAATTCTCCATTATGAATTGAGTACCCCCTTATTTACAGACTATGCGGTCAAAGACCGTTTTATCGTCTTGCCTGCAGGCCGGGTTATAAAATATACAGAAGATGGCGCTTTAGACTTTCCAGATTCCAGTATCATCATTAAAAACTTTGCCTATACCAATCTGGAACATCAAAAAGTAATGATTGAGACCCGACTGCTGGTCAAAGATCCTAAGGATAAAAAGTGGAAAGTGATGAACTACCTCTGGAATAAAGAGCAAACAGAAGCAGTGAAACACATTACCGGAGCAAGAGTTCCCATTACCTTACTTGATGAGGAGGGGAAAAAGTATTTCACCAATTACCAGGTTCCAAACACCAATGATTGCAAAAGGTGCCACATTAAGGATGGAAGCCTCATTCCCATAGGCCCGAAAGCAAGAAATCTGAATTTCACGTTAACTGGTCAGACCGTTAATCAGCTGAGCCAGTGGGTAGCTAAAGGGAAACTCAGCGGATTACCGGAATTGAGCAACGTACATCAGTTACCGGTCTGGACAGACAAAAAACACTACAGTCTGGAGCAAAGGGCAAGGGCTTATCTGGATGTGAATTGTGCACATTGCCATACCAAAGGGGGAGACGCTTACAATACCGGATTGTTTTTGGATTACCAGGAAACAAATGCAGATCATTTAGGGATGCGAAAAGCACCTGTATCTGCAGGCGGGGGTGCCGGGGGGATGGACTATGATATTGTTCCCGGAAATCCGGATCAATCCATTTTGTTGTATAGAATGAACAGCACCGAACCCGGAACAGCCATGCCGGAGTTGGCACGAACCATTATTCACAAAGAAGGGGTAGCATTAATCAGGGAATGGATTAAGAGCTTACCGAAACAGAAATAGGATCAGCAGGATTTATGAGTACGGCATTCTATTGCCAGATTCATAAATCCTGCTTTAAATTCAGGTTAAATTAGCCTTTTAATTACCGAGCAAAGCACCTATATTTTTGTTAAAAACGACTCCCTTATCACAATTGGTAAAAAACACATAGCCGTTTTTATTCGCTTTATTGATCTTGAACCCGGATTGAGCGTCTCCGTTATTTCCGCCATGCTCATATATTACCCCATAACTTACAGGTCGGATCGCAATTCCCAGCCCCCATGCCGTATCTCCGTTGACCAGATAATGTGGTGTACTTTTATCGAGTTGTACCTGTTCCCGGAACAGCTCCTCATTACTCTTTTTTGAAAGCCCCTTATCATTCATCAGCGCAATCAGAAAGGTGGAATAATCTATGGCCTCTGTATGTAATCCACCTGCAGGTTCAAACCCGGTCGAATCCTCTTCAGGAAAGGCGGTCGGCCAGGGTTTTCCGCTCAGTTTCCCATCGACATGCCCTTTCACCTTATGTGTTGTGATGTAGGCATTTCCACTAAACCAGGAGTTTTTGAGCTGAAGAGGCTTAGCTGCCTCTGCTTGAAAATACGGATCCAGAGTCTGTAACGTTAAGTGATTTAAATGTGCAACAACTTTAGCAAGATAAAAATACCCCTCACCTGAATAGGAAAACTGCGTTCCCGGAGTAAACTTGATATATAACTCCCCGTATTTATAACGGTTTTCATCACGCTTATCGAAATAACGCCAGTTTGGGAAGCCACTGGTATGAGACAAGACCATCCGCGCCGTGATTAGCTTATAGCATTCATCTTTGGCAATATCCGCATAAGGCAAATACCTGTACAAAGGAGTATCCAGGTTCAGTACTTGCTGATCAACCAATTTCAATACGAAATAGCTGAATAAGGGCTTCGACAAGGAAGCTGCTTCAAAAAGGGAATTTACATCTACCTTTTTCTTTGTCACGATATCTGAAACCCCAAGGGAGCGGTGATAAACCACTTTGCCCTTGTTGATCAGTGCAAATGACAAACCTGGAAGACCCAGGGAATCCATTTGTTTCTTAATAAATCTGTCTAAGTGTTCCACACTTAGTTTACTCCCTTTGAGGGTTCGTAATTGAGCAGTGCTTGTAAAATTCAGAAACAACAGGATGATAAATATACCTATAGGGAGCTTTTTGTTATACATATTCAGAAATAGCTAATTTGGTTATGGCAGGCTGGTCTCATCTAATAGACAACTTCAAAATATGAATGTTACACTCCGGATCCGGTAAAAAAGACAAAAGCCCTGACATCCATCGGGGCTCTTGTATCAACTAAACCTAAACTTATAAATACTAACCAAATATTTATGGCGCAAAGCTAAGGTTGCATTGTAAAATTCAGGTTAAGTGTATATGATTTATAATATTCAGGATAGAAATTATTTCATTACATTTATCTCCATAAGAAAACCACCAACACATCATACCTAAAGAGATGACGGAGAATAAAGTATTTCAATCTGCAACAGGAACAACAAAAGTTGCTTTTATTGCCATTATTTTCACTGCACTATGTTTGTTTCTCTACCTGATGTCCAAAAGTATATGGATCATTTCCTCATATGTGAGTCTGTTTATTGTTTTCGGATCTAAGGTACAGACCAGATATCACATCAAAGGGGATTCACTCATCATCACCTCCGGTTTTTGTTTGCACCAAACGATAGCCATCAATAGTATCAGAGAACTTGTGGAACTTGAGAAGTTGAAAATTTCTTACAACACCAGTGATGAAATGAGCATCAGCCCCAGAGACCAGGCGGAGTTTATTGCCTGCTTACAAAAGATAAATACAGGCATAAAGCTAAGCCCTATGCCTGATTCTTCAAGCCCACTGGCTATTTCTTAACCGGGATTTCCTGTAACACTTTCAATAAATAACTCCAGTATTTTTGTACGGAAGAGATTTTTACACATTCGTCTGGAGAGTGTGCACCATGAATGGTAGGTCCAAAAGAGATCATGTCCATTCCCGGAAGATGTGCACCTAAAATACCACATTCCAGACCCGCATGACAAGCATTTACATTTGGTTCCGCATTGAAGGTTGTTTTATACAAGCCCGTCATCAGCCTTAAAATATCAGAATCTGCATTTGGTTTCCATCCTGGATAGTCTCCACTGCGGGAAACATCACAACCCATATTTTCCAATGCTGCGCCTACTGCATTTGCCACATCGTCTTTGGTACTTTCCACGCTGCTGCGTTGCAGAGACTGGGTGATAAACTCGCCACCTTTGATGATGACCCTGGCCAGGTTTGAAGAAGCTTCAACCAGGTCGGCAATATCCGGGCTCATCCTGAACACCCCGTTTGGAAGGGCATAAATCGCATTCACAATTTTGTGGAAATCCGTGTTGTCCATTCCATGTTCAGGAAGGGCAGTTTCTTCGGCACTGATGCTGAGTGCTGCTTCTATACTCTGATATTCTTCTGTTAAGATTGCAGAAAAATCAGCTATGAAGGCAAGAAAAGCATCCTTTTGACTTGCAGGAATCGTTACCACAGATTTAGACTCCCTTGGAATTGCGTTTCTTAAACTTCCGCCATCTACTGTAATTAACTGTAGATCCAGCACTTTAAGACCGGCATAAAACAAACGGTTCATTAGTTTATTGGCATTACCTCTTCCTTTATGAATGTCCATTCCGGAATGTCCGCCAACAAGACCTTTAATGCTGATCTGGTAAGCCAGACGGTCCTGAGCTACGGGATGTTGTTTATAGTGGTAAATGCTATTGGTATCTATCCCACCGGCGCAGCCAATGGTCAGTTCATCATCTTCTTCAGTGTCCAGGTTTAATAAAATCGTTCCCGATAAATTAGCAGGATCCAATTCTTTTGCCCCGGTCATTCCGGTTTCTTCATCGATGGTAAATAACGCTTCAATTGCAGGATGTGCAATGGTAGAAGAAGCCAGGATCGCCATGATGGTGGCCACACCGATTCCGTTATCTGCACCTAAGGTTGTTCCTTTTGCACGTACCCAGTCGCCATCCACAAACATCTCAATTCCCTGTGTTGCAAAGTCGAAATTGCTGTCGCCATTTTTCTGATGAACCATATCCAGGTGAGATTGCATGATCACCGTTTGCCTGTTTTCCAGGCCAGCAGTAGCTGCTTTCTTGATCACGACATTTCCTGTCTTGTCCTTTGTGGTCTCCAGACCTAAACTATGACCATATTTAACCATGAATTCAATCACCTGCTCTTCTTTTTTTGAAGCTCTTGGTACGGCATTCAGGTTTGCAAAATTATTCCAAAGTTCCTGAGGTTCTAAATTTTTGACTTCCATTACTATCTCTTTGTTGTTTCAAACAAAGCTAGAAAAACCGGAAGGATATTGATACAACATCCATAAAAAAAGACCGTACCGGTGTGTGATTACCGGCACAGTCTTCAGATATTA
The DNA here is from genome assembly GCF_900129215.1 of Pedobacter caeni. Classification (GTDB taxonomy): domain Bacteria; phylum Bacteroidota; class Bacteroidia; order Sphingobacteriales; family Sphingobacteriaceae; genus Pedobacter; species Pedobacter caeni. The sequence goes on along the minus strand of NZ_FQUQ01000003.1, from coordinate 1,008,981 downwards.
AACAAACGAGCGTATCTTTTAGTAACCCGGATTTTGGGTTAGCTCTTTATTGTTATTAATTTCATCCCTGCTGAAAGGTCTGAAATAGATTTTATCATTCCACACCCTGTTTTCCTGAGCTGTTTCTGTAGTAGGCGTATACGTATAATCGTAGATATCAGTATCATAATGATATTTTCCAGCCAGGGTTTTTCCCGGCTTAAACTTCCCTGTTACTTTGATATAGGTTGTTTTACGTCCAAGGGTTTCAGACGCAATCATCCACCTGCGGGCATCATGATAACGCTGTTCTTCATACACCATTTCTATACGGCGCTCATGGCGATAAATTTCTCTGAGTGCATCAGGAGCTGTTGTCGTGATGGCAGGCATTCCTGATCTGAAACGGATTCTGTTCAGCCATAGCAAGGCATCAGTCGTTTGTCCAACCTCGATGCTCGCTTCAATATAGTTCATTACAGCTTCCGTATACCTGAAGAAAGGCCATGGAACAAACTGAGGCATAGAAGCATCTACGATCTCCGGATTGGGATCAATAAACTTCTGCGTATAATATCCGGTCCAGCTTCCATTCCAACTTTCGATAGGACCTGATCTGGTGTCCAAACCTTTGTAGGTAAAGGTTTGGCCTTTATCGTTTACCATGTCATACTCTCCGGTCTGGATCTGACTGGCTGGATCTACATCTCCGGAAGCTAAACTTCTTGGTTTCCAACCCGCTCCATCATAAAGTACGGTAGCATAAAAACGCGGATCCCTGTTTTTATAAGGTGCTGCTTTCTGCGTAGGGTCTGACCAGCTGAATTTAGAGCCATCTGCCATTTCATAATCATCCACCAGTAAACCCACAGGTGTATTTCCTGCCCAGTTGCGGTAGCCATTCGGCCCATTTGCACGGGCATAACGCATGTCACTGCGGTCTATAAAATACCTTCCAAAAATGATCTCTGAAGCAGCTGAAGCATCCATACCGGGAGCTTTACTTCCTCCGCCCATAGCAATACTTTTGTAGTTGAGACGTCCCTCTTCAGGAGAAACCGGAGCAGAAAGGTTGAGTTTATATCCGCTACTGGCATTCATCACCGCTTTTGCTGCATTCCGGGCATCCTCCCAGCGCTGCATCTGCCCATCACCATCGTACGCCAGCAGTGCCAGGTCTGCCACCCCGGCAAGCAAAGTAGATTTTAGCTTTGCCTTTTTCTGGTCATGAAGATCACTTGCCGCATAGATCAGCACCCTCGATTTCAAAGCCAGTGCAGCCAGCGCATTTGTCCTTCCTTTTTGAGTTACCTTTCCAGTCAGCAAACGAGCTGCTTCATCACAGTCTTTCAAAATAAAGTCAACACATTCTTTATAACTCGAACGTTTAACGTTGAAATTATCTGTTAACTCATAAACTTTTGTGATGATCGGAACACCTCCGTAATACCTTAACATCTGCTGGTAATAATAGGCCCTGAGGAAGTAAACTTCGCCCAAAAGCCTGTCTTTCAAACTCTGGTCGGTTAAGCCATTATCGCCACCCACCAGGCGATCAATGGTCATGTTGCAGGAGCGGATGCGGTTATACATTTTTGAATAACGCCAGGTATCGTCTACCCAGCCTAAAGTGGAAGGATTAATGGTACTGGAGTTGACTAAATCTATCCCTCTGTTTGGATGGGTAAAAAGAGATTCATCCGATACCGATGACAACATCTGTTCGGAGAAGCCCCCTACACCCAGTCCGTTGTAAATGTCAAGTACAAAAGCATCTGCCAACGCACCATCTTTCCAGACAAGGTCTGAAGGAATCTCCCTTGGCGGAGTGAGAGACAAGTCTTTCTTACATCCCGCAGCAAGCAATGCCATCACAGCAATTGTCAATATATATGTATTTCTGATTGTTAATTTCATAACTATATTTTTTGTGTTCTGTGGTCCTGATTCGCTTAAAAAGTAGCCTTTATCCCGAAATTGATTACTCTGGCCTGTGGATAATACTGTGCACTGGAATTGGTTGATTCCGGATCCCAGATTTTGATCTTATCCAAAGTGAACAGGTTCAATCCGCTCGCATACACCCGAAGTGCTTTCATGGCCATCTTTTGGCTCAAAGCACTTGATAAAGAATAGCCCAGCTCCACATTTTTTAGTCTGATATAATTATTACTTCTGAACCAATACGTATTTCTTGCCGCATTGTTAAGATCTGTATAATAAGTCTTTCCGCGGTTAGACAGGCGGGGATTTTCTGAGCTTGGATTGTCAATCGTCCATCGGTTTTTATAAGACCATTCCAGAAAGTTTCCAATGTCTCCGGATTCTGTTAAACCCACGATTTGGACCCCGCCTGTGGCTCCCTGAATCAATACAGAAAGATCAAAGTTTTTATACTGAAGGTTCAGGTTTAGTCCTCCTGTAAAAGTTGGTGTACTTGTTTTATCCATTCGGATCTGATCATCTGCGTTGATTTTCCCATCTCCGTTGGTGTCTTTGAACTTCATATCACCAGGCTGTAAATTAGGAGCAATAGCCGAATAGTTGATGGTATTGGCCTGAATTTCTGCTTTATCTCTGAAAACACCATCGAACTCATAAGCAAGCTGTGTTCCGGTCGGCATTCCGGTAGAGCGCTGCCATGCAGGGGCTCCGGGGATCTCATCCCAGAACATGATCTTATTTTTAGCATAACCTCCATTTACACTGATGCCATATCCGAATTCACCAGCCTGGTCATTATAACTCAGCTTAAACTCGAAACCACTGTTGTTCACTTTTCCAAGGTTTACAGGTGGTAGTTTTTCAGTGATTCCTGAACTCTCCGGAATGGAATTTCTTTTGATCAGGATCTTGGTTCTTTTATTATAGAAATAATCAAATTCAAGACTTAATTTATTGTTCAGGAAGGAAGCATCTAACCCGATATTGGTATTATTGGCCACTTCCCATCCAAAGCTCGGGTTGGGAACCCTAGCCTCAAATACGGTTTGATTCAGCTGATCATTTGATATATAATTACCAAAACCAACGGAACTCAGGTATTGGTATTCAGCGAGTGCATCGCCAAAATAGGCCTCGGCCCCCATTTGTCCCCATGAACCCCTGATTTTTAAATTATTCACAAACTTCACGTTATCCTTGAAGAAAGATTCTTCAGACAAACGCCAGCCCAATGATACTCCGGGAAAGAAACCAAAACGCTTGTCGGCGGGGAAGATATAAGAACCATCTACCCTCCATAAGAATTCAGCAAGATATTTTTCTTTATAATTATACCCCAATCTTCCAAAATAACTCAGACGTGCCCTGTTGAACAGGCTGTTTGGAGCATCGGTAGGATTACCTACGGTTTGCTCTTTATCACTTCCGGCGAGGAGTTCCTGTAAAGCAGTGGAAAGGAAATACCTGCGCGAAGCAGAAAATCCATCATTATTTACTTTTTCACTGGTTATCCCTGCCATTGCACTGAATGCATGTTCACCGATTTTTTTATCATAATTGATCATCGACATCAGGTTGATGGCCAGCTGATCTCCTGCTGTTTCCGACAAACTTGCATCTTTACGCTCAGAACTTACTGTTCCGACAAGCTTGGGAGTTACTCCATCAGCCTCAAATGTCTGTTTATCCCAACTATATAAAGTCCAGGGGGTCTGCCATCTTTTCTGACGGCCGGCAAACTTATCTATGGATGCCGTACCGGTTACCTTTAAGCCCTCCACTCCCGGAATTTTGATTTCTACCTTACCGGTAGTTTGGAAATAATCTCTTTTGTCTTTGTTATAACCTGTCAGGTCCGTAGTCGTTACATAAGGGTTATAACCAAATTCAATGGCTGGTCCTGGTAATCCATTTGGCCAGACCTCGATTTCGTTTGGTCTTCCACGCATCAACATCCTGAAGATATCTCCTGCACCTACTGTCGGGAAATTCCGCAATTCTTCTCTTGCGGTAACACCCAGGGTAGTGGTTACATACTTATTTAAGGTCGCCTCCAGGTTGATCCTCATGTCGTATTGTTTGTAACCTGTAGCTGATTTCTTGTAGTAACCGTCCTGATCCAGGTAGCCCATTGAGATCAGGTACTTGATATTTTCTGCACCTCCGTTGATCTGGAGATTGTGTCTTTGCTGAGGCGACCAGTTTTTAAGTGTCGTATTGAACCAGTCGGTATTTGGGTAACGCAAAGGATCAGATCCATCCCTGAATTTCTCCATTTCATCCGGTCGGAAAGGGGCAGTAAGGAGACTTCCATTATCAGTTCTGGTATAAGATCCTTTAGTTTTAAAGTCCTGCCAGGCAGCCCCCCACTGTTCATCGGGAAGGTCGGAAAAGATTTTCAATTCATTCAGAATCTCTGCATATTGACTGGAGTTAGCCATCTTAGGTGTCCTGGTTGGCTGTTGTAACCCGTAAGCATAATCATAAGAGAATTGAGGTTTACCTGTTTTTCCTTGTTTCGTAGTCACCAGAATTACACCATTTGCTGCCCTGGAACCATAAATAGCAGCGGAAGCATCTTTCAGTACCGATACACTTTCCACGTCATTCGGATTCAGGCGTTCTAACCCACCTGCCCTGTTTGGCACCCCGTCGATCACGATCAGGGCATCACTGTTTCCCAGGGAGTTGACTCCACGGATACGGATCGCAGAACCATCATAACCAGGCTCTCCACTCGATTGCATCGCGGTTACCCCAGGCATCCTTCCAGCCAGGGAATTGGATAAGTTTGCTGTTGGTGACTTCGCCAGATCAGCCCCTTTAACAGAAGTCACCGCGCCGGACACTACTGCTTTCTTTTGTGTACCATAACCTACCACTACAATTTCTGATAAATCCTGGCTATTTTCCTGAAGTTTTACATTGATCAGTGCCTGGCTGTTTACCTCCACCTCCTGACTTACAAAGCCGATGTAAGAAAACACCAATACACCATTGTCAGGAACTTTAATGCTGTATCTTCCTGCTGCATCTGTTGTTGTTGCTGTACTCGTTCCTTTGAGCTTGATACTTGCCCCTGGAACTGCAACTCCTTTTGCATCTGTCACGGTACCTTTTACCAGCACATCTGCCATGGAGGCATTTGTGGATCGGATCACCACAAGGTTATCTTCCAGTGATTGGAATTTAAGCCCTGTTCCTTTTAAAAAGATGGCCAGTGCATCAGAAACGAGGATATCTTTTTCGATCAGGGTGATGTTTTTTCCAGCCGGGAGGTCTTCTTCGCTATAAAGCAGCCTGAAATTACCTTTCTGTCCGAGGATGGTCAGGGCCTCTTTTAGTTTCACTTTTCTGAGGTCCAGATCCACCTTTGTATTTTGTGAATAGGTCGCTGCCGATACCTGTATACACAGGAGGAACGAAAAAACAAAGATCCAGTTTAGCATTAGTAGTATTTTTTTTCGGGAAAAGCCGGCACATAGAACTTTATTGCACAGTCCTTTTTTTTTCATAGATTTGTGAATTTCAAAGTTAAAAATCTGATAATGGTAGTTTTAGCTACCCTTGAAGGTTTGGAAAAGGGGGAAAATGTTGGCGCATTTACTCCCTTTTTTTTTAGTAAATAATTATGTCATCTGCTTTAAGTTTAAAGTGAAAAGGTTTGATTAATTGCATGGCCGTTAAGGCCTCTGTGATGTTTTCATTTTTAAAGATTCCTGTAAAACGATAAGATTTTGATACAGAGCTGTTGATTTCGATCTGAACATTGAACCAACGCTCCAGTCTCGGCTTCAAATCTTCCAATGACTCGTTCCTGAAAACCAGCACATCGTCTTTCCAGGAAATTTCTTCAATATATTCCTGACCATCAATGCGGACAGGGTTAATGTTTTCTATCTTCAGGCTGATGTCTTCGGGATCCTGCTCATCATTTCTGGCTTTCTTCTTTTCTGTAAAAGCGAATTTTTCAGATGGTTTTAAAAGGATCTTTTGTTCCGACCGGTTGTTGACCGAAAGCTCAATGGACCCGCGTAGTAGCGTTGCTTCAGAAACAACGTCTTTATCATAAGCTTTCACATTAAATGCAGTTCCCAAAACCTTTACAGAAATCTGATTCGTCCGAACAATAAAAGGGCGGTTTTTCATATGTGCCACATCAAAAAAAGCTTCTCCGGTAAGGTGCACCAGGCGCTGTTCTTTTTTATTGATATCGTTGTCGTAAGACAATTTGCTATCTGCATTGAGCCAGACTAAGGTGCCATCCGGAAGTTTTAACTTTTTACGCATTCCCTTTCCGCTGACAATCTCTGTATCAAAATCAGGGGCTTCTTTTTTATTCAGATAAAATAGAGAAGCCAGCGCAATCAGAAACAAGCTACAGGCAATGGCCACAAAACCCGTATATTTTTTAAACCAGCTAACCGGCACCACTTCTTCTTCTTCGGGTACCTCAGTTTCAAACTCTTCCTGAAATTTTAGTTTATGTTTTTCATATAGCTGATGCAGGTGTATCCGCTCGGAAAAGCTTTGCTTAGGTGCTTCTGCCCAAATTTCTTTCAATGCATCATCATAATAGAGGGAATCAGGATAGATAGCCATCAGTTCATCCAGCTCTTCCAGTTCGCGTGGGGTCGCTTCATTAGCCATTTTTCGGGCTAATAGTTCTATTAATCTATTGCTATCCATTTGGACGGTTCGTTCTGAAGTTTATATTGGTTGTTTGTATAGGACAATATTTTTCAGGAAACTCCCTAGTCGGCAAGGAAAAAAAATGAAAATAAATTACATGAGGTTAAATTCCATCTTCAGTAAAGCAGTTAATTTCTTCACTGCAGTGACCAGATGGGCATCTACGGTCTTTACCGAGATATTTAGAACAGCTGCAGTTTCTTTATAGCTTAAGCCATCTTCCTTGATCAGTTTAAATACCAGCTGGCATTTCCCAGGCAAAGATTGGGTAGCCAGTTGCAGCTTCTTTTTCAACTCATCGTTAATGAGCAGCTGCTCCGGATTTAAAGAATCCATCACCACTTCTACCTGAATGTCATCAATAGAGACCAGTTCCTGTCTGGTATTTTTGTTCAGGGCATTTAAAGAGAGATTACGGGCAATCACAAATGCATATACCCTTACATTTTCTACTTCCAGTAATTTCTGACGATTTTTCCAAAGGCTGATCATTACATCACTGGCCACTTCCTCCGATAACTCTCTCGATTTCAACAAACAATAGCTGAACCGGTACAAAGAAGGGAACAAGCCCTTAAAGAGCTGTTCGTAGGAGCTCTCACTATCATATAGTGCAATGTGACTGATCAGGTTATTCAAGTCGGGTGAATGCTTGGACATAGTGGTTTAGGTTAGATTAATTCAAATGTATGAATTTAACAATACCATCCAAATCTTTGTATATTTACTTAGTTCAGAACATTCTGAGCTTAAAACTGTTAGTAGTGTTAAGCTATAGTGTTATTTGTACATTAACGGGGTTTAAATAAATGTATAAAAAGGCAATCTCATTCTATAAAACCAGCTGGCCCGGATTAATATTAGTCGTAATATTTTCCTTTACCTTCCTCTTTGGCTTTTTCAAAGCCGCATTCCCGGAAACATTTTATGAAAAAAACATTGGAAAAATTGATACCGCCATCATTGGAATCGCTTATTATCAGAATAACCATACACTGGAATTAAAACTACAACCCGGTGATCAGACCTTACGCCAAAGCTATCCCCTTTGGTGGTATGCACCACATCCAAAAGCTACGGATCTGAAGTCAGGAAAGGAAGTCTCTGTCTTGATTAAAAAATCTACAGGCAGTGTGTTTGGAATCAGATCAGAAGGAAAGGTCATTCAGCCAGCCTGGTTTGACATTTTAATCGATTACTTTAATTCGTCCGGGGTATTGATGTTAATGGTGGCTTGCTTTCTGCTGATCAGTGTTTATCATTACGGGGAAGTGCTGAAAAATGTTTTCCTGTGGATGCCTTATGCCTTAGGGATGCTGACATTAACGGTGTTCTGGGGCTATCTGAATGCGATCATCTTTGTGATTGTAGCGATCGTGGTAGTAAAGTATATTTTGAAGAAAAGAAAGGCTCAACAGCTCAGTAATCAGCCTGCCGTGTAACAAGATGACCTAAATTTCATCCAAACAAAGTATTACCACAACCAAAGCCTTCATGTTAGCATTCCATCAGTTCCAAAAGCGATACGGAGGCCACCTGGCCCTTGAAATTCCTGAGATGACCATTGACTCAGGCATTTATTGGTTGAAAGGCGCAAACGGATCAGGAAAAAGCACACTCCTGAAAGCCATAGCCGGCCTCCTTTCTTTTGAAGGACAAATCAGGCTCAGTCCTGATATTTACCTAAAGAAACAACCTGTAGCCTATCGGAAAATCGTAAATTTTGCAGAGGCGGAACCTCTTTTTCCTGAATTTCTGACGGGGCAGGAAATGATCCGAATGTTCGTAACCGCCAAGTCGGCAAGCCCCGGGCAGGAGCAATACTATCTGGAAAGCATGCAAATGCAGCATTACATCAACCAGCCTGTGAGTACCTATTCCAGCGGAATGTTAAAAAAACTCTCCCTGGTTCTTGCATTTATTGGTCAGCCTAAATTGATCTTACTTGATGAACCCTTAATTACCATAGACAGTGATTCTCTTCAGGTTCTTTACCGCTGGATTGTAGAAAAGCACCAAAAGGATGGAACAGGCTTTCTATTGGCTTCCCACCAGGCACTGGAACATGACACGCTTAGCAAAGCACAGGTATTACTGGTGGAGAACCTGACATTAAACACGAGTTGCTGATGACAGCCCCCTTAACACATCTGCTGATTAAAACATTTTCCAGAGGATTCTTCCGGCTGCATTCAGGGATGTTGCTGTTCTTATTTGTTGCCGTTTTCAGTTACTGTTTCTTTATCCTGACCGCAGGCACAATTACACCAGAAAACGCATTGGTGTTCAATATCATTTTCCTGCTCAGCTTTGCGAGTGCTCCTGTAATGATGATTCTGGTCTTTATCGTCTGGCTGATCTATACCATAAAAAGCTGGCAATATGTTGCGGCACAATTACAGATGGATCAATACCAGTTTCTGTATTACAGCAGTACGGCTCTGAGTAAAGCGAAGCAATTTAAAAGCTGGTTTGTTGCCCAGTTATTTATTTCGATTCCGCTGATCGTTTACGGGTTATTTAGTGTAATTGCCGGAGCCATTTATGGACACTACGTCATCCCTGTTCTGATCGTCATTTACCTGCTGCTATTAAATGGCATCAGTGCATTCCTCTACCTCCACCTGATGAACCGCATCATGCGCAACGAGGAATCCACCTTGCTCAACAAACTCACAAACAGCTGGAAAAAGCCTTACCAGATCTTATTCCTTTACCACATCATTCATCGGAAAAAGCTGGCTTACCTGATCACCAAGACCCTTTGCTGGGGAATTCTATCCGGAGTCTTATTACTCTTTTCGGATGTAAAAAACGACCTCCGGATTGCCGGAATGGCCATATTAGGGGTCGCGATCGCACACACATTCCTGATCTATCAGGGACAGCGTTTTGAAGTTCAGTATTTAAGTTTTTCTAAAAACTTCCCTTATTCCAGAAACCAACTGTATGGACAACTCCTCCTGTTTTATGTGCTGCTTTTATTGCCTGAAGGGTTCTGGTTATTGATCCGTTTTGATCCGGGAACAGCATCAGGTTTATTCCTGTTGATGCTAAGCGTTACTTTATTGTTTCGCAGCTTACTGTATCGGATAGGGCTTCATATGAACAGCTACCTGCCCTGGGTCTTTGGACTATTTTTCCTGTTCTTCTGGATGATCATGTTCCAATGGATCTGGTTCCTTATCCCGATCAACCTTCTTTTATCATATTTGTTATTTTACAGGAATTATTACCGGTAGAATAGCATTCAGGCTAAATGCTTAATGATCACTTATAAATTTCTGCAATACTTTTTTAGCATCAGTTCCGACCGGATTCTTTCCTTTATAATGAACATTATCAATTTTCCAGGTCCCTTCCTCTTTCACTAAATTCACCTCGTCATTCCAGGTCATTTGATCATAGCTATGTGTTAATCTGATCATCACATTCGCTTTGTTATCCTTTACGGTGATCTTTCCTATCTTAAAAGAGGTTGCTCCTCCATCAAAATTACTGGTAAAGATATCACCGTCAATACTTTCCGGCTTATCGGTCGAATTCTTAGCTTTGAGCTCTGCTGCAGACACTTTCTCCAGAGAATCCCTGCTTTTCAATAGCGAGCGTAACTCATTTGACAAAAGCTCATCGTTCAGGTGGTGTCCATTCTCGTCCACCTGACTTTTGTAAAAGGATTTCAGCACTTTAGTGATCTGGTTTGTATCAGGCGGTATAAAGCTAAAAAGGATGGTCGCTATAATTAACGCGGGTAATAAAATCTTAAATTTCATAGGTAATATTTAATAGATACCCTCCCCTTACAATAACTTTGCCATATCGAAAACCTACCTCATAAAAACCATGCAACTTATTGATTTGGATTACGTTGCAATTAATGTAATTTTGCAGAAGCTTAAGGGGAACTAAAAAACAACACATCCATGGGGAGTAGGAAAGAGAAAATGCCTGTATTCATACAGGCGATGTATGGTACTGTGATTGGTTTAAGCTTTTTTCAACTGGTGATTAAAACTCCTGCACATCCGGACCTGATCAACTCCGGCAATACCTTAACCGGCTTTTTAACGGGCGCTTCTTTCTTCCGTTTGTTGTTTTTAATACTGACATTGCTCATGATTGCACAGGAATGGGTGAGTCAGGAGCAAACAAAAAAACTAAAACGCCCAATTTACTGGCATTACCTTCCACAGTTTCTCGCCTTGTTTTGCCTCACGCAAATGTTTGCTTCCCTGGAAACACTTGATCTGAAATACTGGTATGCGAATGCCCTTGGCTATACCTTATGCAATGTCTTTGGCTTCTTTCTCAGCAACAAAGAGCCACATAAAACAACCAACCTGCTTCAATACCTAAGGTACCTTATACAGGTGTTCCTCCTGGAAATTTTCTTTTTTATTATCCCAACCAGCTTCATCTGGCCTTTTTACCTCATTGCCTTATTGCTAACGGGCTATGTGCTGATTTTCATCTGGTGGTTATGCAAAATCCTTACTTTGCATTTTCGGCTAAAGGATAGCCCTTATCAATCCAATCCGTCTTAACATTTACCGGTAGGTCAAGTAGTTTTGCATTTTTAAATTTCAGGTCATTCAGGAGCTGAAAAGCAGGTCTGATATTCGGACATTTATCCATTGGGCAACAACCGCAATAAACCACCAATGCAGTATTTGCAGGGATTCCCTTTAATGCTTTTGCAAACCTCTTCAGGTTTTCCTTTTCGCTGGCAGCCCCCATATTAACGGCTCCTTTGATGTCCTGAACTACTCCTATGTTATATATTTTTACTTTCTGACCAGCACGGATCATCTTAGCCAGGGCTTCTGGTTTCATCAGCTGACTGGCCGTCCAGGTATTTTTCTGTAAAGTAGCCCCACTGGAAGGAAGTACCTGAGCTTGAGAAAAACCAAATAGGATAACCATTAGGAAGGTCATTATCGTTGCGCGAAAGGTGGTATTGTTCATATTTGCAATATAATTATAAGCGGGAATATTTCAGAAAAACCGACATATTCTTTACACAAACTGGTTTAAGATCAGTACCCCTATCAGCCCGACAACTGCCACCAGCGTTTCCATGATGGACCAGGACCTGATCGTGTCTTTGATCCCCAGGTTAAAATATTCTTTAAACATCCAGAAACCAGGATCATTGACATGGGAAAACATCAGGCTACCCGCTCCTATAGAAAGAACCATTAGTTCCGGGTTTACATTAGAATTGATCATCAGCGGTGCAATAATCCCTGCAGCAGTTAAGCCTGCAACAGTAGCAGACCCCAGACACACACGGATCACCGCAGCAATCAGCCATCCCAGGAACAAAGGTTCAATGGACAAACCTGCCAGCACATCCCCGATCTCCTTACTTACCCCGCTATCAGAAAGCACCTGCTTTAAAGCGCCGGATCCGCCAATAATCAACAGGATCATCGCAATGTCTTTCACCGCATCGCCATAAATTGACATCACTTCTTTCATACTCTTTCCCATTTTTATTCCCAGGGTGAAAGTCGTTAAGCATAAAGTCAGAAACATCACGATAGAAGGCTCAGCCAGAAACCCGGCAAAGCCGGTTACGGAAGGATTGTCCTTAAACAACAATACACAGATGGTGGTCAATGCCATCACAATCACAGGCAATAGCGCAGAGACGAAACTGTTTAGGGTACCAGGGAGTTGTTCCTCAGGAAGGTCGTCCGATTGAAAAGTTTTAAGCGGCACTGCAACAATGCCTTTTAAAGTTTTAGAATAAACAGGCCCGGCAATAATGATTGCAGGAATGGCCAGCATGATGCCATAAAACATGGTTAATCCCATATTCGCATGGAACTGCAATACCAAAGCGGCAGGAGAAGGGTGTGGCGGCAAAAAGCCATGAGTAACAGATAAAGCGGCAAGCATCGGAAGCCCGAGATATACAGCCGGCAATTTATACTTATAAACCACAGAAAAGATGAGGGGCACCATCAATACAAACCCGACATTATAAAATAAAGGAATCCCAATGATAAAGCCTGTCGTCATTAAGCCCCACTGTATGTATTTACGTCCAAAAATCTTCATCATTACCGAGGCAATTTTCTGCGCCGCTCCACTGGCAGCAACGAGCTTACCCAGCATCGCTCCAAATACGATGACAATGATCAAAGAACCCAGAATATCCCCCACCCCTTTTTGTACGGATTTGGTGATGCCCGTTAAAGGAACTCCTAGCAATAAACCCGCAAGGATAGAAACAAAAAGAAATGCAATAAAGGCATTGATCTTGCCCCAGGTGGTCAGCAAGACAAGCAGTAAAATACAGCCAACAACGATAAGTAAAGTCATGGATTTTTAGTTTATAATGATTTCATCTGCCATCAGCCAGGCCTTTTCTCCTTCTCCATATCCTCCGACAGGAACTCTGCCGATGTTTTCTCCAAGTATTTTGATATAACGGACTTTTTCTACAGGAAACTTTGCACGCACTTTATTGATGCCATTAATATGGAAATTTCTTCCGGTATACACTTGTTTAAAGTCCTTCCCATCTGTCGAAACCATAAAACTGAGTTTCTTTGGAGTCCACATTCTTTGCCATGGGTAGTTCAGCACATTTATGCCAATCCTGGAAACAGGTTTCAATGTACCCAGGTCTATCACAGCGTCCAGGTTGTCCCCGCTAAAACCCAACCATTGCGAGTCGTTGAAACGATGATGCCCTTCAATGCCATTCAAGAGCAGGCCAGCTTCAAGATTGTATTTACCCGCAGGCGCATAAGCCAGTGTGATCTTTTTCCCTAATCCGGTGTGATGCTGAAAACTCTGGGTAAAAATGCGCCCTGAAAGCTGATGCCCCACAAAGAGTCCCGCCTTTAGTACCGATGAACGACTCATTAAAACAGGTTCCTGATACTGCCTGCTCTTCGCATTTGGGAGAGAACCATCCAGGGTATACCTGATCTGGGCTTCCGGCAATGTCGTTTTCAAGGTCAAAGAAAGATTTCCATTGGCCTGTGATTTCATTTCAGCAGTAATTTCATCAAAATAAGGATAATAGTTCAGCTTCATCTGGTTCATGAAATAACGGTGATGCCTCAACTTCTCCAAAAACCAGGTGTAGTCTTTCTTTCCTTTCTCAGACCAGGCAATTTCTGATAATGCTAAAGCACGGGGAAAAACCATATATTCCAGGTGTTTTTCGTTTTTCATATACTCGGTCCAGATACCACCCTGAACGCCTTTGATATAACCAACCTGCTCCGGGGTTAAAGAATCCGGGATAGGTTCGTAACTATAGACCTTAGATAAAGGGGTATAACTTGCCGCAGCTATTGGTTCATTTTTGTCCAGCGACTGATAATAGTCGAAATAAAGCATATTCTCTGGCATCATGATAACCTCATACTTTTCTTTGGCTGCCGCAATGCCACTCTGTTCTCCTCTCCAGTTCATGATGGTTGTATTTTTAGAAACCCCGCCCTCCAATACTTCATCCCAGCCTACGGCTTTTCTGTTTTTAGTAATCAGGTATTTTTCAATACGTTTCATAAAATAGCCCTGAAGTTCATGCTCATCTTTAAGCCCGTTTTCCCTGATCTTTTGCTGGCATTTCGGACATTTCTTCCATTTCAGTTTAGGACATTCATCTCCGCCAATATGGACGTATCCATAAGGGAACAGGCTAACCACTTCATCCAGAACATCCTCCATAAATTGATAAACCTCTTCGTTGCCGGCACAGAAGACATCATCAAATACGCCCCAGAACTGAGCGGTCTGGTATGGTCCTCCGGTACATCCCAATTGTGGATAAGCGGCAAGGGCAGCCAATGCATGACCAGGCATTTCGATTTCAGGAAGAATGTTGACATATTTTGAAGCAGCATAACGCACTACTTCCCTGATCTCATCCTGGGTATAATATCCGCCATATTTTATCCCGTCAAAAGTATGTGGTGCTTCCTTTTTATGACCGATGATGGTCCCCTCTCTCCATGCCGATACAGATTGCAATTTAGGATATTTCTTGATTTCAATCCGCCAGCCCTGATCTTCAGTAAGGTGCCAGTGAAAGATGTTAAACTTGTAAGCAGCCAGCAAATCGATAAACTTTTTAAGGAAAGCAACGGAATACATATGCCTGCCTACATCCAGGTGCATGCCCCGATAGTTAAAACGTGGATAATCCCTGATTTCGCCCTTTTCCACACTTAAGGACTCCTTGGAGTAGGGACTCCACAACTGCATCAATGATTGTACGCCGTGAAATACGCCTGCCTGATCCTGTCCGGTGATCAGGATCTGATCCTCTTCAATCAACAGATGATAACCTTCCTTTTCTTTAACTGCAACTGAATCCAGTTTCAATACAATTTCATTCGCTTTAGATTTCGTATTTACATCAAGCAGAACCCTGGTATAAGAGCGGATGGCTTCATTGAGCAGTTCTCCCGTTGCTTTCAGTTCTTCAGGATAGCGAATGGTGGTAACCCGATCTATCGATACTACCCCAGGACTTCCCTTTTTAACATAAACAGGTTCCGGAATTACAGAGAAGGATGCCTTTTGTGCCCGGGCGATATTCCCCCCAAACAGGAAGCAAATCAACAAAAGTAATCGGACAGTCTTATTCATCAGGTTCCGGGAAATCATACAGTTTGGTTTTGGTTGCATATTTTTTGCAATAAATTGCATATTTCAAACATAAGGATTAAAATATTAATTTTCATTGCATGATTTAAATTATTAACAAGAAGTTATTCCAGTTGCAAATTAATTATAATAAAACTACCTTGGGCTACTTTAATATGTAAACATGAGACGATTACTCTTACAATTACCAATGCTCTTATTGGGATTAATTTCGACTGCGCAAGTAAATAAAGAAGCAGGAAATGCAAAAAACATTGCAATTAATTGGCAAATAATAGAAAATAGTCATGCCGGAGGTGGACAATTTCTGTCCAGCCTGAATATTCAAAACAACGCCCCAGTCCCGCTTCAGAACAAAAACTGGAAGTTATATTTCAATTTTGCCAGAAGAATTGCTTTAGAAACAGTTACAGGGGACGTAAACATTGTACACGTTAACGGAGATTTATTTTACATCCGTCCCACAGAAAAATTCAGGCCCATCAGCAATGGAACATCTGTTACGATTGAATTTGCTTCCAAAGACTGGGCGGTCAATTTTACGGATGCACCTGAAGGCTTTTATCTGATTTACGATGATGCCCCTAACCGGCCAATCCCGATTAATAATGTGAAGGCCATCCCTTCCACACGTCCGGCACAGTTTGCCCGGAACCAGCAAGACCGGGTTCCTTCCATTACACCACAAATCATCTACGAACAGAATAAAAACAGCATAGACCTTCCTGAAAAGGATTTACAAAAAATCTTTCCAACTCCGGTAAAGTACGAATCTAAAGCCGGAGAATTTATTCTTGATCAGGGCGTCAAAATTGCTGCAAATACTGCTTTTGGAGTAGAAAGCAAACTTTTGCAGGATAAGCTGAACCATTTCCTTAGCCCGGCAAAAGGAGCTAAGAACGGTAAATCTATTCGTCTGGACCTGGATAAAACAATGGAAAAAGATGCTTATCAACTGGAAATCAACAGCAAAGGGATCAGCATTACCGCTGGCACACATGCCGGGATTTTCTACGGTATCCAATCTTTACTGAGTACTTTTCCTTTGCAAAAAAAAGGGCTGAAGGTGCCTTCCATTAAATTACAGAATGCCCTGGTATATGACAAGCCGCGCTTTGATTTCAGAGGATTAATGATTGATGTTGCAAGGAATTTTCAGACCAAAGAAGAGATCCTAAAAGTACTTGACCTGATGTCTATGTACAAACTAAATGTCCTGCATTTTCATTTGAATGACGATGAGGGCTGGAGACTGGAAATCCAGGACCTTCCGGAATTAACTACTGTAGGTTCTAAAAGAGGACATTTTTCTGATAGCAGCCTTACTCACCTGCCTCCATCTTTCGGTTCAGGTCCTTTCTTAAACGATCATCATGGAACGGGCCATTACAGCAAGGCTGATTTCATTGAAATCTTAAAGTATGCTAACGCAAGGCATATCAGGGTGATTCCGGAGATAGAGGCACCAGGACATGCAAGAGCTGCAATCCGCTCTATGCATGCCCGTTACAACAGGCTGATGAAGGAAGGCAGGAAAGAAGAAGCGGAGCGCTACCTCCTACACGACCTGAATGACCGTTCCAGCTACCGTTCCGTACAAAACTGGAACGATAACGTGATGGATGTGTCCCGTCCTTCTACTTATGCTTTTATCGAAAAGATCAGTGATGAAATTATTGCCATGTACAAAGCTGCAGGTGCACCTTTACAAACGATCCATTATGGTGGAGACGAAGTACCGGATGGCGCATGGGAAGGTTCTCCAAACAGCTTAAAATTTGTAAAAGAGCATCCGGAACTCAAAGACATCAATGGGCTTTGGGCATACTTTTACACCAATATCGACCGCATTTTAAAAAGCAGGAACTTATACCTTTCCGGTTGGGAAGAGGTAGGTATGCAACCGGTTCTCGCTGACGGAAAAAAATCTTATGTGATCAATCCTGCACTGGGAGACAAGAATATCCACCTCAATGTCTGGAACAATATTATCGGCTGGGGGGCAGAAGATCTGGCCTACAAACTGGCCAATACAGGCTACAAAGTGATCCTGGGGGGCGTAAGTAATTTCTACTTCGACATGGCTTACCAGAAGTCATTCGATGAACCTGGTTATTACTGGGGTGAATATGCCGATATCGACAAAGCTTTTAACTTCATCCCTTTCAACTCCTTCCTCAACTCCAATACAGACAAATTTGGAAACACCTTAAAACCTGGGTTTTACGACAGCAAGGAGCGTCTGACAGAAAAGGGAAAGGCCAATATTGTAGGACTACAAGGCTTACTGTGGAGCGAAACAATTAAAGGAGGTAAAAACCTGGAATATATGATCATGCCTAAGCTGCTCGGCCTTGCAGAAAGGGCTTGGGCAGCAGATCCGGAATGGGCCAATGAACCAGACTCCCTTAAACGGAAAGTGATGTACAATCAGGCATGGGCAAGGTTTGCCAATACGCTTGGAAAGAAAGAACTCCCGAGAATTGATGCCGCATTCGGAGAACTGAATTACAGGCTTCCTCCTTCCGGAGCAATCGTAAAAGATGGACAGGTACATTTAAACAATCAGTTCCCTGGCATCACAGTCCGCTATACAACCGATCAGTCTGAACCTACGGCCAAAAGTCCGTTATACACTAAACCGATCCCTAACAAGGGGCTCATCAGGTTCCGGACCTTCGACAGCCAGGGCCGCGGCGGGAAGTCCAGTTCTATTGTTAACGAAGTGGCATGGAACGTGACTCCTAAGGAGTTACCATAAATACAAAATTGTATAGAGTTTTATAATTAAGCCGTATTATTGTAATTATATACTAATTAATGACTACCGATCAACAACCAGCTACCCTAACAAAAGCGCAACGCAAGCAGCTCATTGTTAAAGAGATTAACATCCATACCCGTGCTACATTTGAGCACTTAGCATTGATTGTCAACGTTTCCGAAGACACAATCAGGAGGGACATCAATGAACTGGAAAAGGAAAACCTGGTGATCAAGGTCAAAGGAGGTGCGATGGCGAGTGCTTACCATCACACCTCTGAACAAAAAGCATATTCACAGGACGACAAGATCACCATCGCGCAAAAACTGCTTCCTTTATTGAGGAAAGACATGTTGCTTTTGCTGGGTGGAGGTACCACCATCAGGGAGTTCATCAAACTCATTCCCGGCAACTTAAGGATCACTATCGTGACCGCAAGTGTGTTATCAGCGGTGGAGTTATTGGATAAGCCCCATATCAGGACCATTATGCTTGGAGGCCAGATTTCTACGTACAGTCAGATGAGCTTTAGTGGTGATGTTTTCAATCAGCTATCACACCTCAAAACTGACCTTTGTATCCTGGGCACCAATGCATTGGACATAGAAGGTGGTTTCTCTGATTCAGACTGGGATACGGTACAGGTAAAAAAAGCGATGCTGGCTGCCTCAGAGAAGGTGGCTATTGTTTCTATCTCTGAGAAGTTAAACTCAACGATGAAAATCAAGATTGCCAACTTATCCGAAGTAGATTATATCGTAACAGAGCTTCCTCCGGATGCTGCGCTACTGAGCCCGTACAAAGCAGCCAACCCAAAGCTTACCTTCCTTTAAATAATTTAGATAGAGATTTTTTTATCCCTGGCTTTGATCTTCCAGCTCGTTTCAATCTGCCGTCCCCTCACCACCTGAGCTTCTTCATAAAGTGCACAGGTTGGACAAACATGGTAAGGCAGTCCATAAATACGATCCCCGATTTTGTATTTTCCTGATGTAGTATGTTTTAAGGTGAGGTGTTCTTCGGAATGACCATAAGGTGTTAAATCCTCATTCCAGGGAAACAACACTCTTTTTTCCAGGGGATTTTCTGAAGACACAGACTTATAGCCCAGGTCTACACAAATCAGGTCGGGAGCAGGAAGAGAAATTACGGTACAAATCAATAATGCAGCAGGCTGAAATTCCAATTCAGGCAGATGTCTGGTATAGTTATCATCCCAGAAAACGAAAGTTCCCGGACTGCATTCTACGCCTTCCCGGCTGGCATAAAAAGAGAAAGTATTCGACCCTCCGGCAACGATTTTCAGATCAGAAATCCCCAGCTTAGCCAGTTCACCGGCATCTGCAAGTATTTTTTCCAGCGCAGGTCTTGCTTTTTCCGCACGGACAGCAGGATCCTGATCATGGAGATGGCCATCATAAGCATGCAGTCCTTTTAATTTCAGGCCTTTGATACCGCTTAAAGCCAGACAAAACCCAATCACATTCCCATCTACCGGAAAACCTGTCCGGTTCATTCCGGTATTCAGATCTACATATACCGCTACTTCCAGCTGATGTTCCAAAGCGACCATTGCAATCTGATCTGCAGTATCCGGATTATCGACCAGACAGGAGAACTGACATTCCGGAAAAGCCAGCATCAGTTCCATCAACCTGTTGATTTTAAATCCCACCGGCTGATAAGCAATCAGGATATCGTTCATTCCATTTGCAGCAGCCAGTTCCGCTTCCGCAATTGTGGCGCATTTAATTTTGCGGATCTGATATTCGGAAAACAACTGAATGACCTCCCCTATCTTATGGGTTTTAATATGTGGCCTGAACCGGTCCACGTTTCCTGAAAGCATAACCAGAGCCATTTCAATATTAGATTTAAGACGTGCTTCATATACCACAAATAAGGGGGTATCAAATGCATTCAGGTTTGAAATTTCCTGCCAGTTTTTCATGCTTAATATAGTTGTCAAAGGTTTTTTCCTTGTTATCTGTTTATTTTTGTAGAGATGCCGCTTTGCATAAAGGCTTCGATCTCCTCTTTATTGGTCAGAGCCCAGTCGCCATGAATACTTTGTTTCAGCACTCCACAAGCAGTCGCCCAGTTGATCATCTTTTGAGGATCAAAATCAGAGGAAATGCCATAAAGTAATCCAGCGGTAAAGGCATCACCTGTTCCAATCTGATCTGTAACCATTGGAAGGTTGTGTACTGTGGAATAATAAAACTTCCCTTCATGCGCCAATCCGGCAAAATATTCATGATTTAGTCCTTCGACCATCCTGAAACTCATGGCAAAAGTTTTAAGAAGGGGCATTTTTGTTTTCAGAAAAGAGAAACAGTATTCAAACCGATCCCGGAGAGACATCCCTTCCCTGGTTTTAATGCCAAAATAGACGGCAGCACTATCCAAATCGGCCACAGCTACCTGACAATAGCGCAATAAGCCAGGCATGATTTCCTGTGCTTCTTTCCCATACTTCCATAGTTTCTTACGGTAGTTAAAATCAGCAGAAATCATGATCCCTTTTTGGTGGGCAATTTCAATCGCTTCTTTGCACACTTCCGCTGCGCTCTCTGAAAGTGCCGCTGCTACGCCAGACCAATGGAATAAAGAAGATGATTTCAGCAACTGCTGCCAGTCGGCCATCCCGGGTTTAAGCTGGGAAAAAGAAGAACCTGAACGGTCATAAATGACTTGTGTAGGACGGATATGGTTTCCGTTTTCTACATAGTAAGTTCCCAGCCGATCTCCTCCTTTAAAAATTCCTGTGGTATCTACTCCATATTTTCTGAGTGCTGAAATGGCCATCTCTGCCAGGTCATTGTCCGGAACTCTTGTTACCATTCTGCTGTTTAACCCCAACCGGGCTAACAGTACTGCCACATTTGCTTCCGCACCTGCAACATGAACATTAAAAGCATCAGACTGCATAAGGCGCAGGCCTGACTGCGTATTAAAACGCAACAAGAGTTCACCAAAACAGGTGATATTAGGAGTAGGATTCATAGGCAATAACCTGTGATATTTGGTTTGATAGGCTAATTTATCAAATATATAACTGTTAAGCTAATATGCATAAAATTTGCACAAATAGAATGCAAAATATTTGCAAACAGGGGAATCAATTACTCCTGGGCTGGAGTAATTGATTCCCCTGTTTTTTACTGGTCTGCAATCGCAGTTGAGCGAATTAAATAGGAATAGAGAACAAAGGAATATCTAATCCCGAAGCCATTACCCGTGTTTTACTACGGTGCACCAAAGAGGCCCAGAACCCGTATTTATTAGGAATCATGATCAAAAGATCAGCTTTGAATTCCTTGATCTCTTTCTCTATCTCTTTGATGACCTGGTTGGATTTTACATTTTTGTAATAATAGCTTACGCCA
Source organism: Pedobacter caeni (assembly GCF_900129215.1). Taxonomy (GTDB): domain Bacteria; phylum Bacteroidota; class Bacteroidia; order Sphingobacteriales; family Sphingobacteriaceae; genus Pedobacter; species Pedobacter caeni. The sequence continues at coordinate 987,576 of NZ_FQUQ01000003.1, read as the reverse complement.
GACAGGCCGCTGCCAATCCCATCTTTTGATGACATTGCCGGATGATCAGCTTTCATTTCTTCGATCGCATTGTTGACATGAAATACCTCCACCTCTGCATTCAGACTGGTGGCAAGTTCCTTAATTCGTTTCAGGATCTTTTTAGGCACTCCCCTCAATACATCACATGCAAAAAGGATTTTTTTAATTTCCCCGAATTTCGCTCCAATAGGCACTGCAAGTACAGGGAATTTTAGTTTTTTTATAGCAGCAGTCGTGGTATTTCCCATTAAATCCTGCTCCAGCGTTCTGGCTTTCATCCCCAACACCAACAATTCTGCTTTATGTCTTTCGATCAGGTCGGTCAACTCATCTTCTACAAACGAAAAACGGGCTTCAAAACCTACTTTGATCCCATAAGTTTTAGATAGGAAAAGTGCACGTTCCTGCAATCGGTTTTCATTTTCGTCCATTAGTTTTTGAATACTCGAAGCGGGTAAGATCGTGTTGGCAGCATGAATAGGAAGGACATACGAGTTGAATAAAACAAGCCTTGCATTACCATGTTTGGCAGCGGCTGCGGCGTATTCTACTGCATTTTCAGCTACATCGGAAAAATCTGTTGCGACAATTATAGTTACCATAAGAATTGTATATTGGTTATGCGTAAATTTAACCAATAGTTTCCCCAAACTTCCGTTTTCAATCGTCTCAGAAAATAATTTTACACTAAACAAACTGAAAAGTCAATCTATTATGACAAACCAGATGGCCGAAAAAAAAGCGATCTTTGGGCCAGACATAAGGATGAACACAATTACGATCAATGAAACAAATTTTAGACTTAAACACCTGGGCAAGAAAGGAGCACTTTCAATTTTTCAATCAATTTGACGAACCTTTTTTCGGACTGACCATAAATATAGATTGTACCATCGCTTATACAGCAGCAAAAACAAGCGGAACCTCCTTTTTCTTATATTATCTGCACAAATCATTGACCGCAGCAAACCGCATTCCTGCGTTCCGTTACCGGATTTCAGAGGATCAGGTTTGGGTTTATGATCAGGTCAGTGCTTCTCCTACAGTGGATCGTCCTGATGGAACTTTTGGATTCTCTTATATTCCCTTTCAGGAAAATTACGCCGAATTTAAAGCAGGAGCAGACCAGGAAATAGCACAGGTCCGGAGTAGTAAAAGTCTTTTTCCGGAAATTCTGGGAGAATGCGTGATTCACTATTCTGCACTTCCATGGATCAATTTCAGTTCCATGTCGCATGCAAGAAGTTTTTCATTTCCAGATAGCAGTCCGAAAATATCTTTTGGAAAGATGACAGAACTGGACGGAAAGAAAACCATGCCGGTCTCCATTCACGTACACCATGCCCTGATGGATGGTTATCATGTGGGGCAATTTATAGATTCTTTTCAATCCCTCATGAACGAAGCATAAAGATATGGAGGCATTCTGGCAATACATCAAAACCTATACTGCCATTTCCGATGCAGCACAAAGGGCATGGCAGCAGTTATTGCAGGAAAAAACGATCGCTAAAAATGAATACTTCCTGATGGAGGGGAGTATTCCTAAAAGGATTGCTTATGTAAAAAAGGGCCTTTTTTCCTATTACTACACGGACAAAGATGGTGCAACCGTGATTAAAAAATTCTTTCCTGAACAGACTTTAGTTGCCTCAACCAGCGCAATGCTGCTTCAGCAAGCCAGCCTGTTTACCATACAGGCATTAGAGGAAACAGAAATCATCAGCTACAGCTTTGAGGGGTTCAGGGAATTAACACTTCAATACCCCGATATTGCCAGGTTTTATATCCATTATATGGAACAGCACTGGATCATAGAGAAGGAAATTGGTGAAATCACCTTAAAATACCAAACTGCCAAACAACGTTATCTGGATTTCAGGGAAAATAACCTGAAATTGTTTAACCGGCTAAAGCAACACCATATGGCTTCCTATCTGGGCGTTACCCCCACACAATTGAGCCGCATCAGAGCGGAGTTATAAATATATCAACATAGGTAAAGAGGAAGCTCATAAATATGACCTTTCTTTGCAGGCGAATGAAAAACAATATTATAAAAGGAAGCATTCTGGTTGCTTTAGGATCTTCCAGTTACGGAATGCTGGCCACCTTTGTAAAAATGGCGTATAAAGAGCATTACACCACCGCTGAGGTCACTATTTCTCAATTCACATTAGGTGTAATCGGGCTGCTGCTTTTAAGTCTGTTTACCAGAAATAAGCCGCAGGCAGCTGATACCAGCCCTAAATGGAAGAGCATCACCAAATTACTCGTTGCAGGAACCTCCATGGGCTTAACGAGTGTTTGCTATTATTTGTCTGTACAATACATCCCTGTAAGTGTTGGGATTGTTTTGTTGATGCAAACGGTTTGGATGGGCGTGATCCTGGAGATGATCATGCATAAAAAACTTCCGGGAAGCCGGAAGATCGTTGCCGTACTGATCATCCTTGCCGGAACAGTCCTGGCCACCAATCTCTGGGCAGCAGAAATCATTATAGACTGGCGTGGAATTGGTTGGGGAATGCTGGCAGCAATGGCTTATACCGTTGCGGTATATGCGTCCAATGGGATTGCCCTGCACCTACCTTCCATAAAGAGAAGCCTATACCTGGTACTGGGAGGATTGATCATCATTTTATGCATTTTTCATGCTTCCTTAAATGCAGATTTCGGGTTCAGCATCTTTTGGAGATGGGCCATTGTGCTTTCTTTGTTTGGAACGATCTTGCCGCCCTTACTGTTTACCATGGGGATGCCGCTTACCGGAGTTGGCCTCGGGGCGATCATCGCTGCAGTGGAGATCCCGGTCTCGGTTATGATGGCACACCTCCTGCTGAAAGAACCTGTTAACGGATTCCAATGGCTGGGAATTACACTGATCCTTGCTGCAGTGGTCCTGATGAATATCGAAAAACCAAAGCCGGAATTAAAATAGCGATTGATTTATCTGTTTTTCTTTAACTGGTCCAGACGGGCTTTTTGCTCCTTAATTCTATTTTCAAGGTACTCACGTCTTTCCGTATCATGGGCTTCATGATCGGAAGGATGTTCATCTACCCAAACCTGATATTGCTGTTCCTGATGTTCTGTATGGATTTTCAGTTTACCTTCTAATGTTTCTCTTCTTGCCTTCAGGTCTTTGACCGTAGCCTCCCATTCTGGTTTTAACTGTTCATCGACCTCCGCCAATCTGATTTCGGCTGCTTTCAGATCAGCATTTAATTTGTCGAGTTCAGTTTGTGCAGGAGCAAAGACCTGTTCATCTAAACTAAACCGCTTAAGGTCTGTACTAAGTGGCAACAGCGCGGTATCAACAGGTATCTCCCAATTTTCCCAAACATGAGCAATGAGCACGGACTTTCCATTTGGAATATTAGCGGAAACCCGATCCAGGTAATCTGATACACCTTCGGCCTTTAAAGTTTCACCCGCAGAACCGGCAATCATACCTCCGGCCAAACCAACGATAAAACCAAGAGGACCGGCTAAAAGTCCGACGAGACCACCAATCAATCCTCCGCTGATTACCCCTGATCCTTCTGATTCACTTTTGGCCGAACGAATGTTTACATGACCATCAAGATCTCTTGTCAGCACATAAGTTTCACCTACAGAGACGTCTTTATTTAAGTTGAGTTGTTGCAAGGCCTGTAAGCCTTTGAATGCCTCTACTTCAGAATTAAACAAGGCCTGAATCATTTTTTCCATGGTTATATTTTTTTGGTATGGTCCATATACTACAATTCAGTCCATGTTTTGTTTGCGAGACGCCACAACGTGACTCCTGGTAAACAGAATTGATAAACCTATTTGTTTTTTAGTTGTTATACTACTCCAATCGTTATGTTAATCATTACAATAATTCTAAAGCCATGAAAAGTCCAAGAAACAAAACAGAGCAGAAAGAGGTCTCGGGAGCAACGGGAAAAGCGAAAGGTGCTGAGCCGGAAAATGCAACCTCCGCCAAGGATGCAAAGAAAGTTGCGGTCAGTAAAAAGAAAAACGCAAAGTAATTGGGATTAAATGGAAGATATCTTCAAGAAAGATCCATTAAATTGAAATATTTGGCATTGTTTTCAACTTTTCTTTCTTTATATAGCTGAAAATCATATATTCATATCAGTGATAGGAAATTAATTCTTAAAAGATGGATATGGACCCTGTAGACAATATTGTCAATTACAAAATTGGAATCATTTACTGGAATTCTGAGGATTCTAGATTGTTTGTCCCTAAGAGAGAAAGATCAATGGGGTATACTATAAACTTTGCACATAAGCTGAACATTCTGATACTGATCAGCATTACCGCGCTTGTTGTTTACACAGCGGTCTACCTTCAATAAGGTGATGAAAATCATTCAGTCAGTTACTATTGATCCGGTTCAGAAAAAGGCCATACATGACCTATGGAATAAGGAGTATCCTGCTAAACTCAAACATGGGGAGGTAAAGGACCTGGACAATTATCTGAGTAATCTTGCTGATCTTGAATACCATCTGTTAACTGATCCTTCTGAGGAGGTGGTGGGATGGGCATTGCGTTTCACCAGAAATAACCAGCCCTGGTTTGCGGTTGTTATCGATAGCAACTTACATGGTCAGGGGCATGGCCGCCGTTTGCTGGAGGAAATGAAAAAGACCACAGATGAACTGAACGGATGGGTGATAGACCATAACAAAGACCTGAAAGAAAACGGGGAATATTACCATTCTCCTCTGGGTTTTTACCTGAAAAATGAGTTCATTATTCTACCGGACACCAGGCTTGAACTGGAACAAATGTCGGCGGTAGCCATCCGCTGGATCAACAAAAAATAGCTTAAGTTCTCGCCTCTTCGAAGAAATAAATGATCAGCATTATTGCCTTATCTTTCCCTGTGTTTCTTGGGGTATGGGATAAGCGTCCGTCAAACAAAAGGGAATCTCCGGCAGATAGTTCGATCTCCTGATCTTCGAAAATATACTTGACATTTCCCGCCAGGATATACTTATACTCAAAAGCTTCAGTAGTGACCATCGGACGTGTTGCATCAGGCTCCAGTTCCAATAATACAATATCAACCGTAGAATTCTTTATCGATTTGGTCAGGATACGCTGGTATAGAAATCCCAGGGCCTGCTCTTTTTCAAAAGATTCATATTCTGTCTTTCTTTTTACCACTACCGGTGCTTTATTCGAGCTGGCAGAGATGTCTTTAAAAAACTGGTTTAAATCTACATCCAACGACTTAATGATGTCAATCAAAACCATTAAAGAAGGTACGGTACGGTTGTTTTCAATCTGGGAAATCAATCCCTTACTTACCCCCGCCCGATCCGCTAATTCCTGAATGGTGATGCCTCTTTCTTTTCTGATTTCTTTTATCCGGTAACTGATTTTCAGGATTACATCCTCTTCCATAGTTTTTTTTCTTGTCCAAAATTAATCAATTTATAGCCGCATCACCATTCTATTTATACTAATTTCCTTTATCGGGTTCCAGTTCTTTTTGTTTTGTCAGATAATAAACAGGGATTCCGGCCAGCATGATCACCACGCCCCATCCGCAGGTACTGATCCTGGTAATCAACAGAGACACACAGAAGACCGTAGCGAAAATGATATACAACATTGGCAATACCGGGTATCCGAAAGCTTTATAAGGACGTTCCGCATTTGGCATTTTTCTTCTCAGAATGAAAATCCCAAAAATGGTCAGGATATAAAATATCATTACAATGATCATCACAAAATCCAGTAAAGCGCCATATTTACCGGTCAGACATAAAGCTGAAGCCCAGAAACACTGAATCCATAGCGCCCAGGCAGGTACACTGGCTTTGTTTAAGCTGGCTGCTTTTTTGAAGAAAAGACCATCTTTAGCCATCGTGTAATAGACCCTTGCCCCTGCCATAATCAATCCGTTGTTACAGGCGAAGGTAGAGATCATGATCATTACCGCAATGATGATCGTCCCTGCGTTTCCGAAGATATGCTGGGCAGCAACCACCGCAACCCGATCCGACTTTGCTGTAGCAATATCATTCAAAGGGATTACCGCAACGTACATTAAGTTGGCCAGGATATAGATGACACTCACAATAAAAGTTCCGAGGAAAAGGCTTAGTCCAACATTCCGCTCCGGTTTTTTGATCTCTCCGGCGATAAAAGTTACCCCGTTCCAGGCATCACTTGAGAATAAGGAGCCAACAAGAGAAGCGGAAATGGCTGCAAAAAGCACAGAACCACCGATAGTCATCCAGGAACCACTTTCTACATTAAAAGATCTCGTGCTCCAGGCATCGGTCCAGTTGGCATTCCAGATCTCTGCTTTGGCACCCAGGGTAAAACCAAATACAATCAGTCCGAAAAGCGATAATATTTTGATGATCGTAAGGAAAGTTTGCAAAGTTTTGCTGTCTTTCACCCCACGACTATTGATATAAGTTAAAAGAATAATGGTCAGAATAGATACAATTTGTGCCGCACTTAAGGAAAAGAACTCTGGTGCCCCTGCCGCATCTGTTCCGATTTTTATCTGCCAGAGAATGTTAGTTTCACTCAATGGTTCATAAAGGTAAGCGGCAAACTTAGAGAAAGCCACTCCTACGGCAGCAATTGTCCCGGTCTGGATGACCGCAAAAAAGCTCCATCCATATAAAAAGGCAATCAGTTTGTTATAAGATTCTTTCAGGTATACATATTGTCCGCCTGCCTTAGGAAACATGGCACTCAGCTCACCATAACTTACTGCAGCAATCACAGTTACCAGTCCGGTGATGACCCAGATTAAGATCAGCCATCCTGCCGAGCCCACCTGCCGGGCAATATCAGCACTGACAATAAAGATCCCGGAACCGATCATAGAACCTACGACCAGCATTGTACCATCTAATAATCCAAGTTCTCTCTTGAAAGAGCCATCTTGACTTTCTTTTTCCATTTAGTTTGTTTTTGGTTTTAATCATGAGTACTTCAACTGCATTTGTGGTTCCTGCGATGATGAAATATTCATGAGGTTGGTTTTTCAAAATGAAACAATCCCCACTGATGTGCACAATTAATTGTGGTTCAATTTGATGGTTTCATTTTGTTTGGTTAGTTTGTGCTAATATATTTAAAAAAATTAAAATCAGATTGTCCGGAGAGGCATTCGGAATATTAAATTATTATTTCTCAAAAAAAGCTTAACAATCAGTTCATTAAAAATTTGCTTTTTAAAAGAACACACTTATTTTTACGTTGCTCTACCTTAAGAATCAGCTCTCTAACCGCTCATGATTATGAAGGGGCCGCAATTAACTGCGTAAACCAAATAAAGAACCAAATAAACAGAAATTAAGTATGGAGTTTTTACAAAACAATCTTATCTATTTTATTCCCCTACTGGGTCTAATCGGCATTATCGTAATGGCCATCAAAAGCGCATGGGTAAACAAGCAGGATCCTGGTGATGCAAACATGCAGGAACTGGCTGGTTATATTGCCGACGGAGCGATGGCTTTTTTGAAAGCAGAGTGGAAAGTATTGAGCATTTTCGTGGTATTTACCGCAGCTTTACTTGCTTATTCAGGAACCGTTCACGAAGTAAATGGAGTCGCTTTGCATTCCAGCTGGATCATTGCCGTAGCTTTTGTGATTGGTGCTGTATTTTCGGCTACCGCAGGATATATCGGAATGAAAGCCGCAACAAAAGCCAATGTCCGTACCACTCAGGCCGCAAGAACCAGTTTATCCAAAGCATTAAAGGTTTCCTTTACCGGAGGAACAGTAATGGGATTAGGCGTTGCCGGACTGGCCATATTGGGATTAGGAGGATTGTTTATCGTATTCTTACAGATTTTTAACGTCGTAAGTACCAACAGCACCGAGATGAAAACAGCGATAGAGGTATTAACCGGTTTCTCTTTAGGAGCAGAATCCATTGCTTTATTTGCACGTGTTGGTGGCGGTATTTATACCAAAGCAGCAGACGTTGGTGCCGATCTGGTAGGTAAAGTAGAAGCGGGAATTCCTGAAGATGATGTAAGAAATCCGGCAACAATTGCCGACAACGTAGGTGATAATGTTGGAGATGTGGCCGGAATGGGTGCCGATTTATTCGGTTCTTATGTAGCCACCATCCTGGCCACCATGGTTTTGGGACAGGAAATTGTAGTCGATAAATTAAATGGAGTTGCTGTAGATCACCTGAATGGTTTCTCTCCTGTATTGTTACCAATGGTGATCTGTGGATTAGGCATCTTATTTTCTATTGTAGGCACCTGGTTTGTCCGCATTAAAGGAGAAGATTCTAATGTGCAGACTGCCCTGAACTTAGGGAACTGGAGCTCCATCCTGCTGACTGCCGTTGCTTGTTATTTCATTGTAATGTTCATGCTTCCTCCTCACCTGCATTTACGTGGGGTTAGCTTTACCAGTCTGGATGTCTATTTTGCCATCATCGTGGGCTTGGTAGTGGGTACGTTAATGAGTATCATTACTGAATACTATACTGCCATGGGTAAAGGCCCTGTGAATTCGATCATTCAGCAATCAGGCACAGGCCATGCGACAAATATTATTGGTGGTTTATCTGTAGGAATGAAATCTACAGTTGCCCCTATCCTTGTACTGGCAGGAGGAATTATCTTCTCTTATTCCTTTGCCGGTTTATATGGGGTGGCCATCGCTGCTGCCGGAATGATGGCAACGACAGCTATGCAGCTCGCCATTGATGCTTTTGGTCCTATTGCAGACAATGCAGGTGGAATTGCAGAAATGAGCCAGCTTCCACCGGAAGTCCGTGAGCGTACAGACAATTTAGATGCGGTAGGGAACACTACCGCCGCAACAGGTAAGGGATTTGCCATTGCTTCTGCTGCTTTAACCTCACTGGCTTTATTTGCCGCTTTTGTGGGAGTTGCCGGAATTGATGCCATCGACATCTATAAAGCCCCTGTTCTGGCAGGTTTATTTGTGGGTGCCATGATTCCATTTATCTTCTCGGCCCTTTGTATTGCAGCGGTCGGTAAGGCAGCAATGGATATGGTTCAGGAAGTTCGCCGTCAGTTCCGTGAAATCCCGGGAATTATGGAGTATAAGGCTAAACCTGAATATGAAAAATGTGTGGCCATCTCCACCAAGGCATCTATCCGCGAGATGATGTTACCCGGAGCGATTGCTTTACTGGTACCGATTATAGTTGGTTTTGGACTTAAAGGGGTATTCCCTTCCGTAAGTTCAGCAGAGATATTAGGCGGTCTGCTTGCCGGGGTTACTGTTTCCGGCGTATTGATGGGTATTTTCCAAAGCAATGCCGGTGGTGCATGGGACAATGCGAAAAAATCATTTGAAAAGGGAGTAGAAATTAACGGGGAAATGTTCTATAAAAAATCTGAGCCACATAAAGCCTCAGTTACCGGTGATACTGTGGGTGATCCGTTCAAAGATACCTCTGGCCCTTCTATGAATATCCTGATTAAACTGATGTCTATCGTTTCTCTGGTGATCGCTCCTTACATTGCTGTAGGGGTGATGACAGAAACAAAACAGGAGATCAGGAAGGAGATCCGGGTGCTTAAATCGGTCGATTCTCTGGGCAAAGAGACGATGGATACGGTAAAAAATACCATTGACACCTTGACCATCAAGCCTTAATATTACAATTGTTACCGCTAAAAGGGATTTTGAATAAGAATCCCTTTTATTTTTAAACATATTTTATTTAGGTTTGACAATCAGATTACAAACCAAAAGACTATAGAAAACTATTACTAAACCTTGAACTATGAATTTTAGAAAGTCAATCGACTTACTTACAAAAGAAGCAGCTGAGAGCGGAGAGGGCACCCTGAAGAGGACCCTTGGCCCCGTTAACCTGGTCGCTTTGGGTATTGGAGCCATCATTGGTGCTGGACTATTTTCCATCACCGGTTCGGCGGCAGCCAATAATGCCGGCCCGGCAATTACCATTTCCTTTATTATTGCAGCAATCGGTTGCGGATTTGCAGGCTTGTGTTATGCAGAGTTTGCCTCCATGATTCCTGTTGCAGGAAGTGCATACACCTATTCTTATGCCACCATGGGCGAATTAGTTGCCTGGATCATCGGTTGGGATTTAGTTTTGGAATATGCATTAGGTGCAGCCACCGTTTCCATTAGCTGGAGCCGGTACCTGGTCAAGTTCCTTGCTTACTATGACCTCCATCTCCCTGCCGAGATGACCATGTCGCCATTTGAAACGGCACAATTACTTGATGGAACTACTGTTCACGGACTGTTTAACCTTCCTGCGGTATTCATCATCTGTCTGATGTCTTTGGTACTGATGAGAGGTACACAGGAATCTGCGTTTATCAACGGCTTAATTGTAGCCATTAAAGTAGTGATCGTATTCATATTTATTTTCTTAGGTTGGAAATACATCAACGCAGACAATTATTCACCATATTTTATCCCTGCGGATAAACCAGGTCATGAAAGTTTCTTCACTAATGGATGGGGAGGTGTCATCAGGGCCGCTGGTATTGTATTCTTTGCTTACATTGGTTTTGATGCGGTTTCTACTGCAGCTCAGGAAGCTAAAAATCCAAAGAAAGATATGCCTATCGGTATCCTTGTTTCCCTGTTTATATGTACTGTTCTTTATATTTTATTTGCCCATGTAATGACAGGTGTTGCCAATTACGACTTATTTAAAGGTCAGGATGGTATTGCTCCGGTTGCGGTAGCGATTGACAATATGGGTGTTAAAAATGCGGCTGGTGTAGTTACGCCTGCATTCCCATGGTTAAACAAATTGATCATCCTAGCGATTTTAGGTGGTTATGCTTCTGTAATCCTGGTGATGTTACTGGGACAATCAAGGGTATTCTTCTCGATGAGTAAAGATGGTTTATTGCCTAAAGTATTCTCCAGTGTTCACCCTAAATTCAGTACTCCTGTGAAAAGCAATTTACTTTTCATGGTGTTTGTGAGTTTGTTTGCAGCATTTGTTCCTGCCGGAGTAGTTGGTGAGATGACCAGTATTGGTACCTTACTTGCATTTATCCTGGTATGTATCGGAATCGTGATTCTCAGAAAACGTATGCCGGATCTTCCAAGAGCATTCAAAGTACCATTGGTGCCGCTTATTCCGATCTTAGGAGTAGTGGTATGTCTGGGAATGATGGTGTTTCTTCCTTTAGATACCTGGGTTCGTTTATTGGTATGGATGATCCTTGGTATGGACGTTTACCTGTTCTATGGTATTAAAAACAGTTTATTATCTGACAACAATCAGGTAACACTGGCAAGAAGTAATAAGGTGGTTTCCTTAATCGGATTGGCTTTAGCAGCATTACTGGTAGCTGTAGCCTTTATTCACCACAGCATTACAGATGGAAAAGATACAGGCTTGTATTATTTCTCTCTTGTTTATGCTGCACTACATTTAATCTTATACGCTTATCGCCTTTCAACGTCTAAAAACGTGACAGCCAAGATCAAATAATTGCTGACATAGGATTTTGATCCTCTGTGAGCTTGCAAGGCCTGATGCTAATCTATAGCATCAGGCCTTGCTGTTTAAGGTGATTTGTACACATTTCTGCCTGTAAAAGAGTATTCTTACACCTTTAATCAGTATTCAGTGGCAAATTGTCTCATTTTTATTACAATTTAATTTACCTTTGCAGCATAAATTAACTGCTATGGAATTCAATTTCAGTCAAATCCTGTCCTGCTCGATGGTCATCTTTGCCATCATTGATATCCTGGGTTCCATTCCTGTAGTGATCGAACTGAGAAAAAAGGCTGGCCATATTCAATCTGAGAAAGCGACCATAGTAGCCACCGTACTGATGATTATTTTCCTTTTTGCCGGAGAAACCTTACTAAAGGTGATTGGTCTGGATGTAGAATCGTTTGCCATTGCAGGTTCCTTTGTGATCTTCTTTATTGCCATGGAAATGGTACTTGGCTTAACCATCTTTAAAGAAGACGTTCCTGAAACCGTATCCATCGTTCCTTTGGCCTTCCCTTTAATTGCCGGTGCGGGAACAATGACCACCCTTCTATCCTTAAAAACAGAATATGCAACACAAAACATCATTGTGGGCATACTCATCAATATGAGCTTTGTTTACTTTGTATTGAAGAATACTGACCGCCTGGAAAGGCTTTTTGGAAAGTCAGGACTGAATGTATTGAGAAAAGCATTTGGAATTATCCTGCTTGCGATCGCGATCAAGTTATTCAGAAACAATACCGGATTGTAACATAACCGGCTTGCCGGCGTCTTATATTAAGAAACCAATATAAGAAGATGAACAGCTTCGAACAATTTACCCTCATCATTGGCGCTTTGGCCATTTTCTTTGAAGCCCTAAGGCATGCGAAGGAGAAGTTCAGACATTGGTTTAGTACGCATAAGCACTAAACCTTCATCAAACGGGCCACAAACATAGTATCCGCTTTGTCTTTATACCCTTTGATCACTTCCATCTTTTCCAACTTTAAGGAAAGGTTTTCTTCCAGGTAGCTAACTACTTCTTCATTCTCCTGTTTAAAGACAGAGCAGGTAATGTAGATCAATGGTTTCCCCGGTTTAAGGTATTTCACCACATTCGATGCAATTGCTTTTTGTAACTTAGTATAGTTGCTGATTTTATGTTCATCAAAGAAATACAGCATCTCTGGTGTACGCCCCCAGGTTCCCGAACCTGAACAAGGTGCGTCCAGGATGATGCCGTCAAATTCATAATGATGGAGCTCCTGCTCATTATTTTGCAGCAGATCCAGTACTTTCTTTTGATATTTCTTAATTCCCGCTTCGTGAAAACGGTCATCGAGGTTGTTTAAGCTGTTTTCTCTTACATCGCTAACCAGAAGCTGAACGCTTGGCTCAAGATCGTGCAGCAGCAGGGATTTGCCACCTGAGGCCGCACAGCAATCCCACCAGTAGTCCCAGGTTTTGGGTTCGAAGAACATTCCTGTCTTTTGAGAAGAAAGGTCCTGAACCTGATAGAACTTTTGGTTAGGAAATACATTTTCCAGCTTTGTACCATTCGGTAAGGCCAGTGTAGTTTCGGACAATTCCTGAACCGGGACTTCATGAGCTTTCAACGCTTCCAGCAATTGCTTCAGGTGTCCGGTAGTAATCCTTAAAAACAGATCAGGTTGCCTAAAGAAAGACTCAAAGAAGTCTTCCTTTTCCACAGCTGCGGACAGGTTTTGATGAAAAGAAAAAACATCAGCAAGTTTAAAATCAGCAAATGTCTGCTGAATCAAAGCCAGTTTTTCCTTTACCGGAAGCTCCATCTGTGCCATTAAAGCAGGCAGGTGTGTTTCCACCACCAGGCTTGGTGTGCTGTTACACAGAAAATCGGCTACCGCCAGACGAACCACCTGTTCTTCTTTAATCAGGGCTTTTCCCAGCCTAAAAAAGCTATAAATATAGCGACTGGACCATCTTCTGTCTGAAGAGCCCATTTTTTTATTCTGCTTGAAATAGATAAATAAAAACCGGTGTAAAGGCAACAAGCCATCATAGTTTTTAAAGATCTGTTCAAATGCCCTGATTTGGTGTTCTATTCTCATTCTATAATGTTTAGCTCATAATTCCTGTAACGCAAAAGCATTAAACTGGTATTGATATATCCCAGTTTCTCATTGTGATAAAACTTGAACGAATTGTGTAGCCCTCTGTAATTTTCTTTAGTCAGGTACTTCAGGTAATTAGCCCCATGTTCTGCAAACAATTTACCGAAATAGAAACCAATATCAAAGCCCTTGAAGGAATATTCTCCGGGTTCAAAATTGAATTTTGACCTGTATTTTTTAATGAAGGTAATCGTTTCTGCACTGTGGTAATCCACTTTGTAGGAAGAGGTAATGCTCGTATTTAAAGCCTGAAGCCTATCGATATTGTAATTCTGTTTTACCCAGTCCGGATGACCAAACAGGTTCACATTAAATCCTTTATTCTTGATCTTCACCAGTCTATCCAGTGTAGGTACGACAAACTTACGGTCGGAAGAAGTGACAATCACTACGTATTGTTTGTTCTTCGCCATTTTCGTTTCGAAACTGAATACCGAAGGATACTCCTGCATCAGATACACCTTCTTGTTATAATGGAAATACTGACGCAAAGGCGCAGCCATGATTTCATCACTGGCAGTCTTTGGATTGATCAGCACGATCACGGTATTTTCCGGGTTATAATTCTTAGTGATATAATTACCTATCTTTTCTGCATGAAGATCAATATTATTGACAATCGAGATCAGATTAGGGTTAGCAAATTCTTCAGGATGAGAGGCAGCCAATGGTGATACCACAGGAATATTTTTAGCAATAGAATATTCAGTGATATACTTTACACCCTGTGGAAATACCGGACCAACAATCAGGTTACTGGAGAGCAAACCACCATTATTAATCAGTCCTTCCAATTGTGAATTGTTATCACGGGTATCGTAAACATTTACCTTAAAGTTCAGACCTAAAGATGCAGCAGAGTCTATCCCAAGCTTAAAGCCCTGATAAAAATCTATCGCCATAGCAGATCTCTCTACTTCGGCTTTTGTTGCTGTCTTTAATTTGATTTCGTTTAAACGAAAAGGGATAAGTAAGGAAATGCTGGCTTCGCTAAAGCGTTCTGCCGGTTTTTCTACTTCTTTTTCTTTCTGGGGAGTATCAGTTTTTTTGTTCGTATTGGGCCGTGTTTTCGGCGAACACGCCGAAAACAACAAGCCAATACAAAGGATCAGCCAATATTTATTCCCACTCAATTGTAGCTGGGGGTTTTGAGCTGATATCATATACAACGCGGTTTATTCCTTTTACTTTGTTAATAATTTCATTAGAAATTTTGGCGAGTACAGGATATGGTAAATGACACCAATCTGCCGTCATTCCATCTACGGACTCTACTGCACGAAGGCAAATCGCATTCTCGTAAGTACGCTCATCACCCATTACACCTACAGATTGTACCGGAAGGAAGATTGCTCCGGCCTGCCATACTTTATCGTATAAACCTGCTTCTTTTAAATTGTTGATATAAATGGCATCTGCTTCCTGTAAAATAGCTACTTTCTCAGGAGTCACTTCACCAAGGATTCTGATCGCTAAACCTGGTCCAGGGAAAGGGTGACGGCCAATGATGAAATGCTCCAATCCCAATGAGGTACCTACTCTTCTTACTTCATCTTTAAATAAAGTATTTAGTGGCTCTACCACCTGTAACTTCATGAAGTCAGGCAATCCGCCTACATTATGGTGTGATTTAATCGTTGCCGATGGTCCGTTTACAGAGATGGATTCGATTACATCAGGGTAAATTGTTCCCTGTGCAAGCCATTTCACATCTTGTACCTGGTGCGCTTCATCATCAAACACTTCGATAAATACACGACCAATCGCTTTACGCTTCAATTCAGGATCGGTAACTCCGGCAAGCTGACTTAAGAAACGTTCCTTAGCATCTACTCCTTTGATGTTTAAACCCAGGTGTTTGTATTGCTCCAATACACCTTCATATTCGTCTTTACGAAGTAAACCGTTGTCTACAAATATACAATGAAGATTTTTACCGATAGCTTTGTGTAAAAGAATAGCAGCAACGCTGGAATCTACTCCTCCGGAAAGGGCAAGAACAACTTTATCATCACCTAATTTGGCTTGTAAGTCTGCAATTGTCGTTTCTACAAAAGCTTCAGAAGTCCATTCCTGATTACATCCGCAAATGTCTACCAGGAAGTTTTCCAAAAGCTGTTTTCCATCAGTACTGTGTGTAACTTCAGGATGGAACTGGATCGCATAGGTCTCCGTATCTTTAATCTGATAAGCTGCAACTTTTACGCTGTCAGTACTTGCAATCAGTTCAAAGTTCTCCGGGATTTTAGTGATGGTATCTCCATGAGACATCCATACCTGAGAATCCAGGTTAATGTTTTTAAATAATTTATTTCCGCTAGCAACGAAATTCAGGTTAGCTCTACCGTACTCACGTGTGGAAGAAGCCTGAACTTCACCTCCTAATTGTTGAGCCATGTATTGCGCACCATAGCAAACACCCAGAACAGGGTATTTCAGGTGGAATTTGGTCAGGTCTATCTGAGGAGCATCTTCCTGACGAACAGAATATGGACTTCCTGAAAAGATGATACCTTTAACATCAGATGAGATCTCAGGAATGTTGTTGAATGGATGAATTTCGCAATACACATTTAATTCGCGTACCCTGCGGGCAATTAGCTGTGTGTATTGGGAACCAAAATCGAGAATAATGATTTTTTCTAGCATGGCCAAAGTTAAGAAAACTTACCTGCTGCTACAAGACAGATTATCAATTAACCTCGATTTGATACTTATTCACTTCCACACCGAATCTGCGCAGAAAATCAACCCCTTCATCACTTGGCAATCCTTTGTATTCTGCATAGGAATCCATATACAATACTTTCTTTATTCCGGACGACAAGATCAGCCTTGCACAGGCAATACAAGGGGAAAGTGTGGTATATAAAGTAGATCCCTCGATCTTAGATCCGTTTTTTGAAGCATACAGGATCGCATTTTCTTCGGCATGAAGGGCAAGGGAACAGCTTCCCCTGGAATCTCTGTCGCAACCTGTTTCAGGCCATTCTTCATCACAATTGTGTGTTCCCGGCGGCGGCCCGTTATAGCCTATGGAAATAATCCTGGTGTCTTTTGTCAGAACCGCACCTACCTGTGCCCTGACACAATGTGAACGCGCAGCCAGATCAGCGGCCAGGTGCATATAAATATGATCGAAACTTTTCTTACTCATGATGGATATAAATTAAAAAGCTTCTCATTAAATAAATGAGAAGCTTTTTCTGTTTTTTTAAAAGGATTAATGACCTCCGGAAATCTTCTTATCAAAAGAGATGCCCTGTGCCCTAAGGATTCCACTCACTTTCCAGGCATAAAATACCAGGTAGGCAAAACAAAGAATTCCTATAATATAACTATTCTGAATGCCGATAAATTCTGATACATATCCCTGAACCCAGCTCATGATACCACCACCCATAATCATCATGATTAAGAAGCTGCTACCCTGACTGGTATTTTTACCCAGTCCGCTCACGGCAAGGGTAAAGATACAAGGCCATAATGTACTGCAGAATAAACCTACACTGGTGATGGCATATACACTCACCATACCTGTTGTAAACATACCGATCAGTAATGCAACAATACCAATAGTAGCAAAGATCAGCAACATGCGTGCAGGATTCCCTTTACTCAGCATATCAGCAACAATTAACACAAGAATGATCCAGCCATATACATAAAAAGGCGCTAAATCATGTTTTGCAATTGCATTCACACCTAAGAAAATACCAAAAGCCAAATAAGGAGCAACAAATCTCAGGACCTTCTGAACCTGTACATTATCAGTAAATGCTTCTACTGCACCTGTCCACCGACCAATCATCATACTGGCCCAGTACAGAGAAATATATGGGGCTACATCTTTCAATGCAAAGCCCAGTTCTTTTTCCATATAAGCAGGCAGGTTACTTGCAGTAGATACTTCAACACCTACATAAACAAAGATGGCAATCATCCCTAAAACAAGCTGAGGGTATTTAAGTGCGGAACTTCTGGAAGCTCCGGCTTCGTCTTTAGATTCTTCTACTAAGGCAGGTCTGTCCGGAAGCGGAGATAACTTTAAGAATATCGCAACCGCCAGGAAGGCCCCTCCCAGGATCAGGTAAGGAATTTTAACACTTTCAATACTGATGTCACTGCTGCCCGCAGATCCGAAAATGGCAAAACTTACAATAAGAGGTCCAATAGTTGTTCCGAAGTTATTGATCCCTCCGGCCAGTGTTAAACGCTGAGAACCTGTTGAAATCGGCCCTAATGCAATGGCCAATGGATTCGCTACGGTTTGTTGTAAGGAGAATCCCAATGCCACAATAAATAAACCTGACAACATTAAAGGAAATGAACCATAATTTGCTGCCGGATAAAATAACAAAGTTCCAACTGCAGAAATACATAAGCCCAGAGCAAGACCATTTTTATATCCGATTTTATTGACAAGGTCTTTTTTAATTAAAATAGAGACCCCCATATAGATCAGTGAACCCACGGTATAAGCGATATAAAAAGCTAAGGATACCCACTGACTCTGACTTTGTGTTAAATGGAAAGCTTTTTGAAATACTGGAATGAGGATATCATTACTCGCCGCTACAAAGCCCCAAAAAAAGAACACGGTAACTAAAGGAATGAACTGTCCCCACTTGGTTTGAGAATTTTCTGCAGTCATATTTATAATTGGTTTATACTGGGGTTAAACATAAATAAAAAAAACTGTTTTGTAAAGTGTATAATTTACACAATGATGTTCCGGGATTTTCAAATTGGCATGGCCAAAGAAGACACAAATTTGAGAATCAGCGATAAACAAAATTAAAGCTGGCCTTGTAATTGAAGTAACCTGTAAAATAAACTAATTATAATAGGGTCAATTTTATTCATAAAATTGCATATTAGCGTAATTTTATATGTTTAGGTGAATGTTTGAAGCAATATTACAAGGAATAGGTGCAGGTATTTTATTCTCCTTTTTAACGGGACCTGTTTTCTTTTCCATGATAAAAACCAGCATTGAGAAAGGTTTTAAGGCGGGGTTTTCGCTTGCAGTGGGGGTGATTTTTAGTGACATTATATTTATTACGCTGACCATCTTCAGTGCGCAGTTTGTAGACTATAAATCCGAGTATTTTCAATATATAGGCATCGTTGGAGGCCTCTTTTTATTTGGAATAGGTGTATACTACCTTTTCAATAAGGTAAAAGTGAGTTACGACATCTCTGAGATCGCGAAAGTCAGAAAGCGCGGTTATATCCTGAAAGGTTTTTTAATGTGTCTCCTATCTCCTACCACCCTTATGTTTTGGGTAATGGTTGGAGGGATCATATCCGTCCAACTTCATTATACAATGGCAGAAAAGATTGTATTCTTTATTATTGCCATGGCGACTCAGCTTTCAGTGGATGGGATCAAGACCTATTATGCGGCGAAACTGAGGTATAGAATCAAAGAAAAGACCATTCAGAACCTGAACCGGATTGCCGGGGCAGTCATCATTATCTTTGCGATCAGGTTGTTTGTAGAGGTGATATTGAAACATTATAAGTAACCCGTACATCTTCCGGTTAAAAAATCCATAAAAAAATCCCCGCTACAGACAAGCTATAGCGGGGATCATATTTTAGGACCAGCCTGTTTTAGTAAGCTCTCTGGTTGTTTCCTTCTTTCCAGTTCACAAAAGCCTTGATGACTACTTTGTTTCCTCCTGGGGTTGGATAGTTACCTGAGAAGTACCAATCTCCGGTATGGTTTGGACAAGCCACATGTAAATTATCCAAGGTCTGGTAGATCACCTCTACTTCCGCGTTGATGTTTGCAGGGGTAATGATTTTAGTAATCTGAGCAGAGATCTCTTCCTGTGTAAATGGTCTGTAGATGTCTTTCACATGATTTACAATCTGTTCTTTTGGCAGCAACAGGGAAGCTTTACATTTCTGATAAACTTCTTCGATGATGTGTTCCATCCCACGCTCCTTTAACAATTGAATTGCAGCTTCAAAAGCAACAAATTGTCCCATTTTAGACATGTCTATACCATAACAATCCGGGTAACGGATCTGAGGCGCAGAAGAAACAATAATGATCTTCTTAGGATGTAACCTGTCAATGATCTTAATGATGCTTTGTTTCAGGGTTGTTCCCCTTACAATAGAATCATCGATGGCCACTAAAGTATCTGTATTGTTTTTGATGATGCCATAAGTAGTGTCGTAAACATGCGCTACCATATCCTGCCTGTCGGCATCCTGGGTAATGAATGTTCTCAGTTTCACATCCTTAATGGCCAGCTTCTCTACCCTTGGATTCATGGACAACAATTCATCCAGTTCCTGATCGTTCAGCTGTTCTTTACGGTTTAATAAAGTGTCTTTTTGTACTCCTCTGATATAGCTGTGCAATCCTTCTACCATTCCGTAAAAAGATACTTCAGCAGTATTCGGGATAAAAGAGAATACAGTATTTTTAAGGTCTGCACTTACTGCTTTCAGTATCTGATCGCACAACAATGCACCCAGTTGTTTTCTTTCTTTATAGATATCCGCATCACTTCCTCTGGAGAAATAAATGCGTTCAAATGAGCAAGCTCTTTTTTCCTGAGGATCTCTGAATACTTCCTGAGTAACCTTACCGCTTTTTTTCACAATTAAAGCATGTCCGGGTTCAATTTCCTTTACATCTTTGAATGGGATATTGAAAGCAGTCTGAATTGCTGGTCTTTCAGAAGCAGCAACTACGATTTCATCATCAGCATAGTAAAATGCCGGACGGATTCCTGAAGGATCACGAAGTACAAAAGCATCTCCATTACCAACAATTCCTGAAATCGCATATCCGCCATCCCAGTTTTTTGCAGAGCGACGCAGGATTTTAGCGATGTCTAAACCTTCAGAGATTTTATGGGTAATTTCTACGTTATCCAATCCTTCTTTCTTGTAAGCATCAAAAAGTTCCTGATTTTCATCGTCAAGGAAGTGACCAATTTTTTCAAGGACGGTAACCGTATCTGCTTTTTCTTTTGGATGTTGTCCAAGCTCATACAATTGTTCCAGTAACTCTTCTACATTCGTCATGTTGAAGTTACCTGCAATCACAAGGTTACGGGTCATCCAGTTGTTCTGACGCAAGAATGGATGGCAGTTTTCAATGCTGTTCTGACCATGGGTACCATATCTGAGGTGACCAAGTAAAACTTCCCCGATAAAGCTGACATTTTGTTTTAACCATTCGGCATCCTGCATCAATTCAGGCGTTTCATTCTGGATGTCTACAAATTTACTTTGTACATATCCAAAAATATCTGCTACTGCATTTTGTGCCATAGACCGGTACCTGCTGATGTAGCGGTGTCCTGGTTTAACATCAAGTTTAATGGTGGCAATACCGGCTCCATCCTGTCCGCGGTTGTGTTGCTTTTCCATCAAAAGATAAAGCTTATTCAGTCCCCAGAGTGCTGTACCGTATTTTTCCTGGTAGTATGAGAGAGGTTTTAAAAGGCGGATAAAGGCAATTCCGCATTCATGCTTGATCGAGTCGCTCATTCGTGTGTGGTTTGAGCCGCAAATTTACCGTTAATAATAATTAGAACCTAGAAAGAAATAGAATCTTTCATTAAGATTATATTCAAATGTTCAAACATCATTTAAACCGTTTAGCAGCATAAAAATCACCAGTTAGCACACAAAAAAACCGCACATAGGGATGAGCGGTTTCTTGCAGAAATGATTTCATTTCTCTCTTCTGGATCGGTCTTTTATAGTTTGGCAATCACAAAATCATTCAGGTTCAATTTAGATACGTCATTTCTTACCAGGTTGTGTTCTGCTGAGGAACCACTTAATTTCAAGTCCGACTGGTCTTTCATGTCAGTGTAAAGGCTACCTACTTTTGCATTTACATTTGCTTTTGCACCATCTTTCAGGAAGATCTGAAGCACAGCCAGGTCAAAGTTACCGCGGGTTTTTACCTCAGCAGTATTGGAGGCATCAATTCTTTGCAGGTCTTTTACCGATACATAAATAGTTGCAGGGCTTTGCTCAGTAGAGTTGATATACAGGGTATATCCTTTTTGTTGAACAGTGGTATTAGCGGTCAGCTCGTCATTGGTCGTAATGTTTTCTGAATTTGATTGTACCAATACGACTTTGGCATTTCCTGTTACCACTACTTTGTTGAATTTTACGTTAGCTGCTGCACTTACAGGTGTGGTGTCTTTAGCGAAAGTGGTGAAGGCTGAAGAAGTTAAAACGATAGCAGTTAAAGCTGAGGCGAATAAGGTTTTGATCGAGGTTTTCATATCTTTTATATTTTATTTTTTTTAATTATTTAATTGTTGTTTTGTAGATAAGACGCCATCTGCTGAGAAACGTTTCAGCGTTTTTTGGCGCATTAGACCATGCCCCGGTAACAGTCGACCAACTGCCCTAACTATTCGACCAACAGACAAAAAAATATAGAAAAAAATAGCCCCGGATTGGAGCTATATGTATCAGATTTGAAGATGCATCTGTTCAGATGCAGTTTCCTCACCAAAGAAGATGGTAGCATGTTTATCAAACACCTCCCGATCACCCGAGGTATAGAAATGCTTTTCTCCACCTTGGGCAAGCTTGATCGCGATCTCCGGATGTCTTCTCAAATAGGTATCCAGACTGTCGGCAACAATATCGGCCTGTCCCAGCAACTGAATACCCCCGGGAAGAATCTCCATCAACTTAGGGATCAGCAAAGGATAATGTGTACAGGCTAATAGGATGCAATCAATATCAGGATCCCTTTCCAACAATTCTTTCAGGTACTTATCTACAAAATAATCTGCTCCCGGATTCAGGTGTTCATTATTTTCTATCAAAGGCACCCACATCGGGCAGCTTTGTTGCAAGACTCTTAGTTCAGGAAAAAATTTGGCGATCTCCATCGGGTAAGACAAAGAGTTCACGGTTCCTCTTGTGCCCATTACGCCAATTGTTTTGCTCCTGCTAAAATCTCCGACCACTTCTGCAGTAGGTCTGATGACCCCCAATACCCGATGGTCCGGATACTTTAGCGGAAGCACTTTTTGCTGGATACTCCGCAGTGCTTTTGCCGAAGCGGTATTGCAGGCAAGAATGACCAGAGGACAACCCTGGGCAAAGAGCCATTCCACACATTCCAGTGTATACTGATAAATGGTTTCGTAGGAATGATCTCCATAAGGAGAACGGGCATTGTCGCCCAGGTAGATATAGTTGTATTGAGGTAACTTTTCAGCAATAGATTTAAATACGGTTAAGCCACCATACCCGGAATCAAAAACCCCTATAGATTGTCCAATTTTGATCATAAAAAAAGCGGGATTGAGTTTTATCACTCAATCCCGCAATTTAAATATTTTAATTCTAATTATTTCTTAGGAGCTGCAGTTGCTGCGATACCCAATTTAGCTTTAACAGCTGCAGTGATATCATCACCACCATCCCAATAAACTAAAGCCTGGTTTGCAGTATCAAATACATAAGCAAAACCTTTTTCTTTAGAAACAGCTTTGATTGCTGCGTCAGCTTTCACCTGAATAGGATTAAACAATTCCGCATTTTTAGCTTCCATTTCCTGTTGTGCTTTAGCCCTTGCATCTTCGATACGTTTTTGAAGATCCTGCAAATCTGCACCCATAGCTTGTAATTCTTTACCTACAGTTTCTTTGTTGGCTTCGCTCAATGATTTTTGTTTGTCTTCTGCTGCTTTCAGTTTAACCTGATACTCAGAAATCATTTTCTCAACATCAGCTTGTTTGGTTTTTCCAAATGCTTCTAATGTTGTTCTTGCTGCTTTAACTTCCGGCATCGCTTCAATGATGATTGCGGAATTTAAGTGTGCGAATTTTTGTTGTGCATTTGCAATGTTGGCAGTAAACAATAACCCCGCTGCTACAAAAAATGCGTTAATTGACTTTCTCATTTCTATTTATCTTAATAATTGTTTTTACTTGTTTATCTGTGTGTTATTTTAAGATCGATCCTGGCTTAAATCCAAGCAACCTGATGACATCATTGCTGACATCGTAATTGCTGCTGGCATAAATCATCATCGTCGATTCACTGCTTTTATCAAAGATGAAATCGAAAAGTTTAGCTTTAGCTACCTCACCGATGGTCTTTGTTACTTTATCCTGAATCGGGTTCAGAAGCTTAGTACGAGACTGGAAAAGTTCTCCGTCAGGACCAAAGATTTTGCGTTGAAAATCTTTCGCTTCTTTTTCTTTTTCGATGATGTCGTTTTCTCTTCTTTTACGCATATCTGCAGTTAACAAAACCTGATCAGCCTGATACGCTTTGTACATCTTATCGATCTCCACAAAGTTCTGATCTACCTGTCCCTGCCATTGCTGAGATAAGACATTCAACTGGCTTAAAGCCGACTTATATTCCGGAAGATGTTTTAAGATATATTCTGTGTCTACATACGCGAACTTCTGAGCAAAAGCGCCCATGCACGTAAAAGTTAAGAAGCATATTAAAAGGTATTTTTTCATGTTCTGTTTTTGTTAGTTAAATCCACCCAGTTGTTGTGCAATACTGAAAGTAAAGTTTTGCTTTCCACCATTTTCAATTCCTGGAATCTTATCAAATGGAATTGCATAATCAATTCCCAATAATCCAAATATCGGTAAAAATATCTTCGCACCAAAACCTGCGGAGCGTCTTACGTTAAAAGGATTGTATTCTGAGAAGTTGTTCCAGGTATTTCCACCCTCTGCAAAAGCAACAAGGAAGGCTGTAGCGGATTGACTCGCAATTACAGGGTATCTTAACTCCAGCATGTACTTGGTGAAGATCGGACTTCCTGACTGTTGTGCGATCCTTACATTTGATCCATTAGGAATAACGGCACTGTTAGAGTAACCACGCATAGCGATCAGCTCTGAGCCCTGAAGGAAATCAAATCCCTGCATACCATCACCACCCAGTTTGAAACGCTCGAAGGCCGGATCTCCAACTGCTTTGTTATACGATCCAAGGAAACCAAACTGTGCCTGTGCTTTCACTACAAACTTACCAGCTAGTCTATGGAACCATTGTGATTCAAATTTCCATTTGTGGTATTCTGTGAATTTATAGAATTCTTTATCCGAAGCAGTCGCATAGTTCAGCTTGTTAATCAAGGAATATGGAGGTGTTGCCTGAATGGTAAATTTAAAGTAAGAACCACCGGTAGGGAAGATTGGGGAATCTCTTGAATCCCTGCTCAACTCTTGTGCTAAACTGATGTTATAAGAAGTACCGGTGCTGAATTTATATCCGGAATAGTTATTCAGAACATATTGCTGGAAACTCAAGGCATGGCTCAACTGGAAATAGTTGTCCGGGAAGTTTAACTTTCTACCCAAACTTACCGTTACCCCATTTAACCGGATTCTTTGTTGTTGTCCACGGGCATCATTTTCTTTCAATCCGTTTGATTGTAATGAAGTAAATGCGCTCACCCCAAAACTAACTGGTTTTTTACCACCTAACCATGGCTCAGAGAAAGAGAAACTATAAGACTGGTAGTATTTACCGTTGGTCTGTCCACGTAAGCTCAGCTTTTGTCCGTCACCTTTTGGCAATGGTTTATAAGCGCTTCCGTTAAACAGGTTCTTCAAAGAGAAGTTATTGAAAGTAAGACCTAAGGTACCGATGATGTTACCACCACCAAAACCACCCGACAATTCAATCTGATCTGAAGGTTTCTCTTCTACAGCATACTCGATATCGACCGTTCCATCTGCCGGATTCGGCTTAGGCGTAGGTACCGTTTTAGATTCATCAAAGTTACCCATCTGTCCGATCTCACGAACCGTACGGATCAACTGGTCCTTAGAGAATTTATCGCCTGGTTTGGTACGTACATCACGCAGCACCACCCTGTCGTTGGTAATCGTATTTCCTTTTACCGTAATCCTGTTATTGGTATACTGAGGACCTTCATAGATGCGGATCTCCACATCAACTGTATCGCCATAGATCTTCGTCTGAACAGGATCCACATTGAAAGTTAAATAACCATCATTCAGGTACAAACTCGATACGTCATCGCTATTTGGGCTACCTCTTAATTTTTTCTCCAGTTTCTCTTCGCTGAAAACCTCTCCTTTTTCAAGGCCAAGAATGCGCAACAGGTCTTTACCTGCATATTTGGCATTACCTGCAAAGGTTAGATTTCCGAAATAATATTTAGGACCTTCAAATAAGTCGATCTTGATCCCTACTGCTTTATCGCTGTATTGATATACGCTGTCTTTCAAAATTACCGCATCACGGTAACCTTTATCCTGCATTTTTGCAATCAGCGTTTTCTTATCTTCTTCGTATTTCTCTTTGTTGAATTTACCCGAACCAAAGATTTTATAGAAAGCCTGTTGTTTGGTCTTCTTTAAAAACTTACGCAGTTTAGCT
Organism: Pedobacter caeni; assembly: GCF_900129215.1. Classification (GTDB taxonomy): domain Bacteria; phylum Bacteroidota; class Bacteroidia; order Sphingobacteriales; family Sphingobacteriaceae; genus Pedobacter; species Pedobacter caeni. Next base: position 961,551 of record NZ_FQUQ01000003.1, on the reverse strand, counting down.
GAGCTAAAATCCTTGTTGCCGGTAAAGTTAATTTCATGAACCTTCACCTTGCGGCCTTTCTCCACATTAACCTCCAGGATCACATGGTTTTCCTGGTTGGGATCAACTTTGGTTTTGTAGGTTACGGCTGTAAAGAAATACCCTTTTTCCAGCAAATACTTTTTAATCGTACTGGTGGTGGTATTGTACAGGTTATCATTGATGATCGTCTTGGTAGACTTCGCATTCAGTTTTTCAAGAATATCCGTTTTCTGGGATTTACTTACCCCCTGGATATCAAAAGTACTCAATCGCGGACGTTCTACAACTTCAATATCGAAGTACACAGAATCCCCCTCAATTTTAACAATATCCAATTGAACATCATCAAACAGGCCTTGTTCCCAAAGGATTTTAATGGCATTGGCTGTCGCCTCTCCGGGAAGCACAATACGCTCTCCTTTGATCAGTTTGGAAAGTGTGATGATCACATCTTTATCCAGAAACTTTGCTCCGGTAAGTGTGACATCAGCGATGGTATACTCTTTGGGATTAAAATAATCCAGATCCAGGCCATTAACTTTTAAGGTTGGAGTTGCAGGATTGGACTGGGGACGGATCTGTGCTATTGATGGTAAACCAATCAATAACAACAATATAAGTTGATATATTCTTTTCATTTAAATCTAAAATCGTTGCTAAGTTAATTTAAACACATGTTAAAAAGTGTTAAAACTCAAATTAGTTCAACTGTTCACTAATTTTACCGAAGCGGCGTTCGCGCTTTTGGTAGTCTACTATTGCTTCAAAAAGGTCTTCTCTTCTAAAGTCAGGCCACAAGGTGTCGGTAAAATAGAGTTCGGTATAAGCCATCTGCCACAATAAAAAATTGCTGACCCTATGTTCACCACTTGTCCTGATCATCAGTTCCGGATCAGGAATATTGGTGGTCGTTAGCTGAGCAGAAAAAGTATCTTCATTAATTTCTTCAATACTCATCTTTTCGTCTTTAACTTTCTGAGCCAGTTTCTTAGCAGCCTCCATGATTTCCCATTTCGCGCTATAACTCAAAGCAAGTGTCAGGGTACAACGCGTATTCTTTGCGGTATTATCCATGGCACTTTTCAAGTCGTCAATACATTTTTGTGGAAGAGAGGAAATATCTCCAATAGCATTAAGTCTGATGTTATTCTTATTAAGCGTTGCAGTTTCCTGATTAATGGTAGAAATCAACAGCTCCATTAAAGCATTTACTTCTTCAATAGGCCTGTTCCAGTTTTCGGTAGAAAAAGCATATACAGTCAGGTATTTGATACCTATATCAGCACAGCCTTCTACAATATCTTTTACGGATAACACCCCGCTTTCATGGCCAAAATGCCTGAATTTGCCTTGATTTTTTGCCCATCTCCCATTTCCATCCATGATGATTGCGATGTGCTCAGGCAGGCGTGTAACGTCAATTTGTTCTTTAAATCCCATTTATAATTGCAAATATGCTTAAAATGTATAACATTTTTGGGACACAAAGGTATAAGATATGCCAATACCTACAAACATATAAGTATCTCTTTTTCTAAAATCGCCTCTTTGGGTCCCTGGAGCCCCAACCGGAATCGCAGCACCTGATAATGAGCGGAATCTGCTGGGATCTGAAAGATTTAATCCGGTATTTCCATCAGCAGGAGGATTATCCATACCAGGATAATTTCCGCTTACATCATCCAGATAATCTGTAAACGCTGTTCGATATCCAATCTGAGAAAATAAACCCCAGTTTTCTTTCAGTCTGACTTTGAATCCTACTCCATAAGGAACAGTAAGTGCATAATTTCTGTAAGGTTCTTTTTGTCCTTCAGTCCTGTAAAACCTGAGTTTATATTCCTGAGCATCCGCGCCTGGACTAAATGCATATTTCCCGATCGGGCTAAAAAACACCCCTCCTATTCCTGTAAATATATAAGGCGTGAACCTTTTGGTTCCCCCACCTGCAAAATACTCAAAGAAATTAAAGTCTACCTGCAGGCTGATTTCATTCAGCGAAGTTTTAAAATTAAGCCCCCGGTCTCTGAACTGCTCATTCTCAGAATGCAGGTCATTTGCTTTGATCATGCCAAACTGATAGTGTGCGCCAAGGCTCCAGTAAGGATCAAAATTCATTTTCACATAGGCTCCGGCAGAAATACCGCTGATTTTCAAAGGTTTTGTTTGGTTCAGGTCTCCCATATACCCTGCACCTCCAGCGACAACACCAAGCTCCATCGTCTGGGCATTGGCATTAAATCCGATGAAAGAGATCGCAAGAAAACAGAAAAGCCGTGTTCCGTATTGCATCTTAATAGTTGCGGGTATCAATACCCCAAAGTAGTTTATTTCTTAACGTGGTCAGGTAACTTTCATTGTTCAGCCTGATCAGATTTACATGAAAGGCTGCTTTATTCAGGGTAAGCTTCACAGAACGGTCTACTGTTTCCGTTCTCGAATCACAGGAAACCAAAAACTTGGCACTTCTGGCTTCTACCTCAAAAGTAAGGGAAACATCATCAGGGATAATGACCGGTCTTACATTCAGGTTATGTGGAGCAATTGGGGTGATCACAAAATTTTGTGAACTCGGATAAATGATCGGGCCACCGCAGCTTAAAGAATAAGCGGTAGAACCTGTTGGTGTAGCGATAATTAAACCATCTGCCCAATATGAATTCACAAATTCATTATTCATATAAGCATGAATGATCATCATCGCTGACTTATCCCTTCTATGAATGGTGATGTCGTTTAAAGCGAAATTTTCCTCACCAAAAAGGTCAAATTTGGACTCCAGACTCAGTAAAGTTCTTTTATCCAGAGAATATTCTTTATTGCGAAGTGCCTCAATAGCTATTCTGATCTCATCTTTATTGATGCTCGCCAGGAATCCAAGGCGACCGAAGTTGATCCCTATTACCGGGATTCCGGAGTCACGGATCAGCGACAAAGTATCCAGTAAAGTACCATCTCCACCTAAGCTGATCAGGACATCTGCCTGGCCAACCAGTTCGGTATGGTTACTAAAAACAACAATGCCCTCAGGCAGTTTTATTTTATCTTTTATAAAATCAAGGTAATCTTTGGAAACAAGAATGGGCGCTTTTGATTCGCCCAGAACATTGAATACTTCCTGTACATATGGTAAAACGCTATTATTGAACTCTCTACCGTAAATTGCAGTTCTCATTTATGGGTTTTATACGTTTAAATAATTCATAAATGAATTATATCTGTCTTCGGTACCATTATCTGAAATGGTGCTGTTAAACACAGCTTTTACCTGGTAATTGTATCGCTCAAAAGAGGCGATAATTCCCGACAACTCAGTTTTATTAATTTTTAGGGTAACTTCCAATTTTGTGGAATCGGGAAAAGACTGCACATAAGAAGAAAGGATCTGCGCATTATCGGCTTCCACAATCTGTGCCATGTGAGAAAGAGAATTATTCCGGTTGCTGATTTCCAGCACAATAATCCCTCCGGGTTCTTTTACCGCATAAATATCAGCAGTATAATCTAAAAGGTTATTTATAGAAATTAATCCTAAATAGTTTTTTTTATAATCCAGGACCGGAACTACCGATAAATGCAGTTGATGAAAGAGCCTGATGATGTCATAGATGTGTGCATCTTCGTAAACAAAAGGGTTTAAAATAGACAAAGGCAAACTACCGATTGCCTGTTCTGTATCCCTTACCTCAATCAGCTCTTCTTCTGCCAGCAGCCCCAAAAACTGGGTTTCATTTACGATGGGTAAATGGTATAGCTTGAACTCAGTCATCCTCTCCAAAGCCTTCTGAACAGAGTCGGAAGTCTTTAGCGGGGGAATTGAATTTGATATGAGTTCAGATGCAAACATTATTTATTTTAGTAAAATTCTATTTAAAAATTTCTCCAGGTACACATTAAAGTCTTCCGGACGTTCCATCATCGGAGCATGCCCGCATTTATCTACCCAATTCAACTCTGAATTAGGCAGCAATTCGTGAAACTCTTCCGCAACTTCCGGTGGAGTTACCTTATCCTGTTTTCCCCAAATTAAAGAAACAGGGATGGTAATCCTGGACAGATCTTTCGACATGTTATGGCGGATAGCCGATTTGGCCAAGGCCAGAATCCGGATTACACGGGAACGGTCATTCACACTTTTATATACGTCATCCACTAACTCCTTAGTGGCTACTGCCGGGTCGTAAAAGGTAAATTCTACCTTTTCCCTAATATAATCATAACTTTCTCTTCTTGGAAATGAGCCACCAAATGCATTTTCATATAAGCCGGAACTTCCTGTCAATACAAGGGCTTTAACATTTTCCTGGTGGGAAGTGGTAAATACAAGACCTACATGTCCTCCCAATGAATTTCCAATTAAAACTACCTGATTGAGTTTCTTAAACTTTAAAAATCTGTTTATATATTTTGATAAACTCTTTACACCTAAAGTAAGTATAGGGAGTTCATAAATTGGCAAAATAGGGACCATAACATGATAATTGGCTTTAAAGTGATCAATCACTCTTTCCCAATTGCTCAACTCTCCCATTAAACCATGAAGTAATACCAGGGGTTCTCCTTTTCCAGCCTCAATATATTTAAACCCGTCTTCTTCTATTACTTCGTATTTCATATTTTGTGTTAAGTAAGGTAATGCTACTAAGTTAGTGGAGTAAATTAAATTTAATGTAATTTAAAACATTAATTTTTCGAAAAAAGGTTTAAACACATAAATTTTCAAGCATATTTTATGCCAATTGCGCTTTTACGATTTCGGCAATCAGTTTTCCATCTGCTTTACCTGCAAGTTCTTTGTTTGCAAGGCCCATTACTTTCCCCATTTCTTTCACTGAAGCAGCACCTGAATCCCTGATGATCTGAGCGATGATGCTTTCAACTTCTGCCTGCTCCAATTGCTTTGGCATAAAGCTGCTGATCACTTCGATTTCTTCTTCTTCAATAATGCTCAAGTCTTCGCGTCCTTGTTGTTTATAGATATCAGCTGATTCACGACGTTGTTTCACCAGCTTTTGTAAAATCTTGGATTCTGTTTCTTCTGTAATCTCTTCGCTTGATCCTTTCTCTGTTTTCGCTAATAATAAAGCAGCTTTAATTGCTCTTAAACCTCTTAATTGCGCCTGATCTTTAGCCAGCATCGCTTTTTTAATCTCCTGGTCTATTGTAGTTGATATCATATCTGTTTCGATTAATATTTTAGTTTCTTTTGATGATGGCACCTGTAGCCTGGGCCGTAGGCATGATGAGCATATCGTTAATGTTCACATGTGCAGGTCGGCTCACGACAAACCAAATTGCTTCGGCAATATCATTCGCAACCAGGGGTTCCAATCCATCATATACTTTCTTTGCACGTCCTTCATCTCCTTTAAAACGGACCTTAGAAAACTCTGTTTCTACCATTCCGGGATTAATGGCCGTCACCTTTATGCCATGAGGCAATAAATCTATGCGCATACCTTTATTCAGGGCATCTACTGCATGTTTTGTAGCACAATATACGTTTCCATTGGGATAAACTTCCTGTCCTGCAATCGATCCGATATTAATGATATGACCGGATTTCCGGCTGATCATCCAGTTCGAAACAATCTTTGTGACATACAGCAATCCTTTAACGTTGGTATCAATCATGGTATCCCAATCCGTAACATTACCCTTATCTATAGGATCTAAGCCCTGACTTAAGCCCGCATTATTGATCAATACGTCCACCTGTTTCCATTGGGCAGGTAAAGTTTCCAATCCATAAGAAAGATCATCATGAATTCTCACATCTGCAACAACGGTCTTTGTTTCTATCGCATATTTCTCTTCCAGACGTTTGGCAACATCCTTTAATAAATGTTCTCTTCTTGCAACTAAAATTAAGTGATAACCTTGTGCAGCAAACAGATCTGCGCAGGCTTCTCCAATTCCTGAAGTTGCTCCTGTAATTAATGCAGTTTTCATTCGTATATTAATTATTCTTTAACGGTCTGTTTAAAAAAATATCCCCGACCTATCTTATGATGGCAATGTCTTAACAAAACTAAAACTTTTTTCCGAGTGATGTCATTCGAAAAATAAGCTGAATGTCACATGTCTTAACATTAATCTATCAATCGGATTAGAAAAGACATGTGACACTTCATTTTTCTTCACACTATCGAAGGAATAAGACAATTTAATCTCTGGTGACATTTTGAAATATTCGAAATATAGATCCATCCCCAAGCCTGCCTCATAAGAAAGAAAATTACGACGATTGTTTACAAACTTTTCCATAGGATCGGTCACCTCATTATTATTCGATTTTTTCTTGGATGAAATATCCATGGTATACTTAACTCCCCCAATCATATATGCCCTGAAGTTATTTCTTCTATTGGACTTGATCTTCAACCCTAATGGAAAATCGACTACAGTAGTTGCCAGTTTTTTCTGCACACCTACTTCCTCAGGAGACCCATTTACTCCCTTTACAAAACCATAAGTTAAAGTTCTGTCACTAAAAACCAGTGTTGGAGTTAATCGAAGATCGACATTATCTTGGACTTTTTGATTGACCACGAAGCCAATTCCAAATCCCGAAGATGGCTTAGAAGAGATGTAATTTAGCTTACCGAGAAAATCTGTATTAAGCTGCCAACCATTAACGTCGACTTCTCTCCAATCCGCTTTCTTCAAAATCTTATATTCCGCAGAAACATATTGAAAAGTAAACCCAAAGTGCAAATTGTTATCATCGATCCCGCCACCCCAATTCTGAGCTTTTACTGTCGTAACAGCAAACAAGCACACAAAAGAAATGAGCAGTTTCATATTCATATCATCAGGATAAACCTACGTAATTTTACTTTGTTCCGGTATAAATTGCACAAATACCAAACGTTAACCTAATATCTTTTGCATTTTTAAATCCAACCTTCGTCAGCATGGCATTAAAGGCATCACCATCAGGAAATGCAGCTACCGATTCCGGTAAATAAGTATAAGCAGTCGCATCTTTCGAAAATGCTTTTCCAAAAAACGGAGTTACATGGTTAAAATAAAAGTTATATCCCTGTTTAACGGGGAATTTTCTTGGTTTTGAAAATTCAAGGATGACAATTTTACCGCCTGGTTTGAGCACCCGGTACATATCTCTTATTCCTTTTTCAAGGTTTTCATAGTTCCTTACCCCAAAGGCAACGGTTACGGCATCAAAATGATTGTCTTCGAAATGTAAACCTTCTGAATCGCCCATCTGAACTGAAAAAATGGGGTGTAAATTCCGGTCATTGATCTTTTTTCGAGCCACTTCCAGCATTCCTTCAGAAATATCTACACCGATTACTTTCTCCGGTTTAAGAATTTTGATGGCCTCAAAAGCAAAGTCTCCCGTACCTGTTGCTACATCCAGCATCAAGCGGGGCTTGATAGACTTTAGTTCGCCAATTGCCCTTTTACGCCACAAAATGTCAATTCCGAGCGACATAAAGTGGTTTAAAAAATCATAAGTTCCTGATATCTTATCAAACATTGAGGCTACTTCTTCCTTTTTAGGAGCCGTTGCAGAGTGGGAGGTGGAGATCTTTTCGTTCATAGTAAGGCGCAAAGATAAGTATTGTTGAAAACTAATTTTCTACCTTTGTCAAATGATTATAAAATCAGCAACATTTATTTGTAGTAATACAAAGGTTTCAGCTTTGCCTGTAGCCAATATGCCCGAATATGCATTTATCGGACGTTCCAACGTTGGAAAGTCCTCTTTAATTAACATGCTGGTGAACCAGCATGGTTTAGCAAAAACATCTCAAAGGCCGGGGAAAACCCAGTTAATCAACCATTTCCTCATCAATGAAAAATGGTATATTGTAGATTTACCAGGATATGGGTATGCGAAGGTTTCTAAAAACAGCAGAGAAAGCTGGGAGAAGTTTATCCGCAATTACATCACAAAAAGAGAAAGCTTACAATGCGTTTTCGTATTGATAGACAGTCGTTTAGAACCTCAAAAGATCGACCTTGAATTTTGCTGCTGGATGGGAGAAATTCAGATCCCTTTCGTATTGGCTTTCACAAAAGCAGATAAGCAGTCTATCACAAAAACAAATCAAAACGTTGCTGCCTTCAAAAAAGCGTTAGGCGGATGGTTTGAAGAGATCCCCCCTTACTTTATTACTTCTGCTGAAAAAAGTGTAGGAAGAGATGAGATCCTGAAATTCGTGGATCAAACAAACCTTGATTTTGCCATGCCTGTTTTAACACCGGATACAGATTTTTAATTGTCCTTTTCATGAAGAAGTATTTTTCACTGGTACTGTTCGCCCATTCCATCTTTGCACTTCCCTTTGCAATGATTGGATTCTTTTTGGGAGTAACGACAACTGCCAATCCTTTTAACTGGATGTTATTGGTTGCGGTCTTATTGTGCATGGTTTTCGCGCGCAACGCTGCGATGGCATTTAACAGATATCTGGACAGAAACATTGATGCAAAGAATCCACGTACCCAGATGCGTGATATTCCGGCAGGAAAAGTGTCCGCAAATGAAGCCCTGATCTTTGTCATCATTAACTGCATCTTATTCATTGCAACAACTGCATTTATCAACAAACTTTGTTTTTATTTATCTCCTGTTGCCTTATTTGTGGTCTTATTCTATAGCTATACCAAAAGATTTACCGCATTGTGTCACCTGGTACTGGGCCTTGGACTTTCCCTGGCTCCTATCGGCGCTTACATTGCGGTAACAGGAGCATTTAGTGTTGTTCCTGTGCTTTACTCTTTTGCCGTCTTGTTTTGGGTAAGCGGTTTTGACATCATTTACGCCCTGCAGGACGAAGATTTCGACAGAGAAGAGAAACTACATTCTATCCCAGCAGCACTGGGCATTAAAAATGCATTGAGGCTTTCAGTGGTATTGCATATTTTTTCTGCATTATGTGTCATCCTTCCGATCTTCTTTACACCGCATAATTTTAGCTGGTTCTATTATGTTGGCGTTGCATTTTTCTGCTTCATGCTCATCTATCAGCATTTGCTGGTTAAACCAAACGACATCAGTAAAGTAAATAAAGCTTTTGCAACAACCAATGGCTTTGCTTCCGTAGTTTTTGCAGTCTGCTTTCTCGCAGATGCATTATTCAGAACGATATTACACTAATATAAGGATTCGATATCATCAGGACCTTTTTTACCTTATCTAAAAAAGGTCCTTTCCCTGTCCCCTTTTACAAATATATTTTCCGATTGCTGAGGACCTCCCCGTTCCTTATATTTGCCTATCTTAATTATTTAAAAACCTATGATCAATCTCAATATACCTGCTAAACAAAGAGCTTATATTCCCCAGAACCTGGAAATGAAATGGGACAATCTGGAGCCGATTCTGAATGAATTACTCGCACGCCCGATAGAAAACGTTTCTGAGCTGGAGAAATGGCTGAAAGACAAAAGTGAACTTGAAGCTGCACTTGAAGAAGACTTTGCCTGGAGGTATATCAGAATGAGCTGCGATACGGCAAATGAAGCGCTGGTACAGTCCTTCCAGTATTTTGCCACAGAGATCGAACCAAAGATCTCTCCTATTGCCAACCAGCTGAACCAAAAATTCAATGACAGCCCATTTATTGATGAGCTGGATCAGGAAAAATATTTTGTATACATCAGGGCCATCAGAAAGGCGATAGAAATCTATCGCGAAGAAAATGTGGAACTGCTGACCAAGTTACAAGTAACCCAACAAAAATATCAGGGCATCACCGGAGCCATGAGCGTAGAAATCGGCGGACAGGAGTATACGCTGGAACAAGCAGCAAACTTTATCAAAGACACCGATAGAACAGTCAGACAACAAGCCTGGGAGACCATACAGCAACGTCGCCTGGTGGATAAAGACGATTTAAATATCTTGTTTGATGAGCTTGTTGCCATGCGTCATCAGGTGGCTTTAAATGCAGGTTTTGAAAATTACAGAGATTATATGTTTCAGGCACTGGGCAGGTTTGACTATACCCCACAGGACTGTTACCATTTCCATGAGGCGATTGAAAAACAAGTCGTTCCTATTTTAAAAGATCAGGCGCAAAAACGTGCCGATGCATTGGGAATTGAAATCCTTAAACCCTGGGATATGGAAGTGAGTACCACAGGTAAAGCAGCTTTAAAACCATTCAAAAACGGAGCAGAACTGATCGATAAAAGTATTGAATGCTTTAACGCAATTGATCCCAAACTCGGGCAAATGCTGGCGACCATGAAAGCCAATAACCTGTTTGATGTGGAAAGCAGAAAAGGAAAAGCACCTGGTGGATACAACTATCCACTTGCCGAAACCGGAGCACCCTTTATTTTCATGAACTCTGCCAATTCCCTGAGAGATTTAACCACGATGGTCCATGAGGGTGGACATGCGATTCATACTTTTCTGACAGCTCATCTCGAACTCAATGATTTCAAACATTGTCCATCAGAGGTAGCCGAACTGGCCTCTATGAGTATGGAATTGATCTCTATGGACAACTGGAACATCTATTTTGACAATGAAGAAGATTTACTTCGCGCAAAAAGAGAACAATTACAGGATGTCCTGAAAACACTTCCATGGGTGGCGGTAATTGATCAGTTTCAACACTGGATCTACACCAACCCAAGTCATAATGCAGCAGACAGAGAAGAGGCATTCAAACAAATATATACCCGCTTTGGTGCTGGTTTTGCCAATTGGGAAGGACAGGAAGCTGAATTTGGTAACCTTTGGCAAAAACAACTTCATCTTTTCGAAGTCCCTTTTTATTATATAGAGTATGCAATTGCCCAATTGGGTGCTATTGCCATTTGGAAAAACTACAAGGAGAACCCACAAAAGGCTTTAGAGCAATACCTGGAAGCACTTTCTTTAGGTTATACAAAGCCTATTAATGAAATTTACGAAACTGCCGGGATTAAATTTGACTTCAGTATAGGTTACATTCAGGAGCTTGCTTCTTTTGTAAAAGACGAATTACTGAAATTAGGTTAATAGTTTAGAAGTAAATTTATAAGTTTGAATAATACAAACTAAACTAACCAATATTCTATGTTTGAAAAACTTTTCAGAAAGAAATCTATTACCAAAATATTAGAAGATGCAGAAAAAGGCTATGGAGAACATGGAACATCTTTACATAAAACCCTTGGGGTAAGAGACCTTACCGCCTTCGGGATTGCAGCCATTATAGGTGCGGGAATTTTTAGCACCATTGGAAAGGCCAGTGCTGATGGCGGTCCGGCCGTGATCTTTTTATTTATTTTTACTGCCGTAGCCTGTAGCTTCGCGGCCTTTGCTTATGCAGAATTTGCATCAATGGTACCGGTATCCGGAAGTGCTTATACTTATTCTTATGTAGCTTTTGGCGAATTGGTGGCCTGGATCATCGGATGGTCACTCATCATGGAATATTCCATTGGAAATATTACCGTGGCCATTTCCTGGTCGGATTATTTTACCGGACTCCTCTCCTCCATACAGATACCCGCATTGGGTATTAAAGGCATTCATGTTCCCGATTGGGCAACAATGGATTACCTTTCGGCTTACAATGGTCATAAGCATGCAGAAGCACTGGTCAATGCAGGAAAGAGCTTTGCCAACCTTGACGATGCCACCAGAATTGCAAACAACGCCTGGATCACGGCTCCAAAAATCGGTGGTTTCCACCTGGTTGCAGACCTTCCGGCCTTAGGAATTATTATCTTTATTACCTGGCTGATCTACAGAGGGATGAAAGAATCCAGGAATGCCAGCAACGCAATGGTGGTGGTTAAACTTGCAGTGATCCTGCTCGTACTGGCGGTTGGCATTTTCTATGTAGATACCGCTAACTGGAATCCTTTTGCACCAAATGGAGTGTCGGGGGTATTAAAAGGAGTTTCAGCAGTATTCTTTGCCTATATCGGTTTTGATGCGATCTCTACTACCGCCGAAGAGTGTAAAAACCCGCAGCGAGACCTTCCGAGAGGAATGATGTGGGCAATTATCATCTGTACCATCCTTTATGTTGCCATTGCACTGGTCCTTACCGGGATTGTAAATTATAGTCTGTTGGCTGTAGGTGATCCACTGGCCTTTGTATTCGACCAGATCAATCTTAAACTGATGAGTGGAATTATTGCGGTTAGTGCGGTGTTTGCGATGGCCAGTGTGCTATTGGTCTTCCAAATGGGCCAGCCCAGGATCTGGATGAGCATGAGCCGTGATGGTTTATTGCCGAAATCTTTTTCCAAAATTCATCCTAAATATCAAACCCCTTCATTTGCGACCATAGTAGTTGGTTTTGTAGTGGCGATTCCTTCTCTGTTTATGAACCTGACCATTGTAACAGACCTTTGTTCTATCGGAACGTTGTTTGCTTTCGTATTGGTTTGTGCCGGAGTACTTGTGCTACAAAACAAACCGAATATTCAAAGAGGCAAGTTCAAAACTCCTTATGTGAATTCTAAATACATTATTCCTCTTGTGTTTATAGGGATGCTGATTGTAGGGTTCACGAATTATAAAAAAGAAACAAACGCGTTTATATTCAATACACCCAGAGTATATGAACCGGTACATTTTATCACTTCACTCAATCCTACTGAATTAAATCTGGTAAAAGAAGAAATCAAAACCGGACCGGTAAAGATCAATCCAGCAGAAAACCTGGATGCAACGGCTTACCTGAACAGCCTGAGCGGAGATCAGTACCAGAGTTTCATGGATCAGTCGACAGTAAGTGCGGAGAAAAAATACGAATCAGGATGGGGCTTGTTTAAGCATAAAATCCCAATGTGGATCTTCCTGATCATCTGCCTGGTGATCATCTATTTTTGTATTACCAAAAACTTATCCCTGATTCCGGTACTTGGACTGATCAGCTGTTTATACATGATGTGTGAGCTTGGTATCTCCAATTGGATCGGTTTCGGCATCTGGCTGCTGATAGGTCTTGTGGTTTATTTCCTATATGGCTACAGACACAGTAAACTAGGGCAGCAGCATACTCCATCTGTTTAGCACAAAAAAGACATTTCTGTTAAAAGCCCCTGATTGAAACTCAGGGGCTTTTATTTGATCAATTGCGCGCTATTTCCAGTGCTTCTCCCCTACAGATGCGACCTTCTTTGTATACAAGCGGATAATTAGAACATCCAGGAGATACCCTGGAAATGTACCAGGGATGTCTTTAGGCACCCAAAGACGTCTCAGGTACGTTCCCGACACGTCCGGGGGACGTTCCAGTTAACTGTGACAATCGAATGACGACCGAAGGAGGATCGAACAAAATACGGTTGGAAAACAAACGCTATACCCCTACAGGCTTTCCTTCTAAAGAAAATCCGAGAATATTTATCAATATATTATTTTTTTAGAAAATATATTGATACATTAGACTTATTGTAAATAATAACATTAAAAAACGATGTTCTATAAAGAATTGGACATCCCTGAATTGCCCTCCTATAATTATCCCTATAATTGCGTGGTTAGATGACCAGCAATAAAGGCTCCTCCCCGGAGCCTTTTTTATGCGATAGAAAGTCAAAAACGTAGTTCTCAAAGCTTACATATTAATTTACCTCCTGTTTTTCAAACCATTTTAAGGAGAACCTCCGGATGGTTAAGGTCAGCAAAAGCCTCAAAGGAATCTTCAGGAGCTGAAAGCTCGTTAAAGTGTAAGTTTCGAAACTGAGATTACCCGGAGGGTTATTCTGTTTTGCAGGTAAACCAATACATGCAGTCCCTTAGGCTCCAGACCTTCGGGTATATTGAGGCTTAAACTTCCGGAAGGTTCAGTTGCCCGTTCTGAAGAAAAGGCACGGACAACATTTACATGTTCCAATAGTTTACCCTTATTCTCACCTGCTTTTATCTCGTTGGATTCCTGATTTTGTATTAAGGCTACCGACATCAGGTTCCCTTTAAGTGAAGGATCCAGGGTATAGTCAAGCTGCAACTTTCCCTCTTTTATTTCAACATGATACTTTGTATCCCTTACCTTGGCTTTCTTTTTCAGTGCCTCTTCAATAGCCTGATGCATTTTTTCATTTTCTGACCCGATAAGGACTTGCTTGCCATTGACAATCGCCTGGGGGGTGTAAACCTGTTCCTTAAGAGTTTCACTGTATTTATATTGACGTTCTGTAAATTTAGGACTGCTAAACTTGTCCTTCCAACCCAACTTATTCCAGTAATCCACATGAAAAGCCAATACATAAACCGCTCTTCCCTGATATTCCTGACTGATCTCTTTTAAAACCTTTTCTGCCGCAGGACAACTGGAACATCCTTCAGAAGTAAACAATTCAATAACAGCAAAACCAGGATCGTCAGTAACGTCTTTTTGTATCACTTTCAGACTTCCGCTGATCAGCATCCCGGGGATCAGCAGATTTAATAACCATAAATGTTTCATATCAGCAGATTTAGATTAAGTCTGTTTTTTTACTCAGATAGATTTCCCTGATTCCTATTGCTACTGGTAAGGCTACAAATACAACAAGAATAAGCCAGCTTTTTACAATTCCATTGAGGGAGTAAGGTCCACTGCTGATCCTGCTCATCGGCACTACACAAAGGTTCATTACGCACCAGATAAATGATCCGTACAACAAACTGCTCATGGCGATATGTTTACGAAGTAGCGGGATCCTGGGATATATAAAAAAGTAAAAAAAAGTAAATGCCATGGCATTAAAATAGTGAAAACCTATGCCCAGAGCAACCACACCAGCTCCCTCTTTAAAAGCTTCTGCTCCCAGCACAGCGCTGGAAATATATTTAAAAACCAATGTAGCATTACCATTGGCTGATAAAAAAACAGCTGCAAGTCCATCTAATGTCCCTGCGATGAGGCCTGTTAAAAAAATCTTCAGGAAAACACCTGAAGAAGTGTTTTTTGAATCATCTTGTGATGTAGTGTACATTTCCATAATCTGATTTAGTTAAAGTATAGTATTGCTTTACGAACCTTAATATCTCAACTCCCTTGGCACAAGTCCAAATCCGGTCAACAGACAACAACTTCGGATCTACATACGATCAAAACGAAGACCTGATTGCAATTTAAGGAAAAGAAGCGACCCTGATACCCCAAAACTAACCGTTCGTACCCCGGGAAATACCGTTGATATTATTTTTAACTATTTGGCTTAAAAATCCCGAACTTCCATTGGTGAAACACAAGATTTACCGGCACCTCCTATTCTGGCTGACCTATAGCATACAAGGTACTTTATTAGAGTATGCCTGGATACATGATTTCTTTCCACCAGAAAGGGAAGCCTATGTAGTGATCCTCGCGATTCTTTTCAACCTGCTCCTGGTTTCAGTTAAAATGTCGTTTTCCTATTATCTGATGCAGTTTCCGGTGAACAACCTCCTGATCCGGAAAAATGCAATGGTCAAAGTCATCCTTCAAATCGTATTGGCTTTACTGCTGGCTATCTTTTTCTATCGGTTGGCCAATGTTTATGTGATTTCCCCCTTGCTCAAACCTGAAAAGGTGGTAGGAATATCAGATATCGTCAATCCTTCAGGTCTGTTTATCGCCTTGCTTGATATAGGCTATATCAGTGGCATTGCGGTTGCTTTGAAACTTTTTCGCATGCAGGTGTTAAATCTCAAAACTGAACAATTTTTGATTAAGGACAAGTTGGAAACGGAGCTGAAATTTTTAAAGAACCAGATCAATCCTCATTTTTTGTTTAATACGCTAAACAATATTTACGGCCTTGCAAGAAAAAAATCAGATCAGGCTCCGGAGGTCGTACTCAGACTATCGAAACTGCTCCGCTTTATGCTTTATGAATCCCACAGGGAAACGATCAGCATAGCCGAAGAAATCAGAATTCTGGAAGACTACCTTGAACTCGAAAAAATCCGATACGACAACCGTCTGAAAATTTCTTTCAGGAAAGAAATCGATGATCATCATCAAATGATCACTCCATTGATTCTGTTGCCATTTATAGAAAATGCATTCAAACACGGACTAAATGAAACCACCGGGGAGAGTCAGATTGAAATCCACATTACCTTAAAAAAAGGCCAGCTGAATTTCCAGACAAGCAACACCCAGGATTACAGTGGTGAAAATATAATTAACGAAAAAATAGGGTTAAGTAACATCCGCAGACAACTTGAACTGATGTATAAAGAATTTTCTCTTGAACTGGAAAACTTCCCAAAAACCTTTAATGTCTCTCTTAAAATCAACCTGAATAGTCATGGAACCTTATAATTGTATCATCATAGAAGATGAACCTCTGGCCGCAGAAATTCTGCAGGATTATATCTCAGATGTCCCTTTTCTCCGGTTAAAGAAAACCTATACCGATGCCATCTCTGCATTGGATGATCTCTCTGCCAATGATGTTGATGTTATTTTTCTGGACATTAACCTTCCCAAACTTAAAGGATTGGATTTTATACAAACCTTAAAAAACCCTCCTCATATCATCATCACTACAGCTTATCATGAATATGCTTTACAGGGATATGAGCTCAACATTATAGATTACCTGTTGAAGCCAATTGAATTCAGCAGGTTTCTGAAAGCAATTAACAAATTAAAACAACTGAATCCTGGCCCATCCATAACAGCAGCAGTATCTACCCCATTGGGCAAGGACTATATGTTTATTAATGCATCAAAAAAAAGAATAAAAATCTATTTCAGGGACATCCTTTACATTGAAAGCATGAAAGAATATGTCCGGATTTTCACTCCCGATAAAGTAATTACCACCAAATTTCAGCTTGGACAAATTGAAGAACAACTCCCAAAATCCGATTTTTTAAGAATTCATCGATCATTTATGGTAGCCAGAGAGAAGATCGATGCTTATACCAGCACAGAAATCGAAATACAGGGAAAGCAACTCCCCATAGGACGAAGTTATAAAGAACAGGTGACTGAATTCCTAAATCTCATTTAATCATTGCAACTCAACTTATTTCAATGGAATTCAACTTATTTTCCTGTGACCTGAAGGGTAAATAATTTGGCATAGTTAACAGTTAAAGACTTAAATTTTATTAGTTCTGTATTTGCCACCTCATTCCCATCCAAATCAATGAGTACGACATAGCCCTCATTATTTATAACAGTGAGACAGGTTTTGCCAAATATTTTTTTATCCTTAATGATGGAATTTGAGGAAAAGGCAATCATCCAGGGGTATTCATATCCTGTCCTGATCTGTTGATGACGCTCATCTATGATCACCAGATCAGGATACCCTCTTCCACTATCTGGTAATGCAAGACATAAGAGTTTTTTATCGAGGTATTTAGGATACCTTGTTGAAGATTTTCCAATGGTAGCAGGTTTCTGTCCGCCAATATGATAGAACTCTCCATAACAATGGCCTTCACGGTCTATTAATACATTGCATACGCCATAGTGACTATGATAAAAAGAGGAGGAGAAGCTGACAGGCTGATCTAATATTTTATAGGTAATGCCCAACCCTCTTTTTCCTGGTTCAAACCAGGTTCTTTCTCCATTTGGTCCGATGGTAGTATCAAAACTGACCAGGCGTTCCCCATCAGAATTGAATAGCCAGAAGAGTTCATGATCATAATCCAGTGTTTTGTCCGCTACTTTTTCTATAAACACGGAAAACAAATATTTTAATCCAAAAACTTTATGAACTGAAAAAGGTTCCTCTTGATAATTTGTGCTCAGGATTTCTTTGCATTCGTTCTTTTCTGTATCATAAATGCAGATCTGAGACAAGGAAAAGGGTGCCTTTTTATCAATTGCGATTTGTAGCAGCAGCTTTTCGGCACTTAAAGGCGCAGCATTTAAGATCAGTTCCTGTTCCAGTAATTGAACGGTCTTCCCATTTTTGTAACCGTAAATCATGGAGGTAACCGGCAAATGACGTTCCGAATATTTAATCTGGACCCAGTAATTTATTTTCCTGTTAAGCTCCAGGTCAGTTTTATCCCAGGATCTCCTGGAAAAATTGGTCCAATAGTAATCAGAAGAGCTTCTATCAGGTAGTTCATAGATGACATCGCCCTCCGTATTGACCATATACTCCTTTCCCTCGCCTTGAAGGGCGTGATATAAGTCTAAATTTTCGAGGTAAAACAAATCAAAATCAGGATATTTTTCTTTTACTCCCTTATTAAGTGCCATATTAAATTACATTTAACGCTTACAATTCCACTAATTGAATCCTCCAAGTTGCTGGGCAATGCTGAAAGTAAAGTTTTGTCTTCCTCCATTTTCAATTCCTGGAATCTTATCAAAAGGAATTGCATAATCAATTCCCAATAACCCAAATATTGGTAAAAATATCTTCGCACCAAAACCTGCGGAGCGTCTTACGTTAAAAGGATTATATTCTGAGAAGTTGTTCCAGGTATTTCCACCCTCTGCAAAAGCAACAAGGAAGGCCGTAGCAGATTGGCTCGCAATTACAGGGTATCTTAACTCCAGCATGTACTTGGTGAAGATCGGACTTCCTGACTTTTGTGCATTACTCACATTTGAACCATTAGGAATCACAGCACTGTTAGAATAACCACGCATAGCGATCAGCTCTGAGCCCTGAAGGAAATCAAATCCCTGCATACCATCACCACCCAGTTTGAAACGCTCGAAGGCCGGATCTCCAACTGCTTTGTTATACGATCCAAGGAAACCAAACTGTGCCTGTGCTTTCACTACAAACTTACCAGCTAATCTGTGGAACCATTGTGATTCAAATTTCCATTTGTGGTATTCTGTGAATTTATAAAACTGTTTATCTGAAGCAGTCGCATAGTTTAATTTATTCAGCAAAGAATATGGAGGTGTTGCCTGAATGGTAAATTTAAAGTAAGAACCGCTGGTTGGAAACACGGAATGATCTCTCGAATCCCTGCTCAATTCTTGTGCTAAACTGATATTATATGCAGTACCTGTTTTGAATTTATAACCTTCATAATTGTTCAGGATGTATTGCTGGAAACTCAAGGCATGGCTCAACTGGAAATAGTTGTCCGGGAAGTTTAACTTTCTACCCAAACTCACCGTTACCCCATTTAACCGGATTCTTTGTTGTAATCCCAGAGGATCATTTTCTTTCAATCCGTTTGATTGTAATGAAGTAAATGCACTCACCCCAAAACTGATTGGTTTTTTACCACCTAACCATGGCTCAGAGAAAGAGAAACTATAAGACTGGTAGTATTTACCGTTGGTCTGTCCACGTAAGCTCAGCTTTTGTCCGTCACCTTTTGGCAATGGTTTATAAGCATTTCCGTTAAACAGGTTCTTTAAAGAGAAGTTATTGAAAGTAAGACCTAAGGTACCGATGATGTTACCACCACCAAAACCTCCCGACAATTCAATCTGATCTGAAGGTCTTTCTTCTACAGCATACTCGATATCTACCGTTCCATCTGCCGGATTCGGCTTAGGCGTAGGTACCGTTTTAGACTCATCAAAGTTACCCGACATTCCGATCTCACGAACCGTACGGATCAACTGGTCCTTAGAGAATTTATCGCCTGGTTTTGTGCGTACATCTCGCAGCACCACCTTATCGTTGGTAATTGTATTCCCTTTTACCGTAATCTTGTTATTGGTATACTGAGGACCTTCATAGATGCGGATTTCCACATCAACTGTATCGCCATAGATTTTGGTCTGAACAGGATCCACATTGAAAGTTAAATAACCATCATTCAGGTACAAACTCGATACGTCATCGCTATTTGGGCTACCTCTTAATTTTCTCTCCAGCTTTTCTTCGCTGAAGACCTCTCCTTTTTCAAGGCCAAGAATACGCAACAAGTCTTTACCCCCATATTTGGCATTACCTGCAAAGGTTAGATTTCCGAAATAATATTTAGGACCTTCAAATAAGTCGATCTTGATCCCTACTGCTTTATCACTGTATTGATATACACTGTCTTTCAAAATTACCGCATCACGGTAACCTTTATCCTGCATTTTCGCAATCAGCGTTTTTTTATCTTCTTCGTATTTCTCTTTGTAGAATTTACCCGAACCAAAGATTTTATAGAAAGCCTGTTGTTTGGTCTTCTTTAAAAACTTACGCAGTTTAGCTGAGCTAAAATCCTTGTTGCCGGTAAAGTTAATTTCATGAACCTTCACCTTGCGGCCTTTCTCCACATTAACTTCCAAAATCACATGATTTTCCTGGTTGGGATCAACTTTGGTTTTGTAGGTTACCGCTGTAAAGAAATACCCTTTTTCCAGCAAATACTTTTTAATCGTACTGGTGGTGGTATTGTACAGGTTATCATTGATGATCGTCTTGGTAGACTTCGCATTCAGTTTTTCAAGAATATCCGTTTTCTGGGATTTACTCAGCCCCTGGAGATCAAAAGTACTCAATCGCGGACGTTCTGCAACTTCAATATCGAAGTACACAGAATCCCCCTCAATTTTAACAATATCCAATTGAACATCATCAAACAGGCCTTGTTCCCAAAGGATTTTAATGGCATTGGCTGTCGCCTCTCCGGGAAGCACAATACGCTCTCCTTTGATCAGTTTGGAAAGTGTGATGATCACATCTTTATCCAGAAACTTTGCTCCGGTAAGTGTGACATCAGCGATGGTATACTCTTTGGGATTAAAATAATCCAGATCCAGGCCATTAACTTTTAAGGTTGGAGTTGCAGGATTGGACTGGGGACGGATCTGTGCTATTGCCGGTGAACAAATCAATAGCAAGGCTAGAAGCTGATATATATTTTTCATTTACGTTCTTAAAATCGACCGCAAACTACATACAGCATATGTTAAATTATTTTAAATAATGTTAAAAAACACTAAAAAACGTTAAAGGATGTTAAGAATGAAAATCAGCTGATTTTATATCGTATATACAGAAAATCATTAGTTTTTGTTCAGAAAACACGCAGGATTATTTTCGCTAAAGTAAACAAAACGATCTGGCACAGTACCCTAAAATGTAAAAGGCTCCTTAAGGAGCCTTTTACATTTTATCGAGAATGGTTAAAGAATTATACCGGTAGTCTGGTTAACTCGATATCATCAGGAGTTACAAAGATCAGAGGCACCTTTTCTACATCCACATAACTGGAATCCAGACCAAAACTTCTTTCTTCAGATAAACTGAAACGTTTCAGAATAAAATAGTAATCCATTACACTACGTTCATAAAAGCTCAGTTTCGAGAATTTAGACAAGTGTTTTTCTAAAAGTACAAACCTGAAATCGCCTGCAATCTTATGTTTATTGAGTGAGGTATATTGACTGGTAATGTCTACTTCTCCATTTTTCACCAGGTCTTCAATTACTTTTCTATACAATAAGTTCACACTCTGCTCTACGCGGAATCCCAGCTTAAAGTCAATCCGGATCAGCTTTCCAGGAATCAGGAATTCCACCTTATATTCTCTTGTATAAGGTTCGTCTACTACATCTACGTGAACCAACCAGTACACATCCGCCCGCTTAGGTTCTTTTTGAATAATAGAGTAAATGATTTTGGACTCTATCTCTGTTTTAAAGTTCGCACTGGTCAGATAAACCAGTTGAGATGAGTATTTAGGAACAGATTCGTCCACACTTAGCTCAGAAATAATCTGGTAGTAATCCTCAATCTCCACATATTTAACAAATCTGTTTTTGATTTTTCTGGCCACATACCAGCTCCACATCACTGTAAACAACGCGGAACCGATCAGTACCGTCATCCATCCACCATGGAAGAATTTGGCAAGGTTACCAATAAGGAAGGTAGACTCAATGACTCCGTAAATGGCCACAAAGATCACAATCACATATAATGGCACTTTTTTACGCTTCATATAAGCTGCAACCAATATGGTGGTGGACAGGAAGGTCAGGTTGATGGCCAGTCCATAAGCCCCCTCCATCGCTCCGGATTTTTTAAAGATCAATACAATGGCCACACAACCGATCCAAAGCAACCAGTTGATCGAAGGCACATAAATTTGTCCTTTTTGATTACTTGGATAATTGATCCTCACCTTAGGCCAGAGGTTTAACCTCACCGCCTCAGAGATCAAAGTAAATGAACCGGTAATCATCGCCTGACTGGCAATAACGGCCGCCAATGTAGCCAGCGCAACCATAAACAGCAAATAAGCCGGAGGCACGATTTCAAAGAATGGGTTTAACTCCACCTCATAATGAGGCCTGTGCAATACCCAAACTCCCTGACCAAGGTAATTTAAGATCAACATGGCCTTTACAAAGACCCAGCTCACCCTGATGTTATTTTTTCCGCAATGCCCCATGTCCGAATACAAAGCTTCGGCCCCGGTAGTACATAAAAAAACACCACCCAAAATGAGTAATGCTGCAGGGTTGTTCACCAATAAGACCACGGCGTAATAAGGATTTAATGCTTTTAAAATGCTGAAATCCTGAACTACAAATAGAATTCCCAAGAGCCCTAGCGCACTAAACCATAAAAACATCACCGGCCCGAAGAGCTTCCCGACCAGGTTAGTTCCAAATTGCTGGATAATAAATAAAATAGAAATAATGATGATGACAATAGGAATGACGGGTACATCTGGGAATTTTAACTGTAATCCCTCAATGGCCGTCGTTACTGTAATACTGGGAGTAATGATCCCATCGGCGAGCATTGCACATCCTCCTATGACAGCAGGAATGACGAGCCACTTGGCATTCTTTCGCACGAGAGAATACAGAGAGAAAATTCCTCCCTCCCCCTTATTGTCAGCTTTAAGTGTAACAACTACGTATTTAATGGTAGTTTGTAAAGTCAGTGTCCAGATGATACAGGAAATTGCTCCGAGTACCAATTCCGGAGTAACGGCCTGTCCGGCACCCTTTACAGCTGTAAAAATCGCTTTTAAAGTATAGAGTGGTGAAGTTCCGATATCACCATAAACAATCCCTAAACTAATGAGTAACCCTCCGGCACTGAGCGCATTTAAATTTTTTTGATTTGACACTTTCTTCTGATTATGCGGTAAAATTACAGTAAATAAACAAATTTACAATCCCATAAAATTCCAGGGGCTATCCTTTTTTCTATAAAATGCCAAATGTAAGGAACGACGTAAGTTGTTAAATATTGTTAAATATTGAAATAGTAAACAAAATCATTGATTTTTTTGTTTTATTATTTATATTTTTGGCATTATCCAAACATGAATAGAAAACTACGAATAGCGCTGCTCTTAAACATTTTATGCATCATATGCATGAGTGTCTTCTGTAGCCTTAGTGTTTTCGCTCAGAAATCGGATAGTACCATCTCCAATGTAAGGGCAAAAAAGATTTACAAAACCCCACAGATTAAAGCCAACGTTCCTACTTATAAGCCAAGATCTACTTTTGGATACATTCCTTACAATGATGTAACCAGCACCAAGACTGCTTCAAATATCAAACAGGACAAAATACTTACGGTATCAAAAGTATATCCGAACCCGGTAAGTGATCAGATCAACCTTATTCTGAGATTAGATCGCGAATCAAACCTTTCTGTTAAAATAATGGACCTTCTGGGCAACGAAGTAGTCACCCTCTCCAATGAGCGCATCCCCTCCGGCGAACAGACAAAAAGTTATACCATTCCTAACCGCTTAAACAGTGGTATTTATTTCTTAAAGATCTCTTCCGGATCAGAAACTATTGTAAAACGGATATCCGTTCTATAATTCCACCTATTCTTTAGTATTTTTGGCCCTAAGTAAAATCTATGATTTTATCTTGTTAGCTATATAATTAATAAACACATACCTGAAGATGAAGATAATTGCCATTGGCCGCAACTATGTCGCACATGCCAAAGAATTAAACAATCCCGTTCCGGGAACTCCTGTTATATTTCTTAAACCGGATACCGCAGCACTAAAAGACAATAAACCTTTTTATATCCCTGATTTTTCATCAGACATCCATTATGAACTGGAAGTGGTCCTGAAAATCTGTAAAGAAGGAAAACACATCTCAGAGAAATTTGCGCCAAATTATTATGAAGAACTTGGCCTTGGTATAGATTTTACAGCCAGAGACATTCAGGCCATCCATAAAGAAAAAGGATTGCCATGGGAATTGGCCAAAGCATTCGACCATAGTGCTGCCTTCAGCAGCTTTATTCCAAAAACAGAAATCGAAGACCTCTATAACCTTCCTTTTGAGCTTAAGATCAATGGCGAATCCAGACAAAATGGAAATACAAAAAATATGATCTTCTCTTTTGAACACATCATCTCTTTTGTTTCCAAATACATCACGCTAAAAAAAGGAGATCTTATTTTCACCGGCACTCCTGAAGGCGTGGGTCAGGTTCATCAGGGGGATAAACTGGAAGCCTGGATGGAAGGAAGGCAATTACTTAATTTCGACATAAAATAATTTCAATGATTAAAGCAAAACTCCTACTTCTTTCGTTGGTATTTTTGACCGGCATTACTCAGGCACAACAAATTTTCAGCAATAATAAATATCCATTGGTTGATTTCAGATCTCCGTTGGACATCGTTCCCCCGGCATTGGCGGGTTCTTTTGGTGAGCTCCGGCCAAACCATTTCCACTCCGGAATGGATTACCGTACCAATCAACGCGAAGGGTATCCGGTATATGCGATAGCAGATGGCTACATCTCGCGCCTAAGGGTGCAGAACAGCGGCTTTGGTCTTGCACTATACATCAATCATCCGAATGGTTACACTTCAGTATATGGCCACTTGCAACGCTTTAACCCTAAAATTGCACAGCAGGTAAAAAGCATACAATACCAGAAAAAATCTTATGAGATAGATGAGTTTCCAAATTCCATACAGATTCCTGTAAGAAAAGGAGATGTGATTGCCTATACCGGAAACACGGGCAGTTCCGGAGGACCACATCTACACTTCGAAGTAAGAGATACCAAGACAGAGGCGACCATTAACCCTCAACTGTTTGGCTTCGATATTCCCGACAATATCCCTCCGGTAATCTATTCCATGTATGTGTACCGCCTGAATAAAAAAACCTTTAACGAATTTACACCTAAGCAATATTTTCAGGTGACCGGTGGGGCTGGTAATCACAAATTAAATAAAGTAAATACCATCAACCTAAGTGGAGAAGTGGGCTTTGGGATTGTTGCTACAGACAAACACAATGGTGCTTCAGGAACAAACGGCGTTTATTCCATAGAATTAGAACTGGACGGAAAAACAGTATTCACTTCCTCTTTGGAGAAGTTTAAATTTGAAAATAGCAAGGCCATTAACTCCCATATCGACTATCCAACTTTTATCAATACGAGAAAAAGCATCCAGAAAAGCTTTGTTGATCCGGGAAATCCTTTAACGATTTACAGCAATCTGGTCAATAATGGAAGAATTGATTTTTCTGATGGAAAACTCCACCAGCTGAAATATATCATTACCGATTCAAAAGGCAACAAGAGTATCCTTCCTTTTAACGTCCAGGCAGATGATAAATCTACGATCAGTACACCTGAACTCACACCAGGAACACTTTATTCCTATGCCAACCAGAATGAGTTTAACAATGGAGAGGTAAAAGTGATTTTCCCTAAAGGAACACTATATAACGACCTCAACTTCCATTATAAAACCTTACCAAAACCTGCTGGCAACGCCTACTCTGCTATTCATCAGATTCAGAATAGCCTCACTCCACTTCATACAGGTTTTGAAATATGGATTAAAGCAGACAGCAGCCTGAGTAAATACAAAGAGAAGGCCGTGATTGTAAATACAGGAAGGTCTTCTCAGGGTGGATATTTTGAAAATGGTTATGTGAAAGCAAAACCACGGAATTTCGGGGCCTTCTTCATCGCGATAGATACCCTTCCTCCTACACTTACCCCAATCAATATCAGTGAGGGTAAGAATATGGCTGGCATCACCAAAATGTCCTTCAAATTAAGAGATAACTTATCCGGTATAAAAAGCTTTAACGGTTTTATCGACGGCAAGTGGATCCTGATGGAGTTTGACACCAAATCTGCCAGTCTATGGCATACTTTTGATGACAGAACAGCTCCGGGAAAACATACGCTGGAGGTAATTGTTACTGATATGAAAGACAACAACAGGAACTATTCAATCACATTTTATAAATAGTATTATGAGTGAATTAAAAGAAGGTCAGGCAGCTCCTGACTTTACCGCAGCAGATCAGGATGGAAATACAGTTTCCTTAAACCAGTTTAAAGGAAAAAAGGTAGTTCTTTATTTCTACCCGAAAGATGATACCCCGGGATGTACTGCAGAGGCATGCGACTTCAGAGATAACTACCAGGGATTAATTGCACAGGGAATTGTGGTCCTGGGTGTGAGTGTCGATGATGAAAAGTCCCATCAGAAATTCGCAACCAAACACAGTCTTCCATTTACCCTCATTGCAGATACCGATAAAAAAATTGTGGAAGCGTATGGCGTATGGGGAGAAAAAAACATGTATGGCAAAAAATACATGGGAACAAACAGAAAAACATTCCTGATTGATGAAGAAGGAAAGATCTCACATATCATCAATAAAGTGGATACCAAAAATTCAACGGCACAGGTCCTTGAGTTACTGAAATAAGACAGGACGGCATACGACAAAAACAGAACGACGGAAGTTTATTCAGCCGTCGTTCTGTTTTTTATCAGCCTCCGGCAGTACTCCCGACCAGCATTTCTATCTTTTGATACAATTCTGCCGAATCAAAAGGTTTGGAAATGTAGTCGTTCATACCAATGTCGGCGCATTTTTCAAGCTCTCCTTTTATGGTATGTGCAGTCATCGCTACGATAGGAATATCTCCCTTGTCCCCAGCCATCTTTCTGATGATCCGCGTAGTCTCATAGCCGTCCAGCTCCGGCATTTGAAGATCCATTAAGATAATGTCAAAATCTCCATTTTTATATTCTTCCAGAGCAATCCGCCCATTTTCAGCAACAGTAGTATCATAACCTCTCTTTTCCAGCAACTTGATAACTAGAAGCTGGTTAATGGGGTTATCTTCCACAACGAGGATCCGGACACCTTTACCCGTTTCGGTAACAGTGTCTGGCAATTTTGACCGTAAGTCCATGGTTTCAAAACTGATCTGATCATTTACTGTTCTAAAGGGTAACCTGAAATAGAATTCAGAACCGACTCCAACAACACTATCCAGGAAAACTTCCCCATTTTGGAGTTCTACCAATCGTTTCACAATACTTAGTCCGAGTCCCGTACCTGCATACCTCCTTGAGGTATCATTTGTAACCTGTTCAAAAAAATCAAATACTTTTTGATGCTTATCTGCAGGAATCCCTATTCCAGTATCCTTTACACGAAATTCGATCGTTACCCTATCTTCCAGTGCTTCAACCAGTGCTAAAGAAATCTTAATGTCTCCTTTTTCAGTAAACTTGATCGCATTAGAAGTAAGGTTTAAAAGAACCTGGCCTAAACGGACAGCATCCCCGGAAAGAACCAATGGAATAGATTCAGGAATAACATAGTCAAAATTAAGTCCTTTGAGCTTTGCTGCAGGCTCCATAAGCCGGTAGATGGAACGCACGGTATCTTCAAGAGCAAATGGCTGGTCAACAAAGTTGATATCTCCCGATTCTAACCTGGAAAAGTCAAGAATATCATTCAGAATGGCCATGAGCTGATCGGCCGATTTAATGATCATTTGAAGGGATTCTCTATGCTCTTCATCAATCAGAGATTCTTCCATGAACTTTGCGAATCCCAGAATGCCATTCATAGGCGTTCGGATCTCATGACTGATGTTCACCAAAAATATCTGTTTTGCCTTTTCTGAAGCTTCTCTTTTTGCCCGCTCCCTGATGATCTTCTCCTCTGCAAGCTGTAAAGAAAGGCTTTGTTGCTCCAGCAGCCCGGCGATTTCTTCTTCAGCAACAGTTTGTCTCAAAGGAGAACTGTCAAAAGCACTTTTAATACATTTTAATAAGGCAAAGCCCAATATTAAAATTAAAACGCAGCTAAATAATGCTACACCAATCCTGAAACTGCTCTTATCAAAAAAGAACAGGGCACCATAACCAATGATCACAACAAGACCCATAAGTGATATCAAAAGATATAACCTTCCTGAAATGGAAATATTATTCAGCCGCTTTCTTAAGGTGGAAATGAGCATATAAAAACATTAAAGCGTGAGAGCTCCCTATCTGGTGATTATAAAAATACTGTTTTACACCCGACTTTGTTTTGATAATGCCCGTTCATTTTGTTCAGTATTAAAGAGATACCGTAGCTTTAGCAATAATGAACAAAAACAAAAAAAGGGGGAAGCTGACTGGCTTCCCCCTTTATAAATATGATTTAAATATTAAGCTTTAGACCGGATCTTATGCCCGTAAGCGGCAAAGAACCAGATGTATAAATAACAAGGCAATACACTGACAAAAAATGCCAGTTGGAAATGCATGTGTGCATAATCTTTCAGGTAACCATAGATCAATGGCCAGATCGCCCCACCAGCGATACCCATAATCATAATTGCAGAACCCGTTTTTGTAAATCTCCCAAGGTCTTTAATGCCCAAAGGAAAAATAGCTGGCCACATTAATGAATTTGCCAGCCCCAATAAACCCACAAATACCACGGAAGTATAACCTGTGGTTAAATAAGCTGCAGTGATAAAAGCCACACCCAAAATAGCACAGATCTTTAGGGCAGCCTGTTGAGTGATGTATTTGGGAATCACAATGATACCAACCACATAACCCACCAACATACTGGCCAGGGTAAGGGTGGTGAAATATTTACTGATATCAGCACTAATTCCCAACGACTTTCCATAAACACCAATGATATCACCAGCCATTACCTCAGCTGCTACATAAACAAAGATACAGAAGGCACCAAGGAACAAATGTGGAAACTGGAAAATTGAAGTTTTAGTTACACGAACCTCATTGTCTGCCAATACTTCCTCCTTATCCACATCTACTTCCGGAAGGTTCGAATATTTTATGAATAGGGCAAAAGCAGAAAAAACAACCGCCAATACGATATAAGGAGTATGTACACGCCCCAATACTTCCTGTAACAAAGCTTCACGTTCCATCACACTTGTAGCGACATCGTTGATTTTTGTTTCAATGGCAGAAGCATTTTTAAGGAAAATTGTTCCCATGATGATCGGTACAATCAGACCGGCAAACTTATTACAAAGTCCCATGATACTGATTCGCTTTGCAGCACTTTCTATCGGGCCAATGATACTGATGTATGGGTTAGAGGCGGTCTGCAATAAAGATAAAGCCGCACCTTGGATGAAAATACCGGTTAGAAACAAACCAAAACTCCTGCTGTTCGCTGCCGGAATAAAGATCAGGGAACCAAACGCCAGAATAAGCAGGCCGATAATGATCCCGTTCTTAAAACCAAGCTTCCTTAAAATCCAGGAAGAAGGAAGCGCAAGAAAGAAATAAGCAATATAAGACGCAAATGTTACCAGAAAAGCCTCGAAATCGGTCTTAAGACCACAAGCTAATTTAAGAAAGGGTATTAAGGTACTATTGGCCCAGGTTACAAAGCCAAAAATGAAGAACAAAGCCCCAATGGTTACAATGGGAGAGATTACTGATTTTTGTGTTTGGTTTGTCATGATTTGGTTTAAGTATTTTTAGTTTTCAATTGTGCGGTGTTTGGTTAGGTTTTTTATGAAAATGGAAGATAAAAGTTCCTAAAAATATAGAATTCTACGGAATATCATAGTTATATTACAAAAAGCGCAGCAAAATAATCAAATATCACCCGCGTTTTAGCATTATACCAAACTTTACCTTAACATGTTATGCCCAAAGTATTTTTAATTACATTTGTCATATTAATCAATAACCCCAATTAATGAAACATACAATCAATGAATTAGAAGATATCGCCTCTCAAGTAAGAAGAGATATTGTTAGAATGGTGCACGGTTGCCAGTCAGGCCACCCGGGAGGATCATTAGGATGTGCAGATTTCATGACTGCA
This sequence comes from Pedobacter caeni, assembly GCF_900129215.1. Lineage (GTDB taxonomy): Bacteria > Bacteroidota > Bacteroidia > Sphingobacteriales > Sphingobacteriaceae > Pedobacter > Pedobacter caeni. Next base: position 931,591 of record NZ_FQUQ01000003.1, on the reverse strand, counting down.
TTGTATTTTGATGTCATGAACTACTCTACTGATTTTAAAATGGACGGAATAGGAGAAGATTTATTTTTCCTTTCTAACGGACACATTTCACCGGTTTTCTATAGTGTACTTGCCAGAGCGGGTTACTTTGAAGTGAGCGAATTGGCTACCTTCAGAAAATTGAATTCAAGATTACAGGGCCACCCAACTACTCATGAACATCTTCCGGGAATCAGAATTGCTTCAGGATCTTTGGGTCAGGGCATGTCGGTAGCAATTGGGGCTGCACAAGCGAAAAAACTAAATAAAGATAAATCCATTATATATTCTTTACATGGAGATGGTGAGTTACAGGAAGGTCAGAATTGGGAAGCCATCATGTACGCACCATTTAATAAAGTAGACAACCTGATTTCTACCATTGATTATAATGGTCAGCAGATTGATGGTCCTACAGAAAAAGTACTTTCACTGGAAAGTCTGCAAGCTAAATTTGAAGCTTTCGGATGGCATGTAATTACCTCTAATGGTAATGATATGGACGATATCGTTAAAGCTTTGCATTATGCTAAATCTTTAACAGGTAAAGGCAAACCAATTTTAAACTTAATGAGTACAATCATGGGTAATGGTGTTGATTTCATGATGGGATCTCACAAATGGCATGGGGTTGCTCCAAATGACGAGCAGCTTGCAACAGCCTTAGCACAATTAAACTCTACCCTAAAAGACTACTAAGACCATGAAAAAGTACACATATACTGAAAAAAAAGATACCCGTTCCGGTTTTGGAGCAGGATTACTTGAAGCCGGAAAAAAGAACCCCGAAGTGGTAGCACTTTGTGCCGACTTAGTGGGATCTTTGAAAATGGATGCCTTTATTAAAGAATTTCCAGAACGCTTTTTCCAGATCGGCATCGCCGAAGCAAATATGATCGGCATCGCTGCAGGTCTGACCATCGGAGGAAAAATTCCTTTCACAGGAACTTTCGCCAACTTCTCTACAGGAAGGGTTTATGACCAGATCAGACAATCTGTTGCCTATTCTAATAAAAACGTAAAGATCTGTGCATCTCATGCCGGATTAACACTGGGCGAAGATGGGGCAACTCACCAGATCCTGGAAGATATAGGTTTGATGAAAATGCTTCCGGGCATGACGGTAATCAATACTTGTGATTATAACCAGACTAAAGCAGCAACAATTGCCATCGCAGAATTTGAAGGCCCGGTATACTTACGTTTCGGACGCCCGGTAATTCCTGTATTTACTGATCCTGATCAGAAGTTTGAAATTGGTAAAGCATGGATGGTGAACGAAGGTACTGATGTAACGATCGTTGCAACCGGACACATGGTATGGAAAGCAATTGAAGCCGGAGAGAAATTAGCGGAAATGGGCATTGATGCAGAAATCATCAATATTCACACGATTAAACCTCTTGACGAAGAAGCGATCCTGAAATCAATCAAAAAAACCGGATGTGTTGTCACTGCTGAAGAACACAATAAATTTGGTGGTCTTGGAGAAAGTGTAGCAAGGTTACTTTCTACTGAACTTCCTTCACCACAGGAATTTGTTGCGGTAAATGACAGTTTCGGCGAAAGTGGAACACCTGATCAGTTGATGACCAAATATGGTTTAGATACCATCAATATCATCGAAGCGGTTCAGAAAGTAATGAAAAGAGCAAACAAATAAGAACCTCCAAAGGTTCAGCTATCTGTCCGTAATGCCTCACAGATAAAAGACAATAAATGAAGCAGGTTGAAGATTCAGAAATCTTAGAGAAATTTTCTAACGAAAATACCCGGCATGAAGCCTTTAACCTGCTTCTTCATAAATACCAGCAAAAGATCTATTGGCATATCCGCCGCTTAGTCATTGATCATGATGACAGTGATGATCTGGTTCAGGAAACCTTTGTTAAAGTCTGGAAAAACCTGGATAAGTTCCGCAGCGACTCCAAACTGTACACCTGGGTCTACCGCATTGCCACCAATGAATCCATTACTTTTCTGAATAAAAAGAAACAGCGGAACAATACCCCGCTTGATGAAGTTTCAGATGAACTCGCGGAGACGCTGGTTGCCTCCTCGTATTTTAACGGAGACAAAATCCAGATGAAACTACAGCAAGCCTTACTGACCTTACCTGAAAAACAACGTCTGATCTTTAACATGAAATATTTTGACGATCTTAAATATGAAGAAATTTCGGAGATCACCGGAACGAGCGTAGGTGCGCTTAAAGCCTCTTTTCATATCGCAGTAAAGAAAGTTGAGGTTTTTATGCTAAATGATGACATTACCTTTTAAACCTTTTGCCCCGAAATACATCAATACATTAGTAATGGAAAAAGATTTAGAAAATAGCGATTGGATGAACGAAGCCCCCTACCTGGCCGGGCTTGGTGCAAAATCACCTTTTGCTCTTCCTGAAGGGTATTTCGAACAACTTCCTGAGCAGATTCACCAGGCGATATACCTGGATAAACTGAAGGCAGGTCTTCCCGAAAGTGGCTTTAACACTCCGGAAGGTTATTTCGAAGGGTTGGCTACTGGAATTCAGGCTAAACTTGCCATAGAAAAACTAAAAGAACAGGTTCCAAATGAAGGATATACTGTTCCGGCAGACTACTTTAATCAGCTCCAATCTAAAATTTCTGACAGAATAACTCAGGAAAACACCGGAAGGAGAGAAACTAAAATTGTCCGTCTATGGCATTCTAAATTATTAAAATATGCTTCTGCGGCTTGTTTTATTTTAATTACAGCTGCCGGTATTTATTTTTATCCTGGTACTCCTGCACAACAAGCTTTATCTGCCGATATGGCAAATGAACAGCTGCTTTATGATATCGACGAAAGTACCATTATTGAACACATTGAATCCAACAGTCTGAAAAGGGAAAACCCGGCTGTAGCAGATGCCGATTTAGAAAATTACATTCTCAGCAATTATAGCCAGAATGATATAGCCTCAGATTTATAATTATTACTAAAATGAAACACAGAGTCATTGTCGCATTTCTTTTCCTTTTACCTTTCTTTGCATCTGCACAGAGAGGTGGACAAAGATCTCCGGAAATCGAAGCGTTTAAGATCAGTTATCTAACCGAAAAAATGGACCTTTCTGAAGATGAAGCCAAAATATTCTGGCCGATTTATAATGAATTCCAGAAAGAACAAATGGCTTTAAATAAAGAAAGAAGTCAAAACATGATCAGTTTCAGAAAAATCCCTGAAATAGACAACCTTTCCGACACAGAAGTACAAACTCTGATTGTCAATGAGCTGAATTTTAAGCAAAGAAACCTGGCTATCGAAAAGAAATATTATTACAAACTGAAATCCAATCTACCCATCAAAGTAATCGGTAAATACTACCGTGCACAGGAAACTTTCAAAAGAGAACTACTTTCCAGATACAAAAAAGGAGGACCTGAGCGAAATTAATTTGTATTTTTGTGCATGCTTACACAACGACAATTATTTCTTCAACATAACGCCCAAACCACACTAGAGCCCCTTCTTTTAGAATTCACCAAAGCCAGCGGCATGTATCTATATGATACTACTGGAAAAAAGCATCTTGATTTAATTGCCGGTATTGGCGTAAGCAATATTGGTCACTGTCACCCGGCCGTAGTCAATGCAGTTAAAGAACAGGTGGAAACCTATATGCACATTATGGTATATGGGGAATTTGTTCAAAGTCCACAGGTCAACTTTGCCAAAGCACTGGCTGATGTCCTCCCGGATCACCTCAACTGTACTTATTTTGTAAATTCCGGAGCCGAAGCCGTAGAAGGTGCAATGAAGCTTGCCAAAAGATATACCGGCAGATCAGAAATCATTGCCTGCCATCGCTCCTACCATGGAAGTACGCAGGGCGCCCTCAGCTTAATGGGGAATGAAGAATTCAAACAAGCCTACAGGCCACTCCTTCCTGACATCAGTTTCATCAATTACGATCATTTACCTGACCTTGATAAAATCACCGACAAGACCGCAGCAGTATTCTTAGAAACGGTTCAGGGTGAAGCCGGAATCAGAATTGCGGATAAAGCCTATTTTGAAGCCCTTAGAAGCAAGTGTACCGCAACAGGCACCTTATTGGTCCTTGACGAGATTCAATGCGGTTTTGGACGTACAGGAAAGCTTTTCGGTTTTGAACATTACGGAATTACTCCTGATATTCTGCTATTGGCCAAAGGAATTGGTGGCGGAATGCCGATCGGTGCATTTATCAGCTCCACAGCAATCATGAGGAGCCTGGCAACAAACCCGATCCTGGGTCACCTGACCACTTTTGGTGGCCATCCGGTAAGCTGTGCTGCAGGACTGGCAACACTCCAAACCATACTGAATGAAAACATCGTTGACGGAGTAGAAGAAAAAGGAGAACTATTCAAAAAATTACTGGTTCACCCAGCCATTAAGGAAGTACGTGGAAAAGGCCTGATGATGGCCATAGAATTTGAAAACTTTGAGATCAATAAGAAAATCATTGATGCCTGCATTGCAGATGGTGTAATCAGCGACTGGTTTCTTCATTGCAGCAATTCCATGCGTGTCGCGCCACCATTGATCATTACAGAAGAAGAGATTCATGATGCCTGTGAGGTGATTCTGAGAAATGTGGAAGCCATCGCAGGGAAATAAATTAACTCATTTTCTGCCTCTTAATCAGATAAGCTTGTAAAACAGGATGAAAGCCGGCAGCAATGTCGGCATCAATCATATCAATTTTATACTGACTGCATTTCAGTTCAATGGCCTTTCTGTAACTGCTCATCCGGGATAAATATTCCTCCTTGACATTTGAGGCATGCGCCTTGATTACTGCCCCGGTTTCCATATCCACGAACTCATACGGGCGGTTTTCAAATTGAAAATCTACTTCCCGGGATTTGTCCGTGACATTGAAAATGATCACCTCATGTTTATTAAATTTCAGATGCTGCAGAGCAGAAAATAAGGCTTCTACATGATCTTCACCATGGAAGGTATTCAACATGTCGCTAAAGATCACCACCAGAGAACGTTTATGGATGAGCTCCGCAATCTGATGTAAGGCCTGTGCAACATTGGTTTTCACATTCATCTGCGCTGAAGCCAGCAATTCTTCCAAATGGTTAAACAGGTATTTCTGATGTGTCGTGGTGGACTTAGCTGGTGTATTCAGCAACAAATGATCTGTAAACAAACTCAATCCGAAAGCATCCCTTTGTCTTTTGAGCAGGTAAATCAAAGCAGCAACTGCCTGCACAGAAAAATTCAGTTTATTATATTCCCCGGAAGGGAAATACATAGATGAAGAAACATCAACAATAAACTGGCACCTTAGATTGGTTTCTTCTTCATATCGCTTGCTAAACAATTTGTCTGTCCGCGCAAAAAGCTTCCAATCGATGTTCTTCACACTATCCCCTACATTGTATAAGCGATGCTCCGCAAACTCCACTGAAAAGCCATGAAAAGGACTTTTATGAAGACCGGTAATAAAACCTTCTACAACCTGTCTGGCCAGTAATTCCAGATTGCCATTGAAATGGAGTGCTTGTTCATCGATCGGTGACTGCATAGCGTAAATATAAAAAAAGCGTTCATAAACTATGAACGCTTTTTGAATCCGTATATGTGGAGTTGATTATAATAATTGCTTATCTAATTTCTGTGCCAATACTGATTTTGGTACTGCACCAACTTGTTTGTCTACTACTTCTCCGTTTTTGAAGAATAATAAAGCCGGAATGTTGCGGATACCGAATTGAGTCGAAATCTGAGGGTTGTTGTCCACATTCACTTTACCTACGATCGCTTTTCCATCGTATTCTTTTGAAATCTCGTCTACTACTGGTCCCACCATGCGACATGGACCACACCATTCTGCCCAAAAATCAACCAAAACGGGTTTATCTGATTTTAATACAACTTCCTCGAAGTTTGCATCTGTAATTTCCAAAGCCATAATTCTTTATTTTTATATAATTTGTTTTTCTATTCTTACTTGCCTGAATACTTAGCCATTGCCTTCATACACAAACGAGTGTACAAAGATATAATCAATTGTAATGCCATCACCCTGACAATGCCAAAATGACATTAGTTCAACTTAGGATTAACGTTTAAGGCAGTTAATTGTTCTAAGAAGTTATTGTTGGGATTAATCTTCAATGATTTCGAGGGCAATTTAACATTTACATTTTGTTCCCGGTCATAAACATCAAATAATAACTGACAATTCTGGTGGTCTGTATTTGCTTTGTTCTCTTCCAGGATCGCATGGATCTTACTCATGAAATCATCTGTAATCTTTTCAATAGGCACCTGAATGGTCACACTCTTCGCCAGTTTATCCCTCAGTTCAGACAGCAGATTGATTGAAGTGATCTTAAACTCCCAATCGCCCTCTTTTCTGAAACGCTCGCCTACCCTGCCCCTGATCTGAAGAAAATATCCATCAGTAAGGAACTGCTTAAACTTGATGAAATCATCACCAAACAAGGCAAGCTCACAGGTATCGTCATAATCTTCGAAAACAATCGTTCCAAAAGGCTTTCCGGTTTTAGTCATCCTTTGTGCCGCAATAACCACCAGTCCACCCACTACGAGTTCCCTGTTCTTGATGGTTTCAAATTCAGCGAGGACCTCTTCATTCGAATCTCCGGTTCTGATCTTATTTACCAGCGACAAGTGTTTCACCTTGTGCTGACAGAATTCTTTCAGTTCCAGCTTATAATTATCCAGTGGGTGACCACTCAAAAAGATTCCAATCGCGTCCTTCTCATATTTCAGACGGTCAATCAAGCTCCATTCCGGCGCAACCGGCAAGCTTGGCTCATAAATCATATCCGCTACAGAACCACCAAACAAGGAGGACTGTGCTGAGGATTCATTGTTTTGGAAATCATTTGCAAACTTGATCATCTTCTCGATGCCATTCATCTTATCGTTAATTCCGACAAAGAAATATTGCGCCCTATGGTAACCGAACCCATCAAAAGCCCCGCTATAGACAAAACTTTCGTATGCTTTCTTATTTACGGTACGTGTATTTGAGCGTTTGGCAAAGTCATACACGCTCTTATACTGCCCGTTTTCATTTCGCTCTATAATGATACTTTCAACCGCTTTATCTCCCACTCCTTTGATCCCGGACAGACCAAAACGTACCTGTCCGCTAATGTTTACGGAGAACTTTGTACCCGACTCATTCACGTCCGGACCAAGTACTGAAACCCCCATTTGCTTACATTCTTCCATAAAGAAGGCCACCTGTTTGATGTCACTCATGTTGTTGGAAAGTACCGCTGCCATATATTCCGCAGGGTAATGCGCTTTTAAATAGGCCGTCTGATAGGCAATCCAGGCATAACAGGTAGAGTGGGACTTGTTAAAGGCATAGGATGCAAATGCTTCCCAATCCTTCCAGATTTTCTCCAGAACAGTAGCATCATGTCCTTTCTCTGCAGCCTGAGCCACAAATTTAGGTTTCATCTTATCCAGTACATCCTTTTGCTTTTTTCCCATCGCCTTACGCAATACGTCGGCCTCACCTTTTGTAAATCCGGCAAGTTTCTGGGACAAAAGCATCACCTGCTCCTGATATACGGTAATTCCGTAGGTTTCTTTTAAATATTCTTCACAGGCATCAAGGTCATACTTGATCTCTTCCTCTCCATTCTTTCTACGCACAAAGCTGGGAATATATTCCAATGGCCCCGGACGGTACAAAGCGTTCATGGCAATCAAATCCCCGAATACGGTAGGTTTTAATTCCTTCATGTACTTCTGCATCCCGTTCGACTCGTACTGGAAAATCCCGATCGTTTCCCCACGTTGAAAGAGCTCATAAGTCTTTGCATCATCAATGGGGAAATTGTCCGGATCAAGGTCTATGTTGTGCCTGAACTTCACCAGTTTCACGGTATCCTTAATCAGGGTTAATGTTTTTAACCCCAAAAAGTCCATTTTCAATAAACCGGCACTCTCTACCACGGAGTTGTCAAACTGCGTTACATAAAGATCAGAATCTTTAGCGGTAGCAACCGGTACGAAATTGGTAATGTCACTTGGTGTAATGATTACCCCACAGGCATGGATACCTGTATTTCTCAGGGAACCTTCCAGAATCTGAGCCTGCTCCAGCGTTTTGGCTCCAAGGTCATTGGCCCCCGCCAAAGCTTTTAATTCCAGTACCTTTTCATATTCATCCGCACGAAGCGCCCCTTTCAGGCTCTTCTCATCCAGACTGAAGATCTTGGCCAGCTTCATATTCGGAATCAGCTTGGCAATCTTCTCCGCCTCATATAAAGGCAAATCAAGTACCCTTGCTGTATCTTTTACAGACGACTTTGCCGCCATCGTACCATAGGTGATGATCTGTGCCACCTGATTGGCTCCGTATTTATTAATTACGTAGTCCATTACCCTTCCACGACCCTCATCATCAAAATCGATGTCGATATCGGGCATGGAAACCCTATCCGGATTCAGGAAACGCTCAAATAGCAAATCATATTTGATCGGATCGATATTGGTAATTCCAAGACAGTAAGCTACCGCAGATCCTGCAGCAGAGCCCCTTCCCGGTCCTACGGAAACATCCAGATTTCTGGCCTCCGCTATAAAATCCTGAACGATCAAAAAGTATCCGGGATATCCGGTCTTTTCAATGGTCTGTAACTCAAAATCTAAACGTTCTGTGATCGCTTCAGTGATTTCACCATAACGCTTTTTCGCCCCTACATAAGTCAGGTGGCGTAAATATTTGTTCTCCCCTCTTTTACCACCATCCTCTTCATCTTCCTTCACCAGGAATTCTTCAGAAATGTCGAATTTAGGTAAGAGTACCTCGCGGGCGAGTTTATAGATCTCAATCTTGTCTACAATCTCCTGAATGTTGAAGATCGCTTCCGGGACATCTGCAAACAGGTCTTTCATCTCCTCAGGAGTTTTGAAATAATACTCCTGATTTGGCAAACCAAAGCGATACCCACGACCTCTTCCAATCGGTGTAGCTTGTTTCTCTCCTTCTTTTACACACAATAAAATATCATGTGCATTTGCATCTTTCTTATTGATGTAATAGGTGTTATTCGTTGCAATAACCTTCACATCATGCTTTTTCGCCAGCGCAATCAGGGAAATGTTAACGATATCCTCATCCTCCTGGCTATGGCGCATCAGCTCAATATAAAAATCATCACCGAATAGCGATTTCCACCATAACAATGCTTCCTCAGCCTGTTTCTCACCCAGGTTTAACAATTTACTGGAGATCTCTCCATATAAATTTCCCGAAAGGACAATGATATCGTCCTTATATTGCTCTATAACCGCCTTATCAATCCTGGGGATATAGTAAAATCCCTTGGTATAGGCAATCGAAGACATCTTTGCCAGGTTGTGATACCCTGTCTTATTCTTAGCCAATAAAACAACCTGATAACCATCATCTTTTCTTTTCTTATCCTCGTGGTTCTCACAAACAAAGAATTCGCAGCCTACAATAGGCTTGATGATCTGCTCATCCGGTGTCTCTCCTTTTTCTACCGCTGCCTGATTCCTGGCTTCGACTCCTTTATTGTGATTCAGTACCTGAGCCACAAAATGAAAAGCCCCCATCATGTTGGCATGATCCGTCATAGCTACCGCAGGCATTTTATAGGCAGCCGTCGCTTTAATCAGGGATGGAATATTGATGGTGGATTGCAGAACAGAGAACTGTGTATGGTTGTGTAAGTGAACATAGTTAGCAGAAGCCAGCTCCTGCTTGTTCTCTTCCAGTGTTTTTTTGGAAACTTTAGGCCCTTCCGCTTTCTGCAGACGTTTTCTGATCTCATCAGAAGCCGCTTTTAAGTTCAGGTGGTTTAATCCAACACGCTCGATAACTCCCGGATTGCGCTCTTTATAGGTACGCAGGTATTCCACATCAGCTTGTAACTGATCTAAGGTAAATACATCCAGTTTGATCAACTGAAGGAAACAGCGGGTAGTAGCTTCCACATCGGCAGTCGCATTGTGAGCTTCTGCAAATGGAACTCCGAAAAGATATTGGTGTAATTCTGTTAACGTAGGCAATTTGAATTTACCACCACGTCCGCCAGGTAAACGTAAAAGCTCAGCCGTGACTTCTGTACAGGTATCCAGAACAGGCATCTGGCTCATCGGGCTTTCTACACCCAAACGATGAAACTCACAGCCCATAATATTCACATCGAAACCGATATTCTGGCCGACAATAAATTTAGATCTTGCTAAAGCCGCATTAAATTTCTCTAAAACTTCAGATAAAGGGATTCCCTGCTCCTGGGCAAGTTCCGTAGAAATCCCATGGATACGCTCCGCATCATAAGGGATATTGAAACCATCAGGACTGACTAAATAATCCTGATGCTCGACCAGATTTCCAAACTCATCATGTAACTGCCATGCAATCTGAATACATCTCGGCCAATTATCCGTGTCGGTAATAGGCGCATTCCAATTGCGTGGCAACCCCGTCGTTTCGGTATCAAAAATCAAATACATAGCTAGGTAATTAGAAAATCGTCTTTTTTAGAAATCAATATGATTGATCAAAAATACGGAATTTTTCAGTTCTCCCTCTAATCCCAACACATAATTTTACACCTAACGGACCACAGGAACAGGGGCCGGGGATTTGTGTTCCTGAGAAACTAATTTGGAAGTATCGTAACCCTTTTTACGACAGCGTTCTATGATTTCCGCCAGCAATTCTTCTGCCAGGTTCGGTTTTCTTGCCATAATAAAAAGGTATTTAAATTTCGGATGGCCAACGACAACATAAGAATAGTCATCGGCAAGCTCAATCACCCAGTAATCGGATTTTAATGGCCAGATGAACTGTGCTTTGAACCTCGCATTGCGGCTCCCTCTGATCACAAAAAGCTTGGAACGGAAGTACTTCTGCTTGTCCTGTCCCAACACCTTATATCCTGTAAAAACAGCATAGTAACCATCCGGATGGATCACATAAGTTTCCACCGTTTGACGCCAGTGCTTGTCCATGAAAGTAGGTATGGAATATAAAGAATACCACTTTCCGGCATACGACATGATATCAACTTTTTCTACCGGTACATTATCCATAACAGGGTCCATCATTTTACGACTATTAAGCAAATGTAAATTCTTTATCATAAAACCAGCAAGGTTGAAGAAAGTTTTAAAAAGCGTTTTTTAAACTGACCTAAATTTCTAACTTCGGCATGAGGCATTCCCTGTTAAGGTTTGCTTCGTATATTAATTGTTTCCTAAATTTATAGTCGTATATCGCCATTTCAAAACAATAAATTTAAACCAGGAGAAAAACCTTTAAAAATAAAATTAGATTCATTATGAAAATAACGGTTGTAGGTGCCGGCGCAGTAGGCGCCACTTGTGCAGATAATATTGCCAGAAAAGAATTAGCAGAAGAGCTCGTTTTATTAGACATCAAAGAAGGTTTTGCAGAAGGCAAAGCAATTGACATGATGCAAACCGCCACTTTGTTGGGCTTTGATACAAAAATTACCGGTGTAACCAATGATTACAGCAAAACCGCAGGTTCTGCTGTAGCAGTCATCACTTCGGGACTTCCACGTAAACCGGGGATGACCCGTGAAGAACTGATCGGGATCAATGCAGGAATCGTAAAAGGTGTGGCAGAAAATATTTTGAAATTTTCTCCTGATGCCATCATCATCGTGATCAGTAACCCAATGGATACCATGACTTACCTGGCTTTAAAATCCCTGGGATTACCTAAAAACAGAATCATAGGAATGGGTGGAACATTAGACAGTGCCCGTTTCAAATATTATTTAAGTGTTGCATTAAACTGCAATTCCAATGATTTACAAGGCTTTGTAATCGGTGGCCATGGTGATACCACCATGATCCCTTTAACGCGCTACGCAACTTACCAGAGCTTACCAGTAAGCAATCTGCTGGATAAAGCAACCCTTGATAAAGTAGCCGCTGATACAATGGTGGGTGGAGCCACCTTAACAGGTCTTTTAGGTACCTCCGCATGGTACGCACCAGGTGCTGCAGGAGCCGCTTTAGTAGAAAGTATTGTCCGCGATGAGAAAAAATTATTCACCTGCTGTGTAGCCCTTGATGGAGAATACGGACAAAAAGACATTTGTCTGGGTGTTCCTGTAATCGTTGGACGTAACGGATGGGAAAAAGTAATCGATTACAAATTAAATGATGAAGAACAAGCTTCATTTAATAAAAGTGCTGATGCAGTACGTGCCATGAACAGCGTATTGCATGATATGAAACTAGTTTAGATTGAATGAGAACCATTTCTGTTCCTTTAACCTTGATAAATTTACAAGATGATGGTTTCCACCTTTTGGTGGAAATTGTCATTTTTGGAAAGAAATCTTTTGTAGTGCTGGATACAGGAGCATCCAGGTCTGTGTTTGACATGGCATTGATCAAAGCAAATATTAAGGAGCTGGAACACAGTGAAGAAACACATGCAACAACACTCTTCGCCACCTCCAGCACACTGCAGGCGACCATTCCTAAATTAAAAATCGGAAGATTGGTGATCAGTGACTATGATACTGTTGCTCTTGATTTGGATACCGTTAACCAGGCATACGAACAAATGGGTCACCCAAAAGTAATTGGGATCATTGGAAGCGATATTCTACTGAAATACAACGCCATTATCAATTACAAGAAACTAAGGGTGTTCCTTTATGCCGACTAACCACTTAACCAGAACAAGACCTGGCAAAAAAATATGGTTCAACAAAGAAAGCCTGTTTCAATAAGATTTGAAACAGGCTTTCTTTATGTCAGATAAAACGTTGTTTTATTGAACGTCCCACCATACCCGTTTTAACATACTGGTATTTCTTGGTGCATTAGAATTATAACGCTGTTCACCAGAAGGATAAGGAAGTGTTCTTGGAAGCTGTCCACCTAAAGCACTTCCGGGAGGCGCAACCAAAGCTGGTAAACCGGTTCTCCTCCAATCTGTCCAAACCTCAGGACTGAGGAAGAGCGATATGTATTTTTGAGTCATGATATCTGCCAATGTGATATTTCCTGCTGTCTTTTCAATAGTAGCAGCATAAGCATCATTATTAATTGTTCTGATCAGATTTCCTCTATTTGCTGCATTATAAGCAGTAGCAGCTGCAGCTTTATCTTGTGCATTTCTCTGAAACTGACACTCTGCTTCGATAAACTTCAATTCGTCATAACTCATCAGGTAAATGCGAACGCCTTTCTCAGATCCATACAATGAACCCAAACCTTCCTCACCGTCACTATAAACAGCTAATCTCGGATCATTTGCAGCAGCCATAATGTCATAAATATGGCCCGTAAAACCAATATCTCCGGGCCGTTGATTATTGAATTGAAACCATGGACCTTGCGAAGTTACACTCGCTCCGGCAAAAAGCACTCTTGCGTTCTCACCTTGTCTAAATCCCAACGCGACCTCCGCCAGGGCTTTATCATAATAAGACTTATCTTTCTTTGCAAGATGTAAGTAAAACCTTGCTTTTAATGAATGAGCAAATCTCGCCCATTTTTCCAAATCAGACTTTTTCGCATCCTCATCATAAAACAGCAGGTCTTCTGACCCAGGCTGGAACGGACTTCCATCAGACTGACTGAGGCTGGTAATAGCATTATTCAGCAACAACTCCAAAGCAGTGTAAATCTGCTCTTGAGTATCATATTTGGGTTGCAGATTAGGAGCGCCTTTAAAGGCCTCTGAGTAAGGAACATCACCCCACAAATCTGTGGTAAGTCCAAGATTAAAGGCCATTAAAATCTGCCCCAGCGCTGCATAATGTCCCTGTTTCATTTCTGTTGCAATGTTGATTAATGAATTGGCATTATTCATAATACCCCCTCCATACAATCCTGCAGTCCACATATTATCCACGTCATCTGCAGCAACAGCATACCTGCTTGCAGAAAAAGACTGATTAGCAGCACCAGTTACCTGTTGCATAAAATTCGCAGCATAACGCGAGGCGTCCCCTCCATAGGCATAACCGGTAGTTTGGATAATAGAAGGTAATAAGTTGGATGGAATTGGCTTCTTTAGCTGTGAGGGGTCATCGTTAATTCCTTCGTAGAAATATCCTTTCTTGCAGGAAGCGATTAGCGCCACTCCCAGTAATAGCATAAGGATCTTGTTTATGCTTGTTATATATATACTTTTCATGTCAAATCAATTAGATGGGTTAAAACTTAAATTTTAGGTTAAGGCCATAGCTTGTAGTACCCGGATTATTGAAATAATCAATCCCCTGGGCACTGGTTGCGCCAGTCAAACTTGTTTCCGGGTCAACACCTTTATAAGGAGTCCAGATAATGATATTTCTTGCAAATGCACCTGCGGACAAGCCTTTTACAAAGGGCATATTCCCCCCCTTACGAAGCAGTTTAGCGAAGTCATAGGACAATGAAACTTCTCTCAATTTAATATAAGAACCATCTTCAATATAGGCCTCATTTAAATAACCAAAACCACCACCGTCACCTTCGTACCAAGTTTCATCTAAAAGAACACTTTGAGAATTTCTGGGTCCGGGCCCTGCAACTTCTGTTCTATTTGGCCCTGTTCCAACGTAATGAACAAGCTCCCCAGCAGTATTAAAATGGCCGGAAACTCCTGGAAAAACCGTACTTGTATTTCTATTATTGGTAATATCGGAAGTACCTATAGAAGCGAGTGAACCTCTTGTTCCGTTCCATATGTCTCCTTTAAATTTCCAATCCAATAAAGTATACAACGACACCCCTTTATAAGTAAAGGTATTTCCAAGTCCCATTAAAAATTTAGGATTAGGATTTCCCAGATTTTTTTGGACGTTGGGATTACTCACTGGATAACCTACGTTGTCCCGATCGTCAATCACCATATTTCCCTCCCCATCTCTGGTATAGCCATTACCATAAATAACTCCTGCAGGCATATTTGGCAAGTGGGCAATTACAGTTCCGGTAAACCCGTTTAAAGTAATCTGATTAGTACCAGGAGCTAAAGATAAAACTTTGCTTCTTGTTAGCCCGAAATTGAAAAATGCATTCCATTGAAAATCTGTGTTTTTTATAGGGGTACCGGTTAGTTGCAACTCAATACCTCTGTTTCGGATCGATCCTGAGTTCAAAGTAATTGCCTGATAACCCGAAGAACCTGCAATCGGCGCCTGAACAATCAAATCTTTTCCAGTACTGGTATAGACAGTCAGATCAATCCCCAATCTGTTTTTGAAGAACTGTACCTGAGCGCCAAGTTCATAAGCCGTCGTTTTTTCTGGGGTCAATTTTTCATTTCCAAGAACATTGCTCAGACCATAACCAGCTAGCCCTTGGTTAGGAAAGGAGATTCCACTGGTATAACCATCAGCAAAAGTTGTAGGCACATAATAAGATCTGGTCAAAAATGCCCCTGGATCCTTACCTACCTGGGCTACAGATCCTCTGATTTTAGCAAAACTGATGACCTCGCTTTCTTTCAATCCTTTCAACTCTGAAACCACAAAACTCAGACTTGCAGAAGGGTAAAAGAAAGAGTTCTTACCTTTTGGCAAGGTAGACGTCCAGTCATTTCTTCCCGTAGTTTCCAGAAATAGCATGTTATCATACTCCAAATTCAAAGCATAGTAAAATCCTATCTTTCTGTAAGGAGTAACAAAATTTGCAGATTTTATCGCACTGGCATTATATATATTATCAAAGCCCGGTGCAACTAAGCCATCTCCCTGAGTGTAAAGCTCATCCATCTTCCTGCCGTAAAGGTTATTACCAATTTTACCATCGAAACGAAATTTCTCAGAGATTTGCTTGGTATAGCCCAATATTAAATCAGAATTCAAACTTCTATAGGTATAACGATCGTCAAAAATCCTTCCGCCAGTGTAAGCACTTGATTGCAGTTCATAATATTGGTGACGATTGTCATTATAAGTATCAAGACCAATTCGATACATAGCATTGAATCCATTTTTCAAAGCATAGTCAAACTGTAAGTTCCCCAAAAGTCTATTCAGATAGGTTTTATACGGGTTTTTATTAATAGTCCAGTAAGGATTGTCATAGTTTGCCTTTTTACCATCATAACGATAGGCCCTCTGCAAACCATTTGAAAGCAAAAAGGCAGATGGATCATCAGCCTTTGAAGCACCATTGGAATTATCAAATGAGATTGGGGTTCTGCTTAGGCCCAACATGATTCCGGAAGTATTGCTCCCTTGTTGAGGCATATTTCCATCACTTGTTACATAAGTAATATTACTTGAGACTTTCAACTTCTCGGATAATTTCAATGTCCCGGCGAATGAAACAGAAGTTCTTTGGAAGTTTTGTAACTGAACAATCGAATTTGAATAGGAGTTACTAACAGAAGCCCGGTAAGTCGACACCTCATTCCCTCCGGAAAGTGCTAATGAGTTACTAAAAGTAGAGCCAGTTCTCCAAAAATCCTTTAGATTATTATAAGGTACAAAAGGAATTTTTGCTTTCGGATCATTAGCCATAACCAAATCCCCATGACGATCAAATTCATTTGGCACACCCGTCCAGGCGACATCATTTACATGAGGTCCCCAGGAAAATCTGGATTGATGTTCATAAGGAAGAAGTTCGCCCCCTTCTCCTTTCACCCATTGGTTCTGAAGCTTTGGCAATCTGTTCACCCGGTCAAATGAAGCTCCTGTATTAAATTCTACCTGAGTTTTCCCTACAGCTCCCTTCTTTGTAGTGATGAGAATTGCACCATTCGCGGCATCAATACCATATATCGCCGCTGCGGCAGGTCCTTTTAACACTGTAATACTCTCGATATCATTAGGATCCACATCAGCACCACGGTTTGAATTTGTAGCTCCCTGTAACAGGTTATTTTTCCCATCTGAGGGATCTCCTGAAAAATTTTGCGAATTATCTATTGGATTTCCATCAATTACAAAGAGTGGCTGATTGTTTCCAGTCAAACTGTTCTGACCTCTCAACTGAATATAACTCGCGGCTCCGGGAGTACCAGAAGAAGAGGTCACCTGTACGCCGGCAATCTTTCCTGAGAGTGATTTTAAAACGTCTCCCTGATCAGCCTTTGTAAGGTCATCCCCTTTTACGCTCTGCGCCGAATAACCCAAAGCTTTTGTCTCTCTTTTAATACCCAACGCAGTTACAACCACCTCTGTTAAGGTCTTTGTATCCTGAGCAAGAACTGCGTTGACGGTATTTGAGCTTCCTATCTGAATAATCTGAGTGACATACCCCAGATAAGAAAACTCTAAAGAGGTTGCGGAGCTCGGCACCACAAGGGTATACTTGCCATCTGAGGATGTTTGCGTGCCTTTTTGTGTTCCCTGGACTTTAACGGAGGCTCCAGGAATTGACATCCCATCCTCCTTTCCGGTTACTGCACCGGAAATTGTTCTGTCTTGTGCATTTGCAGTACCTGCATAAAGTGCAAAAAGAAGAAAAATCAGTATAATTTTTTTCATAAAAAATAGGTTGTTATGATGATTAACGATATACTGAAGTTACCTATTTTTAAAGGCTGTCCTATCTAAAATATGACATTCAAAATACTAAATGACATTTTAATGACACAAAAACATACGTTAATTATGATTTCAACCAATATTTCATAATAAAATTTCATCAAAAATATTATATCAAAATAATATTCCGAATTAAAAAAAGAGAGAATGGACCTACAAAGGAAACCGTAAAATTCACATTTCGCCAAAATATAGCCTCCTATGATAAAATAAAAGCACAACACTACAAAAAGATGTTAAAAAAGACCAAGAGCACTCCGCTGCCTTTCCAGATAAAGAATAAGGAGATTCCGCTCGGTTTAAGCTGAGATGTGGATGTCAACAATATTTTTTATTGGATTCTAGAAGAAATTATAGTGATAAAAAATAACCTAATAATTTTCCATAAAAAAAGGAGTGATCTTTCGACCACTCCTTTCCATCAGGATCGTTTCAATTAAGCGTCGATCTTAGCATATTTTGCATTTCTTTCAATGAAGTCTCTTCTTGGACCAACCTCATCACCCATTAACATGGAGAAAGTATGGTCACATTCTGCTGCATTTTCAATTGTTGCCTGTAATAAAGTACGTGTCGAAGGATTAAGGGTAGTATCCCATAACTGCTCCGCGTTCATCTCTCCAAGACCTTTATAGCGCTGGATATGCACACTTTCTTCTTTACCTGCACCTTTTAAACGTTGCACGGCTGCATCACGTTGCTGATCATTCCAGCAATATTCGAAATCTTTACCTTTTTTAACCTGATACAAAGGCGGCGCTGCAATATAAACATAACCCGCTTCGATCAGTGATTTCATATACCTGAAGAAGAAAGTCAGGATCAAGGTCGTGATGTGGGATCCATCGATATCCGCATCCGTCATGATCACCACCTTGTGGTAACGCAGCTTCGTTAAATTTAAAGCTTTATCATCTTCCGGTGTTCCTATACTTACACCAAGCGCTGTAAACATATTCTTAATCTCGTCGTTCTCATAGATCTTATGTTCCATTGCTTTTTCCACGTTCAGAATCTTACCTTTCAAAGGAAGGATAGCCTGGAAATTACGGTCCCTGCCTTGTTTGGCAGTTCCACCCGCGGAGTCTCCCTCCACCAGGTATATCTCACATTTTTCCGGATCGCTATCAGAACAATCGGCAAGTTTTCCCGGAAGGCCTGAACCACCCATTACACTCTTACGTTGAACCATCTCACGAGCCTTACGAGCAGCAGCGCGGGCCGTAGCAGCAAGAATCACCTTATTTACAATCAGCTTTGCTTCTCTTGGATATTCTTCCAGATAGTTACTTAACGCTTCACCAACGGCTACATCAACTGCACCCATTACCTCAGAGTTACCCAACTTTGTTTTCGTCTGGCCTTCAAACTGTGGTTCTTGCACTTTTACAGAAATAACCGCAGTTAAACCTTCTCTAAAGTCATCACCAGTGATCTCAAATTTCACGTTTTTAAGCAATCCTGATTTATCAGCATAAGCTTTCAATGTTCTGGTTAAACCTCTTCTGAAACCCGCAATATGTGTACCTCCCTCATGTGTATTGATGTTATTCACATAAGAGTGTACATTTTCTGCATAACTATCGTTGTATTGTAAAGCAAGCTCTACAGGAATTCCATTTTTAATTCCTTCTACATAAATCGGCTCTGCAATCAGTGAAGGACGACCTCCATCTAAAAACTGAACAAATTCTTTCAACCCACCTTCTGAATGAAAAAGTTCCGAAATCGGATTTCCTTCGTCATCAAGCTCGCGCTCATCAGTAAGGGTTAGCTTAATTCCTTTATTCAGGAAAGACAATTCCCTTAACCTGCCGGCTAAAGTATCGTAACGGTACTCTGTAGTCTGAGTAAAGATTTCCGGATCAGGAGTAAACGTAATTACCGTTCCTCTCTTATCAGTCTCTCCAACCACTTTAACATCATACTGAGGTTTCCCTTTTTCGTATTCCTGTTCCCACAATTTCCCTTCACGATGAACTTCTGCTTTTAAATGTGTTGATAATGCGTTCACGCAACTTACCCCCACACCATGCAGACCACCGGAAACTTTATAAGTGTCCTTATCAAATTTACCACCGGCGTGTAATACCGTCATTACAATTTCCAGAGCTGATTTTTGCTCTTTCTGCATAATTCCGGTTGGAATACCACGCCCGTTATCTTCAACCCTGATCGAGTTGTCTTTAAGAATATTTACATATATCGTGTCAGCATGACCTGCCAACGCCTCATCTATAGAGTTATCTACTACTTCGTAAACTAAATGATGTAATCCTTTTACTCCGGTGTCTCCTATATACATCGAAGGGCGCTTACGCACCGCTTCTAAACCTTCTAATACCTGTATATTATCTGCCGAATAATTTGACTTTGGATCCTTTTCTTCGCTCATATTTTTAATAAAACAATTAGACTCAAAGATAACCATTTTAGGGCAATTAACCGCAAATGTGGATAACTATCTACCCATAAAAGCCCTAAAAACAAGGCTAAAAATCACAGTTCTTTAGGATACTAATTTTGAAATTTTATATTTGTTGAAATTTATCCGCCAAAAATGGAGTGGACATCCTAAAAAACAAGGCTTAAACTGCCTGTAAGGATGCTGGGAACCAAAAATTAAAATAAAATATCAATTATAATCATTAGATGAAAAGATCAACATTAAAACTTGGCAGCATTGCTACTGCAGTTGCATTAGTTTCCGTAATGGCTTCTTGCCAAAACAAAGAAAACACCAGTACACCTGCTACCAAATCTGAGTCGGCCACGGTGACAAGCGCAGAGAAAATCGTCTATGTAAATTCTGATTCCCTTTTAACAAAATATCAGTATTTCAAAGACTTAAAAACTAAACTTGATGCAAAGTCAAAAACAGCTCAAACGGATCTTGCTTCTAAACAACAGGCTTTCCAGCGTGAAGTAGCCCAGTATCAGCAACAACAAAGTACTTTACCTGCAGATCAACGCGCATCTACTGAAGAAAGATTAGCACGTAAACAACAGGAATTACAAGCTTATTCTCAAAATGCAGGTGCTGCACTTCAAAATGAGCAGGCTTCTGAGAATGAAAAACTATATGACAAAGTTGCGGAATACCTGAAAACTTATGCAAAAGGAAAAGGTTTCAAAATGGTATTGACTTACTCTAAAGGTAACAGTGCAATCCTTTTCGCAGATGAGTCTTTAGATGTAACCAGCGAAGTGATCGTAGGATTAAACGAAGCTTATACAAAAGATAAAAAATAATTCCTTCTTTTAAGAAGAGAAATGCCCTGGTTATTCGGGGCATTTTTTTTGCGCTATAAAATTGGCTAAAGCAATGCCCTGTCCGTAAAGCAGGCAGATAAAACAACAGAAATCAATAAAAAGTACAGTTATGCCGGTAAAAGAAAGCAACCCACACAATAAATTCATGAAACTTGCCATCAGTCTTTCAGAGAAAAATGTAACTGAAGGACTTGGAGGCCCCTTTGGTGCTGTAATTGTAAAAGATGGCAAAATCATCGCCAAAAGCGGCAATAAAGTAACAACCACCAACGACCCGACGGCTCATGCAGAAGTAGCTGCAATCCGTTTAGCCTGCAAAAAACTAAAAACGTTCGATCTGAGCGGATGCCTGGTTTACACCAGTTGTGAACCTTGTCCGATGTGCCTCAGTGCCATTTATTGGGCAAGAATTGACACCATCTATTATGCCAACACCAAAGTAGATGCTGCCAATATCGGCTTCGACGACAAGTTCATTTACGATGAAATTGAAAAGCCAATGTCGAAACGTAGCTTACCCATCCATCAGATGATGAGAAATGAAGCACAACAGGCCTTCCGGCTCTGGGAAAAATCCCCATTGAAAACAGACTATTAACCATGGACAAACATCAGGAAAATATCAGGATAGAACTTCATTTCTGGAAAAAGGAAATGATGGAGAAGCCATCTCTTTTGAATAAACTCACCAACAACATTCAAAAGAAAATCAACAGTTATATTCCTGAAAAGGTACATACTGCAATTACCGTGACGATCAAGAAAATGGTCCAGGCTGTGCTCTATGGCTCCACGTATACCACCTCTACTGTCCCTCCTTTGGAAACGAGTCTGATCCACAGAGAGGCGCTGGTGAAACAAAAAATCGATAGTTATTGTAAAACCGGAGCCGCAGAAGGAGGAATTACCGGTGCTGGTGGTTTCCTCATGAGCATGGCTGATTTCCCGGTATTGATTGGCATAAAGATGAAAATGCTTTTTGAAATTGCAGCCCTTTATGGCTTTGATGTTAAAGATTACCGGGAACGCCTGTACATTCTCTACATCTTTCAGTTAGCTTTTTCCAGTCAGCATGGCCGCACTAAAATTTTCATGCATATGGAAAACTGGGACCAGAAACTCCATATCCTTCCGGAAAATTCCGAAAGCTTTGACTGGAAGACCTTTCAGCAGGAATACCGGGATTATATTGACCTCGCCAAAATGGCGCAACTCCTACCCGTTGTTGGGGCAGCTGTGGGAGCCGTAGCCAATTATCAATTGATAAAAAAACTCGGCAAAACAGCCATGCAGGCTTATAGAATGAGACTGGTTGATCAATCCTGATTTATTCCTCCTCCTTAAAAAGATCATCCGTAAGGGCATCGGTCTCCCTGCGATCTTTCTTTGTCGGTCTTCCTGTTCCACGGTCCCTTTTCAGCGTAGGAGCATGAAACATGCTTTTAAAGCCATAAGTTTCTTCTTCCGGAGTGATGTCTTTATACTTCGTCACCGCAATTTTTGCCTCTACCCTATTGTATAAAAGCTCTACCACTTCAATCACTTTCTTCTCTATTCCCTTGGATACCTGGTACACATCCCCAGGTTTAACGACTGCTGATGCTTTCAGATTCTGACCATTAAACTTAATCCGACCGGCCTTGCAAGCCTCTGTCGCCAAGCTCCTGGTTTTAAATAATCTGATCGCCCATAAGTACTTATCTATCCGTAATTTTTCCTGCTCTGCCATAAAAAATCAAAAATACATTATAGAAAACAATGGTCTATACATAAAATTGATTTATTTTGTCAAAAAATAACTTACAACATGATAGCACAATTAAAAAAGTTAGTAGAGGCCGCTTGGGAAGACAGAACTTTATTAGAATATAGTGAATATTGCGAAGCAATAGAAACGGTGATTATGCAGTTAGATAAAGGTGAAATGCGCGTTGCTGAGCCGGTACTTAACTCATGGGGAGTGAATGAGTGGATCAAAAAGGCAGTAATCCTTTATTTTCCAATCAGAGAGATGAAAGAAATTGAAGTTGGTCCTTTTGTGTTTCATGATAAAATGAAATTGAAAACCAATTATAAAGAATTAGGTGTGAGGGTTGTTCCTCATGGTATCGCACGTTATGGCGCTTATTTAGCTAAAGGTGTGATCATGATGCCTTCTTATGTAAATATTGGTGCTTATGTAGACGAAGGTACAATGGTCGATACCTGGGCTACTGTAGGTTCATGTGCACAAATCGGAAAACATGTTCACTTAAGTGGTGGTGTAGGTATTGGTGGTGTTTTAGAACCGATTCAGGCTGCTCCGGTAATCATCGAAGACAATTGTTTCCTTGGTTCCAGAGCAATCGTTGTGGAAGGTGTACGTGTAGAGAGAGAAGCAGTTCTTGGTGCAAACGTAGTATTGACTGCCTCTACAAAAATCATCGATGTAACAGGAAGCACTCCGGTAGAATACAAAGGGATTGTTCCTGCACGTTCAGTGGTAATTCCTGGTAGCTATGCGAAGAAATTCCCTGCAGGAGAATTCCAGGTTCCATGTGCATTGATTATTGGTCAACGTAAAGAATCTACAGATAAAAAGACTTCCCTTAATGATGCATTAAGAGAAAACAATGTAGCGGTATAATATAATGAAGATTGGTTTTGACGGAAAAAGAGCAACAAACAACTTAACAGGACTGGGAAATTACAGCAGATCATTAATTGCTCAGCTCGCTGAATTTTTCCCTCAAAACCAATACTTTGTATACAGCCCCAAAATAAAAGAACATCCACAAATCAGGCATTTCTTAAATCTAAGGGGCATCCAGGCTGAGCTTCCTGATCAACCCGGACTACTCTGGAGAACCTCAGGAATAAAAAAGCAGTTATCAAAAGACAATATTGAACTTTTTCATGGCTTAAGTCATGAAATCCCCTTAGGCATCCAAAATTCGGGTATCCGCAGTATGGTGACCATCCATGACCTGATCTTTTTGAGGTTCCCAAAGTATTTTGGACGGATCGATAGGTTCATATATAAACTAAAAGCCCGCTACTCCTGCAAACATGCAGACAAAATAGTGGCCATCAGTGAATGTACAAAAAGAGACATCATTGAGTTTTTCCATACTGATCCTGATAAGATTGAAGTCATCTACCAGAGCTGCGATGATAGCTTTAAGTCTCCATCATCAGAAAAAGTAAAACAGGATACAAGAACCAGAAATAATCTACCTCCCAAATACATTCTGAATGTCGGAACGATAGAAACCCGGAAAAACCTGCTGACTTTAGTTAAAGCATTGCCGGAGATTGATCCGGATTACCAACTTGTGGTGGTTGGAAAAAGAACCGCTTATACCGAACTGGTGTATAAAGAAATCGATCGCCTTGGCTTAAAAGACAGGGTACATTTCCTTCAAAATGTGCCATTTGATGAGCTTCCTTCTATCTACCAGATGGCAAGTGCATTTATATACCCATCCATATATGAAGGTTTTGGGATCCCGATTATAGAAGCATTATACTCCGGCGTTCCAGTGATCGCGGCAACGGGTTCCTGTCTGGAAGAGGCAGGTGGTGAAAACAGCCTGTATGTAGCGCCATTTGACCATGCCACTTTAGCTACCGCCATTAATGGCGTACTGAACGATCCCACCCTTGCTGAACAAATGAAAATAAAGGGACTGGAATACGTTCAAAAATTCGATACCCGGGTCATCGCCGAAGACCTGATGAAAGTGTACACCCAGGTGCTTTCCAGTCACCAGAAATAACAGTTTTATGCTTAGAACAGAAATTGAAAAAGCCCTTAATATTTTAAAAGATGGGGGGGTTATCCTTTATCCAACCGATACCGTTTGGGGATTAGGATGCGATGCGACCAATGAGGCCGCTGTAGAGAAGATTAATGCGATTAAAAACCGTTCTGCTGATAAAAGCTTTATCATCCTGTTGGATAACGATTCCAAATTGCAAAGTTATGTAACGGAAATCCCGGATGTGGCTTACGACCTGATCGAGTACGCAGAAAATCCATTGACAATTATCTTTTCAGGTGCAAAGAATCTGGCAAAGAATGTCATCAATGAAGATGGAAGTGTAGGCATCAGGATTGTAAAACACGACTTTTGTCAACAGCTTATTCAAAGGTTCAGAAAGCCCATTACTTCTACCTCTGCCAATAAATCAGGATCTCCTTCTCCCCTTATATTTGACGAAATTGAAGAAGAAATCAAAGCCGCTGTAGATTACATAGTAGATTGGGAACAAGAGCTTCAAAGCCCTAAAAAACCTTCCACCATAATGAAATTAGCGCCCGGAGGGCAATTTTCCTTTATTAGAAAGTAAGTTTTATTACTTTTGTAACTCATTAATGGAAAAACATTTACAACAGTCAGTATTTAAAGTCCTTGCCGATATTGCTCAAACACATCAGATTGAAGCATACGTGATAGGTGGGTATGTGCGCGATATTTTTTTAAAAAGACCTTCTAAAGACATTGATATTGTGGTATTGGGAAATGGCATTGACTTCGCTGAGTTAGCAGGTAAAGCGCTAAAAACCAAGGTTGCAGTATTCAAAAACTTTGGTACTGCCATGTTAAAAACCAAAGATCTGGAGATCGAATTTGTAGGAGCAAGAAAAGAATCTTACCGCTCAGATTCCCGTAAACCAATTGTAGAAAACGGAACCATTCAGGATGACCAGCTGAGAAGGGATTTTACCATCAATGCCCTCGCTATCTCCCTGAATAAAGAAAATTACGGACAACTGGTAGACCCTTTCGGCGGCACCACGGACATGGAAAATAAACTCATTAAAACTCCCCTTGATCCTGAAATCACTTTTTCAGATGATCCATTGAGGATGATGAGGGCGATTCGCTTTGCAACCCAACTGGATTTCAGCATCGACGAAAATGCCATCAATGCCATTAAGAAGCAAAAAGAAAGAATTTCGATTGTCTCTAAAGAGCGCATCACTGATGAGCTCAATAAGATCATTCTTTCCAAAGTGCCATCCATAGGTTTTAAATATTTGTTTGACACGGGGCTTTTACAGCTTATCTTTCCGCAGATGGCCAACCTTTATGGCGTGGATTTCATCAATGGGAAAGGACATAAAGACAATTTTTACCATACTTTACAAGTATTGGACAATATTTGTCTGGCAACAGACGATCTTTGGCTCCGTTGGGCAGCCATTCTTCATGACATCGCCAAACCGGCAACAAAACGTTTTGAAGAAGGTCATGGCTGGACTTTCCATGGACACGAAGATAAAGGCGCAAGGATGGTGCCCCAGATCTTTAACCAGCTGAAACTTCCCCTGAACGAGAAAATGAAATTGGTGCAAAAGCTGGTTCAACTCCACCTTCGCCCGATTGTCCTGGCTCAGGAAGTGGTCACGGACTCTGCAGTTAGAAGGCTGTTATTCGATGCAGGAGAAGATATTGAAAGTCTGATGATGCTCTGCAATGCGGATGTCACAACCAAAAACGAGTACAAAGTAAAAAAGTACCGCAATAACTTTGAACTGGTAAAACAGAAACTCAAAGATGTTGAAGAACGTGATAAGATCAGAAACTGGCAACCTCCGATTACCGGTAATGACATCATGGAGATCTTCGGTCTGGGGGCAGGCAAAGAAGTAGGACTGATCAAAAATGCCATCCGGGAAGCAATCCTGGAAGGCGAAATAACAAATACCTACGAAGAAGCGTTACAGTTCATGCTAAAGAAAGCCAAAGAATTTGGTCTTCTGCCTGTAAAGCACTGATACACCCCAAAGGCACGAACACAAATTATAGATAATATTTTTTAATTTTATAGCTAGAAAAAAAGCTCAGATGGCAATTTATAGATTTAGAATAAGTTTTGAAGATTTCGATGAAGTAGTAAGGGAAATCGATATAAAATCAAACCAGACATTTGAAGATTTACATCGTGCAGTACATCGCTCAACAGGATATTCTGCTGAAAAATCTTCTTCCTTTTATGTGAGTACTGATCACTGGATCAAAGGGGATGAAATTGCTTACCTGCCTACCCAACGTAAAACCGACAGAGGGGTTACCTTAATGGAAAAGGCTAAACTGAGCAGTTTTATTGAAGATCCACATCAGAAATTTTATTATATCTACAACTTTGATCGTCCCTTCGACTTTCACGTAGAACTCATCAAGATCATTCTGGAAACCGATCCTAATCTCGAATACCCTGTATTGGTTAAAAGTACCGGAGAAGCGCCTAAAATCATCGACAAGGATAATTTTGGTGCCGTTGCTGTATCCTCTACCCCTGAATCAACAGAATTTGATTTTCTGAATGAGATGGACTTTGTTCCTGAAGATACAGAAGAGATTGAAGCAATGGGCGGAAGAGGCATCAATACAGAAGAAAAAACGATTGATGATGATGCCGAAGAAGATTCAGATGATTCGGATGAATTTGGAAGTGACGATAGCTACGAAGACGAAGAGTACGACAGCAAAGAAGATTATTAGTGCCCGGACATGGCATTGGATAAAACTTTAATTGTAATTGTCGGCCCTACCGGAATAGGAAAGACTGCACTGGCCATTGACCTGGCCAGACACTTTTCTACAGAAATTATTTCGGCAGATTCCCGTCAGTTCTTTAAAGAGATGGAAATAGGAACCGCAAAACCTTCCCCGGAAGAATTAGCAGCGGCAACACATCATTTTATCGATTCCCATAGTATTGAAACACTCTTCAGTACAGGCGACTTTGAAATACAAGCCCTCCAATTGATGGAGGAGCTATTTAAAAAACAGGATCTGCTGATTATGGTCGGCGGATCCGGTTTATATATCGATGCCGTATGCAACGGCCTGGATCACCTTCCGGATACTGACCTGAACATCCGTGAAAAATTAAAACAAGAACTGGAAACAAATGGGATCGAATCTATCAGGCAACAGCTGAAAACCCACGATCCGGAGTATTATGAAAAGGTAGACCAATCCAATCCTCAACGGATGGTCAGGGGTCTGGAATTTTTCCTTTCTATAGGCGAGAAGCTCTCTTCTTATCAAACGAACAGCAAGAAACAACGTCCATTCAACATCATCAAAATAGGCTTGAACATGGACCGTACGGCCTTATATCAGCGGATTAATCTCAGGGTCGATAAAATGATGGAAGCCGGGCTTCTGGAAGAAGTAAAAGGACTTCAGGCATATCGGAAATACAATGCATTAAATACAGTTGGCTATTCAGAGTTATTCGATTACCTGGATGGTAACATTACACTGGACACTGCTGTAGATCAGATCAAACAAAATACAAGACGTTTTGCAAAACGCCAGCTCACCTGGTTTAGAAGGGATGACAGCACTGCCTGGTTTGAACCGACTGAAAGCAAAGCGGTCATCCTTCATATTGATAAAATTTTAAATTCTTAGGCCTGAGCCGTTGGTCCGCCAAAGTTCATCGGAAATCCCGGAGGCTCTTCCTGTGTCTTAATCCTTCCATGCGCAGCTTCATATTTTTCCAGGTTGTCCTGCATCGCTACCATCAATCTTTTGGCATGCTCAGGTGTCAGGATAATCCTTGACTTTACTCTTGCTTTAGGTACCCCAGGCATTACCCTGATGAAATCCAGTACAAATTCAGTATTAGAATGTGTAATAATAGCAAGGTTTGAAAAGATCCCTTCTGCTACTTCTTCAGAAAGTTCAATGTTTAGCTGGTGATCGTTGTGCTGTTCTTCCATAATACAAAACTACTTCTTTAATCATTACCGAGGTAATTCGATCCAAAAAAAAAATCCCCCGACTTTATCAGAAGGGGGAATTTTCAAAAGATATTTTAAATATTAAGCATCTACTTCTTCTTGTTTCGAAGCTAATAATTTATCGTATTCTTCCTGAGAACCTACAATGATACGCTCATATCCACGTACACCTGTACCTGAAGGAATTAAGTGTCCAACAATTACGTTTTCTTTTAATCCAAGCATGTTATCACGTTTACCAGCAATTGCTGCTTCGTTTAACACTTTTGTAGTTTCCTGGAATGATGCTGCAGAGATGAACGATTTCGTTCCTAATGAAGCACGTGTAATACCTTGTAACATTGAACTCGCAGTTGCAGGTCTTGCATCACGAACTTCAATTTGTTTCAGATCTTTACGTTTCAATTGAGAATTTTCATCTCTTAGTTTACGTAGAGAAAGAATCTGTCCAGGTTTCACAGCGTTAGAATCACCGGCATCAACAACAACTTTTTTGTCATAGATCTCGTCATTCTCGATCATGAAGTCCCAACGATCTGCAGAGTTGTTCTCTAAGAAAGTGGTATCTCCCGGATCTTCAATGTGAACTTTCTGCATCATCTGGTGTACAATCACCTCAAAGTGTTTATCATTGATTTTCACACCTTGTAAACGATAAACCTCCTGGATACCATTTACTAAGTATTCCTGTACAGCCGCAGGGCCTTTAATCGCTAAGATATCTGCAGGAGAGATAGAACCATCAGATAGAGGCATACCAGCTTTCACAAAGTCATTATCCTGAACCAGGATGTGTTTAGACAATGGAACAAGGTATTTTTTAACTTCTCCGTCTTTAGATTCGATAGTCATCTCACGGTTACCACGTTTAACACCACCTAAAGTTACCACACCATCAATCTCTGTTACTACAGCAGGATTTGAAGGGTTACGTGCTTCGAAAAGCTCCGTTACACGTGGTAAACCACCCGTGATATCTCTTGTTTTACCAGTTGCACGAGGAATCTTAACAAGGATCTGACCAGTTTTAACTGCATCACCTTCATCAATTGCGATGTGGGCACCTACAGGGATGTTGTATCCTCTGATCAATTCACCTTTTTTATCCACAACCCGTACAGAAGGGTTTTTAGTTTTATCACGTGTATCGATAATTACTTTCTCACGGTGACCAGTTTGCTCATCCGACTCTTCACGGAAGGTTACACCTTCAACGATAGCGTCAAATTCGATTTTACCAGCGAACTCAGAGATAATTACCGCATTATATGGATCCCATGAACAAATCCTGTCACCTTTAGTGATTTTAGCTCCATCCTCAACATATAAGAATGAACCATAAGGAATGTTATTGGTCATAATCACTTTATTTGTACCAGGCTCAACAATTTTGAACTCTCCTGAACGACCTAAAACAATTTGTTTTACACCTTCTTCAGTATCGTTCTCAACCGTACGAACATTTTCAAATTCTATGATACCATCAAATTTAGCTGTCAATTGAGACTCTGCAGCGATGTTCGATGCAGTACCCCCAACGTGGAACGTACGTAGCGTTAACTGTGTACCCGGCTCACCGATTGACTGTGCAGCAATTACACCGACAGCTTCACCTTTCTGAACACGTTTACCAGTAGCTAAGTTACGTCCGTAGCAAAGTGCACAAACACCACGTTTGTTTTCGCAGGTTAATACCGAACGAATTTCAACGCCTTCTAACGGAGACTCTTCAATTGCTTTAGCAATATCTTCGTCGATATCCTGACCAGCACCTACTAATAATGCACCATCCAATGGATTGAATACATCATGCAGAGAGATACGGCCTAATAACCTGTCGTATAACGGCTCAACGATGTCTTCATTATCTTTCAATGCAGTTGTGTACATACCTCTTAAAGTACCACAATCTTCTGCATTAACGATCATATCCTGGGCCACATCATGTAAACGACGTGTTAAGTAACCCGCATCAGCTGTTTTTAACGCCGTATCCGCCAAACCTTTACGCGCACCGTGGGTAGAAATAAAGTACTCTAATACCGATAATCCTTCTTTAAAGTTCGAAAGAATCGGGTTTTCGATAATCTCACCACCTGAACCTGATTTCTGAGGCTTAGCCATCAAACCACGCATACCGCATAACTGGCGAATCT
The DNA here is from genome assembly GCF_900129215.1 of Pedobacter caeni. Classification (GTDB taxonomy): domain Bacteria; phylum Bacteroidota; class Bacteroidia; order Sphingobacteriales; family Sphingobacteriaceae; genus Pedobacter; species Pedobacter caeni. The sequence goes on along the minus strand of NZ_FQUQ01000003.1, from coordinate 900,869 downwards.
GCTCTTTCGAACCACGGGCTCCAGAGTCCAACATCATGTAAACAGAGTTGAAACCTTGGTTATCGCTTGATAACTGAGTCATCACGAATGATGTTAAACGGTTATTGATACGAGTCCAGATATCGATAATTTGGTTGTAACGCTCGTTGTTGGTAATGAATCCCATGTTATAGTTATTCCTTACCTCATCAACCTCGGCAGAAGCCTGCTCTAATAAAGCATGTTTCTCCACAGGAATGTTCACATCTTGTAAATTAAATGATAAACCTCCTCTGAATGCCATTTGGAAACCTAGCTCTTTAATATCATCAAGGAATCTTGATGCACGGGCCATTCCGGTAATTTTCACCACATGACCAATGATATCTCTAAGAGATTTTTTAGTCAGCAGTTCATTGATATATCCTACTTCTGCCGGAACCATTTGATTAAATAGTACACGACCTACAGTAGTTTCCAACAATTTATTAACGATTGTTCCATCTTCTAATTTCACATTTACCTTAACCTTGATAAATGCATGAAGATCGATTTGTTTTTCATTGTAAGCAATGATCACTTCTTCCGGAGAGTAGAAAGAGAAATCTTGTCCCTTAACTACACGCTGAGCGTCAGTTCTACGGCCTTTAGTAATATAATAAAGACCCAAAACCATATCCTGTGAAGGTACAGTGATCGGAGTTCCGTTTGCCGGGTTCAGAATGTTGTGTGCAGCAAGCATTAATACCTGTGCTTCTAAGATTGCGGCGTGCCCTAATGGTAAATGTACTGCCATCTGGTCACCGTCAAAATCCGCGTTAAATGCGGTACATACTAACGGGTGTAACTGGATTGCTTTACCTTCTACCAATTTAGGTTGGAACGACTGGATACCCAGTCTGTGCAACGTAGGCGCACGATTCAGTAATACAGGGTGTCCTTTTAAAACATTCTCCAGAATATCCCACACTAAAGGGTCTTTTCTGTCTACAATTTTCTTTGCAGATTTCACTGTCTTAACGATACCCCTTTCAATCATCTTGCGAATGATAAACGGTTTGAAAAGCTCAGCAGCCATATCCTTAGGTAAACCGCATTCATGTAATTTAAGGTTTGGACCTACAACAATTACCGAACGGGCAGAATAATCCACACGTTTACCTAATAAATTCTGACGGAAACGACCTTGTTTACCTTTCAGGATGTCTGAAAGAGATTTCAAAGCACGGTTACCTTCAGTTTTAACCGCATTTACTTTACGTGAGTTATCGAACAACGAATCTACCGCTTCCTGTAACATACGTTTTTCGTTACGTAAGATTACTTCCGGCGCTTTGATCTCGATCAAACGTTTCAAACGGTTGTTACGGATAATCACACGACGATACAAATCGTTTAGATCTGAAGTCGCAAAACGACCACCTTCCAATGGAACCAACGGACGCAATTCCGGTGGAATAACAGGAACAATCTTAATGATCATCCACTCTGGGTTATTCTCAATACGGGTTCTTGCACCACGGAAAGCCTCCACTACCTGTAAACGTTTCAAAGCTTCGTTTTTACGTTGCTGAGAAGTTTCGTTTGCAGCTTGGTGACGCAGATTATATGATAAAGTATCTAAATCAATACGTTTCAATAAATCCTCTAATGCTTCAGCACCCATTTTGGCGATGAATTTATTAGGGTCTTTATCGTCTAAATATTGGTTTTCTTTAGGCAACTTATCCAGAATATCAAGATATTCCTCTTCAGTTAAGAAATCCATGTATTGAATACCTTCTTCTGCCATGAAACCAGGCTGAATTACTACATAACGCTCGTAGTAAATGATCAGGTCTAATCTCTTTGTAGGCAATCCTAACAGGTATCCAATTTTATTTGGCAGGGAGCGGAAATACCAGATATGCGCAACAGGAACCACCAAATTGATGTGTCCCATACGCTCTCTACGTACTTTCTTTTCCGTTACCTCAACACCACAACGGTCACAAACGATCCCCTTATAACGGATACGTTTATATTTACCGCAATGACATTCGTAATCTTTTACCGGACCAAAAATACGCTCGCAGAACAAACCATCACGCTCAGGTTTGTAAGTACGGTAATTGATAGTCTCAGGTTTTAACACCTCACCACTGGAGCGCTCTAAAATAGCCTCCGGCGATGCCAAACTAATGGTGATCGAGGTGAAATTGCTTTTTAATTTATTATCCTTTTTGTAAGACATAGCTCTTTTGTTTGAAAGTTGAAAAATTTAAAAAGCCGGGATGCTTTTCAGACGAAGCCTTAACGGCATCCCGGCAAAATAACTTTCAACATTAGTCTAACGTAATATCTAGACCTAATCCACGTAACTCATGTACCAATACGTTAAACGATTCTGGTACACCTGGCGTAGGAAGGTTTTCGCCTTTTACAATCGCCTCATAAGTTTTGGCCCTACCGATCACATCATCTGACTTAACAGTTAAGATCTCCTGCAGGATATTAGCAGCACCAAATGCCTCTAATGCCCAAACCTCCATCTCACCAAAACGCTGACCCCCGAATTGAGCTTTACCACCCAATGGTTGTTGTGTAATCAATGAGTATGGTCCGATTGAACGGGCGTGCATCTTATCATCAACCATGTGCCCTAATTTCAACATGTAGATAATACCTACTGTTGTTGGCTGGTCAAATTTCTCACCCGTCAAACCATTATGTAAATAAGTTCTACCAGAAGCTGGTACACCGGCTTTAGCAATCCACTCTTCTACCTCGTCATGTTTAGCACCATCAAAGATCGGAGTTGCGAATTTCACACCCAGTTCTTTACCGGCCCATGCCAATACAGTTTCGTAGATCTGACCCAAGTTCATACGTGAAGGTACACCCAGTGGGTTCAACACGATATCAACAGGTGTTCCATCTTCTAAGAATGGCATATCTTCATCACGAACGATACGGGCTACAATACCCTTATTACCGTGACGACCAGCCATCTTATCACCTACTTTTAATTTACGTTTTTTAGCTACATAAACCTTTGCCATCTGCACAATACCTGAAGGCAATTCATCACCAACACTGATGGCGAATTTATCACGTTTGTACGCACCTAATTCTTCGTTCACACGAATACCGTAGTTGTGCAACAGCAATTTAATCTGGTCATTTTTGTCATCATCAGTAGTCCATTTGTATGGATTGATGTGCGCATATTCCAGATCAGCTAAACTTTTCTGAGTGAACTTAGCTCCTTTAGGGAATAAAAGTTCCTTGTAAACGTTGAATACACCCTGAGATGTTTTACCATTCACAATCTGGAACAATTTATCTACCAGTTCATTTTTCAGGTTAGTAGTAGCAAGGTCATATCTCTTATCTAATTTCTCTATCGCTGCTTTTTCTTCAGCTTTAGTAGTTTTCTTAGCTCTTGAGAATAACTTGGTATCAATTACCACACCTTTGATAGATGGAGGTGTTTTCAATGATGCATCTTTCACATCACCTGCTTTATCTCCAAAGATCGCACGTAGTAATTTCTCTTCCGGCGAAGGATCAGATTCTCCTTTAGGAGTGATCTTACCAATAAGGATGTCTCCTTCTTTAACTTCAGCACCTACACGGATGATACCGTTTTCATCTAAATCTTTAGTAGCTTCTTCAGAAACGTTAGGGATATCCGGTGTTAATTCCTCTTCTCCACGTTTTGTATCACGTACTTCCAATTCAAACTCTTCAATGTGTAGTGAAGTAAAGATATCTTCACGAACAATACGTTCGTTAATTACGATCGCATCCTCAAAGTTATACCCTTGCCAAGGCATGAAAGCGACTTTTAAGTTTCTTCCTAATGCCAGCTCACCATTTTCAGTTGCATAACCTTCACATAGTACCTGTCCTTTCACCACTTTCTGACCTCTCTTAACGATTGGTTTTAAGTTGATACAAGTATTCTGGTTGGTTTTCTTGAATTTGATTAATTTATAAGTTTTGCTATCACCTTCGAATGAAACCAAACGATCTGAATCGTTACGTACATATTTAATGGTGATCTCATTTGCATCTACATATTCTACTACACCGTCACCTTCAGCATTGATCAGTGTTCTTGAATCGCGGGCTACGCGACCTTCCAAACCTGTACCAACGATTGGTGCCTCAGGACGTAACAATGGTACGGCCTGACGTTGCATGTTGGATCCCATCAGGGCCCTGTTCGCATCATCATGCTCAAGGAAAGGAATCAACGAAGCAGCGATTGAAGTAATCTGATTAGGTGCCACGTCCATTAAGTCTAATTTCTCAGGCTCAATAACCGGGAAGTCACCCTCATAACGTGCTTTAACACGGGTAGTGGTGAAATTACCTTGATCATCATAAGCAGCATTCGCTTGTGCAATAGTTTTACCGTCTTCATCTTCTGCAGACAGGTAAATCACTTCCTCATCAACCTGAACGATACCGTCTTTAACTTTTTTGTAAGGGGTTTCAATGAAACCTAAGTTATTGATCTTCGCGTGAACGCAAAGAGACGAGATCAAACCAATGTTTGGTCCCTCAGGAGTTTCAATCGTACAAAGACGACCGTAGTGAGTGTAGTGAACGTCACGCACCTCGAAACCGGCACGCTCACGTGAAAGACCACCTGGACCTAAGGCTGAAAGACGACGCTTGTGCGTAATCTCTGCCAGAGGGTTTGTCTGGTCCATGAACTGCGACAACTGGTTTGTTCCGAAGAAAGAGTTAATTACCGACGATAAAGTACGGGCATTAATCAAATCTGTTGGAGTAAATACCTCGTTATCACGAATGTTCATACGCTCGCGAATGGTACGGGCCATACGTGCTAAACCAACACCAAATTGAGCGTACAATTGCTCACCTACTGTACGAACACGACGGTTCGACAAGTGATCAATATCATCCACTTCTTCTTTAGAGTTGATCAGTTTGATCAGATACTTAACAATCGCAATGATATCTGCTTTTGTCAATACCTTTACATGATCAGGAGTATCCATTTTCAACTTACGGTTGATGCGGTATCTACCTACATCTCCTAAGTCATAACGTTTATCCGAGAAGAACAAACGCTCAATGATACCTCTTGCAGTTTCCTCATCAGGTGGTTCCGCGTTACGCAAAGCACGATAGATGTTTTCAACAGCCTCTTTTTCAGAGTTTGAAGTATCTTTTTGTAAAGTATTATAGATAATGGTATAATCAGCCTGACTGGCACCATCATCTTTAGATAAGATGATCGTTTTAACGCCTGCGTCAATGATCATATCAATATGGTCATCTTCTAAAACAGTATCCCTGTCTAAGATCACTTCGTTACGATCTATGGAAACTACCTCACCGGTATCTTCATCCACAAAATCTTCAACCCATTTTCTTAATACCCTTGCAGCAAGTTTACGTCCGATGAATTTCTTTAAACCTGATTTGCTAACTTTTACTTCATCAGCAAGATCAAACAATTCAAGGATGTCTTTATCAGAATCATAACCGATCGCACGCAATAAAGTGGTTACCGGGAATTTTTTCTTACGGTCGATGTACGCATACATGACGTTATTCACGTCAGTAGCAAACTCGATCCATGAACCTTTGAAAGGAATCACACGGGCAGAATAAAGCTTAGTTCCATTTGTGTGACGGCTTTGGCCGAAGAACACACCTGGCGACCTGTGTAATTGAGAAACAATTACGCGCTCTGCACCGTTGATCACGAAGGTACCTTTTGGAGTCATATATGGTATGGTTCCCAGGTACACATCTTGAATGATGGTTTCAAAATCTTCGTGTTCTGCATCATTACAAGAAAGTTTCAGCTTCGCTTTTAATGGAACACTATACGTTAACCCACGGTCAATACACTCAGGTATATCATAACGAGGTGGATCAATAAAATAATCTAGGAATTCTAAAACAAAGATGTTTCTAGAATCTGTGATTGGGAAGTTTTCAGCAAACACCTTAAATAGACCCTCTGTGTGACGGTTATCTGAAGTTGTTTCGATCTGAAAAAATTCTCTGAATGATTGCAACTGTACATCTAGAAAATCCGGGTAATCTATGATGTGCTTACTACGTGCAAAATTTACTCTTTGGTCGACTTTATTTGCCAATGGACTAAAGTTAATTTAGTTTAAGAATAAACTATTTGTTTGGTTTGCCGTTAAACGTATTCACCAACCAAACAAGATGAAATGTTTATAAACAGGTATAGACTCCGACTATACAGTCGGAGTCTATGGTTAAAGTTATATTAAAATTAAGTTATTACTTAATTTCAACTACAGCTCCAGCTTCTTCTAATTGTTTTTTCAAAGCTTCAGCTTCGTCTTTAGCAACACCTGATTTTAATTCTTTTGGTGCACCGTCAACTAAATCTTTAGCTTCTTTCAAACCTAGACCAGTTAAGTCTTTTACCAGTTTTACAACTGCTAATTTCTGACCACCAGCTTCTTTTAAGATAACATCAAAAGTTGATTTTTCTTCAGCTGCAGGAGCAGCATCACCAGCAGGACCTGCAATCGCAACTGCAGCAGCAGCTGGTTCGATACCATACTCGTCTTTTAAGATTTGAGCTAATTCGTTAACTTCTTTAACTGTTAAGTTTACCAATTGCTCAGCAAACGCTTTTAAATCTGCCATTTTTATAGATTTTAAAAATTTACGTAAAATAATTTATTATAATTTGAACTTATAAGGTGTTCCTTAACCTTCTCTTTCTTGAAGAGTTTTAACAATTCCTGCAATTGTGTTGCCACCTGACTGTAAAGCCGAAATAACATTTTTCGCTGGTGATTGTAATAGACCAATGATGTCTCCGATAAGCTCTTCTCTTGATTTCAAGCTTACTAAAGTATCTAATTGGTTATCACCTACAAATACTGTTGAATCGATATATGCCGCTTTAAGTACTGGTTTATCAGATCCTTTTCTCAAGGCTTTGATCAGCTTAGCTGGACCGTTACCTACTGTTGAGAATAATAATGCTGACTGACCTTTAAGTGCAACAAAGATCTCTGATGCATCGCCTTCTAATCCTTCAATCGCTTTTCTGATTAAAGTGTTTTTAGCAACTTGCATTTCGATCCCGCTTTCGAAACATTTACGACGGATACCGTTAATTTTCTCAACAGATAAGCTTGATGTATCGGTAATGTAAAAGTTACCGAATTCCTGCATCTTCACTTGAAGAGCCGAAACGACTTCGTGTTTTTCTTCTCTGTTCATAATTAGATCCCCGCTACTGATTTAGTTTCGATTGCAATTCCAGGACTCATAGTTGAAGAAACATGAATGCTCTTAAAATAAGTTCCTTTTGCAGCAGATGGTTTTAGCTTAGAAATTACCTGAAGTACTTCTAATGCATTTTCATATATTTTTTCTGCTGGGAATGATACTTTTCCTACTGAAGCGTGAATGATACCACTTTTGTCAACTTTAAAATCAATCTTACCGCCTTTTACATCAGTAACTGCTTTACCAACTTCGTTAGTAACAGTTCCTGACTTAGGGTTTGGCATAAGGTTACGTGGACCTAAAACGCGGCCCAGTTTACCTACTTTTGCCATACAAGCAGGAGTAGTGATAATAATGTCAACATCAGTCCATCCACCTTCAATCTTGGCTACATATTCGTCTAAACCTACAAAATCTGCACCTGCCGCTTTAGCCTCTTCTTCCTTATCAGGAGTACAAAGAACTAATACACGTACAGTTTTACCTGTACCGTGTGGTAAAGTAGCAATACCACGTACCATTTGATTGGCTTTACGTGGATCTACACCTAAAGCTACATCGATATCAACCGATGCATCAAATTTAGTTGTAGTAATCTCTTTTACCAAAGCAGCCGCATCCTGTAAAGAATACGTTTTACCAGATTCTAGTTTAGCATGTGCCTTTTTTTGATTTTTTGTTAATTTAGCCACTGTTGTAAACTGTTTTTTGTTAATTAATTTGTCCAAGGTGCATCACCGCTAACGGTGATTCCCATACTGCGTGCTGTACCTGCAACCATACTCATTGCAGATTCGATAGTGAAAGCATTTAAATCAGTCATTTTATCTTCAGCAATTGACTTAACCTGATCCCAAGTCACCGAACCAACTTTCTTACGGTTGGGCTCAGCAGAACCACTCGTTAATTTAGTAGCATCCTTTAACTGGATAGCAACCGGAGGGGTTTTGATGATAAATTCGAAAGACTTGTCAGCATAAACAGTAATTACAACTGGTAATACTTTACCGGGCTTATCTTGGGTACGAGCATTGAATTGTTTGCAAAACTCCATGATGTTCACCCCTTTAGCACCTAACGCAGGTCCTACCGGTGGCGATGGATTTGCAGCTCCACCCTTGATCTGTAACTTAACAAGTGCACTGACTTCTTTTGCCATTTTCTGTTTTGTTAATTTTAATACTCAATGTTATAATGTTGGAAGCAAGTAACATTTAAGATCTTATATGAATTGAATTCTATTCTTTTTCTACCTGCATATAGTTAAGCTCCAATGGAGTTTTTCTTCCGAAAATCTTAACCATAACTTTTAGTTTTTTCTTCTCTTCGTTCACCTCTTCGATCACACCGGTGAAACCATTAAATGGTCCATCCATTACTTTGATGTTCTCTCCGACATAGTAAGCTACGTTCATGGTTTCACCTTGCTGGCTCATCTCATCAACTTTACCTAAAATACGGTTAACCTCTGCCTGACGCATAGGTACCGGGTTTCCGCCTTTATCCCCTAAAAAACCAATCACACTATTAACGTTCTTAATAATGTGTTCCAGTTCTCCGTCCAAATTTGCTTCAATTAAAACATATCCGGGGTAGAAGTTACGCTCTTTTGCAATCTTTTTTCCCTCCTTCATCTGATAGTATTTCTCCATTGGGATTAATACCTGAGGTACAAGGTGAGAAAAACCTAAACGGCTAATTTCAGAATCGATATACTGTTTTACCTTCTTCTCTTTTCCGCTAACAGCCCTAACTACATACCATTTTAACTGATCGTCCATTTAGCTATATTAATTAGAAAGTGATTTATAAAAAGTATCTAAAACAAAAGTAGATCCCTTATCCATTGCAAAAACAACTAATGCAATGATAAACGAAGCTACCAGAACCAGCACTGCAGAATTTTGCAATTCTCCCCATGTAGGCCAAGTAACCTTCTGGGTCATTTCTTCATACGATTCTTTAATAAATTGAACTACTTTAGCCATAATTAATTTTTTGCACGGGAACAAGGATTCGAACCCTGATCAAAGGTTTTGGAGACCTCTATTCTACCGTTGAACTATTCCCGTGTATAAGCTATTTTCTTTCCAGAATTTAGCAGCTTCTTTAGAAACAAAGTACTCAGGCGGTTTAAAAGCCTAAGTACTTTGCTTTATTGTTTCTCTTATCCCTGAGGGATAAAATACTATTTTAAAATTTCAGTTACCTGACCAGCACCTACTGTTCTACCACCCTCACGGATTGCGAAACGTAGACCTTTTTCCATTGCGATTGCGTTGATCAATTTAACTGTGATCGTAACGTTATCACCTGGCATAACCATTTCAGTTCCTTCAGCTAGTGAGATCTCACCAGTAACGTCTGTGGTACGGAAATAGAATTGTGGACGGTATTTGTTAAAGAATGGAGTGTGACGTCCACCTTCAGCTTTTGATAATACATAGATCTCAGCTTTGAAATCTGTGTGAGGAGTTACTGAACCTGGTTTGCAGATAACCATACCACGACGGATATCAGTTTTCTCAATACCACGTAACAATAGACCTACGTTATCACCTGCTTCACCATAATCAAGGATCTTACGGAACATCTCAACACCTGTTACAGTTGATTTAAGATTTTCAGCACCCATACCCAAGATTTCAACTGGATCACCAGAGTTGATTACACCACGCTCAATACGTCCAGTTGCAACAGTACCACGACCAGTGATCGAGAATACATCTTCAACAGGCATTAAGAATGGAAGATCAGTCAAACGTGGAGGAATTGGAATGTAGCTATCTACAGCATCCATTAATTCCATGATTTTTCCAACCCATTTAGCATCACCGTTCAAGCCACCAAGAGCTGAACCTTGAATTACAGGGATATCATCACCAGGGAATTCATAGAAAGATAACAATTCACGAACTTCCATCTCTACTAGTTCTAGTAATTCAGGATCGTCAACCATATCCACTTTATTCATGAATACTACCAATGAAGGAACACCAACCTGACGAGCCAATAGAATGTGCTCACGAGTTTGTGGCATCGGACCATCTGTAGCAGCTACAACGATGATAGCTCCATCCATTTGCGCAGCACCAGTAACCATGTTCTTTACATAATCCGCGTGACCTGGACAGTCAACGTGTGCATAGTGACGGTTAGCTGTTGAATACTCAACGTGTGCTGTATTGATAGTGATACCTCTTTCTTTTTCCTCTGGAGCAGAGTCAATAGAATCAAATGAACGCGCCTCAGATAAACCAGCATCAGATAACACTTTAGTGATAGCTGCTGTTAAGGTTGTTTTACCGTGGTCAACGTGACCGATTGTGCCGATGTTTAAGTGCGGCTTGCTGCGGTCAAACTTTTCTTTTGCCATGTTTTTATACTTATTAGTAGTTTATAACTTTTTATTAATTAATTGTTTTGATACAAATTCAACACAAAAAACCTTGTTCAACTGCTATAATTACAGATTCAACAAAGCTTGTTTTTATCTTGAGCCAAAGATGGGACTTGAACCCACGACCTCTTCCTTACCAAGGAAGTGCTCTACCGCTGAGCTACTTCGGCTTTTTAATCTCAGCTTGCAATCTAATTTAATGGAGTAATTTAAATATAGTATTCAAACTACTCCATTCTATGCCGATTTCCCAGCTTTTCCAATTTGAGCGAAAGACGAGGTTCGAACTCGCGACCTATAGCTTGGAAGGCTATCGCTCTACCAACTGAGCTACTTTCGCTTTTTTATTGTGGGGGGAGAAGGATTCGAACCTTCGAAGTCTTGCGACAACAGAGTTACAGTCTGTCCCATTTGGCCACTCTGGTATCCCCCCGCTTTTATCTTGCCAATACTTTACAGTACCGAAGTTAAAAGAGCCTCCTATCGGGATCGAACCAATGACCTACTGATTACAAGTCAGTTGCTCTACCAGCTGAGCTAAGGAGGCTTATATCATTCATTGCTGATGGTTGAGCAATGATTTTTATAATGTTTAATCTTTCACAGAACTTTCCGAATCTTTTAAGAGAAACGCCCTCTCTGATTGGGATTGCAAATGTACACGAATTTTAATACGATCCAAAATTATTTTCAAAAAAAATTGGCGGGTTTTAGTCCCGCCAACCTTTTTCTTAAAAACGCTTAAAATATCCTCCTAATAATCAGATACTTCGTCTGCATTTAAAATTGCTTTATGTTCACTTAATTTTTCTCTTGTCTTGTCTTTATGTTTGGTGATTTGTTTTCTCAGGGACTCAATTGCCAAATCTGTCGCTTCCTCAAAAGTCTTACATTGTTCTTTTGCGAACATCGTAACACCCGGAACGATCAATTTGATCTCACTTATTTTATTAGCCTCATCATCTACGTTCTCTAATTTCAAATAGACCTCCCCACTAATGATCTGGTCAAAGAACTGATCTAACTTATCAACTTTCTTCTGAATAAACTCTAACAACTTCTGGTCTGCATTGAAATGGATCGATTGAACTGTAATTTTCATTGTTTCCTCCTTTTTTATGCCTTTGGATGGGCTTGTTTATATATTGATTTTAATCTTTCTACAGAGTTATGGGTGTATACCTGGGTTGCCGCCAGGCTGGCATGGCCCAATAACTCTTTTATTGCATTCAGATCTGCACCCCTGTTCAACAGGCTTGTTGCGTATGAATGACGCAATACATGCGGACTTTTTTTATCCTGTGTGGATATGTTTGTCAAATAACTGGTCACTATTCTATAGATGAGCTTAGCATAAGCAGGAGCTCCTTTATCTGTAACGATTAAGCCCCCCGTTTTGTTATTAAAATTCTGTAACGTTTTCAACTCAATGTAAGCTTTTATCTGATCTCCAACGACTTTAGTAACAGGAATAATTCGTTCTTTATTTCTTTTTCCCAAAACCCGCAGCGTATCTCCATAAAAATCAACATCAGATTCTTTCAGCGACAGCAATTCTGCCAGACGCATGCCGGTCCCAAATAAAACTTCAATCACAAGTTTATCACGTACTGAAGGGAAAGTATCATCAAAGAAATCTCCTGAGTCGAGCAGAACATCCAGCTTCTGATCGTCCACAAATACAGGAAGCCGTTTTGGTACTTTTGGTGCCTTTACAAGCGACATCGGATTGGAAGAGATCAAACCTTCACGGGAAAGGTATTTATAGAAGCTGCGAAGCGTAGAGAGCTTCCTTCCTACAGAATTCTCAGAAACATGATCCTCCAGAAGCGATACCATAAAGTTTCTTACATGCACATGCCCTACTTCAGTTAAGGACAATTCAAAAGTGCGCAACATGTATTCACTAAACTGCAACAAGTCCGTTTTGTAAGACTGAATGGTATGTGGAGAATAACGCTTCTCGTGCTGGAGATATATCAGGAATTGAGCAACAATCATAAAAAACTATTTGTATGACACGATTAAGTGAATATACAAAACATAGCTCAGCAAATTGTTTTTATTTTAACATAAAAAATAAAAAAGCGCTACCCGGTTTACCGACAGCGCTTTAATATCATTTAAACTTTTCAGAAACTATACAGTTCCTTCAAGTTGCATGTTTTGCTTGTAAATAGCATGTTTAACTAGTGTACGACGAGCTACAGATTTTTTCTCATAAGCTTGGCGGCTACGTAATTCTCTTAACACACCTGTTTTCTCGAATTTCTTCTTGAAACGTTTTAAGGCTTTATCTAGTGATTCGCCGTCTTTAATATTAATGATAATCATAACGTAATATACCCCCTTTCGTTGTTTTTAGGACCGCAAAGATAGGGCTTTGTTTTGAGAATCAAAACAATAAGTGTAAATTTATTAAAAACAATCACATATATATATTGTCTATGTTTAGGACTTATTTAAATAACCTATGAAATCAAAGAAAACGCTTTTTATTATCCTTGGAGTGCTGATCCTTATCCTGGCCGGATTCTTCTACTTCCGTTACAACTTTGTCCTGGGAGAAGGCGTTAAAGCCGGAGAACTCAACTATGTAGTAAAGAAAGGATATGTATTTAAAACCTATGAAGGAAAGCTGATCCAATCCGGAATCCGTTCCAAACAAACAGGAAACATTCAATCCAATGAATTTGAGTTCTCAGTAGAGGATAAAGCAATCGCAGAAAAAATGATGCTGAACAGCGGAAAGGTTTTTGAACTGCGCTATAAAGAATATATAGGAGCGCTTCCATGGAGAGGATATAGTCCTTTCGTAGTTTATGAAATCATATCCATCAAGTAATCCCATAAAAAATCCGGTGATCATCTCTGGTCACCGGATTCCGTTTTTGGTTATATTTGGTTAGAATATTCTTTTTAGAATAGTAAGGTACGAATTAATCTTTTAAAACTTCCCTTGCAATTACAATTTTTTGTATTTCTGACGTTCCTTCTCCAATAGTACACAATTTACTGTCCCTGTAAAACTTCTCTACCGGAAAATCTTTAGTGTATCCATAGCCACCGAAGATCTGTACCGCCTCTGTTGAACACCTCACAGAAACTTCAGAAGCAAAATATTTAGCCATCGCAGATTCCTTGGTCATAGGTAATCCACGGTTTTTCAAATCTGCTGCCTGACGGATCAATAATTCTGCGGCCTCAATTTCTGTAGCCATATCTGCCAGTTTAAAACTGATCCCCTGGAAGTTTGCAATCGGCTGTCCAAACTGATGACGTTCTTTTGCATACTGAAGTGCGGCTTCATAAGCTCCTTTAGCGATCCCTAAAGACAATGCAGCAATAGAGATCCTTCCACCATCCAACACTTTCATTGCTTGTTTAAAACCTTCTCCAACATTCCCAAGCAGGTTTTCTTTCGGCACCCTGCAATTGTCGAAAATCATCTCTGTGGTTTCCGAAGCACGCATACCCAGTTTATTTTCTTTTTTACCAGCTGAGAATCCAGGAGTACCACGTTCTACTACAATCGCTGAGATTCCCTTCGAACTACCTTTCTCTCCTGTACGAACCATTACTACTGCAATATCACCCGTTTTACCATGTGTAATCCAGTTTTTCGCCCCATTAATCACATATTCATCACCATCAAGTACCGCTGTAGTCATCATACGTAAAGCATCAGAACCCGTATTTGCTTCTGTTAAACCCCATGCACCGATCCACTCCGCAGTAGCCAGCTTAGGCAACCATCTATGTTTTTGTTCTTCATTCGCAAAAGCTAAAATATGACCAGTACATAAGGAATTGTGCGCCGCTACAGATAAACCGATAGAACCACAAACCTTCGCAACCTCTACGATCACATCTACATATTCCTGGTATCCAAAACCAGAACCACCATAAATCTCAGGGACCAATACACCCATCAATCCAAGCTCACCTAATTTCTTAAAAACCTCAACCGGAAAATACTGAGCTTCATCCCATTCCATTACATTTGCACGAATATTTTTCTCAGCAAAATCTTTCACCATCTTCCTGATCATCTCCTGATTTTCTGAAATACTAAAATTGTATCCTACAGAACTATCCATCGTTTCTAACATATCTTATTGTTTGAATTTGGGCAATATTAATGATTTAAAACCAGAGCATCTGCAGTTAAAAATTCGCCTCATGATAGAACGAAACGGTATTTAGTTCATTAACCGTACCACTTCATTTTTAAGGAAAACAAATGGCAGTAAAAGTTTTTTTTTATTTTTTTATTTTATTTTTGAAAATTACTTGAAAACATGCGCACTCATGAGATTTATCACCAGAAAAGATGTATTGTTACAACTTAAAAGAGACCTGATTGGAAAGGATGCTTACCGTGGGGTAACGCTTACCTATTCCTGGATGGCCAATCAGTTCGGACATTTTTCATTAGGTTTTATTCCTACGTTTATCTTATATACGATACTCAGCTCCAAAACCGAGATGAAACACGTAGAAATCTGGTCACCTTTGATCATCTGGGGATTTTGGATTTTGTTCGAGGCCTGCAATTTCCTTGGCCCGCTCCTCCTCAATACTTCTATAAAGAAGTCGGCCTCGGGTAAAAAAACTTACATTTTCGATCCGGAATGGTCAAATGTTACTTTTGATACCCTTACCGACCTTTGTTTCTTTGGAATCGGTGCTCTTGGCTGCAGCCTGATCTGTGTCTATTCCCCAGCCATCATGATTGGCTTTATTATCCTCTGCTTGCTTTCCCTTTACCCATCTTATTATTGGTATTCCACTAAGATGCACCTGCAGAATGCCGGCTATCCTTTCCAGCTTCGCTTAAGCCAATGGAATTTCAAAATGCAGGATCAACATAAAAAAATGATCAAAGACTTCCTGAGAAGCGAAGAAAAAGGAAAACATCTGCTCTTATTTGGCTCCAAAGGGAGTGGAAAGACCTCGCTTTCGGTCGGAATTGCTACTGAACTCTCCATCAGGAATAACCGCTGTAGCTATGTAACGGCAACAAAATTATTGTCCATGTTTTTTGAGCAGAGTGACAGCAGCTCCCTTTCACCTGGTTCATGGACATGGCACGATTCTTCCCTTCTCGTCATAGACGACATCAATCCCGGAGGGCTCATCAAGAAAGACATTTTAAGGGCAACTTTATTTTATGAACTACTCAACAATCCGCAATACGGCCCATTTAACATTCAACATATTAAGGCCATGAACATCATTTGGGTGATGGGAAATGAGGAACCTACAGAACAGGTCGAAGAACGTTGGGAAACACTATTGGGAACAATAGGCGTACCGCAATCAGATATCATCACGGTAAACCTTGGTGGTGTTTAATTAAGGTAAGATATAATTGTCGTACGCAAAGCTGACCAGGTGGGTCAGACTTTTCAC
The DNA here is from genome assembly GCF_900129215.1 of Pedobacter caeni. GTDB lineage: Bacteria > Bacteroidota > Bacteroidia > Sphingobacteriales > Sphingobacteriaceae > Pedobacter > Pedobacter caeni. The sequence continues at coordinate 884,824 of NZ_FQUQ01000003.1, read as the reverse complement.
ATTGAACCGTTTATAAAGTGGGATAATCCTTTTTTCTATCGCAGAATGGGAAACTTTAAGCGCATGCGCAATTTCCTTAAAAGAGTAACCTTTAGCCACCAGCTCCAGGGCTTGTTTCTCTTTATTGGAGATGGCCAGATAACTAAATAAGATTTTATTCAGCTCTTCTTCAAACTTTTCTTTTTCCGGTCCATATGCAGCATAACGCATCACCTTTCCAAAAATCAGACTCCTGTTTACCTGAAAACGACCAATAATCGATTCTATCTGTCCATTTTCAGAACTAAACACGCCTACCCTTGCCGTGATAGGGACCTGCGTTCCATCCTTATGGATCTTTTTAAGCTCAATGGTAAAGCTGTATTTTTCAAGATCCTTTGTTTTCTGATGAATAAACTTTAAAGCTTTATCGTTGAGTTCATGAGAGAAATGGGCAAACTCCGGGGCAGACATGTTCACAATCGCCAACATATTAATCTCATCGTCTTTATATCCCAAAACCTCTTCCCAGCCACTTGCATAAATCATACGCCCTTGTTTAAAGGAATAGATATAAACTGCCTCATCAGCAAATTTAGGAATGCGCTCATCAAAAAAGCGCGCCTCCTCACTTTGCAAATCTGCAGGCACAGCTGTGATAAAAGTCTTAGAGTAATCACCAAAATTCTCTCTCTCTTGCATTTTCATTGGAACATATTGTTTTTTTGGTTATCCTTTTGATCGTTTCATTAGGTCTTTGACAAATTAAATAATCAAAACTGCGTATTTTCTCAGTTGATACTCCCCATATCGTCCTGTAATTTTACGGCAAAATAAAAAAGTAACATTGCTTATCCAAAGTAATAATGGGGAAATAAAATTATTCATCTAAATATAATCACAATGTATCTCAAAAACATCAACAAATCGTATGTGACTCGATATTCGATTCTCATACTAAAGGTCATTGCAGTAATACTCTTTATCTTTTGCTTCTACCAGGCCGCAAAAATTAGTTCTTAATATAACTCCCCCCCTATATTTATGAACATGCAATCCTAACTAGTTTAGGATTGCATTCATATTAACCTTTAAACCCGGCTAATATGAAGCTAATGAACAAACTTTCACAGCATAAGGACTTAAACGCGCTCTCCCATTTAAGAAATCCAAACTAATGATAAACGAATAGGCAGCTACCTCTGCACCTAGTTGCATCACAAGTTTGGAGGCTGCCACAACGGTTCCTCCTGTAGCCAACAGATCATCGTGGATCAGGACCCGTTGCCCGGCCAGCAAAGCATCCTCATGAACTTCAATCGTTGCAGTACCATATTCCAAAGCATAAGACTCTTGTATGGTTTTATATGGCAGTTTTCCCGCCTTACGGATCGGAACAAATGGAACATTTAATAGCTGTGCCAATGCTGGTCCGAACAAAAAACCTCTGCTTTCAATCCCTGCAACCACATCAATTTTTACCCCGCTCAGCTGTGCAGCCAAAGCTTCAGTAATTTGCATGCATAACTTTGGATCTTTTAATATTGGAGTAATGTCTTTAAAAATGATCCCTGGTTTAGGAAAATCATTTACATCGCGGACAGTCTGCTTAATTTTTTCTTCAATCATCTTTAAAAGGTAAGATAAGGTGCCAGCCTCCCTATAATTTCCGGCGTTAAAATGGCGACCTTATTTAAGTCGGCAATATTACTATAATTTCCGTGTTGTTTTCTATATTCTATGACTGCATTTACTTGTTTATGACGGATATATGGATGATTTTTAAAATCCGCCAGCGCAGCAGTATTAATATTGATCTTTTTTAGCTTCCCAGGATCCACTATCACCTGATTTTTAATTTCCTCATATTTTAGGGAATCTATACCAAAAACTTCCTTCAACTGCTCTTTTTTATGAAATCCACCAACCCTTTCCCTATAGGCAACGATCCTTCTGGCAAACACCCTTCCGACCCCTCTGATCTCATCTAACTGTAGCGTATCAGCCCCGTTGAGCTCGATTATTTTTATGTCTTTAGGAATAACAATCTGCTCTTTGAATTTAACCTCTCCTTTCTGTGCTGGTTCAGGATCAATTCCCGAAATCACCACATAAGGTTCCAGAACCTTATATAATTGAGGACTCAGCGTATACATTTTCTTAAGATCTGCTTTCTTTCGGAATACCCCGCCCTTCGACCGGTAATTTAAAATTGCCTGTGCTTGTTTTTCCGACAAACCCAGTTTTTGCCAGTCATTGAGGTCAATGACATTCGGATCAAAATAAAATAATACTGATTTTCTTTTTTCAGAACCAGCAGATGGAGAAAAAATTCTCTTCTTCCCATCCTTCTCTTCTTTTGGCTGATTGGCCATCGCGAATTTCAACACAGCCAGCTGCTCTTCTGCTGAGGGAAGCTCCACAGGCACCAGGGCGCGGTAAATCATCGGAAAGAGAAAGGTCCCGGCAAGAAGGACCAGCAAAACCATAAGGCCATTAAATTCTTTTCTGGAAAACTCAAAGTAGTTATTTAGCCATTTTCTCATCACCTGTCTAATCTACTTACTGTTATTTAAAAATATAAATCTTATTTTTGAAATTGCTTTATTATTCACAAACAAAATTAAATGAAGATCATAACCACCAAAGAGTTTGCAAAGGCCACTAAAATAGATAAGTTAGGCGTGCCTGGCCTGGCCGCCTTACTTATGGAGATGATGAAACTGAATGACATCAACAAGGTTTTTTCCCAGAATGAACATTTTAACGGTTTAGAATTTGTTGATAAAATACTGGAAACTATTGGTGTAAGTATTGATTTTGATGAGGACGATCTAAAAAGTATTCCAAAGACAGGCGGATTTATCGCCATAGCCAACCACCCTTATGGTGGTATCGAAGGACTGGCACTGGTAAAACTACTATGTACAGTCAGACCGGAAGCTAAGGTGATGGTAAACTTTATCCTTAAGAAAATCCCGAACCTGAGCGAATTCTTCGTTGCGGTAAATCCATTCGAAAACGTACAGCATACCTCCAGCATCAGCGGGCTTAAAGCGACATTTGACCTTCTTCAAAGTGGTACCCCAATCGGAATATTCCCTGCAGGTGAGGTTTCAACCTTCAGCCTGGACAAACAGGAAATTACCGACCGGCTATGGCATCCGGTAGTAGGGAAATTAATTGCAAGAGCTAAAGTTCCGGTTGTTCCTATTTATTTCCATGGCAACAATGGAGTACTGTTTAATATACTTAGCTTCATTCACCCCACGTTAAGAACCGCAAAGCTTCCTTCAGAATTCCTGAACAAGCAAGGCCTTAAAATCAAAGTCAGAATAGGCAAGCCTATCCATATTGAGGACATCTCTTATAGAAACAATACCAACAAATTACTTGATTTCTTACGCGCCCGTACTTATGCTTTAGGAACCGGTCTTGATGAGGAGAAGAAATTATTCAATCCCATCAATCTCTTCAAAATCAAGAAAAAGCCAGAACCTGTTATCGAAGAAACAGAACGTTCACTGATCGTTGCAGAAATTGAAGATCTGGAAAGCTTCAGGGTATGGCAGGAAAAGAATTATGAAGTGTACATCACACCCACCTCCATTATTCCAAATATATTAAGAGAGATTGGCCGTTTGCGCGAAATCACATTCAGGGAAGTAGGTGAAGGAACGAATAAGAAAATTGACCTGGACAATTACGACATCTATTACCATCACCTGTTTATCTGGGATAAGGATCAGCAAAACATTGTTGGTGCCTACCGGATCGGTAAAGGAGATGAAATTCTAAATACCATGGGTAGAAGAGGATTTTACCTTTCTGAACTTTTCAAGATTAAAGAACCTTTTTATCCATTGCTGAGAAAAGGAATAGAACTGGGCAGGTCATGGATCCGCAAGGAATATCAGCTAAAACCCCTCCCTTTGTTTTTACTATGGAAAGGAATTTTAAAATACTTACTGGACAACCCTCAATACCGTTATATGTTTGGCCCGGTAAGTATCAGTAATAACTTCTCTAAGTTCTCCAAATCTCTGATAGTAGACTACATCACTAAGAACCATTTTGATTACGAACTGGCAGCTTATGTGAAGCCTAAGAACAAATTTAAAGCAGACCTGTCTGCCATAGATAAAAATCTTTTGATTGAGAGCAGCGAGTCTTTAAAAGACCTGGATAGTCTGATCTCCGATATTGAAAATTCGCACATCAAAATTCCGGTATTGCTAAGACAATACATGAACCTGAATGCGAAAATCATCTGTTTCAATATAGATCCTAAATTCTCTGATTGCCTCGATGGATTCCTGGTGGTGGATATGCAAAATATCCCTTCAGAAATGCTGGAGAAAATTGGTAAGAATTTCTAAAAAGCAAAGAGCCACGACATCTACAGTGGCTCTTTTCATATACATCCATTTTTGAGGTCTACACATCTCTTAATGAAGGGTTTCCATTAAATTATTTGCTATTTCATCCTTGTCAAACTCACCTTTGCTTTTCTTCATGACACTACATTAAAGTAGGAGGAAAGAAAGCAATCGAAAAAGCTTTAGAATTAATTTAACGTATAAAAGGCATTTGGAACAACCAACTGACTGTGCTGTGCTTAAGTAGATAGAATTACCTTAAAATCCTATTATACAAAAACCGAGGCTGCCCGCTTCGGTTTTTTTGTTTTAGTCTCTTTCGACCTTTTAGGAAACTTATAAAATAATAATTATTTAATATGTCACTAATACCGATATAGTAAATTAATAAAAATTAAAATATAAACCATGAAAACAAACACGACTTTAAAACATTTTTTCAATAAAATAGCCTTGGCTATTTTATTAGCGGTATTTATTATTCCGGGCTGTAAGAAAACGGAAAATAATACAATAGCCGATGAAACTTCAGCTATTGATCCCTCAGTTATTTCTAAAATAAAAGGGCTAGGATTTCAGACAGATGGCATCAGGGAGTTTGGAGAATACTATGTAGTTGAAGATGATATTATGATTTCGAAAAAATCTTTATCTCCGACAAAAAACACAGGAAAATTGATGAGTGCAGGTGGAAAAATAGCACAAGCCAATACTGATAATTTGATCAATAATACAAATAGCCATAATATTAATATATCAATAGATCAATCAATATGGGGTAATCACGTATGGTATAGTGGTGTACTACAAGCCATAACGGCATGGAACTCCACCCCAGGTAGTAATGTTAAGCTCAATTTAATTGTTAGCGATTATCAATATAATCCAGCACCAAGAATTGATATTATTATTAAAGGAGACCAAGGTATTCTTCCAACCAATACAGCTGCACGAGCTGAATTCCCAACCTCAGACGGAAAGCCAGGAAGCTTAATTTTGGTTAATTCTGATTTTAGAGATCCCAATACTAATTATTTTATAACACAAGGGCAAGGAGCTTGGAATGTGATACATGAAATCGGACATTGCTTAGGCTTACGACATACCAATTGGTACTTAAGAGGAGAACTTGCAGGAGCTGAGGGCGCAAATCAGATTCCCAATACGCCAGGTCATACAGTAGGTGATGCAAATTCCGTAATGAATGGAGGCACGGCTTTAAGCTATTATTCTTCTTATCCTTCATTACCTTCTAATTATGATGTAATAGCAATTAATACATTATATCCATTAAGTACAAATAGTTTAATTGTACCTTATATAGGTGGACAAAGTGTTATATACACCAATGGACAGAGTACTTATAATATGAGTTATGAATCAGCAGAGACTGGAATTTATTACAAATGGAAAGTAATCGGAATAAATGGCACTAATTATAACTATGAATATACAGATGATACCGATGCAATACTAAATGAAATAGGATTTGCATCATCTGGTACTTATCAATTACAGTGTACAATTTCCGGAGGTAAATACGCTTCACCGGTAACTGCGACAAAAAATATAACTGTTCAATAATCAATGTGCTAAACAGAATCAGTTGGTTATTTATTACCGGAACCGAATAGTACGATTCTCAATAAAAAAGCAAAGAGCCACGACATCCATCGTGGCTCTTTGTTATCAACTAAACCTAAACTTATAAATACTAACCAAATATTTATGATGCAAAAGTAAGGGCATCATGTTAACTCTTTATTAAATGCGGATTATGATAAGTATTCTTAACATTTCCCTAGAAACTATACCTTAAACCAAACTGCATCTGGTACCTCGATGCAAAGAAATCCTTAGAATAAGCACTTGTATTGTTCTGATCAAAAGTATAGGTTGGATAAGTATTTGCGCTTCCTCCTGCACCTGGTTTTAAACCTACACTAGCCATGGAATTGTAAGTGTTAGGAGAGAAATACTGAACACCCCAATTCTTGTTAAGCAAGTTCGTCAGGTTCACAATATCATACGTAAAAGTCAAGGTATGTTTGCGGTTTCCATTCTCTGCAACAATCAGATCCTGAGAGAAGCGAAAATCTGCCTGAACATTCCATGGTGTACGGGCTCCGTTCCGTTCCGTAAAATTACCTCTTCTTGTTTTCAGATACCGATCTCCATCAATGAAAGCATCAAATGCTGCTGCTTGTTGAAGTCCATCTGGAGTTTTTGCGAAAAACTCAGGGGTCTCCCCGGCTTTTGGAATATACACCAGACTCACATTTTGTCCCGTCCCGTTTATGGTCGTATTCAGGAATCCATAAGAATAAGGAGAACCGGATTGCGCACTAAAGAAGAGAGAAAAATTGGCGGTATATCGATTATTCTTATCCCAGGCGTGTTTGAAATTCACAGTAGACACAATCCTGTTTCTGATATCAAAATTAGAATATGCAAGGCCTGGAGCATTTGGATTTAAAGATTGATTCAACTGCCAGTTAGACTCCATAGAATTTCTGATTCCATTGGTGATGTCTTTAGACTGTCCATAAGTATAGGCAGCCATTACGTCCAAACCAAATGGAAAAGATTTGCTCACTTGTCCTGTCAGGCTGTAACGATACCCCTGACTGGTATTCGATAGCAGATAAGCATTACTATATTTGGAGTTGATCTTATTGTTTGTCGTTGGGTATATCGGTTGCTGCTTATTTGTGTCGTAAACATAATAAATAGGATTGTCAGTGAAATTTATCTGCTGGAATTTCAGATCATGAATCACCTTAGTAAAAATACCTTCCACTGTAAATTTCCATTGGTCTTCTGTCTTATAATCAAAGGCCAGACTTGTTCTCCAGGTTTTAGGCATTTTAAAATTGTTATCAATCAAATCAACTTGAGTGGCCCCATTCGCATCATTAACATTAACACCTTGTTTTGAAACATATCCAGCTTCTCCATTTCCGTTAAGCGCATCCTTAATGGGGTCACTACCCGCTGCCTGCGAAACAAGTGGTGGCTTGGTTGGATCATAATTGTACTTTTTATCAAAAGCCCCATAGGTTACCCCATTATTGTAATAAGCATACCCTAACCATGCAAAGGGAACCCTGCCTGTGAACAAACCACTTCCTCCCCTTAGCACCATACTCTGATCACCATTGATATCGTAGTTAAACCCAATTCTTGGGGACACCTGAACCTGGCCTAAGAAGCTATTCTTAATGTCTTTTGGAAGTGTGTAATTAAAAGTATTTCCATAATTTACATCAACCGGAGCATTTATCGTCTTATCACTTAAGGGCTGCTTATTAGGCAAGTCAGCCAGATCGAACCGCACACCATAAGTCAGTTTGAAACGATCGCTCAGCTGAAACTGATCTTCTCCATACAAACTATACATATTCATTTTAAATTCTGCCGGAGGGTTACTTAAAATGTTATCCCTTGTATTATCGGCATAATTATAATTCGTCCGGACGCGACTTGGGAGATTATTCAGAAAATCATTAACACTTCCATAAGCTACACGACCATTCCAGGCATTCACAAAGCCATAAGTAATGTTATAAAGCTCATTATGCGTCCCAAAAGTAAAAGTATGTTTTCCCTTGGTGAAGGTAAAGTTGTCTGTAAACTCAAAAGTCTTTTGTTTCATATTAAAGATACTTGCTTCCCGGTCCGTACCCAAAAAAATCGTTCCTCCGCGAGAGCTAATCTCTATTTGTGGTAAGGCGGGATTACTTACAGGATCTCTAAAATCATGAATGTTCGAATAACCAACTACCAAACTATTGGAAGCATTATTGGAAAGTCTGCTTTTTAGTTCAGCTACTGTGGAGCTCTGATTATTGGTTTGCTTAAAATCAACTCCACCAAACCTGAAGTTAGCCTGATCACGCTCCAGATTTGTTGCAGTAGACCTGATGGTATTGTTCCGGATCGTCAATTGATTATGATCATCTATGTTCCAATCCAAACGGTTAAAGAACTTGTTGGATTTAGCATAAATGTTGTAATTTCCAGATGAGCCGGGATCAATGCCATATTTATTGATCATGTTATTGGTAATTGCAGTCGCCTCATCCGAAGTAATGATTTTCATGTCCTTCGAACCTGCACCTAAAATCACAGGATCCTGACGGCGTGTCAGCTCTTCATTTGTGAAGAAGAACAATTTATTCTTGATAATCGGAAATCCTAGCCTTATACCTGTTTGATAATCATGGAAAGCAGAAGGTTCTTTAGAATTGTCGCCGATCTTGTTTGGTCCGATCAGTGAAGCATTACGTCCATATCCATATATTGAGCCTGTAACGTCATTGGTTCCTGAACGTGTAACCGCATTGACACTTCCACCCGTAAAGTTACCAATCTTCACATCATAGGGTGCCAGTAAGACCTGTACATCCTGAATCGCATCCAAAGAAACAGGATTAGTTCTGGTGCTACTCCCCGGCATCCCTGAGCTTCCGCTTTGACCACCAAGAGAAGGACTAAATCCGATTGCATCGTTATTGATTGCTCCATCTATCGTCACATTGTTATACCTGAAATTCGTCCCTACAAAGGAATTGTCTTTACTTCCTTGTGGAGTTAAACGTGTCAGGTCGGTCAGACTTCTGCTTACCGTAGGGAGCGTTTTAATCTGCTCCTCACCGATCTTTGTGCCCGATCCTGTTTTTTGTCCTCCGCGGGTACCAGACACCACCACTTCACTTAACAACTGGCCTTCGTCGGCCAATACAAAATCCTGTCGCTGATCTACTCCAAGATTCAGGTTAATTTGATTCCTTTCCTGTTTACTGTACCCAATATAAGTGATGGTCATTTTGTAAGGACCTCCCGGGTTTAAGTTGTTCACCCGATAAGCTCCATCACTGGAAGTAACTACACCATATTTGGTACCTGTAGGCTGATGTACAATAAGTACACTGGCGCCAGGAATACCATCCCCTTTGGTATCCCGAACTTTCCCGCTAATACTTGAGGTGGTTACCTGCGCAATAGACTTTGCCCCGACAAGAAGAAGCAATACCATAAGTATGCATGAGAAATAATTGTTTAGCTGTTTTTTCATTTTTCCCCTATAATTTTTATTCAAAACTATAGCAGCAAAATGAAGTTAATATTAAATTAACATGAATACAGCTCCGAATTAATATGGAATTAAAACTTGATTAAAATGGGATTAAAATATGGCCTGAAGTATTCATTTTAAAGGGGTCAAAAACCACAAAACTCTGAACAACAGCACAAACAAACACATCAAAACATAAATTTAATATTACCATTATGTTAACAATCAAAAGAGTATGGATGTAATCAATTTCCCTCCTTCTTTCAACAGACCACAACTACCTGTAGAATAGACAAATGAAATCAAATCATTCCGCCATATGGAAGATCTCAAAGAATACTTTAATGTGATAATACCTATATTAATAATATGTATATTTAATATTATCAAATCATTAACAAATTAAGGTGAGATCGCTGATTAAAAATTCTGTTCTGTTGTTGCTGGTCTTTGCAATCCATACTGGATTTGCTCAGGATAGACGTATCAATATCAGTTTTGAATTTTATAATGATACTTTTAATCTTGAACTGGATTCTTCTTTTGTGGTATCTCCTCAGTCTTCAGTATCTCAGCAATACATCCTTGATTCCTATAAAAAAGCCAATACAGGTAATTATCGCTTAATAGCTGATACACTCCTTCGCTACAAGGAAAAACACAAGCTCAATGATTGGTTATATTATCAACTGATTAGAAAAACTGCTCAGCAAATCAGCCCTAAGAAAGATGATTATATCAGATATACCTTTTACAAATGGTTTCTATTGGTAAAATCAGGATATGATGCCAGACTCACTACTGTTGACAACAGAATTATCATGTATATTTTTAATGATGAGAACATTTCCGAGGTTCCATACATTATAATTGACAAGAAAAAATTCATGTGCCTGAATTATCACGACTATGCCCAAACCAATTTCAGCAGTCTTCCTGATAATGAAATGGTAAGTATAGCAGAGGCTAAAAATCCCTTTTCTTACAAAGTCAACAGAATGCCTGATTTCAAGCCTGAGAATTACTCAGAGAAGAAGATCTTATTCAGCTATCGTCACAAATCCTACCATTTTAACATCAAACTAAATCCTGAAGTAGAAAATATTTTCACCAACTACCCGGGTGTAGATTTCGAATATTACTTTAACATTCCACTCAGTAAGGAAACTTATGGCTCTATTATCCCAACACTAAGGAAGAACCTGGAAGGAATGTCCCAAAAAAAAGGAGTAGATTATTTAATGCGGTTTACACGATATGCATTCTTGTATGAGAATGATGATGTGAATTTTGGAAAAGAAAAACGCCTGTCCCCTGAAGAGACGCTGTTTTCAGCTTACAGTGACTGTGATGACCGGGCGGCATTATTTTTCTATCTGGTTAAGGAGATTTATGATTTGCCCATGATTACCCTATTATATCCGACCCATGTAACGATGGCTGTTCAGTTTGAAAAATCAGTAGGCACAACCATCTCCTATAACGGCAAAGAATACACCATTTGTGAGCCAACTCCACAACTCCAGGATTTGCGGATTGGTCAGTTAAACCCCAAGTTAAAGAACGTCCCCTATCAGATTGTTTACGCTTACCAGCCAAACCCACATAAATAACAAAGAGGGCCTCGTTAAAACAAGGCCCTCTTTGTATTTTTAAATATTGTTAATATTATCTTTTGTCTGTTCTAACCCATGCACCAGTTGTCCAGTCACTACCTGTTTGCACAGCACCTTTGTAGTTGGCTGCAGTAAAGAAAGGATCTAAGGTTGCAGCGTCAACAGCACCAGTCGCTGTTGTTCCTACAAATACACCAGTAATATAGGCTGGTTTAGTACTTGCATCAACAAAAGTGTTTGAATATGGAGCGCTGATAAATAAATTCACACCAGTGAATGGAGGACGAACTCCACCTGCAGGTGTAGTTGGTTTAAATACCCAGGTTTTAAGGTTTGAAATGTCCGAGTTTTTGATCGCAAGTGAACCATCAGCCATATTTGCAAGTGTTCCATCGTGCTCAAGATCTACTCCATTATTGAAGTTATAAACCACAAAATTGTGCAATTTGCCTTTAGTACCTTCACGAAGTTTAAGCCCTAAAGTCTTACCTGTTTCTGTAGCATTATTTGGATCATCACCAGTTTTCGCTGTCAATGAACCTACCAGCGTTACGTTTGAGATTGTTGGATTTGAGAAAGGATTTGCTGCATTGTTCTTGTTGCTGTTATCAGCCTCAATTCCTCTGTCTGCAACACCGTCTCCCTGAACACCAACTAAAAACTGAGCTTTACCAGTCCAACCGAAAGTCCAGTCAAAAGTATCATCCTGTGCACCATAAGCGAAAAGATATTTTACGTTTACTGTACCACCAAACCATTCAAAAGCATCATCACCGCCTTTATAAACACTCAGGTATTCTACTTTCGTACCATTACCAACTCCTTCAAAAGTAAAGCCGTTATGCTCTTTATCAGCAGTCTGTTTTTTACCAGTATATTCTACGCGGATATATTTTAGAACACCAGAGTTATCTGATGCGTTTGTACCTCCATAAGTAACACCAGCACCCATTTCAGATGCAATGCGTCCACCTTCACCATTTACCGGAGCATTTCCGCAAATAATGATGCCTCCCCAATCTTGTTCTTTAGGTGCAGTTGCTCCTGAAGTGAATACAATTGGGCTCGCTGCAGTACCCTCTGCCATAATTTTTGATCCTGGCTCTACTAGCAAATACGCAGTACTTGGCTCATTTTGATCAGATTTAACAGTTACACCCTCTTGAATGGTTAGGGTTTTTCCGTTTTTCACGTGAACACCACCTTTTAAAACATATGAATTACCTTTAACCAGGGTAACATCATTAATAAGACTTCCTGTTATTACAGTACCATTGGCTAAAGCTCCAATTAAATCGCCATTGCCACCACCATCACCTGTTTTAGAATCTTTCTTACATGCCGCAAACAATGACATACTTGCAAGTGCTGCTAAAGTGAAGATCTTTGAAATGTTTAAATTATTCATAGTTTAGTTTTTTTATCTATTTTTATTGATACAAAAGAACACTTATGTTATTAAGTTGAGATTACCATAACGTAACCAATAAGTCAACTTAGTATTAAAAAACTGTTAAGAGTTAAAAGCTATAATTAAGGTTTAGTCCTACATTAATCCCTTTTCTATATTCATTGTAAATCAGGTTATTGTTACTATACTCTTGCTGAAACTTCACTTTAGGGTTCAGGATATTTCCGATATTCAGATCCAGACCTATTCTGTTGTTGATTTTGGTGTTTACGATAAAATCCAATGTATTAACCGGCATCTCATAGATATCACCTGCCTGTTGAGCTCCCGCAACGAACAACCTTTTTCCGAACACATTATAGGTTACAGTAAACATGGTATTCGTACTTTCCGACCAGTTATGTTTATAAGAATAATCAAGATTGATCAGGTAAGGAGAAGCACCAAACAAAGGTCTTGACCTGTTTGTCGGCGCGATTGGTTTTTTAGAATTTTTGATGGTCTCATCACTGATTTCGATTTTACTGTGAATATAAGAACCATTGATCCCCAGTGTCATGTTTTTAAGCAACTTCGAAGAAGAAGAAAACATAGAAGCGATGTTTCTGTTATATTCCAGTTCAATACCCGCTACCAATGCATTATCTGTATTGATATAAGTAAACAACGGATCGGCCGAATTCACCTGACTCAACTCGATCGGTTTATCGATGTATTTTCCAAAAACACTCACTGAAAACAGTTCATTTGCTGATGGATAAATCTCATATTTTAAATCCGCATTATAATTCGAGCTATTTACAAGGTCTGGATTTCCTTCACCTTCTGCAATTCCAAATCCAACGTTATACCTGAACGGCGCAGCTTCAACAAACTGAGGACGCGACATTGTTTTGCTTGCAGCAAATAATACATTTGATTTCTCTGTGATCAGATACTTCAAGGTCACTGCAGGTAAGATGTCAATGTTATCTAGTTTCTTTTTTTGAAATGGAGCATCATAAGCTTGTGAGCTTTCTTTGAAATAGGTATTCTGAACAGAGTATTCCGCTCTTACGCCGGCAATCAATTTTAATTTTTTATTCCATTCGAAGTTAAAGTTAAAAAAGGAGGCTGCGATGTTCAGGTCAGCTTTATAGTCATTCGGCGCATAATAAGATTCCTGATATCTGAATGAGTTTGCATCCTCACCACTACCTAATCTCCCATCATTCAAATACTGATCTACTTCAGATAAACCCAAAACAGGACTTAATCCGATTTTCGTATCGATCTGTCTTGCGCCAAATACTCTTTTTTTATGTCTGCCCTGGATACCTACCTGCAGGTTTCTGAAAACAGAATTCTCGCTTTTTGAAGCAAAATCAACAGATACGTTTCCAGAAAAATCATTTTCGTCCAAATCAGCAAAGAAACGGTGGTTATCACTCGTATTAAACTTTAAGAAAGAATAAGTACCGTTTTTATTATCAATAAAACTGTTCTGAACCCTATCCGGAGTGCTTCCGGTAATGTTCGAATAGCCTAATGCAAATTTCAACTTCGTACTTTCACCCAACTGATTTGTACCAGCAAGCTGAGTAGTTAACAACGAATTCTGTACATAAGAGTTTCTTCTGGCATAAATGTCACCACTTAAATCAGATTTAAATCCTTGCTGATCAAAAATATCATTACTTGAATCATTAACATACAAAGCAGTCAATGAATAAGAACTCTTCGCCCCTGCTTTATAAAAAAGGTTTACCAAACCTGAAGTATTGGTACCAAAGCTATAACGGTTCGTATTGTATAAATAGTCAGGAGCTTGTTGTGCATTAAATATCGCACTGATTCCATCAGAATACCTGTAATCATTTTTATAAGTCAAATTGGCTAAAAAACCGAATTGTCTGTCGTCCCCTAAATTATAGGAATTACCACCACCTACAGAGAACCCTGTACTTACAGGTGCAGATTTCTTTTCCGGCGACCATGCGGTGCTAAAGTCAGAAGGTTTTCCATTCTGATTGGCAGAGTTATATACTTTAGTATTGGCTACTCCTTCCGGCATAGCGCGATCTGATCTGTCAAACCCAACGAAATTAAGAAAACTACGTTTTGTTGAATAGAAGTCCTTGCCTGTAGTGATCGAATTATATCCGCTTGAAAGACCAACTTTAAGAAATGCTTTTTCCGGGTAATCCTTAGTGATGATATCTATATTACCACCAGAAAAATCTCCGTATAATTCAGGTGAATAAGATTTGGTTACACCTATATTTTTAACAACTGAAGTCGGAAATATATCTAAAGGAATAAGTTTTAAATCCGGATTGGTAGATGGAATTGGTAAACCGTTTAACATCGTGTTGTTGTAACGATCCCCAAGGCCTCTGACAAAAACATTTTTATTTCCTACAATAGAGACACCAGCAATTTTAGTAACTCCTTCTGCAACGTTAGAGAGTCCTTTACGGATCAATTCCTGAGCACCAATCTTCTGAAGAACAACACTGGAATTTTTCCTCTCCATATTTAATGAAGTTTCAGATTCCCTGTTCACTTTTGCGGTGATGGAAACATTATCAAGTGCTTTCCCAGCTTCTTCACTAAGATCTACGTTCAATAAAGTAGCATTTCCTTCGCTAACCTTAACGTCATTCATTTCCTTAGTAACATACCCCATATAAGAGAACTGGATGCTGTAATTTCCAGCAGTCATTCCTCCGATACTGTATTCACCTTTTACATTGGTAGCTACCCCTATAGTAGATCCTTTAATCTTCACCGTAACACCAATCAGTGTTTCACCAGTCTTCTTATCAGATACTTTACCAGAAATTTTGCCGGTTTGAGCAAACACTGTTACGCCAATAATTACGAATAAAACGGTAATTAGTGCCTTTTTGAGATTTAGTTGTGATTTCAATTTTTCCCTGTTTTTTATTTCAGGCAAAGCTATTACCACAATGTTAGCCCTATGTTACTCGGGCATTACCATTCCTTTATCACAATGTTAACCTAATATTAAATGGGGTTTGGCTCAATATTTTAAGCCCACTTTCAGGCATATGAAGTGCAATAACCAAATAGGGCCGATTAACAAAAACTTAACATCTTCTAAAAATGAAGGTTTCTTTCCTTCGATTTTATGACCGATAAATTGTCCGGTCCAGGCCAGCACAAAAATCACCAAACACACCATCCATAATGCCGGTCCGCCAGCGAGTTCCCATTTCTCCAGCTGGACAATCCCCATAGACATGGCGAAGATCAGCAACAGCATCAGGTAAGACATTACCGGGGAAAGCTTGTAATAGTAATAAACAGAGAATGCGATTAAAAATGAAGCCCAGTTCAGGTAACCATTGTACCGTCCTAAAAACTCCAGATGAGGAAAGGGAATAGCCCAGGTTAATCCCAGGAGACTAAAAACAATCAGTGGCACACATATCCAATGGATCAGTTCATTGGAATGATTCTGATGGCTCTCTGCATACCGGTCAAAAAGAACATCTACCTTGCTTTTCTCTACTGTTTTCATCTTCATATCTCTTTTAATTTTCCTGATCCGGGAGGAACAGGATTTCGGGTAAAAATAAAGAAAGCGATGAAGATTCCATCGCTTTCAGTTTAAATATTCACAGACCTGGAAAACCAGGTTCAATTCTCATTCTATTTTGCAAAAGAAACAGATCTGGTTTCCCTGATTACTGTTACTTTAATCTGACCTGGATAGGTCATTTCTGTCTGGATACGGTTCGAGATATCAGCTGCAAGTAATTCAGCCTGCTGATCGGTTACCCTTTCACTTTCTACCACTACCCTTAACTCTCTACCTGCCTGGATCGCGAAGGTCTTCTCTACCCCAGGGTAAGAAAGCGCCAGCTCTTCCAGTTCTTTCAATCGTTTGATATAACTTTCCACTACCTCACGACGTGCACCAGGGCGCGCGCCAGAGATGGCATCACAAGCCTGAACAATTGGTGAAATCATGGAAGTCATCTCAATCTCGTCATGGTGAGCTCCAATGGCATTACAAATTTCAGGATGCTCCTTATATTTCTCTGCCAGTTGCATTCCTAAGATGGCGTGAGGCAATTCCGGGTTATCATCAGGTACTTTACCTATATCGTGTAATAATCCTGCACGTTTCGCCATTTTAGCATTCAGACCAAGCTCAGCCGCCATCGTTGCACAGAAGTTCGCTACCTCACGTGAGTGATGTAATAAGTTCTGTCCATAAGACGAACGGTAACGCATACGTCCAACCATTCTGATCAGTTCAGGGTGTAAACCATGAATTCCAAGGTCAATTACTGTACGTTCTCCGATTTCTACGATCTCATCTTCGATTTGCTTTTTCGTCTTAGCCACCACCTCTTCGATACGTGCAGGGTGAATCCTGCCATCCGTTACCAAACGGTGTAATGCCAGACGGGCAATCTCTCTTCTTACCGGGTCGAAACCTGATAGGATGATCGCTTCCGGGGTATCATCTACAATGATCTCAATTCCGGTAGCAGCTTCTAAAGCACGGATATTACGTCCTTCCCTACCAATTACACGGCCTTTGATCTCATCACTTTCGATATGGAAGATAGAAACTGTGTTTTCAATAGCTGCTTCCACAGCAGTACGCTGGATCGTCTGAATTACGACTTTTTTAGCTTCTTTAGTTGCAGTCAGCTTCGCCTCATCTACAATGTCCTTTACCTGGATCATCGCCTGTGTACGCGCTTCCTGTTTCATGTTTTCTACCAGCTGATTCTTTGCCTCTTCCGCACTTAATCCTGCAATGGTTTCCAACTGTTTCACATGTTGATTTTTCAACAGGTCTACTTCCTCCTGTTTCTTGATCGCAACATCTGTTTGTTTTTCCAGGTTCTTTTTGTGGTTATCAAGTTCCTGTTCCTTGCGGTTCATGTTTTCCAAACGCTGATTTACAGATTGTTCTTTCTGTTTCATTGCGTTTTCACGTTGGTTGATCTGGTTGTTTTTTGTATTTACTTCCTGCTCATGCTCAGATTTCATTTGTAAAAACTTCTCTTTGGCTTCCAGCAATCTGTCTTTCTTTAAAATATCAGCTTTGCTTTCCGCATCTTTGAGCATCTTTTTTACCTTGGTCTGCGCTGCAATCTCCTGCTTTTTAAGCAGCCCTCGCAGCAGGTATCTGCCTACTAAAACACCAACCACCAGGCCGGCAAGTACATATCCAATTATTCCTACTATTTCCATTTTTAGTTCATCTGTATTTATATATTTCCTTTGTCCCTCAGATGCAGTTTAAATGACCTCTTTCATTTCCCCCTCAGGATATCTTTAAATCATATTTATAAAAAAACCGCAACTACCTTTAATAAGTCTCAACTATTCAAAACCTCAACGAGTTATAATTAGAATTTAAGTCATTTTCAGGTACATAAATGTAGATGAAATACACCCTCTTAATTCTATAAATATTGAAGTGTTAAGTTTTAAAATTTGTGAAACCCAAAAATTTAGCTGCGGCTATATCATTGTGCTAATCTTAACTTATATAAAGAACGCTCCTATTTGGAGAAAAAATCGTTTAATAAAGTATCTAATTCCTCTACCTTTTCGGCTACAGCAGTATCCTGATCCTGGACTTTATTTTCTACACGTAGCACTGCCGTTGCATAATGCAGTACCGCCATAGAAAGCAAATCCTGTTTATCTCTGACCGCATAGTTTTCCTGATAGTCCTTTATGCGCTCATTAATAATCTTTGCTGCCCGCCTCACAATTTCTTCCTCTTCTGTATTTACCTTTAAGGGATAGATACGGTCGGAAATAGTTATTTTTATCGAGATTTCTCCCATTTCTTAGCTTTGTTTCACTTTTTCTGTTTTCCTTACTTCTTCAGTAAGACCACACACTTATCTATTTCACGCACAAAATCGTTAATTTTTTGCTTTATATCAAGTGTCTTTTCACTTGTACCTTCAATACTCTTCGCTAATTTCAACACCCTGAGCTTTTCGTCCAGGTCTGCATTCTTATTTTTAGAGTGATCCAGCGCAACTTTTATAGATTGATTTTCCTGCTTCAATAAATCGTTTTCTTCCTGTAAGGCATTACAGAGCTCTATTATGCGAGCTGTTTTCTGCAATACGGAGTTTAATTGATCGGCAACCGAAGACATGTTTTATTAAAGTTTGTTTACTAATCTAAATATTTTTAAACGCAATAAATTATTTTCTTATTTCCGCTTTTGCTGTTTGCGCTAAGTTAGAAATAATCTTTTGCATCACCGCATCAATTTGCTTATCGGTTAAGGTCTGCTCTTCATCTTGCAAAGTGAAGTTCAATGCATATGATTTCTTCCCTTCAGGAAGCTTTTCTCCAACGTACACATCAAACACTTGTACGCTCTTAATCAGCTTCTTCTCTGTTTTAAAGGCAATCGTTTTCAGCTGATCAAAGGTTACATCGGTATCTACCAGCATCGACAAATCTCTTCTTACTGCAGGATATTTCGACACTTCCTTATTCACAATTTTATTCTTTTTAACAATGTCCAGCAATAATGCCCAGTCGAAATCTGCGTAAAATACCTCTTTATCCAGGTCCGCCTGTTTTCTGTCTGCAGTGGTTACCGCACCAAAAGTGACAATCGCTTTATCCCCTCTGAAATACTTCAGGCCATAAGCGAAATTCTCATCGCTGACATCTTCAGACTGGTAATTGCTGATTCCCAAACGGCCGATCACTGCATCTACAGCCGCTTTTAAATTATAGAAGCTCACCGGAGCTGTTTTATGGTTCCATTGCTCTGACTGGTTCGATCCGGAGATCACGATCAACAGACGCGGACGCTCTACATATTTTTCATTGATCAAATGGTAAGTTTTACCGAATTCATAAAACTTAATGTCTGCTGTTTTCCTGTTTTGGTTGTAAGCAACACTCTCTAAAGCCGGCATCAGCAAGCTCTGACGCATCACATTCAAATCAGAACTCAAAGGGTTCAGGATCTGTACGGCCTCTTCAGGGTTCTTCGAGTAAGCACCTTTGGTTAAAGAGTTACACCAGATCTCCAAAAACCCATTGGCAGTCAGCATATCTGCAATTACATGCTGGGTTTGCTCTACATTTGGTTTCGAAGTATTCGATAACGAAGCATTGATCTTGCTTGGAATCTCAATCTTGTTGTAGCCATAAATCCTCAACACTTCTTCGGTGACGTCACACTCACGCGTCACATCCACTTTATAGCTTGGTACTTTCAGCGACAAGCCTTCAGCATTTTCAGCAACCACTTCAATACTTAAAGCAGTAATGATTGCTTTAATTTCTTCATGAGGAATGTTTGCACCAATCAGTTTATTGATGTTATTATAGTTTACTGCTACATCAAAAGGCGCAACAGGAGCCGGGTAAATATCAGATACTGCAGAAGAGATTTCTCCACCTGCCAGTTCCTGAATCAATAAGGCTGCACGTTTCAATGCAAAGACCGTCATTTCCGGATCTGTACCACGCTCATACCTAAAAGAGGCGTCAGTCTTCAGCCCGTGTCTTTTAGCGGTCTTACGCACCGTTTTAGCGTCAAAATAAGCACTTTCTAAAAAGATCTTTGTGGTCATTTCACTTACACCAGAATTCTTACCTCCAAATACACCGGCAATACACATCGGTGCTTCGGCATTACAAATCATCAGGTCTTCTGAAGACAATTTACGTTCTACACCATCAAGCGTCACAAAAGGGGTTCCTTCCGCACATTTCTTAACGATGATCCGACCGCCTTTAAGGCTATCTGCATCAAAAGCATGAAGCGGCTGCCCTAACTCATGCAATACATAATTGGTAATGTCAACAATATTATTGATCGGACGAATGCCGATTATTTTTAATTTTTCCTGCAACCAGTCCGGAGAGGTTTTAACCGTTACACCAGTAATGGAAACACTGCTGTACCTTGGACATGCTTCCGTATCTTCTACACTTACCGGAATCGTCAGCTGCTCATTTGCAGTTTTAAAACCAGTTACATCAGGCATCGTTAGTGGTGTACGTAAATAAGCAGCCAAATCTCTGGCCACACCTAAATGCGAAGCAGCATCAGCCCGGTTAGGGGTCAATCCGATTTCATACAAATAATCATCTTCCAGCTTGAAGTAAGATTTAGCACTCAGTCCGATTTGAGTATCTTCCGGAAGCACCATAATCCCGTCATGGGAAACACCCAGTCCGATTTCATCTTCAGCACAGATCATTCCTTCAGAAACTTCGCCTCTGATTTTTGATTTATTGATTTTAAATGGCTCACCTTCGTTCGGAAACACTGTAGTACCTACAGTAGCAACCACCACTTTCTGACCCGCAGCCACATTTGGCGCACCGCAAACCACCTGTAAATTCTCTCCTGTACCTACATCTACTGTCGTTACACGTAAACGGTCGGCATTAGGATGTTGTACACAGCTCAATACATGACCGATCACCAATCCTTCTAAACCACCTGCAACAGCTTGTACCGTTTCCAGACTTTCTACTTCCAGACCAATATCGGTCAGGATCAAAGAAAGTTCAGCAGGAGTTTTATCGGTTTTCAGGAATTGTGTCAGCCACTTGTATGATATCTTCATGTTATATATTCAGTATAAAATGCAAAGATATAAAATAATGCCGTCGGTGTAAATGTCTTAGAAAGATAAACGGGCAATAATTGGCAAATGGTCTGAAGGATAACGTAAATCTTTGCTGTCCGACAACACGCCAAACTTTTGAACTTTAAATCCTTTGTTCACAAAGATGTAGTCAATTTTATCCTTCAGGGGACTGTCAAATTTAAAAGCGTTAAAAGTACCCACCGGACCATAAGCAGGCTCTACAGAAGCTTCCTTGGCGTCAATAAGGAAAGATTTGATGGTAGCAATAGCCTCTGTTTCAGGAGTCACATTTAAATCCCCTGTAAATACAACCGGCAGTTTCGGAGCAATTTCCTGTATTTTTCTTTTCAGGAGTTTAGCAGATTCAATTCTGGCTTGTACCCCAACGTGATCATAATGGGTATTGAACACCAAAAACTCCTTTTTATTCTTTTTATCAAATAGCCTGACCCAGGAGCATACCCTGTTCAATGCGGCATCCCAGCCCTTAGAAGGTTTTTCTGGTGTTTCCGACAACCAGAATGTTCCTCCATCCCTACGCGTAAACCTGGACTTATCGAAATAGATGGCAGAAAATTCGCCTGCACGTTTCCCATCATCACGACCAACGCCTTCCATTGCATAATTGGTGTTTGCCAGCATTTCATCTACCTGCAAAGGCAATGCTTCCTGAACACATAGAATATCTGCATCATGAAATCTAACCAATGCCTTCACATTGTCTTTGCGTTTAGGCCAGGCATTTTCACCATCAGAAGCTACATTTAAACGGATGTTATAGGAAATGATATTGATTGCATTTTCCCTTTGTGCATTGGCCATTGATACCATCAACAGCAATACCAGACTTAGTTGGATTACTTTTCTCATAAGAGCGGCAAATTACCTAATGCAGGTTAAATTAAGCCCTCATCATTGAAACTAAGATATGAATTGTTTGTAATAATTAAGTGATCAAGCACAATCAGATCCAGCAATTTACCGGCAGCAGTCAACTTTCTGGTCAGAATCAGGTCTTCCTGACTTGGTTTTAAATTTCCAGAAGGATGGTTGTGTGCCAGAATAAGATAAGTCGCATCATGATCCATCGCTACCTTGAAAATGATCTTTGGATCAGCAACCGTACCAGACAGACCTCCTTTACTGATCTGATGTTTACTGATCACATGATTAGCCCTGTTCAGTAGCAATATCCAAAATTCTTCATGAGGAAGATCAGTCAACACGGGATAAAACTGCGCATAACTATCCTTTGCATCTTTAATCTGAACTACTTTCGGCGTTACCCCTTCTTCCTTTCTTCTCCGCCCGAGTTCCAGTCCGGCAACAATAGAAATTGCTTTGGCCACCCCGATCCCCCGAAAACGGGAAAGCTCTTTAACTGTTGCCCTCCCCAGCTTATCCAGGTCATTATCATAAGCGGCAAGAATGCGCTTACTCAAATCAACAGAGGTTTCCTCCAGATTACCTGAACCGATCAATACGGCAATCAGCTCCGCATCGGTGAGGTGCCTCCTTCCGTACTGCATGAGTTTCTCACGGGGCCTGTCTTCCTCAGCCCATTGCTTGATGCCTATTTTCGGTTTGTAATTTGCCATAAATAAAAAACGGGATATGCAATTAAGCATATCCCGTCTATAATATTGTAAAGCTATATTTAATTTAAGCCATTAACAAATTTAGTTAACTTCGATTTGTTGTTAGCTGCTTTGTTCTTGTGAATAACATTTTTCTTAGCCAAACGATCTAACATAGAAATTACTTTCGGTAATAACTCTTGTCCAGTTTTCTTGTCTTCAGCAGCACGTAACCTTTTGATAAAAGTACGGGTTGTTTTAGCTTGATATCTGTTACGTAAACGTTTAGTTGCGTTTGCTCTAATTCTTTTTAATGAAGATTTATGATTTGCCATTTTTCAATATTATAATATTCCTTTTAAAGCTTTCAAGACTATTGGGTACAATCCCAACCGCTACCAGCCTTTTGTTTTTCCATTTTTTTCGGACTGCAAATATAGAATTAATGTTTTTAATATGCAAAATGAAGTCGTAAATATTTTTAATAAATCTTAAATATTGATTTATAACAGGTTAGAAAGTCTGGAATACCACACCCATCCCCTGCTCAATGGCTGCAATGTACGCAATAATTCAGATCAATAAAACCAATACAGACACAACACAGCTTGATTCAGAGCTACTGACCTGGGATTAAATGATACAAAAAGCAATAAAAATCTTCGGATCAATGCTTAAAATGCTATTTTTGACAAAAATCACCGGCCCATAAAAACCGGAGAAGCCAGCTTGAGTTCATAAATCAACCAGCACAGATGAAAAAACGTATCGCCATATTTGCTTCAGGTTCAGGCTCCAATGCCCAAAAACTGATGGAACATTTTAAACGTAGTCCTGAAGTAGAGATCGCCCTGGTGCTCACCAACAATCCGGATGCTTATGTTTTACAACGTGCAGACAACTTTGAAATCCCTTCACATATTTTCGACAGGAACGAGTTTTACCATACTGATCACATCATCGACCTGCTCAAAAATCTGGAAGTAGACCTGATCGTACTGGCAGGATTTCTATGGCTCATCCCTAAAAAATTAATTCACGAATACCCTGGACGTATCATCAACATCCATCCTGCGATCCTTCCAAAATTCGGAGGCAAAGGAATGTATGGGGATCATGTACACCTGGCAGTGATGGAAGCAAAAGAAACTGAAGGAGGCATCACCATCCACTACGTGAATGAAAATTATGACGAAGGAGAGTACATTTATCAGGCAAAATACCGCATTGATAAAGATGATAACCTGGAACTCATTAAATTCAAAGGTCAGCAACTGGAACACCAGCACTACCCCCGTATTGTTGAGACCATCATCAAAAAGATAAAAAAGTAACTTTTACCGGAGTTCTGGTCAATATTTCCGGAATAAACCTGTTTTAACGAGAAAGCGGAGATGTTATCTATAGATGACATCTCCGCTTTAATTCTACAGATTACAAATTAATGCTACCAATTAAGGTATAACGATATAACCAGAACCCGGAAGAAGTTGTAAATCATAACGTATATAAATGTCCGGTTCTCCGTAAAGCCAATGACGCTCATAATACGCAACATCTGAAGCAATCATAACAGATGATTCATCTCCTGAAGGAATATCATATCTGCCGTTCTGATTCATGCCATCAGGAAAATAAGCAACGGTCCGGTTAGGTCCTAACCCAAGCAATACGGTGATAGCGCTGTTAGGTACGATCGGTTGTGTCATTTGTTGATCTGCATAAAAAGAAACCAAAAAAGTTCCTCGGAGTTTCGAATTTCCTTCGCGCCAATACCCTTCTTCAACTTCATAATCATCCTGCATCTCAAGATGTGCATAAACCTGTGAACGACTTGCAAAACTGCAGAAGACGATACTCAATAATAGCAAAATTCTTTTCATACTAATGGGGGTTAATTTTTACCAAAAGAAACGGAAATCTGTTAACACAGCATTATCACCAAATCAATTTACACCCTTCCCATTACAGGATCACTAAAGCTTTCTGCACCCGTTTCCACCCTTCCGGCAAAACGCTGCTCAAACTCAGGGACTTCTTCAACAACAACACTGCTATCATACCAGCCATGACTCTTGCTCCCCTGAACAACTATCTGCAGGATCTGACCCGACTTAACCTCTTTTTTAACCTCCACATTGTCATATCCATTGTCTTTGACCACCACAGTATAAGCTTTAGATGGATTTTGATTGCTGATCTTCAGCAACAGGTTTCCGGTAAGTTTCGAACCCACTTTTTCATATTCAGCTTCCACACTAACCGAAGCCCCCTTAACCAATCCTTTAAATGACCTGAAAAATCCATTTGGACCATTTACCAGAAGCTGATATTTCGACCCTTCAAAAGCCTCAACAGGCCATTTGTAAGTGATCAGATCACCGGCAACCACTCCAAATGACCAATTCCTATAACTCTCCGAACCTGCTTCAGACGAAGGATCATGAAAATTTCCCGGGCTGATCACCGTAAAAGGCGCACCTGAAGACTTCTTACCAAACACCGTATTACCTGCAGCAAAGCTGATTTCAAATGATTTCTGATCCGCAGTTAATTTACCATTAACATATAATTCGTAAGGCAATGCACAGGAAGGACGGATTCCTTTTTCCTGTTGAGACATCACATCCTGATCCTTTGGATTTTTAATAAACCCGGATATATCAGTCTCACTTAGCTTTTTAAAGCCATTTGGCGCTTCCTTAAACTTTGCATTATAAATATCTTCCACAAAATTATTCCGTTGCAGAAAGTTTATTTTATCTGTTTTTCCTCCATTATACGGGCTAAATACTGAAGTTAAATCTCCGCATATCGCTCTCCTCCATTTGCTGATGTTCTCTATACGAAGGTTCTTATTGAGCTTTTTATTGAAAAATGTCTCCAGGAACTGCAAGGTTGAGGTATGGTCAAACACTTCAGAACACACCTTCCCTCCCCGGCTCCATGGAGAAGCAATGAGCATTGGTACCCTGAACCCAAGACCGATCGGTGCTTCACGTGCCGCTTTTTCAGGAACACCCTGTTTCAATTCATTGGCCAACCGTACATACTCAATTTCGGTATCAATCCCTTTGGAAACAAGACCTGTTCCGGGAATATTGGCATCCGGAATAGAAAATGGAGGCACATGGTCAAAATAGCCGTCATTTTCATCATAGGTAGTAATGAAGATGGTTTTCTTCCATACTTCCGGATTTTTGGTCAGGATATCCAGGATTTCTGAAACATACCATGCCCCGTACCATGGTGCACTTGGATGGTCAGAAAAATTCTGAGGTCCGGCCAACCAGGAAACCGCAGGCAACTTTCCTGTATTCACATCTTTTCTAAACTGATACAGAACATCTCCTTTAGGAACCGTAACCTCTCTTTTTGTATCCTTATCAGTATAATTCAGCGTAGTGATACTCCTGTAATCCGGATCACCAGAATTGATGACAAAAGCATTCTTAAATAAACGCTTTTGATGGTCCGGTAACTTATCGTATTCTGCCTGGCTCCATTGTTTCAATTCAGCAGCAGCATTATCCAAAGCAGCCATTTTTTTCTCCAGGTCTGTCTTTATTTTTTTTGCTGCCGCATCACTTGAAGGACTTTCCTCCTGCAACTTATTAATCTCACCAGGTAGCGTTTCTACCAATTTTTGCAGGTTCCTCACATAACGCGGTGAGAATTTAACATTGTACGCTGCAAAAAACTCCAGTAAGTTACAACCAAAATTAGACAGCCAGGCCCTCTCCTCCCCCTTATAACCACCCCCACAGCTTAGGTCATTCTGATAGAACTTCCAGCTGATGTCATTTTCCTCCAGTAATTCAGGAAAGGCCTTCCAGGGAAGCTTGCCATAGCTAAAATCATCATTTCTAATGTTTACTTTCTGTAGGCCATCCAGTTGATAAGATGCTTTTCCCGTCCAGAAAAACGACCTGTTAGGCGTAGTACTGGTCATCGCCGAACAGAAATTCTGATCACATACCGTGAAAGCATCAGCCATTGCATAATTGAAAGGCAAATCTTCACGGGTATAATGGCCCAGCGTTAAGGGCATATCGCTATATTTTTTATTACCCGATCTTTTTGCAGTTAACCACTGATCATATTTGCCCTGGTTATAAGCATCCACCTGACTGGCCCTTGAATGTGGTAAATCCCCCATCCAGGTTACTTTAGAATCTTTGATATTTAAACGAAAAGGCGCATACGTTTCGCCAACCGCATTGGTTTGCATCCATACTGGCTTTTGGTCAGGAAGCGTGATTGCGCGGGGATCATTAAATCCCCGCACCCCTTGCAATGTACCAAAGCAATGGTCAAAGGACCGATTTTCCTGCATCAGGATCACGATATGTTCCGCATCAAGAAAACTGCTTCCCAATTTTGGATCAATAGCCAGCGCCCTTTGTATCGAGGCTGGCAACATCGTCGAAAGCCCGGCTGCACCAGACAATAAAAGCGATTTTCTGATAAATTCTCTTCTTGATTCCATGAATAGTAGTAAATGTGATTAGTCTTTTGCTTATTTTTAATAATCCGGCTAATGTCCCAATCCAAGATTACAGATCAGTTCCTTCTATATAAAATTACTGTTATTTTTTGATCAGATACGATTCAGTCCAACGGAATAAAAACCTCCCCATACCGTCAGGAAAACGTTTAACTTAATCAATGTTTAACACCCCCTTAATGCTGAAGCCTTGATATTTGCAGCACATCCCAAATTTAGAAATGATCAATTGCTCCTTGTTGTTTGAACGCCGCGAAAGCTGCGAAAAACAATTAGGAAAAAAGTATGTATGCCGCCACTCAGACAAACCAAGTAAACAAAATTAAGAATCCAAAAAATCGCATTATGATAAAAATCTCTACTCATCGTGTGCCGTTTCAAAAGCCCTTAAAACACCTTGCCTTCGCATTGGTGTTGGGCATAATGCAACTGCCACAAGCCCTTTCAGCCGCAGCTCCAGCGAATGTACTCCTTCCGTTCCTGCAGGAAACCGTCACGATAAAAGGTACGGTAAAAGATGCCGGAGATGGACAACCTCTACCTGGTGTTACCATTTCAAATGACCAGAAGAAAGTCTTAGGGGCAACTGATGGAAATGGTTCCTTCACAATAAAAGTAACCAAGGGAACTCAGATCTCTTTTAATATGGTAGGTTATCAACCTGTCAGGCGTATGATTACCGAAGCAACCAATACCATGATGGTCAACATGACCAGCTCAAGTTCTGAACTTAATGAGGTTATTGTTACAGCCCTGGGGATCAAACGTGAGGCAAAATCTTTGGGTTATTCAACAACCACCGTAGACAGCACCCAGTTAACCAATGCAATTTCAAGTAACTGGACTGACGCCTTATCAGGAAAAGTTGCAGGTTTAAATCTGGTACGTAGTGGTGGTCCGGCAGGATCCAATAAAATTATCTTACGGGGTGAGAATAACCTTACCGGCGACAACGAAGCATTAATCGTAATTGATGGTGTAGTGGCCTCCAGTAGTTCAAAACGTACAGCTGCCACTGGCGGTGGTGTTTATGGAACATCCGGTGATATTATGCCTGCAGACTTTGGCAGCGGATTAAATGATTTAAATCCTGACGATATAGAAAGCGTAACCGTGCTTAAAGGCCCTGGTGCATCAGCTTTATATGGTCAGAGAGGTGCCAATGGAGCGATCATCATTACCACCAAATCAGCAAGTATGAATAAAAAGGTAATGGGAATCACCTTTACCTCGAACAGCGCCTGGGAAGACGTGAATCGTGGACCAGACCGGCAACAGGAATTCGGTTCTGGCACTTACGGCGCCTCCTATTTCTCCTTCGGCGCCACTGCAGACGGGCCGAGTACCAATGCCACCAGCGCCTCCTATGGACCAGCATTTGACCCTGACCGCAAGTTCTTTCAATATGATCCTGTAACCAGAACCAGGGGCCTGGAAAGAACACCCTGGGTTGCTTTTAAAGATCCTATTGATGCGTTTTTTGTGACTGGTTTTGAATCCACGAACACAGTAAGCCTGGATGGGACCTATAAAAAAGTAGGCCTTCGCTTATCTGCCAGTCATGGTAATAACGAATGGATTGTGCCAAATACAGGGCTGGAAAGAACAAGCGTTGCCTTAAATGCAAACACCAATATTACAAAGAAGTTAAGCCTGAATCTGAAAGTACAATACAGCAACAGACATAGCGACAACTTACCAGCCACAGGTTATGGCAACCAATCATTGATGTACTGGTTTATGTTTGCTCAACCCAATGTAAACGTAGATTGGTATAGAAATTATTGGGCACCAGGCAAGGAATACCAGGAACTGGTGAACCTTACTACCTCTTTTCCGGAAAGCCCATATGCGATTTCAGAACAATACATCAATGCCCAGAGGCGAAATGGATGGCTAGGCAATATCCAGGGGAATTACAAATTCACTAATGAGTTAAGCTTAATGGCACGGGCCTCCATTGACTTAAACAATGATACCCGTGAAACCCGACGTCCATGGGATGCCTCCGGAAATAAATTTGCCAAAGGTTCTTACCGTGTTTCCGACATCCGTTCTTATGAAATCAATGCCGATTTTATGCTGAAGTATGATAAGAAGTTTAACGATGACCTGCGTTTGACAGCAACCCTGGGAGGTAGTCAGATGCGCAATGTGTATGATAAATTAGAAACCCGCGCAGACGGTTTAGTCATTCCAAACGATTACCGCCTGGACAACAACAGAGACCCTTTGGTTTATGTTGTGGATCCCGCCAAGTATAGAATTAACAGTTTTTATGGGGCAATGTCATTCGGTTACAAAAAATATTTGTTTTTAGACATTACCAGTCGCCAGGACTGGAATAGTACCCTCGCTACCGTAACACGAACAGATAATGTTGGTTTTTTCTATCCTTCGGCCAGCTTAGCTTTTGTGGCATCCGATTATTGGAAACTTCCTGTTGCTGTCAGCTTTGCCAAATTACGGGCTTCTGTTGCTCAGGTAGGAAGTGGCAGTACCATTCCATACAGAACATCGTATAATTACTTGTCTGCCTCAGACGGAATCTATCCGGACAGTGCTTTAAATAACCCCAGGATACTGCCTAACCCAGATCTGAAACCTTTGATCACAACTACGATTGAATTAGGATTAGATTTAAAGCTATTTAACAACCGTTTGAATTTTGACTTAGCAGTCTATTCTGGCAACACAAAGAACCAGATCTTAAATAGAATCGTAGATAAATCTACTGGTTACAACGTACAGGTCGTTAACATCGGTCGGGTAGATAATAAAGGTATTGAGGTGGCAATTAACGCTACACCAATAAAATCCAAAAATTTTACCTGGACAGCTTTCGGAACTTTCTCAGCCAATAGAAATAAAATTAAAGAACTCGCAGATAGTGCTCTGGTTCTTCGTACAGGAGCACTCGGCAGTGGACAGGTAGTTGCAAACGTAGGTGGCACCATGGGTGATGTATATGGCAGGGGGTATCTCCGCTCGCCTGACGGGCAAATCGTGTACAATTCAACTACCGGTGTAGCTCTCGAAAATCCCGGATTGCTCTACCTTGGAAATACCATACCGAAGTTCCGGTTTAGTTTAGGTACAGGCTTTACCTACAAACAAATTAATCTGAACGTTTTATTCGATGCCCAGCTTGGTGCAGTAGGACATTCACTTACGTTCTCAAGAATGGCCTCACTGGGTAAACACACGGTTACGCTACCTGGAAGATATAATGGTGTAATTGGCGAGGGTGTGGTACAAAACCCCGACGGCAGCTATCGCAAAAATGATGTCATCGCCAAAGATATTGCAGCGTACTACGAATCGATATATGGCAGTGGTCAGGCAGAAGGAAGCATTTTCAGAACAGACTACCTTAAGTTCAGGGAAGCAAACCTGGGTTATACGTTTAATAAAAGATTCGTGCAAAGCATCGGATTCAATAAAATATCATTAAGTGTTTATGGCCGTAACCTGTTTATCTGGTCGCCATGGCCGGCCTTTGACCCTGAGTTTGGTACACTTGCAGGTTCAGATATTGTGCAGGGATTCGAAACAGGTCAGCTGCCATCTACCAGAAACTATGGTGTACGTTTAGTTGTGGGCCTTTAATTCTATTAATCATGAAAAAGAATAAAAATACTATTGTATCTGTACTCCTGGCAGTTTTGTGTGCATCAACATTCTCCTGCACAAAGGATTTTACAGAAGTGAATACAAATCCTATTGGTAAAAAAAGCAGTGAGGCCCATCAGTTGTTAGCACCTGCATTGGTTAACATTTTAAGCACCAATATGTCCCGTAACTGGAGTTTCAACAATCAGCTGATGCAGGTAACCGTGGAAATCAACGACTCCGAAGGCAGGGTATTCCGATATGATGTAAGAAACAACTGGGCGGATTTTACCTGGAACAACTGGTATCTGGGCTTAACTGACCTTAAAGACATCTATACCATTGCCAGCCAACCGGAAAAACTGAATAAATCTTATCAGGCCATATCCCTGATCACCCAGACCTGGGTGTATTCCCTGTTGACAGATACCTACGGTGATATTCCATATACGGAATCAAACATGGGTAAGGAGGGCAATATGCAGCCTGTTTTTGATCAGCAAAAGAACATTTATGCTGATATGTTCAAAAAGCTGGAAGAAGCGAATAAATTGTTAAAAGAAGGAACAGCAATTGTGGCTACCAGCGACCCGGTTTATCAGGGGGATCTTCTCAAATGGAGAAGGTTTTGCAATTCACTTTATTTAAGATTATTACTCCGCGTATCCGCAAAAGCAGAAGTGGCCAATACCGTGATCGCTAAAATCAAGGAAATTGTAGACGTCAATCCTGCAGAGTATCCGGTGATAGAAGACAATACACAGACCGCAAGAATTCTATGGAATGGAAGCAATAGCAGTACTGCAGTATATACTTCTCCATTTATGGCAGGTATTCGCGCAGCCGATTTCAGGGGGATGCCTATTTGCGATTTCTTTTTAGGCAAGCTGGCCACCTGGGATGACCCCAGGGTTGACCCTGCTCTGGGTACAGCCGGTGTTCCGCGTTTTGGGATTGACAAGGGAGCTGATGGTTACGTAGGCGTACCTAGTGGTTATGCACCCGGTTCCGGTATTCTCATACAGGCACATTTTAACTCCGATGGGGAGAATAGATTAACCTTGCAAACGGATCGGAATACGGGTATTATCCTGAACAGTGCTGAGGTAAGTTTTATGCTGGCCGAAGCGGCAGCAAGAGGCTGGATCAGTGGTTTTGCTCAAAATTACTATTATAAAGGGATGGCTGATGCCATCAACTATTGGATGCCAACCTATATCTCAAGCCCGGCGGATCCAAAATTTGTAAATTATATAACCGAAGCAAATTTAAAATGGAATCCGGCTTTGCCATTGGACGAAAATACTTCAGATAGTAAAAGCCAGTTGGGAATGATACATCTACAAAAATACTATGCCATGTTCCTTGTTGATTTTCAACAATGGTTTGAGCATAGACGCACAGGACACCCCATTCTGCCAAGAGGACCGGGACTCGAAGGAAGGAAAATGCCAGTGAGGTTAAATTATCCTTTGATTACGCAATCGACAAATCCAAACAGCTATAAGAATGCGGTAGCCATTCAGGGACCAGATGACATCAATACATTGATATGGTGGCAAAAACCCTAATTCTTAAAAACTATTCAGAAAAACAGTCATGAAAAAGATTTTAAAAAAACATATACTGATTATCGGGGCATGTATAGTCCTGATGACCGCCTGTAAACGGGATAGCGATTATGTGAACAGCAGCCCTGGTCCTTATATTTCTAATTTTGATTTACGGAAGCTATACAAAGGCACTGATCTGGTATTAGCCAAAAATGTTACCGGACAAGCTACCTATGTAGCCGGACAGGTTACTTCTGATCATTCCGGAGGCAATTTACCTGCTGGTTTATTGTTTATCCAGAATTTAAGAATGGTGGGCAATGGCGTTGATTCCTTAAGAGGCATCGCCATTAACATAGGTGCTGCGGCAGCCAATTATGCTCCGGGAGATTCTGTACATATTAAGATAGAAGGCAGTACTTTGAAACGGGTTGATGGCCTTTTACAAATCACTGGCATTACTGCATCCAATGTAGAACGGGTAGCTAGCGGTATTAGACCATTGATTACTCCGATTTCGACCATCACTACGCTTGCCAAACCAGATAATTTCGAATCTTGTTTAGTCCTGGCAAACGACTGCAATTTTGAACCCAACATTGGTGTGGAAACCATCGAAGGGGTAAAGACCTTTAACGATGGCCCCGGAAATATGCAGATAAATGTAAACGGAACAGCCCGTTTTAAATCAGAATTCCTGCCCTATTCGGCTAAAATATCCGGAATTGTGATTCCCTCTGCAAGTAATGGTGTACCACAGGTATGGCCCCGTTTAAAAGAAGATTTTATCCCGACCAGTATCGTGGTCGATCCATCGATACCATTGGGTCCTAATCCGGCAATCATTAGCGGCTATTTTGCTAATCCATCCGGCACAGATGCCAACTACGAATATATTCAGTTTATGGCTACCCAGGATCTGGATTTCAGACAAAAGCCTTTTACCGTTTATGCAACAAACAATGCAGGAGCCAGTACACCTACCGGTTTCCCGGTTGCAGGATGGAATACCGGAGGCTTACGTACCTATAAATTTAACATTACCCGGGGTACGGTGGCAAAAGGTAAATTCTTTTATGTAGGCGGCTATAAACAAATAGCAGGTGTAACCTCAACAGACATCAGTGCTGCAAACTGGGTAGTAAGTAAGCTTTACAGTGATAATAACGGCGACGATGGGATTGGAGACAAAACGGCTAATCTGCTGGCTAACAGCGGGAATTCTGCTGGCATTGCCATCTTTGCCACAAAAGTTGTCGAATTAACCACAGCCCCTTCTGATGTCGTGTTTTTCGGAGGCTCAGTAGGAAGTGTTTATGGTTCTGGCGTAGGATACAGTATTTGTAATAACGATTATTACACAACATCAAATGCCGGTACCGCTCAACCATTTTACGGCCAGGGTAAAAATACGTTCAAGTTTGTAATACCCGTGGATACTGAATTTACTTACCTGGGTGGAGAATACGATGTGGCAACAAAAAAATGGACAAAATCAAGAGTTCACAAGACTGTTGCTGTACCTAAAGCTGCAACCTTGCCGGTAATCGAACAAATGCCGGCTGTAACGAAAATTACCAATTGATCATAAAAACCATCACCGCTCATTTTTAATTAAACAAACAGAAGTTGAACAGAAAATCATTTATACAGTCCATGGGCCTCATCACCGGGGCTGCATTCATTAACCTGCAAACCAATGCATTCTCTAAATTAAAAAGAGATCAAACGATAACAGGAACCGTGACCAATGGTAAAAGAGGCATCCCGAACGTGGTCATCTCTGATGGTTACAGCGTTGTAATTACCGACGCAAAAGGAAACTATACCCTCATACCCGATGGCAGGGCGACTACGCTGTTTATGAGCACTCCGGCAGGATATGAGTTTAAAACAGATTATAACGTGACCAGACAATATGAAACGCTGGGTAGCCGTAACCAATATGATTTTAAATTGAAAGCCTTAAAAAGAAACGACAACAAACATCAATTCATCATCTGGGCAGATCCTCAGGTGAAAACTAAAAAAGATGTAAAAGAAATGATGGATACTGTCGTTCCGGATGTGCAACAACTTGTAAAATCAATGGGACAGGACGCCTTGATCCATGGCATCTGTGTAGGTGATATTGTCTGGGACAATCATGCATTATTCTCTGATTACAACCAGGCGGTGGCCGAAATGGGCATTCCTTTTTTCCAGGCATTGGGCAACCATGATATGGATTACAGAATCGGCGGTGATGAAACCTCAGATAAAACCTTTAAAGAAGTTTATGGGCCTACCTATTATTCTTTTAACCGTGGCAAAGCGCATTATGTAGTTTTGGATGATGTACGTTACCTGGGAGTAGAGCGGGAGTACGATGGCTACCTCAGCGAAAATCAATTATCCTGGCTATCCAAAGACCTTCAGCATATAGCTAAAGACCAGTTATTGATCATTAACCTGCACATCCCGGTACACAATTCGGTTAAAAACAATACAGAGTTGTATACCTTGCTGGAGGGCTATAAGAATGTCCATATCATGTCGGGCCATACCCATTATAACCTCAATAAAATCACCAATGGGATTTATGAACACAATCATGGAACAGTATGTGGTGCATGGTGGACAGGGCCAATTTGTGGAGACGGCACTCCCCGTGGATATGGGGTTTATGAAGTAAATGGAACGGAGCTGAAATGGTATTACAAATCAACAGGATTTGACAAAAATAAACAGGTTAATGTATATGTGGATACCCTGACCAATCAAAAAAGAGCAATAGCCAATGTGTGGAACTGGGATCCGGAATGGAGCGTAGAATACTTCTTAGATGATAAAGCCATGGGAGCACCCGAACAACAAAAGGGATATGATCCGCTCGCTGTACAGCTTTATAAAGGTGACCACATGCCTGTGAAGAGATCTTTTGTCGAGCCACAAAAAATGGATCATTTGTTTATCGCACATTTTAGTCCGGAGGTAAAAACCGTTAAGGTGGTAGCGACAGACCGATTCGGTGAAAAATACACTGCCGTTGTGAGTACATAGGACAAAAGTATATATCACTCAGGACATTCTATAACAATAGCAATGGATACCACTACGAAATTGACAGCTGGGTTTAGGCTTTGAACCCAGCTCAGCTGATACAGTTATACCATAAATTCTTGCTTTTACCAGGCATCTGCATTGCGCATTAAGACCATGCAAATGCCTGGTTTAATATACTGCAAATAAGCATTTGACATTCAAAGAAAAATGGGTACTTTTGCGGCTCAAAATTTTTCTCTAATGAGTCAATCGATAAAGATCAAAAACGCTTTAATTTCAGTTTATTACAAGGATGGTTTAGAACCTTTAGTTCGCCTGTTAGCTAAACAGGGTGTCCAGTTATTTTCCACTGGTGGTACCGAACAATTTATAAAAGACTTAAACTTACCGGTTACAGCGGTCGAAGACCTTACAGGTTATCCTTCAATTTTAGGTGGGAGGGTAAAAACATTACACCCTAAAGTTTTTGGTGGGATCTTAAACAGAAGAGGTTTAACTTCAGATCAGCAACAGATCAGTGAATATGAGATTCCTGAAATTGACCTGGTTATCGTGGATCTGTATCCATTCGAAGAAACCCTGAAAGCAGGCGGTACAGAAGAAGAGATCATCGAAAAGATTGACATCGGCGGTATCTCACTGATCAGAGCAGCTGCAAAGAACTTCAACGACGTGGTAATCCTTGCTTCAAAAGACGACTACTCAAACTTACAACAACAATTAGAAGAACAAAACGGAGAAACCACTTTAGCACAGCGTAAAGCCTATGCTAAAAAAGCTTTCCATACTTCTTCACACTACGATACAGCCATCTTCAACTATTTCAATACTGAAGAACCTCTTAACGTTTTCAAACAGAGCTTAAACACTGCACAAACCTTAAGATATGGCGAAAACCCACACCAACAAGGTGTATTTTATGGCGATTTAAATGCCATGTTCACCAAATTAAACGGTAAAGAGCTTTCTTATAACAACCTGGTAGACGTAGATGCTGCTGTAGCTTTAATCGATGAATTCGAAGAGCCTACATTTGCCATCTTAAAACATACCAATGCCTGTGGTGTAGCTTCAAGAACAACGATCAAAGAAGCCTGGGACATTGCCCTTGCCTGTGATCCTGTTTCTGCATTTGGTGGCGTATTGATCGCCAACCGTGAGATCGACCTGGCTACGGCTACAGAAATCAACAAACTGTTTTTCGAAGTATTAATTGCCCCTTCTTATCAACCGGAAGCTGTAGAATTGTTCCGCGCTAAAAAGAACAGGGTAATTTTGCAGAGAAATGATGTGGAACTGAGCAAAAAACAATTCAAGACTTTATTAAACGGTGTAATTGAACAAGATAAAGACCTGATCATCGAAAATACTGACCAGATGGTGGCCGTTACGGAGAAAACACCTACTGCCGAAGAATTGAAAGATCTTTTCTTTGCCAATAAAATCGTGAAACATACTAAATCTAATACTATTGTATTTGTAAAGAACAATCAGTTGCTGGCAAGTGGTGTTGGTCAGACGTCAAGAGTGGACGCTTTGAAACAAGCCATCGTTAAAGCACATGCATTCAACTTTGCACTGGAAGGTTCAGTAATGGCATCTGATGCATTCTTCCCTTTCCCTGACTGTGTGGAAATCGCTGCTGAAGCGGGTATCACTGCAGTTTTACAACCAGGTGGTTCTATTAAAGATGCGGACTCTATCCATATGGCAAATGAGAAAGGCATCGCAATGGTTACCACGGGTATTAGACATTTTAAGCACTAATTTATTTAACTGCGAATACAATAAAAAGACGTAGTTTTACATTACTATAGTATACAGAATTTTTAATACTTAAATTATCACCTATAAATGGGTTTATTTAATTGGTTTACACAAGAGGTAGCTATCGACTTAGGTACGGCTAACACTCTGATTATACATAATGACAAAGTAGTGGTAGATGAACCTTCCATCGTTGCTTTCGACAGACAAACAAACAAAATTATCGCTATTGGCCGACAAGCCATGCAAATGGAAGGTAAGACGCACGATAACATCCGTACGGTAAGACCATTGAAAGATGGAGTAATCGCAGATTTCAATGCCGCAGAAGCGATGATCAAAGGTATGATCCGCATGCTGAACGGTGGAAAAGGATGGATGTTCCCTTCTTTGAGAATGGTAATCTGTATCCCTTCAGGAATTACTGAAGTAGAGAAACGTGCAGTAAGAGATTCAGCTGAAATCGCAGGAGCCAAAGAAGTATACCTGATTCATGAGCCAATGGCAGCAGCTGTGGGTATCGGAATCGACGTAGAAGAGCCGATGGGTAACATGATCATCGATATAGGTGGTGGTACTACTGAGATCGCTGTAATCGCGCTATCAGGAATCGTATGTGACCAGTCTATCCGCGTAGCCGGAGATAACTTCGATTCAGACATCGTAAACTACATCCGTCGTCAGCACAACATCATGATCGGTGACCGTACTGCAGAGAAAATCAAGATCGAAGTTGGAGCAGCATTGCCTGAGCTGACTGATCCACCTGCAGACTTCGCCGTACAGGGAAGAGACTTAATGACTGGTGTTCCTAAACAAATCACCGTTTCCTATACAGAAATTGCACACTGCTTAGATAAATCCATTTCAAAAATCGAAGAGGCTATCCTTAAAGCATTAGAGATAACCCCACCGGAACTTTCTGCCGATATTTACCAGACTGGTATCTATCTGACAGGTGGTGGTGCATTACTTCGTGGTTTGGATAAACGTGTTGCTGCAAAAACAAAACTTCCAGTACATGTTGCCGAAGATCCGCTTCGTGCAGTAGTTCGCGGAACCGGAATCGCTTTAAAGAACATTGGCGGTTATAAATTCTTAATGCAATAAGCGTCCTGAGTTTGGGTTTTAAATGTTAAGTTCCGACCTTCGGCCATAAGTACAACTTAGACTTAACATTTAAAACTTAAATCAGAAATCAAATCGTAAAGTATGCGTAACCTTTGGATTTTCATAAACAGATATAACGCATTCTTCTTTTTTATCATTTTCTTTACGATCGGACTGATCCTGACCGTAAATAACAACTCCTACCAGCGAAGTGTAGCTGTTAATTCTACCAATGCGGTAGTCGGAAAAGCCTACAACAACCTTAACGTACTCAAAAAGTACCTTAACCTGGGCGATGTAAATGATAGTCTTGCCTCAGAAAATGCGAAGCTCAAGACAGAACTGCTGACACTAAAAAATATAGACAGTGCTAAAGATGTGGTGGTGAAAGACACCCTCAGTAAATCACAATATACTTACCTTTCTGCAAGAGTAATCAAAAACTCTATTACCTTAAGAAATAACGTCATTACCATTAACCGCGGAAAAGCCGATGGCCTTGCCAGCGGAATGGCCGTCATTTCTCCCGGAAAAGGAGTCGTAGGTTATATCCGTGATGTTTCAGATCACCTGGCCACCATCTCCTCTTTATTGCATAAAGATACCAAGGTGAGTGTTACACTGAAGAAAAACAATGCCCTGGGGACCTTAGTATGGGGAACAAAAAATTCTGATTACAGAAAAGCTTACCTGAAAGATGTCCCTAACCATTTTAAAATCGCGTTAAAGGATACCGTGGTGACTTCCGGATTTTCATCCTTCCCTCCGGGCATTCCTGTAGGAAGGGTCAGCAATACCGGCATTGCAACAGGAGATAATTTCCTGACCATAGAAATCGAACTTTTCAATGATTTTAGTACCTTACAGTACGTTTACGTCATTAAAGACAAATTAGCAGAGGAACAAAAAAGCTTAGAATCAAAATTGCCAAATGAACAGTAAAATAATATTGGTAAACATCTTCAGATGGTTCTTACTACTTTTTATTCAGATATTACTCCTTAGAAACCTGAGCTTTTACGGCCTGGCCACTCCTTTTGTCTATATCATTTTCCTACTCTTACTCCCTTTTAAAATTCCCAATCTGCTATTATACCTGATTGCATTTTTTACAGGTTTAACATTGGACGCATTTTATGATACGATGGGCGTACATGCAGCAGCCTGTGTGACGCTGGCATTCGTAAGGATTTCATTTATTACAGTAACCGTAAACAAGGATAATTTTGATGAGCCGGAACCTACATTAGGAAATATGGGCTTCAAATGGTTTAGCATTTATGCCATATTTTGTACCCTTGCCCATCATGTGGTACTTTTCTTTCTGGAAACCTTCAGGCTAACCGAATTCTCTTATACCTTGCTAAGGTGCCTGTTCAGCAGTCTCTTTACCTTGTTTTTAATCATCCTGATAGAATTTATATTCTATAACAGAAAGGCACGCTAATGGATAACCTGTTTAACCGAAAATATATTATTCAGGGCTTATTTATCGCCATCGCTTTAATCTTATTAGGCACGCTGTTCTACATCCAGGTAGCCAGCGATAAATATTTCCTTTCCGCAGAGAGTAATGTGCTCCGCAAACTTTATACCTTCCCGGCAAGAGGCGTGATCCTCGACAGGAATGAAAAAGTATTGGTTCAGAATGAACCGGTGTATGACCTGATGGTGATCCCCAACCAGGTTAAAGATTTTGATACCCTCGCCCTTTGCAATATCGTAGGGATCGACATGAAGCGTTTCAAGAAAAGCTTCAATAAGGCCATGAGCCAATCAAGATATCAGCCAAGCATCTTCGAAAAACAACTTTCCATACAGATTTACGCCGCCCTGTCCGAGCAACTCTCCCGATTCCCGGGGTTCTTCGTACAGAGCCGAACAGTAAGGTATTATCCTGATAGTGCAGCAGGCCATTTCTTCGGGTTTGTGAAAGAGGTATCTCAAAAAGATATTGATGAAAGCGAAGGCTATTACCGTCCGGGTGATTATATTGGTAAAGGTGGTGTTGAAAAGCAGTACAACGATGTGCTCAGAGGAGAAAAAGGGATCATAAACATGTTGTATGATGCCCATAATGTACCTAAAGGAAGCTATGCGGAAGGACGGTTTGATACGCTTGCCCGATCAGGTGAGAAAGTTGTCTCTTCACTGGATTTCCGGATTCAGAAGCTTGGAGAGCAGCTGATGAAAAACAAGGTAGGTAGTATCGTTGCCATTGAACCTGCTACGGGCGAGATCCTCGCATTCGTAAGTAGCCCAGGCTATGACCCCAACCTTATGGTAGGACGGCAACAGGGAAATAATTACATGGATTTAATCAATCAGGAGAAGAATCCGAACAGGGTATTCACGGTACGCCCGATCCAGGGATATTATTCTCCAGGCTCTGCGTTTAAACCGCTTGATGCCTTACTGGGTTTACAGGAAGGCGTCATCGATCCCAATACCACGTTCAACTGCCCAGGTTATTTTATGGCCGGTAATCACAGGGTGAAATGTGAACACGTAGACGGCCCCATCGCGTTACGTAAAGGACTGGCAAGATCCTGCAACACCTATGCCCTTTATGTATTTCAGAAACTGATCACCCAGAAAAAATTCGCCAACCAAAGAATAGCTTATGATGCATGGCAGCAAAAAGTAAAGAAATTCGGACTTGGAGAGAAATTGGGTGTCGATTTACCTGCTGAACGGACAGGAAGGTTATACAATTCAGATTTTTACAATAAAAGATATGGCAACAGAGCCTGGGGATATACTACAGTAATCTCACTGGGTATCGGACAGGGTGAGATGGATGCCACCCCACTACAGATGGCAAATATCATGGCCATTATTGCCAACCGCGGATATTACATCAAACCCCACCTCATCAAAGCCATTGGTGAGAACAGGACGATCAAAAAGGAATACGCACGGAAAAACTACGTTGATGTGGATGCCAGACATTTCGAGCCGGTAATCGACGGGATGCAGGATGCCGTAAGTGCGCCCTGGGGTACGGCCAGACAATCCATGATCGATAACATCATCATGTGCGGTAAAACAGGTACGGTACAAAACCCACGTGGAAAAAACCACTCTGTATTTATAGGCTTTGCGCCAAGGGATAATCCAAAAATTGCCATTGCGGTAATTGTCGAAAACGCAGGTTATGGTAGTTCATATGCTGCACCAATTGCCAGCTACATCACAGAAAAATACCTGAAAGACAGCATTGCAGTAAATAAAAGAGCAAGTGTGGAATGGATGAAAAAACAGGTAATTTTACCAGTGCCTCCAAAACCAAAGGTAAAACTGAAGCCCTTACTCACAGATTCTGCTAAAAAGGATTCTATAAAAAATGCAGTTAAAGCTCCGAAAACATTAGCTACTCCTTCTGTTAAACCGGTTCAGACCACCAAACCAATTGAAATCGTTAAACCAATTCAAACGACAAAATGAGCACTCAACAGGGAAATCGCTTTTTCTTTAACGTAGACTGGATCACGATCCTGCTTTATGTCGCTTTGTGTACGATTGGTGTAGTGAACATCTATGCTTCGATCTTTAACGGTTCAACAGCCAGTGAATTCAATTTTTCCACCAGCTATGGAAAACAACTGATATATGTCATTACCGGACTGATCCTTGGATTCTCCATTCTCTTACTGGATGCGAAATTCTTCAGTATCTTCTCTCCCATTGTCTATGGGATAACGATGTTGCTGCTGGTCCTGGTACTCGTTGTGGGAAGAAAAGTAGGCGGAAACCAGGCCTGGATTCCTCTGGGAAGCTTTAGGCTGCAACCCTCAGAACTTGCAAAATTTGGTACAGCGCTACTGCTGGCCCGTTATATCAGTACGTTCAGCCCTAAGTTAAGGGATATAAAATCTATATTTTTTGCGGCCGTAATTATTGTAATTCCACTGTTTCTGATTATGCTGCAACCGGATATGGGTTCCGGACTGGTATTTTTATCATTCATGTTCCCGCTGTACAGAGAAGGCTTATCAGGCTATTTCCTGTTGATCTTTCTGGGAATGATCGTACTCTTCATTGCCGACTTCCTCGTTCCGATAGAAATCTTACTGCCCATAGTTCTGGCCATTGGAGGCCTCTTTATCTACCAGAACAGACGAAAGCAAAAGATCATGTTTTCGAGTATCATTGTTACTGTGGTTGCCGTACTTTATCTCTTCACGGTAAAACTGGCTTATAACAAGCTTTTAGAGCCACACCAGAAGACAAGGATCGAAATCATGTTAGGGCTCAAAACCGACCCTAAAGGTGCGGGATATAACGTCATACAATCTAAAATAGCCATTGGTTCCGGACAGCTTACCGGACGCGGGTTCCTGGAAGGAACGCAAACAAAATATGGCTATGTACCGGAACAAAGCACCGACTTTATCTTCTCCACCATTGGTGAAGAATGGGGATTTGCAGGCTGCTTCACCGTAATTGCGTTATACATCTTTATGCTGCTCCGGGTCATCAACCTTGCAGAACGGCAGCGCTCTACTTTCTCCAGGGTTTATGGCTATTGTGTAGCCAGTATTATCTTTTTCCACGTGTTTATCAACATAGGAATGACGATAGGCATTATCCCGGTTATCGGGATTCCTTTACCTTTCATCAGCTATGGAGGTTCCTCGCTTTGGAGTTTTACCGTATTGCTGTTTATCTTCCTTAAATTGGATTCTAACAGAATGGGCTTTATTTAGCCTGAAAACGTTGGTTTAACAACTCATAAAACTTATCAACCGTTGCCTGTCTGGATGCCCAGTTGTTCTTTGCTGCATAATTGTTCTGTAAAAACGAATCTGCAGTTTTAAAATCAGGCATTTTGTTGAGCAGATCAATCACTTCAGCATAGGCAAGGTTATAACCGTTAAAAAGATCCTTGATATATAACATCTTATCGTTCATATTGATGCCCTGCTTCAGGTCAGTAATGGCATTTCTGCTGTTGTCTGTATTGATATTTGTTCCGTTTTGACGGGCAAGAATTTCGTTTAAGGTTGGCCTTGCAGATTCTTCAGTCTTTTGAACAGGCTGTACCGGCTCTTCTACTTTATGAACTGGTTCTTCTGCCTTATAAACGACCTCTTCTACCTTTTGAACAGGCTCCTCTCTTTTATAGCTTTCCACAGCTGAATAAGCAGCTGCTACCGGAACTTCCGGAGCCGGAATTTCAACCTGGACTTCTTTTCTTTCAAAATCATCCAGAACCAGTTGAGTACTTGCCAGAGGAACCACATCTTCTTCTCTCTCCACTAAAAAGGGCTCCGGTCCTAATTCATCTGCAGTTTCTATTTCTGTTTTTGCTCTGGCTTCCTGTTCTTTTATCCTTTGCTTTTGGGCAATCACTTCTTCTTCTTCCTTACTTAAAGGCCTGTCAAAGATTTCATCTACAGATTTCTCCTCAAACTCAAACTGATCTGTAGCCCCCACATCTTTCAAAATGAATTCAAATGTGGAAGGTTCTTTATCAAGTTTAAACAATTCTCTCTCCATAGGTGATTCCGCTACTTTTTTAACCTGAGGTTCTTCAGCGGCTTCCTGAGGTTCTACTGCTGCTGCAGAATGTCCTGCTGTTTCTTCCTTAAGCTCAACAGCTGCAGTTGTTTCAGCAACTACCTCGTTTTCGCTCAACTCTTCTGTGATCTCCTCTTTGATTTCCTCGACCTGATTGAACCACTCTTCCTGATGATTTGATGATGGTGTAGTTACCGCCTCAGCGTTCGCAGCTACCACAACAGGTACCGATATTGCCTGAGGCTCTTCTGCTGACCAGGTATTCGTTACCTTTTCCTCCACATTTTCCTGAGCTGCAGAAGTGTGTTCCGGAATCTCCTTCACTACTTTTGCACTGTTTAATTTTCTTACAATCTGAACATGGTCTGATAAAAAGCTGGCATTAGCCATAAAAAGCTCCAATTCCAACTCATTGAGTTGTTTTGGATTTTGCGCCAAATACTGGTACTGATCTTGAAGCTCATCTAAGATCAAGCCTATCTTTTTAAAAATATCTTCCTGGTTCATCATAATTTAATAACGGAAAAATGAATGTTTTATGTTGGTAACTTGCTACTCAAAAATACTAAAAATAAGGATCGTCCTGCAAATAAAAACCAATCCGTTACGTTTATCAAACCATGTTTAAATGCTACCTTTCTAAAAAGTACATTTGAATTACCTGATTGCATCAAAACGCTACCTTATTATGAATAACAAATTCTCCCCTTCGCTGTTTTGTCTGATTTTAATAAACATTGGAACATCCTGTGCACAAGAGGATATCACAGGAGTCTATAACCGGAGCCATAAAGGCGATCCACACGGCGCCAGCCATCTGTTTGTTCTTGAGAACAACCGCTTTGTAGTCACCTTTTTTGGGGGTGCTATAGCAGGCACATGGAACATCACTAAAGGAAACCTTGTAGAATTTAAGCCTGATGTTCCCAAACAAAAAATCTACCTCTATGGTCGGCACAATAAGGATATTAAGGACAGCTGCAGAATCTTTTTTCAGGGATTTGAAAATAATGAAACCTTTATTGGCTTTGAAGACAAAGCACCTCTGAGAAGGGTATTTAACCCAAGTCCAAATT
The DNA here is from genome assembly GCF_900129215.1 of Pedobacter caeni. GTDB lineage: Bacteria > Bacteroidota > Bacteroidia > Sphingobacteriales > Sphingobacteriaceae > Pedobacter > Pedobacter caeni. The sequence goes on along the minus strand of NZ_FQUQ01000003.1, from coordinate 839,971 downwards.
GTTTCAGTTATCCTTATGTTTATAAATTCCCGCATATTCCGGGACAGATGATCATGGCCGACAAAGAAGATAAGGAACCAAATGAAAAACAAAACGAAACCTCCTCAAAAAACATTTACACTTTCAAAAACACCAAAAAGTATAACGACTTTGTTGCCTATTACTTTGAAGAACACAACGACAGAAGACCCTTTTACGCAAAGATTAAAGAAAAGCAACTGTTCTTATCTGAGGATCATGCCGCACAAAAAAGACCACTATCTGAAAATACTAAAGATTTAATTTTTATTAAAAATATCGCCAACATGCCACAGGAAACAAATAGCGTGATGTACAATCCTTTTTACGAAGAATGTAGAGAAGACATTGCGAAAGACACTTTAAACTGGCGATTTGAGCAAAATAAAAATGCCTATATCAATTTTTTAAACTACGTAGAGGGAGAAGATAATACAACGAAAATTGTTTATGAATTTCAACACCTGCCTGTTACAGGTAAATCGGCAGGAGCTATTGCAATAGATGAAGTCCCTTTATTTGTGGTGAAGTGTAAGGACAGAGAATAACGCCACTTTTCAACATCCTTATCTTCTTAGCTTTATATTTTGCATCTTTGAAAGCATAAATAAATAGGGTTAATTTCTATATTAGCCAGCTATAAAGACCACACCATAGATGTTATTCAGCGAACAAAATTACAGAAGAGGAGAGTTTTGCGGCAGTATAGAGGTAATTTGCGGCTCTATGTTTTCAGGAAAAACGGAAGAATTGTTAAGAAGGTTAAAGCGGGCACAAATCGCTAAACTGAACGTAGAGATCTTCAAACCTGCAACGGATACCAGATATGATGAAACCGCTATTGTATCTCACGACAGAAATTCCATCCAGTCTACCCCTGTAGAAAATTCATCCGCAATCTTGCTACTGGATACCGAGGTACAAGTTGTCGGAATCGATGAAGCGCAGTTTTTTGATGAGAACCTTCCTGATGTTTGCAACAAGTTAGCACAAAAAGGAATCCGTGTAATCGTTGCCGGATTAGATATGGATTTCAGTGGTAAGCCTTTCGGACCTATGCCGGCATTAATGGCCATTGCAGAACTGGTGACTAAAGTAAATGCAGTATGTGTACGCTGCGGAAGCCCGGCTGTGTATTCTTACAGAACTGTAGCTAACGAATCAAAAATCCTACTGGGAGAAAAAGACAGCTATGAGCCAAGGTGCAGGCCTTGTTATCATGCCAGGGATTAAGATAATCTTTCAGACCACTTTTGGAGAGTTTAGCGCAATTAATATTATGCTGAAAAGAAATTAACGCGATTGAAGATTAACATATGAGATCCAAAAACAATATATAAGCCAAAAAAACAGATCAATTCATCGTAGTCCCCAACTGACGCAAAGTTAACAAACTTGAAATCGCAAAAAGTGAGATCAAGTTGGAGGAAAGAGAAAATTACTCAATCTCCTTGGGACTAAACATATTACAATTGCCCAGCCTGTTCGATTTTACTATTAATGTTATTAAAATAATCAGTATAGGCTTTAAGAGATGGATCAATCCATTCCATAATATCATGTATGTCATCGATGACAGTTTTTGCCAAAAGAAAATCGATAGAGGCCCCTCTAAAACAGATGGGCTCATTGTGGTAAATTCTATTTCTAAACTCTCTTATACGATTTAACTTTCCAGTCATCGTAGAACGGTTTACTACTTTGGGCTTATTTGGAAATGCGCTAAGAGGTGCCCCTTGAACAAGCTTAAAATGGTGAGGGTCAAAAAAGGCAGTCCAAAAACCAAACGCGTGTTCTGCAATTATTTTGCTTGATGTAATTTGACAGCCCGTTCGTCTAACTTTTTGCTCAGCCTTCAACACGCTTGTTTTTAAAAAGAAATTTGAAGCCGATAGACTTGGATCACTCATAAATCTTTGTTTTTGATTAATAATCCAATCTGGATCATTGAAATGATTGGTTAGTTCATTGTAGATTGCATTTCGAATGAAAGTCTCAAAAAGATTCATTAATGGATAAAATGCTTGAGCAACTCTAAGATTTATTTTATATAGTCTTTGTGTTTTTGATTTAGAATTTCCGCAGGCTCTTAAAAATCTATTTAATCTTGGTTGAGAAATGTAATATTCTAATTGAGCGTAAGTCATGCGAAAAATTTCTATCTATTTAAAAATATATCTTTATCTTTGATGTGTTATGCTTAGTAAAGCCTCCTTTTCTTCAGAAAAGCGTAACTAAGTCAGGTATTTAGCCCCGGTCGCATCCGGGGCTTTTTCTTATAAAAAACTAACACCTGCTTACTGTATGATCATTATAGTAAAATTAATTTCTCAAATACACAAAACACATGATATTAACCAACTCAACCTGTTAATATCAAATTAATACAAACCCCATTCAATAGTCGGAACGCCTGTATGAAAACTGGATAAAAAAGGCCGCAACTTTCGAACTGAGGTTTATCTACCTCAGCAAGTTCATAGAAAAGGAGGGCATCTTATATAGAACTCTTCTTCTCAACATAAAAAACACATCCGATTCAATAGGCTTGAAAGGGGAAAAAGCCCTAGCAGACCCTATCATCCCCTATGCTTAGCCTGAATTAAACAACGACAATTTATAGAATGGCACGGCAATGTATATAACCTGTTATTATCAGTTCCCCCATCCTTTTCATTATTACGATATTACCACTCCATTGTTTTCATCAATAATAATATCTAATATTGATTACACACAAAACACATACAAATGAAAAATTTTCTATTAAGGGAAAGGCATTTTCTTATGCCTTACGCGAGGGGCATTATGGTAATGCTACTTACAAGCTGTTTTTTATCGATTAAGGCCCAAAATTTAAACAGTGTTAAGAAAATTGAATACTACAATAGCATTTTCCCTTCAGAGAATGGGAAAGTGAAGTCTATTGATGGTATTTTAATAGAATATTACAACAGCGTTTTTTCTTCAGAAAACGGCAAAATAAAATCCATCGGCAGCAAGAAAATAGAATATTATAACAGTGTTTTTCCTTCAGAAAATGGCAAGATTAAATCTTTCGATGGTCAGAGGATAGAATATTATAATAGCGTTTTCCCTTCAGAAAATGGAAAGATAAAATCAATTGGCGATACAAGAATAGAATACTACAATAGCGTTTTCCCTTCAGAAAATGGTAAGGTTAAATCGATTGGTAGTGCCAGGATAGAATACTACAACAGTGTGTTCCCTTCAGAAAATGGAAAGATGAAATCCATTGATGGTTCCATTCCGGAAGGCCTTTTGCTTATCTTAATGAATCAGGAATAGTAAGTAGTGATACATTATAAAGATCAGTAGTGCGATAAACCGCACAGCTGATTTTAAGGATTCTTCATGATCTGATTAAGCATAGACACAAAAGCAGCAATTTTGCTGCTTTTTAGCCAACAATAATATCATAACAGCGTCAACAGATGATCTATCCCGCTTGAAATTGGCTTATCATTATATAATTCCCGACCTTCGCGCCGGAAAGGAAAATAATGAATATAGCTATTGATAAAAAAGACATTAAAGAAGTTTATGAGACTTCAATTATTCAGCAGACGGCATTCTGGTCGGAAGTAAAAACCCAACAAGGCCTCCAATCTAAAGCATTTAACTTCAAAGTCAAAAACGAAGACATCTTCCATGATGCTTTAAAAAACAAATTTACCCATGCTGATTTCCTGGTATTACTCCAACCGCTGGACAGTGAATATAGCATTGCTTATGTCCCTTACGGTCCGGAAATTGAACCCAATGAAGAATATCAGGGAAAGTTTCTGGAAGAGTTGTCGGAAAACCTCCGCTCCCACCTTCCTTCAAAATGTATACTGATCAGGTATGACCTGGCCTGGGAATCCCATTGGGCAAAAGAAGATGACCATTTTGATGATGCTGGAAACTGGTCCGGCCCACCTGAAAAGAAATATCAGGAGTTCCGTTTTAACTTCAACACAGATAACTGGAACCTCAAAAAAACAAATTCTGATATCCTGCCTTCAAATACGATATTTCTGAATTTGCAGAAAGAAGAGGACGCGCTGCTAGGCTCCATGAAAGCAAAAACAAGATACAACATCAATCTATCCTATAGAAAAGGCGTTACAGTGAGCAGAGTGGGAATGGAAAACTTACACATCTGGTATGCCTTGTATCAGGAAACCGCTTTGCGCAACCGCATTCACATCAATGATATCGATTATTTCAGAACAGTACTTTCTGCCCGTGCAGAAGACACTTCTTCTCCGGCAGAAGTAGAACTCCTGCTGGCAGAGACTGAAGGACAACCGCTTGCCGCCATGTTCCTGGTAATCTCAGGCCAAAGAGGTACTTACCTTTATGGCGCTTCTTCCTCGAGCAATAGAAATTACATGGCCACGTATGCCCTGCAATGGGAAGCGATGAAAATTGCAAAAAACAGGGGCTGTGTAGAATATGATATGTTTGGTGTAGCGCCAAACCCTGATCCCTCTCACCCACTTCATGGTTTATATAAGTTTAAAACCGGCTTTGGTGGAGAACTGTATCATAGAATGGGCTGCTGGGATTATCCGCTGGATCCGGAACAATATCACCGTTTCATTGCTACCGAGATGCAAAGTCAGGGTTATCACCTCTAAATAAAGGGAATTTTATTGGCTTTGCCCGACCGAACTGAGCGGGAACCAATCAATTTGTATTAATTCTAAATAAGACTATATTTGCTCCATCAATAGAAAAATCTTCTGATGGGGACTGTACATTCCAGCTTTAATCACAAAATTACTGAACAGTCATTCACCTGGCTATTCGACAATTATTGGGAAAAAATTTATGAGCTTTGTTACCAGCAGATCCGTTCTCACGAAGATGCCCGGGAACTCACACAAAACATTTTCGAGTCCATCTGGAAACGCAGAAATGAACTCCATATTGAGGGCAATCCGGAGCACTACCTGATGCGCTCCGCAAAGCTACAGATCATCAATTTCTATAGAGATACAAAAATCCGGGAAGAACATCAGGCCAGCTTTTCTTCTGAATACCGTGACTTTGACAACTGTACAGAAAACGAGATCCTCTTCAGTCATTTGAATCAACGTGTAAGCAGCGTTATTGAAACCCTACCAGGTCAGTGCAAACTGGTCTATCAGCTGAGCAAAAACAAACACTTATCGAATAAAGATGTTGCAGCCACCCTCAACATCTCTATAAAAACCGTCGAATATCACCTTTCCAATGCAAACAGTCTGTTAAAAAAAAGTCTGAAAGAATTTATATAATTCTACCAGGGTTTTTCTGCACTGATGTTACTTGGTATATAGAAGGCATTTATAATAGGTCTTTCTTAAAAGATGAAGCAAATCGATCCTGAGATATTAAAGCGCTATGCAAATGGCAATTGCACTGCCGAAGAACAGGCACTGGTAGAGCTCTGGTTGGGTTCTGAAGAAAACGAATCGGTTCACCAGGATACTTTTGCCGGAATAAACAAAGAAGAATTAAAACAGGAATTATGGGCAGAATTAAAACCCTTCTCCCCTTCAAAGCCCTGGTATCAGCTGCCCGCTTTTGCCTATAAGCTTGCTGCATGCCTGGCCCTAATCTGTTCAGCAGCCTATTTTGGCATCATGTACATCAGCCATCAGCAAGAAAACCAGCCATTAGCCTCCGTTCTCGTTTATAAAGAACTGTTTGTCCCAAAAGGAAGCAGAGCCACCATTACCTTAACTGATGGAACAGAGATCAGCTTAAATGCCGACAGCCGCTTAAAGTATCCCGTTGCCTTTACCGGTAATTCCAGAATCATTTATCTAAGCGGCGAAGCCCATTTTAAAATAGCTAAAGATCCATCGAGACCTTTCCTTATCCACACCAATAAAACAAATACACGCATTTTAGGGACAGTATTTAACCTGAAGGCTTATCCTGAGGAAAATAAAGAGCTCCTGACGGTAGAAGAAGGAAAAGTACAATTTTCATCAAAATCTGACCCTGAAAAACAGCTTATTCTTACTAAAAATCAGCAGGGTACAATAGATGCAGCAGGTATACTGGATCAGAAACTGGTTTATGCTCCTGCGCATAGCGGATGGAGAACTAAAAAACTGGTATTTAACGACCTGACTTTAAAAGAAATTTCAGTTTTATTGAACAGGGAATACAATATGTATCTGGAGATTAAAAACAAAAAACTCAGTGCAAAGCGCTTTACAGGTACGTATCAAAACTCATCGCTCAACTCTGTTGCCCGGGATATTAGTCTGGCATTACATTGCAAATATCAATTAAATAATCAGTCTTTAACTTTCTATTAAATCTCTTCAAGATGTAGCCAGCTTCCATCAAATTCCACAAAGGAAAATCCATAACGAAACAACAAAAACCCGGTGCTCCGTCTCGCAAACCTCACACCGGGCAATGATTAATCAAATCCGTTTAAAATCAATTAACCATTACAAAACTAATGAAATCTTTGTTTTCAAAATCTATTTTCATTTTCATATTACTAATCAGTAGCCACTACTGCACTCAGGCCCAACAAAATATACTGGAGAAAAAGATCAGATTAAGTCTCACCCAGTCGACAATTCCCGATGCATTGGCTTACCTATCAGATCAGGCAGGCTGCACTTTTTCCTACAGCAGCTCTTCGTTACCTTCAAATATCCGCATCAATACAACGCATCAGGAGATCACCCTCACTGCAGCCCTGAAGGAAATCTTTGGCAGCAGACTGGAAAGACTGCAACTGCAAGGTACCAACATACTCATTGTGTTAAAAAAAGCTTCCGGAAGTGTAACGGGTTTTGTTAAAACCAGCGATGGCAAGCTTGCTCAGTTTGTCAGCATCAGTATTAAAGGGCTCACAGGGACCACCGTCGATAAAGACGGTCATTATCTCCTGAAAAATATTCCGGAAGGCAGCTATAAACTAATCGCCAGCCTAGTAGGATTGAATTCCCAAAGCAGACAGATCAGGATCATTGCTAACCAAACTGAAGAACTTAATTTTACACTTACAGAAAGCGGGGAGCAATTAAACGAGGTGATCGTTAAAGCCAGCAAACCCAATAAATTCGCTGAAAAAGAGAGTGAAAACATTGCCAGATTGCCCATTAAAAATCTGGAAAATCCTCAGGTATACCAGGTAGTTACACAAGCCATTATGAAAGAGCAAATGCTCACCAGCTATGCAGAGGCTTTTCAAAATGTAGCTGGTATTTCTACTTCCAATATTTTAAACACCAGGGGAACTTCGTTTTTTCTTCGGGGCTTTGCCAGTCCCCCCTCCATGCGTAATGGAATGGCAGCTCCTGCCTGGGCAGAATCTATCGAACCAGTAAACGTTGAACGGGTTGAAATTTTAAAAGGGCCTTCTGCAACTTTATTTGGCAGTACACAAACCAGCTTCGGTGGTGCAGTAAATAATGTAACCAAAAAACCATTCGCAGGTACTGGCGGAGAAGTTGCTTATTCGCTGGGGAGCTGGAACCTGAGCCGGTTAACTCTTGATTATAACGCTCCGTTGAATAAAGATACCACCCTACTTTTTAGAATAAATGCCGCCAGACACTGGTCAGATACCTTTCAGGATTTCGGTTTTCAACATAGCTATGCTGTTGCTCCCTCTCTGTTGTATAAGCCCAACTCTCGCTTAACATTAGCATTAGAGGCAGAGATAAATAACTACAAAGGAACGATGTGGGCCTGGACTGGTTTTGGTGAGGATGTAACCATAAAGAATATTAAAGACCTGAAGATACCTTACAACAGGTCAGTAACCGGAGATCAGCTCTTACAACAATGGACTTCCAGCAGTGTATATGCAAAAGCAGATTATAAGATTTCTGATCAATGGACCTCTTCCAGCAATGTGATTCAATCCATCTATCACAGGTCTGAATTTTATGGAATGAACAACAACCTATGGAAAAACGACTCTACACTTGTCAGGGAAATTTTCGGGAACTTTCCTGCAACCGTTTCCACTTATCAGATTCAGCAAAACTTTAACGGGGATTTTAAAATCGGACCAATTAGAAACCGGATGGTTTTGGGGATAGATGTTTTTATGACAAAAGACAACCGTACTTTTAAATCAGGTCCCGATCCGGACCACAGCAGGTATACGGATGAGGTCATCATGAATGATCCTTCCAGCGCTGTAAATGTATCAAAAGATAAAGTCCTGGCATTTTTTGCACCCTACCCAATGAGCAGCAATATAGCAAGAACAAATACATATAGTGTTTATGCTTCTGATGTTGTCAATATCACGGACAGGTTATTGGCCATGTTAAGCTTACGCATAGATCGCTTTGACAATAAGAAGCTCATCATCAATGGTGTTACTAATGCAAAAGGTGACTACAAACAAACTGCATTATCCCCGAAATTCGGCGTTGTCTACCAGCTGGTAAAAGATCAGGTTTCCATCTTCGGAAATTACATGAATGGTTTTACCAATAACCAACCTCAGCAAAATGCGCAAAATGAAATGATCACCTATAAGCCTTCCCAGGCTAACCAATGGGAAGGAGGAGTAAAAATGGATCTCTTTCAACATAAATTATCCACCAATCTGAGTTACTATAACATTTCGGTTAAAGATGCCCTGCGTTGGAATGCATTTCCTCCAACACAGGATGGCACACAATACAGCCGGGGATTTGAAGCCGAAATCATTGCAAACCCTTTACCTGGCCTGAACATTACTGCGGGTTACGGTTACAACAAATCGAAATATGTAAAAGCAGATGAAATACTGGAAGGAAAATCCCTCGGGGCGCCTAAAAATGTAGCAAACTTCTGGATCAGTTACAAAGTCCAGGAAGGCAAAGCGGAAGGCCTGGGCTTTGGGTTTGGAGGGAACTATGTGAGTGAAGTGTTCATTATCAATCCAATTGTCATTCCTTCTTATACCTTGCTTAATGCAGCAGCATTTTATGATGTTTCCAAATACAAAATAGGTCTTAAGGTAAACAACCTGACCAATCAGAAATATTGGTCCTGGGACCACGTAACCGGGCAACCTTTGAGAAACTTTGTGCTCAACGTTGCCTATAAATTCTAAACTACAGATCCCCCCGATCTTTTTTTAATACCCAATAATTCCCAAACCGTCCATGCGCAAAGCAGGGGCGGTTTTTTTGTGCCCAAGCTTTTCAATATATTATTATTTATAATAATTCTAATTAACGAATAAATCATCATATTTGCAGACTATTTAGATTGATTAAAAATAATATAACATGATTAAAAATTTACTATCTGTCTTCTGCATCTTTGTCCTGTCTGTAACACAAAGCTTTGGGCAAACTTCTACAGGGACGTTAAAAGGGAAAGTGGTCACCTCTGATGGCCATGCAGCTGCTTACGTATCTATCGGTTTTAAAGAAATTAAGCTCGGTATCTCTACCGATGAAAATGGAGAATATACCATCAGCAAGGTGAAGCCTGGAAATTATACCTTAAAAGTAAAGGCCATAGGCCTGGAGCCTCAGGAAAAAAGCATCACTATTATTGCCGCTGAGACCACCACTGCAGATTTCACCCTGAGCGAAAATTCTCAGAAACTACAGGAAGTGATCGTTTCTACCGGAAGAAAAAAATATAAGGTAGATGAACCTTCCAAAAGTCTCAGACTTAATCAGGAACTCAAAAACATCCCACAGAATATCCAGATCATCACCAACGAACTGATCAAAGATCAACAGATCTTCGACATGCTGGAAGGAATCACCAGAAACGTAAGTGGGGTAACACGTGAAGCCCATTGGGACAATTACGCAAGAATCAACATGAGGGGTTCCAATATCGCCGCCTTCAGAAATGGGATGAATGTAACCATGCCATGGGGTCCCCTTACCGAAGACATGAGCATGATTGACCGCATTGAGTTTGTGAAAGGGCCTGCAGGATTTATGCTGGCCAGTGGCGAACCATCAGGTTTCTATAACATAGTAACCAAAAAACCTACAGGAACCACCAAAGGAGAAGCAAATCTTTCGATGGGAAGTTTTGACACCTACCGTGCCGCAATTGACCTGGATGGGAAATTAACAGAAAATGGAAAACTACTGTACCGCTTAAATGTAATGGGCATGCTAAAAGGTTCTCACCGTCAATATGACTATAATAACCGCTACACCATTGCCCCGGTATTAACCTATAAGATCAATGATAAAACTGAGGTAACTGCAGAATATACCTACCAGTTCTCTCAGGTGCCTCTTATCGGTGCCGCCTATGTATTTGGAAAATCAGGTTACGCCTCAGTTTCACGCAATTTGTCCCTGCTTGAACCGAACACAGACCCAAGTAAAATTAAGGACCATAGTGCCTTTCTAACCTTAAATCATAAAATTGATGACAACTGGAAATTTACCGCTCAACTGGGTTTCCTTACTTTTGGTCAGATCGGTAGCTCTACCTGGGCAAATCAGGTTTATGATGATGGCCGTATCATGCGCAGCATCAATGTTTGGGATGCCTGGGGTCAAAACAAAATGGGTCAGGCCTTCTTAAATGGTAAAGTGACCACAGGTCAGGTAACCCATAGAATCCTTGCAGGCCTGGATATGGGAAATAAGCAATATATGGCTGATTTCTCACAGGCTTTTAAATTAGATAACCCAAATGGATTATTTAATATCAACAATCCGCAATATGGAAAAATTCATCCGGACACCATCAAAAGCTTCGACAGATCCAAAAGCCTGAGACGAAGAGTGGGTGGAGGTGCGAACTACGAAAATTATACTGGTATTTATGTACAGGATGAAATCGGATTTTTGGACGATAAAATCCGTTTGACATTAGCCGGTCGTTTTACCGCTTTAAAAGTATATGATGGATATAGCCGGGAAACCAATGATTCTAAATTTACTCCACGAATCGGATTAAGCGTTTCTCTGGATAAACAAACTTCAGTTTATGGTTTGTTTGATCAGTCCTTTATTGCACAACCAGGTCTGATGTGGGGTGGCGGCACTACAAAACCTCTGGATGGAAATAACCTTGAATTCGGTATCAAAAAAGACTGGATGGGCGACAAATGGAATACCACGATTGCTGCCTATCAGATTACCAAGAAAAACGTCAATGCAGCTGATCCGGATCCAACACATACACCGGCTAACACTTTTGTTGTTCAAGTTGGTGAAACACAGGCAAAAGGGATAGAATTTGATTTACGTGGTGAAATTACTGAAGGGTTAAACCTAACCCTGAACTACGCTTATACAGATTCTAAAATCACCAAAAACGGCGGTGATACAAATGTTGGGAGCAGCATAGATGGTTATGCAAAACACCTGACCAACGGATGGTTGTCTTACCGTTTCAACGAACCCAAGATCAAAGGATTGGGCGTTTCTCTGGGATATCAATACATGATCGATAGAAAGGCTGGTGCATGGGGAGGAACCAACCCTTTAAACCAGTCTCTGCCTGATTACTTTCGTCTGGATGGCGCCATCAACTGGCAAGGTAAAAAGACCAGTATTGGTCTGAACGTAAATAATATTCTTGATAAATACTTATATACCGGTGCTCCTTACAGCGACTATTACTACTGGCAGGCTGAACCTGGTGTCAATTTCAGATTGAGCGTAGGATTTAAATTCTAAACAAAAAAGGGCCGGAATAAACCGGCCCTTTTTGATTAAACATACATTTCGGTTTGATCAATTGTACTATTGAATCACTTTACCGTCTTCACCAATTTTGATGGAAGCAGTTTCTGCTTCTTTTTTCACATCAATCTGGTAAAATTTAGTTTTGTCTGCATTCGTTACTAAGAAAGCTGCAACCGGAGTCCATGCTTTAACTGGTTCACTTTGCAAAGTAGTTTTCACTGCTTCCGGAAGATCTTTCAATTCAACCGGAGTTTTTGTAGT
>NZ_FQUQ01000003.1:204100-827729 GCF_900129215.1 Pedobacter caeni | reverse complement strand
CGGAGTTTTTACTTCACTTGCGTTTACTGCTGAGATTCCTGCGAATGCTAAAAATGCTGCTGATAAAATGATCTTTTTCATATCTTATGTATTTCAGTTATTATTCTTGTTAATTACGATTAGGGTATGTTTAATAATGATGCCAAGGGGGCTAAACTTTGGCACACTACTGATAAACAGCATCTTACATAATCAGAGTTAATTTTAACTGTAGAGACATGCCACACTTTGCTGCTTAACGAAGCAGATAAAAAGAAAAGGCTGCATCATTTACACGATGCAGCCCTCTGAAAATTTTAAAATGATCTAACTATTGCAGGTTCCAGACACAGCTATCGCTGAGTTCTTTTCCTTTATGCTTCGTTTTAACTACGATGTTGTTGTTTCCTTTGCTCAATTGCACGTTTTCCCAAATCATGGTATTCACTTCGTTCTTCGTTTTTTTTCCAATCCGTTTTCCATTTACCCAAAGTTCCGCAGCAGGTACATTGCTAAAGACTTTCACTGAAGTCGCAGCTATAGTCCGGCTGGTATTTCTTCGCTCTGCGATATAGACCATCGGCTCCGGGTTCCAGTTGGCTTTATAAAAATAGAAGGCATCCTTTTTGACTTTCCTGTCGTAGGTTACCAATCCTTTATCATTGATCCCATTGGCATCTCCCTCTGTTCTGATGGCAGAGCCGAAATCAGCCAGCACCCAAATGAACTTGCCCCAGATGAAAGGACGTTTCTTCAATTCTTCCCAATGTTTCTCATGAAAGGCCGTTTGCCACTCTTCCGGATGAAAATCACTTCCTGCCTCAGCTTTGACCAATCCTTCTGTATGTTTGAATGGACTCCCTCCTGCTCCATATTCGCTGATAGAAATGGGTTTAGCAGGTAAGGCTTGATGGGTATCATCTGCCCATTTAGCCACCTGTTCAAATTTACCACCATACCAGCCAAAATATTGGTTCCAGCCCATCAGGTCAGTCAGGTCAATAAACGAGCTCGCTCCCAGGTTTGATGCTAAAGTGGTTAGACGGCTGGGATCTTCCTGTTTTGCCAGGGCATTTAGTTCCTTGATAAAGGGCTGCGGATCGTCAAAATTCAATTTCAACTCATTAAACAATCCCCAGAAACAGACCGAAGGATGGTTGTAATTCTGACGGATCAGCTCTTTCAGCAGCTGTTTGATATTTGTTTCCAGCTCCTGATCCTTCACATATCCTGTACCTGTATATCCACCCGGGCCCACAAAAGGAATCTCCGACCAAACTACAATTCCGTTTTGATCACAGAGCTCATAAAAAAGCTTGCTGTGAGGATAATGGGTTAATCGCGCTGCAGTTGCCCCCAGCTCTTTCATCAGTTCCATATCCCCCTTCTGATCCTCATCAGTTAAGGCTGATCCTTTTCCAGACACGTCCTCATGCCTGCCCGCACCATATAGATCCAGGTATTTCCCATTCAGAAAAAAGCCTTTATCCGGGTCCACACTAAAATAACGTAAACCCAGAGGCTGAGAGAGTTGGTCAACAACTTGTCCGTTTTGCAAAAGTTCTATCCGAACCTGATATAAATAAGGATCGGCTTTACCATTCCATAAATGTGGTTTCTGAACTTTTATCACCTGTTTTAATTCCTTGCTGTTTTCTGTGGCAACTGCATTGGCAATCGTGGAGATCACTTTTTTATCTCCATCCAGAAGAGTCGTTCTCAGGCTCAGGTTATTCGGGTCTGATAAGGATAATTTAGTCAGCACCTCTATTTCGGCCGAAGCTTCGGATACCTGTTTCTGCTTCAGGTAAACCCCTGGAGCCCCATAATCAAGTGGGCTGATACAGTTTTTATCCGTCAGGATCAGGGAAACAGGGCGATGAATGCCTCCATAAATATTAAAATCCCCATGTAAAGGCAGCACATCTAAACGGTAGGCATTGCTTACCTGAACCATCACCGTATTCTCTCCGGGTTTAACCGCATCGGTAATTTCTATGGCAAAGCCGGTGTACCCACCTTTATGTGAACCCACCGATTTGTTATTTACAAATACAGTGGCAACACTATTTGCTCCATCAAAATAGAGGAACAGCCGTTTCCCTGCCCATGCCGGGAGCACATTGAGTTTATTCTCATAAATCGCCGAGGTCCTGTTGTAATCGGGAACACCTTTCAGTACTTCCATTGCATTCCAGGTATGGGGCAGGTTAACGGTTTCTTTTTTTATGCCTTGTTCAAAGTTATAAGCAAAATAAAATTGCCAGTTCTTATTAAACGGAATGGTTTCCCTGCCGCCCGACGCATGATTAAAAGGTTTTGCTGTACTATCAGCCAGTTGAAATAAAAGGAAAAGAATGATGGCAATGATATTTTTTTGATAATGCATTATACTAATTTTTATAAAGTCCTATTTCGGCGAATTGCGCGAATTGCTCTCCATCCCAGCTTGATTTAGCCAGAATTTTGAAGTATCTGAATGTTAATGGGGCCGCAAAAGCAAAGTTTTGCGTGTACCCTAATTTTGGGATCACATAAGTAGCCTGTGGAACAAAAGTGATTCCATCTGTGCTATATAAAATATCCACATCTTTTATCGCCCGCCGGTCTGCATTAAGAATACTGAAACCATCAACTGTTTGCTGTTGCCCTAAATCTACCGTAATGAAATGCGGATAAGACGCTGCAGGCGCTACCGACCATTGGCTATGCCATCCGGTAGACCCGTTTTTATCGATCACATTGGCCGCAGGCGCAGTAGTCTGCTGAGAGCTGTAAGCGGCAATTGTCCATCCTGTTTTACTGATTTCATTTTTGGAACTGAAGTCCAGCACAGGCAGACCGTTCACAAACTTGTAAGCATAAATGGTTTCCTTAACCGTTCCATTTTCGGCCACCAGCTTTACTTTCATCTCATAAGGACTCGCATCTTTATACTTAAATTCTGATATCGGCATCTCGACATAAAAGCTGTCTGTGCCGATGGTTTTCGATTCCCAGGTGGTTGCGTTATAGTCTTTATTTGTACCTGTACCTTCATTGTTTACATTCGGGTCATTGTAATAAACTACGCTGTTAATTTTGGTATCACTCGTAAATTTACCAGAAACCACGATCGCGCTTTTGGCTTCAGAATAAGCCGCATAAATCTTGTTGATCGTAGAATTTACTGCAGCATAATAAGTTTTAGCATCATTATTAAAGATCTGATTTACGTTTAAGATCGCGCAATCTGTAGCGGTAAGGAAAGTTTTCGACTTGCCTAATGTTCCGTTTCCGGCCCACATCAATGCCATCCCCAGAGTCGCATTTTCGGATACCTTCTGACAATTATGCGGAAGGTTCAATCCATGTCCAAGCTCATGAACCATCCCCCCAAACCAAACACTGAAACGGTTTCCCTCAGTATCTGTTTTCCCAAGGTTCTTAATGTCCATACCTTCATAATCCAAAGCAAAGCACCATTTACCTAAACCATAGAATGGTCCGCCACTAGGCGTTCCATCGGGTTTAAAAGAATAACGGGGCAAAATAACCAGGGTATGGTCACTTGTTTTCTCCGTAGGATGTGCTGTGAAATAAGCATTGATCTCGGCCTGTACATTGCCTGCTCCACCGGAATATCCATAATCACTTTTTGGTTTTGTTCCCCTGATCGTAATGATCTTGACGCGGTTAATCCTGGCATCAGTAAAAAGTCCGAAAGTCTTTTCGCCATAACCATTGCGGTTCATCTCCTCTTTTACAAAATTTTGTGTCCAGAACATCAGTTCACTCAGACGCTTCTCGTAAGCAGGAAGAGTATCCAGATCATTGGGTACAAAATAAATTAAGTTCAGGTTACGGGCCTGCGGACTGGTATATACGGTGTCCGTGACCGGCTCTTCAACCGGAAGCGCTTCTCCCTCTACAGGGGATTTTTTACACGCAGCAAAGCAGGTTGCCACAAAAAGGCAAAAGATCAATAGTTTGGTTCTCATAGGGTTTTGTTTAGGTTTGATTGATTTATTTTTTATTCCTTAAGGTTCATTTTTTTCTCTGTTTCTTTTAAATAGTTCCATGGGAATTGATTCCCTTTTTTCTGAAGTATTGCTTTCCCTTCGGTTACATTCAACAACTTTTCCCTGCCCCGGATATTGCCTTTGAAAGTATTACCCATCCATTTTAAAGCCTGGTATTGTTGAGCGGATTTGTTAAAAATGCCAAGGGATTTTCCGGCATAATGAAAGGTGTTGTTTTCAAAAACCACGTTTTTAGGAACTCCGTGTTCTATATCTATTAATTCCATTTTCACAGAATCAGCAGAACGGTTGTAAAAATGATTGCCACTGATATAAGTAGAATCGGTAACGAGCGCAAAGTTGAAAAGACGCTTGCGATTATTGCCATCATTTACACTCAGGTTATTTCTGATGATGCTTCCGGTGGTCATTTTACTTTTATCATTGATCGCATCAGAGATTACGAGCATAAAGCCGCCTTCGTTATCATGACTGTAATTGTTTTGGATGATGGTATTGGTACAATTTCCATCGATATCGAAAGACTGACCATCATTGGACCAGTCCTGATTCTTTGTATAAGCCACCTCGTTATATTGAATCAGGGTATTGTCGCTACTATGTGGCCAGATGCCAACGGCATTGTCTTTGGCTCTTGTTCTGATGTAAAACAGCTTATTGTGTTCCACAAGCGAACCATCAAATGCTTTAACCACTATTCCGTCTCCACCGATATCTTCCAGTGTACAGCCCCTGATGATCAGGTTCCGGTTAGGAAACCAGTTTGTCCTGAAACCAAAAGTGCCATTACCCCGGATGCCGTTACGGTCTACCCGCAGCAGTTTACAGTTTTCAATCAGCAGGTTTTCAATATTGCTTGGTTTAGGACCCTGACAATCCCAAAAGATGCCATGCCCTTCATTACTTCCTTTTTTATTGTCTCCGTTAATGTCATGAATGTATAAATTGGATAGGCGGATATTGCTGATTGTTCCTATATCCTCTGCAAGAATGCGAACTCCTGTAGGTCCTGTTTTCTGTTGTTTCAGCAGGCTATCCTGATTTGATATATCGAAATATTCCAAAGCGATATTGCTGTTGTTTTTTAACAATACCGCATCTTTAAATTTCCCTTCTGCTGCAATTACCGGTAAAGCCCCTTTTCCATAAGCAGAAAAGAGGATTGACTGCGCTTTCGTTCCTGAACCCTGTGGAACCAATTGCCCTTTCCATACTCCTCCTCTTTTGAAAAAGATTCGGTCGCCCGGAACAAACTTTTGCCCATTGACTTTAGCCAGGGATTTCCAGGCCTGCTTTTCAGATTTACCTGAATAGGTGTCATTTCCATGTTCACTATCTATATAATATTTTACTACGGCTCCGGATATTTCTGCAGACAGCCTTAATGAACTGCCCAATACCATCAATAACAAGAAACAACCTATCAGATACTTCCTTTTCATATTTTCTTTTATTTGTTTATTCCTCCTAAACTTGTGCAGGCAGTAAAGAGATGAAACTGATTTCAAAAAGCACCTGCAAGGATCCTATAAATCCTGTTGCAGGTGCGTTTTAATAATTTGATCAACCCGCTAAATTAATTTGACCAACCTGGGTTCTGTACCAGGTTTGTATTCATCTGGATCTCCTTTTGCGGAATAGCCCAGTTATAAATCTGATCTCCCATATAAGAGTAATTGCTGGCATTAGATCCCCAGATCTGTTTCACTCCATTGCCACTTACAAAGACCTTATCTTTTAGTGATTTCCAACGCAACTCATCAAAATAATTGATTCCTTCATTAGGAAACTCTACCCTACGCTCATTTCTGATTCTTTCACGTAAAGAGGCCTGATCACCTACAAAAGCAGGAAGCGCCGCATTTACAGATTGAATTGGCGCAACGCCCCCTCTTGCTCTAACCAAATTTACCAGGTTTACTGCTTCCTGACTAAAGCCTTGTTCGTTAATCGCCTCTGCCCACATCAGCAGCACATCAGCATATCTGATAATCGGGAAGTCAATTGGCCCGTAACTACGGTCTATAATTTCCGAATTACCTTCATAAACAAATTTACGGTATAGATAGTAAAATAAACTTTGACTGTCAGAACGCAGGTCGGCCACAGTAGGACCGTCCGTTCTATAAGGCCAACGGGAAGTCACTGTTAAGTTGCTTGCTCCATTTACCCCATTATAAGTGGAGTACGGGGTGATTACATTGGCTGCCAGGCGTGGGTCTCTGTTTGCATAAGCAACCTTAATCCGCTCTTCATTACCCTTTGGCAGATACAAACTCATCTCGGCACCACGTTTTTGTGCAGCAGCGATCTCAATTTCAGTCAGGTTATTTCTAAGGAAAAAGACTTCCCTTTTTGCCGGGCTCATCGCAGAATAACCCGGAATAACAGCATCCCAGCTAAAGACCGATCCATCCGCATTGTCATAAAGGTCTACCAGATTTGGAGATACCAAATAGGTATTCCAGCAAGAACCAAAGGAAGAACGGGTTCCGCAATAGAACTGTGTGGTGGAACCAAGACCTGGCTGCCCCATATTCTGAATGGTAAAAATCATCTCATCACTCTGTTCATTTGCTTCTTTAAACAAGGTTCTGTAATCGCTGAACAAGCTGTAACCAGCTTCCTTTACTTTACTAAAATCAGCAATAGCCAATGCAAATTTCTTTTGATACAAGTAAGCCTTCCCTCTCAGCGCATAAGCCGCTCCTTTGGTCACATGCCCGTAATTAGCTGTCTTTTGTGCATTTTTCAATGGCAAAAGAGGTTCATTGATCGCATCGGTCAGATCGCTGATGACCTGTGCCCAGACTTCATCTTCTGTTGACCGTCCTTTAGTCGCTTCCTTATCCGTAATCGGCTCCAGGTAAATCGGAACACCTTTCCATAATTGATTCAGACGGGAATAAAAATAAGCACGTAAAAACTTACACTCTGCCATATACCTTGCTTTTTTATCAGCCGGAGTGGGTGAATTCGGAATGTTTAAGATGGCATCATTGGAGCGTTGTACCCCTTCATATAATCCCTTCCAGTTATCAGTGAACAATCCGTTCGAAGGCGTTAATGTCCCGCCCAACATGCCTTCCAGATCACGGGTCTGTCCGGTAAACCCGAACCGATCCATCTGATATAGATCCCTTCCTCCAACTACGGCGGCATTTAACGAGTGATATACCCCTACAACGCCCAGGTCTGTCAGATTTTCTGTTGTCCACATCGTTGATGAAGCCACTCCATCATAAGGTACTGTATCGAGCAAACCTTTCTTACACCCGGTAAATAGTACTGCTCCAAGTAAAATAATATATATCTTTTTCATGTGTATCTTGATTAAAACGTAAGGTTTAGACCCAGAGAATATTGTCTCATTGTTGGATAAGTGATGCCCGTGCCAATCTCAGGATCTAATCCCGGATAACTGGTGATGGTAAACAGGTTTTCACCCGACACATAGATCCTTGCTTTGCTAATGGCAACTTTTTTTGTCAGCTTCTCTGCAAAAGTATATCCCAGTTGAAAGGTCTTAAGTTTGACATAAGAGGCATTATACAGATAGAAATCACTTGCTACACTATTCTGAACATCTGCAGAATTTTTTAACCTCGGATATTTACCATTGATATTATTAGCCGGATCAGATGGATTTGCCGGGTTAAAATAGTAATGATCATCTGCAATCAGTGTACTCACCGCATTTCCTAAAGAAACAATGGAGCTGTTGTATCCTATCGCATTCCAGTAGTATTTCATACCGGCACTACCGGACCAAAGCATAAACATATCTATCCCTTTCCAGGAAGCACTGGCCTGAAGACCGAAATTGTATTTTGGAGTAGCTGTTGCTCCGGTAAATTGCCTGTCAAAGCTGTTACCGTAACTGCCATCACCATTATTATCTGCGTAAATAAGATCTCCGTAGTTAATCTTAGCAGGATCAACCGCATTACCAGGAAGGAATTTATATCCTGCCGCCAACATACTCTTTACCCAATCCAAATCTCCAGGTGTACGTATCATCCCATCTTTTGGTCCTCCATTAATATTCACAGATCCATCAGAATTGGTGTAACTGCCGGTACCTTTATATACGTTGTACAAATAATATTCTCTGATCGAATGGCCTTCAAGAATCATCTCGCGGTCACCAGAAGCAACTTGCCCGATGTTCGAACTGAAAACACGGTTTCCCTGAGCGTCTGTACCATATCCTTCATTCAGGGTTCCTCTGTATTTAGATACCCTGTTGTAGTTATACGAAAAATTAGCCGATGCAGAATATCTGAAATCCCCACTTGCACCGCGATACCCTAAAGTAAGCTCAATACCTCTGTTTAACATCGCTGCAATATTTCTCGTTGGGGGCGTTGCCTGACCTACTACCAGTGGGATTTCAGGAGCATAAAGGATATCAACGGTTTTTTTCTGATACCAGTCGAACTCAAAATTCACCGCACCTTTAAACAACGAGCCATCCAGGCCAAGATTCGCTATTGTGGTACTTTCCCATTGCAAATCAGCATTAGGCAACTTACTTCTCCACAAGCCTGAAGCCGGGGTCCCATTAAAAGAGCTGTTGACCTTACTATAGTTTGACATATAGTCATAATTCCCTTTGTCATCATCTTCATGCATTTTATTATTCCCGACTTTACCCCAGGAAGCACGTAATTTCAGGTTTTGAACTTTCTCAGAAATGTTCTTCATAAAACTTTCTTCAGAAATTCTCCATCCCGCAGAGAAAGAAGGAAACACGCCATATCTGTTTTCTTTTGCAAATTTAGAGGCGCCATCGTATCTCAATACTGCTTCTAATAAATAGCGTTGTTTATAAGCATAGTTAACACGCCCAAACCAGGAACGCATTGCACGATCATATTCCTTGCCCCCCATATTACTCATGGTGGTACCAGAACCAATTGTTGTAATATCCGGAGAAATCAAGCCCAATTTACTCGCTGATAAATCATAATAATTATAATAGTTCTGATTGTATCCAACTAAGGCCCCGAAGTCATGATCATCATTAATCACAGTACTGTATCTCAGGACATTATCGACGGTGAGTGTGTAATTTTTATCAAAGCCATAAGATGTACTCAGTTGTGCCGGAGCTGTTGCCGGAGATCTTAGTTCATTGGTTGCAAAATCCCACCTTTCAAGAGGAATGGAATGAGCGTTTCCTTCAAAAAAACGTGTTTGATAATTGAATTTTGTCTCCAGTTTTAACCCTTTAATGATGTCAAGAGTAGCATATAACGTAGTGTTGAACCTGGACTCTCTATCACTGCCACCTGTACTGTTCAAATAGCTGAGAATATTATTTGACGTTGATGATTCTTCTTTGGCAGATGGGAAGCCATATTTCCCGTCAAGGTATGGATATACCCCTGGAGTGGTCTGGCGCAAAAAGTTGAAGGCATTATCAGTATTTCCCATTCCCTTGGTTCTCATAGAAGCAAAGGTCTGAGTCCCAACCGTTAAAAACTTCGCTACTTTCGCTTCCACATTGGCCCTGAACTGATACCTGTTCACCTCCGTGTTTGCCATAGTACCAGGATTGCCCAGATAACCTGCCGACAATAAGAAACTGATGTTCTCTGCTCCTCCGTTTAAAGTAACATTATGATTTTGAAGCACCTTATTCTCGAAAATAACATCTGCCCAATCTGTATTCGGGAAGGCAATGCTATTCGGAACACCCAACGCGTTTACGCCGGAAGGATTCTGGTTTGCACTGGTCCATGCATCGATGGTACTCTGATTATATCCACCAGAATTTCCAAGGTTACGATATCCCTCATTAACCAGGTTCATATGTCTGACATAATCCGTTACAAAACCGGGCATATTACTAGGATTTGTTTTTGAAAAGATGCCACTATAGGTAACCACGGTTTTCTTTTTTGATCCTTTTTTGGTCGTAACCAGGATTACCCCATTGGCGGCAAGCGATCCGTAAATTGCAGCAGAAGCTGCATCTTTCAATACGGAAATACTTTCCACATCCTCCGGATTTACGGCATCCATCGTACCCTGAATACCGTCAACAATGACCAAAGCATCATTACTGTTCAGGGTTCCTGTACCGCGGATACGGATGGTTGCCCCATCAGATCCCGGTCTTCCTGACGACTGGCGTACAAATACACCTGGTGCCAGTCCGGCAAGGGCTGAAGATAAATTAGTGATCGGTCTGTTTTCCAGTGATTTTGAATCTATTGTCGCTACAGAACCAGTCAGGTTGACCTTCTTCTGTGTACCATAACCTACCACGACCACCTCTTCCAGGTGACTGGCATCTTCCTCCAGGGTCACTTCTACCTTCGGATTTCCGGCAACATTAACCTCCTGGGTCTTATATCCGATATTCTTAATGATCAGGATCTGGCTTGTTCCTTTTAAGGTTATTCTGAAACTTCCTTTGGCGTCAGTCATCGTGCCATTTCCGGTGACCCCCTTTTCAGTAATACCGGCGCCAGGGAGCGGTCCTCCTTTTTCTTTTACAGTGCCGCTTACTACGGTGCTTTGGGCACTCACAATATTTGGCAAAAGGCATATTACTATACCTATCATGGTTAATATTTTTTTCATAAAAACACGTTTATATTGGTTAGTACTGGTTATTTAGAATGTGCTGAAAGAGATAAGTTGTCTGGATTTCCATTCGCCTTAACTGATGGAGTCACATTCCGGGTGTGGTAACGCGTAGTCTTTCCGAAGTTCACTACTGCAGGGAAGTAAAGTTTAGTCATATGTTTTGGTTTAAGTTCGTTTTGCTTTGGGCGGCAAGAATTATTTGGCTAACCGTAAAGTTGAGTGCAATCCAAAAAATAAAGGGGTGAAAAACGATTGTAAATGGGGTGAAAATCCCTTCTTAAGTTGTAATTTTAGCAATCAAGGAAGGAATTTATTTACCCTTGGGGGGATATTTATTGTAGGGTTGTGATAAAGCGAGCGTTATTTTTAATTACAGGTATTCTGATGCAGCTGTGTGTCAGGGGACAAGAACTGAATTTCAATCACCTGAAGACTGAAAACGGGCTTTCCCAGAATTCTATATTTGCCATTGTACAGGATGGCCGCGGCTTTATGTGGTTTGGCTCCCGCTTTGGACTCAACCGATATGATGGCAGTCAGTTCAGGCTGTATAAAAGCAATGCCAATGAGCCCGGTAGTCTTTCTGATGATTACATTACCTCTTTATACAGCGATTCACGTAAGGTACTTTGGGTGGGAACCGCTAACGGGTTAAACAGGTTTAATCCTCAGAAGGATACTTTCGAAAGGATTTACCTTGATGGGAATAAATATAATAAACAATACGCTGCTGTCAATTCGATCTATGAAGACCGAAAAGGAAACCTCTGGGCTGCTGGCAGAACCGGTCTTTATTTACTGACCGATCTTCAGACCAATGCATTTACCTCTGCGGAAAAGCTTGGACTGAGTAAGGCCATTGCCCATACTGAAATCCTCAGCATTTATGAAGACCATCAGGGTTACTTATGGATTGGAACCAATAATGGCCTGACGCGTTTCCGGTTCAACCAGCGGGTTCAGGAGGTACAAACCTTCCGGCATATTGCTGCTCAGCCGGGGAGCCTGAGCGACAATTCCGTCACTGCCATTATCGAAGACCGGCAAAAGAACCTGTGGGTTGCCACTGAAAATGGGGGCATCAACCTTTTCCAGCCTTCCACAAATACCTTTTCCAGGTTTTCACATCAGGAAGGAATAGAAAATAGCCTTGCTCATAATGCCGTGCGTAAAATGATCATGAGCAAAAGTGGTGAACTGTATATTGGTACTCAGGAGGGTTTAAGTGTGTTTGATCCTTTAAAAAGGACCTTCCGCAACTATCAGCACCGGAAGGCAGACCAGCAAAGCTTAAATCAAAACTCTATTTACAGTCTTTATGAAGACCTCACTGGATCCATCTGGATCGGGACTTATTATGGTGGTGTTAATGTAACTTATGCGCACTCCACCAATTTTAAAACCCTACAATACAACGAAAAGCTGGCAGGAATCAGTCACAATGTAGTCAGTTCGATTATTGCAGATAAAACAGGAAACCTCTGGATAGGAACAGAAGGCGGTGGCCTGAATTATTATGATCAGCGGAAACGTAGCTTCAGGGCTTACAAACTCAAAGCTTCCGACCCCTCAAGTCTGGGTTCAGACCTGGTAAAAGTCGTTTACAAGGATAAAGCCGACCATATCTGGATAGGCACACATGGCGGAGGACTCAATGTTTTTGATCCCGTGACGCAAGGATTCAAACGTTTTCTGGCGACAGGAAATGATATTAAAACCACACGCTCGGAGATCGTGACCCTTCTGGAAGATGATCGCGGTGCCTTCTGGATCGGCAGTCAAAGCGGAATCCGCATCTTCTATAAAGATCAGCTCAACCTGAGTCCCTATCCTGAGATTCCTGCCATCCGCAGCATCAAAGACCGCAATATCAAAGTGCTGTTTGAAGATTCCAGAAAGAACATCTGGATCGCAGCGACTACTGGTCTGTACCTTTTACCTCCGGATCGCCTGAGTCTGAAGCTTTTCACCTTACCGAAAGGTAGCAACAGCGTAAATAACAACGCAAACTATATCAATTGTATAGAGGAAGATTCAGCAGGAAACATCTGGGTTGGCCTTTATTATGGCGGACTCAGTAAATACGATGTGAAGCGGAAAGCTTTCCATAAAATCTATACCACTAAAGATGGCCTGGCCAGTAACAATGTGGTAGGCATCCTGGAAGATCATAAAGCGCAGCTCTGGATCAGCACTTCCAATGGTTTGTCCAGATTTAATCCCAGAAACGAGGTTTTCCAAACTTATACTACCAGCGATGGCCTGGCCGGGGACGAATTCAACTACAATTCATTTTTTAAAGCCGCAAGCGGAGAAATGTTCTTTGGAGGATACAACGGACTGACCTATTTCTCTCCGCAAGACATAGAAAAGAATGATCAGCAGTCGAGAATCGCATTTACCGGATTAAAACTCTTTAACGACCAGATAAAGCTCAATGACGTTAACGGATTGTTGAAAAAAGACATCGGCTTCACAGAAAAGCTGGTTTTCCATTATGGACAGAACATTTTTAGCATTGAATTTGCCTTACTCAACTATATCAAATCAAACAAAAACAAATATGCCTATAAGCTGGAGGGATTGAACGGGGAATGGATTGAAAGCCGGACGCCCATGGCCAGCTATACCAATCTGCCTTCAGGATCGTATACCTTACTGGTAAAAGGGGCAAATAACGATGGCATCTGGAGTGAACCTATCCGGATGAAAATAGAAATCCTGCCTCCTTTCTGGAAAACATGGTGGGCCTATCTGCTTTATGCTGCATTACTGGGAGTCATTCTGTTTTTTGTCACCCGTTTTTTCTACCTCAGGGGATTGTTGTTAAAAGACGAAGAACTTCACCAGGTCAAACTGAACTTCTTCACCAATATCTCTCATGAAATCCGGACACACCTTACGCTGATCATGGCCCCCGTAGAAAAATTACTGGAAGGGCAACAACCAGGTTCTGTCGTCGGACAACAACTTAAAGGCGTAAAATCCAATGCCGACCGCCTGTTAAAACTGGTGAGTGAACTCATGGACTTCAGAAAGGCGGATACCAAGAACCTGAAGTTACGTGTATCAGCTCATGACCTCATCTCTTTTATACAGGAGATTTACATTTCTTTCGAAGCCCTATCACTTAAGAAACATATTCAGTTTTCTTTCGATTATGATCAGGAACCGCTGCAACTGTATTTTGATAGAGAACAACTGGAAAAAGTATTCTTCAACCTGCTTTCCAATGCCTTTAAATTTACCCCGGATCAGGGGCATATCGCGGTAACCGTTCAAACCAGGAAAGACCGGGTACTGATCAGCATCAGTGATACAGGAAGAGGGATTGCTCCTCAATATCTGGAGCAATTGTTTGTGAATTATTTCCAGGTAGAGGAACATAGCATTCAAAATACGGGTTATGGGATTGGATTGGCCCTTGCTAAAAATATTGTGGAGCTCCATAAAGGAGCGATTACGGTGAGCAGCCAGCCGAAAACGGCTCAGGAGGCAGGTTTTACCCGGTTTGAGCTCAGCTTGTTGCGCGGAAACGCTCATTTTTCTCCACGCCAATTATCAACACAGGCAGTGATACATCCTTCTAAAATCCAGCAGGAACTGCCTGAGCATACGGAAAACCCTGTAGTGATACCAGTCAGCCCGGCAGATGGGCTCCCGAAAAAACACAGCATCCTGATCGTAGAAGACAATGCAGAACTTCGCGGACTGATCCAGGGAATGCTGGAATCCGATTATGAGGTCCTGCTTTCTGAAAACGGACAACAGGGGTGGGATATCGCTACGATGGAAATCCCGGACCTCATCATCAGCGACGTTATGATGCCCGAAATGGATGGTTTTACGCTCTGTAATCAACTAAAAACCGATGAGCGGACCAATCACATCCCTGTAGTGCTTTTGACGGCCAAAAGCGACCAAATTGATCAGATCAGCGGATTGAGTCAGGGGGCAGATATTTACCTGACCAAACCTTTCAGTACAAAAATTCTGCAGCTTCAGGTACACAACCTGCTGGAAGCGCGGGAAAAGATGCGTAAGAAATACAGCAGATCGCTGGTCCTGGAACCCAACCAGGTCCTGGTGGATCCGGTAAATGAGCAATTTCTCTCCAGACTGATCGGGATCATCGAGAACCATATGGAGGATGAAAATCTTGGAGTAGATCTGCTGGCAGAAAAAATAGGAATGAGCCAATCGGTCCTGTATAAAAAGTTAAAAGCATTGACAGACCTTTCGGTAAATGATTTCTCTAAGTCTATCCGCTTAAAAAAAGCCGCTCAGCTGCTCCTGAAAAAGCAATATACAGTATACGAGATCGGTTATATGGTGGGCTTTTCCGATCGCAAATACTTCAGCAGGGAGTTTAAGAAGCAATTTGGAAAAACTCCTTCCGAGTATATTGAAGCAACTAATCCATAAATTTCAATCTTATTTTCAATACCATTTTACTGGATTTTACCCCTAAAATCATTGGGTTTTCACCCCTGTTATAATTTCTATCTTTTTAATTTTAAAGGAATTAATAACCAAAATATAAATCGTCTTCTATGAAAAGTACAACCCTTTGTCTCCTGGCACTAGGCATGTTAACCTATGCCTCCTGCAAAAAATCAGATCTTCAGCAAACCTCACAATTGAATACTGAGGAGGTCTCCCCTCCCGGGAATACGAATGACTATACCCCCAATTTAGTTATGAGTAAGCAAGGATTTCAGGATATTCTAAATGATATTGCGACAAATCCAACGGCTCAACAGCTGATCGCTAAAGAGATCACGATTCCGGCAAAAGAAGCATTAAATGCAACTCCACATCTGGTCACAAATGTATCGGCAGATAGCCAGGCTTCAAACAAAGTTAGTGGTGATGGTACCCGGATTTATAAAACTGCGATGCAATGGTTTTTATTTCGCAATACAGACAGTGCAATCGTGTATCGGGAAAAATCAAAAAATATCCTTTTGGTCTGGGCAAGTATAAATAAAGCAACAGATCATACGCCTAACGAGACGGCTTATATCGGGTTTTACGAGGGATACTCATTAATCAGAACATTTATTGATCAGGACAGCAGAGATAAAATAGACCAGTGGTTCAGAGACAGGTATAACTTTTTCAAAAAACTAACTCCCCGGTCAAACAACTGGGAAACGATCAGAGGCTGGCTGATGTTGAACAGTGCCTATGTATTGAATGATACAGACCTTATCACTAACAGTAAGAACGCAATTTATACCCACTTTGATAAAGACACTCGTGTAGATGGAGCAAGCGCAGATTTTCTGGGTAGGGATGCTTTTGCGTATCATGCTTACAACCTGCTGTTTGTAGGCAGAATTCTAAGAAATATCGATATTTATAGCGGTCGGGAGGAGGCCAAAAACATGATCTACAAAAGAGTAACAAACTGGAAAATGGATCCAAGAGGCAAGATCATAAGTGGCGCTAAAGCGATCGGTGGTACTATTGCAGATCAAATGAAGTTTTGGACACCATATATCATTGATCCGGCTAACAATGTACATCTTGAATTCGTTAATACAGAGTGGGCTCCGGACAAAACAAGAGCTGATTATAATAAACCTTACAACTCTGCAGGAAGTTACTATGTATTGGATCAAATGGCATATGTAATGAAAAATCAAATTAATGCGATCTATAACATCGTTAATCCAGGCAGAACAAAATACAACGGTGGTCTTACTTATTATCTAAATTCGTTTGGTTTTACAGCCGAAGGGCCTGAAAATACACAGACTTTCGTATATGAAGATTATGACTACCTGAAATTGGGGAAAGCGCTAAACGTTGGAAATTATACCATGCAGCAACTGTTGAGTCTGGGTATTCCGGACAATAGTATTTCGAGTATTGGTGTACCAGAAGGGCTTAAGATCACACTTTACGAAAATGACAATTACGGAGGAGCAAGCATTAGCCTTACCAGGCATACACCCGATCTCAGAGTTGCAAACTTCAATGACAAAACCTCTTCAATTAAAGTAGAAAAACTATAACCCTTTTAAATCCGTTCAGGATGCTGTCCATTTCTATTGACCATTATTTGGCTTTTGAAAGGAGGTTGATAGGTCCATGATTGGCCTGGTACCCCTTTCAACGATATTTCAGGAATCAAACGACCGTTTATTTCAGGAAAAAACATATGAACACGATCGGCAAAACATTTCGTAATGTAACTTGTTTTTAAATTTATTCAATCACTTAATTAAATTAAAAATGGGAACATTAATAAATGGGTTATTTGGCGGATTCCATGGCAGAGTCGGCAACCTGGTGGGTTATACTTTAAAAGGTAAATATGTCCTCCGCACAATTGGTAAAAGTAATAAACCACTTACCCCGGCAAGGAAAGCAAATTGCCAGGGGATGACGGTTGTAAATGAGATCCTGAAGCCTTCTTTACAGGCAATCAGAGTAGGATTCCGCCTGGCAGTGGCCGGAACGGACAAAAATGAATACAATGAGGCCGTTTCTTACAATAAGAAAAATGCCCTTCAGGGAGCATATCCGAACATCAGTCTGGACTATTCCAAAGTATTATTGAGTATGGGAAACCTTCCTGTGGCCCTGAATCCTTCGATCAGTCAGGCAGCGGAAAAGATCACCTTTAACTGGGAAGTAACGGACAGTTGGGCAAGCGAATACGCCAGTGATCGTGCGATGGTGGTGATTTATTTTCCAGATATACAAAAGGCCTTCCATCAGTTGATCGGGGCTAAAAGAATTGAAGGAAAAGATGTGGTTACCATCAGTTCAGAACATATAAATGAACGCATGGAAGCCTATATTTCCTTTGTTAAGGATGATGGAAGACGGATTTCGAACAGTGTACACGCAGGTTCTTTAAATGCTGTCAGCCCGGTGACCACGGAGGCAGAATCTGAAGGAGAAATTAAAAATCAAGAGGTGATCACTGTATTAGATTCCGTTTGCGAAACCGTTCAGAAAACTGAGACAAGGGATTCCAGTGGCTCCCTTTCCGGGCTTCACAAATACGAACATCCTGATGTGATAAATGACCCGAATAAGGATTCCAAAGAAAGGACTGCCAGGCCCGGATCATAAACTGCGGATATCTTTCCTGATTTAGAGGCGGAAAATATAAAACCGCCTTATGAAAATTTTCAAAACACTTATTGCAGGTGGTTTACTGGCATTGCTATGTTGTTTAATTTATGATCGGATGGTCCATCCGCCAGAGGAGCGGAAGACCCAATTAATCATGCATTACAATGCATGTATATCTATCCCTTATCAACACCATTCTTCGCAACTAGCCAAATGGACAATTCCGGCAACGTTTCCCTCTCAGAAACTTTTCACAACAGTTCTTTTTCTTCTTGTCCTTTTTCTCCTGCTTCGATTTTTTCTTTTCTTTTCCCTTCTTAGACATCGCACTACATTTTATCCGATACAAAAATAGCACATACTGATGGTTTTCCATCAATATGTGCTACAATAAAAAAGCTTTATCGGTTTAAATCAGCGGATTAACCCTCTGTGTAAACGATTTGGCCAACATTTTTATCGATCTGCCATCTTCCTGTTCCTTCTTCACCGATCACATCGAATAGTTCCAGCGCACGTCTGGCTTTGTATTCTTCCTCACGTTGTTCTTTGAAGAACCAGTTTAAGAACTCTAAGGTTACATAATCCTGTTCTTTATGGCAACGTGCAGCGATGTTTTTAATCGATTGGGTTACGCTGATCTCCTGGTCTAATGCTTCTTCAAACACCTCACGGAAAGAGTTATATTCAAGCTTGATATTGGTTACTTCAGGCGAAATAGCCATTCCCCCCATATCAAGAACATATTTATAAAATTTTAACTGATGAACTCGTTCTTCTTCAGCCTGCTTAAAGAAGTAATCAGCGGAGAAATCGTATCCATTGCGACCACACCATGATGCCATGGAAAGATAGATAGAGGAAGAAAGTGCTTCTTTTTTAATCTGTTGGTTTAAAAGAGTCTCAACATCTGTGGAGAGTAAACTTTTTACGCGAATGATATCTTTCATAATACTGTGATTTAATTCCTAATTACTAACACAAAAGTAAGGGCATAAATCAACAATATTGCATTTAAGTGCAATTCGGAAAGATTCTAAGTCTAATTAGATCAAACGACTAGGCGAAAAAGACGGTCTTGAATAATGTGGTTTAAGTCCAGCATCACAAAGGTTCCCTGAAGCAATTCTTTCAGCGCAATGATCTGGATTAAAGATAAAACATAACAATGATCACAAGCGCAAATGAAGATGATTTCCACATCAGCAGATTTATCGCTCGTCAACAGAATGTTTTCGATATCAATGTTGTAAACCGCTTTCTTTAATTTCAAAAGATTGCGGTAATCAAAACGGGCCAGCTTACCGGCAAAATCTATATACCAGCAGTTTTCACTGTCTGATTGATAAATTGAACCTTTTTTGGTACTAAATACCTCTTCAAAATGTATTGGAGATGCTATAGCTGTGTTCGTCATTGATTAAACCTGGTTGATATTGCAAAGGTTGTTATTATTTAGATTTATTCCAAATCAATTCCTAAAAAAGTTAAAAATCATTGGTTTTTATATTAATTTAAAAATATCTCATCTACAAACAACCATGCTGGTTCTCCTTTCCCGGGATGCCATTCCGGAAGTTTCTTCAGGTTTTTGGCAACAATCTTCAGGTAAGCAACAGGTTGTTTTTTAAACTTCGCTTCTATTTTCATCATTGCCCTTTCCGCTCCTTTTTTGGTGGCTTCCGGTTTTACCCTATCTAATAAACGAAGACTGTTTTTTTCCGAACCTCCCCAGACTTCTACTTCTACAGGAGGAAAAATATAGGTTGGTATCAGCCGCATCACATTTAAAACAACGGATTCCATCATTACCGGTTGTTTAAAAAACAGCAAAGCCTCCATGTTATTATTTCTAAAGCCTATCCATTTCCCGGAATTGATTTCGTTATCCCCCAACTGATCATCTGAAAGAATTTTTGAGGCCCCTGCACTATACTTTTGATCCGGAGGCAGTAGAAACAAGACGGTATCTGCATGGTAGCTATTTTTATAGAAATTAGCACTAAGCATTTCACTGCCATACCAACCTGCTTTGTATGCTTTTGCCTTTACCGTGGTATTTTCTTTAATCAGTAACTGTCCATCATACAACCGGGAGGCCAGACTATCTGGTTCCGTTCCATCTGTGGTATACCTGATTTGAACGTCCTTGATCGGGTGCTTCATTTGTAAAGCCAAGGAGGTTTTGAAAACAGAGGTCTCTGTTGTGATCCGGGGCTGATTTAATCTGATCGGGTGTTTGCCATCATCTTTAAAACCGGAAATGACAGTGATGCCGGGATTCGCTTTTTTCAATTGCTCCAGGTCAGTTCCGCTCAGTCCGGTATTCCATAAGGTCAGCTTTTTAAGACTCTTAATCTTATTCAGCTGCTTTACAAAGTCATAATTCAACCTTGTTCCGGACATAGACAGGGTATTCAGATATTTCAAAACCTGCAACTCTTTTAACCCCGAACCGGTGATACTGGTAAAATTAAGGTTCAGTTCTCTCAGATTTTCAAAGCGCGCAATTGTTTTCAATTCCTCATCACGTACCGGCAGTCCTTTCAGATCCAGGGAAACAATTTGTTTTTTTACTCCTTCCAGTTCTTTTACCGCCTCCGGCTTATATTCGTTTCTATTGTAAATGTTCACCGCCAAGGCCGGGGATTCCTTCGCCAATGCGTATACAATCCGGTAATTGTTATTCAGTTTTTTAACCGTGCTTTCATCAGCAGCACTGAATGCATACTTTTCTTCAGATGCTGCTGAAGGCGCAAGAAAGGTCGCAGCCAGCATCCTTAAAGAATCGCTCGGGGGTAAATCCACCACTTTTTTCTTCAACTCCGCATTCCCCTTGATCCACAAGCGCAAAAGCTCAATTTCGGCTTCGCTTAACTGGTCTTTTCCTTTAGGGGGCATGTGTTTCTTATCGTCCATGGGTAAATGAATCCGTTCCAGCAGCAAACTGATTTCAGGCTTTCCGGGCACAAACAACTTTCCGCTCTTCCCTCCTTTAAGCAAGGAGCTTACCTTATCCATCATCAGACTTCCTTTTGCCTTTTCCAGATTATGACAGCTCAGGCACTTTTGCGAAAAGACAGGTAAAATGACATCTTCAAACACCCGGGCTTCTGCAAGCGGAACTTTAGGCAAAACCTCCACTCCGGTAACAGATTCCAGCACAAAATTATCTCCATGTGTTAAGGATGCGCCATAATGACCCGCAAAAATGATACACAGCGTAGTTGTTATTGCTCCTATCCTCGCTATCCTGACCTTATACCAGGAAGTATTTCTACACCAATAAATGATTGAAGCTACAAACACAATGCTTACTCCTGTCCATTTATGCCATTGCAGCAGACTTCCCGAATATCCGGCCTCCTTCGATAGGAACAAGCCCATAATCACCGTCAGCGCCGAAAAAAGCGTTCCTGAAAGCAGCAGGCCGGAAGTAAAATTCTGATACAGCGGCTCCTTGATATAGGCTTCTTTAAACCGGAAAAACTCCAGTAGCATGGCCAGCATGAGGATAACAATCGGAAAATGCAAGACCATCGGATGCATCCTTCCAAAAGGCTGCAACCAATATGGAATCTCTAATTTATCCTCAAAAGCCAGTAAAAAGACAATGAAGACATTAGCTGCAAACAAAACATGCTCTGCAAAACCTTTAAAAGTGATCCTCATAAATAAAAATTAGACCCTTGTAAATTTATAAGGATAAACTTTACCCGAAGCCCATTGGGCAACATATAGGTTTTCATCATTGTCAACACAGACATCATGTGGGTTTAACAAAATCTTTTCTGCCTGTACCATGGGTTGCAATACCCCATCTTTATATACCGGTTCAGTTCCTCCCAGATTGGAAACCACCTTGTTATTTTTGTCTAAGATCGTCGTAAACCCACTGCCTTCTTTATTCAGGTCCGGTGAGCGCAACACCGCAGCGTAGAGGTAATCGTTTTTGATCACAGGTCTGCAAACGCAGGCTCCCGGCAACCGGATGATTTCCTGTAGGTTTCCCTGCATGTCAAAACGCTTAAAACAATTCCTTGTACGATCGGTAACCAACAAAGAAGGACTTTCCAGACGCTGGTCAATACATATTCCATGGGCATTGTCCAAATGTTTAGTTTCTGCTCCCCTGCCTCCAAAGTAGCTGAGCAGCTTACCATCAGCGCTGTAATGAAAAACGTACTGCAGGCCATAACCATCCGCAATAAAGAAGTCACCGTTATCAGCTATTGCCGTCTCCGTTGGCACAAACTCTTCCTTCTTTTTATACAGACCGGTCTCCATCGGACAATCAATCGTCATCAGGACCTTTCCGTCCAGCGTTGTTTTATAGACCTGATGCCTGTTTGTATCAGTGATGAAAAGATAGTCTTTACCGTTTTCTTTTGCAAGGCTCAGCCCATGTCCACCCGGAAATTCATGTCCCCAGGAGTTCAGCAGTTTACCCGACTTATTATAGATCAGAATATTATTCTTCGTCTCATTAGTGAGTAGAATAATCCTTCCTTTGGAGTCCTGAACCATCTCATGACAATCGTTTACAGGATTCTTTAAAGGATTTAACTGTCCCCATTTGACATCCAGTCTGTAACGCATATCGTTATGCCCATAAACAGGTCCCACTGGTTTTGCAAACAGGTCTTTTGCAATAAAAAAGCTCGCTGAAATCACAGCAGTATGTTTTATAAATGTTCTTCTTTCCATAAAGTATTTTAGATTAAGATGTCTTTAACCACCTTGCCGGCAACATCGGTTAGCCGATACCGGCGCCCGAGATGTTTAAAAGTCAGTTTCTCATGATTCAGCCCAAGCTGATGGAGAACCGTAGCCTGAAAATCATGTACATGTACCGGATTAGAAATCACGTTATAGCCAAACTCATCCGATTCCCCATAAACAATACCAGGCTTTACTCCTCCTCCGGCCATCCAGATACTGAAACAGCGGGGATGGTGGTCCCTTCCATAATTGTCTTTCGTCATCTTCCCCTGACTGTAATTGGTCCGGCCAAACTCACCGCCCCAGATCACCAGCGTTTCGTCCAGTAATCCCCTTTGTTTCAAATCGGTGATCAATGCAGCCGAAGCCTGATCCACATCCTTGGCCTGTCCGGCCATTTCCGAAGGAAGATTGCCGTGCTGGTCCCAGCCCTGATGGTACAACTGAACGAAGCGGACCCCATTTTCACTTAATTTCCTTGCCAGCAAACAATTGGCAGCAAAGGTGCCTGGCACCAGACAATCGGGACCATAAAGTTTAATGATATCATCGGGTTCTTTGCTCAGGTCAGTCACTTCAGGCACGGCAGTTTGCATCCGGTAAGCCATCTCATACTGCTGCACTTTTGCACTGATTTCCGGATCGCCGAATTCCTGAGAAGAAATGGCGTTTAGCTCAGACAATTTATCCAGCATCTTTCTTCTTTCAAATCTGTTGAGCCCTTCAGGATCTTTCAGGTAAAGGACCGGATCCTCACCACTGCTAAACTGCACCCCCTGATGCGTGGAATCCAAAAAGCCATTGGTCCAAAGTTTGGAATAGACCCCCTGCCCATTGCCTTTTCCCCTGGAAAGCAATACCGTGAAAGCAGGGAGGTTTTTATTTTCACTGCCCAGGCCATAACTCAGCCATGCGCCCATACTTGGCCTGTTGCCCTGCTGGGCACCGGTTTGAAAGAAGGTTAAGGCCGGATCATGGTTGATCGCCTCTGTATGCATCGATTTAATGATACAAATGTCGTCCACCACTTTTGCGGTGTAAGGAAACAGGTCGCTGACCCATGCTCTGGAATCGCCGTATTGTTTAAAATCATAGTAAGAGCCCACTAAGGGAAAGGAAGCCTGATTGGCCGTCATTCCGGTTAGTCGTTGTCCCGCACGGATAGAAGCAGGAAGTTCCTGCCCCATCATCTCCCTCAGCTTAGGCTTATAATCAAAAGATTCCAGCTGCGAAGGCGCCCCATTCTGAAAGAGGTAAATCACTCTTTTCGCTTTGGGCGCAAAATCAGGAATTCCCGGAGGAAGACTGCTTTCGTCCATACCACCCGTGAAAAGATCGGGAATAAGCAATGACCCTAAAGCCACACTGCCAAGGCCCAGACTCAGCTTCGATAAGAAACGGCGCCTGTTAAAGTTGAGACCATGTTCTAAAAAATCCTTTTCCATATATCAGGTTTTTGTAATCGTTTCTTCCAAATTGTAAATGGTGGTCATGACTGCCATCATTGCCGCCAGGCTACTTCTATTGATTTTATCCGGAATCGGGTACTCTCCTACAGCCAGTAGCTTTTCAGCCTTTGATTTTTGGGAAAAAACCTTTAGCTGGTCTGTATAATAGGAACTCAGGAGTTTGGTTTCTTTTTCATTCGGGTTCCTGCATACAATCAGGCGAAATGCTTTGACCACTTTCGCTTCCACAGCAGTATTTTCCTGTAATAATTTCGCCGCCAGTACGCGGGAGGCCTCCAGCACCGTCGGATCATTCAGCATCACCAATGCCTGTAGAGGTGTATTCGTGTTTAATCGCTTCACTTCGCACTGATCCCTGTTGCTGGCATCAAAAATGCTCATTGTTGGAGGAGGCACGGTACGTTTGATAAAAGTATACATACCCCTTCTGTATAGACTCTGACCATGATCCTGCTTGTAATTGGCCAGGATGCCGCGTCCGGAAGTGGCCGCCTCCCAAAGTCCTCCAGGTTGGTAAGGCTTTACACTCGGCCCTCCAATGGTTTTCACCAGCAAGCCGCTGCTTGCCAGTACCACATCTCTAACAGATTCTGCCGGAATGCGGTAACGCGGAGCTCTTGCGAGGAGAATATTTTCAGGATCTGTCCTTAATTTTTCTTCAGACACGACCGCCGACTGTCTATAGGTGGCAGAACTGACGATCTGCTTCACCAAACGCTTGATGTTCCAACCGTGGTTCATAAAATCTACCGCCAGCCAGTCCAGCAATTCCGGATGGGAAGGCAGCTCACCCTGCATCCCGAAATCTCCTGAGGTCTTTACAATCCCACGTCCAAAAAACTCCTGCCAAACCTGATTCACAAAAACCCTGGAAGTCAGTGGATTTTGTTTATCAAACAGCCATCTGGACAATCCAAGCCGGTTTTTGGCGTATTGACTTCCAAAAGGCAAAACCGATTTAGGTGTTCCAGCCTCTACTTCCGTACCATGGGCATCGTAGACTCCCCGGTTTAAGATATAGGTTTTCCTCAGGGTATCTCTGTCGCCCATTACCGAAACGATCAACCGGCTTGTGTCCTGTTTATTGACAAAGGACAATATCTTTTTAACATCTTCATTGCTGATTTCCATCAGCGGCTTCTTGGCATAAGTTTCCGGGCCGCCAACACTGGACTCCAGTCCGACTTCCTTTACGTTATTAAAAAAGGCAAACACCTGATAGTATTCTTTTTGAGAGAAAGGATCGTATTTATGATCATGGCAATGTGCACATTCTAAAGTAATGCCCAATAATGCCTTGCCAAAGGCATTCGTACGATCGGTCACATACTCTACCCGGTATTCTTCATCAATTACCCCGCCCTCTTCTGTGATTTTATGGTTGCGGTTAAAACCTGTTGCAAGTAGCTGCTCTTTAGTCGCATCCGGCATAAGATCTCCGGCAAGCTGCCAGGTAATGAACTGATCGTAAGGCATATTTTTATTGAAAGCATGAATCACCCAGTCTCTCCATGGCCATTGAGAACGATAATTATCATCCTGATAACCATGAGAATCCGCATAACGGGAAACATCCAGCCAGTGAAGTGCCATCTTTTCTCCATATGCAGGACTTTGCAACAGGGATTCCACAACTTTCGCATAAGCATTACTACTGCCATCAGCCAGGAATTTGTCCATGACAGCTATCTCTGGAGGTAAGCCGGTCAGGTCGAGGCTGAGTCTTTTCAACAGTCTTTCTTTATCCGCTTCGGGATTCGGCTTTACCCCTTTCTGTTCCAGCTTTGCCAGGATGAAATGATCGATTTCATTCTTTGCCCAGTCTTCGGTTTTAACTTTTGGAACAACCTGAGCTTTTGGTGGGTTAAAGGCCCAATGCCGTTCGTATTTCGCACCCTGTTTGATCCATTTCTCTATCATGGAAATTTCATAGGTGCTTAGTTTCAGATTGGAAGATTTAGGCGGCATCATCAGGGCAGAATCCGTTGAGGAAATGCGTAGGAAAAGCTCCGAGGCCTCCGGTTTAAATGGAACAAGTGCATGTGCAGAAGGATTCTCTTTCAATGCCTTATAAGCCTCTTCAGCAATATCCAGCCTTAGACCGGCTTCCCGTTTATTGGCATCCGGCCCATGACAGGCGAAACATTTATCCGACAGGATTGGTCTGACATGAAAATTATAACTGACCTGATCGGGTATCTGTTCTTCAGCAACCTGACTGCCCGACGAATTACAGGCCTGTATCGTATATACGATCACGCCGAACGCCAGCATTAAATAGAAAAGCCTGCGATACATACAAAGATTTATTTGGTTTCGTGTGTTGATCAATTTAATTCCCAACCCTATTCATAAAGTTAAAGGAAAGGAATAGCAGTTCAATAGACTATCCTACGAAAAGAATGGACTATCCTTTGTCAGGGCATTAAAATATCAAAAAAAGGAAGCAGCGTTTACGATTTGGAGACAGAACGTCTAAAGGTTCATAAACCTGAAGGTAGAAAAATTTGCACCCATTAAATCTATGATAGATTTAATGGGTGCAACACTATTTTTTACTCGTTTGAGAGATAAAAGTACTCTCAAATATTTTATCTGCATTTCCGGCTTCAAAGCCTTCTCTCCGGTGGGTATTGTTAATCTCCGAAGCGGGAAGACCTGCAAATTCCGTTAAGACTTTTCGCTCTGCAAACTCTACATAAGAACCGGCAATGACCTTCTTTTTGCCATCAGCAAAGCTGGCTTCTACCAATTCGGCTACGGTTGAGCTTTGTAACAATGCCCCATCGCTGCTTGTTTTGATTTCTCCACCGGCATCGTTCAGCTTGAACCCGTTTTTCAGTAAAAACTGATCAAATGACTCCAGGTTATTGTAGCCTTCTTTCAGGTTATGAATGCTGATCGTGAAATGGTTCAGGTAATAGCGGTTATAAATGGTCCATGCCGCATATTCACTTTCCGCCATCAGTTCTGTATAATCTTCTACTGTTGGTGTTTCCCAAAGCGGACTGTGCAGGAATTCGTCAACCGCAGCATCATCATTCAGGTCCAGTGCATCTACGGGATCGCTGGTAATGGCATCCGTATATTTATGAATCAAGGTCTGTGCCCGCTCAGAAAGCTGGCTTACGATCAGTTCACTAATGAAAATGCGGGGAAACTCAGGAGAAGGTGGCGCATACCACCAGGCATCCAGTTTCTTTTCTGAAAAATGATACGGACTTTTTTTCTCGTAACCATAGGCCAGGAACACTTTTTCCAAGGAGGCAATCCCCAAATGGGGAACACCTAAAGTCCGGAAGGCCACATGGTCGTTCTCTATTTCTTCAAAATTTTCGATAATTCCTTCAGCAATCATCGCATTGATGATTCCTGCAACATCAGGAACACGTTCTTTATATCGGGTTAAGAGTCCGTTCAGTACTCCGGTCAGCGTTTTATGCTTCATTATTTATTTAATTTTATACAATACCTCATCCAGATTAGCCACCAGATCATCCGCATTTTCTTTGGAGAATACCAAAGGCGGCTTGATTTTGATCACATTGTGTAAAGGGCCATCTGTGCTCAATAAAAACCCACGGTTCCTCATCTCTTCCACAATCAGGTCTATTTCAGGAACAGCAGGCTCCAGGGTCTTTTGATCCCTTACCAGCTCTACTCCAACAAAAAGACCATGCCCTCTCACTTCTCCGATCAGGGGATGATTTTCCATCAGTTTTGTAAGGCCTACCATCAGGTGATTCCCTGTTTCCAGGGCCTGTTGCTGCAGCTCTTCTTCCCTGATCACCTTCATCACCGCAATCCCCGTTTCCATAGAAACCGGGTTCCCCCCAAAAGTATTGAAATATTCCATTCCGTTGTTAAAAGAAGCAGCAATTTCTGCAGTAACCACCACCGCAGCCATAGGATGTCCGTTTCCGATAGGTTTACCCAGAACCACGATATCCGGCACTACATTTTGCAATTCAAATCCCCAGAAATGATCTCCGATCCTTCCAAAGCCAACCTGTACCTCATCGGCGATGCAAAGTCCGCCGGCAGCCCGTACATGCTGGTATACTTCTTTCAGATAGTCCGGTGGCAAAGGGATCTGGCCTCCTACGCCTAACAAGGTCTCACAGATGAAGGCAGCAACGCCTTTATCAGCCGTTTTAAGTGCCGCTATCAGACGTTCTACATCTGCGGCATACTTTGCCCCTGCCAGACCATCTCCGTAACGGTAGGTGCCACGATACAGATCCGGGTTCATCGCTTTATGGATATGCGCAGCCTGCCCGGCGCCACCTGGTCCGTCAAATTTATATGGGCTGAGCTCCATCGCCACTGTAGAAGTACCATGGTAAGCATGATCCAGTACAATCACATCTTTCTGACGGGTATAATGCCTGCTGATCCGGATCGCCAGGTCATTGGCTTCACTTCCTGAATTCGTGAAATAACATACGCTTAAAGGTGCCGGCAGGCTATCGGTAATCAGCTTTGCGTACTCCAGTAAACTATCATGCAGGTATCTCGTATTGGTGTTTAACTTTGCCGCCTGCTGCTGCATTGCCCGCACTACAGTAGGATGGCAATGTCCCACATGACTGACATTGTTGACACAGTCGATAAATGTATCTCCCTGATCATCGTACAGGTATTGAAATGCAGCTTTAACGATTTTCAGTGGTTTCTTATAGCTGATACTCAGGTTAGCTCCGATTCGCTCTTTTCGCAGTTTGAGCAGGATTTCCAGTGCTTCTTTTGCCGGACTTACTTTTGGAAAGCCACAGGCGAGGTTAAACTCATTCTGAGCATGTACCGGATTGATCTTCAACAACTGGAACAGCAATTTCCAGGCATCGTTTTCGGAAACAAAGTGATGTTCATTATCACCCTGTGCCCTCTTACTGGCCGACTGCGTGACGCTTAAACTTAACCTCGCCCCGATGAGGTAATAAAGAATGGACACTTCCTGTTCCGTAAGGTTGTATTCCTGGTGATAGGCTTTTAACACGGTTATTGCTGCCTGAAGGGGTTGTTCCTGACGGAACATCACATAAGTCAGGGTAATGGCAATGTTGTGTACCAGCTGTGTTTTGGCGATGTCCCCAAAGTCAATGAATCCGGTTATTTTATCCTGATCGGCCAGTACATTCAGGTCGTGGGCATCATTATGAACTACTGCCGTTCTCAGATGGTACATCAGTGGAACTACTTCCATTTCATATTGAAGGAGAAAGTAAGCCGCAATCCTTCTCTTTTCATGGTCCTGAATAAAGTGGAGGTTCTCTTTGGAAGCCAGTACATAGGCCAGGTCCCATTCGTTAAAACGGTATACTGCAGGATGATTAAAAGTTTTCAGTTCCTGGTCCATTTTTGCCAGGGTAATGCCAAGATCTGTTAACAACTCCGGAGTTAATACAGGAAGATCTGCAAGGAAAGTGCCTTTCAGAAAAGACAATATCCTGATGCAATACTGATGTCCGTTGATTTCAGTTTTAGTGATCAGCTGTCCTTCCAGGTTGGGTTTTAAGGTTTGTACTTTAGCTGCCAGCGGTGTAGCCGATAAAAACTGTAAAGCCTTTATCTGTGCATCCAGGTAATATTCATCATAAGGTGCAGGGTTTACTTTACAGATAAACTGTACTCCTTCTTTAGTATTCAGCAGGAAATTCTGTTCTTCATAACCAGCGATTTTCTTTACCTCAGCATCGAGCTTGTAAAACGTGTTCAGGGTGTCTTTAAGGTCTTTTTCAGAAAGTATCATGTGTATTCTCTTTTAGTATCATTAACAAGTGTGCTGCTGACCAGCTGAAATTTTTGGCATTTAACCCTTTGCCAGTCAGGGGATGGTAATTCTCACGGATGGCTCCCTGCCCCCGGAGGCCTTCTGCATTTTTCAATAGTTGATTAAAAAAGTAAGTTGCATCGTCCTTTTTGCCATACCGGAGCATACCGGAATACGCAAAATAGAACTGATCCAGCCATACCGGACCCCTCCAATAACCTTTTAGCGGATCAAAACGGGGATGATCAGCAGCCAGGGTGGCGAGGGGAACAGGCGTATCAAACTTATTTGTTTTTTTTATCATTTCCAGTACAGAATTCATTTGTTCCGGATCGGCCAGGCCACACCATAGTGGTAACCATCCTTCCGGTCCATCTACATCAACCCACTGCCCTTCTATGGTCTTATCATAATAAAACCCTTTCTCTTTTCTAAAGAAGGTCGTATTGATTTTTTGTTTTAAGGGGGCAAGCTGAATGTTCCATTCCTGGTTTGCCTGATGATTACCCATGGCCATGGCAATCTTTGCCAGATAGCCTTTTTCGGCATACAGGTAAGCATTCAGGTCTACAGATTCCTGGTTTAAAGACCATGCAGTTTCGTTGTTTTTCAATAACGCAGCTTTATCAAACCTGACCGCATTGTCCATTCCGCTTTCCCATGCTGCGGCAATCCGTGTCCCATCAGTTGCCCCAAACTCGCAAAGACCATTTTGATTGTGGTCCCTGTTTTTATACCACCAATGGTGGTACTTAACAAGCTTAGGGTACATGGTATTCAGAAAAGAAACATCTTTTGATTGCTCATAGATTTTCCATACCGCCCATGCCGCTAATGGTGGCTTGGTATCTCTCCAATTGTTTTCTTTTTTATCGGTATAAATGCAATCGGCTACCATGCCATGTTCATCCTGGTAATCAAACATGGCCAGCATGTTCTCTTTTGCCAAAGCCGGACTAAAATAACTCAGTCCTACGGCCTGTTTCCAGCTGTCCCAGCTCCAAAAGCCATAGAATCCCTGGTAATTCAGAGAAGGAAACAAGCCACCGTGTAAAAGATCTTTAGACTTACTTCTCCAATTGGTTAACAAGGTAACGATCGATTTCACCGCTAGTTTTTGCGCTTCGGGCTTGCTGACTGCTAAACCCGGAGCATTGAAATAATCGTTCAGGTATTGATCCCAGCGTCTTTGATTGGCGCGGAGTTCCTTATTGAAATTGAAAAGAACGGGTTTCTCCTGTTCTTTTTCTTCCAGAAAATAACTTTGGGTCTGACCAATAGTAAAATGGGCCTTTGGCTGGATGAGCACTTCTTCCAGCTTTGCCTGATAGCCATTTCCGGAAAGCTGAATATCCATTGTATGACTGCTGTGGAACTGCTGGATGAACCGATGGTCATTATCTTTAAACCCAATCCACACACCATTTGCTGTTTTTTGGAATTGAGCAGAGCTCAACAAGCTGCTTCCGGTCCAGGACAATTGGAATTTTCTTTTCTTTTTCCCCAGGTTATACACCCGGGTGTTGATCATTGCAGACCTGTTGGAAACAAAGATCAATTGCAAAGTTACCTTCAGGTCATTGATCAGCAATTCCTGCGTAAGCAGGCCAGGATAATAAGTGGAGCTGGCTTTAGCTTTGGAAAGCTCAATTTCTTTTCCGTTTTCCTTTAATTGAAGCCGGGAAATGGTATTCCCAAGCCATTCTCCTTTAAGATCCATCAGCAATGGGCCAATAAAAGCACCATTGTCCTTAGCCGAAGAAGGCAACG
Organism: Pedobacter caeni; assembly: GCF_900129215.1. Lineage (GTDB taxonomy): Bacteria > Bacteroidota > Bacteroidia > Sphingobacteriales > Sphingobacteriaceae > Pedobacter > Pedobacter caeni. The sequence goes on along the minus strand of NZ_FQUQ01000003.1, from coordinate 796,299 downwards.
TATAGGCATGCCATGCACCCAGATCGGAGAATACATTGGTTTCAATTTTCTCCGGATCAAGCACTTCATAGCCCATACTCAGCGGATCCAGGAATTCTTCCCGTTTTGAACCGGCATGTTTAGTCTCATATATCGAGGCCAGGATTACAAAAACACATAAGCAGCAACTGCGTAAAAGAGAAATCATCATTTGAAAATATTGTTTCCATCGGCCGCATTAAAAACGGGACGGAAGGTAAAAGAATAAGTGTAATCGCGGTACGGCAGGCGGTATTGCGGATGTGCCTCGGCACCCCAGCTGTTATCGCCACCTACTCCTGTTTGTTTTGCATCAATATTCCACCAGATCAGGTCTTCGTTCGTCATGGAACCTCCATGCACATTGACCTTCGCATCTTTATCAAAATCCAGGTGCTTCATGTCAAAGTGTAATACTCCTGAACTGATTTCAGGGGCCCCTACCGCAGAAAGCCCGATCCCTGCCTTATTAGCTAAAGTCATCCACCTTACCCCGGTACGGTATCCACTTTCCTGTGCCCTTGGATAAGGATGAAAAAGTGCATCCGCAGGCATGCGGTAAAGGTCGATATGAGCCGCATAATTGCGGTCTGAGTAGTTGTCAAAAGGACCTCTTCCAAACCAGCTGACCTGATCATAGTCCGGATTTAAAATCAACCTCATCCCTATTCTTGGAATTTCAGGAAATTTCTGATCACTAGTTTTCAAATGATACCTGACATTGATGCTGCCATCTCCTTTAATCGTGTATTCGGTGAGGATGCTCAGTTTTAACTTTGGAAGCTCATGCACTGTTTTCAGCACATTTGTTTCTTTTGATAAGGATTTGTTTTCTATGCTGCGGAGTTCTACCCCATCAAAGGCCGTTTGCCAAACCTTGGCGCGGATCTGCATGCTGTTGCCAATATCATTATCTGTTGCTGCCCTCCAGAAATGAGGAACCAGTGCAGCTTTGATGAGCTCTTTCCCTAAGATCTGATAGCTTTCCAGCAGTCCTGTTTTCTTGTTAAAACCGATGTGAATGGTATCGGTATCAAACGTAATCACTGCTGTACTTTCTTTGGTTTTTAGTTTTGTTCTGTTGGCATACCACGCGGCTTGTGGAGTTTTTACAGGTAATAAAAACTGTTCTGTTGCGATTTTAAAACCAGCAGGAACTAAAGCAGCAGCCTTTTTAGTAAAGACCTCAAAGCTGACCAGGTATTCCCATCCTGCTTTTGGTTCGAACGAAGGTACGTTTAAACGGAATTCTTTTTCAGATTGCGGGTCAACAGAAAGACCATCTACTGTTCCTGAAGCAACCAGTGTCCCATTTCCTTTGATGAACCACTTGATCTGGTAACCCTCCAGCGTACTAAAATCAAACCTGTTTCTCAGCTTAAATACGTAATGCTGAAGATCTATGGCTTCGAAATTCACATTCTGATATACTTTCTGCAATTCGTAAGCCTGTGGATGCCAGGAACGGTCTGCTGCGACCAATCCATCCGCACAAAAACTGGTATCACTCGTTAGCCCTACGGTTCCCATATCCCGGCCATAGGCCCAGATGGCATTTCCTTTATCGTCCTTTTTGCTAAAGGTCTGATCAGAGAAATCCCAGATAAAACCACCCTGTAACTGGGGGTGTTTATAGATCAGGTCCCAGTCGTCCTTTAAGTTCCCTCCGCTATTGCCCATCATATGGGCATATTCACATTGGATGAGTGGACGCTTTCTCCATTCCTTCACATAGTTTTCCATCACTGTAATGGATTTATACATCGGACAGAAAATATCTGAATACCTTTCGTCTTTGGTGGCTTCATATTGTATCGGCCTTGAAGTATCTTTTGCCTTGAGCCAATCGTAACCCGCCATCAGATTTCCTCCGAAACCACTTTCATTTCCCAAAGACCAGGTGATGATACTGGTAAAATTCTTATCCCTTTCGTACATCCTGCTGATGCGGTCCAGATAAGCAGCTTTCCATTCCGGTTTATCAGACAGGGTTTTCAGGGGCGTGAAACTCATCCCATCACATTCTATATTGGCTTCATCCACCACATAAAGGCCATACTGATCACATAAAGAATACCACCTTTCGGTGTTGGGATAATGACTTGCCCTTACGGCATTGATGTTGAGCGCTTTCATCACTTTGATGTCTTCGATCATTCCTGCTTCTGTCACGATCTTTCCGTTTACAGGATCATGTTCATGGCGGTTCACCCCTTTGATCTTTATCGCTTTGCCATTGATCAGAAAAAGTCCGTTTTTAATTTCTACAGACCGAAAGCCGATATCGTGACGGATGATTTCTATAAGTTTCCCCTTCTGATCCAGATGGCTGATTTCCAGTATATACAAATTGGGGTGTTCCGCGTTCCAGGTTTTAACGCCTGGAAAATTGGCACTAAAGTTCAGAGTAGTGGCTATTCCTGAGCTAGTGGTTTGGCCGGAGACAGCACCAATATTTTTTTGTGCTTTATACAGATGTACATCAGGGGTTTCAGGATCAAAAACTTTCAGTTCTACCGTCCCTTTATCGGCTTTGCCCGCTGCTTTGTTAAAGGCAAGGTCCAGGTTAAGCTTTCCATTTTTATAAGATTCATCCAATGTTGCCTTCAAGGCAAAATCAGACAAGTGAAATTTTGGTCTGGCGATCAGAAACACACTTCTTTCGATTCCGCTGAGCTTCCACATGTCCTGCCCTTCGAGATAGGTGGCGTCACTAAAGCGGAATACCTGTAAAGAAATGGTGTTCTTCCCTTTTTTAAGCAATTGGGTAATGTCGAATTCGGTTGGTGTTTTGCTGTCCTTGCTAAAGCCGACATACTGTCCGTTGATCCAGAGGTAGTAGAAAGAGTTTACTGCGCCAAGATGAACAAAGACCTGCTTTCCATCCCAACCGGCATCGATCATAAACTCCCGCTGGTATTGCCCTACAGGATTATCTTGCTTAGGGACAAAGGGTGGGGTGGCCGGAATGGGATATTCGACATCGGTAAAGATAAATTTAGCATAACCCTGAGTTTGCCAGTGACCGGGAACTTTGATAGCACTCCAATCGCTTGTTTCTTCGGTATTTTTATAGAAAGAATCCGATCTTTCTGAAGGGTTATTGACGAGTTTAAACTTCCAGAGGCCATCCAAAGATTTCAGATAAGGACTGGATTGTTGGCTCATTGCCTGCTTGCCGGGATAAGGAATAAACCAGGCATGAGGCTTAACTGCATTTTGAGAAGGGATTAAGGGATTTTCCCAATCTACAGGAGACCGGGCAATCTTCGGGTCAGGATTTTTCAGGATTCCAACTTTAGAAACCTTCGCAGTTTTTACAGTAAGAGACTGTGCAGTCCCAGGACCGGCAAAGGCCATCATGAGCATCAGAGAAAAAAAACAGGGCTTGATCAGATTCATAGACATTAAGTAAAGAATCGTCATGCAGGAATAAACCCCGCATGACGAATGTGTTAGATAATCAGAGAGCGACCGATACCATTATTGTGCTGATGGGTTATTGGTACTTTCTTTAAAAGGAGTAGGATAAAAAGCCTGTTCAGGGCTGAACTTTCTGCCTGCGGCCTGCATTTTTTGACTGAGCATGCCCCACCTTCTGAGGTCATAAAAGCGGCTTCCCTCCAGGGTAAATTCCATAATACGCTCATGAACGATCTGGTCGAAGATCAAAGCTTTGCTGTTCAGGTTCACATCAGGCAAACCTGCCCTCCCCCTCACTTTATTGATCCAGGTTAGTGCATCTCCCGGTTTTTGCTGCTCATTTAAGACCTCAGCGTACATTAGCAACACATCAGCATACCTCATTAAAGGCACATTGATCGCATTTGCAAAACCAATACGGTCTGGTCCGGCAGGAATCCATTTTCTGAAAGCGATCGTTTTGGCATCCTTTCCAAAAACGGCATCATAGGTTTTTCCATAAACCCTCGGATTAGCTGTATCGTTAAAATAGGCATCGTTAAAATACATGGTTTGGTATACCCTGGCATCATAATTACCATTGGCTACTTCACCTTCTTTTAGCATTTCGGTCAACAGTCCGGGAGTACCATAGATCTCTCCATAGCCCCCCAGTTCTGAAGCCGCCACCCAATCACTTAAATAAGATTTGTATAAGGCACCACTGGTTTCATCTTCCGTTTGCTGTAATTCGAAAACAGATTCTGTACTGTTTTTTGTCGTTCCGTTAAACATGCCAAGGAAATTATCATCCAGTTTATACTCGTTAGACAGGATGACTTTGTTGAACCAGTTTCCAGCTTCAGCATAATAAGCTGTAGCATTACTCTGATCATCACCTACCCGATACAGGTTCACTTTCCCCAGGTATGCCTGTGCAGCGCCTCTGGTAATCCGTCCCAATTCTGTGGCCGGGCGTGCAGACCTTAACGGCAGATCAGGCTCTGCTTCCTGCAGGTCTTTAAGGATAAAACCATACACTTCTGCCCTTTCGGAAAAAGCTTTGGAAAGATCGGCATCAGAAGTTGGCACTTTGTCTCTTATAATGACCTTACTGAAGTTCGTTAACACTTTAAAGTGATAATATGCCCTCAGGAATTTTGCTTCCGCAAGGATCTGTTTTTTGCTGGCATCATCTATTGCAGCGGCACTCATTTTACTTACATTTTCCAACACCTGATTGGCGAAATTAATGCCCCGGTAATTCTCTCTCCAAAGAAGGTCGATGGCATAATTTCCGGAGGTAAAGTCAAAATTATAATGCTCTGTCCACCATGGATAATTATACGCATCGGCACCTGGAACCACATAATCTTCCCTATAAAACTCCCTTACGGAACGGGCTTCCACATAGTTGTCCCAGCTCACGAAACCTTCTACCTGGGAGTAAGCGGCAGACAATCCGGCTAACGCGCGGTCTTTATTGATCCAAAAGTTATCTACGGTAAGCTGATCCGGTACATTTTGTTCCAGTTCACTTTTCTTGCAACCCATTGCTGCCATTAACAGAAACAAGCCTATATATAGTTTATTCGTTTTCATTGTTCGTTTTGATAAGGTGATTAAAATGTCAACTGTAGTCCCATGAGCCATCTTTTGTTCTGAGGATACATCAATCGGTCTACCCCGTTGTTCAGGACATCAAAACTGCCCACTTCCGGATCCAGTCCGGAGTATTTACTGAAGGTGACCAGGTTTTGTCCGCTCACATATACCCTGAGTCTGGAAACTTTCAGTTTCCCGAGCACAGATTTAGGCAGGCTATATCCCAGCTGAACTAACTTCAAGCGCAGGTAAGATCCGCTTTCCAGGAAGCGTGTAGATTCACGTGTATTTTGGTTGGGATCTCCCAGGACTGCCCTTGGCATGTTTGTTCCTGTATTTTGAGGAGTCCATGCATTGAGGGTACTGGCCAGGAAGTTTCTTCCTGCTTCCATTCCTTCCAGTTCAAAACGGTCTCCGTTGTACAACTTGTTTCCTGCCACCCCCTGCCAGAATAAAGAAAGGTCGAAGTTTTTGTAGTTGGCAGCGAGATTCAGACTGTATTCGTATTTAGCAAATCCTGAGCCCTGGTAAGTCTTGTCTTTTTCATCGATCTTTCCATCACCATTGGTATCCCTGAACCTGATGTCCCCTGCTTTTGCTTTAGGCTGCAAGGCAGTACCCGCTGCATTTTTGTAATTGGAAGCTTCTGCATCGGATTGAAAAATACCATCCGCTTCATACAGGTAAAAAGCACCAATCTCTTTTCCTACCATTGTTTGTGTCGGAATATGGTCTGTTCCAAACCTTAAACCTGTACCGTATAAGATCTGGCCGTTATTGGCGAGCGATAAAACTTCGTTTTTCAGTAAGCTGAAAGCACCACCAATGTCAAACTGCCATTCGTTGTGATCGATGTGGTAGTTTGTTTCCAGTTCCAGCCCTTTATTGCTGATTTTCCCGACATTGACGATCGGATTGTTCACACCTGCTGATGGTGCGACCTCTTTAGTGATCAGAAGGCCATCTGTCGTATTGTTAAAATAGTTGATAGCACCCGTTAATTTGTTGTCAAACAAGCCAAAATCAAGTCCGATGTTTTTGGATTTGATGGTTTCCCATTGTAAATCCAGGTTTAAGAGGGTATAACTGGCAGAACCCGGCCATGGTGTTGCTCCGGAGCCCTGTACATAACCTCCCGACCAGCGGTTGCGGGTAGTGATGAGCGCCTGATGGTCATAATAGCCCAAAGCACCTTCATTTCCAAGCTCTCCATAACTGGCGCGAAGTTTTAAATTATTCAGCCATTTTACCTCATTAAGGAAAGATTCTTTATGGATGTTCCAGCCCAGTGATACGGAAGGAAAGACCCCATATCTGCGGTTTGCACCAAAAACAGAAGAACCGTCCCTTCTTACGGAAACCTGTAACATGTATTTGTTGTCGTAGGCATAGTTTAACCTTGCCAATGTGGACAGACGAACATATTTATTATTTGTGCCTTCGGCATTGAACGTACCTCCCAGACCAGCGGAAATGGTATTAAAGTCTGGGTTAGTGAATCCTCCGGGAACCACTGTTTCTTCGATCTCTCCGTTTACCACCGTTCTTACCGTCGTTTTTCCGTCTGCAGTAACGCTGATATACCGATTGGTTTTTTCCTGAGCGGTATATCCGGCAAGGAGCTTAATGCTGTGTTTATCGATATTCAGGTCGTAATTCAGCAAGTGTTCCATCAGGCGTTCCTTGTAAAGGGAATTTCTATTGTAGACCCTGGTATAGGAAACCAGAGGATCATTGGCATTGGCACGGTATGGAGGATTGAACGCATATTCATCCGTGCGTGCATTGATGTAATTCAGGTTGGCCGTATATTTTAAGCCTTTAATGATGTCCAGTCCGAAGCGGATGTTTCCGCCGAGGTAATTGGTTTTAGAATTGCCTTGCAGAAAATGATCTGCAGCGATCGGGTTTTGGAATTTCGGCAAGCCATTTTCTGTTAATCCGTAACCATACTTTTCTTTTTCATCCAGAACAGGAAGTAAAGGAGATTGGGAATAACTGTCTTTCTGATTGAACTTAGCTGCTTCTGATCTCGTTTCTGAATAAATGATATTACTTTCTACACTTAAGCGGCCTTTTTTAAAGTCATTTCTTGCCCTTAAGGATTTCTTATTGAATTCTGAACCGATGAAAGTACCACGATCGTCGGTCAGGTCACCACTTAAGGAATAGGTTAAATATTCGCCACCACCCTTCAGGCTGACATTGTAATTCTGCGAAATTCCTTTACGGTTGATCAGGTCCTGCCAATCGGTATTTGTGCCGGTATTTTTGGTCAGGTATGCAGGTAATGCCGGAGCTGTAGGCCCTGCATTGGTGTACATCATGGTATGCAGCTTTTTATAGCCTTCTGCATCCAGGAATTTATATTGTTCTGTTGGCCTTACGATGCTGTAGAAGGAAGAGAAATCAATTACCGGGGCACCTTGTTTTCCTTTTTTGGTCGTGATCAGGATTACCCCGTTGGCACTGTTAGAGCCATAGATTGATGCTGCGGCACCATCTTTAAGCACTTCTATCGAAGCGATATCTCCGTTACTCAGGTAATAAGGGTTTCCAGGCGTACCATCAATGATATATAAGGGCTGATGGGCACCGAAGGTTCCGATACCACGTAACCTGACATCCGAAGATTGTCCGGGGTTTCCTCCCGGGCTACTGATGGATAATCCGGCAACCCTACCCTGAAGGGCGTTGACCGGATTGCTGGCTGCCACCTGCTCCAGTTTTGTCCCGCTTACCGAACTTACGGCACTGGTCAGGTTGCTCCGTTGTGTGCTACCGTAACCGATCACCACGACTTCGTCGAGCCCTTTCATATCCATTAATAGTTTAACCTGGATGTCTTTGCCGGCAACTACCGTGATTTCCTGACTGATGTGGCCAACGGCCGAGAAAACCAGGATGTCTTTTTCTGATGCATTGATTCGGAATTTCCCTTCATGGTCTGAAGTCGTCCCTATAGTGCTTCCTTTAACTTTGATCGTGATCCCCGGAAGGGGCTGATCAATTTCGTTGAATACCTGCCCTTTTACGGTACTGGTCTGAGCAAAGGTACTGCTGCTGATCAGGGAGGAGAACACACAGACAGCGAACATGAGCCAGGCAAATTTATTGCTCCATAAATTGCTTATTGGCAATCGTAAATCTTTAATCATAATATTTGGTTTGAGTTGATTGATTCAATCAAACTTAATATCAGGATTGCCGGAAAAACGAATTAAAGACCCCTACTTCTGCTGAGGGGTTACCCCTACAAGACCTCTACATGAGCTCAAAAACCTTCTTTAAATCACACTAGAAGGACTTCAGGTAATCGTTGAGGTTATCATTGGGCTGCAGGCCAAAATGCTTTCTCAAACGGTACCTTGCCATTTCTGCAGACTTCACGGAGATGTTATTGAGGGTGGCGATCTCCTTAATGGAAAGGCTCAGCCTGATCTGGGCACAAAGCCTTCGCTCATTCTGACTGAGGTGAGGAAATTTCTGTTGCAGGTTGTAGAAAAAATCCTGGTACTGGGTTTCCACCTTAAGGTTGAAATCTTCCACATACTTCTCCAGGTTAATGTCGTACTTGAATTTATTGACCAGCTTATGTAACTGATGGGGGATTTCCGCAGCTGCGGTTTTATCCAGACCTCCAAGATCTTCAATGAATTTTACCACCAGGTCATTTCTGTGCGCAATGTATAAGGCATAGTTTTTCAGTTCAATATGGTTAAAATCCAGTCGTTCATGGAGGGCTTTTTTATCCAGAACAGTATGCTCAAGTACCTTTTCAATCTCTTGTTGCTTAAGGGCGGCCTGTTCGGCTTTTTTTCTTTGTCTGCTTCTGAGCTTACCATACAGCAGAAAACCGATCACAATCAGGAGTACCACAATGATGGCGAGGGCATTCCGTTGAAAAGATTTCAGGCTTTCTTTTACGGATAACGCTTCCATCTGTCTTTCTTTTTCCTGGGCTTCCCGTTTCAGGGTAAGCGTGAGCAAGGCATTTACTTTATTTTTAGACAGGAATTCTTCTCTGACTGCATTGTATTGGTTGATGTTCTCGTAGGCCTGTTTATAATCTCCGGTCCGTTGATAGAGCAGAGAGAAGACCTTATAATTGTCCAGCAGGTTTTCTTTTCTTGAATTGGAACTGCTTTGGTCAATAAAGGATCTTGCCTTTTTTAAGGCCGCCAATGCTTCTTCTTTTCTGCCGAGGTTGACGAGTGAGAAAGCCATCTGGTTGTTCAGCTCTGCCAGTGAAAGCAATTGTTTGGTAGAAAACTGAAGTGCCAGGTTAAAATAGACAATGGCCTGACTATAATTCTTATTGTTGTTGCTGGAAATGCCCAGGTTATTATAAGCTGCACTGATCAGGGCTCTTTTGTTGTGTTTCTGAGCCATCACCAGCGCCTGTTTGAAAAAGCCTTCTGCCTTTCCGAATTCGTTCTTGAGCTGGTAAATTAAGCCGATAGCATTGAGGGAGAGGCCGGTCTCATCAGGTTCCTGATGCGTTTTATAGTAATCATAGGCCATGGTATGGTATTTCAGGGAAAACTCCGCATTTTCCACATCATAATAGATCCATCCCAATAAAGTATAAGTAGCGGCCATTTTAGCCGGTTGGTTCAGGTTTTTATAGATTTCCAGGGCATCAAATGAATATTCAAGGGCAAGGTCATAGATGTCATTATAGAGATAACCTTCGGATAAGATTACCAGGGCATCAGCTTCCAACCCTTTATATTTGTTTTCATAAGCCAGAAGGTAGGCTTCATAAGCTGAAGCTATGGCCAGATTGGTAGAGTCCCTGTTCAGACTTTTTGCTCTTTTGTTGAGGGCAATGATCCTGGCTTTGATCCCGGTTTCGGTACTGCCTGGATTTAAGGATTGATCTGTCTGCTGCTTAGATTCGCAGCCAGTCAGAAACTGAATTATAAAGAAACAGAAGAATGCAAGAAGCCTTTTTTGGTTAGTATGGTTCATCATTGAGCTGGGAACAAACCAAATATAGCCTTTTCTACGGGTGTAAAAAAGGCTATATCTAAAGAATTTTGCCCTATTTGTTTATTCCAGAATCAATTCTATCACGGGGATTTCCACATTTGGTTTCTGTACAGGAAGGTTCAGGATTACATCCCCGTCTTTTGTAGTCTCGGTCGTATGGCTTCCCTCTTGTGTAGGAGAATAGAACTTAACCTCAGAACCATCGTTCAGGAGCTGAGCATATTTAAATTTACCTTTAAATCCTTCCAGGTGCAGCGATTTGAACGGCCATTGCATCAGGTGAATGTACAGTCTCTTTTTCTCTGCATTATAGGTAAGGAAGCAGTTCTGAGGCACTTTGAAAGTTTCCGGAGCTTGTGTACATCCGTAAATGGAACGGCTGTGTTGTTTCATCCATGCCCCCATGCCTTCCAGGCGCTGGTTAGCCCTTTCATCAAACTCCCCGCGTGCCGTAGGCCCAACGTTTAGCAAGAGGTTCCCCCCTTTGCTGACCGTTTCAATCAGCATGGCGATGAGCTGAGGTACACTTTTCCAGGAATTTTCATCCCTGTGGTATCCCCATGAGCCGGAAAAAGTCTGACAGGTTTCCCATGGCACTTTCTCTCCTTTAACGGTTAGCCATTCCCTTGGCATAAACTGTTCAGGGGTTTTGATGTCCCATCCCCAGTCTGTATCGTTCAGATCCAGACGGTCGTTGACAATGATATTGGGTTGTAATTTGCGGATCAGCTTTAACAGTCCTTCTGAATCCCATTCCTTATGCCCTTTTCCAGCGTATGAAAAATCGGTAAATAACATATCAATCGGTCCGTATTGGGTGAGCAATTCTGTGATCTGGTTTTTCATGTAAGCCTGGTATTTCTTCTGGTCTCTTCCTTTGTTGGCCGCATCGCGAGCCTCTTTACCCTGAGGGGTTGGGGGATGACTCGCATCGAGCTCAAAATCGGGATGGTGCCAGTCGATCAGCGAATAGTAAAATCCTACTTTAATGCCCTCTGCCCTGAAGGCCTCTACCATTGGTTTGATGAGGTCTCTTCCGGCTGGTGTTTTAGTTGCCTTATAATCTGAATATTTGGTATCCCACAAACTGAAACCTTCATGGTGTTTAGTCGTGATGACAAAATATTTCATTCCTGCTTCCTTTGCTTTTGCTGCCCATTGCTTTGGGTTGTACAAATCGGGATCAAACAGGTTGAAATATTTCTCATAATCTTTATCAGAAATGTGCTCATAGTATTTTACCCATTCATGACGGGCAGGGACAGCATACAGGCCCCAGTGGATAAACATCCCAAATCGGGCGTCTGTCCACCATTTCATTCGTTTTTCTTTCTGTTCTTTGGTTTCTTTTGCCCATGCCGGGCGCTCTTGTGCATTTACTTCTGCCAATTGGATCAGCAAGAGCAAAGCCAGTAACAGGCTAAGTCTTAAGGTTTTCATGTTCAGGTTTATTTGGTGGTTTAAACAAAGGACGCTGGATTTCCCTATAAAAGGTTTTATTTTTTTGTCAAAACGTTCAGCGTTTTTGACAATCAGGCAAAACACTGATTGTAAGAGGTTAAGTGCTGAAACAAGATTAAATCGGCAAAGACGATCTTATTTTAAAAATTCCAGAATCAGGCGGTAGAAAGCTTCATCATTTACAAAAACCGCCAAACCATAGTCAAAAACGAATATTTTATCATTTTACACGATCATTTGACCCTATCTGCCTCGTTTTCAAATTGTAATCTTAATTCAATAATTTAAAATCCCGTGTTCTAACATTAAATTTATTTTTACATTTGTCCTTGAGAGCGTTAATTTAAACGGGGGTAAGTCGGAGGACTTATTCCCGTTTTCCTTTTAACAAAAAAATCCCCGCCGAAGCAGGGATTTGAAATTGAGAGCGTACGGGAATTAGTTTTTATCCCACCATACACGGGAGGTTAAGACATCTCCGCCAGGAATAGAGGAGACTGCATCATTATAATTTTTGGTATTAGAGCCTGCTTCTAAAACAGGATAAGGGAAACGTCTTGGAATGGTTCCATTGGTTGCATTACCAGGATATACTACCGGAGTTAAAACCGGGAATCCCGTTCTTCTCCAGTTTGCCCATGATTCATAAAAATCGAGCTTAGAATTTGTCAGTGCCCAATACTGCGTATTGATCATCTCCAGTCCATTTGCGGCATTGTATGGATGTGCATCCACGTATGCATTAGCAACTGCCTCTGAAATGGCTGCTGCAGGATCATATTGTCCAAGATAAGTCATTGCTGCCTTTACCCCATTTCGGTAATGATCTGCGGCACTTCCGGCAATGCCAAAACGTTGTGCAGCATCTGCAAGCAACAATTCTGACTCGGCATAAGTCAATACAAAGGTTTTTCCATCTCTCCTTAGCAAAGCTGCACTTGGAGAAGAGTACTCGGGTAAACCGGTATAACCTGGTTCCAGCGTAATCCCTCTGTTTGGCACCTGGCTCAGGTCTTTACCATTAGGCATCCCTTTTTGAACTGCAGGATCGGCATTTGCTCCCGGATTCTGGTCTTTACTGCCTGCAGTCAGGTACAATTTAGTTACTGCAATCTTACCTAACCTTGGATCATCGGTACTTTTAAGAAAATTGATAAAAGTATTAGACCATTTCACATAATAATGTTCCTCTCCACCATCTCCCAATAACACCTGGCTGTTTCTGTTTGCCGTGATACGCCCACCAACAGGATCACCTGTTAAAAATGCATTGTCATCATTGCCCGTCATGGTATTGCCTATCACTTTCTCCACATAGCTTTTTGCCGTTGCCGGATCTACCTTAGACAAACGCATCGCCATTCTCAGCAACAAAGAATTTCCGAAACGTTTCCATTTCTGAATGTTCCCACCATAATACACGTCACCTGTAGCCACATCACCAGCAGGATCTAAAGCGGCAGTTGCTTCATATACTTCTTTCAATAAGCTCATATAAATGTCTTGCTGCTTATCATATTTCGGGTAATACTTTTGTTCATAATATCCCACACCGGCATCAGAGTAAGGAACATCACCATACAAGTCAGTAATCCGCTGAAAAATCATCGCTCTCATAATACGTGAGATCTGATGCAAATTCTTGTACTTAGGCTTATCCTTTGTGACCATCATCACATCTGTAATTGGTCTGACCTGTTCAGGATAAGCACCCACACCTCCCGTAGGCGTCCCATCGGGAAATCCCCAATAGGCGGCAGTATATCTGGCATCCAGTAAATACTTATCCCCAGCCCAGTAACCGATCACAGAGGAAAGACCCTGAATCATAGTAGCCGAATAGATTAAATTGGCTCTCCAGGTTTCATAACCTAAATCTACGCTTCCCGAATAACCCAATTGTGCACTGGTAAGGGTATAATTCGGATCAAAATTTTCGGGATTATAGGTAGACGGGTCAGTATTTATCTTTTCAAAGTTTTTTCTGCAGCCGGTCACTGTCAGCAGGCAGATTAAAACCAATATCGTTGATTTAATATTCTTTTTCATATCAATATTCTTTGCTTTGTAACTGTTAGGATGATTTAATAAATCACCATTCATTTAGAATTTCACACTCAGGTTAAGACCGAAAGTCCTCACAGGAGGAACGCCACCTAACTCTAATCCTTTTGCATTTATCGAATAGTCAGATTCCGGATCGATGTTATCTGTTTTCTTTTTCAGGTAAAAGAGGTTACGGCCAACGGCACTAAGTGTTGCTCCTTTAATGACGTTATTAAACAACTTGCCGGGAAAGGTATAGCCCAGCATTACCTGACGTAACTTGATGAAGTCTGAACTCTGAACAAGTGTACCAGATACATTAGATGTAGCTGTCTCATAGTACTTCGCTGCACCTTCTCCCAGTTCGTCCCGTCTTGCCAATGTTCCTTTATGTAAACCGAAGTTATAAGCGTATTGATCTGTTGCCGAGAAAATTTTACCACCAAACTTACTGTCAATCAGGAAGGATAGGTTTACTCCTTTATAGCTGAATTCGTTATTCCAACCTGCTACATATTTAGCATATGCTGAACCATACGCTTTCAGCAGCCCTCTTTGAGGGACACCGTCTTTAAGTACGACATTACCATTAGCATCATATTGATAATCAAAAGCCATCACCTGACCATATGGCAAGCCTACTATATTTTGAGTGAAGGCATCACCTGTACGTGAAGTTCCACCAGGAAGAATGGTTTGTCCCGGCGACAAAGAAACAACGGTATTGTTGTTCACAGACCCATTCAATGTAGTGGTCCAGCGGAAGTCTTTAGTCTGTACAGGAATACCTGAAATCAGGGCTTCTATACCTGTGTTTCTTAACTCCCCGATATTCAGAATTGCTCCTGCATATCCGGAAGCGATGGAAGCTGGTGCCTTTACAATTTCATCTTTAGATTTCTTGTTATACCAGGTCAGGTCCAGTGTTAAACGGTTGCTTAAGAAGCGAACTTCAGTACCGATTTCAAACTCAGAAGCAATCGAAGCTTTAAGTCCGGAGTTGGGAACATATCCATTGGCGATTACACCAAGTGGTTTTCCATTTAATGTTGCATTATTAAAATTATACGCAAGTTGTGTCTGGTAAGGATCTGTTGCCTGTCCTACCTGAGCAAAACCCGCACGAAGTTTACCAAAGCTTAGCCAGTCCTGTTTTAATACTTCAGAGAAGACAAATGAAGCATTTACCGATGGATACAACGCGTCCAGTTTGTTGTTTTTACCTGGTGTAGCTAAGGTAGAATACCAATCGTTACGAATGGAACTATTTAAATAGAGGAAATTTTTGTAGCTCAAATCTAAAGTAGCATAAAGGGAACTTACTACACTTTCCGAAGGAATATATTTAGGCGTTTCCTGTATTTTGGCATTTGAAATCACATATACATAAGGAACGGCGAAGTTATTCCCTGTCAGGGTAATGATTTCAGACTTCGTTCTTCTGTAACTTCCACCAATATTCGGGCTGATCGTAAAATCACTGACTTTAAAAGACTTGCCTAACAGCACATCGGTATTGATATCAGAAAATTTAGTAGAAGTTTCGATGATTGTTCCATTTGGACGGTAAGCTGTTCCTGAAGGAACCACACTGGTATATCGATCGTTATAAGCGTCTCGTCCGGCACGTCCCTGAATGAATGCTCCATTGTCGAAATTATAGCGCAGGCTTACAGAAGAAAGCAAGCGTTCTCTCTTGGTATTGTTAATGAATTTATTAGCTGCAAACCATGGATTGGTTGCAAATGAATTCCCTGAATAAGCAAACTCCTTTCCATCGTCGTCTACCGCTCTTTTTAGTACATTGACATCTAAACTAGTTGGTAATAAAGTGATATTATAGCTGGAATTCCCTGCTCCATCGCTTAAAAAAGGGCGGTTTTTTGCTTGTTCCAGAATGTAGTTTGCTCTGGCATCTACCGTAAAATTTTTACTGATATTGTAGTTTCCATTCAGGTTAAAAGATTGTCTGTTCAGGCCTGAATTAGGTGTAATTGCTTTATTTGTCAGGTTACTTGCAGAAAAGCGGACAGATCCTCCATCGAAGCTTTTATTTAAAGCCAGGGTATTGGTAGACGTGGAACCAGTACGGAAGAAATTCTCCATGTTATTTTTCTGGGCCACATAAGGGCGGGAAACCCCATCAAACTGAATCACATTGCTTCCGTCCAGTCTTTCTCCCCAGTTGCTCTGACCTGTTTGTCTGGCCTCCAACTGATTGGCTGGTTTTTTCCCATTAGCTCCCAGTCCGTAGGTATATTGCCAATCGGTCATATCCATTACTTTCTCCAGCACAAAATTGGAATTGAATTCGATCGAATTCCCTTTACCACTTTTGGTGGTGATTAGAATCACCCCTGCTTTACCACGGGAGCCATATAAGGCGGAAGCTGCTGCTCCTTTTAAAACGGAAACCGTTTCAATATCATCCGGGTTAAGGTTACCTATTGCATCTCCAAGATCCGGGGTATTGTCGTACTGACTTCCTGCCGGACTGGTGATCCTGTTTTCCATTGGGATTCCATTGACCACGTATAATGGCTGATTGGTTTGCGAAATACTGGAAACCCCCCGGATGATGACATTGGACGAAGCACCTACACCACCTGCAATAGAATTGACATTCAGACCAGCCACTTTACCTACCAGTGAGTTGATCACATTGTTTTCTCTGGCCTGCGTCAGTTCTTCTCCTTTTACTTCAGTAACGGAGTATCCCAGGGCTTTTTTCTCTTTTTTGATACCCAGTGCAGTAACGACAACTTCACTCAGGAGTTTTGAATCTTCATCCAATAATACACTTAATGCGGCAGGGCTGGTAATGGTCACTTGTTTAGTGATATACCCTAAATAGCTAACTTCCAGGACATCACCAATATTTGCATCAATCGAAAATTGTCCGCTGGAATTGGTACTTGCGCCAATCTGAGTTCCTTTGACCTTCACGCTGACTCCGATTAGCGGCTGTCCGGTTGCATCCCTTATGACCCCATTTATTTTTATGCGGTTGCTATTTGCAGCAGAAGACAGGCTAAGGTTAGGCATACTGGCTGCATTTTCTGCTACGCCGATATAGTTACCCACTAATTTGAATTCCAGCGAGGTTTTCTCGCGAAGGCTTTTTAAAACCTCCGAAAGTTGTTCGTTTTTAAAATTAAGGGTAAGATTAGGCAGGCGGCCCAATACCTGTTCGTCATATACAAAAGTAACGTTTGCCTGTTGTTCTATCTTTTTGAAGACTTGTTTGACGCTTGCTTTGACTACTTTAAAGCTCATTTCCTGAGCCTTGATGTGCTTAGCCATCAGGAGTGTCGAAAAACACACTTGTATGCCAATAATAATTGTAGAAATGCGCATGCATTTTCGGAATATAGGCAATGCTTTGCCGTAAAAATTCATCATATTTGTTTTGGTTTAATTTTTAAACTACAGCCTACTGTCTATGGGTCTCAAGCATGTATACAGTGGCTACCTTATTCCGGGGGCAGGTTCTGTTCCCGGTTTTTTCTTTCTTAGCTGCTAAGAAGGAAGATCTATCTGATGATTATGTTGTCATTGGCCATTTGGTATTTAAAATGTTTGGTAAAGCTTAGGATATCCATCGTCACAGCCAGGTTCTGATCTCCAAGGGTAATGGAGATTCTTTCGTCCAGCAATGCAGGGTTTTCAGTAATGATTTTCAGGTGATGCTTTTTCTCCAGGACAGAGAATACGTTTCTTAGTGTTTCCTGTTCAAATACCAGTTTGCTATTGCACCAGGCATTTACGGCAATTTCAGGGGCTACAGCTTTAATCAAATGATTTTTAATATTGCTAAGCACCACCTGTTCTTTGGGAAGCAACATCACGGCTGGCTTTTTCACCGCATCCTTCATGGTAATTCCCACTTTTCCGGTTACCACACTTACTTTTGTGGTCCCTTCTTTTTTGTAAGCTCTGACATCAAATGAAGTGCCCAGCACAACCACGTTCAGGCTATTGGTTTTTACGATAAAAGGGTGTTTATTTCTGTGTTTTACCTCGAAAAAGGCACGGCCTTCGATCAATTCTACCGTACGGTTTTTTTCGTCAAACTGCTTGGGATACTTAAATACAGATCCTGCATTGAGCCATACTTTTGAACTATCCGGTAAAGTGATTTCTATGATTTTATTGCCAGGAACGCTTACTAGTTTTTTTACAGCAGATTCAGACCGGGAGTTCATGAATTGCCAGCCAAAGAAAACAGCGGCCAAAACCGCAGCGGCAGCTGTTATTCTCATCAGCAGTCTTTTCATTGAAAAGCGGCGAACCGGATATTCGGCTTCTTCTTCTGTTTGAAGGAAACCTTTATCTTTCAGGTTATCAAAGATCCGTTGTTTAACCTGATCCTCTGTTTCCGGCCTTTTGGTAGGAACATTTTCTACCCAGCCATCCTCAATGGTATCGTACCATTGGTTCAGCAGTGCTTTTTCTTCATCACTGGCGTTTCCCTGAAGGTATTTCTGCGCCAATTTTTTGAGTTCGTTCCTATCCATCTGAATTTTTATAACCCTTTTTTCTCTTATAGAGTCAACTGGGAACAAAACACCCTTAGTCAAAATCAATAATTTTTTATTTTAATTCATCAATCCTGTTTTCAGGTTGATGAAGCCTAAACAGATGATGATCATGTTAAACGAAGATTCAAATGAAATACAGGGATATGGGTTGGAAAGATTTTCTGTTAGATCAGCAAACTTTTAAGGTGTCAGGCTGAGTAGAATCGGGTAATATTTTAACGGAATAAGTGGAACACGATCAGGAAGTTCAGTACATCACCAACGTTGGATCGGATGATGCGGAGTGCTTTGGTGAGGTGAGCTTCTGCCGTTTTCTGGGAGATGTTGAGTTGGGCAGCCACCTCGGCCAGCGACTGGTCCTGTAGCTTATTGTATTGAAATACAAGTCTGCATTTTTCAGGAAGTTTATTAGAGAGTTCTGTAATGATCTCCAGCAAAATTTTATGGTCAATTTCTATCTCCGAAGTCGCATTGGCTGTTAATAAGCCTACAATATTTTCCTGTTGACGGGAGCGTTTCTCTTTAGAGAGGTAGCGAAATACCGCATAACGCGTCATGGCTGCAAGGTAGGATGAAATGGATTGGATATTCAGGGTTTCCCTCTTTTTCCAAAGTACCAGAAATACGTCCTGAACAATTTCTTCGGCAGCATCCGTATCTTTTAAAAGTTTATGGGCGATGTAATAGAGTTTATCCCAATATTGGTTGTAGATTTCTGTAAAAGCTAATTCATCACCTTGCCTAAGCAGCAGGATGAGATCATCGTCCGGAGTTAAATGATTAGCGTTCACAAGTTTGGTTAGAAAGTTTGAAACGAAGCTAACATAAAAATAACAAAAAGTGTAATTTTAGATCTTATAAATAAAATTGCGGAAATGATCCTCAGAAATCTGAGGCATTCCCGCAATCTTTAATTCATTCGTAGCTGATCTTTAATCTGATTAGATCTTTTGACCGTCTTTCCACTCTTCAGTGCCCTTTTTCAGGATCTGATCTTCGATATGTAAGGCCCCGAACACCTCAATAAGTTCTCCTTTACGAATGCCGGGCATTACGGGGATCCTTTTAATGAGCTTCCCCTCCAGTTTCACAATGAACACTCCGGACTGTGCCTGTACCACACTAGTTGCAGGCAGCCAGAAAGTGGCTTCCGGACGGCGCATTTGCAGATTCACCTGTGCATATTCTCCTCCACCCAAAAGCAGGTCTTTATTGACCACATCAAATTCTGCAGTTACTGATCTTAGTTTCTGTTGCAGGAATTCTCCGTTTCTGGAAAGGAGCGCATGAAAGGTTTTGCCCGGCAATGCACTGACGGTAAAGGAAGCCTTTGTCTCTTTTGAGATCGACTGGCTGTGTTTTTCAGGGATGGCTATTGTTAACCTCAGGCGGTCGTTCTGTACAATGGAGAACATCGGCATGGTATTGTTCTCTCCGACAAGCGCCCCTACGGAGACATTTTTATCCATTACTGTTCCATCAAAAGGAGCCCTTATGCTCAGGTACTGTTGCAGTTGATCGGATACCAGGGTATTGGATTTTACTGCAGCATAAGCTGCGCTATCTCCTTTTAATTTACTCATTGCTTTATCCAGTTCTATTGCTGCAACCGCTCCGCTCTTCATTGCAGCCTTTTTTAGTCGCTCATAAGATTGTCTGCTGTAGCGGTAATCTTCATAAGATTTTTGCTCATCGGATCTTGCAGACTGGTAGCGCTGTGCCACTTCCGGAGCTTCCAGCAGCGCCAGTAATTGTCCTTTTTTCACTTTGCTTCCCCTGTCGACAAAGATCTTTTTTACAAAACCTTTGATCTTGGGATAAATCGTGACCTCTTCGTAGGGCCTCAGCTCTCCTGGCAGAGAAAGCTGATATACCGGTTGCTCCAGCATTGGTTTTACAAACTGTGGTTTTGGAAGCCCGGCCTTAACTTCTGTTTTCGTACCTGTTTGCTGATTTTGTTGTCCTGCTTCCTGCCTCGTCTTTGGCTGTTCTGAAGAACAGGCGACAAATGCCAGTGGGAGGAACATCAGCAAGGCATATTTATATTTTTCGATGCTTTTCATGAGTATATCGTTGTTTTTTTCTCGTGTTAACGGGGGTGATGCTTTCATTTTTATTTTATTGCCAGCAGGTTTTTATTCATTGGGTCATCAGGGTCCAGACTGAGGCTGTTCCTTGATTTATTCTTCATGATCAGCACGAAGAGTTGCGGTAAAACCAGGAGGGCAGTCAGCGTAGATAAGATCAATCCGCCAATTACCGCCTGCCCTAATGGGGCAATCTGTTCTCCCCCCTCTCCCATGCCTATGGCCATTGGAATCATTCCGGCAATCATCGCCATGGTGGTCATGATGATGGGGCGAAGACGGGAAGAGGCCGCAAGAATTGCCGCTTTTCTGACGGGAAATCCGTGTTTAAGGCGGTTTACTTCCGCCTGATTAATCATCAGTACCGCATTGGAAACGGATACACCCACCGACATAATGATTCCCATATAGGATTGCAGGTTCAGTGTGCTTCCCGAAATGATCAGCATGAGGAGACTTCCTCCGATCACTGCCGGAACAACAGAAAGGATGAGTCCGGACAACGCAAAAGACTGATAATAGGCAGTCAGCATCAGGAAGATCACAACAATCGCAACTGCAAGTCCGGTTTGTAAACCCGAAAGGGTTTCTTCCAGCAATTGCATCAGGCCTTCGGAGGAAACCACCATCCCTCTGGGAGGTTCACCAATTTCCTTCAATACTTTTTGAACTGCTGTGGAAGCGGCTCCCAGGTCTGCCTGATGAATATTGGCCAATACGGTCACGTATCGGTTTGGACCCTGGCGGTTTACCTGGGCGGGCAGCTTTACCATTTGAAGTGTCGCAACATCTTCCAGCACCGGTCTCGGCTGTCCGGACTTAAGCGGTAATGAACGGAGTTTATCCAGAGATTGCATGTCCGGTTCAGGAACCTGGACCTGGACCTGAAAAACAAGACCAGACTTTGGATCTACCCAAAGGTTTTTATTCGTAAAACGGGTAGAGGAGGTAGCCATGGTAAGCGCTTTGCTCACATCGCCCATCGTTAATCCGAACTGAGCGGCCTGTTCCCTATTCACATTGATTTGAACACTGGGATAGTTGAGCGGCTCTGCCAGGCGTACATCACGAAGAAAAGAGACCTTCTTTAATCCCGCCTCAATCTTCATTGCGAATTTCTCCGCACCTTTTAACTGTCCGGCAGCCACTTTGATCTGTACAGGATTCATTGCACCCTGACTCATAATTTTCTCCACCAGCTCCATCGGTTCAAAGCTGATCTTTAGCTCCGGCATCTGTTTCGCCACTTCTTTACGAACCTGATCTTTCAGGTTGGAGATGGGCTGATCAAACTTCTCCTGATCAATAGATAGCTGTAATACCGCTTCATGAGAAGCACTCGTAAAAAGGAAGATGGGATTTATCGCTGAAGCAGAGGGCTGCTGGCCGACATATGCAGAGCTGATTTTAACCGCTCCTTCCGGCATTTGTTTTTTAATGATATCGGTTAACTTTTCCAGGTAATCTTCCGTTTTTTCCAATCTGCTTCCTTCGGGTGCCAGCATCCGCATCTGAAGGTCTCCACTGTTGCTGGCCGGAAGGATATCTGTTCCAATCGTTAGCCCTGCTGCAAAGATCATCAGTAAGACCAGGATCGCATACAGGCCAATCACCCCCCCTATCTTTTGCTGACCCGCACGGATCAGGATCAGGTAACGTCTTTTGAATTTCTCAAACCTGGTCAGTTTCTTTCTGTGAAGGCTGATCTTATGGTGCCGGAAAAGTTCCGGTTTCATTAACCAGTTGGCCAGGATCGGCACAAAGGTTTGTGAGGCGATAAAAGAAGCGATCATGGCAAAAGCTACTGCCAGTGAGAGTGGCATAAACATATCCTTTGGAATTCCGGTCATCATAAAAGAAGGAATCAAGACAGCCAGGATACAGAACAAGATCAGAATTTTGGGGATAGAAATTTCCAATAATGCATCCAGAATTGCCCTTTGCTTCGGCTTTTCCATTTCAAAGTGCTGGTGGATATTTTCTATCGTTACTGTGGCCTCGTCTACAAGGATGCCTATGGCCAGGGCCAGTCCACTGAGGGTCATGACATTGATGGTCTGTCCAAACATATACAATAGAATTACCGCCGACAGAATCGCAATAGGGATAGTCAGCACCACAATCAATGCTCCCCTGGAATCTCCAAGAAAGAGAAATACCATCAGGCCAGTTAATACCGCTCCTAAAACACCTTCATGAATCAGGTTTTCCAATGATCTTTCTATGTATCCGGACTGGTCAAAAACGTATTTCACATCCACATCCTCAGGCAAGGCGGCCTTCAGCTTCGGAATCGAGGCTTTCAGGTTCTCTACTACTTTGAGTGTGGAAGCATCTGCTTTTTTGATCACCGGAAGGTAAACAGAGCGTTTTCCATTGATGATGGCATATCCGGTAGTGATATCTGCTGCATCTTCTACACTGGCGATGTCTTTCACAAAGACATTAGTCCCTGAGCCTCCTCTTATGGGAATGTTCAGGAACTCTTCCGGCCCATTGGCTATGGTGTTTACCGGACTCATCAGGTTCTCATCACCGATTCTGATGTTTCCTGCCGGAGCAGGGAAGTTATTTTTGACGATGGCCATGGTGACTTCTTCTGCAGATAAACCGTAGGAAAGCATCAGTTCCGGATTCACCTTTACCACTATTGTCCGTGCGTTTCCACCAAAGGGCCCCGGTGCAGTTACTCCTGGAATGGTCACAAACATCGGTCTGATTTTAGTCAGCGCCAGGGTTTGTAATTCCGTAATCGACCGCTGAGCGCTTTCAAATACCAGTTGCCCGATAGGAAGGGAACTCCCATCAAAACGAACTACCTGAGGAGGAACTGCGCCAGGAGGGAGAAAGCTCATTGCCCTGGACACCTGAGTGGCGACTTCACCAGAGGCCTGTGCCATATCGGTTCCTGGATAAAAAGTAAGCTTCATGAGGGTAAAGCCCTGCACGCTTTTAAAATCTATGCCCTTTACCCCACTCACAAAGATGAGGACTTTCTGAAACTCGTTCGCCATAAATCCATCCATATGGGCCGGGGTTAATCCGCCATAAGGCATGGCGATATAGATGACCGGCAACTCAACTTTCGGAAAGATATCTACATTGATGTTCCTGATCGCAGTAAACGAAAAGTAGGCAATTGCCAGTATGGCAACCATTATTGTTAAAGGTTTTTTTAATGCAAACCTGATCATATTCATAATTTCTTATTTTAAATTGTTGAACAGATAGCTGTAATCGCCGGAAAGCTCTGCCTTTGTATTCCATTGGCTCCACAGCTCCTGGTGAACTTCAATATTGCTTTTCTCTACCTGCTGCAGCAGTGCCTGAATCTGAAGCAGGTCTGTCAGATTGATCAGTCCGGCCTCATATCTCGACAAATAGAGGTCGTAGGCCTCTTCCGTCTTTCTCAGTGCTTCTTTTGTTTTCGCCACCTGCTTGAATTGCGCATTGATTCGGGAGGAAATGGATTGCAAAGCCGTATTCATCCGGAGTTTTTGGAGTTCATATTGAGACTGTGCCACATCAATCTGTTTCTGGGCGCGTTTCTTTTCCAGTGAACCCGTATACAGGCCGGTCAGGTTCCAGCTGATCCCCAGTCCGATGAGGTAATTGCGGGAAGAATTGTCAAAACCGGAAGCAAAGTTCCGGTGTACGCTACCATCCGGATTGATTCCTGTTCCGCGTGCAGAAATCCCGGCCAGCAAAGAGAGAGAGGGCAGTTGCTTTCTGGCCAATACCGTCTTTTGGGTCTGCTGATATCTGAATCTTTTATCCAGAACCTGCAGAAAGGGATGTGCGACAGAAACGGAATCAAGGCCTTCATCAGTTTGTCCAATCCCCATATAAGTCTGTAAAGGAAGTTTTAACGTTCCGCTCAGTGTGGGAATAAGTTCTCTCATATTGATCTGGCCCGCGGCATATTTACCCTGCCATTCTTCTTTCTGCGCCAGGGCCTGAAGGTAGGTGGAGGCGGCAAGGGCAGTATCCGCACCGGGTTTTAATCCGGCTTCGGCCAGGCTTGAGGAAAGCTCAAGGATTTCTTTTACGCGGAGCACATTTTTGTCTGCCCAGCTCAAGCCCGATTGGGTATAGAGGAGGTTCAGGTAGTTTCTCGTCATTTTAGTCCGGAGCGAAAGCAAGGTGGCCTCATAATTACTTTGGGCTTCCTGCACTTCATATCCCGCAGCTTCCTGCATTTTCTGTTGTTTACCAAACTGGCTGATCTTCCAGTCCAGCAGCACAGAGCCAAAAGTGTTCATCGTGCTGCTCGAAGCATCCGAATCTTTTGCAGCATTCCCGTTGACATTAAATACGCCGGGGATTGGAAAAAAAGCGCCATTGGTCCCCGCAAAGCTGCCATAGGAATTTTGCAACTGCAATTGAACCTGTGGAAGAGCGGCACTTTTCAGTTCCTTTTTCCGGTATTCAGACGCTTCAATTCTGGCCTGTTTTTCGGTTAATTCGGGATAGGATTTGGCCATTAATTCCCATAAGTGGGAAAGTGTATGTTCTTTATGCTCCTGCGGATAGGCACTGATGCTGTACAGCATGAGCAACATAGCCGTCAGATAAAGAGGTAATTTCTTCATCATCAAAAATTAAAATTGTGGAAATACGCAATTGGCATGTTGTTCTTCAGGAACGACATGAAATAGGGAAACAGCAGCGCTGTTTAATCAGAGAAGAGATGCTATATCAATAAAAGCCTGTTTTTGATAAACAGGGGAACCGGAGAGCCGGAAAGGTCCGGACCTGAGGGTACGGCTGAGTATTTATCTTTTTTAAAGAACAATACGGACAGCAGGAAATCCGGTAAAAGAAAAAACAGAACCAGGGCTGATGCCGACATCTGGGTCACATTCTGTTTAAAAAGAAGACTTTCGTCTGCGGAGCTGGATGCCACCGTGCAAATCTTACTTGCTTTGACACTGGTACTGGCAACGGGACTCACCTCCGCAAAAAAAGATTGAATTCCTTTTCTCACAGAACATGCAGAAAGAACAAAGCAGCCCATCAATACAAATAGCAGCAGGGAATTTAACCTGCCGGTATTTACGTTTCGTGTGGGATTTGATAATTTATACATGTCTTGCAAACATAGCCTTTTTTAAACGGACAAGAAAATTTTAAGGATGAACAACTGCCCAGCCTTGTTGCTGACGGATGATGATTTCTCCATTTCCACTAGGGACAAAGCTGATGAAGTCGACCAATTCAGATTTATCGATTTTTCTTTCTTTCAGGGTATTCTCGCATTGCGCCAGGAGCACTCCTTTGGACTGTAACAATTTTAAAGCAGCTTCGTAACTACTGTTCTTTTGGTACACGGCTACGCCATCACCAAAAACAATCAGCTCCAGTTCCAGTTTGCCTTTAAGGCGTGGATCTTCCAGAGCGTTTTTGATGTTGCGCAAACATCCATTGATCTTTTTCTCTTCTCCGCTGTTGAGCACATATAAGGCTTTATAGTGCTTCATTGTCGCTTTTGCGCCAGTAAAGACAGGCTTTTCCTGTGCCATTGCAGGGGTTAAATAGGCAGTCAGGCAGCAGATACAAAGGATAAACAATACATTTTTCATACAATCATATTAGGGTTAAATCAGTCATTGGCTGGCAATATATGTTTTTTAAGAGCGCTGATCAAAATCTAAAAAGAAAGAGATTTTATATCTTTGGCAGCATTAAAGGTCCATCAAAAAATGAAAACAGATCACATAAATATCCTTGCCATTTCCGGAAGCACCCGAAAAAGTTCTTCAAATATTAACCTGATCAAAGCCATAGGTTTGTTGACAACTGAAAGTTTTTCCATCCGTATTTTTGATGGCCTTACTGAACTGCCACACTTTAATCCGGACCTGGATTACGGTCAGGTTCCTGAAAATGAGAAAGTGGCAGACTTCAGAAAACAGCTCAGGGATGCGGATGCGATTTTAATCTGTAGCCCTGAATATGCCGTTGGAGTTCCCGGGACTTTAAAGAATGCCATTGACTGGACCGTTTCCACGATGGAGTTCTCTAAAAAACCTGTTGCTTTGATTACCGCATCTACGGCTGGCAGCAGGGCACATCAATCCTTACTAGGCACTTTACTGATTATTGAATCTAAAATCACTGAGCATACGCAGCTCTTGATTTCCGGGATTCAGGCAAAACTGAATTCGGATTTTCAAATTACAGATGGAGAGACTTTAAAACAGGTAAATCAATTGATTTCTTCCCTTAAGGCGATTGTTAAAGGAGAAATTCAGGAGTCTGAGCTCTTGCCTGCCCCTCTTCCAAACTAGTTTTTTATTTTACATTTTCTTGTATCGGGTATTTCTGGTCCTGTACTTTTTTTGGTTCTTCAGGGAGTTGATCAAGCTTTCAGCGGCCATTTACTATAATAGCTGAGGACTTTAAACTCGCCTTTTATTTTTCCGATTACAAGTCCAAACCAATAATCACCCCGCCCGTCTGGCCTTTCCCATTGCAGGTAATAATTGAATAGTGTAGTTCCGGGATCTGTTTCTGAAACCAGGGTTTTATAGTAATTACTGGCCTGGTCTGTCTGGAGGTTAATGGCAGAGACATCATCTCCCAGTTCGTAGCGCAATACCCGCCGTTGTTCTTTATCAAACAGTTCCTTTCCATTATATTTCAGAAACTCTTCTTTACTGATCAACCCATTTTTCCGATCAATTTCTTTGGTTCCCAATTCATCATTCATCCACATCAGTTGTGTTTGCATTGGAAAATGAATCCTATTCAGGAGCTCCTGTTTGTTGTTTTTTACGATTGCTGTTTTGAGTTTAATCAGGAAGATTTTGACTTCTTTGAGCTGGGCGGCTGTATCGGGTTGTTGTGCAATGGTATTTAGATTTTGAGCCTGAGTACCTGGATTTGGAGCAGTGGTATCCTGATGCTGAACCACATCAATAGAACCTCTCCCTCTGTTACAGGCCATGCCGAAACACAGGAGCAGCAGAATCAGGAAGAAATCAAATCTTTTCATTTTTACCAATTTACATAAAAGAGCGCAAATCATTTTGCTTAAAAGAACTCCGGCCAGAGAAGAATAGCGATATTCTAATAACTTTGGCACCATCATGATCAGTAAAACTATACCTTGTTTGTTTCTAATGTTAGTCCTGTTTACGGCCTGTAAAGATCGGCAAAAGGATAAACATCCGGATCTAAAATACTTTCCTGAGTTCAACGGCACATCAAAAAATGTTCATTTGGAGCAGCTTGGCACTGATGATGAAGACATTTGTCGGGTGTATCCTTCAAAAGATCAGAAAAGGCTCGTTGTGATCAGCAGACTGATCAATGAAGATCCGAAGAATTACCG
The DNA here is from genome assembly GCF_900129215.1 of Pedobacter caeni. Lineage (GTDB taxonomy): Bacteria > Bacteroidota > Bacteroidia > Sphingobacteriales > Sphingobacteriaceae > Pedobacter > Pedobacter caeni. The sequence goes on along the minus strand of NZ_FQUQ01000003.1, from coordinate 768,808 downwards.
TCTGCAGGTTTACGATACTTCATTAAAGCTCCTGAAAAAAATCGATGCCCCGGAACTGGATGGCTTATTCGGACAGGATGAGCTGGACAACATTTATGCAGGCAAGGGTTATTTTGAGCATGGCTCTTACCAATACCGTCCGATCATACAAATGAAGGTAACTGACCGACCTTCCAGGTCAGGAAACAATTCAGGGAATGAGTCAGGAAATGGGATAGAGATCGATAAAAAAACCTTTCTGGAAATGCCGGAAAGAGGAGATACCGTACTTAGTTTTCAGCGTAAAGACTATAGTGGGCTTTACTATTACATGAAGAAATCGGGGAAAGTATACCAGATTTTCTTTAAGGATTGTGCGTATTGTGAGAGTCAGTACAACAGGGATTTCTCTATCTCGGAATACAGGGCTGCAGACAATGGGACAGATCAGATCATCCGGCCTTATGATTTGCTGCCGAAAGGATGGTTTCAGGAGCATTCGATCTATTATTACCAAATCAAATTTGAGAAAGAAGAGCTCCGTTTTAAGATCAGCTATGCTGATGAAAGCCAGGCCAGTCTGCTGAAGAAGATTGATTTTGGAGGCAAGTCATTTCTTTTCTACAAAAAACCAGGACAGCAAAACAGAAAGTTGTACTTTTTTAAAACGGAGTAAACCCATAAGCATTCTTCATCAGATAGCTATGGGTTTATCTTGTTTATTTTGCGGTTTCTCGGGTGTTAGTCCCGCAGCCAAAAATAAGGCGGTTCGATTCCCAACGACCTCAGGTACACTGTTGCCTGTGCACGATGGTGAATCTCATTATCTATCCAGTATAAGATGAAGGAATAGATTGGCCCTTCATATTCACCGTAGGCCAGATCGATTTCGTGAAAACGGCTGGAAGGAATTTTAGGCCATCCGATCTCAATGGTTTCAGTGAGTTCGTCCCATAACAGTAGCATTTCGGCTTTCGTTGCAGGCTTCGCGCCATTGACATGATGAGGTAATGCGCCTACTTTATCCCAGTTGCCGGTCACGACACCTTTCATTCCTGCGGATGCCAATCCGATCATTTCCAGCACCATTTCTGAGAAAGGGCGCATGCCTCCAATGCTGTAATTAAAGAATTCTTTTTCCGGAAAAGCTTCAATTGCCCTTCGGGTGAGCCTACGGTGTCCCTGCCAGTGAACCAGCAGGTCTTCCGTGGCGATTACAAAGGGAGAGGAATAAATTTTCTGTACGTCTGCAATATGATTTTCCATGTTTTTAGGTTTTATAGGGTCTTGTATTTGTTTACCATACAAAGAAAACACGGAGCACTGACAACCCTATGGCAGCCCGTTTTAATAAAAAAAATTATTCATCAGGCAGGCGGTCTTTGTCGTCTTTTTTCCTGTTGAACCTATACACAATGGTTGCAGAAACCAATCGTCCAAACCTCCTGGATTCAGATTCAAGGTAATAAGTGTCGGTATTGGTCACCCTTTTATCGACCATTGAATCAAAAACATTGATCACTCCCAGGGTAAAAGACATCTTATCTTTGAAAAGGTCTTTGCTTACTGCAATATCGGCCCTGTATTGTGCCTTATTGATGGACTGAATATCCTGCTTCTTACCAATATAGTTTAAGCTGGATTCTATAGACAGGTTTTTGGGGAATTTCATCTTCGAACCAATTCTTGTAAACCAGGTTTGATCTTTAGCGCCATAATTTTTTCCATCATAAGCTCCTTGTTGCTTAAACTTATAGTAGTTAAAATCCCATGACAAGCGCCACCATCCAAATGGATTGTAACTACTGGAAAGCTCAAAACCATAACGGTCTTCAAAATCCAGGTTAACCGGAGTGCTCACAAAATACCCATCCGGTGTTTGTTCGATCACAAACTGGAAGTAATTGGTGGTATGTTTGTAATAGATGGAAGGATTGATGTTCAGTTTTCCCAGGCGTTTGATCATGGAGAATTCAAATGAATTGGTATAGGTAGGATCCAGATCCGGATTTCCGACAGTGAGGTTCCGGATATCAGAAAGCCCGGAGAAAGGGTTTAGTTGCCAGAACTGGGGTCTGTTGATCCTCCTGCTGTAGCTCAGCTGAAACTCCGCACTTTCGGGAAGTTTGTAAGTCAGGTGAACTGTTGGAAAAAGGTTCAGGTATTTCTTATCCTGATCAAAAGTCCCTGCGCGGTCTGATATTCCGATATGAGACAATTCGGCTCTTAATCCGAGGAGGTAACTAAACTTATTGATCTTGTTTCCGTATTGCATATAAGCGCTGTAGAGGTTTTCATCATACTTCAGCTTATTGTTATATTTTGCCAGTAAGACTTCATCTGCTTTTGCCCAGTAATCACTTCTGATGGCCCGCAGGTCTGTCCTGATTCCGGCTTCAAATCGGGAATCTTTAGAAAAAGCAGTTACAAAATCACTTTGGATATAGATGTCATCGCTGCTTTCAATATTTCTGGAAGTAAGCCGGGAGATCATTTTGGGAAGCGGAAAGTTCTTTGCCTGCGAGATGTCCTGGTTTTCATCGTCATTCCAAAAATCATATTGCAGGTTAGTGGTCCATTTCTGGTCTTTATTGTCAAAGGTTTTTACATAATTCAATTCCAGCTGATTGTATCGTTGTGGCTCCCTGTAGTTTTCGAAACGGGTAACCGCACTGTCGAGAGTATTGCCACCATTATAATAGGAGTATCCGAAATTGGTGGTATCTCTGTTGAATAAGGTGCTGTGGTAAAAACTACCAGTCAATGTGTTTTTAGGATTGATGTAATAATCCCCGCCAACGTAAATGTTATAGGTATCGTCGTTACGGCGTTGCTTGTTTTGCTGGTTTAAGATATTGGTCAGTCCGTTTTTTGTAGTCGTTTGAAAGCGCTTTTCTGAAGCATAAAAATCTCTGGACCGGCCACCAACGTTGGAAAACAGGTTGAATTTTTCCGTTTTATAGCTCAGATTCAGGTTACCATGGTAGTTGACAGGATCTCCAAGTCCGGCTTGTACCGAACCATTTAATCCACCTATTGTGTTTTTCTTAAGGATGATATTGATGATCCCTCCTCCTCCCTGCGCCTCATATCTGGCGGAAGGGTTGGTGATCACTTCGACCTTTTCAATATTACTTGCAGGGATCTGCTCCAAACCGTTATTGGCAGTAAGCATGGAAGGCTTCCCGTTAATGAGCACACGGACACTTCCGTTTCCTCTTAAGCTTACCCCACCATTGGCATCCACATTTACAGAAGGGACATTGTTTAAGATGTCATTTGCAGAACCTCCTTTGGAGATCAGGTCTTTTCCTACGTTAAACACTTTTTTATCCAGATTCAACTCTACGGTAGATTTTTCTCCAATCACGTTTACCGACTTTAACAGTTTAACATTTTCCTGTAAGCCGATGTTCCCGAGGTTGGTGTCTTCTTTGATTTGTTTGTTTTCCAGCAAGGTAGGTTTATAGGAGATGAATTCTATTTTCAGGTGATATTGTCCGGGGTTGGTGACTAAAGTAAATTCTCCTTTTTTGTCGGTCACTGTAGTTTTCAGAATCTTGTTGCCGGTAAGGGAGAGCAAGGTCACTCCTGCATACTCCAGGGGTTGTTGTGTGGTGTTGTCCAGGACCTTCCCGCTTACCTTTACTTCCGTTGCTTGTTGTCCAAGACTTGGTAAGCTGCAGAACATCAGAAAGATCAGGAATAATTTTTGGATAGTCTTCATCGTTTGATTGGATTTATTTTTTCGAAAGTGATCAATTAGGAGACACCAAAAACAGGTTAACGTTACACAGGACACAATAGGAGATCAACAAGTCAGATAGGACGACAAAGCGATTGTAGGGGTCAATTCTTCTTTTCCATCAGCATTTGTGACCCGTTCGTCGACAATAAGCCCGGATTTCTTTGATGAATACTATATTTGATATCAATATGTCACTATTTGAGAAAATTGTAAACTATAGTACGGTACATCGCGTACAAAGCCATATTCTTTTCTGGGTGATGGTTTTTTTGCTATCCCTTAGCAAGCCGGAAGGACATACCTCTGTTTCTGAAGAAATAAGGTACGAACTGATTACAGAGGCATTTGCGCTTTTTTTATCCATGATTTCTACTTATTTCGTTGCTTATCTGGTGATTCCAAAGCTGCTGAATGTAAAGAGTTATTATTTTCTGGTCTTTTATTTCCTGATCGGCAGCTACCTGATCTGTGTATTTTCAAGAACAGTAGTTATTTATGTCGTAGAGCCGCTGGTAAGAACGCCACCTTTTGCCCAGGAATCCTTTCTGGAAATACTCACAGATCTCCCCAAGCTTGCGGGTTCTTATTTTCTCCATGATTTCTCTACAGCATGGGTTTTTACCTTTCTAAAATTGCTCAAGGATCAATACCTGATTCAAAAGCGTGCACTTCAGCTGGAAAAAGAAAAGGCAGAAGCAGAGTTGAAAATTTTAAAGACGCAGCTGAATCCTCATTTTCTTTTTAATACCCTAAATAACATCTACTCCTTATCCCTCATGAATTCATCAGTGACCTCAAAGTCTATTGCGGGTTTATCTGAAATTCTGGATCATATACTTTATCGTTGCGATGGGACGTATGTTCCTTTATCAGCTGAGATTAGCCTTTTAAGAAACTACATTGAATTGGAAAAGCTAAGATACGACGACCGTCTGCAGGTAAACTTTCAGCAAACAACAGATGAAAATGCAGAAATAGCACCGCTGATTTTACTATCCCTGGTAGAGAATGCTTTTAAATATGGAGCGGGAGAAGATATTGGAAATCCAGTGATCAATATTGACCTGAAGCTTCAGAACAACCACTTTACATTTATGGTTTCCAATTCATTTATGCCAAGGGAGAACAAAAACAAACAAATTGGATTAAACAACATCAGGAAACAACTGGATCTAATCTATCCGGAAAATTATGAGCTGAATTTATCTCAACATGAAGAGACTTTTGTAGCTTTATTGATGATTAATCTGGGCCCTTCTTCAGTTATAAAAAATTAATTCCATGAAAGTAAAGTGTCTCCTGGTAGATGATGAACCTTTGGCCATACAACTGATCCAAAAACATATTGATCAGCTCGATTCTTTTGAGGTAGTAGGTACCTGCGGAAATGCAATTAAAGCGTTGGAAGTGTTAAGAGCAACACAGGTAGATTTGTTATTTCTGGACATTAAAATGCCCCAGATTTCGGGAATAGATTTCTTAAGGACTTTAAGAAACCCTCCTGCAGTGATCATTACCACAGCCTACCGGGAGTTTGCTATTGAGGGGTATGACCTGGACCTGATTGATTACCTCCTGAAACCCATTACTTTTGATCGGTTTTTTAAAGCAATTGAACGGTATTTAAGGTTGAATAACCAAAGCAGCCCTACCCTACTTCCCCCCACAGATCAGCAGTTTATGTACCTTAAATCGGGAGGCAAGTTTCATAAATTAAACATTGACGAAATCTTATATATTGAAAGCCTGAAAGACTATGTGGTTGCTCATTGTGTGGGCAATAAGGTGACTGCAAAGTACAAAATCAGCGACCTGGAAACCGAATTACAAGGAAAGGGATTTTTACGCATCCACCGGTCTTACCTGATCAATATGAAGAAAATGACTGCTTTTACAGCCTATGACATCGAAATCGGAAACACCGAAATTCCAATTGGGGCTAGTTATAAGGAGTATGTTTTTAAAGCTTTAAAGAATCCTTAACTTCAGGATAGGAAAATCAGACGCCTATGATATTGTTAAAAATTACACACAGAATAGAATTCCATGCCCCTTGCTAAGGCATTGTTTTTATTTTTGCGGTATAAATAATCAATATGTTCAGACAGGTTTTTACTTTCATAATTCTTTGCCTGGGTACTCCGATTTTTGCACAACATGCCCCTTACCCTGACAAACCCTCCACCCATGGAATGATGCTCATGGGTAATGAAACCATTTATGCTTCTCATTTACCTATGTTTCACAGTCCTCATGATTACCAGATCATATTGATACTGGACTTATCAGAAAAACACAAATTACAATATATAAATGATCGAAAAGCTCATCCGAAAGAGTCCGTATACACCCTGGAACCTGAAAATTTTGTCCTACCTGAAATGGTAAACCACACCAAACATTTCAAAGCCAGTATTTATAGGGGGCATTTTGAAAGAGGTGGAACAAAATTTATTGAACACATTCCGGTAAGGATTAAAAAGATCGTTTACTACCATCAGTTTCAAAGAGAAACGACTAAACCGAAGCAATTGCAATACCTGCTTTTCGGGAACAGAAAAGAGCAGTTTTTAGTTCATAAAATCAGTGCTAAACCAGATTTCGATGAAAACACCTCGGTAAAAGTTAAAGACCCCGCGATCCGCTCTCAATTACTCAAAAACAATTACATTTTGATTGAATTTTCTGAAAAAGATTTGCGAAAACCATACTCATGGAAGCAGGAAAGCGGAACATCAAAAGAAACAAAAAAGACAGTCAGGTTCCAAAACCACAAATTACTTTATCTGGAGTATAAGGATTTGGATTAAGTCTTCTGGGAAAGTTCTTTATAAAAATAGAAAGCTCCGGATCAACCGAAGCTTTCAGCCCCAAATGGGTCAAAGTATAACCTTAAAGAATTTTGAAAGCGTTTTAGTTTAAAGGCGCCGCTGTTGTGCTTAGTTTAACAACCGGCCATTTTCCGAGAACAGGGTAACTCACTCCCTTATTGTCGCCACGCTTGGTATCTTGTTCGAAATAATATAACGGCCAACCTTTGTAAGTCAGTTGCTTTTTGCCAAACACCATGATCTGCCCAACAAACTCTGCTTTAATAACTGAAGGAAGGCTTTTCACATCTGATTCATAAAGCGGCCAAAGGGCATTATTGCTAAAATCAGCTTTAGTATAGGTGTTTTTGTTGGCCTTGTCAGGAGTGAAAGCGTATAAAGTTCTTCCGTTTCCATCCGTAAAATATTGCGTGATTCCGGGTCCCTCCACAAGCGCTTCAGTGTACTGTTTCGTATTTGCACCAACTAGTTGGTTATTCACCAACATGATGGAATAATCAGTCTTTCCAACAAACCAGATTCCGCCAACTCCATCGCCATTGATGTCGCCGGTAGTGGCATCGTTTTTATAATAGTATAAAGGCCAGCCCTTATAAGTATTTTGAGGTTTTCCATCAGCGCGGGTGATGACACCCACATCAGCGGCATTGATACCGGCATTATCACTCAGCTCCGCAGAATAATAAACTGGCCACATTGCTTCGCAACCACCGGTACAACCAGAAGTTCCATTGGCATCCATGGCAAAGAAATAAAGTGTTTTTCCGGTATTATCGGTAAGGACAGCACCAAATTTAGCGCTCGTAGATAGCTGTAAACCTTTTTTATTAACGACTGGAGCATCGTCCTTTTTAGAGCAGGCAAAAAAAATGGTTAAAAGGCACAGGCCGATCAATAGTTTTGATTTTGAATGATTCATCGTAGGTAGGGTTTTAGGGGTTAATTAATAGTTCTATACTCCTATTACGAATGTTCCTTCTTAAACGTTGCCTGACCAAAAAATAAATATTTGCATGATGGTGATGGTTTCATCTATATCATTTCTAAAAAAAGAAAACGATCAGGCCTTAAAAAAGACCTGACCGTTTCTTGGTATTTACTCAATCTTGTCAAGTGCAGGAACATTGGATTCAAACCCACTGTATCCCTTATTCTGGTTCACACGACCATTGGCATTGAATCTTTGTACACTAGCCGGTACAGGCCAAAGCACATGATAAGGTGCAATTCTATACTTTACCCCCTGCAGGGTTGGCACCTCATTTTTATAAAAATCATTTTTCTCCATGATGCGGTCATAGAAAAAATTATTGTCGGAAAAGGTTGCCAGGGTATACGTTTTTCCATTGTAAGCAGGCTTTCCTGTTAAAGCAAAGATGTAAGCCATACGTGTCAGTTCTGTTTTTCTGGGCTCTTCCCAATACAATTCCCTCGCCCGTTCATCCAGAATTGTTCCTATGGTGATTTTGCTAATATCAGTGAGCAAGGTGGCGTTTGCACGTGCCCTTACCTTATTGATGTCGTCCATTGCAAGCCCAAGTTCTCCTTTCCAATAGTACGCTTCTGCCCTTAACAGATAGGTCTCCGCAACCCTGAAAACATACCAGTCTGTATTTGTACCACGAGGCGGGCTCCAATACGGATCATTGGCCAGAGCATTCGTAGAATTGATGAACACCTTATAATGTGGCCATCCAAACCAGTGACGAATCGTATCTAAAGCACCATTTTCAAAACGGGCAGCAACATTGCTGCTGTTATACTCCAATAAAGGTTTGCCATATAAATCCCTGTCGGCCTGAATCTTTGAAGTTTTTAATGCCGGATTATTATACACCAGGTCCGTCATGTTCATCCACATCCCTTTGGCATGCCTGTAATCGGTATTATCTGTCCAGATGTTTTTGGTGCTATATGGTGTTCCACGGTACCTGCCAATTCCACGTCCATACATTCTGGTTAACGGAATTTCTGCATTTGCCGCATCGGTCAGAGCAGTTGCTCCCGAAGGAGTTTTTACATTTGCAAAATGCCATGCCGGAACCGTATTCCGCATCAACTGAGAACCCAGGGCAACAAAACCTCCGGCTAAACTCTCTCTGTCGACCACCAGAAACAGGGTTTCTTTATTATTAGGCAAGGCTTTATTGTCCATCCGGTGTAAGTCCCATACTACATTTTTAGCCGCATCACTTGCAGTACTTCCAAATCGGCTGGTCATTAGGCCATATTTGCTTCCACTCAGGACATTACTTGCTGCTGCGATGGCATCGTCAAATTTCCCAAGGGCAAGGTTCACTTTGCTGAGCAAATGACTTACTGCGCCTTTGGTTACTTCACCTCTGTTGGCATTGTCTGACACATTAGCTTGCGCAAACTCCAGGTCTGCTTTCATTTTCTCGAGGATCACTTCTCTTTTGGTTGAGAAAAAGTCATCACGCGGCGCATCCAAATCCTTTAGCATCAGCGGAACATCTCCAAACTGATGTACAAGCCTGTAATAATGATAAGCGCGATAAAAATAAGCAGCACCTAAAATGCTGTTCTTCTCTGCCGGTGAACTGTACACAGGTCTGTCGATATTACTGATGATCGTATTTGCGTACCTGATCCCTTTGAACTCTTCTTCCCAGTACCAACCGATTTTATTGAAATCAGCACTATTCAGGTTGGCATCAGGTGTGATACGGGCAATCAGATCCTGTGCCGGAGTACTTTTGTCTGTGGTACCTTCTACTGCAACATCAGAGAAAATAGATTCGGTAAGCATGGGTGCTGAATCTCCGAAGTATTCCTGGCGGACATTTGCACCCAATGCATTCAATGCGCCCTTTAATGCGGCAACATTATTTAAAGAAGTTTCCGGAGAATATTGAGACAACTGCTCTGAATCCAGAAAGCTTTTCTTACACCCTCCAGCTGTAAGTAGTAAGACAGAGCTCACGAACAGGACGATTTTTGTATGTGTTGTTTTCATTTGATTTCTTGATTTTATTACAATGAAAGATTAAGACCGACTGTATAATATCTTGGTGTAGGACCATCATTTTCAGGATCCCAGTAATTCCAGTCGGGGCTATATACCGCAGCATTGTTCACGTTCATATATACTTTTGCTCCTTTAACCCTGATTTTTTCCAATATATTTTTTGGGATCGTATAAGCAAGTGCGATGGTATTCAGTCTGATAAAAGAGTTTTTTCTATACACGGCGAAACTCGTTCCGCTGAGGCCTGAGGCCAGTCTTGCATAATCATTAATTGGATTGGACGGGGTCCAATAAGGCGTTACATAAGAGTTCATACGGGAAAAACCTACGCTACCAGGTTGGTTTTTCGGCTGGTCATCTCTTTTATATTGCCCCCAATTAGCAACCAGCTGGAAGGAGAAATCAAAATTCTTATAAATGTTAAACTCATTTCTGATTGCCCAGTTAAAGCGTGGACTTTTATAGCCTAAAAACTGTTTATCCTTATCATCATAGCTATAATTTCCGTCCACATCCTGCAGTTTAAAATCACCGGGCTTAATTCCTTTATTGAACTTATTTGCTTCAGCAACTTCATTTTCCTGCCATACCCCCAGAATTTTATAATCCCAGATCACATCAATATCTTTTCCGATGAACCATCCGTTTCCGGGATCGTCTGCCGGGGTGGCCAGTTTGACAATCTTATTCCTGTTCATGAAAAAATTAAAGCTGGTATTCCAGGTAATGTTTCCCGTAGTAATATTTTTGGTATTCAGGTTCAGCTCTATTCCTTTGTTGTTTACCTGAGCCAGGTTGGAATACACATTCACATAACCACCAACAGAAGAAAGTGATGGCCTAACCAGCAAATCCGTTGTTTTCTTGCTGTAAACATCTACTGAACCGCTGATTCTTTCTTTGAGAACCGAGAAGTCCAGTCCGGCATTAAAAGAAGCGGTCTGTTCCCATTTCAGTTTTGGGTTAGACATTCTGCTGCCAATGACCACCGTATTGACCTCTGAAGCCGTTCCGCTTCCATCAACGTTCTGATATTTATCAATTACCAGCTGAGATAGCGCAGCATAAGGATCTACGGTATTGTTATCCGGATTGCGCAAATCTCTGTTACCGTTGATACCATAAGAGAAGCGTAATTTTCCATAGTTCAGCCAGGTCAGTGATTTGAGAAAAGACTCTTCGGTAAAGGTCCAGGCAAATGCTGCTGCAGGAAAAGTTGCTCTTTTGGATTGTACTCCAAAAACGGAGTATCCATCTCTACGGACCGATAAGGTCAGGTTGTAGCGCTGCATCAGGCTATAGCCTAATCTTGCCATCAAGGCATCCCCGGTATACACTTTATCTTCGCTATTTACTGAAGGCTTTACCCCACTCGCCACATTATGATATCCCAGAACATCTGCCGGGATCAGTCCCTGATTTCCTGCCTGTGTCCACCAGGTTTGGTATTTCTCCGCATTTGCCAGTAAGGTCACATCGAAGCTGTGGATATCTGCTACGGTTTTGTTCCACTTTAGCAAGTTATCCACCTGCCAGTTGTATCTGGTTTCCTGAGCGCGGGTAACGATGCCACCTGGAGTGGTCACATCTGGGTTTTTGGAGGAACTATGGTTAAAAAGACGAAAATTATCCAGTCCCGGGCTAAAGTTCAGCTGATAAGTAATTCCAAAAGGAAGTTTCACTTTGGCAAATAAACTCGCGAACAAGGTGGTTTGCTTATCCATCCTGCTGTTATAGGTCATGCTCAGGAATGGATTCCTTGCATTTGATCCATTATCATCCGTTGGGATTCTTCGCAAAGTACCATCAGCATTATATTGATCGCCATATGGAGAAAGGTTAACCAGTTGATTCCAGTTGGCTTCAATTGCACCTTCATCACGATCTGCAAACTGCAGGTTCATACCAACAGTCAGGAATTTAGCAGCCTGTCCTTCCAGATTTAAACGGGACCTGAATGTACTGAACTGTCCACCTTTGATCAGGTTTTCGTTCTTCTGGTAGCCAAGAGACATGTAATAACTAATTTCTTCTTTTTTTCCACCCATGCTCAAAGTATGATCCTGGCGTAATCCTTTTCTGAATACATCATTATACCAGTCGACCGTCTTATCGTTCAGGTAATTTGCTTTTTCATTGGCAAGAAGGCCAAGTCTGTTCAGCCAGAGATCCAAAGGATCTCCATTTTGACCGTTTAGCCATTGCGTTAGTGTTACTCCCTCAGGAAGTGCCCTTGGGTCATTGTATAAATAGTCAGGAGTTGCAGCTCCGCTACGTTTTGCATCACCACGCCAGTCCAGAAAAGCCTGACCTTCATAAATCTTCATATCCTGAGCCAGTTCTGCAATTCCGACATTGGTATTAAAGGTGATTGTTGGTTTCTCACTTCTTCCCTTTTTTGTGGTAATTGCCACCACACCTGTAGCGGCTTTTGCACCAAAGACTGCCAGAGAACTCGCATCTTTCAGCACATCAACGGCTTCGATATCATTGGGATTGATATCTGATAATTGCCCATTGTAAATGACCCCATCAAGAACAATTAATGGGGCTGTTCCCGCACTCAGTGTTGTTTTTCCCCTCACCAGAAGGTCACCGCCACCTTTCGCACTGCTGTTCAGCTTGACACTTAATCCTGCAATGTTTCCCCTTAAAATGTCAGAAACACTCTGAGGATTTTCGTTTTCCAGCTGTGTGGCTTTGATACTCGATATCGCTCCCGTCACATCTTTCTTATTCGCGGTTCCATAACCGACTACCACAATTTCTGAAAGTCCTTTTGATTCCTCAGCAAGCACTACGTTAAGCTGTGTACGGTTGTTGATGGGAACTTCCATACTGGTATAACCGATTGCAGAAAAAATCAATGTCCCATTTCCGGGAGCAGTAATGACATAGCCCCCATCCCCTCCTGAGGAAGTTCCACTTTTTGAATTTTTTAGCTTAATGGATACACCGGGAACCGGTACACCCTGTTTGTCCTGAATGACACCTTTTAGGGTACGGTCCTGAGCGAAGGACAGTACACAACTCATCAGTACAAAAACAATAAGAAGAGTAATTCTTTTTTTCATGTTTGTTTGGTTAGAATTTATAATTGGTTTGCTAAAACTATTTGAATTTAATTGCAATACCAAGAAAAACAAAACCATAAAACATTGATAAACAATTACTTACAATAAAAATAATACGGTTTAATTACAAGAGCAAATTGAGCTTTATCCCTGATTAAGATCAGATTAGCCACATTGGGATTTTCTCTCCGATACGGTTAAAAAGCATTGAAAATTTATTAAAAAAAAGAGAAGTTGAGACTAAAAAACCCATTTAAAATAGTCTAAAACATCGTTTTCAGAAAAAACGGGATGTACATTATATACCAAAAGATGATATATTTGGTTAAGAACTCCTAAAGACCAGATCAAACCATGAATTTATTCCTTAAAATGAACCATTGGCTATGGCTATGCCTGCTACTTTTTAGTCAGGGTGGACTGGCGCAAGGCTCAAAAATTAAAGTGATTGCTTTTTATACCGCGAAGAATGACCAGGCCCATATCAGCTATGTACGGGAAGCCAATGAATGGTTTCCCCTGATGGCGGCCGAACATCATTTCAGCTATGACACGACCTCCAACTGGGGCAATATGAACACCGCTTTTTTATCGAAGTATCAGGTGGTTCTGTTTCTGGATACCAGACCGGAAGATCCGCTTCAAAGAGCCGTTTTCCAGCAGTATATGGAGAACGGAGGGGCATGGATGGGTTTTCACTTCTCCGCATTTTCATTGACAGGCTCCAGCTTTCCTGACAATTGGAACTGGTACCACCATCAGTTCCTCGGTTCGGGTGCTTATGCCAGCAATACCTGGCGGCCAACATCAGCGGTATTAAAGGTGGAAAACCGGAAACATCCGGCAAGCCGGCAATTACCTGAACGCTTCAAATCTTCTCCTAACGAATGGTACCGTTGGGAAAATGACTTAAGAAAGAACCCTGATATCGACATTTTACTGGCAGTAGACAGCAGCAGTTTTCCCTTAGGGACCGGGCCTAAAGCTCATGAAATCTGGCATAGCGGTTATTATCCTGTTGCCTGGAGCAATAAAAAGTATAAGATGATCTATGTGAACATGGGGCATAATGATATTGATTATGAACACCATACGGATAAAGAACTGTCCTTTACTTTTGACAATCCCATTCAAAACAAATTCATCCTAAATGGGCTGTTATGGCTTGGAAGGCAAAAAAAGGAATCAGGATTCAAGCACTAGTTTACTCCATCCACCTTCGCCAGCATTCCGGAGTTCTTTTTTCCGTTCTTCCAGCATCTTTTGCATTTTGCTGTTGTAAGCCCAGCAGGTACTCTGTCGGATCAGCAGAATTTCTGACAATTTATGGGAAGAGATCTTTCCTTTAGTGGAATACACGAGGAAGAGCATATAAAAAGCTTTGTTAATCGGGATTCTGCTGTTCTGAAAAATGGTATTGGCAATAACAGACTCATCATATCCACATTTGGTACAGCGCCGGCTATAGGGAAGAAAACCTGAAAGGTGATGTACATTTGCACACTTCCGGCATTGATAACCATTTGCCCATTTCAGCTCCGATAAATACTTAAAGCAGGTTTCCCTATCCGGATAGATCTTGCTGAACTCCGCAAAATCCACTTCATCCGACATCACCCTTGCCCTGGTTACTTTTTCTATGTTCTGATGAAGTTCCTGATTGTCTTTTTCCAGCATGGCATTCATGATAGAAATCTCTTCATTTTGCTTTTCAATGATCGCTGCTTTATCCCTCACCTCTTTCGTCCTCATTTCTACCAGGGTACTCAATTCCTTGTTGAGGGTTTCCTGCAACCTTTCATTGATCTGAAGTTGTGTAATGATTCTTTTCTGGGCCTTATCCTTTTTCTTTCTTAGTGTGCGTATGCTCTCGCCAATGGCAAAAGAAACTAGGATCATTTCAATTACAAAACAAAAACTGAGACTATAATAGGTGATTGGCCCATAAGGAAGCCAGCTCACATTCAATAACAGCAGAATTTTTATGGCAAAACCGACCAGCAGGAAACTGTAGCCAATCACAAAGAACCTTGCCGGTTTATATTTATTTTTCAGGATATAAATCCCCGTCCCCCAGGCCACCAGCAAGGGAATCAGTTCAATCAGCTTATAGCTGAACAGGTGTTTATCAAAAAGACACCAGATGAAGAAAACTGTCCTTAAGACAATGACGCCTACAATCAAGGTATAAAGTCTCGGCGCTTTGGCTTTTACGTACAGAAAGTTAATCGTAAACATCAATCCGAAGATGCTGCTCAGAAACAGTGCAAAGCCAAAACCATATTCATTCCACCAGGGAGCATTGGGCCAGAGGTATTGAAATGCAATTCCATCGCTACTCATTTCATACAAGCCAATGCTAAGGTTGTACAACACATAATACAGGTATTGTTTTTGCCTTACCGCAAAGAACATCAGGAGATTGTAAAGGCTAAATACGATAACCATCCCATAGAACAATCCGAAAATAAGATACTCGTTGAGTGCATATTTGATAAACCAATGCACATCCCGGAGCACAATGATTGCACCTACGGATTGGGAAGATTTTAGCTTCACATAATAAGTCAGCGCTAAGTCTGAGCCATTATTCAGGTCGTAGGTAAAATTCTTATGTCCATATTCCCTTTTATCGAAGACATATTCTGTTCCAAAATAGCGGGCATGATACTGCCCCAATGTATCAGGGACAAATAAACTTACCTGATGAATAGACTGATCAAAGAATTCCAGAATCCAGTTCTTCGAAGAAGCTTTATGGTGTTTAATGCGGAAACGGTACCAGTAGGAAGAGCCGGTATGGTAATTTTTAGGGGTATAATTTTTATTCGGTTGAAACCTGGAACTGACCTCAGGTTTTAAAATGTCGGCAAATGTTAAGCGGTTGGTTTTATCCTCCAGGTATTGGATCTCTCCATAGGAGAAAATATGGTGTGGTACCTGGTCTTTAATCTCTACTACCTGCTGGGCTTTAGTCCCTGAGCTGAAGGAGCTCAGAAGGATCAGTGTAAACACAAGGCTTCTAGCCCAATGTTCAGGTAAAGGGGTATAATGCGGTTTAGTCATTTAAAGTTTCAGGCTTAAACGGGTATTTGGTTGCTGTAAATTTAAAGGAGTTTTTGAAACAAACAACAACAAAATCACTCAAAACACTGAATATCAAATTATTGATTCAAAAATAATACGCTTTAATCTCAAAACCAATACCTGTAAAAGCTGGGTTAAACACTGTTGAAAGGTGTAGCTTGAGGTAACCCGATACGCTTCAGCTACAACCAGCTTTAGTAGTTGATTGTAGCTGAATGTGCCATTTTACATGCCTTTAAATACTTCTGATAACAATTGATAAGAGCGTAAACGTGCCTGATGGTCAAAAATATGCGAAGTGGCCATCAATTCATCAACCTGAGTCTGATCGAGAAATTGCTGCAGGTCATTGCTCAGTGTTTCTTTATTTCCTGTAAAAGTACAGGCCAGCATTTGTCCCGCCTGCTCTTCTTCATAATCTGTCCAGATTCCATCCATTGTGTCTACTGGTGGTTGTAGCAGGGAGCGTTTTCCGGTTACAATCCCTCTGAATAGCTGATACAACGAAGTGGCCAGTTTATTGGCCTCTGCATCTGTATCTGCAGCAACCACATTTACACAAGCCAATACATAAGGCTCTTTTAAATGATCGGAAGGTTTAAAGTTTTGTCTGTAAATATTGATGGCCGTGAGAAACTGAGCCGGAGCAAAATGACTCGCAAAAGCATACGGAAGCCCCAATGCCGCTGCTAAACGCGCACTGTCTGTACTTGAGCCCAGGATCCAGATCGGAATGTCCAGTCCTTCGCCGGGAATTGCCCTGACACTGCTGTTCCTGTTCTCTTCAGAAAAATAGGCCTGTAGTTTAAGCACGTCCTGAGGGAAACTATTTGCAGCATTCATCCGCTCTCCCCTGATCGCCATGGCAGTGACCTGGTCTGTACCCGGCGCTCTTCCAAGTCCGAGGTCAATTCTTCCGGGGAACAAAGATTCCAATGTGCCAAACTGTTCAGCAATCACCAACGGGGAATGATTTGGGAGCATAATACCTCCCGAGCCTACCCGGATAGATTTAGTTCCGCCGGCAATATGTCCGATCACAACTGAAGTCGCAGAACTTGCTACACTGATCATGTTGTGGTGTTCTGCCAGCCAGTAACGGTGATATCCCCAGTCTTCGGCCTGTTGTGCCAGGTTCAGACTATTTCTAAAAGTATCAGCAGGAGTTTTTCCCTCGATCACAGTGGCGAGGTCTAGTACAGAAAAAGGAATCGCATTCAGTTGTTTCTTCATGTGAATAAAATAAAAATCAAAAGTACAATCAAAACCTGTTGCTTACTTAAGCCAAACAGCTGATATGACTTTCATTTTATATAGTTCTTACAAATTAGACATCAAACAAACAATTGAATATTTTGGTTATGATTTGGTTTTGTTAAAACGTTTTACTTAAATTTAAAAACCAAATATTGTCAAATAGTGAGGGCAACCAATATTAACCGCTAAAATCCAAACAAAAACAAGTTAAACTGCAGCATAAACTCCATCATCAGGATACATATTTATTCTTTAGTAAAACGTTTTATATCGCCACATATAAGCCTAAAAGCATAAATACCTACAGAACAACCATGCAATTAACCAAAATTCTCATAACCCAAAAAACCCAATGAAAATGAAAAAAAGAATCAAAGAATTAATTAAGCCAGGGCCTGCCTTTCTTGCAGGCAGTATCCTTCTGGGACTTGGATTAAATGTTTTTGAGCTGCAGGCCGCCACACTTGCCAAACAGTCCGTACCCTTACAGCTAAACCCAGGCGGGAAAGCAGAAATTCCCGTCAAAGGTACAGTCACTGATGAAAAGGGGCTGCCCTTACCCGGTGTCAGTGTAACAATCAAAGGCAGTAAAACAGTCGTTTCGACCAATAGTGCCGGACGCTTCGAGCTCAATGTCGCCACAGCTGATGCCGTTCTGGTATTTAGTTATATTGGTTATGTCAGTAAGGAAGTTACCGTAGCCAATCAAACCAACATCAGTATCCAGTTACAGCCCAGCAACAATACCCTGCAGGATGTAGAAATTGTGAGCATAGGTTATGGTACGATTTCTTCAAAAGAAGTGACTTCTGCTGTTGCCCATGTGGATGCTTCCCAGTTCAGGCAGGGTGGAGCGAGAAACCCTCTGGACCTCATTGTAGGTAAAGTAGCCGGTTTGCAGTTGTCCAGATCCGGTTCAAACCCCAACAGCGGGATTTCTGTACAGCTCAGGGGAGCCGGAACGATCAATGGCAGCTCAAGTCCGCTGTTTGTAATTGATGGAATCCCCGGAGGAAATCCAGATCTGCTTCAGCAGGATGACATTGCCTCCATCGACATTCTGAAAGATGGGTCCGGTGCCGCCATCTATGGAACCAGTGCCAATGCAGGTGTGATCATCATCACCACAAAAAAAGGGAAAGCAGGTCCTGCAACATTCAACTATGCCAGTTATTTCAGGAAAGACTACATGCAAAGAAGACCTGATTACCTTACCGCAGATGAATACAGGGAAAAAATCAGCTCCGGAGCACTCAAGCAAAAGGACTACGGATACAATACCGATTTTTATGATCAGCTGATCAATCATGATAACTTTTCCCAGAATCAAAACCTCAACCTTGCCGGAGGAACAGATAAAACCAGTTATAGGGCCAGTTTGAACTATAGAGATCTGGAAGGCATCAGCCGCGAAAATGGAAGGGAAGAATACTCACTTCGTCTGAACATTACACAAAAAGGGCTGAATGACAGGTTAACAGCACAGCTTAATCTGGCCACCAACTTCAATAAAGCCAATTTGCTGGGTGGCGGTGGCTGGGAAAGTGAATCTGCAAAAAATCCGACCCTTTCGAATTACAATCCGGATGGCAGCTATAGGTTTGACCTCACCAGTACCAATGAATTTGCGCGTCTGAAGCAGGAAACAAACATCCGGAAACAACAGACCAGTTCTGCGGATGGTAAAATAGACCTGGATATCATTGATGGGCTACAGGCTTCTATTTTTGGAGCCGTAACCAGAAACAGCTATAATGACAGTCAATACCGCTTAAAGGCCAGTGAAGAGTCAATGGAAAACAGTGATTTCCCGGGAGGCGGATATGGTTATAAATCCAGCTTTTTATCTCAGGATTTTGCCGTAGAACCCACCTTACAATACAAAAAGAAACTATTTGACCAGCATAACATTTCGGCTGTCGCCGGATATAGCTACCGTTATCATCTGGAAGAAGGTTTCTCCGCATCGAACAGAGGTTTTTTAAACGACCAGCAACACGAAGACAACCTGAATAGCGGCGCTCCGCTAAGCCCTAAAAATGCAAGCGTAGGCAGTTTTAAAAATGACAATACCTTAATTGCATTTTTTGGAAGGGTAAATTATGCCTTTAACAATAAATACCTTGCCCAGTTCATTCTTCGTCGCGAGGGTTCTTCAAAATTTGGTCAGAACAACAAATGGGCAACTTTCCCGGCTGTGTCTGTCGGATGGAATCTAACGGAAGAAAACTTCATGAAAAACCATCAGTTCATTAACTTTTTAAAACTGAGGGCCGGTTACGGGCTGACCGGAAATTCAGGAAGCCCCAATAACATCTCCAGGGTAACACTTGGAGGTGGAGGGAAATATCTTTTTCCTGATGGAAAGTATTATGAGACCTATGGACCCGACCGCAATCCAAACCCTAATTTAAAATGGGAAACCAAACGTGAGTTAAACATCGGAGTCGATTTCAAATTGTTTGGTGAACGCCTGACAGGCGCTATTGATGTATTCAAAAGAACAACAAAAGATCTGCTGGACACCTATACATCACCGCAACCACCATACATCCGCGACTTTTTATACACCAACGTAGGGACGATATCTTCCAAAGGAATTGAGATCGCACTGAGTTACAATGCCATTCGAAACAAAGACTTTACCTGGAACATCGATGTCACTGCAAGTACGTTAAGCAATAAACTGGACAGTTATTCAAATGATGTCTATAAAGTCAAATTTAAAACCTTCGGAACTATTGGTGGCGCAGGTGCCCTTGGCGATGCATATACCACTTACGAAGGGGGCAAAATCGGGGTCTTTTATGGAAAGCGGTTTGCTGGTTTTACTCCTGACGGAAAGTGGTTATTCTACAATAGAAATGGAGAGGCGGTTAGAAACGACCAGATCAATAACTCAAGAGATGACCTCAATGCTACTGACCTCGCTCCTATTGGAAATGCAGTGCCTAAATATTATGCCTCATGGAACAATAGCTTCACTTATAAAAACTTCGATCTGCGGATATTTCTAAGAGGAAAGTTCGATTTCGATATCCTGAATACCTCCGCCCTGAGTTATGGCAATAAAACCTGGTCAGGAAACCTGTTGAGAGATGCTTTCGGCAAATTCAATCAGATTGATGATACTTATATGTACACAGATTACTATATCGAAAAAGGGAGTTTCGTGAAGCTGGACGAAGTTACCCTGGGTTATACCTTCAAGTTTAAAACCAACTGGCTGCGTAAACTCAATGTATATGTTACCGGTCAGAACCTGGCCACCTTCACCAAATATTCAGGCAATGACCCTGACTACGTCTTAGACAATGGACTGGGAAATGAAATAAACGGACAACGTCTGGGGATTGACTCCAGGGGCCCTTACCCTAGTACAAGATCATTTCTGGTGGGATTAAATGTTGGATTTTAAAAATTTAAAAAGATGAAAAGTAAATCAATACTATACCTGGCACTCGTAGCCATGATGTTCTTTAGTGCTGCATGTACGAAGCTGGATGAGAATGCTTATGATCAAATACTGACCAATGATTTTTACAATAACAAAACAGAGGTCCTGTCTGCTGTACTTCGTCCCTATACCCATGCCAATGCCTGGATCACCCCTTCAGGACAAGATGGTTGGTGGAGGGCGTCAGAACTTTCCGCTGATCAGCTTGCCTGGCCAACCAAGGGGCGCCATGGAGAGGATAGCGGGAAATGGAAAAGACTGCATTACCACAGCTGGACGGTGGATGAATCCGGTCTGAACCGAGCCTGGGTACTCATGTACTGGGGAATGGGCTTATGTAATGACCCCATAGAAAATCTGGAAAAGAATGACATTTCAAAAATGGGCATTACTCAGGTAGAAAAAGATGCCTATATCGCAGAGCTTAAATTGCTCAGGGCCTTTCATTACCTTAAATTAATGGACCTTTTTGGTAATATTCCCATCGCGACAAAGGTAGGAGAACCAGCAAAACCACTCAGTACTCCAAGGGCAGAAGTCTTTAAATTTATCGAAAAGGAGATCCGGGAAAATGTAGACAAAGCGCCAAAGCTTTCCAAAGAAATGCTGGGCAGAATGAGTCAGGCCGGAGCCTATGCCATGTTAACAGAGCTTTACCTGAATGCAGAAGCCTGGACCGGAACCGCACGCTGGGATGATTGTATCGCTGCTGCAAACAAACTGATCAATGGAGAAGCGGGTGGTCAAAATGGAAAACTGGAACTTGATCCGAATATCTCCGACCAGTTCGGTACGGACAATGACAAATCCAAAGAGGTTATTTTCTCCATTGCCTACGACTATAATCAGGCCAGATTCGAAGCCTCATGGCCTTCAGAATTCTTCCATTTCAAACAAAGAGAGATTTATGGAGGGTCACGAAACGGTAACAATGGTGTGGTCGTAGTTCCTGGTGTTTATACCACATTCGAAAATTCCGATCTGCGGAAATCCAACTGGTTGCTTATCGGAAAGATGACCAAGTTTGTAGATGGGACGCCTGTGCTCGCCTCAGAGGAATACGATGGGCAACAACTGGAGTTTGTAGACAATATCCGTAAAAACAAAACCGGTTCAACCGTTTCCAATATGAGTGAAGGAGAGGAAAACAGCGGAGTCCGCTTCAATAAATATAAATTAGGGAATCAGTTTGCAGGACCTGGGGGGATTCCAGCCATTAATCCCAACTATAACAATACAGACTGGAATATTTACCGGCTGAGCTGGATCTATTTTGCAAAAGCAGAAGCCATTATGCGCAAAAACGGAGGATCAGCAAATGAAGAAGCTGTTCAGTTGATCAATGATTGCAAGAAAAGAGCCTATACTCCGGCAGAATGGACAACTCATGCCTATACGACCTCAACCCTTACATTGGAGGAGTTACTGGCAGAGCGCGGACGTGAGTTTATTTTCGAAGGTTTTAGAAGAGATGACCTCATCCGTTATAAAAAATTCAGTACCGCTTCCTGGTGGGATCATAATCCGTCATCAGCATCGCGGGAACTGTTTCCAATACCGCAGCAACAGCGCAACCTAAATACTAATTTATCGCAAAACCCAGGCTATAATTAATCCTGGCGAAGATAAAACCGGTTAAAGAACCATTAGAGGGCATACGAATACGTCCTTTAATGGTTCTTTAACTTTAATGGTTCATTACCTTTTTTAAAGTAGAACCACGTTCAATCAGATCTGAAGGGATCTGCAGTTTCATTTCCGCTATATCTGCATGATCATCATTACGGATTTGAGACAAGAGCATATCAATGGCCAGTTTGGCAATCTGATAGACAGGTTGTTGAATTGTGGTAATCCCAGGAGGATAAAGACTAAATATTTCACTCTCATCAAAACTGATCATGGCTAAATCTGAAGGGATATTCAGGCCCAGTTCTTTCACACTTCTCAATCCCATGATCCCCAGATAATTTGTGGTAAACAGGATGGCATCCATTTCCGGATGCGTTTCGATAAAGTTTTTGATTTCATTTATACCCTGTTCCTTATCCATCTGATAAGGAAGTTTCAGGATCAACTCCTTTTCTTCTTTCAGGCCATTCATTTTTAAAGCTGCTTTATAGCCCATCAGACGATCCTGTAATTGAATCAGGTCCAGATCTGAGGTCACAAAGCCAATCTTTTTATAACCGCCATCAATAAAGCAATTCACCGCTTTATTTACACTATTGTAATTGTCGACCAACACATGTGGGATATTTAATCCCGGGAAGTACCCATCCACGAGCACAACGGGTTTTCCCTGATCCATCAGCTTCTGAATGTCTTCTTCCAACCCTTTCAAAGGAGTGATGATATAACCATCCACCAATTGCTGTGTGAGCATCCTGATGACATCTTTTCCTTTACTGATGTTATTATCCGTACTGCAATAAAGAATCCGGTATCCCAGCTTCTCAGCTTCTTTTTCAATCACTTTGCTCATCTCACCGAAAAAAGGGCCCCCGATGTTCTCCACCACCAAACCAATCACCTTAGAAACCCCTGTTCGTAAACCGATAGCCATACGGTTCGGTTCGTATCCGATTTCCTTTGCCGTATCCAGGATTTTTTTAGTGATTTCTTTACTAATATGCCCTTTACCGTTCAGGACAAAGGAAACGGTGGTAATAGACGTATTGGTAAGTCTTGCGATATCTTTGATAGAGACTTTCTTATTTATCATCAGCGTGGATCATTTGTAGGGCTAAAAGTATAGACAATTTATTAAAAACATGGTTAAGCTACAATTTACTCAATGGAACGGGAGCCGGTTACCGTCTTAAAATTTGATAAGCTAAGCTGCATACCGGGAACTTTGATCAGGTACCAGAGGAGTGCTGTAAAGACAGGTGCGGCCAGGATATCTATGGTATAATGAACATGCTGAATCAGCAGCAAGATAGCCATTAGGAAAACCAGAACAAAACCCCTGAGTTTTCTTTGCGTATTGTGCTGACACAGTGCCAGCAGAAATAAAATAGAGGTATGGCCTGAAAAGAACAGGTCTTTGGTAATCATTTTGGTATGGTAAAAGAAAATAGACATCGGGTCCCACATCTCCACCAGTCCGGCCGGAGGATTCAAAGGAACAAGGCTGATCGTCACAATCCGGCAGACACATAGAAAAATATAGGCCCAAAGTACCATAAGAAAGGTCAATGGATTTTTGACCACATCCCTGATCAGCCATAAAATCCCACCGTAAAGTACGATAAAAATCACCAGTGAAACATCGTAGGAAGGGATCAGATTTAACAATTCATCATTTAGCATGAGGCCATCTCTCTGTTCGATCTCGGCAAAGAAAACCGGCAGAAAGAAAGCCAGAAGTCCCATCACACCAATCCCTAAAAGCAGCCTGCTTCTGAAGGCCACATTTGTCCAGGCCTCCCGCCAGCTCATTGCAGATATTTGATTTTTCATAAATTTAAAAGTCTACATTAATTTTTGCCCGAATCCCCCATTTGGTTACACCAGGGTTATTCAAATGCGTAAAACGCTTTACAAAATCTACCCTCAAAAATTTAAACACATTTGAAACACCGATACTTCCTTCTATATATGGTACTTTTCCTATTTCAAAAGACCGTGTATTAAGGTCTTTATCAACTGGAAAACGATAAAGTTGAGGATCATTTGCAGGATTATTTCCTGAGCTGATGCTCCCGGTCAACACCTTGAAAGAGATCACCTCTCTCCATTGCAGTTTTTTGATCAGGGGAACTTTGTTCAGAAAAAAACCATTGAAGGAATGCTGAAGGTTCAGGCTTGCATACCGGTCGCTCATGAACTCCATAAAATTCATCAGGTTGTAGGAAGTGAGCTGATAGGCATAGGTCTGGTTGGCCCGGTGGATGTTGAGCAAGGGATAAGGTACTTTTCCAAATACAGCGCCTGCTTCCAGTACCACATCAGAAAAACCAAACTGAGAGAGAAAGAAGCGCTTGGCCACATTGAAGGTCAGCGTTTGGTAGTTATAGTCTCCTCCTAAAAAGTCTTTGACACCGAGGCTTCCTCTTAAAGTAAAGACAGGATGCCCGTTATTGATCGGTCTTCTGAACCTTTTGCCCTGATAAAATTTTTCATTCGGTGCCCAGCGAAGCTCTGCAGAGAACTCTGAAGTTGTAAGTTCATGAATCGGCGCAGAAAGGATGGTCGTTTGGGGGAGAAACAACAATCCTCCTGCGGGATTCAAGACCTGATTTTTATACGTTAACCGAAATGAAATGCGCTGTTCTGTTTCATGCAGGTATTCTGCCAGCCACTTTCTGTTGTACAACCATTTATCATTTGCTCCTCTTTTAAAGGAAAGCAGGAAATTATCATCTTCCAGAAAGTTAAGTTCCTGACCGGGAATTTGCGTTTCAAAGCTATGCCTTAAGGTCAGTGATCTGACCGGAAACTGATAGATAGAACGGTCTGTCAAAGAGTAAATGGCACCCAGGCTATATTTCCATTTTTTATCTCTGGTACCATAAGCCGCATGTCCGTCAAAGAACCATTTTTTGCTAAACTCATCTGTGGTACGTGCTCCCACCCTAAACCTTGCCCCTTCTACCGGATTAAAGCTGAAAAAAGAATTAAATGGACCAACCTCTACCGGCCCTCTACCCACATAACCAGACAACAACAGTGATGCAATTGCCATTTTACGCTGGAAAGGTTTAGAACTTTTAAGGCTGTCGATATTGGTATAGGCCATCTGTTCAGTTGCTGACAGCTGCTCATATCTTGACTTTTTCCAAAAATCATCCGTCTGTTGTGTGATCTTCTTACCTGCAACTACTACATTGGTGCCTATTTTTTTCTGCAAGGCAGGCTCCCCAAACACGAAATCATTGATCATGATGGTCCTTTCTCCAAAGACGCTGGTTCCCTCTTTAAATATACCCAGATCCATACCCATGACACTTTTGGCCAAATGATAATGACCCGAAGCATCTTTCTTGTACTCCAGAGTAACCTGAAGGTCTTTCACCCAATTGAGGTTGATCTGATTATTTACAGATAAGGTAGCCTTTTGGACTGCATAATGTCCATCCAAACTGACATACAAATAGCCCATAAAGAGCACATCCTGTTTGTTTTTAGGGGAGATCATCACCTTCAGCTGCCATGGGGAAACGTCCTTAAGGGTATCCAGAATGAAATACTTATAAAACTGAGGTGCCATTTCGGCAATAGGACTTAGAAAACGTTGGTTTCCCATTCCAATATCATGGTCGTAGATATCTGCCCGTTGATAAACTTTCTCCAGGTATTCGTTAATCCCATCTTCGTCGATATACTGGTCTATCCTGGATTGCTTTTCTCCAAGGACTACTGTAGAATCTGCCGTCTGAGCTGAGTATTTGTACCGGCTTAATTTTTCCTGCATAAATACCGGGATGAGCCTTTTTCCAGGTCTGCTTAGAGAATCGGAGTTCTTCAGTAAGAAAGGAAGCTTTTTAAGCAATTTTGATTTTTTTGCTTTTTCACTACTGATGCTTAAAGACATATTCAGTTTTTCATACTGATCAAAGACCATTTCTTTATGAAACTTAGAACTGTTTTCCTCCTTGTGTTCCATTACTTTATGGATCAGGTCTACAGCAGGGTTATTTTTATTCCTGTATTTTGGTTGTTTTGTGGCCACCACGCTGACTTCGGATAATTCTTCCGATTGCGGGACCATACTGACATTGATTTCCTGTTCACCGGCAACAACCGACCGAACCTGCTTCTTATAGCCTACACCAGAGTAAATAACCTCCTTAACCCTGGAGTTTATACTGATCTGATACTTTCCTTCCGCATCACTCCGTGATTTTATGTGTGCATTTGGAAAGCCGATATTGATATGAGACAAGGGCAATCCGGTAGATTGATCAATGATCTTCCCTTTTATTTGAACAGATTGCGCGCGGACCCCGGAGATGATAAAAAAGAAAAATAGAGAAGTAAAATATTTCATATATGTGTTCGGTCTGCGGCAAAAAAAAGCGCACACGACCAGGTGTTTTCCTTTAAGACAACACGATGTTTAAAAAGTCTTAGAACAGAAATGAAATATTTTAAAATTTTAATGGTCCATCAGTTCTTTTACTGATTTTGTTTGCACTTCCACATCAATGGCATAAAAGAAACCATTCGCATTACCAGAGATATTGCCTTTGACATTTCCGGGAACAGAAGACAACAAGCCTTTCCAATCCGTTTCCTGAAACACGCTGTACAGGTAAACGCTATATGGCGGAGAAAGGGAAAACTTACAAATGACCAGCTTATCATTTATTCCCACATCTGTAATTCTCGCCTTTTGAATGAGCGGGTGCAGCGCATTTGGAGTTCCATAAACATGGGAATAACTATACTGGTAATTCTCTTTGAATTTTGCCGGATTCCAGGCTTTCCCTTGTGGCAAAATTAACCATTGCTGGGCATTTTGCGTTCCAAAGGTATGTTTTGGAATGGTCAGTCTGACCTGTCCTTCCTGCATCTTTTTCAAAGAGAGCGGAATATAATTTTCATCGATTGGAAATACCGGAAGCAGGCTATCCTGCGCAGTATATATTTTATTATTGTACTTGATGGTTAGCGTATAAGCGGAAAAGTACTTGTTATTATTCTCCATAACGGCAGTATAAACACCCGTTCCTTTAATCTCTTTAAAACTTACATCATGAGTACCATCATTTACACTCACTTCTGCATTACTGATTGGATTCAGGTTTACTGAGGCCGCTTCATCGTCAAATGATACCGGTTTGACCAGACGTATATATTGGTTTTTGCTAAAGGTATTGATTCCCCCCTCCACGATAAGGTCATATATTGGCGGTTGAAAGGGACTTTCCTTTTTTTTACATCCCATGAACAACAGGAGAATAACAGGTAACCATAAATTCGTTCTTAATTTCATTTGCTAAAATTTAAAGTTATAACTGAAGGCAAAGGTTCTCCCGGAAAAAATCTGTTCATCAAACTGTAAATCCTCAGGGTTATTCTGATTAATTCTATACACAAGCGGATTTTTCCTTCCATATACGTTATACAATCCGACATTAAAACTACTGATAAACTGTCTTTTTTTAATACTTCCGGTAGAGGGCTCCCATTTCAGGTTAAGGTCCAGTCGATGAAAATCAGGCATCCGCGCAGAATTACGTTCGCCATAGATGGGTACTTTCACATCCTTCTGCAAAAAATAGCCTATTGGAAAAGTGACCGGTCTTCCATTATTATAGGTAAAAAGGGAATGGACAGACAGCTGGTCGGAAATCCGGTAACCAAGGGCAAGCTTTGCCACATGGGGAATGTCATAATTTGCCGGATATCTTTTTCCCTGATTGATCTGGTCGATTGTCCGGAAAACTCTCGACCAGGTGTAGAAAAATGTTCCTTTAAAGCGACCAATGTCTTTCGAAAGCATAAACTCCAAACCATAGGCTTCCGAGGACCCCGGACGGAGCTGTGTTTCTACTGCAGGGTTTGAAATCAGTTGGGCATGATCAACCAACTCCAACTGATTGTTCATCTTTTTATAGTATCCACTCAAAGAGAGGATACCAAAAGGAAAACGGCCTTTGTATTCCATCGAAAACAAATCCGATTGCTGTGGTGCGAGATTGGGACTGGATGGAATCCAGCTCTCCAGCGATGAAAATGCCAGTTCATCATTCTGCAGGAGTTGCAGGTATTGATAATTTCTGTTGTAGTTGAGCTGCAGATAGCTGGATGGCCGCAACATATACTGGAAGGTAAAACGGGGTTCCAGTCTAAAAAACCTTTTATACCCTCCCCTTACATCTGTCTCAAAATCAACAGGTTCGTAGAATTCATCAATATTAAAGAGCCTGGGAGTAGAAATGTTCTGAAACATACTCATTCTCAACCCATAGGAAAGCCTTACTTTTTCGCCAATCAACCACCGGTGAGATGCATATATAGCCGATTCAGCGGCTCTGGCTCTGGGAATGCTGTTTTTTTCTTCTTTATTGATTTCTCCGGGTATAAAAAGATGAAGGATGCTGCTGAAACCAAATTGAAACTGACTTTGAGGTTTATGGTAAAAAATAAAATCACCCTTTACAGTCGCATCCTTAATTCCGGTGATCCACTTGTCCATCCCGGTCGGGGAATCCGCATTGATGTACAGTTCATTTTTATAATTGCTATATATCGCAGATAAGTTTAAGAATAACCTTGGCGTGAAGATGTGGTTCCAGCGTAAGGTAGCCGTTTGATTCCCCCAACGGTTAAAATATCCATTCTGTGACCTCACCTTGTCTCTTCCGATATAAGAAGAGAAAAAGAGCCGGTCCCGGGAATTGAACCGGTGATTGACCTTGAAGTTAAAATCATGATATGCAGGTTTCAAATCAAATAATTCCAGATCCCTGCGGAGCACATTGCTCAGACTCCTTCGGGCAGCAAAGAGGAATGATCCTTTTTCTTTCACCAAAGGTCCTTCCAATGAGACTCTGGCCGCCAATAAGCTGAGTCCTCCTTTGACATGGAAATTTTTATCGTCCCCATCAGCCATACGGGCATCAATTACAGAAGATAATCGTCCGCCGAAATTTGCAGGCATGGCATCTGTATAGGTCTGAACATTCTTTAACGCATCAGGATTAAAAACGGAGCTTAGTCCAAATAGATGTGATGGATTATACACAATAGCTTCATCCAGTAAGATCAGGTTCTGGTCTTTATTTCCTCCCCTGATAAACATCTGGCTACTTCCTTCTGTTAATGCAAGAATGCCGTTTTGCATTTGAAGTGCCTTAATCACATCTGCTTCTCCCCGATAATACGGCGCATTTCTCAACGTTTCCCAATCCAGCGCCTGTCCGGGATTTTTAGGCGCAATAGAATCCTTCGCTGACACTGCTTTTACGACAATCTCTTCAAGTTTATTGACCTGTTTCTGAAGCCGGATGATTTGAAGGTAGTTAGGGAATTGCAAAGAGAAATTCAGTCTTTGGGATACATACCCCACATGGCTAACCAGGATTTCATAATCACTCGTTGGAACAGTGAGGGAGTAAAATCCATAGTTATTGCTGTTTACCCCTTGTTTCAGGCTT
Source organism: Pedobacter caeni (assembly GCF_900129215.1). Taxonomy (GTDB): domain Bacteria; phylum Bacteroidota; class Bacteroidia; order Sphingobacteriales; family Sphingobacteriaceae; genus Pedobacter; species Pedobacter caeni. The sequence continues at coordinate 739,276 of NZ_FQUQ01000003.1, read as the reverse complement.
TCAATATACATACTCGCCCCGATCAGATCTTCTCCGGTTTCGGCATCAACAATACGGCCGTTCAGCGTTGTTTTATTTTGCTCCATTGGCAGGATGATTACCTCTCTGAACAGAAATTTATAAGACAAACCTGTTTCAGCAAGCAGAAATTCAAGAATCAGAGAAAGGGGGGCATCAGAGAAAGAACGGTTGAACCTTTTCCCCTCCGGAATAATCGAAGGATCGAAAGACAAAGGCGTGGTATGGTCAGCATTCAGCAGGTTCAGTGCTTCTTCCAGTGTAACATTGGAGAAACGTACCGTCATTTTTTTTCTTAGAGGAATGTTCTGGGCTTTTACCATCCCCCCAGCCATTAAAACAAGAAAAACCATGGCCATCAATTTAATGACCATGGATCGCTGAATGCAAAATACCTTCATTCAGAAATGAGGGAAAAGAGAACTCATATTAATTATTCTTTAATACTAATGGTTAAAATGTATAGTCTAAAAATAGGCTCCGTATTTAATTAGATAAAACAAATGTACCATCTCTTTTCGTTACTTTCAACCTGAGTGTTTCCCCAATGGTATTCATGATCTCTTCCTCAGACTTATTTTTAAAGTAAGCGCTTAGTTTTCGTTCCTTTAAGGTAGAATCCTGAAAAACAATCTGCGTTCCAAACAATTCTTTCATGTCATCGGAAACTTCAGTCAGCAATGCTTGCTGATAATGTAAAGTTTTATCATGCCATGCCTTATAATTGAGGTCCTCATTTTTAACCGCGCTCATTTCCTTTGTCACCTTGTTAAAAGTCCCCCTGTCCTGGGCAGACAAAAGGATTTTTTTCGTTTCCTTGCCTTGTTCCAACGCAACTTTACCGGAATTAACCACTACGACTACCTGCTCAGGCTCCACTTTCAGGTTAAAACTTGTTCCAAGATCATTTACATAGAGTTCTCCCACCTTAATGGAAAAAGGACTTTTCTCATCATGAATCACGTTGAAATAGGCCTCTCCTTTTTCCAGTTCCACATTTCTGGAATTCAGAAACCCGCTCTTATGGTATGAAATCGTGGTATTTGCATTCATAAACACTTCAGTACCATCAGGCAACACTAATTTTTGATGCTCATTTCCGGTACGGACTGTCTCTTCTCCAATCCAGCCCCTCTGATTTGCCACAAACCATGCTCCTGAGATCAGGACCATTACGGCAGCAGCCCATTTCAGAAAGGGCAACCCCTTTTTCTTTTGAGGATGCAGGGAAACGATGCGGGTCTCTACAGGAATTGAAGGTTCAAATCGTTGCCATGCCTGTTCCGGATCGGTTTCCTTGTATACCATTAGCAGTTCGGAATGGTCAGCAATGTCAAGGATTTCCTGATAGCTGCGCAAATGATCAGGATTGGCTGCCTTCCAGCTTTCCAACTCCTGAAGATCGGTTGTTGAAATTTTCCCTTCCAACTCATCCATGATCAGATGGTAAGGGATGTGATTTGAGTTATTAATTTCTTCCATGATACTTATAAGACATTAATTAGGTGCAGAAGTCTTAATTCAACTGCGGATAAAAGAAAGAGAAAGAAAAACAAGACCTGTTCTTTCGATAATATTACCCGGATTTTTTCATATCCATTGGTCAGGTGACTTTTCACTGTTTTGACCGAAATATTCAGCGCATCGGCAATCTCCTGCTGTTTACACTTATCGAATTTGCTCATCATGATCACTTTCCTGCATTGTGGAGGCAGGCTCTCCAGGGCTTTTTCCAGCCTGATCAACTTATTTTCCAGTATTTGGGCAGCGTCGCTCTCCTCTTCATACTCCTCGTAACCAGACAGGAACCTCACCTCGTTTGCAGCCTTCCGGCTTTCCTTCTTGATGCTGTTTAAAGCCATATTGATGACGCACCTGGACAAATACGGTCCCAGCGACTGCTTGATGTTCAATTGTTCAGCGTCATTCCAAACCTTGAGAAAAACATCATTCACAATCTCTTCGGCCATTTCCTGCTGACGAACATACTGAAAGGCCAGAACGTATAATTTTTTATAATGCCCTTTGTAAAGTAGCTCAAAACACTGTTTATCCTTTCGGCAGATCCCTTCTATGAGCTCATTATCCTTATTGGTCATAAGTACTCCTTAAGTATATATATACATGATGACAACCTAAATCACTTTAAGTCCTACTCAAATTTCAATATTTTTTTAAAAAAATAAGCATTAAGACTTTTAAAAAGAAGGGATGTCTTACTAGAAAAACAAATCTAATTTTTATGTTAATGAAAACACGAATCAATCCAAAAGGAATTTCCTTCAGCAAACCAGTCATCCTGTTTAGTGCCATTTGCTGTATGCTGGTGATGTTCAGCTCCTGCAAGAAAAAATCACAGCGCCCTGGCGGGAAAACTACAGAAACACCCTATGACATCACATCTGTAGTGAATGCGGGTAGTACCGGGTCCGGTTCTGTGGCCACTGCCACCCTTTCAGCCACTTATTCCAAATCAAACAAAACGCTTAGATACAACCTTCGCTTTAGTGGCATCGAGCCAGGCAACATCAACCTTCATCTGGGTACGGCAACAGAGCTCGGTACTTTGCTGGCCAACCTGAAGAAAGAAGGTGAAAAATATACCAGCCCTCTGATCGGTACAGTTGTCTTAAATGAGATCGGAGAAAAGGCCGTGCTTGAAAACAAAGCATACATCAACATCATTTCCACAAGATTCCCTGCTGGTGAAATCCGTGGTCAACTCCTGATCAATAAAAAATAAACGATGAAAAGCACGTTTTTAACCTTCCTGACCATCGCGGTATTTCTCCTTAGTTCCTGCACCGAAAGGAAAAGAACAGAAAAAAGCAAGACCAGTATCGAGATCATAGATCCTAAACCAATCCGCTCTGAACTCGCAGAGCTGGCAGGTTATATCGGCCGGTACCCAAATGAAGTTGCCTTGCTGAAAAACGTAAAGCTACAACCCCGCCTACAGGAGTTATTAGGCAGTGATTATGATATGATGGTTAAATACTGGAATACGGAAACCCCAATAACCATTGAAAACAATATCATCTCTACTACAGGATGTGAACAGCACAATTGCGCCAATAATGACTTTACCTTAAGCATCGATCTGCCAAATGATCAGATCAGTGTTTACCACACCAGAAACGGAAAAGTCAAGAAGTATACGGAACAGCATAAAATGTAAACTATCCGGTAAAAATTAAAACAACCCCTTATCCTAAATAACAATTAAATTAAATCATTATGAAAAGCAATTCAAAAATCCAGTCCATTTTAAAAGGTTCAGTTCTTGCAGCCATCTTCTGTGCAGTAATGCCAATCGGCATGAGCGCAATGGCTCAAAATAAACCAAAACAAAATCCTGTTAAAAAAGACACCCTGAAAAAGGAGGTTCCTGCAAAAGAGACCAAATCTCCAGGTAAAGCAGATAAAGGGCAGAAACCTGCAGCACCGCTACCAGCAAAACCGGCGAAAAAGCACTAAACTGCTAATTCTTCTGATAAAAAAGGGCCTGATGAAATTTTTTCGTCAGGCCCTTTTTTATATACTTAAGTATTTATTTCATGGAATAAACATCGCCTATTTTCAAGGTATGGGGGATATCTTTAACGATAAAGCTGTAGTAATTCTGCTCTTCATCCAGTCCGCTCAGCAGGCTATACCCGCTCAACATGGGGCTTATGGCATAAACCCTGATCTCAGATGCAGATTTGGACATCCGTTCAGTGTGAAGACTCCTGATTGCTGTACAAGAGCCGAACAAAAGCGGTAACAGGATTAACGAATAGATTTTCTTCATATCGTTATGACAACAAGAATGGAAAAAAGTCTTAAGCCAGTGGAAATCCTCATGAACTTAAAATTTTAAACAACTGACTATCAATATCAAATAAAAAAAACCAACTCTTATTTAAAAAAAGTCTAAATAACATAGGGGGAATTGCCGACTTGTGATAATTATTAGGTAAAAAGGGCCATACAGTTCGCAGCTGTATGACCCAAGCCCTGAAAAGGGTTACTCTTAAATCGAAACATCTAAAAGTAATGCAAATTAAAAAAATCTTGCTAACGGGCATATTATGTGTCTGTATATTTTGTGTGCAAGGACAGAAACTAAACAAAAGCAGCATCAAAGGACAGGTATCCGACGAGCAGCAACAGCGCATCTCATTCGCGACCATCAGGCTTCTTCCTGGTAACAAGACGGTCGCCACAGACCAGCAAGGCAATTACCAGTTTCTTGATTTACCTTCCGGATCTTATACCATCCAGATTAGTGTTGTAGGTTTTAAAAAGGTAGAGCAGAAGATTGTACTTAAAGAATCTGAAGCACTTTCCTTAAGTTTTTCACTGAAAGGAAGCCAGAACGAGCTAAAAGACGTGGCGATCAGCGGGAAGACTAAAGCCACAAAGATTAAAGAATCCGGATATGCGGTCAATGTGATCGAGACGAAACAATATGCCAATACAAATTCCGATATCAATCAGGTATTGAGCCGAAGTACCGGGGTTAAAATCCGCGAACAAGGTGGACTGGGTTCGGACTACACCTTTTCCATCAATGGGCTTTCAGGTAACCATGTCAAATTCTTTATTGATGGAATTCCTCTGGAATCTTATGGAAGCGGAATGTCGTTTAATAACATTCCGATCAACATTGCAGAACGCATAGAAGTTTATAAAGGCGTGGTCCCTCCTTATCTTGGTTCGGATGCACTGGGTGGGGCAGTGAACATCGTCACGAATCGTGACCGTGGAAAATCCCTGGATGTAAGTTATAGTTACGGTTCCTTTAACACCCATCGTACCGCTGTTAGCGGAAGCTATACTTATCCAAAAAGCGGATTGAAGGTGAATGTAAACTCCTTTTATAACTATTCAGACAACAGTTATAAAATGAGAACTTATCCGAAGGCCAATGTATATTTGAAAATACCCACTCCCGACGGAACAGATTTTGAGACCCTGTCCTCGGCTAAGAGATTCCATAACGACTACCAGTCTTATATGGGGCAAGTTGAATTAGGCCTTGCTGATAAAAAATGGGCTGATATAGCGGTATTGGGCTTAACTTATAATAATGTAAAAAATGAGCGCCAAACCGGTGCGACTCAGGAAAAAGTATATGGGAATGTTGATGCCAACAGTCATAGTGTTATTCCGAGTTTTCGTTACCGCAAAAACAGAATTTTTGTTGACGGCTTGTCGGCCACAGTTTTTGCAAATATGTCAATTAGCAAAGAGGTCCGAACAGATACCAGCTCCTATTCATCTTATCAATGGAATGGAAAACCAAAAGAGTATTTCCCTACAAAGGGCGAGATGGGCGATAAATCGATCCTGCACTACAATAGTAACAATGCCCTTGTTCAGTTAAACCTGAATTATCAGCTTTCTGATCAGCACCTCTTCAATCTGAACTATAACCTAAACAGCACTACCCGCGAAGGCTATAATGAGATTGACCCCTACAATAAGACTTACAACAAAACCAATCGTGTAAGCAAAACGGTTGTAGGTTTAAATTATCAGCAGAACTTCTTTAACAACAAACTGACCAATTCATTTTTCGGTAAATACTTTGGATTTAGCGGCCGGCCAGACGCAAATAAGCCCACTGAAACAGCAGCATATTATGGATACGGACTGGCCTCTACTTACAAAATAACAGAAGAATTAGGGATCAAAGCATCTTATGAACATGCTTACAGACTTCCAGGTCTTGTTGAATTGTATGGAAATGGTCTGGATGTTTCCGGTAACCATGACCTTAAGCCAGAAAACAGTGACAATTACAACCTGGGTTTTTTCTTTGGTAAAACAATAGGAAAACACCGTTTTAGTGCTGACGGATCCGTGTTTTACAGAAATGCCAAAAATTACATCATTTCAAGGCCATATACCAATATTGATGGAGGAGCTTATTCCGAATCACAGAATGAGGGTGGGATAAAAATAAAAGGAGCTGATTTTGAACTGAAATACACTTATGGCGATTTATTATCAGCATTGGTAAACATGAGTTATTATGATGCTGTTGACCGTGAAAAGCTTGAAAAAGGAACAATCAGGGAAAAAATAAGTTATGGCAGCCGTACTCCGAACGAACCCTGGTTATATGGGAACACAGATGTAAGTCTGGGAAAAAACAATGTATTTGGGGTAAAAGGCAACCGTCTTCAGTTTAACTGGTACATGCAGTTTGTCAACGATTATTCTCTAAGCTGGTCCAAATTAGGGGATAAAACAACTAAAGATTATATCCCGGCTCAATGGATACAAAACATCGCGCTCACCTATTCCCTAAAGAACGGCCGCTACAATATTACCGGAGAGGCGCGTAACCTGACCGACCAAATTGCCTACGATGTGTTCAAACAACAGAAACCAGGAAGGGCATTCTTTATAAAACTGAGGTATAATATCCATTCATTTTAATAAATCAATATAAATATGTTTACTAAAACCAAAAACCGCAGCCTGCTCTTTGCAGCTGCATTGTTCACCGCTGCATCAATTACCGCTTGTAGTAAATCTAATGGAGGAGACAATGGTCCTTCGGCAGGCAACCCTGAATTTGCCTTACATTATAGTACTTCTAAAGGTTCATACCTGCTGCCAATTAATGATTTAATGTCGGGTGTAATTACACCTGTAGGGAAAGGAACTGATGTAACCAGTATTTTTACCTGGGGTGAGAACATCATCCAGAAAGGAAAATATTTCTATAACGTTGAGCCAAACAGTGGAAAATTCGGCAAGTACAGCTTTGAAAAAGGAGTTTTAGAGACTGTTAAAGAAATTCCATTTACGGCAATGTCTTATTTATACCTTGGATGGCATACCTGGACAGACGACAAAACCCTGATGATCGGTGGACGTGGCAATAGCGAATATGCAGTTATAAATGTGGATAACATGACCCTCGAAAAAAGCGGCGTATTTAATACTGGAAAAGAATTACCAAAGGATCATACTTTATCTATAAACTCCATTACTCCACAAGGTTCGAAGATCTTCCTTACCTTTATGGTAAGAAACGAAGTTACCAAACTTACTTACGATACAGCCTACACTGCATCCGTTGACTATCCATCTCTGAATAATTTTAAGATCACTGGAAAGGACACCCGTTCAGCTCCTCCAGGTGCTTTACGTAACGGATATTTCCACAAATTCAGCGATCAGGGGAATACCTATATACTGACTCATCCTATGCCAATGCTAGGCGGAAACAAACCCAATATGCCTACCGGATTTTACCGCGTTAAAGATGGCTCTACCATTTTAGATCCAGGATACTTTTTCAACGTCAGTGCCCTTAGCCAGGGTGACAATCAGCTTGGTGTCGAGTACCTTGGAAACGGAAAGGCCTTATTGATCAATGCCCGTGATGCCAAAAATGTAGTTAAAGAGAAAAATGACTGGTGGTATAAACCAATGTGGGAATACATTGTGGTTGATGTAAATACGCAACAAATTGTAAAAAAACTTGACTTTCCGGGCTTGTTGAATTCCCGTTCAGCGATCGTTAAAAATGGAAAAGCCTATATCGCTGTAAACGATGCTAAGGCAGATGCTATTTACATCTGGGAATATGATTCAAGTACCGATAAACTAACAAGAGGAGCAAAAGTTGAAGGTGGTGATGGAGACACGCCAGTGCTTTATAAGTTAAGATAATAACCACCAATAAATCACGGCAGAGCAACCCTTGATGTTGCTCTGCCGTTTATTTTAAAAGATGAAATCCAAACTATCCGCAATAAACGCATGGTTACACCTTTGGCTGGGATTAGCTTCAGGAATTGTAGTCGTTATTCTCAGTATCACCGGATGCGTCCTGGTGTTTGAACAGGAAATCAAAAGCCTTGCTTATCCATGGCTTCATGCCGAACGGCCAAAGGATGCTAAAATATTAGCACCTTCTGTATTACATCGTGCAGTTGAACAGGCACTACCAGGAAAACATGTAGAATCCGTGTGGTACCATGGAGAAAACCGGACTGCACATTTCACTGTCCATGAATCAGATTCAATGGTCTACGTAAACCCATATACTGCCGAAGTTATTGCTATGGTGGATCATGAAGATTTCTTTCATTTCATGGATGAGGGGCACCGGCACCTCTGGATTGAGGGCAAACTGGGCAGACAAATTGTAGGCTGGTCTACTTTCGTCTTCTTTTTATTACTGATCAGTGGGATGATTTTATGGTGGCCAAAAAAATGGACCAAATCCACCCGTGATCAAAGCTTTAAGATCAAATGGAAAGCACGCTTTAAGCGGGTAAATTATGACCTGCACAATGTATTGGGTTTCTATTCGCTGTTACTTGCCGTACTAATGGCAGTTACCGGCCTGGTGATGAGTTTCTCCTGGTTCGGAAAAGGTGTTTATTGGTTAACAGGCGGTGAAAATGGTTCAAGACCAAGAAGACAGAAAGTAGAAGTTTCCGGCCCTTCGGTGAATACTTCCTTACAAAATGCAGACTTGATCTATCATAAAGTGGTCAATGAAATCGCCATGTACAACAAAGACCAGGTGATTATACATTTTGCAGAAAAGCCGGATGAAGCCATCTATGCCTGTACCGACATGACCATGGGCTTCTGGAGGGACCTTAACTTTGACCCGCTAACTCTGGAGCTGCTGCCAAATTCAACAAAAAGGCTGGGAGACATGAAATTTCCTGATCAGGTGCGTAAGCTCAATTATGCGATACACGTAGGTGCTATCGGCGGACTGACCACCAAAATTCTATACTTTTTAGCCAGTTTGATCTGTGCAAGTTTACCTATTACCGGATTTTATATCTGGTGGGGTAAAAGAAAAAAAAGCAAGAGTAAAAATAAAGCCAGGCCTAAAGAAGCCCTGGCTACTGTATAAAAGACAAAGATATTCCACCTTGCCTTTCCTGAAGGCAAGGTGTTTGTTTAAGCTTTAAGATCCTTAAAAGGTCTATTTCAGCATGATTCCTTGAGTAAGTTATGCTGTTTACCGGCGAAGCGAATCAATAACTCTGCAAGATTTGAAGGCTGCCCATAAGGATGGACAATCTGCAAGGGCCGTTCAATATTAAAGCCCTCAATGTCGACGATACGCAATTCTCTGTTTTTTAATTCTCTAACAATGGCATGTACCGAAATGAAAGCCAGGCAGTCACTTTTAGCTAAATAACTTTTGATACCTTCAGTACTTCCAAGCTGCATTTCAATATTCAGATCATTAAGTTTGATCCCAAAAGGTTTCAGGTGATGTGCAATTACCTCGAGCGTTCCTGAACCTGGTTCCCGCATTAGCAAAGGGCAATTGCGCAGTTCCTCCATATTGATCCTTTCCTTTTTAAATTTGCTGAAATGATCCGGACAAACCAGAACAATCTGATCTTGCAGGTATGGCATATAATTGATCATAGGATTTTTCGAAATCCCCTCAATAAACCCGATTTCAATCTCTTTGTTGATCAAGATCTGCTCAATCTCCTCCGTGTTGCCACTGATCATACTGACACGTACACCTTTGAACTTCTGACGGAAATCTGCAAGCATGGCCGGAAGCAAATATTGAGCAATAGTTGTACTTGCTCCAATACGTAAGGCCCCTGTGTGTTTGCTTTTGCCCAGACTCATTTCAAATTCCAGTTCACGATGAATGGTCAGTAACTTTCCAGTGTAGCTGAGTAAAACTTCGCCTGCCGGTGTGAGTTTGATCTTGCTGTTCCCACTCCGTTCAAAAAGTGCGGTCTGATAACTTTCTTCCAGACCTTTAATGTGCTTGGTTACTGCAGGCTGGCTAATGTAAAGCTCCCCCGCAGCCTTGGTGAAATTGAGTCTTTTGGCAACTGCATAAAATACTTTGAGTCTGAAATCAAACATTTGTTGTTTTTTTTAAAGTTAGCAAAAGCCAGCACTATTTCTACCCTTATGGTATATTCACGGGGTGGTAAAGCCATATTTCCGATACACTTGTTTAGCTGTTTCACTAGCTAAAAAATCCATAAAATCACGCGCTGCCTGAGGATGTGGTGCTGCCTTCATTAAACCAGCCATGTATTGTGCCTCGATATTTTCGCTGGCTGGTATTTCAATCAATTCGACCGGATGTCCGATCATTTTCTGATAATGGGTTTCCGAATACCAGACCGGTGCGACGTCGCTCTTATTGTAAAGTATCCGCATAGGGCTTTGACGGTGGTGAATCTGGGTAAGGAAGGTGGTACTATCTTTAACTTTCTTTGTCATGACCTCATTTTTGAGCTTTTGACCACCCGCTTTTACATATGCTTCCTCAATGCGTTTACCTATTCCCTCCCATTCCGGATTGGGCATGCTGATGCGGATACCGGGCTCAGCAAGGTTTCTAAGACTGGTAACTCCTTTAGGATTACCTTTTCTAACCATTAGTGCTAACTTGTTTTTGGCATACAGTTGTGTACGTTCGAAGTATTCCTGCATTTGGTCGATCCTGTTTTTGCCTGCGGTATACACATCAGGCTTCAGCGTAATCCTCATATTACCAATTACAATACTTCCATGTATAATTTGCTTAGCCAGGATGCCCGGAGGCAATGTTTCGGCAAAAATACGCTGGTATTGAGGATATGATTTTTTGAAAGCAGCCAGCAGGTCATCAATACACATAAACTGGTTTCCGGCAAAGAAAACAACCAGCTGAGGATCATTGATGTCCCCATACAAATCCGGGATATTGTCAATTCCTGGTACAGTAAACTGAACCTCACTTTCAGGTGGTGTGTTCCAGGGCGGGTCAAAGCGGAACTCCTGTGCGACACTTGATTTTATAGTTATAATGGTAAATGCGAGGATCAGGTAATATCTGAATGGCTTCATAAGGTATGGTGTTTAATGATTATGGGTGAACAGTTGCCCAGCCCTGGTAATGTCGTATAACGATCTCGCCGTTTCCGGTTGGAACATAAGAAATGTATGGAAGCAGCTGATCTTTAGGAATGCCCCGTTCGCGGATCGTATTTTCGCACTGAGCCAGAATAACCCCCTTATTTTTCAAATCGGCTAGCTTTTCAAGGAAGTTTCCTGATTTTTGGAAAAGATTTACGCCATCACCAAAGGCAATGACTTCAACCGTAAGCTTACCTTTAAGTCTTGGATCCTCGAGAACATTTTTAATATTCCTGAGCGTGCTATTGATGTGCTTTTCATCCGCAGTATTGATGATGTAGAGCGCATTGTAATGTTCAAGCTCAGCTTTCGCCCCCGTAAAGGATTCGCGCTGTTGCGCCATAGTTCTGCTGAATGCGGTCAATGTAATGAACGTCATCAGGTAAATGATTTTTTTTATCATATATTTTTTGTTATTGTGCATTGGCAATAGGTTTAAACGGACCATACTTGTGCTGTGTTTCGGAAAACCGATCCTTGTAAGGGCCGAAGGGGAAATCAATTGGCTTTTTTGCCAGGTCTTTCCAGTCTGCTGACTGGTCTTTATGCGGCCGTGGCTGGCTGTTTACAAAAGCCGCCACATCCCAGGCTTCCTCATTGCTCAATGCCGGGTGTTCGTAAGAGGTGCCTAAAGGCATATTGTTCTTAACGAAGCCCGCAAAATTACTCAGCCGGTAAAGTCCTGCCCCATCATTGTAACTATCTGCCCCCCAAAGTGGAGGAAAAGTATATTCGGTCCCCTTTTCATTCAGCTGACCAGCTCCGTTTTCGCCATGACAGCTCTTACACAGGTTCTGGTACACCAGTCTTCCTTTTACAGGACTCGCCGCGCGATCCAGGTAGGGTAGTTTTTCCACCGCATTTTTTTCTGGTTTATGCCCTTTTTTAACATCCTTACCCAACCATTTCATATAGGCGATCATCGCCTCCATCTCCCGGCTTGCAGTGTCTAATTTCTTTCCGTTAAGGCTTCTTTCGAAACATCCATTGATACGGCTGGCAATGGATACGACTTTATTTGAACGGGCTTTAAACTGTGGGTAAGTGGATGCTACCGCTGAATAATTCAGGGCCCATATTTTAGTGCCGGCTTCACTATGACAATTCTGACAGTTCATCCCATTGGTTAGTCGTCTGATCTTCCCTTTAGGCCCAAAGTAGGCAGCCGTATGTACGATTAACTCACGGCCATATTTGATTTCTGCTCCCGGAGTGCCTGCAGGAAGTGTTAAGGAATCCGGTGCTACCCAACCGGCCTTTGCTGCCTCCCCTTTCTCAGGCTTTTTACCGGTGCGATGTTCTACATTAACTGATTCATCGGTTTCCGTATCAATGGCGTTGTTTTCTTTCAATAAAAAGATCATACAGAAGGTTGCACAGATGACAAACAACAGTGAAACACCTACCAATGATTTTGATAACTGGATCATCGCTCTTTGGGAGTTATCCTTAGCTCTATTCATATATCTGGTTAGTAAAAAACCAAAATTAAGTGCCTTAGCCCTGGTATTTTTATCAGAAAAGATGATGATCAATAACCAAAAGTTATCATTAGGGCTGATTTTAGGGGATCCCGAAACGTGAGGAATCAGGCTAAGTCCCTGGGGGAATGCAGGATGACCAGAAGGTATCCCGGATCATTTTGCATAAAACGCAAATTGGGTTATACAGTAAAAATGTGCAGAGGGTATTCCAAACCTGCTATTGGGAAAATGCAGGGGCCAACGGAGAACTCACCTAAAGAAAAGTTGAAAAAGCTTGTAAAACAAGAAAGCTCCAGATTTCTCTGAAGCTTTTGAAGTGGTGTGGGCCGGGATCGAACCGGCGACACAAGGATTTTCAGTCCTTTGCTCTACCGACTGAGCTACCGCACCGTTTTTAAATCTTGTCCCATTGTTTGGGATTGCAAATGTAGGGTCTTTTTTCTAAAAACAAAATCTTTTTTGAAAATAATTTAAAATAGAGATTTCATAAGGTTAATTTCCCAAAATTGCCGATCCGAAAGGATTGTCTATCAGCCACAACCAGATTCCAGCTTCATTTCTCTTTAAAATACAGGAGGTATGCCCATTCATCTCGATCAGATGACCATCACGAGTTTTTCCGCTCATTACCCATTTATCCAACCAAAAGGCAAGGTCATCAACCAGGGTAATATGTGCCACTGCTCCTACGATTAAAGGCTTCAGCAGACATAGGCTTTCCATCGCCATCCTGATGTCAGCAGGGGTTCTCATTTCTTTACCTGTACGGTCTATATACAACCCTTGAGCATCAAAGCATTTCACAGCTGCATTCACATCTCCATTTTTCAGGCAATCTCTAAAATATCCCACCGCAGAAGCTGGTGTTTTTCTATCAAATTTTTCCATTTCGTTATTCCTTTATTAGTGTTCTTTTCTTGAGGTCAATGAACATAGCCTTTCCTCCTGCAAACCAAGGCATAACTCTGGATCTAAAAAATGACAATTGTTAGTAAAATAACCCTTAGCTTCTGATCCGGCTTAAAGATTCAGGTTTCATCCCCAAATAAGAAGCCAGGTACTGAACAGGAATATGATGGATGAAATCAGGCTTTTCGGCAATCAGTTTAGCGTATCGTGCTTTTCCTTTTAATTTCCCAAAGCTCAGAATCCGCTCTTCTTTTTTCAGCAATGCCTGTTTGAGGTGTTTCATTCCGAACCTGATCCACCTTGGATCCTTTAAGGATAAAGCTTCAAAGGAAGGTTCCGCAATTTTACAAACCAGGCAATCCGTGATGCACTGAATATTTTCAAAAGAAGGTGCTCCTTTTAAGATGCTGTACATAGAAGCTGCAAACTCTCCTTTTCCCAGCAACTCAATGGTCACCTCCGTTCCGGCTTCTGAAAGGTAGAAGGTACGGGCATAACCATCCAGCAGAAGAAAGTAGTCGGCAGACTGGCCCCCTTCTTTCAGCAGAAAATCTCTTTTCCTTTTTTTATAGAAAACAAAATGTCTTTCAATCGTTGAGAACTCCTCCAAAGAGAACTCAAAATCATCTTTGAGGCATTCCAAAAGCAGTTCAATCATTATTTTATTTTGCATCAAAGATAGGTTCAGTTTTTCAATTCCCTGCCTGACCGGGCATGGCCACTGCTTTGCCACTCTGTTTAACGAGTGGCATCGGTGCATCCCAGGCTTTCAGTTGAATTCCCAGTTTTGTGGCCAGGGCCCGAACCTTTTCCGGATGGGCATCAGTCTGGTTCTTTTGCTCCCCAATATCGTCTTTCAGGTTATAAAGCTCTGTACTGCCATCACGCATGTTATAAATGAGCTTCCAGTCACCTTGTCTGATTGCGCTTTTATAATTAATCCCTGGTCCGTCCTGAGGCACCCATTTATTTGGGGTATGCCAGTACAAAGCACGTTGATCATCCTTAAACCCTGCGTTCTTCAAAACAGGAACAAAACTTCTGCCATCTGTTTCCTGCTGGGTTTTATAACTTTTCAGCCCAGCCATTTCCAGTATTGTTGGAAAGAAATCCTCTATGATCACATATTGACTGGCAACTGCTGAAGGTTTCACAACACCAGGCCATTTGACGATCATGGGTTCCCGGATCCCACCTTCGTTTACAGAACCTTTACCAGCCTTTAAAGGCAAGTTCTGAGTATGTGCAATTCCAGCCCGCGGTGGTACCAGACTTAAACCTCCATTGTCACTCATAAAGATAATAACCGTATTCTGCTCCGCTTTTTCAGCCTTCAGGTAATCCATGATGTCTCCAAGGCTTTTGTCCATCCCTTCTATTAAAGAGGCGTACTTTGCTTCTACAGGAGGCAATCCGGCATCAATATACTTTTGATAAAAACGCTCGTCGGCCTGAATGGGCGAATGAATGGCATAATGCGCCATATTCAGATAAAAAGGTTGTTTGTTCCTGATCGGAGCTTCCAGTGTTTTCAGTGCTTCGAGGGTTAGTGCCTCCGTCAGGAATGTTTCTGTTCCATAATATTCTTCCAGATCCGGCACAGATTGAAGGGTATTTTTACCCGGTTTATTGCCATAGAAGTCCTGTGCTAAATAACTTTGAGGATGTCCGGCAGCATGGCCGCCAATATTGACCATGAAACCAAGGTTATAAGGACTCGCACCCACAGTACCTATAGATGCCCAATGTGCTTTACCCACATGGATGGTAAAATATCCGGCATCTTTTAAGAGCTGGGGAAAAGGGGTGGCATAAATGGTATTGGGTACATCTGCTTTTGGACTCAGGCCGCTATAGTTCCATTTTGCCGGTAAAAACTGTTCATCGTCGTTGTCTGAGGATACATTGTTTTGGGGAGAGGTCCAGTTCGTAACTTTATGATGAGCTGCGTTCATTCCGGTAAGCATGCTGATCCTGCTCGGTGTACATACCGGAGTGGCATAAGCATTCGTAAATTTCATTCCTTCTTTTGCCAGGCGCTCCATATTCGGCGTATGGTAACGCTTATTTAGGGGTGTTGTTTCTGTCCAGAAAGGGACGGAAGTATCCTGCCAGCCCATATCATCCACAAGGAAAACAATAATGTTGGGCCTTTGTTGCTGTGCGTAGCTATCAAACGTAAAAATCAAGCTGATGAAAAGACTAAAAATAAGTCCCTTTGAGCTGTATTTCATAATCAGATTTCTTTATTTGGTAATTAAAAAAGGAAGATATGGAAAAAGCCAATAAGAAGAGCTGCAAATGAACTCAAAACAAGGTTTCAATCATTAGAAAACAAACAAATGCATGAAGGAGAGAGAAAGAATCCGAGAATAAAGAGAAGGGTTCTGTGGAATATTAATGGTGGGGGGAGAAGGATTCGAACCTTCGAAGTCTTGCGACAACAGAGTTACAGTCTGTCCCATTTGGCCACTCTGGTATCCCCCCATTTCCATAATTCTAAACAAGAAAGCCTCAGATTGCTCTGAAGCTTTTTGAAGTGGTGTGGGCCGGGATCGAACCGGCGACACAAGGATTTTCAGTCCTTTGCTCTACCGACTGAGCTACCGCACCATTTAAATCTTGTCCCCTCGTTTGGGATTGCAAATGTAGTGTCTTTTTTCAAAAAACAAATTAATTCTTTTTATTTTATTTAAAACCCGTCTAAATTTAAATTTTATGCATGCATAGTAATTTGTTTTACGGGATTTGTTTTAACTTAGCAACACTATAACAGATCTTCAGAAAAATGGTGTTACAAATCCTATTTATAGCAATTGCATTGGCGGGGGTCGCCTTGTTCAGTTATAACTTAAAGAAAGTTATCCGCAACATCCGTATTGGAAAGGCGGCAAACAGAACCGATCAACCGCAAAAAAGAATGATGACCATGGTCAAAGTTGCGCTTGGACAGACGAAAATGTTCTTTCGCCCTATCCCTGCCTTTCTGCATTTAATCGTTTATGCAGGCTTTGTGATCATCAATATTGAAGTATTGGAGATCATGATCGACGGTATTTTCGGTACCCACCGTGTTTTCGGCGGCATGGGCGCTTTGTATAATTTTCTGATTGCTTCTTTTGAAATCCTTGCACTGGGGGTATGGCTCGGTTGTGCCATCTTCCTGATAAGAAGAAACATCATCAAACTGAAAAGGTTTAGTGGGGTAGAGATGAAAGGCTGGCCTAAATCTGATGCCAATTATATCCTGATCACAGAGATCCTGTTGATGACGGCTTTCTTAGTCATGAATGCCGCAGATGCTAAATTACAGGCCATGGGTGCCGCACATTATACTACTGTAGGGTCTTTCCCGGTGAGTCAGTTCCTGATGAACCTTTTACCGAATACTGAAGGCGCATTGATTGCGATAGAAAGAGGATGCTGGTGGTTCCACATTGTCGGAATATTCGGCTTTTTAAACTACCTGCCTTACTCGAAACACTTCCACATCATGTTTGCTTTTCCAAACACCTATTTCTCCAATCTGGAGCCTAAAGGGGAATTCAGCAATATGCAAAGTGTAACCAACGAAGTAAAAGCAATGTTAGATCCTTCCTTTACGCCCCCTGAGGCTGAAGCCGGCAAATTCGGGGCTAAGGACGTGAACGACCTGACCTGGGTAAACCTGATGAACGCCTATACCTGCACAGAGTGTGGAAGGTGTACTTCTGTTTGTCCGGCAAACATCACGGGAAAACTACTTTCCCCGCGTAAGATCATGATGGATACCCGCGACAGGCTGGAGGAAGTAGGAAAAAATATTGATAAAACCGGAAACGGATTTGATGACGGAAAATCATTAATCGACAGCTATATCAGCAGAGAAGAAATATGGGCTTGTACCAGTTGTAATGCCTGTACACAAGCCTGTCCGATCAATATTGATCCTTTGGCCATCATTACCGAACTGAGAAGATATGCGGTGATGGAAGAGTCGCAGGCTCCGGCCAGCATCAATGCCATGCTGGGCAATATTGAAAACAATGGTGCCCCATGGAAATATTCTCCGGCAGACCGGTTGAACTGGGCCAAAGAAAGTTAATCAAAATATTAAATCTGATATTAGAGCTAAGATGAGCGAGCAACTAAATTTTGAAGTGCCAACAATGGCAGAACTGTTAGCCAAAGGCGAAGAACCTGAAATCCTGTTTTGGGTAGGTTGTGCCGGAAGTTATGATGAAAGGGCGCAGAAAACGACTCGTGATATCTGCAAGATCCTGCACCATGTAGGCATGAAATATGCCGTTCTTGGAACGGAAGAAAGCTGCACCGGAGATCCCGCAAAACGTGCCGGAAATGAATTCCTGTTCCAGATGCAGGCCATGACCAATATAGAAGTGCTCAACGCATATAACATCAAAAAGATCGTTACCGGATGTCCTCATTGTTTCAATACCATCAAAAATGAATATCCTGGTCTTGGCGGAACCTATGAAGTGATCCACCATACCCAACTGATTCAGGACCTGATTAATGACGGGAAGCTGAAAGCAGAGGGTGGAGAGAGTTTTAAAGGCAGAAAGATCACTTATCATGACCCTTGTTATTTAGGCCGTGGAAACGATGTCTATGAAGCTCCGCGTAAAGCGCTCGAAGCGCTGGATGCCCAACTCGTAGAGATGAAACGCTGCAAGTCTAACGGATTGTGCTGTGGTGCCGGTGGTGCCCAGATGTTTAAAGAGCCTGAAAAAGGGAACAAAGACATCAACATTGAAAGAATTGAAGAAGCATTGGAAACCCAGCCACAGGTGATTGCGGCTTCATGTCCTTTCTGTATGACCATGCTTCGCGATGGTGTGAAACTGAAAGATCAGGACAAAAACGTTCAGGTATTGGACATTGCAGAAATTACCGCAAGGGCAAATGGCTTGTAATGACCTCTATATCGCCTCTCTGAATTCGGGAAGTAACGGCAACTGCTACTATGTTGGTAACGACAGGGAAGCAGTGCTGATTGACGCTGGCATCTCCTGCAGGGAAACTGAAAAGAGAATGTCCAGACTGGGACTGAGCATGGATAAGGTAAAAGCCATTTTCATTTCTCATGAACATACCGACCATATCAAGGGGCTTTCTACTTTGTCTTCTAAATATAATTTACCGGTGTACATCACTCCTGGCACTTTGAGAGGCTGTAAGTTTAACCTGAGGTCTGATCTGATCCGGACGCTTTTCAGTCACCAGAGCATACTGATTGGAGACCTGAATGTCAGTAGCTTTCTGAAACTGCATGATGCAGCAGAACCTCATAGCTTTATGGTTTCCTGCGGAGCAACCAAAGTGGGTATCTTTACCGACCTTGGAGCCGTTTGTGAAGAGCTGACTGCTCATTTCCAGCAATGCCATGCCGCATTTCTGGAAACCAATTACGACGACGCCCTTTTAGAAAAGAGCGCCTATCCTTACTTTCTGAAAAAACGCATCAGCGGAGGAATGGGTCACTTGTCCAATAAGCAGTCGCTGGAGCTTTTTACAACCCATAAACCTTCGTTTATGAGCCACCTGTTGTTATCGCACCTTTCCAAAGACAACAATTGCCCGGATCTGGTCCAAAACTTATTTAAGGAACATGCCAATGGAACGGAGATCATTGTAGCCTCCAGGTATGTGGAAACAGAAGTTTACACTATTTTTGAGCCGATAGCTGTGCATTCATTTTAATCAGCCGCGCGGAAAGGTCCGACACATCCTGAGCGGCCATATTTTTCACAGGGATAGACATATAACAGGCCATGCTGTCGACATCCCCGCCTTTTTTATCATTATAAGTCTGAACGATCACATCTTCTCCTTTTGTATGCAGAAAGAGGTCGCCAACCTGATCAGCTCCGGTATACGCTAATTCTTTAAATTTAACGAGGTTAAAAGAAAAATACTCTACCTTTCCACTGGCAAAATAACGCTTATACCGGCAGAAGCCACTGTTGGTAACATTTAATTCATAGCGTGTCACTTCTTTTTCCTCCCTGCTGCTATCGTAATGTTCACACAGCTTTTTTTGCAGGTTAGCAAGCTCCTCATCCAGAATTACTTCGGCAGAAAAAGCCATCAATATAACGCATGACAATGCGCAAAGGCATATTCTTAAGTTTAATGTAAACTTTTCCATCACGTTCCTATTTTAGAAAAATCAATTTAAATAATTTACTAAATTTGAAGTATGACTTTTTCTCCACAATCAAAAGTTTGGGTATACCAAAGCAATCGTCCGTTTACTGACAGCGAAGTAGCGTCAATTCAGCAAAAGCTGAATGATTTTACAGCGCAATGGAAAGCACATGGCCATCAGCTGAATGCTAAAGCCGAAGTACTACATCATTTCTTCCTGGTATTTACGGTAGATGAAGCCACAGCCGGCGTGACCGGATGTTCTATCGATTCTTCTGTAAGGATCATCAAAGAAATCGAACAGGAATATAACGTAGATCTTTTCGACAGGTTCAATATGGCCTACAAAGTAGAGGGCAAAGTAGTGGTCACGAATAAAGAAGATTTTGAGACCCTGGTGAGCATTAAAAAGGTGGGGCCAAAGACGGTTGTATTTAACAACCTCGTTCAGACACTGGAAGAGTTCCAGACAAAATGGGAAGTTCCTTTTGAACAAAGCTGGCACAGCAAAGTGTTTGCACACCTGCTGTAACCCAGCTTAGCTATTCTTTATTTCGTATAAAAGGTATCTCCTTCTGTATACAGGCTGAACTGCAAACCTTCCATTTTAAGATGTTTTGATTTTGTGATCTTCAGTTTTTGGGGCTGGGCAATCCTCAGCACCTGACTTTCTCCGGCTACCCTGATCTTTTTCTGTTTCACGATGATGGCAGTCCCTTCGTCAATACCAATACAATCAAAACCCGGATGAGCAGCCAAAGCCGAGATCAGGCGGTTGTACCTGCTACGTTTTACAAAGTGCTGGTCGATGATCACAGAATCCAGTAGGCCAAGTCCTTCCTGAAATTCCACATTCCCAAAGCGTAACTGATCAAATGTTGCCTTATAGGCGGTATCTCCAAGCAATTGTTCTCCGGTAATCATATACTTACTCATCACTGCAGCTCCTGCACTCGTCCCCCCAATTGTTGACCCATTCTGATAAGCCCGATGAATGGCCTGATAGACCGGAGTATGGAGCACTACTTTCATAAAGCGGTTCTGATCACCTCCCGTAATATAAATCAGACGGGCATTACTTAAGGAATCCAGCCACTTCCGGTCGTTCACCTTTGTTTCGTCAAAATTCAGGCAGCTAATGTGATTTCGGGTAGCGACAGACAATTCCTTTTGAATCGCCGCAAAAGATTGCTCAGGAAAACCGCTGGACATGGGCAATACCACCACATAATCCTTTGAGCTCATATCAGCTGTTTTAATGAGTTCCTGAATCAATTCAGGGGATTTATCCCCTCCACCAATGATAAACAGACTACCTTTAGGAGCGTGCCGCTGCTGAGCTATGGCCAACAAAGAGGTCAGTACCAATGCATAAGTCAGCAAAGGTTTTATAAAAATGTATTTCATGTCTATTTGTAGATCAAAACCTCTATTTTACCATCTGCCGTCACCGTTCCCCGATACATTCCTTCTGTATTGAAAGGCATGGCTACATGACCTTCTTTGTCCATCGCAATTAAACCGCCATCTCCTCCCATTTTTCCGACCTTTGCCAATACCGCTTTTGAAGCATCTGCCACAGACATCTTTTTATACTCCATCATTGCAGAAATATCATGTGCCACCACATTACGGATATAAAACTCGCCCCATCCTGTGCAGGAGATTCCTGCGGTGGCGTTGTTGGCATAAGTTCCGGCACCAATGATGGGTGCATCTCCTACCCTTCCATATCTTTTATTTGTCATTCCTCCTGTGGAAGTTCCTGCGGCAAGGTTTCCTGATTTATCCAATGCAACTGCACCTACAGTTCCAAATTTATAATCCTTGTTGATCGTACCCAGTTTCATCGATTTTTTGTTTCCATGATCCAGTACTGTTTTTACAGAATCCTCCTGAATGGCCTTTTGCAAACCATCCCAGCGCTCTTTAGTGTAGAAGTAGGAAGGATCTACGATTTCCAGTTTTGCCTGCTTTGCAAAGGCTTCAGCACCTGGTCCTACCATCATCACATGTTCAGATTTTTCCATCACCGCCCTTGCTGCACTGATGGGGTTACGGATGACGGTTACTCCGGCCACAGATCCTGCAGATAAAGTCTTTCCATCCATTACGGCAGCATCCATCTCATTCCTTCCATCGTGGGTAAAAACGGCGCCTTTACCGGCATTAAACAAAGGAGAGTCCTCCATCACATGAATGGCCGCTTCAACTGCATCCATACTTGTTTTCCCGGATTTGATCACCTCATATCCGGACTGCAATGCCTTGGTTAAATCGGCAATATAGGCTGCTTCTTTTTCGGGAGTCATGTTCTTTTTCAGGATGGTTCCCGCACCGCCATGGATCACCATCACATATTTCTTTTGCCCGTAAACGGCCATACAGGTGAAGATCAATACGCAGAAAAGGGAATAGTTCAGTTTAAATTTCATGTGGTTCTTTTTATATGTTGTTTAATACAATGGGTTTTGTTTCACGTTTGAATTAGGGCGGATCTCCGCATTTGGTATAGGATAGGCATACTCTTTGTTTGCTGAAGTTAAAGTTACGGAACCTAAAGCATTTATTGCATCAGCAGGCTCCCTGGTTATTGGCAGTCCTTTTCTGCGCAAGTCGAAGAAACGGTGTCCTTCAAAAGCCAGCTCTTTGTACCTTTCCAATACAAGGGCATCCAGTAAGGAAGCCTGATCTGCAAAATTAACATCTGTATATCCGGTAATCCTGGTCGCCCTAAGCGCATTCAGATCTTTCGCTGCAAGAGGAAGGTTCTGTTTCTGTGCATAAGCTTCAGCCCTGATCAGGTACATTTCTCCTGTTCTGTATAACTTAACATCACAAAGATTTGTCCGTCCTGCATTTCCTTCAAGATACTTGTTGACACTATAATGTGAAGTCCCTGCTCCTCTGCTGTCATCAAATTTAATATAAGCACCATACCTCACATCATTACTGGTATTAAAGGAATTGATCAATTCAAATGCCGGGGCATACATTACGCCATCACTAGTATCAAAATAAAAATTCCCCAAACGGCTATCGCCGCTTACTCTTTTCAGTTTCCAGATCACTTCATCCTCCACCTTATCTTTCCAGATCAGCGGAAATTTATCCTTATCCGCCAAAGGTACTGCATCGATTACTTCAGCACTGTATTTCAAGGCATCATCCCAGTTCTTTTCATACAAAGCCACCCTTGCCTGCATGGCAGAAACCGCGATCAGCGTAATCCTCGTCCGGTTTTCAAATGAAGCAGGAATCAGGGTTTTAGCGGCCAGTAAATCCGTTTTTATTTTTTGTATGCTTTCTCCAAAACTTAACCTGGAGGGACGGGATACTTCAGAGACCTCCATATAAGGAATCCCCATTCCGTTGTTTTCATAACTGGAAGCAAAACTTCTAAGCAATTCAAAATGACAATAAGCCCTTAAAGCCAGCATTTCTCCTTTGTATTGTTTCTTCAAGACCTCTTCTGAGGGTTTACTTTTTACCTTATCAACACTATTCAAGGCACGGTTTACCATATCGATACTCGTATAATTACTTCCCCAGCCTGCGGTAATCGTACTGCCAGAGCCATCATATTGCCAACGGTACGTGGCCGCCCCACGACCTGTCCCGTTCTCTTTTGGAAGCGTACATTCATCAGAAGTAAGGGAAACATTGGTGATGCCATCAGTACCTAAAGAGGCATAAGCGCCGATTAATCCGCCATTGAGGTCTGCTACTGTATTAAAGGCCCTGCTGTCATCAAAACTATCTGAAGGAAGCAGGTCCAGCTCTTTACTGCAGGAGCTCAGGAACACTATGCCGCAGCACAATGTGTAAAAGAAAATTCTGTTGCTATAATATTTTAACATGATCATACGATTAGAAATTAACATTTAAACCAAAGGTGTAAGTCCTGGAACTTGGGTAATCGAACTTCGCCTCTCCGTCACTATCTTCAGGATCAAAACCTTTCCACTTCGTCCAGGTGAGCAGGTTACTTCCCTGAACAAATACGTTTACCCCACTGATAAACTTAGTGCGGCTGAGCAGTGATTTAGGAAGGGCATAGCTCAGATTCACGTTCCTCAAACGGAGGTAAGATGCGTTCTGGATGTCTTTGGAAGAAAAGCTTCGGGTGGTACTGTACCTTGGCAGAATGGCGTTGTCACCCTCCTTTTTCCAGCGGTCATTCAACATCCTGAGGGATTGTGCACTTGTTCCGAAAGTTGGATTTTCATTGTAATAATCTTCATTGTTATACCTGAACACGTTGTTGGCAAAACTAAACAGGGCCGACAAGCTAATGCCTTTATAGCTCAACGCAGTATTAAAGCCTCCTGTAAAAGGAGGATAGAGGCTGCCAAACTCTGCAACGCTCATCGTAGTTGCATTGTAATTTGAGCTGATGTTTCCATTCTGATCATAATACAAAGGATTTCCGTTTTTTGGATCTACCCCTGCCCATTTCGGTGCATAATGAGATCCATAAGCCAAGCCCTCTCTGACAATCTCAGAATCTCCCTGTTCAAAGCCTCCTGATCCTGCGAGCGATAAGATTTTGTTTTGATTATAAGCCAGGTTTAAGCCCACATTCCATTTCAGATCCTCTGTCCTGATGACATCCACACCCAGGGCAACTTCAATTCCGCGGTTCCTCATAGAACCTGCATTCAGGGCGAGCACACTCACTCCCGAGGTGAGTGATACCGGAAGGTCCAGAAACAGGTTTTCTGTTTTTTTATAATAAACATCTGTCACCAGATGAATTCTGTTGTCCAGCAGATCCAGGTCAAAGCCGATGTTTAAATCCTTAGCATACTCCCAATCGTAGTTTACACTTCCATAAGCCGAAGGGCGGATTCCACTTTCCCCTGCATAGGAAGTTGTCGAATAAGCCGAAAGGTATTTAAAGTTTTCAGGAAAAGGACTGGCAGTAGTACCGTAACTGGCTCGAAATTTCAGGCCGTTGATCAGTGTGGCGTCCGCCAGGAAATTTTCTTTTTTTACATCCCAGGCAATACCTACTGAATAGAATCCATGCCATCTATTTTTTGGAGGCAGGGTTGATGATCCGTCATATCGGTAACTCGCATTCAATGTATAACGATCGTTAAATGTATAACGTCCCAATGCAATATAAGAGATCAGCGCATTTCTTGTTCTTCCACCACTAAATTCAGGAATAAATGAATTTTCTGCCGATCCCGGAGTTCCTCCTGCCGGAGTTTCGGGCAAGCGGGCATCTATTCCAAAGGCTTTGTAACCAAAGCCCCGGCGGTGTTGTTTTGTCAGCTCATAAAGTCCGGTTACTTCGAAGCTATGTTTGTCCAGAGTCTTTAAATAAGTCAGCCCTGAGGTGGAAATCATAGAGAAATTACGTTGCAGGTTTTCGCCAAAGCTTCCTTTCTCTCCATTTTCCTGTTCTCCGGAATAAGAACCTGGTCTCACAAAATGCTCCTCGGTAGTTTCCCTGAAATCAATCCCAAACCTCGTCTTTGCCGTCAGGTCTGCTGTAATTTTATAGTTCAATGAACCACCCAGAATGGTCTTATACTGATTGTTTTTATTGGTTGTATTTAGTGAGCGTTCCAGAGCTTTACTACCTTCACGCTGGTCATAAATGTTATACTCATCACGATTACCCTTATGAATCAAAGTTCCGTCCGGAGCATATGGATACTCATAAGGTAAGGCATAATACACTGCAGACAATGGATTGTCACCGCTTGAGGATCCCTCACGCTCAATCATACTTGATTCTGAATATCCGAGATTGGTGTTGATACTTCCTGAAAGTTTTCCTGCGCTAAAATCCACATTGTTCCTCAATGAATAGCGCTCTAAGCCAGAACGTATGGCAATTCCATCCTGTTTATAGTAATTCAGGGAACTGTAAAAGCGAACATTTTCATTCCCTCCACTCGCATCTACCTGTTGTTCTGTAAATTTTCCCGTTCTGAAGAAGATGTCTTTCCAGTTGGCATTGATCTTTCCGATACTATCAAGGATTGCATCAGCCCTGAGTTTTTCCTGTGGCGTTTTTTTTGCATAAGCAGGATTATTTTTAGAAAATTCCCAGCCTGGACCAAGCTCGGCGCCTGTTTCAAGGCCAATTTCTTCCTCAAACTTTAAACGTTGAGTGGTATTCATCATGTTAAACTTCGGTGAAGTCAGTTTAGACAATCCATACTGGGATTTATAGTTGAACTGGACCTTCCCTGATTTCCCCTTTTTCGTGGTAATGACAATCACTCCATTTGCTCCTTTAGAGCCATATTGTGCTTTTGAAGTGGCATCTTTTAACACGGTCACACTTTCGAAATCCGAAGGATTCAGCGTCTGAAAATAAGCGTTTTCAACCGGGATTCCATCCAATACATATAAGGGTGTTGTATTTCCGCTGATGGTTCCTATCCCTCTCAGGATCACTCTTGAACTTGCTCCCGGCTGGCCGGAACCTGAAGAGACCTGTAAACCTGAAACCCGACCCTGCAACACCTGATCAAAGGTAGAAAGTGCCGTTTGGGCCATCTCTTTTCCGCTCACTACTGCAGAAGAACTTGCCGACTGCTGCCTGCTATAGTTCGTATATCCTGTTACCGTGACTTCCTGCAGGTTCTGGCTATCTGATTTCAATTCGATATTGAGTACCGTTCTTCCTGCTACATTAACAATTTGTCTGGCATAACCAATGAACGAAAACTCCAGGCTTGCATTCCCATCCGGCAATCTAATAGAATAAGTACCATTGGCATCGGTAATGGTTGCGATAGACAATCCGGTCACCTTGACTGAAACCCCTGGTAATGGGAGGCCGGTATCGTCTACGACCTTTCCGCTAATGACCACATCCTTCTTATCGCCCGCGGCCGTAAGCGGATAAACAACAACGAGATTGTGCTCCTTCAAAGCGTAAGTCAGCCGGCTACCTTTCAGAATCAACTGCATGGCCTCTTCCAGCGAGGCTTCCTTTAGGTCCAGCGCATTCCGTTCATTGGAAAGCGCATTGCTACTGTACACAAAGCGATAGTCTGTCTGCCGTTCAACCGCCTTTAACAAATCTTTAATGCTGCTTTCTTTGATTTTAATGCTAATCTTTTGCTGCGCAAAACCTGCAGCAGAAACCTGCATACACAGGAGCAGCAGCACAAAGCCTGTGATTTTCATACTCAGTAATACTCTTCTCATATTTGTTTAGTTTGGTGGTTTAGTTGATTTCGACTTGCCTGGTTAAGGCTATTTATGGATATAGATCTTGTCGCCCTTAATTTCAAACCGGAATGGATACGACAATTGTAAAGCTTCCAGTGTCTTCAAAATCGTTTCGTTCTCAAAGACTCCGGAATACCTGTAATTTCTCACTTCGTCTTCTCTGATCAGGATCTCAATGCCATACCAGTCCTGAAGTCTTTGGGCAATTACAGAAAGGGGCAGGTTATCAATATCCAGTCGTTTCCGCACCCATTGTACCTCTGGAGGTGCAACATCTTCTGGGCTATTTTTAAGTTCAGAAACCTGGTATTCAAGCCCAGGCTTTTCTTTTGTATTTTTTACCGGAGCATTCAGGCTAACCAGTTTCTGGTTCGGCTTCAGCACAACGAAATATCCGGGGTACTTTTTAGAGTTTATCCTGACCATACCCTGAATTAATGCAGTTTCAATCAAGGCAGAATCTGCATAGGCTTTCACATTGAATGTAGTCCCCAACACCTTGATGTCATTAAAGGTAGTATGAACGATGAAAGGATGAGCAGTATCGTGCTTTACATCAAAAAAGGCTGCTCCATTGAGCCACAGTTCTCTTTTTGAGGAATTAAAATCTTCCGGCAAACGGATGGAGCTTTCTCTTGCCAGGGTAATCACTGAGCCATCTTTCAGAATAATGGTTTTGCGCAACGCTTTCCCAGAGTGAAAAAAGGTCGATTTTACTTCATCGTCTTTGTTAACCCCCAAAAAAGAAGGTTTATAAAAGTATAGAAAAGCGATGCCAATCAGCATTGCAGCGGCGACACTGCTCAGGAAAAGGTATGACCTGGAATGTTTCGGTTTAAGCTCTTCTTTCCGGAAAATCGCAGACCGGAATGTTTCTGACTGCGTTAAACCCGATCTCAGTGCTTTCAGCTGTTCTATTCTGCTTCCTTGTTTCACATTCAGAATCATGACTATTTTTTCCGCCTCCGCGATGTCATTTTGTCTATGTGGATACCTGGCCATCCATTCCCTCCAATGCATTTGATTTTCCAGACTTGTCCCAAGACAATACTCCTGAAAGGACTCATTACAAATCAATTCTTCCACATTAAAATCTGCAGCGGGCATCTGTATCATAAGAAGGCTTTATCTTACAGACAGAGAAATGTGTTACTTTTCCTAAGAAAATTTAAACTTTATTTTAATCTTATTACTTAAGGAGTTTCCGGAGCGCCTTAATCGCATCATAAATGGTATTATAGGCCGTTTTGACGGTCTGACCAGTTCTTTCAGCAATTTGCTCATAACTTAATCCTTCAAAAAATTTAAGCTGGATCAATTCCATTTGCCGGGGACTGAGCTGCCGGATGGCAACTTTAAGTTTTTCCTTCAGGTCATCATCCTGCTGAATATTGATCAACACCTGTTCGTAGGAAAGCTCATTCCAGTCTTCTTCGGCGAGCATTTTACTTAAGGCAGCGTTGGTTTTATTGAGGTACGACAACTGGTCGAGCATGCAATGGCGAAGAGAAGTGAGGAGGTATGCCCTTACATTTTCCACAGGATGAAGGCGTTCCCGTTTATCCCAGATGTTTAAGAAAACCTGGTTTACGCAATCCTTAACAAGCTCATCATCGGCATTGATCTTTAAGCCGGAACGGATAAGCTGGAAATACTGACGGTTATACAGTTCAAATAGTGCCTGTTTATCCCCGAGGCGCATTTGTTCCCAATAATTGTGATCATCTTCGCCTAAGCCCATATTCAGGGGCTGAATATAGGGATTTTCGCAGAAAAAGAGATTAAAAATCCAGAGGCCCCAAGCGCTTCATGTTCTTCATGATCAGGTATTGTCGGTGACGGATATAAGGTGTTGCATTCTTTGGCGACCATCTTCTGGGATTGGGAAAACAGGAAGCAATCAGTGCAGCCTGAGCCCTGCTTAACTTTGTACAGGACTTCCCATAATAGGCTTGCGCCGCGGCTTCAGCGCCATAAATTCCATCTCCCATCTCAATGACGTTCAGATATACCTCCAGGATGCGCTCCTTACTCCAAAATATTTCGATCAGCAAAGTGAAATAAGCTTCAAACCCTTTACGTATCCAGGACCGCCCAGGCCATAGAAATACGTTTTTAGCCGTTTGCTGAGAAATGGTGCTTCCTCCTTTTATCTTTTTGCCCTTTTTATTAGTGGAAAAAGCTTTTTCTATCGCTTTCACATCAAAACCTATATGTGATAAGAAGAGCTGATCTTCGGCAGACACGGCGGCACGTTTCATGTTATCCGACATGTCTTCAAAGTCTACCCATTTCTTTTCCATTTTGGCCGGCTTACCATCTGTCGTACGTTCGATATTCCTCAGGATCATCAATAAGGTAATAGGTGGATTCACAAAACGATAAAACAAGACCCATAATACCGTTACCATCAAAAACCAAAGAAAGACTTTAGTGAGGATACCGGTGATTTTTTTTAATAAAGGGGACTTTGCTTTAGCGGGATTGCGTCGTTTTGTGGCCATTGCCCAAAGGTAAATAAGATTGAGGAAATTTCAGCTTGCCGGACTGGCAAAAAAAGCAATAAAAAAAGGGCTCTGATGAATCAGAACCCTTTTTTTATGTCATGTAGAAAAGATTACTCAGCTACAACTTCGAAAGGAACTTTAACTTTCACTTCTTTGTGTAAGTTTAAGTTGGCTACGTATTCACCAACAAATTTAGGTTCAGTTTCGAAAGTGATACGGCGACGGTCAACATCAAAACCTTGTTGTTTCAATGCATCAGAGATCATAATGGTATTTACAGCACCAAAAATCTTTCCTGTTTCACCAGCTTTAGCACCGATAGTTAACTTCACATCTACTAAACGTGCAGCGATACCGTCAGCATCTTTCTTAATTTTATCTTGTTTAAAAGCAGCTTGTTTTAAGTTTTCTGCTAATACTTTTTTCGCTGAAGGAGTAGCCAACTGACCAAATCCTTGTGGGATTAAGTAGTTACGACCGTATCCTGGCTTTACATTAACGATATCATCTTTTTCCCCTAGGGATTTGATATCCTGTTTTAAAATAATTTCCATTTTTCAGCTCCTATTTTAATTGGTCAGCAACGAAAGGTAACAAACCAATGTGACGTGAACGTTTTACCGCCTGAGCCACTTTGCGTTGGAATTTCAATGAAGTACCGGTTAGACGGCGAGGTAAAATTTTACCTTGATCATTGATGAACTTTAACAAAAAGTTTGCGTCTTTGTAATCAATATATTTAATACCATTCTTTTTGAAACGGCAATATTTTTTTCTGTTATCGTCCACTTTTGGAGCGGTAACATATTGTATTTGATCTTTAGCCATTATCCTGCAACCTCCTCTTTCTTAGGTTTTTTGTTAAAAGCACCACTGCGTTTCTTCTCATTATACGCAACCGCATGACGATCTAATCTAATGGTAAGGAAACGTAGAACACGCTCATCACGTTTTAGTTCTAATTCCAATTTACTTACTAATTCACCTGAAGATTTATACTCTGTAAGGTGGAAGAATCCGCTTGCTTTTTTCTCAATCGGATACGCTAATTTTCTCAAACCCCAATTGTCCTCTTGAACAATTTCGGCTCCGCTATCAGTGATGATTTTGCTGAATTTGGCTAATGCCTCTTTCGCAACCTCTTCTGATAACAACGGGGTTAGAACGATAACAGTTTCGTACTGATTCATTGTTATGATTAATTTATGTTTATTTACCGCACAAAATGCGGGGCTGCAAATGTAGCAATAAAATATTAAAAATCAAATGATTTAGCGTTTACCAAAGAGATAATTAATGCCAGCCCTGAACTTCGTTCTTTCCAGGCCATAATAAGCGTAATTAGTTAAGCTTGAGGGTAAAGAATAACCTATTGATAATTCCAGCCTTTTATTCAGAACCACACCGGCTGTTGCTTGAAAAGTGGCATAGAAAGATCTCAGATCCAATTTCACCTCTTCTCTTCTTCCCTCTGGAATTACATTTCTAACCAGAAGATAAGCCTTTTGATTGCTGTATTTCGAATAGGTCATTTCCGGTCCTGCTCCCATAAAAAACTTAAAATTCTCAGCGTTGTAAAAATTATAAATGATTTGCGGATTTATCGTCAGGGCAATCAGGTCAAATGAACTTCCGGCATCTTCGCTGGTCACTTCACTTTTACCAGATGCCAATGTCAGCTCGATCCTAAAAAGCAATCTTCTTATAGAAGGATTCGCAAAGAAATCAACACCCCCACTAATCATAGGATCAACAGACGTTTTTGATGTTGCTGTTTTTGAGGCAAGTTTATTTTTACCTTTAAACCTCGTATCTGACAGATTTATACCAGCTCCCACAAAGAATCTTAACTTTGGAGTTCCAGACTTCTCAACCTGTTGATTGTTGATCCGGGCGACTATTTTCAACAATTCAGCACTATTATACCCCAATCCCCGTAGCTTATACTCACTTGTTTCTGTCCATTGGTCATATTTTTTCAAAACCGGAATCAATTGACGCGCATATTCAACATTCGTGATGGCACTTCCGGGATTATTCGGGTTATTATAAAGATGCCTCAATAGTTCAGAGGGTTCCTGATCATCCCTGTCCAGAATATAATATCTTTTCTTTATGCGATCCCTATAGATATACAACGAGACTTTTGGACCAACCTGCAATACTTCAAGAAATACAGTATCTCTTCTTGAACTGCGATCGATCACATCAGAAAGTTTCCCCAGGTCTTCAGACCCCAGGCTGATGTTCACTAAAAATCGTTGATAAGCAACCAATCCATCAATGCCATAAGCGGCACAATTGGTTAAATTATAGGATTGAGGCTTAGCACTCAAATCTGATTTAAAAATAAAAGAATCCGAATTTGAAGAGCCCTCCTTATAATCAATATACCCTTTTAAAGTATCATTAGCATTTGTGATCAGGTATCCTTTGTGGAAATTAGACTGAGCAATGCTCATCATAGGAATGGCCAGAAAGAGTCCAACAAGAAATTGCTTCATATATATCATGTGATTTTAATGAGGGTGTCCGTATTTAATGTTTACCAAAGAGATAATTAATGCCTAACCTGAATCGTTGCTTATCTGCATTAAAATAAGTATAATTAGTGAGGGCCGTAGGCATGCTGTAACCAAGAGACAATTCGATCTTTTTATTTAACACCACTCCTGCGGTTACCGGAAAATTAAAATAGAAACTTTGCAAATCCAACATATGACTAGGCTCGTTCTCTTTAATCACTTCTGCTCCTGTAAAAAAATCGTTCACATGCCTGATGGCTTTTTGATTGCGGTAACTGGCAAAATTCAATCCGACACCAACACCAAAAAATGCTTTAAAAGCCTCCGCATTATAGAAATGATAAATGAGTTGTGGGGTAAGTACAGCTTCCATCTGATCAAAGGACTGTTTTCTTACCAGCGTGGAAGCTGAGTTACTGCCCATCATCAGGGCAAGTTCCATTCTGAAAACCATTTTGCGAATGGCAGGGTTAGCAAATACATCTACCCCTGCAGTGATTGTGGGCCCAAAAGAGAGTTTTGATTTTGCATCCGGTCCGGCCAGCTCATGCGCACCGGTAAAACCAAGGGTGCTTGCATTTACGCCAAGTCCGACAAAGAACCTCGATTTTGGGAACCTGGATTTCTCTGGCTCCTGATCATTAATATGCCCGACAAGCTTTAACAGATCGGCCTGGTCATAATTGAGCCGGCCCAAACGGCTTTCTATTGCAGGGGTCAGTTTATTATATTTTCTTAAGAGCATCAGTAACTGACGTGCATATCTTGCATTTGTCAGTACCGCCCCCGAGTTCCCCGACTTAAAATAAAGTAGTCTGATGAGCTCCTGCGGCTCTACCTCTCCTTTATCCAGAATAAAAAATCTTTTCTTAATGTCGTCTTCGTATGAAAATAAGGTCAGGTGTTGCCCTGATTGTAACACCTGAAGAAAAACAGTATCTCTTCTGGAGGTGGTATCAATAACTTGGGGAATAGCCGAAAGTGCTTCCGGACTTAAGCTGATGTTGACCTGGTGCCGTTGATAAGACACCATTTCATTGATTTGGTAACCTGCACAATTTTTAAGGTTATAAGTTTGCAGATTCCCATTTAATTCAGATTTAAAAATAACAGATACAGGATTGTTCTTTCCTTCTTTATAATCCAGATATCCTTTTAAAGTATCTTTTGAATTGGTCAGAACATATCCTTTATGGAAATTCAACTGGGCAGAACTCAACAATGGCAAGGCTAAAAGCAAGCCACAAAGAAAGCGTTTCATAAAAATTGTTTATATTTATGCACAAATCTAAACTAAATTATCAATTTAAGAAAAGTGAAAACCACTTAATTCCACAACTCTTCATTTTATTTTCCAACAAATCCCTCCAGCTCCATAAAAAATTTATAATTTCGTTGACGAATGGAGAATTTTATAGTATCAGCCCGTAAATATCGTCCTGCAACGTTTGAAACCGTTGTTGGCCAGCACCACATTACAGGGACACTAAAGAACGCCATTAAAAATAACCAGCTGGCCCAGGCTTTTTTGTTTTGTGGCCCTAGGGGTGTGGGTAAAACTACCTGTGCAAGAATCCTGGCGAAGACCATCAACTGTACCAGTCTGACCGCAGATCAGGAAGCTTGTGGAACCTGTGATTCCTGTGTTTCTTTTCAAACAGGTCATTCTTTTAATTTTCATGAATTAGATGCGGCATCGAACAACTCTGTTGACGACATCCGTAGTTTGATTGAGCAGGTCCGCATTCCGCCACAAGCAGGAAAATACAAGATTTATATTATTGATGAGGTGCACATGCTTTCCGCAAATGCATTTAATGCTTTTCTGAAAACGCTGGAAGAACCTCCATCTTATGCTATATTTATATTGGCAACTACGGAAAAACATAAAATCCTGCCAACGATTCTTTCCCGTTGTCAGATTTTTGATTTTAACCGGATTCAGGTAGATGACATTTCCAGTCACCTGAACAAGATTGCCATACGGGAAAACATCAATGTTGAAGCAGATGGCTTACACATCATTGCCCAAAAGGCCGATGGCGGATTAAGAGATGCGCTGTCGATGTTTGACCAGATCGTTAGTTATACCAATAAAAACCTGACCTATAAATCAGTAATTGATAACCTGAACATTCTGGATTATGATTACTATTTCAGGCTTACTCAATACCTGACCACTGCTGACGTGAGCAATGCCCTTGTTTTATTTGATGAGGTATTGAACAATGGTTTCGATGGAAACAACTTCATCAACGGACTGGCAAGTCACCTGAGAAACCTCCTGGTGGCCAAAGATCCGCAAACGACAAAGTTATTGGAGGTCAGTGAAAACATCAAGCAAAAGTACATCAGTCAGAGTCAGCAAACTCCGGTTTCCTTTGTACTGACGGCTTTAAACCTTGCCAATCAGTGCGACCTGATATATAAGAACAGCAAGAACCAGCGGCTCCAGGTGGAGCTGGCCCTGATCAAGATGTGCCATATTCCTTCGGTACTTCAACTCGCCCAGCAACCTAACCACACCTCCGCAACTGACCAAGATCAGATTAAAAAAAAAACTAATGTAAGTCCGCCGGCAGCTCAAAATCCAGCTCCGGTTGTTACTCCCTCTATATCAGCCGAAAAGGCTCCTATCGTACCAGAACCTGCTCCAAAGCCTGTTCCTGCACCTGCCGTAAGCGCTCCGGTGAAATCAGCAAGTCCTGCCCCTACTGCAAAGATTGCGTTAAATCAAAAGATCAACCTTAGCGGCAGCAATACCGGAACTTTCATTCCATCGTTAACAGACCTGAACCGAAATTCGGCAGGAGAAGACAGTGATGAGCCAAAATACATCAGTGGTGATGACAGGGAAATATTTACCCTCCCCCAGCTTCTGGTTTATTGGAACGAATATTCAGAAAGTGCAAAAACTTCAGGAAAGATCAATATCTACACCCTGATGTCGGGGGCAGATCCTCAACTGGAAGGAACAGAGACTATTATTGTAAAAGTGGAGCATAAGCTTCAGGAAAGCCTGTTACAGGAGGAGATGGTGGACCTGATGAACTTCTTAAGGCCAAGGCTTAAAAACTTTAATGTTTCGATCAGGACCATACAAATGGCAAGGGAAGTTGTAAACAGATTATACACCAGTACAGAGAAGTACCAGTATCTGGTAGACAAGAACCCTAAGCTGGATGAATTCCGCCGTAAGTTCAACTTAGACGTAAATCCTTAAAATTTCTTTCGGATGGCAGGGGCATCATTTATCGGATAGCCCTCTTCGTCCAGGTCCTCACGGTCGTCTTCTGCAGTTCGCCCAAGCAATTCATCTTCAGGATTCAGGGATACACTTTCACCATTGTCAATGTGCATTCCTGCTTCTTCCAGATTTTCGCCAATCTGTTCTGCATCATTGTACTCACTTCCATTATAAGGATTGGCTTCATCATAGGTAGAAATGCTATCTTCTCCATTGGGAGCTGAAGTATCGTAGGGTAAAGGATGATCGTACTCCTTTTCTGTGCCTTTCACATCAAATACAAAACTGTTTTTATCCTTATCGTAAGAAAGATTGTCAAAATCTTTAGTTTCCCCAAGGTCTGTGGGATGAAGTTTATCCTTTTTTTCGATACTCATAATGGTAAGTTTATATCATCATAACGTTATAAAATCTTTAATTGTTTTTGGATATTGTCAGAAAATGAGGCTATAAACTCAAAATTTATATCTTTGTTATTTCAACAATTAAAATTATATCCACTAATATGTCTGTACAAAAAATTAAAGTAACCCAACCCGTTGTAGAGTTAGATGGTGATGAAATGACCCGCATCATTTGGAAATTCATTAAAGATAAACTAATCCTTCCTTATTTGGAACTTGACATCAAATATTATGATTTAGGTGTAGAGTATCGTGATGAAACCAATGACCAGGTAACGATTGATGCAGCTGAGGCGATCAAGAAATATGGTGTAGGAATCAAATGCGCAACCATCACTCCTGATGAAGACCGTGTGAAGGAATTTAATTTGAAACAAATGTGGAAATCACCTAACGGAACCATCCGTAATATTTTAGATGGAACTGTTTTCCGTGAGCCGATTGTGATGAGCAATGTTCCGCGTTTAGTACCAAACTGGACTGCACCGATCTGTATCGGCCGTCATGCTTTTGGTGATCAATACCGTGCTACTGATTTGGTGACTAAAGGAAAAGGTAAATTAACCTTAACCTTCACTCCTGAAGATGGCAGCGAGGTTCAATCATTTGATGTATACAACTTCAAAGGTGATGGTGTTGCACTAGCCATGTATAATACTGACGAAAGTATCCGTGGTTTCGCTAATGCATGTTTTAACCAGGCATTGAGCAAAAAATGGCCTTTATACCTATCTACAAAAAATACCATTCTTAAAAAATACGACGGACGTTTCAAAGATATCTTCCAGGAGATCTATGAAAACGACTTCAAAGCAAGATTTGATGCAGCAGGAATTACTTATGAGCACCGTTTGATCGATGACATGGTTGCATCTGCATTAAAATGGAATGGTAACTTTGTATGGGCTTGTAAAAACTATGACGGAGATGTTCAGTCTGACACGGTAGCACAAGGATTTGGCTCATTAGGACTAATGACATCTGTGTTGATCACACCAGACGGAAAAACGATGGAAGCGGAAGCAGCACATGGTACCGTTACCCGTCACTACCGTGACCACCAGGCTGGAA
The DNA here is from genome assembly GCF_900129215.1 of Pedobacter caeni. Lineage (GTDB taxonomy): Bacteria > Bacteroidota > Bacteroidia > Sphingobacteriales > Sphingobacteriaceae > Pedobacter > Pedobacter caeni. Next base: position 702,841 of record NZ_FQUQ01000003.1, on the reverse strand, counting down.
AACCTACTTCGACTAACCCTATTGCTTCGATCTTCGCATGGACAAGAGGTTTAGAGTTCCGTGGTATTTTAGACAACAACCAGGAATTGGTTAAATTCTGTCAGGCTTTAGAGCAGGTTTGTATTGAAACTGTAGAAAGCGGAAAAATGACTAAAGATTTAGCGGTTTGTATCCATGGCAACAAAGTTGAGCATGGCAAACACTACTTATATACTGAAGAATTCTTAGCAGCTATTGATGAGAATCTACAAGCAAAATTAGCTTAGTCTTTTTTAAGACAAAAAACCTGTTGGCAGAGCCAACAGGTTTTTTATTATAATGCAGCTGATATTCTAAATCCGGTACTACTTCTGTTATTGTAATTAAAGTTCTTTACAAAATTCAATCTTAAGCCGAATCGCTGTACACCAATATAAGCCTCCGTATAATTCTTAATCACATCAGAGCGCAGGTAATTCACACCAATCACCTCTTCCAGCTTTAGTTTTTTAAACAAAGGGATCTTGCTTAAAAACAAACCTCCAAAATTGTGTTCAAAATGCGCTTCTAAAAACTGCTTTCCCGTGCTGAATTCATATGGGCTGAGCATCATAAAACCATCGGCAAACTGAGTATAGACAAAGATATCACTTCCGGCAAAATGCTTGAAATCCATATAATACATTTTGTTTCTGTTGAGGAATTTACCCCCAGCTACACTATACCTGAAAGCGCCAAGGATTCCCAGTTTCTTATTGGAGTCAAAGATACGGGCGCCTACATAATCAAAATCTACATCAGAGTTTAATACGCCTTTTATCCCTTTGCGGTAATCCAGCTGAAGCTTTGGATAAACAGAACCTTGTTTGACATTAAAATCAGGACGTTCGATATAGGTCTGTGCAAAAGCTATATTTAAAGATACTCCAATGGTCAGGGCTTTGTGTGCGTTAAAAGCAGCATCATTCCCCGCTGTAGGATAGGGATTATTGGCAGTAAACTCCTTATCAGGGAAGCGTCTTGTTGTTCTGAACGAAGTATTGACTAAAGGAGTTCTACTGGCATACTCCACATTACCTGAAAGGTATAATCCATTACTCAGCTCCCTTCCCGAAAAGACATTTACAAAATCCTTTTTATACAGTTTTAAGATATTCTCTTTCGAAAACAAAGTACTTATTGTATTAAAAAGCGGCGGTATCGCCATGTAATTGCTGTTAAAGTCAGCATAACTTGTTCCTCCGCTTAAGCCGATATAGCCATTGTGTTTCCGGTCGTAAACATACCCCAGGCTCGCATTTGCACTCAGCTTTTTATTTTCAAAACCATAACGTCCATTGACTTTTGCGATAAGTACAGTACTATCCTTCAGTGTCTTTCTATAGGTTAGTCCGGGACTATACACCCAACCTTCGATTGTATTATAGTTGAGACTAAAAAGCGGTCCACTGATGTTCCATACTTCCTTTTTCTTGGTATTCTGATGGGTATAACCCAATGTCAAAGCCTTAAAGAACTTAAATTTATTTGCTTTTCTATCAATAGAATCCTGGTACCGGTCGGAACTCCTCCACAATTTGAGACTGTCCTTTTTTACATAATCCCTGCTTTCTTCCGGAGTTAACAATATGGGGCGTATTCCTGCCCAATAGGCAGAATCTTTCTTATTGGCATCGGCATTTACCTTCAACACTCTGTTGGTAAAGAACTTTGGCGGAAAATTGGGTTCAATGTTATAGTTACTAAACACACCGGTATAGGTACCCATAAATTTGAAGCTAAAAATCCCACCGGAGTAATCGTAACGCTGACTGGCCAGCATCCATTTTCCATTTTTCACAGGAATAAACTGTTGTTTGATCCGGAGTGTATCAATCCCTTCGATCATAGAATTGTTGGTCAGCTCCAGATCAGCGCTATGAATCCTCCAGCTGTCGTCAATGATATAGATATAGCCGTTAAAGACCTGATCGTATTTACGTCTGGAGATGACCTGTATTTTATTGATCCAGTCATTGCCTTCCCTGAAAGTCCCGATGAACTTATAACGATAAAACAGCATGGCATTATCTGCAATTGGAGAAACGAAACCTACACGACTCAGGTCGCTGATCTCCACTGTATTCTTATAAAAACTGACCAAAAAATCGGTAGCCTGGTTAAAACTAAAACCATTGCTGTTCCCGCTCACCTTTGAAGAAATCATTTCTTCATTAATTTTGTTGGGCTGCTGGAAGTTAAACTTAGAAACGGATTCTGACAGAAAAAGTATCCCCCTTTTGCCAGAGTCGAGCCCCAGATCTTTTAATTGCCCCTGTACCTCCATACCCAGGAATTTTTTTGGCGCGTTTTTGAGTTTGGCCACCCCTTTGATATAAGTATCACAAGAATAAGATTCCACTTCTTTTAAATGCCCCTTACGTTTTTTGATCGCATTCCTGATGATTTCGTAAGCAGGATCTTCGGCATTGACTTTGATCACTACATCCTTTAACTGATAGGCTTCTGCTTCCATTGCGACAGACAAATCAGTATCCTTGCTGATCTCAACCTCCTTTATCAGCTGTTTATAACCTACCGCCCTGAATACCAAATTGTATTTTCCTTTTTCAAGCTTAAGTTGAAATTCTCCATTGGTATTTGCAGAAGTACCTTTACTTGTACCCTGAATATAGATACTGGCAAAGGGAAGTATATTCTTTTGAAGATCGGAAGTAACGCCTTTAAGGATAAATTGTTGAGAAAAGGCCATACTTGTGGAAAGCAGGCATAGTAACAGGAACAAGAGCTTCTTCATACATTTTATATTATGAAGTAAAGTTGAAATAATTAACGAACACAATTGCGCATCAAAAGGTTAAAAAAAGTTAAAAATAATTAGATCTTAATTTAGCAATAGTTAAAAAGACATTCAAGATATCATGCCCATTTTTAACACATATTTCCGCTACCTATTTAATGACAGGATAGTATTGCGCACCTTTACTTGGTTTAAACATACCGAGACTTTTTATTTGACCTTAAAATTTCAAACAGTCCTTTTGGAGCCATTATTGCTTGCGCATCATCTGGGAATAATAAAGAGCCTTGGGATACTGAAATAGTCTTCAAACAAATTAAACAGTTATGAAGATTAAATCGTTTGTAGGCACATCCGGGAATGCAGTACACATTCAAATACGGACCGAAATGAAGGCTATTTTACTAATGAAGTTTCCGAAAGAAAAAGCAAAATACGATTAGCATCGACCCAAGATGGCCACCTTTATCAGACTAAACTCATTCATCAAAACCGATTTACAGAGATGACTAGATCAACCATTTCTATTTGCAAATCAAGCAACGCAACAACACACTGCTGAACATATTTGACGGATGAAGGATCCTTGTTTGATCGAGCAAAAAAAGATGAAAATCACTCAAAAAAAATATTGTATCTACAAAAATCAATTTATACAGCTACGGCTTAATATTTAAAAATAAAAAGGTACATTAGTATCACCCAAATTAAAAAAACCGTTTTATGAGACATTAGTATAGAATAAGCATAATTGAATCTTATCACACCATAAAGAATATATTTCTGCAGCAATAGAAAGTATTCTTATCCACAGATCATAGTCAAAAGAAATAACGAATCACAAGAATAGTTTAGTGAAACGCACAAAAAAAACAAAACTTCAACAACAGTTCAAAATCATTTTTTTTTTATAAAAAACTAATTTGTACAAAAATCACAGCCCAATTTAATGCTTAAAACGAACAAAATTGAAATTCCTGAAAAATTCTTACTTGGTCAGGAATGGATATATATAAAAATCTATTCCGGGCAGATTACATTAGACAAATTTCTATGCACTGAGTTACTGGAAATGGTTTATGAAATATCACATAATAAATTAATTGATAAATTTTTCTTTATCAGGTATAAGGATCCAGAATACCATATTAGATTACGGTTTCATTTAACAGCTCAACAACATTTAAACAAGGTAATGGATAAAATTAATAGAATAATATCCAGCAAAGTGACAGACAAAGTATTTTGGAAGGTCGCTATTGAACCTTATGAGAGAGAAATGGATCGTTATGGACGCTATTCCATCAACCTCGTAGAACAAATTTTTCATAATGACAGCGTCAATTGCCTAGAAGTAATCAAAAATCAAAATTTCAACATCAGATGGCTTTTCTCAATAGAAATTTGCGATTTCTTCTTTAATAATTTCAACTTCAATATAGAACAAAAAATACTCTTCTGCAGAAAAACTATCGTAAGTTTTCAGGAAGACTACCAGCTTGATAAAAGCACAAAGATTGCGTTAGACATTAAATACCGTAAATATGAGAGCGATATCACTAAGGCCTTAACCTCCCCAGAATCTTTATTAATCGAAAATTATGCTAAAAATATTAAAGAACCTTGTTTCAAATTAAATGGCCTGATAGATTTTTATGACAAAGGCTCCAGGGCATCGATACTAGCATCTATTATTCACATGCATTTTAATCGGCTTTTGATCTCCGATCAGCGGATAAAGGAATTCATTATATACTATTTTATGGAGAAGGCATACTCATCAATTTCAGCGAGAAAAAAAATACATGAAAGACAAACCATCTAAGGATCCTCTTCTTACATCAAAGCTTGCGGCTCTAACAAAACGTCAATTAAATGACTACACCTTAAAAGGAGTCTTTAAATTTGGTCTACTGGGAGGCGATTCTGGGCTATGTATTCTTCTAAAAAATCTTAGGGCGGAGTTTGATGAAGAATTTTACATTGAAAATATGTATTCCTTAATCAATAAACACTTTAACTACATCAACAATTCAAAAGATATAAATTTTAGTTTCCATAATGGATTGTCAGGTTTCTACTGGCTCATCAGATACCTTCTCGACGAAGATGATAGCCTCAGTACCTATCTTGAAGAAATGAAAAGCCCCTTATTATGGGCCTTTGACAATTTCATAGATAACGGTAATTTTGACCTTCTTCATGGGGCAAATGGCATAATGGTGAGTGCCGTTGATCAAAAAAATCAGAAAAAATTCATTGATAACTATTATTGTTCATTAAAGAAACACGCTCAATATGACAAACATGGAGTACTATGGCCGCTGACCAACTCGAATGTTTACAACTTCGGAATTGCTCATGGTCTATCAGGGATATTACAGGTTCTATCAAAGTACAATAGTCCTGAACAAACACATATTAACGAATTAATTCTGGAAATCTCCCTTTCACTAATCAACAGAATGGAATATCGTCAAGAAAAAACATGGGTTCCATGCGCCATACCAGAGGGAAATGAAACTTGCTTTGATGAAGGCTTAGGATGGTGCTTTGGTCGTCTTAGTATAGCTTACCCATTGTTAAGAGTTGCTAAGAAGTTTAACAACAACAAAATATTTACAATTTCAGATAGAATAATCAAGGAAAGTCTAACAATGGAAACAACCTTTAAAAATGCAAAACATAAACTATGTCTATGTCACGGAATAACTTCATCTGCATACATGTATAAAAAAATATTTGATCTCACGGGAGATGAAATTTATCGCCAAAAATCCGTTCTCCTCTGCGAAGAAGTTCTCAAAGAACTTCTTAAAGAAGACCTGCTAGTCAGCGAATATGACACAAATTATTCTATATTATCAGGATTTCCAGGAGTATTTCTAGCGATAAAGAGCATTATAAAAAATGAAGTCTCCGATTGGGACAGCATTTTGCTTCTGGATTAAACTGAAAATAATAACCCAATTCAACTTCCTAATAATGTTCTCAATATGGGTAAAAACTTAGTAGGAACATATTCTTCTCTAAGAGAGAAACTTAAACGATCTGGTTTTATGAAAAAATCGTCAAAAGAGCGGCTAATACGTGTGGTATAAGGAAAGTTAAAAGTCAATATAAAATACAAAAGGATACCCATTGCCCACTCCTCATGATATTTTTTATATTCCGACCAGCAGGTAACCTCCTGATGCAAAAACTCAGGGCTGCAATAAATTGATCTATCAAGTTTTGGAACGAATATGTTTATATCTAAAATAACAGGTAAAATCTTACGATTAATGTATTTAAATCCAATATTATTCATACTCACATCCCGGTGAAGAACTCCCTTATTGTGTATCTTCTCAAAGCCAGAAATCAAGTTTCGAATGAAAGAATCCATATTCTGAGGCATATCCTGAAGGCAAGCAAAATTCTTTAGAAAATCTGTATCTTCTATAAATTCACAAATTGTCATTACCGAATCAAAGGCAAAACCACTTAAACTATGACTTGGTATGAAAACAAAATCATAGTGCTTCATAACGTATGGACTATTTATCCTGCATATTTTCTTCAGTTCTTCTGCTCCAAGTACATCAAAGTCAGATTTTACCTCTGAAATCTTGACAAATAAAAATCTATTCTTATATGGTATTTTATAGCATGATGAATTCACCCCCTCATAAAAGAGATACTCATCAACTAAATTCATTAACTTATGATCCATTTCCGTGTAGAAAAATCCAGTTGTTGAGATAAATTTCTTTACTTCAGACACCATACCTATCATTGTTATATCCACTCATTTCTTACAAGAACCAAAAAAATTAAATATTTATGCCTTTTTTCAAATTAAAAAAACAAGTTATCAAAAATCACCAACAAAACCATTAAAATCAGAAATTGACTTCGTTAAATTAATATATTTTTCTACTTTTATAAAACAATCTGATATTTTAATTGGCGCAATCAAAGAATGAGATATATTCCTTATAATAAATTTGTAATAAGAAGCCCAGCTCTTCCTCTGAATTTTTTAAAAAACATATATCAGTCCAATGAAGATGAAATATTAAGGTTTATAGAAACAGATTTTTTCAAAGAAGCGATATTTTTTGCTAGCCCACTTCTCTTTGATATACTCCAAAATAAGGATTTGCGAATCCTTTATTCAGATGAGAAATTTAGGCTAACAATAACAAAATACCTTATCAGGATGAGTATGAGAGCCGTTCCGTTTGGACAATTTGCCGGATGCTCCATGGGAATTTTGACTGAAAATGACCAGCTACAGCGGAATACTTTATCCCAATATACCTCTCACATTAGATTAGACATGATGGTCATCCATGCCGTCATAGATGATCTGCTAAAATCAACCAATATTGCAGAAAAAGGCTATTACTTTCTTAACCCAACCTTAACAACCGAACAATTTAAGATTAAATATTTTAAAATAAAAGCCAATCTGGAAGAGAACCACTTTGACAGTTCACTATTTAAAGCAGACAACAATCCCTATTTAGACGCATTGATCAAAAAGGTTGACAAACCTTTACAATTCAGTGAGCTTGTACAGAGTTTAATAGATCAGGGGATTCAAAAAAAAATAGCGAAAGGCTACGTCCAAGAGTTGTTAGAAAATAAAATCTTCATAAACGATTTATTCCCAACAGCCTCAGACCCCAATCCTTTAAGCACTATTTTAAAAAAAATAAAAGAGATTCTACCTGAAAAACATAAAAAAACAGTTTTTTTAAACCGCTTAAACGTCGAGTTACAAAACCTTAAGAACAACCGCGCAGGAACCAATCTGAATACATTGATTAAGATTGAAAACAGTCTAAAAAAAGAACTCGCTGAATTTGAGAATAAAGGATCGTATTTCCAGTGTGATCTCGAAATAAATATGGAAAGTGGAGAATTATCAAAAGAACATGTAAACCATATCTCATCGGCAATTTCAGTTCTTAGTAGGTTAAAACAAAACAACGACAACATCCTGGACCAATTTCGAGATAAGTTTAGGGAGAGATACGGAGATAGTGAAATTCAACTGCAACAAGCCTTAGACAGAGATATTGGCATCAGTTTTTTCGGTCATAGTAGCTTGGGACTGGAAAATGATGACTTACTTTCGGACATAATCATAAAACACAAAGGGTATTCGAGTGAAGGAGCAATAAATTCAGTTGATGGAACGAACCCCTTAATACTTAAGAAGTATCTAGAATACAAGCTAACAAACAAGACTGAAATAGAAATTAAAGACTGTGACTTCTCGGACTTCCCTTCTTTAAACGAAAACATATTAAAAAAACCATTCAGTGTCATTGCGGAAACAATAGATAGCGGCAACACTAAGGATTTCCAAATCTTATTAAAGGAAATTCATCTAGGAACATCTACCGCCTTAACAGGGAGATTTTCTCATTTAAACGACGATTTTAAAGCCCATATCAAACTAATAACAAAGGACGAAGACCTCACATATCAAGGTAAAATAACCGCAGAAATACTACATTTTCCAAATATTAAGATCTCTAATGTAGTCACCCGTGACACCTTTAGAGATCATGAAATAGCTATTATATCTAATCATTCCGAAAAAAAGAAAACTATATTATTATCTGACATATACGTTTCGGTTAAACATGGAAATATAATTTTACGTTCTAAAACACTGCAGAAAGAAATAATCCCGAAACTCTCTAACGCACACAATTCCCTATTACAGAATTCATTGCCCGTTTATACATTTTTATCACTTATAGAATATCAGAATCATCCGGTAAACCTTGAATTCCCTATCAAGCCTTTACTCAAACTATTCAAGCACGCCCCAAGATTTGTGTATAAAAACGTAGTCCTATCACCAGAAACATGGGTTATAGAAAGAGACGACATAAAACCGTTTAATATTGAGAGACTAAGTCAGAAACTTACAGAGATGAGCATTCCGAAATACATACTAATGAATACACGGGGAGATAATCTATTAATAAAGACTGACCACATAGACTCCCTCAAAATAGCATTACAACATCTCAAGAAATCCTCGCTTACAGTCAAGGAAAGCTTCCTTATTCAAGAATCATTTGAAACAAACAACTATGCGAATGAATTCATATTCACTTTAAAAACAAAAGAATAAAAAAAGCAATTTATGCGCTTAAATATAAATCAAAAAAAGGGCTAAAAGCCCTTTTTTTAGTTACGGTTTTGGTGTAATTTTAACTGTACACAAGTAACAAGCCGTATCAATTACAGTTACAGATGCCTTGGTCTCACTAGCGGTAATACCTCCCTTTACATTTTTCATTTCAGACGCCTTCATAGCATCAAATAATTCAGGCTTTAGCGATAATTTTTGAAAATTCTTTTTCATATAAAAATTGGTTTAGTTTTAAATTATTTCTAATATATAAATTAAAAATTACATTTTGAAAATAAAAAAAATAATTCTGCACTATAGTTATCAATAATACGCATTTAACCAACCAATAAATAAAATCAACAAGCTAACTTAAACAAACTGATATGAAAAACGTGTTTTAATCGACAATCAAATATAAAAATCACGGAAAATCTTCATTAAAAAAAAGACTTTACCTAATGTAAAATATTTCTTTATTTTTACAACAACGAATCAATTAATGGAAATTTGACTTTAAACATCACCAGATGAATCAGACAATATATTTAACTGCTCAGCCAGACAATATATATTTCCTATGGCAACTAGAATTACAACTAAGAAACCTTAACGACCTAGGAGTCGCAAAAAAAAACATAAATGTTCTTATAGCCTATGACCCTATTGTTGGCGAAAATGCGAATTTGGAAGAGTTTAGACGACAAAACGATCACCTTGCATGCATTTATACATACTCAGATACACGTTCTGAAAAAAAATACGCTTCATCTATCAGGCCCCACATTATTCATAAACATTTCTTAACAAATCCATCCTTGGAAAAGGAAGCCATATTTTATATAGATTCAGATGTCTTATTCAGCAGGATACCAGAGATTTACCACACACCAGACAACGACACATGCTATGTATCAGACACTAGAAGCTACCTTGACACAAAGTATATTAAGCATGTATCCTCTGAAATTTTGCTTCAAAGCATGGTTGATATTGTTGGAATCAAAGTTGCTACCTTATACGCCAATGACAACCATGTTGGAGGAGCACAATATTTATTGAGAAATTTACCTGCAATGTTTTGGGAAAAAGTTGAGAAGGATTCAGAAGCATTATTCAATCACATGTCAACTTTTAACGACGATCTTTGGGACAAAAATTATCAGAACACAAAAAGCTTCAAAAGTAACCATAGTGGTATACAAACATGGTGCGCGGATATGTGGTCTCTTCTTTGGAATCTCTATTATTTTCAAAAAAAAGTTGAAATACATACTGAGCTGAATTTTTCCTGGGCGAGTAATCCGATAGCGGATTGGAAAACAAACTCCATACTTCACTATACAGGGAATAAAGACAATTCAAAGGTTTTTAATAAAACGAAATACTTTCATAACATGCCATGGTATGATAGCCTTGATCATGTTTCATCGCAAAATTGTAGCTATCAAGTCGTTTTAGCAATAAAAAAAAGAAGAAAAGAGTTAGATTCAAAGAGAAAGAGATTAGGACAAACCAACATTATCCTAATAATAAATAAAAAATCAGAAAGGTTACTTGCTATACAAAGCAGTTATATTTTGAAAAATTATGACTGTCGAATAAAAGCCTGTTCAATTGAAACTGATGAAAATGGCAACGCTAAAATTTCAACATCGTTTTTAGAGACCTTAGAACAAAAGGAAATAGCAAGTTCCTATCTGATATATCGAGTAGAATACCTCCTCGAAAAACATACTCTACAACATATTCTAGAGGAAAACCAAAATAATCTGGAAGATAAAATCTGCTTTCAAACAACACATAATTATGAAATAGATTCAATTTTTGAGCAATATTTCCCTGAATTTTTGGACGATCAACTCCTAAAGCTAAATCTTGGGAAATTTGAAAAAGTCAATTGTGAGAGCCCCGAAATATTTATTGTTAAAAGAGACATCTTAAAGCAAGCACTGGCAGATTCGGGTCTGATATATCCAAAGTTTATAGAATCACTTCAAAGAGATGCACATGTCAGTACATTTTCCAATTCATTTAATCTATTCAAGTTCAAAAATAATTAATGAAATTAATCAAACACATAGACGTAAAACTTGGATTAGCAGACGGATTAGCAGGAAGTATACTTCTAAATTTTTTAATTAGCCATAACAATGGCTGTCTAAAATCAAGAGAAAGAGGTGAATCCCAATTGGATAAATTAACCGACCATATAGACTCAACTGAAGATATTTCTTTTGCCAATGGGTTGATGGGCATTGGATGGCTAATTGAATTCTGTGCCCAGAACAATTTGCTCTACATTAACAGTGACCAGATACTTGAGGATATTGAGGATATAATCTACAGACATACATTAACTAAAATTTACTGCAAGCAAATAGAAGTAGATAAATTTCTAGAATTAATAAATTATTACCAAATTAGAAGTCTAAGTAGAAATCAAAACGAAGTTTTTTACAGAAAAATGCCAATATTCAAGCTTTTAAACACACTTGTTAATAGGCTCTGCAAAGAAATTCTAATAGGGGAAACTCATTTTCAAAACCTTGAGAACAAGATTAGAATAATGCTTAAAATGAGCTATTTAAGAAGTACCTGTATGAGTGAAAGGCTTATGATGAATAACTTTTATCCAACAATGGAGCAAACATTATCTTTCTTCGAAGAGAATTGCGATGAAGTTGCCATTAAAGGTCAGATTTCTTTATCCCAATACTATGAGCTTGCAGTTTTACTTTCATTAACAATCAAACAATTTATAAATAGCAGCTGGAGAATGAGAATAGAAGAAATATGTGTTAATCTTGCGGCGAAATTTGTTCTCATCGGATTAAACACAATTCTTGAATCAGATGAAAATATATTTTTAAACCAAATTTATCGAATTCCCATACTCAGTGAGGAAATGCTCAATAATATCGCAAAAAGCAACCGGAGCTTATTCATTTGCATTCTGACAAACTATAGATTAAAACTAATAGGAAACCTAGCTCCTTCATCTTAAAACATGGCTTATATTAAGATCATAAAAACCATTGTTTGTATTCTATTTTTGTATTCGAATGCACTTCAAGCGCAACAACAAGAAAATCCAGCGACACTTAAAACGCTGGGAGATCTCCCTAAGCCAGATAGTTCATTTATGTTTTCAGCAGTATATATCATCAATGAACAGCCTAAAATATTAAGTACCTTCAGACCAAGTGCCAATACAAAGATGAAGCTTACCGCCATCGCTTCCTCCCATTTAGGTAAAGGAAAAATATTATTAATTGGATCCTCTGCATACTTTAGAAAACCGATGCTTAATGATCAAAACGTGACCAAAGGTATTGACAGTATCCTTTCTTGGGCCAGACCACTAAAAAAGCGCGCAGAACCACTGATAGGTGTATTCGATGACGATATGGAGGACTTCATTTCTCTCATAAAAAACAAATGCAATTACTACCGCATTGATAAGCACAAGATCTTAAAAAACACCTCTGTCATTTTCCTGACCCGGGATATCAAAAATCCTGAAATACTAAAAAACATAGAAGATTATATCAGAAATGGTGGAAATCTTGTATTTGGCTCTCCTTATGGAAAACTGAAATGGGGTGGAAAAGAATCCGAGGTCAAGCAATTAAACATAAATACACTATTTCTCAAATCGGGATTATCTAATAAAATAAATCCCTTGTTCAACGGGCGACTGACCGAAAAAAACCTAACAGCAGATACAATTCCTCCATATTTACATCCGCTAACATTACTACCCTGGCTGATCAGTAATGATCCGGATAGGGTTGACTATTATTTAACCCCTTATGTCATCCAACCAACCATCGATCTGATGTTTGAGAATAATGAAAGTAACTCTCATATCCTTGGATTGGTAAAAAAACACTTTAAGTATGCTGATAGCGTACTACTTCCCTCTAAAGAAAAACCTCTAAGGATTAGTAATAATGAACAAAAATGGGGGTACAGGTTTAAGGGGTTACTAGCGGAGAAGATTTATTTAAATAACCCAACTGCCAAAGCCGAAAACTATAAAAATTTTCCAGGTACAATACCAGCAGACAGAGTATTACGAACAAAAAATGAGCTCATCACCATTCCTGTCAGAGTCGGTTCCCAAGGACTTCCTGAACCTTATCCAGTTTACTTTCGTCCACATCGTACTGGCTTCTACATACCAGCCGGTGAACGCGTTCTGATTACCTTAGACGAATCATATATTACGCAATCGCTAAAGGCAAGAATTGGCGTACACCGTTATGACCTCTCGGAACTGGACTCTATCAATAGAGATGGTCATAAGCTTACTAGAACTTTTGAATTAAACAAAAAACAAACTGAAGTATATTCCCCTTACGGCGGATTACTATCGATTTGTATAGCGGATAACAGCAGTCTAAAAGAAATTAGTTTCACTCTGACGGGGGCGGTCAAAGCTCCGCGATTCGACCTCCATAAAACTACAAAAGAACAATGGAAAACAAGTATCCGTAACTACCCGGCCCCATGGGCAGAGCTGGCTACAGATAATGTCATTTTTACGGTCCCATCTGCTCACATCAGAACCATGGAAGACCCAGAAAAAATTCTGGAATTTTGGGACAAGGTGATGAATGCAAATGCAGATCTCGCTGCTATATCCCCAAAAAGAATTCACCCGGAAAGCATTATTGTGGACTCCGAAATTGCCTTTGGATATATGTTTACAACAAGAGAGGAAATAGTTATTCCGGATGATAAAAGCCTCCAACTCATGCTCGATGTCGACAGGCTAGAAAAAGAAGGATCATGGGGACATTTCCATGAGATTGGACACAGACATCAGTTTAAGGATTTAGACTTCTCAGGCCTAGAGGAAATTACCGTAAATCTATTTACACTGTTCACTTATGACCAGGTGTTAAATAAAAAGTTATTCAACAACGAAAAGTATCCCGACAAACAAAAATTCTCAGAAAATATGAGGCAATATCTGAACGGTACTCCTTCGTTCAAAAACTGGAAAAACGACCCTTTTCTCGGCTTATCAATGTATATCCAAATCGTTGATTTCTTTGGATGGGAGGCCATCAAAAAAGTCTATAGAAAATACAGGGCGCTGCCAAAAGTAGCCTATCCGAAATCAAATCAAGACAAGATAGACCTATGGTTTACCAGCATATGCGAAGCAACCAATTCCAACTTAACCGATTTTTTCGAGATTTGGCAAATACCCGTTTCCAAAACTGCAAAACATGAGGTCAAAAAATACAAGACCTGGATTCCCAAAGAAATAATAAAACATCAGTAACCCACCTAAGTTAACGATATCTTAATTATAGAAATAATATACTTTGTCTTCGTAATTACGCAAAAAATCTAAGCGCCAAATAGTTATCACCCCCACAACCATATAAGGTTGTAAAATATTTACAGAAACATTGTCAAACTACTCTTTTTTAGGATCCCCTGTCAATGGTCGTTGCAATTCATAAGCAATATTAACAACCCTACAAATCGCTGATATAAGAGATCCAACTAATTTTGGACTTTTTGTTCGATTTCGGCAGATCCAGTTAATAGAAAAACTTGCGTTTAATGTATCCACCCTATTCAGTACATATTGTGAAGCCGACCATCGAGATTTAGTTTTGCGTGCATGAATAATTTAGAAATCAAACGTGGTGCAATGTCTGCAATGATCGAGGACTGGTGCTTAAGTGACAAATCCAAAAAGCAATATTGTCTGGAGCATGGTCTGTTAGCATCCATACTTGTAGATAAGTACGTTGACTACCTTCCACTATATCGTCAAAAACAACGCTTTGCCCGGGAGAATATTCAAATCGCTTCCTCAACTATTGATGGCTGGACCAAAGAAGCGTTGGAGGAAACTGTACTGTTTGATTATAGTCCCACCCCTGGCCAGCTTGCACCGTTGTCTATTCCTGGAACCTTCAAGGGCTATCTTCAGACCGATGGCTATGTAGTCTTTGAAAAATATGGCCACAGTAAAGATATAACCCATCTTGCCTGCTCGGCGCATGCACGCAGGGAATTCGAGAAATCATTAGACAATGACAGGCCTAGAGCAGAGAAAGCGCTGACACTGATTCAAAAATCGTACCCGTAGGGAGAGTAGCTAGGGAACGTCAGTTGGATGTTGTATCAATCAAGGAACTTTGCCTTAAAGAATCTCTCCCAATAATCGATGAGATGGGAAAATGGTTCTTCCAGAAAATAAAATACCTTTTGCCGAAGATCCAGATCGGCAAGGCCATGGCTGATGCCTTATCTGCATAATGGTACACTGCAAATTGATAATAACTTCGTGGAAAATGCAATCCACCCTGCATGTCTGGGCAGAAAAAATCACCTGTCTGTGGGAAGCCACGAGGCAGCGCAAAGAGCAACTATGGTATACTCTTTCTTTGCAATCTGCAAAAAGCATGAAGTGAACCCATTTCAGTGGCTTAAATATACCCTAGAAAACATCATGTGTATAAATCACAAAAACATAAAGGACTTATACCCGCAAAACTTTAAGAATATAATCCGTTAATCATATATGTAGTTCGTGGGACGGATACGAGCATGTGGATAAAATCAGGTTTTCCTCTGTAAAAGAAATTGCTAATACAGGAAGGATAAACACAAGCTGATCATTTCAAACCAACTGTCCTCTAATCACTTACCCGTCTTCAACACGCTTCTGGGTGGCTATGGGGTACTCCATAGCCACCCAGAAGCAGTTTGCAATCAGTTCAAATATTGCTAAAATTAAAGACAAAATAGCCAGCCAAAGCCACATTTCTTTGGACATAAATTTTAGCTTTGCTAAAGATGAAAACACTTTTAAGCACCTCGTTATTGTTACTTTCGTTTTCCGCCTTTGCACAGCAGCGGCAGGATACGACAAAGCGCTTATCCGAGGTTCAGATCAGACCCTATTTTTCTACGCAACCCTTATTAAGAGCAACTGGCTCGGTAGGCCTGATCAGCCCCTCCGTACTGGAGCAACAACCTGGTGGATCTTTTGTCTCGGTGGTGAATACCCTTTCCGGACTCAGAATGGAAGAACGTTCTCCGGGAAGTTACCGTTTATCCATCAGAGGAAGTTTACTCCGCTCTCCGTTTGGTGTCCGGAATGTGAAAATCTATTTTGATGACTTCCCCTTAACAGATGCTGGAGGAAACAGTTACCTCAATGCCCTTGAACTTGCAGGAACCCATCAGATCCAGGTATTAAAAGGCCCGCAAGGAAGTATTTATGGGGCAAATTCAGGAGGGGTGGTTTTGATTCAGGCACAGGAAAACACCATCGACAGCACTGCGGTCAACCTAAAACTGGAAGGAGGAGCTTATGGTACCTTCCGGCAAAATTTAAGCCTTGGACAGCAATTCAAAAAATACAGCCTCAATATCACCCAGTCCTACCAACGTAGCGATGGATATCGGGACCATAGCGGCATGGATAGAAAATATGTTCAGGCCCTGCAAAAATATGATTACGCAAAAGACAGAAGCCTGAAGGCATTGCTCTTCTATTCTGACCTGCATTACAACACGCCAGGCGGATTAACTGAATCGCAATACAATGAACAACCCAAAGGATCCAGGCCCGCAGCAGGAGCACTTAAAAGTGCAATAGAACAAAAAGCCGGGATCTACAGTAAGACCCTGTTCGGTGGCATCTCTCATACCTGGCAAATCAACAACAGGCTCAAACATGTGGCCTCTCTCTTCTCTTCTTATACCGACTTCAAAAACCCTTTCATCACCAATTATGAAAAAAGGAAGGAATTCACTCTAGGTTTACGTACTTACCTGGAATATCAGAAAGAAACCGGCCAACTGCATTATAAATTCAACCTCGGACTGGAAAGCATGCAAACTGCTTCCGATATTGATAACTACGGCAATAATCAGGGTCAGCCCACAGCACTCAAAGCCGCTGACAAGCTAAAAGCAAGTTCCAATGTTGCTTTCGCCCAATTGACAATTGACCTGCATCAAAAATGGCTGTTCGAATTGTCTGCAAGTGCTAATTTCTATCAGTATATGTATAAAAGTAGTTTTCCCATATTGACTGATAAAAAGACCAACCGCTTCGACACTCAATTTATGCCAAGAATGGCATTGTCTTATGTCATCAATCCAGGCCTGTCCTTACGCAGTTCAGTTAGCAAAGGATATTCCCCGCCCACCATAAGTGAGGTAAGGGCATCGGACAATTTAATAAACACCAACCTGCAACCAGAATCAGGATGGAATTATGAAACCGGTATCCGTTATCAGGATGAACACATACAAATCGATCTTACTGCTTTCCACTACCGCCTCCAAAGTGCGATTGTCAGACGGCTCAACGCTGAAAACAATGAATATTTCATCAATGCCGGAGGAACAAAACAATTTGGGCTGGAAAGTTCCATCTCCTTTTGGCTCGTTCCCACTAACGCTTCAAAATTTATCCGGGGCTTAGAATTGCGCAATGCTTACACGCTGAGTCATTTTAAATTCAGCCATTACAGCGACAAAACCACAGATTACTCCGGTAACAGTTTAACAGGTGTTCCCAAAAACATGCTCATCAGTAGTGCTGACCTGCAATTCGCTGGCAATTGGTATTTATTTACCCAGCACAATTATACTTCTTCTCTCCCCTTAAACGACGCGAATACTGCTCATGCAAAAAAATACCACCTCATCCAGGCAAAGCTTGGCTGGAAATGGAATCCTACCAGCCAGACCTCATTCCCCATCTCCCTCTTCATAGGCGCAGACAACTTACTAAATGAGAAATACAGCCTTGGAAACGACCTTAATGCCGCAAATGACCGCTTTTACAATGCCGCAGCCACCAGGAACTTTTATGCAGGTTTAACTGTACAGTTTAAAAAAAGATCAAACAGGTACTGATGGCTATTCCCAGCTGAAGCCATCAGTACCAAATCTGTTTAACCCTCTGTTTTTTCCAGCAGTTCCAAATGACTCACAAAGATCTCTGTAGTAAAACGCTGCTCTCCTTTTTTATCGGTATAGCTTTGTGCATTTAAACTCCCTTCAATACTAATCCCTACCCCCTTTTTAATCAGTTGCTCTGCGAGCTCAGCTCTTTTATTCCAGAACACCAGGTTAAACCATTGGGTCTGGCATACTGCCTCCCCCGCACTATTTTTATAAAACTCATTAATCGCAAGGCTTACCCTTGCTACTTTTTTCTCATCAGAGAAGTTCACTACGATCGGATCTGTTCCTACAAGACCTGTTAAATACACCGTGTTTCTGAAATTTTTCATCTTTAAATTTTTTAAGTAATAAATTGTTTAACGAACAGCAACCACTCCGATTACTGACAAGACAAACCTCTGTATTTTAAAAACATCAAACCTTCTTTTAACCGTTTATAAGCGCTTATAAACGGTTAATTAAGAAATTTAATTAACTTAAACTTGTTTTACCTGTAATTTGGAACAAATGGAAAGATTTTGTTTAGACTGTGAGCTGCCTTTAAAGGGTCGATCCGATCAAAAGTTCTGCAACCAGCACTGCCGTAACAATTATAATAACGGCTGCAAAGGCAAGGACCAGGAGTCAGTAAAGACCATTAGTAAAATTCTCAAAAAGAACAGGAGGATCTTAAAAAGCTTAAATCCTGAAAAAAAAACCATCATCAGTAAGCAAGATCTGTTATTAAAGGGCTTCAGCTTCGACTATTTTACGCATATCTATAAAAACAAAGAGGGAAGTGTTTACCATTACTGTTACGAATACGGCTATCTTCTTTTAAAGAAGGGTGACTATTTGATCGTTGCAGAATATAAAGGATAAATGATATATTTATAATTTAAACCCTTCAACATGCTTAAATCATTCCAATTTGTCGCCATAACGATACTCTTGCTATTTGCTTTCAACAGCAGCTTTGCAAAAAAGAAGAAGATCCTGGTATTTTCTAAAACCTCAGGATTTCACCATACCTCTATTCCGGATGGAATTTTAGCCATTCAACGCCTGGCTATGGAAAATAAGTTTATTGCAGATACGACTACTGATGCCAATAAAATCAATACAGAAAATCTTAAACAGTACGCCGCAGTGGTATTCCTCAACACTACCGGAGATATTTTTAATGAACAACAGGAAAAAGCATTTGAGCAATACATCAGATCAGGAGGTGGTTTTGCAGGAGTTCATGCAGCCACAGATACAGAATTCGACTGGCCCTGGTTTGGAAAACTTGTAGGGGCTTATTTCGTAAAACATCCTGCACAGCAAATTGCAGAACTCAAAGTGCTCAACAGAAAAACTATTTCGACCAGACATTTACCAGAAATCTGGAAAAGGAAAGACGAATGGTATAATTTCAAAGACATTTCCACTGATTTGAAAGTACTGATCAGCATCGACGAGAGCAGCTATCAGGGAGGCAGCAATGGAAACAATCATCCTATGGCATGGTATCATGATTTTGATGGCGGAAGGTCATTTTACACCGGATTGGGCCATACCAATGAATCTTATACGGATCCGCTCTTCTTACAACACCTCCTTGGCGGGATTCAATATGCCATGGGAATAAAAAAAATGGAATTATAAAGGTTTATGAATTCTTCTTCTTTTAAAGATCGGTTTTGCAGGATATTTTCTATGACGCAGGTTATTAAAAACCAATGCGACCATAAATAAGATCAATACCCCGGTAAATACAGGAGAAAACACATAGAGGTACCCCATCGCTTTAATCTTTACTCCGCCCGTGACGGCGATTAAGGCTGTGGCACCGCCAGGCGGATGAAGTGTCTTCGTGATCTGCATTGCCACAATGGAAAGAGAAACCGCTAAAGCTCCGGCAAACCAAAGCTCATTTGGAAAAAGTTTCAGAATGGTCACCCCAATAATGGCAGAGATCACATGGCCCCCGATCAGGTTTCTTGGTTGCGCCAAAGGGCTGTTGATGATCCCATAGATCAATACCGAAGAAGCGCCAAAAGAACCGATCAGGAAAAGGTTATCGTTGGCAACGAGATACTGACTGTTCAGCAAGCCAATCAAACCAATGCCAACAAATGAACCGATAAAGGTTAAAATATGCTCCTTTGCATCAATTAATGTCTCCCGGTATAATACATACCTTGCTCTGCGGTAATGTTTTCTAATGATCTTTCCTGGCATCCGAATCTATATTCGCCGCAAAAGTAAGACAATATCTAGTGAAATGCTAGTCTTTATCTGAATTTTAAGACAAAGAAAAGGCTGTCCGAAAAATTAACCTTCAGACAGCCCGATCATTTCCTGCCTAGTAAGCTGCAGTGAATCTTTGTTTTGGATGTTTGTTATTTTCCAGTTCATCGGCAATTACAACTGCCAAATCCTGCACAGAAAGAATGCTTCTGCCTTCTTCATTGAAGACAGGGCTATTTGCACCCAAACGATACTGGCCGGTACGTCCGGTAGTGATACCAAGATGCATTTCAATAGCCGGGCTAAAGAAAGTCCATTCCAGTTCTTCTTCTTTTTTGATGGTATTCAGGTAATCTCTTGCAGCAGTAGCACCGGCTTTATAGTCAGCAGGGAAATCGGGTCCGTCTACCAATTGATTTCCATCAATCTCTAAACTTCCTGCACCACCAATTACGATCAGACGGTTTACATCTGAAGCCTTAACCGCTTTTTGAATCGCTTCGGAGCCAGCCACAAAATCCTGATAAAGGTTCGGATTGGTCCATCCTGCATTAAAAGCACTAACTACTGCATCCGAGCCTTCAATAGCAGCCTGAAGTGCTTCAGTATTTAATACATCTACTTCTTTCAGGACAAGCCCGGTATTACTTTGTTTTACTTTTGCTGCATCCCTTACAATTCCAGTCACCTGATGACCACGGTTTAACAGTTCTTCTAAAATATTTGCGCCTACAAACCCGCTTGCTCCAATTAATGATACTTTCATGTTTTCTATTTTTATGTTAACAATATTGTAATGTTATTTATTACAGTTATGGATAAAAAAATCAATCAAACTGATCGCTGAAATCAGCCAATGTTTTTTTAGACAATTCATTAATTAATACCCGTTCTGTATCGTCATACAATGCTTTTAAATGTTGACTTACCTGCTTGCCCACCGGACACTGTGGATTCGGCTCATTTTTAGATGTACCCAACAAATGATTTTGTCTTACTGCAGCGTAAACCTGATCTAAAGTAATCGTATTCGCTGGTTTAGCCAAAAAACTACCTCCATTTTTACCTTCCTTGCTTCCTACGAAACCATGATCTTTTAAGGTAATCAACTCCTTCCTGATCAGAACAGGATTGATGTTAACACTCCCTGCGATATAATCCGAGGACATCAATTCCCCTTTTCCTTTTTCAAGCAAAGTCAGGATGTGTAAAGAAATGGCAAATCTTGCATTGTTCATTCTGTAATTATTTTTATTACAGTACAAAGGTAAAGCAATAATTGTTATTTCCAAAAAATATTTAAGATTGCCGAAGAAGTTTAACTTTGTCTGATAATTGAGCTGCTTCAGAATGACGACACCCCCATTTTCTCTTTTACAACGCCTTTTATTTGGACTGATCATCCTCCTGGCCTTACCTTCCTGCAAAAGAGAAAGCAAGGCTGATGCTGCATTTTATTACTGGAAGCAAAAGCTCAACTTAAATAAAGCACAGCATCAATTGCTCGATGAAGTGGCACACGGTAAACTTTATCTCCGCTTTTTTGACATCAAATGGGATTCCTTTGCAGGAAAGGCACATCCTGAAGCCATCATTAGCTTTAAGGAAGCCGTTAAGACAGAGAAGATCATTCCTGTTATTTTCATTACCAATCAGACATTTGAAAAATTAAGTCCGGCAGGGATCGATAGTCTTGCCATGCAAAGCAATCAATTGTTGCAGCGCCTCGCAGCAGCACAAAAAATCAACTATCAACGCGTGCAATTTGATTGCGACTGGACCCTGGGCACAAAGGAAAAGTACTTCCAGTTTTTAAAATCATTTAAAGCCATCAGCAACAAGCAGCTTGAGGCCACCATCAGGCTGCACCAGGTAAAATATCAGCTCCGTACCGGAGTTCCTCCTGTAGACAAAGGAGTGCTCATGTTTTACAATATGGGTAAACTCTCGCCCAACCCTCAGGATCCGAACTCGATCTACAATCCTAAAGATGCAGCAACTTATATCAGCTATCTTCCGAAATACACCTTACCTTTGAACATTGCTTTACCCCTTTTCTCCTGGTCTATACATATCAGAGATGGCCAGATCATCCAGGTATATGGAAAAATCGGGAAGAAGGAGCTCCATAACCCAGAAAACTTTCAGCCTACAGCGCATAAAAACGTCTATAGAGCATTAAAAAGCTTTTTTACCGAAGGGATTTATGTGAAAACGGACGATCTTTTCAAACTGGAAGAAACAGACAAAGCATTATTAGAACAGGCCACCATACAATTGGCCGAACATTTGAATAAAGAAGAACAAAAAACCATCATCTATTATGAAATTGGCAACCTCGACCTTTCAACATTTAAAACAGCGGATTTCGAAGAAATTTCTGCTCATTTTTAGCCTTAGTACCCTCTCTGTAGGTGGAGTGGTCTGGGCCTGTGCAGATTACGGCTATAGCGATGACTATTCCAGCTTTAGTCCGGAAGCCTTTGTCGCTAAAGAATATACCCCGTTCTTTTATAGCGATTTTTCTACTTATTACACCAAAGATTACACTTACAGAGACGACAATACCAATACCCGTTACAATGACCAGATTGTAAAAGAATGGTACGATTACTTTGGACAGCAATTGAGCAAAACCGATTTGCAATACCTCTTGCTGAAAGCCAGTGCCAAAGGAATAGATTCTGTATATCAGAACTTCAAAGGCAAAATCAATGTCCTTCCCGACAGCATGCCGCAGTTAAAGAAACAGAAACTGGATAAAAAACTGGTCAATTCATTCTTTGAATACCTATCTCTGGCCAAATCTGCTGAAGAATTTTCCGCAAATTATCAGGAATACTATGGCTGGGACGAGAAACCAAATTACACTGCACCAAAATCAATGGAAGTGTCTTTACTGACCGCGTTTCAAAAAACTAAAGATACTTTCATCAAACAACGGTTATGGTTTCAACTGGTACGTTATTATTACTTTCTGGAAAGAAGTACAGGGGTAAAACCAATTAAAGATTCTCAACTGATGAAGGCTTTTGATACGTACAAAGATACTTTTCCAAAAAACATGATCTATTACAGAACACTTGGTTATGTTGCAGGAAGACATTATCTGGCAAAGGATTATGCCACATCCAACTACCTGTTCAGTCTTTGTTACGATTATGCAGCAGAAATGAAGATCCCTGCAAAATGGGCTTTTCATCCAAATGAAGAAACCGATTGGAAACAAACGTTGGCCATGGCTAAAACCAAAGAAGAGAAAATCACACTCTGGCATTTACTTGGGGTTTATTTCGATACAGAAAGGGCAATTCCTGAGATTGTAGCTTTAGATCCTAAATCGGAAAAACTGGACTTACTCCTGAGCAGGGTGGTCAATATTACCGAAAGCAGCCGCTCCGGTTATTGGGGAGGAAAAGAGGATTCTACAAAAACCTTAAGGAAAAATACAGCCCTGATAAGCGGCATCGCCTTGAAAAACAATACTTCCAAGCCTTATTTCTGGAACCTTGCAGCGGGGTATCTGAATTTCATGAGTAAAAACTATACTCAGGCTGCTAAATTTTATCAGGCAGCAAAAACACAACTTCCCAAAGACAATCAACTGATCATGGCCCAGTATAAAATTCTGGACTGGGGTTTATACATCAGACAACTGAAAAAGATTGATGCAAAGGCTGAAGCCAAAATGGTAGAGCCTTTAAACTGGTTTGCCAGACTTAAAGAAGGAAAAGACACGATCCCCGACCTCAGATTCTACCAATCCCTGAACCAGAGCCTGGAGGTGATTTCTGACCTTTATAAAAAACAAGGTGATCCTTTGAAGGCCAATATCTTTAGGAATTACCATGAGTTTTACAGCAACAATCAACAAATTGAAAGCTTAAAGGCGCTGATGCAAAAAAGCAATCAGACTGCATTTGAGAAAGCCATGCTGCAATACTATCCTTACAAGCTGGAAGATCTTT
The DNA here is from genome assembly GCF_900129215.1 of Pedobacter caeni. Classification (GTDB taxonomy): domain Bacteria; phylum Bacteroidota; class Bacteroidia; order Sphingobacteriales; family Sphingobacteriaceae; genus Pedobacter; species Pedobacter caeni. The sequence continues at coordinate 678,777 of NZ_FQUQ01000003.1, read as the reverse complement.
ATTTTTTCCAGGCTACCACGCTCGTTTATCAGGAAAAACTGGATGAGGCAATTGCTCTTTTAGCTAAAACCAAGGAACAAAACGACGTGATGCTAGGCAATCCCTTTAACATGCGTCTGAATGATTGTCATGACTGCGACCACCAAATGGCACAATCCAAGAAATTCACTTCTATGAGTATGCTCAGGATGATGAAAAACTTAAAAGAGGAGATTGCTGCAGGCAAAAATGTATATAACAATGCCTATCTGCTGGCTAATGCTTATTACAACATTACCCACTATGGCAATGCAAGAACATTTTACGAATCAGAGCTGACAGAATCTTACAGCAGTTATGGCCTTGGCATTCCTGTTCCCTTCCGTCAGATGTTTCTTTCCAGCAAAATTGCAGAGAAATATTACCTTATTGCAAGAGAAGCGACGAAGAGTAAGGAACAAAAAGCAAGATGTACCTTCATGGCCAGTAAATGTGAACGCAATGAAAGTTATAACCGCTCTTATGAGTCTCCGGAAAACAAAAAAGCAAATTATTGGAACGTAAATACAGATGCCGTTTATTTCGGCAGGTACTTTGCCGTGCTGAGACAGCAATATGCAGATACCAGGTTCTATCAGGAAGCATTAAGTGAATGCGGATATTTTAAAAAATATGTCAGCAAAGTCAGATAACAGGTTTCAAAAACACCTTCCATGAAAGCAGTTGTAGAACTGATTACGGCATGGGCCGATTATGAGAGCAAAAACCCCGCTGCTTCGGCAGCGGAATTTTGCTCTTATTTTTTGCTGAACAGCAAAGGTATGGTAGAAGAACATCCTGAGGAAACCGAACATTCCGGTACGGAGGAGCAGCTGGCAGGCCTCGTCAACCAGCTTCACGCCATCCATGTCATCTATGCTAAAGCAGCCTTAAAAAAAATCCCGGGCATAGAACTGGAATGGTTTTATTTCATGAAAGAAATAGATCAGCGGAAAGAAGCAAGAAAATCGGATATTGTGAGCGCGGTATTCTTTGAACAATCAACCGGCATCGATATTTTAAACCGAATCAAAAAGGCGGGCTTAATTCTGGAAAGAAATGATCCTTTAGACAAAAGAGCGAGACTGATCAAGCTGAGTCCTAAAGGAGAAAAAACACTCTTCAGCCTTCAGGAGGTCCTATCCAGAGCAGATCAGCTGCTCTATAAGGACCTTGCAGGATCCAACAAAAAGATGCTGATCAACCTGCTGTCTGATACCGGCAAAAAGCATGCTACCCTGATTTCGGAAAACCGTCATAAGCACCTGGAAGAACTGACTACAGGACAGCATCAGGAAAACAAATAGCGCAAGTTTCGGGTTTCATCTCCTTCAGCTTAGCCGTAGTTTTGAATTGTAAATTTCGAAACATGGAAACATTAAATCAAATCGATTACCACAGAATTGAAAAGGCTATTGATTACTTAAAGGCCAACTTTAAGCAACAACCTTCTTTAGAAGAGGTCGCTGCTCATGTATACCTGAGCCCCTTTCATTTTCAACGCATGTTTAAAGAATGGGCCGGTGTTACCCCAAAGAAATTTCTTCAATACCTCAGTATAGAGTATGCCAAGGGGATTCTGAAAGAAAAGCAAAGCACCTTATTTGATGTTGCTTATGAAACCGGCTTATCCGGTACCAGCAGGCTTCATGACCTCTTTATTAAAATTGAAGGAATGACTCCCGGAGAGTTTAAGAACGGTGGGGAACAACTTCAGATCAATTATAGCTTTGCTGAAAGCCCTTTCGGCTCACTCATTGTGGCGGCGACAGCCAAAGGCATTTGTTATATGGCCTTTGCTGATGATCCGGACCTGGCCTTTCAGGAACTTCAACAGCTTTTCCCAAATGCAAAGTACCGTCAGGTACTGGACATGATGCAGCAAAATGCTTTATATATCTTCGGACAAGACTGGAGCAGGCTTCAGGAGGTGAAACTTCATTTGAAAGGCACTGATTTTCAGATCAAGGTCTGGGAAACCTTACTTAAAGTTCCTGTAGGAGGCTTATCAACTTATGCAGGTATTGCCGCTTCGATAGACAATCCCAAAGCCTCAAGAGCGGTAGGTTCTGCTGTAGGTGATAATCCTGTTGCTTTTTTAATCCCTTGTCACAGGGTGATTAAATCTACCGGTGAATTGGGGCAGTACCATTGGGGCAGTCCGCGCAAAACGGCAATGATCGGATGGGAAGCAGCACAGACAGATTTAACTGCCTGACCGTTTGGAAAGAGACCTCCAAAGGTAAAAGACTAGGTAACTCTCCCAGGAGGGATAGGCGGAAAAAAAGTTTAAGATTTCCTGATCCTGTTTTTTATCCGCGATAATCCCATGATTAACCAATGCATTCAACAATCCTGCGTCTCCGAAAGGGATGCAGGATCTTTCTTTCAGACATTTCATTAAGGTATAATTCGCAGTCCATACTCCTACTCCTTTGACGGCCGTAAGTGCTTTCTGGCGTGAGCTAAGGTCTGGCATCTGAAGCAGCCCTTCTTTACTCAGTGATTTGTCCGCAAAAGCCTGCGCTATCAGGATCAGGTAAAGGGCTTTACTTTTTGAAAATTGCATGGCCTGGAGTTCGGCTGCATCAGCCGCTGCCAATATGGATGCATCTGGAAACAAATGATAAACTTTCCCTTCAAATTCTATAGCTTGCCCATACCTTTCGACCAATCTTCTTTTTAGTTTGTAGGCAAAAGTAAGGTTGATCTGTTGTCCGGTGATGGCCCAGCAGATGGCTTCAAACATATCCGGAATTCCGACCAGGCGAAGACCATGGTAAGCATCAGCCATAAAAGACAACCGCGGGTCTTTTTTTAGCAAAGTATAAAAGGGACTAAGATCAAGCCGGGTATCAAACCAGTTTTCTACGTATACTTTTAACGACTCTTCTTCTTCAGCCTGCAACTCCCCCTGTAATATGGAGATCAGCAATTCCTCTCTGGAGGCTTTAATGTTTACCAGGATAACTGCTTCGTTCAACAACAAAGCTTTGGTTACACTGTCAGGACCTACGCAGAGCATGCAATCGTCAAAATCCCGGTCTAAAAACCATAAACATTCCCCAAAGTTAAAATCAGGGGATATTGGTATGCGAAGTATGCGATTGTCCATATCCAAAAATAGGCATTTGGGGAAGGAATTAAATCTGATTCTTGCTAAAACACCTATGCTTCAGCAATAATTCTTTTTGTGTCAACACAGCATTCCTGAAAGATTCTGATAGTTCGGGGATAAGATTTAGACATCCTGTTAGCGAAGAATAAAAATTCTTCCGACCTTTACAGACATCCTATATATTAGTTTCCCAGATAACCACATGTTTTCAAAGTTTTTATTGCTACCCAAAATAGTCATCCTTGCTATTTTTCTGTTCATCAGCAAACCTTCCGGAGCACAGGAAGTGGTAGAAATAAATGATCAGGTGGACCAGCATATCTTTTCTTTTAAACAGATTGAGATGCTCCATGACCCAGGGAACAAGCTCAGCTTTGAGCAGGTGCACAGTAAGACATACGATCAGAAGTTTGTGGCCAGTAACAGAAGTACCCCTCAAACTCTTAAACTAAACTCCCCCTATTGGTTCAGGATTAAAATCAAACATAACCCCAAAGCAGAAAAGTATTTTCTGCTGGAATTTTTTGATCAGACCCTCGATCATATTAGCGCCTATATCCCACAAAAAGATGGCAGTTATCAACTCAGGGAGTTCGGCGACCGCTTTAATTTTAACAACAGAAAACTTCAGCATAAGAATTTTGAATTTTATCTCCATAACCACAGTGATGAGGTACAGACTTATTATTTTAAAATCCAGTCCTCTCAGATTGGGGATGCCATCATCGTATTGCGCTCTGTAGATTGGTTCATCTCCTATGCGCTGGATGAATACTTTTATTTCGGCATTTTCTATGGAATGATCCTCGTGTTCAGTTTTTACAACCTGATCATGTTTATCGCCATGCGCCAAAAACAGTATCTCTATTATGTACTTTACAACCTCAGTGTTGGCTTTTTTGAAATGAGTACTGATGGGATTGCTTATCAGTATTTATGGCCGGAACATCCGATATGGAACCAGACGGCTTATGCCTTTGCGCTTTATGCAGTCAGCATTTTTGCATTGCTCTTTACAAGGGAGTTGTTATTTGTAAAATCAAAAGCCCCCAGACTCAATCAGCTCATTCTGGCGGTGATCGCTATCCGGACCATCTGGTTTTTATATTGTCTGGCTTTTAATCAGAACCTGTTCAACTATAAATTCATTGATGCCATTCCTTTGTCTGTCGCCTTCTTTACAGGGATATACATTTATAAACAAGGGTATCTTCCTGCCCGTTTCTTTGTATTGGGCTATAGCTTTCTTTTTGCGGGCTTCCTCCTTAAATTTTTAATCATGCTTGGTTTTGCTTCCTTGAATTTTGGGGCAATCAGTTATTACAGCCTGAGCTTTTGTTTTATCCTGGAAATGGTATTTCTTTCTTTTGCCATTGGGGATAAGGTGAGCATCCTTAAAAAGAAAAAAGAGAAAGTACAAAGACAGATGATCCGTCAGATGGCGGTAAATGCAAAATTAAAAGATACCTTAAATGAGGAACTGGAAGGTCAGGTTCAGGAGCGGACCAGGGAAGTATTCCATAAATCATTAATCATTGAAGCCAAGAACAGTGAATTAGAGGAAGCAAATGAACTGTTAAAACAACAGGCAGAAGAGATTACCCGGATGAACACCTTATTGGAACAAGACAATCAGGAACTCCAGACCAATGTAGAAAAAGTAACCCGCGACCGTGTCATGTCGGCCGACGTAGATTTCGAAGAATTCAGCAAAATCTATCCGGATAAAGAAAGTTGCAACTTATTCCTTTCTGAGCTCAAATGGAAAGACGGATATACCTGTAAAAAATGTAAAAACGACCACTACTATAATGGACATATCGCCTATAGCAGGAGGTGTAGCAAATGCAGTTACGAAGAATCCGTTACCACTTATACCATTTTCCACAATACCCGCATTCCCATCGTAAAGGCCTTTTATATGATCTTCCTGATCTTCTCTTCAAAGGGCAAAATCTCTTCTCATAAATTATCGGAAATCTTAGGAATCCGCCAAAGTACCTGCTGGACCTATGGTTCAAAAATCAAACAGGTTATGGAGGAGCGGAAATCCCAGCTTAAAAAAGCGAATAAAAATGGCTGGAGCTTGCTTGTTTTAGACTAAACAGCAAATAAAAGCGATTAAAAGCTCATTTTCCCGCAAGCTTTCTTAGCCATTAATATTTTTTTTACACGATAAAGACAAGGGGACTTAAGCGTATCAGGTCTATATCCGGCCTTTAGCCAATCACTGTCCCTAAGCACTGTATATCAGCACTTAGGGGAATTACAACCTAGGGTATCAAAGCGTATCAAAAAGTACACAACAATCTAATTATCAGTTGTTTACATAAAATAAATCCGCTCATTCACTAGGATTTAACATTAAAGGAACCTTAACTTTATCACATCAAATTCAATTAAACAAAAGCAAAAATTATGAGAAAAAAGTTTACTCTTTTCATCGTCTGTCTGCTCTGTGGAATCTCCATGAGTATGGCACAGGAGCTCAACGTAAAGGGAGAGGTAAGGGACCAGCAGGGCCTGCCACTTCCGGGTGTTTCTGTTAAAGTTAAAGGAAGCAGCAAAGGTGCAATGACCGGCACTAACGGAGCTTATTCCCTGAATGTCCCTGCTAATGCCACGCTTTCGTTTTCTTTTATTGGCTACAAAACCATCGAAGAAGCAGTAGGCAACAGAACCAACATTAACATTGCACTTTCAGAAGATAACAATCAGCTAAATGAAGTTGTGGTGATCGGTTACGGTACCACAACAAAGAAGGACATCACCACTGCGGTAACCACCATATCTTCAAAAGACCTGAAAAATCAGCCCATTACCAACCCTTTACAAGCCGTTCAGGGTAGAGCAGCAGGTGTGCAGGTAAGTTCTCAATCCGGAAAGCCGGGTGCAGAGATGGCCATCAGCATCCGTGGAAATACCTCGATTACCGCATCTAATGGTCCGCTATATGTAATTGATGGGGTTACCTCCAGAAACGCAGGTTTCTTAAATCCCAATGATATTGAATCCCTGACGATTTTGAAAGATGCCTCCGCAGCTGCGATTTATGGATCAAGCGGAGCCAATGGAGTTGTATTAATTACCACCAAAAAGGGAAAAGAAGGAAAAGTAAAAGTGGAGTTTAATGCTTTTACGGGTTTCTCTAATTTTTGGCGTAAAAAGGATGTCCTCAACTCTGAGCAGTACATCAGCCTGATGAAAGAACTGGGCTATACCACATTTGGAGGAAATTACAATACCGATTGGCAAAAGGAAACTTTTGGAACAGGCACTCAAAATCAATATCAGGTGTCTTTATCTGGTGGCGGTAAGGGTGGCCAATACTATCTGTCTACAGGGTATCAACAGGATAAAGGAGTAGTTGCTCCCGCAAAATTAGACCGTTATACCTTAAACTTTAACGGATCTCAGAAAGCAACATCATGGTTAAAATTCACAGGTTCGGCAGCATTAACCTCAAGAAAATCCATTGATGTGGCAGACAATGCCAGTGTTGCCCGCGGAGGGACCATTCTTTCTACCTTAACCACACCGTCCACGATAGGAATTATGAACCCCGACGGGACTTATACCTCCATTCCGAATACCGGAGGATGGGATAACCCGATTGCACTTGCTTTTGGTGCAGACAACAGTACCCGGAACTTCAGGTTCATTGGTGCATTTGGCGGTGAAATCAATTTCACTAAAGACCTGACTTTCAAGTCCACTATCAGTACTAACCTCAACAAGAATTATTACATGTATACCATCGATGCCTTTAAGACTACTTTCGGTCGGCAGGAAAGAGGTGTATACAGAAACAATAAAACCTGGGATAATGTATGGTTAAATGAGAATATCCTGAACTATAACAAGATCATTGGTAAGAGTGCATTTGGTGCTACTGCCGGTTATACCATCCAGGAGTCGGACTATAAATACATCGATTATGAAGAAAACAGGTATTTTGATGCGCAGACAGGAACCATTCCTCAGGCACCATCAGTCCTGAAAAAGATTCCTAAAAGAGCACAATGGGCTAAGCAATCTTATCTTGCAAGGGTTACCTACGCCTTCGACAGCAAATATTTATTGAGTGCGAACTTCAGAGCAGATGGTTCTTCCCGTTTTGGTCAGGACCGTCAGTTCGGGTACTTCCCATCAGCTTCCGCAGGATGGAGAATCTCTGGAGAAAACTTCCTGAAAGACAGCAAAACCATTAACGATTTAAAAATCAGAGGTAGCTGGGGTAAAGTTGGAAACGATGAAGGAATCGGAGATTATGTTTACCGTAAACTGTATGAAGAAAATGCACAGGGGAATCTGAATTTGGTTAACCTGGAAAACCACAGGCTTTCCTGGGAAGCCACTACCCAGAGCAATATTGGTATCGACCTGACCATGTTTAACAACCGGGTAACCTTTACGGCAGATGCCTATCTCAAAAAAACAGACGACCTGCTGATCAAAGTTCAGCTTGCCCCTACTTCCGGGCTTCCTGAACAAGCGTATAACGTAGGATCTATGGAAAATAAAGGACTGGAATTCTCTTTGTCTACTAAGAACTTCGACAGAAAGAACTTTACCTGGTCCACAGATCTGAACATCTCTTTCAACAAAAATAAAGTGACCAGCCTTGGAACGGCTACGTCTTCACTTGATTTTGGTGGTATTTACGAACGTGATGCCGCAGTAAGAGTAGAAGCGGGAAGATCATTGGGCAGTTTTTATGGTTATAAATTCACAGGTGTAGACCCGGCAACAGGAATGGCGACTTATGCAGATTTAAACAATAACGGTCAGCGGGATACCGGCGACAGAACATTTATCGGATCCGCACAACCTGATTTTACTTACGGAATTACCAATAACTTCAGCTATGGTAATTTTGGCCTGAACATCTTTTTCCAGGGTGTACAAGGCAACCAGCTGTTCAATGCCTCAAGGATTGACCTTGAGGGGATGAGAGATGCCAAAAACCAATCGGCAGATGTACTCAACCGCTGGACTCCACAAAATACAAATACCAATATTCCAAAAGCCTTAAAGGACAAGACTGACAACTCACTTACTTCCAGCAGATTTGTGGAAAATGCTTCTTACCTGCGTTTAAAATCCGCAACCCTCTCGTATAATTTCGGAGAAGCTTTTCTTGGCCGTTTAAAAATGAGTAAACTAACGGTCTTCGCGACAGGCTACAACCTGTTGACCTTTACCAAATACAAAGGTCTGGATCCTGAAGTGAGCCAATACGAAGCCAATGGCCCTCAAATGGGTGTCGATTATGGAACTTATCCACAAAGCAGAACCTTCCTGTTTGGTGTTAATGTTGGATTTTAAAAATAGCGCACAATGAAAATTAGATTATATTCAATAATAGCAGCAGCAACCCTTACCATAGGCGTTCAAAGCAGTTGCAAGAAAGATTTTTTAGATAAGAATCCTTTCAATCAGGTTACGGCCCCATTGACCACTTATGCACAGGCAGAAAAACTACTGGCAGGTGCATATGGTGGGATGTACAATGATGCCAATATCTGGGATTTCATGATCAATGGAGATGTAACCGCTGATAATTCTTATGCTGGCGGAGACAACCCCAGTATTTTCCAGATCAACGACTTCAATGCCATTGCAACCAACGAGATTGCAACCAGAGACTGGACAGGCTTGTATTCCAATATTAAAGATGCAAATGAGGTTTTAGAGAACATTCCAAAGCTCAATGATCCGGAAATTGATAAAAATAACCGAAGAAATCAGATGCTTGGAGAAGCATCTGGCTTAAGAGCTTATTTCTATTTCTATCTGGTTCGTTTATGGGGTCCTGTTCCCCTGGTGTTAAAATCTCCCGGAGGTCTGGAAGAAATGAAAGTAAAAAGATCAAGCGTAGAAGAAGTATATGCACAGATCATTAAAGACCTGGAATTTGCGCTTGCCAATGCGCCCGCAACGGCTCCAAATAAAGGCATCATCACTAAAGGAGTAGCCAATGCCTTACTTTCAAAGGTATATGCCTCGAAACCAAATCGGGATTGGGCAAAAGCCATTCAATATGCAGATGCGACCATTAACGGTGGTTACTCATTATTTGGCAGTTATGATGGCTTGTTTTCCGGGAAAAATGAAAACAACTCAGAATCGATCTGGGAAATGCAGTTTGATGGCGGTGGCGGTGCCAACGGACGTGGAAACTGGATGCCAGGGGTATTGGTTGGAACAGGATGGAAAAGGTTCTGTACACCTACAAACGATCTTGTTACCGCATTCGATGCCGAAGGTGATCTGATCCGCAAAAATTCAAGCATCTCTTTTAGAAATGTTTCTTCAGAAGGCTGGTCTGACATTTACTGGCCTAAAAGCAATTATCCTTACATCAATAAATACCGTATGGATGATAAAACCAATACTTACATCCTTCGCCTTGCGGATATTATTCTGGTAAAAGCAGAGGCCCTGAATGAAGCCAGTGCTTCGGGATGGTCACAGGCAAAAGTATTGGTAGATCAGATCCGAACAAGGGTAAATCTTGGAGGAACCCCGGCTACAGACCAGGCCAGTATGCGTCTGGCGATTGAAAAAGAACGCCGGCTGGAACTTGCCTTTGAGGGACAACGCTGGTTTGACTTAATGCGTGGAAACAGAGCGATTGAAGTGATGAATGCACAAAAAGATGGCAACGGTGCTTCCTTAAATTACAATGTAACGCCGGCCAAATTATTCCTGCCGATTCCTCAGAAGGAAATCGACAGAAACCCCGATATCCTTAAATAAAATTCAAGGGGGAGCACAGCATACCGGTGCTCCTCTTTTTTAAACACACAACATGAAATTGAAAAGAACCCTTTCTTTATTGCTCCTATCCGGCTGCTTAGGTACAGCCCTTGCACAAACCAATAACCAGGCGAAAGTAGAAAGCCTGCTGAAAAAGATGACCCTGGAGGAGAAAGTCGGACAAATGGCTCAGATCACCCTGGATGTCATTGGAAAAGGAAAAGGCCGTTTTGAAAGCGATGAGCCTTTTGGTTTGGATGAAAAAGAATTGCAAAGAGTCCTGGTAAAATACCATGTGGGCTCAGTATTGAATACTTCCAATAACAGGGCCAGGACTCCTCAGGTATGGTATAACATCATCAGTAAGATCCAGAATGTGGCGATGAAACAAACGCCCAATAAAATCCCGGTAATTTATGGGGTAGATGAGATCCATGGAGCGACCTACACGGTTGGAGCAACGATGTTTCCGCAGCAAATCGGACAGGCCGCAACTTTTAACCGTTCGCTGGTTAAAACCAGTGCTTCCATTACCGCTTATGAAACCCGTGCAAGTTCCATTCCATGGAATTTCGCCCCGCTACTCGATCTTGGTGCAGATCCCCGCTTCCCCCGTCAGTGGGAAAGCTTTGGAGAAGACCCTTATCTGATCAAAGAACTTGGCGTTGCTGCCGTTAAAGGTTATGAAGGAGAAGATGGCAGGGTTGCTCATCCGGAAAAAGTAGCCTCCTCAATCAAACACTTCCTGGGATATCAGGTATCAGTGTCAGGAAAAGACAGAACTCCTGCATTCATCTCCGATCAGGCCTTAAGAGAATATCATTTACCTCCATTTAAAGCAGCAATTGATGCAGGCGCAAAAACCATCATGATCAATTCAGGAATCATCAATGGCGTTCCGGTACATGCAAATTATCATATCCTTACGGAGCTTTTGAAAGAAGAACTGAATTTTAAAGGACTTGTAGTTACAGACTGGGGAGATATCGAAAATCTTTATAAAAGGGACCGCATTGCAAAAGACGACAAAGAAGCCATCATGATCGCCATCAATGCAGGAATCGATATGTCTATGATTGCCTATAACTATGAGACCTTCTGCGATAACCTGATTGCATTGGTCAAGGAAGGAAAAGTAAAAGAATCCCGTATTGATGATGCGGTAAGAAGGATATTATGGGTGAAATATGAATTAAACCTTTTTGAGAAACCAACCACCAATCCTAAAGATTATCCAAAATTCGGAAGTAAGGAATTTGAGCAGGCTGCCTATCAGACTGCGGCAGAATCGATCACGCTGTTAAAAAATACAGACCAGATTCTTCCACTGGCTAAAGGCACAAAAATACTGGTAACCGGACCAAATGCCAATTCGATGAGAACCTTAAACGGCGCATGGACCTATTCATGGCAGGGAGAAAAGGTAGAGGAATTTGCCGCGAAATACAATACCATTCTGGAAGCCTTACAACATAAAGCAGGAAAAGAAAATGTAAGTTTCCTGCCGGGAGTGAGTTATAAGATGGATGGCAAATACTACGACGAATATGCTGACAAAATGGAAGAAACCATTGCTGCTGCTAAAAATGCCGATGTGATCGTTTTATGTCTTGGCGAAAACTCCTATACCGAGTCGCCGGGAAATATGAACGACCTGTACCTGTCCGACCTGCAAACAGAACTGGCTCAAAGGCTAGCTGCAACAGATAAAAAAGTGATCCTGGTATTGAACGAAGGAAGGCCAAGAGTGATCAGCAAATTTGAAAAGAAAATGAATGCGATCGTCCAGACTTATCTTCCTGGTAATTTTGGTGGAGATGCACTTGCGGATGTTTTATATGGTGAGGTAAACCCTTCAGGAAAACTTCCATACACTTATCCACAGTTTCCTAACGCTTTGTTTACCTATTACCACAAACCTTCTGAATCTAAAGGAACTACAGAAGGCGTATACAACTACGATTCTGACTATAACCCACAATATGTTTTTGGTCATGGCTTAAGCTATACCACTTTCAAATATGATCAATTGAAACTCAGCAGCAACACGCTGAAAAAAGGAGAAAGCCTGACGATCACTGTAAATGTGAGCAATACAGGTAAAGTAGATGGAAAAGAAAGTGTCTTGTTATTCACTTCTGATCTGGTAGCGACTTTAATTACCCCGGATGTGAAACGACTGAGAGGGTTTGAAAAGATTGAACTGAAAGCCGGTGAAACAAAAACCGTCACTTTTAAAATCAATGCAGAAGATATTGGCTTCATCAATACGGAAAACAAACTGGTTACCGAAGCAGGAGAATTCACGCTTCAGATCGCAGATCAGAAATTAAACTTTAATTATATCCCTTAATTCAGCACCATAAAATCCTTATGAAATTACTTAATATAAGCGTACTGATTGCCCTTGCCCTGAGTTCATGCGCCACAAAAAAAGGTACAGACCAGAGTGCTGACAACAGTAAATCCGGAAAAGCAGTTCCTACTCAGGTAGAATTCTGGTTAACGAACGGTGATCAATCAGCGCTGCTGCAAAGGCAAAATGTTTCCATGTTCTTCAATACTGCCATGAAAACAGGGACTACAGTAGTGGTGGATGATACCAAAACTTTTCAAACGATTGACGGTTTTGGTTATACCTTAACCGGTGGCAGTGCCAGCCTGATCAACGGACTTCCTGCAGCAGAAAAAGCCAGCTTACTAAAAGAACTGTTCTCTGCAAAAGGCAATGGTATTGGCATCAGTTACCTGCGACTCAGTATCGGGGCCTCTGACTTAAGCGCAGAGACCTTCACCTATAATGAAATGCCGGCAGGACAAACCGATCCGGATTTGAAACAGTTTTCTATCGCTAAGGAAATGACAGATCTTGTACCTGTCCTGAAACAGATCATCGCCATTAATCCTAAGATTAAAATTATGGGTTCCCCATGGACCGCACCAACCTGGATGAAAGACAACCAGGCCTACCGTGGCGGAAGCTTAAAGCCGGAATATTATCAGGCTTATGCCAGGTACTTCGTCAAGTATATTGAGGCCATGAAGGTGCAAGGGATCGCCATAGATGCAATAACTATTCAAAATGAACCATTGCATCCGGGAAACAATCCAAGCATGTATATGACAGCGGGAGATCAGACCAATTTTATCAAAAATGCCCTGGGCCCTGTTTTTGAATCTGCGGGGATCAAAACTAAAATCATCATTTATGACCACAATGCCGACAGGCCTGACTATCCGATCACGGTACTGAATGATCCGGCAGCAAAGAAATATATTGATGGTTCGGCCTTCCACCTGTATGGGGGAAACATCTCTGCATTGTCTAAAGTTCAGGAAGCACATCCTGATAAGAACCTGTATTTTACAGAACAATGGGTAGGTGGGCCCGGGAATTTCGCTGAAGATTTAAAATGGCATGTATCAACCCTGGTGGTTGGGGCAACCCGCAACTGGAGCAAAACGGTATTGGAATGGAATTTAGCTGCAGATCCGCAGTATCGCCCCTTTACCCCTGATGGCGGATGTACCAGCTGCCTGGGAGCCATCACGATTGACGGCAAAGAGGTCAGCAGAAATGTGGCCTATTATGTGATCGGCCATGCTTCTAAATTTGTAAACGCAGGCTCAGTCCGCATTTCTTCTAACCAGCAAGATAACATTCAGAATGTCGCTTTTAAAACACCCGAAGGAAAGATCGTACTGATTGCAATGAACACAGGTGGAAGCCCTCAGACTTTCCATATCAAATATAATGGAATGGTAGTGACTACTTCCCTTCCGGCAGGTTCTGCCGGAACCTACACCTGGAAAAGCAATACCAGGTCCAATTAAGATTAAAATCATACCATTAAATGCCCCCAAAGAGAAATCTTTGGGGGCATTTTTGTTGCTGTTTTTCTGGCAAGGCTATTGCAGTATTTTCAGGAATTAATTCGTTAATGATGAAAAAAGTTTTATTCTTATTCGCAGGACTGACCGCAATGATGGCCGCCTGTACCAGTAACAACACGGAGAAGCACATAAAAGATACCAGCGGAATGATCGCCCTGGACACCACTTTTACCCCTGCTAACCCTGCGCCGGAAAACAGCAGCAATTGTTACCTGTATGCCGCTAAAAAGGACACGGCTTCACTGAAACTCCATATTAAAGGAGAAGAACTGACCGGAGAACTCAACTACAACATTTTCGAGAAAGATGTAAACAAGGGAACCATTGCCGGAGAAATGAAAGGTGATACGATCATTGCAGATTACACTTATGATTCCGAAGGGTTAAGGTCTGTCAGACAGGTTGTATTCCTGAAGAAAGAGGGAAAACTTTACGAAGGATATGGTGAAATGGAAGAACACAATGGAAAATTCTCCTTCGTCAACCGCGCAAAGCTAAAGTTCAACAACCACATTACCTTTAATCCGATAGCTTGCAAATAAAAAACAAGGGGTTTTCCCTGATTGGAAAAACCCCTTGTTTTTAAAGAACCCCGATTGGGCCATTCTTCCAGTACTTGATATTTTTCCAGCGTGTTTCTGAACGGTTTCCTTCAATATTATAGGTTCCGCATTTGAAATAATGGTTGGCCTGTCCACGGTCGTCGAAAGTGCCTACGTGCGCATTATCCAGATAGACGTAAATTTTACCATTATCAGCATCGTGTTGTACGTTTACATGTATCCATCGGCTGTATACATTGGTCATGAGTGTCTGACTGCCATAGCGTTTCAGCGTACCGTTATTTGCAGAAAATACTTTCATCATAAAAGAGGTTGCATTGGTAACTCCACCAAATACCTGCATCACATCTGTCCCTGTAGTTCCGGGAACAATGTATACATCTCCTTCAAACTGATGTTTCCCCAATAGGTAATCATTCTTCATTCTAAACTCAGACCTTGGCCCGGTGTTGCTGCTTGGTGTATGTGGACTATCATCCGGATAAATCCAAAAGGTATGTTGTCCGCCAGAATACGTATAACGATCGGACTGTGGTAGGTCGTGAGGGGTCTGGATGTTATAGGTATAGGCGGTCTGGGTCCAGCCCGTGGTCAGGGAGCTGATTCCTACCTCCTGGCCAGACATCTGCGTATTTGCAGAAACCTGATCCTGCTCACCTGCCGGGCTTTCATTCTTTTCACAGGACAACTGAAAAAAAGACAATACCACTGCTGCGGCCACTAATGGAATTAATTTCATAATCGTTTAATAAATTGGTTTACAATAGGTTAATTAACTAAAATTAAACAATCATCAACGAGATTAATTCAGTCATATATCCCTAATGATCAAGCAGATTGTCGGGAAATCCAGAAAATATCTCCTCGGGAAATAAATCCATTTTTGCCATTTTCAGTAGGAAAGAAAAAACAATTGAAAATCTTTGTTTAAATAAAACTACAGCAGAAAACAGAAGAGACACTTTATATTTCATCAGGAGAAAACCAAGGCTACTTAGTGTAACATACACATATACATTTTCAGTATTATTCAATAAAATATTTTATTTATAATAATTTTTATTAAACAGTTATTCTTATATTAGGGTATTACGATCTAACTAACCTCATCCCTATTATGATCAAAAATCTAAAAAACGTCGCTTACATTGCACTGGTTGCACTAGCGATCTCATCGTGCTCTAAAACCAAAGATGCACCTGCTGTTGAAGAACCAAAACAAGAGCAGTCAGACAAAGTGTTAAATTACATTAAAAGCCTTGGATTCCCGGCCAGCAGTATTGTTGACCTTGGAACGGAATACATGGTAGAGGAAGATATCAGTTTTCCTAAAGACATGGAAGTACCTGTTACAGATGGTACTCCAAAACTGGAGCAGTATTATACCGGTACATTGGTGAGCCCTGCAAATGCAGCTAACATTAAAGTGTTTGTAGATCCTTCCATGACCAGTATGAATGCAGAGATCACCAACGCAATTGCACAATGGAATGCTGTGGCAGGTTCTGCATTACACTTTACCCTGGTAGCCGGGGCTCCTTATGACATCAAGATCATCAATGCGAATCTCGGAAACGGAGTTTGTGGTGCAGGAACTTTCCCTACCGGAGGCAAAGCCGGTAACCTGATCAGAATTAATAAGGCTTATATTGCCGCAAATAGTTTTGCTCAGCGTGCAAGAACCATTTGCCATGAGTTTGGACATAACATCTCGTTCAGACACACCAACTGGGCAGCTCTGGGAGAAAGCCCTGCAGGTATCAATGTTCCAGGAGTACCGGGAACTGATGCTGCTTCAATCATGAATGGCGGACAATGTGGATCAGGTGCAACTGTATTGTCTGCAAAAGACAAAGCAGCAACTGCCGCATTGTACTAATCACCCCCATCCAATTAACTAATTAAATTATAAACGCTTTTAGATCGTAGTCCCATTCAGGATAGATGCTCTTAAAAAAGTATTTATCCTGAATTACGGTTCTTACATGTGCTCAAACTTCTCCCAAAAGCCATCTACAGGGAGCTTAGCGAAAATATTAACTGGCTCTTTCTTTACCGGATGGATAAATTGCAGACGACGGGCATGTAAACAAATACTTCCCTTCCTGCTCCCCCTCGGATAACCATACTTATTGTCTCCAACAATCGGGCAACCCAATGTAGAAAGCTGGACCCGGATCTGGTGTGACCTTCCGGTAAGCGGATCTACTTCTATCAGGTAATAACCATTCAGCTCTCCGATTAAACGGTAACTCAATTCTGAACGCTGGCTTCCCGGCACCTCCACATTATGCGGGGTAACGACATTTTTCTGTGGATTTTTAATCAGCCAGTGAACCAATGTGCCCGATGCTTTGGCGGGTTTATTTCTAACTACCGCCCAGTAGGTTTTCTTCACCTCCCGGTTTTTGAAAACGGCATTCATCCGCTCCAATGCTTTACTTGTTTTGGCAAATAAAATCACACCACTTACCGGTCTGTCCAGACGGTGAACCACCCCAAGGAAGGCACTGTTCGGTTTATTATAAGTCTTGGCCAGGTACTTTTTAACCATTTCGTCCAAAGGCTCGTCCCCTGTCTCATCTACCTGGACAATATCACCTGCCCGCTTACAGATAGCGATCAGGTGATTGTCTTCATACAATATATCTTTTGCTGTTATTGGCATCTTTATCGTTGGCGCAATGATGCGCTGGTTAGTATTGCTCTTTTTCGTTCGGGAAATCGCTTGATTTCACATCTTTAATATAAGACTGTGCTGCATTCAAAATGCCGTCATATAAGTTTACATACTGACGTAAAAAACGTGGCTTGAATCCTTTTGTTAATCCAATCATGTCATTTACTACCAATACTTGTCCGTCACAGTCCGGGCCTGCACCAATTCCAATTGTAGGGATGTCAAGGCTTTCCGAAACTTCTTTACCCAGTTTTGCCGGGATCTTTTCCAATACTACCGCAAAACACCCTGCTTCCTGTAAAGCTGCTGCATCGATTTTTAATTTGTCGGCTTCTGCTTCGTCTTTTGCCCTTACGGTATAAGTACCAAATTTATAAATAGACTGAGGAGTAAGGCCCAAATGTCCCATTACAGGAATTCCGGCAGTAATAATTCTTTGTACTGATTCCACGATTTCAGTTCCACCTTCCATCTTCACAGCATGTGCACCGGATTCTTTCATGATGCGGATTGCAGAGTTCAACGCTTCTTTAGAGTTTCCCTGGTAAGATCCGAAAGGAAGATCAACTACGACTAAAGCGCGGGAAGCTCCCCTTACTACCGATTGCGCATGATAGATCATTTGATCTAAAGTAATCGGCAAGGTCGTTTCATGTCCCGCCATAACATTGGAAGCGGAGTCTCCAACCAATAATACATCTAAGCCGGCATCATCAAGGATGGTCGCCATAGAATAGTCATAAGCAGTTAGCATCGCGATCTTTTCGCCACGTTGCTTCATTGCTTGCAAAATATGGGTAGTTATCCGTTTTACTTCTTTATTTACAGACATGTTTTTATATTTTAGTTTGGGCAAAATTAGTTTTTACATCCGAAATAAAGCGAGTTTTATTCTTTTTGTGACAGAATCCGGTATGCCTTCTCCCCCCTTCTTCCAGAATGGATTCTTAGGTCTCTTGCAGAATGTTAAAAAAAGTCTTGATTTAAATCATCAAAAACGTATCTTTGTATCCCGAAATGAAGGGGTTACTTAACAGCACATTTGTTAACTACAGAAGTGATATCAAAATCACACATAAACCATCATTTTTCTCTTTTTTCACCATAATTTCTCATTTTTATACACACAATGACTAACTACACCAAGTTACCTGCAATCTTGTTATTGGCTGATGGCACCGTTTACTACGGGAAAGCTGCGGGAAAAATCGGCACAACTACCGGAGAGATCTGTTTCAACACCGGAATGACAGGATATCAGGAAATTTTCACTGATCCTTCTTACTTCGGACAGATCATGGTCACCACCAATGCACATATTGGGAATTATGGAATCCATAGAGAAGAAATAGAATCTGACAGCATCAAAATCGCAGGTCTGGTTTGTAAAAATTACAACATCGGATTTAGCCGTAAAGAAGCTTCTGAATCTATTCAGGACTATTTTCAAAATGAAAACATTGTAGGGATTTCTGACATCGATACCCGTGCTTTGGTACGTCATATCAGACACAAAGGAGCAATGAATGCCATTATCTCTTCCGAAATCACGGATCTCGAAGAACTGAAAGCTAAATTAGCAGAAGTTCCTTCTATGGACGGACTGGAGTTGTCTTCTCAGGTATCTACTAAAGAAGCTTATTTCTACGGTTCTCCTGATGCAACGTATAAAATTGCAGCTTTAGACCTTGGAATCAAAAAGAACATTCTTCGCAATTTCGACGACAGAGACATTTATGTACAGGTATTTCCGGCTAAAACCAGCTTTGAAGAAATGGACAAATGGGGTGCTGACGGTTATTTTATCTCTAACGGCCCAGGCGATCCATCGGCAATGCCTTATGCAATCGAGACGGTTAAACAGGTATTAGCTGCAGATAAACCATTGTTCGGAATTTGCTTAGGTCATCAGTTACTGGCAGAAGCCAACAGTATTGGAACGATGAAAATGTTTAACGGACACAGAGGGTTAAACCATCCGGTAAAAAATATCATCAAAGATCACTGCGAAGTAACTTCTCAAAACCACGGTTTTGGTGTGGTTCCAGAGGAGGTAAGAAGTTCTGATAAAGTAGAAATCACCCACATTAACCTGAACGACCAGAGTATTGAAGGAATCAGGGTAAAAGGGAAAAAAGCATTTTCTGTACAATACCACCCGGAGTCTTCTCCAGGTCCACATGATTCACGTTACCTGTTTGATGATTTCATTGAGATGATCAAAGGCGAACTGGCCTGGTAATTAGGGATCAACCGGATTAAAACATCATTTTACCGACATATTCGAAGGTTTAGCAAGGATTAGGTTTTCTATTCTTCTAAACCTTCTTACATTTATACCATGGACAAAACCAATGCCATTATCAGTGTAAAGAACCTCGTTAAAAAGTACGAAGACTTTACCGCAGTACAAGGCATCAGCTTTGATGTATATCAAAACGAAATCTTCGGCCTCCTTGGCCCGAACGGAGCTGGAAAAACCACCACTTTGGAAATCATAGAAACCCTTAGAGAGAAAACCTCTGGCGAAATCACAGTAGACGGGTATTCTGTAGATAAAGAGGCCAGCAAAATCAAAAGAATCATTGGGGTACAGCTACAGGCTGCCGGATATTACCCCAACCTCAACCTGGTAGAACTGATGGAACTGTTCTCCGGACTTTACGGGGTAGACATCAAACCAATGGAAATGCTGGAAAAAGTAAACCTGCAGGACAAGGCAAAGGCAAAATATAAAGCCCTTTCCGGCGGACAAAAACAACGTTTCTCCATCGCTACTACCCTCATTAATTCCCCAAAGATCATTTTTCTGGACGAACCAACCACCGGACTTGATCCACAAGCCCGCCGTAACTTGTGGGACCTGATCATTGACATCAGAAATAACGGAACAACAGTAGTCCTCACCACCCATTATATGGATGAGGCAGAGCAGCTTTGCGATCGTGTTGCCTTTGTGGAACGCGGAGAGATCATCGCCCTGGACACACCTGACAATTTAATAGACCAGCTGATCAGCAGTGGTTTTGAGCGTAAAAAAGAAGTTAAAAAGGCCAATCTGGAAGATGTTTTCATCAACCTGACCGGAAAAGAATGGAGAGAAGACAATTAAAACAGATACATGAGCAAACCTTACAATCATACTAAAGCTACCCTGGCCCTTGCGAAAGCAAGTTTTCGTTCGATTATGCGTAGCCCCTCGGCAGTGGTATTTACCCTTGCCTTCCCTTTGGTCTTCATCCTGGTTTTCGGATTTCTTGGTGGCGGAGGAGTAAAAGTAGACCTGGCTATTGCTCCGGGATCAGACCTTGAAAATCCAATCATCAAAGCACTGGAAGAAATTTCAGTTGTCCACATCATTAAAGACAAGGATGCAGCAGATATCAAAACCGGACTGGAGAAAGGCCATATTGATGCCCTGATCGATGTACAAAAGAATCCTTCCGGAAAACCAGCCTACCTGGCTGATATTAAATACACTTCGGCTTCTATAGATAAAGGTAATATCCTGAAGTCAGTGGTTCATAACCTGATGTATACCTTGAATACAAAAGATGTGATGCCTACTGTGGCACAGCTCAATGAAAGTACAGTACAGGGCAGAATTTACCGCACCATAGATTTCATCTTACCCGGGCAATTGGGCTTCTCACTGTTAAGTACTGGCGTTTTTGGTACTGCTTTCGTGTTTTTCAATTTACGTCAGACCCTGGTGATCAAACGTTTCTTTGCCACTCCGGTCAGAAAATCAAGCATTGTCTTCGGTGAAGGAATCGCGAGAATAGGTTTTGCCTTACTGGGTGCAGTGTTCATTATCCTGCTTGGTCATTTCTTTTTCCATTTTACACTGATCAATGGCGCAATCACGGTCTTAAACATGCTGTTGCTCTCCATCATCGGACTGATCGTCTTTATGGGCTTTGGTTTTGTCGTTTCCGGAGTCGCTAAAAGCGAAAGTACCATTCCACCTATTTCCAATATCATCACTTTACCGCAGTTCCTGTTGTCGGGCACGTTTTTCTCTATAGACGCTTTTCCTACCTGGCTTCAGCCAATCAGCAGGGCATTACCATTGACTTATTTGAACGATGCCATGAGAAAAGTTGCCTTTGAAGGTGCAGGCTTATGGGATGTAAAACATCAGATCCTGATCATGGTGATCTGGGGGATCGGCATCTATGCCGTGGCGGTGAAGGTCTTTAAATGGGAATAAACACGCCTTAAAAAATTCTGGAATCGATTTCCATATACTGAACACAAAAAAACCTTTCATTTCTGAAAGGTTTTTGAATTTTAGAATCGAATTTTTCAATGACAGATTTAACTGTTTTCCAGTTTTTTTTTAAGCAGACTAATCTTGAAAATTGTTAAAATAATTGCTAAAAGCAAAACTTCCTGTTGCTAAGGATATGATTTTAACTCTATACTCCCCCTGTAGGCCATTCGTATAATTACCGCTGTTTATGCCATTAACCATCAAGCCATTATTCGGAGTTTTTTCTGTGATTACACCAAAAAGAACATCGGGACCTGAATAGTTGTGTTGATAGAGTTCAATTTTTACATCATCCCCTTGAAAATATGGCGCATGCCAACGAATATCTTCCTGGTACCCGTAATTAATTGTGTTAGTACCTGCCAGATTGTGGATCACGCCACAGGTGAATTGATTCGCATAAGCCTGTCCCTGGGAGTTTAACGCGTTTAGCGCTTGTGCGTCAGCATCAGCCTGACTGATGGTTGACTGAAACTCGGCCCGACCTATACTATAGAATACTTTATTTTGTTGTGGAATAAAATTTGACGGGCAATCATTTTTAGAAAAATAACCAGAAAGTCCTTTGCTAAAGTAAGTAACCGGTATTCCCGTTTTCTCTAAAATCCAGGGTGCAAAATATGAAATTCTGGCATAGCCTTTAGCTCCAATATTACAGTCCTCCCAACCATTTACAATACCTATTAAGACATGGTCTTTACCATCGGATCTTAAAGAAGTTGCTAAAGGGCCCCCACTATCACCAAAACAAGGTCCTTGTTGTTTACGATTGTCATATGGCTTGGTATAAAGGAGTTTTTGTTCAATACCAGACAGGGAAACACTTACACCGAATAGAACATTTGTTCTTGTGTCAGGATTGGGATAAGGATTGTCCTCGATTACTCCCCAGCCAGAAACATACCCACCAGTTGTGGTGGTAATGTCAATATTTCCGTCCGTTGCATAGGCTATTGAGGCTGTGCTTTCATTTAGTGTTAAAGGTGTTGAAAGGTGTATTAAAGCAATATCGTTAAGCCTTCCTGAAGTAGAATAATCACTGTGGATAATAATCTGATCTGCTGTCCGGTCTTGCCGGCTTGCCGGATAAAGCGTAACATCTGTTGTTCCCGAAACCACATTTACCTGAGATGCAGATAATCCATAAACGACATGGGCTGCCGTCACTATCCAGTCTTTGCTTAAAACGACTCCTCCACCAGAAGCATTTGGAATATTTATCCTTACCTGATGCGGAACTCTTGTAATACTAACAGGATCTCCGCCTATTATAGCCTCTTTTTTTTGTTTGATTTGGATTTTTTCATCTGCTTCACCAGCCTTTTTACAGGAGTAAATAAAAATGGTAGTCACAACTCCTACCAGCAATAACTTAAGAAATTGCTTAGCGTTAAATTTGTATTTCATAAAATAGTTTTTTGGTTTTCATAAATCTATACAGGAAATGTTGCCACACAATTAACTTCACGTTAAACAATTTCTTTTCCCGGATTTTATTGCAGATTTAACAAGACAGAATGGTCAATAAGAAATTAGGCAGTACACTCATTAGGAATATTGAATATTTGTTATTAACTTTTCATTCATAAACATCTATTGAACACTTATCGTAAATAACGTAGAAAAATGAAAAAACTAGTAGCAGAATTTATTGGAACATTTTGGTTGG
This sequence comes from Pedobacter caeni, assembly GCF_900129215.1. Lineage (GTDB taxonomy): Bacteria > Bacteroidota > Bacteroidia > Sphingobacteriales > Sphingobacteriaceae > Pedobacter > Pedobacter caeni. The sequence goes on along the minus strand of NZ_FQUQ01000003.1, from coordinate 655,797 downwards.
TTCTTGGCGGTTGCGGAAGCGCCGTGCTGGCCTGTAATTATCCTGGAGCAGGAATCGGTTTTGCCGGAGTAGCCCTTGCATTCGGATTAACGGTAGTCACGATTGCCTACGCATTGGGACACATTTCAGGTGCGCACCTTAATCCGGCTGTTTCGATCGGCTTATGGATTGGCGGACGGTTCGATGGAAAAGAACTCATTCCTTATATCATATCGCAGGTACTGGGCGGAATTGCAGCAGCAGGCGTGCTTTATGTCATCGCAACAGGTAACGGAAGTTCCATTGGGGGTTTTGCAACAAACGGATATGGAGAACTCTCCCCGGGAAAATACAGCATGACCGCAGCTTTGGTAACCGAAGTAGTCATGACCTTTATCTTTCTGCTGATCATTTTAGGCGCTACTGATGAAAGAGCACCAAAAGGCTTTGCAGGTTTAGCCATCGGTTTAGGATTAACATTAATCCACCTGATCAGTATTCCGGTAACCAATACTTCTGTAAACCCTGCAAGAAGCACCAGCCAGGCGTTGTTTGTTGGCGGTGAAGCAGTAGGCCAGTTGTGGTTGTTCTGGGTTGCTCCTATCGCTGGTGCAATTTTAGCTGGATTGGTATATAAAGCAGTTTTTGCAGCTAAACCACAAACTACATAGATTTTAAAGCACTAAAACATAGGCTCATACCCACAAAAAAGTCGTAATTAAATTAATTACGACTTTTTTGTGTTTAATTTTTAACTTTGGATATCGCCGTAGTAATTGTAATATTTACACTAAGGCTGATTAACAAATAAAATCCGATAAAAATGAGTTTAATAATTGATGTTCACGCCAGACAAATCCTTGATTCAAGAGGAAACCCTACTATTGAAGTAGATGTAATGACAGAAAATGGTGTTCTTGGTCGTGCTGCTGTGCCTTCCGGCGCTTCAACAGGTATCCATGAGGCTGTAGAGCTTCGTGATAATGATAAATCTGTATACATGGGTAAAGGTGTCTTAAAGGCCGTTGCCAATGTAAATGATAAAATTGCAGATGAATTAAGAGGTATTGATGTATTTGAACAAAATGCAATCGATAGCTTACTGATCAAGCTTGACGGAACAGAAAATAAAGGAAACCTTGGTGCTAATGCGATATTAGGTGTTTCTTTAGCTGTTGCCAAAGCTGCAGCTCAGGAAAGCCGTCAGCCTTTATACCGTTATATCGGAGGTGTTAATGCAAACATCCTTCCTATCCCGATGATGAACATTGTAAACGGTGGTTCTCACTCTGATGCACCTATCGCTTTCCAGGAATTCATGATCATGCCGGTTGGTGCTTCTTCTTTCTCTGAAGCATTAAGATGGGGAACAGAAGTATTCCATAACCTGAAAGCTATTTTACATAGCAGAGGCCTTTCTACTGCAGTAGGTGATGAAGGTGGTTTTGCACCGAATTTTGAAGGTACAGAGGACGCTGTGGAAACAATCATTCAGGCGATTGAAAAAGCAGGTTACAAAGCAGGTGAGCAAATCTATATTGCATTTGATTGTGCTGCGTCTGAGTTCTACAAAGACGGTAAATACGATTATACTAAATTTGAAGGCGACAAAGGTGCGATCCGTACCAGCGAAGAACAAGCAGAATACCTTGCTCAATTGTCTGCAAAATATCCAATCATCTCTATTGAAGATGGTATGGGCGAAGATGACTGGGCTGGCTGGAAATTGTTAACTGAGAAAATCGGTGACCATGTTCAGTTGGTTGGTGATGATTTATTCGTAACTAATGTAAAACGTCTGCAAAGAGGTATTGATACCGATACTGCAAACTCTATTTTGGTAAAAGTAAACCAGATCGGTTCCCTGACAGAAACCATTAACGCAGTAAGTTTAGCACAAACTAACGGTTATACTTCTGTAATGAGTCATAGAAGTGGAGAAACTGAAGATACAACGATTGCAGATTTAGCAGTAGCTTTAAACTGTGGTCAGATCAAAACAGGTTCTGCTTCACGTTCTGACAGGATCGCAAAATACAACCAGTTGTTACGTATTGAAGAAGAATTAGGTTCTGCAGCACGTTTCATTGGTAAAGATTTCAAATTCTTGAAGAAAAAATAATATTGCTTAAAAAAGGAAAAGCGCTTTTCGTCCTCAAATCTTTTGAAGGAAAGATTTGCATGTCCTCAAAACACCTTTCCTTTTTTATGTTAATATGTGGAAAATACTGCATTGGAAAACATCCGGAGATTTAGAACCTTCGGATGTTTTTTTATACCACAAATTTTTAGAACCTTAAATCAACTGATTATCAGAGCTATTTCTTAGATTAGCTTATCAGGGTTTATTTATATCTTTGTACTATGGAACGTTTGCTGGAACTGATACGCAATAAATACTTTCTGTCTGTGGCAGCCTTCATCGTATGGATGTTGTTTTTTGATAAAAATGATATGCTCTCTCAATACGAATTCCGCTCTGAAGTGAACAAACTTCAGGAAGAAAAGGATTTCTATGAAAAAGAAACCGCTACCGTGAAAAAGGATTTGAACGAGCTGAATACCAATCTCAACACAGCAGAGAAGTTTGCACGTGAAAAGTATTTCATGAAAAAAGACAATGAAGATGTGTTTGTCATTGTTAAAGAAGCCCCAAAAGATTAATATCCGAATTTAGGAAGCGTCAGCTTATACTTTACCACTACTATCCTAAAGACAAAAATAAAAGCGATGACCGAGATATTGGCCACATCTTCTTTTATGTTGAAATGTTTGAGCGTGAAATAAAGAATTCCACCCAGGATACAGGCAGTCGCATATATTTCCTTCCTAAAGATCAAAGGGATCGTGTTTAAGAACGTATCTCTGATTACCCCACCAAAACAACCAGTAATTGTACCGAGTGCCACACAGATACCCGGACTAAGTCCGAACATAATCCCTTTCTGGATTCCCAGCATGGTAAACAAACCTAATCCTGCCGAGTCAAACAGAAACAGGGTGACTTTAAATTTTTTGATATGGGTTTTAAAAAAGATCGTAGCTAATGAGGTCAGCAGGATGAGCAAACAGTAATTGACATCGCGCATCCAGGCCACAGGGGTATCCCCGATGAGTAAATCCCTTACCGTACCGCCGCCTATGGAAGTCACAAATGCAATGATCAGCACTCCAAAAGGATCCAGTCTTCTTTGCATGGCAGCAAATGAGCCCGAGATCGAGAAGGCAACCGTCCCTAATGTTTCAATGGTTTGCATGGTGCTGATTTCCATATCCTGTGTAGATTAAATTTCGCCGTTTCTCTTTCTGAAAAACCACTCCAAGCTAAGCAATAAGATGATCACGGCAAATAGCCATTTGAAGTTTATCAGCTCCTCATACCTACGGTCTTCATAACTCAGCGTTTTGATCTCTTCATTTTTGGAAATATCGTTCAGAATGCTCAGGAGATTTTGTGGCATATACATCTTCCCGTTGCTCTGCACAGACATATTGTTCAGCAACTGATGATTGGCAATGGTCTGCTGATATTCCGCAATCATCGCATTCACATAAAAAGCACCTTGTGCAGTTTGCTTTTTACCCCCCAGACTGGTACTTGCGCTGAACGTATAGTTTCCCGCAGGAAGCATACCTGCATCCAGCTGATAAGCCGATTCTGTTCTGGAGAAAAGGAAATTGTACTGTTTTCCCTCTTCGTTTTTGATCTGGATATTTACATCCGGGGTATTTACTGCAACATAGCTGTCGTTATAGAGCACCGCATTGATCAGCACATTTTCATTCTCATCGAACGTATTTTTAGCAGGATAAGCCTTGAATTTTCTTTTATCATCTTTTACTGAAAGGTATTGAACCGTCTTTGAGATCAATGCATTGACCACAGAACTACTCAGCCCATCCTTACTTTCAGACAGCTTCCAGCGCCACAGCCCTTCCCCAATCAGGTAACCTGCTTTCCTGCCATTTTCATTGAGGAAAAACAATTGTGCAGCAGGTGTTTTAATTTTTCCGATTCTTTGATTCAGGGTGATTAACGCATTCCCGTTTATACTGATCTTTCCGAAAGGAGCCAGCAAAGGATCGAAATCATCGATATGTTTTGCAGATGAAGCATCCATGTCGAAAGTGGTAAAGTCGGCATTTAAATAGGGGAAAGCTTCCTGAATGGTACTGTTACTCCCATTAAAACCAACAGACTTTTGGATTTGGTTAAACCTGCTGATATCCGTTTGTGCACCAAGAACATACCATACCGGGATGTTTGCCTGCTGTAACTTGCCAAGAAATGCAGCACCATGGTTCTGAACATCGGGTAACTGATATAAAATGACCAGACCATAATCGTTCACATTTACACTGCTCAACTCCTCAGCCAATGCAACTTTTAAATCGTAATTTTTATTTCCGGTAATCGCCTGCTTTATCGTGGCAATGTCGGGATGAGCCGCCCCCGCAGCAATCAATACCTTCTGACGGGCATCGATTACTTCGATGAAAATACTTTGTGCGTTGTTCTTTTCTGAGACTTCATTTCCCAATGTGCTGAGCTGTACTGTATATTTTTGAAGCCCCATCTTTGAAGCCTTCAGCTTTACAGGTACCGTCTTTGCAAAAGCATTGCTGCCAATTTGCAGTTTAGTCTCCTGCAGGTTTTTTCCATTTTCAGAAACGGTCAGTTTTGTTTCCTCTCCTTTACTTTCAAAGGCCTCTATCTGCACTTCAATTGTAAATTCATTATTCAGGTAAACAAGATTATTATGATTCACATTAGCCACCATTAAATCCCTTTTCGGGATCGTATCTCCCAGGGCAATGGTATAGACAGGCGCCTTGAGCTTATTGAGGTCGTAAAGCGGGCTGCCGCCACGGTTAAAGATACCGTCTGAAGACAAAATAACAGCCCCGATATTGCGGTTTAAATATTCATCATTCAGGCGGTTAAACAAGGCCGATGCATTACTCAGCTTTCCTTTATTAGAAAAATCAAAGCCATCCTTTATGCTGTCACTGAAATTGTAGATTTTCAGCTCATATCGGGCAGACAGTTTATCTGCAAGGGTCTGAAGGTCTTTTTCATATTGCTTTTTATTGAAGCCTGCCGGTTGGATATGCCCCACCGATAAGGAATTATCCTGACCAATAATGATCAGGGGCTTTTCCAGGTTGTAACTTACCCTTTTCACTAAAGGGAAGAACAACAGCCCACAAATCAGGGCAATCAGCGCGGCCCTCAATACAGCAAGGCCAATCCGGAGCTTTCTGTCCAGATGAGGCGTTTTCCGATAGGATATATACGCGAACAGAAGCCCCAGCAAAAGACAGCTTGTTAAAGCCAGTATAGTATATAAATTGAAAGAATCGCCCATATGTATTTGGGTAAAGATGCTAAATTTTAAAAAAATAAGATTAATTTGTTTTCATAAAACGTCGCCTAATTTTTAAACCATGATACGCTCTGAAACAAACTACAAAAAAACCTTATTTCAGGTAATACTTTTTTTCATTATGACCAGTTCTGCAAGTGCACAATTAGCGTTTAAAAAGCAACAGCTTACTTTCCCAAGGGTGAGGGATGCGTACGACGACAGTTGGGTGAATTTACAGAACCAGTTGAAAACTGCGAAATTTGATGGCCCCTTTCAATTGTACCTGGCCGCCTACAAAACGGAAGGACTGCTGGAATTATGGGCAAAAAAGATAAAAGATAAAGAATACCGCCTGTTTAAAACCTATAAGTTTTGTGCACATTCCGGCACACTGGGACCTAAAGTACAGGAAGGGGATTACCAAACGCCTGAGGGCATATACTATATTAATGTATTCAATCCTATGAGCAATTTCCACCTTTCCCTGGGTGTAAACTATCCCAATGCAGTGGATAAAAAAAGAAGTGGGACTAAACGTACCGGTGGAGACATCTACATCCATGGAAATTGTGTGACCGTGGGCTGTATTCCACTTACAGACGAGAAAATTAAAGAGGTTTATGTATTAGCCGTGGAAGCGCAAAACAGCGGACAAACCAAAATCCCGGTTCATATCTTTCCATTTAAAATGAACAAAGAGAACCTGGATAAGTTTGTCGCTAAATTCCCTCAGCAAAAAGCTTTCTGGACCAGCCTACAGCCCGCTTACCATCTTTTTGAACAACACAAAACAATACCCCAGACCTTAGTAAAAGAAGGAAAATATACCTTCAAATAGTATACGGCAAATAAAAAAAGCGCAGAATCTGCGCTTTTTTTATTTATTTAAGATCCCTTATCAGGGTTCATCTATCCTATCTGACTACAACATTCCTCCGCAAACAGACAATACCTGTCCGGTTACATAAGCACTCATGTCTGAAGCTAAAAACACGCATACATTTGCCACATCTTCAGGTTCTCCTGCTCTTTTCAACGGGATGCCTTCTTCCCAGCCTTTAACTACTTTAGGATCCAGTACATCAGTCATTTCAGTACGAATAAATCCTGGAGCAACCACATTGGTACGGATATTACGGGATCCCAGTTCTTTAGCTAAAGATTTAGAGAAACCGATAATTCCTGCTTTTGAAGCCGCATAGTTCGCCTGACCGGCATTTCCCTGAACACCTACTACAGAACTCATATTAATGATCGACCCTTTACGTGCTTTCATCATTACTTTAGAAGCAGCTTTAGAGACGTTAAATACAGATTTAAGGTTCACATTGATCACCTCGTCCCAGTTCTCCTCGCTCATGCGCATCAACAAACCATCTTTAGTGATTCCTGCATTGTTCACTACAATATCTAAAGCGCCAAAATCAGCCACAATATCATTGATTAGTTGTTCTGCCTCATCAAATTTAGAAGCATCCGAACGGTATCCTTTAACCTGAGTACCGAAGCTTTGCAGCTCCTGCTCCAATGCCTGGCCTTTTTCTACCGAGGACAGGTAAGTAAAAGCAACGTTTGCACCCTGCTCCGCAAATTTCTCCGCAATCTTGCGGCCTATTCCTTTAGAAGCACCGGTGATTAATGCTGTTTTCCCTTCTAGTAATTTCATCGTAAATATGTTTGGTTATGAAAATATTTTGTTTCTGTTCTGTTGTTTGTATTGCCTAAATAGCTGGCTCCTGCTGACTCAGACAGTGGAAGCTGCCCAGTCCCCAGATGATATCCGTAGAGTCAATCCCCACCACCTTTCTATCCGGGAACACGTCCTGAATGATCTTCAGTGCTTTCTCATCATTCACATCCCTGAATGTAGGCACAATAACGGATGTATTGGCAATATAGAAATTAGCATAAGAAGCCGGTAAGCGGGTATCCTCATGGATCACCGGTGAAGGCATAGGAAGCTTGATAATGTTCAATGGCTTGCCATTTAACAAGCGCATCTCTTTCAAGGCCGCTAAGTTCTCCTGTAAGAGGATATAATTCTCATCCAGCGGATTACTCTCCACTACAGTTAAAACGGTATCCTCGTTTACAAAACGGGTAATATCGTCGATATGTCCGTCTGTATCATCTCCAACAATCCCGTCTCCCAGCCAAAGCACTTGCTCGGCGCCGTAAAACTCCAGCAAATATTGTTCGATCTGTTCCTTTGTCAGGTGTGGATTTCTGTTCTTGTTTAACAAACAAGCGGTAGTGGTCAGGATGGTTCCTGCTCCGTTAAATTCAACAGATCCACCTTCCATCACAATTTCAGGAAGGTACAGAGGATGGTTAAAATGTTTTGCAATTTTAGTAGGGATCACATCATCCAGATCAAATGGCGGATATTTCCCGCCCCAGGCATTGTAACCCCAGTCTACCACTGCTTTCTGATCCTGTGCCTCATTCAATAAAAACGCAGGTCCATGATCCCTGCACCAGGCATCATTGGTTGGGTTCAGGTAAAACTCAACCTGACTCAGATCCGCACCCACCTTTTCCAGCTCGGAAATGGCAAAAGCTTTGGTTTCTTCGTCATTAACATTGATTCTTACTTTTTCGCCCTCTGCTACAATTTTGATAAACTGGCAATATGGCGTATAAATGGTTTCTATTTTCCCCGGCCAGGATTCTTCCTTATGCGGCCAGCTTAACCATGTTGCTTCGTGTTTTACCCATTCCGCAGGAAAACGGTATCCTGCTTTTTTGGGGCTATCATTAAATAGATTCGTCATCTATATATCTTTTGGTGATTTGTGAATAACTGTCGATACGTCTGTCGCGTAAAAACGGCCAGTGCGTCCTGTAGCTGTCGGATTTTGACAGGTCCAGTTCTACTACTTTTAATTCCTCTTTACTATGGTCTGCCTGATACAATATTGTTCCAAAAGGATTAGATACAAATGATCCTCCCCAGAAAGCTACTCCTGCTTCTTCACCTACCCTGTTGATGCTCACTACCGGAACACCGTTTGCGATAGCATGAGAACGCTGAATGGTTTGCCATGCGTTATATTGTTCCACATTAGTCGCTTCATCCTGAGTCGTTGCCCAGCCAATAGCAGTTGGGTAAACCAGGAAGTCAGCTCCCATCAAAGCAGTCAAACGTGCTGCTTCCGGGTACCACTGATCCCAGCAGATCAGCACACCTATTTTAGCAAATTTGGTTTTAAATACTTTATAGCCCAAATCACCAGGGGTGAAATAGAACTTCTCATAAAAACCAGGATCATCCGGGATGTGCATCTTACGATATTTACCCAGGTAAGCTCCATCAGCATCCAACACAGCTGTGGTATTATGGTATAGGCCTTCTGCTCTTTTCTCAAATAAAGAAGCAACAATGACAACATTCAGTTCAGCAGCAACTTTCGACAACACATCGGTTGATGGGCCGGGAATAGCTTCTGCCAGTTTAAAGTTCTCATAATTCTCTTCATCGCAGAAATACAATGAAGTAAATAGTTCCTGCAAGCACACGACCTGTGCACCCATAGCAGCGATCTCTCTGATCTTAACGATCGCTTTATCTAAATTCTCTTGTTTATTACCGGTGCAACTCATCTGCACCAATCCAACCTGTACTTTAGCCATTCTATGAAATTTTGTGAGACAAAGTTAGCAGAAAATAATTTCTTTTCAGGAGGCTACCATCTCCTTATACTCCTCTTGCAGCTCAAACAAGCATTTTGCACACAGACAGCCATCATAAAGCTCACTGATATACTGTACTTCGTTAAGATTGAGCTGAACCACACTGCACTGACATTTGGTGTAGGAGTTGGCCTTACACTCTATTGGTGTACCGCAACGCTCGCAGGGAATGATTTCGTGTTTGGCCATTGTTTTACAAAGATACAAGATCCGGAAATAAGGTGGATAAGCGTTAATAAATATGACAAAGCATTTATTTTCAAGCATAAAGCATGTGGATAACTCTGTGGGGAACCTGTTTGCAACTTGTGAGCAAGCTGTTTGTAACCTGTTTATAAGCTGTGGGTAAGTCAGAATTGCTGTGGATAATCACAAAGGCTATTCTATTGGCCTGTTTTTAGCCCTTAATTTCTCCTCCGTTTTAATCCTGAAAACAACACCCGAAATTAACGCCCTTTAATCCACATTTCCATTTTAGTCAATAATTTTAAGATTTGGACCTATTTTTCCGGAAGATACATGCCTGTGGATTATCTCAAAAAAAAGTGGATAAAAGCCATAAACAACTTATTTACAGACAAAACCAATGTTGATAACTCTGTGGGTAACCTGTTCAGAACCTGTGAACAAGCTGTGAGTAGTATGTTTGTAAGCAGTGGATAACCCACCTTCAGTCTGTGGGGAATCTGTGAGCAACTTTTACCAGCTGTGGGTAACTGCTACTTTCAGGTGGAAAACATGTGAATAAACAAATCGCACCCTCCATATGATATGTGGATAACTCTGTGGAAAACCCCAATTACACTGTGGGGAACGGGTTAGTAACCTGTTGGAAACTGCTTAAAAAGCGTAGAGAAGAGTGGATAAAGAGCCTTTATAGGTGTAAAAAGCAGACACAACCTGTTTACAAGCTGTTCACAACTGCTTTTATAAATGTGGATAACTCAGATACAAAAAAGGGGCAAGATGAAATCTTACCCCTTATATATTGATGTTAGAAGGAATTAACCTGAGCAGCTGATACAGCCTTCTTCCATTGAACAAACCGGTCCGTCAGTGATTTCTTCCACTACCTGCTCGATATGCTCCGGAATTACCGGCTCCATGTTTTTACCAGCCTGGTTCTCTACAGTAAATTTAACTGCCTGAGAAGCCGCTTGTGTACGTAAGTAATACATACCTGTTTTCAATCCTTTTTTCCATGCATAAAAATGCATTGAAGTTAGTTTCGAAGTATTCGGCGCATTGATAAACAAATTCAGGGATTGCGACTGGCAGATATAAGCACCTCTGTCGGCAGCCATATCAATAATGCTACGCATTTTAATTTCCCAAACTGTTTTGTACAATTCTTTGATATAATCAGGGATCTCAGCAATGTCCTGGATAGAACCGTTCGCTAAAATGATTCTGTCTTTCATTGCAGGAGTCCATAACCCTAAAGCAACAAGATCTTTCAGCAGGTGTTTGTTCACCACGATAAACTCTCCGCTCAATACCCTTCTGGTATAGATGTTAGAAGTATATGGCTCAAAGCATTCATTATTACCTAAAATCTGTGAAGTAGAGGCAGTTGGCATCGGCGCAACTAAAAGCGAGTTATATACTCCGTCTTTTACCACTTTTTTACGCAGGTCTTCCCAATCCCAACGACCACTGCTTGGTTTCACATCCCAAAGGTCAAACTGGAATTTACCTTTCGATAAAGGAGATCCTTTAAACGTTTGGTAAGGACCATTCACTACCGCAAGGTCATGCGAAGCAGTCATTGCTGCAAAATAGATCGTTTCGAAGATCTCTTTATTCAGTTCACGTGCACCTTCACTTTCGAAAGGTAAACGCATTAAGATAAAAGCATCCGCCAATCCCTGTACACCCAAACCAATTGGTCTGTGACGCATGTTAGAGTTTTTAGCCTCTTCAACAGGGTAATAGTTATAATCGATGATTTTATTCAGGTTTAAAGTCGCCTGATAAGTCACATCATATAGTCTTTGGTGATCGAACTCACCATTGATCACGTATCTTGGCAAAGCCAGTGAAGCTAAGTTACATACTGCAACTTCATCCTTAGAGGTATACTCAATGATCTCCGTACAAAGGTTGGAACTTTTGATCGTTCCCAGGTTTTGCTGATTTGATTTGCTGTTGGCCGCATCTTTATACAACAAATAAGGCGTACCAGTCTCAATCTGTGAGTCCAGGATGGCGAACCATAATTCCTGAGCTTTGATCGTTTTACGGGCTCTTCCTTCTTTTTCGTAACGCTCGTATAAATCTTCGAATTCTTTACCGAAGCAATCTGCTAATCCCGGTGCTTCATGTGGACAGAATAAACTCCAGTCTGCATTTTCTTCCACACGTTTCATAAACAAGTCACAAACCCAAAGGGCATAGAATAAATCACGTGCACGAAGTTCTTCTTTACCGTGGTTTTTACGCAAGTCAAGGAAACTGAATACATCCGCATGCCAAGGCTCTAGGTAAATTGCAAAGGCACCTTTACGTTTACCTCCACCCTGATCTACATAACGTGCAGTATCATTGAATACTTTTAACATTGGAACGATACCGTTACTTGTTCCATTAGTACCACCAATATAAGAACCTGTAGCACGGATATTATGGATGCTTAATCCGATACCACCAGCACTTTGTGAGATCTTGGCCGTTTGTTTTAACGTGTCATAAATTCCTTCAATACTGTCATCCTGCATGGTCAATAAGAAACAGGAAGACATTTGAGGTTTTGGTGTAGCTGCATTAAACAAGGTTGGTGTAGCATGTGTAAACCAACGCTCACTCATCAGGTTGTAAGTTTTGATCACGCTGTCGATATCACCTTTGTGGATACCCACAGAAACCCTCATGAACAAATGCTGGGGACGTTCTACAATCTGTCCTTCAATTTTCAACAGGTATGATTTCTCCAGTGTTTTGAAACCGAAGTAATCAAAACCAAAATCTCTGTCGTAAATGATGGTACTGTCAAGGATATCCGCATTCTCTTTAATCACTTCCCATACATCATCAGCAATCAATGAAGCATTTTTATCCGTTTTAGAGTCTACATACAGATACAGCATTTCCATCGTTTTTGAGAACGATTTTGTCGTGTTTTTGTGCAAATTGGAAACCGCAATGCGGGATGCCAGCAAAGCATAATCAGGATGCTTTGTGGTCAAAGAAGCTGCAGTTTCTGCGGCAAGATTGTCGAGTTCTGAGGTAGTCACCCCATCATACAGACCTTCGATCACCTTTTTGGCCACATCGATCGGATCAACCAGCTCGACATTAAAGCCATAACATAACTTTTCGATACGAGCAGTGATCTTATCGAATCTTACCGCTTCTTTACGGCCATCTCTTTTTATTACAAACATATTTTTCAGGTATTTAAAGGTGCATATCGCTTTGTGATGAGCAAACCGGCATCGGCACCAAATTTCTAATTATTTAAAAGTCGTCATCTAAAGAGAAGGCTGCAGCTTTATCTTCTGTTGAAGTCAGCACGCCGCTCTTCTGGTAGTCACCTACTCTTTTCTCAAAGAAGTTGGTTTTTCCCTGAAGAGAGATCATCTCCATAAAATCAAACGGATTGGTCGCATTATATATTTTGGTGTAGCCCAATTCCTGTAACCACCTGTCGGCCACAAACTCAATGTACTGAGACATCAGTTTTGCATTCATTCCGATCAGTGCTACCGGCAGTGCATCCGTCACGAATTCTTTTTCGATTTCAACTGCATCACGGATGATGCCATGAACCTGTTCTTCACTCAGTTTATTCTTAAGCATACCATACAACAGACAGGCAAACTCACAGTGTGAGCCCTCATCTCTTGAGATGAGCTCATTGCTGAAGGTCAGACCCGGCATTAAACCACGTTTCTTTAACCAGAAGATGGAGCAGAAACTACCGCTGAAGAAGATTCCTTCTACCGCAGCAAAAGCCACTAAACGCTCTGCAAAGTTTCCGTTGTCAATCCAGCGCAATGCCCATTCTGCTTTCCTTTTTACACAAGGAACCGTTTCTATGGCATGAAATAACCTGTCTTTTTCATCAGGATCTTTGATATAGGTATCAATCAGTAAGGCATAAGTTTCAGAGTGGATATTCTCCATCATGATTTGAAAACCATAGAAGCAACGTGCTTCAGGAAGCTGAACTTCACTCATAAAGTTCACAGCAAGGTTTTCATTTACAATTCCGTCACTGGCAGAGAAGAAAGCTAAAATATGAGAAATAAAGTGTCTTTCACCATCATTAAGATTGTCCCAATGTTTCTGATCATCTGAAAGGTCGATTTCCTCTGCGGTCCAGAAACTTGCTTCACTCTTCTTATACATTTCCCAGATTTCAGGATATTTAATCGGCAAAAGAACAAAACGATCTTTGTTTTCTTTTAATAATACTTCTTCTTCTTGCATAAGCATCTTTTTATAAGGTAAATGTATAGGATAATTAAAAAGCCTTTAAAAATTCCAGCAGCCGTGCAATCCGTACTTAGTTTTAAAAAGATGAAAAGAAATCGAATCTTATAACAGCCTTAAGCAACTAAATATTAAACCTTTAACTAAAAATCTGGATGTGATTTATTAAAGAACTTTGTAATAACAAATATAAAGTCTGAGACCCTGATTCGTGTACATAAGTTGTTAACAAGCGGTCATATTTATCAACACGCTGAACAGAATTTGACATACCAGTTACCTTGAAAATTGGTATTTATTTCTTTTTTTCAATTCCAGTGCTTTGGCTGCAATGTTAATAAATATAGGGAAACTGACTATAGCCGCTTTAAAGTTAAAAAAGCTACTCTCTGTGAAGCTGGTAGCTGATCTCTACCTTTGAATGTCCCATCCTGTAGAAGCCCAGTTTTTTCGCTGCGCCTGAGGAAAGATCAATGATGTATTTTTTACTATGGGGACCACGGTCGTTCACCTTTACATCGACCGATTTGCCGTTTGACAGGTTGGTTACTTTTACGATAGTTCCGAAAGGTAATGACAAATGTGCAGCAGTCATTTTGTTTGCACGGTACCTCACCCCACTACTTGTTTTGCGTCCTTCAAATTTCCGGGCATAATAAGTAGCATATCCTGTTTTTGTACGAACAGTGGAGTCTGCTTCTGTCTCTTGCTTCCTGAAATTTTCCCGGGCGGAGATGCCCGCGAAAGACAACATAAAACATAAAAATAAACAATACTTCATATTTATAATTGTTGGTGAAAGGACAAACATAAGCAAAGTCCCCCCGGATAAACAAGAAATGCCCGACAAGTTATCATCGGGCATCATAGCAATATCATTATTAAACAAACTATTTCTTATCGGGCACAAAACTCATGGAGATGGAGTTCACACAGTTCCTTGTGTTTTTAGCGGTGAAGCCTTCCCCAATAAATACATGCCCCAGGTGAGCCTTGCAATTTGCACATACAATCTCGGTACGCATACCATCTGCATCAGCTATTCTCTCCACGGCTCCTTTGATCTCATCGTCAAAACTTGGCCACCCACATTCCGACTCAAATTTGGATTCAGAACGGTACAATGGCGCGTTGCAACGTCTACAGATATAGGTGCCCTTTTCTTTGTTATTCAACAGTTTTCCTGTGCCCGGATATTCTGTACCCTTACGTACGATTACATCCTCTTCTTCCTTGGTTAATTTATTCCACTCCATATTCCTGGTTGTTTTTTTTGAATCTTCTTTTTTCTCTTTCTGGGCGCAAGCCGTCAGGCTGGTTAAAATAAACAAACCTGCCAGTATAAATGTTTTGTTGATCAGGGTCTTCATATGCATCTCCTCTATTTTATACAATATACGGCTAAAGTCTTTTTATAGTTTTATCATACGGCCATAATTTGGTCATCCTTATCCCATAAAAAAAGCTCCGATGAAAATTCACCAGAGCTTTTGATTTATACAAGAAGATCTTCTTATTTCTTCAACAGTTCAGCCATTGCGTCACCGATTTCAGCAGGGCTTTCTACTACACGGATGCCACACTCAGCCATAATTTTCATTTTTGCAGCTGCAGTATCATCAGCACCACCAACGATCGCACCAGCATGGCCCATTCTACGTCCCGGAGGCGCAGTCTGACCAGCGATGAATCCTACAACCGGTTTAGTACCATGTTCTTTGATCCAAAGCGCAGCTTCAGCTTCCATACCACCACCGATTTCACCGATCATGATGATACCTTCAGTTTCAGGATCATTCATCAACAATTCAACCGCTTCTTTAGTAGTTGTTCCAATGATTGGATCACCACCGATACCGATAGCTGTAGTAATTCCTAAACCTGCTTTAACCACCTGATCAACGGCTTCGTAAGTTAAAGTACCTGATTTAGACACCACACCAACTGTACCTTTTTTGAAGATGAAACCTGGCATGATGCCAATTTTAGCCTCATCAGCAGTAATGATACCCGGGCAGTTAGGACCGATTAAACGGCAATCCCTGTCAGAAATATATTCTTTTACCTGAATCATATCCTTTGTAGGGATACCCTCAGTAATACAAACGATAACTTTGATTCCTGCTTCAGCAGCTTCCATAATGGCATCTGCAGCAAAAGCCGGAGGAACGAAAATGATAGATACATTGGCACCGGCTTTATCAACCGCATCTTTTACCGTATTAAATACGGGCCTGTCTAAATGAGTCTGGCCACCTTTGCCTGGCGTTACACCACCAACAACGTTAGTTCCGTAATCTATCATTTGAGAGGCATGATAAGTACCCTCATTTCCAGTAAAACCCTGAACAATAACTTTTGAATCCTTATTTACTAAAACACTCATGTATCTATTTTTTTTTGTGCAAATCTAAGCTAATTGAAATTGATTGTCAAATGCATTACCATTTTTATTACAATCGAATTTTATTTCTTTTTAAAGCACAACCAATCCATGTTCAGGCCGATATCGACCAGATTTAAGCAATTATTTTCGCATCGAAAGACAAATACTACTTTCTTTGCAAGAATTAAAACACATAAAATGAAGCCGCTTAAAATCTTTTTTAAAATCACCAAAACAGGAAACGGAAAATTTCTGGCCACTAAAAACGAAGTCAACAACCTGATCGTCGATGTGATCAATAAAAATCCAAGCCAGTCATCCGGTGCGTTAAGAGAGATCGCTATTAAGGAATTTAACAGCAATGCCGCAACACAGCAGGTGCTAAAAACAAATGAATACTTTTTTATCGATAAGATCACAGATATTGAGGTGGTCATGACCTACTTGCCACAAGAAAAAGTACTTTCAGAACAATTCTATACCCAATGGAGATATGTACAAATATCCGCACCATACCGTTTGATTCAATACCTGGATGAAACCAGAGTAGTGGTCTATAGCGAAAAAACAAAAGTAGTCCACACCATCAAATTAGACAAAACAGTAATGGTGATCGTAGATGAAGATTAAGTAGACAAGTTCAAGCTCATCATTTTCCTTCTTTGAATCCCTTGCTGAGACAAATAATACTTCTTCATCAACGTGTACAGTGTTAATTCATGCAACCTGGCCTCTGAAGGAAAAAAACGATTCATAAACATATGTATATAACTGGAAAGCAGATTAAAACCTGCTGCATCGGCTAAAAGATTGCCGCGATGCAGAGCCAGTATCGCTTCAATAAGTTCTTTTGTAGCCTCAGTTCTTTTAGCGAATTCAGCCGTAGCTTCTTCAATCTCATTCTCTATATCCTGCGCCGGATCCAGAAAGCTCCGGATGGATTTACTATGCGTTCTGAATTGTTCGTTCAAGGCCACAGCCATTTTTTTGTCGCCATTATGTTCCTTAAAAAAGTACTCCGATATTTTGTCAAAAAAATTGATTTTCTCTTCCAGTTTCAGGCCGAAATCGTTCATAAGCTCGTCCAGTCCTCTTGCAGCCAAAAGCCACCTGTACCTCTCCCCTACATCTCCCTCTATCATATTTAAAATTTCTGTGATCGCCACACTATCGTGGTAAAACAAAGCTTCAGAATTTTCAATATTCTGAGCTCCATATCGCTCCAGTTCTCTCACATAAGTGTCCAGCTGAATTCTATACAACCCATCTTCCTCCAGATCAATCTTAAACAATTCATAAAAGCCGGAAATGACCTGTCCAGCTTCATTTATTCTTGCAGGATTCGTTTTAAGCCGCAAACGGATATGATGATGCGGGTCGGTATACCTGATGAAGAACCATTCTTTAATCAATTCCTGATCAATTAATAACTTGAGATAAGGCCGGATCTTTTCTACCAGTGCCCTTTCAGTGGTTTTGGTTCCTCCATATACTTTAAAATAAGTCCATTCGCTGCCGGGGATAAAAGTCCGTTGAACTTTTGAAGGAATTGAGATGTTCGTTTCAGGGTATTTAAGCCCGCCCCTTTTATTGGAAAGTGGCAGCAGAATTTCATGCGCAATTCCTTTTTCCCCTTCTTTAATAAAACAGTTTTCCGGTTCGTAAAGAAATTCCGTCAGTTTAACCGCCCCCTTTTTATTTATTTGCTGGTAAACCAGTGTCCTTCCTAAATAATTATGCGTATCAATTAAAAGTTCATTGTCATGTTCTGTGATACAAACATATCTTGGTATTTTCAGTTTCTCCAAATGGGTACTCAGAGAGGAGATATCTTCCTCTATTTTTCCACTTAAATCATTAAAAGCAAATTTTTTGATCACCCAGGAAGCCTTTGAAATGATGATGTTTTTATAGACCACCCGGGGAAGGAATGGAGCATCACTCAGGTTATCCCAATCCCAGTAAATACTATGGTAAAGGTCATCCTGCTGCAGGTCGCAAAGAAAACGGTAAACAGGTAAACCGCCTGTATAATTATGAGCTGTTGATAACCTTGGGATCACAATTTTATTTAATCGTACAGATCTCAATATCACTTTTCCTTCCCTTACAGAAACCATGATGTCCTGAATTCTGATCTGATCTTTCAGCGGTTTAACAGACCGTCCTAAGAAGGGAATTTCATAGTTCCTGAATTCAGGTCTGATCAGGATATTTCCGATCCTTGACTCCGGCAAATGAACTAGCTCTGCATAAACTTTATTTTCATCATCCTGTTCATCTTGCGCAAGCGTTTCCTGTATCTTTTTATACAATACCTGATCCCCATGACAGAACCGGGCCAATATATTGGCGGCTGATGGTCCGGAACAGGTACTCAGCGAAAAGAGATAATTGCCGGCATCCAACTCTTCTGCCGAGGAAGCTACAATAGAACCAAAGGCAAATGAGCTGGCAGGAACATGCTCCTCCAATTCTTCCTGTGTTTCTAATTCCTCCAGGTCAGCTGCAAAGAGCTCCCCGACACCCGTTGTGCTTTCCATCGCTCTTTTAAAAACCTTATTCACCATGACTGTGGCTGCCGTCCAGGTGATTACTTTTGGCATTTTTTTTACCCCTGTAACGATCCCTTCAAGCAATGGCAGATGATCCGAATTTCCAAGACTGCCATACCCAATTCCAGACTCTCCATCCAGCGCCTGTAACAAGGGGATTTCACGTCCCTCGAACCGCTCATTAAATCTTCGCTTAAACTCGTCCAGTGTTTTGGCTTTCCCTCTGGTAGACAAACGGTACAATTCCGAAAGCTGGGAAGTGATTTGAGCTGCTGTTTCAGCATTCAGTTGATTTTTTTTATGTTCAAAAAACAGATCCGTCTGGATCAGGTCTTTTGACTGGCACGCACCAAAACAATCATTTATAATCTCATGAACCTGCTCAAATGCACTAATCCCACCTTCTTTTAACAAAAAGTTGATTTTCGTTAGGTAATCAAGAATCCCCGGAGCAACTTTAGCAGCAAGTTTTTCCACCAGGGTATCCATGTATATCCCCCCTGTTATAGTTGGTTCCAGCTCACTGATCAGAATCTGACTTTCTATCAGCTCATCCAGAAACGCCTCTACCTCCTCCTTTTCTACTGTCTTTGCTGCAACTAAAAGCAAATCCAGCAATTGTTCATAGCTCAGCTCTTTATCCGCAGCCTGGATCAGCAAATCCAGAAATTCATTCTTTCGCACGGATGCCAACGTATAATGTCTTTTTTTATCTTCTATTTTGTAAGCGATGTAGCGGTAGAATTCAGACACAGAATATAAACTTGTATTTATACTATAAGCTAACTTTCTCTTCAGTTCAGGAATCAGCTGCAAATGATTAATCAGCTCATTTACATAATTCATGTCCAGCCGCGACTCCTTCCTAAGAACCACATCCTGATAAGAAATCAGGGTCTGATCATTCACCATCCCCGTAGAACAGCCCGCAAATAAACCATAAGGCGTACAGCGGGTACTCATTCTGGATAAATACTTATAAAGCGTCAAAATTAATCTGGGACCCGCTTCCGCTTCTCCATTGATCACTTTACAAAACTCATAATACAGTTCAGGAGAGGCTGTGTAAATAGCTTCCATCAGTACCGGATTATCTTTGTAGGTATCCAAAAGTGTCTGTTCAAACACTTCGTTACTTCTATACACCAGTTCATTGATGTCAAAAAAGACATTGACTGGTAGTAACGGTCGTCTCAAGAGGTAATAATCTGCGTGTGCTAAAGAAA
This sequence comes from Pedobacter caeni, assembly GCF_900129215.1. Taxonomy (GTDB): domain Bacteria; phylum Bacteroidota; class Bacteroidia; order Sphingobacteriales; family Sphingobacteriaceae; genus Pedobacter; species Pedobacter caeni. The sequence goes on along the minus strand of NZ_FQUQ01000003.1, from coordinate 636,155 downwards.
GCGTGCCCTGCATACAATAATATTATTTTATTCTTTTTATTTGGTTAAAATACAAAGAATCGGGGACTTACACTGCGATGCATCGCTTAATTTATATTTTATTCCCTTAAGAAATGCCGCATTTAACAAGCATGATTTCAATTCTGAAGTTCCAATGTCCGTCATACTTGTTTTTTGCAGCTCAGGGATGGTAGATGTCTTAATTAATATGTTTTGGGTAGTGTTTTCATTTTCATTTCGAAACAAAGTAGCAGCAAAAAGAAACGAGGGAGAAATTATTTAGATGAATGTCACCACTTTTTAGACGTTTTGCTAAATGGTATCGACCAATAAATTGAATGATGATTCCGGCAAATAAACCTTCATTCGTCTAAGAAAGACTGATATTTGTCGAAAAAACGATTTACTTTTCCTGAGAAATAATCCTGAAAAAGGTCGATATTCCCATTAAAAACTACCGAATTTGGAATTGAATGGCTAAAAATTTACCTTAGAAAGCAATTATATGCCCCTGTTGTCAAAATATTCCAGATGTCAAATATCATTAGCCAAATTACCGCAATTCTTCTTGGAACAAACAAAAACAAGACGGTCACCATTATTGCACATCTCATTTTTTGGATATGTATTTATCAGTGGTTCCTGTTCCAGGCACAATGGGTCACCGGAGATGGGCATGAGAAAGCATTCTATTTGATTGGACTTCAAAAATACTTAACCATTATATGCTGTTTTTATAGCATTTCCGCAGTTTTGCGTTTAAAAACCTCCAATCTGAAAATCGCTGTTTATATCATCATTATTCTTGCACTTACACTCTTTTCATACGGCACCACAGTCTACCTGGTGTACAATTATATCAATCAGGACCCGAGTATGCCTAGTTATTTCAGATTCTTTGTAAAGAATATTTCTCATTCGGGGATCTGGACATTCATTAGAGACAAGGATGTCTTGTATTTTCACTTCGAACAGTTGGGATTGGGCATATTTCCCCCGTTAATGATTAAAATTTTCAGAGTAGCTTTCCAATCAAAGCTTGACAAACTAAAGCTTGAAAAAGACAATCTGGAACTGGAGCTTAACTTTTTAAGGTCACAAATCAACCCTCATTTTTTATTTAATACACTAAACAGTGTCTATTCTCTGATAGAGGATAAGGATGAGGTGGCCGCATCAATTGTTTTTTCCTTATCCAACATGATGCGTTATGCCCTTTATGATTCCAACACCTCCGAAGTTGAAGTCAATAAAGAATTAAATTTTATTAAGAGTTATATAGACATTCAAAACATCAGGCATAGTAAGAGGCTAATAATAGAGATGGATTTTACAGATATGCAGGACTTCAGAATCCCTCCATTGCTATTGATCAATTTTGTAGAAAATGCTTTTAAACATGGAGTAGATAAGATTGCGAAAGATTCCTGGATCAGAATTAATGCGACAATTGAGCCTGAGAATAAATTTTGCTTCCAGATCAGTAATCTGAAACCGTTAAAAAACGGTCCAAAAAGTGTCGGTGGAATTGGCTTTTCCAATACAAAAAGAAGGCTGAATATTCTGTATCCTGAACGTCACCTCTTGGAAATTACGGAAGATGAACTAACTTACAACCTCCTTTTAAAAATCTGGTAAAAATGGAAAACAGCATTTCATGTATTATTATTGACGATGAACATCTGGGACAAGAACTAATCGAAAAATACGTAAATCGTATCCCTTCGTTAAATCTTTTAGCCAAATGTGGAAATGCCATTGAAGCACTGGATCTGGTATCCACACTGCGCCCAAATCTGATCTTCCTTGATGTAAACATGCCTGAAATGACAGGAATTGAGTTTATCAGAACATTTAGCACTTATAAACCGATTATTGTGTTAACAACTGCATATCCTGAATATGCTATTGATGCATATGATCTTGATGTATTGGACTTTATTTTAAAACCCATTACCTTCGACAGGTTTGTTAAAGCCATCAATAAGGTGAGAGAGAAGCTCGCTTATGGGAATTTCAGTACTCAATCCCAGGTTCCGGAAGTACAGATCAATGACCCGGAAAAAGCGACATCAAATGAAGCACAACTTAAAAACCGGCAAATTCTTTTTAAAGAAAACAAGAAATATGTGAATGTGTCTATTGATGAAATTCATTTTGTAGAAGGCATGAAAGATTATTTAAAAATTCATACTACCTCCAAAATGCTCATTACCCACATGACCATGACCAGGATTGAACAGCTCCTTCCCAGCACTGAGTTCCTGAGGGTAAACCGATCTTTTATAGTGAGAAAGCTCTCGGTAAAAGCCATCAAAGGAAATACAATAGAACTTACTATTAACAGAGAAGTGCCGATCGGTACCCGCTACAAAGAAGTGATTAAAGAGTTGCTTGACGGAGGAGCACTCTAACATTCGTCGATTAGTCGAAAGCAGAAATCAATTCGTCGAAATAAATCTCCGTTTAATATATCCTTTCGTTTATTTGGTTACACCTTAGAACAAAAGATCATGAAAAAATTAAACAAAACCACTAAAATTTTAAGCTTAAAAAAAGAAACTGTTTCCAACCTGACTTCACGTACCATCAAAACTGAAGAGGGTTCACATCTTACAACTACCAGACTTTGCTGGGAAACACAGACTAGCCAGGTAACCATCTAAAGTCATACAACAGACTACAAGAACTGACATAGACAAAAGATTAAGTAATTAATGGAGGGGACAAAATATTATACCTGCGGAATTATAGAAGATGAAGCTCTGGCCTACTCGCTATTAGAAAAGTATATTCTAAGATTGGGGCTAATAGAGATCAAATGGTCTGCACCTTCTGTAACCGAGGTCTTGGCTGAACCCCACGAAAAAGTTGATATTGTTTTCCTTGATCTGATCAATAGTCCATTACCAATTTATACCAAAATTGATAATGAGATCAATCAATATGGCAAGATCATCATTACTACCGCCCATAACGAAAAATATGTAAATACATTGGGGATCAACTACCTTCAATTATTAAACAAGCCTTTCACCTATAAGATTTTTGAAGAAGCCATTCATGACGTCATGACGCAGCTTCAATCTGTGAGCAAGATCGCATAAACCAAAAAATTATTTATTGGATAGTCCTGTAATTTTTTCTATTATTGACCCTTTAGGGGACAATTTTATAGAAGAAAATGCTAGAAGGGCTAGATGAAGAAGATATCAAACAACGCTGTGCACGTGGAGATAGAGCGGCTTATGCCCGCTTATACACCTTCTATTTTAAGCCGCTTTACCGCCACGTTTTTTTATTCCTTAAATCCAAAGAGGAAACCGAAGAAGTTGTTCAGGACGCCTTTGTTAAAATCTGGGAAAACAGAACGGCACTTCCCGAAGTCAAAAATCTTAAACCTTACCTGTACCGGGTTACCAAAAACTTATTACTGGATCACCTGAGAAGACTACAAACTCAAAATAAGGTGATCAGGATAGTCAGTCCGGAAACAGAACCCCTCGAAGACAGCACATCAAACCAGATCAACCACAAAGATTATATTGCCCTCTCCATGGAGGCCATTCAACACCTGACAGAAAAAAGAAGAAAAATATTCTTAATGCGTACACAGCAGGAACTTTCACTTGATGAGATTGCTCAGGAGCTGGGGATTTCCAAATCGGTAGTCAAAAAACAACTTTATGCTGCCATCACTTTTGTCAGGGAATACATGCACAAGCATGGCGGAATCTCTGCCGGAATACTGATTATGCTACTCGAAGCCCTATCTTAAATTATTTCATCTGCAGGGGGCTTTTTATAATTCCTATTCGTCATACTTGATATGGACAAAATCCAATTACCCATCTTTCTACAAAAGTATGCCAATAATGAGCATAGCGAAATTGAACATGAAGCCTTTATCAGATGGGCAAAAACCGCTGCTATCGACGAAATAGAAGATGCAATGACACTTTATCTCCAATACGAGAAACCAGATCAGTTCCGGGAACACCCATCTCCTGAATTTATCAACGGGCTGGAATACAGACTGGACAAACTGGACAGGAAACCAGGAAGCAAACTTTGGTACGCGATTGCCGCAATAGTAGCGATGATAGCAGTGTGCGTCTTTTTCTATACCAAACCAGAAGCGATACAACACCAGGTCACCCGTGTTAATGGCATCGACCTGCAGCCTGGAAAGCATCAGGCAGTACTTACTTTAGCCAATGGATCTAAAATCGATCTGGAAGATCTAAAAAAAGGCCTGTTTACCTCAGAGGAGGGGGTAATATTGGAAAAATCTGAAGATGGACAAATCAGCTATAAGACAAAACATAATTCTCTTTCCAATAAGCGGAGTCAACTCTTGTATAATACGATATCAACCCCTAAAGGAGGGCTATATCAACTCATTTTACCCGATGGAACCAAAGTCTGGTTAAATGCAGCTTCCTCTCTAAAGTATCCTGTTCAGTTCGCCACAAAGGAAAGAAGGGTAACCTTAACCGGTGAAGCTTACTTTGAAGTCAGCAAGCGTAAAAACCAGCCATTTATGGTGAGTTCAGACCAACAGGAAGTCAAAGTTCTGGGTACTCATTTTAACATTAACACCTATCCTGAATACCATAAAACAAGCACAACCCTGATTGAAGGCCGTGTCAGCATAACTGGCTTAGCCCATCCTACTGTTCAAAAAATACTGGATCCAGGGCAACAGGCCCAGCTTAAGGCACAGAAAATCACCATTTCTGAAGTCAATACAGAAAGTGTCATGGCCTGGAAAAGGAACCTCTTCAGCTTCAACGATGCCGACCTGAGAACAATTATGCTCGAATTTTCAAGATGGTATGATGTTCCGGTATTTTTTGAAGGAGAAATGCCTCAGCAGAAATTTACCGGAGAAATCTCCAGGAACATAAAGGCTTCTGAATTTCTTGAAATCTTAAGCAGCTTTAAAGTCAGGTTCAGAATTGAAGGTAATGACAACAATAAAGCACTATCCAGAATCATCGCATCGACCAAATAAGCACAAAAATTAACAGAACCTAAACCACCAAACCAACCAAAGATGAAAAGACGACTACGAAAGCCATGAGCACCATCGCGTTTTAAAAATCACGAAGCCGGAAAATGGGTCGAAGCACTTTCCGGCAAAGCCTGAGTAAAACGCAAAAACAATTGCTATAACCATTTCAGTATGAACTCAAACTAACGCAAAACTAATGAAAATTAATGCGATTACTACCGCTATGCCCCAAAATTGGGGATCATCCAAAATATTGCTGATGATGAAACTGATTACCTTTATGGTCTTTATAACCCTGATGCAGGCCAGTGCTGCAGGTTATGGACAAAGAATAAACCTGTCGGAGAAAAACACCCCCTTGAAAGAGGTACTCCAATCTATTAAAAAGCAGAGTGGATACCTGTTTTTTTACAATGCAGAAGACCTTAAAGCACGTAACCTCAGCATCAATATCAGGAATGCAACCCTAGAGGAAACCCTGACGGCTTGTTTTAAAGACCTGCCTTTCACCTATAAAATTGTGCAAAATACCGTAGTTCTGAATAAAAAAGAAAAATCACTTATAGACAGGTTATCCACATACTTTTCCACAATCGATGTGAAGGGTAGAATCACAGATGAGATGGGGAGGCCACTCGTGGGTGCCACCATAAGTATCGTCATAAGTGAGGGCGACAATGACAAAAAAACTGGTGACTATTCCCTCACTTTAAAAGGACGAAATGCTGCTGCAATCAGCGATAAAAACGGAGAATTTTTCATTAAAAACGTAGATGAGAAAGCCATCCTGCTTATTTCATTCCTAGGCTACAAGACTCAACCAGTGAAAGTTGCAAAAGAAATTGGCGTCATTAAAATGATTCCGGATGCAGGAAATCTACAGGAAGTAGCGGTAATGGTAAACACCGGATATCAGTCTATTGCCAGGGAGAGAAGTGCCGGAGCCATTGCCAAGCCGGATATGGATATCTTAAAAAACCGTTCTGGCTCAATGAGTGTAATTCAGCGTCTGGACGGACTCATTCCAGGATTAGTTATTAACAATTCCACAAGCCCTACCGGAAATCTTATCAACGGAAAGAGAAGCTCCTCCGTGATGATCAGAGGACTCACCACAATTAGTGATTTCACCAACCGGGATCCCCTGTTTGTAGTCAACGGTGTTCCGGTAACAGACATCAACACCATAAATCCCAATGATGTAGAAGACATTACCGTATTGAAAGACGCCACCTCTGCTTCTATCTGGGGCTCAAGAGCCGCTAATGGAGTGATTGTCATTGTGACAAAGAAAGGTTCCGGCAATGGAGAACTAAAAATCAATTATGATGGCTTCATCAATTTTCAGGGAAAGCCTGACCTTGATTATCTGAATATGATGAATAGTCAGGACTTCATCCAAAGTGCCAGAGAAATCTTCGATCCTGTTCTAAATCCCTGGACAACAGTCACAAAACCTATGGTAGGTAATGGAAAAGCGCCGGTGTCACCACATGAACTGATTCTTTATAACCAATCCCGAGGATTAATTAATTCGGATCAGGCAAATGAACAGCTCAACGCACTTGCAGCTCAATCTAATTTAACACAAATCAAAGAACTCTGGTATCGCAATTCTGCACTAATGAACCATAGCCTCTCCCTATCTGGCGGAGGCAGCAGGTACAGTTTTTATGGTTCTGGTGCCTACACAAAAACACAGAGCAATACTCAGGGGGCTAAAAATGACGATTATAGCCTCAACTTACGTCAGGACTTCAAATTCAATGACCGGATAAAGATGTACCTCATTACTGACCTGCGAAATAACCTGAGCAGCTCTAAAAATATGGTTAGTCCGGATGCCCGTTTTTTGCCATATGCCATGTTTCAGAATGCGGATGGCAGTAATGCAGACATGTCTTGGTTATATCGCATAGATGAACTGAGAACAACTTATGAAAACAAAAGTCTGATCAGTCTGAAGTATAACCCAATGGACGAGATCAATACCGGCAGCACGAAAAACAACCTTTTCAGAGGGAGAATAACCACCGGCCTCAGCGCCAGGTTATTCAATGGATTAAGGTACGAAGGCGTCTTTGGCATCAGCAGAGCCCAAAGTAAAACGGTCAGTTTTCTCGAGCAGGACAATTACAATGTACGTTCAGAGCTCAGTTCCTTTACCGTCGCAGCAGCTACCGCCAATGGTAAACCCAGCTATTACTTACCAGAATCGGGAGGCAGAAATTCGCTGACCAATGCCCTAAATCAGGATTGGACTTTTAGGAATCAACTGGTCTATGACCGTTCCTGGAAAGAAAAAACACACCAGATTACTTTCTTGCTTGGCCAGGAAGCACAAAAACAATTTTCAAATCAGATCAAAACGACCGTAAGAGGTTATAACGGCCAATTATTGTCTTATGCACTGATCGACTATGCCACCCTTGCGTTAAAAGGACTGTCAAACCCGGTCATGCCCAGCGGTTTGGGGAACAGCATCCTAACCAACGATTTATACAGTGAAAGCGAATCCGATGCGCGGTTCAGCTCTTATTACGCCAACGGAGGTTACACCTATGCGGGAAAATATACCGTCAACGCTGGTGCAAGAATAGATGAATCAAATCTCTTTGGGAAGGATAAATCAGCACAGAATAAACCAGTATGGAGTACCGGCCTGGCCTGGCAAATGGGAAAAGAGGACTTCATCACTGAACTTACCTGGTTAAATGCACTTGTTATCCGCAGCAGCTATGGGATTACAGGGAATACTCCTAATCCGGGAACCGCAGCATCAAAGGATATCCTGTCATCGGTCACCAACCCATTTTACCCGGGCGGTGTGGGACTCAGCCTCTCTACCCCTGCCAACAGAACCTTAACCTGGGAAACCACAAAAAACCTGAATCTTGGCCTGGACTTCAGCTTGCTCAATTACCGTTTAAAGGGAACCATAGATTTTTATAAGAAAAAAACAGAAAATCTGATCGGCTTTATGGACCTGAATCCTTTCACCGGATTCCCAAGCATTACCGGTAATGCCGGCGACATGAGTAACACCGGGCTTGACCTGAACCTTTCTTCGGTAAACCTGGTTAAGGGTGATTTTAAATGGAACACTTTACTGACCCTGAGTTTTAACAAAAATAAAATTACACGTTTAAACCTTTCAAGTCCGATTGTGCTTGGGAGTGATAAAATCAACAAACCTTACCTGGAGGGTTATTCCGCCTTTTCGGTATTTGCCTATGAATATGCAGGGCTGGACAATGCCGGAAATCCACAGATTAAACTGAATGATGGAACCATTACCAAAGCACTGAATGCTGCCAGGCCCGAAGATGTGAAATACATGGGGAGCTTTCAGCCTAAGTGGAGCGGAGGACTAAGCAATACCATCGGTTACCAAGCCTTTTCATTAACGATAAACACTGTATTTAACCTCGGTCATGTGATGCGGAGAGATGTCAATTCTTTATATGCCGGAAGAGCACTTTTTTCAGACTCAGAATTTGGCGGGAATGTCAATTCAGAATTTGTTAACCGATGGAAAAAACCAGGAGATGAAGCATTTACCAATATTCCAACATATATCACAGCCGGATCAGCAAGTTTAGCCGCAAGAGATGTCACTTACTACACCATGGCTGATGTGAATGTACTTGATGCGTCTTACCTCAAACTTCGTGATTTAACCCTGGCTTACAGCTTACCCAAGCATTTAATGGCTAAGCTAAAGGTAGATGCCATTAGTTTCAGGGCACAATTATCAAATGTAATGTTGTGGAAAGCAAACAAATATGGAATTGATCCGGAATTTCAAAATGCCCTGGGAGGATCCGTTGCCGGAGGGATAAGAACGGCACCTTTCAATCAGTACAGCATTACTTTAGGTGCACATATCAGTTTTTAACATCTCTTAAAATTTATAAAATGAAAACACCAACGATAAAAATATATGCCATCCTGCTATTGTTACTACCTACAGGGTTATATTCCTGCAAGAAAAGCTTTCTTGAAGTAGAGCCAAAAGGCAAGTTGACCGCAAAGAACACCACGGATTACAACCTGTTGTTGAACAGCCCTTTTTTCAATGCCAACGACATTGATGTCCAATTATTTCTGGGTGATGAACTCGTTTCTACCGAGCCTTATTTTAAGAACATGCTGACCCTGAAATCCAAAAGAGCCTTTCAATATGAGGATGTGATTTATGAACCTAACGAAGACGGATCTGAAATCAGAGTCTTAATGAAACAGCTGTACACCTACAACATTGTCATTAATGAGGTGATGAATGCTCAGGGAGGAACAGAGGAACAAAAACTGGCTTTAAAAGCAGAAGCGCTAACCAACAGGGCCTGGATTTACTTTATGCTGATCAGTTATTATGGAAAACCATACCTGGAAGCAACAGCAGCTACAGATCCCGGATTCCCGATCGTTACTGCTTCTGATGTCACCCTGAACAAATTCGAAAGGGCATCTGTAAAAGAAGTCTACGATTTCATCATTAATGACCTTCAGACTGCAATCCCTTCACTGCCCGTTTCAGCCGGCAACAGAACACGGATGTCGAAGTCCGGAGCAGAAGCACTCTTAGCAAAGGTCTATTTATTTATAGGGAAATACCAGGAAGGACTTGTCCAGATGGACAATGCGTTTTCCCATCTTCCAACTGCATATAAAGTAGAACTGTACGACTATAACCTCACACTGGCCGTCAATGGACCATGGGGATACAATCCTGCAACCAGCCCTTACGGCTTTTTGTTGGGCCCCGCCACAGTAACCGACAACCTGGAAGTGCTCTTCCCTAAACAGCTGACAAACAACTATTCCTTCCTTGCAAATGACCTGTTGCTGAATCCTCAGGCTGTTGGTCTGTACGGAGCAAAAGACCAGCGCTTAAAACTGCTGAGCAGTAATTACTACGGTGGTGCTCAAATTAAGGCAACAGGTGTCAGAAGAAGAATAGGCCCTGTATTGGTGCAATTGGGAATGAGTATGCCCGACATGTACCTCATCAGAGCAGAGCTGAAAGCCCGCACATCCGATATAACAGCGGCAAAAACAATCCTGGAAGCTTTCCTGAAAAACAGGATGCCGACGGCGGACGCAATCCTGAACATTACCGATCAGACCGCCATGATTAAGTTCATTATCGAAGAACGGATCAGGGAATTTGCGCTGCAAGGGCACCGCTGGTTTGATATGCGCAGGTTGTCTGTAGACCCTATTTTTACAGGAACAGCTTATTCGCATCAGGCATTGTCAGAAACAGGAGAAATAGTAGGTACTTTTCCATTGAGACCGGAGCGATTTGTGCTTCGCTTTCCTGCAAAGATCCTGAATGCCAACCCTGGAATGCCCGATAATCCTTAAATCATATCAACCCTATATATTAAGCAAAGAAGCCTTCTAAGGTGCTGTTCAATTTACACATCCGGGAGGGCTCTTTCTTTTCCTCCGTATTTAAGGGGGCCTTTTATCTGGTTCATTCGTCCTAAGTATATAAATCTAAACCCAATCTTAACAGATGAAGAAAATAATCCTCACAGGCCTGCTGGGCCTGTTGTTTACCGCCGCACTTTGGGCGCAAAAAAACAAAGAATACGTCATTACAGGCAAAATAGAAAACCAGGGCAATGCAAAGGTTCTACTTGGTTATCCAGACAAAAACAGTGCAAATGGCATGCACATCGATTCTGTTGCCGCGGTAGATGGAGTTTTTACCCTAAAAGGAACTATAGCCGAACCCACACTGGCCTACTTTTTTACCAAAGTAAAGTCAAAAAACATGAATATGCAGCAATTGATCCTCTCTCCCACCCGGATTCAGATCAGCGGAGATGCTAAAAATCTTGACCTGGCGAAGCTGAGTGATGATTTTTATAATGCCCCTTTTAACAAATACAAACAGTTGTCTGAAAAGCCTGATTTAGTTTCAGCACGTTTAGATCAGCTTTACCGCCAGGCTAAAAAAGCGAAAGATACTTTGTTAATGAAAAAGTATTCCGACAGCATTAAGGTTGCAGATGAACAAAAAGACCAGATCAGAAAGCAATTCATTGCTGCACATCCGAAAGCATGGATTACTCCCTATATCATGCAGGCCTACCTCGTCTCTACCCCCTTAGAAATCCTGGAGCCGATGTACCTGAAGCTGGACAAAAATATCCGGCAAACCGCATATGGAAAAGTAATCGCAGACAAGATTAGCGGATTAAAAGCGACCAAACCTGGTCAGCAAGCCATCAGTTTTATTAAGACCGACAAAGAAGGGAAAAGTATAGACCTTCAGAAATACAAAGGAAAATACGTGTTATTGGATTTCTGGGGAAGCTGGTGTGGCCCATGCCGGGCCAGTCATCCACATTTAAAGAAACTTTATCAACAATATAAGGATAAAGGCTTTGAAATCTTAGGGATTGCTTATGAAAACGGGTCTTCTCTCGCAGCACAAAAAAAGAGTTGGTTAAAAGCGATCGAAGAAGACGATCTCCCATGGGTACAATTGCTAAACAATGAAGGTGCAGATCAGCAGGACATTGTGAAGCTATATGGAATCAGTGCTTTCCCAACTAAAATCCTCCTGGACAAAGATGGAAAGATCCTGGCCCGTTATACCGGAGATGGAACTGATATCGATGGAAAATTAACAGAATTGATGAAATAACATAAACAATGATCATGAAAAGAATAAGCTATCTGATCGCCGGCATCAGCCTGTTGGCTTTTACCGCAAACGCACAAAATAACTTTTCCATAAATGGAAAGTTCAGCAACTTAAAAGAAGACATGAAAGTCTTTTTAAATTACAGACTGAACAGCAAGAGAATGATAGATTCTGCAATCACAAAAAATGGAGATTTCAGTTTCAAAGGACAGATTGGGAATGAGCCAATAAAGGCATCCATTGGCCTTAAGACGCTTACCTCAGATCCTTCGATTTCATTTATCGAGGCCATGTTGAGGAGAGACGAACAGGACTTCTTTCTGGACAAGGGAACGATCTTCATAACAGGGGCCTCAACAGCAAAAAAAGCACTGATTACAGGAGGGAAAACACAGTCAGAATATCTTGCACTTATTGCCTTATTAAAACCGGAAACCGACCTGGCAATCCCTTTGAGAGAAGAAATGATTCCCATACTCGTGAGAACCCAAGGAAAAGGAATGGACACCATTAAGCGTCTCCAGGAAATCCAGAAGCTGATGGGGCCATTGAGTGCAAAAGGAGAGGAGAAAGAAATCGCGTTTATCAAATCTCATCCGGACTCTTACGTCAGCTTTGACCTTGTGCAGCAAAGAGGCGGAATCATCAGACCAAAAACCTTTGAACCCCTGTTCAATAGCCTCAGTGCCCGGTTAAGGGGTACAGAAAATGGCAAGGCCATGGCAAAAAAACTGGATATAGTGAAGAAAACGGCCGTTGGCGTAAAAGCCATGGATTTCAGTCAGCCTGATGTAACCGGAAAAATGGTTTCTTTAAGTTCATTTAAGGGAAAATATGTGTTGCTGGACTTCTGGGCAAGCTGGTGTGGCCCTTGTCGCGCAGAGAATCCAAATGTTTTAAAGGCCTACAACCAGTTTAAAGATAAAAACTTCGATATCCTTGCTGTTTCGCTGGATGACAAAAAAGAAAACTGGTTAAAAGCGGTCAAAGATGATGCCTTGCCATGGACACAGGTAAGCGATTTGCTAGGTTGGAAAAACCAGGCTGCAGGATTTTACGCGATCACAGCAATCCCGCAAAATTTCCTGATTGATCCTAATGGGGTCATTATTGCCAGCAACCTCCGCGGGGAAGACCTTGCTAAAAAACTAGCTCAGTTGATCAAATAGCTATTGTGTTCTGTTTGGAGCAGGCAGAAATCTGCCTGTTCCAAACATTTACCTCCATTTATTCACCTGCTCCACCTTTTCGTCAAACTGAGCCGCCAAAGCGTTCACTCTTGACTTCAACAATAACCTCCGGCCTTCCATTGTACGCGTATAGATCAGATCGCAGGAGCCTACTGTTACTTCCCATAGGTTTCTAAAGTATAGGGCAAACTCTTTCTTTCTTCCAATCACCTCCGGAACAGAGTGGAAATCCTCCTGTTTCCTAAAAGACATAAAATTACTTTTTCTGACGATCACATATCTTGGATTATCTATGGGCCCTATGATTTCTACCAGGGCATTGATAAATGTAGATTTTTCGAAAGCAGTACCGCCTTCCAGATGGGAATATACTGCACCCAATTCATCCACAGAAGATTGTACCTGTAATTTTGCAGGATCAGTTTTAAATATCCCTGCATGAATCAGTGTTTTCAGTAAAACATCTCCAATCTCCTGAATGTCTTTAGAGATGTCTCTGTATTTAAGGTAGAGCTTAAATGTTTTAAAGGCAAGACTACCCAGTACAAAGAAGCCTACTGCAGCAAAGCCACCCAACACAAGGAAGAAATCATTCATCGACCTGATGTTTCTTCCTGCACGGAGCAGGTATCCCGGAAACTCAAAAAGAAAGCTGATGATGCTGAAGCCAAGCATGGAGATTAAATACCGCAGCGTCCTGTTCCAGTACATCTTACTGATTCCTTTAAACGGTCTTTTCTCAGCAAAGGGGATCTTGATTTCTTCCACCAGGTTTACCCCGGACTGCAAGGCCAGTCGCCAGCGCTCTTTCAGCGAATTTCTGTCCCCTGCAAAGCTAAAAGTCTCAGTATTCTTCGCTTCAATTTCTTTCTTCAGGTGAATGTTAAGGGGAATATTTAATCTTCCTGCTCCATTTTCTATCGCGGGTTCCTCTTTAAATGAAACCCCAACAAAACTCCTGAACCTTCTCTTTAACAAATCGAAATCATCTCCTCCATTGAAAGAAGTCGGGTCTATACAGACCAGGTGCCAGATATTTCCTGTTTTATCCTTATTGCCGTTTTGTGTTCTGATGGCACGTCCTCTCATTTGATTGGAGAGCACAAAAGAACCGATAAAACTTGCCAAGATTAAGGCATTGATTGCCGGGGCATCCCAGCCTTCTCCAAGCAATGATTTTGTTCCAATCAGCACTTCAATCTCCCCTTTTTGAAAGATCTGGGTAATGATATGGACCAGCTCATGACTTAATTGATCCGTCTGGTTGATTAAGATATAGTTCGCATCAAATGGAACGGGAGTGCAATTCACATTTCCTATCCCTGATTTCTTCGCCTTTTCTTCAAATGCAGGGTAAGCAGATTTCGGAATAATGACCATTGAGCCCGTCAACACTCCGATTTTCAATCCGGAGGAATTATCGCGCCTAAGTTTTTCAAAGATGGGAATGACTCCTATTTTATTAAGATCAACATTGTTTTCAGTCGATGTGAGATAAAACTCCTTCCTGATAAAATCAGAGAGGATGACCAGGCGTAATGCTGCTCCAAGACTACGATACTCGAAATCAACAATTTGTTTAATTCCATTTAACTTGCTGATACTGGAGGTCAAAAAACCTGTTACTTTTTTATTGTGTTTAAAATTGACCTGCCTTCTTTCCAGGGCTCCGGATCTTCTTAGCCTGTTCTCCAGGTTTTTGCGGTGTTCTTCAAATTCCTTAAAATGTTCTGGTTCTTTATAGAGGTAAAAGTCAAGCAGAACTTCGATCCAGCTATAATCAAAGGCAGGGACTTCCAATTGTTTCTCTCCAATCACTTCCAGGTGTGCCTCTGTAATTGCCAGCCCATTTGAATGTAGAAAAATCAAAGTCGCAGAGTAAAAGGAGATGTTACTATAAATCCATTCCAGATTTTCAGCCGGATTTAACCATGCCGGGTGCGCTGAAATGGCTCTGATTAAGGTTTCATCATTTTTTAACTCCCCAAAGAGTCTGGCTACGTTATTCCTGAAATCATTGATACTTTCATTTTCTTCCAATGTAGGAAGCGTAAAGAAAACATAATCCTGATGGGGGCACAGATCGCCTTCAATGATCAGTTCAGGGACTGCAATCTCTATATCTACAGGGCCGTTGAGTTCTAAGTAACGCTGCCATTCATTTGGTGTCACGTCGTAAGGTGGTGTAGCTGTTAAGCCCACGATTATAGGATCAAGTCCTTGCTTAACCTTTGTTAAGGTATACCACCATTCATTTTGCAAATGATGGGCTTCATCAACAACAATCGTTTTCACCTGCTGTGCTTTGAGCCCACTGATAATTTTGCCAAGGTTCTGATTAGCGTTCTTCTTAACAACTTCTTCTTCAGGTTCTTGTTCCTCCTCAGATTCCGCTTCCGCTTCTACTTCCAGCATCGGTTGGTAATTACAAGCCGCATGAAGTCCCTGATAAGTGACAATGGTTAAAAACTTCGGATTACGGATATCTTTCGAAATCCAGTCGGGAACGAGGTGTGTCTGAAGAAACAGCTCACAGAATCGCTGAATCCACTGATTTCTAATGGCAATAGTGGGAGCCAGAATTAAGGTTGGTTGATTTAACCTTAAAGCGACCTCCAGCCCCAACACAGTTTTACCTGAGCCTGGAGGTGCAATTACATGTAAATGTCTGTCCTGTAAATGATCGTCTAATCCATCAAGTACCTTTTGCTGGTACTTCCTCCAACTGTATTTAAATTTTGTTTCTTCAGGAAAATTGATCAAGGTGTATTTTTTGGTTTTATCATCTTTTTATGTATTCTTTATGCGGAAACATTTTTTCAGGGTTTTGCCAATAAGTCCTTCATTTGTTTCAGCATTTTTTCCTGCTGACCGATTAATTTTTTAAGCTCGTTTTTATTTGGCTGATTTTCCTTTTGATATTTTTCAATCATTGGCAGCGTCTTCGCAATTTTCAATGCATCATGGTTGTCATTTAGCTGAGCATTATGATGTGTAATAGTATCTAACAATGAATTCAATTCGGCCGTTCTGCTTTTATATGCTTTTTGGTGACTGGCAATTAACGATTGCATACTTTTCATCAACAAACTATCTTTGATTCCTTTTGCCCGTCTGTTCACAGCAGCATAATAATTTTCAGATTTATCAAGATAATTATAGAATGGTTTTATTGCTTCTAATGAATCAGATCTAAATCCGTTAAGATTTTCAGCCAGTGTTTTTAAAACAGAATCGCGTTTTAAAAGCTCCTGATAAAGCTCGTCTACCAAATCTCCTTTTGATCTTTTTAAACTGGAATAGTCATCCTGAAGTGCCTCTGGTGTTTGTGCTGGGTTGTTTTCCGTTTTAGGCGTACAGGATGCCACCATGATTAAAGAAATTAATAGGATATAGTTTATGTTTTTCATGAGGTGTTGTTTTTTTCCTTACTCTTCTGGTATATACGGTCCTCCGGTCTCTCCCCAACCCCATTTCGGCATAGGTTCCTCCAGGTTCATGGGGTTCTCAGTGAGAACGGAGTTGATCACTGCAATCCTTGTCCCCCATTCCAGATAGCCCACAAAGGCAGAACGAAATTCGGGATCACTTTTCAGGCCTGCTTCATCCGCACTTTGCAATAAAAGATGAACCCATCGCTGGCGTTTCTCTTCTGTCAGCATTTTGCCGATATGGTGTCCTACCATCTGGGCATGACTTCCTCCATCTTCAGTAGAATACAGCTTTGGCCCACCAAAAACTTCTGCCACAAAATGAGCAACATGACTGACATGTTCAGGCGACATATTTTCAAAGACCATACCTAGTAAATCATCTTTTAAAACCTTTTCATAAAACGTGCTGAATAACACTTCAAAGGTTTGCATATCACCCGCCCATTCATATAAAGTTGGGATATTTCTCATGGCTTTTATCAGTTAACTGTTGCGATTGTTATTACTTTGAAGATAACAACAAAAAAAGTTAAAACCCAAGAGATCAATCTACTTATATAAATTAAAAATCATAAACCGTTATTAATACATCTTTACTTGCAATTGCCGAAATCAGCAGTGGCTCCATCTCTTCCCATTTACCACCCGCAAGGCCACATCCAATCCTTGGCATATGTACTGTCGCGCTATTTTCGGCCGCAAATGCAGCTACTTTATCCAAACCGGCTAATACTGCATCATAACGAATGGGTGCATTTCCCTGTTCATCTTTATTGATTTTATGCTGTCCAATGATGTTCGCTATCCACATATCACTTTCCACCTGAACAAATTGAACTGCCCCCAGAGAAAAGTTTTCTTTTGATTTGTACCAGTTCCGATAGCTTTGCTCAGGTAACTTCCAGCGTCTGGAAATCGCCATAACAAAGCCTTTCCCCCAACCACCAATGTCATTACAGATGTGAACGATAATTTTGTTTCCCTCCGCTTTTGGATCGGTCGCATCTCCCTTCAGGTATACTATATCTTTCATTACTTAATCCTTTAAATATTTCGCAGGTACATGGTCGGTAAGCCATACCTCATTGTCTGATAAAAAAAACTCATAATTGTCCCGGTACATTTGCCCGGATAATACTTCAAATACAAATGGTTTTCCATGCCTTTGCCCGACATTGATTGCGGTTTCTTTATGCTGGCTCAAATGAACATGATGCCTGCTTTGCTTCTCCAGTCCTGAACTTTTAATCAGATCTACAAACTTTGTCCCTGTTCCATGATACAGGACCTCAGGCGGTTCCTGTGGGCTATATCCCAAATCTATTTTCACTGAATGTCCCTGATTTGCCCTGATCTTATCTTGCTGTTCATTAAAACCGAATCTTTTCTTGGCATTTGTATCGACGATATGCCTGAGCATTTCCAGATCTAGTTTTGGTTCTGTTTTTCTGAATTTTTGAATCAGTAAAGACACATCAGTCCAGCCATTTTCATCCAGTTCAATGCCAATTAACTCCGGATGGTGCCTTAACACATAACTGAGAAACTTACTGATTCTTTTATTTTCTTTTTCACTTGTCATATTTCAATAGTATGTATAATCGCCAGATTTACGAATATTGGTTCACATTATAAACAAGGGATTTTTCGGGGTCATAAAAAGCAAAGGTATTGTTACCATCCACTCCATATTCATACGACCAACAAGCGCCCAACGGGATCGTATTGACCAGATTTGCCGGAAATGCAAAATATTTCTCATTCACAATAAGCTCTTCACTTGCGGCAATAAAATCTGTAGTATTAAAAGCAGAAAACAGATTTTCAGCTCCCTGCCTCCTGGATTGTTTCAGCTTTTTAATCGCATAATTAAAAAACGTATAAATATAATAGGCACGGTCAAATGATTCGGATTGTTTAGTATAATGGGATGCAACTTGGTCTTCATACTCCTCTTCTGTCATACCTGTATTCAAATATTCAGTACCTGAACGTTCAAAATCCTCTTTAAGAAAGCGATAAAGATCAGGAATATCCGCATATCCTTTAAAGGATTTTAAATTCCCTTTAAAATCATATTTCCCATCTTTAAGTTCAAAAGCAGAATATCCTTCATTTAATCCGGCAGATTCTTCCGCCTGATCAAGCCAAAGTCCATTATAAGAGACCAAATGAAAAACATGCTTTTTATCGTTTTCTTTTCCTGAAAAATGCACTGAACATAAAGGATAGAAAAAACCCTCCAGTTTTTTATCCAGGAAGACATCTTCAAAATTGGGGTAAGGACTAAGTTCCAGGCTCTCTATTTTAAAAGGATGTTTTTCTATACTACAAGATTGTTTCCATGTATCGGTGGTCGGTTTCGTTCTGGACATATTACATTTAATACAAATTCGTTTTCCATCAATATTTGATAAAACCGTTGCTTCTTTGCCACAATCCTCACATGTTTCTTTTTTTATCCCATCTGCGCACAACCTGCAACTTCCATGGTTTTTCTGAAATGTAGCAGGGAGGATCAATGCCCCGCATTCTTTACAAGGTAATTTATCCATAATTTATCCTGTCCCGGAGGACTTTTCTTCTTAAACGTTCTTAATTTAATTTTACAGTCTCCAGTAACTCACTGTTGTAAATGCTTTCCGGAGAAATCACGGTTTCATTCATTGGAATTTTGCTGCCATACCGCTCTTTCATTTTCTCCTTTACCGCGACACTGCTCAAGTCAAAATCTTTTAGCTGCGCTAGCTTGCCCAGTTCAAGACCTGTAGCTTCTTTATATACTTTCCAAATGAGTTCAGAACAATAAATCCTGTCGTCTGTCCAGTCAAAATAAAGGTCGTAATGTTTCCCTTTAAAGCGGTCTCCAACTATTCTCATTTTATTTAACACAGAAGGGGTTAACACTTTTTCTGCATCTTTCAATCTTCTAATCGCAAAATGACCTTCTGCTCCACGGGCAATCCATTCCTTTAATGGGGTGAGCCGGACAGGCTCTATGGCCTCATAGACAAAATAATCAGCTCCATCTTTATATACAATTCCACAATGGCTGTATTTAGAATGTGTGGCCTGCTGAATGGCTTTACTTTGCCTGGACACAGAGGTTTGAAAGATGAGATCTCCATTTTTCATCTCTGCTATATCAGCTACTTTCTTTACATTATCAACAGCTTTATTCTTTTGATGTGGAGGACCAAAAACCTCATTCCTGATATAACTTCCCACAATAATCAACAGGATTAAAATTAGGATGGTACCGACTCGTCTTCTCATTTTATTTTCTAATTCTATAAAGAAACACAATTCTTCCCGTTTCAACCCATCAGCGAATTGACATTTTTTATTCAATTTATTAAGTAACGCATCTTACACCAACATTCTTATGCTGTAATTATTTAAGTTTATAACAGATAGACACTTCTTTGTGATTTGTATGATCAGAATGGTTACCGCAACCACCGGAAAGAAAAGCTTTAATGTCAATTTGAGGCGTTTAAACTGACTCCTTTAAAGCAATACCATTAAAGTTTTTAGCAGAGTTTTTATTCAATTTATCGTAAAAGACAACAGCCAGAACCCAGATCAGAAACAAGGCCGCCAGAATGACCATAAAATAAAAAGAAGGTCTTTCCACACCAGCATAAACATCATAAGCGGCATGAAATGCTGAAACAGCAATAAGTGAGTTTGTTTTCCGGCAGACCGCTGCCATTCCCCAGCTTCCCAGCAACAATATCCCAATTTTGAAGCGAAACCTAGCCAAACCTCCACCCCGGCTTTATAATAAGTATCCAATATCGATTTAAGGTGATTTGCTTTCTCTGTTTCAGGGGGGCTCCTTTTTTATCATTTGTTCGATTCGTCCTTCAAGGTATTTATATTTCCTTTCTCATCAGTACGATATGTCTTACAAAACCTGCTTTTTCATATGCCCTGATTGCCGGTTCATTGGTTTGATAGACTTCTAAGCGAAGCTCAGTAATTCCTTTTGAAGCAGACCACTCACTGAGTCGTTCAATTATTTTCTGGTTCAGCCCCATGCCACGGTATTTGGGATCAACATACATAAATCCTAAATACGCATATTGTGGATGTCTAAGATAAGGCTTTGATTTTTCGATCCTTGCATAACCCGAACCAACAACTTCTCCACCTAATTCCGCAACGAGAAGCTCTATCTCCGGGGAGCTGATCATTTTATCAATATCATAGTAAGTGATATCGCCATCCTTTAATGTAGGATCAAATGGTCTTTCGGCATTGATCACCCCCTGCTCAAAAGCAAGAAGTTTGTCCATATCATTAAAGGTAGCGCAGCGTATCATTAAATCGTTCATTATCATCAATTCTTCAATATCCCGGGAAACAGTTAACCAAATGTATTAAAATAGTTTCTTGCATTAATGCCGTTTACCTGTCAAAGTCCAGTAAACCTACTTGACGTTTTCCTGTAAGAACCCTTCTAATTCATCAGGCTTAATATTCTTCTTCAGAATACGCCCTTCACCATCTAAGAGATAATTTGTTGGAAAAGCCAAAATCGATAATTTAGCTGCTTCTGCCCCATTCATATCCCAGTATTGTGGCCATAAAATCTTATGTTTTTTGATGCCAGCTATCCAATCCTTTTTATGTTTCTCCTGGTCTGTTGAAATCCCTATTATTTCAAAACCTTTTCCCTTATACCGTGCATAAAGTTCATTCAGGTGAGGAAATTGACTGATGCAAGGATGGCAGGAGCTATACCAGAAATCCACCAAGGTATATTTCTTTTTCAGGAAAGAAGTAACATCTAGCTGATTTCCCAGAATATCCCGGAAATCCCTGCTGGGAAATTTCTTTCCTTTAGCAAGAACACCTGCTGTTTCTAATCTTTTTGAAAAAGCTTTACCAGTATAGTTATTTTTCAAACCATTAGAAAAATTAGAGAATATCGCGTCAAAAACAGGCTCATATCCAAAGCTGCTCAGGCGAAGTAACTTCCAGAATGCATAATAAGATTGAGGATTTCCCTTTACATATTCCAATAGATTTTCGTCACTTTTATCATAAATCATCTGCATCTCCTTTTGCAGTTCCGCTGCAATAGCCACAGGGATTTTACGATTATATTTGATCATTAAACTATCATACTTCTTCATATATTTTTCGTCCATCAGACGAATTTCTTTGGTGAAAGAGAGATATCCACTTGCATATTCACGCATCGCAATGTTACCTACTTTTGGTGTACTCCCGTCTGCATGGACATCAACATCAATCGACTGAACACCAGGTTCAATGATAAAAAGCCTCGAAGAGTAGCCGCCTCTATTATATTCAATGCTCACTCCTACCGGATATGGAATATCCCCTTTTATAAAGAATTTTTTATTGACCACCTTAGCACTAACTAAAACAGCTGTCCTTGCGGCATAAAAACCTGTATCCGCAATCAGGCTCAGTTTTACTGTTCCTGTATCTGCATTGATCGTCCCTTCCAATTCAAATGGAATCAATTTAAGTCCCTGAGCATGTAGCTTTACCCCTTGCAGGAAGAGCATCGTGAAAATAAAATAAAAAAATCTCTTATTCAATAGCGTCATTTAATCAAGATTAATAAAAAATGAAAGTAAAAAGAAAACAGGAGGAATTTCTTTATATAACATTATTTAACACATTCAGATAAAAATAAATGCAATTAAATTCTGAATTTTCACTTAAGCAGAGACAATTCCACCGGAATTGAATTGAAGATCGTATAGTCTTTTGTAATAGCCGTCAAGCTTTAACAGCTCCTGGTGAGTGCCCATTTCTTTAATCTCTCCCTTATCCAGCACCAGGATTTTATCTGCTTTCTGGATGGTCGACAAGCGGTGCGCAATGACGATGGAAGTCCGGCCTTTCATCAGGTTTTCTATGGCCCGTTGGATCAGCATTTCTGTTTCCGTATCTACAGAAGAAGTCGCCTCATCCAATACCAGAATCGATGGATTATAGACCAATGCCCTGATAAAAGAAATCAGCTGTGCCTGTCCGGCAGAAAGTGTTGCTCCACGTTCCATCACATTATATTGGTAGCCACCTGGTAACCTTTCAATAAAATCATGTGCACCAACTTTTTTCGCTGCATCCACCACTTCTTCCATGGTAATGTCCGGATTATTTAAGGTGACATTATTAAAGATTGTATCTGAAAACAGAAAGACATCCTGTAGCACCGTAGCAATGTTACGTCTTAAATAGTCCAGCTGGTAATCCTGAATTTTAATCCCATCCACCCTGATCTCCCCTTTCTGGATCTCATAAAACCTGTTCAGAATATTAATTGTTGAGGATTTTCCGGCTCCGGTGGCCCCTACCAGCGCAATCGTTTTTCCAGCCTGCACTTCAAAAGAAATATCCTTCAGCACATAATTCTCGTCGTTGTAAGCAAACCAGACTTTGTCAAATGAAATCGAGCCGGCCATCTTTTCAGGCGCAAGTACTCCTTTATCTTCTGTCACCTCATCGGTATCTAAAACCTTAAACACCCGCTCAGCACCTACCATCCCCATCTGGAGGGTATTGAATTTATCCGCAAGCTCCCGGATTGGGCGGAAAAGCATTCCAATATATAAGATAAACTCTGCAATTGTTCCCGGAGTCACATCCAAAGGTTTTGCAAGGATACTTCTTGAACCGTACCATACCAGTAAGCCTAAAGACATGGCAGAAATGATCTCTACTACCGGAAAGAATATGGAGTAATACCAATTGGAACGGATATTTGCATCTCTGTAACGTGCATTGATCTTTATAAATTTCTTATACTCCTGTTGTTCCCTCGCAAAATATTGAATAATGGAAACTCCCGAGATGTGTTCCTGCAGATAAGTATTGAGATTTGAAACCTCTGTTCTGATTTCCTGGAATGCAGATTTGATTGCTTTCTGAAAAACCGAAGTAGCGAGGATCAGTAAGGGCATCGGCAACAAAACTACGATCGTCAATGCCCAATCCCGGTAAATCATTACTCCAATGATCACGATCACCATCAGGATATCACCAATGATGACAATCAAACCCTCAGAAAAGATCTCGGCTATTGTTTCCAGATCCGAAACAGTACGGGTAATCAACTGTCCGATGGGCGTATTGTCGAAATATTTTAACCTGAGCTTAGTGATATGATTAAAAACATTAATCCTCAGATCCCTGATGGCAGATTGACCAAGAGTATTGGTGAGAAGTGTGTGGCTAAACTGAATTCCCGCCTGTACCACCAATAAAATCAGCATCACGATGGTCATTTGCAATAAACCTCCATGCTGATCTTTCATGATGTAATTGTCCAGGGTATACTGGATCAGAAAAGGTCTTACCGGGGCAATTAAAGCCAGTAATATCGTCAGTACGATTGCCCAGACAAAGATGCTGCGGTAAGGTTTCACATATTGAAAAACTCTTCTCAACAGGCCAACATTCAACGCATCACCAGTTATTTTAGACATATCAATAGGTTACAAAGGGATAAACAACATTCACTAAGTATAATCCACATGCCGGAACGGATTGCCCTGCATTACTGCGATTCTTACTTTCAATAATTTCTCTGAGCTGTACTAAGTTAATTTCTTTTTTTCCAATTCTGACCAGGGTACCTACAATGGCGCGCACCATGTTCCTCAGAAAACGGTCCGCACGAATGGTAAATTGCAAACCTTCTTCTTTTACTTCAAAATAAGCCTCTATAACCTTACAGTTATTGGTAAAGGTTTGGGTGTTGGACTTACTGAAACAGGAAAAGTCGGTGTATTCCAGAATGATTTTAGCTGCTTCATTCATGGCTTCCACATCAAGTTCACCTTTAAACAACCAGGAGCGCTCCAATTTAAAAGGATCTTTATGAAAATGAAGGTGGTAATGGTAAGCTCTTTCTGTAGCATCAAAGCGTGCATGAGCTTCAGCTGCAACCGGAAAAACACGTTTTACCGCAATCTGATAAGGCAGCAGGGAATTGATTCCGCCAATAGAACGCTCTACATTAACTGGCTTTTCCGTAGAAATTTCCAGGTCAAAATGCGCAAAGAATTGCGTGGCATGAACCCCCGCATCCGTCCGGCCGCAACCCAAAGTAACGACAGGCTGACGAAAATAAACGGACAATGCCTTATCCAGACATTCCTGCACAGTCATGGCATTTGGCTGTGTTTGCCAGCCATGATAATCTGTGCCATTGTAAGACAATTCAATAAAATATCGCTGTATGTTCGGTTTCAATAGGACAAATTTAATCTTTTGGATCAAGATATTGATTGGTTAGTAGGGGCCTTTTAATATATTTGTTGAAATTATTGAACTGATATGATACAAAGAGTACAATCTATCTGGCTTCTGTTAGCAGGCCTGACCATATTACTTTTAATGTTTATCCCGATTGTAAGCAGCCAGTCTAATGGCTCAGAATATTGGATTGTGGCAACTGGTTTATACCAGAAAACAAACGGATTGGTTGCAAAAACTGATTATTTCAAACCGTTATTTCTGAATACAGTATGTGTAACCATGCTCTGTATCGCCACTATATTTACTTTTAAAAACAGGACCGGACAGAAGCGTCTGATTATTGTAGCGATCCTGGCGATGCTTTTACTGGGCTTCTGGATCTTCTATTACGCCCAGAACCTTCCAGGAGGAATTGCTGCTGTTAAACCGGGTATCGGTGCTTTTTTACCGGTTGCAGGCATCTTATTTTGTGCTTTGGCTATCCGCGGAATCCGTAAAGACGAGCAGTTATTAAGGTCGGCAGATCGGCTCAGATAATTAATCGTCTCATTTTTATTTAGTTACGCATCTGTGAAATGCCAAATATTAAGCGTACCTTTGCGGCTTAATTAATATAAATACATGATAAACCCATTTAGTAAATTGGGGATAAGTGATGACGTTGTTAATGCCGTAAAGGATTTAGGTTTCGAAAATCCAACACCTATTCAGGAGCAAAGTATTCCTGTGCTGTTAGAGGGCAATAACGATTTTGTTGGTTTGGCCCAAACAGGAACAGGAAAGACAGCCGCATTCGGTTTACCTCTGTTAGAATTAATCGACTTTAAAAGCAACAAGCCTCAGGCATTAATTTTGTGCCCTACAAGAGAGCTTTGCTTACAGATTACGAGCGACATCAAGAATTTCTCAAAAAACATCTCTGGTGCTAATGTCGTTGCCGTTTACGGTGGCGCAAACATTATGCAACAATTGCGTGAAATTAGAAACGGTGTACAAATTGTTGTGGCTACACCGGGCCGTATGTTGGACATTATTGGCAGAAAAGCTATAGATTTCTCAAGTGTGAAATTTGTAGTCTTGGACGAGGCTGATGAGATGTTGAACATGGGTTTCCAGGAAGACATTAACGACATCTTGTCGACTACTCCTGACGACAAAAAAACATGGTTATTCTCCGCTACTATGCCTCCTGAGGTTAGAAGGATAGCTAAAAATTACATGGACTCTCCGGTAGAGTTAACCATGGGTACCAAAAACACAGGTAACGTAAATATTGAGCATGAGTACTATATCGTACGTGCCAGAGATAAATACGCTGCTTTAAAACGTATCGTAGATTTTAACCCTGAAATCTTTGCCGTAGTATTCTGTAAAACCAAAATGGATACACAGGATGTTGCTGAGCACTTGATCAAAGATGGTTATAATGCGGATGCTTTGCACGGAGATTTATCTCAACAACAACGTGATAAAGTAATGCAGCGTTTCCGTGACCGTAACATGCAGTTGTTAATTGCTACTGATGTTGCAGCACGTGGTATTGACGTAAACAACGTAACTCACGTTGTGAATTATTCACTACCTGACGAAATTGAAAGTTATACCCACCGTAGTGGTCGTACCGGCCGTGCGGGTAAAACAGGTATTTCTATCTGTATCGTTAACTCTAAAGAACTTGGCAAAATCCGTCAGATTGAAAGAATCATTGGTAAACAATTTACCAAAGCTTCTTTACCTACAGGTTTTGACGTTTGTGAGAAACAATTGTTTGCTTTGGTTCACAAGGTTCACAATGTAGAAGTTAACGAAGCACAAATTGAGCAATACATCCCTCGTATTATGGATGAGTTTGCTGAATTGAGCAAAGAAGAAGTGATCAAACGTTTTGCATCTTTAGAGTTTAACCGCTTTTTAGAGTATTACAAAAACGCTCCTGATCTTAATTCTTCGGCTGATGATCGCGGTGAAAGAGGAGAACGTGGTGAGCGCGGTGAAAGAGGCCCTAGAGGTAGTGATGGTTACACCCGTTTGTTTATCAACTTAGGTTCGGTAGATGACTTTACAAGAGGTGACTTATTATCTTTTGTATGTAACAACGGTAAAATCAGTGGAAAAAGCATTGGCAAAATCGACTTAAAAGGTGTGTATTCATTCTTTGAAGTAGAAGATGCAACTGTAGATTCTTTATTCAATAATTTCAAAGGTGTTGAATTCAACAACCGTGGGGTTAGAATTGAGAAAACTGCTGATGGTGACGGCGGTGGTCGTAGTCGTGGTGGATTCGGTGGCGGTGGTGGCAGACGCGAAGGCGGAAGCTATGGCGGCGGAAGAAGCGGTGGCGGTGACAGAAGAAGCAGCGGTGGTGGCGGCAGACGCGAAGGCGGAAGCGGCGGTGGTGGTTTCAGAGATTTCTCTGGAAGAAGCCGTGAAGATCGTGGTGGAAATGCTGGCGGAAGACGTGAAGGCGGTGCCGGAAGTGGAGATAGAAGACGTAGATCTTAATCATTACCCAACTATAAAAAAGGTCGGCTCCGTTATGGAAGCCGACCTTTTTAGTTTAGCGTCATGGAATCTCTGATCCCGACAGGCTATTAATCTTTCTTTGCAGGACGGGTTTTGATCTGAGATTCTTTCAAATAAATCTTCGCTCCTTTTTTATTGATATAATATTTTTTGTTTTTACCGTTGATGTACACATCGGAACCATCAGGAGCCATTTTGCCTTTATAAGTCTGATCTGCCACTTTAGCGGTTCCCTTCACTGCTACTTCCGCAGTTTTGTTGCCTACCTTAGTCGCAGTCTTGCTAATTACCTGGCCAACACTTTCTTTCTTTTTCTCCTGAGCGTTAGAGGTTAAGGCTAATGTACTAAGGAATGCAAGGGCTAAACCCCCAAATAGATATTTTCTTTTCATGGTCGTATGTTTTTATTCAATAACAACTACCAGTAAAATTTGTTTGACCAATTAATTCAACTGCTCCGTCAGCAAACGCATCTCAATATGCGGAGAATGTTTTTCATATAAAATCGCATATACAGCCCTGCTGATTGGCATATCCACTTTATATTTTTTATTGATGTGGTGCATGCATTTTACGGCGTAGTAACCTTCTGCTACCATATTCATTTCTAATTGTGCAGATTTCACCGTATATCCTTTGCCTACCATATTTCCGAAGGTGCGGTTCCTGCTGAACTGCGAATAGGCAGTAACCAACAGATCTCCTAAATAAGCAGATTCTTTGATGTCTCTGGAAATCGGATGTACCGCATCCACAAAACGTTTGATTTCACGGATCGCATTGGAGATCAATACCGCCTGAAAATTATCACCATACCCTACCCCATGACAAATGCCACTGGCCACAGCATATATATTTTTCAATACCGCAGCATACTCTGTTCCGAAAATATCGTCAGAAACATTGGTCTTGATATACCTTGTGCTCAGTAAATTTGCAAAAGTACCGGCTAGTTCTAAATTCAGTGAGGCAATAGTGAGGTAAGACAATTTTTCCAAAGCCACTTCTTCCGCATGACAAGGCCCGCTGATCACAACAATATCTTCCAGAGGAACTTCATACTTCTGGTTCAGAAACTCGCCTATGATCTGGTTTTCATCAGGAACAATCCCTTTAATCGCAGAGATGATTTTCTTGCCCTTTAACATCGCCGGGGTAACATCCTTTAAGGTTTCCTTTAAGAAGGCCGCAGGGACATTTAAAATCACGTATTGAGCCTGCTCAACAATGGCTACGATATCGCTGGAAATATGTGATTCAGGAATCCTGATCTCCACAGAGCTCAGGTAATTCGGATTGTGCTTATATTTTTGCAGATGAGTGATCGCTTCTGCATTACGCATCCACCAAAAGATCTCTTTTGCAGTCGTATTATCTGAAAGCATTTTTACAATAGCAGTAGCCCAACTACCCCCACCAATCATTGCAACTTTAGGTATCATACAGTATAAATAAAAAACCCCGGTTATTGTTTTAACCGGGGCAATTTACTCATTTAAAAATGATTGATAAAGTTTACTTTTTACCAGGATTGACAAACAATTGATCCTTAGTTGTTTTCTCTACTTTCATTCCGTCTTTCAGTTTGTTCTGAATCGCCGAGTATGGACCAGACACCACTTCTTGTCCGGCTTTAAGTCCGGTTTTAATGATGATGAACTGATCGTTTTGAATTCCTGTTGTTACTTCTACCTGTTTAACCGTACCTGCATTGAACACATAGACATATTGTTTCACTGTTTTATCAGCTAATTTTGTTTTCTGTTTATCAGCATTCTCATCGTTCCCCGCAGTTTTAGCATCTTTATTTTTGTCGCTGGTAAATACCGACTGAATTGGAATGGCTAATCCTTGTACAGATTCACTTTCGATATCTACAGTGGCAGACAAGCCTGGTCTGAACGGAGAAGGAAGGTCTTTTGCACCACCTTTAACCCCTTGATAAGAATCTGCAATAATTCTCACTTTCACTACGAAGTTCGTTACCTGATCTACAGAGGTCGTTACTGAACCGATGTCTTTTGAAGAGCTTGCAATTTCAGTAACCACACCTTTGAATTTTTTGTCTGCAAAAGCATCCACTTCGATCCTCGCGCTATCACCAACATTTACCCTGTTGATGTCGTTCTCGTTTACATCTACGTTTACTTCCATGGTAGTCAGGTTGGAAATCCTCATGATCTCTGTTCCTGCCATCTGTGCTGTACCCAGGATACGGTCACCAAGCTCTACAGATAATTTAGAGATTACGCCATCTACCGGTGCATAAATCGTTGCCTTAGCAAGGTTGGCATTTGCCTCCTGCACATTGGCACCAAATTGCTCCAGCTGGAACTTAGCAGCTACATAATCTTCTTTAGATTTAGCAACATTGGTTTTTGCAGTCAGGAAAGCAGCTTTTGCCGCATCAAATTCTGATGCTGAGATCACTTTTTTACCGAACAATTCTACATTACGTTTGTACGTTGCCTCTGCATTCACGAAGTTACCCTCGCTTTGTTTCATCATTTGTAAGGAAGAAGCCACTCCTGCTTTCTGAGAGCTATAAGAAGCTACCGCCCTGTCATAACCCGACTTTAATACATCAGGACGAACTTTAATGAGCAACTGGCCTTTTTTAACCACATCACCTTCTTTCACCAAAAGTTCTGTCACCTCTCCGGAAACCTCAGAGCTTAATTTTACTTCTGTTTCCGGTTGTACTTTCCCACTGGCAGTAACCGTTTCTATTACTTTTTTGTCTGCAGCTTTATCAATGGTCACTTTTTCAATTTGTTCACCACCAATAAGGCCCGTAAGCTTTGCTACAACCAGTAAAGCAATGACTACGCCTAATGTTATTAATATGGGTTTTAGTTTCATTTGTTTGTTGTTGTTTATTTATTTTATATCAAATCTAGCCTTATAATGCTTTAGAAGATGATTTGCTTGCCCAGGTAATAGTCAATAACTTTTGCCCTGAAGAGTAAATCATATTTAGCCTGAATCATATCGACTTCGGCTTTATTCATATTGGATTGAGAGGTACTGAAATCTAAAGAGTTGACCAATCCTACGGCATAACGCTGTTCGATTACATTGAATGCGTCTTTTTGAGCCTGGAAAGTATTAGTTGTCGATTGATAACGACTTTCAGCAGCCTTTAAATCGGCAACCGCCTGATAGATTACTTTATTCAAATTGTTTTTAGCCAATTGCTCGTCGGTAAGACTGCGTAAATAATTGATCTTTGCTTTTCTCACACCAGATCTGGCCGTAAAACCATTAAAAATAGGAATCTGAAGTGATAAACCCACAGACTGACCAAAGTTATCATTGATCTGGTCTTTAAACCGGTAGCTTTCTGTAAGCGGGAGGTCGAAAGGTGCCAATACAGCAGCATTTGAGCCTTCAACTCTTCCTATTTCTCTAAGTATCTTCTGGGTACCAGTCTGGAATTTTCTTCCGCTGGAGTAATTAGAGCTTAAACCAGCCCCAAGAGACAGCGTTGGATAATAAGCACCTCTGGCAACATCAATTCCTTTTTTTGCAGCTTCGGTACGCAAAGCGGCTAATTTAATATCCGGAAAAAGCTCAGTAGCTGCATTGTAAACATCTGCTGCATTCTCATTTACCGAAGGCTTGTTAAAACTAGACAATAGCGGAGCCTGTACTTCATACTCTGTAGAAGATGGAATATCCATCAATTGAGCAAGGGTAAGGTAAGAAATGGTTAACGTATTCTGCGCATTTGTTACGTTCAGATCAGCAGTAGCCAATTGGGATTTTGCCTGCGAAAGATCGGCAAGTGTTTTGTTCCCTACATCCAGCAATTGTTGCTCACGGGCCAGTGTTTGCTTGGCTACAGATTGTTGCTGTTTAGAAGCTGCCAAAAGATCTCTGTTATATAAAATCTGAAGATAAGAAGTCACCACCTGTAAAATCAGGTCGTTTTTTACTTTATCTGTATTGGTTTTATCAGCATCTAACAACAGCTTGTTCTGCTTGATCTGGTTGAGTTTTTGAAAACCCTGAAAAAGACCTACATCACCAGATATTCCACCGTTAAATGAGGAGAACTGTGAACTGTTAAATGAGTTGGTAGATGGATCGACACTACGTCCAAAATTGATGTTGTAACGGCCGTTACCACTTAACGTTGGCAGCAAGGCATATTTGGACTGTCTTAAATTTTCTTCAGACAAACTCTCGCTTAATTTCGATTGTTTCACCTGAAGGTTATTATTTAGAGTTTTATCAATAGCATCCTGAATAGTAATGATTTCCTGTGCCGCGGAGTTCTGCACAAAACCTGTAATCAATGCTAATGACAAAACTAAGCTGAGCTTGGGTAACGCATTAAAACTGGTAAACTTTCTCATAATTTTAATTTCACAATAATAATATAAACAACTAACTGATTTTGTAAATTTTCAGGTACAACAAAGTATTTTATTACTTTTGGACATGTACCTGGTTAAATCTCCGCTTTTACTGAAATGGTATTACCCATCTCTCATCTGGAACAAAACCCGAGCTCAAAGAGTCATTTATTTAACCTTTGACGACGGACCCATACCGGATGTTACAGACTTTGTACTAAAAACTTTAAAAAGCTTTAATGCGAAAGCCACCTTTTTTTGCATTGGTGATAATATACAAAAGCATCCCGATATATTCGGCAGGCTTAAGTCTGACGGACACCGGATCGGAAACCATACTTTTAATCACTTAAAAGGCTGGAAAACGGAAGATCAGGTCTACCTTCAAAATTTCCGGCAATGCCAGGAACTGACCAATACCAATTTGTTTCGTCCGCCTTACGGCAGAATAAAAAAATCGCAGATTTCCAAGCTGCGCAGGGAATTCCCCGACCTCCGGATCATTATGTGGGATGTGCTTAGCGGTGATTTTGACCTCAAACTCTCCCCACAAAAGTGCTATGACCAGGTGGTTAAACATGCCGAAAACGGTTCGATCATCGTGTTTCACGACAGCCTGAAAGCTTTCGACAGGCTAAAATATACTTTACCGAGGGCTTTACAATATTTCAGCGAACAAGGTTTCCGATTCGAAACCCTTTAATGTTCAGTGCAGAATTAAGCGAAGCTCAGGCCAAGAATAAAAAACCTAAATAACCAGCTATTTATCAATGATTTACAACTGATCAATCTTTTGCAACTGTTCATAAACGAACAGCAATGTTCGCAAACGACCAGTGTTATTCTTTTTATTCAGTTTGCAGATCCTCTGCTTATATTATTTAGAATATTTATAAATAATATAATGATCTACAGATGATGTCCTCCGCCTGTTTTTTTTCGTAAATTCGCTACAAATAATTAAGAATAACTTACCCTTTTAACACATATTATCAATGGCTTTTGATATAGAAATGATCAAAAAGGTGTATGCAAACTTTGGCCCCCGTGTAGAGGCGGCCCGTAAATTAGTAGGCAGACCTTTAACACTTTCAGAAAAAATTCTTTACACCCACCTTTGGGATGGAAATACAAGCACTTCTTATGTAAGAGGTACTGATTACGTAGATTTTGCTCCTGACCGTGTGGCCATGCAAGATGCAACTGCACAAATGGCTTTATTGCAATTCATGCAGGCTGGAAGACCTCAGGTAGCTGTTCCTTCAACGGTTCATTGTGATCACCTGATCACTGCAAAATATGGTGCTGAGATTGATTTACCGGCAGCAAATACAGAGAGTAAAGAAGTTTTTGACTTCCTTGCCTCAGTTTCAAACAAATATGGTATTGGATTCTGGAAACCAGGTGCAGGTATCATTCACCAGGTAGTATTGGAGAACTATGCTTTCCCGGGTGGTATGATGATCGGTACTGACTCCCACACTGTAAACGCAGGTGGTTTGGGTATGGTTGCCATCGGAGTAGGTGGTGCTGATGCCTGTGATGTAATGGCAGGTTTACCATGGGAGCTTAAATTTCCTAAACTGATCGGTATCAAATTAACCGGAAAACTAAACGGATGGACTTCTGCTAAAGATGTGATCCTTAAAGTTGCTGGCATCCTGACCGTAAAAGGCGGTACTGGTGCAATCGTAGAATATTTTGGTGAAGGTGCCAGCAGCATGAGCTGTACCGGTAAAGGAACCATTTGTAATATGGGTGCTGAAATTGGCGCAACTACTTCAACCTTCGGTTATGATGAGAGCATGGAACGTTATCTACGTGCAACCAACAGAGCTGATGTAGCTGATGCTGCAAACGCAATTAAAGAACACTTAACAGGTGATGCAGAAGTATATGCAGAACCGGAAAAATATTTTGATCAGATCATAGAAATTGATCTTTCAGATCTTGAGCCTTATCTGAACGGCCCTTTCACTCCGGATTTGGCTACGCCAATCTCTAAAATGAAAGAAGTTGCCGCAGCAAACGGATGGCCAATGAAAATTGATGTTGGATTGATCGGTTCATGTACCAACTCTTCTTACGAAGACATCTCCCGTGCGGTAAGTATCGCAAAACAGGTTTCTGATAAAGGCTTAACGGCTAAATCTGAATATTGTATCAACCCGGGATCTGAGCAGATCCGTTTCACAATTCAACGTGATGGTTTCTTAGATGTATTCGAGAAGATCGGTGCTAAAGTATTCACAAATGCCTGCGGACCATGTATCGGTATGTGGGACAGGGTTGGTGCTGAAAAACAAGAGAAAAACACCATCGTTCACTCTTTCAACAGAAACTTCGCGAAGCGTGCTGATGGAAACCCGAACACTTTTGCTTTTGTAGGTTCTCCTGAACTGGTAACTGCATTGGCTATCGCTGGTGACCTTAGCTTTAACCCGCTTACAGATACCTTAACAAATGCGAATGGCGAACAGGTAAAACTGGACGAACCAACAGGATTCGAATTGCCTCCAAGAGGTTTTGATGTGGATGATGCAGGATATCAGGAACCAGCTGCTGATGGTACTGGTGTACAGGTATTGGTATCTCCTACTTCACACCGTCTGCAATTGCTTGATCCGTTTAAACCTTGGGAAGGTACAGAC
Source organism: Pedobacter caeni (assembly GCF_900129215.1). Lineage (GTDB taxonomy): Bacteria > Bacteroidota > Bacteroidia > Sphingobacteriales > Sphingobacteriaceae > Pedobacter > Pedobacter caeni. Next base: position 602,065 of record NZ_FQUQ01000003.1, on the reverse strand, counting down.
CTTAAAGGCTTAAAATTATTGATCAAAGCAAAAGGAAAATGTACAACGGATCACATCTCTATGGCTGGTCCATGGTTGAAATTCCGTGGTCACCTGGACAACATCTCTAACAATATGTTGATTGGTGCAGTAAACTATTTCAATGAGAAAACAGACAACGTTAAGAATGAACTGACAGGCGAATATGGACCTGTTCCAGCAACTCAACGTGCTTATAAAGCTCAGGGAATCGGTTCTATTGTTGTTGGTGATGAAAACTATGGTGAAGGATCAAGTCGCGAGCATGCTGCGATGGAGCCCCGTCACTTAGGTGTACGCGCGGTATTGGTGAAATCTTTCGCCCGTATCCACGAAACCAACCTGAAAAAACAAGGAATGCTTGGATTAACATTCGTAGACAAAGATGACTACGAGAAAATCCAGGAAGACGATACAATTGACATCATTGGTTTAACAACTTTCAGCCCTGATGTTCCATTGACACTGGTATTAAACCATATCGATGGTACTAAAGAAGAGATCTCTGTTAACCATAGCTACAATGCGCAGCAAATCGAATGGTTCAAAGCAGGGGGTGCACTAAACATCATCCGCAGAGAAGCAGCAGCGAAAAACGCATAGTTGAAGCGAAAAATATAGAAATGTAAAAAGCTGTTCCAGATGGGACAGCTTTTTTTATGCCTTTAAAAACAGCTGTGAATTCACAAACAGTTATGAATTGAGAAACTCCTGCCACCAGTAACCCGAGTCTTTTATCGTACGTTTTTGGGTCTTAAAATCGTTATGTACCAGACCAAAACGGGCGTTAAATCCTTCAGCCCATTCAAAGTTATCCATCAGCGTCCAGGCCATATATCCGGTAATGTTCAATCCTTCATTTTTTGCTTTTAATAGCGCGGCCAGGTATTCCTGAAAATAAGCAATCCTTTCCTTGTCATGCACCTTGCCCTCTGTAAGTTTATCATGATAAGCAGCGCCATTCTCTGTAATCATTAAACTTTTGATCTTTGGATAGGCGGCAAACTGTTTGATCACATTGTAAAAGCTCTTTCCATTGATCTCCCAGCCCATTGTAGTGTGCGGAACTTTCCTGTTTTTGGCTTTCACTTCCCAAGCCTGGATCACCGGGATAAAGGCATTGTACTTAATCGTAAGCGGAAAATAGTTCTGAATGCCGATAAAATCAAAATCAAAGGTGAGGCGCTCCGTATGACGCCAGGTCGAATGCTGGATAGAAAATTTCTCCATGACCTCCCAATCTGTTCCCGGGTAGCCCATGCCTAAAGCCGGCTCTATAAACAACCGGTTCATCAGACAATCCACCCTTTGGGCCGCCAAAAGATCAGATTCACTTTGTGTATAAGGAATGATTTCTGAACAGGAATAGCTGGTCCCAATGTTAGCCTGGCTCACTTCTGCCCTTAAGATCCTGCCCCCATCTGCCTGTGCAATTGCAGCATGATGTACTGCCGAAAAGAAATTTGTTAAACCCGTATTTCCGGGAGCATGAATGCCCAGCATATATCCAAGGGAAGTAAAGCCAAAAGGTTCATTCAGGACGATCCAGTTTTTTACTTTATCACCGTAGGTTTTGGCGCAAATTGAAACAAAAGCATTAAACGCAGAATTGATGCCGAAGGCAGTCCAGCCTCCCTCCGCTTCCAATGCTTCAGGAAGATCCCAATGGTATAGGGTAATATAGGGAACCAGTCCGTTCTCCAGACATTCGTCAATCACCTGATGGTAAAAACGGATACCTTCTTCATTTACCATTCCCTCACCGTAAGGCATAATCCTTGGCCATGAAATAGAGAAACGGAAGACCGAAAAGCCAAGCAGCCGGACTAAAGCAATGTCTTCTTTATACTTATGATAAAAATCGCAGGCAATGGTGGGATGATGCCCCTTTTTGATCTTTCCGGATCTGTTCGCGTACGTATCCCAGATGGATGGACCTTTCCCGTAAAGGTCTGCTGCCCCCTCTATCTGGGCTGCAGCGGTAGCCACTCCCCAGGAAAAATCATGCCCAAAATCTGATGCTTTAATCATATCTGTTGTATATAACAGCCAAGATGGGAATAAGGTGTTAATTTAACGTTAAGCCAATCTCCTTTAAAAGTAAAGCTGCGTTAAACGTAGTACAGGGGCCATGTTTAAGTTTATAATCGAAATTCATTTCCCCTTCATTGATCTGAATATCAAAATGATAGTTCCTTACCTGTTCCGGATAATCCCCAATCATTTCCGACAACTGCAGGTCATGCGTAGCAAATAAGGCTGGGGTCCGCTGATCAATCAGTTTCTCGATAAAGACTTTTGAGCCAAGATACTTGTCGCGGCTATTGGTTCCCCTCAGCATCTCATCAATCAGTACCAGAGAATTAGCCGAGATCTTAATCGCATCCAGGATCATCTTTAACCGGTTAAGCTCCGCTTTAAAGGTGGAAGTCTGGTCGTTCAGTGAGTCTTTGATTCTCATATAAGAAAGGACCTTGAAGATAGACACGGACATTTCTTCCGCACAGACAGGGGCACCGCTAAAAGCAAGTACCATATTGATCCCTATTGTTCGCAGAAAAGTGCTTTTTCCGGCCATATTAGAGCCTGTTACAATATCTACTGTCGGTTGTGGGTTTAAACTAAAATCGTTCAGTACACGTGCTCCCTGAGGAATCAGCGGATGTCCGAGTGCTGATGTTTTCAAATGAAAATGATCTGCGATGGAAGGCATATTCCATTCAGGTTGGTTATAGGTCAAAGTAGCAAGAGCGATCAGCTCTTCAAATTCGCCGATCCGTTCCAGTCCTGACAGTACTTCATTTGCATATTTCCCATGCCAGTCGGCAAGGTTTACAGAACATTTAAGGTCCCACAGCAAAAACAGGTTCAGGAAAGCACTCAGGATGATGTTTAGTCGTGCATCAAAGGCCTGTATAATTTTGGAAAGCTGTCTGATCTGACTGCTTACCGGAACACTTGCCTGCTGACCAGGGAATAAGTTTTTAATATAAGGACTGTTCCATTTCACTTCTTCCGTCCATTTTATAGTGCCGGAGAACGCATTTAAAAGATTGGAGCTACCCGTAAAACCATAATACACCTGATTAATGTTTTTAAGATTGAAAAAGGTGAGCCCCATATTGAAGACTGCCACAAGGCTGAAGATCTGCCAGCTCACACCACCTAAGATGATCCCCAGGGCCAATAAGCCCAGCATCAGAAATGGGACAACCTTTAAGTATATCTTCAAAAAGCGCTTGTTCGTAAACAGCAACTGCTCCGGCAATTGATATTTCAGCTTATTCTGAATGATCTTCAGTTGCTCTGGTTTATGATTTTGCAGTTCTGCACGGAAATGAAAAGTCTGATCAATATAAGAATGGAGTTCCTGAACCGCTTCCTGTCTGTCTAAAATGATCTTTTTATCGTTCGGCCGACTAAAATTAGCGGCTAGCAAGTCCATTCCTTTCTGCGTATTGCAACGGTTTGTAAATGCATATAAAGAGCCTGCACCAAAGATATCGAGATCTGAAGAATAAGGGTGTTGTTCGTCCTGATAAACATCGCCATTACGGTAACCATTTTTTCCGAAAAGCACCTGATCTTCTTCATTCTGATAAACCCATAAGAGTTGTCCGGCATAAGTCAGCTCCTCCTGAACGGCACTTTGCTTTTTCACCAGGACCATAAACAACAATAAAGGTACAAGCAGCAGACCTGTCAGTATCGGATTAAAGCCAATATTGATGATCAGTGCAATGATCAGTATCTCTGCTATAAACAACCCTAAACGGGAAAAAGAGATCTTATTCAATTTCTTTTTAAGGTCTGTTATACGGTTTTCCTGTGTTTTAATGTTATTTTGGTAGTCGCTTAAAATACTATCTTTTGTTTTTACCATTATCTTTGGATCTGCTCTAAAGGGGTAAATATAGGGATTAGAAAAATAAGATACACTTCATGAAAATTACATTGCTCGTTGTTGGAAAAACGGAAGATAAATACCTGATTGAGGGGATTGATAAATATCTGAAAAGGCTGAAGCATTATATCGGGTTTAACCTTGTGGTGATTCCTGATGTAAAGAATACTAAAAACCTGACTGAAGCGCAACAGAAAACAAAAGAAGCAGAACTGATCTTAAAGCAGGTGAGCAATCTGGATACCGTGATCCTGCTGGATGAGAAGGGAAAAAAATACACTTCCATCTTATTCTCCAATTACCTGAACAAACAGATGATCGGCAGTGTTCAGCACCTGATATTTATCATCGGAGGTCCCTATGGCTTTGATGAATCGGTATACCAAAGGGCCAATGGCAGCATGTCTTTATCTGACATGACCTTCTCTCATCAAATGGTGCGGTTGTTTTTTGTAGAGCAGCTTTACCGGGCTTTCAGCATTTTAAAGGGGGAGCCTTATCACCACGAATAGAATCTATTGAATTTGTGGAAAACCACCACATTCATCATCATTATTAAAAAAGGAGTTATTATGCAATTGCCAAGTGATTTTAAAAGAGACTACAGATTTAAAAGCGACAAGAAACGGGATCGCCTGAGTTATATTATTGCGATCATCATCTCTGTAATTGCTTTCGTTCTGATCTGGTTTTTTCTCTAAATAAAAAGCCGGATCTGTAGAGATCCGGCTTTTATATGCTTATAACAGAGTTTATTCTAAACTCCTTTTTTGCTGGTCATATTCGCTTTCTTAGCCGGCTGAGCAGTTTTGCTTGGCGCTTTTGCATTAGCTGGTTTTGGAGTTGCTTTAGGCTTCTTCTCTACCTTATCCTCTGCTTTAACCCCATCCTGGTCTACCGCTTCTTTAGGAGCCTCTTCACTGAAAAGTGGAAGGTCTTTCAATAAATGGTACCATGAAACGATTTTCTTCATGTCCGAAGTATATACTTTCTCCTGATCATGACCCGGAGCAACTTCTAAGAAGAAAGCTTTCAAATCTTTTACATCAGCTTTTGCATCAGGAACGTTTCCTTTAGCCGCAACGATATTGGCCAAAACATCCAATAGCTTCAAATCGTCATCTTCGCCATATACGGTAATATCTTCTAATGACGCAAGTTTAGTTGTAGTGATGTTAGCTACAATTTTAACCTTTTGAGCATCCAGGCTTTCTAAAACGTATCCGCCTTTATTTTGCCCTACAAGCTTAAATAGACCTGGTCTTCCAGATACTGCAACGATTCCTCTTAAATTCATATAAATTGTCTTTTTTTGAGAAGTAAGAAACTAGTCTTCTATTACTTCTATCCCTATAATCTTATCTCCTTGTTTGATATCGTCAACAATATCAACATTTTCTATTACTTTTCCGAAACAAGTGTGATTTCTGTCTAAGTGAGCAGTATTGTCTCTGCTGTGGCATACAAAGAATTGTGAACCACCAGTATTTCTGCCGGCATGTGCCATCGACAATACCCCACGATCGTGGAATTGGTTTTCACCAGTCAATTCGCAATCAATTTTGTATCCCGGACCACCAGTACCAGCCAAATGTGCTTTAGCAGGATCTTTTGAGTTCGGGCATCCACCCTGAATAACGAAGTTAGGAATTACCCTGTGAAAAGTAACACCATCATAATATCCTTCGGAAGCTAATTTTTTAAAGTTGGCAACGGTATTTGGCGCATCCTGATCATAGAACTGAACGGTCATATTGCCTTTATCTGTTTTTATTATTGCTTTGCTCATGATAATTTTTTGTAAATGCCAAATTTAGTAAATTGAAATGATTACTGAATGGTAATTAATAGTAAAAAAGCCACACATACTGATTATCGTCTATAAACGTTTATTCTGTACAATAATTTTATTATAGGTTCAAAAAAATTACATTCGCATATACCCGATTAATTATGGCCCTTAAAAGAGTTTATCTCCTGTTTTTTCTATTGACCTTTAGTATTGGTTTAAAAGCTTCTTCCATCCTGATTTTCATGGATGAAGATCAAAAGAACCACTTAAAAGCATATGGCATTGCCTACTGGAGCATCAGGCAGAAAGCAGATGTCAGCTGGTTACTGAACTACCGGGGTGGCAGTTTTTTAATCGGGTACAACCAGGGCATAGAGGCAGAATGTAAAACGAGGGGCGTTTCTTATCAGGTATTGGCTGATGGAAAGGTAACGGCCATTTTAAATGAGATCAGCGATCCGGAAGTGAACATGGAAGTGGTCAAGCTGGAGAAATCACCCAAAATAGCCGTATACTCCCCAAAAAGTAAACTCCCTTGGGATGATGCTGTAACGATGGTGCTCACTTATGCCGAAATTCCTTACGATGTGGTTTATGATGATGAGGTTTTGAAAGATAAACTTTCCGGTTACGACTGGCTGCACCTGCACCATGAGGATTTCACCGGGCAATACGGCCGTTTCTGGAGTGCTTTCCGAAATGCGACCTGGTACCGTGAGGATGTCAAAAATCAGGAAGCCACGGCAAAGAGAAATGGCTTCAGTAAAGTTTCTGAGATGAAGCTTTCTGTAGCAAAAAGGATTAAAGAATTCTGTGCAGGTGGCGGATTTTTATTTGCCATGTGTTCCGGAACAGATAGTTTTGACATCGCTCTGAGTGCCGATGGTGTCGACATTTGTGAAAGTATGTTTGATGGGGACAGTGCCGATCCGCAGGCACAGGCAAAACTGAATTTCAATAAAACCTTTGCTTTCAAAGATTTCAGACTGGATGTCAATCCCAATAACTACGAATTTTCGGATATTGATGTGACCCAGACCAGGTCATTGAACCAAAGCAATGATTACTTCACCCTGTTTGATTTCTCCGCAAAATGGGACCTGGTACCGACAATGCTGACCCAAAACCATGAGAAAGTCATCAAGGGTTTTATGGGGCAAACCACAGCTTTTAAGAAAGCATTGGTAAAACCAAGCATTACCGTTTTAGGAGAAAACAAAGGCGCAGAAGAAGTGCGTTACCTGAATGGGGAAATCGGAAAAGGACAGTTTACTTTTTATGGTGGCCATGATCCGGAAGATTACCAGCATGCGGTAGGTGATCCTCCAACAGATCTCAACCTGCATCCCAACTCTCCCGGTTACCGTCTGATCCTGAATAATGTGTTATTTCCTGCGGCCAAAAAGAAACCGCAGAAAACCTAATCGTAGAAGCTCCAGCTCACACCAAACTTAAACAATACCCGGTCCATCATAGGATAACGGTTCACAGAATAGTATCCTTTAGATAGTAATCCCTGGTTGGCATAATCTGTTTTCACGAACAAATTGGCTTTCCTGAGGCTTGCTTTTACCCATACATCCAGGATAGGATAAGAGTCGAACGTTCTTCCTTCCCCTACATAGAACTGTCCTGCAGGAGCAGAATAAGAGTAGTTTTTATAAGGAGTATTGTACCGGATGTCAAAACCTATATTTGTTTTTAGGGATTTAAAGAAAGTATGATCCAGATAAAGGCTGGCAAAAGCATACACTTCAGGGGTCCTTAAAACACCAGGATTATCTGTTTTCTGATACACCAGATAACTGTCGAGGTTAAACTTTCCGAAATTCAGCTTTTTGCCCAGGGTAATTTTTAAAAGGTTGATGCTACCCAATTGTGCCGGAACAATATTGTTTGCATTAGTTGCATTTCCTAATGAATCAGGGACGGTTAATGAACCGGATGCAGCTCTGAAATACAGATAATCATTGATCAGATAGTATTCCGCTGCAGCTTCAAACTTCAACCTATCATGGTAATACTTAAAAGAAAGGTTGATCGTCTTGGTTCTGTTAAAAGATTGATTCCAATTATAATGATTTCCAAAATATCGGTTATAGACCTCTTCAGGAGATTTGTTCTGGAAATACCCGCCAAGTATAACCCGGCCAATTGACTTACTCAACAGCACATTACTTTTCGCCTCATACAGAAAATCGCCTGCATTTCTTCCCTGGAAAATCTGTTGTACATCAACATTCAGGTCAATCCGGCTACTGAAACGGTAACCTGCTGAGCCCAGTAAGGTAAGGTTCTGGAAGGTCGACTTATAGTCATAATAAGTATTCTTTTTATCTGAATAATATACCCCCTGACTATATTTATAAAAATCATGTCTGATCCCTGCATCCAGCTTCAACTCATTCTTAATGATTGAATTACCCTTTGCACGCAAAAAAAAACTATACATAAACTCATTCTGTACATTGGAGTAGCGCGTGCTATCATAAGTAAATGCCACATCGGCTTCTCCTCTCGGTATTGCCGTTCCATCGTCCGCTGAAGCTTTATGAAAGGTATAGGAGTTTTGGTTGTATTTAAAAGTATAGGCAATTTTATTTGTGGGCAGGATCTTATCACTGATTTCCTGGGCTAAAGTGTCAATACGTCCCACAAAATAGGTCTGTTTGATCATGAAGGTATTAGCCCTGTAGATATGACCTGCATCCCCCAGTCTGACACTCTCCGACATGTGGTCCAGACCTAAGGTCTTTGAGTTGCTGTTATAGATATTATAGTTGACTACAGCGCCATTTTCCCGGGCCTTCAGGGTATTGAAAATAGCATTTACAAATAAATTGTACCTTTTATTAGGACTCTCATACCAATTAAAAAGATCCGCATTTAAGTGATCTCCGCGTTGCCTGATATAATATCCGTTTGCGCCGATCCTGTTGAAATTGGCACCGATGTTCCAGTTTGGTTTGATGTTCTGCGAATGGGTTACTTTAAACACCGCTTCGGTTTCCCCGGCAGAGGCAAAATAAAGGTTGGTATAAGGGGTCCTTGCTTTATAATACTTGATGTCGTCATGTCCGATGGCATAAAAATCCAGGGAGTGAAATCCAGCCTCAAAACCAATGGTCTTTAAGGGCTCAAAGAGCATGGGCATCGCTGCCAGTCCAAGGTTACCTATTCCAACGGTAGGTCTTCTGGGTTGCGCAATGACACTAAAATTCTGAAAACCATTTAAGCTGGTATCCAGCGCTAAAGTCTGAATGCTGTCTTTGGTAAGTTTCAGTGTGGTATAACGAATAAAACGGGAAGTAAAAATAACAGAGTCTAATCCTGATTCTTCTTTCTTTCTTAAAGAGTCCAGTAATTTATTGTCGTTCACCTTGGTCTTTAAATCCTGAGCAAACAAAGCCCCGGTACTTAAAAGGAGAAAGCAAAAAAGAAATAAGGCAATGTTTTTATACATTATAAAGTAGAGATTAATTGGCTCAGTATTTTTGTCATTCTTGGTTCAGCAATGCTTGCTGTTTCAATAATCTCTTCCAGGCTTACCGGTTTCAACACTTCTGTAAAACCTTCATCAGTTAATACCGAGATGGCAAAAACAGGGATGCTCATGTGGTTGGCCACAATAACTTCCGGAACAGTGCTCATACCTACGGCATCACCACCAATGATTCTCAGATAGTTGTATTCTGCTTTTGTTTCCAGATTTGGTCCGGTTACGGCAATGTACACACCCTGGTGACAGGTAATGTCATTTTCCTTAGCAATTTCCAATGCTTTTTTCACCAAAGACCGTTGGTAAGGCTGGCTCATATCCGGAAAACGCGGTCCCATATCCGAGTCATTTCTTCCACGTAGCGGACTTTCCGGCTGAAGGTTGATGTGATCATTGATCACCATCAGGTCGCCTTTTTTAAAATCTTTATTCAGGGAACCCGCAGCATTGGACACAAACAGGTGGGCAATTCCCAGTGCTTTCATCACACGGATCGGAAAGGTAATCTGCTGCATGCTATATCCTTCGTAGTAATGTAGCCTTCCCTGCATGGCCACCACACGTTTTCCGTTCAGTGTGCCAAATATGAGTTTACCGGAATGAAACTCCAGTGTAGAAATCGGAAAATTGGGAATATTGGAGTACATCAGCTGATGTGCAACTTCTATTTCGCTAACCAGTCCGCCAAGGCCTGTTCCTAAAACAATACCAATCTCGGGTTTGAAATCTTCTGTTTTACGCTTTAAATATTCAACGGTTTCGTGTACGGTTTGAAACATAATCTAAAATCTTTTGATCAAATGTAGTTTTATCTTTTGCTCTTATCTCTATTTGAACAGGTAAATAAAACAGGGGTAAATTTAACAGTAATTCTTTGAAAGTATCATCTAATAAACGTTGCGCATCCTTTTCTGTTGTGATGATGATTTTTTCTTCCGAAGGATCGCTTTCAAAAGCCTGAATCAGGTTTTTAATATCCTGTATTTTGAAGTGGTAATGGTCCGGATAGTCGTGGTGCCTGATCGCTCCGGTATATTGTTTTAAATAAGATAAGAGTGGTTTTGGGTTTGCTATTCCCGTCAGCAGAAAAATGCTGCTCTGCTCCGAAATGGAAGAACAGGAACGCCTTTCGCCACTAATCAAAGGAACGAGGTCCTGATATACCAGACTGGAAAATGCAGCCTGATCTTTCCAGGGCTGATCAAATTTACCCAGACATTTCGCTTCCTGTTCCGGCTGAATGGTTTCAGGACTCTTCGTGATGAGGATAGTTTGTGCCCTTTTATATCCAGAAAAAATTTCCCTCAGGTTTCCTGCAGGTAAGAGAAACTGTGGATGAAGTAATTTTTCAAATTCAAACAAGAGAATCCGGAAGCCAGGATTGATGGCACGGTGCTGATAGGCATCATCCAGAATGACCAGATCATGCTTTGCTTCCAGAAGCCCTACCCCTTTCACACGGTCTTCACAAACGGCAACGGTAACCTGTGGAAACTTTCTGTAAAACTGCATGGGTTCATCGCCGATGGTTTCGGCTGTTGCGCGCTCATCTGCCAGGATAAAACCTTTAGTCTTGCGACCATACCCCCTGCTCAGAATCGCAATCCGGAGTTCCGGAAAAAGACGAACAAGATACTCTGTCACAGGACTTTTACCAGAGCCTCCCACCACCAGGTTTCCGACACAAATAACAGGTATATCAAATGCCACAGATCGAAAAATCCGGGCATCATATAGCTTATTTCTCACAAAAACCACGATCCCATAAAGGATGGAAAAAGGAAATAACAGTAACCGTAGGTATTTAATCATGCTCTGCCTCAAAAATAGGAATTATAGCGCGCATTGTATGAAGTTAATACATATTCCGGGCTACCGGGCAACAAAATAAAAGGCTATCTTTGTACAAACAATATTTTATATCATGCTTAAAGGATTTTTTAACGTACCAACTCCGATCAATGAGCCGATTTTAGGCTATGCTCCCGGAAGTAAAGAACGTGAACTTTTGAAGGCTGCAATAGCCGATGCCCGCTCTAAAAAAATTGACATCCCAATGTACATTGACGGGAAGGAAGTGCATACAGAAAATAAAGGAAAAGCAACTCCTCCACACGACCATCAGCATGTTCTTGCTGAGTACAGTAAAGGGAATAAAGACCATGTAAAACAAGCTATTGATGCCGCTTTGGCCGCAAAAGCAAACTGGGAAAATCTGGCATGGGAACATCGTGCAGCGATCTTCTTAAAAGCAGCTGATCTTATTGCAGGACCATACCGTTATAAACTGAATGCAGCAACCATGTTGGGACAGTCAAAAAATGCCTATCAGGCAGAGATTGATTCGGCATGTGAACTGATCGACTTCCTTCGTTTTAACGTAAGTTATATGTCGGAAATCTATAAACAACAACCTCCCGTTTCTCCAAAAGGATCATGGAACAGGGTGGAACAACGTCCGTTAGAAGGATTTGTATTCGCCTTAACTCCGTTTAACTTTACTGCAATCGCAGGAAACCTGCCAACATCCGCAGCGATGATGGGTAATGTGGTAGTTTGGAAACCGGCAAATACGCAAATCTATTCTGCAAATGTGCTGATGCAAATCTTCAGAGAAGCAGGATTACCTGATGGTGTAATCAACCTGGTATATGTTTCAGGTCCTGAAGCAGGTGAAGTGATCTTCAATCACCCTGATTTTGCAGGTATCCACTTTACAGGATCTACAGGCGTATTCCAGGACATCTGGAAAACCATTGGAAATAACATTCATAAATTTAAAACTTACCCACGCATCGTTGGGGAAACAGGTGGTAAAGATTTTATCCTTGTTCATGGTTCAGCAGAAGCAGAATCTTCCAGCACAGCGATCATCCGTGGTGCATTTGAATACCAGGGACAGAAATGTTCTGCAGCTTCACGTGTCTATGTAGCAAAAAGCATCTGGCCGAAGGTCAAAGAATTTATGCTTCGCGACTTAGCGACCTTCAAAATGGGCGGAACTGAAGATTTTGGTAATTTCATCAATGCAGTGATCGATGGCAACTCTTTCGATAAACTGGCAAAATACATTGACGAAGCTAAAAACGACAAATCTGTAGAAATCATTGCTGGTGGAAACTACGACAAATCCAAAGGTTACTTCATCGAGCCTACGGTATTGGTGGTAGAAGATCCGAAATATGTGACCATGTGTGAAGAATTGTTTGGTCCGGTATTGACTTTACATGTGTATGATGATAAAGACTTTGATCAGATCTTAGATGTGGTAGACAGTACTTCTATCTATGCCTTAACAGGTGCAGTGATTGCTCAGGATCGTTATGCGATTGAAAAAGCAACACACCGTTTGAGAAATGCAGCAGGTAACTTCTATATCAATGATAAATGTACAGGTGCTGTTGTGGGTCAGCAACCATTTGGCGGTGCCAGAGGTTCAGGTACGAATGATAAAGCAGGATCAATGATCAACCTTTTACGTTGGGTTTCTCCACGTACGATCAAAGAAACGTTCGATCCACCAAAAGATTACCGTTACCCGTTCTTGTCTAACGACTAGAATTTTAAATCATAAAAAAAGGAGGACTCTTTACAGGATCCTCCTTTTTTATTTAAAATATTGCCATCCCCCATTGTAAGCGTGGTGGCAAGGGCCGGATAACCCGGCCCTTTTAATGTTATTTAGTTTTCTCTAAACCTTCAATACGGAATACAGATTTCATATGACTGTTGTTATCACAGGTAACACCCAGGTCAGAAATCAAGCCATTCGCCAGGCTATATGCCCATCCATGCAAGCTTAATTTTTTACCATTTGCCCATCTGTTCTGAACAATAGATGTTTTAGTCAGGTTAAACACCCCTTCTATCACGTTCAATTCTACCAGTCTTTCTGCTCTTTTTTTATGATCAGAGATCATATCAAGCTCATGATAGTGCAATCTATAGGTATCTTTAATGTTTCTCAACCAGTTGTCGATGATGCCATATTGTTTATTACCCATCGCAGCTTCTACGCCACCACAACCATAATGACCACATACAATCACGTGTTCTACCTCCAATACATTAACTGCATAATCCAGTACACTTAACATGTTCATATCAGTATGCACCACCACATTGGCAATGTTACGGTGAACAAAAATATCACCAGGAGCAGTATTCGTGATCTGGTTTGCAGGAACCCGGCTGTCAGAACAACCAATCCATAAGATCGGTGGCTTTTGTCCGGCAGATAAGCGATCAAAATATTGAGGATCTTCCGCTAAGGTGGCAGCCACCCAGTCTTTGTTCCCTTGTAATAATCCTTCGTATGTAATTTGTTTCGTCTCTGGTGTCTCTAATTTTGCGCACATAATAATTCTAATTATTAATTTCTTCTATAATTTTACTGTCCAACTTTGGAACAATATATTGTGTTTTAATGTTCTCTAAACTTACTATAATCCCCTTAGTATAAGCGTTATGCTTATAATTAAAAATGGTTTCTAACACATCGGGATCGATATATCTGGAATTTGTTCCGTCAATGATCACGTTTGTTTCTTTAGGGATTTTAGTCAGCATCACCTGAATGGCGGCTTTATTTAAAAATGAGACCTCTTCGGCAAGTTTTATCCGTAGGTTCTTCTTGTTGCCTTCTTCCTGAATTTTGTAAAAGAATGGGTTCCGCATATTGGTACGCAACAGGTAGAAGATGGAGAATAACATCCCTATGGCCACACCTTTTAACAAGTCGGTCAGTAACACGGCGATGATCGTGATTACAAACGGTATGAACTGATCCCAACCTTTATGGAACATATGTTTGAATAATGCGATACGTGTTAATTTATAACCTGTTACCAATAGAATCGCTGCCAGACAGGCCAGAGGAATCATATTGATGATGCCTGGAATAAATAATAAGGACAAAAGTAACCATCCCCCATGAAAAATCGCGGACATTTTAGTTCTTCCTCCTGCATTCACGTTGGCAGAACTCCTTACAATCACTGAGGTCATTGGCAAACCACCCAGCATACCACTTACCATATTTCCGGCACCTTGTGCCATCAGCTCTCTGTTGGTTGGTGATACCCTTTTAATCGGGTCAATTTTATCTACCGCCTCGATACTTAACAAAGTCTCCAGACTGGCTACTACTGCAATTGTTGCAGCAACTACCCATACTTTCGAATCTGTAATCTTCGAGAAATCCGGAGCAGTAAACAGGGCCGTAAATTCTGACCATCCGCTAACTACCGGAATTTCTACCATTTGTTTTGCCTGTAGGGCATATCCTGAGTTCTGGAATGCAATCGTTAAGACAATACCAAGTACCACTACCAATAATGGTGCAGGGACAACAGCCAGCTTCTTGAACTTAGGCCAAAAGAGTAGAACCGCAATAGACAACCCACTGATCACAATTGCTGCTAAGCTAAAATGACTAAAGGCATGTCCGATTGCAGAGAAGGTATTTTCATTGTCTTTCTGGAAGAAGCTTTCATCACCAAAAAAATCTGAATCTATACCTAAAGCATGAGGAAGTTGTTTCAGGATCAGCGTTAAACCAATGGCTGCCAACATCCCTTCAATCACACTTGAAGGAAAATAATTACCTATTGTTCCCCCTTTTAATAAACCAAGGATCAGCTGCATTGCTCCGGCAAGCACAACGGCCAGTAAAAAGGTCTGGTATCCCCCTAACTGAGCTATTGCTCCTAAAACTATGGCCGTTAAACCTGCGGCCGGACCACTGACACTTAATTGAGATCCACTTAGTGTGGATACCACAATTCCTCCCACAATACCGGTGATCAAACCGGCAAATAATGGTGCACCTGAGGCTAAAGCAATACCCAAACATAAGGGTAGGGCCACCAGGAACACGACAATACTCGAAGGTAAATCGTGTTTTAAATTCTTTTTTAATATATACTTTTTCACTTCCAATCTTGAGAAGATTGAGTTACCATTCTGCATAAAACTACGTTTTAATTCTAATAAACTAATTCAAAAAAATGCATAGCTATCCCATTAAAGGTTAGTTATACGGATAAAATTAGCATCTGTTAGGAGGCGGAGTGGGTACGGAGGGATGGAAGGGATCGACATGCCGCTTAAAGTGATCGATATAGCTATTGCTGATACCGAAGTGACTAAGTATGGCCATAAAACTTACGGCATAATGAACGTCGATCATTTTAGAATCGCAAAGGTTCACTTTTACTTTACCACTTTCACCATCAGCACTGTGCTCTACTTCGATCTGCATGATCACAGAGTTGATGCTATCTTTATGGAAATTGCTAAAAAACACTGGAGCACCGGAAATCACCATCTTTACGCAAAAGATGCCCAAAAAGGTAATGATGATTAAAAGACGGTACTTCCTTAGGAACATGCTGATCTATTATTTTTTCTTCAACCCTTCAAAAATAGCTCCAAAACACTCTTTTTTCCAAATTGTCATGTAATAAAAATGTAATTTAGTGATCATTGTCACAAAAAAACAAGCACAGATTTCTAAAATCGCCTTGCTTTTCATCGAAAAACGAAGCATTAACTGTAATTTAGGCAGCTCAAAACACTGCTTATCATTCATGAGAAAATTATTACTATTAATGGCCATTTTAAGCCCTTTTTCGCTGTTGGCCCAAAGCAATAACGCTCCCTCTTCTTATGACCCGCATGAAATCGCCATCACCGGGTACCTTCAAACTCAATACCAGCGTGCACAATCGGGAGGAATCAGTTCTTTTTCCGGAGGAGACTTCGCAAAAAACTCTAAAGACCGTTTTATGATCCGCAGGGGAAGGTTAAAGATCGACAGGGCCGATAAATATTCAAGTATTGTCTTTCAGATCGATGCCACACAGAATGGAGTTCAGCTCATGGATGCTTTTATTCAGCTGCATCAGCCAAACTCCAAGCAGCTGATGTTCACCGCCGGCCTTTTCAACCGCCCTTTTGGTTACTCCATAGTGTACTCCTCAGGATACAGGGATTTTCCGGAGCGTGCCCGGGTATTTCAAACCTTAATGCCCAGGGAACGTGACCTTGGTGCGATGATTAGCTTCAGACCTGACAACAAGGCATTTCATTTCCTGACAGCCGAAGTCGCCGTAATTAATGGCAGCGGACACAGCGCCAGGGATTATGATTCCAAAAAAGACATCGTAGGAAATCTTGGTTTTAAATTCGACAGCCTTGCAAATGGTAAACTACACCTTGGTTTCGGAGGCTCTTTTTATAAAGGATATGTGCGCAGTAATACAGATACACTAATGAGAAGCAATGGAAATGGCTTTATCAAAGATGGCAGTACCAGTTATACCGATTCTTACGCCAAACGTGATTATTATGGTGCCAACCTGCAATTACAATATGACAATCCCTTAGGAAGCACCTCATTTAAGGCAGAGTATATCGGAGGTAAGCAACCAGGAGTTGCCGGTTCTTCGAAATTGGCAGGTCCACTGGCCAGTCAGAGTTTCTCTGCACAACCGGAAACCAACCTTTACCTGCGTGAGTTTTCCGGCTATTATCTATGGTTCAGCCACCGGATCGCAAAAACAAAACTTACTGCATTGGCTGCTTATGATGTATACGATCCCAACAATGAGGTGAATGAAAGTGAAATCGGAGCAGCAAACAACAACACCACTTCAGGAGACATTAAATTCAGCACGCTGGGCTATGGTATGTCTTATCTGATCAATGGTCGCTTAAAGCTCACACTTTACAATGAACATGTGGTAAATGACAAAACGCAACTGCCACAGTACCTGGACGACATTAAGGATGATGTATTTACTGCCCGCTTGCAATATCGCTGGTAATCATCATTTCCTAAATTATTGCTGGGTTACAATAGCTTCCCGGGTGTATCCATCAGGTATAAAACTCAGCATACAACTGATTAGATCAGCATAAATATAAGCCAATGAAACAATCATCAACGTACGAGTTACAAACCGCACAATGAACATGCTGATGATTGCTTTTTAACCTTTAAACGCCAAATATATTCCAATGAAACCATCATGATCTTACAGATCACTTAACGAAATGAAGATTAAGATCATGATAGCTTCATAACCACTAAAAAACAAATATATTCTAATGAAAACCAAAATAGAGTTACTTCAGGATAAAGTTAAACAAGCTCAAACCGGTGGTGGGGCAGTAAGAATCGAAAGTCAGCATAAAAAAGGAAAACTCACCGCAAGGGAAAGAATTCATTTCCTGATGGATGAAAACTCTTTCGAAGAGATTGGAATGATGGTCACCCACAGAAGCACCGATTTCGGGATGGAAAGGGAAAAATATTTAGGAGATGGTGTAGTTACCGGATATGGAAACATCAATGGCCGTTTGGTGTATGTGTTTTCTCAGGATTTTACCGTTTTCGGAGGTTCATTATCAGAAACTCATGCCGAGAAAATCTGCAAGATTATGGACATGGCCATGAAAAATGGTGCTCCTGTTATTGGATTAAATGACAGTGGTGGTGCCAGGATTCAGGAGGGCGTGGTTTCTCTTGGAGGTTATGCCGATATCTTTTACAGGAACGTACAGGCATCGGGAGTTGTCCCTCAATTGTCAGCCATCATGGGCCCTTGTGCCGGTGGTGCGGTATACTCGCCTGCAATTACTGATTTCATATTAATGGTGGAAAACACTTCTTATATGTTCGTAACCGGCCCTAATGTGGTCAAAACGGTAACGCACGAAGAAGTTACTTCGGAAGAGCTCGGTGGGGCATCCACACATGCCACCAAATCAGGAGTCACGCATTTTGCCTGTGCCAATGAACTGGATGCCATCAACCACGTGAAAAGATTACTGAGCTATATGCCTCAGAACTGCGAAGAAACACCATTATCTTTACCCTATACCCCTTCTGAAGAAAGTCGCCCGGGATTGAATACCCTGATGCCTGTAAACGCCAACCAGCCTTACGACATCAGAACGGTCATCGCTGAAGTGATGGATGCCGACAGTTTCCTGGAAGTACACCGGGAATATGCGGAAAATATTGTAGTCGGATTTTCCCGTCTGGCGGGCAGAAGCATAGGCATTGTGGCCAATCAGCCTGCCTACCTAGCTGGGGTATTAGACAACCATGCTTCCACTAAAGCAGCACGTTTTGTTCGTTTCTGTGATTGTTTCAACATTCCGTTGCTTGTGTTTGAAGATGTTCCGGGATTCCTTCCGGGAACGGATCAGGAATGGAACGGCATTATCAACAATGGTGCAAAACTATTGTATGCTTTCAGTGAAGCCACAGTGCCACGCATTACGGTCATCACCAGAAAAGCATATGGTGGTGCATACGATGTGATGAACTCTAAACACATTGGTGCAGACATGAACTATGCCTGGCCTAGTGCTGAGATTGCCGTAATGGGTGCCAAAGGAGCTGCTGAGATCATCTTCAAAAAAGAGATCAGCACTGCCGAAAACCCGGAAGAGAAATGGCTGGAAAAAGAGAAATTATACTCTGATACCTTTGCCAATCCATATCGTGCAGCAGAACGCGGCTTTGTGGATGAGGTCATTGAGCCATCTCAAACGAGAAGTAAATTGATCAAAGCATTTAAAATGCTGGAAAATAAAGTTGTGAACCGTCCCCGCAGAAAACACGGGAACATCCCATTATAAAATAAATGAAGCTGAGTCGTACAGACGTATTATTGATGGCCTTTTGCACAGGTCTTATTGTAGCTAATATCTATTATTGCCAGCCGCTGGTGATCCTTGTTGCTGAAGAATTCAAGCTCACGGAAAGTCATGCCGGAAAGATCACTTACCTTACCCAGGCCGGTTATGCCCTGGGTTTGTTTTTAGTGGTCCCACTTGGTGATATGTTTGAACGCCGCAAACAGATTTTAATGATTACCGGAGTGGCAGTGGCTTCTTTGCTACTTGCTGCGCTCTCCCACTCTTTCCTGCTGCTGCAAATTGCCAGTGTATTGATTGGGGCAAGCTCTATTGTGCCTCAGCTGATTTTACCTATGGCCGCCAACCTGAGTTCAGACGAAAAACGCGGAGAAACGATTGGCATCATTATGAGCGGTTTGCTGGTCGGTATTCTTGCATCCAGATCAATCAGCGGCAGTGTTGGCTTTTTATGGGGCTGGAGAACCATGTATTTTATCGCCGCCGGCATCTGCTCTTTGTTAATGATCTTAATGGCCAAACGTTTTCCATTGAGCATGCCCTCTTTTAAGGGCACTTATCAGGAACTGATGTCGTCCATGTGGCATTATGTGAAAACCCAACCGGTATTGCGGGAGGCTTCCATCATCAACTTCCTCGCTTTCGCGATATTGAGTGCCTTCTGGACCACCATGGTTTTATTCCTGGCCAATCCTCCCTTCAGCTTTCAGACCCTGCAAATAGGCTTGTTTGGAATTGCCGGGGCTGCAGGTGCTTTAGCAGCTCCCCTGGTAGGTAAACTGAGCAGTGGAAAGAACCCGCGTAAAAATCTGCTTACGGGTTTGATTTTACAGTTGCTGAGTATTGCGGCTTTTTACTTTACCGGAGCACATCTGTACCTCTTCATTGCCGGAATCATCCTGATCGATATTGGCCAGCAGGCGATCCATGTGACCAATCAAACCCGGATTTATGCCTTGCTTCCTGAAGCACGCAACCGATTGAACACGATATTTATGTCGGTGAGTTTTGTGGGTGCCTCAGTTGGATCTGCATTGGGCTTATGGTTATGGGACAAAGGACAATGGCCTTTATTTTGTATGGGAACCACTGCGGTGATCCTGCTGAACATCTGCATCTATAAATTTTATAGCGGAAAACTAAAAACCTAATCTCGCTGGCCGATGGAAAAAATCCAGATCGAACAAATCAGACCTGACCTTACCTGGCGCATCAGACATGAGGCCATGTATCCTGATGAACCCTATGATGCGATAAAACTGGAAAATGATCCCGATGGAATTCATTTCGCCTTATTTGCCGGCGATCAGCTTTATTCCGTGATCTCCCTGTTTTCTGAAGGCAGCGTATACCAGTTCCGTAAATTCGCCACCCTTCCTATTGCTCAGGGAAAAGGATATGGCAGCCACTTACTCCGGTATGTGATCGAATATGTGCGCAGTATCGGAGGCACAAAGCTATGGTGCAATGCCAGGGCATCTGTCTCTCCTTTTTATGTGAAGTTCGGATTCTCCGAAACGGAAGAACGCTTCCATAAAATGGGACTGGAGTTTGTCATCATGCAGTTAGAACTGAATAATTAACTTGTGGCTTAAGCCCTAGTTTATATATTTGTTCAGCTTAAGTATAAATCCGCTTAACACACGTTTTAAAGAAAACATTATAATGGCAAAAAAGAAAGACGATAAACAGAAACATGTTTCTGTAGTTACTAAGAAATCACTCCAATTTTTTGAAGAATATATCAATAACCCATCTCCTACCGGTTTCGAATATCCTGGTCAGAAGTTATGGCTGGACTATTTAAAACCTTATATCGATGAAAGCTTTATCGATAACTATGGTACCGCTGTGGGTGTCATCAATCCCAAAGCAGAGTATAGGGTAGTCATCGAGGCACATGCCGATGAGATCTCCTGGTTTGTAAATTACATTACACCTGAAGGTTTGATCTATGTGATCAGAAATGGTGGTTCAGATCACCAGATTGCCCCTTCTAAACGCGTCAACATCCATACCGATAAAGGCATGGTGAAAGCAGTTTTCGGATGGCCTGCCATTCACACCAGAAACGGCGAGAAAGAAGAGGCCCCTGCCTTAAAAAACATCTTCCTTGACTGTGGATGTACCAGCAAAGAAGAAGTAGAAAATCTGGGTATCCATGTAGGTTGTGTGATCACTTATGAAGATGAATTCATGGTGTTAAACGACCGTTACTATGTGGGACGTGCTTTAGACAACAGAGCCGGTGGTTTTATGATTGCTGAAGTAGCGCGTTTACTTAAAGAAAACAAACAAAAACTTCCTTTCGGTTTATACATCGTAAACTCAGTACAGGAAGAAATCGGTTTACGTGGTGCAGAAATGATCGCAGACCGCATTAAGCCTCATGTAGCGATCGTAACAGACGTTACCCATGACACCACTACCCCAATGATCAACAAGATCACACAGGGTGATCTTGCATGTGGAAAAGGGCCCGTGGTTTCCTATGCTCCTGCAGTGCAAACCAACCTGAACAGATTATTGATCGAAACTGCTGAAAAGAACGACATTCCTTTCCAGCGCCAGGCTTCATCAAGGTCTACAGGTACAGATACGGATGCTTTTGCTTATTCTAATGGCGGTGTTCCTTCGGCATTGATCTCTTTACCATTGCGCTATATGCACACTACGGTAGAAATGATCCATAAAGAAGATGTAGACAATGTGATCAGCTTGATTTATCACTCTTTACTGAACATCAAAAAAGACCACGATTTCAAATATTCTAAATAAAAAACCTGTATTCAGGTATTGATAAAAGCGTGTCTGGCAAAAGCCATTCACGCTTTTATTTTTAATTCCCTATTTTTAGGAAAGCATCGTGATCAATTTTTAAGATAAGGATCATGATCAATGAAACAACTATACCTTCCTATGAGTGAACAAACCCAACAGTTTATAGAAAAAGTTAAAGCAGCATACCAGCCTAAAGGCTCCTATATTTATCTGGGTGCAGGAATTTTAGATGGTGAAGTTCTGGCAGAAGCAGAGGTAAACCTCTATTTACACATGATGAACCGGCATGGACTTGTTGCCGGCGCAACCGGAACAGGAAAAACCAGAACCCTTCAGTTGCTTGCCGAGCAGCTTTCAGACGCGGGTGTCCCTGTATTCATGCTCGATGTAAAAGGAGATCTTTCCGGTTTATATCAGGCCGGAGAA
The DNA here is from genome assembly GCF_900129215.1 of Pedobacter caeni. Taxonomy (GTDB): domain Bacteria; phylum Bacteroidota; class Bacteroidia; order Sphingobacteriales; family Sphingobacteriaceae; genus Pedobacter; species Pedobacter caeni. Next base: position 579,973 of record NZ_FQUQ01000003.1, on the reverse strand, counting down.
AGCAATCCTAAAATTGAAGAGCGGGCAACGCAGCTGAACAAACCCTTTACCCCTTCAGGCTATCCGATAGAGCCCTATTCTCTTTCCGGGAAACTAGGGGCGCAGATGAGGGCAACTATCCTTGAGTTTGGCCCCACCCTGCTGGCAAAGATCCTGGACTTAAATGATACCCAGACCGGAGTACTGGCTGTCATCTTTAAATATGCGGACGACAGTAAACTGCCATTAATTGACCTGAACGATCTTAAAAAACTGGTATCCTATCTTTCAGACGGGCCCGGAAAAGAAGAAATAAAAAGTGATTACGGCTCGATCTCCCCTGCTACCTCGGGAACCATTCTCAGAAAGATCATTACGATTGAACAACAAGGCCTGGGTGCCATGTTCGGGGAACGTTCTTTTGATATTGAAGACCTGTTCGCCAGGACTGACGGCAAAGGAACCATTTCCTTGCTGAACATCTCGGATGTTCAGAATCAACCGAAGTTATATTCCACTTATTTATTGAGCCTGCTGGCTGAACTGTATTATAATTTACCTGAAGTAGGAGACCTCGACAAACCGAAGCTGGTCTTCTTCTTTGATGAAGCTCATTTACTGTTTAAAGACTCCTCCAAGGCTTTTATGGAGCAGATTGAAACGATCATCAGGCTCATCAGATCTAAGGGCATAGGCGTCTTCTTTTGCACGCAATCGCCTACGGATGTTCCGGAGAGTGTGCTTTCCCAATTGGGGAACCGGATTCAGCATGCTTTAAGGGTATTTACACCTAATGATGCCGATGCTTTAAAGAAAACGGTAAACACCTACCCCACTTCTACTTTTTATAAGATTGATAAGGTACTCACCTCTTTAGGAACCGGTCAGGCATTGATCACAGTTTTAAATGATAAGGGAATCCCAACGGAGGTAACCGCGACCATGCTGACCCCACCGAAGTCGGTAATGGGCCCCATGAATGCCTCAGATTATGGAAAATTAGTCCAGTCCAGCCCCATGAACCAAAAATATCAGGAAAGCATTGATCCGGAAAGTGCCTATGAAATCCTGACCAAAAGAATCAATGACAACCAGGCAGCAGCAGCACCGGAAGAAGAAACAACCGTTAAAAAAGAAGGAAAAAGTATTATTGAGCAGGTAATGGGTGCCACCATTACAAGACAGATTGGCAAGGAAATTGTACGTGGGCTGTTCGGAATGTTAACCGGCAAAAAAACGCGCAGTAGCGGAGGAAAAGGAATCTTTGGTTTTTAAACAGAAGTTTTTCTCCCTATTAGTGGTTAAATTGCAAATAAACCCCTTTTTTTTACCTTGATTATAAACTTAATAATTATTTTAGTCCCATGAAACCAACCTTATTAATACTAGCAGCTGGGATGGCGAGTCGCTACGGCAGCATGAAACAAATTGACGGATTCGGCCCGAACAACGAAACCATTATTGATTACTCTATATATGATGCGATTAAAGCCGGCTTCGGTAAGGTTGTCTTTATTATAAAAGAAGAATATTTAGAAGATTTCAAAGCAATTTTCGAACCCAAACTAAAAGGGAAAATCGAGACTGCTTATGTATTCCAAAACTTTGACATCAAACAATTTGGTGTAGATATCGAAATTGAAAGGGCAAAACCATGGGGCACTGCTCATGCCATCCTTTCTGGCAGAACAGCTATTAATGAGCCTTTCTGTGTGATCAACGCAGATGATTTTTACGGCTTGGATGCTTACCAGAAAATGGTGAACTTCCTGACCACTGAAGTGAGCGACAGCAATTACTCGATGATCGGATATGAGATTGGCAAAACCTTGTCAGACTATGGCTCTGTATCAAGGGGTGTTTGTAAAGTAAACGAGAATGGTGTACTGGAAGATATCAATGAGCGCACAAAGGTTCTTAGAAACGGTGACGCGATTGTTTTCGAAGAGGACGACAAACAATACCCATTGACACAAGATACGCGCGTATCGATGAATTTCTGGGGTTTTACGCCAGCAGTTTTCCAGATCACAGAAGAGCTGTTCAGAGATTTTGCTGTACAGAACAAAGAAAACCCTAAAGCAGAGTTTTTCATTCCATTGGTAGCAGAATACCTGGTAAAATCAAGAAAAGCAGATTTCAAAGTAGTCCCTACGGACAGCAAGTGGTTCGGAGTAACTTATAAAGAAGATAAACCAATCGTTAAAGCCAGCATTGATCAATTGATCAAAGACGGTGCTTATCCTGATAACCTTTGGAACTAATCTCAAAACAAGCTTAACAAAAAGAGGAGATTCACTAAGTGAATCCCCTCTTTTTATTTAATGAGTCTGATCATTATCCTAAAAAAAGGATGCCAAACAAAAAGGGTGCGCTGAACAAACAGCACACCCTTTTTTATGATCGTATGAACGACTATTTTTTATCGTCTTTTACTTCTTCAAAATCTACATCGGTAACATCGTCACCACCTGCAGGCTGACCTTCTTGTTGAGCTCCGGCAGCGCCTTCTGGTTGTGCACCATCTTGTCCTGCTTTGTACATCTCTTCAGAAGCTGCATTCCATGCATTCTGTAATTCTTCCTGAGCAGCATCGATATCAGCAAAGTTTCTTGCAGCATGCGCATCTTTCAGTTTTTTCAAACCTTCTTCGATAGGCGCTTTTTTATCTGCAGAGATTTTCTCACCAAATTCTTTCAATTGTTTCTCAGTAGAGAAGATTAAAGCATCAGCGCTGTTGATTTTTTCAGCTTCTTCTTTAGCTGCTTTATCAGCATCAGCATTTTGCTCTGCTTCTTCTTTCATCCTTTTGATCTCTTCGTCAGTTAAGCCAGAAGAAGCTTCAATACGGATTTTTTGCTCTTTACCAGTAGCTTTATCTTTAGCACTTACATGTAAGATACCGTTTGCATCAATATCAAATGCTACTTCTACCTGAGGCACTCCACGTGGAGCCGGTGGAATACCATCTAGGATGAAACGACCAATCGTACGGTTTTGAGCTGCCATAGGACGCTCTCCCTGTAGGATATGGATTTCTACTGAAGGCTGGTTATCCGCTGCTGTAGAGAAAGTTTCTGCTTTTTTAGAAGGGATAGTCGTGTTTGCTTCAATTAATTTAGTCATTACACCACCCATAGTCTCAATACCTAATGAAAGAGGGGTAACATCTAATAACAATACATCTTTAACTTCACCTGTTAATACACCACCTTGAATTGCAGCACCGATTGCTACCACCTCATCAGGGTTCACACCTTTAGAAGGCTCTTTACCGAAGAAAGCTTTAACCGCATCCTGAATTGCAGGGATACGTGTAGAACCACCAACTAAGATGATTTCATCGATATCAGATGTTTTTAAACCTGCATTTTTCAATGCTGATTTACAAGGATCAATTGTACGTTTGATCAGATCAGCTGCCAATTGCTCAAATTTAGCACGGCTTAAAGTTCTAACCAAGTGTTTAGGACCTGTTGCATCAGCAGTGATGTAAGGAAGGTTGATCTCTGTAGAAGTAGTGCTTGAAAGCTCAATTTTAGCTTTCTCAGCAGCTTCTTTCAAACGTTGTAATGCCATTGGATCCTGGTGAAGGTCCATGCCATATTCAATTTTGAATTCACCTGCTAACCATTCGATAATGATATGGTCAAAGTCATCACCACCTAAGTGTGTATCACCATCAGTAGATTTTACTTCAAATACACCATCACCTAATTCTAATACAGAAACGTCATGAGTACCACCACCACAGTCAAACACAACAATTTTCATGTCTTTATGTGCTTTATCCAAACCGTAAGCTAAAGCAGCTGCAGTTGGCTCGTTGATGATACGTTTCACTGTTAAACCAGCGATTTCACCAGCTTCTTTAGTTGCCTGACGTTGTGCATCATTAAAGTAAGCAGGAACAGTAATAACTGCTTCAGTTACCTCATGACCCAAAAAGTCTTCAGCTGTTTTTTTCATTTTCTGCAAGATCATTGCAGAAAGCTCTTGTGGAGTATATTTACGGTCGTCAATTTCTACACGTGGTGTATTGTTGTCGCCTTTAACTACTTTATAAGGTACACGACCAGCTTCTTTAGTTACCTCAGCAAAGCTGCTGCCCATAAAGCGTTTGATCGAAGAAATTGTTTTTGTTGGGTTAGTAATCGCCTGGCGTTTTGCCGGCTCACCTACTTTGCGTTCTCCATTTTCTGCAAAAGCAACAATGGATGGCGTAGTACGTTTACCCTCACTGTTGGCTATAACTACAGGTTCGTTACCTTCCATTACGGCTACGCAAGAGTTTGTTGTTCCTAAGTCTATACCAATAATTTTTGACATGCTATTTATCTCTGTTTATGTTATGAAATCTTTTTATTTACATCTGTTTAACAAGCAATGTGCCAATCGGATTTTGGCAGAAAATCTTCGGGATATCTAATCATTAAAGAATTTTATGTCCGAAAGCTGTTACAAAAGTGTGACAGGATGACAGAATTTTACTTAAACTTGTTTATCCAGACCTAAAAGTCGTTCTAAATGATGGTAGCCAATTCCGAAATAAGCCTTCGATTCTGCGATCTTTTGTCTGATCTCCGCTTTTCTGGCCTCCTGACCTTTGGCAGTAGCATCTGTGCCAGAGGTTTTAATCCCTACTACCAATACATTTTTAGGGGTATGTGCATCTGAAATGAATTCAAAGACCTTGGTTTTATAACCGAAATATTCCAGTACCAAAGCTCTTATTCCGTCCGTCACCATTTCTGCCTGACGCTCCATAAAGATCCCGTATTTTGTTAAAAAGGAAAGTTCGTTTTTGGCTTTGTTCTTTTCCATCTCTCTTCTGATCTGTTTATGGCAGCAGGGCGCCACCACAATCAGTCCGGCATTCGCCTTGATTCCTTTATAGATTGCATCATCGGTAGCCGTATCGCAGGCATGTAAGGCAATCAGTAAATCAATGGAATCCACAGCATAATTTTCAATCGTTCCGGGAACAAAGTTAAGCTGATCAAATCCGGAGTTTCCGGCAATCCCATTACATAAGGTAACCAGGTCTTCGCGAAACTCCACCCCTGTTACTTTGGTATCCAGTTTCAATACATTGTGCAGGTAGTCATATAAAGCAAAGGTAAGGTAGCCTTTTCCTGAGCCCATATCGACCACATTGTTGATTTTACCGGCAGGTAATTCTTTAATCAGTGAACTCAGGATCTCTACATACTGATTGATCTGACGGTATTTATCCTGGGCATTTTTAAAGACATTACCTTCGGCATCACTGATCTTCAACTCTTGCAGATAAGTCTTTCCTGTAGGCTGAATGATGCGTTTCTTTTCCTTATTATGAGTCAGTGTTGGCTGGACAGCAGTCTTCACCAGGTTTTCCCTCACAGAGATAAGCTGCTTCTTACCATGTTCTAAGATCACTTCTTTTAAAGTGGTAAACAGGGTGCAAACTTTGAAATCATTGCTGATGAAATGACCGATCAGACTGATGCCTTCAGGAATAGGAAAGTTCTTGATGATGTCCCTTGTTTTGTGACGGTAAGTAAAAGAAAGCATATCTGTTCTTTTGATCTTTACCCTGCGGGCATAAACATTTTTTAGCTCCTTTTCATTTCCCTGATAATTACCAAGGGAAATCTTTAGAAAGGTATTCGATGAAATACTTTCAGCAATCTGCTGCTGGAACTGCTGTAAATGGAGTTGATTGGACATGAAATTGGATTACCTTGCAAAGGTAACCTTTTGAAAAGGAAATTTAAGCGCCTGGTTCAGACAGAAAATAAACAGGCCTTGTAATTACTAATATTTTTAGTAAATTAGCAATATGGAAGATTTATACTTTATAGCCATCCTTCCGCCAGCCGGATTAAGCGAAAGGATTGATGAGATCAGGAAAGAAGTTTCTCTTGACCATGGGGTGTTCAGTGCATTGAAGCCTCCGGTACACCTCACGCTTGTACCTCCTTTTAAACTCAGACCGGCCAATGAACAACAGCTCATCCAAAAGCTGAAATCCCTTTGCCATTTTGAGCCCTTCATTCAGAAGCTGGAAGATTTTGATGGCTTCCCGGAACATACTGTTTTTATCAGGGCCTTAAAAAATACAGGTATCTCGGCACTTTATAAGAACCTGAAGGCTGGAATGAAGCCATATGTTGAAGGTTCCAAAAACCCATTCAATCCGCACCTCACGATCGCCTACCGGGATGCTAAAGAAGCCTACCCACAAATCATGGAACAATATCAAAACAGGAGATTCAGAGAAGAGTTTCTGGCGGATCATTTCACGCTGTTAAAGCATGATGGAAAACGCTGGAACCTGCATAGTGAGTATTATGCTCAACCTTCAATAACGCAATTGGAAATGGGCTTATAAAAACCTCCTCCCTCTACCCTCCGAAAAACCATAAAAAACAAAAAACCCTGTCCGAATCGGACAGGGTTTCCTTATGTTGATGAGGGAATAAATTATTCGCCTTTATCTTCAGATTTAGCTTCAGCTGCAGGTGCTTCTGGTGCTGCTTCTTCAGTAGCCGGAGCTTCTTCTGCAACAACTTCAGCTTTCTCGGCTTTAGGTGCATCAGCTTTTTTAGCTTTGGTTCTACCACGACGTGTAGTTTTCTTCTCAGCAGATTCAGCTTCTTTACCGTAAACTTCATTGTAATCAACCAATTCAATTAAAGCCATCTCCGCGTTATCACCAAGACGGTTGTTTAATTTAATGATCCTTGTGTAACCACCCGGACGGTTAGCAATTTTAGCTGCAACATCACGGAACAATTCAGTAACAGTTTCTTTATCTTGTAAGTAACCGAAAACGATACGACGAGAGTGAGTAGTATCAGTTTTAGATTTTGTCAAAAGAGGCTCAACATACATACGTAAAGCTTTTGCTTTAGCTAAAGTAGTTGAAATTCTTTTGTGTTTAATTAACGATGAAGCCATGTTAGCCAACATCGCCTTACGATGTGAATCTGTTCTTCCTAAGTGGTTTACTTTTTTACCGTGTCTCATTTTTGATTTTATTCAGTGTATACCGTCTCTTTGATGTTTATCTGAGGGAATTATACACTATTAACAATATTGTTATTTAATGTTTGGTTGGTTACTCTTCGTCTAATTTAAATTTCGATAAGTTCATACCGAAAGATAAGCTTTTAGATTTCACCAATTCCTGGATCTCTGTCAATGATTTTTTACCGAAGTTTCTGAATTTTAACATGTCAGCAACATCATAAGAAACCAGGTCAGCTAAAGTACGGATATCGGCTGCTTTTAAGCAGTTTAATGCACGTACAGAAAGATCTAAATCAACCAGTTCAGTTTTAAGGATCTTACGCATATGCAGAATTTCCTCATCCACTTCTTTAGTTTCTTCTTTAGCTTGAGATTCCAATACTAAATTCTCATCAGAGAACAACATAAAGTGCTGGATTAAAATTTTCGCAGCTTCTTTTAGTGCTTCTTCAGGGTGGATTGAACCATCTGTAGAGATATCTAATATTAATTTTTCATAATCTGTCTTTTGTTCAACACGATAATTTTCAATCGAGTATTTTACATTTTTCATTGGGGTAAAGATCGAATCGATCGCGATTACACCAACTACAGCATCATTGATTTTATTTTCTTCGGCTGGAACATAACCGCGTCCTTTATTGATAGTTAATTCTACCTCTAAAGTCACTGTTTTTTCCATGTTACAAATAACGAAATCAGGGTTAAGAACCTCGAAGTTGTTAGAGAATTTTGTAATATCTCCAGCAGTAAACTGATCTTGACCGTTTACTAAAATGAAAACTTTTTCAGAATCACCAGAATCACCAACTTTTTTAAAACGCACTTGTTTTAAGTTAAGGATGATTTCCGTCAAATCTTCTACAACACCTTTCATTGTAGAAAACTCGTGAGATACGCCAGAAAAACGAATACTTGTAATGGCATAACCTTCTAATGAAGAAAGTAAAATTCTTCTTAGGGCGTTACCAATTGTTACACCGAAACCGGGCTCTAAAGGACGAAATTCAAATATACCATCGAAATCTGTTGATTTCTGCATGATTACCTTATCGGGTTTCTGAAATGCTAAAATTGCCATTTATAATGTTTTTAGATCGTTATTAAAATTATGTAATGAAATAAAGTGAATTGCCCAGAAGGCAATTCACTAAATATATTACTTAGAGTATAACTCTACTATAAGGTTCTCTTTGATATTTTCTGGGATCTCGTCACGGTTAGGATAAGTTAAGAACTTACCTGTCAATTCACTTGCATTCCAGTCTAACCAATTGAATTTATTGATTACTCTGCCTGCTACTGAATTTGTAATCGCTTCTAAAGTCTTAGACTTTTCGCGAACTGCAACAACATCACCAGCTTTTAATTGATATGAAGGGATATTTACTACTTCACCGTTAACTGTTACGTGTTTATGGCTAACTAACTGACGGGCAGCTGAACGTGTTGTAGCAATACCTAATCTGTATACTGTGTTATCTAAACGAGCTTCTAATAATTGCAATAAGTTGTCACCAGTGATACCTTCACGTGAAGATGCTTTTGTGAACAAATTACGGAACTGACGTTCTAATACACCATAAGTATATTTAACTTTCTGTTTTTCCATTAACTGTACTGCGTACTCGGATTGTTTTCCTCTTCTTTTGGAAGCACCGTGCTGTCCAGGAGGATAATTTTTTCTATCTAAAACCTTATCAGGGCCGAAAATTGGCTCTCTGAATTTACGGGCTATTTTGGACTTTGGTCCTGTATATCTTGCCATTGCTTTTTGTTTTAAAGTATCATACAGCCTTAAACTGCAGACTCTTAGCTTTAAAAGTTAATTATTAAACTCTTCTCTTCTTAGGAGGACGACATCCGTTGTGCGGAAGCGGTGTGATATCTTTGATAGAGGTTACTTCGATACCTGAGATTTGCAATGTTCTAATTGCAGACTCACGACCTGAACCTGGACCTTTAACAAAAACTTCTACTTTACGCAGACCTAAATCAAATGCTACTTTACCGCAATCTGATGCAGCCTGACCTGCTGCATAAGGAGTGTTCTTTTTAGAACCCTTGAATCCCATTTTACCTGCAGAAGACCATGAAATAGTTTGACCGTTGTTATTTGTTAAAGTAACAATGATATTGTTAAAAGTAGCATTGATGTGCGCCTGACCAACAGGCTCAATAACAACAATACGCTTTTTGGTAACTTTTTTACTCTTAGCCATAATTCTTATTCAGTACTAATTTTATTTAGTAGCTTTTTTCTTGTTAGCAACTGTTTTTCTCTTGCCTTTACGTGTACGAGAGTTGTTCTTAGTACGTTGTCCACGTACCGGCAAACCTTTTCTGTGACGTAATCCACGGTAACAACCGATATCCATTAAACGTTTAATGTTCAACTGAACTTCTGAACGTAAAGCACCTTCTACTTTTACGCCGTCGTTGATGATGGTACGGATCGCTGATAACTCATCATCAGACCAGTCCTGTACTTTCTTGTTAAAATCGATACCTGCTTCCGTTAAAATACGTTGAGCAGTTGATCTTCCTACTCCGAAGATGTAAGTAAGACCAATTTCGCCTCTTTTGTTTCTTGGTAAATCAATACCTGATATCCTTGCCATATTTGTACTAATGTTTGATTAACTGAATGAACGAGATTGAGTATCTTGTACATTCAATCTACATCAAATTCAATAATTTCTTAACCTTGACGTTGCTTGTATTTTGGATTTTTCTTGTTAATCACGAAAAGTTTACCTTTACGACGAATAATCTTGCAATCAGCGCTACGTTTTTTAATTGATGACCTAACTTTCATTTTATTTATATCTATAAGTAATCCTGCCCTTTGATAAATCGTAAGGCGACATCTCTAATTTGACTTTGTCTCCAGGAAGAATCTTGATGTAGTGCATCCTCATCTTACCTGAAATATGAGCAATTATCTCATGACCATTCTCTAGTTCCACACGGAACATGGCATTGGATAATGCTTCCCTTATTACACCGTCTTGCTCAATTGAGGCTTGTTTAGCCATATAATATTGATTTTTACTTAATTAGCTGTTACTAAACAGGGTTGCAAAATTAAATAAAAAAATTTAATTATTTACTTTTTTTTATTTAAAACTTCTTCAATTACTGAAAAGGTCGATAAAACGTCTGCATTCCCCTTTTTAACTGCCACTGTATGCTCAAAATGAGCAGATGGCCTATTGTCCTTACTGGTTACTGTCCAGCCGTCTGACCAGAACTTAACACCAGCTGTACCTGCATTGATCATTGGCTCAATAGCGATCACCATTCCTTCTTCCAGTTTAATTCCACTCCCTCGTTTACCATAATTTGGTACTTCAGGTTTTTCATGTAACTGAACTCCGACACCGTGACCCACTAATTCTTTCACCACACCAAATCCATTCGCCTCCGCATGCGCCTGTACAGCATAGCCTACGTCTCCGACCCTTGAACCTACAACGGCCTTCTCAATCGCAAGTCTTAAGCACTCTTTTGTCACCTCAACCAGTTTCTGTTTCTCCGCATCAATTTCCCCAATGGAGAAGGTATAGGCGGAGTCACCGAAATATTTGTTTAGAATGACCCCACAGTCGACAGAGATTAAATCTCCCTCCTGTATCACATACTCACCGGGAAAGCCATGAACAACCTGCTCATTAGGCGAAATACACAGTGAATACGGGAAGCCGTTATAGTTTAAAAAAGCAGGGATTGCTCCATGGTCTTTGATAAACGTTTCAGCCAGGTCATTCAGTTTTTTTGTTGTGATGCCCGGACCAATTACTTTAGCTACTTCAGCTAAGGTTTTAGATACGAGTAAAGAACTCTCTCTGATTAACTCGATCTCCTCCGGAGATTTGTAATAGATCTTAGACATGCAATTATTTAGATCACTGCATTGCTACCGCTTGCTGCAGCAGGAATTCCTGTGCGGCCGGTAACTCTGCCTGTTTTCATTAAACCATCGTAATGACGCATTAACAGATAACTTTCGATTTGTTGCAAGGTATCCAGTACTACACCTACCAGGATCAACAGGGAAGTTCCACCATAGAAGTGGGCAAATTCCGACTTGATACCGAATTTAACCGCTATAGAAGGAAGGATTGCGATGATGGCAAGGAAGACAGCACCCGGGAAGGTGATCTTCGAAATAACATCATCTATGAAGCTTGAGGTAGAAAGACCCGGTTTGATACCAGGAATGAAACCACCATTCTTCTTCATGTCATCCGACATCTGAGTAGGGTTAACAGTAATTGCAGTATAAAAGAATGTAAATGCAATAATTAAAAAGCCAAATGTTAAGCTATACGCTAATGAAGTATAGTCACTGAACTGAACCAACCAGGTATTTTGCAGGGATGGGAAGAACTGAGGAATAAACCCTGGAATAAACATCAATGCCTGAGCAAAGATGATCGGCATTACACCGGCAGCATTCACCTTTAGAGGGATGTACTGTCTTACTCCACCAAACTGTCTGTTACCAACAATTCTCTTTGCATACTGAACAGGCACTTTACGTACACCCTGAACAATCATGATGGTAAACATCACCACTGCAAATAAAGCTACAATTTCCACGACAAGGGCTATTAAGCCTGCGCCAACAAATCTTGAAGTAACCTCCTGGTATAAAGCGATTGGTAATCTGGCAATAATACCAACCATGATGATCAGTGAAATACCATTTCCAATACCTTTATCGGTGATTTTCTCACCTAACCACATCACAAACAATGTTCCTGCTGCCAACACAAATGTTGCCATTACATAGAACAAAGCATGATCAATAACGATTGCTTCTGCTGGAACCTGTGTTTTAACATAACCAACAGCCTGAACAGCTGTGATGGCTACCGTCAGGTAACGCGTAATTTGATTTAGTTTCTTCCTGCCACTTTCACCCTCCTTTTGCATTTTCTGGAAGGAAGGAACAGCAATACCTAATAGCTGAACTACAATTGAGGCAGAAATATAAGGCATAACACCCAAGGCAAGGATAGATACCCGTGAAAACGAACCTCCGGCAAACATATCCAAGAGACCCAAAAGTCCAGACTTCTCATTATTGCCTAAAAGAGTTGCATCAACACCTGGAAGAACCACGTGGGATACAAACCTATAAACCAAAAGAATCATGAGCGTAAATACAATACGCTCTTTCAATTCTTGAATTTTCCAAATATTACTTAAAGTAGTAAACAGCTTCTTCATTAATTACAATTTTTCGATTGAGCCTCCAACAGCCTCAATAGCTTTTTGTGCGGTTGCAGAAAAAGCATGTGCTTTAACTTCTAACTTAGTTTTAACTTCACCACGACCAAGAATTTTAACAAGGTCATTTTTATGAGCTAAACCGTGATCCTGCAATGTAGCAAAATCAATTGTAGTTAAGCTAAATTTCTCTGCTAATCCTTGTAATACGTCTAAGTTAACGCTTACATATTCAACGCGGTTAATAGGTTTGAAACCTACCTTAGGTACACGACGTTGCAATGGCATTTGTCCACCCTCAAAACCAATTTTGGTTTTGTGACCTGAACGTGATCCAGCACCTTTGTGTCCACGTGTAGATGTACCACCGCGTCCGGAACCGGTACCACGACCAATTCTCTTGTTGTTTTTTGTTGAACCTGCTGCAGGTTTAAGATTACTTAAGTTCATTTTTTGAAACTTGTGCTGCCCTTCGCTTTCACTAATCAGGGCAACGGTTAAACATATTTAAAGGTTGCAAATGTAATTATATAAACCACATTTACAACCTTTAAAAATTTATATACTCTCTATAGCAACTAAGTGATTCACTTTTCTCACCATTCCGATGATGGCAGCGTTAGCTTCCACTTCTACACTTTGGTTCATTTTAGTTAAACCTAATGCTTTCATCGTTCTTTTTTGGCGTTCGCTTCTATCGATAATGCTTTTTATCTGGGTTATTTTGATCTTAGCCATAATATTATCCGTTAAAAACTTTATTTAAATCGACACCACGTTGCTGAGCGACAGTATAAGCATCGCGCATTTTAGTTAAAGCATCAACAGTTGCTTTTACCACGTTGTGAGGATTTGATGAACCTTTAGACTTTGCAAGTACGTTATGTACTCCTGCACTCTCTAATACAGCACGCATTGCACCACCAGCAATAACACCTGTACCTACTGCTGCTGGTTTGATTAATACAAAACCACCAGAGAATTTACCGATTTGCTCATGAGGAACAGTACCGTTTAACAGAGGAACTTTTACCAAGTTCTTTTTCGCATCATCGATACCTTTAGCGATGGCTTCAGTTACCTCTTTTGCTTTACCTAATCCGTAACCTACGATTCCGTTTTCATCTCCGACAACCACGATGGCTGAGAAGCTGAAAGTACGTCCACCTTTGGTTACTTTGGCAACACGTTGTATGCTAACTAAACGATCTTTTAATTCGATCTCGCTAGTCTTAACTCTTTTTATATTGATAGTTGACATTGTTATCCTATTTTCAGATTAAAATACTAAACCAGCTTCGCGAGCACCTTCTGCCAACGATTTAACACGTCCATGGTACAAATAGCCATTTCTATCGAAAACTACTTCTTTCACACCAGCTGCAAGTGCTTTTTCAGCTACTAGTTTACCTACTGCTACTGATTGCTCAGATTTGTTTCCAGTTCCAGAAAAGTCTTTTGATAAAGACGAAGCTGATACAATTGTATTACCGGTTACGTCGTTAATGATTTGAGCATAAATTCCTTTATTGCTTCTATATACCGATAGACGTGGACGGCTTTCAGAACCTGTTAATCTTTTTCTGATTCCTTTTTTTATACGATCTCTACGAGATAATTTTTTTCCTGCCATTTTGATTATTTTTTAGAAGCTGATTTACCTGCTTTTCTTCTTAACACTTCACCTACAAACTTGATACCTTTACCTTTATATGGCTCAGGAGTACGTAACGAGCGGATTTTCGCTGCTACTTGTCCGATCAATTGTTTGTCAATACTTTCTAAAATGATTTTAGGAGTTTGACCTTTTTCAGATGTTGTTGTTACTTTAATTTCTTCCGGCAATTGGAATACATAGTGGTGAGAATAACCCAGAACTAAGTCTAATGTGTTTCCTGTGTTTGTAGCACGGTAACCAACACCTACTAATTCCTGAGAAATTTTGTATCCTTCTGTTACACCAATAACCATATTGTTTAACAATGAACGGTATAATCCGTGCAATGCTTTGTGTCTTTTCTGCTCTGAGGGACGGGTTACGGTTAGTACACCGTCTTCCTGACTTACAGTGATATCAGAATCAACTGCTTGAGTCAATTCTCCTTTAGGGCCTTTTACAGTTACTACGTTATCTTTAGCTACTGTAATCGTTACACCTGCAGGTACATTAATTGGGGCTTTTCCTATTCTTGACATTTTGCTATCCTCCTTTAATTAATAAACGTGACACAAAACCTCGCCACCAATGTTTAGTTTGGCTGCTTCTTTATCTGTCATTACACCTTTAGATGTAGACAAGATGGCGATACCTAAACCGTTTAATACTCTTGGCATATTTTCTACGCCGGCATATTGCCTTAAACCTGGTTTGCTGATACGGGTCAATGTACGGATTGCAGGGATTTTAGTGATCGCATTGTATTTCAAAGCGATTTTGATTGTTCCTTGAGCCGTAGTGTCCTCAAACTTGTAATTAGCAATGTAACCTTTGTCAAAAAGAACTTTAGTGATTTCTTTTTTAAGGTTTGATGCAGGAATTTCTACAATTCTGTGATTTGCCTTGATGGCATTTCTTACTCTTGTAAGATAATCTGCTATTGGATCTGTATTCATTTTTATATAATTGTGACGGTGGTTTCCTTCCTATCGTATTCGGGACGACCTGCCATCGGTTAATGTTTTTGTTCTCTGCCTTGGGAAAATCCCTTAGCATAAAGAAAGCTGTTTTACCAGCTTGCTTTTCTTACTCCAGGGATTTTACCTGCTAAAGCCATATCACGGAACAATACCCTTGATATACCGAAAGTACGCATGTAACCACGAGGACGTCCAGTTAATTTACAACGGTTGTGTAAACGTACTGCAGATGAGTTTTTTGGTAACTTATCTAATCCTTCATAATCACCGGCAGCTTTAAGTTCTGCACGTTTATCAGCATATTTAGCTACCAGTTTCTGGCGCTTAATTTCGCGAGCTTTTACACCTTCTTTTGCCATTATGAATTTGTGTTATTTTGGTTTTTAAATGGTAATCCAAATTGTTTTAGTAATTCCAATGCTTCAACATCAGTAGTAGCGCTGGTTACAAAGGTAATGTCCATACCTAAAATCTTGCTGATTTTGTCGATGTTGATCTCAGGGAAGATGATTTGCTCAGTAACTCCTAATGTGTAGTTACCTTTTCCATCAAATCCTTTATCATTGATACCTTTGAAATCACGGATACGAGGTAAAGCTACGGAAATTAAACGATCTAAGAACTCATACATGTTGTTGTCACGCAAAGTTACACGTACACCAACCGGCATACCTTTACGTAATTTAAAGTTTGAGATATCTTTTTTAGATTTTGCTCCAACTGCTTGCTGACCTGCGATGGTAGTCATCTCTAAAATAGAGCTGTCCATAATCTTTTTGTCAGTTACAGAGAAACGACCAACACCCTGGTTGATAGAGATTTTCTCTAACTTAGGAACCTGCATTACGCTTTTGTAATTGAACTTATCTTTAAGTGCCGTTACAATTTCCTCTTTATATTTACTTTTTAATCTTGGTACGTAAGTCATTATTTGATCTCCTCTCCTGATTTTTTACTAACCCTAACTAATTTCCCATCAGCATTAAGCTTTCTGCCAACGCGAGTAGTTGCACCTGTTTTAGGATCAACTAATGCTACGTTAGAAATATGAAGAGCAGCTTCTTTTTTAATGATACCTCCGTTTGGAGTAGCAGCATTAGGTTTTGTATGTTTTGATACAAGGTTAACACCTTCTACAAGGATTCTGCTTTTTGAAATTAATACAGAAAGCACTGTACCTTGTTGGCCTTTTGAATCGCCAGCGATTACCTTAACTAAATCTCCTTTACGGATTTTTATCTTTGGTGTAGTTACTTTATTTTTCATTTTATAATACCTCCGGTGCTAATGATACAATTTTCATGAATTGTTTTTCACGCAGTTCTCTTGCTACCGGGCCGAAAATACGTGTACCACGCGGCTCATCTTGTGCATTTAATAATACTGCTGCATTGTCGTCGAAACGAATGTAAGAACCATCTTTACGTCTGATTTCTTTTCTTGTTCTTACAACCACTGCTTTAGAAACGGTTCCTTTTTTGATGTTTCCGGAAGGCAATGCACTTTTAACGGTAACAACGATTTTGTCACCAATAGAAGCATATCTTTTTCCAGTACCACCAAGTACACGGATAACCAATACTTCTTTTGCGCCGCTATTGTCGGCTACGTTTAATCTTGATTCCTGTTGTACCATGTTATTTAGCCCTTTCTAAAATTTCAACTAATCTCCAGTTCTTGTTTTTACTCAGCGGACGAGTCTCCATGATCAGTACTGTATCACCAATACCGCAATCGTTTTTCTCGTCATGAGCCATAAATTTGGTAGTTTTCTTAACAAACTTACCATAGATCGGGTGTTTCACTTTACGTTCTACCGCTACAACAACAGACTTATCCATTTTGTTGCTTACTACCAACCCGGTTCTTGTTTTTCTTAATTGTCTTTCCATTTCGACTCTAAAGTTATTTAGTTTCAGTAGCAGACTGAGCTTTACGCTTAGTCACTTCAGTGTTTAATCGGGCAATATCCCTTCTTACCTTTTTGATACGGGTAGGATTCTCTATAGCCGAAATTGTATGTGCAAATCTTAACTTTACTAAGTTTTCAGTTTCTTCTGCAATCCTGGCTACTAGTTCTTCTTGTGAAAGCCCTGTGATTTCTGAGTTCTTCATTTTATTAATTTTTATGCCTTGGGTCTAGCGGTTATAATAACAAGTTACTTACAACATTCAACCCAAGAGCTTTTTTTATGCTTCTACGTAATCTCTACGTACTACAAATTTTGTTTGGATCGGCAATTTTTGGGCCGCTAATCTCATTGCTTCTTTAGCAACTTCTAAAGGAACACCTTCGGCTTCAAAAATAATACGTCCGGGTCTAACAACAGCAACCCAGTATTCTGGAGCACCCTTACCTTTACCCATACGTACCTCAGCTGGTTTCTTAGTTACCGGTTTGTCCGGGAATATTCTAATCCACACCTGGCCTTCACGTTTCATGAAACGAGTTACCGCAATACGGGCTGCCTCTATCTGACGACTTGTGATCCAAGTCGACTCTAAAGACTTGATCCCGAAGGATCCGAATGATAATTCAGCACCACGAGTTGCTAAACCTTTCATTCTGCCTTTTTGCATCTTTCTGAACTTCGTTCTTTTTGGCTGTAACATCTTATTCTAATATTATCGTTAAACGATCTGTTAACTAATTATTTACGAGGACCTCTGTTAGGAGTATTTCCGCCTCTATTATCTCTTCCTGCACCAGGACCGCCTTGACCTGGACCTCTTCCGCCACGACCTTTATTGTCGTTTCTTCTGTCGCCACCGCCACGGTTATCTCTGTCTCTTCCACCACCGAAAGCACCTTCTGGTCTGCCACCTTTACCTGGAGCATTGCTCACTGCACCGATGTTAGGAGAAAGGTCACGTTTACCGTAAACTTCACCTTTACAGATCCATACTTTAACACCTATTTTACCATAAGTAGTTAAAGCTTCTGCTAAAGCATAGTCAATGTCAGCACGGAAAGTATGCAAAGGAATTCTTCCTTCTTTATACTGTTCGCTACGAGCCATCTCAGCACCACCTAAACGACCAGAGGTCATAATTTTGATACCTTCAGCACCCATACGCATTGTTGATGCGATAGTAGATTTCATTGCTCTACGGAATGAGATCCTTGCTTCTAATTGTTTTGCAACACCTTCTGCAACTAATTGTGCATCAAGCTCAGGACGTTTGATCTCAAAAATGTTGATTTGAATTTCCTTTTTAGTCAATTTCTTCAACTCTTCTTTGATCTTATCCACCTCAGCTCCTGCTTTACCGATCACAATACCCGGACGAGCTGTGTGGATAGTTACCGTGATACGTTTTAACGTACGCTCGATTACCACTTTAGCTACACCGCCTTTTGCGATACGTGCAGAAAGGTATTTTCTTATTTTTTCGTCCTCAACTAATTTATCAGCATAGTTGTTGCCACCGAACCAGTTAGAATCCCAACCTTTGATGATCCCTAACCTGTTTCCTATTGGATGTGCTTTTTGTCCCATTTCTGTTAATTAGTTTGAGTTTCAACGTTTTTACTATCTACTACCAAAGTTACATGGTTTGAACGCTTACGGATTCTGTAACCACGTCCTTGAGGTGCTGGTCTAAGTCTTTTTAATTGACGACCACCGCCTACCATTATCGTTTTCACGTATAACTGGTTTTCTTCAGGGCGAGAACCTTCATTTTTAGTTTCCCAGTTTTTGATCGCTGACAATAATAGTTTCTCAACTCTTATTGCTGCATCTTTATTGGTAAACTTTAAAATATGTAAAGCTTTCTCAACACGCTCACCTCTGATAAGATCTACAACCAAACGCATTTTACGTGGTGAGGTTGGACAATTGTTTAATTTCGCTACTGCTTCCATCTCTTAATTATTTTTTCTTTTCAGAGTGACCCCTAAATGTTCTGGTTGGAGCAAACTCTCCCAGCTTGTGACCAACCATGTTTTCTGTTACGTATACCGGTATAAATTTATTACCGTTATGCACTGCAAATGTATGACCCACAAAATCTGGTGAAATCATTGATCTGCGAGACCAAGTTTTAATTACAGACCTTTTGCCTGAATCATTCATAGATACTACTTTCTTCTCTACGTTATGGTCAATATAAGGTCCTTTTTTTATCGAACGAGCCATTATTTCTTCCTTTTCTCTATGATGAAACGATTTGAGTATTTTTTAAGTGAACGGGTTTTGAAGCCTTTAGCATACATACCGTTTCTTGAGCGAGGCTGACCTCCAGATGAGCGACCCTCACCACCACCCATTGGGTGATCGACTGGGTTCATCGCTACCGGACGTGTTCTAGGACGACGTCCTAACCAACGTTTACGACCTGCTTTACCTAATACTTCATTTGCATGATCCGAGTTAGAAACTGCACCGATAGTTGCTAAACAAGTAACTAAGATAGATCTTACTTCACCTGATGGCATTTTAACAGTTGCATACTTTCCGTCACGTGCTGCCAATTGAGCATAAGCACCAGCACTACGTGCCATTTGTGCTCCACGTCCTGGTTGGATTTCAATGTTATGTACGATTGAACCCAATGGAATGTTAGCTAATTTCAATGTATTTCCTACTTCTGGAGTAGCTGTATCACCCGAAACTACTGTTTGTCCTACTTGCAATCCTTCCGGTGCAATAATGTAACGCTTCTCACCATCTACGTAATGCAATAATGCAATACGAGCAGTACGGTTTGGATCGTACTCAACAGTAGCTACTGTTGCAGGAATATCAAACTTATCACGTTTAAAGTCAATTAAACGGTAAGATTTTTTGTGACCACCACCCATGTAGCGCATAGTCATCTTTCCTGTATTGTTACGTCCTCCCGATTTTTTAGAAGATACAACCAATGATTTTTCGGGCTTGGTTGCTGTAATCTCCGTAAAGCTGGCACCTACTCTAAAGCGGGTTCCCGGAGTGACTGGTTTAAATTTTCTTAAGCCCATAGTTATAAATTATTCAATTCTTATTAAATATTCGCGTAATAATCAATTGTCTCGCCTGCTGCCAGTGTAACAATCGCTTTCTTGTATTTTGGGCTACGACCCGTAACTAAACCACCTTTAGTGTTTCTGGACTTCATTTTACCATTAACAATCATGGTATTGATTGCTAAGATGTTCACGTTGTACATTTTCTCTATGGCTTGCTTAATCTGCAATTTATTTGCTTTGTGTTCTACTCTAAAAGTAAAGCGGTTAGACTTTTCTGTTAATGCAGAAGCTTTTTCTGTTAATATTGGTTTCCTTAAAAATTCCATATTACTTGGCAAATGCCTCCTCCAATGTTTTAAGAGAATCAGCCGTTAACAAAAGCTTGCCACAGTTTAATACATCATATGTATTCAACTGATCTGCAGTAATCACTTTCGCTTTCTGGATGTTTCTGCTTGATAAATAGATATTGTTATTTTGTGAAGGTAAAACCAACAATGTCTTTTCGCCAGCTAAGTTTAAAGCGCTAACTAAATTGATGTAGTTTTTAGTTTTGATTGAATCAAAAGCAAAGTCTTCTAAAACAACAACGTTGTTATCCTGAGCTTTGTAAGTCAATGCTGATCTACGAGCCAGTTGCTTTAATTTTTTATTCAATTTGAAACTATAATCACGTGGCTGAGGACCAAACACGCGACCACCACCATTGAACAATGGAGATTTAATACTTCCGGCACGAGCACCACCAGTACCTTTTTGTTTGTATAGTTTACGGGTTGAACCAGCAATTTCGTTACGTTGTTTAGACTTGTGAGTACCTTGACGTTGATTAGCCAAATACTGTTTAACATCTAAATAGATTGCGTGGTCAACAGGCGTAATGCCAAATACTGACTCAGGAAGTTGCACCTTGGCACCTGTCTCTTTTCCTGAAATGTTTAATACTTTAACTTCCATCTGCTTACTTATCTAAGATTACGTAAGAACCCTTAGCTCCTGGAATGGAACCACTAACTACAACAAGGTTTTGATCAGCATAAACTTTCAAAACCTGTAAGTTCTGAATTTTTACTCTGTCACCACCCATTCTACCCGCCATACGCATACCTTTAAATACACGTGCAGGATAAGATGCAGCACCTAATGAACCTGGCGCACGCATTCTGTTATGCTGTCCGTGAGTTTGTCCACCAACACCGGCGAAACCATGACGTTTTACAACACCCTGGAAACCTTTACCTTTAGAAGTACCTACAACATCCACAAAATCACCTTCGTTGAAAATGCTTACCGTTACCGTATCACCTAAGTTCAACGATTCTTCAAACGGTTCAAATTCAACCAATTTACGTTTTGGGGTTGTGTTTGCTTTCGCAAAGTGGCCTTTAAGAGGCTGGGTAGTGTTCTTTTCTTTGGCTTCGTCGAAACCTAACTGAACTGAAACGTAACCGTCTTTCTCTTCGGTCTTTACCTGTGTTACTACACAAGGCCCAGCTTCGATCACCGTACATGGAATGTTTCTTCCATCGGCGTCGAAAATGCTGGTCATTCCTACTTTTTTTCCAATAATACCTGACATTTTCTTTTTTTAAATTAACACCCATCGAAGCAGTAGGGCTTCGTTCAAGGTGGATACAATTCCCGTTAAGGGAGGGCAAAAATACGAAAGAAATCTTAATTTTCAAATAGTTAGCTAATTATTTTTTCAAATAAGCGCTATTTTTTTTCGCGGAGGGGAATCCGCTGAGATAAGTAACTTTTTAACCAACTAACTTGTCGCTCAGGCTGTACATGATTATTGATAAAACGAACAAACCGATCAAAACGTATAAATAATCACGCTCAATCAGGAAACTAAATATCGAAAAAACCACCCTTGCAACCGGGGTAAAAATCAGCAGCAAAGTACCGAACTGAATGATTGCTTTGGCATTCAGCTCTTTCAATCCGACAAGAATGGCATGAATAGAAGAGAATCCTGATTTATTCGGGTTAAAATTGCGGTAATCGATCAGTGAGGCATGGTCAGAAAACAGGTAAAGCAAGCCTCCGATCATCACCACAGACATGGAAGCAACCACCCCTACCCGCAACAAAGTACCCAGGATGACCTGGATATCACGGTCTGCAAAGAAATTTTTCTTTTCCGAACTCATAACTTGCCTGATAAACCATTATAAATCATTTGCAAGGCGAGGAAAGTCACCACTACTGCAAACACTATTTTCAACTTATCTGTCTTCGTTCTCACCAGGATCTTCGATCCTAAAGTAGCACCGGAAAGCACTCCAATAGTAACCGGCATGGCAATTCCTGGATCTATTTGTCCGCGGTGAAGGTATACGATCGCACTTGCAGCAGCCGTTACCCCCATCATGAAATTACTCGTTGTGGTAGACACTTTAAAAGGGATCCGCATGATGTTGTCCATTGCAATCACCTTTAAAGCTCCTGAACCGATACCCAGCAAACCCGAAATGATGCCTGCAAAGAACATCATGATGAAACCACCGAATACCCGGTGAACGGCATATTTCTTCATTCCCTCTTCCGTAGGATAAGTCCCGTTCAGTTTAAAAAACACGGCCAGTTTTCCGGAAGTATCATTGTCTGAGCGGTCTACCTTCTTCACCACCATCATTGCGGCGGAGAATAAGAGGATCAAACCGAAGATGACCGCAATATAGCTTGGATCCAGATAGACGGTCACCACTGCGCCTATAACCGCACTGATCGTGGTGGCTACCTCCAGGAACATTCCAATTCTGATATTGGTAATTCCCTCTTTCACATAAGCAGCGGCAGAACCTGAAGAGGTCGCAATCACAGATACAATAGAAGCGCCAATGGCATAATGAATGTCTACTCCAAGAACCAACGTAAGCAGTGGAATAATGATCACCCCGCCCCCTAAACCAGTCAGCGAACCGACCAATCCAGCTAAAAAAGCACCTGCTAAAACTATAATTGTAAATAGTAATACCGACATTGCTGCAAATATACTATCTATAGCCTGAACACAATAAAATTACAATATGAATGTTAAATTAAATATCATGCCGCCATCATGAGCCTGCAAACACCACAAAATTCAGATCAATTACCATTAAAACACAAAACATCCTATTAAAAAACAGTACTTTATGAAAAAACTGATATTCGCAATCATAGCCGTTCTTCTATTAAATGTAAATGCACAAGCACAAATTCCGGCAGACAGTGCAAAAGCTGCTCCTGGTCTTCGGGGCCAATACGAATTCATGTTGTCAAAATCCAAAACCATTAATGGTTATAAGTTAATCAACCCGGCCAGGCTTGCCGGCCTTTGGAAAAGTGTAGCAGATTCACTCAATACCAGTCGCAAACAACTGAGCAATGTAAAACTGAAACTTGCTGAACAGGAAAAAGCCATTTCTACATTAAAAGGGCAAATTTCCGGAACAGAAAGTTCTTTGGCGACCTCCAATGCTAAATTAAATGAAATCAGCTTTCTGGGTATTTCTTTTACCAAGAGCAATTATAATGTAATTGTCTGGACGTTGATCCTGGTACTGGCAGCAGCCTTAGCCTTTGTGATCTTCAGGTCGGCCAAACACATTCATGAAGCCAAATACAGAAGTTCATTGTATGAAGAGATCTCTCAGGAATACCAGAGCTATAAAACAAAGGCCAATGATAAAGAGAAAAAACTAGCGAGAGAGTTACAGGACGAGCGCAATAAACTTGACGAATTAAAAAACAGGGGCAGATAAGCCCTTGTTTTATTACCACAAAAAAAAGCCTTCCTGAAACTCAGGAAGGCTTTTTTTGTTAACCGTCTATATAGTTAAACTTTGATTTCAACTTCAACACCGCTAGGTAATTCAAGTTTCATTAAAGCGTCAACTGTTTTAGAGTTAGAGCTATAAATGTCTAACAAACGTTTGTAAGCACATAATTGAAACTGCTCACGTGCTTTTTTGTTCACGTGTGGTGAACGTAAAACAGTGAAGATTTTCTTTTCTGTAGGCAATGGAATTGGACCACTCACTACTGCACCCGTAGGTTTAACAGTCTTAACGATTTTCTCAGCAGATTTATCTACTAAGTTGTAATCGTAAGATTTTAATTTGATTCTGATTCTTTGGCTCATCTTATTTATGTATTAAGGCTGCCGGTTAGAGCTATTAATAACCGGCTGCCGATTTTTTATTATTCTGCGGATTTAATTCTGCCTTTTGATTTGGCAACTACTTCATCCTGAACGTTTCTTGGTGCTGGTTCGTAGTGATCAAACTCCATAGTTGAAGTTGCACGACCAGAAGTAATGGTACGTAACTGAGTTACATAACCAAACATTTCAGAAAGAGGTACAGTTGCTTTAATTACCTGAGCACCATTACGGGTGTCCATACCTAAAAGCTGACCACGACGACGGTTCATGTCACCGATTACATCACCCATGTTTTCTTCAGGGGTTAAGATCTCGATTTTCATGATTGGCTCCATCAATACTGGGCTACATTTAGGCAATGCCTCACGGTAAGCCATTTTAGCAGCAAGTTCGAATGACAAAGCATCTGAATCGACTGCGTGGAATGAACCATCAATTAAGCGAACTTTCATGTCTGGAAGTGGATATCCAGCCAATACTCCGTTAGCCATCGATGCTGCAAATCCTTTCTCTACAGAAGGGATAAACTCACGAGGGATTGAACCACCAGTAATTTCGTTTACAAATTGTAATCCACCTTTTTCAAAGTCCGCATCGATTGGAGAAATCACAACCTGGATATCCGCGAATTTACCACGACCACCTGATTGTTTTTTGTAAGTCTCACGATGTTGAACAGATCCGTGAATTGCCTCTTTATAAGCAACTTGTGGAGCTCCTTGATTCACCTCTACTTTAAACTCACGTCTTAAGCGGTCAATCAGGATATCTAAGTGAAGCTCACCCATACCAGAGATTACAGTCTGACCAGTTTCCTCGTCAGTTTGAACTCTGAATGTAGGATCTTCTTCAGCTAATTTAGATAAACCAATACCTAATTTATCGATATCAGCCTGAGTTTTAGGCTCAATAGCTAAACCAATAACCGGCTCTGGGAAATCCATAGATTCCAGAATGATCGGGTGTTTCTCATCACAAAGTGTATCACCTGTTTTGATATCTTTAAATCCTACTACCGCAGCAATATCACCAGCACCTACATTAGGGATTGGGTTTTGCTTGTTAGCATGCATCTGGAAGATACGGGAGATACGCTCTTTGTTCTCAGAACGTGCGTTATAAACGTAAGAACCAGCATCTAAGTTACCTGAGTAAACACGGATAAAGCACAAACGACCTACGAAAGGATCGGTTGCAATTTTAAACGCTAAAGCTGCAAATGGCTCTTTAACATCTGGTTGACGGGTTACTTCTTCACCTGTGTTCGGGTTGATACCAGTGATACCATCCACATCCATTGGCGAAGGCAATAATTCCATTACCAGATCCAACATAGTCTGAACACCTTTGTTTTTGAAAGATGAACCACAAACCATAGGAACGATTTTAGCATCTAAAGTTGCTTTACGCAATGCATCAAGAATCTCACGCTCAGTGATTGAGTTAGGATCATCAAAGAATTTCTCCATTAATGACTCATCATAATCAGCAACAGCTTCTAATAAGTTCTCTCTCCATTCCGCAACTTCGTCAACCATATCAGCAGGGATTGGCACTTCAGTAAAGGTCATCCCTTTATCATGCTCATTCCAAACGATACCACGGTTATTGATTAAATCAACAACACCAGTAAAGCTATCTTCTGCACCAATTGGTAACTGTAAAGGAACTGCATGGCTACCCAGCATATCTCTTACCTGTTTAACAACTTTTAAGAAGTCAGCTCCTGAACGGTCCATTTTGTTAACGAAACCAATACGTGGAACTGCATAGTTGTTAGCTAAACGCCAGTTAGTTTCAGATTGAGGCTCAACACCATCAACTGCTGAAAATAAGAATACCAATCCATCCAAAACACGAAGTGAACGGTTTACCTCTACGGTAAAATCCACGTGACCCGGAGTATCGATAACGTTTACCTGATATTTTTCACCACGGTAAGGCCAGAAAACTGTTGTAGCAGCAGAGGTGATGGTTATCCCACGTTCCGCTTCCTGTACCATCCAGTCCATCGTAGACGCACCTTCGTGTACCTCACCAATTTTGTGATTTACTCCGGCGTAATAAAGGATACGCTCAGTTGTTGTGGTTTTACCCGCATCAATGTGAGCCGCGATTCCGATATTTCTTGTAAATTTTAAATCTCTTGACATTTTATGATTCTGTATAATTAGAAACGGAAATGAGAGAACGCTTTGTTAGCCTCAGCCATTTTATGCGTATCTTCTTTTTTCTTCACTGCTGCACCTTCACCTTTAGCTGCTGAAACGATTTCACCTGCTAATTTCTCTTTCATTGTTTTTTCTCCACGTTTACGAGCGTAAGAAATTAACCATTTCATGCCTAAAGCAATCTTACGGTCAGGTCTTACCTCTGTAGGTACCTGGAAGTTTGCACCACCTACACGACGAGATTTAACCTCTACAGCAGGCATTACATTTGTTAAAGCACGTTTCCATACTTCTAATCCGTTCTCACCAGCTTTTTTCTCAGCTAGTTCTACAGCATCATAAAAAATATCATATGCAATGGATTTTTTTCCATCATACATCATATTGTTTACGAACCTTGTCACCTGAACATCGTTAAATTTTGGATCAGGAAGGATAATTCTCTTTTTTGGTTTTGACTTTCTCATTTGTTTTTCCTCCTAATTATTTCTTTTTACCTTTTGTTGGTGCCGCAGCTACTTGTCCTGGCTTAGGACGTTTAGTACCATATTTTGAACGACGTTGGTTACGACCAGCAACTCCTGAAGTATCTAATGCTCCACGGATGATGTGATAACGTACACCTGGCAAATCTTTAACACGACCACCACGGATCAATACAATGGAGTGCTCCTGTAAATTGTGACCTTCACCTGGAATATAGGCATTCACCTCTTTACCATTGGTTAAACGTACACGGGCAACTTTACGCATTGCTGAGTTTGGTTTTTTAGGGGTAGTGGTATATACACGTGTACATACACCTCTTCGCTGTGGACAGCTGTCCAACGCTGGAGACTTACTCTTGAACTCCAGTGCTACTCTACCTTTTCTAACTAATTGTTGAATGGTTGGCATTGTTCTTTTTTTGTTTTCTATTAATATTTAAAAACTTTACCCCTATAATAAGGGACTGCAAAGGTAAGACAATACATTTTATAAATCAAGGGGTTAACATAAAAATAATTCACTGGAACACAAGCGCCCGGCAAGCGGGGATCAACCGTATAGACTCCGGGGTTGGAAGGTAGTTGAGAGGGAGTTGGAAGGTAATTGAGAGGTAGTTGAAAGGTTAAATAGCCTTCCAAGAACTACTCGGCTACCTCTCAATTACCTTCCAACCCCGGAGCGTCCCCGGAGCGTATACAGACAGTGTACACACCAATCAGGAAAATCATAAAAAAACCTAAAAATAAATTTTGCTTCGGAACAGGTGTTAATACGGTTTCACCCATACACGCTCTAAGCTCGGTCTATACTCGGTCTATACTCGGTGCACACTCGGTCAGAAGCGCATTAAAGGCGGGTAAGCAACGGGTAAACATTGTGGATAAAACGATGCTCCCTGCAAGCAGTCAAAACGTTAATATTAAGCTATTATGGAGTTAACATAATTCCAAAGCCTAAATAATCAGCTTCTGTTTTATGGATATAAACTTTAGATTGAACAGCGGCCCAGTTCAACACATAATATTTGAGCCCTGCCGTCCAATAGGTTTTCACGTTATTTCCTGATGGAGAAAAATGATTATAGTGCAGATAATAGCCGTACTTGGTCATGATGGCCAGCCGGTCCATCCAGATGTCAGGACCTACAGCAAGGCCAACCCGCCAGCGATCCAGTGAGGTGGCCAAAGACTCATAAGTCTGATCATTATATTCATAAATGGAATGATAATACACTGCATCAAGTCCGGAACTAAGACCCAAAAGTTCATTTAAGCGATAATTATAACCGGCATACAAGCCAGTTTTGTACAATCCCTCTTTACTTCTAAAAATACCCCTGCGACCAATATTTACACCAAAATCAAACTTATGCTTTGCATATTCCTCCCCCCCCTTCCACTCAAGGCTATCTGGTTTAGCTTGTCCGGAGGAATGCAAAGATTTGAGCAAGCCCAGACTGACACTGCTGACATTGATGCCATGATTAGGTGTACGGATTGCTCCATTAGAAAAGTGCAGCATATCAACACCTGCTGAAAGCTTCATAGAGGGGCTGATTTTGGTAGCAACTTTTAAGGCCATCCGGGAAGCAAAATTAAGATGGCTGCCAATTAATTGATTTTGATTTGTAAAATAGGTCTGCCCTAAATAACCTATCCCCAAACCCGGAGCTGCCCATAATTCCCCATACCTGTTTTTTAACAGGGTGAAATTTAAGGCCGCCAAAAGTGCATATGTATTTCCAAACAATCCAGACCTGGGATCCGAAACCAACATGACATCCCCCATGTTCTTATAATTAAACACAAGGTCAATACTGTTGAGGTTCAACATCCTCATCCAGGGACGTGGATTTACATTCTTATTGATGTGATAAGTAAACTCTCCGCCAAAGACATTTCCCCGAAGCTTGTTTTCGGCAGTAAAAAGTGCTAAAGAAACCTGTGGTGAAAATTCAAAGCTGTTCCCCTGACCCGACTTTTGTCGTCCATAAACATCATTCGCCAACATTAAAGCGCTAAATACTAATACGGCGAAATAATAACGAACACCCCCCATGTAGTTCATTTCATGACATATATAAAGAAAATTATCCTATTAATGAAATGTATTGAGATAAAGTTTTTCCACTTTTTTCCTTGCCCAATCTGTTTTACGCAAAAATTTCAAACTGGACTTAAGGCTGGGATTATTCTGAAAGCAGTCAATCCGGACCAATAGTCCTAATTCCGGCCATCCATAATGCCATACCAGTTGTTTAACAATAAACTCCAGTGTTTTAC
The DNA here is from genome assembly GCF_900129215.1 of Pedobacter caeni. GTDB lineage: Bacteria > Bacteroidota > Bacteroidia > Sphingobacteriales > Sphingobacteriaceae > Pedobacter > Pedobacter caeni. Next base: position 551,056 of record NZ_FQUQ01000003.1, on the reverse strand, counting down.
CATGTAATGGATTATTTGGTTGTTCTGCTCCCGTCATGCCACAAAATTAAAAAGAATTTCCGGCTCTAATGACTAAATTTGTTGTATTCAATTTTATTTAATCCATAAAAGATGCAATTCAAATTAGGAGATTTTGTTCGTTTTGTAGACGAAAACATAGAAGGGTACATTACCAGAATTATAGATAAAGACACCATAGGCGTAACCGATTCCAATGATTTTGAAATCCCCGTGCAGGCCACTAAGGTTACGCTTGTTCATGGCGAGATTCCTGACAACGACATCGTTTCGAACCGTCCGGCAGTAGTTGTACCAGAAGCACAATTCATTAAAGAAGGAATTTATCTTGGACTGATCACCGATCAGCACAGCAGTTCAGTTGCACATTTCCACCTCGTGAATGAGAGCTCATTTCAATTACTGGCCAGTCTGACCACAGAAAAAGGAGATCATTACAAAGGTGAATTTGCTGCTATTGTCCCAGCACATTCCACAAAAAAAATCTACTCTGCCCAGCTTGGTGACATTCAGATCTGGCCAAAGTTCAAACTGGAAATCTTATTTCATACTCCGGCAGATGTGGAACCTAAAGATGCCATCATCTATCACGAACGCATCAAAGGAAAAGACCTTTCTGTGGCCAAAGAAGAAATCGCCCTGCTCAAACAAAAAGGCTGGTTGATCCGGCTGGATGCTGCCGAAGCCCTGATTGATGCAGATAAGCTTAAAGAAAGCTTCTTTAAAGCAAGATAACGCAAAAAACAAAACGCTTAAAAACTAAGAATCAAACAATTACCAACCCAGACGGGTTATCATTCCAGATCAAAAAATCAAAGCAATGAAAAGACTATCCCCTATTCTCGCAATTCTTTTTTGCATTCCATTAATGGCCGTCACCTGTAACCGCCCTATGGAAAAAGCCGATGAGCCAAGGCTCAAGGACATTAAGCTACCTGAAGGCTTCAAAATAGCCGTTTATGCTAAAGTAGACAATGCCCGCTCTATGGCGCTTGGCACCAATGGAACCGTATTTGTTGGCAACAGGGATGGTGATAAAGTATATGCTTTGGTAGATGCAGATAAAGATGGAATAGCGGAAAAGACATATGTCATTGCACAGGGATTAAAAGATATGCCCAATGGGATTGCGTTTAAAGATGGTAGTTTATATGTAGCTGAGGTCAGCAAAATCTGGCGTTTTGACAAGATAGAAGAACAACTGGCTAATCCACCAAAACCAGTATTGTTATACGACAAGCTTCCTAAAGACACCCATCATGGCTGGAAATACCTGGGCTTCGGACCAGATGGCAAATTGTACTTTCCAATCGGTGCACCCTGCAACATTTGCGACAATACAGATAAAGACAAAAGATATGCTTCCATCCTCCGGATGAATCCTGATGCCTCAGGTCTGGAGGTGTTTGCCAATGGGGTAAGAAATTCTGTTGGATTCGACTGGAACCCGCTTACTAAGGAATTATGGTTTACCGACAATGGAAGAGACATGCTTGGGGAAGACATTCCCGGAGATGAGCTAAACCGCGCCGATAAACCGGGCATGCATTTTGGCTATCCTTTTGTCCATGCCGGAGACATCTTAGACCCGGAATTCGGGAAAGGAAAAGACCCTAAAAATTTTACTGTGCCTCAAAGAAAGCTTGATGCTCATGTAGCCGCATTAGGGATGAAATTCTATACCGGAGATATGTTTCCAAAAACTTATAAAAATCAGATTTTAATCCCGGAACACGGATCATGGAACCGCAAAGCTCCATCAGGTTACCGTCTGATGCTTGTTAAACTCGATGGCAATAAAGTATTGAGTTATGAACCTTTTGCCACAGGTTGGTTAAAAGGAGGAAAAGCATGGGGAAGACCTGTAGATATCCTTCAGCTGCCAGACGGTTCTATCCTGGTATCGGATGATTTTGCCAACCTGGTGTACAGAATCACGTATGAAGGTTAATATTTTTTAGAGCAGAATATTGTCTTTCCAATTATTTTTTTGTAATCTGTTGCAATCGTTTAAAATGATCATAAATGAGCGCAACAGATTACGAATTTGATTTCATTAATATTGGCAAAAAAACACATGACCTTCTTATAAAATGGGGAGTTTCAGATAGCATTGCCGACTATATCAACCTTCTTGCACTATCATTGGTGCTCGCGATTGCAGTTTATTTGCTGCACTATGTCCTCAGACGTTTGTTAAGGATCACCTTAATCCGGATTACAAAACGCACAAAGGTTGACTTCTTCCATCATTTACTGGAAAACCGCTTTTCTCATTTTGTAGCATTAACCACAGCTGTGGTATTGGTAAAGAATTCCATCCCGGTAGTTTTTTATTCTTTCCCCAGTCTGATTGCCCCCTTAAATAAACTTACAGAGGTTTATCTTGTGATCATCATCATCTGGCTGATCATTTCCCTGATCCGTTCGGGAGCTGATTCTTTAAGAAAAAAGTCGGCTTTCAAATCGAAACCCATAGAAAGCTATATGCAGGTGATCAGAATCATCCTGTTTTTTATAGGTGCCGTGGTCATCTTCTCTAACCTTACCGGAAAATCTCCACTGACCTTCTTTACCGCTATGGGGGCCATTTCCGCAGTATTGTTATTGATGTTCAAAGACACCATCATGGGATTTGTAGCCAGCATACAGGTGAGCACAAATGATACGGTACGGATCGGTGATTGGATTACGATGGCAAAATATGGGGCTGACGGCGATGTCGTGGAGATTAACCTCACCACTGTTAAAGTGCAGAATTTCGACAAAACCATCACCACCATCCCCACCTACTCGCTCATCTCGGACTCTTTCCAAAACTGGCGTGGCATGACACAGTCCGGAGGAAGAAGGATAAAAAGAGCCATTTTCATCCGGCAATCGACCATCAGGTTTCTGACCTATGAGGAAGTAGAGCAATTCAGAAGAATTCAGTCCTTAACCTCCTATATTGACCACCGGCAAAAGGACATTGACAAACATAATGAACGTATCGGTGCCGACAAAAGCCTTTTAATCAATGGCAGAAACCTGACCAATGCAGGATTATACCGGAAGTACATAGACAATTACATTTCCAACCATACCGGCTTACATAAAAAGATGACCATGATGGTCAGACAACTTGCCCCAACCGCAAATGGTTTACCATTGGAAATCTATGCGTTTACAGGGACCACAAAATGGGTTGATTATGAGTACATCATGGCCGATATATTTGACCACCTGCTGGCTTCTGCAACTTATTTTGATTTGCAGGTTCATGAAATGGATATATTAGCACCTGTCCAATAAAAAATCCCCTTGTGAAACAAGATTCACAAGGGGATTTTTTATTGGACAAGGGCGATACTACTTTGTCCAGCTATTATTTTCAGAATTGCTGTCGGGCAGCACCTTTTCCGGATCCAGGGTTACTGAAACCACTTCCTCGGTGGTTGGGTAATGAACTGTCCAGCTCTTATTCCGCATCCAGATGTCTACCGGAAGCTTAATGACCTCTGACTTTCCGCTTTTGGTTTTTACCTCTAAAATAACCGGCATCGGCATTTTTTCCAGATTGGCAACCACAATATCATAACCTGTTCTTACCCCATCTTTTGCCAGTTCTTTTACCTCAGAAATACCCTGATCTGTTTTCCAGTTTTCCATAAACCAACCCCTCCAGAACCAGGAAAGATCCTCACCTGCTCCATTCTCCATCGAACGGAAAAAGTCAAAAGGACTTGGATGTTTATAAGCCCAGTTCTCTATATATTTTTTAAAGGCATAATCAAAACGATCCGCACCTAAAACATGATTTCTCAGCACATTCAGACCCCATGACGGTTTATAATAAAGGTTAACCCCAATGTTAGCTTCCTTCATGGCATCAGGACTTAACATCACATATTCTAAAGCATCATTGCTTAAGTATTTAGCAACCCCTTGCATATTTTCCGGTTTTGCCTGATACTCTCCATTGTTAAATGCCGCTTTAGACAAGCCATTGATAAAGGTATTAAAGCCTTCGTCCATCCAGCCAAATTTACGTTCGTTGCTTCCTACGATCATTGGAAACCAGGTATGACCAAATTCATGATCAATCACACCCCAGGCGCTTGCATTTTTCGCTTTCCATCCACAAAAAACGATCCCCGGATATTCCATCCCACCTACATTGCTGGCTACATTCACCGCCATCGGGTATGGGTATTCAAACCATTTTTTTGAATAATATTCAATAGAAGATTTCACATACTCCACTCCCCTGCCGTATCCGTCTTTACCATTGCTCTCCACAGGATGTGCGGAAACCGCCAGCGATTTCTTTCCACTTGGCAGGTTAATCCTCGCTGCATCCAAAACAAATGCTTTGGAAGAGGCCCAGGCTACATCACGTGTGTTTTTGATCTTAAATTTCCAGGTTAAGGTTCCTTTTGCAGGGCGGGATTTAGGATCGGTCACTTCCGACTCAGACCGGATGGCAATTGTTTTATCACTTAATTTCGCTGCATTCCAACGGGTCAATTGCTCCGCGGTCAATACTTCCTGCGGGTTTAGCAGTTCACCAGAACCCATCACGATGTGATTGGCTGGCGCAGTGACAGAGAAATCTACATCTCCAAATTCACAATAGAATTCACCCGCACCCCAATAAGGTAAAGTATTCCAGCCCAGAATATCATCATAAACACTCATTCTTGGAAACCATTGTGCAATGGCGAAAATCTCTCCGTTTTTAGTAGCCAGATGTCCCATACGGTCCGAACCGTTAATAGGAATAACAAATGAAAAATTCATTTTTATGGTGATCACATCTCCATTTGGAGCTAAAGGCTCATCCAGACGGATCTGCATCCTGGTATCTTCTGTCAGTGAGCTGAATTTTACCGGCTTCGCCTTTTGAGAAACACTTAAGCCTTCTATTTTATAACCACCCTCAACCTTTTCACCTCTTGCTCCATATCTGCTCCCGGCAGCAATCAGTGAATTTCCTCGTGAAGAAGCTGAAAAAAGATTCTGGTCTAACTGAAGCCACAAGAAAGGCAATTTATCAGGACTGTTATTTTTGTAGGTGATCGTTACTGATCCGGTCACAGTATTTTTTACTTCGTCAAGATTTGCCGTGATGTGATAGTCGGCACGGTTCTGCCAGTACTTAGGGCCGGGATAGCCATTGGCTGAGCGGTATTCATTACCGTTTTGTGTGTAAAACAAAGGATTGAATGCGGCATGAGGATCATAGTTCCCAGCTGGCTGTTGTGCCATGGAACTAAAACCAAATGCGCATAACAAGGCCAATAGTAAGAAAGGCTTATTCATCATGTTTATTTGTTGGTTTTTAGATTCGAACTAAAGATATAAAATGAAATTTTATACCTGACCATTGTAACGGTTTTATTAGTTCGCCTTCAATTTAGGCATAGGATAAACCTTACGCTGGTCTGCCGGAAGTTTAAGCCATCGATGATAACACTGAACGATATAATAGGTGTAGTTAAAAGGACGCTCGCTCTTGATCAAAGGCTCTGATGGCCGGTAAATGGCCATAAAATCTATCAATTCCTGCCCCTGAAGCTTTACCAGTTTGGTGATGGTTTCCTTGTTAAAATTTTCTCTGATCTCGGTTTCGTAGACATCCCGTTCTTCGAGCATTCTCTCTTTCTCCCTTTCCCTCTTCATTTTACCATAGCCCAGGTTAAACAGCATTCCTCCAGCCCTATCGTTATTTCCCTTACCTCTTAATCCGTCCGCACCGAATCTCTTCGTTTCCTTTGCATTAGGATCCCGGTACAATACAGAAGGGTTCACTTTAGCACTCAAAATTTCCACTTCCTTTAAAAGCTTTGAATTCGGGGGCAGGAAAATTGTCTTCGGCTTCAGGTCAATCAGAAAAAGCGTATCCGTATGGTAACCTACATAAGAAAACTCCAGCAAGTCACCAATCTTTGCAGGAAGGGTAAACTGACCAGCCGCCTTCGTTCTTGAAAGCTCTTTGCTACTCAGGTTCCGGACCACCACATTCTGAATAGGAAAAGTTTTATTATCGTAGTCATACACATTTCCGGATACAGAAGATTGTGCCCTGACAAAAACAGGGGTAAGACACATGAACAAGATGAATGAGATGAACAACCTGAATAAATACTTAGCCATATTCAAATGTAACGCTGTTTTTACCTGCTGATTATATTTTAACAAAATTTAACACCCTAATGGCAATTACTTTAAAGTCTTTTGATAAGCTTCTTCTTCAAAACTGATGAGTACTGCTTTTCCATTAAGCTCCACAACTGGTCTTTTAATCGCACTGGTGTATTTCAAGAGCAGCTGAACGGCAGATTCCTGATCAACAACAAGAGCTTGTTCTCCGGGACTCAACTTTTTCCAGGTGGTTCCTTTTTTGTTCAGGACCTTCTCCCAGCCAAATGTTGCACACCATTCATTTAGTTTTTCGGCAGTGATTCCGCTCTTCTTGAAATCGTGGAACGTTGGATTAAATCCATTATCTGCTAACCAGGTTCTGGCTTTCTTTACTGTATTGCAATTTGGTATTCCGTATATTATCATATCAGCAAAAATAAAATTTATTATCATTAATATTGTTGTTGATTTTATCTGTCTCTGTGGGGGCGACTTGAAATTTCAAAAGATGATGCCAAAAACCGGATTCAGTTATAGAATTGTACTGAATTTCAATGTTTTTTTTTGCAGAATTTTAATTTCAAAACGAACTAAGATTCTAGATGAGCTCTTAACATTTAATTGTTTACAAATATGTTTAAGCTAACTTTTAAACAGCAGGTATTAACAGGATTTACTGTTTCCTTGTTGTTTGTACTCGTATCTGCCGTTACTTCTTACCTCAGTGTGGAGAAACTTAATGAAGATACGAAGTGGCAAAGCCACACTTATGAGGTCATCGATCAGATTAAAAATGTGGAAACACAAGTTCTGAATTCAGAAAGTTCTTTACGGGGATTTATTTTATCTCAGAAAAGTGCTTACCTCAAGCCTTATAATAAAAATGCACCAATGATCCTGGAGACGGTTCAGGGCTTAAAAAAACTGATCAGCGACAACCCGGAGCAAATCACACAAGCAGACTCCCTTGATTCATACTCCCATAAGAAAGTAGCAGAAATGCAGGAGGTGATACGTATATACGATAATAAAGGGCAGGCTGCGGCCACAGATAGGGTACTAAACGGAGGTGGACAAGCTTATAAAGATCAGATGCTCCTGATCAGTAAAAAAATGATTGAGACCGAATTTCGTCTACTGGCGGAAAGAAAATCTGCGATTGTCAGTAGTAGTGAGCGAAGTACCTGGATCATTTTACTCAGTTCTTTAATTATATTCGGACTGATCCTTTTTCTATTTACTTACATCAGAAAAACATTTGATCAGCAAAAACTGACGGAAGCCCAAATCAGAGAGTCCAATCTGCAGCTGGAAAAAGTATCCGCTGAAAACGAGCAAAAAAACTGGTTACTATCCGGCAGTACAACCGTTAATGATGCCATGCGCGGAGAGCAGGAAATTGAAGAGTTGTCGGTCAATATCATTACAAGGATCAGTAATTACATCAATGCACCGGTTGGCGCTTTCTTTTTAGTGAACCGTTCTAAAAAGACTTTCAAATTTACCGGAGGATACGCTTATCAGTCTAAAAAGGGAGAAATCAACCAATATCATTTCGGAGAAGGACTTGTTGGCCAGGTGGCATCAGAGAAACAGGTAAAATTATTCAATAATGTTCCTTTAGATTACCTGAAAATTAGTTCGGGACTGGGGAGCACTTTACCAAAATGTATTTATCTCGTCCCTATCATATTTGAAGATGAAAGCCTTGCAGTAATCGAATTAGGCATGATGGAGGCTCCTGACGAAAAAACGGTATTGTTCCTGAACAGCATCAGCGAGAGTGTTGGAGTGGCCGTAAACAGTGCGGTAGCGAGGGTAAAACTAAGGGCATTATTTGAGCAAACCCAACAGCAGGCTGAAGAGCTGGAAAGCCAGCAGGAAGAACTCAGAACCACAAACGAAGAGCTGATGTATAAAACAGATCAGCTTCAATCCTCGGAAGAAGAACTCCGGGTACAACAGGAAGAGCTACGTCAGACCAATGCAGAACTTGAAGAAAAAGCACAACAGCTGGAAGAACGTAACATCTCCATTAACCAGGCAAGAGAAGCCATCAGCCTGAAAGCAGAAGAACTGGAAATTTCCAGTAAGTACAAATCTGAATTCCTGGCCAATATGAGTCATGAGTTAAGAACCCCATTGAACAGTATCCTGATCCTGGCAAGAATCCTGAAAGAAAACAGACCTGAAAACTTGAATGACGATCAGCTTAAATATGCTGGTGTGATCCACAATGCAGGAAATGATTTACTGACGCTGATCAATGACATCCTGGACTTATCGAAAATTGAATCCGGAAAGGTAGACCTGACAATTGAAAACGTAAAACCGGAATCCATCAAACATGGTATGGAATCTTTGTTTACAGAACTGGCAAGAAGTAAGAAAATCCAATTCAAAACAATTATTGAACAACCTCTTCCGGAAAGTATCCTGACGGATCAGGCCAGACTGGAGCAGATTGTTAAAAACTTACTTTCCAATGCCTTCAAATTCACTCCTGAATATGGTCATATTACACTTACGATCAGCAAACCACCAAAAGATACCCGGTTTTATGCTGACCGCTTAAAAAATACAGCAGAAGAAATCATTGCCATCACCGTTATAGATTCCGGTATTGGCATTCCGGAAGAAAAGCAGAAACTGATCTTCGAAGCCTTCCAGCAGGCAGACGGCTCTACGAGCAGAAAATTTGGTGGAACAGGATTAGGTTTATCGATTAGTAAAGAGCTGGCCTACATCCTTGGTGGAGAAATTCAGGTAAGCAGTAAGCCTAATGAGGGAAGTATCTTTACCTTGTTTGTCCCAAGAAATAATTCCTTCCAGCTGCCGGAACAAATCATTCCAAATAAAATAGAGGAAGCGATCATCATTCCATTTATTCCGGAGGTGGTAAACCATCCGGTTAAATCATCTGATGAACCACAGACCTTACTGATTATTGAAGATGATGTGGTTTTTGCAGATGTCCTGAATGACTATGCACTTGAAAAAGGCTTTAACCCCATCCTTGCGCACAGTGGTGACACTGGTTTGGAAATGGCATTCTCTCAGCTTCCCGATGCCATCGTGCTGGACATTATGTTGCCGGTAATGGATGGATGGACCATTCTTAAAAAGTTAAAAGCTGATCCGCGGACAAAACATATCCCTGTACACATGATGTCTGCAGGAAATGAAAAGGCGAGTAAAGCTAAAAAAGAGGGAGCAATAGGCTTCCTGAAAAAGCCAGTAGAAAAAGAACAGCTCGATGAAGCTTTTAAATTACTCAGCGCTGCCTACCTGAAATACAATTTCAAAAGTGTTCTGGTTATTGAAGACCAGGAGCTGCAGAGCAGGGAATTGACCCAGCAGCTGACAGAAAAGGGAGTGGATGTAAAACAGGCTTTCACAGGAAAAGAAGCACTGGACCTCTTAACTGAGCAGGTTTTCGACTGCATTATCCTGGACTTGAAACTTCCTGATATTTCCGGATTTGATTTACTGGATCAGATCAAATCTCAGGAGCTCCATGCCCATATTCCAGTGATCATCAATACGGCAATGGAGCTGGACCAGGAGAAAATGGCCCACATCATGAAGTATACAGATGCAATGGTCCTGAAATCGAATAAATCCAATGACCGGTTAATCGACGAGGTAAGTTTGTTTATCAATAAGCTGAAACAAGATGGGCCGGCCATACCGGCAAAACCGGGTGGCAGTAAAGGTAAAAGCGTTTCCACGATGGAAAAAGTGCTGAAAGACAAAACCATTTTAATCACTGATGATGACATGCGGAACATCTTCGCCCTTTCCAGTGCGCTACAGCTTTACGACCTCAAAATCGTCATTGCCAATAATGGCAGGGAAGCGCTGGAGAAACTGGAAGAATCTGAACAGATAGATCTTGTCCTGATGGACATTATGATGCCTGAAATGGACGGCTATGAAGCCATGAAGGCCATCAGACTGGAAAAGCGTTTCGCAAAATTACCCATCATTGCTTTAACTGCTAAAGCCATGAAAAATGATCGTGAAAAATGTATCGAAGCCGGAGCAAATGATTATATTTCTAAACCGGTTGATATGGATAAATTATTGTCAATGTTAAGAGTCTGGTTAAGTTAATATGCATAAGGAGGAGGATTACATCAGCTATGATCAATTGTCAGAATTAATTGATTTCATAAAAAACATTCATGGCTTTGATTTCAGTGACTACTCTGCCGCTTCCCTGAAAAGAAGGGTTACCCGGATTATGCAATTACAAAAGTTAAGTTTATTTGACTTACGTACCCTGCTGACAAATGACCATGATTACTTCGAATCGTTTTTGATTGAGGTGACGGTTAACGTTACAGAAATGTTCCGGGATCCTACATTTTACAGGTCGGTAAAGGAAAATATCATCCCCTATCTTCGCTCCTACCAAAGGATAAAAGTATGGAATGCCGGTTGTTCAACCGGGGAAGAGTTGTATTCCTATGCCATCATGTTTGCCGAACAGGAACTCTATGACAGGAGCTTCTTTTATGGGACTGATATCAATAACGATGTACTGGATTTCGCAAAAGACGGGATCTATGACCTGCAGAAAATGAAGCTGTATTCCGAAAACTATCAGAAGACAGGAACCATGCATACGCTTTCCGATTTTTATACAGCCCGGTACGAAGCAGCCTCCATCAACCGTTCTTTAAAAAAGAACCTGTTGTTCTCCGCACATAACCTGGCCTCAGATGGGGTGTTTAACGAATTTCAGGTCATCTCCTGCCGTAACGTATTGATCTATTTTAATACTGATCTGCAAAAAAGAGTCATTGAATTATTCTACAATAGTTTAGCTAATTTTGGGTTCCTCTGTTTAGGGGCCAAAGAAACATTAAGAAGTACAGAAACCGGCCGTTTCAAAGTCATTGATAAGAAAAACAATATTTACCAAAAAATAGCATAAGGGGTCCAATAAAATCATCCCCAAAAACACTACCTCATACCAGAGACCTATGGAAAAGATTAACATCTTAATCGTTGATGACAGACCAGAAAACATCATTGCCCTTGAAGCCTTGCTTCAACGGGATGACATCAATATTATCACTACCACTAATCCCAATGAAGCACTGAGAATATCCTGGGAAATGGATATCGCCATCGCCCTGGTCGATGTACAAATGCCGGAAATGGATGGTTTTGAACTGGTAGAGATTTTAAAAAGCAATCCCAGAACCAAAGGGATACTCATCATATTTGTAACCGCAATTTCCAAGGAAACAAAGTATGCCGTAAAAGGATTGAATACTGGTGCAGTAGATTACCTGTACAAACCACTCGACCCTTATGTCACTTCTGCTAAGGTAGACTCCTTCATTCAACTGGTCAGAAATGAAAGGGAGATCAAAAAGAAAAACCTGGAACTGGAAGCTTACCAGAAAGAGCTGATCAAAGCAAAGGAACAGGCAGAGCAAGGGAAACGGATTAAAGAAAATTTCCTGGCGAACATGAGCCATGAAATCCGCACCCCGATCAACGGAATTATCGGACTGGCGAATTTGCTGGGAAGAACTAACCTGACACCAGAACAGAAGGAGATGATCAACCTGCTGGAGATTTCCTCGGATTCCCTGTTAGGAGTAATCAATGACATTCTGGACCTGTCAAAAATAGAGTCCGGTAAATTTAAAATTAACCGTTCCGAAACAGATATTGTAAAAATCTGCAATTCTGTGGTAAACCTGCTACGCATTCGTGCAATAGAAAAAGAACTGGACCTGATCACCGAGTTTGATGCAGAGCTACCAAAATTGGTATTGGCAGATTCACTTCGCCTGAACCAGATTCTGATGAACCTGATTGGCAACGCCATTAAGTTTACGATCCAGGGAAGTGTTACCCTGAAAACAGAGATCATCGACAGAAAAGGAAATAACCTGCAGATTAAATTTTCCGTAATTGATACGGGTATCGGCATTGCCAGAGACAATATTGATAAGATCTTTGAAACCTTTGAACAGGCGGATGAGCAAACTACGGTAAAGTTTGGAGGTACAGGCCTGGGTTTGTCTATTGTTAAAAATCTGGCTAAGTTAAAAGGAGGAGTCCTTGAAGTCATCAGCGAAGAAGGTGTTGGCAGTACTTTCTGTTTCACCAACTGGTATGAAGTGTTAAAAGATACTGTAGTGGTAAAAAAAACCAATAAACCTTATTTAGGTCCCTTCAAAGGGTTAAGGGTTCTGGTTGCAGAAGACAATCCCATCAACAAATTTCTGATCATTAAAATACTGAAGGACTGGGAAATTCAACCGGATGTGGTAGAAAATGGCAAAGAAGCGTTGGACAGGCTCAAAGAATCAGACTATGACCTGATCCTGATGGATACCTTTATGCCGGTAATGAACGGACTGGATGCCATTAAACTCATCCGTGAAGGCTTTATCAGGGGCAAGGAAGGCATCCCGATCATCACCTTCTCCGCGGCCGTCCTGGAAACAGATAAACAAACCGCAATTGATGCCGGGGCAAATGATGTGGTGAGTAAACCTTTTGAATTAGAGATCTTACACGAGAAAATAACGAAATATTCCGGAATGGGAGATGCTACTTATTAAAAGCAGTCATGGTAAGCGCCGGACCAATGGTTACAAAGCTTTTAATCAGGTCCACGCTTTTATCAATCAAAGCAGGAAGCTCTGGTAACTCGTCTTTATCAAAAGGACCGAGGACATAATCCGCTTGTCTGCCTTTGGCAAAGTTATCACTGATGCCGAAACGCAAACGCGGATAGTTTTGTCCGCCGCAAAGGCCTTCAATGCTTTTCAGACCATTATGCCCGGCACTGCTGCCCTGCATTTTCAACCTCAGTTTACCCAGGGGTAAAGCCAGGTCATCTACAATGACCAAGACATTCTCCAATGGAATTCTCAACTCCTGCATATAGTAATTGACCGATTTACCACTCAGGTTCATATAGGTGGTTGGCTTAATCACATGCAGCTTTTTCCCTTTAAAGGACACCTCGGAATAATAAGCCAGACGGACATTGGAAAATGAGCCGCCAAGTTCTTTCACCAATTCATCGGCGATCATAAAACCGATGTTATGTCGTGTATCCATATACTCAGGACCGATATTCCCTAAACCAACAATTAGATATTTCATGTATTGCAAATATAATAGTAATCTTTAATTCATGCCCGTCAAATATTGATTTCACAAAAAAAGCAGCACCGTTACCAGTACTGCTTTTTTTGAATAAGCTAAAAGAAATTATTTCTTGTTAGCTTCGTTTTCTGCTTGTTTTAAAGCTCTTGACATTCCTACAGATACGATGGTATCTTCAGGAGTGTTTGTGATCACGTAGTCAGCTTTTGCAAGGTCACGTACGCGGAACAAGTTTCCAACTTCTAATTTCGCAATGCTCACTTCAACTGTTTGAGGCATATCTTTAGGGAATGCTCTAACACGAAGTTTACGTAATTTCTGTACTAATTTACCACCCATTTTAACACCTGGAGAAGTACCGGTTAATTTAACAGGGATTTCCATCAAGATTTCTTTGTCATCAAATAACTGAAGAAAATCTACGTGTAATAAAAGGTCAGTAAGTGGGTGAAATTGTAATTCTTTAATGATTGCTTTAGTTTTAGTACCATTAATGTCAATTTCAACAAAGTTTGCTTCCGGAGTGTAAATAGCATCCTTCAATTCGGTTGTAATTACAGCAAAGTGTTTTTGCTCTTTACCACCATACAATACTGCAGGAACTTTACCTTCATAGCGAAGCTCCTTAGCATCGCGTTTCCCTACGTTCTCTCTTGGAGAACCGCTAATTGCGATTGTTTTCATTTTTTATTGATTATATATGTATTAAAAATATTAAACTTTAAAAAGGTCACTGATCGAACCGTGTTCATTTACATTGGCAATTGCTTTTGCAAATAACTCAGCCGTACTCAATACCCTGATTTTATCACTCGGACGTTTCAGAGGGATGGTATCTGTAACGATCAGTTCCGCCAGCATGGAGTTCTCAATCGTTTCATAAGCATTTCCTGACAATACCGGATGCGTACAAACCGCACGTACACTCTTCGCCCCTTTTTCCATAATCAGCGCTGCTGCTTTGGATAAAGTTCCTGCGGTGTCGCAAATGTCGTCAATTAAAACGATATCCTGACCAACCACATCTCCAATGATCGACATAGACTCAATTTCATTGGCACGTTTACGTCTCTTATCACAAATCACCACCTCTGCATTAAAGAACTTCGCAAAAGTACGTGCCCGGTAAGAACCGCCCATATCCGGAGAAGCAATGGTTAGATTCTCCAGGCCTAAGCTTTTGATATAAGGAACGAAAATCACCGAACCATCTAAGTGGTCTACCGGGATATCGAAGAATCCTTGTATCTGAGCAGCATGAAGGTCCATCGTCATGATCCTGTGAATACCTGCAGACTTTAATAAGTTCGCTACCAGTTTTGCTCCGATGGCTACACGTGGTTTATCTTTCCTGTCTTGTCTGGCTAAACCATAATAAGGAACAACAGCAGTAATGTAATGAGCAGATGCGCGTTTTGCGGCATCAATCATTAACAAAAGCTCCATTAAGTTGTCGTTAGGCTGGTAAGTAGAGTTGATTAGGAAGACATCACAACCACGTACTGTTTCATCGTAAGAAGGTTGGAATTCACCGTCGCTAAACCGGTTTAAAGTGACATCGCCTAGTGGCTTGCCGTAGCTCTCGGCAATTTTGATTGCTAATTCTTTTGTACCGGTTCCGGCAAAAAGCTTAACTGGGTTAAACTGCAATGGCATGATTAAAGGTGTATCAATGCGGGTTAAAAAAAATCGGATTGTGAGTAAAACCACAATCCGAATATGTTTTGTTGCCCGACCAGGATTCGAACCTAGACAAACGGTACCAAAAACCGTTGTACTACCTTTATACTATCGGGCAATCTTTCCTTTTAAAGCGTGATAGGCTTGCTTTGTAAGGGAATGCAAATGTACGCACATTTTTGATTTTTGCAAGGGCTGACCTAAAAAAAATTAAAATAATTTAAGCGCTTCGCTTTTACGGAGAAATAAATTATTTAAAATCAGGAAGTTGCCAATGATCTTTTTTTTAACTTTTTTTTCAAAAAAAATAGAGCAAAGGGTGTGTTGCCTTTCAGCCCCCCTTTTCAAGACCTCTTACCCGTAACAATTTCATAATGGGGAACGTTTACCCTGTCATGAAAAAGAAGATGGAAAGGTTTCCAGTTATTTTCGAATTCCATTGCCAATATTCTGCCCATATTGCGTCATTTCTAATTTTACCGAACCATCGTCTTGTCTTATAAATTTCATTACTCCGTCAGTGCCACCTTGTCTTATAGCTTGAAAGGTGTTGTTTCCAGTTGGAAAAAAACGCATATCCCAACTTATTTTATCTGTATTATATACTAAATGTTTGTTTAAATAACTTATTACATGTTTTTCAGTTGGTTTTTCTGAGTCAACGTATTCGCCAACAAATTTTTTAATTTCTTCTTCCGGTAAACTTATTTTTTTACTGAATTCGTTCGAAGAAGGCTTATTGTCCAAAATTTCGAGAATAGATTGATAAGGGTATACTCCGTTGTTAAAGTTATTTAAAACAATTACTGTTCTGTCATTCTTAGAATTGTAGTGGGTAAAGGTGATATAGCCATCCCAGCTACCTGTATGGCCGTAGCTTATATTATCGTTGTTTTTTCGCACTTCAAATCCAAAACCGTACCTAACAATTTTCTTATTACTGGTTTCACTAAAATTCATCACTTCATTAAATTCTTCTTTACTTAATAAAGTGTTATTTTTCAACGCATTTATCCATTTGTAAACATCTTCGACTGTCGAGTTGACTTTTGCACCCCCAACAATTCCATCCATATAATAACTGGTCATATCTCCGATTTTTGCATCATCTTCGGTTGCTTTTTCAAATTTATTTTTAACCCAATAGTAGCCATAGGCGTAGTTTTTTATGCTTTTAGGATTAACTCTTCTAGCGTAGATAAACGTTCTGTTCATATTTAAAGGCTTAAATATGTTTTCAGATAGGTAGGCATCAATTTTTTGTTTCGATACCCTTTCTATTATAGTTGCTAAAAAAACATAATTTGTATTACGGTATTGATGCTTTGACCCTGGCAAAAATTCTAAAGTGTCTTTTCCCTGTGCGTAATAATTTATGACATCCTGGTTTGTTGCAATTTTATCATTCTTCCAATCTTGTCTAAACTTCCCTAAAAATTCAGGTACTCCACTTGTATGCCTTAATAAATCATAGATTTTTACCCCTTTAAAGTTTGACAACTCTGGAATATAAAGGGTAATATCGTCTGTGTAGTTTATCTTATTGTCTCTATGTAATATAGCGACACCAACACCAATAAACTGTTTGCTGCAAGATGCCAATTCAAAAATGGTATTGGTATTATTTCTCTCTTTTGTCAGCTCGTTACTGTAGCCTTTTCCATTTTTATAAATTACTTTCCCTTTATCAGCAATTAGAACACTTCCATTAAACTGATTTTGTTCTGCAAGCACATTGAATAATGAATCTAATCTTTCTGCTGGTTTGCTTTTCTGCCCAAAAGAGAAGATCGATGTAATCAGCAGTATAGCTGATAGAATTAGATTTTTATAGTTCATCTTTTTGTAAATAGTTTGGTTTAATCGCTTGTTATTTAAGTTTAAAGACTCCTGAACCTCAGGAACGGTGCAGTTTTCCATTTTTCAAAGTGCCTTTAGCATCTCCATTTCGCCTTCTATGGTTAATATGATTACTCCGTTCAGCATACTACGAACTTCTTCGTACTCAAATCTACGAATGTATTCGTATAATAAAAGTTGTTTCACATTTTTTAAACAAAAAAATGAAGTAGAGCACCTGTTGTCTTTCAAACTTCCTCTTCAAGACTGCTGACTACTTACAAAGTATCCCCTCCCCAAGGGTAACATATAAGTGATATAGTAATAAGGAGGCCCTCCTCCTTCGTTAAATTTGTTAAACTGTCCATTACTTTGTACGTTTATCAATCTTATTCTTTATTTTCGGCTGCATTTTATTAGCGCGACTTTAATAACTATTCAATACAAGAAATGAATTATTCAAAAATCAACAACCTTACCGGCTGGCTTTGTTTTCTGATCGCTACAGTAACGTATATTCTGACATTAGAACCTTCAGTAAGCTTCTGGGATTGCGGTGAGTTTATCGCTTCTGCGTTAAAAATGCAGGTAGTCCACCAACCGGGAGCTCCCCTGTTCTTAATGATACAGCGCTTCTTCTCACTGCTGGCTTTTGGTGATGTCACTAAAGTAGCCTACTTCATGAACGTTGGTTCTGCTATTGCCAGTGCAGCGACTATTTTATTCTTATTCTGGACCATTACCGCATTGGCGAAAAAAGTGCTGGTAAAAGAAAATGAAGAAGTAACTAAAGCAAACCTGATCTCTATCATGGGTGCAGGTATCGTAGGTGCATTGGCCTATACCTTCTCTGATAGCTTCTGGTTTTCAGCAGTAGAATCTGAGGTATATGCACTTTCTTCCCTGTTCACTGCGATTGTATTCTGGGGAATATTAAAATGGGAAGCCGTTGCAAACGAGCCGCGCGCAGACCGCTGGTTGTTATTCATCGCTTATATCATGGGTCTATCCATCGGTATTCACTTACTGAACTTATTGACCATTCCGGCAATTGCCTTTGTATATTATTTCAAGAAAACTAAAAACCCAACCACTGCCGGTACCATCAAAGCAGGGATTGTAGGGATCCTGATCCTTGCCGTAATCCAATATGGAATCATTCAATACCTGGTTTCATTTGGTGCCTATTTTGACTTGTTCTTCGTGAATACGCTGGGTATGGGCTTTGGGACCGGAGTGATTTTCTTCGCCATTCTGCTGGTTGGCGGATTGACCTGGGGAATCAGATATTCCATTAAACACCAGAAAAAAATACTTAACCTGGCTTTATTGTCTACTGTACTGATCATTTTTGGTTACGGCTCCTTCGCGATGATCATCATCCGTGCAAAAGCAAACCCGAACCTGAACAACAGTTCTCCGGACAATGCCTTCTCCTTCCTGGGATACCTGAACAGAGAACAATATGGAGACAGACCTTTATTATTTGGTCCGAACTACAATTCCCAGGGTGTAAATGTGGTAGAAGGTAAAACACTATATAGAAAAGGTGCAGAAAAATATGAAGTAACCGGCAAAAAAACGGAGTACGAATATGACAGAATCACCCCTTTCCCCCGTATGTACAGCGATGACCCGGGTCATGTTGCCTACTATAAAGATATGATGGGCTTTAGTGATGATCATTTTCCATCGCTGATTGACAATATCGGATTCTTAATGTCGTACCAGGTCGGACAGATGTACATGAGATATTTCATGTGGAACTTTGTTGGCCGCCAAAATGACGACCAGGGACAGGGAAGTATCTATGAGGGTCAATGGCTAAGTGGGATCAAACCTATCGACGCCCTGATGCTTGGAGATCAGAAAAACCTGCCACCAACAATTACAGATAGCAATGCCTATAACCGCTTTTTCTTCCTTCCTCTAATTATGGGATTGTTAGGTGCCATATGGCATTTCAAAAGGAATCAGAAAGACGCCGGAATTGTTGGCCTTTTATTCTTCTTTACCGGTCTTGCAATTGTATTGTACCTGAACCAGAAACCAATGGAGCCAAGGGAACGTGATTATGCGTATGCAGGATCATTTTATGCCTTTGCCATCTGGGTGGGCTTTGGTGTGCTTGCACTGAGAGAATGGATCTTTAAAAAGATGACACCAGCCACCGGAGGAATCTTAGCTACGGTAGCAGGTTTATTCGCTGCTCCGGTGATTATGGCTGCTCAGGGCTGGGATGACCATGACCGTTCGACCAAAATGGTTGCCCATGATATTGCAGTGGATTACCTGCAGTCATGCGCTCCGAACGCAATCCTCTTTACTTATGGAGATAACGATACCTACCCGCTATGGTATGCACAGGAAGTGGAAAATATCAGACCTGACATCCGTTTAGTGAACCTGAGTTTATTTGATACCGACTGGTATATCAATGGAATGAAACGCAAGCAAAATGAATCTGCGCCTCTTCCCATTTCCATGAAAGAATCTCAGTATGTTCAGGGAGAAAGAGATGTGATGTACTATCAGGATAAAGATATCGCAGGTAATGTAGAACTGAAAACCATTTTGGAACTCCTGCTTTCTGAAAACAGTGAAGATAAAGTTCCATTGAATGACGGAAGAAAAGTAAACTTTATTCCAACAAAGAATTTTAAACTATCGATCAATAAAGCTGATGCCATCAAAAACGGAGCAGCTCCGGCAGCAGACTCTGCAAGGATTGCCCCTGCTTTAGAATGGACTTTCAATAAAGGCTATGTGACCAAAGGAACATTAGCCATGTTTGACATCCTGGTACATAACGACTGGAAAAGACCTATTTATTTCGCCAGCACTGTTCCTTCTGATCAGTACAATGGATTAGATAAATACCTATACAACGAAGGTCTGGCGTTACGCCTGATGCCTTACAAACCAGATACTGCTGCCGCTAAAAATGAGCAGCTGAACATTGCTCCTTTATACAACAATGTGATGAACAAGTTTGTATGGGGAAATGTTAAAAATGCAAGATACCTGGATACACAATCAGGTGATGACATTTCGATCTTCACGAATGTGTTCAATAACACCATCTCCGGATTACTGAAAGAAGGTAAAACAGAAGATGCTAAAAAAGTAGTGAACCGTTATTTCGAAGTGATGCCGGAGAAATTCTATGGCATGCGTTCTATGATGGGTGCTTATTTTATGGCAGAAAACCTATACCTGCTGAATGATTCCAAAAGAGCAAATGCACTGATTGAAAAATCGGCAGTTTATATTGATAAAGAACTGACTTACCTTGCTGATGTATCTCAAAGTAAGAAGAAATTTGTAGGCGGACAAAATGTTCAGCTGGGCATGTCCTTCCTGAACCAGATGGCCAGGACCGCAGCAGAGTATAAACAAACGAAACTCAGCAAAGAACTGAATGATACGTTTGCGAGGTTAGAATCAAGATTCTCGGCTTTCTTCCCTCCACAACAATAAGATTTAAGCCCATAAAAAAGAGCATCCTTTCTAAAGGATGCTCTTTTTTATGGGCTGTTTTTCGTTGCTTTTTATAAGCAGCCTACTTATAATGGTTTTTATCTGGGATAAGTAAAAGGCAATCCTGATAAATAACGGCTGACCTTACGGTATGGGTAATCTCCGGCACCACGAAGCGCCAGCTGAACGATAATGGTATTGGTTAAGGGGTCAACATATAAACGTTGTCCACGCATCCCTTCTGCAGCGAAATCGCCGTTATCTCCTTCCAATGGAACCCACCACAAATAATTCTGCCTGGTTTTCTGCCATCCTTTGGTCGTAATGGAAGTATCGGCACTCCCTTGAACTGTGTGCCTTACCCATTCTTCCGGGATCACCTGATGATCTTTATATGCACCTTTAAGAAGATACAATCTTCCAATCTTAGCCAGATCTATCGCTGTGGCCTGAAAGCGGCTTGCGGTATTGGCCAATCCATCTTTGTGATCCAGGCCCCAGCTTGCCGGATATTCTGTTCCGATTCTGGTCCAGACTTTATCCTGAAAATAAGCCGCCGTCTTTTTCCCTGTCGCATTTTCCAATGCCCAGCTGAGTAAAAGGACATCAATACTCTTATACTTCCAGATCTTTCCCGGAGGATGTTCTGCCCGGAGCTTTAACAACTCCTTCTTCATATCCTGGGTATAATAGTATTTAGCCTCATCAGATAAAAAGGCAGCAACCAATCCACCATCAATACCACTGAATTCCAGCCCTGACTTCATCTCCATCAGATTCCTTAAAGTCAGCTGATCAAATACAGGATTACTTTTCAATTCCGGAACATAGCGCAGCAGCGGATCATCCAGGCTTTTGATCTTTCCTTCCTCAATCGCCTGCCCCAGCATAATGGATACCATCGACTTGGCGACAGAAAACAGTGTGGTCAAAGTAGTATCGCTATAACCGGGAGCAAACTTCTGGTAAATCACGGTGTCGTTCCTGATTACCATAAAAAGATTGGTCTTCCCTTCTTCCAGATAGGCCTTCAGGGACATTTCTTTTTTGTCGCGGTCAAAGACACGAATGGAATCCAGATCCTCCCTCATCCTTTCTGCTTTTACAAAATGAAAAGGAGTATCCGCAGCACGCACTATAGACTGTGGGTATAATTTATAGGTTTCTGCATCCGGACTCTGGTAGCGTAACACCCGCATCAGTTCCGGCCGCCGGATGAAGAGGATACAAAGAACCAGGACAAAAATGGAAATGATCAGGGCAAGGCCGTATCCGATTTTCTTTATCATAGCGCAACGGTTTTAAGGAGGATATAAAAAAAGAAAAGGCCGCAGTGTTGAGTTGCAGCCTTTCTTTTTATTCTTTTATTATCATTTATTCGTTTACCACACCCATTGCACAGAATTTATCAATTCTCTTAGTGATCATGGCATCCGTTTTCAATTTTTTAAGTTCTTTCAGGTCTTTTAAGATCTGTTCTTTCACTGTTTCAGCCATGGCCTCAGGATTCTGATGTGCACCTCCCAGTGGCTCTTTAATGATGCCATCGATCAGTTCATTTTTGTACATATCATCAGAAGTCAGTTTCAGACATTCTGCTGCTCTTTCTTTATAATCCCAGCTGCGCCATAAAATAGAGGAGCAGGATTCCGGAGAAATTACAGAATACCAGGTATGTTCCAACATATATACACGATCACCGATTCCAATTCCCAATGCTCCACCTGAAGCTCCTTCACCTACTACAAAACATAGGATCGGTACTTTAAGTACAGACATCTCCAACAGGTTACGTGCAATTGCTTCCCCCTGTCCGCGCTCTTCTGCTTCCAGTCCGGGATAAGCACCCATCGTATCAATAAAAGAAATAACAGGCTTATTGAACTTCTCGGCAAGACGCATTAAGCGCAATGCTTTTCTATACCCTTCAGGATTGGCCATCCCAAAATTACGGTACTGACGTTCTTTCGTATTTTTACCTTTCTGGTGTCCGATGACCATTACCGTCTGACCAGCAATAGTTGCAAAACCTCCAATAATAGCTTTGTCGTCTTTTACAGTCCTGTCGCCATGCATTTCTATGAAATCATCGCAGATCATGCTGATGTAATCCAGGGTTTGTGGCCTTTCCGGATGACGTGACATCTGAACCTTCTGCCAACCGGTAAGGTGGCTGTAAAGTGTTAACTGGGTCTCAGCCAGCTTCTCTTCCAGTTCAGCTAGTGTAGCAGACATATCTACTTTGGTTTTATCGGCAACCTGTTTAACCTTTTCAATTTGCTGCGCCAATTCAGCTAAAGGTTTTTCGAAATCAAATGATGTTTTTATCTGTTCCATAAGTGGGCTGTAAAAATAGACATTTTATTTAAAACTTCGCAGGCACCCCGGGTTTAGGTAAAGATTTTAATATAAATTCACGGATATGGCGGTTTCCTTTAGAAAGGTCATCCTTCCTTAAATACATCATATGACCGCTTTCATAGCCTTCAAAGCTCAATCTGTCTTTTAATTTTCCTCCCGGATCTAATTGCCACATGCTATATTTTGCATTAAAATAATCGCATGCCCCATCAAAATATCCCGATTGAACCATCACATTTAAGTATGGATTTTGTGCCATCGCCTGTCGCAGGTTCTCTCCGGTCCTGTCATTACTGTTGTCCCATGGCCTTACCGAGCCAAACATATTGTACTTCAGATCGGTTTTATAATTCAGTTCATTTCTAAGGTACATATTGATCGCAGGGGTAAATGAATGCAACCAGGAAGTCAGCTCGGCATTGTAATCAGGTCGTTCTCCCCCATCATTTTTATCGATCCCTTTGTACCTGGAATCCAAACGTCCAACGGTAAAGCCTTTGTCGCGCAGCAGCTCTTTCCAGAAAAAGTTAGTGGAAACATCCAGGTTATATTGCAGGATCACCTTTTCTGAAATTCCGGAATAACGTGCCATCTTAGCCGCAATATCTTTCTTCTTTTGCTCCGTCAGGAAATTGCCCTTTGCCATTGCCGGTAAAAGTTCATTGATGGTGAAATCTTCCACTTCCGGTAAAAAGGCAGCCAATGTTTTAGATTGCAAATCTGAGGGAAGGACCTTATGATACCAGGCAGTAGCCGCAAAATAAGGCAAGCGTAAAGCCGCTTCAACTGGCCCGCTTCTTTCGATTCCAAGTTCTGTTGGCGAGACCAGAATCACTCCATTCAGGTACATCCATTGGGAGTTCTGAAGTTCCAGCGCCAGCCCGGAAACGCGGGTCGTTCCATAGCTTTCCCCGATCAGGAATTTTGGAGAGGCCCAGCGGTTGCTTCTGGTGACGAAAGTATTGATCCATTCTGCCAGGTATTTGATATCGGCATTGACACCAAAAAACTTACTTCCCGGAACATCTTTACTTGTTGGCCTGGAGTAGCCTGTATTTACAGGATCTATATAAATTATATCAGCGACATCAAGAATAGAGGTCGGGTTTTCTTTGTATCCGTAAGGTTGTACCGGATAACCTTCATCATCAATCTTTAAAACTACAGGTCCGGTATAAGCGATGTGCATCCATACAGAAGCTGAGCCCGGTCCTCCGTTAAATGAGATCACCAAGGGTCTGCTATCCCGGTTTTGAACATCTGAACGCTCATAATAAGTATAAAAAAGACCTGCAATGGCTTTTCCGTCCTCATCCCATACCGGCAGGGTGCCCGCAGTCGCTTTATAAGCTATGCGCTGCCCGTTAATCGTGGCCTGATGCTGGGTGATGACTGAACTTTCGGGAACGATGGTCCTGGAAGGGCTTACCTGCTGTTCGTTCTTTGCAGGGCTTTCTGATTTAGCTGGTGGTGCTTTTTGCGCATAAGAAAGACCGAAACAGCCCATACAGGCCAATGCAAGGGTAAATACTTTTGTTCTCATTATTGGTTTAGGTTGGTTTATGGATATAAATATCAAACTAAACACAATGAATGCATCCTATGCTTTAAAATTGTTACTCTTTTTAGCTGACAGACAAGGTTTTTCCTCTTTTATTCGCTTTCAGGGAAGTCAATCAATCAATCTGGTTACAATTCTTTTTTATTCCGGATGTACAAAACGGAAACCGCACCAAGGAGCATAAATACCCCAGCCATGACAATCGCATAAATGGCCTTACCATCATAGAATTTTTCTACGATCATGCCACCAAAGAAACCGTTGACAATTTGTGGCATGGTGATAAAGAAATTAAAAATCCCCATATATACCCCCATTTTACGGGCAGGGATCGAGCTGGATAGAATTGCATAGGGCATCGACAGGATACTTCCCCAGGCCAGTCCAATACCAATCATGGAAAAGATCAGGTATTGTGGATTGCTGATGAAGTAAATAGACAATAAACCTATCCCACCTGCTGTTAAAGAGAAGGCATGTGCGATTTTCTTGCTCGTTATCCGGGCAATTGAGGGCAAGAGCAAAGCATATATTGCAGATACCCCATTATAAACACCAAATAAAATACCTACCCAGTTCCCGGCATCTGC
Organism: Pedobacter caeni; assembly: GCF_900129215.1. GTDB lineage: Bacteria > Bacteroidota > Bacteroidia > Sphingobacteriales > Sphingobacteriaceae > Pedobacter > Pedobacter caeni. Next base: position 526,255 of record NZ_FQUQ01000003.1, on the reverse strand, counting down.
AAATCTCACAGAGGAAGTATCACCCGGTGCAACTTTATAAATGTGCTGTGCAATCGCCGGTGTGGTAAAAACCCACATAGAGAACAGGGCAAACCAGGAGAAAAACTGAACTAAGCCCAATTGTTTCATCGTTAAAGGCATCTTTGAAAAATCAGTAAAAATGGACATGATCCCTTTGTTTTCCGTTTCCAAAGATTCGCCATGGTAACGTTCCATCTCTTCAGGTGGATATTCTTTTGTAGTGACCACGGTCCATAATATGGTCAGTACCAATACCGCAGCACCTACATAAAAAGAATAGATGACATTGTTTGGAATCTGTCCCTGGCCAGCCACTTTCGAAACCCCTGCATATTCAGATAACAGGTAAGGTAGCCAGGAACCGGCGATGGCCCCCGCACCAATCAGAAAGGTCTGCATGGAAAAACCAAAGCTCCTCTGCTCCTCCGGCAGCTTATCAGCCACCAATGCACGGAAAGGTTCCATGGCCACGTTAATAGAGGCATCCATGATCATGAGCATCCCTGCACCTATAATGATTGGTGGTAAAAGACTGGCCATAGCTGCCGAATTGGGCATCAGGATTAAAGCAAGCGCTGTCAATACTGCCCCAATCAGGAAATAAGGTCTTCTTCTTCCGAACCGGTTCCAGGTCTTATCACTGTAATAACCGATAATTGGTTGAACGATCATCCCTGTAAGAGGAGCTGCCAGCCAAAAAAGAGAGAGGTGTTCTACATCTGCCCCATAGGTTTGCAAAATCCTGGATGCATTTCCGTTCTGTAAGGCAAACCCAAACTGAATGCCAAAGAAACCGGCACTCAGGTTAAATATTTGTAACGATGATAGTCTTGGTTTACTTACAGCAATTTTCTTTTCCATCGGGCAATTAATTAAAATTCTATGATTTGTGCCGTTCCCGGCAATACCTTTAATGAGACAGACTGAGCAGTATGGTCAATCCTGGTTCCGTTTAATAAATCTACAGCTTGTGTGATAACTTTTCCTTTTAACAGGTTTTCGGGAAGGTTCAGGTCCTGAGTCACCGACTGGCTCCGGTCAAAATTAGCCACAATCAGCAAACGCTGATTTTCTGTATGCCGGATAAAAGCATAAGCTCGTTCCGTAGCTAAAGGAACTTCCACCAGATCTCCTTTCAGTACGGCTTCTGAAGTCCCTGAAATTTTCATCAATTGTTTATAGAAAGCTCTCAATTGTTGTTGTTCCTTATTGAGAAGGCCACCATCAAAAGCACCTTTATTCATCCATTTCTGATGTTCAGGCACACCCCAATAGTCGAAGATCGTGGTCCGGTTGTCCTCACCACCGAATCCTTCAGTTCCTTTTCCGGGCTCCCCAACTTCCTGGCCGAAATAAATCATCACCGGACCGGCAGATAAAGTCGCAGAAACCACCATTGCCGGAATGGCATAAGCAGCATTACCGGCAAATCCAGCGGAAGCAATTCTTTCCTCATCATGGTTTTCCAGAAAGCGCAGCATTTTGTCGCCAAAACCAGCACTTTCTACCTGCCAGACTTTACTAATGTCTTTGACACTAGCTCCGGGTTCGTTTCTGATCAGCTTTTTTAAGCCGTCATACAATCCTACTTTATCATATAAGTAGTCAAACTGCCCCGTATACAGATATTCTTTATACACTGCCGGATTATAGGCTTCCCCAATAAAAATCAGGTCAGGATATTGTTTTTTAACTTCCGGAATCACCCATACCCAAAAATCTACCGGCACCATTTCGGCCATATCGCAACGAAATCCATCTACTCCTTTGCCGGCCCAATAGACCAAAATGTCACGCATTTTTGTCCATACTCCCGGAATAGGGTCAAAATATTTCTTTTCTCCCTCTCCGTAATCTACGCCGTAGTTCAGTTTTACAGTTTCATACCAATCGTTGTTTGAGGGGCTTTGAGAAAACACATTATTTCCGGTTGCCTTAGCTGGGTTTTCCTCAAACTGGCGATCTTTTAGCGGGGTCAGCAGATTCTGCTGTTCTTCATTGGCCGGAACAACAAAAGGTTTGCCCGGAACATAATAGTAATCATTTGCAGGGCTAAAACTTTTATTCACATCATCACGGGCACCAAAATCCTCCACTCCTGCTGGTTTCGCCAGAGAATGGTAATGACGGGCCACATGGTTCGGCACAAAATCAATGAGCACTTTAAGCCCTTTTTGGTGTGTGCGGGAGATGAGGGCTTCAAACTCCCCCATACGGTTTTTTACATCTACTGCCAGATCAGGATCTACATCATAATAGTCCCTGATGGCATAAGGCGATCCGGCACGTCCTTTCACCACATCAGCATCATCGGGTTTAATCCCGAAGGCGCTGTAATCCGTCAGACTGGCATGGGCAATTACACCGGTATACCAGACATGGGTAACACTCAATTCCTTCAGGCCATCCAACGCTTTAAAACTAATGTCTTCAAACTTTCCGCTTCCGTTTTGTGCGATTGTACCATAAGGAATGTTGTTGCCTTGCTGATTGCCGAATAACCGGGGCAACATTTGATAAATAATGGGTTTGCTTTGTGCCATACTCATATCTGAAGATCCTATATACATCAATATGATCAAAGTAATATTTCTGAAACTTACACTCATGCCAGTGCTCCTTTATAGGAGATCACCTTTTCTCCATGAGGAACCGGATAAACCTGATTAAAGATCACAATCTGTAATTCCTGATCAGAATTGTTCAGGATACTGATCTCAGTGGCCGTAATTCTAACCTTTAACTGTACTCCTCTAAAACCAATGCTGAAAGAAAAAGCATTCCAGTTCTCAGGTAAAAACGGCTGAAAGTTTAATTGTCCGTTACGTACACGCATTCCGGCAAAACCTTCAACCACACTCATCCAGGTACCAGCCATAGAGGTGATGTGTAAACCATCTTCGGTATCGTTGTTATAATCGTCAAGATCCAGACGGGCTGTGCGGAGGTAAAACTCATAGGCTTTCTCTTCGTCATTCAGCTTTGCTGCTAAGATGCTGTGAACGCATGGCGATAATGAGCTTTCATGAACCGTTCTGCTTTCATAGAAATTAAAATTCCGGCGCAGGGTTTCTAAATCAAATTCATCTTCAAAGAAGTACATGCCCTGCAATACATCTGCCTGTTTGATAAAGCAGGAGCGTAAAATCCTGTCCCAGCTCCATTTCTGGTTTAAGGGGCGTTCTGATGCCGGAAGGTCTTTTACCAGGACTTGTTCCTTATCCAAAAATCCATCCTGTTGCAGGAAAACATCAGATTTCTGATCATAAGGATAATACATTTGTTCGGCAACTGATGTCCAGTCCTGGAATTCCGTTGTTTCCTGAAGTCCGGTCTTCCGGATGATTTCCAGGTATTGTTCCGGAGCTTGTTCTTTTACTTTCGCTGCCGCAGTAATGGTATATTTCAGACACCAGGCTGCCAGTTTATTGGTATACCAGTTGTTGTTGATGTTATTTTCATATTCATTTGGTCCGGTTACACCAAGCATGACAAACTTGTTCTTATCGGCACTCCAGTTTACCCTTTGTTTCCAGAAACGGGCAATACCGATCAGCACTTCCAGTCCGTATTTTGCCAGATAGCTTTCATCACCTGTATACCTGATGTAGTTGAAAATGGCAAAGGCAATTGCGCCGTTTCTATGGATCTCTTCAAAAGTGATTTCCCATTCATTATGGCATTCTTCGCCATTCATGGTCACCATTGGATAAAGGGCCGCGCCATCTTTAAATCCAAGTTTCGCTGCATTTTCTATGGCTTTACCGAGTTGTTTATAGCGATAAACCAATAGGTTTTTAGCCACCTCCTGAGGAGCAACAGACAGGTAAAAAGGAATACAATAGGCTTCGGTATCCCAGTAGGTAGAACCTCCGTACTTTTCACCGGTAAAACCTTTAGGTCCGATATTTAAACGGGCATCTTTTCCGGTATAGGTTTGATTGAGCTGAAAAATATTAAAACGGATGGCTTGTTGTGCGGCGATGTCACCTTCAATGACAATATCTCCTTCTTCCCATTTTTTCGCCCATGCTTCGGCCTGTTCTTTCAACAATTGTGAGAAACCTTTTTCTGATGCCATGCCGATCCTCTGCTTCGCTTCAGCTAACAATTGCTGTTTATCGTAATTCTGAGAAGACAGGTTTGCAGCAATTTTATAAAGGTCAACAGATTCACCTTGCTTTAATAGCAGGCTAGCCTCTTGCCCAAGGTATTTATCTTTAGAAACAGCGTTTAAAGTCTGTTTTTCTCCGTTTTTTAAGAGTGTTGTCCGGCTAACAGTACATACATCAAACTCTGTTTTCTTAGTGCGTAATACGAGGTAATCGGTATTTTGATCCTGCTCCTGGGTTACGAGATCCCAGAATTTCTCGTCATAATTGGAATCCTGGTTTTTCACATCTCCATCCAGGAAGGAAGTCAGCTTAACCTCTCCATCAAAATTGATGGCTGAAAGACGGTAATGCAGAGCAGCGACTTCGTCGTCTGCGATACTGCAAAAACGAACGGCTTCTACTTCGATGATCTTTCCGCTCTTCAGTTCAGCCCTGAAACTACGGCTCAGCGTTCCCTCTTTCATGTTTAGGACACGCTTAAATTCTGTTACCTTACAAGTATTCAGGTCCAGCGTTTCTTCTCCAATCTGAATATGGATTCCAATCCAGTTGGTTGCATTGAGTACTTTGGCAAAATACTCAGGATAGCCATTTTTCCACCATCCAACACGTGTTTTGTCCGGATAGTATACACCGGCAACATAATTGCCCTGTAAGGTTTCTCCGGAATAGCTTTCTTCAAAATTGGCACGTTGCCCCATCCGCCCATTACCAATACTGAATAAACTCTCCGATATTTTATTCAAATGAGGATCAAAACCTTCCTCAATAATGTTCCACTCGTCTGCTTTTATGTAATTCTTCATCTTATATTCTGCTCTGATATTCCGGGGGTGATTAAACCGGAATACGTTATCTTTTATCTGTATTCAGACCTTTCAGTCTTTCAATTTCTGTTACTGTAATTTCCGAGAGGTTTTTAATGACCAGATCTGACCCCGGCAGGTTTTCTATTGTTCCTATCCCTACGACTTTCATTCCGGCCGAAATTGCTGCCTGTACTCCGGCAGCGGCATCTTCAAATACCACGCAATCTTCCTGCCTGGCATGCAGCAATTCCGCAGCCTTTAAGAAAACCTCGGGGTCTGGTTTAGAAGTCGTCACAGAGTTTCCGTCTACAATTGCATCAAAGAAATGGGTCAGCCCGGTACGCTCCAAAATGAGGGAAGAGTTCTTACTGGCAGAGCCCAATGCAATTTTTGTTTCCTTTAGTTTAAGCTCCCTCAAAAGCTGCAGCGAACCAGGTAAAAGTTCTGCCTCCGTCATTTTACTGATCATGGCTACATACCATTCATTTTTTCTGGCAGCCAGTAGGTCTTTTTCTTCGGCAGATTTCTCTACTCCTCCCCATTGGAGAATCATATCTAATGAACGCATCCGGTTTACTCCTTTCAACTGCTCATTCTGATGTTCAGTAAAGTCAAAACCCATTGAATTGGCCAGTTGTTTCCAGGCCTTATAATGATAAACTGCAGTGTCTACCAACACGCCATCCAGGTCAAATATGCAGGCGATATGTCTTTCGATTTGTTGCATTTAGTTTAGTTCAAGTACCAATGTGGTCTTTGCAGGCACAGCAATGGTTTTTAATGTATTCAATTGTTCTTTTGTAATGATGTTTATCGCAGTTGTCGCTCCGGATATGCGCTCCTCAAATCTTGAGGTTTCCAGGTTTTTGGCCTGATCATCCCCATTGACGATAACCATTACCGTTTTCCCACCTTCCGGCAGGTATCTGAAATAAGTATATACTCCATTTTCAGGTACGTATTGCATCATTTTGCCGCTTTGTAATGCGGGACTGTTTTTTCTGTAATTCGCAAGGGTACGGAAGTAGTTCCAGGCTTCATTTTCCTGTGCAGTACGTCCTGCCGCAGTAAACTTATCGGATTTGTCGCCGACCCATCCGCCAGGGAAATCTGAACGGACCAGACCATCAGGGTTGGAGTAATTCTTCATCAGAATTTCTGTTCCATAATAGACCTGAGGAATGCCGCGAAGGGTAAGTAACAATGCCATACCGGATTTGTATTTATTCAGGTCTTCGTTTACCATGGAATAAAATCTGCTCATGTCATGGTTGTCCAGAAAGATCACATTGCGGTCCGCATTCTGGTAAAGGAAATCCTGGGCAACGGTAGTGTACAACCTGAAGACACCATCTGTCCAGCCTGACTTTCCGTTTAATGCTTCGTAAATGGCGTTTTTCATCACCGCATCAGTAACCCCCGGCAGTTCGGTATCAAAGCCCCTGCTTACGGTGTTTCCTCCGGTAAAGTAGGCCTGTGCCGCAGCAGAGTTCACCAATGTCTCTCCAAAGATGGATAGTGAAGGAAATTCTGCCTTTACTTTACCGGCCCAGTCTTTCATATATTCCGGATCATTGTAGGGATAAGTATCAAGCCTTAATCCATCGATGCCGGCATATTCGATCCACCAGATGTGGTTCTGGGTAATGTAATTCTGCACTAAAGGGTTTCTTTGGTTAAAATCCGGCATTGTAGGGACAAACCAACCATCCAGCATTTTCTTTTGATCTGTTTTTGAAGCATGAGGATCCATGACTGGTTCATCACGATAACTGGTCTGCGTATAGGCCGGCCATTCGTTGACCCAGCTTTTCATTGGCATGTCTTTGAAGAACCAATGCCCTGTTCCCATATGGTTGTGCACAATGTCTTTCACTATCTTCATCCCTTTCTCATGGATTTTATCCACAAGGGTTTTATACAATGCTAAAGTGCCATACCTGGGATCAATTTTATAATGATCTGTTGCTGCATAGCCATGATAAGAAGCTGATGCCATATCATTTTCAATTTCAGGCGTCATCCAAATGGCAGTTATACCGAGGTCTTTCAGGTAATCCAGCTTATTGATCAAGCCCTGCAAATCGCCACCATGGCGATAATACATGGAATCCCGGTTCAACTTTGTTTCCTTCATTCCCTTTACGACATCATTCTTTGGGTCTCCGTTAGAGAAACGATCGGGCATGAGCAGGTAAATCAGGTCTTTACCTGTTACTGCCTGAATCCTGTCTGTTTTTTTATTTTTTTCTTTTAATTCATAAGCATATTCAAACCCTTTCTTCCCATTGAGAAAAAATCCAATGGTCATTTTACCAGCTTTGGCTGCTGCAGAGATTTCGAGATCCGCAAACAGGTAGTTTGGATTCTCCACCTTCTGAACTTCCAGCAGCTTTACTCCGGGATAATTAATCCTGACTTCATATTTCGCAATCTGATCTCCATGAATCAGGAGCTGAAGTTTAGGGTTATGCATCCCCACCCACCAGTTCATGGGTTCAATGCGGTCTAACCTGGATTGGGCGAAAACAGCATTGGAAAAAAGTAAGAAGAGTATAAATGACAATCGTCTCATGCTTTAAAAATTAGGAAGGAATATTTAGTTCTTTACTACAGTATATTTTTTGTTCAACTCATCGAGGGTAACAGTATAAGTACCGGCTTCTGGTATGTTGATGTCATCTCCACCAAGATCGCTTCCACCCGGACTTCCGCCATAACTCGGATCCCAGCTTCCTTTTTTAGGAATAAACTTAAAACCTCCCTTTTTTAATGATAATGTAATCGTCCATTTTCCATCCCCCACAGCAGTCATTTCAGGAATTAGTGCGTTATTGGCCTCATTAATCCAGTCTGCAGGCGTGGCACTGCCAATAAGGTACATCGTCGGTTTTGTTCCACGCTTGATCACCAGGTCATTGGAGTAGTCAGCAAACTTCTTAAAAGCACCTGAACTCGCTTCCACATTCCACTTTAAACTATCCAGACGGAACTGATCAGTTAATCCCGCCGTTTTCATTGCCAGATCAAGATCTTTATAAGTAATAGAAAAAGTGCTGTCTGCTCCATTATTAGCAGCAATAAACTCCATTAAAGGTGTGTTAAAATCACCACTGTTCTTAATGAACTTCACTTTATAAGTAACATTGCTTCCAGCCTTGGTGGGAAAGGATTTTTGCCATTTGAACTTCAGCAATTCAGCAGAAGAAACAGGTTCTATCGACACCACATCAAATGTAGATGCCGGTGCATAGAGTGCAAACTTTGAGGTTCCATCCCCAAAACGGGTGATGGAAAGGTTAAATGTTTCTGTTGCACGCAGGCTTACACTTCCATTCTTTGCAAGGACCGTCCAGATCAGCTCTGTTTTTATTCCTTCAGCAATACCTTTTGCTTTCAGGGCTTCATCCAAAGCTTTCTCCGTAATGCTCAATTTGTTCGCCAATCCCTTATTATCGGAAGGAATTTCCAGTAAAGGAGCATCAAGCGATCCGGTTTTAAGTGCTGCGATCCAGGTATAAGTTGCCGGGGTATTTACACCAGGTAATGCCGCCGACCATTCTATCAGTACCTGTTGATCCGGTGTGGCAGAATTAAGTGCCAGCATCGCATTCATTTCAGGACTTTTCAGGATAAAGCTCCCGAGGGCCTCCCCTTTTATCGTATTGTCGAATTCGTTTTGTTTACAACCGGCAATTGCAATTACAGCAATGATGACCAGGCTTAGTATTTTCTTCATGATTGCGTGTTATTTAAGGTCCAGAAATACAACTTCCGCTTCTTCGGTGGTATAAGAAACCGTTACCCCATTTACATCTTTTACAGTCCCTGTAAAGCTGTACACCACCTTATTTACCACCTGACCGTCTGGAATAGTAAACAAAATTTCAGGTAAGAAGGTATAACCGGAAGAACCGTCTTTTTGCTTAACAAGAGGAAGGTTTTTCTTTTCCTGTCCGACAAGATTACCGGCAGCATCCAATAGTTTGATATTGACCCCAGTTGCAGAAAAGCGTTGATTATTGGCTGTAGAAGCATAACGCTGATCCAGGTATAAACTCAGTGCATCGTACTGACTTGTACGTAAAGGAAAATGTCTCAATAGTGTAGGTACAAACATAATTGGAGAGAACTTTGTCGGACTGAAATCCTCAGATTGGATACCACCATCTTTTGTTTTTACCAAAAAGCTAAAAGGTTTATCGATCAGTTCCGATGCTCCTTTATTATAAAGAGTAGTGCCTATAAAGACAAATTTCCATTTATCGCCGGTCACTTTAGTGAACTTCGCAATGTCGGGAGAACTGGTCCATAGCGTATTTGTAATGGCATCTCCAGCTCCGAAAGCCCAGATATAAGGCTCTTTTCCAGCCAATGATGATCCTGCAAGATCAATCTCCACCACCACTTCATCTTCCGGAGTAAATACCCCGGGCGTTACGGTATATTTTATTTGTGCTTTCTGCGCCTCCGCAGTAATGCCAATCAAACAGAAAAAGGCAATCAGCGATAATTTGTAAATTCTTTTCATTTTATGACTGTTTAATTGGCTTTTTTGAAATAGTAATTATTAGATAACACGAGCGTTTTCTTACCATCGCTGCCTACCTGATATTTTTTAACACTCAGCAATAACTCGCCCTGGTCCAACAATCCATATTTACCAAGACTGATCTGATCAGTCGTCGTGCCATTGGTCAGTGTCATAGTTTGAGGAGTATCGTAATTATCTACAGTCCAGTTACCCTGAGTTGTCTTAAGAAACTTTGGAGAATTGCCGAAAGAGATGTTAAACGTTGCCGGCTTATTGTCTTCAGTGGTATTGAGGGTTAGTTTAGTTTCACGATAAGGATAAAGTCCGGTGAGGTCAACTGCAGTGAAGGGGAACAGTTTGTCTTTGGCGTATTCATCTACCTGGATTACCGAATTCAGGGTCCAGTTTCCCTTCATCGCATTGACTACCTTACGCGGCTCACCGATGTCTTTTAACTGATCTTTTTTACATGCCGCAGCAGATAAAACCACCAGCAGGAAAATGATATATTTTAATTTTTTCATATCTGTATATTTTTAATTACATCCACCCTCAGGGTTTTTAACGAATAAAGGATTCAGATTAAACTCAGAACCAGGGAACTGAAGTATCATCCCGTTACAATTCCATACTACCCCACGACTGAAAGAAGCTTCTCCTTTTGCACCGATTCTCTTGATCTGCTGCGCGCGGTCACCTTCACCAATCATTTCCTTCTCACGTTGAACACGTACCTGATCTCTCAATAGCGCAGCACTGGCATTTGCGGGTAAAAGTACTGCTGAAGTACCATAAGCACGGGATTTAATGTCATTCAGATCGGCGAGACCTACGGTTAGATTTTGTCCGGTTTCTGCTGCAGATTCTGCCCTGATCAGTTTCATTTCTGTAAAATGGATCAGGGTAGTTGTAAAGTTTTGTACATCAAATTTCTTGAGTAACTTAAAATCCGCGGATATTCCTTTAACATACCAGGCAATGCCACGCTTATCCGTTACATCAGAAGTATTTGCCGTATAAAAACTGTTCATCAGTTTCATCTCCGGATTGTTACCTTCTGATTTGTAAAGAGCTCGGTAACTGTCGGACCGACCCGATAATCCCTTCTCATTCACAATTTCAAAAATCGATTCTTTTGAACCGGCTACAGAAAAGCGATCGGCATAATCCAGCTCTGTAAAGCCAATCTGTGCATAATTCTGGTTCCTGACACTCAAACCATTAACCAGTACATCATTTGCATAGTTGTAAGCTTCAGTGAATTTATTCATCTGAAAATAAACGCGTGCTAATAAAGCTTTGGCTGCCCATTTTGTAGGATAATTTCCATTCTGAGAAGGTAGTTTGGCTTCTGCATCTTTAAGATCCAGAATCACCTGATCATAGACTTGTTTCACAGTAGATCTGGCGACTGCACTTTCTGTACTTACCGTTAGTTGTAAGACAATACCCGGATGACTATTATCAGAATTCGTGTTATACGGTTGTGCAAATAATTTCACGAGATCAAAATGCCCTAGTGCCCTCGCAAATTTGGCTTGTCCTTCGGCATTGTCCTTAAAAGCTGCAGAAACAATTCCAATGTTATCCAATACCTGATTGGAACGCTGAATGGCAAAATAAGGTTCTTTATGAAAGGCCTTGGTATCATCGTTGAAAACGCTGGTATTGCGGTTATAGACCTCACCTTTGGTAGAGCCAAGCTGAGCACCAAAAAATTCGTCCCCCAACAAATCATTAAACTGTTGGTTCCTTCCACTGTTCCACTTTTGTGAACCAATAACGGTATACACAGAGTTTAATAAGGATTTTACGTTTTCTTCTGAAGCAAAGACCGCTTCTTTCTCAATTCCTCCCAATGCATCTAATTCCAGTGCTTTGTCACAGCCCTGAAAACCCAACACCGTTGTGGCAGTCAGAAAGCTGAATATATATCGGTTTAATGTTTTCATCTCTGGTTGTTCTTAAAAATTTAAAAATTAAGGTTTACGCCTAATATGAATGATTTTTGCTGCGGCGGAGTAAGGTAAGTGACATTGGCACTCAGGTTACGATCTGTCGCATTCTCATAATCACGGGCAACCTCCGGATCTCCACCTGGATATTTGGTGAAGGTCAACAGATTTACCCCTGTTACATAAAATTTCACGTTACTCAGTTTTAACTTTCTCATCGCTTCCGCAGGAAGGGTATAAGCAATTGTTGCCTGTTTAAGTTTGATGTAAGATCCATCATACAGGAACATATTGGAATTGAACAGGGATTGAGAGGTCACTCCCGGGTATCCATTGGCTGTATTATAATAGGAACGTGGATATTTAGCAATATCTCCCGGTTTACGCCAGCGGTCAAAGAAATCTTCTCTCACTACCCAGTTTTGAGTAGAAGCACCCTGGAACTGGAACTTCGCTGAGTTATCCCATAAATCCTGCCCTTTCACAAAGGTGAATAAAGTAGAAAACTCAAAGCCTTTATAGTTAAAAGTGTTGGTTAAGCCTCCGGAAAAATCAGGAGTTACTTTACCAGCTGCAACACGGTTATCAGGACTATAGGTCTTGGTTTGATTGCCATCTCTATCCAACCAGATCGGATTTCCATCGGCAGGGTCAACTCCCACATAACGTACCAGATAGTTTGTTCCTATAGGGAAACCTACAATTACACGGGTGTCGTTTGTACCACCCTGAATGGCCTCTGAAGGCAAACCTCCAACATCAAGAATTTTGTTGTTATTGGTCGCAATGTTGAAATTTGTGGTCCAGCTGAAATCCTTGGTCACAATATTTTTTGAGTTGATGCCCAGTTCAAAACCCTGGTTTCTGATCTTACCGAGATTTCTGTACTGGCTATCATACCCAACATGGTCAGGTAAAAAAACACTCAGCAAGGCATCTGTGGTTTTCTTATTATAATAAGAGATCTCACCTGTAATCCTGTTGTCTAAGAATCCATATTCCAGTGCAAGATCAATACTACGGATGTCCTCCCATTTCAGGTCAGGATTGGCAAGTTGCGAAGGATAAATTACAGGTTCGCCTGCATAGGTACCCCCATCAACTTTATAATAAGAGCGCCAATTATCAGAAGGGATATTCGCATTTCCGGTAATTCCGTAACCAGCACGAAGTTTCAACAGAGAAATCCAGTTTAAAGATTTCACAAAATCTTCCTGACTGGCAATCCATGCCCCCGAGATGGCAGGGAAAAAGCCATACTTATTGTTCGGACCGAAACGGGAAGAACCGTCCGTACGTGCCAATGCCTGAATGACAAATTTGTCATTATAGGTATAGTTTAACCTGGCAAACACAGAACCAAATGCCCAACGTCCATCCGGCGCTATTAAGCCACCATTATCATTCACATAAAATTTACCGGCAAGATCCAGCAGTTCCGGGTTTTTATGGAATACCCCTGTTGCATTTTCGCCAAACAATTCAATTCTTGCATATTGTTTCGTTACTGACCTTTGATATTCAACACCTGCCAATGCAGTAAACTTATGTTTATCGGTAAACTTGAAGTTGTAAGTAGCCGTTGCGTTGGTGTTGTAATTGGTTACCCATACCGGAAAACGAAGTGATTGTCCATTTACAGGTTTTGCCCCATCAATCAGGTATTTACTTTGAAAACGGTCTTCCTGTGTATCGTTATAATCTAATGAACCTCCAATACGAATCGTCAAATCCTTGATGGGTGTATAATTCAGGTAAACATTGGAAATCCAACGGGTATCGAGTGTTCTCCAATCGGTATTTTCCTGAGACCTTACCGGATTCGCTCCGTTGAAGAAATAAGGATTTCCTTCATTGGTGGCCGGATCTTTATAAACCGGGTAAATAGGCAAGGCCGAAGACATGGCATCTCCAATTCCTCCTGCCCAGCCTGCCAAGATACGTTTGTTATCACCTTGTGCCCAGCTGGAAGATAAATTCACACTTAGTTTATCACTGAAAGTATAATCAAGATTACCTCTGGTACTTAACCTTTTATAGGTATTTCCTACAATATAAGAAGGGTTATCGCTCCATGCTCCGCTTAAAAATGTTTTATATTTCTTCCCACCACCACTTACAGAAAGGCTATAATCCTGAGAAACGGCCTCTCTTGTGGTTAAGTCCCACCAGTCTGTATCTGTTTTTCGTGCCTCTTCCCAGGTAATCGGAGTTGGCAAAGGAGCCAGACCGGTATTGCCATCATTTTCCCATGCTTCCTGGCGAAGTTGTAGCCATTGCTCACTATTGGTATAATGTGGTCTGTTAGACGCACCTGACAATCCAACCTTTGAAGAGAAACTAAACTTTGGAGCGCCTGATTTACCACGTTTAGTCGTGATCAGGATGACCCCGTTTGCTCCCCTGGATCCGTAGATACCCGCAGCACCGGCATCTTTCAGGATATCAACAGATTCGATATCATTTGGATTTAAGGTAGCCAATGGGTTTTGATTAAAACCTGAACGGACTCTGCCATCCCCATTTGCTCCTGCACCTGAAAAAATATCTGAGGTCATTGGAATTCCGTCAATTACATATAATGGCTCACCACCACCAGAAATTGATCCGATTCCGCGGATTCTGATTTGTGCAGAAGATCCTGCGATTCCCGATCCTGTAGTCACCTGTACACCCGCAGCCCTACCGGCCAGAGCTGATTCAAATGAAGGTGCAGGAGTAGAAGCAATCTGATCACCGGTAACTTTTGCAATTGAACCCGTGATCTCTCTTCTGGTTTGCTTACCATAACCTACAACAATTACCTCATTAAGGCTTTCTGCACTGGGTTTTAAATTGAAATTAACATTGGTGTTTCCTTTGATGCTGACCTCCTGACTGTGAGATTGATAGCCGATATAGCTAACAGTCACTGTTACAGTCCCATTACTCAGTCCGCCGAGTGTATACGCACCATCTCCTGTAGTAGTGGTACTCTTCTGGAGATTTTTGATCTGAACAGATGCTCCTGGCAAAGGTTGTCCGGTCTCATCAAGTACCTTTCCGGTTAAGGAACTGGTTTGCGCATTTGCCGTCAATGTGATCAGGGCTAACCACACCAAAAGACTATGCTTCATCAGGTAAAATACTTTCATATTTGGGCTCTTTTTTAATGTAAATATTTGGTTAATGTTAAGTGTATGTAACACTTATGGTAAATTTACACGCCCACCTCAGAAATCAAAATTTTATATTATATTTTTTTTTCACACCATATTTTATACTTAAAAATCTCCAAAACGTGCTTATAAATTTGCAGGTTCATTTTTCACAAAATCGAGAAAACAAACTTTTACATACTGTGTATCAACTAATTATAAATCATTTTTTAATTTATTAGTGTATTTTTTACACTTACCATATTTTCCTCAGTTTACTGGGAACGATACCGGGAACGTTCCCGAGATTATCCACACATTTCTTTCCATCGCTTTTAAATTTCATCTTGAATTCTGCGTGAAATCGGAAAATCCAGATTATTTTTTTCAAAAAAACGCTGATTTAAACGCTAAAAATATGCTGCTTTTTACGGCTTGAATTTTAAAAAAAAATAAAGTTTTAAATCCGAAAATACAGGGGATTTTTGAAGCTTGAAAATGGAGAAAAACCGCAGCAGAATTCTGTATATATTCCTCTATTTTCCGCAGATTGAAAATCATAAAAAGAAGGATAAAAAGCTAAGCTTAATTCCGTTCTGTAGATCTTCTTTTGATCAGTTTGGAATTCAGTATAATTTTCTCACTTGGATTGATCTCTTCAGGCCGTTCCAACATCTTAAACAACAGGTTTGCCGCCTGTATTCCTATCTCTGTTGCAGGTTGCGTAATGGTAGTCAGAGAAGGATTTAATAAAGGAGCAATCTCCAGACTGGAAAAACCAATAACTAAAAGGTCCTCAGGGATGGATATCTTAAGGTCATAGCAGGCGTAGTAGGTCGCAAATGCAAGTCTCTCTACGGAAGTAAATACTCCATCAGGCCTCACATCCAGCAACATACGCTTCAGGATCGTTTCATTCTTTTTATAGCTATTCGTACAATCTACCACTAAACGGTCGTCAAAAGGAATATTGTATTTTGCCAGGGCATCGATATAGCCCTGCATTCTGAACTTTCCAATTGACAGATTTTTATTAATTACCAGGTATGCAATCTGTTTACAGCCTTGTTTGATCAGGTGCTGGGTAGCAGCAAAGCTACTGTCGTAATCGTTTGTGATTACCCTGGGTGTAACGATATCTTCATAAACACGGTCAAAGAAGACCAGGGGAAGCCGTTTCTGGCTCAGTTCATTCAAATAAGTATGGTCATTTGCTTCTCCTGATACGGACATAATGATCCCATCTGCCCGTCCGTTATGAAGGTGTCTTATAAAAGAAACCTCTTTCTCATAATCATCCTCCGTAGCATAGATCAGAATATGATATCCCTTATCCCTTGCCACCCTTTCAATTCCGTGAATGGCCTGTGAGAAAAAGTTATTTGCCAGTTCCGGAACAATTACCGCGATGGTTTTACTTTTCTGTTCCCTGAGGTTACTGGCATAGTGATTCGGTTGATAATTTAATTCCTTAGCCTTTGCCAGTATCTTTTCTTTGGTCTCCTTACTGATGTCACTATTGTCTCTAAAAGCCCTGGATACCGTTGAAGTGGATAAATTCAGTGCCTTAGCTAATTGCTTGATATTTACGCTCTCCATCTATTTTTCAATAATGATTGATATGGAACCATTAATTCCGGTAAATATAGATGAAAATCTAAACCGCTGGTATTTTCGTAACTAAATAATAATATAAGAAAGCAGTAGGTACCTGTTTAATTATGGTACATTAGCCAAAATTACACGGGGAGAAAGCGATTCATTTTTAGGGGAAAACAAGTTTATGACAAAAAAGGTCAGGTTTACGAATGCCAATAAGTCTACATTTTATACTACAGTACGGAAGCGGGTTGATGCCTACTTCATTGAAAACAAGATTTCAACACATGCCAATTCTGCCATGTGGTTCAAGGTTTTTTTCTTTATCAGTGGATTAACCGGTATTTATCTCCTGCTTCTGCTCGGCAATCTGAGTCTGCCAATTATGCTTTTACTGGCCATTCTTCTTGGGATGTTTGGGGCTTTTGTTGGCTTTAATGTGTGTCATGATGCCATTCACAAAGCTTTATCGCCAAATCCGACGGTCAACAAAATATTCAGTTTTGTGTTCAACCTGATTGGCGCCAGTCCTTATGTCTGGAACATTTGCCATAATATAGTACACCATACCTATACCAATATAGCCGGACACGATGAAGACATCGATGTTGCCCCCGGTCTGATTCGCTTCTCTACGGCTGAAACAGTCAACAGGGTACAGCAATATCAGCACTTCTATGCTTTCGCATTATACAGTCTGGCGATGCTATCATGGGTATTCAGAAAGGATTATAAGAAGTTCTTTCAGAAAAAAATCGGAGAACACGTATTGAGTCACCCCAGAATTGAATATTTTAACCTCTTCTTTTATAAAGCAATCTATTACTTCCTCTTTATCGGCCTTCCACTCCTGGTGATGAATGTAACCTGGTGGCAGTTTATCATTGGCTTTCTGGTGATGCAATTTGCACAAGGCTTAGTACTTGGTCTGGTATTTCAGCTCGCACATGTGGTAGAAGCAACGGAATTTCCCTTTCCAAATCAGGAAGGTAATATTGAAGAAGCCTGGGCAGCCCACCAGCTTCAGACAACCGCTAATTTTGCTGTAGAAAGTCAATTGGCCGCATTCTTATGTGGTGGCTTAAACAGACAGGTGGAACACCACCTTTTTCCAAAGATATGTCATATTCATTACCCTGCAATTGGGTTGATCGTTAAACAAACCGCAGCAGAATTTGATTTGCCGTACAATGAATGTACTACCTTTTGGGATGCCTTAAGATCTCATTACAGAATGCTTAGGAAACTGGGAAAGGAAACGTATAAAGAAAACAGATATGTCAACAGAGAGGTAGAGTTAGTCGTTTATAGCGCCCCATTATCCTGATGCAACTCTTTTTTTCGCTGAATGAGTTCCTTATAGAAATTGATTAAGGTATTGAATTCCTTAAGAAGCGTATCACATTTCATCAACCGGTAAAACTCGTCATCTGTGAGGTCCTTCTTCATCTTCAGGGCTACTTTTAAGCGGATCACGATATCTGCCAGTCTGCAGGACTCTGCAGAATGAAACTCGTAGACAGCAATGGTATCCACCAGGTTTTCATAGGGTAATTTATCCAGCTCAGACTTAATCCGTTTAAATTCTTTTTGCAAAAAAGTACCTTTCAGGCAAGGATCCCTTCCCAATATTCCATCGTTCAGATTCCCGATTAAACGCGCCAAAATTACCAATTGATTTTCCATTAAAAGAGCCCTATATGATGATCTGATGTCATGAACGTTATAAATATTCTGCTAATCCTATCTTAAATAATTGCCTTCTTTAAGTATTTTTGCCCATTCCTGGTAACCGGCATCATTAAGATGCAGCCCATCGTAAGTCAGGCTTTCTTTAAGTCTGTTTTCTGTATCGGTAAAATGAGGATACAAATCGATCACAGTAACCCTTTTCTGTACCAGCTTTTTTAGCTCCTTATTTAGCCAGGTGATGTGCTCGTCCTTGCCCCGATGTTTATTAGTGGTATTCATGGTATTGTTAACCGGTAAAAGTGTAGAGAAGTAAATTTGAGATTTTGAACCCGTCAGAATACGTTGAATCATTCTTTTATAGTTCCGGAGAATAATACTGTCAGGAATGCCTTTGGAAATGTCATTGATCCCAATAAGGATAAATATCTTTTTAGGATTTGCAGCAATGATTTCTGATAGACGATCCAGAACACCAAAAGTAATATCGCCAGATATCCCTCTGTTTTTTGCGATCGGCAAATCCAGCAAAGCAGCCCAGTTGGTTCCAGCTGTAATGCTGTTCCCCAGAAAGATAAAGTCTTTCTTTGAGATCGGATCGGTTTTGAATTGCTCCAATCTTTCTGAATACTTTTTCGCTCTGGAAGTGCTGTCCCATTTTACGGTTTGGGCATTTAAACCAAGAGGCGTTAAAAGAAAGATCAGGCAACCCCCTATCAGGTAGTAGCATGCTTTTTTCATATAGAACTAAACTACGGTTTTACCTGATCTTTCTATCACCCCGATACGAGAAACTCGTTAACAAATATGTTACTTAATGAACGAGCAGATCGGGGTAATCGGAGATGATGCCATCCACATTCAATGCTTTCAGTTCAGCAATTTCTTTAGCTGTATTCACGGTCCATGGAATAACTTTAATCTGTTGATCATGGCATTTTTTAACCAGGTCTGCATTCACCATCTGATAAACCGGACTAAGAATGAAAGGCTTAAATCCCAGATCAGCTATGTTCTCTTCAAAGCTCTTCTTATTGGCCACCAGATAAGAGGTTTTCATCTGAGGGTATTTCTTATTTAATATCTGTAAAGTTCTTCTATCAAAAGATTGAATGACCACAAATGGACTAATCCCTTTTTTCTCTATCACTTCCATCAGCAATTTCACGAAAGTTTCCGGATCAGGATTCAGGATACCATCACCTTCCGGGCTACATTTCGTCTCTATATTATAAAAAACCTGCTTTTTGCCGGTTTGTTTCAGGTACTGTTGTACCGAATCAATCAACTCAGCCAGACGGGGAATATAGCTTTTCATCTTCCGTTGCTGTGGAAAAGCCTCATAATACTTCGAGCCTAGATCAAACTGCTTCAAGCGGGCGTAGTTCATTTGAAAAACCACATACTTCTTGGCCTCCCCTTTCGGGATTTCCCGACCTTCAGTATCCAACATGAATGCTGGGCTCAGGTAGTCATCATGGGTCACTACAACTTCCAGGTCTTTAGTAATATGCGTATCCATTTCCAATGTAGTTACCCCCAGGTCTATCGCATGATGCATAGCAGGGATGGTATTTTCGGGCATTAATCCCCGGCCACCCCGATGGCCCTCTGTACTGAATGAAGGAAATTGTGCAGTAGTCATGATACGGGATTGTTGCATGGTCTTACACGAAGATAAGCCTATTGCAACCATACAAAAGAGGAATGTGGTGTTTTTCATTAGTCTATAATTGTTTTTTTCGGTTATGAAGCGGTCATGATCCTGGTATACAATCGTGATGTGAACTGTAAGATCATGATGGTTTCATTGTCATGTTTTGATGATTTGCTCAGCGCTAAAATGGAGTTGAGTATTGTTCCATTTGTACTGGCTTAGCAAAGGTCCCGGTTTCCCTATTAAGGCTATATTATAGATATGTTAACTTAAAAAGGTTAAAAACTCCTTCAATTTACAGGAAAGATAAAATAAAGCATCACTAAGTTCAGGAATCTGGCATAAAAAACAAATGGAATAATTTATTTTTAACTTAAGTTTGTTGCATCTTTAATTTCAAACCAGGTACCGGAACCACAATCAAGACCTTCGATGATCAATATAGCAGAAAGACACCAATACATTCTTAATAAAATTCAGACTGACGGATCAGTAGATGTTCAGGCTTTATGTAAAGAGCTGGATGTCTCTTCAGTTACGATCAGAAAGGACCTGAAACTGCTGGAAGATAAAAACCTTTTGTTCAGAACCCATGGCGGTGCTACATTGAACAACCCCTATACTGTAGACAAGCCTGTAAATGAAAAAGAACAGCTCCAATCTACTGAAAAAATGAAGATCGGAGCCCTTGCTGCGGATTTGGTAGAAGACAATGATTCCATTATCATTGCTTCAGGTACAACAGTTCTGGCACTGGCCAGGTGCATCAAACCCAAGGGGAACCTTACCGTCATTACTTCTGCTTTGAATGTGGCATTGGAACTCGTTCACCATGCCAATATTGAAGTTATTCAGTTAGGCGGTTTACTTAGAAAAAGCTCTTCTTCCGTAACAGGTCCTTATTCGGACAATATTCTGGGCAATGTTTTTTGCAGCAAACTCTTTCTGGGAGTAGATGGAATAGACCTTGAATTCGGGTTAACTACTACAAATGCTTTTGAGGCGCACCTCAACCGTCAGATGATCGATTCTTCACAAAAAATAATCGTTCTTGCCGATTCTACTAAATTCGGAAAGCGGGGTTTTGGAAAGATCTGTGGAATAGATGAAGTAGACCATATCATTACAGATAGCGGCATTTCTCCTCAAACAGTGAAAAATCTGGAGAGCATGGGTATAAAGGTTTCCATCATCTGATGGCCATCATATAGCAAAAACTTCATCCTGGGTTAATATTACGTTTGATATTTTTGAGTTATATCATCCCAAATATGAACAGCTTTTTCAAAGTCTTTAGCCCTAAGGATAAAAAATTCCAGCCATTATTCGAAGAATGTGGTGGAAACCTTGTCAGTATATCGGAAACCCTGCTGCTTACTTTGAGTACGACTGATATAGAAAAAAGAAAAATACACATCAAGGAAATTGAGCGCATGGAGCATACCGGAGAGCTCATCAGGACAAAAGTTTTTCTGAAACTGAGTAAAAGTCTCATCACCCCGTTCAGCCGCGAAGACATTCATTCCCTGATCAGCTCCCTTTACGATATTGCCGATTATATGCATACCGCAGCCATTAACATTGATTTATACCATGTGGTGGACCTCAACAAGCCAATGATTAAAATGGCGCAATTGCTGATCGAGATGTGTAAGGATTTGGAAATCGCTCTCAAAGAACTTAAGAGCTTTAAGAATACAGGTCTTATCAGTGATGTTTGCCTGAGGATTTACAAAGGCGAAAGTAAGGCCGACTCCCTTTGTAATCGCGCATTGGCAGGTCTGTTTGAATCAGAAACCAATGCCATTGAACTGATCAAACAAAAAGAAATTCTTCAAACACTGGAAATGGCTACAGATAAATGTGATGATGTTGCTAACGTCCTGGAAAGCATCCTGGTGAAAAATACTTAATACGATCCCCCCTTTTTTATTGAATTTGCAATCCCCTATTGCAAGTTCAATTTTTAATACTTTACTTTGTACTACAAAGTACTTTTATGGAAGACAAAGAAATTTATACCGAACTCAATTCTATCAGGAACCTGATGGAACGTTCAGCCAAATTCATATCCCTAAGCGGACTATCTGGAATAATGGCTGGAGTTTACGCACTAATTGGTGCAGGTTATGCTTATTATCTTGTTTACGGTCCATATGGTGGTCTCCAATACAGAGATTATTACATCAGCGACCAGAAGGTACTTTGGAAGTTGTTTTTCATTGCACTAACCGTATTGGTCTTTTCCTTAGGGACAGGAATTTTACTGACGCTTAAAAAGGCGGCTAAGAAGAATCAGAATGTATGGAACCCGACCAGCAAAAAATTAATGGTCAATATGGCCATCCCTTTGGTCACCGGAGGAATATTCATTCTCATCTTAATTGCAAGAGGCTATTATGGAGTAGTTGCACCGGTCAGCTTAATATTTTACGGCTTGTCGCTGGTCGCTGCAAGTCATTATACTTTTGAGGATGTAAAATGGTTGGGTCTTCTGGACATTGTTCTTGGCTTATTTGCGACTTTATTTCCCGGATATGGCATTGTTTTCTGGTCAATAGGTTTTGGAGTACTACACATCGTTTACGGTTCTATCATGCATTTTAAATACGACAGGTGAGATCAGCACTAGAACATTTCGATAAAGCCTTTGAGAACAGGGTTCGCCTGCAGATCATGAGCATTCTGGTTGCCAATGAGAATTACGACTTTAATTCCCTGAAGGAATTACTGGAGGTAACGGATGGTAACCTGGCTTCTCATTTGAAAGCCCTGGAGAAAGAAGAATACATCAATATATATAAATCATTTCTGGGCAGAAAGCCCAATACCAGCTATGCAGCCTCAGAAAAAGGAAGAACTGCCTTTCTAAAACACCTGGAAGCCCTTGAAAATTTAATCAAACAACAGAAACGTTAATTTTTTTTACCCATATACTTTGAAACACAAAGTACTTTTAAACATCAAACCATGGAACCATTTCAATTACCCCCGCAAAAATCAATCTTCACACAACTGCAGGAATCTGTAGGTGCTAAACTCTTCTTAATCGGAATGCTTACTCTATTGCTGCTTCTGCCTTCCTCCTGGATCCAGATGCTCATTACAGAACGCCAGCAACGTCAGGATGAAGCCATCACAGAGATTGCAGAAAAATGGTCGGGCACACAACTGATCGAAAGCCCGGTAATGCAATTGCCTTATAAAACGTTTGTTAAGGTCACAGACGCTGCAGGGAAAACCACACTAAAGGAAGAAATCTCCGTGATTTACATCCTGCCAGAAGACCTCAACATTCAAACCCAGGTAAAACCAGAGATTCTGCACCGCGGTATTTTTGATGCCGTTGTGTACAATACTAAACTAAAAATCCAGGGTCATTTCAGTGAACTGGAACTTAAAAAATCAGGAATTAATCCTGACCTCATCATATGGGATAAAATAAAAGTAATTGCCGGACTAAGTGATTTTAAAGGGTTAAAAAACAACCCTGTCATAAAGCTTGGGGACCTGGCCTATACCGCAGAACCCGATTTCTCCCCGGAAAACCTGTTCAACAATAGCCTGGCGGTACAGGCCAACCTCAGTACCGGAAAAACGACCGCCATCAGCTTCAATTACGACATTGACCTTCGCGGAAGCGGGGAATTAAATTTCCTGCACCTTGGTAAAAATACTGCTGTAAACGTTACCGGCGACTGGAACAATCCGAGTTTTACAGGAAACTACCTGCCAGAAACTCGGTCCATTACCGATAAACAATTTACCGGCAACTGGAAAATGTCTAATTTCAACAGGCCTTTCCCACAACAATGGATAGGTAAAAATGATGCCTTGAGCGAACAGAATAAAGCCAAAGCAACCTTCGGTATAAAATTTTTGCTCCCGGTAGATCAGTACCAGAAAACCATGCGCTCGGCTAAATACTCCGTTTTAATTATTTTATTAAGTTTCATTTCTCTTTTCTTCATTGAACTACTTAATAAAATCAAAGTGAACCTCCTTCAATATGTATTGATCGGCGCAGCAATGATTATTTACTATAGCCTCTTATTATCTTTTACAGAACAGGTGGGCTTTACTTTAGCCTACTTAATTGCCTCGGTTGCCACCGTTATTCTGGTAAGCACTTTTATAGGGACATTTTTAAGAAACAGGAAAGCCGCAATTGTATTTGCCATTATCCTCAGCATATTTTATAGTTTCATATATGTGATCATTCAATTGCAGGATATGGCCCTTCTTTTCGGAAGTATAGGTCTGTTTATCACCGTTGCCTGTCTGATGTATTTCTCCGTTAAAATCAACTGGAATAAAAATCAACCGGCGATTGCTTAGCTCATGAAAAGATTAAAAGTCATTCTTTTAGAAGACAAATTCCGCTTAAGCGGAATTGTCTCTATTCTTATTTCAGCAACAGCATTTGTGATCTCCGGTTATCTTAATCCGGAAACCGCATTCTTTTTCTTCATCATCAGTTATGGCATTTCCGCGATCTTTTTAATCGCGGTTATGACCAAGGCCTTTGCAACTCACAGATGGAAAATGTCCGGAGGAAAAATGGAATATACAGCCCTGCTGCTTGTTCTTTGGTTTATTAGTGCCTATTCACTGAATAAATCGATCAATGTATTCAACAATTCCAGCACCTGGCTTTCGGTATATATTTGCCTGGCTTCTCTGTCAGTTATCCTCTGCACCTTACAGGAAATACTCAACCTCTTCTTTAGGCATGTTCTCGCGTTTTTCCTTGCTACCTCAACAATACTGTTCATTTACCTGGCTCTTTATCTGATTCCATTGTATCCCATCAGTATTATTGCAGTGATTATATTTGGCCTGTCGGTGCATACTTTTATTCCACTTTTTCTTTCTATTGTTGCTCTGGCTTTTCTTGTCAGGTTTTATAAACGAACTCCTGCCTTGAAGTATAGTATTTCAGCCGGATTTTTTATTCCTGTCCTAATTACAATCTGGTTCACCTCCGAATGGAGTCAACTGAATAAAAGTGTACAACTGGCTCAAAATCGCAATTCCTTAAATAAAAGCCTACTTCCCGAATGGACAGAAATTGCTGCTCATCTCCATAAATCGCCCATAACAGAAAAGTACCTTAAAGCAGATCTCATATATACAACCCCACTGGACGGAGCTCGCTGGTTTTCAGGAAACTTCCCCACTTCCTTTGCGGAACCTAAAAAACATGACCCTCTCGTCATGATTGCAAGTCTGTGGTCAGGAGAACCTAAACTCATGCTACCAGACCGGATTAAAGTGCTCAAATGCATTTATGATTCAAGACATCTTGCAGAAGAAAGACTTTGGTCTGGCGATGATCTGGAAACACAAAGCGTAACCAGCAACATCAAAGTGTATCCGGAATACCGCATGGCATATACAGAGAAAACATTGAGTATCCGCAACAATAGCCAAAGGAAATGGAGGACAGATCAGGAGGCTATATATACTTTTCACCTTCCAGAAGGATCTGTTGTCAGCTCACTTTCTTTATGGATCAATGGCAGAGAAGAAAAAGCACGTCTGACGACGAAAAGCAAGGCTGATTCTGCTTATAAAACCATTGTAGGAGTAGAAGTACGTGATCCCTCGGTCGTCCACTGGCAGGAAGGCAATACGGTAAGTGTCCGCGTTTTTCCATGTACTACAGAAGAAAACAGAAAATTTAAGATCGGCATCACCAGCCCTCTTAAAAAGGAGAATGATCAGCTCATTTATGAAAACACATGGTTTGAAGGCCCAACTGCAAAAAACGCAACAGAAAGTGTTCAATTGGATTTCTCCAGTCCTCCAAAACAACTTGATACAGATCTGAAGCTTCAGGAAAACGGTAAATATCTGGCAGACCGCCACTACAAAAACAAATGGACATTAAGCCTCAGTAAAACTGAACTAACCAGCCAGGCCTTTTCATTTGGAGGGAATAGTTATCAGTTAAAAGAAGCCAGGTCAATTTCTATGCCCTTCAAACCAACGTCCATTTACCTGGATCTTAATCATTCCTGGTCTGAACAGGAACTAAAAATGCTATGGCCACATATCAGCAAGCAGAACGTTTATGTATTTAAGGAAAAACTAATAAAGGTAACCGCTGAAAATCTAAGTGCTGTTTACAGTGATTTTGATGATTTGAATTTCAGCCTCTTTCCATTCTATGAAATCGCAGATCCTGAGAACGCACTTGTCATTAGTAAAAGTACTGGCAATGAGCCCAGCCTGAAAGATCTGGAAAATAGTAAATTCCAGGAAAGGCTCAGTAGCTTCTTTGCTAAAGCAAAACCCTCTCATCTGTATCAATTAGGCAAAGAAAGTAGCCCCTACCTAAAAACGTTAAAGGAATTCAGGGTCTTCGACTATAATGAAGGGGACATTGATCAACTCATCAGCCAGCTCGACAAGCATCAGTTTAAAACCTTTCATGAACAGGATGATATACTGGTGATTCCCAATGCGGACATGAAAGTGGAAAAGAGGGAAGGACACATAAAGAGTAATGCTCCTGATCATCTGCTGCGCTTATTTGCTTACAATGACATTCTTAAAAAAGTAGGTGCTACCTATTTCGAAAAAAGGGAAGTACAGGACGACTTACTTACCGCAGCACACCAGGCTTTCATTGTGTCTCCGGTGTCCAGCATGATCGTTCTGGAAAGTCAGAAGGATTACGACCGCTTCGGGATGAAAGAGAGCAAGAACAGCTTAAAAAACGCTTCTATTCAATCTTCCGGTGCCGCTCCGGAGCCACATGAATGGATACTCATCATCTTATGCGCAACCATCATCACCTACTTCAGTTATCAGTCCGGACATTTTAACAGATTTAAACTATTATGGAAATAGCAGGATTAAGAAAGCCAATTACCAGCCTTTTACCATTCATGATGTGTCTGTGTTATGCCGCCATCTCCCTGAGATTACTCTCAGGATACCTCGTCTGGGACATCAGCTTATATATCGGATTAGCTATTATTCCATATGTCTGTCGGATAAAGGCTGGAAGTCTGACTTTACGCTTTCTGATTCCTGCTTTACTTTTCACCGTACTTGCCTTTTTTATTCCGGCAAAATCCACCTTATTTTTCAGCCTCGTATTCACCATATTGTTGCTATTTGAAAGTTTCATGGGAAAGATCAGTCTGAACTTTTTCTTTGTTCTGACCTTACTTTCCCCACTTTTCAAATTCTTTAGTGACACGCTCAGCTTCCCCCTACGGTTATGGTTAAGCAATACTGTTGCTGAAACCATAACCATGGCAGGGATGCCTGCCTTATCGAGCGGGAACGTCATTACGATCGATGGTTACGAATTTTACATTGATCAGGCTTGTGCGGGATTAAACATGCTCAACATCTCTTTACTGATCAGCCTTTTCATACTCAGCTATCACCAGAAGAAAAATGGGCGTACACTTTCTTTCCTGAGTCTTCTGGTGATGTTGACATTAACCTTTCTCTTCAATATTGTTTCTAACTTTTTCAGAATTATGATCATTGTTATTTTCAAGATCATGCCTGGAACGATCATGCACGACCTTGTTGGGATATGCGGCCTGATCGTGTATGTTATTTTACCATTAATTGCACTTAGCAGTCCTTTTGTAAAACGCTTTGGTAAAATACAACAGGAAGAAAAAAACCATATTCAGGAAAAAAAACGTTTGTTAAAACAGCCTTTTTTGCACTTTATACTCCTGGGCTGCATCATTTTTCTTTCCGTTAATCCGGACAAAAAGCCCCCTTCTGATCTAAGTAAGCATAACATCTCACTAAAAGGGTATCAGAAAACCAATCTTGAAAACAATGTATTGAAGTTTGAGAATAAAGATGCATTAATCTACCTGAAACCGACTACTTTCTACGCTCCGGAACACAATCCAATGATTTGCTGGACTGGTAGTGGCTATGAGTTTCAACTGATAAAAAAAGAAATCATAAGCGGTACTGAGATCTATACCGGCACTCTGGTAAAAGGAAAAGACAAGATTTATAGCTCCTGGTGGTTCGACAACGGGAAGATGAAAACCATTAACCAGTTCCAGTGGAGATGGAATGGAGCCAAAGGAAATCAGCGTTTTTACCTTGTCAACGTAAACACCACAAAAAAGGAGGACCTTAAAAGGATTACAGCCGCACTTTTACCAACGCCATTCGCCCGCAATCTTTAACGGAACTTCCAGTTCATTTTCCTGAAGGAATACTTTCAACGCCTCTTCTGTCTGTTTAACAACGGGAATTGTTGGCGTATTGGCCAGTGCATAGGCCAGCATGGCACTATAACGAACCGTATTTTTTAAACCTTGTTCATCTACCAATTTAAACACATCCCCATCAGAATGATAATAGGGTCCTGAATTGTTCGGTAATTTACCTCCTGCCCCACCACCTGTTGGTACGCCTTGTAACAAGAATGGCTGATGGTCACTATGTAGTCCGGCACCGGAATAAAACACATTCTTAAACCCGGTATCCAGTTTGCTGATCTGTCCACCCCATTCTGTAAATAAAGTTTTCATTTCTTTTCTGCTGGTAGAAAACCCTTTTGGATCATTAGTCATGTCGTAATTGAGCATAAACCGCAACTGATCAAGTGTATTTTCTTTTTTGGCAGCTTCAACATAGGCTTTCGATCCCAGCAGCCCCTGTTCTTCACCCATAAACAGA
Organism: Pedobacter caeni; assembly: GCF_900129215.1. Taxonomy (GTDB): domain Bacteria; phylum Bacteroidota; class Bacteroidia; order Sphingobacteriales; family Sphingobacteriaceae; genus Pedobacter; species Pedobacter caeni. The sequence continues at coordinate 498,060 of NZ_FQUQ01000003.1, read as the reverse complement.
ATAAATTCCAAAGTACGATCTGTGCTCAGGTTCAATTTTTTAAAGGTACGTGCCATATCCATAATGGCAAAAGAACCGATTCCATTATCTATCGCACCGGTGGCGAGGTCCCAGCTATCCAAATGCCCTCCGACAACAATTTTTTCCTCCGGATGTATCTGTCCTTTTATCGTAGCAATCACATTCCGGGCTTTAATCATTCCCGAAAAATTGGTCATATTTAAACTTGCAAACTGTTTTTTTGTCTTTAAAGCTTCTTTTAAACGCATTCCATTTTCCAGCCCGATGCAAACTGCAGGAATTGGAATCAACTTTCCGGTTACAGAGGCGGTTCCCGTAAGCAGCACTCCATTTTTAACTCCATTGATGATGATAATTCCGGTCGCTCCGTATTTGGTAGCAATAGCTGCCTTTTCTGAGCGGTGCAATGAGGGCGTATTTGCCGGAGATCCTGGTAAAACACCCAGATAAACGAGTGCAATTTTTCCTTTTACCATTCCTCCGTCCTTCTGATAGTCTTCTTCCAGACCATTTCCAAGGTCAACCATTTCAGCAATAATATTTGCCTTTACCGGAGAGTGTGCCAGGGTTACTGAACTGATTTTTTTCAAAGCTTTCTCATCATCTCCTATTTTCGTTTCATTGGTCAGTCGGCTCCAGCTTTCCACTTCAAAAGGCTGATATTTTACGTCATAACCATATGATTTCAACAGGTTAAAAGCATATTCTTCCGCTTTAGCACCATTGGCTGATCCGGTTAGCCGGTGGCCGATGCTTTCTGTGGCAAACTTCAGGTTTCCATAAGCATTGGAATTGGCTTGTACGTCCTTGCTGATTTTCTCAAAAACAGGAGCAAAGTTGTCTTGCGACTGTGCAGAAAGAGCCATACCACAGATGAGCAAACTAAAGAAAGCTTTCATAATGATGATTTTTTTGATGAAAATAAGAATTTTGACAGCGCTGTCCTACAATCCATCCTTTTTGTTCTGCAACAAATCTATTGCGAAGCAGGAATTCTATGCTGATAAAGCTCCATCAAATATTCAGAAATACAATTTATGGGACTACGAATGCTATTTCTTGCGTTCTGTGGTGTACCGAACCAGTTGTTCCAGTCCTGTTCTTGCTTCTCCGGGTTCAAAACTGTGAAGAATATCAAAAGCTTCCTGTTGATACTGCACCATTTTCTCATTTGCGTAGCGAACACCTTCTTTAGCATTCACAAAATCAATGATCTCCTGTATTTTTGCCGGTTCATCCTGATGATTTTTCACCAGATTGATCATTCTCTTTTTCTCCGCTTTATCAGATCGGTTTAGCGCGTAAATCAAAGGAAGGGTCACTTTCTTTTCTTTAATATCTATACCCAAAGGTTTTCCAACATCATCCGTCCCGAAATCAAAAGTATCGTCTTTGATCTGGAAGGCAATGCCTACCTTTTCTCCGAACAACCTCATTTTCTCTATCGTCTCTTCGTCAGCACCGGCTGAGGCAGCACCACAGGCACAACAGGAAGCAATCAGGGAAGCCGTTTTCTGACGGATCACATCGAAGTAAAGTTCTTCGCTGATGTCCATCTTCCTTACCTTCTCTATTTGCAGGAGTTCCCCTTCGCTCATTTGTTTTACCGCTTCAGAAACGATTTGCAACAAGCGGAACTCTCCGTTATTCACAGAAAGTAATAACCCTTTGGCCAATAAGTAATCACCTACTAAAACAGCGATCTTATTTTTCCATAAAGCATTGATAGAAAAGAAGCCTCTTCTTTCATAGGCGTTATCAACCACATCATCATGTACAAGGGTTGCTGTATGTAAAAGTTCGACTAAGGCTGCACCTCTATGGGTAGATTCAATGATCCCGCCACAAAGTTTTGCAGCAAAGAACACAAACATCGGACGAATCTGCTTACCCTTTCTTTTAACAATGTAGTGGGTAATTCTATCGAGCAATGGTGCATCACTATGCATCGAAGCCTTGAATTTTTCTTCAAAGGCAGCAATGTCGGCGGCTATGGGGAGTTTTATCTGATTTATTCCTGGCATTCAGGTAAAAAAATATGTGTGCAAACATAAATTAAATATCTTTAAAAGCGTACTTTTAGTAAAAAGTTTAAAGTGAAAATAACATTTAAAGTACTTATCGCCGTTATTTTGGTGACTACCGTGGTATATTTCATGGGTCCAAAGCCGAGGCACCCCGAATATAAGACAGAGATTCCTCCTGTTCCGGACCTAAATCAACTGGAAGATTATGTGAAAAAGATAGAATCTCAACATAAAGTAAAACCCGGTAATGAAGCCGAAATCGTCTGGGCAGACTCCACTTTAAAAAATCAATCGGAATATGCGGTTGTTTATTTACACGGTTACTCCGCTTCCAAAGAAGAAGGAAATCCGGTCCACCTTCATTTAGCCAAAGAGATCAAAGCCAACTTATACCTTGCCCGGCTCGCAGACCACGGCGTTGATACCACATCGGCCATGGAATATTTCACTGCCGACCGCCTTTGGGAAAGTGCTAAACAGGCAATGGAGATTGGAAAAAGACTCGGCAAGAAAATTATCCTTGTAGGGACTTCAACCGGAGGAACACTCGCCTTAAAGCTTGCCGCAACTTATCCTGATCAGATCAACAGCCTGATTCTTATTTCACCGAATATTGAAATCAATGACAAAATGGCTTTTATGCTGAATGCACCCTGGGGATTACAAATCGCACGTTTGGCAATGGGAGGTAAGGAAAGAGTTATTGCTGGAGAATCGGCCACCTACGAAAAATACTGGTATACCCGATATCGCCTCGAATCTACAGTACAACTTCAGGAATTGGTAGAAACGAGTATGAATAAGCAGACTTTTGAGAAAGTGAAACAACCTGTTTTGTTACTGTACTACTATAAAAACGAAAAGGAACAGGATCCTACAGTAAAAGTATCTGCTGAGCTCAGTATGTTCGAAGAACTGGGTACTCCAAAAGATTTGAAAGTTAAAACTGCGATCCCTAATGGCGCGAGTCATGTACTGGGTTCCCACATTACGTCAAAAGACGTTCCGGCTGTAGAAAAAGCTATAGACAGCTTTACACATACTGTTTTAAAGATTAACTAGGCTCCGGCAGCAATATGAGCAAAAATTTGCTCCGCATGCACCCTGCTGTTTTCTATAAACCATTTATGGGTATCCATCCCACCACAAACTACCCCTGCCAGGTATAAGCCTGGCAGATTGCTTTCCATTGTTTCAGGATCATAGAAAGGCTGAGTCCCATCGCCCATTTCCACACCTAACTTTTTCAGCATTCCGAAATCAGGCTGATAACCCGTCATCGCAATCACAAAATCATTCGCAATGACCTGCTCTCCTTCCGGAGTTTTTATCTTTACCTCATCAGTAGTGATAGACAATACTTCGGAATTAAAATGAGCAGTAATTTCTCCTTCTTTAATCCGGTTTTCAATATCGGGCCTTACCCAATATTTCACATAGGAGCCGATCTCTCCCCGCCGAATCACCAGCGTTACTTTTGCACCTTTGCGGTAAGTCTCCAAGGCAGCATCAATGGCGGAATTATTTGCCCCGATGACCACTACATTCTGGAAAGCATACAGGTGCGGGTCCTTATAATAATGTGTTACTTTAGGAAGCGTTTCCCCGGGAATATCCATCAATAAAGGAATATCATAGAAACCGGTAGCAATGATGACTTTTTTTGCGGTATAACTCCTTTTAGAAGTACTTATTTCAAATACCCCATCATCTCCTTTTTTAACCCGCTCTACCCGCTCAAACAAATGAATGTTTAAAGAGAATTTTTCAGCTACTCTCCTGTAATATTCTACAGCTTCATTTCTATTTGGCTTAGGGTTGATACTGACAAAAGGGACATCTCCGATTTCAAGACGTTGGGAAGTCGAGAAGAAAGTCATAAACACCGGATAGTTATATAAGCTGTTCACCAGTGCGCCTTTCTCAACAATGACATAACTCAGTCCAGCCTTTTTAGCTTCAATAGCACAAGCCATACCTATTGGGCCGGCACCGATAATCAGTACATCGTAATCTTCCATTAATTTTTAAGTTCTTTTAAGCCTTCATTGCTTTTGACGGACAGGCAAAATCAGTACGTTTCAGTCCTGTAGATTTGATGGCTCCATAACCACCTGCAACATCGATCACATTTTCTACTCCACGTGCTTTTAGAATAGAAGCCGCAATCATAGAACGGTAGCCACCTGCACAATGAATGTAGTAAGTCTCTTTATGGTCAATCTCGTTCGTCCAGTCGTTGATATAATCCAGAGGGCGGGTTAAGGTTTGCTCCAGGTGTTCAGATTCATATTCACCAGGCTTTCTGACATCAAGCGCCTGAACATTTTCATTGTTGTTCAATACCTGCTCAAATTCCAAAGCAGAAATAGAAACGATAGTATCCAGATCTTTACCTGCTGATTGCCACATAACGATACCATCTGACAAGAAACCGATGGTATTATCATAACCTACCCTTGCCAATCGGGTAATCGCTTCTTCTTCTTTCCCCGGTTCACATACCAATAGCAAAGGTTGTTTTAAATCGGTAATTAAAGCCCCTACCCAGGGCGCAAATTGTCCGTTAAGGCCAATGTTTACCGAAGAAGGAATAAAGCCTTTAGCAAAGGTCTGTGGATCTCTTGTGTCCAGAATCAATGCTCCTGTAAGGTTGGCCATTGCTTCAAATTCATCCGGCGACAAAGGTGTCAGCCCTTTTTCATAAACGTCATCGAAACTCTCGTAACCATGTTTGTTCATGGCTGCATTCTTGGCAAAATATTGTGGAGGAGGCAAAATACCTTCCGTTACTTCTTTTATAAACTGCTCTCTTGTACTTGCTTTAAGCGCATAATTCACTTCCTTTTGGTGCCCAAGTGTATCAAAAGTCTCTTTACTCATATTTTTTCCACAGGCAGATCCAGCACCATGAGCCGGATAAACCAGCACCTCATCAGGGAGAACCAGGATTTTATTTTGTAAAGAATCATATAGGGTTGCCGCCATATCTTCCATGGTCAGCTCTCCTTTTTGTGCAAGATCAGGCCGTCCTACATCTCCGATAAAAAGCGTATCCCCTGTGAAAATACAATGAGCTTTACCATCCTTATCCGTTAACAGATAGGTAGTAGATTCGGGTGTGTGTCCCGGTGTATGCAAAGTCGTAATGGTCAGTTCGCCAATTTTAAACTGTTCTCCATCCGCTGCAATGAGTGATTTGAAGGTCGTTTGAGCAGTAGGACCATAAACAATTTCTGCACCTGATTTTTCAGCAAGGTCTACATGTCCCGACACGAAATCTGCATGAAAATGAGTTTCAAAAATATACTTTATCGTTGCATTGTCTTTTTGTGCACGCTTCAGGTAAGGTGCGATTTCGCGCAAAGGATCAATGATCGCTGCTTCACCGTTACTTTCTATGTAATATGCCGCTTCTGCTAAACAACCTGTATATATCTGCTCTATCTTCATTCCTGTCTTTATGTATTGAAACACAAAATTAAGGTTATAATTGAAGTACAGCAAATATTCGGTTTTTAATTACTTTCCAAGGATAAGACGAAATACTTAATTTCAGTATTTTTTGCTGGTATCCCCGTGGTAAGGCCTCACTTACCTTTTATCAAATGAACTCGCGCTACTAAACAACCTTCGGATAATTTCAGTTCCTGGCTATGAACTGCGTAAAATAATGATCAACTTATAAAGATCTGGCGAGCCTGAATCCAAGGTCATCGATTTTAAACGAAACCGGATGACTCCTTCTGCGGTTAGTTGCCAGACATCCCCGTTCCTGATCGCACCATCCTCCACCCCTAAAGATGCGGTAGGAACCATAAACTTCTTCGTCATAGATATCTGAACACCATTCCCAAACGTTTCCCAGCATGTCATACAAGCCCCAGCCATTGGGTGATTTTGTCCCTACTTCATGAGTTCCATTTTGTGAATTTCCTTTATACCAGGCAATCTCCTCAAGTTCGCCATACCTGGCACCTGATGTTCCTGCTTTACAGGCATATTCCCATTCTCCTTCCAAAGGAAGGCGATATCCATTTGCTTTCAGATCGCATACCACATTTCCGGCAGAACCGTTCAAGGAATAACATTCCTTTAATCCGGATTTTCGGGACATCAGATTACAAAAATCAACAGCTTCTGTCCAGCTGACCTGCTCAACGGGGTGCTTATCCCCCTTAAAAAATGATGGCGCTTTGTTGGTTATGGAAAAATACAGTTCCTGTGTTACCGGAAACCTGGCCATTAGAAAAGGGTCTATTTTCAATTCCCATTCCCGTTTGATCCTGTCATCCCGTAATACAATTTCTCCTGCAGGAATGGCAATCATTACGACGCGGTTAGCTCACCTCTTAAAGACCGCTCCATTAAAACAGCAACTTCTTCATTCGGTAATCCCTGGCCCATCAGGTACATCAGCTTGGTAATCGTAGCTTCAAAAGTAGTATCAAAACCACTGATCACCCCCATTTGCTGAAGCTTTTTACTCGTTTCATATTTACCAAGTTCCACAGAACCTCTTTTACACTGAGTGATGTCTATGATCAGCTTGCCATTATGAATGGCATCTTCCAGACTGGAAATGAACCATTCTGCTGTAGTTGTATTCCCCGAGCCAAATGTTTCCAGGACAATGGCATCTACACCGGACTTGGTAATCGCATGTACTGCCTGAGGGGAAATTCCCGGATATAGTTTCAATACACCAATATTGGAATTGAAGCTGGTATGTACTTTAAGGGCTTCAGTAGGTTGTTTGGCAATATAATTTTTGAAGAACGACAGGTGTACCCCTGCCTCCGCCAGAATCGGATAATTTGGGGAGCGGAAAGCCTCAAATTTCTCAGAATTGTATTTTATAGATCTGTTGCCACGAAACAACTGATAATCAAAATAGATACACACTTCGGGAACCATTGCTTTTCCCTGTTTCTTTGTTGCAGCAATTTCCAGCGCAGTGATCAGGTTCTCTTTTGCATCAGTTCTGATTTCCCCAATTGGCAACTGAGATCCGGTAAGGATGACTGGCTTAGAGAGATTTTCCAACATAAAGCTCAATGCAGATGCAGTAAAGGACATGGTATCCGATCCGTGCAATACTACAAACCCGTCAAATTCCTCATATTTATCCTGAATTAACTTCGCCAGTTGTTCCCAAATCAGTGGATCCATATTGGAAGAATCCAGAATAGGATCAAAAGAATGGACAGAAAGGTCATAATTTAACCGTGCCAGCTCGGGTACATTTTGTTGAATCTGTTTGAAGTTGAAAGGAATTAGAACACCGGTTTTAGGGTCGTTTACCATCCCTATGGTTCCACCGGTGTAGATGATCAGTATTTTGGTCATTGATTAAATGTTAAAAATGCTCATGGAATTCGCTGTGGTTACTTCAGCAATCTCCTCTATATTGGTCTGGTAAATATCTGCTAATTTCTCCGCAATATGAACAAGATAACTGCTCTCATTTGGTTTTCCACGGAAAGGAACCGGAGCCAGATAAGGAGAATCTGTTTCTAAAACCAGATTTGCCAATGGAATATCTTTCAGAACCTCGTCTAATCCTGCTTTTTTATAGGTCACTACCCCACCAATCCCCAGATAAAAACCAAGGTCTATCGCTTTTCTGGCTTGTTCCAGATTACCTGTGAAGCAGTGCAGAATCCCCCTTAATTTATCGTCTTTTTCTTTTTCCAGAATTTCAAAAATCTCATCAAATGCTTCTCTGCAATGAATGACAATTGGGAGGTTAAGGTCCTTTGCCCATTTAATCTGTTCAGAAAAGGCAATCTGCTGAATCTCCAGCGTTGTTTTATCCCAATGAAGATCAATTCCTATCTCGCCGATAGCGTAGATCTCCCGGTCTACAATACTTTCACAGATCTCATCCAATACCAACTCATAGTCTTCTTTTACATCACAGGGATGCAGACCAGCCATAGCGAAACAATGACCAGGGTATTTTTTGACCATGGCATCAATCTTCGCAATAGAAGCTACATCAACATTAGGCAGGAAGAGACGTTCAACTTTATGATCCAGGCATCGCTGCATTAACAGATCAAGTTTTTCAGGGTCAGTCTCGTAATATAGGTGGGTATGGGTGTCCGTAAGAAGCATGGACAAAGTTAATAAAAAAAGCCTGTCCGGAATATCCGGACAGGCTTTTCTATTTTCTTATTTTCTTAGTGTTTGTGACCTTCGTGTCCTGCAGCCGCTGGCGCTTTAGTAGCCGGAACTGGTACCACAGTAGCACCTGCTACACCTGCCGGAGCAGCTTTAGGTTTTTTAATATCAGATAACTCCACTTCAAATACCAATGGAGAGAAAGGACTGATACCACCTTGTTGCATACCACCTTCGCCATAAGCAAGGTTTGAAGGAATGATCAAAGTCATTTTACCACCTTTACCGATCAATTGTAAACCTTCATCAAATCCTGGGATTGCACGGCCTAAAGTGATCGCACGTGGACCATAAGTAGCCATAGGATTATGTTTACCTGATTCTTTAGCTATTTTCGCATCGCTGGTATCAAACACATTGTCTTTACCGTCAGATTTTTTAGTAGTTAATTTACCAGTATAGTTTACCATCATTGTATCACCTAAAACAGGTTTCTCTGCGTTACCTGGCTTGGTAATGATGTATTGTAATCCTGATGCAGTAGTGGTGGTTTTAAGGTTGTTATCAGCAATGTATTTTTTGATTTTTCCTGCTTCAGCACCTTTCAATCGATCAACGTTTGCTTTGTAATCTTTTTCAAAGAAATCTCTTGCTTTTTTCTGGAAAGTAGTATCCGCTTCACCTTTAGCTTTTTGCAAAACTTTTTCTACTTTGATGGTAAATACCATGTATTTATCTTTTGAATTCGGTGCTTTTGGTTGACCCGAATATTTAGCAACGGTATCTAAATCTAATTTGAATGTTGCACTATCACCTTCTCCAAATAAAGTCAATACATCGTTCATGTCACCAGCAAATTTTTTCGCCTGAACAGGAAACACCTGAGGCGCTTCTAAATCCCATGAATTTGTAATTACAGAATCTTTTTCAGTTTTCTGGATATAATTCAATTTAACGATATCACCTTCTTTGATTTTATCTTTACCACCATCTTTGTGGATAGTGTACATCAGGCCTCCCGGACCTTTTTTGTATTGGTTACAAGCAGCTAATCCAAGTGTTGCTGCGAAAAGAATTACTAGACCTTTCTTCATGTGGTTTTTAAATTATTTTTTTTCGTTTTTTAGTTTATTTGTTCTCCAACGGTACTCAAGAGAGCTTCGCTGTTTTCGTTTTTTTTTCTTCTTATTTAAAAGAACGATGCCTCTTACTGTAATAACTGCGTTTTATAATCTTCTAATAACGCTTTAAATTCCAGAACGGTATCAGCCAGGTTTTTATCAGAATATCCACCTGCAGCATTCCTGTGGCCTCCTCCGTTAAAATATTTCTTGCAAATTTCATTGGCAGGAAAATCTCCGGTGGAGCGCAAAGATAATTTAACTTTATCAGTTCTTTCAATAATAAATGCAGCTAGTTTTATCCCATTTACAGATAATGCATAATTTACAATTCCTTCCGTATCACCAGTTTGAATATTAAATTCTTTTAGCTCTTCTTTAGTTACTGTAATGATCGCTGTACGGTAATCGCGGAGGATTTCCAGCTTATTACTCAGACAATGTCCGAGAAAACGCAAACGGTTTTCTGTTGCATTATCATAGACCAGCTGATGAATTCTCCAGTGTTCAGCACCGCAATCGATCAGGTCTGCTGCAATCCGGTAGACGGTAGAATCCGCAGAAGGAAAGCGGAAAGATCCTGAATCGGTCATGATTCCTGTGTATAAACAGGTCGCAATGTCTTTATTCATGAATTCCCCTTCTTTCAGCTCATTTACAATAAAATCATAAACCAGTTGTGCTGCTGCACAGGCACTGATGCTCCAATGACGGTAATCATCAAAATCCTCAGGATCAAGGTGATGGTCGATCATAATCTTATAGGCATCTGCTGCCCTCACCAATTCGCCAAGTTCATTGATCCTGCTCAGGGTATTGAAATCCAGGCAGAAAATCATAGAAGCTTCTTCTACCAATCTGGCTGATAATTCCTGTTGCTCCGTGTAGATGATCACGTCGGAGTTATTGGGAAGCCAATGTAAAAAGTAAGGGTAATCCGTAGGTGTAATCACCTTTACATGGTGCCCCTTTTGGATCAGATAAGCATATAAGCCCAGAGATGAGCCCATCGCATCACCATCAGGTTTATGATGGGTGGTAATTACAATTTTCTGCGGCGTAGCCAGCAATGATTTTATTTCAGAAACAGATAGCATAATTTTCGTTGCAAAGCTAATGATTAAATGATTAATTGGAGCGTATTATATTTGAAGCTTTAATATTAACAGTATAAAATGTAATTTTGCAAAAAAATTGAAATAAGATGAGTACAAACAGAACATTTACCATGATTAAACCGGATGCTGTTGCAAACGGACATATCGGTGCAATAATCAACGACATTACTGCAGCTGGTTTTAAAATCATTGCATTAAAATATACTAAACTAACTGACGAAACTGCTGGTCAGTTCTATGCAGTTCACAAAGAACGTCCTTTCTATGCTGATTTAGTGAGCTTTATGTCTTCAGGACCTATCGTTGCTGCGATCTTAGAAAAAGACAATGCAATTGAAGACTTCAGAAAATTAATCGGAGCAACCAACCCTGCTGATGCAGCAGAAGGTACCATCCGTGCTAAATATGCAAAATCTATTGATGCGAATGCTGTTCATGGTTCTGATTCAGACGAAAATGCACAGATTGAAGGAGATTTCTTCTTTACTGCTGCTGAGCGTTTCTAGTATTCCCTCAACATCAAATTTAACCTTTCGCGTTAAAAAAATAAGCACCTCCAACAAGGTGCTTATTTTTTTAACTATACTTTGTACCTTTCCAACCAAATTAAAAACCATTGAAACTGATGAAAAGAATTTTTATCACCTTATTACTTCCGTTTTGCACACTGATCACATTCGCTCAGGCAAAAAAGAAGGCGCCTGCCGCTAAAAAAGCAACGACTCAAAAAGCAGGAGCCAAGCCTACTTTCAGGAACAGCCTTGACTCTGCCAGTTATGCCTTTGGTGCAAACATGTCCAGCAGTATGAAAAATGATGGACTTGGCAGTTTAAACTACGACCTGCTCTTAAAAGGATTAAAAGATGGTTTTGAAGGAAGACCATTACTCATCACTAAAGAACAATCACAGGCACCGATCAGCAACTTGTTTAATGGTCTGAGCAAAAAGAAATTTGCAGTCAACATTACCGAAGGCAAGACCTTTCTGGAAAACAATAAAAAACAAGCAGGTGTCCAGGTAACTCCTTCCGGATTGCAATACATCGTACTTAAAGCAGGAGATGGGATCAAACCTAAAGTAACAGATACTGTTCTTGCCCATTATAAAGGCACTTTGTTAAACGGCAAACAATTCGACAGTTCTTACGACAGAAATGAGCCACTATCCCTTCCTTTAAACAGAGTAATTGCCGGGTGGACAGAGGGAATGCAACTGATGTCTACAGGATCGAAATATAAATTCTTCATCCCCTATCAACTTGCTTATGGAGAACGTGGCGCCGGACAGGACATCCCGCCTTACAGCACATTGATCTTTGAAGTAGAACTGCTTAAAGTAAACGGCAAATAAGGCTAAAAAAACCATAGGGAGATTTTTTTGTTAATCTATAAAGCAAAAACTTATGATGACAAAAAGATATTTCCCCCTGGCAATTATTGCGTTACTATCAACCACCCTTGCAAGTTGTGAACTTGTTCAGGGCATATTCAAAGCCGGCGTTTGGACCGGTGTTATTGTGGTCGTATTGGTATTGGCCCTGATCATCTGGCTGATTAGCCGGATCTTTGGTGGCCGAAGCTAAAATCTTAAAGAAATACGATTTCTGTGATTACTTCAGAACCGGCACGCTCATTTAATTTTTCAATGATCCCGGTTCTGACCATCATCAGTTCATTCTTAATCACCGACGACTCAATCCTTACAAACAGTTTCTTCTGGGTGATGTAAATCTGTGTCGTACGGTTCCCGATCGCCACCCCCATCAGTTCGGGCCAAAGCGCAATGATGGAAGTCTCATCAAACTTGCCTTTGAGTTTATATACATTGAGCAGCTTTCCAATGCCTTCTTTTAAAGTGATGTCGTTAGGTTTACGCATGATTTACTGCTCCGTTATTTACTTCAAATAAGGTGACCGCGACATCTATTTTATTAAACACTGCCATCACCCGTTCTCTTCCTGTGTCGGTAATAAAAATCTGTCCGAAGTCATGATGGGACACCATTTCCATCAGTTTATGCATTCTGCTATCGTCCAGTTTATCGAAAATATCATCCAGCAACAGCAAAGGCTTAAAACCTTTAAACTTCTGAAGATAAGCATATTGAGCCAATTTTAAAGCAATTAAAAAAGATTTTTGCTGCCCCTGTGAACCAAATTTTTTCAAAGGCATTCCGGTAATGGTAAAAATCAGGTCGTCTTTATGGATACCGGTAGTTGTCCGTTCCAGCACCTTATCTTTCTCTATGCTCTGCCCCAGCAACTGAATAAAAGGGGTATCACTCAATTGAGACTGGTAAAACAAACTCACTTCTTCCTTATCATCGGTTAAAAACTGGTAATATTTATCAAACAAAGGGATAAAGTCCTTCATAAACTGCTCGCGCTTGGCAAAAAGCTTATTTCCCGACTGAACCAGTTGCTCATTGTAAATTTCCAGTAAAGTGGGATCATAACTCCGGGTAACCGCAATCTGTTTCAGCAAAGCATTCCGGTTTAGAAGATGCCTGTTGTACAAAATCAATTCGTCCAGGTAATGTGCATCCGTCTGCGAAACCACATTGTCCATGAAACGACGGCGCTCTTCACTCCCATCCATGATGATATTGGTATCATAGGGAGAGATCATCACCAAAGGGAACAAACCAATATGGCTGGCCAGTTTATCGTACTCTTTCTTATTCCGCTTGAATTGTTTCTTTTGATTTCTCTTTACACCACAGGTGATTTTTTCATTTTTCTCCTTGCGCTCAAAATCCCCCTGGATCAGAAAGAGATCTTCGGAAGTTTTGATCTGCTGACTGTCAATAGGATTAAAGTATCCTTTGCACAGGCACAGGTAATGTATGGCATCCAGTAAATTCGTTTTTCCTGCACCATTATTGCCTACAAACGCATTTACAGTTTTTGAAAAACTGAGACTCGCGTCGGCATAATTCTTAAAATTGAGGAGTGTAATGTTTTTTAACCACATATGATATATACAACAAAGTTACCGTTTATTTCTCTTCTCTTATTCCGTAATATTTCAGTTATTTAATCTCTCTTTACTAGATTATTAACGATCAGGTAGTTCTGTTTCCCGAAAGCCTTCAATAAAGTTTAATAAATCCGCTAAAAGGGGTTGATACTTTGATGTAAAAATGTATTTTTGCAATCCTTAATTTTTTTAAATAAAATGTCTACAACAGAAAAAGAAGTAAGTCACCCGGTAAAGAAGGGTTCCTTTTTAGAAGAAAACTCAAAAAGCCTTTTGTTCATTGCAGGCGCTGTAGTGTTATTAATTGGAGTTTACCTTTGGTACCAAAACGTATATTTAAAAAACAGAGCATTAGAAGCATCTGCAAAAATGTACAAATCAGAACAATATGTGGGTGGAGTAGATTCACTTGCCAGCAAAGCAATCAACGGCACTGCAGGTTACCCTGGTTTAGAGAAAATTGCGGAAGAGTACGACAATACCAAATCGGCAAACTTAGCCAACCTTTATTTAGGTGGTATCTATTTGCGTAAAGGCGAATTCAAAAAAGCAACTGAAGCTTTAGGTAAATATTCAGAAACAGGAAGCCCTGTTGCAGATCCATTAGCCTTAGGTTTATTAGGTGATGCTTATAGCGAACTAAAAGACTTTAAACAAGCTGCAACCTATTACAAGAAAGCAGCTGATAAATCAAGCAATAAATTTACTTCTCCTTTGTTCCTTAAAAAACTGGGATTGGTTTATGAACACCTTAAAGATTTCAAATCTGCAGAAGATGCTTACACGAAAATCAAAACTCAATATCCTGAAAGCCAGGAAGCCGCTATGGTAGATGAATTCATCGCCCGCGCTTCAGCTCAGGCAAAATAGTTGAGCAAAAAATATTATGACAAAGGTTAGCCATTACGGCTAGCCTTTTTTTGTACCCTTTACTTATATTTGCAGTATGGCAACACAACTTAAAAACCTCTCTGACTTTTCCCATACCACCATCCCTAACGGAAGCGCTTTTAAAATCGCTATCGCCGTTGCAGAATGGAATGCAGAAATCACAGGCAGCCTGTATAATGGCGCTTTACAAACCTTACTCGACAATGGGGTATTGGCAGAAAATATTGTTTCTATCGCTGTACCAGGTACCTTCGAGCTGACTTCTGCTGCTGATATTCTCCTGCAAAAACACAAAAACCTGGATGCAGTAATCTGCCTGGGCTGTGTAATTCAGGGAGAAACCAGACATTTCGACTTCATCTGCGATGCTGTAGCCCAGGGCGTAACTCAGGTAAGTGTAAAACACAGCAAACCTGTAATCTTCGGCGTACTGACCACAAATGATCAGCAACAGGCAATTGATCGTGCAGGCGGAAAACATGGCAATAAAGGCGATGAGGCTGGAATTACAGCGCTAAAAATGGCCGAGCTATTCGCTACAATTTAGCAAAGCTTTGTTTCTTCGTATTAAAATCTGTAAATTAGTAGAGGAAATTTATAAAAAAAATTAACGCGATGAAAAAAACAGCCATTTTATTGCTTGGCGTATTCTTCACCATAGCGCTTTTGGAAGCCTGCTCAAACCGTCTTTGTCCGGCATACAGCTCTTATCCCGAAAGCAGGAGAAGAAGATAAGCAAAAACATACATTTTAGGAGATTATTTGATGCAGTGGAAATATATAACTGATTTGGCACAAATCGGTGACATACAAAAAGAAACAGGGTTTAGCTTAATCTTTAAGCACAGCACCCGTTGTTCAGTGAGCATGATGGCAAAAAGACGCTTTGAAATGGACTGGGAAGCAATTCCTGAAGACACTTCTCTATACTTTTTAGATTTAATCAGCTATCGTGCGATTTCCGCACAAATAGCTGAGACTTTTCAGGTACACCACGAATCGCCACAAATCTTATTGATTAAAGATGGTGAATGTGTCCTTGATGCTTCACATAGTGACATTTCCGCAGAGGAAGTCGCCGAAGTGATTAATAATTAAAAGAAACTGTTTGCTTAAGATCAGGATGTAAGCTCAAAGCTACCGGACAGGTATGTGCCGATCTTTCGATGATCTTTTTATCCTTATCAGAATACGCATTCGAAGGGAATTGGAAGTTGACCACAATTTCCGAAACCCTTCTGGGATTTTCAGCCATGATCTTTGTGATCTCACAGGTTGCGCCATCGATACTAAATCCATGTTCATTTGCTGCGATTCCTACAATAGTCAGCATACAGTTCCCCAGTGAGGTAGCCAGCAGGTCAGTCGGCGAGAATGCTTCTCCCTTTCCCTTATTGTCTATCGGAGCATCAGTAATGATTTCATTTCCCGAACGTTCATGAACGGAAGTGGTTCTTAAACCACCATTATAAGTTATTTTTGACGTTGCCATTGTTTCAGTTTTAGAATACAAGATTAGCATATTTTTTCAAAGCAGGCAATTCAATTGAGAACATTACATCCCACAAACACTTCATTTTTATAACTATTCAAACCTATTGCTTAACTTTGCATCATGATCGCACTTCCGGTTGTTTCCGCAAACCCAGTACAACGTAAACCAGATTGGCTTAGAGTTAAGCTTCCTGTAGGTAAAGAATATGCACAAGTACGTAGTCTTGTAGATACTCATAAATTGCATACCATTTGCGAAAGTGGCAATTGCCCGAATATGGGCGAATGCTGGGGCGCTGGTACTGCAACTTTCATGATCCTTGGAAATATCTGTACCCGTTCCTGCTCTTTCTGTGCAGTAGCGACAGGCAGACCTTTGGCCGTGGACACAGATGAGCCAAACCGGGTTGCCAATTCGGTAAAGTTAATGCAGGTAAAACATTGCGTCATCACATCTGTTGACAGAGATGACCTGAAAGATGGTGGTTCTATCATCTGGGCAGAGACTTTACAGGCGATCAGAAGAGAAAGTCCGGAAACTACACTGGAAACCCTTATTCCCGACTTTAGAGGGATCTGGGATAACCTGTACCGCGTACTGGAAGAAAGACCAGAGGTGATGTCACACAATATCGAAACGGTAAGACGTTTAACCAAACAGGTCCGCATCCAGGCAAAATACGACCGAAGTTTAGAATGCCTTAAACGCATCTCCGACTTTGGCTTAAGAACAAAAACAGGTATCATGCTTGGATTAGGAGAAACTGAAGAAGATGTATACGAAGCAATGGATGATCTTGTTGCAAATGGCGTACACATCCTTACTTTAGGCCAGTATTTACAACCTACCCGTAACCACCACCCTGTACTGGACTGGATCCACCCTGATCAGTTCGCTAAATACAAAGAAGTGGGAATGGCAAAAGGATTTAAGTATGTAGAAAGCGGCCCATTGGTACGTTCATCTTACCATGCCGAAAAGCACCTGTTCGATCTGTAATCTTAAAAAGATCAAACAAATTCTGTTTTTTCCTGTTGTTCTTTCTGTATATTAGCAAAACTTGACAGCAGCAAAAAAGATATCACTCTCTGAAGACGAATTGATCCGGTCCTTAAAAAACCGGGAAACAATTGCCGTTAAAGCATTGTATGATATGTACTCAGGAGCATTGTTTGGTGTCATCTCCCGAATCATTCCGCAAACTGAAGTTGCGGAAGATATATTACAAGAAACTTTCCTGAAAATCTGGAATTCTGCTGAGACTTACGACAGCAGTAAAGGTCGTTTATTTACCTGGATGATGAATATCGCCAGGAATTTATCCATTGACAAACTTCGTTCAAAGGATTTTAAAAACGCCAATAAAAACCAGGACATAGAAAATAACGTAGATTTCATTGACACTCAAAAAGAGGTCACATTTAATGCAGATACTATCGGGATAAAAGACATGGTCACGTCACTTAAACCAGAGTTCAATCTGCTGTTAGATATGGTGTATTTTAAAGGATATACCCACGTGGAAGCTGCAGAGGAATTGGACTTGCCACTAGGCACGGTGAAAACCCGTATCCGGATGGCGATTATGGAACTAAGAAAGCATTTTAATTAAGGTGGAAGAGGGAAAAGCATATATAGAATCAGGCATACTTGAACTTTATGTTCTTGGCGAGTTAAACGCGCAGGAACAACATGAAGTGGAAGCAATGGCAGCAAAATATCCTGAAGTAAAACAGGAAATTTCTGCAATTGAGCTTGCTATGGAAAAATATGCAATTCAACATGCCGTTCAGCCTTCTGTCAGCCTCGAAAACAAAATATTAGCAAGAATCGGAGCAACAGAAAACAAAGAAAACACTTCCTCGGTTGCAAGCCCTGACCAGCAAATTACCAGTCCGGTATCCGAAACTAAAATCCTGCCTTTATATCCTGAAGGCTATGAATCAAAACTAAAAACCCTTCGGATTGCACTGCTGGCCTGCGCAGTGCTCCTGATCATCAGTGGAATTGCCCTTTATTCTGCACATACAGAATTAGGTACTGCCAAACAACAAATCATTGCCCTCAATCAGGATAAGGAAAAATTCGCCAATACGGTGAACTACATGAAAGAAACCAATCAGGAATTACAGACCATTGCCGATATGCCAATGGATCCGGATTGGAAAATAGTGAAACTTGCAGGTACCAAAATGGCCCCTAAAGCTAAAATGATGGTGTACTGGCATACTTCCGGACGACATGTAATGGTGGACAATTCAAAAATGGGCCTTCCTGCAAATGACCAGACGCATCAATACCAGCTTTGGGCCTTAGTGAATGGAAAACCAGTAGATCTTGGCGTCTTTGATGTGAAAACCGATACCACGCATATCCTTCTTAAAATGAAAGAAATCGGATCTGCTCAGGCCTTTGCCGTAACTTTGGAAAAACGTGGAGGTGTACCAAGCCCAACGATGGACCAGATGATCGTTATGGGTGCTGTATCGATCTAATCTTCTGGCTTAAAATCTATAAATCTTTTTACAGTCTTTGGAATCTCTTCTGCAACCTGTGATGCAGAAACGTTGAAACGATGCACTGCCAGCGCGTCCCCTGCCTTTCCATGAAAGAAACAGGCCAGAATTGCTGCTGCCTTGGCACTATATCCCTGCGCCACATATGCGGCAACCAAGCCCGTCAGCACATCCCCCATGCCACCCTGAGCCATTGCCGGGTTACCTGTCTGGTTGATCATCACATCTCCCTGCTGGTCTATAATAAATGTAAATTGGTTTTTCAGCACAATCACAGCCCCCAGTTTCTTTGCTTCCATTCTGGCCGTCTGTAAACGCTCCCACCAGTTTTTATGCTTTCCAAACAGGCCATCGAATTCTTTTAAGTGAGGCGTAAGGATGGAATCCTTTGGCAAATGATACAGCAAGTCCTGATGTTCGCCCAGAAGCCCTAAAGCATCCGCATCAGCAATGATTGGCCGCTTCAACCCAAATAGTCCCTCCAGCACCGCCATACCGTCTAATAACTTCCCGATTCCGGGACCTATCGCAACCGAATTATACTTCTTTAAGGATTTCATTTTTATGAGTTGCTTTCTCTCCAGGAACATCACCTCAGGTAAGGTCGAGTTCAAGGCCGTTAAGCCGCTCTCAGGAATAGAAAGTGTGGTTAAGCCTGCCCCACCGTAGAGGCAGCCTTTTGCAGACAGCATGGCAGCTCCCATTGTCCGGACTTCCCCGGCAATGATCAGCGCATGTCCATACGTTCCTTTATGCGAGAAGGGCATTCTATGCTTCAGCAATCCCCTGATATCTTCTTCTTCTATTAATTTATAAGGAGAAGCCGATGCTTCTGCACTTTGTTTATTTAATCCCCGATCTACCACCTGTAATTTACTCGATGGATCTGTATCGGGCAGAAAAGTATTCAGGAAGACTGACATAACTTCAGATTTATAAGCCCATTTCTTTCTTCAAAAATTTACCGGTTAAACTGATTGGGTTTTGTACTAATCCTTCAGGGGTTCCTTCAAATATGATTCTACCGCCACCTGCGCCTCCTTCTTCGCCTAAATCGATGACCCAATCCGCTACTTTTACGACATCAAGGTTGTGCTCAATCACCAACACTGTATTCCCTTTCTCTACCAATTCGTTCAGCACACCTAACAAGACATTTATATCCTCAAAATGCAGGCCAGTTGTAGGTTCATCCAGAATATAAAATGTTTTTCCAGTATCTTTTTTAGACAATTCCGTAGCGAGCTTAACCCGCTGAGCCTCACCACCTGAAAGGGTCGTCGAAGACTGACCTAAAGTAATATAACCCAAACCTACATCTTTCAAGGTCTTGATCTTGCGGTAAATCAACGGCATGTTCTCAAAGAAATCACAGGCATCTTCAATACTCATGTCCAGTACATCACTAATAGACTTACCCCGGTAACGGACTTCCAGGGTTTCCCTGTTGTACCTTTTTCCACCACACTCTTCACATGGCACCTGAACGTCCGGAAGGAAGTTCATTTCTATGACTTTCATTCCTCCCCCCTGACAGGTTTCGCATCTTCCTCCCTTTACATTGAAGGAGAAACGACCAGGTTTATAGCCCCTGATCTTTGCTTCCGGTAATTGCACAAACAGATTCCTGATGTCAGAAAACACCCCCGTATAAGTAGAAGGGTTAGACCTTGGCGTACGTCCGATCGGCGCCTGGTCAATCTCAATAACTTTATCTATTTCTTTAATTCCGTTGATCTTTTCATAAGGCAGAGGATGTTTCTTCGCCCTGAAGAAATGATGGTTTAAGATCGGATATAAGGTTTCTGTAATCAAACTTGATTTTCCGCTTCCGGAAACACCTGTTACTGCAATAAACTTCCCGAGAGGAAAATCTACAGACACATCTTTTAAGTTATGCCCGCTCGCTTTAATGATGGATAGTTTATGTCCTGTTCCTTTTCTGCGCTTTTTAGGCACTTCAATTCCTTTTTTACCATTCAGGTAAGCCGCAGTCAGGGTATCAGACTTTAAAATCTCCGCAGGTGTGCCCTGAGCAACAATCTGCCCTCCCCGGACTCCCGCTGCCGGTCCCACATCAATCACATGATCTGCTTCCAGAATCATGTCTTTATCGTGTTCTACCACCAATACCGTATTTCCAAGGTCGCGCAGGTTTTTAAGCGCACCGATCAGACGCTCATTGTCGCGCTGATGTAAACCAATACTTGGCTCATCGAGGATGTACATCACATTCATCAGCTGTGAACCAATTTGTGTTGCCAGACGGATCCTTTGCGCCTCTCCACCAGACAAAGTCCGGGCGGTACGGTCCAGCGACAGGTAATTTAAACCTACATCCGTCAGGAAACCTAATCTGGCCCTGATCTCTTTAAGAATCTCTTTGGCTATCGTATTTTGTCTTTCACTTAAACGGCTTTCCACATCAACATACCAGTTTTTAAGGCTGTTGATGTCCATTTCTGCCAGCTCAAAGATGTTCTTTCCGTCAATTTTAAAATGAAGGCTTTCTTTCTTTAACCTTGCCCCATTACAAACCGGACAGGTTTTCAGCTTGCGGAAAGTCTCCATATCATCTATTGCCCCTTCGCCTTTCTTCTCCTGCTGCTCTTCCAGTAATTTGATGATGCCATCGAAGGTAATCTGATAGTTCTGAACATTCCATTTGTTGTATTCCACAGCCACACTTAACAATTCATGTGAGCCATTAAGAATGATACTGATGTGTTCTTCAGTTAGTTTTTCCAGTGGGGTAGACAAAGAAAAGTTGTATTTTTTTGCTACTGCCTTTAATACCTGGAACACCCAGATGTCGCGGTATTCACCTAAAGGAGCCAATCCTCCATTCATGATGCTCAGTTTCGGATTCGGCATCACCGATTCCTTATCAATCACGAAGATATACCCCAGACCATCACAATTTTCACATGCCCCATAAGGAGAGTTGAAAGAAAAACTGTTTGGTTGTGGTTCATCATAGGAGATTCCCGTAGTCGGGCACATCAGAAAACGGCTGAAATGAGAGACATTATTCTCCTTATCACTGATTTTAATGATTCCTTTCCCTAATCGCATCGCAGTTTGAAGGGAATCCTGCAAACGTTTCTGATCCTTTTTATCGATAATGAGTCTGTCGACCACAATTTCAATGTCATGAATCTTGTAACGGTCTACCTGCATCTTCGGACTGATGTCCTGAATTTCACCATCAATGCGGACTTTTACATAGCCCTGTTTCCGGATCTGCTCAAACAATTCCCTGTAATGCCCTTTACGGCCCTTTACTACCGGCGCAAGGATGTTAACCGGCATATCTTCAAACTTGTTGTAGATGTTACCAAGAATCTGATCCTCACTCATACGTTCCATCTTTTCTCCGGTATTATAGGAGAAAGCATCCGCCGCACGGGCATATAATAAACGCATGAAATCGTAGATTTCCGTAATGGTACCTACAGTAGATCTTGGATTCTTACTTGTGGTTTTCTGCTCAATGGCAATTACCGGACTCAATCCGGATACTTTATCCACATCCGGACGCTCCATCCCCCCCATAAACTGACGGGAATACGCACTGAAGGTTTCCATATACCTCCGCTGCCCCTCTGCATAAATGGTATCAAAGGCCAGGGAGGACTTTCCACTGCCACTCAGGCCGGTAATGACTACCAGCTTATTCCGTGGAAAGGAAATGTCTATATTTTTAAGGTTATGTACCCTGGCACCATATACTTCTACATCCTTCTGCTCGCCCAGGTCAACGGTATTTTTGCTCATATTTATATTAAAACAATACTGATATCTATATATTTAGGATAACAAACTTTCAGCCACAAAAATGCTAAAAATTTTATCAAAAGAAAAGTTTACGCAGGACAGACCTCAGATTGTTTACCAAACCAGCGTTGTGCCATTTTCAGTAGGGTGACCGGTACAAACCAGCACTCTTCCTGCTGCGATTTCATCATCCATTAAAACTTCATTATAATCCATTTCCACATTTCCTTTGGTACAATTGGCAGTGCAGGTGCTGCAGATGCCAGCATGACAGCTATATGGCAGGTCAATTTTCTGTTCCAGGGCCGCATCAAGGATGCTCTGGTAGTAAGGCACATCAATTTCATGTACTTTCCCTTTGTAATTCAGAATCACGGAATAAGTATTGGTATCCCTTGCTTTCTTTTCCGTCATGTCATCTTCATCAGCTTCATCTTCCGGAAGTACAAATGTTTCTCTTTTGATTTGAGTCCTGTCGAAACCAAGGTTTAACAAAGTGATCCTGCAGACATCCATATAATCTACAGGTCCGCAAGTATAAAGTAACACATCCTGCTTTTCAAACTCCATATTTTCCGCTACAATGCGTTCAATCAACTGTCCGTTCAAACGGGCCATCAACAGATTTTTCGACTGACTAAACAGATAGATTAGTTTAAAACGATCCGGATATTGCGCTTGTAAAGCATTGAGTTCGGTATAAAACAGGGTACCTTCTGCAGATCTGTTGCTATAGGCCAGGATGATCTTTGTATACCGCTCCCTGATCAGTGCTGTCTTCAAGATAGAAAACAAGGGTGTGATCCCTACTCCGGCAGCAAAAAGAAAAACTGTTCTCTTGATTTGTTGCTCCGGAAGATAGCTAAACTGTCCATTGGGTTCCAATGCAGTTAACACATCCCCCACCGCAGTTTTGTGGTGCAACAATCGGGAAATCGCTCCGTTTTCTACCCGCTTAATACCAATAGATAGAGGTTCGTCGACATCCGGAGAGCTGCATAAAGAATAAGACCTCCTCAGTTCTTTTCCCTTTTCTTCAAACACAAGGGTGAGAAACTGCCCGGCAAGGTAATCCGGTTTCGGCCCTTCCAGTGGCTCAAAGCTGATGATCAAGGTCTCCCCCGGACCATAAGTCATCGTGGTAATCTGCAGTTTTAACAATCCCATATCGGGTAAAATAGTAAAATTCCAAGAAAAACAAAAAGCCGGAATAAATTCCGGCTTCCCCCATTTGTGTGTCTTTTATCTTTTACTATTCCGCGTTTGCGGTCTTTTCTGCGTTAATCGCAGCCTTCTCAGCATTGTAGGCTAGTAAAGCTCTTGGCGCCTTATACCCATACCGACCAGGAAATTCCAGAATCTGTTTCATGGAAATCAATTTGTAAACATAACCAGCCGTTTCGCGGTTTAGCTTCATCTTGAAATAATTGTCCTGTTTTTGTCTGTTGATCTGCCTTTGCATATGGCCATCACCTACATTGTAGGCTGCTGCAACCAATGTCCAGCTTTCAAAAATACCGTAAAGCTCCTTGATGTATTTTGCCGCTGCAATTGTCGACTTACGTAAGTTGTTACGCTCGTCTACATTTGAGTTGACTTTCAAACCAAAACTACGTGCTGTACCTGGCATAAATTGCCAAATACCGGTAGCACCTTTAGGTGATACGCCTGCCTTTAATCCTGACTCAACTAAAGGGATGTATTTAAAATCCTCTGGAATGCCATAAGCGGCGAGGATTGGCTCTATTACAGGAAACCATTCAGCTGCTTTATTGTGCAAGCGATTGGTCTGTAATTTACTGTGACTGAATGCAGCAAGAACTTTTTTCATTTTACGTTCCACTCTGGCATCGCCCAGTGGAAGTGTCTCTTCTGCAAAATTTAACCGCGCCATTACAGTTACAGGCGCTGTTGTTTTTAGTGTTAATGTATCTGTATTCTTTGTTGTTTTTTCTTCTTTTAAAAGACTTTCTGCTGCTTGGGGCATGTTGTAAGCAAACACTTTTGCCATAACCAGTAATGCAATTATTACCGTACATGTTATTATGTGTTTCTTTATCATTTTCCTCCTTTTTTTGGTTAATAATTTTAAAACGTTTGCAAACATACGGTATATTATGTTAATTATCAACCTTTTACAAAAACTGCACTGAAAATCAGGGTTTAAACACCCATAGGCAATGATTTTTTACAACTTGTACAAATCCTGAAAAATCCGCTATAAATTGACCGATTTTTACTAAATTTGCAGCCGCATAAATTATGCGGTTATATAGCGTATCATGATCAAAGACAACAACAGGAACAGTCGGGATGACAAGTCCAAACCGGGAAACAGAAGTACAACAGGCAAAAGTCGTAGTGGAACAGATAGTTCTTACAAAGGCAAAGGCAAGTTTGACGACAAAGAGGGGAAGGATAGTAAGTTTGGTGGCCCGAGAGATTTTAAACCAAGAGAAGGCGATAGAAAAGACTTCAAACCAAGAGAGGGAGATAAAAAAGACTTTAAGCCAAGAGAAGGCGGTTCAAGAGATTATAAACCAAGAGAAGGTGGATCGAGGGACTACAAGTCTAAAGAGGGTGGTTCAAGAGACTATAAGCCTAGAGAAGGTGGATCCAGAGATTACAAACCGAGAGAAGGAGATTCAAGAAGCTTCAAACCAAGGGGAGAAAATGAGTCGAGAGACTTTAAACCAAGAGAAGGTGGATCAAGGGATTACAAACCGAGAGAAGGTGGATCGAGAGATTTCAAACCAAGAGAAGGCGGTTCAAGGGATTTCAAACCGAGAGAAGGTGGATCGAGAGATTTCAAATCAAGAGAAGGCGGTTCAAAAGATTACAAACCCCGTCCTCATAGTGCAGGAAGTTCAAGAGACGTTCCTCCTACAGATAAAACCCGCAGTTATATAAAGAAAGACAATTTCGGAAGTGGTGATCAGCCTTTCAGAAAATTCGATGATAAAAAAGGGTCAGCATCCAGAAGTACGGACAGCAGACCATTCAGAAAAAGAGAAGACGAGAATTCAAAACCAGGCTTTAAGGCACGCGGAGAACGCACTGAACGCGACGATAGCAATACCGTTATGCGTGGCAGAAAAGCTCCGATCCCTAAGGATGATGGATTGATCCGTCTGAACCGTTACATTGCCAATTCAGGCATTTGCTCACGTCGTAAGGCTGATGAGCTGATCGCAGCAGGTGTCGTGTCTGTAAATGGAGAAGCAGTTTCGGAACTGGGCCATAAAATTGACCCTGCGAAAGACGAAATCCGTTATAACGGAGAATTGTTGAAACGCGAAAAGAAAGTTTACGTTTTATTGAACAAACCAAAAGATTACATCACCACTACCGATGATCCTCAGGAACGTCGTACCGTGATGCAATTGGTAGATAAAGCCAGTAGGGAACGCATTTACCCGGTAGGAAGATTAGACCGTAATACTACAGGTCTTTTGTTGATGACCAATGATGGCGACCTTGCGGATAAACTGTCGCACCCTAAAAACGGAATCACTAAGATCTATCATGTAGAATTGAGCAGAAGCTTAAGCCAGGGTGATTTAAACAAAATCCAGTTCGGTCTTGAACTGGAAGATGGAATCATCAAACCAGATAATGTATCTTATGTAACCGGAGGTAGTAAACGTGAAGTTGGTATCCAGATCCATAGTGGTAAAAATAGAATCGTAAGAAGAATATTTGAACACCTGGGTTATGATGTTGTAAAACTTGACCGCGTTGTTTATGGTAACCTGACCAAAAAAGACCTTCCACGCGGAAGATGGCGCTATTTAGAAGAACATGAATTGATCCAGATTAAACACCTGATCAAATAAAAAAATACCTGAAGAACCGGTTACCTCAAACGTAACCGGTTCTTTTATTTACGGCTTGTTTAGCCCACTTCCCAATATCGGCTAAGCAACAGGAAGGCCTGCTTTACTGCCCTCCTTTCCCTCAGTGCAACACCTTGCCTTCCCTGAGTTCAGCCCCTTATCCTTCCCGGCTTTAACACCTCAATTTCTTCAAAATCAGGCTAAACTCTCAACAATCTGAACATATTTCCTATAATTTCAAGTTTAATATGATATTATTGTCAAATAATAAATATTCAGATGAGAGCACTTTTATTTTTTCCAGTAATACTTCTAGCCATGCAAAGCTATGCACAACAAACAGATTACAACCTGATCATTGGAACCTATACAAATACCGGGAAAAGTGAAGGAATCTATGTTTATGACTTCAATACCAATACCGCTGCTTTCAAAGCAAAAAGCGTTACTAAAAATGTAGAAAACCCAAGTTACCTGGCCCTGGGAGCAGACCATAAAACCATATATGCGGTTAACGAAACCGGAGCAAGCAGTGCCGTTAGTGCTTTTCGTTTTGACGCCCCATCCGGCAAACTCACTTTCTTAAACAAACAGGCAACCGGTGCCGATCCATGTTATGTAATTGCCGATCAGAAGAACGTCATTACGGCCAATTATTCCGGAGGAAACATTTCCGTGTTCGGCATTAAAAAAGACGGTGCACTATCTGCCCTAAAACTACTGAGTCAACATACCGGCAAAAGCATTGTTAAACCTCAGCAGGACCGGCCACATGTCCACATGGCACAGTTTACTCCGGACGGCAAATACATTGTGGTAAACGATCTGGGTATGGACAAGATCTTTTTATACAAATACAGTCCCAACCTAAACGAGAAAGTATTACAAATACAACATAGCATTGAAGTAACGCCCGGAATGGGGCCCAGACACCTTGTATTTAGCAAGGATGGTAAATATGCATACCTGGTTGGAGAAATCAACGCAGGGATCACCGTATTCAGTTACAGCGATGGGAATTTAAACGAAATTCAGCAAACGAAACTCACCGAAGACGGATTTACCGGACAAAATGGTGCTGCAGACATCCACCTTTCACCTGATGGGAAATTTTTATATGCCAGCAACAGGGGTTCAGAAAACAAGATCACCATTTTCGCCATCGAAAAAGGAGGTTTACTGAGCATCAGAGGGTATGCAAGTACAATGGGTAAAGGTCCAAGAAATTTCGTCATTGATCCAAGTGGCAAATACCTGCTTGTAGGGCATCAATACACCAATGATGTGGTTATTTTTGAACGGAACCTGGAAACAGGTGCCTTAACAGATACCGGTAAAAGGATTGAAGTTGGCGCTCCGGTATGCCTGGTATTTGCCCCGGTAAAATAAACGGTTTCAAAACCAATGGAAAAGCCCTTTGAACAATTCAAAGGGCTTTTCTATTTTAAACTGCTTTCAGTTTATGTGCTTCTTCTATTACCTGATTGTAATAATCTATGTATATCGGCAGGATCTTCTTCAGGTCGAAATCCTGGGCTCTGATAAAGGCATTCTCTTTAAATCGCTGTAACACCTCGTCGTTCTCCAGAATCTGAATTCCCTTAGCCGCCATATCTTCCACATCACCAACATTGCTCATGAAGCCACAGAAGCCGTCAATGTTCAACTCTGGTAAACCACCCGCATTGGAAGTGATGGCTGGAACTTTGCAGGCCATTGCTTCTAAGGCAGCCAGCCCAAAGCTTTCCGACTCCGAAGGCATCAGGAACAAATCAGAGACCGAAAGGATCTCTTCTATTGCATCTTGCTTACCTAAGAAACGTACATTTTCACAAATTCCCAGTTCACGGCACAATTGCTCATTGTAAGCACGTTCCGGACCATCTCCTACCATTAATAATTTAGAAGGGATCTTTTGCTGTATCTTCTCAAAGGTCCTGATCACATCACTGGTGCGCTTCACCTTCCGGAAGTTAGAGGTATGGATCAGAATTCTCTCATTATTAGGGGCGATTGCTTTCTTGAAATGATCTTTGGGTTTCAGGCTGAACCTGTTGAAATCAATAAAGTTGGGAATCACTTTGATCTCATTGCTGATCTCAAAATGCTTCTCGGTATCTTCTTTAAGGTTCTGTGAAACGGTCGTCACCCCATCAGATTTATTGATGGAAAAAGTAACCACAGGTTTATAGGTTGGATCCTTACCCACCAGCGTGATGTCCGTTCCATGCAAGGTGGTTACAAATGGGATATATATGCCATAGGTTTCCAGAATCTGCTTCGCCATAAACGCAGCAGAAGCATGTGGAATCGCATAATGTACATGTAAGATATCCAGTTTTTCAAAACGAACCACATCCACCAGCTTACTCGCCAGTGCAGATTCATATGGCGCATAATCAAATAAAGGATAATCCCTTACAGATACTTCGTGATAGAATAAGTTGGCAGAGAAAAAGTCGAGGCGGGCAGGCTGACTATAAGTTATAAAATGTACCTGGTGACCTTCATCAGCAAGTGCTTTACCTAATTCAGTAGCAACTACTCCACTACCTCCAAAAGTTGGGTAACAAACGATACCTATTTTCATTCTAGCGAATTTGTTTTACAGATGCAAAGTACAATACTTAAACTGAGCTTTGTGTTAAACAATTGCAATTATTTACGATTTCATCTGGTCCTTGATCACAAGGTACATCTCATTGGGGCGTTGTGTTCCGATAAAGTACTCAAAACCATCACGATCGGTTAAAACTACCGCATCTTTCCCTGAAGAATAAAAGCGGACACTTCCCTTGCGGTGCAGGTTATATACCGGATTATTGAACAAATAATTGCTATATGTATCTTTTCTAACGCTTTTTATCGTGCTGAGATTGATCTCTACTTTTCTGGCAGACCATAAACCATCGATCATAATCTTCTTATCATCGATGATCGTCTTATACTGAATCAGGAAAAGCAAAATAATAGAAACCCCTATAATTCCGAAACCGACCACAAGAAACAGGTCCTGGGTATTGTCACGGTCGCGCTCATAGACATAAGCAGCAAAACAAAATGCAGCCATAACCAACCGAATACATATTCTGATGTAATCGCGGCCTATATATTGTTTCTCCAAAAATGCGTATCGGTTCCCCATCTATATAATTTTCAATAAAGTTACTTGTTTTTTCCTTTGCTTAGTAAAACATCGGGTTCAAGATTGTTAAGAATTTGTAATATGTAGATTTCTAAAAGTCAATATTGTTACATTTTTCGTTCCAGGACCTAGTTTATAACGGTTGTCGGCCCTCAATCCGACCACCCAGATAATTTCTCCGTTGCCGTTGACCAGAACCGGAATGTCATCTTTTCGTGTCACCGGAATCTTCTCATCAATAAAAAGGTCACTCAGCTTTTTAAAGCTGCTCATCCCAATCGGCTTAAACTTGTCGCCGGTTTGTTTGCTTCTTAATACTAACGGATAAATCAGCTTTTCCGCATCCAGGTAAGCCTCAAAAGGATCATTTTTAAATCCATAATCTCTATCAAAGATAGATTTAGTTACGTTGAGCATGTTCAATTCCCCCTCAGGAAGCAAAGTGCCCCCCTCTTTCGCATGAATGAGCAGGTGTTGCCGGGCTACTGCATCTTTATCTTTCAATACCTTCAAAATCAGGTCTTCCCGGTCTAAAGTCAGCTGATGAGAAGAACTAAAGAAGGAAATACCGCTTTGTTTATCCAGGGCCTGCAATACATCTGCTACAAGATGTTCTGAAAAACCATAAGGTTTCAGCACTTCAAAAAGCAATAACTTTTGAGGAGATAAACCTTTAACTTCCGCTATAGAAAGGTAAATTCCATCTTGTTTCTGAATCAACAGGTTTCTGCTTAAATCTGCAACCACCTTCTGCAGGACCAGTTCTGTATCCGCAAAACGCTGAATATTATGTTGAAAGGTCACCTCCAGGTTTCCATTGATTTCTTTCAGCTGAGGCAAGACCTTTAACCTGATTTTATTGCGTGCGTAATTGGTGCTCAGGTTAGAGCTATCCTCCACATAGTCGAGTTTTTCCCCTTCCATCAGTTCATTGATTTCTGTTCTTGACAAGAATAACAATGGCCTGATTAAATGCCCTCTTTTTGGAAGAATCCCATGCAATCCGGCGATCCCGGTACCACGGGTCAGGTTGAGCAATACTGTTTCAATGGCATCATCCTGATGTTGGGCCAGGGCGATACATGCATAACCTTCTTTACTTCTGATCTCTTCAAACCATTGGTACCTCAAATCTCTTGCTGCCATCTGTATCGACACCTTATGGGCAGTCGCGTATGCTTTTGTCTCAAAATGTGTCACATAAAAGGGAACATCAAGCGTTGCCGCCAGCATTTTCACAAAATGCTCATCCCGGATGGATTCCTCTCCTCTTAAATTAAAGTTACAGTGGGCTATACCAAAATTGTATCCGGAGAGTTTAAATAGATGGACCATTAGAACGGAGTCCCTACCCCCACTTACTGCCAGAAGAATCTTATCATTCGCTGTGAAGAGGGCATTTTGGCCGATGTAATCTTTAAAATTCTGAAGAGGTAACATCTTTCAAAAATATTTAATTTAAACCATAAAGGGGATGTCTTAGAAAAAAACAGTAATTTATATCATCATGATATCCTTATAAAAAGAAACAACTGTACTTATGATCGTTTCATAACCAATAAAAAACAATCATATACATGAAAATGGTACACAAAAAACTAACTTTGTAAAGTGCAAAAAATACGTTTTTTTCTTATTTTAATTCTACTCCCGTTTTCATTGCTTGCGCAACAGAAGACAAAGATTTTACTGATCAGTTCCTCCGCAGGTACGGTAACAAAAACTGCCAGTGGCCCGGTTTCCTATCTGAGGAATCCTGTCTTTAAACAAGACAATGCCACACTTGCCTGTGACAGTGCTGTGTTCTATGAAGCAAAAAACATGTTTGATGCTTATAATCGTGTACACATCAACCAGGCAGATACCATAAACATCTACTCCGACAAGCTTAATTATGATGGGAATACTAAAAATGCCCATTTAACCGGCAACGTCAAACTCATTGACAAAGATAATGTACTGACCACTAACATCCTGGACTACAATCTGGGAAGTAAAGTCGGCACCTATGTAACCGGAGGTAAGATTGTCAATAAAGACGTCACCCTGACCAGTAAAAACGGTTACTACTTCTCCAATAGCCGCGACGCTTATTTCCGTTATGATGTGGTGGTGGTTACTCCGGAATCGACCATCAAATCAGATACCTTAAGGTACAATACCCTCACCAACTGGACTTATTTCTATGGCCCTACCAATATTAAGGGTAAGGACGACAACCTTTATACCGAGAACGGAGCGTATAATACCAAAACACAATATGCTTACTTCGGAAAGAAGAACCTGTATACCCAGGCTTCCAAATCCTTAAAAGGAGACAGTTTATATTATGATGGCATCGCAGGATATGGTAAAGCAGTAAGAAATATTGTTTTTAAAGATACCACCGATAAAACGGTCATGTACGGACAGCTGGCATATTATTACAAGATCGACCAGCGTACCATCGTCACTAAAAATCCTTACATAGGAATGGGGACCTCGGACTCAGTGATGGTTGGTAAAAAGCTTCAGCCCGATAGTCTGTGGATGGGCGCCGATACACTGGAAACCCAGATGGTCCTTTTAAAAACATTGAAGCTCATCTCTTCGCCTGTCCTTAAAAAGGACAATGAAATGGGCGAAGATGAAAAGGAAGAACCGAAAGTAGGAGATAAAAAAGCAATTGCTACAACTGGTCAGGACCCCAAAAAAGCAAAAAAAGGAGACAAAAACACAACCACTCCAAAAACCGGAGAGAAACCGGTGGCAATTACTGACTCCACAAAAATTAAAATTCCGGGAGCAACAGACAGCCTGAAAAAAGACAGCATTCCGATAAAAAAAGACAATATCCCAATTAAGAAAAAAGAAGTCCCCATTAACAAAAAGACCATAAAAAAGGGAGTCACCGACAGCACCATTCTCACCGTCCTGCAAGCAGCCGAAGTGATCCAGCCTACTGTGCCAAAGGACTCTGTAAAGATCGCAAAAGCAGATCCCAAAAAGCCAAAGTCCACAGATGCTAAGAAAGGCGATGCAAAGAAAGGAACCGATCCAAAAAAAGGAGCCGGAGGCAAAACACCTGTAACCAAACCTGGAGTAAAACCTGCAGTAAAGGATACCCTTCCATTCAATCCTGCCGACACCATCAGAACCAGGGCAATCAGGGCGTATCACCATGTCCGCGTATTTAAATCAAATATGCAGGCAAGGGCAGATTCCTTGTTTTATACCAGCTCCGACTCTACGCTTCGCTGGTATGGAAGTCCTATACTATGGGCTGAGGGCTCTCAGCAAACGGGAGATACCATTTACCTGAAACTGAAAAACAAGCAGCTGAACACCTCGCAGGTACTGAGTAGTGGCTTTATGGTAAATGTAAATGCAGATTCGGCCAGGTTCAACCAGATCAAAGGAAAGCTCATTACCGGTTTCTTCATAGATGGAAAACTAAACCGGATGTTTGTGGATGGAAATGCAGAAAGTATTTACTTCAACAAAGAAAAAGACAGCATTTATACGGAGATGAACCAAACAGTGAGTGCAAGGATAAAAATCCTCTTTAAGGACAAGGAGATTAAAGACATCATCACCATTAAAGATACCGAAGGGGCCAGAACGCCAATAAAGGAACTCAAAGAAGATGTGTTCTTAACCGGATTTATCTGGAAGCCGGAACTTAGGCCACTGTCTAAAAAAGAAGTGATCAATGGAAAGCCTAAGCCTAAACCAGGAGCTAAAAAGGGGCCGGGACCGAAAGGGCCAAAGTTACCTGTCAAAAAGGACACGGATGATCCGAAAGGATTACCGAAAGACACCCTTGGAAAAGAAACCGGAAAAGCTACTACGTTAAAACCAACTACGGTGAAATCGGGTACAATAAATCCCGGTACAGCTAAGTCAGGAACAGCCAAACAGGATAGTGTATCTGCGGCTCCGTTAAAAACAGATTCAGCGAAAACTACCCCGGTCAAAACTATTCCGGTTAAAACCGACACGACAAAAACCCTTAAAATAAAAGCGGACACCACAAAAGGCCTTCCGCTTAAAACAGATCCGGTTAAAGCGCCGGTTGTTGTTCCTTTAAAAAAGCAATAAGCTTGTGCATCGCAATTGCCCGGTGACTGATCTTATTCTTCTGAGCCATGTCCATCTGTGCAAAACTCTGTTCATAACCTTCAGGCACAAAAATCGGATCATACCCAAAGCCCTGATCACCGATCGGGCTTTCCCTGATATAGCCATTAATTACCCCTTCAAAAAGATGGTTCTTTTTTCCCTGAATCAACGAGATCACCGTTTTAAAACGCGCTTTTCTGTTGCTTTGCCCTTCCATTTTCTGAAGAACAAGTTTGAGGTTAATTTCATCGTCTTTTACACCTGAATACCTGGCAGAATAAATCCCCGGTTCGTTATTCAAAGCTTCAATCTCCAGTCCGCTGTCATCTGCAAAGCAATCCAGCTGGTAATTTTCCACTACATAGCTGCTTTTTAAAGTAGCATTCTCCTCAAAAGTATCCCCCGTTTCCGGGATATCTACGTTACAACCTATATCGGAAAGATTCAGTACAGTGTATTCGTTCAGCAAAAGTTTGCCGACTTCTTCTGTTTTATGTTTATTGTTGGTGGCAAAAACCAGTTCTTGTTTCATAATCCTAATTGCTTAAGGCTAGCCCATAATACTTTTTTTCCGGTCGGATCTTCCTCCAGTGCTTTCAGCTCAGAGGAGAAAATAAGCCGCACATTTTCCTCCATCACGATGCTGTTCTGAGGATACGCCTTCATTTTCAGCTGCTCAGGGCTAACGCCAAAAACAAAGACCAGTACACTTGAAAAATGCTGCTGCAACTGCGCATAGCTTGTTCCGTTATAATTCGCATAGTTCAGCAGCGCAAAATCATTGGCACTAAGGTTTACAGATTTGACAATCTTGCGCAATAATTCCCTTCCTTTTTCGTCGCTCACTTCATGCTCCCGGTCATTTACCAGGATGAGAATATTTCGGCTGTTCTTCCCAAGGAATTTAAAGGAAGGCACTTCCAGTGGCTGTTCCACAACAGCAGGAACCTCTAAGATCACAGCCGGAATTACGACATCCTGAACCACCTCCATAACCGGCTGTACTTCAGGAACGATCACCTCTTCAGTTGACAAAATCTCCTCCCCTTTAATCAAATAAATATCATCTGTAAAAAATAAACGTAAAGCGTCTCCGTTAGTTGTAAGTTGGCTGGCCATTAATGCTGATTTTATTGGAAATCTTTTTTCTGTTAAAATTAGTTAAATATCTTATTATAGCGCCTTTATTTGTTACTTTTATGCCTTAAAATATATTATAGTATATATCTTTCGTGAGAAAAACTTATTGCATTATTATCTTCAGTCTGACCTTTGCAAGCGCATTTGCACAAAATGTAGCGAGTATCAATGGGAAGCCTGTGGGCAGCAAAGAATTTATGTGGGTCTATCAGAAAAACCACTATGGGGCTGGAAATGCAGCATTTAAAGAGCTGGAAGATTATTTAAACCTTTACCTGAATTTCAAACTTAAAGTACTCGATGCAATAGAGATGGGCTTTGACAAGGATACAGCCTACCTTACAGAAATAAAGAACTACGAGGCGGCTTTACGTTCCAGAAAGAAGATCTCCAACTCAAAAGCAACGTATTCCATGATCATGAATGAGTATAGAAATGCAGTGCTGATGTTTAATATTTCAGAAATCAAAGTTTGGGACAAGTCGCAAAGTGATGAAAACCAGCTCCGCGATTTTTACGAAAAGAACAAGGGCTTTTATAAAGAAAGTTCTTTTGAGGATGTGAAAGGAAAGGTCATCACCGATTACCAGGAAGTACTGGAAAAAGAATGGGTGGATACTTTAAGAAAAAAATACCCGGTAAAGATATACCAGGAGGAATTAAGAAAACTGGCAAAATTATAAATATACTGCCTGAAGATTATTAATATTAAATTTGCAAAAAGAATATAATTGAACGTACATAGAATGAAGAAATTTTTAGCGATTGCAGGCGGATTAATCTGTTTGTTTTTGAATGCACAAGCACAACCAGCGAAGAAAAATATAGATAAAGTGGTTGCAGTATTAGGGAATAATATCATTTTGTTATCCGATCTGAACCAGCAATATGCACAATACCTGAATTCTGGAAATCCAGGTGATGAAAAGGTAAAATGTTATATTTTGCAACAGATGCTTGCTCAGAAACTATTGAAACAACAGGCAGAGATCGACTCCATCACTGTGGAAGAAGCTCAGGTAGACGAAGAAGTAGACAAAAGGATGCGTATGCAGATTCAGCGCGCCGGCGGACAAGAACGTCTGGAGCAATTCTTAAACCGTTCTGTATTACAATACAAGGACGAGATCAGACCAGATCTGAAAGAGCAACTGATCTCCAACAAGATGCAGGCACACATCACTCAGGATGTCAGCATCACTCCTTTAGAGGTTAAAAAATATTTCGATTCTTACAAGAAAGACAGTCTGCCGGATATCCCTACAGAGTTTGAGGTTGGAGAGATTGTGCTTCACCCGAAACTGACAAAAGCAGAGAAACAAAAATTCTATGATAAAATTGATGCCTTAAGACTTAGGGTAAAAAGCGGTGAAGACTTTGCCTTCCTTGCAAAATCTTATTCTGAAGATCCGGGATCAGCGCCTGATGGTGGTGATTTAGGCTTCTTTGACCGTACGAGAATGGTAAAGGAATTTACGGCATGGGCTTTTAAACTGAAAGCCGGTGAAATTTCTCCGGTGTTCGAATCAGAGCATGGTTTCCACATCCTGCAAGTAATTGAACGTCGTGGAGAGCAGGTTCAGGCCCGTCACATTCTGATCCGCCCTCAGACTACCCCACAAAGTTTAGAGCGTGTAAAACTTCAGGCAGACAGTCTTTATACCAATATCAAGACCAACAAAATCACTTTTTCTACAGCAGCATCTTTATATTCTGACAACAAAGAATCTCAATACAATGGTGGTATGATCCTTTATGCAGATAACGTAACTGCAAGGACTACCTTTATCCCTGCTGACAAGCTTGATCCTAAAGTATTCCTGGTAGTAGATACCATGAAAGTTGGGGAGATCTCTAAACCGGTACTTTTCACAGGACAAGACGGAAAAGAAGGCTATAAACTCCTTTACCTTAAATCTAAAATCCCACCTCACAAAGGAAACCTGGAGCAGGATTATGCGAAATTCAAAGAAAGAGCACAACAAGGTAAAGTTGACCGTATCCTGAGCGAATGGTTTGAGAAAAGAAGAGAAAATACCTACATCAGAATTGACGAAGATTACGACAAATGTGATGAGCTAAAAATCTGGACTAAAACTGCTAAAAAATAAGTCTATGCAGTTTGATAACGATATAAAAGCCGTCGACGCATTACATCAATCGTACAAGGATATTAAGGCCGAGATCGGCAAAGTGGTCATTGGACAGGATGAGGTTGTAAAATCTGTTTTAATATCCATTTTCAGTAATGGCCATTGTTTACTGGTTGGTGTTCCCGGCCTGGCAAAGACCTTACTTGTTCAAACTGTAGCCAATGTACTGGACCTTAATTTTAACAGGATCCAGTTTACCCCTGATCTGATGCCCAGTGATATCATTGGTGCCGAAATCTTGGGGGAAGACAGAAATTTCAAGTTCATTCCCGGACCGGTATTTTCAAATATCATTCTTGCAGATGAGATCAACAGAACGCCACCAAAAACACAGGCAGCACTGTTGGAAGCCATGCAGGAAAAAGCAGTAACCGCAGCCGGACAAAGACATATCTTACCCAATCCGTTCTT
Organism: Pedobacter caeni; assembly: GCF_900129215.1. Taxonomy (GTDB): domain Bacteria; phylum Bacteroidota; class Bacteroidia; order Sphingobacteriales; family Sphingobacteriaceae; genus Pedobacter; species Pedobacter caeni. The sequence goes on along the minus strand of NZ_FQUQ01000003.1, from coordinate 461,202 downwards.
CGTATTGGCCACACAAAACCCAATTGAACAGGAAGGTACTTACCCCCTTCCTGAAGCACAGTTAGACCGTTTCATGTTCAATGTACATCTGGGCTATCCTTCCTTTGAAGAGGAGCTTACGATTGTTAAAAACACCACCAGTAACCAGGACATTCAGCTGAAAAAGATCATCAACGCACAGCAGATTCAATATTTCCAGAAACTGGTAAGGAACATTCCGATTGCAGATAATGTAGTGGAATATGCAGTAAAACTGGCCACTAAAACCCGTCCGCATACCCCATTAGCTACAGAAGACATCAACAAATACATCAGCTGGGGAGCAGGCCCAAGGGCTTCACAATTCCTGGTGATCGGAGCAAAATGCCATGCCGCAATATCAGGCAAGTATTCTCCTGACATTGAAGATGTACAGGCCGTTGCAGAAGCCATCTTACGCCACCGTATCGTACGAAATTACCGTGCAGAAGCAGAAGGTTTATCCATCGAACAAATCATTAAAAACTTATATTAATTGATTCAGACAGACTCAGACTGAAATGTCTTTGTCTGTCTGACCCGATATCTGCCCCGATATTTCCACCTGCTTCAATAACTGTCTTTTTGTATAATACCTGTAAATGAAGAACTCCACTAAAGGGACCAGCAATATGGCGATAAACAGGTAAAGCGCCCCCTTAAACAAGCCGTCCATTTGTTTCGAAACAATGCCATCAACTTCTTCAGTAAGCTTTAATTTTATTGACTTTTCAATATCCCGGGGATCCAGGGCATTAAGCGTTTTGACAATGGTATTAAAATCTTCATAAGAAAGGCTCTTCAGATCTACATGGCCTCTGCCGGCAGCTAAAAGCATTCCATATAAACCCGCCGAATAAATATCGTCCTGATATTTGGCCGTCAGATAATTACTGAGTTTATTCTTGCCATTATCGATCAATTGAAGTCCGGTATTTTTCGAGGCCATATACTTGTTGATGTCGGCACTCAACAGCTTACTCCCCTGCTGCATACCCCCTGCCCCATCCTGTATCTTCTTTATGAATTTATTCCGTTCTTCAGGGGAATTAAAAATTTGCTTAACCCCTTGTTCATAAATTTCCGATACGATCCTTGGTTCCTCTTTTTTGATGATTTTTCTGGCAGATGAAATGATGGCAAAATGAGCAAAGAAATAAACAAATGCAATCATGCTTGCCAGGATGTACAGCTTTACACCCCAGTTGTAATATTTTGGTTCCCTGGTATACACTTTCTTCTTCCAAAGGATCACATTATAGATAATGCCAAGTATAAAACCAATCGAGATAAACAAAATCATGGAAAGAATAATGGTTCCCAAATGTGGCAGTACATTACCTTTGACTATTCCCCACCAATTTATATTTTCCATAAATTTTATTAGTTTATTAAAAATCCGGTATCGTTCTGATACCAAATATATAATTATTAACCATCATTTTATTGTTAAGGAAATTTAACGCGGATAGTTATCGGTCAACCGCCTGTAGCCGATCAAAGGATGATGTTACACCTGAAGGACAAACACCCATCAGGCTAGCTTACTGATCAAAATAGCCCTGAAATGAAATGCCCCAAAAAGCCAGAGGCTGATTGGGACATGTCGTAGGTTAATACCAGAAATTCTACTGTTCCAGCAATTCTGCTTTAAATAAGTTCGGATAATCAGTAACGATCCCATCCACACCAAGGCCAATGAGGTATTTCATCTGTTTAGTCGAATTGATCGTCCATGGAATGATCTTAATTCCTGCAGCATGACAACGGTCTACCAGGCCTTTTCCTACCAATACAGAATACGGACTGTATACCGTAGGATTGAAACCCAGCTCCTGAATATTGTTCTCAAAATCTTCCTTTTCATCAATCAGCAAGGCCGTTTTGATTTTAGGATAATGTTCATGCAGGTATTGAAGGGTACGGACGTCAAAAGACTGAATCGTCACCCGCTTTTCTATTTTTCTCGCTTTTACAATTGCCATGATCAGATCTACAAACTCTGCAGGCTCTGGTTGAAACTCATTGTCTCCTTTAGGAATCGTCTTTGTTTCTATGCTGTAATTCGGTTTTGGCAACCTGTTTTCTTTCACATAGTTTTCCACAGAATCTATCGTTTCTTCCAGCAAAGGTTTATAAACTTTAAACTTCTGCTGACCAGGAAACCTGTTATGCACTTTACTTCCCACATCATATTTCTTCACCTGCTCATAATCCATTTTATAGATATTGTGCTTTTTCTGATCTTTCAGGCTGATTTCCTTTCCATCAGGCTTCAGGCTGATCTCTGAATTGAAATAGGGTTCCTGAGAAAGGACTACCTGTTTATCCTTAGAGATCACGGCATTCATAATTAAGGTATTTACGCCCAGTTCCAGCGCTTTAATCATCCCGGGAATGGTGTTCTCAGGCATGATCCCCCTGGCTCCTCTCTGCCCTTGTAAATCGAATTTCTGAGCCTGGCTCTGGAAGGCCAGCATCATGGCTGCAAGGAATAATATATTTTTCTTCATTAAGTTTGTTATTTACCAGAATAACGCCAATAAGGACCATTCCTTATCTCTGTACAGGCGATCCTGGCCGGGGTTAAAAATTATATCAAAAAAAAGGTTTCTTAAATCAAATCTTTAAGAAACCTTTTTAACAAGTTATTTTCTTTTGATTAACGTTCAGCAGGCGCAAATGCCTGTACAATCAGGTTCCAGTTATGGTCTGCCTGACGCTCATAGATAAAAACATAGTTGAAACTTTCTCTCAGATCAGCTTTATAATCGACAGTTGCGACACCATAAGTATAGGCAAGATCACCGCCATCAGCTTTGCTTACCTTAGTCGTTTTTAAGCTCATGTTCTTTACCATTCCATTAAAGAAAACCAAAGCCTTATCTTTTCCGATGATCGGCTCATATCCTGGGAACAACACCCTTGCATCCGGATTCAGGAAACCTGCAAAAGCAGCAATTCCATAAGATTTCAACATGGTATTCAGCGTTTTTTCTGTGGTTGCAATGATGTCAGCTCCGGCAGCCTTTTGTTTATCGTTGGCGAACTTAGGCTTATAAAAATCCTTAGGCTCAATGAAGGAAGGCTCCACCTTATTTAAAGGTTTGTTATGAGTTACGCCCAAATCCAGGGCCAGTTCCCATCTGGTATCTTTCGCTTTCCATACAGAAAGGTATTGTCCATAAGTTTTGGTATCCCCATCTGCAACGAAAGGTCCTGTGGTAAAACCCCAGTCGCCACTTCTGGCTACTTTCGCATAAACAGGCTCCCAGCTCAGGTTTTTATCCTCAGGCTGACTGGCATAAAAAGTTTTTGCATTTACAGGATTCGGTCTGAAGACCAAAGCATCATTTGCCGAATATTTAATAAAAGCTGTTTTCGCGCCATGTTTAGCCAGGTCTTCCGCAAATTCTTTTTCTGCTTTAACCAATGATTTAGTGCTTCCGTCTGATTTTTGTGCATAAGCACCAAGTGTCATAGAAACAGCTATAACCGTATATAAAAATTTATTCATCATCATTTAGGTATAGTTTGGGTACTAATATAATTGTTGTGGAGGTATTGGTTTTCAAAAGTAATTAACAATTACACATTGTCGGGCTTTGTAACCATTACACATTGATTTATGATCATTATTAAGCTTTGTTCCAGGTTGTGCCTTCTTTACTGTCCTTCAACTGGATGCCCATACTTTGGAGTCCCAGACGGATTTTATCAGACGTGGCATAGTCCTTATTCTCTTTAGCGGTTTTTCTCAGGTCAATCACCATATCCAGCACTGAATTCAGCTCTATATTCGAACTGTCTTCATCCTTCAGGCCAAAGATGTCAAACACGAAATCCTTCATCAGCTTTTTCAGCTGATCCAGTTCCTCGGCAGAAATGCTTCCTTTGCCATCATATACCGTATTAATGATACGAACCGCCTCGAACAACTCCGCAATTACAACCGGGCTGTTGAAATCGTCATTCATTGCTTTCACACAGTTGTCCATGATCGGGCCAATCTGGAAATCACTGCTTGCCGAAGGGCTTAATTTATCCATTAAACTGATCGCATTCATCAATCTTCTGAATCCTTTTTCCGAAGCATCCAATGCTTCATTAGAAAAGTCCAGCGTACTGCGGTAATGCGCCTGAAGCATAAAGAACTTCACCGTCATCGGGCTAAAGCCTTTTGCCAGCAATACATGCTCCCCTTTGAACAACTGCTCCGGAAGGAAACCGTTGCCTAAGGTCTTAGACATCCTTGTTCCATTTACCGTCAGCATATTGGTGTGCATCCAGTATTTGGCAGGTTGTTTATGATTACAAGCCTCAGACTGTGCAATTTCATTCGTATGGTGTGTGGCGGCAAGGTCCATTCCTCCTCCGTGAATATCAAACTCTTCGCCAAGATATTTTGCACTCATTGCAGAACATTCTATATGCCATCCCGGGAAACCTTCTCCCCATGGAGAAGCCCAGCGCATGATCGTTTCCGGCTTTGCTTTGATCCAAAGCGCAAAATCCAGGCGTCCGCGTTTTTCATCCTGACCACCCAATTCCCTGGTATTGGCCAGCATGTCTTCCATATTTCTATTGGTAAGAATGGTATAATTATATTCTTTACTATATTTTTCTACGTCAAAATAAACCGTTCCATTCTTTTCATAAGCATATCCGTTGCTGATGATCTCTTTGATCATTTCGATCTGTTCGATGATATGGCCTGTAGCAGTTGGCTCGATGCTTGGCGGCAAGGTATTGAACATTCTCAATACATCATGAAATCCGAGGGTGTACTTCTGTACAATTTCCATTGGCTCCAACTGCTCCAGCTTTGCTCTTTTTGCAAATTTATCATCCCCTTCATCGCGGTCGCCTTCCAAATGTCCGGCATCCGTAATGTTACGCACATAACGCACTTTATACCCACTGTACTTTAAATACCTGAATATCAAATCGAAAGAGATGAACGTACGACAATTCCCCAAATGAACGTCACTGTAAACAGTAGGACCACAAACGTACATACCTACATGAGGTGCGTTTAATGGTTCAAAAATTTCTTTTTTACGCGTAAGGGTATTGTAGAGCTGTAGACCTGTATCCATTTTGCAAAGGTAAAAATTTTAGGGGTTTAATATCAAATCACTGCGAACAGGAAAGTGGTCTGACAATTTAGCCGGGATCACCAGGTGGTTCATCACCTTAATGTCTTTAGTGGCCGCAATATAGTCGATCTGGAAATTAGGGAATTTGCCGTTATAAGTACGCCCTAATCCCGTTCCTTGTTCCTGAAAAGTGTTGTTTAATGATTTCGTTAATTGCGTCACTGCATAAGACGCGGGGGTATCGTTAAAGTCGCCTGCAATCAGAAAAGAACTCTGGCATTTCTCCATATGCGCCTTCATGATGTCGACCTGTTCACTTCGTTTCAGGAAAGCATTCCTGAGCAAGGTCAGGATGCGCTTGGAAGGCTTAATTTCCGCATCCATCTTTGTCTTTACTTTATCAATGTAGCTATAATCCTGCTTATCAAAAGAGATCGATTGCAGATGCAGGTTATAGACTCTTAATTTCTTTTTATTTACTTCTACATCAATAAAAATAGAAGCATTGCCTCCGAAGTTCTCTCCGAAAACAATTGTTCCTTTATTTTTGATCGGATACCTGGAAAAGATGGCCAGTCCTGTGGCTTCGTAATTGTTCTCGCTGGAAGGAACGAAATAAAAGTAATTCGTATTCAGGATTCTTTTCAGGCTGTCTGTAATGTCAAAAGAGCCTTTTCTTCGGGTAAAATACTCCTGAAAACAGATCACATCCGGATTTTCCTTTCCGATCAGTTCCAGCATCTGCTGTTTAACAGACTCTATATTCTCCTGTCCGTAAGGTTTGAAGCTATGCACATTGTAAGTCATCATGCGCAGGGCTTTGGGGTCAGACTTAGGGCCTTTTCCGGATTCCCCTGAGATGCCCATTGTAGCCGTAAGTGCCTGCCATCCGACTAAAATCAGAACCACAGTTGCTCCTGCAAAGATCCATCGTTTACGGATGCACCACCACAGCACCATAAACATATTCAGGAATAAGATGAAGGGATAAGCTAAACCGAAAAAGGCAATCAATTGATATTTTCTTGGATCGAACCTTCCAGCCATAAAGCCCAGCAGTAGCGTAACTGCCAGAATAAGGGCGAGGACACGAACCAGTTTATCAAAAAATGTCGGTTTTGATTTCTTCATTAATGTTTACTTGCCTTAAATAAAGTTTCTTTTTCTTCCCTGCTTAACTTATCATATCCCGATTTAGAGATCTTATCTAAAATGGCATCTATCTCCTGTTGGTTGACTGAACTTGTCTGATTACGGGAAGATCTCATCTCTTCGTTTCTCACCACTTTTAATTTAGGTTTCCGTTTAAACAGGTTGCTCCAGTCTTTACCATTTTGCAACAGTTTAATATAGGCAAATCCCATCAGGGCACCTCCCAGATGCGAAAAACTTCCTCCTGCATTTGTAGAAGAAATACCGATCAGGTCCAGGGCAATATAACCCATCGCCAGGTATTTCAGCTTCACATCACCAAGAAAAAGCAGACGAATCGCATAATCGGGAACTAAAGTAGCTGTAGCCACAATCACCGCCATGACCGAGGCAGAAGAACCAATGATCGTTGCCTGGGAAAGACTACCTGCAAAAACCGGAAAAATATTATAGGCCAGCGCATACACTAAAGCCCCTGCAATACCACCTGCCAGGTATACAAAATGAAATTGTCTTGGTTTCAGGAAATCAAGAAAGATTTTCCCCATCCAGAACAGCCAGAGCATATTGAACAGCAGGTGCAGCAGCCCTTCATGAAAGAACTGATAAGTGATCACGGTATAGAACCTTGTCGGCAGTTTATCTATTGCTGCCGGAAAACCTGCATACTCCCTTACCAGGGTTGAAAAATCAACCGATCCGGTTCCTGACAAAAAGAACGGAATTCCTAACAATGCCAGCACCAGAAAGAGGAGCACATTGATTCCGATATAAAAAAACGAGGGATTTCCTGATTGGAATACCTTGTACTTCAGGTCTTCAAAAAGATTCTTATTCATAATACTTATAAAATCTGTCGTTATCCTTGTCTTTCCATAATTTCACCAATATAAAGCCTAATAATGCACCGCCAAGGTGGGCATAATGGGCTACAGAATCTCCCGGAACACGGGCAACGCCTAAAGAAAGCTCTACCAGAATATATACCGGAATAATATACTTCGCTTTCACGGGAACAGGAATGAACATAATGTACATTTCTGTATTCGGGTATAACATCCCAAAAGCCACCAGCAATCCAAAGATCGCTCCGGAAGCACCTACCATCGGGAATCCATAAATTCCGATCAGGGTATTTCTGGCCTCATCTGAGATTCCGGGAATCTTTACCTGTGCCATATTTGCGGCAAGGTCTACAGTAATCGGGTTATTCACAATATGTCCCGTGATCTGATAGACCTCGTAAGCCTGAACGCCCATTTGTAGCGCCACAGCTCCAAGGCCCGTGATCAGGTAGAAATTGATAAATCTTTTTGTTCCCCAGCGGTTTTCAATCACTCCCCCAAACATGAATAACGCAAACATGTTGAAAAGAATGTGCATAAAGTCGCCATGCATGAACATATAACTGATCAGCTGCCATACCCGGAAAAACTGGGAGTCAAAGTAAAATGCGCCCAATAAATAATCCAGGTCGACCCCTGTATTTTTCATGACGTATTTGGCAGCAAAGAAGAGCACATTAATAATGAGCAGGTTTTTAACTACCGGTGGAATATGAATGTTATTCATGTTGTCTATTTATCAAATTTCTTATCCAGTTCTGTCAGGCCAATGGTTTGAATCACCGGCTTTCCACTAATGCTAAAGTTAGGTGTTTGGCAGGCAAAAAGTTGCTCAATGAGCGTATTCATTTCCTGTTGTCCTAAGGCTGTTCCGCTCTTAATGGCACTATTTCTGGCCATACTCTTGGCCAATGCATCTCTTCTATCCAGTTTCAGTTCCTGCTGAGAGTTTTTAAACCCTTCGATCAGGTGTTCAAACAATTGTGTTTCATGCACATTATTGCTCCCCAGGTCTACCGGAATCCCTTCAATGATTAACGTATTTTTACCGAACTCTCTTACTTCAAAGCCTAAACTTTTAATGTCTTCCAGTAAACTCTTCGCCAGCTCATAGTCGTTCGGACTTAAAGTGACCGTTTGCGGGAAGAGACTTTGCTGAGAAGCACCTTTCCGGTCTTCCAGGTTTTTGCTGAAACGTTCATAGAGAATCCGCTCATGTGCAGCCTGCTGGTCAATCAGCATCAATCCCGATTTAATCTGGGAAATGATGTAACGGTTATGCAACTGCATCAGTTGTTTTTGTATCGGCTCCAGAGAATCATCCGGCAAGGGTGTTGTTCCCGGTAAGTCTATTGCAGTTTGTTCTGCCTGGGTATGGTTTGCAATCTCGTATAAAGAACCCCAGTTTTTGGTACTTGGCTTAACCGCACTTTCAGTACTTCGGGAAAATTCAGAATTTCTGGAAAATACAGTTGGCTCTTTACTTTCGGTCGATTTGAATGGATTAAAATCCGGGTTAAAGCTGATGCTCGGCGGTACAATTTCCTCCGGCGCTTTATGGGTGATCATTCCGCTGAATCCTGTTTCCTGATCAAAATCTATCGTCGGACTGATGTTAAACCTGCCGATGGACCTTTTTACCGCCGAATGGAGGATCGCATAGATCGATTTTTCGTCCAGGTATTTGATCTCTGTTTTTGTCGGATGCACGTTCACATCGATCTTTGCAGGGTCAATGTCAATAAATAACACATACAAAGGGAAGTGATCATCAGGCAATAAATCTTCATACGCTTTATTCACCGCATGGTTCAGGTAAGTATCCCTGATGTAACGGTTGTTGACAAAGAAAAACTGTTCCCCCCTGGTTTTCTTGGCAAATTCTGGTTTCCCAATAAATCCTTTCAGGTTGATGATGCTCGTTTCTTCCTCTACAGGAATTAGTCGCTGGTTATAGTTATTTCCAAATAAATGGATAATCCGTTGTTTTAAACCCGATGCCGGCAGGCGGAAAATCTCTACCCCATCATGGTGCAGGCTAAAAGAAATCGCAGGATTGGCCAATGAAACCCGTTGAAACTCTTCCAGAACATGGCGCATTTCTGCAGGGTTACTTTTCAGGAAGTTTCTTCTTGCCGGGGTATTGTAAAAAAGATTTTTGATGCTGATGCTCGTTCCTTCTGCAGTAGCCACAGGCTCCTGATTCTGGAATACCGAACCTTCAATCTGGACCATTGTTCCAAGCTCATCTTCATGCCTGCGGGTCTTCATTTCTATCTGGGAAATTGCAGCAATAGAAGCCATAGCTTCTCCTCTGAAACCCATGGTACGGATTGCAAACAGGTCTTCCGCTTTGCGTACTTTAGAAGTAGCGTGACGTTCAAAGCACATACGCGCGTCTGTAACGCTCATTCCACAGCCATTGTCAATCACCTGGATCAGCGCTTTGCCGCCATCTTTTAAAATTAGCTGTATCTTGTTTGCACCTGCATCTATCGCATTCTCCAAAAGCTCCTTCACGGCTGATGCCGGGCGTTGCACCACCTCTCCGGCCGCGATCTGATTGGCAACACTATCCGGTAAAAGTTGTATTATATCTGACATTTATTTCTCGCTGGTAAAGGTGGCTAATTTAAGGAAAATAAGCCTCAATCCTTGTTTTTCCTTTGTATATAATTTGTCTTTTTCATTAGAATATATTTGTTTTTCAGCGGTTATGAAGCGATCATCAGCATATTAGCAACTGTTTTTAAGCGGTATGCCTGATGATGGTTTCATTGCCACCAGGCCTCTGCTACTACTTTTATCATCCAAAAAAGCAGGAATTCTCCTGAATTTTCAGATCAGACTGCCTTTCGCGTTTTCATTGTTCCTTTTTCTATCTTTAACTCATGAAACCAGCATAACCTTCCGGATCGCACAACACTGCGACATCAGGATCGTGATCGTTTCATAACCGAAAAAAAACAAATATATACTGATGAAAAATCTCTTAGCAAGCCTGGCCATCGGGAGCCTGCTTTTCAGTAGCTGCAACGCTCAGAAAGCCGATTTAATTGTCTATAACGGTAAGATTTATACCGTAAATGAGAAATTTGACACTGCAGAAGCCTTCGCCGTTAAAGATGGCAAAATCATTGGCGTCGGCACCAGTGCTGAGATCAAAAAGCAATTTAGTTCAAGCGAAGAAATAGATGCCGGCGGAAAAAGCGTTTACCCTGGTTTTATCGATGCTCATGCTCATTTTTTCGGTTATGGACAAAGCCTGCAAACTGCCGACCTAAGGGGTACCGACAGCTGGGAAGAAGTTACTCAGCGACTAACTGAATTCGCAAAAACCCATCCCGAAGGATGGCTGATTGGCAGAGGCTGGGACCAGAACGACTGGGCAAACAAGCAATTTCCGGATAAAGAACAACTGGACCGCCTCTTTCCCGACCGTCCGGTATTGCTGACCAGGATAGATGGTCATGCGGCAATCGCCAATCAAAAAGCGCTAACCACCGCCGGAATCACAAAGAGTTATACACTTACCGGTGGAGAAATTGTGGAGAACAACGGAAAGCTGACCGGATTACTCATCGACAATGCCGTAGACCTGGTCAACAGCAAAATCCCTCCTTCAACCAAGTCACAAGCAGAAAAAATATTATTAGATGCACAGGAAAAATGTTTCGCCGCCGGGCTCACCACCATTGATGATTGCGGTGTAGATGCCAGCTTAGTCGGCCTGGTAGAAAAGCTCCACACCTCAAAAAGCTTAAAAATGCGTTTATACCTTATGCTGTCCGATAGTGAACCCAATTACAATTACCTGTTTAGCCGCGGGGCGATTAAAACCGACCGGCTGAATGTGCGTGCGTTTAAAGTGTATGCCGACGGTGCTTTAGGTTCCCGCGGTGCCTGTCTGCTACATCCTTACCATGACATGCCGGACAAAACAGGATTTATGCTCAGCAATCCCAAACATTTCGAGGAGGTAGCAGAAAAGATTGCCAAACACAATTTCCAGATGTGCACTCATGCCATCGGGGACTCTGCCAACCGCAGTATTCTGAAAATCTACAACAAGGTCCTTGGTGGTAAAAACGACAAACGCTGGAGAATAGAGCATGCACAAGTCGTAGCTCCTGAAGATTTCGGATTATTCGGCAGCGCCAATGTCGTTCCTTCCGTTCAACCAACCCATGCTACCTCAGACATGTATTGGGCCGGCGACCGTTTAGGCAAGGAACGTTTAAAAGGTGCTTATGCCTACAAACAATTGATGCAACAAAATGGTTGGTTACCTTTGGGTACAGATTTTCCGGTAGAAGACATCAACCCAATTTTCACATTTTATGCAGCAACGGTGAGAAAAGATGCAAAAAACTTCCCGACAGGAGGTTTCCAGATGGAAAATGCGCTGAGCAGGGAAGAAGCCCTCAGAGGGATGACCATCTGGGCCGCCAAAGCTAATTTTGAAGAAAAAGAAAAAGGAAGTTTAGAAAAGGGAAAATTTGCAGATTTCATCATCCTTGACCAGGACCTGATGAGCACCGACCCTTCAAAAATATTAAACACACAAGTATTAAAAACCTATGTTAACGGAGAAAAAGTATATGAGAAAAAATAACCTTGCAGGGATCATCACCATCAGTTTCATTGCCTTATTTACGTTTAGCGCCTGCGCGCAAGATCACCAGCAAAACCAACAACGGCTATCTCTTCTCCAAACCATCAGCAGCAATACCATCCTGCTGAACAACCAGGAAAACACCATTCCTTTGCTCGACCTCGACAAAAAGAATATTGCTTCGGTAAGCCTTGGCTTCAGCTTTCACACCGCATTCGACAGCCTGCTGAACAAGTACACAAAAGTGAGCAGCTTCTCCTCCGATCAATATTTAAGCTCAACCACCTTAAACGATCTGGAAGACGACCTTAAATACTTTAATCTCGTGATTGTTTCCCTACCTGTTTCAGCGGTAAATGACCCAAGGAACATGGGTTTCATCAACAGCCTCGCAAAAAGTAAAAAGATCATCATCTCCTTATTTGGGGAAACCGGAAGCCTCCTTGCCTTTGACGGACTTACCGCTCCGTTAATCTGGGCCAACCAAAACAATGAAGAAGCCGCCATCACCATCCCTCAAATGATTTTCGGAGGAATAGGCCTGAGCAAAAAACTAACCGCCAATTACTCTCCTAAATACCTGAGCGGATCAGGCGCAGTCACCACTCCTACCCGTTTAAAATACACCCTACCGGAAGATGCAGCAGTAAATTCCGATAACCTGAAGGAAATTGACAACATTGCCAACGAAGCCATCCGCGCTCAGGCAGCTCCGGGAATCGTTGTTTTGGTAGCTAAAGATGGAAAGGTGATCTTCAACAAAGCTTACGGCAACCATACGTACAACAATGGGCTTACTGAAAAAGTAACGGACATTTTTGACCTGGCTTCTTTAACCAAAACTACCGCCACCACCCCTACAGTGATGCGCCTGTATGAAGAGCATCAGCTAAACCTGGACACCAATATCGGTGCTTACATTCCTAAAGCAAGGCTATCGCCAATGAACAACATTAAAGTTCGCGAGGTCATGTTACACCAGGCAGGCTTCATTCCCTACATTCCTTTCCATAACTCTGTAAAGACAGGGGATTACAGCAGGGATTCAAGCGCCGCTTACCCCACCAAAGTTGCCGATTTCTATTATATCAAAAAGGGATTTTTTAAGGATTTCATGTGGCCAAAGATGCTACAATCCCCCATCCAAACCCGCGGAAAATATGTATACAGCGATATCAGTATGTACGTGATGAAAGAAATTTCTGAGCGCCTGAGCGGTATCCCTCTGGACACTTATGTATGGGAGAATTTCTACAAACCACTGGGTATGCAAACCGCAGGGTTCCTGCCCCGCAACCGCTTTACAAAGGATCAGATCGTTCCTACAGAACAGGATACCTACTTCAGGAAGACCCTGCTGGAAGGCTATGTTCATGATCAGGGTGCTGCACTGGCAGGAGGTGTTTCCGGACATGCCGGTTTATTTGCCAGTGCAAATGATGTGGCCATCATCTATCAGATGTTACTCAACAAAGGTACATATGGAGGCGCGCGTTACTTCCAGGCGCAAACGGTGGACATGTTTACACAAAAACAATCTGACATCAGCAGAAGAGGTTTAGGTTTTGACCGATGGGATCCCGATGCAAGCAAAAAATACCCTTCAGAACTGGCTTCTCCACAAACTTATGGACATACCGGATATACCGGAACCTGTGTATGGGTAGACCCGGCAAAAGGACTTGTTTATGTGTTTTTATCCAACAGGGTAAACCCTTCGGTATCAGAAAAACTAGGCAACATGAAGATCCGCCCAAGAATTCAGGACGCCATTTACAGAGCCATAGAAAAGGGGAATAATTAAACGAAGGCCTTAGCCTATTGTGCATCAAATTGTGTAACAAATTGTGTAACAAAAATGATAACATTTATTTTGATACCGTCTAAATTAGCGGTAAATTAGTTAGGACCATACAAAACCAAATACTAATGAAATGAAAAAGTTAACATTAACTGTTGTGGCAATGCTGATGCTTGTCATAACCAGCCGGGTTCAGGCACAGGACGACGCCATGATGAAAGCATGGCAAGCCTACATGACCCCTGGCGATGTACACAAAATGATGGCTAAGGACAATGGGAAATGGGATGCAGATGTAACCATGTGGATGGTACCCGGAGCACCTCCGGAGAAAAGTAAGGCCAGCTCAGAAAATTCAATGATTATGGGTGGCCGTTACCAACAATGTCTTTTTAAAGGAACAATGATGGGAATGCCTTTTGAAGGGATGAGTATCATGGGCTATGACAACGCAAAAAAAGCTTTCGTCAGCACCTGGGTAGACAACATGGGTACTGGAATCATGCGCATGGAAGGCAGCTGGGATGACGCTTCTAAATCAATCAACTTTACAGGAACCTGCGTAGACCCGGTAACAGGGAAAGACTCCAACATTCGTCAGGTGATGAAATTTGTGGACGCCAATAACCAGGTATTGGAAATGTACTGCACCATGGATGGCAAAGAAACAAAAAACATGGAGATCAAATATTCAAGAAAAAAATAGACCCGGATTCTGCCATTGAATTTCAACAAAAAAGGTCTTTAGTAAAAACTAAAGACCTTTTTTATAGGATTATAAATCGCTTATTTCTTTAAACCGATTTCTCTTAAACGTTCATCAAGGTACTCTCCTGCAGTCATATCTTCATATGCTTTAGGATGCGCCTCATCAATCGTAGATTCCAGACTGGTTAAATCCATATCAGAACGTGGATGTAAGAAGAAAGGAACAGAGAAACGGGAAGTTTTCATCAATTCACGGGGTGGATTCACCACTCTATGTGTTGTAGAACGCAACTTGTTGTTTGTTAAACGTTGCAGCATATCTCCAACATTCACTACGATATCGGTATGACCAGCTTTAATTGGCAACCATTCGTTACTGCGGGTAAGGACTTCTAATCCATCCGCACTTGCGCCAATCAGTAAAGTGATCAGGTTAATATCTTCATGGGCACCTGCACGCACTGCATCATCAGGTAAAGCATCCGGATTCTCGATCGGGAAATAATGAATTCCTCTTAAGATGGAATTACCGTTATGCACATGTTTATCAAAATAATCAATTGGCAAAGACAGATAAGTAGCAATGGCACGCAAAAGGTGTTTCCCATTGTTTTCTAAAGCCTGATAGATTTCCCTTGTCACTTCATTAAATTCCGGAAGTTCTTCCAACACCTCATTATCAGGATATTCAGCTTTGATCGGATCACCGTCTGTCACCTCCTGACCAATCTGCCAGAATTCTTTAAGGTCTGCTGTTTTAGCACCTTTAGCCGTTTCTTTTCCAGGACTGGTGTACCCACGTTGTCCGGCAAGTTCTGCTTTTTCGTATTTCTTTTTTTGTTCAGGGTTCAATCCGAAAACTGCCTGAATGTTTTTATAAAGCTTATCAATTAATTCCTGACTTACACCATGATTAGTGATGGTTACAAAACCAGAATCATTGAAGGCCCTGCCCAATTCGTCAGAGAACTTTTTACGCTGTGCCTCATCGCCATCGATGTAAGAGCCCAGGTCTAAACTTGGAATATAAGGTGTTGACATATTGATTTATTTATAGGTATTAACAGCATAAATTTAAGAAAGAATTGTTAATAAACCTTAAATACTAATACTTATCTTGCGTAACATTCTGCAAATAACTACTTTAAGTTATGCACATTTTTCCAGACAAAAAACCAAATTATCAGTCAAATGTAATTTAGGTTACGAAGGGTATGATAGAAAAACTATAAAGCCTACTCTTACGTAATTATATTTTGAAAAGTGTTTTTCAACTTGTCTTTACCATTATGAAGTACCTATCAATTATGATCTTAGTTCTCTTCTCAGCTTTATCAGCAACGGATGCTGATGCACAATCCAAAAAATTACAGAAAGCCACCTTTGGCATGGGCTGTTTCTGGTGTTCAGAAGCACTTTTCCAGCGGCTGGAGGGGGTAACCAGTGTCAGGTCTGGTTTTGAGGGTGGCGATGTCGCCAATCCTTCTTACGAAGAGGTATGTACCGGAACAACCGGACATGCAGAGGTGATTGAGGTGACTTATGATCCGCTTAAAATAAAGTATGACGAGCTTTTGGAGGTTTTCTGGAAAAGTCATGATCCAACCACCTTAAACCGTCAGGGTGCCGATGTAGGTACGCAATACCGTTCTGTTGTTTTTTACCATAGCGAAGAGCAGAAACAAATTGCAGAAAAATATAAAAAAGAGCTGAATGATACCAAAGCTTTTGGCAAACCAGTGGTTACCGCCATCAATAAGGCAGCACCATTTTATGTCGCAGACAGCTATCACCAGGATTATTTCAACAAAAACGGAAATCAGCCTTATTGCAGAATGGTGATTCTTCCAAAGCTGGAAAAGCTGGAAAAAGTCTTTAAAGCAAAGCTGAAACATTAAAACAACATACATTAACAATGAAAGCGGTTTGGATGACAAAATTCAAACCGCTTTTTTGTAAAACAAAACTTTCCTCAAACCGTTAGAACTAAAGCGTACAACTGTTCTGGGACTTTTATAACAGAAGGTTGTCATCAATATACACAAACCCATTACCCATGAAAAAACAAATTTTAACTCTCGCCGCAGCATCTGTATTATTATGGAGCTGCACCAATGAAACAAAAAAGACAACAATTGCAGACAGCACCGCAAAGACAGAAAAAGTAGACAGCACTGTAAAAACAGACAATCTGCCAATCGGCGATAATGCGCAGACTTCACTGGACTGGAACGGCACTTATAAAGGAATTCTTCCCTGTGCAGATTGCGAAGGAATCCAGACAGAACTTACCCTTAACCAGGACATGACCTTTGTCCTGAAAAGGAACTATATGGGCCGGGACACAAAATTCCCTGAAGATAAAGGCACATTTAAATGGGATAGCAGCGGTTCCAAAGTTGAACTCATTGGATTGAAAGAACAACCAAACATTTATTTTGTTGGAGAAAACAAACTGATTCAACTGGATATGGAAGGAAAAGAAATCACCGGGGCATTGGCAGACAAATACATTTTAAAGAAATAGGATCAATATGACAAGGGCCCCGTAAAACATCAATGTCTTACAGGGCCCTTCTTATTTAAGGTTTTGAATAATTCCGTTTTTACCTGCTTAAGATTTAGCAGCGTATTTCACTTCTTCATAAGGTTGTACCAATACCCATCCTTCACCCACAAATTCCAGTTGGAAAGACTCCCCACTACCACGTCCGATAAATGAACCGAAAGTCAGGTTTGTTTTAATTTTTGGGGTCAGGTTTTCAGACCATGCTACAGTGGCATTAGGATCTGTAAATACAGGCTGACCAGGAGTCACTTTTAATAAAATAGGCTCACCATGGGTCGTGATCGCAATATAACCTGAACCAGAAAGTTTCACCTGAAACAAACCTCCGGACATCATACCAGCCACACTTTTAAGCATTTTGATTTCGTTTTGGATGCTTTCTTCCAGGGCTAAAACATCATTACCATTCACAAAGATGGCTTCATTTTTCAGTTTAATGATCTTCACCTTTTTGCCTTCATCAGCCAGGTATAATTTACCCGTTCCGGTAGCATACATTAGTGAAGTCCCTTCTCCGGAAATTGCCTTCTTAAGTAAGCCTCCGAGTCCTTTGCTCATCATGCCTTCTCTTTTGAAATCAATATTACCTATATAAGCAACCATAGAGCCCGCTTTGGCCATTATCTTTTGATTCTTGAGATTTACCTCCAGTAAAGCCGGCTTTTCCAGTTCAAAGAAATCATTTTCATTCGGATCTTCAGCCGCTTCCAGAATAAATTCATTCAGCGTATATTCTCTTTTATTCATGTAAATTTTATTTATCTAAATCAATAAGTTGCATGAATATAGAAACTTAAAAGTTCATACTATTAAAAACTGCGTAAAAACGTAGGTTAAATTCACGTCAGCAGACAGCAATTATCTTTAGTATAGATTTTACTTATTTGGACGCAAGCCACTGAAACCGCGGCAAAAAACCTTTCATTAACTTATTCATATACTGGTTGGTTGAAGTTCTCAAAGTAGTTGTCATGTAATCAAAAATCGATTGAGCAGTTTCTTTTTCGATTTCAATTCGACCGATACCAATGTATGAATCCATTCCATACGTACCTGCTTCCAGATAATCCAATAAATACTTTTCCCAATCGCGTCTCAGGAGCTCTTGAGCATAAATGTGAATGTTTAAATAAATACTAAATGTTGCTTTGGAAGTTTTCGCGGTTTCTACAAAAAGGTCACGAACTAACTCAATACTAATTTTGTCAATCTGTGGAATCAAAAACTGGCAAAGTGCCATTCTAAACTCATAATTAGGATCTTGAAACTCATGCCCAAATTTCCCATTCCAATCATAACGGATTTTGCTAAAGTCAGTAGGCTTATAGTTGTTCGCAAAAATTTGCAATTCTTTATCAGTCATTTTCTTTCATGTAAACTGAAATGTGAAATAATTCCTCCCACAATGCCTGCATTGAAATGAAGCTACCTCTCTGAAACTTTCAGGATTACCAGATTCCCTGAAGTTATACCCTCCGCTTTTCTCTTTTATTTGTTTCTCCCAATAAATTACATTTTCGGTCATTCTATAAAGCTCTGCCTTATCTGTTGGATGTCCGGTAAACATAGTAATGTCGTTACAGCACAAAGGCCTGTCCACATATTGCATAAATAAGGGTACATCTGGTGTTTTTTGATATTTTTCTATCAAAATTTGCCTCATTGACTCTTGTTCTTCGATGCTCAGGCTTGAGGTTGCCAGATAATTTGTAATTGTCCTGATGTAGTCAAAATCACATGAATGTGTAAGTTTTTTTGTCAAAAGGCAATCCGTACAAACCGCATAAATGTCATCATCTATTTCTCCGTTTTCCAAATGAAGCTTGCCTTGATATCGATATAGATCAACCGCTGTTTGATCACAAACATGGCATTCGTCATAGTAATCATCTAATTTTTCCAGTGCATGATCTGCGATGAGTTCAAAAAGCTGTCCCATAATTATGTAGCTTACGATAACATTTTCAGGTTCCCCTCATAATCTTTATCAGCATCCAGACCAAAAAAAGAGAATATTTCCCGTTTAATTTCTATGTTCGCAGGATTTCTCAAATCACATTTGATGTCAAAGTAATCGCTATTCCAAAATGGAAGATTTGATTTTTCAGCAATACACTCCTTAAGGTATGTGGTATCAAAGCTAAAGCCAATCCCTTCGTTCCGATATGGATTTTCGATACCGCCACAAACGTCCTCATCCTCCTGGATCAGGTATTTATTAAATTCCGATTGAGCTGCTTCTTTGTAAATAAACCCGTATTGCAGGTAAATCGACTGATCACCGTGTGAGATACTTTTACTGTAGGAGATGAGCATATCATATTCTTCGGCTCTGAGGGCCTGGTGTCCAATGATCCTCTTCTCTCCATAATAAAAATGATTGTCCATCATTGCCGTTGAGGGCAATGCCAATGTTTGCGAAAGCTCATCCAGATCAACTTCATCCGTATGGCTAATTTTATGATATACCTTGACCAATAATGCTTTTCCCATCAAATTAGTCAGGCCATAATTCTTACCTTCCTTCAGCTTGTCTTTTTTTACCCTTTGAGCGATATCGATCAATATCCTTCCAAACCCCCAGGCTCTTCTACCTACTTTAAAGGTAAAAAAATCACCTTCTTTATATTGGCAGTGCTTACGTTCTGCGGTTTTGAAAGCATGAATCTCTTTCAGGTCGTCTTCTGTACTTTCAGCAACCCATTGCCGCAGCCATGACCTTAAATCATCCAGGCCTTTCCCTTCTCCTAAATTTTCCGAATAATATTCAGTTTGTGTCGTGTAGCTGGCAATAGTAAGGTAACCATCTCCCGAAAACCGGAAATAGATCCCCAATGGGCTAAAAGATTGCGTTGCCGTAAAGTTCAGTTTTTTTGGTTTTCCCTTCACTGTTTTTGGCAGCAGAATAGTCCTGTTCTCTGCAGTTTTTTCGTTCAGTTCCTGCTCAAAATAAGAGTTCCCGCTAACAGATATTTTCTTACGGATCGTATCTCCATCAAAATAGAGGTACATCTCATTAAGCGCTACCAGCTCCCAGTTTTTTTCAACCGGAATAAGCCCCAGATATTCCCTTTGTTCATTACTTAGTTCGAATTGTATTTCTTTCATAAATTATTTGCATCTGTCCAAAACCCTCTATGCTACTTTACCAAATCACGGCCTGTTAACTGTGCTTTCCATTGAACCGCAACTTCCTCTACATAGTCAGTAAAAGTCTCCACAGCATGAATAGTATGGAATGTATATTCAGGTTGTTTTTCCATAAAATCGACATTCGTAAAACAGTGGTCATGTGAGAATATCACTACTTTTTTAGTATTTATATCATACATGGTCATCCCTCCGTTTGCTTCTTCAACAAACGTCAGAAAACCTGAATAATCAATTTGTTCAAAGCCGCCCTCCTCACAAAGCATACTATAGTATTCATCCCAGCCACCAATCCCTTTGAAACATGCTGAACCGATAAACATAAAGTCCTGATTGTTACCAAGCCAGACTTCAGGTTGATTGAAGGATTCCTGAATGCCACCGATATTACACAGCATCAATTCATGCTCAGGGATTAATTCATTAGAAATATTCTCAGATTTTTCTACCTTATTTAACCAGCCACAAACCAGGTTATCCTTATTGTTCCATGCGAACAGCAAGTATTCCACCTCATCAATTTCAAGGGAGGTGGTTCTGGCTTTCTGGACTATTGAAGTCAGCACAGGAAAGGTTTCCTTAAATTCATCACTTAACCTAAGGTTGCTTGTCTCTTTAAAGACAACACTTGCATCCGGTTTAAAAAACCAGCTTTTTGCTTCCTTAAATGCTTTAAAATCGTTGTTCTCCTGCATAATGATTCTGATACGATGATCTTTTATACCCCCAACAATTTACCTTAACATCTTGTTTTTTGTAATTTCAATACTTTTTATTGAATTCACTGGAGCAATTTTAACAGATGGGTTGCCTTTGGAGAGGTAGAAATAATACACACTATTTGATCCAATCACCGCAATCTCTTCGGACTCTCCGGTATTATAGTTCAGTTTGTAATTATAACTCAGCTCATTGTTCTTTATTTTTTTAGAAACACCTATACCTTCGCCTAGTCCGATTCCAAGAAAGAGCGCCAGTAAAGCGAAAGAAAGAATTTTTACCGAGCCCATTAAAAAATGATTTTTCAACTCCTTGTCCGACAATTCTTCTTCTGTTTCCCTTAACTCAAACGCCTCTTCCACCCATTTTTTATGTCGACGTTTATACAACATCTTCGGTAAATAAAAATGAAATATAAACATCAAGACCGTCCCTCCAAGCAGTATTGGATTTGAGGTCAGTGTAGCTATGGGGCTAATTAATACATCCATAATTGAGGAATACTTCAGAATATTGATGCCCATCTGAAGAAAGAATACACTCTCCTTGATTATTCCCAATACAACCAGAAGCAGGTATCCCAAAGGGAGTAAATTTTGTATTTTTTCTACGGATTTCATTCTAAACAGGATCAGGTGAAACAACTAATTTCCTTTACGCGATTTTATTTCCGAATTAACCTGGCTAAGACCAATTATACCCGGAATAAGTGAAATTAAACCCGCAGGAATAACGGTGATCAGCACAAAGTTCCGGCTTTTAAAAACGAGGTAAAGAAGAATTGAAAATGCAATTACCATTACAATTCCCAAACCAATTGTAGCTCCTTGCAGCGTTTTTTTCTTTTTGTATAGCTCGTCTAATGTCAATTCAGATAGTTGATTCTTTTTCATAACGATTGGTTTATTCAGGCTCTTTTAGTTCTTATTCCTTTTAGCAGTTTCCGATCATTTGTTGATCAGTTTTAATGCTTTTTCAAGACTTTCATCTTTTTTTACTGTCGTCTGTTTCACGTAATTTCCCGGCACATACGCTTCTCTTGGTGTTCCATTAACATGAAACAGTCTGGCCGTCGACAACCGGTAACCAAAGCTTTGATGCTTAAAGGAGAAACCACTCATTTCTCCGGCAAGACGCTCCATTTCTGTTCCGACAATTTCCGCCCGTTGCATTCCTTCAAAGCCAATGGCGAGTCCTTCACCCATACTGCCTGTCCAGCGGCCAACCAAAACGACAACCGGTTTGATATACTGTTTACCTCTTGGATTTACATATTCCACCCAGCTTCTTTCCACTAAAGGATTGTTGCCGTATTTTTCTTTTTCCAAATGCCTTTGATAAGGTTTAGTTTCGGAAATGAACCTGCTCATGATTCCGCGGGCCACATAAGAATTCCCCCCATCCACGGTATTTCTCAGATCCAGAATTAAAGCCCTCGTGTCTGCTAAGCTATCCAACGATTTGTCAAATTCTGCAACCAGGTTATTGTTGCCCAAAGAATTATTGATGCTGATGATCCCTATTCCGTCCCTGCTTTCAACGGTCAATAACCTACTGTCCTTGTTTTTATAGCTGATTTTATCCAGGTCAAGATTAATGGTCTTTTGGTTGATCAATCGTAGGGTCAAAATTCTCGGTTGGTTATACCTTCCCGCTAAAAGTTTATTGGCAATCCATTCCCTCACTCTCGGTGATTTTTTGTTACTGCAATGTGTTGGAAATTCTTCGATAGCCTGATCAAAATCAACTCCGTTGACCTTTTTAATTTCGGCACCAAGTATATGATGTTCCAGCGCCTGTATTTGGGTTTGCCATACATCTGTGATGACAACCTTTTCGTTTTGAAAGCTGACATAAACTGGTGAAAAGAGACGGAATGAGGATTTTCTGTTGGTGTTTAAAATCAGGTGGCTATCATAAAACTCATCTAACAGGTATTCAAAAAAGAGTACCGTTTCTTCCTCAGTTTGTAGCTTTTCAATTTGCTTTGTGTAATAGGTCCTGATACAGTTCAAATCAACATTTTTCTCTTCCAGATAAACATATCTGTTTGATAGATCAGCCAGAATTTCGTTCAGATCTTCCTTGATTTTGGATTGATCCAATGGATTTTTCTGTCCATTTGCATACAAGAAGTTCAACAGCAACACCAGGATCAGAATCGGTTTATTCATTTAATTATTCTATCAGTCTTAAATTACGTTCTGATACCCAAATATTTCATGGATCACCGGTTAAGTCTCGTCTTGTTTTTCTACTTCAACCGAATCTTATACACGATAATTTATATTAGACAATCATTAACGATAAAATTAAAAAAAATACTGACAATACCGGCCTCAACAATATCGTTCTACGTTCTAGAATATAGAAGGATAACATTTTAAACAAATTCTAACTCTTCACCTGATTCCTTTAACCAGGTTTCCCGGGGAGGTGTTCCAATTTATTCTTCAGCACCTCATACTCCTTTTCCAGGGTTCGGAAAGCTTTGCTATCGACTGGATTCCCCCTGTTGCCCTGCATTTGCCCTAAATAATCAGCTTCAACAATAGAGAAACGCTGTTTTACTTCAGCATATTTCCTTTTCTCGCTGATCTGTTCCTCCGTTTCCGCTTCTCCATTCAGGTTACCTAAATACACACTGTCTGAAATTTCCTTGCCATCTGCGGCTCTGAAACAGATATAAGCTTCTATTGGCTCTTCCAGGAATCCATCGTGATCCAATTCAATAAAACAGGTTCCTGTATCTCTCCTGCTGGCATTAATGCGTGAAGTAGCTGTTCTCTTCAAAGGATGATAAAGCAAAATCATGACAATATCATCATAACGTCCCTTCGTGTTCCAACTGATCTGCACTCCTTTTTCTCTTTTTTCGAGTTTCAGGTCTGTAGCACCTGCTAAAGTACCATGACTCAGCTCCACTTTACTATAATCTACAGAAAGGTTAGGGTATTGCCCCTTTAAAGCCTTCTTTTTAATATAAGAAGTAGCCAGGTTATGCGCGT
The DNA here is from genome assembly GCF_900129215.1 of Pedobacter caeni. GTDB lineage: Bacteria > Bacteroidota > Bacteroidia > Sphingobacteriales > Sphingobacteriaceae > Pedobacter > Pedobacter caeni. The sequence continues at coordinate 437,517 of NZ_FQUQ01000003.1, read as the reverse complement.
TTTTAACCGTTCCCCGGGCTTCCAGGTCAAAACTGACACTGATAAATTCTCTGATGGACGACACCATCTGCATCGTTACCGACATCTCCCGGCGATTGGCCTGCTGATTGATGCTTGGTTTACCCGGATCGCCTATCGTACGACAGATATGCTGTCCGTTTAGCATGTAAAAACCCAGGTTGTTTATTTTTCCGTTTAAGGACCCTAATGGTCCATTTGCTACTTTTGCCATATTTAATGTATTAATCATAAGGTGTAACATAAACCGGGAAGCCTGTTTTAAGATTAACAGCGACAGGAATTGGGAGACAGGCTGAAAATTAACATAAAGATTCAGCTCAAAAGACCGCGACCAAGAGCAAGACTGTAAATAAACAAGCTATTAGAAATAAATTGCAATCTTCGCAAGATATTTCAAACAAAATGAAACTATATCTGGAACATCGCCTATCAAGGTTAAAAATCTTAACTGCTATTTCATTTTTATTGATTTATGCATCCGGAGATAAATTCGGAATAATAATGGGTCTAATGCTACTCATATACCCCTTTTTATTAATTGACGGAGCAGGTAATATATTTAATTTAGACCTTCAACCCCTAGGAGTGATGTTTATAGACGCCTTTTTCATTTTTGCAACCTATTGGTCCGTATACTACCTCATCAGATCTGGAATCAAGGGCATAAATTCAGCCGTTAACAATAATTTTTGCATTCTGGATATTCTCATTCTTACAATTGATCCCATAAAAGTGCTGGTAACATCTTCAAATGCTATTTTTTCATTACTTACCATTATCATTTTCGGAGGTTTGGCAATTGCAACCATTGTTATAAGTTTAGGAAAACCTAAATTAAAAAAGCTTACAAACAAAAATGGGATTTGAAGCAAAAGTTCAAATCCCATTTCGGTATAGTCAGATAAAAGACAACTCATCTTTTTATCTGAATTAATATAAGATTAAGGGAACTTCACCCCTCTGTATTTCGTCACATCCACAATCGGGATCGAAGAACCATATTTTGAATTGATAGATCTGATAAATTCATTAGCTACGATGGAATAACCAAGCGGAGTCAGGTGAATGCCATCTAAAGAGAAGATATTACCAGTGATAAAAGCAGCACTTACCCTGATTCCATTTACATCTTTACCTGCACCATATTCTTTTAATAGTGCATAAGCATCCACTAAAGCCAAACCTTTGGCCGCAGCTACAGATTTGATCGTTGCATTGTAAGCGTTGGTATAATCGGCAACAATAGCCGCTTCATCTTTGTCTAATACCCATCTACTATCTACCGGATTTAAAGGATGTAAACCATAAGGAATTCCACCTGTAGGCACTCCCAATAACCCTGCGGAAAGAAAAGGAAGTACGAAATAATCCTGAGCTGTTGCCGGTCTGGTTGCTCCCGCACCTGTTTTGATATAAATATCTTTTACTGTTGGTGCTGACACCTGTACTGCAGCAAGCAATGAAGCTAAAGTAACCGTATTGAAGTAAGGCGTGCTCAATACATCAGGAATGGTAGCTACCACACCTTTAGCCTCTTTTTCCGTCAGTTTATTCACAGCAATATTGTATAAACCGCTAAACATTGCTTTTGGTGTCGGCTGATCATTAGGATTTGCACCTCCTGAACTTGCATAGCCCAGGATGTCGTTATTTCCTAACCACATACTAAAGAAGGTATAAGGTTTAGCCGTTACGAACTCCAGATATGGGGTGGTATTTCCTGGAGCATCAGTTGGCAACATCCTTTCATAGAAACCATTCAGATTACCGTATACACCTGCGGTAATGTGTGCTAGTTTAATCCCCGGAACGCCATAATTGTTAAGGTCTCCGGTATACTTTGTGAAAAGTGTTACCGCACCTGATCCCGGCCTTACCGCCAAACGGTCTTTTTGCTCAGCAAGCTGAGGCAAACCCTTTGCGTCAAATCCTTTCAACACCAAATGGCCTGAACCATCGGCTTCGCTATCTTTAAAAAACGGAGTAGCAAAAGCGCCGCCACCAACAGCTTTCATCTGTTCGGCAATCATTAGAGGATAAGAGTTCTGTTGTCCTTCAAGAAACAGTCCACCGTCTGCATATCCCGAAGTCAGTGAATTCCCTACGGCAATATATCTCGAAAAGTCTGCACTGCCTTTAGTTGGCGTGATGTCTTTGAGCTCTGGTTTGCAGGAAGCCATTCCAAGAATAGCAACCGCAAGAATACTTTTATATATAAAATTTGATTTCATTGTATTTTTTCTGAAAAGGTTAACTACCATTTATAAGAGAAGGAGATCCCCGGGATGTACGCAGCTGTTTTAAACTCACCGCTCAGGCCTGTTTCAATATTTGTTTCATTTCTGGCTTTCACATTTTCATATAAGAAAGACAAATCAATCAGGAACCTTTCAGATGCTTTAAATCCTAGACCTGCACTTAACAAAAGACGGTCAGCATCCGGAACTTCCGGTGTTACATATCCTTTTCCTACCGGAGTCATGGCATAAGCAATACCTGCACGAAGTGCCAATCTGTTGGTCGTCTGATTTTGGATCCCTACACGGAAGGCCGCAGCATCATGGTAATTTCTTGGTGATTTGGTATCAGGAATCCTGGCATTGTTGTCGTAATCGAAAGCCAGTTCTTTATATTTATTCCAGTGTACCCAGTTCACATCCACCGCAATAGTGGTTTTGTCTGAAGGATAGAAACCCAAACCAATGGAAGTTGTTGCCGGCAAAGGAAGCTCTGCATCAAATTTCGTTGGCATAGTTGCCCTCAACGCATCGGGTACATCAAAGATGGCATCACCACCTTTAACTTTTGCCGTGATTTGCGAACGGTGGGTAACTCCGATAGACACACCGGAAACCGTCTGCACATAAATACCTGCATTCCATCCGAAATCTTTTGCATCACCTTTTAGTTTTGCTGTTGAAATTTCTCCGTTAGGTTTAGTAATTGGAATGGCTCTTCGTAAATCAACTTTTCCCAAGGAATAAACCAGACCTCCACCGATACCGATATTATCTGTTATTTTTAAACTTAAGGTAGGCTGGATATAAATGGCCTGCAGGTCCAGGGAGGTCACCGTGAACTTACCTGTCCAGTCTTCTTTCCAGTGCATGGCACCACCAAATGGCGTATAGATACCAATACCAAACCTCAAACGGTTGGCTGGTGATCCGAATACCGCATAACCCATTACAGGTGTCGCGATTTTATCTTTGTTGTATTCCGTAATGTTGGAACCATTTTCACGGAAAGCGGTTTTTAGGTACAGCGGACTGATACCCGCCTGAACACCATTTTTCTTCAGGAAGGATACTGCTCCCGGATTAAAAAACACAGCGGCTTCATCCAGCGCAAGGCCTGTTCCGGCTCCACCCATGGCGGTTTGCTTTTGGCCCTGGAGGTTTACCTGGAAGGATTGGGAGTAGCCTAAAATAGGCAGACCCAGTAAGAAACTAAGGACGATTTTTTTCATATTTGGATAGTTATTAATTGATATTCGGTTAATCTTGGGGAAATAACTGATGTTGATCTTGCTCTTGATTAACAAATTTTATTTCATAGAGTTTTAGCAAAACAATTATGCTTGCATAACAATAAACGATTTTACGGAATAAAAAAAACTAATCCAAATGTTATTGCATACTTTTTGTCACAATCTAAATATCATCGAAAAGTAAAAAGCAAAAAACAATATGCAAGATATCAGTAACATACCTACATTTGCTAACAGTGTTATTTATTTAGTCGCTATATAACTTTCACGTAAAAAAAGAAAATCATTCGATAAAAAAATAAGAATATGAGCTTAATTGAAGCATTAAAATGGCGCTATGCCACAAAAAAAATGAACGGAGAGAAAGTTGCACAGGATAAGGTCGACCAGATCCTTGCAGCGGCACACCTTGCCCCTACCTCTTCAGGTTTACAACCTTTCAAAATCATCGTCGTTACCAACGCTGAATTAAAAGAAAAAATCAAAGCAGTTGCTTATGGACAGACTCAGATCACTGATTCTTCACATTTGTTGATTTTTGCAGCATGGGACAATTACACAGAAGAAAACATCAGAAATGTATTTGCGCATGGTAACAGAGAACGTGGTATGCCTGAGGATTCTCATTCGGACTATGTGAACAATCTGGTAGCCACTTATACGGCAAGAACTCCTGAAGAAAACTTCAATCATGCTGCTAAACAAGCCTATATCGGTTTTGGTGTTGCCCTGGCAGAAGCCGCTTTATTGAAAGTTGATGCGACACCAATGGAAGGTTTTGATCCTGCAAAACTGGATGAATTGCTTGGCTTAAAAGAAAAAGGCCTTCGCACCACGACTTTATTGCCTCTTGGATACAGAGACGAAAGCGGCGACTGGTTGGTGAACCTGAAAAAGGTCCGCACACCATTAGCAGATTTCATCATCGAATATAAATAAGCGATACAAGTGTTCCTCCTCTGTCAGGAGGGACTTGTCATATCCTTTAAAACAGCCGGCACCATTAATGGTGCCGGCTGTTTTTATTTTCCTTGCGATTCTCCAAAAATAACCCCTATTTTATATTCAATTAACAGGACAGAGGTATTTTTACGAAAGTTTTTTTCCGCTCCATAGCCCCCGCAATGAATCCATTACAAAAATTGCTAATCCTTACGACTATTTTTTTGTTCTGTCAAAAAACAAGTACAGCCGCTATCCCCACAGGCAGGGACAATTTATCTGTAAGTTTATTGACCTGCGAAAAATCTGAACATTACCTGTATGCTTTGTTTGGCCATAGTGCCATCAGGATCAGGGATGAGGCCAGACAGTTTGATATGGTTTATAATTATGGCACATTCGATACCAGCGATCCCGCATTTTATTTCAACTTTCTTCATGGCAGGATGACTTATTTTCTTTCTATGTCAGACTACAACACTTTCATCCAGTCCTACATCAGCGACGAACAATCTGTAATGGAACAAAAGCTGCAGCTCAGTGAGGCCGAGAAAGACAAACTGTTTTCTATCCTGCAAAGGCAGATCAAACCCGAGAACAAGTTTTACAATTATGATTTTGTAGCCCGCAACTGCGCCACAAAAATCATCGACCTCCTGTCTGAGTCTATAGGCCCGGATTTTGACCAGGCATTACTGGAAGTCAGCAGCGGAAAAGGAATTTCTATCCGGGAATTATTAAACCCATACCTGCAGCATAACGAGTTTGAAATGATCGGCATGAACCTCTTTCTTGGCCATGCATCAGATACCCTCAGCAACAAAACAACAGCCTTGTTTTTACCAGATACGCTACAGGGAAGGATTAAGGAAATGCAGCTCAGACAAGGCAAATTTGCCAGGCCCATCACTTACCTGCACAAAGTCGCCCGTAAAACCGTTAAGTCTCCATCCATACTGAGTGCGCTCTTCTACGGCTTAAACTTATTGATGTTGTTCCCCATCTTAGGAGGATTACTGATCGATATCCGTAAGTACCCTGTATTGAAACTGTCTGCTTCTTTACTGAGCATTTCGTTTTTTATGGTGCTGAGTCTGGCTGGCCTGCTCCTGCTTTACCTGTCTTTCTATTCGGAACTCAGGCTGATGCACCACAATTTCAATATACTCTGGTGTCATCCTTTTTATCCGGTGCTATTGTTCAGGAAAGCCTCGAAAACTGCAGCCATCATCTTTCTGGCCTCGATCCTGGCATTTATGAGTCTATACTTCAACTCTATGCCCTTTCCAGCTTTATTTCCCATCTTACTCCTGCTGATCCTTTGGCTGAGCTTCCATATTTTACCGGATAAGGGATAAAACGAATGTCAAAAAGTGTTAAACATGCGGGGAGATAAAGTTATTCAGCTCATAAATGAATATATTAGCCATATTAACCGTATTGAACTATTTTGATGAGATTTATAAACTTTTTTATTGCCCTTATACTGCTATCCACCACTGTGCAACTTTCTGCACATGCACAGCAAGACAGTATCGTTTTAGACAACATCATTGGTAAAGCCAAGAAACTTTCCGATGAGCATCCTGTAGAAAAGGTATATGTACATTTTGATAAACCCTACTATAGCGTTGGGGATACCATTTGGTTTAAGGCTTACCTGACAATGGAACAAAACCTTCCTTCGCAACTCAGTAAAGTGGTTTATGTGGATGTGGTGAATGCAAAAGACTCCCTGGTACAAACGGTAAAACTGCCGACAGTGAACAGTGTGGCTGCAGGAAATATTCCACTTACCCTGGGCACCTACCGCCAGGGAAGTTATTACATCAGGGCGTATACCGTCTGGATGCTCAACTCGAGTGATAAATTCTTTTTCAGTAAAACCATTCCTATCGGGGAAGCGATCGACAAGCAACTGATCACCCATTTCAGTTATAAAAACACGCAAAACGATAAAAACCAGAGCATTGAAGCACTCGTCCAGTTTAAAAACATGGACAAAGTGGCCCAGGTAGGTAAAACGGTCAACTGGAAAGTGATCTCCAATTATGAGGTTGTGAGTAAGGGAAAAGGAACAACCGATCAGAATGGGGTGCTAAAGATAAAAATCGAACCAAAGAAGAATGAGCTCATCACCAATGGAGAGCTGATCACAGAACTCAGTACCACAGACAAAGATTTCATCACTTCCAGCTTTAGCTTAAGACCGGTAGCAACAACACATGATGTTCAGTTCTTCCCTGAAGGCGGAGAAATCGTGAGTGGATTGGCCATGCGCATCAGTTTCAAAGCAATTACGGCCAAAGGACTGGGGATAGACCTGAAAGGGACGATCACAGACAACCAGGGAAATACCTTAAGTACATTTAATTCGACCCATCTGGGCATGGGTTCTTTTTACCTGAACGCAGAAACCGACAAAACGTATAAAGCAAACATCACCTTTAAAGATGGGAGTACGCGGACTTTTGATTTACCTAAAGCTCAGCCAGCAGGCATCATCAGTCAGATTACCAATACGGATCCTTTAGCTTTTAACCTTAAAATATTGGCCAACGATACCTATTTTCAGCAAAATAAGGGAAAAACATTCTTTATTGTGGCCACTCAGGGAGGAATCATCTATTATGCAGCAAAAACCCGTTTAGCCACACAGGTAAATTCAGCTAAGATCCCGAAAGATAAATTCCCTGCAGGAATCGTGCAGGTGACCCTGTTCTCTGAATCCGGAGAGCCAATCAATGAACGCCTGTCTTTCAATTATCCTGCACGCGAAAGCCTGTCTATGAAAACAGATCTTCCATCCTACAAACCAAGACAAAAAGTTAAACTAACGGTTACGCCTAAAAATGCAACTGAACCACTGGAAGGAAATTATTCTGTATCGGTTACCGATGAGTCTAAAGTTCCGGTTGATGAGGATACAGAAACGACCATTTTAAGCTCGCTGCTGCTCACTTCAGACCTACAGGGGTATATCGAAAAACCGAATTACTATTTTACAAAAACAGATGAGAAAAAGCTGGCAGACCTGGATGTTTTGTTGCTGACACAAGGTTACCGCCGCTTTGCTTTTAAAGACATCCTGGGCGGCAAATTCCCTCCTGTAACGTACTTACCGGAACAGGACATGCGCATTACAGGAACCTTAAGAGACCGTACCGGTATGCCGGTAAGAAAAGGAGCATTACGCTTAACGGTCCCGGGAACAAACATTTCGTCGGAAGCAGTGACCAGCCCTTCAGGTCTGTTTGCTTTCCCGAATTTATCTATTCCTGATTCTTCTGAGGTACTGATCAATGCGAAGTACAGCACCAATGGATCTAACCTGATGATCATGCTGGATGGATCGCCATTACCTGAAGTGGGTAAAAACCCTTATCCGGCAGAAGAAGTGACCAATATTGACAGTACTTTATCTGCTTATCTCAACAACAGTAAGCGCCAGTATAGTTTCCTGCGTACCTTAAAAGAAGTAAAGATTGAAGGTGCGAAAGTAAAAAGACCTAGTCATGCGGACCATTCGGCCCTGGCAGGATTAAGCTCCATCAATTCCACAGTGATTGAAGGAGACCGGCTGAAGGATTGTAACTCTATTGCACTCTGCCTGCAAACCATGGCCATGGGCCTTACCTATTTTGAGAACAATTTCTATGTGACCAGGGATTACCAGCAGGGAAGCAGGATTCCGGTAGCCATTTTCATAAATGGAATGGCATTGGATTATATGGCTTTAATGAATGTACTTCCTACGGATGTAGAGTCTGTAGAGATCTTTACCAAAGACGAACTTGGAACAGTGAACAGAATGTACAATACCAATGGGGTATTGGTGGTGAACACGAAGAAAATTAAGAAAAGTACGATGAGCCTGGCGGACTTAAAGAAGATGTTGCCTCAGCAAAACATGTTAAAATTCAATCCTAAAGGTTTTGCCAAACAGAGAGAGTTTTATATGCCTAAATACATCAACCCGGCAAATACTTATAATTTCAACGATTTAAGAAGTACCATTTACTGGAACCCTAAAGTGATCACTTCCGGAACAGCTCCTTTAAGTTTAGAGTATTTCAATGCAGATGGTAAAGGAACTTACAGAGCGGTAATTGAAGGGGTAGACAAATTCGGAAACATTACCCGATCTGTCTACCGCTACACTGTAAAATAATTATTCTTTGTCCGGATTGTTCAGTTCCTCTGAACATTTCAAACCTGTATCTGTCATGATCCATTCTGAAAATTCCATTTCGGAATAGTCATCACAGCCATGATAATTGTATCCATTTAAAAATCCTCTCAATTGACGATTGATTTTTAAATGGGTACCTACAGGTACATTCAGCACCAGATCAACTTCCTGATCACGCCAATTGGCTTTTTTTGTCAGCTGGAAGTGAGAACTGAAATTCAGAAGAGAATCCTTTTGCAAAAACTGATAACGGATGTTCTGTGCCTGTGCCAATGCAGCTTCAAAAGTCCTTCCCTTTGCGCTATAGCTCTTGATCAGTTCAGTTTTCCCATTCTCACTTTTTTCAATCCTAAGGCTCACATTTCTAAGTTCATCAAAACCATTGTCATCATCATTTAAGATTCTCCGGCCTTTGTAGTTATCAGGGTCTATCTGATAATTGACACTATCCTCCTTGGTAAAAAAGCGGGTTTTATCTACCGTTAGAAAAAGAGTTTTATAAGAAACCAATGGGCTTGCCTGGGCAACTTCCGCTTTCTGTCTGAATTCTGCGGTAATTTTAGCTACATAAAACATCCCCACTACCACTCCGCCAAGCCAGATGATCAACAATCCGAAGGAAAGGGTTTTATTGATCGCCTTGCCATTAAACGCCACCCTGATGGAAAATAAGACCAGGGCCAGCAAAGGAACCGCAAACACCACAAATGCGGCAAGGACAGTGGTACTCAGATATTCCTCATTGATCACATTGATTGGGAAATAGTTATACACATTGGAATCCCAGATGCCAAAGAAACCAGCAAGTGTTGCAATCAGGCACAAAAGAAAGAAGCAGCCAAAAACAATAATTCCTATGGCAATAATCTTAAATATGGTTTTCCCTGCGCCCTGGATAAAGTTCCCCAGAAATTCAAAGAACTCTGCAATAAAGCCCCGGGATTGTTGCATCAATGGGTTCAGGTGACTGTTTGCAAACCCTTTCAGGTTCGGCGCTTCCCCTCTCATCGTCATCTTTTCTGTCCGGCTCTCTGCCTTTGGAATAACGATCCACATGATCAGATAGGCAAGGACACCTGATCCTCCGATAAATATAGAAATCAAAGCCGCCAGACGGATCCATTTGGCTTCTATATTCAGGTAATGTGCCAGACCAATACATACCCCGGCAACCATTGCCTGATCGGTATCTCTATACAGTTTTTTGATACCATCATAAGGAGGGATATGAGCGAGAGGATCTACTGCCTCTTCAGACTCTTCCGAAGTTTCGAAATCTTTTACCGAGCCCATTTGTGCCGTTACCGATTTTACATCGTCTATATTGATGACCTGTTTTTGCTGAGCGCTCAGGATCTCGCCGAACATTTCGGCAATTCTGTTTTCTATGTCTGTAACGATCTCAAAGTCGTCTGCGTTTTTTGCGAAATGGTGCTTTACTTCATTCAGGTAAATGGTCAGCATTTCGTAAGCATCCTCTTCAATGTGAATGATGGAGTTGCCGATATTTATGTTCAGTGTCTTCTTCATTAGTTGGTTAAATTAGTTTGGTTCCCCGATTCCAGATCTACTCCTTTTTTCGAAGTGTTGATTGCGTAAGACAGTTCCTGCCAGGTATTGTCCAGCTGGCTGAGAATGGCCTTCCCATCTGCCGTTAACAGGTAATATTTCCGGGGAGGCCCTGATGTAGACTCGACCCAGTTATAACTCAATAAGCCATTGTTTTTTAAGCGGGTAAGCAAGGGGTATAATGTACCCTCTACCACCAACAGTTTGGCTGACTTTAATTCTGCGATAATATCGGAAGCATAGATCTCACCTCTGGATATGATCAGGAGCACACAATATTCCAGTATGCCCTTTCGCATTTGTGTTTGCGTATTTTCTGCTATCATAATACAAAGTTATATGTTTTATATAGTAATATGCAATACATAGTACTATAATAAATCTAAAACTACCCATAACTAACTTATTATCAATACAATAATTTCACCCTCTTATTTTCTAAACATCCGAAATTGAGGTGTAAATAGAAATTTCAGCTTGATTTACAGAGAAAATACAGGTCGAAAACCCTGACTCCTAAAATGGTCAAAAAAAGGACAATGTGGGGAAGGATTGACCATCAACTCATTATAAATGAGGTGAAAAGTCAGACAGATGTCCCAAAATAAAGATCAAAACGGGAATTATGAACATTTCCACCAGTTCATAGAATTCTGGCGCGCAGTTTGCATTATATGAATTACTAAAAACAGCTACCTATGTTAAGTAAATCTTACTCCATCCTTCAGATTTTTGCCAGGCAAAAAGAGGACAAAAAAGAAAGGGCACTCACCAAAAGTGAATGGATTAAGGTAGACCGCGTAGTGATCATTATATTGCTGGCAGCAGTAGTTATCGGGGCAATCCTCTTTTCCTGATCCAGCTAAGATACAGCCGTTAAATTAATTAATTTTTTAAGCGTACCCCAGGTACGCTTTTTTTATGCGCGGTATTTTGACAATGGTGTTTTAACTTAAGGTTGTTTTTTACAACAGCAACGTATCGATGCGATGTGCCTGTACCCTCCCCTGACTTTCAGACCAGGTATAAATGGTAAAATGGCCATCCTGAGAAGCCACTAAAGCAGTTGCATCTCTTTGGTCATGTACAAACTGAGCCGCTGACAGGTGCCTTGTTCCACCTACCTTGGTTGGATGAACAACGATGGCATCTCCTCCTTTGATCGGCTCGGAGAAAGAAAGCTCATCAATATTTTCTTTTCCTTTTGCCCGCCCAATCTTTGCTCCGAAAGAAAGCAGCTCATAATCACTACTGATTACCGTGGCGCCATCAACCGCTGTTAAGCCGGCAAGGTGCTCCACCTCACGCTTCAATGCCGTTTGCCAGAAAATCTGACTGGCCTCTTTACGGTCCTGCTGAAGTAGCTTGGACAAACCGGTAAATGCCGGCTGAACATAGTACTGAATAGGCTTGATGATAGACTGAAGCCAGTTGTTGCTTTCCTTTGGTACGATCAGCAATGTCCCTCCTCTTCCATGGCTGCGCATGGAAACGGCCAGCTGAATCATTACATTCACGGAATCGTTCCAGTAAGAAGGAGCAGTAAGGTCCAGCAGCGACAGCAGCATTGGCGGACAATCGGCCATGTTGGTGTTGTTCTCATCCACCATTTTCACCTGATCCCCTTTCAGCACCGCAATATTGGTGAACTTCCCAAAACCATAAATGCGACGATGTTTGATCACCAGTAAAGCAGGCTCTGAAACATCCAGCACAAAGCAGAAATTGGGAATACTTACTGTAGTTCCCCAGATAAACAGCTCATCGTCTTCCAGCCATACACCCAAATGGATCCCTGCCCGTTCTACTCCCGGGGCAATCTTCGTGAGAATCCCAGGGCTCAAAGGCAGTCGGTGCTTAAAAAGCAAAGGGTTGCCTGCTTGCTGAGGAGGCAAATAAGCCAGTGATATTTTCGGCGAATGTCCTTCCTCCTTACGCAGGCTTGCCCAAAATGTAGCATCAATGATTGCTTCTACTACATTTGCTGTTGGCAATGGTGCGAGATCATCTTCACCACTTTCTCTTGCCGCAGAAAGGTGTGCTGCAAAAATAGCTTCAACTTTTGGGGCAATAACCCGTGCTGCCTGATAGGTCGACTGGTAGATCATGCCATAAAGTTAAGCTATTCATGTTTATTTTATAGTATACCTGATGCCAAAAAATCCCCTGATATTCTGATTCGGTCCATAGACATAAGCCGGGTCAAAAGATAGCCCATAAGGAGTGCTCACGTCGGGTTTATCAAAGGGATTGTTCGCACCGGCAATGATAAATGGATTTCCTCTGTTTGGGGTCCAGTTAAGTAAATTTTTTATCCCTCCATAAAGCTCAAACCTCTTGAAGCCGCTGTAAGTGAATTGGATATTCTGAATACTCCATACCGGAGAAAACTCCCTTCTTGGGTCTGAAGGCCCCACTAATGGCAGACGCATCGGGCTGTAAATGTTTCCCGTATAGTCGATTCCAAGGTCCAGCTTTCTTATTTTATAGGATACGGCCCAGTTTCCCGAGAATTTTTCTGTCAGGATTTGTTGCTTTTTGACACCTTTCTCATAAGTCGCCACATCCTGATAGGTTGCACCCAATACGAATTTCAACCCGTTATTCAAGGCAATGTCCACATTGGCAGTCAAACCTTTACTTACCGCATAACCGTCCAGGTTGTTATAAATGATCTTGTTGGGATCAATATCATAGTTGCCATTAATTTTATTATTGAAATAAGTATAAAATGCCGAAGCCTCAATTCCAAAGAAAGTTCCATCAGCAGCATACATTTTCCTCAGGTAATTCAGGTTTACATTATAGGACTTCTCAGGCTTAAGCTGACTGACAATCACCACATCCCTTGCTCCTGTTAACGCAGCATGGTCTTCGGTAAAGATATTCACCACCCTGAAACCTGTACCTGCATTTAAACGGAGGATATTGTTATCGTTCAGGTTCCATTTATACGCAAATCTTGGAGTGAAGATATTTCCATGTAAAGAGTTATAATCATAACGGAAGCCTGCCAGGAATTTATGCTTTGGTGCAATTGTGATTTCATCCTGCACAAAGACACCAGGCAGCCAGATGTTTTTTGCGGGGTTATTCAGCTCTGTAGCCGGAGTATTGTCGTCATAATAGGTATAGCGCAATGCAGCGCCAACCAGCAAATCATGGTTCTTTAATTTCTTGTCCCAGGTCAGTTGTCCGAAGCCAACCTTCTGGGTGGCAATATAAGATTTGGTGCCATAACGGCTATCCTGATCATGGTTGTTGTAAGAAAAGGCAAGGAAGATCTTCTCCTTTACAGGAAGCTGATAATTTCCGAGAAACTCCCATCTTTTGGTATAAATACTTTCTCCGTAAACCTGGTCCCCACCGCGGTAGGACTTGTTCCAATTCGTTTCTCCTCCCCATCTGTCTTCATACAAATAACGTCCGGCTATGGTAAACAAGCGGTTATCTTTGCGTTGAAAATTCCATTTCTGAAAAACAGAGACCCTGTCCTGTAAAGTAACATCGGTAAAATTATCATGGTTATGGTCAACCACATTTCCGAATTTAAAATAATTGACCCCGGTTAATGCAGTAGCAGAACCTACTTTGGTTTTTAAGCCAAGGTCTGCATTGAACTCCTGATAGGTCGTCCCAAAGACATCCGCAGAGAACAAGGGTGCATTTTGAGGTTTTTTGGTGATGATATTGATCAGTCCCCCGACGGCTTCACTTCCATAAAGAGAAGAGGCCGGCCCTTTTACCACTTCAATTTGCTCTACCAGGGAATTGGGGATTCCTGAAAGGCCATACACCGTAGATAAACTACTCACAATGGGCATCCCATCAATCAGGATCATGGTATAGGGACCTTCTAATCCATTGATGTGGATATCTCCGGTATTGCAAATATTACAATTCAGCTGTGGCCTGACACCGTTTACGTTTTGTAGGGCCTCAAAAATACTGGGTGTGGGATTTTTTCTAAAAAAGGCAGGAGTATATACTTCTACCGGCACCGGGCTTTCCAGCCGGTTTACTTCCTTTAGCGTCCCGGTTACGACCACTTCATTCAGGTCGTTCTGAAAATTACTCAGGTCGAAGTCCAGTTTTAACTGTTCTCCTTTTTTCAGGATAATGGTCTTGCTCATTTTTCTGAAGCCAACTGCACTGGCCTGTACTTTATAGGTTCCCGCAGCAATTGCAACCATTTTATATACACCAGCACTATCGGTCATGATAATGGAGCTGGTTCCCTGCAGGCTGATGTTGACCTGAGGAAGCGGACTGCCCTCAGAAATGACTTTTCCTTCAATACTTCCTGTTTGTGCCCAAACGGACATTGCAAAAAATATAAATAAGATTGTGGTGGCGGCTCGAATAGAGATAGCTTTCATTAGTATGTTTTGTTTTTTAAAATGTGTGTTGTTATCCGAATATCAGAACTGGCCAGTTCATCTAACTTCCATAATTACATCACAAAACTATAAAAGTTAGATTAGTCTAACAAATATAATTTGACATTTATTGTTTTATATTTGCAGCATGCTATCTTACACGGAAGAAAACTATTTAAAGGCTTTATTAAAACTGAGCTTTCAGAATGAGGATAAACCTGAAGCCGGAACCAATGAAATGGCCGCTTATCTGGGGGTTAAACCTGCCACAGCCACAGACATGTTGAAAAAGCTGAAGGAAAAGGAACTGGTGACCTATAAGAAATACGGGAAGATATTGCTCACCGAAACCGGGAAGCAAAATGGAATAGCGATTTTAAGGAAACACCGTTTATGGGAAACTTTTTTATATGAAAAGCTGGATTTCAGCTGGGATGAGGTCCATGAAGTGGCAGAACAACTGGAACATATCCAGTCGGCCAAGCTGGTAGACAAGCTCGAAGAGTTTCTAAATTTCCCGGAGTTTGATCCGCATGGCGATCCCATTCCTAAGGCAAACGGAGAAATCCCCAGCATTGATAAGGTTTTACTTTCGGAACTGAAAGAAGATGAATTATGTAAAGTTGTTGCCGTGAAAGATACCTCCACTGTATTTCTTCAATACCTGGAAAAGCTTTCCATCACCATCGGTACTGCAATCAAAGTCCTGGAACGCATCGACTTTGACGGTTCTTTGAGCATACAGATCGCAGATGAAGAACCACGAAATGTATCTATGAAGTTTGCAGAAAGTTTGTTTGTAAAGAGATAGTCGTAAATTTGTATTCATTCAATTCATCCGTTCCCATTACATTCAAGATATGTCAACAGAAATAAAATGCCCTAATTGTGCGCACACTTTTCCAATAGAAGAGGTAATGGCTGAGGAATATAAAAAAGACCTCAGAGAGAAGATGGTCACTTTTACCAAGCAAAAGGACGAAGAATACAATAAAAAACTGAATGAGATCAGTCAGCAGCAGAAACAGCAGGAGCAGGTATTTGAGCAGCAGCACAAGCTCCAGGCCCAGGCATTTGAACAAAAGCTTGCGGAAGAAAAAAAAGTGCTCCAGACTGCCCTGGAAGAGACCTTAAGAAAAAGCATTGCCAGTGATTTTGAGAATAAGCTTCAAATGATGGACAATGCCAATAAAGAGAGTGAAGAGAAACTGAAGCTTGCCCGCGCCAAAGAGCTTGATTTCCTGATGAAGGAAAAAGCAATGAAGGAAAAAGAAGAAGAAATGGAAATCCAGCTTCAACGCAAACTTCAGGAGCAACGCGCAGAAATGGTGGAGCAGATCAGAAAGCAGGAAACAGAGAAAAATAACCTTAAAGATACAGAACACCAGCTCCGGGTAAAAGAACTGGAAAAACAACTCGACGATCAGAAAAAACTGGCCGAAGAGATGAAGCGTAAAGCCGAGCAAGGCTCTATGCAATTGCAAGGCGAGGTTCAGGAGCTGATCCTGGAAGAGCTCTTGCGCAATGCTTTTCCTTTTGACCTCATTACTGAAGTCGGCAAAGGGGTAAGAGGAGCAGATTGTGTACACCATGTCAGAAATCAATTCGGACAGGATTGCGGCAAGATCATCTATGAGAGCAAGCGTACCAAAGACTTCTCTATGGAATGGATTGAGAAGCTGAAAAAAGACATGCGCAGCATGGGTGTTGATGTGGCAGTAATTGTTACCCAGGCCTATCCTAAAGGCATGGATTGTTTCGGAGAAAAAGACGGCGTATGGATCTGTTCTTTTGATGAGGTAAAAGCAGTCTCCTACATCCTTAGAGACGGCATTGTGAAATTATTTGGCGCCGTTAAATCTCAGGAAAACCGTGGCGACAAAATGCACATGTTATACGATTACCTCACCAGCAATGAGTTTTCCGAACAATGGAAAGCCATCAGAGAGGGTTTCATGAGCATGAGACTTTCCATCCAAAAGGAAAGAGATGCCATGGAGAAACTTTGGAAAGCCCGTGAAAAACAATTGGAAAAGGTGATGCTGAATGCCGCACATATCCGTGGTTCTATAGAAGGAATTGCTGGTACAGATACCATTCAGCTCAGTCTCACTGATGATGAAGAGGATGATGATGCACTATTGCTGGAATAATATTTTCTATTGATGATCTACGCAAAGAAGAAAGTCCAAAATACGGCAAATCTGGCTGCTCAGACCGCTAAGATCATTGCCAATGTAAAAGAGCTGGAAGAGAAGAACCTGATCCGTCTGGAAGAAAAGGAGATATATTTATATCCTGATATCTGGAAGGATAAGGCGACCGCTTTAAACTGGATCAAATGCCTCCACCTCTACTATATGCTCAAAAGACGCTTTAAAGAAAGTGATTCCCTGCTTTTCAAACATATAGAGACTGGCGAACTCATTGGCTCTTTCAAAAATAAAAAAGCTGCGGTATCTGTTTTTAATCCGCTTCCTTAAACAGGCTTACCACCTGCTTTTTTTCCAGTTGTTCTGTTCTTCAGGTGTGAGAAAAGTCCAGGCCATAAAGCGGCTGATTTTCTGCCCCTGAGCCATTTCTATCGTCCGGATCTCTATCGGCCGCTGTCTTTCCAGTGAACCATAAATAAAAGGGACATTCATGCTTTTTGAAACGAGGGTAGTAAACCAGAAACACTGTTTTCCTAAAGCGGTGCTCTCTTCGATCATCTTCCGGATAAACCCCACTTCTCCACCTTCGCACCAAAGTTCTGCCTGCTGGCCTCCAAAGTTAAGCACAGTGGACTTTCCTTTCTGCTTACCCAGATTTCTCAGTTTACGCTGACTTCCCGCCTGAGCCTCCTCAGCAGAAGCATGGAAAGGAGGATTACACAAGGTAAAATCAAAACTCTCTCCCGGTTTTACCACACCCTTAAAAATATGGTTTTTATTGCTCTGCAACCTTGGAAATACTGCAGCAGCTAATGAGGGGTTGATGGAGGCAATGTTCTTTGCAGATTTAATTGCATAGGTGTCCACGTCAGATCCGGCAAAGGTCCATCCATATTCCTGATGGCCAATGATCGGATAGATACAGTTTGCACCCAGACCGATATCCAGTCCTTTAATGTTTTTCCCTGTGGGAATTACGCCTCCGTTTACCGAAGCCAGCAAATCCGCCAGGTAATGAATATAATCTGCTCTTCCCGGAATAGGCGGGCATAGATATCCCTCAGGAATATCCCAATGCTCAATCTGATAGAAATGTTTCAGCAATGCCTTATTCAACAGTTTCACCGCAACAGGATCTGAAAAATCTATCGATTCATCACCATAGGGATTGATGGCCACAAAAGGACGTAATTCCGGAAGACTTTTAATCAGTTCCGGAAAATCATACCGGGAACGATGCTTGTTTCTTGGGTGTAAGACTTGTTTTTCTATAGACATTACCTTCGGCTAAATAATCGCCAAAGGTAATGTTATTTTAATTTCAGGCCTTCACTAAAAAATGTTCGGCTACTTCTGCGGCCTGTAACATCATGTTATGCAGCTCTGTATTTTTGATGAGTGGCTTTAACTGCTCACTACCAGGGCCAAACATGGCGATCTCTACAAAATCCGCAGCATGGTCCATTCCTGCCCATCCTACAGAAGTATGCTTAAACTGCATCTTTGCCATTTCATAGAAAGGTAATTTTGCATCATTGTACAATTGTCCTTCCTGGATATCGGAGAAATGAACCAACAGGTCTTTGGCTTCTACATCTGTAATCAGCATCCCCTGACCGGTTTTAATCAGTTCAATCACCTGAGCAGGGCTCGAAGTCCGGTTCAATTGGTTCAATACCCACTGATTGCTATGTTTGAATAATTGAATGCTATCGAAGTTTTTATCCGCCTTACTGCCGGAGAATAAACCCGGATTGGCATTGGCGTGATCGGTAGTGATGATCACCAGGGTTTCTCCGTCTTTTTCTGCAAAATCGATTGCTACGGCAACGGCTTCATCAAAGGCAAGCTGGTCGAAGATCAGTCCGCCGATGTCATTTCCATGTGCGGCCCAGTCTACCCGTCCACCTTCCACCTGCAATACAAAACCATCTTTATGGCCTTTCATCAGGGAGATGGCTTTAGTGGTCATCTCTGCCAGAGAAGGTACATCTTTAAGCAGTTGGGGCGTATTTTTACGGTCGATTTCATAAGGTAATCCATCTTCCGCAAAGATCCCTAAAACAGGATTAGTACCAGTATAACCCATCATTTCTGATTTGTTTTCTACCACTTTAAAGCCCTGGGTTAAATATTTAGGAAGTAAACTTCCGTCTTTTCTTTTTGGTCCGAAATAATCGGCTCCACCACCCATCATCACATCAAACTTCAGGTTGAGGTACATCTCTGCAATCTCTTCCATTCCATTGCGGCTATTGATGTTTACACAAAAACCTGCAGGAGTAGCATGTGTGATCGGAACAGTAGTTACACAGCCTACTTTTTTACCGGATTCTTTAAATTTCTGAAGGATCGGTTGTGGCTTTTCGCCTTTAGGACCCACGTTCAGCGAGCCATTATTGACCCGCATCCCTCCTCCCCAGGAGGAACTTGCCGCAGCAGAATCAGTGACCATAGAGCTGGCAGATGCGGTATCCATCAAACCACGGGTTACTTTAGCATCCCGGTACAATTGCATCCAGGTGCTCGTTTTTCCAAAAGCACGCTGTGCATAAAGATCGGCCATATTCAATGTTCCCTGGCTCATTCCATCGCTCACCAGCATGATGATGTTCTTCGCTTTTTTCTTTAGTGATCCTGGTTTAGCCAGTACATCTCCTGCGGATAAAAATGGCAAACCCAATCCGGCCAGCAATCCTCCCTTTAATAATGATCTTCTATTCATTCTGTGTGTTTTGAGCAAAAATATAGTCTTAAGGAGAATCCAGGCTTAACTCCCCGTTAAGGTATTGTTAACAATAAAGTTCAGGTTATTTCTGTTGGAGTTTAAACACTGTCAGAAGCCCTTTATGGTCTGTTGGCCATACACCTTGCGGGGTAATGAAATGGTCTTTGGACTGCTCCTCTACCCTTTGATTTCTCAGGATGGAAGATTTAGGGCCAACCACCGAGCTACTTACCGGTTTAAGGGCTCTGTCCGGGTAATAGTAAATAAAGTCGATGCGTTCTCTTTCGTCTGCATCCGGTGCCCAGGTCATTTTCTTTACCTCCAGGTCTTTGTTGTCTGAGGGAAAAGTAAAACCAGGATAGTTTAAGGGATCAGGATGAATGACGCGATAGCTGTCTTTAAAGCCATTTTTGTACAAAGTTTTAGAGTTTTGCCATGGAATGATCATCCCATTGTGGTCAAAACTATCTTTTGTGGAGGCCACCCAGTCTAAATGGGAAGCTTCGTTAAAATCTCCTCCCAGAAAGACCAGTCTTCCTTTTTTAAGGTCTTGCCTGGCTTCGGTAAGAAAGCTTTGAATCGCTTCATCTCTTTTGGAAGCCAGGTTATCCGCCAGGACCGTATCCCTGTTCAATACCGGTGCGCTGAGTTTTTTCCAGGTCGTTCCGCTATACCCTCTTGGCAGATAAACGGCATAATTCTCATAATCCAGGTGTGCAGAATAGAGGGCAATCTCCCTGCCTCCAATCTGAGTGATCAATTTATAAATGCTTCCTTTTTCTTTAAATACCAGGCTACTATCCGTAATCGGGTACTTGCTCAATACGCCGGATCCACTGCTGAAAAAAGAATAATACTGCTGTCCTTTTTGGGCAAGGTCCTTCAGTATGCGCTCGTTAAACCTGGTATTCTTATAATTCCTCACCTCACTAAATGTTATCAGGTCAGGCTTTAAGGTTGCGATTTCGTTAACGATGCCCTCATATCCTCCAGGCACCTGTGTTCCTTCCTGCCAGATGTTTAACTGTAAAACTTTAAGCTCCAGCTCCTGGCCCGAGGCCGTCCGGATCAAACAAAACAGCAATGCGATTGCTGAACACAGCTTTCTAAATGATTTGATCATTGTAAATATATTTTGAAATAAACGATATAAAAAAACCGGCCGCCTTAAGAAAATAACAAAGGACGGCCGGTATGAATTGAGCGTTACAATTATTGTAAGATCCACATTAAACCATTACTCTTATCGTTGCCGGAGTATTGTCTGCTTAACGCAGCCTTAAGGTTCTCTACGTTGTACTGATACTCTTCTGAAGGATACAAATACCGCACAGGGATTTTCGTTTTATCATCAGGATTCGTATTTGTGGCTGGATCAACCGGAAGGTTAGGATAGCCTGTCCGTCTGTAATCATAATAGGCATCATAGGAATACTGCATAAAATACATCAGGTATTTCTGCATCCAGACTTGTTTAAGCTGGCTGGCAGAATTTGCAGAAAAGGCCACCGATGTTCCTTTCAAATAATCCGCGATATAAGCCGGGGTCATTTTTCTTCCACTATGGTATTTTGCTTCATCAGGCGTTGCCTTTACGATAAACTCCATCGACTGTGTAATTCCGTCTTCATAATAAGTTTTAGCATTACCAGAAACCCAGCCTCTGATCATCGCTTCCGCAATAATAAAATTCTGCTCTGTATAGCCGATGCGTATGTTTGGTTCTCCAGGGGCATATCCGGTATACCTCAGGTTGTACTGAGAGTACTTGTTGGCATTGTAAAGCTTCACTACATCAGAAAAATCAATGATCGGACTGGTGCCCTGATACGCATCCCAGCTATCTGCCGTTTTTGCCTCTGATTCCAGTTTAAACCTCGAAGGCGCCGCGTAATAGAACAAGCGATAATCGTTGTATTTCTTCAGCGTGTCTGTCAGCACACTTGAAATCATGCCATAAGTGGTAAACTTACTGACCGCATTGTTGTAAGGATAAATCTGTCCGGCTCTATCCGAATACACCAATTGAAGGTTATCGTTATTGCTGCGCAGTAAAGGTTCTGTTGCTAAAATTTTAGCAAAGCTTTCTTTGATTTTAAGATCCTGATCATTTTCTTTTTTTGACAAGCTGATCAGTACCTTAAGGCGGAAAGAGTTGACCACCCTACGCCAGTTGTCTGCATTCCCATTAAAAATAGGATCTCCGCTAAAATTTTTTGCCCCATTGAGGGAGTTTGATGCCGTTTCCAAATCACGTAACACCTGGATCATCACGTCTTTCTGGGTATCGTATTTTGGGCTTACAATCCCTTTTTCCGCCTGAAGTGCTTCAGAATATGGAATATCACCCACACTCAAAGAAAGATAATACAGTTTATATGCTTTTATAAATAAGCCAAGTCCGGTATATGCTTTTTTATCTGTCTCCGGAGCAAGATCAATCATCTTCTGCACATTGGTTAACACCTGCAATCCATCAAAGCTTGAACTTCCAAAGCTATTGTATTGTTCTCCCTGTGCGATTTCGCCCCAGACAATGTGTTTACTCGTCATTGCTGCAGAAAGGAAGTTCTTATCTGCCGATGAACGGGTGATGTTAAGGATCAGGTTGGTAGCCAATAAGCCCGGAGTCGTTACTGAAGGAGAATTCGGGTTGGTATTGATGGAGTCGAACTTTTTGCAGGACTGCAGGAAAATCATTCCTGTTGCCAGTAAAAGAACGCCTTTATTAAATATTTTCATGTTCGTAATTTTTAAAAGTTAACTTTTACATTGAATCCCATATACCTTACTGATGGGGAGTTTAGGTTATCCACTCCTTTATCAGGATCAGCATACTTCCACTCTTTAGTCCACAACAACATGTTTTGTCCGACAAAACCTACTGAAGCATTCCTCATTCCCAGATTTTTAACCAGCTCAGCAGGAATTGCATAAGTCAGGCTCAACTCTCTCAACTTAAAAAATGTTTGTAAAAAGTAATTCTGAGGTGCTGCGGTATAGGCATTAGAATGGTACCTTTTGGTGTATGCTTCATAGGATACCGCTGTTGTATTTGGTGCAAATACGCGGGTATCACTGATGATGTTTCCATATACATCCCTGGTAGCCGTACCGGATACCACAGATACCCCATTTGCAACGTAAGATTTTTTCCCGTTCACCACTTCATCATATCTCCAGTTGTTATCACTATCGATATGAGAGCCGGCATTCCATAACGCCTGAATGGTATTGGAATAGCTGCTTCCACCTACCCTGCCATCAAAAGAGAAGGCCAGCGAGAAATTCTTATACCTGAAATTATTGTTGATTCCCCAGATCCAGTCGGGATCTGTATAAGCCAATGCACTCGTTTGAGGGCTGCGTACCGGTAAACCATTTTGTAAGATCGGCTGACCATCCGGAGCGGTATCCCATTTGGTCCCTGACTTCCAATCCCAACGGCTTCCTTCTTTCACCCACTGCTCTTTAGAAGAATAAACCGGGTCTAACTTCGAATAGTAATGTCTGTTTGTTGACCAGTTCATCCCGACGGTCCAGGTAAAATCTGTTGTCTTCAGCGCTGTTCCCTCCAAGGAAAGCTCAACCCCTTTTCTCGACAATTCTTCTTTTGTATTGATCAGCACTTCTTTAAACCCTGAAGCACTACTGATTCTGGAAGAAATAATTCTGTTGTAGTAAAGGTTATTGAAATAAGTGGCATCAAAGCGGATCCTGTTTTTCAGGAAAGCGAAGGCTGCACCCAGTTCATACGTCCTGTTGGTTTGTGGCAGGATATCCACCCCTCTGATTTTGCTTGGAAAGCTACTGGAGCTGGCCCCATTCCAGACATTGGTAGAAATTCCGTAGCTGTTATTGACTTCATAAATTGAAGGATCTAATTTCGTCTGTGTCCAGGCTCCGCGTACTTTGGCCAGATCTACCCATTCCGGCAACTTGATGATTTCTGAGAACACTAAACTTCCGGAAACGGAAGGATAAAAATAAGAACGCTGATCTGCTGATAAAGTTGAAGACCAATCGTTACGGCCTGTCAGGTCAAGGTAAGCGAAGTTCTTATAAGACAAAGAGAGTTTTGAATACAATCCGTTCACCTGCTTCTTGCCGGTCAACAGGGAATCATCAAAAGGATTAATAAAGCTAGTCGTTACCGGATCAACCGATGCTGCCAGAGAGTAAAATCCAGGGACAGTGAGTCCATTCGCCGTGGTTACTTTTACACCGGCGTCCTGGGTATAATACAAACTTCCCCCTACAAGGCCATTGATTTCAAAATCACCGACTTTGGTATTCGCGGTTAAGATCACATCATTATTAAAACTTAAGCCATTGCTGTTGAGCAGGCTATAAGAGCCTTTTTTATTCCAGCCGCCTACTGCACTGATCGCATTCCGGTATTCGTCTTTATTGCTGTAACTGTCAACACCCGAGCGGATCATCGCCTTTAACCAGGGCTTGATCTCGTAACTTGCATTTACATAACCATTGATCAGGTTATAATCATTGCCATGAAGGATTTCATTGGCGATAAAATAAGGATTATCATACCAGTTATTTTCCATCCAGTTTTGCTGTATGTTCTCCTTACCATCTACCCAGTAATTTTTATAATCACGGACATCATATTCTGATCCGGTCCAAACAACCAGGTTGTACAGATAACCAGATCCCCCATATTTCGATCCTACATTGTTAGGGTAATATCTTTTGTTGAAGGTAAAACCACCATCGAGGCTAAATTTACCTACTTTCATATCACCAGACATACTGGCAATAATTTTATTCAGTTTCGTATTCGGGTATTGCCCTTTGTCGTAAACATGGGTAAATGAAGTCCGGAAGCTTCCATATTTTCCTTTTTGAGAAATGCTTAAGCTATTGTTCAGGATATACCCCTGCTGCATAAAATTCTTCAGGTTTTCTTTTCCTTTAGAAACCAATGGCATCTCTTCGAACTGATAGCTGGAAGGATTGTATTGTTTGGCTGTCCTTCCGATGTCCAGTTTATCTCCCCATACATAATCCCCGACACCATATTTACCACCACCACCAGAGCTATAGGACGTTTGAATTTCCGGAAAGGCAAGGAAGCCCGAAGAGAACATATTACTGCTGTTGAAAGCAATGTCTACCCCTCCTTCTTTATTTCCTCTTTTGGTGGTGATCATGATGGCACCATTTCCGCCACGGTTACCGTACAATGCAGAAGCGGTAGCACCTTTCAACACATCAATGCTCTCCACATCATCCGGAGCGATATCGCTTAGAGAAACATTGGCATAAGGTACCCCATCGATCACCAGTAATGCGTCAGCTCCTCTGAGCCTGATCGTCGGGCTCTCCCCAAATTCCGTACTGTTTTGAATATTCAGACCGGCAACCTTACCCGTTAAAGAGGTGGCCACATCTACCCCTTTTACAGAAGTCAGGGTATTTCCCTGTACTTTTTGCACCGCATAACCCAGGGACTTTTCTTCTCTTTTGATCCCTAATGCTGTTACCACCACACCTTCCAGGTTTACGGTAGATTCTTTTAAGGTAATATTGATACTGCTCTCTTTTCCTATGATAAATTCCTGGCTTTCATAGCCGATCATACTGATCAGGAGGACTTCATTTTCCGCAGCAACAATTTTAAAAGTTCCTTCCCCATCGGTCAGGGTTCTTTTTGTTGTTCCTTTAACGGCGATAGATGCGCCTGGTAATGGCCCGCCTTTCGCGTCTACCACCTTTCCGGTGATGTTCACAAATGAGAAGTAGGTGCTTACTTTTTCAAAAGAAGATTTTTCCTTTTTTCTGATGATGACACTCTTGTCTTCAATATTATATTTGAGTGGTTGTTCTGCAAAAATAGCGTTCAATACCTCAGTAATCATCATGTTTTTCACATCGATGTTTACCGGTTTTGCCTCCTTAAGGATAGAGGTGGTAAAGAGAAAATCATAACCGCTTTGAGTTCTTATTTTATCAAAAACCTTTTTCAAGGGGGCATTTTTTTCAGATAAAGTAATCCTTTGCGCATAAGAGCCGGCGCTTACCTGTAAGATGGCTGTGATCAAAAGCAGGGTAGTCAACTTCATAATCAGCAAAAATTTAGCTACAGGCCGCCTTGGCTCCCGTAGGGATTTAGGGTAAAAATTGTACATTTGATTAGTTTTTAGCGGTTTGCCCTTTCATTTTCCAAGATGCGTCAGGCGATCGCGGTTCATTAATATATTCCAGGATGTATTGATCAATCTGAACTACGGTCAGGATTCCGATTCGAGTCGGTTTCCTGGCTTTTTTGTTTAGCACAGATCATCTGCTGTTGTCATGGTTATGGCATCACGATGATCCTCCTTCCTTCGACTTTAAAATGAACAGCTCCGGTGGATGACAGCAGGCTCAACACCTGACTGATATTTTTATATCTTGATATCCCACCATTGAAGCGTTCAGCAGTGATTCTACCATTAAATTCAATGTCTACATTATACCAGCGCGATATCTTACGCATCACACTTTGAATCTCTTCGTCGTTGAAATCGAAATAACCATTCTTCCAGGCCAGTACTTCCTGAAGGTTAGCAGCAGCAACCGTTAAGCCTGCATTTTGTGCCGCTGATTGCTGTCCGGGTTTAAGGATTTTCTGATCTCCGGAATTGGACACCTTTACAGACCCTTCAAATAAAGTGGTCCTTACAGCCTGCTCATTGGCATAACTGTTGACATTAAAATGAGTGCCCAGTACTTCAACTTCCTGGCCCTTACTCATTACCCGAAATGGTTTGGTTTTATCTTTTGCAACCTCAAAATAGGCTTCTCCGTTTAACTCAACTTTACGCTGATTGGTGTTTGCGAAACTGACAGGGTATTTCAGGGAAGAAGCCGCATTTAACCATACAGTGGTTCCATCCGGCAAACTCACCTGGTATTGACCACCATTAGGTGTTTCGATGGTGTTGAATCCGGAAGGATTGCCCGATTTCTGTTCAGAAATGGTATAGATCAGTTGTCCATCGGCTTTTTTCGTGATGGTAATTCCAGATTGTTGAGCAAGAGTGCCATTTTTTGCATCTGTTAAAGCGATGCGCTTTCCATCCGCCAGCACCAGATAAGCTTTATTTCCTCCGGGGGCGATGTCGTTAGCCTGGCTGAGTTTCAGTTCCTGCGGAAACTCCTGATTATGGTTAGAGGTATAAAAATAGAATCCTGCCCCAACCACCATAAGAATGACCGCCGCCGCTGCGATGCGCCAATAAGCTATAGACATCCTTTTTGGAGCGGGTAACTGTTGCCCGATCATCTCCCACATCAGGTCTTTTGTTTCTGAAAGATCCTCCTGTATTGGGTTGATGTTGTTTTTTCTCGCCTGCTGATTGTACCATGATTCGATAATTGCCTCCTCTTCAGGGGTACAATTGCCTTCTTCATACTTTTTCAACAGCAATAAAATACCGTCTTTGTTCATATTTGATTTATAAAGGGATGATGCTTTATATTGGTAAGACACGCTGCCTGAGCGGAGGGTGTACGCGGTAAGAAAAAATATTTTCTTATAATTTCAGCAACACCAACAGCACCGTTACCGGCAGGTGTAACTTAAGCCTCAACAGACGCAAGGCTTTATTGATTTGTTTCTTCACTGTCCCCTCAGAGATGTCCAGGTGTCTTGCAATTTCTGCATGAGGAAGGTATTGCTTTCTGCTCAAATCAAAAACTTCCCTCATTTTAGGTGGCATCTGACTCAGCCCTTCTTCAATCAGCTTGTTGAGTTCATTGAAGCGTAATTGTTCTTCCGTACAGGGAATGCCTTCCTCATAAAACTGCCCTAAATCTGCCAGGTAGCCAAGTTCTACTTTCTCCCGGCGGATCATATTCAGAATGGTATTCCTTACACATTTATACAAATAAGCATTGAGGCTGATATTCAGTTCCAACTGGGCAGATTTGTTCCATATTCCTGTAAATACTTCCTGAACAACATCACGGGCAAGATCGGATTCCCCCAACATACGACGCGCATGGAGATAAAGCACCGACCAATACCGGTTATAAATCTCGGTAAAAGCCGCATGATCACCGCCTTTTAAACGGGCCAGTAATTGTTGATCGCTATGTTCCAATTCTCGTTTTCAATATTAAATGTTCAGGCCTTGTTTTCACACACGGTCCTTGCTCCCCCTGGAATCTCCTATATTTCTGAGTGCTAGATTTTACTGCGACAAAAGTAAAACAGATTCCCCCCGATAAGTTTAAGTCAATGTTAAGGTATTGTTAATAAACATCAAAAGCAAGAAGCAGATTTAAAAATTGGATATGTTCGAAAGCATGACGTACTTTGCATCAGGACAAATCCTAATTTGAGCAGTAAGGTATGGCTAAGTTTATAAAAAGTTTCGGTTATGCATTTTCGGGGATTGCTTATGCCTTTAAAAGCCAGTTTAATTTCAGGTTTCACCTGGCAGCGCTGACCATTGTTGGCCTCGCAGGATGGTATTTTCAATTATCTCAAACGGAATGGCTCTGGATCGTCGTTTCTTCAGGGTTGGTCTTGCTTTCGGAATTGTTTAACACGGCAATTGAAGTATTGGTAGACCTGGTTTCTCCTGCCATTCATCCACAGGCAAAGATCATTAAAGATGCTGCGGCCGGAGCGGTACTGCTGGCTGCCATCACCTCAGTCATCATCGGACTGATCATTTTCATCCCCAAAATAGCTCATGCTGCATAAAACCCGCGGAATTGTACTAAAAACGACCTTATACAGTGAGAATAGTGTCGTTGTGCAGATGTTTACCGAGAAATTCGGCATCCAGTCGTACATGATCAATGGGGTTAAAAAGCCAAAGGCGAAAATCCGGATGAACATGTTACAGCCCTTACACCTGGTAGAAATGGTGGTTTATCATAAGGCAAATACGAGTATACAGCGGATTTCAGAATTGAGGCCTACCCCTATTTTCCGCAGCATCCCTTACGACATCATCAAAAGTACGATCACCATTTTCTTAAATGAGGTTTTATACAAAAGCATCCGCCAGCAAATGGCTGATGAACATTTGTTCGATTTCATCTTCAGCGCCATCTGCTGGTTTGATGAATCTGAAGAAATGAACGTAAATTTCCACCTTGCATTTTTGCTTAAACTCAGCCGTTATCTGGGTTTTGCACCGAGTACAGAAACAAAGAGCGACCAAAGTTATTTCGATTTACAGGAAGGGGAGTTTAAATCTCTTCCTCCGATACACCCCTATTTTATAGATAAAACAGACGCAGCCCTGTTTATTTCCTTTTACATCTTGCCTTTTGAAAAAATAAATGAAATAAAATTAGAAAATAAAACACGCCGTCACATTCTTGATAAAATACTGACTTACTACACCTTACACACGGCTTCTTTCGGAGAAATCCGCTCACATCAGGTCCTCGAAGATGTGCTCTCTTAAAAAAGCTGAAAAAACTTTTGCAAAAATGATTTAAGGGTGTATATTTGCAATCCCAAAACGACGGGAACTTTGACAATCTGATACAGCTTACTCAGCTGGTTTAAATACAAAAAGAGTAGAATCAAGGGGAGATTAGCTCAGCTGGTTCAGAGCACCTGCCTTACAAGCAGGGGGTCACTGGTTCGAACCCAGTATCTCCCACTAAAAGCCTCAGAGAAATCTAAGGCTTTTTAAATAGCAACCTTACTCGGTTGGATATAAATAGAGTAGAACCAAGGGGAGATTAGCTCAGCTGGTTCAGAGCACCTGCCTTACAAGCAGGGGGTCACTGGTTCGAACCCAGTATCTCCCACTAAACCTTTCAGATATCCTGAAAGGTTTTTTTATGCTTTTAATTTTCCGAATACCTCCCCCCTCTTTAGTTTCTGTTCGGATATCCGATTTCAAAATTTTTATGATACATTTAAAACTCAGCAATCATTTAATGAACCCATCATGATCTTGCAGATCACACAACGAAATGAATAACAAGATCATGATCGCTTCATAACCGCTAAAAAACAAACATATTCTAATGAAAATAGCAATTAACGACCTCGAGCTTACTTTTAGAAAATGCGACGCAGAGCAATTCAAAACGAAGTGGACCGCTACTCTTTTATACGCTCCATATGAATTAGATTTTGAATTTGATGAATCGCTGTTTTTTGACAAGAAATCAAATGAAATTAAAATCGATTGGAAACTAATCGAGGAATTTGTTCTGCACATCATAAAAAATTTAGACCTTATTCAATCAAAAGGCATATCGGTTTTGGAAGAACTTCACAAACAGGTTTTTGGAAAAGAAGAACTCCTAAAAACAGAAGGGTATTTTCAAACCGGAGGAGTAGAATTGAAACGCTATCGAAAGGAGGAATACACCACAACATATTACCACTTTGCATATGATGTCCATTATTTTCTTGAGTCCCGGAAAAACTTTGAAATGGACAGTTACCACTCCTATCAGGCTCAATTTTCCAGTCATAATGGACTGACCATTTGTGGAGTTTCGAGATTCGGTAGTTAGGCTTCGGCCGCCCTATCAGACTTATCCTGACTCAAATATTTATCACAAAAGATTAACACCAGGCATTACCGACCCCATTATTATTAGTTTTTCAAAACACATCATCACTTAAAGGTTACTTTTCAGGTGAAAACTTTCAATTACCTCCTAAATCATTAATCTAATAGATTATTTTTTCAGAAACAGACACCCTTAAGAGATAATCCATCTATTTCCAGGCTTTTACTTTTGGAGTATCATTTAAAAAGGATAACATATGAAAAGTAAAATATTTTTAATCGGAATGATTTGCACCTCATTTGAAACCAGTGAGTCTATGGCACAAAGCAGTGAGAAGCCTGCTGAGCACAACAACCTTTATATGTCAGCTGAGTTTGGCAAAACCAACAAAAATGTTTCCGTAGCACAGGGAGGGATATCGTTCCAGTTCGAAAACACCTATTACAAAATTAAAGCCAGCACTACAATCGAACGCTACGAAGAGGACCGGCGGCATAAGGAAG
The DNA here is from genome assembly GCF_900129215.1 of Pedobacter caeni. Classification (GTDB taxonomy): domain Bacteria; phylum Bacteroidota; class Bacteroidia; order Sphingobacteriales; family Sphingobacteriaceae; genus Pedobacter; species Pedobacter caeni. The sequence goes on along the minus strand of NZ_FQUQ01000003.1, from coordinate 407,037 downwards.
ACCCGGTTCCCGGCCTTTCGGTTTTGAATTTTATGATAGGGAAGAGCTATAATTTTTGGAACATACATCAGTTTCAAATGGGCACAGGCCTGGCTGTTGTCAACAAAGTGGTACAACAGCGAATGAATGAACCGGGATATTATGAATACCATAACAAATACAAAGAGTCTGTTACAGTAGGTTTGCCAGTGGAATTCAGGTACAACCTCTATGTTTCCAAACGTCTTGCCTTTAGCTGCGCTGCCAATGCCAATGCAAACCCTCTGCAGAGCTTCTCCAATGCTTCCGTCGGACTTATGCTAGGCGTGTATTGATCCATCAGACGCTCTTTAATCCCATCTGCATATTATCTGGTAAAAAGCAGATGGGATTTAGCTTCCCTAATTGAATATATTAAATATTGCTACAAATATTTACAGATGATACAAGGCAAAGTTATTCTCCCTGAGGCAGCACAATTACTCCGTTCCTGGTCAATAGGTACAGTGCTATTCCGCCAATAACAATAAACAGATGTGGTAGAAGTATGTTTCGCCAAAACATCACTGGAAACAACCTTTTTTTCTGATGGTTTTTATAGGATTTCCCAAAGGCATCATAAATCTGTAGTGGATGAATTGTTTGGCCTTTCGGATTAGCGAAATAAGTCTCAATAACCTTTATACGGGCATAATAAGACAATTGAAACAATTTCCAGGTCCCTTCGATTACCCAAAACAGCAAAGAAGCAAACGCAGCCACGAGGAATAATTCTTTAGTTCCTTTGTCTGTAAATCCAGCCCCGATAACAACCAGGCTGCCGGTAACACTCCAGGCTTTAATTGTTATGGTCTTACTATCGAAATCTTCAATAACCTTTTGAAGATGAAAGTATTCTTCTTTTAAAAGAACATCTAATGCTATAGCCATACCCGGTTAGTTTGGTAATTAAAAATAATCATTTCCAATTAAAATCCCTTAAAAAAATCATGAAAGCTGGCTCCTATCTAAATTATATAAATCATTTTCAGAATTCTATAAGCTCTTTTTTAAAGAGAACCGCATCTTTGTTTCTGTTATGAAAAGACTGTTCAGCCTGTTTCTTTGCACTTTGTTCCTGACCGTATCCACCGGATTTACGGCCAGTGCTCATTTTTGCAAGGGCATCAAGCAGGAAATACGTCTCTTCCCTGATGACCATCAAAACAAGGTGTGTCCGGTTTGTGTGATCAAGAGCAAACAGAAAACCAAAAAGGACAATTGCTGCAAACACGAGAAAGAACAAATCAAACTCACCGAAAAGGTAGAGAAGATTGCGCAGCAGCAAAGTCTGTTCAAGTTTTCCGGAGAAACGGCTCTTTATCATCCGCCCCTTCCTGCCTTCGATTGGACTGCCGCTGCAGTAGAACAGAACGTTCCTGCATTTGACTTCTCTTCCCCTAAGGAGCGACCCGCACTCTACATCTTACATTGCGTATACCGGATATAGACCATCATTTATTGAAATCTATAGTATGCTTTCATACTAAGTAATCAAGATGGTTTAATTTCTAATTATTATACAATGAATATCAGATTCATTGCATTAGCGCTGCTTTGTGGTTTCGCGACGGTGTCGTATGCCCAGACTTTGCAGCTGCCCGATGCATTACAACGTTCTATACAGAATTACGAAAAGATAAAAGCGAAGGAAGCGCTGGTCATGGCTTCCAGGGAGCATACTACTTTTCAAAAAAGTCAGTATTTACCTGATTTTACCTTATTGGCACAGCAGAGCTATGGGACCATCAACGCCCAGAACGGGCCGATGTACGCTTATGGTGGCCTTGGCAGTGCCGCCACCTCCATGCCTTTGGCAGAACAGAACTGGAATGCCGCTTTCGGTTCCCTTTATCTGGCTAACATCAACTGGAACCTCTTTACTTTCGGAAGGATTAAAAACCAGGTACAGATTGCCAGAACAGATGAAAAAGTAGCAAATGCGGATCTGGAGCAGGAAAAATTCCAGCATCAGGTAAAAGTTGGCGCAGCTTATTTTAACCTCCTGGCCAGTCAGCGGATCAAATATGTACAGGAAAAAAATCTGGACCGTGCTCAGGTGTTCATGACCACAACAGTGAGTCGTGCGGCCAGCGGACTAATTCCGGGAGTAGATGCCTCCCTGGCCAAGGCAGAAGTATCCAATGCACAATCTGCCAGGATTAAAGCCTACGACATGGAGCTGGAATATGCCAAAACGCTTGCCGTTCTCTTAGGAGAGCAATACCAAAGCTTTACGCTAGACTCCGTTTTCACCACGAAAACACCCATATTAAAAGAAAACGAAGCTTCAGGCTCCAGCAATCACCCCTTGTTATTATGGCAAAAAAGTAAAGTCGAAAGCAGCGAACAGACAGAAAAGCTTCACCGCTCCAACACCCTCCCCTCTTTATCTGCATTTGGCGTACTTCAGGGACGTGGATCAGGCTTTGAATGGAACTATGTTCAGGACAACAGTGCCTATTCCAGGTCCTACCAGAAAGGCGCGGGAATTGACCGCGGAAACTACCTTGCAGGATTAACCCTCAGCTGGAACCTGACCAACCTGTACCGCTTCTCCGCAAAGGCAAGGGAGCAAAAATACAAAACGCAATCCCTTCAAAACGAGTATCAGCTGATCAGCGAAGACCTGTCAGCACAAGGCCAGCTCGCCAATGCAAAATTAAAAAATGCAACAGAGAACTTTGAAGAGACAAAGATCCAGATCAAAGCAGCATCTGATGCTTACCGCCAGAACATGGCTTTGTACAGAAATGGCTTAACCACCATTGTGGATCTAACCCAATCCCTTTATGCCCTTAACCGGGCAGAGATCGATTTTGAGATCGCTCAGAACAACATCTGGCAGGCGCTGCTGATCAGATCTGCCGCTGTTGGGGAACTTTCTGTTTTATTAAATGCCATTCCGTAACCCCGAACAAACATGAATTTAATACGTTTAGCACTGCGCAAACCCATTTCCATTATGGTCATGGTGCTCGGGCTTTTGTTCTTCGGGATCAAAGCCTCCAAGGATATCAAGATTGATATTCTTCCGGAAATGAACCTTCCTGTGGTCTATATTGCCCATTCCTTCAATGGCTACACCCCACAGCAGATGGAAGGTTATTTCACCAAGATGTATGTAAACATGATGCTCTTTACCAATGGCATCAAAAGCATAGAGACTAAAAACACGCAGGGGCTTACCCTGATGAAGCTCAACTTTTACGAGGGGATAGATATGGGACAGGCCATTGCTGAAATCAGCGCCCTGTCTAACCGCTCCCAGGTATTTTTACCTCCGGGAGCGCCGCCACCCTTCATTATCCGTTTCGATGCTTCTTCGCAACCAGTAGGCCAGCTCGTTTTCCGCAGTGAAACCAAGACAAATAATGAGTTGCAGGACATTGCCAACTTTACGGCCCGTCCTTTCCTGATTGCCATTCCGGGACTAACTACGGCCCCTCCTTTTGGCGGAAGCCCGAGAACCGTAGAGATCAATATTGATCCGAATAAATTACGGACACATCAGCTTTCTCCGGATCAGATCGTGGAAGCCATCAGCCGCAACAACATCACCGCCCCTTCAGGAAATGTCTATATCAATGACATCAACTACCTGACCCCAACAAACAACACCATTAAAGCGGTTGATGATTTTGGCAATATCCCCATCTTTAAAGACAAGGTAGACAACGTCTATATCCGGGATGTGGCGACCGTAAAAGACGGAGCTGACATCACCACCGGTTATGCTTTAATCAACGGAAAGCGATCAGTTTACATCAATATTGCCAAGTCCGGAAATGCCTCGACCTGGGATGTGGTGAGTAATCTGAAAAAGGCCATTCCGAACATACAGAACAACTTACCCGGCGACATTAAGATCTCTTATGAATTTGACCAGTCGGTCTATGTGATCAATGCCGTAAAAAGCTTAATCGTAGAGGGCGCTTTAGGGGCAATACTTACCGGGTTAATGGTCTTGTTATTTTTGGGAGACCGCCGTTGCGCCATCATTGTGATCCTGACCATTCCGATTTCCATCATTTCGGGAGTACTGTTTCTCAAGCTTTTCGGACAAAGCATCAACATCATGTCTTTATCCGGACTGGCCCTTGCCATCGGTATCTTAGTGGATGAAAGTACGGTAACAATCGAGAACATCCACCAGCACCTGGCCATGGGGAAACCCAAATCTCTCGCCATCTGGGATGCCTGTAAGGAGATCGCCTTCCCGAAACTATTGATCCTGCTGTGTATCCTTGCGGTATTTGCCCCTGCATTTATCATGACAGGCATTCCGGGAGCTTTGTTTATGCCATTGGCACTGGCCATCGGCTTCTCCATGATCTTCTCCTTCCTGTTGTCGCAAACCTTAGTTCCGATCCTTTGTAACTGGTGGATAAAACCACTTTCAGCAGAAGAACATAGTAAAGAAGGTCGTTTTGAGCGCTTCCGTAACTGCTTTATTGCTTTCCTGGAAAGCCTGCTGCCGAAACGGAAACCTGTGATCATCATCAGCTTCCTCGGAATTGGAGTATTGATTTACCTGATGTTCAGCATTACAGGAACAGATGTACTGCCTGCGGTAAATTCCAGTCAGTTCCAGGTACGGGTTAAAGCACCCGAAGGAACGCGGATTGAGAAAACAGAACAAAAGATCAAACAAATGCTTCGTGAACTGGAAACCGTAATCGGGAAAGACCATATCGCGATCTCATCAGTATTTATCGGACAACACCCTTCTTCCTTTGCGGTAAGTCCGATCTACCTCTACAATGCCGGGCCCCATGAAGCCTTAATGCAGGTGGCATTGAAAGATTATTCAGGAAACACGAATGAACTGAAAGATCAGATCAGGGCACATATGAAGAAAAAAATGCCGGAACTCCACCTTTCGTTTGAGCCCATAGAACTGACAGAAAAAATCCTGAGTCAGGGAACAAACACGCCTATTGAGGTACGCTTCTCCGGCATGATGAAAAAGAGAAACGTCATGTATGCCAATAAACTCCTGGCAAAATTAAAGGAGATTGATTACATGAGAGATCAGCAAATCCCTCAATCTTTAAATTACCCGGCATTGGCGATCAATATCGACCGTGTCCGGGCGGCACAATTGGGTGTTGATGCACAGGACATCGCGCGTTCATTAATTGCCTCTACCGCTTCTTCAAGATACACGAGTAAAAACATGTGGGTGGAAGGAATGATGGGAATTGCCTATGACGTGCAGGTACAAACGCCTCAGAATGTATTGAACAGTAAAGACGAGCTGGCAAACATTCCATTGTCAAAAAACTCCGACCGTCCGGTATTGGGAGATGTAGCCACGATTACGCCAACCACCACCCTTGGTGAAAGTTATAACCTGGGGACCATGGCTTATACAACAGTTACGGCCAACCTGCACAATCAGGATCTTGGCAGGGCACAAAAGGATGTCAATGCAGCAATCGCTTCTTTAGGAGAGATTCCTAAAGGGCTGAACATATCTGTGGCAGGGATGTCGCCTGTACTGGACGAAACAATGGACAGCCTCATCAACGGGCTATTGGTTGCCGTTCTGGTGATTTTCCTGATGCTGACCGCTAATTTCCAATCCTTCAAAGTTTCTTTTGTGGTCTTAACCACGGTTCCTTTTGTGGTACTTGGTTCTTTGGTCCTGCTTAAACTAACGGGTTCTACACTTAACCTGCAATCTTATATGGGAATCATCATGTCTGTCGGGGTATCTATTGCCAATGCGGTGTTACTGATCAGCAACGCGGAAACCCTGCGTTTGCAGAACGGGGATGCATTTGCAGCGGCGATGAAGGCTGCCTCTCTGAGGATGCGTCCAATCATCATGACTTCTATGGCGATGATGGCAGGAATGCTGCCAATGGCGATCGGACATGGCGAAGGAGGTGATCAGGTATCGCCACTAGGCCGTGCAGTGATCGGAGGTCTGTTTGCATCGACCTTCTCGGTGCTGATTTTATTACCTCTGGTATTTGCCTGGGTACAAGGAAAAACAAGCACAGTATCCGCTTCTCTGGATCCCGAAGATGAAAACAGCATCCATTTTATTAAACCAAACCATTAAGAAAAATGAAAAGATTAACATATATCCTCGCAGGACTGGCATTAACGCTTAGTGCCTGTAACAATGAGAAAAAGGAAACCGCAAAAGCTCCGGCAATGCCGATGATGATGCAAAGTTTCGAAACGGTTGCCATTCAGAAAAGTAATCCCCGTGTGTCCTTAAAGCTCGCCGGGGAGCTACTGGCAGATCAGGAAACAGAGTTGTATGCAAAGGTCAACAGCTATGTACAAAAGATCAATGTAGACATTGGCGACAAAGTAAGCAGCGGACAGGTATTGATGGTATTGGATGCCCCGGAGGTTCAGGCACAACTGGCCACCGCAAAGTCAAAGCTGAATGCACAGGAGGCGATTTACATTGCCACTAAAGCAAATTACGACCGCATGTTTGATGCGGATAAAACAGAAGGAGCCATCTCTAAAGACGCACTGGATCAGATTACAGCTAAAAAACTGGCAGATGAAGCACAGGTAAATGCAGCAAGATCAGTTTATAATGAGCTGAAAGCGATGAACAATTACCTCGTGATCCGCGCCCCTTTTAGTGGCACGGTGACCGACAGGAATGTAGATTTAGGAGCTTATGTTGGCCCGATGGGCAAGGCTGCAGACAACCCCTTGCTGGTCATTCAGAACAACAACAAGTTACGCCTGTCGCTCTCTGTTCCTGAGGCAAGCACGCCTTACCTTAACATCGGCGATACCATCCGGTTCAGGGTCAAATCCATTCCTCAAAAGATGTACGCCGCAAAGATTTCGCGCAAATCCGGCGCATTGGATATGAAACTCCGTTCGGAAAAGATCGAGGCTGACCTCATGAATGTAACCCAGGAATTGAAACCATTGATGGTTGCAGAAACAAACATTCCGCTACAAGCCGGACAAGCCACTTTCTTTATTCCAAAAACCGCTTTAGTAGACGCTAATCTTGGCATTTATGTGATCCGGGTTGAAAATGGAAAAACAAAGAATGTCCCCGTAGCTAAAGGGCGCATGATGCCCGATAAAGTGGAAATATTCGGCGAACTCAGCGAAGGGGACAACATCCTCCTAAAAGCAAGTGAAGAAATTGAAGAAGGAACACAAATAAAAAAATAAAATACGATGAACACATTTAGAAAATTATACTGCCTGCTGGCCCTGTCCAGCATTATCCTTGTCGCCTGTAACTCCACAGCTCAACCGGTAAACACAACCGCAGATCCGACAAGCACAACAGTAGCTAAAGAAGGAATTCAGACCGCAGCGGCGGTTACTCCAGCAGTCAATACCAAAGGCCCTAAAAAAGGTAGCCGTGTACTCAATAGCGAGGTCTGTATGGTGAATGATGCCTATATGGGCAAGAAACAAATTGAAGTTCCTTTTAAAGGGGAAATGTATTATGGTTGCTGTGAGATGTGTGTAGAGCGCATCCCAAAAGACGAAACCGTAAGGATAGCCACAGACCCTCAAACCGGAGAAAAAGTAAACAAGGCAACAGCTTACATCGTATTACTTAATGAAGAAGGTAGTGTAGCCTACTTTGCCAACGAAAAAAACTACAAAGACTTTGTAGCCAGTCATCAATAAAAGCGGAATAGGTCCATTTTTTTATTCCCTACCCGACAGGTACAGCTGACACTGTACTTGTCGGGTTTTTATATTTTTGGGGGGTCTTTACTAATTTCCATTTCTCTCTCCGGAGATCTCTTTAATCAAAGCATCGCATTCCTGGAAAGCCTGATAAATGTATTTGTTCCGGTGTTTCTCGCCCTGGCCACTAAAAGAAACCGATTTCCGCATCAGGCTCTGCATCCAGGCTTTGGTTTGCAGGCAATATTCAGGGTCTTCTGTCTTCAAAAAATTAAAAGTATTGAACCTGTTGAAGCAGACTTTAGTGCCATTCATTTCTGCCAGATAGGCAATGGTGCCCAAAACATCACAATTGTACCAGTTAAAAGTGTGCGATACATCAATCGTCTTTTTGCTGCTCATGGCATACATATTCATATCTGTAAGGCAATAACGCAATTGTACCACCAGCTCCTCTGCCAATGAATGATCACCGATATACCCGGCCTCGAATGCATACCTGATCTGCTCTAAACTTCCATGAATGCTGTTCTTTGCCCATATTTCTGTACTGGGTATTTCCAGATAAATGCGGTTTAACTCCTGAGCCACAGTGGTGATGTTTTCCATGACAAATGACCTTTCGAACCTCTGCGGTGTACTGCTGAGGCTTTCGAACCAGAAAAACAATTTAAATGCAGTAAGTTCAGGATATTTAAAAAGATGAAACAACGGAATGTCATCGGTTACGATAGTGAGGTGCTTCTCTTTGGAGGCATGAATCAGCTTGAGGTTACTCAACAGATCAAGGAGATAATCCTCCATATTTGGTGCTCCTCCCTCTATTTTAGGATAACTGAAAGTAACGGTTGGTGTATCTTCAGGCTGATATACAATTGGTATTTTGAAGGTATCCGACAACTTTACGATCTGCTGAAGGGTCAGGGCGCTCTTATTTCTGATCTTTTTATAAGCCTCGTTTAAGCTGATATCCAAACAATCAGCAATACTTTGTGCGGGATTCTGATAAGCTGGCAAGGTCAGCTTCAGGCGGTCAATAAAATTCTGTTGCATATTGATCATCAAAGATTATCATTTACCATTATCGCTCCGGTTATCATTTGCTTTTTCATTCAAACATACACTTTAAGATGATCACTGACTGAAGCAGTTGCTTACCTAAGATAGGAATTAATCTTAAAGATGATTAATTGAAATCCCAGACTCTTTTGAGAATAATCTGATGATTTTTGGCTACTACATCTGAGTTCAAATCTAAAAAGAAATCAATGATCAGAGAAAAGCCCTCAGTGCCCTTTCTTTTTCTGGATAAAATAAACCCTGGTAATCAAGCCCTGTGCAAGTTCATAAATGGCCACCACTTCCATCAGCGCTTCCCCCTTACGGATGGTCACCCTTTCCTGGTCAATCACTTTATCATCAAAAACAATACGGTTCAGAATTTCCGCGTGAAGATCAGGGGAATGGTCGAAAACATTCTTATACAGTTTTTCTACTTCTTTAATCCCTTTAACCAGGGGTTCCTGCTCCGCAAAATTGAAGATTTGAATGTCCTCACTAAAAAAGGTCATCATTTTAATCAGGTTCCGTTCATTATAGGCATCTACCTGACGCTGAATTATTTCATCAATCATTATTTATTTTTTCGTTACTTTAATTCCATTAATGTCAATAACGAAATTAAACTATTATTTATTGAGGAATAACTGATGGATGAAATAAAATAATATTTCCTGATCACAGGAACATCCTTATGGAATCAGGTCAACAATTCCATCTTCTACTAAAATACCGACCTATGAAACTCACGTTACGTATCTCTTTTTTACTCATTAGCTTTGTTATGATTTCACAAAGTGTCTTTTCCCAGAAACACAATTACTATATGGAAGAATTCAAAAAAATAGATTCTTTAGCCAACATGGCTCAGGCAAAAAAAGCTTTACCCATCCTGGAAAAACTGAACAATCAGGCCAGAACGGAAGGCAATTCTGCCATGCTGGTAAAATCTGTTCTTTACCGCATGTTGTTCCAGAGCTATCTTGAAGAAGATGCTTTTGCCGGAATTTTAAAAGACCTCAAAAACGACATCAAGCGGGCAAATCAACCTGAAAAAAGTGTGCTGCAGTCTCTTCTTGCAGAAATGTACTGGAAGTACTATGAGCAGAACAGCTACCGTATTGCCGAACGAACCACATTGGAAGTAAACCCTGGTGATGACCTGACCACCTGGTCTATCCGGGCCATTACGAATGAAACGGCAAAAACTTTTCTCAGCTCGCTTTCCGAAGCCAGTCTGCTAAAAAACATAAAGGTTGGGGTTTTGAACGATATCCTCATCGGAGATAGCACCAACCGCTATCTGAGACCCAGCCTGTATGACCTGCTGGCCCATCGCGCAGTAGATGTTTTCATGAATCCACTGATCGACATCACGAACACAGATATGGATGGGATTAACTTTGATGACCCCATCTGGTTTGCTGATCACAAGGTTTTTGCTGCAACAAAAATCCCTCAGACAGACAGCAGTTATTTCTCTGCAGAGGCCTTAAAAGTGTTTCAGCATTTGCTCGGGCTTCATGATCCGCAGAAAAGCATTTCCGCATTTACCGATATAGAACTTAAGAGATTCAGGTTCATTTATGAAAGAAGTATAGATGAACATAAAGACAGCCTATATTTTTCAGCACTGGAATCTTTAGGGAAAATTGCAGAAAGCAGTCCATTATATGCAGATGTTTTATTTCAACAGGCTCAGATCTGCAAAAGTGAAGGAATTAAAGACAACAAGAATAAGGGCATGATCAAGGCGGTTGCTCTGGCCGAAAAAGCAATTAAAGCTTACCCGGAGAGTCCGGGTGCAAAAAATGCAACCGATCTGATCAACAGTATAAAGACAGAAAGCATCAGCATTGAGCTGAAGCAATTCAACCTCCCTGAACGTCCGATTCAATTTTTAATCAGCCATAAAAACTTTGATACCGCTTATTTCAATCTTTATAAAGTCCCTTCCGGCAAAATAGAACCTGATATAGATTTCAACAATATCGAAGAATATCAGGCTTTCCTTAAAAAACACAAACCCACTAAAACCTGGTCTGTTGCTTTACCCCAGATAAAGGATTACCAGATGCACAGTCTATCGGCCAGGATGGAGGCACTTCCTGCAGGCAGCTATTTACTGATCGCTCAAAATACTCCAGATGCTACAAAGGAAACCTATAACAGTAACCACATTCAGTTTAAAGTGACCAACCTTACGGTTAGCACCAGAACATTGGCACAGGATTCCGTAGAATATATTGTTTCCAACAGTTTAGATGGAAAACGCATCAGGGATGCAGTGCTGCGGGAGAAAAAAATCAGCTACAAAAACGGGAAATCCGTAACCACTGATGGCCTTTTGTTCAAAACAGACGACAAAGGCAGTCTCATTTATAAGATTGCCACTGATGTCCGAAAACTGATGATCAGCTATAAAGGAGATTCCCTCCTGCTGGATGTGCCCAACACCTACTATTACAATTACAACAAAGATAATGAAGAGCAAGTGGTTCTTTTCAGCGACCGCCCTATTTACCGGCCAGGACAAAGCCTGTTTTACAAAGGTCTTTTCCTCAGTAAAAAAGACACCAAAAGTAGCATTGTAGCAGGAAAGAAGCTTGAAGTGACCTTCAAAGATGCAAATGGCAAGGAGCTGGAGAAAGTTTCAGTACTCACAAATGATTACGGCACCTTCCAGGGTTCATTTAATATCCCAATGGGAAAAATGAATGGCAGAATGGAACTGAGTACCATTTACGGAAACCTTGAGATTCAGGTGGAAGAATATAAACGTCCTACATTCGAAGTCGAATTTGATAAATCTAAGGAGAAGTACAAACTCAATGACAGTATCCTGGTTAAAGGAAAGGCTACTACCTTTTCAGGTTATGCGGTAGGCAAGGCGAAAGTAAAGTATACTGTTTACAGAGCAAGTATAAGACCCGATTACTATTATGACAGAAGAGATCACGCACAGGAACAGATCGCGATTGGAAAGACGGAAACGAATGCAGATGGCAGTTTCCGGTTCAGCTTCTTTGCCAGTACTGGTCAGCAAGCCAGTGAACAATATAATTATCTGATCAAGGCTGAGGTGACAGACATTAATGGAGAAACCAGGACGGGGACTAAACAGATCAATGCAGGAAAGAAGGACCTGATGCTCAATGTGGAACTTCCGGAACAACTCTTTTTAACAGAAAAAATAGACAGCATCCCCTTTCAGATCACCAATCTGAACGGAGAGCCCATAAAAGCAAAGTTACAGACAGAATGGTTTGTACTTCAACCTCCGGGAAGATTGCCCAACAAGACTCCTTTCTCCGGTGTCCCGGAAAAATATACCCTCTCTAAAGCTGAATTTATCAAAGCCTTTCCGAATGAGGCGTATGCAGGTGATGATGATCCTTTAAACTGGGAAAAACAAAAGATCGGTTTCCAGCAAAACATCAGTACAGAACAAGGAACCGGAAACCTGACACTGAATGTCAAACAACTGCTTCCCGGCTATTACAAAGTAAAAATCAGTGCCGTTAATGAAGACAAGGAGCAGATTGATGTGGATAAAGTGATCCGCATTTACCACCCTGAAGGCAGCAAGATCCAGGCAGAGCGGGAATGGCTCGTCGTAGAAAAAAACAAGATCTTACCCAATGAAAGTGCTGTTTTCAGATTAGCAGGTACTAATGCTTCCGGAAAAGCATATTACGAGGTTTACTCCAAAAACAAAATTGTGGATAAAGTGTGGATAAACATTTCCGACCAGCAAAGCATAGTCAAAATCAGCCCTAAAGCAGGTTTTGAGGATAATTTTGCCGTTCAGTTTACCCTCATACAAAATGGATTTGTGTATAACGCCCTGCAGGAAGTCAGCATGATCGACCCTGCAAAAGAGCTGGACATTAAGTTCCTCACGTTTAGAGACAAGCTGCAGCCGGGTGAAAAGGAGAGCTGGAAACTACGGATCAGCAGCAAAACCGGGGAGAAACAAATGGCAGAACTGGCCGCCACGCTTTATGATGCTTCGCTTGAGGGTTTGAAAACAATGAATTGGGAAATCCCCTCTCTCAGCACTTACAGCTATAACCGCTATTCCTGGGCAACAGAACAAAACTACCTGAGACACGGAAATAACCTTTGGTTCTTAAACGGCAATAATGAACATTTTTCTGAGCAGTTCCGGCAATATGAAAGTCTCAATCTTTTTGGATATAACTTTTATGGCGGCGGATATAATCCTGGTTATAATGAGTATTTAGACAAGCTTAAAGCACGCGAAATCGTAGAACAAGCAACTAAAAAGCTCGCAACATTGAAAAAAGGAAGCCTTGTATATGGAATAGCTACCAACAGCAATGGTTTTGCACTACCAGGAGTAAGTGTGAGGGTAGGAAAAGTAACAACAGTTACTGACGTTTATGGCATTTACGCCATCAATGCAGCTGCAGGCCAGCAAATACAATTCAAATACATAGGGTACAAAACACTTAGTACAACAGTCGGTAAGCTAAAAAGACTGGATATCAGCTTAAAGGATGACGAAATACATTTAAATGAGAGGATTGTTGCCGCAGGTGCCAGCAGAGACAGAAAGATGATGACTGAGTCGATGAAGATGGCCCCAATGCCTATGGCAGCAGTAGTGGTGAAGGATGAGGAAATAAAGGCAGATGATGCCGCCATCGCTTATAATGTGGCATCGGGAAAAGAGAAACCAACTACCAGCCTTGAAAAAGTAGTACCAAGAACAAATTTCAAGGAGACTGCCTTCTTTTATCCACAATTACACACCGATAAAAATGGAGAGATTCAGATAGATTTTACCATTCCACAATCTTTAACCCGTTACAAAATGCTGGGCTTCGCACACACCAAAGATCTGAAAACAGCCAATACCAGTCGCGAGTTAATTACACAGAAACAACTGGCCATCAGCGCAAATGCTCCTCGTTTCTTCCGTGAGGGAGACACCCTGTTGTTTACCGCAAAGCTGAACAACCTCAGCGGAAAAACATTAAAAGGAGAAGCCATTCTGGAATTGAGGGATGCAGTTACTAACAATGTTATCCACATTTTATCCACAGACACCAAAGGAACACAAAACTTTGAAATCGCTGATAAAGGAAATGAGGTGTTCAAATGGTCATTGCAAATCCCTTCGGGCATTGCTGCAATCACATACAAAGTCCTGGCACAATCCGGCAGGTATAGTGATGGAGAAGAAATGACCGTTCCGGTACTTCCTAATGCCATGCTGGTCACAGAAACAATGCCATTGAATGTGCGTGGAAACTCCGGTAAGACTTTTAATATGGAGAAATTGTTGCAATCCGGAGCATCTTCAACACTAAAAAATCAACGTTTAACCTTGGAGTTTACCTCTAACCCGGTATGGTATGCCATACAGGCACTTCCATATTTAATAGAATACCCTTATGAGTGTGCGGAGCAAACTTTCAGCCGCTTTTATGCAAACAGCTTTGCTACCGGAGTCATCAACAGTTCTCCGAAAATAAAACAGATTTTCGCCCGCTGGCAGCAGGAAAAAGATGGAGCAGCCTTATTGTCCAATCTGGAGAAAAACCCGGAGTTGAAATCTATACTTCTGGAAGAAACGCCTTGGGTCAGAGAGGCGAACGGAGAAACAGAACGTAAAAAAAGACTGGCCATCCTGTTTGACCTGAACCGCATGTCTTACGAGCTGAAAAGTAACTTTGAGAAGCTGGAGAAAATGCAAAACCAGAATGGTTCATTCCCCTGGTTTAGCGGCATGTCGGAAGACCGTTACATTACCCAGCACATTGTCCTGGGTATGGGACAGTTGAAACATCTGAAAATGGTGGATGAAAAGGCTTTCCCAGGTTTCCAGAAAATGCTGAACAAAGCCATCGTGTACCTGGACAAGCAATTAAAAGATGATTTCAAGAAAGAACTCTCAGGAAAAGGCATTGGCCATCTCCCACTCCATTACCTTTACGCAAGGAGTTATACCGATCAAAAGAATACTGATCCGGATTTTAAAAAGGCAACAACCTATTACCTGGACAAAGTGAAAAACAGCTGGAAAACCATGGATGCCTACGAACGCGGACAGGCAGCATTGGTATTGGCCAGAAACGGAAATAAACCGGAAGCCCTTAACATCATCCGCTTCTTAAAAGAAAGTGCCAGACAAAATGAGGAAATGGGTATGTATTGGGACAACAACATCCATGGCTGGTGGTGGTACCAAAGTCCGATTGAAACGCAAGCCTTACTGATCGAGGTTTTTGATGAAGTAGCCAATGATGTCAGATCTGTTGAAGAAATGAAAGTATGGTTGCTGAAAAACAAACAGACCAACGACTGGAAGACGACAAAAGCGACCGCAGCAGCCTGCTATGCCTTACTCCTTCGTGGAACGAGTATATTGGAAGAGGCTGCAGCACCTGAACTCTCTATAGGAGGTCAGACACCAGCTCAGCTGGGATTAGCAGAAACAGAGAAAGAATCAGGAACAGGTTATCAGAAAATGAGCATTTCAGGAGCTGATGTTAAACCGGAAATGGGGAAAATTGAAGTTAAAAATAACAACAAAACCATTGCCTGGGGTGGGGTGTACTGGCAATATTTTGAACAGCTGGATAAGATTACTCCTGCAGAAACAGGAATTAAAATTAAAAAAGACCTGTTTTTGCAAAAGTCTTCTGCCAAGGGAGAAGTACTCACCCAACTTAGCCCATCTAATGTACTGACTCCGGGCGACCTGCTAAAGGTGAGGATAGAAATCCGTGCAGACAGAGATATGGAATATGTTCATTTAAAGGACATGCGCTCCTCAGGTTTTGAGCCGGTAAATGTCATTTCCACATATAAATACCAGGATGGATTAGGGTATTATGAAAGCACCAAAGATGCTTCCACCAATTTCTTTATCAGTTACCTTAGAAAAGGGGTGTACGTATTTGAATATGCTTTAAGGGTGAGTCATGCGGGGAACTTCTCCAATGGGATTACCACTTTACAATCCATGTATGCCCCGGAATTCAGTACCCATTCTGCAGGGGTACGGGTTACCGTGAAGCCTCAATAAACAATCACCCGGTGATGGTCTGAAATTCAGGCAATCACCGGGTGATATATCTATCCTGACCCCAATAGCTTAGTCAACGTTTTTATAGGTCGTTTTTACACTTTATACCGGCTTATACACTCAGCTCAAAGTCCAGAACCTCCTTTTCTTCTCCGTTCACAATCACCGATAATTGTTGTATTCCCGGATAAAATTTTCTGGTGGTAATGAGCTTAAAACTTTGCTTACGTGAAACCTTTACCTTCTCATTTGCCTGATAGATTTTCTCACTGATCTTAAATACCTTTTTAGATAAAGTTCCATTTTGTCTCCTGTAATACAACCCATACTCCAACCTGATGGTTTGCTCTTTTTGCTCCTGATTATGGAGGTAATAAGAAAAATGTAGTTCCCCGCCAATCGGAGTTACGGGGGTTGAAATCTCAAATCCGCTGATGTGAATGTCCTTACTTTCCAGACCATAATGTTTTAAGATCTCAGGATGCCCCTGTTTCAGCAAGGTTCTGCAACCATGTTTGATGATGGCGTCAGTTTCTTTATGTATGCCTTTCCAGCGTTTAGCAAGGTCAATAACCACCTCAGGGTTGTCCTTGGCAATGTCATTGATGTGGTTGGCCACACTCCTTCTCACCCATTCGGAAGGATCATTTTTAAGATTTTCCAAAAGTGGTAAAACCGGGGCAGGATTTTTTTTAAGCTCAGGCAACGCCATGGCCCAGGGCAATCTTGGCCTTGTTCCTTCGCTCGATAAGCGCCTCACTTTGTAATTGTCATGAAGGGACCATGCAGTCATCTGTTCCAGCATCCGATCTCCATATTTAAGGATAAAAGGCCTTACTGAAAATTCACAACTCACAAACTGGGTAACGAACTCAATTGCCCTCACAGAGTTTTCATAATCCTCCATTCCATAAGTTTCTATGTAATCCGGCAGAAACATAAATGCCAGTCCGTCTTCTCCGGTTTTATTTTTCCGGAGCCCGGTAATGATTTCAAACAACAGGTCTACTGTCTTGCCGTAGTCCTCAGGAAGAAATGGATGCAATACCTGTGCAGTATGTTTCATTCTTGCTTTTAGTTCTTTATGCTCAAAATCATGATCGAAGATCTGCGCGATAAATTTCTTTTTATCAAAAGAAGGAAGGGTTTGAAGGAGGGTATCAGACAGCCTGTCGTAAAAGGCTGGCGAATATATATCTTTAAGCAGGCTACTCATAATTGGTCTTTAAGGGGGTTAAGCTGCGGTTACTTTATTTCTGATTTCACGCATTCCGCGGTGGTAATACTTTTTCATCATCTTATTCAAATGACTGCTGTCTGTAAATCCCAGTTCATTTGCGATTTCTTTGAAGGAATTAGAGGTCAGTGACGCCCTGGCTTCTGCGATTTTCAGCTTCGACCTGAGGATATAATCCCGAAAACTTTCATTGGCATTTCTTTTAAAATACTCACTGAAATAGGTTTCAGAGATATGAAAGCGGGAAGAAATTCCTTCTACGCTCACCTTTTCCTGATCCAGCAGATTAAAATGTATAAAGTGGAGCATGTTTACAAACCGTTTATCGGAAAAGGATTGTCCATCAAGCAATTGTTTCTCAATATTTCTGGAAATGATCACCAAAATAGAAACCAACAGGTTTTGCACGAGAAATACGGAACAACTGTTGTCACTATAATGTTCTGAGACAATGAGATTCAATAAAGATTTCACATGTTCTTTATCCGTAGGATTGCCAATCAGGCCAGCCTCTCCCTGGTCATAATTCCCAATAATAAAATTAAGCCGGTTAAACCAATCACTATAATTCACAGAACTGGATTGATGATAGGTAGAAAAATAAGTACTCGTAAAACGAACGAAAAGAAAACGTGTTTTCTTTGTGATCCGGTAACCATTGCAGCTGGCAGAAGGCAACAAGAAAATTTCTCCGGTAGTATAGGGATGAACACTCCGATTTACATACTGCTCTCCTTCTCCATCCAATATATACACCAGTTCAAAGAAATTGCTTACCCTGTTCCGCTTTTCCCAGCTATCGTGCGATACAATACTCACAGAGAAGTTTTCGTGGTTAATTTCCATGCTGCAAGATAAGACACAAACCTGGTTAAAAAGCAAACATCCAATCTATTTACTGCTTTTTCCTGTTGCCATACCTATCGGTAGGGTAGAATAACCACAACTTTGCAACCAGCTACTCAACAACAACTTACACACAAAAATGAAAGCAGCAGTTTTAAATCAGCATACATTCACACAACACATTGAGGAAGTACAGATACCAGAAATTTTACCTCATCATGTTTTAATTAAAATTAAGGCGGCCAGTATCAACCACCATGAACTCTGGTCAATTAAAGAGCAGAGTAAACGAAGCCCCGCTTCGATCATTATGGGATCTGATGGTGCCGGAGAAGTGGTCGCACCTGGCCTCCACAGCAATCCGCATTTAATGGGACAGGAAGTCATCATTAACCCTTCTTTAGACTGGGGAAATGATCCCCGTACATTCGGAAAAACCTATCATATCCTGGGTTTCCCGCAACATGGCACTTTTGCAGAATACCTGGCTATTCACGAGCGGTATGTCGTTAAAAAACCTCCTCATCTCAGCTTGGAAGAAGCTGCTGCCATCCCTCTTGCAGGCCTTACTGCTTACCGTGCTTTATTTACAAAAGGGCAACTCAAAAAAGGCGACAAAGTGCTCATTACCGGAATTGGTGGTGGTGCAGCCCTCCTTGCTTTAGCTTTTGCTGTTCATGCCGGAGCGGAGGTCTATGTAAGCTCAGGAAATGAAGAAAAGTTAAATGAAGCCCTAAAGGCGGGTGCCAAAGGGGGTGCCAACTATAAAACCGAAGGATGGGCAGAAAAATTAATGAAAACATCAGGTGGCTTTGACCTGATTATAGACAGCGCTTCCGGTCCGGGCTTTTCCGAACTGATTTATCTGGCCAACCCTGGCGGAACAATTGTTCTGTATGGAAGAACAGCGGGTATGCTTCCGGTACTCGATCCGCAGCAGATATTTTTAAAACAGCTTTCTATCCTGGGAACCAGCATGGGAACTGAACAAGAATTTGAAGCCATGGTAAACTTTGTTTCTCTTCATCAGATTAAACCTGTTATTGACTCTTCTTATCCATTGGCAGAAATTCAGCATGCTTTTAAGAAGATGAAATCAGGAGATCAGTTTGGAAAGATCATCATCAATATGCCAGCGTAACATCAATTGAATATTAGGAACATTAAAACCTGATAAAACGATCGAAAAAAATCAATAAATAACACAAAAAAACAATTAAATACTCATGAAAATGACCGCAATTCCAAGGAGAATAGTAACAGGCTACAAAGACGGCATTTCTGTAATTGTGGAAGATAAAAAGGTAACCAACGTTTCAGAACATATTCCCGGATTAGTCATCTCAGACATCTGGGCAACGAACACCATGCCCGTAGACCTGAATCAGGACATCTATGTAGAAAACACCCTGATTCCGGATCCCCCAAAAAACGGCACTTATTTCAGATACGTGAGCATCCCTCCAGATAAAGAAATGGGTATTCCAGAAATCACAAAGGAGAATGGTCCGCATCCGTTTATGCATAAAACAGAGACCCTAGACTATATCATTATCCTATCCGGTGAGGTTTATTTAATCCTCGAAGGGGAAGAAACCCTGCTAAAAACCGGGGACATTGTGATTCAAAAGGCAACGAACCATGCCTGGAGCAACAGATCTGAGCAACCTTGTATCCAGCTGGCCATTTTAATCGACGCCAGACAAAATTATTGATGCCACACAAAGTTAAAGCACAATGAAATACGGCTTAAAATAAATCTTTAGCTGATGCTGAAGGTTTATTTTAACTGATAAGCCATTACTGTCTTTTTATAAAAAGTAGGGATATAAACGATCTTTTTCACCGGATCATAGCCGATATCAGCTGTATTCTTCTTTTCCAAATGGGTATCCAGCAACAAGTCGATTTTCCCGTCAGCATGCACGTAATATACATATCCTCCCCAGCTGGAGCAGAGAAAATCGCCATTTCCGATTGGTTCCAACCCGTCTCCCCCATTGGGCAATTCGGCTATTTTGGTGATCTTTTTCCCGGCATCAGCTTTCAAAAAACTCTTGCCGCCAAGGATATATAAGTCTTCGCCAATTGCTTTTAAACCATTAACCCCGTTGATGCTGTCCAGGTATAAGCTGGGTACATCATTTTCAATTTTATAAATTCTTTTTGTTCTGGAATCAGAGACATAAACGATGCCTTTGTCGCTCGCTGTGATGTCATTCAGGAATTTGGTGTTTTCTATGGGAATCTTACGAAGCACCTTCCCTTTGGCAATGTCAATCACCACCACATCAGTCAGGTCGGCAGCATACATCAGGTTACCGGATATGGCCAATCCCTTTGGAGAATTTAATCCTGAAATCCAGTTGAGGTCAATCACTTTCCCATTCGGTTTGATCTTTCCGATTCCCCCGATCCCGTCTTTATCGTTTGGATTATTTCCCATTACAGACACATACAGCACTTTCGCTTTTAAATCTGGTAAAACAGATTCCGGAAGGTTTATTACACTATCCGTTTCCCAAAGTTTCAGCAAGCTATGCTGTGCTTTCAATTGTAAGGACAAGGTGATGATGAACATCAGAGAGAGACATTTTTTCATGAGCATACTGTTATTGATTTATCCTGAATACCAGCGCAATTGAATAAATATTGAATTCAAATTACTGTTCCAATTTAGCCAATTAGTAAACCAAATTAACAAGAATAGCTGATAATCCTGTTAAACCAGCAAATTAAGGAAGTTCCATGCCTTTCGTGATTTTCCAAAAATCAAATAAAAGTTACCTTTAAATACCTGAACAGGTAAACATCCCCATAGATGTTGATCACCAGACAGCCAAATTCTCATGAATAAAAATCTTTTTTTAGGCATCACCAGTCTCCTGTCTTTTTCCCTTTTTTGTGGAACAAGCCTTTCATATGGACAATCCCCATCTGCAGATTTAAAAACCTGGCCAAAAGGCACTTCTCCGAAAGAGATCGGGACCAGGGTAGCTGATCATTTTGTGGTGACCCCACATACTAACTTTGGAAAGCCCACTCCGCCAAAAGTCATCACCTATCCTGAATCATGTGCCTGGTATGGGGCATTGACTTTTGCCAAAGCCAGTGGCAATAAAAAATTAACACAACGTCTTGCAGAACGGTTTGAACCTTTATTTGGAGAAGAATCAAAGATGATCCCCATTCCTGATCACGTGGATTACTGTGTTTTTGGCTCAGTTCCCTTAGAACTATACTTGCAGACAAAAGATAAAAAATACCTGGAACTGGGAATTTCCATCGCAGATAAGCAATGGGGACCGCCAGAAGGACCACGCGTAAAAGAAGAATCACACGAATTCTATAAACAAGGATATACCTGGCAAACCAGGTTATGGATTGACGACATGTATATGATCACCGCATTACAGGCACAGGCATTCCGTGCTACCGGAAATCAGAAATACATCGACCAGGCGGCAAAAGAAATGGTTTTCTATTTAGATCAGCTTCAAAAACCCAATGGCTTGTTTTATCATGCTCCTGATGTACCTTTCTACTGGGGAAGAGGAGATGGATGGATGGCAGCAGGAATGGCAGAATTGCTGAGTTCCATGCCAAAAAGCAATCCAAACAGAGAAAGGATCATGAAAGGCTATACCGATATGATGGCCTCCTTACTGAAATACCAGGGAAAGAATGGCATGTGGAACCAATTGATCGATGATCCTGAGGCATGGCCGGAAACCTCAGCAACAGGAATGTTCACCTTCGCCATGATTACCGGAGTTAAAAACGGATGGCTGGATAAAGAGACTTATGGAAAAGCAGCCAGAAACGGATGGCTTGGGCTGGTATCTTATATCAACGAAAACGCAGAGGTTACCAATGTTTGTGAAGGTACAAACAAGAAAAATGACCGCCAGTATTACCTGGACAGGAAACAAAACACAGGTGACCTCCATGGACAAGCGCCAATATTATGGTGCGCAACGGCTTTACTGCGTTAACAGCAGACAGAATTTATAAAATGACACGTATCATTATGAAAACAAGATTGATCATTCCGCTACTTATAGCCGGAGTTTTCTGCTCCTTATATGCCTTTAAAAACAATCCTTCGGCCAGATGGATGAACTTACCCACAACCGATGCGAATAACGCGGGTTTAAAACTTCCTTCAGGATTTGGCGCTTTGGTGGTAGCAGACAGCATCGGAAAAGCCAGGCACATCGTCGTAACGAAGGAAGGAAATCTGTATGTAAAACTGGCAAAACCGGTTAAAGAAAAAGGCATCATTTACCTGAAAGATAAAGATGGTAATGGCCGTATGGATGAGCAGACTGGCTTCGGCAATTACGGTGGAACAGGCCTGTATTTAAAAGATAATGTACTATACGCCTCTTCTAATGATGAGGTGTTTAGCTATAAACTCAACGAAAGTAATGAGGTCCTCGATCAGAATAACCCATCAAAACTGATCACCAAGCTAAAAAAAGGGAGACAGCATGACACCAAATCCATCGTTTTAGACAATTCAGGAAACATTTATGTGAACATCGGGGCCTATTCCAACTCTTGTCAGGAGAAAGACCGTACACCTGGTTCACCGGGAATGAAGGGCTGTCCGATATTAGATTCTGCCGGAGGAATATGGCAGTTCAAAGCCGACAAGCTTAACCAAAGCTACGGTGATGGTATTCGTTATGCCACAGGTATAAGAAATGTAGTTGGACTGGACTGGAATCAACAAAGTAATAGCTTGTTTGTGATGCAGCATGGCCGTGATCAGCTAAATGGGTTGTGGCCGGATCTGTATGATGAAAAGCAATCTGCCCTGCTTCCAGCCGAATGCTTGTACATGCTAAAAAAAGGAGACAATGCGGGCTGGCCTTATGTCTATTATGACCAGTATCAAAAGAAAAATATTCAGGCACCGGAATATGGAGGTGATGGTAAAAAAGAGGGTAGCAAGGAGTATATTAATCCTGCGCTCGCTTTCCCGGGCCACCTTGCTCCCAACGGATTGTTATTTTACACGGGGAATCAGTTTCCGGAAAAATACAGGAATGGTGCTTTTATAGCCTTCCATGGTTCATGGAACAGAACTCCGGAAAAACAAGAAGGTTTTTATGTGGTCTTTGCCCCATTTAAAGATGGCCAGCCTACCGGAGAATGGGAGATCTTTGCAGACGGCTTTGCCGGAACAGACAACGTAATGTCGCCCAGAGATGCAAAACATCGCCCTTGCGGATTGGCACAAGGACCTGATGGCTCTCTTTATGTAACTGATGATGTGAAAGGTACCGTATACCGGATTTTATATACGGGAAAATAAAAAATGATGAAGAAGCTCCTGTTTACCGCCTTATTGGCCGTTCCTTTAACCTTACTTGTACAAACTGCCGCTCAGGCTCAAATTCAAAAGAAAACCGCAGCCAAGGCAACGGCTCAAAGAGATCAGTTGCTGGAGGGAAAAAAGGTTTATTCGAAATTCTGCGCCTCCTGTCATCAATTAGATGGCGGAGGCGTACCTAACTTAAATCCTCCTTTAAGCAAAACCATATACGTACTTGGCGATAAAAGCAGGTTAATAAAAATTATCCTCAACGGCTCTAATGAAAGTCTGGAAATTGATGGAGAGACCTATTCAAATCCTATGCCTCAGCTCGATATCCTTAAAGATGAGGAAATTGCAGATGTACTGACCTATGTGAGAAATAGTTTCGGCAATAAAGCAGGGGCCATTACTGCCTCAGAGGTAAAAGCGCAACGTACAAAGAAAAAATAAGCGTTTGCTTTAAAGCATAAACTTATTCAATATCGATTCCAGAAGCTCATGGTTATGCCGGAAATGGGATTGTTCTGCCAGCATCAGGGCTTCCTCCTGAATAAAGGCTTTCGGAATAAGTTCCGGACGACCTTCTCCGACCATGTTTTTTAGCGTATCCGGGGTAACTTCCAAATGAAACTGTAAAGCCAGTACATGGTCCTGGTATAAAAAAGCCTGGTTACAATTGGCTGCTGAAGTCAATAAATCGGCTGCTCCGTAGGGGATTTCAAATTGATCACCATGCCAGTGAAATACCGTTGGCTCATTCTTAAACAGGGATTCAAACCAGGGGATTCTTTTTGCAGAAGAGGTAGGGTAAACCGGATACCAGCCAATTTCCTTATTTCTTGCTGTATTTACAAATGCGCCAAGGCAAAGGGCGATCAGCTGCGCCCCAAGACAAATTCCCATCACTTTTTTCCCTGCAGTTATCGCATCTTCAATAAAGACCTTTTCTGCATGGAGCCAGGGATAACGGTGGTCATCGTATACTCCCATTGGCCCTCCCATCACCACCAGCACATCAATATCATCAAGATTTGGAATGGATGGGTTTTCTTCATAAAAATGGGTTGCTGTAACCTGGAATCCCCTTGCCTGTAACCAGGTTTCAATATATCCCAGTCCTTCAAAAGGTACATGCTGAAAATAATGTACGTTCATATTAGTTTTGCGTTCTTATTAATTTTTAGTGCTCATTAGTTTTTAGTTTCGTTCCAATAATAACTATCGGGATATATTCTCGGACCAAATATAGCCGTGCCTATACGAATAATGGTTGCCCCTTCTTCAATTGCAGTTTCCAGATCTCCGCTCATTCCCATAGACAATTCTTTCATTTCTACTCCCGGGATTCCTTCCTGTCTGATCTGATCGCTCAGTTTTTTTAACAGCTGAAAGGAAGGTCTTACTTTTTCTGCATCTGCATCGAACAGTCCAATCGTCATGAGCCCTTTAATTCTTAAGGTATCAAATTTCGCAGCCTCCCCGACAAAGGCTACAGCATTTTCCGGGGCCAGTCCAAATTTACTGTCTTCATAAGATGTATTAACCTGTATCAATATATCTAGACATCTGCCTTCCGCTTGTAAACGTTTATCCAATTGTTGTACAAGCTCCATTCTATCAACGGATTGGATGCAACTTACATATTTAAGCACCTCTTTGATTTTGTTACTTTGCAGGTGTCCGATAAAATGAGCCTGATGAGGGACATCAAGCAGACCGGTATGTTTTTCTTTCAGTTCCTGTACTTTGTTTTCTGCAATGAGTGTCTCTCCCAGGAGCAAGGCTTGTTTGATCTTTTCTGCGGGAACTGTTTTTGTAGCCAGTAAAAGTTGTACTTCTGCAAGATCTCTTCCGGCTTTCAGACATGCATGAGCGATTCGCTGATGAATAATACTGAGGTTGTTTTTGATGATTTCATTCATATCTGGTCCTCCTTTTTCTTTTGATAATTTAATAAAAAAAGCTCAGGTGACAGAAGCTGAACTTCTCCACCTGAAGCCTTTCCTAAGGGAGGGAATTATCCTTTTACATCTGCCATAGATGCACCAAAGTTAAGGTGCAACACATTACCGCTTGCAGTAAGTAGTGCCGGTACAGATTTTACACCTGCTTTTTCTGCTTCTTCAATCCGGTTTCTGGTTTCACCAAGGTGAACAACTTCTACTTTGTCTTCGCCAATAAGGGCTATAATTTCCTGCTCCGCACTTAAACATACAGGGCATCCCGCGTGATAAAAAATTGATTTTGCCATTTTAATAAGTTTTAAATTGTTCATTTAAATAATTAACGCAAAGTTTGTAAATCCTGATCCGGTATAAATCATCCAGTTTTGAACAAAACTGATGGTCCAGATGTAAACGTATTTTGTCCGATATGTGTTCGAACTGAGTCCACCCTGAGTCCACAGTGAGTCCACGGTGAGTCCACGTTTTACCGGGATAACCTAGACTCATGATGTACGGAATCTTTAGCTGATATGAATTCAGTGCGAACGAAGCCCGGAGGATGGTCCAGTTCAACACAAATAATACGCAAAAAAAGGCTGGCTAAAGCTTTAAATAGTATTTTTTATATGTTTATTTGCAATTAAATACCAACCTAAACCTATTTTGAATTGTTATACTGCGAGACCTGCATTTTTTCATCAACGAAATCTGCTTTAAACTTGTAATTATTTGAAGAACCAACTCGCCTATATTAAGATCATGCGCCCGGCAAATCTGGTGACATCGGTTGCCGATGTTCTTGCCGGTGTGGCCATTTCAGGCTATTTTTTAATTGCAGAATTTAAACCCGAACATTTATTACCAATTCTGTTGCTGTGTATCTCAACCATGGGCTTGTATAGCGGAGGAGTCATCTTTAACGATGTATTTGATGCAGAAAGAGACAAGAAAGATCGTCCTGACCGTCCCATTCCAAGCGGAAGTATTACCAAAAAAGATGCGGCGGTATTTGGAGGAATTTGCTTTACTGTAGGAATTATGGCCGCAGCCATGGTAAACCTAACCTCTTTAGCAATTGCCTGCCTGATCATGATTGCCGCTTTAAC
This sequence comes from Pedobacter caeni, assembly GCF_900129215.1. Classification (GTDB taxonomy): domain Bacteria; phylum Bacteroidota; class Bacteroidia; order Sphingobacteriales; family Sphingobacteriaceae; genus Pedobacter; species Pedobacter caeni. The sequence continues at coordinate 380,795 of NZ_FQUQ01000003.1, read as the reverse complement.
CTACGACAAATATTCCAAACACATGACCATCACCGGTCCGATCAATATGGGACTCTGCAGAGGAATGAATCTGCTGTTGGGAGTAAGCATTTTTTCCTGGTATCCGGAAATCTGGTGGCTGGTGATTGCCATCATCCCTATTCTATACATCGCCTCCCTCACCATCATCAACAAAAGAAAAGGAAATGAAAAAAGTAAAGCGACACTATATCTTGCCGCCTTCCTTTATGCCTTTGTCATTGCCTGCATCCTCTTTATTGCACATAGCAAAGGTTTTTTCCTGCTGACCATCCTGTTTGTGATTCCTTTCTACCTGATGATCTTCAATCCTTTATTTAAAACGCTTGATGATCCTATAGGAAAGAACATCAGCAAATCGGTAAAAGCAGGTGTCATCGCATTGATCTTATTGAATGCCGCATGGGCCAGTGCCTTTGGGGTCTGGTACATTGCACTGATCATTGTATCCTTGCTCCCATTATCGCTGTGGCTCAACAAAACCTTCACTGTTAATTAACAGACACTGACTTATAGTGGTTAATTAACGGGCACCAGCTTATAAACGATTCCCGGAGATTCTACAGCAATGTAGATATAACCATCAGGTGCCATCCTCACATCCCTTAACCTGCCGATATTTTTGAAAAGAATTTCTTCTTTAACCACTTTATTTCCTTGCAGCACACTTCTGTTCAGGTATTCAAAACGCAGGGAACCGGTAAGCAGGTTTCCTTCCCATCCTTTATAACGGCTTCCGGAAACAAAAGCCATTCCACTTGGCCCTATAGAAGGAATCCAGTAATGTAAAGGCGCGGTTATCCCTTCTTTTTCAGAAATATTGCTGATGATCTTTCCGTTATAATTGATGCCATAAGTGGCCACCGGCCAACCGTAATTTTTACCAGGCTGGACAATATTGATTTCATCCCCACCCCTTGGTCCATGTTCATTCTCCCAGATGACTCCAGTCTGAGGATGAATGGTCATCCCTTGAGGATTGCGGTTACCATAGGTAAAAATGGAAGCTTCTGCACCTTCGGTTTTCACAAATGGGTTGTCAGCAGGAATACTGCCATCACTTTTTATCCTGTGGATCTTTCCAAGGTCATTCCCTTTGATCTCCTGTGGGTTCTGTTTTTCATTTCCTCTTTCCCCCACAGCGATGTATAAATAGCCATCCTTTCCAAACTGCATCCTGGAACCGTAATGGTGTTGTGTTCTGGACCATGGTTTGGCCACAAAAATATCCCGCTGATCCAGCAGCTCATTTCCTTCCAGCCTTGCTTTCACAACTGCAGTAGTGGCCAATACCTTTCCATCTTCGGTTTTAAATTTAGAATACGAGAGGTAAAGAGTCTTATTCGTTGCAAAAGCGGGATCAAGGACTACATCCATTAAACCACCCTGTCCTTTTGCCAATACCTCGGGAGCCCCATTGATGACTTCTAAAGACCTGTCTTTTTTCACCTTGTAAAATTTGCCATTGCGATCGGTAACCAACAACTCCTCATTTGGCAAGAAAGCCATTCCCCATGGAATGTCCAGTCCTTTCGCCACGGTATCCAGCCTTATCGTCAGTTCGGCTGTTTTGAAAATATTGCTAACCGGTTTCTTTGTCGCAGCATAGCGGTCTACATTTTTTATTCCTTTTAAAATATAATCTGATAGTTCTTTGATTTCCTTGTCGGTAAAGGTGGAATCAAAGGCAGGCATTCCTTCATTCGCATACCCGTTTTTTATCGCCTTGAAGAGGTCTTCTTTTGTATTTCCGTGTTTCCACTGGCGGTCTACAAAGGCATCCATCTTTTCTCCATGACAACCACCGCAATAATTCCGGTAATTCAGTTCTGCTTTTTCCTGCAAACGATAACCGGCGTTGGAAGTGCTTCGTTTTGGCGGATGAACAATTGCTTTATCTTCTGTACTCAAAATTGAAGTCAATACTCCGCCAATGACCAGCGCGCCGCCAAGATACTTTATCATAAGAAAATTAGTTTAGGTGTTTAAAGCTGTAAAATAGCATAAAAATGTGAATAAATAACACCCGGATCTGAAGCGGGGTTAAGCAATCTTGTCCAAAATGTTAAGCCAGGATGATCAATGCCCGTATCGTAACATCTTAAGCGTCATTGCCTTCATTTTCATCTCAAAAAATTATTTTTAATCCTCAATCTTGTTACATTTGAACATACACACAAACCAATACAATGGATTCAAGAAGATCATTTTTAAAAAAGGCAGCCTTGCTATCCGGGGCCGCCGGACTCCCTAATGTTATCCCAATGTCTATCCAAAAGGCCATGGCCATCAGTGCCAATCCCGGATCGACATTTTATGATGCGGAACATGTTGTTTTTCTGATGCAGGAAAACAGGTCTTTCGACCATATGTTTGGCAAGCTAAAAGGAGTCCGTGGTTTTAACGACCCAAGAACCTTTACCCTTCCTGACCAGAATAAGGTATGGCTTCAAAAAGATGCAGAAGGGAAAACATTTGCCCCTTTTCATGTCGACATCAACAAAACAAAGATCACCTGGCAAGGTGGACTGCCCCATTCCTGGACCGATCAGCTTGCTGCGCGCAACAATGGAAAGTACGACAAGTGGGTGCCCGTAAAATCACATATGTGTTTAGGTTATTATGACCGTACCGATGTGCCATTTTATTATGCTATGGCTGATGCTTTCACGATATGTGACCATAACTTTTGTTCTTCCCTAACGGGAACTACCCCCAACCGTTTGTTTTTCTGGAGCGGGACCATCCGTCCGGAACAAAACGGAACTTCTGTTGCTGCAGTCAACAATTCCCAGGCAGAATCACGTGAAAATGCTTATGTAGACTGGGAAACCTTTCCTGAACTGCTGGAGGACAACGACATCAGCTGGAAAATCTACCAGAACGAAATCTGGACTGCCGATTTAAAGGGCGACAGCGTAGACGACTGGTTGGGCAATTATGGCGATAATGCCATTGAATATGTAAAACGATATAACGTCAAGCTCTCTGCTTATTTCAGAAAAAACGGAGATCGAACGAGTAAGCCTGCCTTAACTGCGGCAGAAGTAACTGAAAAATACAACAAGCTAACCAACCGGGAGAAAAACCTGATCGACAAAGCTTTTGCAACCAATATCAACGCACCACAAAACTACCTGGAACTTGCTCCATTTACATTTACCGATGATCAGGGGAAACAGCAAACACTGAATATTCCTAAAAACGACATCTTCCATCAGTTCCGTTCTGATGTAGACAATGGCAAATTGCCCACAGTATCCTGGCTGGTTGCTCCCCAAAGATTCTCTGACCATACCAGTTCCCCACTATATGGCACCTGGTATGTTTCTGAAGCCATAGACATCCTGACCAAAAATCCGGAAGTATGGAAGAAAACGATTTTCATTCTTACCTACGATGAGAATGACGGATATTTTGACCATATACCGCCTTATGTGGTTCCGAAACCCGGAGATGCTGCTACCGGAAAAGTTTCCGCAAACATCGACATCGCTGCAGATTACGAATCGAAAAAAGACAGTCCGATTGGATTGGGATACCGTGTGCCTATGCTTGTGGCTTCTCCATGGAGCAAAGGCGGATATGTAAACTCACAAGTATTCGACCATACTTCCTGTCTGATGTTCCTCGAAAATTTCCTGGGTAAAAAGACAGGTAAAAAAATCAAAAGCAGTACCATCAGCAGCTGGAGAAGAGCAATCTGTGGCGACCTGACCTCGGTATTCAGGCCTGCAAAAGCAGATCAGTCGAACCCGGTCAGCCCTTTGAAAAGAGAGGCCGTGATCACAGGAATCCAGAACGCAAAAAATAAACCCGCTCAGGTAAAACCTGATGCATTGACAGCGGAGCAGATCAAACAGATCAACGCCCTTCCATCTTTCTCTGCCGGATCCCCTTCCGCAATGCCGCAGCAGGAAAAAGGAACTCGCCCTTCCTGTGCATTGCCTTATCAGCCCTTCGCAGAAAGTAGTCTGGATGCAGAACAACTTCACATTCGTATTGATTTTGAATCCGGCAAAGGGAATTTTGGACAGAAACTCGTGCCCGTAGGCACGCCATTCCTGATGTATACCCCTGTTCTTTACAAAGGAGCAGCAGGAAAAACATGGTCTTATGCCCTTAGTGCCGGCGACAAGATCAGTGATCAGTTCAAACTGGCTGACTTCGAAAAAGAACACTATCATTTGTGTATCAGCGGTCCCAATGGCTTCTTCCGTCAGTTTAAAGGAAACAAAAATGATCCGTCATTGAAAATCCGCTGCGAATACGAAGCTTCAGGAATGCTGACAAAAAAATTAACCGGAAATGTTCAGCTGATTCTTGAAAATGAAGGAACCAAAGAATTGAAGCTGACCATCAAAGACAATACCTACGAAAAGAATAAAACAAAAGAAATTACTTTATCCGCTAAAGGAAAAGCAAAGATCATTGTTGACCTGCAAAAAAGTTCTTCCTGGTACGACTTCAGTATCGGGATCAAAGGCCATGAGGCGTTCAGTAAACAATATGCCGGACATGTAGAGACAGGTGAAGAAGGAATCACCGACCCTTATATGGCCGGGATCCTGTAAAAAAGAAAAGAAAGATTAAAGAGAGGGGGCGGAAATGCTCAGGTGTGATGCTTCCTTTCTTTAATTTATTCAAAGCATTATTGTTCTGCTGTTCCTTCCTCCTGTTGCTCCGGATCCAGCTCTACATTCCCTTCTTTATCTTTTTTAGCAAAGAATATAGGATAGAGAAACAGCAGGGCTCCCAGCACAAATAAGAGTCCTGACAATTCCAGCATATAAATGCTTGATTCCATATCATTCACACTCATCACCTTATACGCAATAAGTGCAATGATGCCCAATACAATGGCCATCACAGCTTTCTGAAGTTTCAATACTTTTATCATCACGGGAGGCCATTAAATTATTAACCATGACGCAACAAAAATCAATCCAATCTTAAAAAAGAAAAACCTCCTGTACTTGCACAAGAGCAGGATTAATCTATTTTTTTTCCTATTTTACGATCCTGATTTATAATAACATTTGGATTGTAAGGATCATCGCTTATAAGATGATGATAACACTACATTTTTTAATTCTAAAAATGTAACTTTGCATCCTTAATTTTTTGGAGATACTTGATTGATGTATAGGGAATTTAAACAACTGGAACTAGCTAAAATAGGAAAAGAGATACTTGATTTTTGGAAAGCGGAAAACATCTTTGAGAAGAGCATTTCTACACGTTCAAAATCGAACCCATTTACTTTTTATGAGGGCCCGCCTTCCGCAAACGGAATGCCCGGGATTCACCACGTAATGGCACGTGCCATTAAAGATATTTTTTGCCGGTATAAAACTTTAAAAGGTTTTCAGGTAAAACGCAAAGGCGGATGGGATACTCATGGTTTGCCTATTGAGCTTGCAGTAGAGAAAAAGTTAGGCATTACAAAAGAAGATATCGGAAAGAAGATTTCCGTTGAAGAATACAATACGGCCTGTCGTGAGGAAGTCATGAAATACACTGATGTATGGGATGACCTGACGGAGAAAATGGGATACTGGGTAGATCTGGAAAACCCTTACGTAACTTATGAGAACGAGTATATCGAATCCCTTTGGTCGATCTTAAAATCATTTTACGACAAAGGGCTTTTATACAAAGGCTACACGGTACAACCTTACTCTCCTGCCGCAGGAACAGGTTTAAGCTCACATGAGCTAAACCAGCCAGGCACGTATAAAATGTTGAAGGACACTTCGATCACTGCACAGTTTTTCCTTAAAAAAGACCAGGAACATCCTTTGATGAGCCAGCTTTTTGAAAATGAAACGGAAGAAACAGCGATCATTGCCTGGACGACTACCCCATGGACTTTACCTTCCAACTGTGCTTTAGCCGTTGGGGATAAAATCACTTATGTGAAGGTCAAAACTTTCAACCCATATACCTTCCTGCCTGTCAGCGTGGTATTGGCGAAAGACCTGGTATCGAAACATTTCAAAGCGGATGCAAAAGACCTTTCTTTTGAAGATTTCAAAGGAGGCGACAAACTGATCCCATGGACGATTGCAGCCGAATTTAAAGGAAAAGAACTGGTAGACTTACACTACCATCAGCTGATGCCTTATGTGACCAATGAAGACCTGGAGCAAAATGCTTTCCGCGTGATTCCTGGTGACTTTGTAACTACAGAAGACGGAACTGGTATTGTACATACCGCTTCGATCTTTGGTGCAGACGATTTTCGTGTTGCCAGAGAAAATGGCGTTCCTTCGGTATTGGTAAAAGACGAAAATGGCAATGAAGCTCCTCTTGTTAATAAACAAGGAAAGTTTGTGAATGAAGTAACTGACTTTGCCGGTCGTTATGTAAAAGAAGAATACTATTCAGATGAAGAACGTGCTGCTGCTGATTTTAAACCTACAGATGTGCTCATTGCCATCAAATTAAAAGAAGACAACAAAGCATTCGACGTTAAGAAATATGAACACAGTTATCCCCATTGCTGGAGAACTGATAAGCCGATCCTTTATTATCCTTTAGACAGCTGGTTCATCAGAACCACTGCTGTAAAAGAGAAAATGGTGGCTTTAAACAAAACCATCAACTGGAAACCGGAAGCAACCGGAACAGGACGCTTCGGCAACTGGCTGGAAAACCTGGTAGACTGGAACTTATCCCGTTCCCGTTATTGGGGTACTCCGCTTCCGATCTGGCGTACTGCCGATGGTCAGGAAGAGAAATGTATCGGATCTATTGAAGAGCTGAATGCAGAGATCCAAAAATCTGTTGAGGCTGGTTTCATGGAGGCTGGTTTTGAGTTGAAAGACATGCACCGTCCTTATGTGGATGATGTGATCCTGACCTCTTCTACAGGAGAAAGAATGGTTCGTGAGTTAGACCTGATTGACGTTTGGTTTGACAGTGGTGCCATGCCTTATGCACAATGGCACTTCCCTTTTGAAAACAAAGAAGAGTTTGAAAATGCATACCCTGCGGATTTCATTGCAGAGGGTGTAGATCAGACCCGTGGCTGGTTCTTTACTTTACATGCCATTGCGGTGATGTTAAGTGAATCCAGTGAGGAAATCAAAGCCATCAACGAAAGAGTGGGCAATCCGGGAGTTGCATTTAAAAATGTAGTTTCCAATGGATTGGTACTGGATAAGAACGGCAACAAAATGTCTAAGCGTTTAGGCAATGGTGTGGATCCTTTTTCTACGATAGATACGTATAGCGCTGATGCCACCCGTTGGTATATGATCAGCAATGCCTCTCCATGGGACAACCTTAAGTTTAACCTGGATGGTATTGATGAAGTGCGCCGTAAGTTTTTCGGAACGCTTTACAATACGTATTCCTTCTTTGCCTTATATGCGAATATCGACAAGTTTGTGATCGATGAGCACAACGAAACGCCGGTAGCTGAGCGCAGTGAACTGGACAGATGGATCTTGTCTTTATTACAAACACTGATCGCGGAAGTGGATGAGAATTACCAGGCTTATGAGCCGACTAAAGCTTCCAGAGCGATTCAGACTTTCGTAGACGAACACCTGAGCAACTGGTATATCCGTTTGTCCCGCCGCCGTTTCTGGAAGGGAGAAATGACTGCTGATAAAAAAGCTGCTTATGAAACGTTATATACCTGTCTGACAAGCATCGCACAGATCATGTCGCCGGTAGCACCTTTCTTTGCAGATTGGTTGTTCCAGAATTTATCTGTTGCAGACCATAATAACACCGTGGAATCTGTACATTTAACGTTATGGAAAGAAGCGGATGCTTCCCTGATAGATAAAGAGCTGAATGAGCGCATGGAACTGGCACAGAACATTTCTTCGATGGTCCTTTCTTTACGTAAGAAAAGCAGCATCAATGTTCGTCAGCCACTGGCAAAAATATTGGTTCCGGTATTGGATCAGAAATTTGCAACACAGGTAGAGCTGGTAAAAGAACTGATTCTTTCGGAAACGAACATCAAGGATATTGAATACATTACCGATGCTGCAGGTTTCATTAAGAAAAAAATCAAACCAAACTTTAAGGCCCTTGGCCCTAAAGTAGGTAAGGACATGAAACTGGTGGCCGAAGTGATCAATAACCTGAATCAGGAAGAACTTGCTGCATTTGAAGCGGCAGGCGAATACCCGATTCCGGGCACGGAATATGTAGTGCAGCTGAGTGATGTAGAGATCATCGCGGAAGACATTCCGGGATGGCAGGTGACCAATTTAGGAAAACTGACTGTTGCATTGGATGTGACCATTACAGACGAGCTGAAACAGGAAGGTTTATCACGTGAACTGATCAACAGAATCCAGAACCTGAGAAAGGAACTGAACTTTGAGGTTACCGATAGGATTACCGTGTCTTTACAAAACGATAATTTGATTGCAAATGCAGTAGCACAAAATAAAACATACATTTGCTCGGAAATCTTAGCGGATAAAATTAATTTAATAGATAATTTAGATAATGGAAACAAAATCGTAATCGACGATGTTGAACTACATATTTCGATTGCAAAACAATAATATTATGGAAAAAGCTACAAAAACAAGGTATTCTGATAGTGAACTTCAAGAGTTTAAAGAATTAATTCAGGAAAAATTACGTATGGCCAGAGAAGAATTTCTTTCTCTAACCAGCTCATTAAGTAGCCCCAACTCTAACGGAACTGAAGACACCTCAGGAACATATAAAACATTGGAAGACGGGTCTGCTACTTTAGAAAAAGAACAATTGAACCAACTGGCTGCACGTCAGAAAAAATTCATTGAGAATCTTGAAGCTGCATTGGTACGTATCGAGAACAAAACTTATGGCATCTGCCGTGAAACAGGTAAACTTATCCAGAAAGAGCGTCTTCGTGCAGTTCCGCATGCGACGTTAAGCATGGAAGCTAAAATGAAGCAAAGCTAATGAAGGGATATACAAAACCTTTACTGATTATCTTTTTTGTTTTGCTGGCAGACCAGGTGTTAAAAACCTGGATCAAAACCAATATGTACCTTGGTCAGGAGTTTAAGATCATTGGCAACTGGTTTATCATTCACTTCACAGAGAACAATGGAATGGCTTTCGGCCTTGAGTTTGGCGGAGAGTTCGGTAAACTGTCCCTTTCTTTATTCAGAATTGCGGCAGTAGCAGGAATTGGATATGCATTACATTACCTGATTCAGAGAAAATACCATAGGGGATTAATTCTGAATGTAGCGCTGATCTTTTCCGGCGCAGTAGGTAACATCATTGACTCTGTACTTTATGGAAAGATCTATGGCTACGAAAGCTGGTTTCATGGACGTGTGGTAGATATGTTCTACTTCCCTATTCTGCAGGGCAATTTCCCATCATGGGTGCCGATCTGGGGTGGGGAAGATTTCATCTTCTTCAGACCTGTTTTTAACATCGCTGATGCAGCCATCTCGGTAGGGGTAGTCATTATCCTTATTTACCAGAAAACTTATTTTAAAGAAGAGGTCAAAGAAGAAATCGGCCCAAACAATGAGATCGTAGAAGACTAAAGATCCAATCAAAAAATACCAGTCCGTAAAGCGCTTGCTTTGCGGACTTTTTTATTTACAGTCAAAATTCCATAAATATTTTTCGCAGAAAATCACCTTAATAATGAAGCAGTTAAGAAATAATCTGTAAATTGTTAATGCCGTAATATGGAATTGACCTGATATTTACATCTTGTTATCAAATACACAAAAGAAAAATCAACATTATGAAAAAGTTATTTGCCCTTGCCTTCGTTGCCTTATTTAGTTTAAGTGCCATGGCTCAACAAGTAGATCTGAGAAAAAAAATAAGTGTGAGCGGATCTGCAGAAACTGAGGTTACCCCTGATATCATTTACATCAGCATCTCCTTAAAAGAATATCTTAAAGATAACAATAGCAAGAAAAAAGTAGAAATCACTACCCTGGAAAGTCAGTTGTTTAAAGCTGTTCAGGATGCAGGTATTGCCAAAGAAAACCTAACGATCAATAATCTGTCAGGTTACAGCGTTGCTGAGAAAAAGAAAAATCCTGACTTCTTAGTAAGCAAACAATACCGCTTAAAAGTAACTGACCTGAACAAATGGAATGAACTGATTGGTTCAGTAGATCCTAAAGGTATCGCTTATACCAATATTGACAGCTATGACTACTCTAAAATTGAAAGCTTAAAGAAAGAGCTTAAAATCAAAGCACTTCAGGCAGCAAAAGCCAAAGCCGCTTATCTGGTAGAAGCATTAGGTAATCAATTGGGAAGCATCATCGACATTCAGGAAGTAAACAATGAATCTTATCCTCAGCCAATGTACCGTGCTAATGTGATGATGATGAAAGGCGAAAGTGCAGATGCCATGGGTGGAGCTCCGGAAATTGATTTCAAGAAAATCAAATTGAACTACACCATGAATACCGTGTTTGAGATCAAGTAATAATGACTGTAAGAGTATACAGTTTAAAGCCTAGGTACTCTCTAAAGGGGCTTCAAAGCGCTAAACATTAAAAATATATTCTTCAGCTATACGGCTTATACATAGCAAAAAAGCGATGATCTCTGCTTTGAGATCTCCTCAAAAAGACCTACCAATCATTTTTGGTAGGTTTTTTGTTATTTATACAGAAATCACAAAACCTAATCACATGAAAAAATTCATTTACTCACTGGCCTTAATTTTTATGTTGGGCGTTAGCGCAAACACCGTTATGGCATCAGACAAATCCGAAAAGAACAAAACGGAGATGACTGTTGAACAACAAGCACAGTTAAAAAGAATCACAGAACGGGTAGAGGAAATCAAATCAATGGACAAATCGAATTTGTCCAGAGCAGAGAAAAAAGAACTGCGTAAAGAATTAAGAGAGCTTAAAAAGCAATCTAAAGCTTTAGGCGGTGGAGTCTATCTTTCTGTAGGAGCAATCATCATCATCATCCTGTTGCTGATCTTAATACTATAATATTCTCATCTACCGATGAATAAAAAAACCTTCCCCGTAATGGAGAAGGTTTTTTTTATTTATTCGCTAAGCAGCTTTACAACTAAACGGGACTTGGTCTCTATTCAAAGGACTTAGTCAATATATTCAAATCCGGTATATTTTACCAGAACCTCAGGAATCTTAATTCCTTTATCGGTCTGGTTATTCTCCAGGATAGAAGCCACAATACGTGGTAAAGCCAATGCACTTCCGTTTAAGGTGTGTGCCAGTTGTGTTTTCCCTGTAGCTCCTTTGAACCTTAATTTTAAACGGTTACTCTGGTAAGTTTCGAAGTTGGAAACTGAGGAAACCTCTAACCAGCGTTGCTGCGCAGCACTCCAAACCTCCATATCGTAAGTTTTAGCGGCAACAAATCCCATATCCCCACCACATAGGTTCAAGACCCTGTAATGAAGGCCAAGGTCCTTTAATAAGGATTGTACATAGCTGCTCATTTGTTCCAGTACATCGTATGATGTTTCCGGATGAACTACCTGTACCAATTCCACTTTATCAAACTGGTGTAAACGGTTCAGACCCCTTACATGCGCTCCATAAGAACCAGCCTCGCGACGGAAACATGGGGTATATGCCGTGTTTTTAACCGGAAGTTCTTCTTCTTTCAGGATCACATCACGGTATAAATTCGTTACCGGAACTTCAGCTGTAGGAATCAGGTATAAATTGTCTATTCCGGCATGATACATTTGCCCTTCTTTATCCGGCAGCTGACCTGTACCAAATCCTGAAGCTTCATTAACCAACAAAGGAACCTGCATCTCTCTGTAACCTGCATCTACTGCACGGTCCAGAAAGAAATTGATCAATGCCCTTTGCAAACGTGCTCCTTTTCCTTTATACACAGGAAAACCAGCACCGGCAATTTTTGTACCCAGTTCAAAATCTATAATATCATATCTGGCAGTCAGTTCCCAATGTGGCAAGGCGTTTTCGCCCAATACTGCAGGCTCACCATGTACCAATACCACTTCGTTTTCCTCTGGTGTAGCTCCGGTAGGTACGGATTCATGAGGCAGGTTGGGCAATTGCACAATCAGGCTGTGTAATTTAGCTTCTGCATCAGTCAGTACATCAGAAAGGTTTTTGATCTGCTCTTTGTTTGCTGTAGTTTCCGATTTCAATACATCCGCTTCCTCTTTTTTACCATTACGCATCAGCTCACCAATTTGTTTAGCACTGGAATTTGCGATAGCGGAAAGGGAGTCCAAGGAGGTTTGAGCTTGTCTACGCTCTTCATCAATTTTAATAATTTCATCCACCAATTCAGGCTGTTTGAAATTACGGACAGACAGTCGTTCTAAAACTTTCTCTCTATTTTCGCGGATATAGTTAACTTGCAACATTATTTTATTTTTTAAACAAAGATAATAACTTAACTCGTCTTTGCGAGCCCCTTTGGTACCGCATCACGAAAAAAATAACTATGGAAGGCAAACTATTTCTTGTTCCCACGCCAATAGGCAACCTTGAGGATATGACCTTCAGGGCGATAAGAATCTTAAAAGAGGCCGATGTGATTCTGGCTGAAGATACCCGGACCAGCGCTCCCATGCTGAAGCATTTCGGCATCGATAAAAAGGCATATTCACACCATCAACACAATGAGCATCAGGCGACTTCGGAAATCATTAAGTTTCTAAAGGAAGGAAAAAATGTAGCCCTGATCTCTGATGCAGGTACCCCTGCGATTTCTGATCCTGGATTTTTCCTGGTAAGGGAAGCCATCAAGCATGACCTGGCTGTAGAATGTTTACCAGGGGCAACGGCTTTTGTTCCCGCATTGGTCAACTCCGGACTTCCATCTGATTCTTTTATATTTGAAGGCTTTCTGCCTGTAAAAAAAGGCAGACAAACCCGCTTCAAGAAACTGGCAGAGGAAGACCGTACCATCATCCTGTACGAAAGTCCGCACCGCTTATTGAAAACCCTGGAAGAGTTTGCCGAATATTGCGGGGAAGACCGTCAGGCATCTGTAAGCAGGGAGCTGACAAAAATGTACGAGGAGACTGTAAGAGGTACTTTACTGGAAATAAAAACACATTTTGAAAACAACATATTAAAAGGAGAATTTGTGATTTGTATTGCGGGCAAAACGGAGGTAAAGAAGTCCAGATATGAAAAAGATAAATAGGTTCAATTTTTGATAGTATTATAAAAAACGCATTAACATGATATTAATTGATAGATTTTTAAGTGACGAACAAGATCCTAAGGCTGTTGAAAAAGTATTGGGAAAATTAAATGATATGCTCAGTGCAAATGAAGAACTGATTTATATGGCGGTACAAAAAAGACCAGCAGTAAATTTGCTTCCTACCTGCATTGCAGTAAGTAACAAACGTATTTTCTATTGCGAGCCGGGTAATTTCGGAATCACCATGAACTTCAAAGACATCTCCTGGAAAACGATCAAAGAGATCTCTTTTAAAGAAGAAATATTCGGTTCTAAATTCATCTGTGTGCCTACACATGGAGAAAACATCATTACAGAATACATTCCTAAAGTACAGGCCCGTAAACTATACCAGGCTGCGCATGAACAACTGGCAGAGTTTAAAGAACAACAACGTCAGATAGAGCTGGAAGAAAGGCGTTCTTCGACTTCTCCGGTGACTGTAAATACCATTCCTGAGCCTAAAGTGGTAGAAGAACCGGTAGCGTTCATCCCTCCTGCGCCTGTTGTACCCCCTGCTCCTGTTGAAGAACCTGAGGATGAAACTACGATCAAATTAAGGAAACTGAAAACGCTGTATGATAAACAACTGATTACCCTTGAAGAATACGAGGCGAAAAAAGCAGACGTACTAGACAATTTCTAATCCAACAGGCAGAACGACAATATCCCCGATGAATTCAAAAAACACGACGCTCCTTGCACTGTCAAGCGCTTTTTTAATGTGGCTGGCATGGCCGCCGATTCCTTATACTGCCCCTTTGTTACTGATTGGTATGGTCCCTTTACTGATCGCCATCAAACAAATCAGCGGCAGCGAAAAAGAGAAAAAAGGAAAACGTGTTTTTCTAACGGCTGGCTTAACGTTCCTGCTTTGGAATACGGCTTGTATTTATTGGGTATATAATGCCATCAGTGCCTATAACAATGCCTTTGTAGCTTTTTTAATTTCCCTGATCCCTTATGGATTAGGGGCATTGCTGATGACCTTCGCCTTCTGGCTGTATTATCGCTTAAACCGGTATACCTCTAAATGGCTTGCTTATACCGGGCTCATCAGCTTCTGGATCAGCATGGAATACCTGCACCAGACCTGGGACCTGGCCTTTCCATGGATGACCCTTGGAAATGGCTTTGCAGCGAGCCATCAGCTCATCCAGTGGTATGAATATACGGGGATCTACGGTGGTTCCCTATGGATTCTGATCAGCAACATCCTGGCTTTTGAAGCTTATCAGGCTTTCAGAACCCAGACAGGATACCTGAAATTCAGGCCGCTGATCGTACTGGTCCTGGTGATCCTGATCCCTGTTACCTGCTCATTGGTCAGGTACGCCAATTACGAAGAAAAAACACTTCCTGTAAACGTGGTTACGGTACAGCCAAATATTGATCCTTATCAGAAGCTGGGCGGGATTTCTCCGCAGGAACAAATGCGAACCCTGAGCAGCCTTTCTGATTCTGTCGGACAAGTCAATACAGAGTATTTCATCTGGCCGGAAACGGCCATCCCGAACTACAGTGATGAGGAACGGATCAGAAGCAATCCGGATTATGTACAACTTCAGGATTTCCTCTCCAAATACAAAAACGGAACCCTGATTACCGGAATTGAGAGCATCAAAAGATACAATGAGGCCAAGACCATCAGCGCCAAGTTTGATGAAAACAGTGGCATTTATTACGACAACTACAATACGGCCATGCAGGTAGAGAACTCTGCCAATGTACAGTTCTACCATAAATCAAAGCTGGTTCCTGGGGTGGAGAAAATGCCTTTCCCAACAGCATTGGCATTTTTAAAACCTGTATTTGCCCAGCTGGGCGGCACGGTGAGCGGATGGGGCTGGCAGGACAACCCTGCGGTGATGTATGCGCAAAGTGGCATTGGCGTAGCCCCGGTCATCTGTTATGAATCTTTATGGGGCGACTGGATCGGCAGATCTGTTAAGGAAGGTGCTCAGTTCATCGCTATCATCACCAATGATGGCTGGTGGGGAAATACGTCAGGAAAAGATCAACACCTCTTATACGCCAAATTAAGAGCCATAGAAACCAGAAGATGGGTAGTCCGTTCGGCCAACACCGGAATCTCCGCTTTTATCGACCAGAAGGGAAATATCGTGAAGCAAAGCAAATGGTGGACACGCACTGCTTTAAAAGCAGACATCAACCTGAACAGTGACCTTACTTTTTATGTACAAAACGGCGATCTGATTGCAAAACTGTTCTCCCTTACTGCGGTGTTATTAGCCTTGATTATTCCCTACAAAAAATGGGTTAAAAAGGCTCCTTAAAAATTATTAACTTTAGGCTGAGGCTTATCTTTTATGAAATACTTCAGCATTGCTCCTTCAGAAAAACTCGCCGGACTGGTCCGCTGTTTCTGGGTATTGGAAATGGAAAGTTTTTCCGGAGCACCTTACATCCACCGTACCATGGCAGATGGATGTATAGAAATGGTTTTTCATTATCAGGGTATTTTTGATGAACTCCTGAACAATGAGCAGCAGGCAACCTCCTTCTCTTCCGGAATATCAGGGCCTTCACAACAATTCAAAAGATTTTCAATTGATCAGCACTTTGGGATATTCGGGGTATACCTCTATCCTTTTGCCCTTGCCGAACTCTTTGGAATCCCTGCCCTTGCCCTGACCAACGAAATGATCGATACCGGAACCATTCTCGGCACTGCAGGGAAAGAACTGGAAGAGAAAATGATGCTGGCCCGGGACAACCAGCACAGGATAGCCATCATTACTCAGTTTCTGGAATCGAGACTCACCCGGCGCAAAATAAAGTACCATGCAATTTCTGAAACCATCCGGCAAATCATCAGTACCGATGGGATGAGCAATGTACAACGTCTGGCAGATGACAGTTTTCTGTCCATGCGACAATTTCAACGCAATTTCAAGGAACATACGGGATTTAGTCCTAAACTCTTTACCAGAATCGCCAGGTTCCAGGCTGCACTGCAGAAATACCCGGAAAAAGAATCCCTTTCCCTAACAGACATTGCTTACGATTGTGGTTATTACGACCAGTCTCATTTTATCCACGATTTTAAAGAATTTTCCGGGCATCATCCGGGTGCTTATTTTTCCGGCAAAGCCGAAGGAACAAAATGGATCACGGTTTAAGAATGTCGTGTTTTTCCAATTTAAACCCACGACCTGACCTTAGATTTGTGTTATAAACAAAAAAAAGCATCATGAATATTCCAAAACAACATCAGGCGGTAATGCCATACCTTATGCTGGAAGGCGCCCAAAAATTCACAGACTTTATTAAAGCGGTATTTAATGCAGAGATTACCCTTCAGCACCCACGTGCAGATCAGACCGGCTTACTCATGCATGGAGAAGCGCAGATCTCAGGTAGTACAATTATGTATTGCGATGCAGTGGAACCCTGGGGAACGGCAGTATCAAATCTGTTTGTCTATGTAGACAATGCAGACGAGAGTTTCCATAAAGCCATTGATGCAGGAGCTGCCATCGTGATGGAGTTATCCGATCAGGATTATGGACGTACCTGTGGCATTAAAGACACCACAGGTAACGTTTGGTGGATCACCTCAGTAAAATCTTAGGAAAGGTACTTTCCAACAATCGGCATCCTTCTGCCCATTCCAAATGCTTTGGGCGAAACCCTTAAGATCGGCGGAGTTTGATAACGTTTAAATTCCGCCGTATTTACCATCTTTATGATTCTTCGAACCAATGCCTCCTCATAGCCCTGTGCAATAATTGCAGAAGAACTTTGTTTCAGTTCAATGTATTGGAACAGGATTTTATCGAGAATATCGTAATCCGGAAGGGAATCGGAATCTTTTTGTCCTGGTCTTAACTCTGCAGAAGGTGGTTTGACAATGGAGTTTTCAGGAATCACAATTCCATCTTTATTGATATAGGCTGCCAGCTGATAAACCTGGGTTTTATACACATCCCCGATCACCCCTATTGCGCCACACATGTCTCCATATAAAGTCCCATAACCTACCGCACATTCACTTTTGTTGGAAGTATTCAATAAGATATAGCCGAATTTATTGGACATCGCCATCACAATGACCCCTCTGCACCTGGCCTGGATATTTTCTTCGGTCAGGTTAAAAGGCAATCCATTAAAAGCAGGGGCCATCATCTGATCAAAGGCATCTGCTGCCTCTTTGATCGGAATGATCTCATGTTTACAGCCAATGTTTTTGACCAGGTCCAGCGCGTCCTGTATAGAGTGATCTGAAGAGTATTTTGAAGGCATCAGTACCGCCATTACATTCTCCGGCCCTAAAGCACGACAAGCCAATGCGCATACAATGGCAGAATCTATTCCTCCGGAAAGACCTAATACCGCTTTGCTGAAACCCGATTTGGTAAAATAATCTTTGATGCCCAGAATCAGTGCTTCGTGGATCACTTCAATATCCGGAGCAGCCTGGTGTTCAACAGGCACATATCCTTTGAACTGATTGCCCTCCATTTCATAAACACGGAGTTCCTCCTTAAAGTAAGGCATTTCATCCAGCAGATTTCCATGTTTATCAAACACCATCGAGCCACCATCGAAGATGATCTCTGTCTGTGCACCAACCTGGTTCACATACAATAATGGCATTTTGTATTTCTTTGCATTGTCTGACAGCACCACTACCCTTTCGTCATCATGACAATAAGAAAAAGGCGAGGCTGCAATATTGATCATGATATCCGGCTTCTGACGGATCAGTTCATCCATTGGAGAGGAAGCGTATAAAGGATTGTTATTGATGTTCCAAAGGTCTTCACAAATGGTCAGAGCAATCTTCTGTCCTTTAAAGCTGATGCATTCAAAATGACTGGCAGGTTCAAAGTAACGGTATTCGTCAAACACATCATAGGTAGGCAATAAAGCCTTTTTTATGAGGTTTTTGATCTGTCCATCTTCAATAAAATAAGCCGCATTGTATAAATCTTTACCAGCAAGCACATCATTTTTTACAGGAAGGCCAATGATACATGCAATCCCCTGACAACTACAGGCAATTTCCTGTGCTGCAGTTTCGCACAATTCAATAAACTCATCAAACTCCAGAAAATCACGGGCCGGATAGCCGCAAACTGCAAGTTCTGCAAAGACCACCAGGTCTGCTCCCTTTGCTTTCGCCAGGTTGATGTTGTCGATTATTTTTTTGGTATTGTATTCAAAGTTCCCAATGTGATAATTGAGCTGGGCCAGTGCGATATTCATGTTTGTTTGCTTAGCTGATTCTAAATTTCTTAAAAGAAAAGACCAATATTCAGGCCAATAAAGTGGTTCTTGGCTTTTCTGTTGCCATCTTTCACAATATTGGTAAAGCCATTGTTAAAGGTCAGGCCGATGGCCAGGCTGGTGCGGTTGTCCAAATCATATTCGGCACCTCCGCCCACAATTAGTCCGGCACGGTAGAAGCGGGTATAATCGGAGATATTTTTTCCATCTTCGATCTTCTTTCCTGCCTGTTCTGCGTTCTGCTTAGCCCCGATATTGAAATCATTGGAAAGACCAAACTGTCCGTACCACCTTAAATCACCGATTTTATTGGTTTTTAGTTTTAGGGTTAAGGGAACTTCAACGTATTGAAGTCTGTATCTCAGTTCATAGTCTAAATTGCCCGCTCCTGCAGGATGAAAAGCTGAAGGATTGATTTCCGTGCTTTTTCCATTGATCGTCGTGATCGTTAATCCTGTGGCAAACGAATAGTTTTCCGCAAAATTAAAGTCGGCAAGCAGGCCATACGCAAAGCCCAATGCAACACCGTCATTCTTTCCTACATCAGGTTTTACCCATCCAAAAGTCGGATGTGCGGTTAAACCTAATCTAAAACCATAATATGGGGAACCTGCTTCTTGTGCAAAGAGCTGTCCGGTTAAAAGTAATAAGAGTAAAGTAAGGTATCTTTTCATTTTCGGGCAATAAGTTTATGCTAATTTCCTTTTGGATCTGTTTATATTTGCTATAAATGATATATAACGTAAAATACAGCCAAATCTATCTATTTTTTCTTTCTATACCTTCTTTTTTTTCATCAGGAGGCGGTAGCCAGCCTACAGTTAAAAGTATATCAAGGGGCTTTTTTCTCTTTCTGGTAGCTCCAGTGATGTTATTTTCCTGTAAGCAGGGCAGTAAACCAGATGTCAGCGATATCCAGCTGGAAATAAAGATCGCCCGCTTTGATCAGGATCTTTACAATGGAAAAACAAAAGACCTTGCTCAAACAGATCAAATGCTTCAGGGAAAATACGGTGCATTTTACAATGACTTTGTACACCGCATGGTCGGTGATCCGAGCTACAGCAATACGGAAATCCTTTCTACCTTATATAAAGATCAGGCTTATACTGATCTGAACCGCGAGACCGACAGCGTGTTTAAAGATATGGGAGGCATTGAAAAAGACCTGACACAAACCTTCAAATACGTAAAACATTACTATCCGAATGTAAAGGTTCCAAAGATGATTTCTTTTATCTCGGGGTTTGCTGTACAGACCCCTATTGGCGATGATTATATGGGCATCGGACTGGACATGTTCCTGGGGAAAAACAGCAAGTTCTATGGGGCCATTGTGCAGAGTGTACCGGCTTACCTTTCCCGTCGTTTCAGTCCGGAATATGTGGTTCCCAGGATTACCGAAACCTATGCCAGGGAAGAACTGCTCCCGGAGCGGGATGAAGACCGCACCTTACTATCCAAAATGATTCAGAACGGAAAAATCCTTTACTTTATGGATCAGGTGCTGGCAGATGAAGTACCGGACTCGGTTAAAATCGGCTATACAAAACCCCAGTTAGACTGGTGCAAAACCTATGAGAAAGACATCTGGGCATATTTACTTCAAAATAAGCTCTTGTTTGAAACCGATTATCAAAGAATCCAGGTATTCCTCGGCGAAGGCCCTTTTACCCCGGGGCTGGGAGAGAAAAACGAATCTGCACCTAAATTAGGGGTTTGGATGGGCTGGCAGATGGTGAGAAAATACATGCAGGAGAATAAGAACATCAGCCTTCAACAGCTGATGGCTGAAAAAGATCCTCAAAAAATCTTGAACATGTCAAAATATAAGCCTAAATAGCAAAAGAATATAACCTTATGACTAAAGTAGGAATCGTATTATCAGGTGGTGGCATTCGGGGAATCGCGCATTTGGGCGTTTTAAAAGCGTTCAAGAATGCAGGAATCACCTTTAGCCACATCAGTGGAACAAGTGCAGGCTCTATTGCAGGGGCTTTTTATGCTTCAGGAATTGATCCTGAAAAAGGGTTAGACATCTTTATCAAAGCGAAATTATTGCGCTTCATCAGACCTGCATTGGGTTCTTTAGGCCTGATCAACATTGAGCATGTAGAGGAGCTGTTGAAAGAACACCTTCCCGAAGACCGGATAGAAAATCTGAAAATACCGCTTACCATTGCAGCAACGAATTTCAGTGAAGGAAGAATCGTTTATTTTACGGAGGGGCCACTCATCAGGGCGGTACTTGCCTCCAGCTGTATTCCCGGAATATTCAAGCCCATTATGATCGAAAACCAGATGTTTGTAGATGGCGGGATTTTAAACAATTTCCCGATTGAACCCCTGTTAACCGATTGCGATTATATCATTGGCTCTTCCTGTAACCATTTAAATACGGTCGATAAGATCACCAATATTTCCTCATTGATGAAAAGAGCAGGGGTCATGTCGATCAACAAAGATATGGAACAGAAAGTGTCTTTCTGTAACGCTTTAGTCGAACCTAAAGGAATGGGTGACATCAGTACTTTCGATATGAAAAAGGCAGAAACCATTTACTGGCTGGCTTATGAGCAAACCTTAAAGACAATCAAATCCAACGAAAGTCTGCAGGAACTGATTACTGAGTTCGGAAAATCTAAGCTTTAATTGCAACGAGGGCATCTCCCGACAATACAGGGATGGCCTTGCAGATGTTGAGCTGAAGACAGAATTTCACATCTTCTTCGATGTTGAGTTCTGCCAGACGGTGGCTATGGGAAGATTTATGGAGGTAAGTCCGCAGGTCATCCTTAGCCAACAGGTATAAATCTTCTGCCGCAACACAGGAATCGTCAAAATGAGCAAAATCCTGACGTAGTTCATTAACCACTGCTCCTGCAAATAAAGTATCTTCCAGATTGAATTTATCCTTCCAGCCAGCGCATAACAACAAGACATTTTTGTTCTGGATGCGAAGCCAGTTACATAACGATTCCAGGTTCAGAAAAGAGCCGATCACGACCTGATGTGCCCTTGTTCTTGCCAGATGAAGGGCTTTGGTACCATTGGTAGTGGTTAGCACCACCGTTTTCCCGGCTACTTTTTCCGGAGTATAAGAAAATGGAGAATTGCCGAAGTCATAGCCTTCAACCACTTCTCCATTTCGTTCTGCTGCCAATAAAAAACCTTTATCTGCATAGCTCAGACAATCTTCTATCTGTGCGACAGGGATGATTGCACTGGCCCCGTTATCAATACCATAAACAATAGATGATGTTGCTCTTAAAATATCAATCACCACCACAATACTTTCTTCTATAGCATACAGATCAAGCAGTGCGGGCGTTAAACAAACTTCTATACTTTTTGGCATTGGCAATTTATGGGATGATAAAGGTGTTTTTTAGCTTATTTTGTAAAAGGGAATTTAACCACTTTCGCTTTAATTTTACTGTTACGGATATTGATGTAAATCTCAGTACCTTCTTTGGCTAAAGCTTTGTCAATGTATCCCATTCCGATTGCTTTTTGTAAGGATGGAGCCTGAGTACCTGAAGTTACCCTTCCGGTTACGTTGCCATCGATGTCTACGATTTCATAATCATGACGTGGAATACCTCTGTCGATCATTTCAAATCCAATCAGCTTACGTGCCACACCAGCTTCTTTCTGTGCAAGCAATGCTTCTGAATTGGTAAATTTCTTGCTGAACTTCGTGATCCATCCCAAACCGGCTTCGATTGGAGAAGTCGCATCATCAATGTCATTTCCGTATAAGCAGAAACCCATCTCTAAACGCAGGGTATCACGTGCACCCAGGCCGATTGGCTTAATGTTAAAAGGTTTACCCGCTTCAAAGATGGCATCCCAGATCACATCTGCATGTTCATTGTCAAAATAGATTTCAAAACCACCTGCACCGGTATAACCTGTAGCAGAAATCACTACATTTTCTATCCCTGCAAAAGTTCCTTTAACGAAGTTGTAATATTCCATAGAAGCCAGGTCAACTTCAGTTAAACTCTGAAGTGCTTCAGCAGCTTTAGGACCCTGGATTGCTAAAAGGGAAGTTTTATCAGAGATGTTGTGCATCTCTACATCTTTATCATTATATTTTTGGATCCAGTTCCAGTCTTTTTCAATGTTGGAAGCATTCACAACCAGCATGTAAGTTTTTTCGTCGATTCTGTACACCAATAAATCGTCTACGATACCACCATCTTCATTCGGCAGACAAGAATACTGAACTTTACCATCGTAAAGTTTCGAGGCATCATTACTGGTTACACGTTGAATTAAATCTAAAGCATTTTCGCCTTTCAGGATGAATTCACCCATATGGCTTACATCAAAAACGCCGACACCACCTCTTACGACCGCATGTTCTGCATTGATTCCTTCATACTGAACCGGCATGTTATATCCTGCGAAAGGCACCATTTTGGCACCTAATGAAATGTGTTTATCTGTTAATGCGGTATTCTTCATCAGTATATATTTGTTTTTTTATGGTTCAACTTGTTTTTTCGTAGTCCGTCTGTTTTAAAAACCATGATGCAGGAAATCATCCCGGATGCAGGCCTGTAAAACGTGGGCAAAAGTACATAAAAATTATACAGTAAGTAATTTTTGGTAGATATTCAACATTCTTTCTGCGATGAACCGGACATCATGATCACGTTCCACTGTTTTTCTTGCATTTTCTCCAATCTCGCGCCATTTTTTAGGATTGGTGATGCATTGCAGGATGGCTCTGTAGAACTCATCGGCAGTATCTGCAATCAGAATATCTTTTCCGTTTTCGCACTTGATCCCCTCGGCAGCCATGCTCGTGGCAATGATGCATTTTCTCATCGCCATGCCCTCAATGATCTTTACTCTCATTCCGCTTCCGGACAATAAAGGGACAATCATGATCGCTTTGGAATTGATAAACTCCACGGCATCAAAAACCTCTCCCTCTACCACCAGATTTTCGGAATCATACTCAAAAAACTGCTTCTGCATGTTTTTTCCCGCAATATAGAAACGCAGTTCACTATTGAGCTTCTCGATATCCGGCCAGATCTCATCCAGAAACCATTCCAGGCCTTCTTTATTTGGCCGCCAGTCCATTGCGCCCAAATGGAACAAAGTCGGGAAACTCGTCTTGGAGGGGTCAGTGATGTATTTCTCAAAATCGAGTGCTACCGGAAAAACTTCAAGTGGTGTTTTACAGCCAAACCTTAAAATACTTTGCCTGTCCTGCTCACTAATGGCAAAGACCTGATGAAAACGGTTGATCTGCTCTGTTTCATAGACCTTTAAACGACGTGCCAGGAATTGAAGGTAACTTCTTCTGGGGGTGAATTTCTCTGTGAGCGCAATCCGCTCCCAAACATCAAATTCAATATTATGTGCCCTGTAGATCACTTTTGCCTTGCTGTTCTCTTTCACCACATCCAGATAAGGCACTACAAAGAGTCCTTCAAACTGAATGATGTCGAAGTCATTTTCTTTTAAAATATCACCAAGTAATTTGGCCGCATCTTCATCAAAATAACGTGATACATTATAAGATTGATTAGAGAAAATGTTCAGCAGGGCTCCATAAACATTCACCTCAGTATCGAGGTTAAAAGAATGAAATTTGATCTGTTCAAACAAAGGATCATAGATGTCCTCTACATCTACCCGGTATTTATTGGGGTTAATACTGAACAAAGTAATCTCTACACCCAGTTTCAACAATCCTTTTATGGTATTATATACCACAATCGGATAGCCACTATTGGGCGGAAAAGGTATTCTGTTCGTGAGTATTAATGTTTTCAAATCACGTGAAAATACAAATTATCCTTCTATTTCGGAAAACAGGGCCAATTGAGGTTGTGTAATTGTGAAAGTTTTACGGTGATATGGCGATAATCCATGCTTTAAAGCTGCGTTTCTATGGTCTATAGTTGGATATCCTTTATTTTTCTTCCATTGGTAAACAGGATACTCCTCCGCAATGCCCGTCATGTACTCATCACGATGGGTTTTTGCCAGGATAGAGGCAGCAGCAATGTTCAGGTATTTTCCGTCTCCTTTAACGATGCAGGAATGAGGGATCTCCGGATAGGCCTTGAAGCGGTTCCCGTCAATGCTCAGGAACTGGGGTTTCACACTCAGTTTTTCTATCGCTCTATGCATCGCTAAAAAAGAAGCATTTAAGATATTGATCTTATCAATTTCAAGATGGTCAACTTCGGCTACTGCCCAGGCGATGGCTTCTTTCTCGATGATCAGTCTTAAGGCATCACGCTGTTTATGGTTCAGTTTCTTTGAATCTGTCAGCACTCCGGCAATAAAATCCGGGGGAAGGATCACAGCGGCAGCAAATACAGGTCCGGCCAGGCATCCCCTGCCGGCTTCATCGCAGCCCGCCTCAATTAATTCACTCTGGTAACTATTTAACAGCATATTGCAATTTAAAAAAATTCAAAATTAAACGGATATATTTTGTGATTTCACATCAAAAGCATCCCTAAGTCCGATGGCCAGTAAGTTGAAAGCGTATACCGTGATCATAATGGCCAGTCCCGGTAAAATGGCCAGGTATGCGGCATCCATAATGATATAGCCATAATGCTCCTTGATCATACCGCCCCAGCTTGGCATCGGTGGCTGTGCTCCAAAACCTAAAAAGCTCAGTCCTGTTTCCAGAAGAATGGCAGAAGCAAAGTTGGCAGAAGCGACAACCAGGATCGGGCCGGCAATATTAGGCAAAATATGTTTAATGATCGTTCTGGACGTAGAGAAGCCCAATGCCTTGGAAGCCTCCACAAATTCTACTTGTTTTAAAGCCATAACCTGTCCCCTCACCAATCTGGAAACATCTACCCAGGTAGATAAACCAACGGCAATAAAGATTTGCCAGAATCCTTTCCCCAGGGCAAATGAGATGGCAATCACCAGTAAAAGAGAGGGCAGAGACCAAATGACATTCATAAACCAGCTGATCGCTGCGTCAATTTGCCCCCCAAAATAACCCGCAACGGCACCTAAACTAAGGCCTATAAAAAGAGAAATGAGTACCGCCATCAGGCCAACGGATAAAGATACCCGAATCCCCAGGATTAACCTGCTCAGCAAGTCTCTTCCATAAATATCGGTTCCCAGCCAGAAAGTTTGCTGAAACCTGTTTTCTTTAAGTAATGGATATACCGATTCTTCCGACTGCTCGTCATCCCCAAGATATTCCCTTGCATAGACCTTGTTTCCTTCCTCACGATAACTGGTAACCGGAATACTTTTGATATCTGAGGCTTGCCCGAACAACATCAGTTCCAGTAAATTTACCTTTTTAATGTGCTGATGCCTGTGGATCACCAGAAAGTCGAACGTCCTTCCAGGCTTCTTATTGCTCAGCTGTAAATGCATGGTATTCGCATGAGGTGTCTGGTCCGGAGTGATCAGGTAGCCCAGGATCCCAAGTACAACCATCAGCAGAATAAACAACAGCCCAGCGAAAGCCATCTTATTTTTCCTGAATCGCTTCCATACTTTTCTTGAAGGGCTATTATTGATTTCCATTATTTCACCATTCTGTCTTTCCAGTTGTATTTCCCTGAGTTTCCGGCAATGCCGATATATACGATATAAACAATGTGCATCAGGTTGAGCAGCGGCAATAAAACAAGTAATTTCCTTCTTTTTGCAAAACCTGTGACATCGTATAAAAATAACAATTCTACGATGATTTTGACCAGCAATTGCCCTAAAGCCAGCTGCAGAAAAAATCCATTAAATAAGCCGATAGCAATGTTCAACAGGATACTCACATTAAAGAGCCAGATGCCAACACCCAATACGATAATCGACTTGTTCTTATATCGTGTACTTTTCGAAGCCCAGCGTTTCCGTTGCTGGATAAATTCGCCCAGCGTAGGTTTTGCATGGGTAAACACAACTGCATCATGGTGTTTTAAAAACCCTATATTATTGTCAAAACGTGCCGCGATCTTATGCAACAGCAATTCGTCATCTCCGGAAGCCAAATCATCAATCCCCTTAAAGCCACCAACCTCATAAAAAGCAGCTTTTTCATAGGCAAGATTAGCCCCGTTACAGGTGGATGGTTTCTTATTTCCTATCGTGGAGGCCCCAAGACCAATCAGATATAAAAATTCCAATGCCTGTGCCCGTTCAAAAAAGCTCTTTTCTTCAAAATAAGCCACAGGCGATGAGATCATTTTATATTGTTTCTCTTCATAAAAACCAACAATTGTTTTAAGCCAGTCTTTTCCCATCCGGCAATCTGCATCGGTTGTGATGATCAGGTCTCCTGTAGATTCCCCTATTGCTGTCTGTATGGCTTTTTTCTTATAAGAATTGAGTGCCCGATCTTCATTAAGCTGGATCAGCTTCACTCCTTTTGAGGCATAGGAAGCAATGATTTTTGCCGTATCATCCGTAGAGTGATCGTCAATAAAAATGATTTCCGTTAATGCAGGATCGTAGCTCTGCGCGCACAGGTCGTCCAGTGTTTTTGAAATATTGGCCGCTTCATTGCGTGCAGCAACCAGAATAGAAACCTTAGTTTTAAAGGCAGGTTGTGTGGGCTGATAATAGGTTAGTTTGTGCCAGCCTCTGATAAAAGCCACCACCACCAGGACGTACAAGACCGTTAAAAAAGAGGTGATATAGCTAGCTACGCTGATGATTTCCAAAAAAGTTAAGTTTAAATACGAAATAAGTGCCTAATATAGCAGGAATAATAATATTTATCAGCCAGATGCTGGCAGTACAAGCAATCACCGCGACTTCCTGATCGGTGATCGAGCTGAAAAAATAGGAAGCAGTAGCCGTTCTCACCCCGATGTCAAACAGATCCAGGGAAGGGAGGGTCGATTGTACAAAGAAGAGGATACTCACCATCATCAGAATTTCCAGATAATGCAGGTTAGGGATCAGCCAGAAGAATAAAATAAAATACTGGGTACTGAAAACGAGGTATCTGGAGAAACAAAGTAACAATATTTTTAGCAGTTCTTTCTTTTGGTACCTGGCCAGGATATTATAGAATTTCTTATACTTTCTGGTAAAGCGCATAGAAAGCAGCAGCCCGTTTAACCATTTGATATTAAAATAAAATATGATAAAGAACAGACAGAAGATCAGGGCCAGAAATACCAATCCATAAAAAAGCAAGGGATCAATGTTTACGAAACGATAGATAAAAACACAAAAAGCAATGGCACCAAAAACATTGGTCAGTACCATCTGACCGATATTTCCAACCGCCATAGCCACTACCCCTATGATCCTTCTTTTTGGAGAAAGGAAGAATACCCTTCCGCCGTACTCTCCGATCCTGTTGGGGGTGAATACCGCCCATGTGAGCCCACAGAACACAGAAGCGACAGACTTCCACAAACTGATCCGCTCTACACTTGCTATTAATCTTTTCCACTTGACCGCTTCCAGGCCCCAGTTGACCAGCATCAGGAACAAGACGAAGCCCAATACACAAAAAATCTCCCATTGAGGGATCTGTGTCAACAGGTTTTTGAAGTCCTTTAAGTTTTTATTCGCAGTCAGTTTACTATAAACAAACCAAAATGCGAAAAAAACAATTCCGGCTTTAAGAAGATATGAAATTACTTTTTTGTACTGTGAAGTCAACTTTTTTGCTTTTACTATCTGCAAATATGCTTAATATTGTTTTATGTTGGTGGAAAAAAAGGAAAGGGTGATCATGGGAATTGATCCGGGCACTTCGATTATGGGTTATGGTGTGATATTGGAAAAGGGCAGTAAAATCGAAATGATTACCATGGGGATTGTCCGTATGGATCATTTAGACGATCATTTTTTAAAGCTACAGCGGATTTTTGAAAAGACAGTGGTGCTGATAGACCAATATAAACCGGATACGATGGCACTCGAGGCCCCCTTTTATGGGAAAAATATCCAGGTGATGTTAAAGTTAGGCCGTGCACAGGGTGTAGCCATGGCAGCCGCATTATCCAGAAATATTCCGATCACGGAATATGCTCCCCGCAAGATCAAACAATCCATTACCGGAAACGGAAGCTCAGGAAAGGAACAAGTGGCAGCAATGTTGCAAAGGTTGTTGAACTTTAAAGAGACTCCGGAGTTTCTCGATGCGACGGATGGTTTAGCCGTTGCAGTTTGTCATTCTTTTCAGCGGGTCAGCACCTCAGGTTCCGGGAAGTCTTATTCCGGATGGGAGGCTTTTGCCAAAGACAATAAAAAACGTTTAAAATAAAAAAAGCCCTCAAAAAGTGTCTTACTTTTTGGGGGCTGTGCAGTCTAACATTTTGGGCAATCAATTTGGAGGCTTTCCAAATCAGGAACGGATGATTTTCCGCTCAGCGCTTATTGTCCCAGGGTTAACTTCCTTCTTTTGCGGTAGTACCTGAATGTAAAATACCCTGCCAGCGCGACTAAAATCAGCATCCACAAGTTGGCCAGCACCAATACAAACTCTTTAAAGATGACCCATCCATTCTGAATGTTCAGCCCTAATCTTCTGAAAAATCCAGGGCGGTAATCGGATAAGTTATCATTCCCAACCACCAATTTAGACACCGTATTGTCCTGATAAAAATTCAGTGTAATGTCACTATACTTTACCCTGGAATCTATACTCATGTTTTCAATCTTCTTATCGATATAATCATCTTTTACATTCAATGCCGTCTCCACATTATTGCTTTTCTTATTGGCATGTTTGTTTAGTTGTGCAACTGCTTCAACGCGGTTTTGGTTTTTCAACTTATTAGACAGGTAGGAAATGCTTTGGTCGTCCAGTTTCATCGACTGCTGGTCAACAAACACGGCCATTCCGGCTACTTTATTGGTAAAGGCATCCAGTTTCTCGGATGGAACTTTAGCCACGACCGAACCTTCCACGCGATAAGAAGTCAGCTCCAGTAAAGAATCCGCAGAATAGCCAACTTTTTCTGAACGTTCTACGCTACTCTGGATAGAAAACTCCCAAAGCGTCCCTCCTTCAGATTTGATCAGTTCTCCCAGTTTCTCCTTGGTACGCTGTACATCTTTGACCCTGAAACGCATATCAGCGGTCTTGATGATCTTCTCTACCATGGCAGAATCAGTTACTTCCAAAGAAGCCGCTGTCTGGTCCGCACTTTCGTTATGAGATTTATTTTGTTGATTGCAGGCGGAAACAGCTATTGCAAAGATACAATAGATTAAATATTTTTTCATAATATTAATCAGTTAGGTTTTTCTCTTAATACCAGATCTTGAATAAGGTAACCTATGAAAAAGAAATTAACGAAAATATGGCTCAATAAAAAGTCCCCATGCGCTTTTGCACATGAGGACTTTTTAAGAAGATACTGCCTGAGAACTAAGCAGCTAATATTTTGAATACGCCTTTACAAGCGATAAAAGATCCGATAAATAAAATTGCCCAGGATACGATCGATAAAGTCATAGAATCTCCAGCAAAACGCAAATAAACGCCTACAATGCTAATAATAATTCCTACAGTCATCAATTTATAGATGGATACCTCATTAGCTCTTTTCATGCTATCTGTATTGTGCTTTGGTGTCTGTTCCATAGTGTTTTTAATTTATGGCACAAAAATAATATTAATTAAACAAAAAGCGCTATAACAGCGGTATAAATTTCAGTCAAATTCCAACTTATGGATTATCTTTAATTATTGCATCCTAATAAAAACATCATCAAATGAAAAGAATCTATTTAATTCTCCTGACAACATTCAGCATTACTTATAGCTATGCACAATCTCCCCGCTCCTTTAACAGTCAGCTGGAATCCGTTACGGTTTACAGTTTGGGTGCAGAACTCAACCATAAAGCAAGAGTAAGTCTGCCTGCCGGCACCAGTGAAATCATCCTGAACAATATGGCCAATGCCATTGACGAGAGCAGCATTCAGGTTGGTGTGCCATCGAGTGTCACTATTTTATCTACCAGTTTTTCCAGAGATTTCTTAAAAAACGAAAACAAAAGTCCGGCTTACATCAAAGTGGAAGACAGTTTACAAATCGTAAAAAGAGAATTAAACAAAGTGCAAAACAAGCGGATTGTAGAAGAGAATCTACTCGTTTTGCTGGACAAAAACCAGGCAATTGGCGGTGTGAATACTGGCGTAAACGTGACAGAGCTGATGAAAGTTGCTGACTACTATAAAAGCAAACAACTGGAATTAAGGAACAACATTTTCAGTTTAAAAGAAGCTGAGGACATTCAGCAAAAGAAAATTGCCAGAATGCAACAGCAATTACAGGAATTGAGTCATGACAAAACCGGCACCACTGGTCAGATCGTGTTGCAGGTAATGGCTACAGAAGCCAGCACTGCAGACTTTAACATCAGTTATCTGAGTCCTAATGCCGCCTGGATCGCTTTCTATGACCTGCGCGCTGAAAACACTTCATCTCCGTTGAAAATTGTTTACAAAGCCAATGTAACGCAATCTACCGGGCTGGACTGGAAGAAAGTAAAACTTAGTCTTTCGACCGGAAATCCATCTCAAAACGGAACGGCTCCTTTATTGTCGGCATGGTTCCTTCAATTTGGAGATCCGCAATATGCTTACATCAATAAGAAACAGGCTTATCAGAACAGAATTCAGACCATGGAAACCCGTGCGCCAATGAACGACGAAAAGGTGCTGGCTGAAGCAGTCATAGCCAGACCGCTTCAGGGGCAGATTGCAGGAGTTGCAATGACCCAGAATGAGAATATGTTAAACGCCTCTTTTGACATTGAAATTCCTTATGATATCGCTTCTAACAGCAAACCGCATAGCGTGACGCTGAAAGAATTCAGTCAGCCTGCGAATTTCAAATACTATAGCGTCCCTAAGGTGGACGGTGACGCATTTTTAATGGCGGAGATCACGAATTACGACAAATTGAACCTCTTACCAGGCGAAGCCAATATCATCTTTGAGAACAGCTATGTGGGCAAATCTTTCATTAACCCGAATGCCACAACAGATACGTTGAACTTAAGTATGGGAAGAGATAAAAAAATCACCATTAAAAGAGAAAAAATAGCAGAGCAAACAGGCGTTAAATTTATCGGAAGCAGCAAGAAGCAAACCTTTACTTATGAGATCAGATTGCGTAACGGAAAGAAAGAAGCGGTCAACCTGTTACTTAAAGATCAATATCCGGTATCTACTGATAAAGATATGGAAGTCGAACTCCTCGCTGCAGATGGCGCTGCCATTAACAAAGAAACAGGAGTGCTGACCTGGAAACTAAGCCTGAAAGCAGGGGCAACAGAAACCATCAGGATCAGTTATTCTGTGAAATATCCTAAGGACAAGAACATTCTGAACTTACAGTAACAGGTACTTACAAAAGATCAGGCAGCAGAATGGAGCACCTTCTGCTGCCCTGATTTAACCAGTTAATACTGGGAAGTCAGACGGAAATACTTATCCAGAACCAATAAAGAGATCAGGTCTTCCTTCTCTTTATTTTGAAATTTCCGAACAAATGCGTTTGCATTGGCAGCGATTTCCTTTGCCTTTTCCGGATGGGTAATGTAGTAGTCCAGCACCTCCATCAGGTTAGAATAATCATCGGCAATCTGTATGTAATGAACGTTAGGTTCCAAAGTACCTTCCATAAACCAGGTTTCGTACTTTGGCTTCGGCATTACGGCAACTGAGTTCGAAGACATAATCCATTTTAGATTGGTAGCCACATCATAACCTTCCAGACTCAGAATAAATTTGTATTTGAGGTGGTCATACATGGAGATTTTGGGCTTGATCCAGTCCGGGTTTCCCCCTGATACATTTGTTTGTCCCAAATCCAGCCCTGCTCCACCAAAGTATTTATTCATAAAGTCGATCCTATGGGCTTGCACGATGGCACCACGACCAATTAACATGTCTTTCTTATTTTCAAAAGAGATGGGATCATCTACAAAGAAGAAATGTCTTTTTCTGTCCAGATTTAATAAAATCCCATTCGCGTTATCTGAAGCAATAGGTCTTGATTTCTGGAATGACGGCTCGGATGCCACATGAACCACATCACCAAATATAAAATCGGCTTTAAAATGTTTCGGAAAATACCTCGCATATGCCAGCGTATCGATTTTATAGGCATTGGCAGATTTAATAAGTTTTACTTCATCCAGTCTGGTGCTGCCGGGAGCGAATTGCAAAGACTCATCCAGTTGATTATAATACCTAACCCGCTCTAATATTTCATCCGTACTGAACTTCTCAATTGACTTAAGCTTTACTGCCAATCTCTCTTCAAAGACCTTTTTCGGGACTGCCTGCTTAAGCAGATTTTTAATATAATAGGGTAATTTGTTTCTTTTTAATTCAATTTTAAGCGACGCTAAATTCATATAATTGGCATTTTCAATTTAAATCAATGAAAACAATTTACTGGACAAAATTAGTGATATTTTCTCTCTTGAAGGGGGGAATCTGTGAAGCTCAGGTTCAACAGCCACCAGAATAAGTAAAACAAAAAGGCCGATCATAAATATATGATTCGGCCTTTTCAAATTAGATATCAGGTAAATTAACCGTTCAATGCTGCTGCACCACTTACAATCTCTGTAAGCTCTGTGGTAATTGCGGCCTGACGTGCCTGGTTGTAAGAAAGCTTTAAGGCTTTCAATAAATCACCGGCATTTTCAGTTGCTTTATCCATTGAAGTCATACGGGCACCATGCTCAGAAGCATGAGAATCCAGTACTGCTTTATACAATTGAATTTTGATAGATTTAGGAATCAACTGCTCCACGATCTGCTCCTGAGAAGGCTCTAAAATATAATCCACTACGTGAGCAGATTTTACTTCTTCAGCATCTTCAGTTTTAGGCAGAGGTAACAACTGCTCGGTAGTAATGATCTGAACAGCGGCATTTTTGAACCTGTTGTACACCAACTCTACTTTATCAAACGTTCCTTTTTCGAAGCCGGCCATGATCGAATCAGTGATCTTGGTTACATTTTCGAAAGTAAGCGCTGTATATACTTCGTTGTTGTTTCCGATGACGTTATAGTTACGTTTCTCGTAGAAATCCTGAGATTTCTTACCGATAGCCACGATACTTACGTTACCTTTTTTGTATTGTTCGCTATATTTTTCCGCGATTAAGTTATTGGTTGCTTTAATCACGTTCATGTTAAAGGCACCAGCTAAACCACGGTTAGAAGAAACCACTACAATCAATACCTTATTAGGTTCACGTTCCTGAATAAACGGTGACGATGATCCTTCTAAGCTTGCGGAAAGATTTCCTAAGATCTCTTTAAGCTTTGTAGCATACGGACGTAGCTGAACAATCGCATTGGTCGCACGCTTCAACTTCGCAGCCGAAACCATTTTCATGGCTTTGGTGATCTGCTGTGTAGATTGCACCGATGATATACGTATTCTTACTTCTTTTAAATTAGCCATTCTTTTTTATTCTTCAGTCGAGAGTAATTAGTATTTACTTGAAAGCTCTTTTGCAACAGTTTCCAACACTCCGGTAATTTGATCATCAAATTTTCCAGCTTTTAACGCTTTCAAAGTATCAGGATGACGTAATTCCAGTTGTTGTAAATACTCAGCTTCAAATTCTTTTACTTTATTTACAGGAACTGAACGCATTAAGTTTTTAGTACCGATATAGATAATTGCTACTTGTTTCTCAACAGTCATTGGAGAGAACTGTCCTTGTTTAAGGATTTCCACGTTACGTGAACCTTTATCAAGAACTGATTTCGTAGCTGCATCAAGGTCAGAACCGAATTTAGAGAAAGCCTCTAGCTCACGGTATTGTGCCTGATCCAGTTTCAATGTACCAGCAACTTTTTTCATTGATTTGATCTGCGCGTTACCACCCACACGTGATACCGAGATACCTACGTTAATTGCCGGACGGATACCTGCGTTGAACAAGTTGGTTTCTAAGAAGATCTGTCCGTCAGTAATTGAAATTACGTTCGTAGGGATATATGCAGAAACGTCACCAGCCTGAGTTTCGATAATCGGAAGAGCAGTTAATGAACCACCACCTTTAACGATACCTTTTAATGATTCAGGAAGATCATTCATTGCCTGTGCGATCTCATCGTTAGAGTTGATCTTAGCCGCACGCTCTAATAAACGACTGTGAAGATAGAACACGTCACCTGGATAAGCCTCACGACCCGGTGGACGACGTAACAATAGAGAAACCTCACGGTAAGCTACAGCCTGTTTAGACAAATCATCATAAACAATTAGTGCCGGTCTACCCGTATCACGGAAGAACTCACCGATCGCTGCACCAGAGAAAGGAGCATAGAACTGTAATGGAGCAGGTTCAGCAGCAGAAGCAGCAACAACAACCGTATATGGCATTGCACCGTTTTCCTCTAATGTACGAACGATGTTCGCTACAGTACTTGCTTTTTGTCCGCAAGCAACATATATACAGAATACAGGGTTACCTGCTTCGTAAAATTCTTTTTGGTTGATGATCGTATCGATACATACCGCAGTTTTACCAATCTGACGGTCACCAATAACCAACTCACGTTGACCACGACCGATTGGAATCATCCCATCGATAGCTTTGATACCAGTTTGCAAAGGCTCAGTAACCGGCTGACGATAGATTACCCCAGGAGCTTTACGCTCGATCGGCATTTCATAAGTCTGGCCAATGATTGGTCCTTTACCGTCGATTGGCTCACCCATAGTGTTCACCACGCGACCTAACATACCTTCACCAACTTTGATAGAGGCGATTTTCTTAGTACGTTTAATCGTATCACCTTCTTTGATCGTGTCAGATGGGCCTAATAAAACCACACCAACATTATCTTCTTCAAGGTTCAAAACAATACCTTGCAAGCCGTTTTCAAATTCAACTAACTCGCCGGATTGAACTTTAGTTAAACCATAAACACGGGCAATACCATCACCCACCTGCAATACGGTACCAACTTCTTCAAGTTCTGCTTCTGATTTAAAGCCCGCCAATTGTTGCCTGATAATTGCCGATACTTCGTCTGGTCTTACCTCTACCATAATTTTATATTATTTCTTTTGTAAATCAGTATATGTTATCTTCTATTATTAAATACTCAAGTTAAACAATTCCCTGAGCAAATTCTTTTTTAAGTTTATTCAAACCATTGGCGATACTTGCATCAAACTGCTTATCCCCAACCTTTAAAATAAAACCGCCAATCAGCTTGTCATTAACTTTTTCTTTAATCACCACTTCATTAGCGCCTACTTCCTTTTTCACTATCGCTACGATCTCTGCCCTGTTTGCTTCAGTCAGTTCGGTAGCTGAAGTTACCTCAGCAGTTACAATTCCTTTAATCACATTGTATTGCTGAATAAAGGCTTTTGCTGTTCCGAATAAGATTTCAGAACGTCCTTTGTTTACCACCAGTTTTAAGAAGGCTTTGGTTACCGCATTTACTTTGGCTCCAAAGATGTTTTCCAAAATCCCTGACTTCTTATCTAAAGGAACGATAGGGTTTTTAAGAATGGCTTCTAATTCCGGATTCTGATCAATTACCTGATCTAAAAGAACCATATCGTTTTTGATTTCTTCCAAAGCATTCTGCTCAGTAGAAAGATCTATTAACGATTTGGCGTATCTCGATGCTGCTTTATTTTCTAACATTTTTATCTAATTTGGCTAAACAAACTATCAACTAGTTTAATTCAACATCTTTTAAAAGATTAGCAACTAAATCCTGTTGGGTAGCTTTGTCCTGTAATTGATTACGCAACACACGTTCTGCGATATCCAGTGATAGCGTAGAAACCTGGTTTTTCAATTCTGCCAAAGCAGCTTTCTTTTGGTTTTCAATTTCAATCTTAGCCTTTTCAATTAATTTAGCGCCTTCAGTTTGTGCTGAAAGTTTAGCTTCATTAACGATATTATCTTTAAGCGTTTTTGCTTCTTTCAAGATCAAATCACGTTCAGCACGGGCAGACTTCATCAACTCCTCATTCTGAGCAGTTAAACGGGTCATTTCTTGTTTCGCCAGTTCAGCTTTATTTAAAGCCTCATCGATCGATTGCTCACGTTCTTTAATTGCTGCTAAAACAGGTTTCCAGGCAAATTTTGCCAATAGGAACATTAGCAATAAGAAAGCAATGGATTGAAAGATAACTAGGCCAAATTCAGGTAATAATAATTCCATCTGATGTATATATTAATATTTTTTTCTTTTTTAACAATAAATGGTACCAGGCTTACACCTGGCACCTTTTAATTTTTAGCCATTACCCATTAGGGCAACTACTACTGCGAAAAGCGCAACAGCCTCAACGAAGGCAGCAGCGATTAACATTGCAGTTTGAATTTTAGAGGCAGCTTCTGGTTGACGAGCAATACCGTCCATAGCTGAACCACCAATGCGTCCGATACCCAGACCAGCGCCAATCGCAGCTAATCCTGCACCAATTGCAGCAATACTTCCTGTAATCATGATTTTATATATTAATTGTTGTTAAAAAATAATTCTAATTAATGGTGTTCTTCAATTGCCATTCCGATAAACAGGGCAGACAAAATGGTAAAGATAAAGGCCTGGATAAAAGCAACCAATAACTCTATGGCGCCAATAAACACCGCAAATGCGATCGATACCGGGGCAATGTATAAGCTGTTGAATACAAACACAAGGCAGATTAATGACAACACTAAAATGTGTCCTGCAGTGATGTTCGCAAACAAACGAATCATTAAGGCAATAGGTTTGGTAAAGATACCGAACAACTCTACCGGAACCATTACAATGTACATCCACCATGGTACATCAGGCATAAAGATGTGTTTCCAGTAGTATTTGTTACCATTGAATACCGTAAGGCAGAATGTAGCGATTGCTAAGATCATCGTTACTGCGATGTTACCTGTTAAGTTCGCTCCACCTGGTAAGAAAGGAATTAATCCCAGCATATTGTTGAACCAGATGAAAAAGAATACGGTTAATAAATAAGGCATGAAGCGCTCATATTTATGTCCAAGATTCGGTTTCGCAATATCATCACGTACAAACAGGATGATCGGCTCCATCCAGGATTGTAATCCTTTAGGCGATTTTCCTACACGTTTTTTGTAACCGTTGGCTACATTGATAAATACAACAAGGAGAATGATGATCGATAAGATCAGGGTACAAACGTTCTTGGTAATGGATAAATCCAAAGGACGTGCGTTTGATGCATGATGTTTCTCATCCAGGCTCAGGAACTGCCCGTGCTCGTTAGCTGCATCAGATGCATAATAGATCTTTTCGTGCATCTTCACAAAACGTTGTCCGTTTCTTTCTACTACTACTTTACCCTCATCATCGTGGTTAAAGTCAGCAGAACTGAAGTTTACAAATCCAGCTTTGGTGTACAATATCACCGGAAGATCGATATAGGTATGTCCGATTACATGCCAGCTATGCGAATCCGCAATGTGGTGTAGTGCAAACTTACCAATGTCAAACTTTTCCTTTGCCTCTGGTTGGGCATGGGAATCTTCTGTTACTTGTGCTGTGTCAACCTGAGCAAAAGCTGCGGGTGTAACAGAAAAAAACGCTAAAAACAGCGTAAAAACAACAATTAACCTTTTCACTTTAAACTCAAAAACGTGGCTACAATCCATTTACTCGCAGATTTTTACTTTTTATTTTGGTGGCGCAAGTTACGTAACAAACAGTATATTTCAAAGAAGCTGAACAATAAATATAAAGAAAAAAAATTCAGGACAAAAACAAAGCCGTTTTCCTTGCTCTTCAGGCTGTAAATCAGCACAAAAGCCATAGAAAAAATCATCTTCAATGCAATTGAGCCCATAATTGCCATAATTCCGGTCTCAGGGTTCTTTTTTATGCCTAAATCAGCAAGAATATATGCGATGAAGGTAATGCTGGCTAAAAAGCCAAAGACTAACCAGAATTTCTTAACCAGGATCAGTTCGTCGGGAAAAACAGAAGGAAGGAAATAAGCAATCACAGCCAGAACAAAGCTGTATAATAAATAGTAAAGGGTAAACCGCGTTAAACTCAAATCAGTAATTTTTTACAAAAGTAGGGATTTACAGCGATTTTAAATCATCAGTCGTTATTTTTATTCAGTTGTTTTACAACCTGATACAAAGAAATAACAACCCCGATAATGCTCAAAATTGCAGTAAAGATCGGCGTCTTACTCTGCCTGTATTCATCGATTTTATACCCTGCAAAGGCAAACAGGCCTATTGTGGCCAGCATTTGAAAACTGATAGAAGAATATTTGGCGAAATTATTTATGTTCTTTTTATTTTCGTTTGGTTCCATCTTAATTAAATCTCCTACAAATAAAACCCATTTTGTTAAGAAGTTATTGCTGAATAAAATACTTTTGCATATATTTTGTTGTTATAAGCTTTTAACTCAATCAGCATTTTTTTGGAAAATTACGCAATCAACTCTCTAAAGATAACGCTATTTATCTTTTGTTCCAGTATCCTCTACGCCTGCAGTTCACACAAAGATACTGCCGGAAGCAGGGCTATGCAGAACCTCACCTCCCGTTACAATTATATTTACAATGCCAATGTCATTCTCGGTGAACACCAGCAGGAACTGACAGAAAGCTATGCAGATAACTACGATGAGATCCTTCCCGTATATATCAGCCCTGAAAAGTATGACATTTTTAGCACCAATCAGGCAGCGAGCCTGCCTGCAATGGATGAGATCATAAAAAAAGCAAGGGTCATCCTTTTAGAGAAAAGCTACGGAAACTATGTGGATGAATCGTACCTCCTGCTGGGAAAAGCAAACTTCTACAAACAGAGCTACTTTAATGCCACTGAATATTTTGACTATACTGCCAAAACATTCCCCACAAATACAAAGAGCTATATCCAGGCATTAGACTGGAAAGCAAGGAGCCTGATGCAGCTCAGCAAATACAGTGAGGCGGCCCTGGTCCTGGACACCTTATCCATCGCCATTGCCGATACAAAAATCAACAAAGCAGACCCACTGGCAACAATTGCTCAGATCTATATTCATCAGCGAATGGCAACAGAAGCCATTGGTGCTTTAAAGGAAGCGATTTCCGCCCACCCTACCGGAGCAGAAAAGATCCGCTGGACCTATATCCTGGCACAGCTTTCCGAGCAACAGGAAAACTATCCGGAAGCCCTGGCCTATTATAGAAAGGTGGAGAAAAGTAATGCGCCTTTCGAAATGTATTTTAATGCCAATCTGAACCGCATTAAACTCAATGCCTTTATGAGTGGGGTAAAATTAAACAAACAGGATCAGTTGCTTGCCCTGCTCAAGGATGATAAGAATGAGGATTATCACGATCAGGTGTATTATCAGGTGGCCGAAACCTATGCCAGAGACGGTGATTTCGATCAGGCAAAAAAATATTATAACTTATCTGTACGCAACAGCACCAAGAATGCCTACCAGAAAGGGCTTTCATATTTAAGGATCGCAGACCTGAACTTTAAACACTTCCGGGATTACCGGGGGGCTAAGCTGTATTATGACAGTACAGCGAATACCTTACCCAGAACCTATCCTGGTTATGAGCTGATTCTTAAAAAGAACCAGAACCTGCAATACCTGACGGACCGCTATCAGGTGATTTCATGGGAAGACACCCTCCAATCTATTGCCAAACTTCCGGAACCCGAACGCCTTGCAAAAATCAATTTGCTGGCCAATCCGGTAATAGAACCCGTCAAAGCAACAGAAAGTTATACCGCGAACCCCTTAAATCCTTTTCCAACGGGAAATGATGGCCGCTCTAAAAACACCAATACCAGCAGTGGTTTCTATTTTGCGAATGCCAATGCAATTGGAACCGGGTTTAATGATTTCAAGAAAAAATGGGGCAACAGAAAACTGGAAAATAACTGGCGCCAGAGCATCCGTTCATCAGCCCAGGAAACCATTCAGGACATCAATAAAAATTACAGCAACAACGGAAAAATCGCCGGAAATACCGACAGCGTAGTTGCGGTAGCACCCGATTCCGCTTCAAAAGTAAAAGCCCTTACGGCTTCCGTGCCCCTTACACCGGAACTATTGGCAAAATCAGATCAAAAGATCATTGATGCCTACCATGAGATTGCCAATTTCTACCTTCAGGAGCTGAATGATCCTAAAGAGGCAGCAGAGGTTTATCAAATCCTGCTGGACCGTTATCCAAACAACAACCGCCTGGCCTCCATCTATTATGGAATGTTCCTGGTGAACAAAACGCTTGATCCGGCAAAAGCCGAAGTGTATAAAAATAAAGTATTAACGGAATTTGCTTCTTCTACTTATGCCAAAACCATTCTGGATCCTTCTTTCTCTCTGAGACAATCGGAAATGGAAACAGTGGTCAACAAACAGTATAATGACCTCTTTGAATGGTATGAGAAAAAAGATTTTGCTGCAGTGATCCAACAGGCAGACGAGGTACTGAAAACAAATCCGGCAAATTACCTGGCGCCACAGTTCGCCTATCTGAAAGCCATTGCGATCGGAAGGACCAGTCATGTGGACCTGCTGATCACTGAATTTGAGAAGATCAATACCAGCTTCCCGGAAGATAAGCTCATTGTACCATTGGTAAAGGAACACCTGGCTTACATCAACGAACACCTGGAGGGTTTTAAAAAGAGACCAATTGCGCTGATTGATTTTGATCCGAATGAACCTAAATTCTTCGGACAACAATTCCCTGTAGTAGCGAGCACAAAGAATCCGGCTACCGAAACCAAACCTGGTCAGCCCGCTAAAGAAACAGAACAGCCGAAAGCAGTTGTACCCACAACAGTAAAAGAAGTAATTCCGGAAAAACCAGTTGCTCCGGTAAAAGTAGTGGGTATTTTTAGCACTGCCGTTTCCAGAATTTATTATTATGTAGTTCATGTGTCTGATGCCTCTCTAACCCTTAGTTCTTCGCGATTTGGCATCGGTCAATTCAACCGTGGAAACTATGCTGAAAACAATCTGCGACATCAATTGACGGAATTTGACAATGATCAGCTTATATTTGTAGGAAACTTTGGTACTTTCGACGACGCAAAAACGTATGCAGAGGAGATCAATCCACAGTTAAAACAAATCATGAAGGTCCCTGCTAACCTTTATAAGAGCTTTATCATTAGCAAAGAAAACTTTGAAAAGCTGAGCAGCAAGGACATTCTGGATAAATACCTGGAATTTTATAAAAACAATTATTAAAAATGAATAAACCACTTTCGAAAGAAGACATCAGAAAGTACAACTATAGACTTTGGAAAATATTAATTGCCGGAATCGTTTTATTCGCACTTTTCATTATTGCAGTAGGTTTTGGCTTGTTCGGTGAACTTCCTTCCTTCAGAGATATCGAACATCCGAAAAGCAATCAGGCTTCCGAAGTCATTACTGAAGAAGGAAAAGTTCTGGGCACCTATTTCGTTCAGAACCGATCAAATGTGACCTATCCTCAGATCTCCCAGAATGTCATCAATGCTTTGATTGCAACAGAAGACATCCGTTTCAAAGAGCACTCAGGAATAGATTTCAAGCGTACTTTTACCATCTTTCTATATGCGGTGATCGGAAAAAAACAAGGTGGTTCCACCATCACCCAACAGCTGGCACTGAACCTTTTCTCTGAAGAAGGCAGACAAAAGAATTTCGCCAAACGCCTTTTACAAAAATTCCAGGAATGGGTAATTGCGGTAAAATTAGAGCGTAACTATACCAAGGAAGAAATCATTGTGATGTATTTAAACACGGTTGATTTCGGAAATCAGGCCTATGGCATCAAATCTGCGGCAAGGGTTTATTTTAACACTACTCCCGATAAACTGACTGTTGGCCAGGCGGCAACCCTGGTAGGGATCCTGAAAGGAATTTCCAGATATTCCCCTACCCGTAACCCGGACCGCTCTTTAGCGCGTAGAAATACCATTATGGGACTAATGGTAAAAGCCGATTTCCTTACAGATCCTGATTTTGAAAAAGAAAAAGAAAAACCATTGGGCTTGCGCTTCAGTGCAGCCACAGTAAATGATGGAATTGCTCCTTATTTCAGAGCCGTATTAAAAAACGACATCAAGAAAATCTTCCAGGACAGGTCCATTCTTAAGTCAGATGGCACACCTTATGACCTGGACAGAGATGGCTTGAGAATAACAACGACCATTAACTACGACATGCAGGTGTTTGCTGAAGAAGCGCAAAAAGAATACATGAAAACCTTACAGGTTTCTTTCAATAACAGCTGGAAAGGGAGAAATCCTTTTAAAGGCAAAGAGATGCAGATTGAGCAGGGGATCAGGAGGTCTGACCGCTATAAGGCATTACAACTGGAAGGAAAGTCAAACGAAGAGATCAAAGCTGATTTCAACACCCCTACCCGATTGAGCATCTTTACCTGGAGGGGCAATGTGGATACCCTGATGAAGCCTATTGATTCAGTAAAATATTATAAGTTATTATTGAGAAATGCAATGATGGCGATGGATCCGCAATCCGGTCAGGTTAAAGCCTGGGTAGGCGGGATTAATTACGAGCATTTCAAGTATGACCAGGTAAAAATGGGAACCAGACAGGTAGGCTCCACAGCCAAGCCTTTTACCTATACGGTGGCCATCGAAAACGGATATTCTCCTTGTTTCAGTGTTCTCAATGAGCCGGTAACGATTGAAGTTCCGGGAAGCCCGGCCTGGACACCAAGATCTTCAGGAACAGTACCCGGATACCTGACTTTGCAAAAAGCACTGGCCTTGTCACAAAATTATATAGCGGCATTCCTGATGAAACAGGTAGGCCCGACAGCAGTGGCGACTTTAGCCAAAAAAATGGGGATTACCTCAGAAGTACCGGCCTATCCATCCATTGCGCTGGGCTCTTTTGACGCCTCAGTTTATGATATGGTAGGTGCCTATAGTGTATTTGCCAATAAAGGCGTATGGAATAAACCAACTTATATCTTAAAGATAGAAGATAAAAACGGAGTTGTATTGTACAGTGAAAAACCGATTCCGGTTCCTGCAATATCTGAAGAAGTCGCTTATGTGATGACCAGAATGCTTCGTGGTGTAGTTACCAATGGAACTGGATGGAGACTGGCAGGAAGATTCGGCGTAACAGGCCCTATCGGTGGTAAAACCGGTACGACCAATGCCAACTCAGATGGTTGGTTTATGGCGATTACCCCTCA
Organism: Pedobacter caeni; assembly: GCF_900129215.1. Classification (GTDB taxonomy): domain Bacteria; phylum Bacteroidota; class Bacteroidia; order Sphingobacteriales; family Sphingobacteriaceae; genus Pedobacter; species Pedobacter caeni. The sequence goes on along the minus strand of NZ_FQUQ01000003.1, from coordinate 337,192 downwards.
ATTGGTAGCAGGGGTATGGACCGGCTGTGAAGACCGCGCCTTCCATTTTACCAGTACCGCACAGGGTGATGGGGCAACAACAGCCCTGCCGATCTATGCAGGTTTTATGAAACGGGTATATGCCAGTTCCAAGCTGAAAATGAGTAAAGCTGATTTCGAACCCCCTAAAAATGGCGTGGGCATTACGTTCGACTGTAACCAGTATCAACAACAGGAACAGAAAACTGAACTGGACGAGAAATTAGGCTTCTAATTATTTTAAGAAATTCCCATGAGTGCTTTTGATTATAAAAAGGTATTGGCCGATATTCCGCATAAACCTGGTGTTTACCAGTATTGGGATGTGGAAGATACCCTGATATATATCGGTAAAGCCAAAGACCTGAGAAACCGGGTAGGTTCTTATTTCAACCAGGATAAACAGCTGAACGGGAAGACCAAAGTACTGGTATCCAAGATCCGGAAAATCACCTTTACCATTGTAGATACAGAGATTGATGCCTGGTTGCTGGAAAACAGCCTGATCAAGAAGCATCAGCCCCGCTACAACATCATGCTGAAGGATGATAAGACCTATCCATGGATCATTATCAAGAAGGAACCTTTTCCAAGGGTATTCTGGACCAGGAACAGGGTAAAGGATGGTTCTACTTATTTTGGGCCCTATGCCTCTGTAGGCATGATGCACACCATCCTGGATGTCATTAAAGAAACCTATACCCTGCGTACCTGTAACCTGCCCCTTACGGAAAAGAACATCAGTGCCGGCAAATTTAAAGTTTGTCTGGAATATCAGATCGGGAACTGCAAAGGACCTTGTCAGGCTTACCAGAGTTCAGAAGAGTACGACAGAAATATTGAAGAAATCAAGGACATTCTGAACGGAAAAATCGGAAATGTCATCAAAGATGTGAAGCAGGTGATCAAAGACGCCGCTGCAGAACTTAACTTTGAATACGCACATCAATACCAGCGGAAACTGGTGGTATTGGAAAAATACCAGAGTAAATCCACAGTAGTGAGCAGTGCGATCACCAATATTGATGTGGTGAGTATTGCTTCTGATGAGCGTTATGCTTTTGTGAATTACCTGAAAATCATGAATGGTAGTATTATTCAAACCCAGACCATTGAGATCAAAAAACGACTGGATGAGACGGATGAGGAACTGCTGACTATCGCCATCACCGAATTCAGAACCAAATTTAACAGCACCTCTAAAGAGATCGTTGTTCCTTTTGAAATCATCCTGGAAGATAAAAACCTGAAGTTTACCGTTCCAAAACTCGGGGAAAAGAAAAGCCTGCTGGAACTCTCTCAGAAAAATGTTTTGTTTTTCAAGAAAGAGAAGCTGAACCAGTATGAGAAACTGAACCCTGATTTAAGAACCGACCGGATTTTAACGCAAATGCAGAAGGACCTGAGCTTAACACAGCTGCCTCAGCATATTGAATGTTTTGATAACTCCAACTTCCAGGGCAAGTATCCCGTTTCGGCGATCGTAGTGTTCAAAGATGCCAAACCTTCAAAAAAGGACTACCGGCATTTTAATGTGAAAACCGTAGAAGGTCCCAACGATTTTGCGACAATGGAAGAAGCCGTTTACAGGCGATATAAGCGCATGTTGGAAGAAGAGGGCACATTGCCTCAACTCATCATCATTGACGGTGGTAAAGGACAGCTATCCTCTGCTATGATCAGTTTAAAAAAGCTGGGAATAGATAAGAAGGTCGCAGTGATCGGAATCGCAAAGCGTCTGGAAGAACTGTTCTTCCCCGGAGATCCTTATCCGCTGTACCTCGATAAAAAATCTGAAACGCTCAAAGTCATCCAGCAGCTGAGGGATGAAGCCCACCGTTTTGGGATTACCTTCCACCGGAAGAAAAGGGATCAGGGGACACTTAAGACCGAACTGGAACAGATAGAAGGCATTGGCAAGACCACTGCAGACAAGCTCCTGCGCCATTTCAAATCCGTGAAAAAGATCCGGGAGGCCGAAGAATCAGAGCTGCAGAAAGTCCTCAACAAAGCACAGGTCCTGGCCCTATTGGATTATTTCAGTAAAGTATAACCCATAAAAAAATCCGGTTCCTTTAACAGGAGACCGGATTTGTTATGAAATGATCTTTCGGAATTAATATTCCCAAAGGCTTTGTTCGAAATCAGCTATAGATTTTTTGATCTTTTCCGATTCGTATAGTTTTCTTGGGTCTTTAGGATCTGTAAGTCCCAGCATATCCGTGATATTTTTATTGCCCGGATTGGTTTCTTTTACAATGTAACTGGCAAACAAACGTCTGACAAAAAAATCATCAAAGGTCAGCACCGAGGCATCATTCCCAGGATTCATCAATTTCTTTTTAGTCAGCAATTCTCTTGCATCATCATAATAGATCCAAAATACCGGCTGCCAGTTTCCTTCTACCATTTTCATCGGTGCCAGACCCACGATTCTAGGTTCAAAAATAGAACGTTTGGTATCCAGAATCCAATCCTCTTTGATTCTGAACTTTTGATATTCATCAGGTCTGAATTTTTTTAAGCTTGGTTCAGCGATTTTTCCTGTAGTGGCATCCGGAGTTCCTTCAGTAGTTCCACGCATGTTCTGAAGCGCCTGTTGCGCGGTTAAAGCGATCTTAAAAGAATCATTATCTTCCAGAATCTTTCCGGCAACCGTATCCTTTGAGGAATAGGCTGTCAGCTCTTCATTGGTGATCGCCTCCATCAATACATCAATCAGTCGTGCATTTTCTGCTCTCAACACCGAGTTGATGGTATCTCTAAGGTCAATTTCACGCCAGATCCGCTTAGAATAGAATACGTCTTCTTCCCTTACATCTGCAAATGGAACCATTACGGCACTATCCACATCTTTTCTGGCAGAGAAGCCGTCTTTAGGCGGTGTTTTGATCTTTGTTTTTTTCAGCGGTTTGATGACCGGAGGAATGCTATCCTGTGCGGAAGCTCCAAAACCCAGTAACAGTAACAACGCAATCGTTAAAATATTTTTCATGTTCCCTCCTATTTTGCACTAAATGTAATGCCATCCAACACTTTCTGACGGCCATCAGGTCCTTCGCAAACAATGTCTTTAAAGATCACCGTTGCTCCAGGCTTTATCGAGTTCAAAGCACCTTTTACCTGTCCACTGAATCCAGCGCCACTATTCTGTATCGTTACCGCATCAGATCTTGGATTGATAAATGTTGCCGAGAACCTGATCACTCTGTATTTTACATCAAAAACGAAATCATCCAGCTGGGTATCCATCAGACCGGCACTTTCCAGCCATTCCAGATCAACACTTCCACCTGGCCTGCCTTTCACCAATGCTTTCGGCGTTGGCAAAGCTTTCACCCTGAATTTTTGTGAGCCCAGGTTTAAGGTTTTTCCACCACTTGAGGCGGAAACATTGATGCTCAACTCTTTTCCTACCTGGCTACCCGGTACGTTCACTGTATACTTACCACCTCCACCGGAGATCGTTCCACCAGCCATACTTGCATGTACGCTCTCGAGAGGAAAACCTGCAGCAGATACGGAGAAAGGATTCGGGATACCAGCATAAATCACGTTCATTTTATCCGGTGATACCGTTGCAGAAGGTTTAGCAACCTGATAGGTTTGTTCAGGAGTTTTATACTCCATGATCTTACCATCAGTTTGTTTTACGCGGATCGTTCCTACCCATTTAAAGACCCCTACACTTCCTGTACTTCCGGTATACACCCCTTTGCCGTCTTTTACTGACAATGGGTTGGAGTTGACAGAGATGTCGGGATTAGAGCGGGAATCGCTGGCGGTTAAAAACACCTGAGCTGTATAGGGTTGTCCCTGGATTACATAAGAACTTGGGGCCACCGCTACTGCATCAAACTGATCCAGGTTAACCAATGCCTTGTCCATGTTTCCAAATAATTTTTTCACCACTTCTGCCTCTGCATTTTTCACATCGGACTGAAGTTTTGTTAGAATCGTGTTTGCAGCGGTTAAGGGTGTTCCCTCACCGAAATTAATGTCTGCCCAGTTTTTCTTGCCATTGACTGATTTTTCAGCATCCTTAGCTTCCAGGGAGAACGAAATCCCTTTGCGGTCTTCCGGTTTAAGAAGTGCAATTAGTTTTTCACGGGTTTCATTGATTTTTGCCTGTAATTTATCTCCTTCTTTCTGGTTGATCATGATTCCCTGAGCAATGTCCATATTAGAACGCTCAGTTAAATCTCCTGTTTCCGGATCTATTCCTTTTCCGGCAGTTGAAAACTGATCTTTCAGCTTTTGAATGTAATTGGTAAGCTCATCGGCATAGGCTTTTGCCTTATTTGCACTTTCCCAGATTGGCTGGGCTCTGGCAGGCTCATCCTTAAGTTTAGTGTTCTGAAATGCAGAAAACAATTGGTCAATACTGAGATTGACATTTGTTTTTGAAGTCACCAAACTATCGTTGATGTTCTTAAAAGCATTTAGAATAGTATCTGATACGTTTAAAGCAAGCATAGCTAACAATACCAAATACATGATATTGATCATCTTCTGCCTTGTCGTTTGTTTTCCTGCGGCCATTATTAATTAGGTCTGATGATTAAGTGATAACTAATTAAGTACGCTTATATACGTGGTTGGTTCATGGCAGACAACATATTGCCATAAATTGCATTTAATGAAGATAAGTTTTTAGCCAGTTTTCCAACCTCATCTTTAAACTGTTTCGAATCTTCCATAGACTCATTGAAGTTATTCATCGTCAGGGAAAGGTTCTGATAGAACTTATTCATTGATTTAAGATGTGCACTTGAATCCTGCAATTCCAATTCGTAAACCGCATTTAAGGCGGAAAGATTTTTTGCCAGGGCATTTACCTGTGAGTGGTAAGCCTGAGAAGCACCTGTACTTTCACCAATTTCTACCAATTGAGCTGTTGCTTTAGAAAAGGCTCCGTTTAAGGAATCAAAGCTGGTAGAAGCTGTCTTTAACTTTGTTGTAAATTCGTTTGTTGCTGTTGAAGCATCTGCTACATTAGAAATTGCAGCTACTTTATCTCCGAAAGTGCGCAATCCTGTACCCAGGCTTTCGATCAGTTCCGGTCCTACTTTCGCATCTGATAACATTTTATCAAGGGCAGCCGTAGAAGAGAATGAAGCCGCTGGCTGTACCGCAGGCCTGGAGGAGGATTTAGGCAATTCGCCATCAAAATCGTCTCTTAATTCCGGATACACCCTTTCCCATTCCGGCTCTGGCTCAGGTTGGATAAAACCAGTTAAAGCAAATAAAATCGCTTCAACACCTAATCCGGCTCCAATCATGTAATTGCCCCAAACGCCTCCTAAGTGAAGGATTTTGAAAAGCGCTCCTAGAATTACTACGCTGGCACCAAGCGATATTGCCAGGTGCATCTTATCGAATTTACGTTTTGCTGCCATTTTCTTAAGGATGAAGAGGTGTGGTATGTTGTTTTTTTTAGTTTCTATTCTTGATGTCAGATCCCGGATAGGCGGAAATACACCTGAAACCGATATATGATCTGGCCTGATCCTGATACTCATAAGTACCTACAGAGTTTTGAAGGAAAAATCCGATGTCTTTCCATGAACCTCCCCTAACCACTTTACGTTTCAGGTATTTGCTGTCTGTAGATTTAGCTACATAGGTAAAGTTCGGGTTAAAATCAAGCAACAGAGGCGCTGCAGATTGATTATAAGCAGTAACTGTCCATTCTGCCACGTTACCGGCCATATTGTATAAGCCGTAATCATTCGGGAAATAAGATTTTACGTTAACCGTATATAACCCTCCATCATCAGAATAGTTTCCACGTCCGACTTTGAAATTGGCTTGCATACATCCTTTGGTATTGCGCACATAAGGGCCGCCCCATGGATATTTGGTTTTCACATTACCTCCCCTTGCGGCATATTCAAATTGCGCATCACTTGGCAACTGGTATTCTGGTCTTGAATTTAAAGGTTGTTTTCTGGATACTGCTACAGATTCATAGAAACGGGTGCGCCATACACAAAAGGCAGTGGCTTGTTCCCAGTTCACTCCCACAACCGGATAGTCGTCGTAAGAAGGGTGATTAAAATATGTTTTGACCATCGGATCATTCTGTGAGTAAGAATAATCAACTTTCCAAACCAGGGTATCAGGATAAACGTTTACCGAAGGGAACTGATTTGGTTTAGCAGGGTCAGGAAGGTCAGTATAAGTGATAATGAAATCCTGTCTTTTTTTAGTCGGGTCTTTCCTGCCTTCTGCAGCGAGATCTAAACTGTTGATGCTGTACGCATATTTCAGTTTTCTGATGTCAATCTCATTTCTGCCTGGTAATGCATCAGCTCCACTGTAATACATATCGGTAAGCTTCGGACCAAGACCACCTGATTTAGTGCTCCAGAGGTTAGAACCATTCCCTACTTTCTTCCAGTCGATATAACGCTCAGAAACTGAAGTCGGGGCTCCTGTAGGAACTGGTTTATAAAAGGCAGCAGCACCGCTGGGGCCTAAAGTAGTGATGGCTACAGAATCTCTTACCCAATTTACAAATTGTCGGTATTCTGCATTTGAGATCTCCGTCTGATCCATAAAGAACGCACTGAATGAAGTCATTCTGCTTGGAGAGCTTTGAGAATTATTGATGTCTTCGTCAGACATTCCTATCAATGTCCTTCCGGGAGGTACGTATACCATTCCTAAGGGAACCCGGTTGTTTTTGAACTTTTTATTGTATACTCCAACCAATTCTCCCTGTCCGCCCTTTCCGCAGCTGGCCAATAGTATTGTAGCAATAAATCCAAAAAAGTAGATGTTTCTCATCATAAGGTCAGGCAATTTTATAGCAATTTTATAGATTAAGATTCATATAAACAACTATTAAGCCATAAAAATGCGACTAAAAACAATAATGAACAAAGTTCTTCGTTCATTACCACCTACCAACCCATTGTCTGAAAGTACTTTCTACTAAAAATTAAAAAGTGCTAACTTTCAAAAAAGTGAGCAGAAAGCAATAACCATAAGCTACAAAAATAACCTAATACTATTTATTAGATTTCTTGATATAGTTCTCAATTGCCATGATCATAGATGGTGCTTCCGGCGAAGGCGCAGCGATATCTACAATTAAACCGGCATCTTGTACTGCTTTATGGGTATTCAATCCAAAAGCAGCAATACGGGTATTGTTTTGCTTGAAATCCGGGAAATTTGTAAATAAAGACTGGATGCTGGAAGGGCTAAAGAATCCAATCACATCATAGAACACTTCTGCCAGATCCGAAAGGTCAGAAACTACTGTTCTGAACAATACAGCCGGGGTAAAGTCGTATCCATTTTTCTGAAGGAAATTCATTGTATCTTCCGTTGCCATATCAGAGCATGGGTATAGGAATTTCTCGTTGGCATGTTTTTTCAGTACTTCAGCCAGGTCGGCTGCCGTCTGTTTACCAAAGAAGATTTTACGTTTTCTGTACTGGATGTATTTTTGCAAATACAGGGCGGTAGATTCTGAAATACAGAAATATTTCAGGTCGGCAGGAACGTCATATCTCATTTCTTCGCAAATTCTGAAGAAATGGTCTACCGCATTTCTGCTGGTGAACACTACTGCAGTAAAATCACCTAATGTGATTTTGTCCTTTCTGAAGTCTCTGGCTGGAACTCCTTCAACATGAATGAATGATCTAAAATCAATTTTCAGGTTGTACTTCTTTGCCAAATCAAAATAAGGAGACTTCTCTGTTTCTGGTTTTGGTAAGGTGATTAATATACTTTTAACCTTACGCAACCTATCTTCTGTCTTTTCTTGCATTTTACCTAATTACCGCTTTAAAATCCTATTGCCTTGATTAATATTAATATAGGGCAAATTTCGAGGGCACAAAAGTACAAAAATAAATAGACTTTACTAAATCTATAATGAGATAAAATGTTAATTCCTGCGCGGATAAACTGGAAAGTGAAAATAATTGCCAGAAGTACAAAAGAAGCTGCCACATAGTAAGGTCCATACCTTAAAGGAGATAAGGCAAATGCAATTACCAATGGAATGAATACCAGAGCAAGATTAAAGTAACTTAAATATAATATAGAAACATATTCATTTACGGCTTTCTGCACATCAAAAAGGTAGCCTAACATCCGTAAAATGATAATTTTAAGAACATATAAGACCACAATAAGTATCGAAATACTTACATAAAACTGGAACCCGCTACTGGAGAAAGTGACGTGATAATACTGGGAAACCAGGTAAAAGAACATGCCCAGAGTAAAGCCAAACTGCACAAATAACAGTAGAAATGGCCATGAGGTAAAGAGGTTATCTTCCTTATTGAGGTTGTTCAGAACACGGTTGCTAAAGAACGATTGAATGATGCTTTGCAACTGCTTGGAGAAGGAGATTTTGAGCGCAGAAAAGATCGCCAGCAAAATGGCCAGTACCCCAAGAACCCAGATCTCCCCTTTCGGGTTTGGTTTTCCGGTTCTGAAAGGACTGATCTTTTTTGTCGAACCCATTTCAGTATAGCGGTTATAAAGGCCTGTGTTCTTAGAAATATTTGCTTTCAGGATACTGTCGATAATGATATTTTTATCGATCAGGGAATCCGGCAGAATCCAGGTATGTGTAATAATGGAATCCGTTACATACTTCATTCTGGCATAATACGCTGCATCCTTCACAATTTTTTGTGGGAAAATACGCTTTGCCGGCAAGGTATCTGTGGGAACAGTTGCGATTTGGGCATACCCCTCATGAAGGCCCGCAGCAAAAAAAATCAGAAGCAGCAGGATGATGCGGTTTAAATTCATTGCTGCAAATTTAGTTTATTATTGTATTAATTCTGAAAAGGTTTTTACTTCCAAAACCGCAAGCGTTAAAAACAGAAAAAAGGAACGTTAAGGATTTCGCTTATCAACGATATACCAGATTCAGGCCTGCCTGAAGAATCCCTCATTCCCCCCCAATTCTTACTCGATGCTTACCCGCCTTTAATACGCTTATGACCGAGTCTGCACCGAGTATAGACCGAGGTTAGGGCTTGTATAGGTAAAACCAGGTATTTGCCTTTTTTCCAAATAACTCAGACGATGTCAATACAGCCCCTTCTTCATCTCAGGAGCCTTTTGCCAGTATTTCCTCAAAATAACTGGTGCTCTTTTTTAACAGTCGGGACTTTATCAATCCCCATTCTGCATATTTTTTCGCTGCCTGCTGATCATTTTGATCTAACATCAATCTTGCAGCAGTAGCAAGAACCGAGGAAGAAGTATCTTTGTTCACTACTTTTTTCATCCATTGAACAAACAGTTTTTTCTCCTCTGCATCAACATTGGGTCCATACAGGTACATCGATAAGTAACGGATTTTATTGTCATCATCATTATAGTTTTGAGCAGCATATCTGAAAAATGACTTATGGTCTTTATGCCTGTTGTAATAATAGGCTTCAGCCATATCCAACCTTGCATAGCCCCAATCTTTTTCAGAAAAAAGCGGTTTAACCTCAACAAGAAAAGCATTAAAAATGGCCTCATCAGGGGTACCGCCCAGAGCTTTCAGGCGCAGGTTCATAATGGCAATACGCTTCCCCCAGATCAGCTCTTTACCATATTTTTCCTCAAGCAATTCATAGTTTTTCAAGAAATAGTCATCCCATTTTTTATTGATGCTTTTACTGATCACAAAAGGGATTGCATCAGATTCAAGCAGAACATCCTTGCTTTGATCCAAATGGGCAACAACGGCTTCTGTTTTCATTGGATGACGCGCTTTGAACATGGCAGGATAAAAATCAGGGTAAGAAACCTGCATTGAAGTGCTAAATCCACTTAAGAGCTCTTTCTTATTAGATTTCAAGACTGCTTCGCTTAACAGTTCCTGAAACTTATCCGCTTCCTGATACCCTGAAAACCTGGAAATCAGATACCCCTCCCCGTTTAAAATCAGGAAAGTCGGAAAACCCGTGACTGCATATTTCACCTGCAGCTCCTTCCCAAGCTCTTCTACCATAAAATCGATTTTAACGTTCAGGAAATTCTCCTTCATAAAGGTCATGACTGATGGAAGCGGGAATACTTCATCGTCCATTTGTTTACAGGGATGACAGCCCACAAAATAGCTATCCACAAATACCAGTTTATTCTCTTTTTTTGCCTTTGCAAGCAACTCTTTCCAGGAGTTGACTTTAACAAACTGGCTCTCCTGAGCATTAACCTGCAGGCATACGACCATTAGCAACAGCAGCACATATAATTTTGATATTTTCATTGTTTTGAGATCTGTCTTATTTAAAATCATTTATTTTTCATTAAAATCCGCATCTGGGGGGGGGAATGCCATGGGGATGCAGGAAGGATCTTGCCACTCCTACATCCCATTCAGGCCAGCCACTAATAGAACGGCCAATCACAAAACAGAGCGTCGATGTAATGTCTGAATAGCAATTATTTTGCTAATGTTTTTTCCAGCAAAGCCTTGAGTTCCGGACTTGAAGGCCTTGGAGAATCTACCGTAACGATTTTACCTTGCCTGTCGAAGACCATAAAACGTGGAATCCCGGTGATCTTGTAATACTGAGCAAGGTCACCCCAGCCTGAAGCAAATAACTGAGTACCTCCCAAATGATCATCAGCTATCATTTTAAGCCATTTATCTTTGTCTTTAGCTTCATCTACCGAGATGCTGACAATAGAAATATCCCTGCCTTTCATCTCCTCCTCCAGTTTTTTCAAATGAGGAATTTCTGCTTTGCATGGTCCACACCAGGTTGCCCATACATCTACCAAAACAACTTTCCCTTTTAAATGATCCATGGTAACGATGTTCCCTTCTTTATCCGGATAGGAGAATTTAAAAGCAGCATCGCCCGCCTTTAGTAAAGCCAAAGGAGCCAGAATATCCATACTTCTTTTTTTCTGGCTATTGGTAACCACATACTGACCATAGGTATCTATCAGCTCTTTATAGGTTTCATGGCTTTTAGCTCTTTCTGCATGGTCCAGTACCACATCTCCCTTTAAAGTATCGTTAGGCAAAAAAGCCAGCGTATTCTTCAGCCCTTCCAAACCCAGTGCGTATTTCGTGTTTTGTTGTCGCTGATTAACCATGATCATCCCGGTAAGCATCCGTAATCCCCAGGGTTGCTGGTAAACTAAAGCGGCGTTTCCCGCAAAATCCGTCGCTTTAATTGTGGCATAAAACGGACTCCATTCTTCTACAGATGGATGTGCCGAACGTGGCGTATTTATGAAATTGGTCGCATATCCAGCCATATCCCAGGCCATGTATTGTTTGATCCGCTGATCAAACTTCCCATTTCCGGTACTCTTTTCTTTCAGGAATACTTTTGATTTTGCTGCAATTTCTTCCAGCTGAGGAAAAAAATCTTTATAAATACTTTGAACCTTCATAAAGTTAACCGACTTATGTTCCAAAGGGAAAACGAGGTCATGCCATTGGGTCATTATTACATTTTCTTTAGAGTTCAACTTACCGGTAAGCACATAACTGGAATCCTGGATAGAGAAAGATAGTTTTTCACCCCCCTTAAAATAAAACTTATAATTGTCGTTCGGACTTACAGCCTGACCGGTACCAATTACATACAACCCTTCATATTCAGGGTAAAAAATGAATCCAAACTTTCCCTTTTCCCCTGGGGTGGAACTTGCAATTTCTACGGCCTTTCCCTCTTTTACTTTAAAGAGTTTAACCGGAAGCATCTTCTTTTTCATCAACAATCCGGTAACCTCTACCGGTAATTGTGCACTTGCCGCAAAAGTGCTGACGGACAATGCCACTATGGCAAATATTTTTCTAAAATTCATGGTTTTATCGGTATGGTTATTTTTTTCAGAATTAAACATTATTCTCTGTAGCTCACTTCAACAATTTTCCCTAATCCGTCAAAGGAGCCGAATAAGGTAAGTGCCCCATTTAAGTTTGGCACATTGTATAACTCCATTTTACCTGAAGTAGCAGGATTGGCCTCATCATAGCTGCAAATAATTAACTTCTTAGCATATTCTGCGTAGCGAACATTTGAGCGGTTGTACAACATTTTGTGATACTTGATCAGGCTCACTTTTCTTGATCCCAGGTCGACTACCATCGTATTGCTACGGTCAAATGGATTGTACCTGTAGATTTTAGATCCCGCCAGATACATCACATAACCCTCCACCGGGTCAATCGCAAACTGAGTCGCATTTGCCATCTCCGGAGCTGTGCTGACCTCATCGAAAGCAACAGGATCAAATGCCGTATTGTTACACACGATCCTGGCTAAAAACACTTTCCCTTTGCTATCCTTAAACACGGCGTAAGTCTGCCCCGACAAGGCTGGTGTAGAATCCATATACATCAGGTCCATCCCTACATTCCCCGGATCAAGCAAAGTAGAGGAAGTAGCAGGAACAGAAGAAGAAGTGTTGATGTCTTTATGTTCAATGAATCTTTTGTTGTCGACATCATACATCAGGGCATAAGAGCTGAGGGTACCACCGTAATACTCCGCAAAATAAGGAGAGATATTAATCAGTTGTCCATTGCTCAATCTGTTGACCCTGTTTCCGAATGCGGTGGCCTGTGTGGAATTCTCAAAGAACAATTGTCCCTTACTATCCAGCAGATAGGCCAGCCAGGTAGCCTGAGAACGTACCTTTTGTGCATAATATGGAGGTGGAGCATATCCATTAATGATAGATAGCATGCTCACATAACTACTAAAAGTATTATTCTGGGTATTGATGATATAAGTATCCTTATCCGTCCCTACAAAGATTGCACGGCCACTTACATTGGAGAAAGGATCTCTCCTGTTATAGAAATAAAGTAATTTAGGTTTACCACTTAATTTGATGGTCGTTTGAGAGCTTAAAATATCATTGTAATACAGGAAATTCTGACTGGAAGAAAGGTAATTATAGAAATCCAGTCTGGCCTCGTTATTTACCTCGTTCAAGATCAGCCATCCATCAGCGATATTGGTGTTCACCTTTAAGGAGAAAGTGGTCCTCCAGGTAATGCCCGTACTTTTTTCAGTCACAACATAATAGCCCAGGTATCGCTTAGGAATTGAGGGCAGGTTTACCACCCAGTTTAAATCATGGGTTTTGGCTATTGGTTTCTTCACCACAGGTGCTGAACTGTCGTCCACCGCAAACCACTCATAGCTATATTTGCTGGTATCATTACCGGAATCCTTTGTAAACTGCAGGGTTGGCCGGATTTCAATTTTCTGACCGCTTATCGCTTCGTAAGATTCCTTTATATCTGTAATTCCGACTTCGTTTATCTCTTTATATTCATAATTCCCCAGGTCTTTTCTACAGGAGGAGCTGATCATAATGGCGGTTACCATCAACCAAAAAACTATTGATATTTTATTTTTAATCATGGTCATATCTTATATAAATTCATATTTATTTAGCACTCAGCCCCATCTTCATCAACGATCCATCTGTTTCATACACAGGTGTTCCCATTGCAGTCATCTGATCCAGATAGGCCTTCATTCCGTTAGCCCACCCAATGATCTGGGTAGTTGGCGGAATGTACTTTTCCGCTGTAATTTTACTCACATCAAGCCCGTACCGGGAGATCATCGTCTGAAACTTATTGGTTCCAAAAGTCCCGAGGTATGCAATCACAAATGATGCAGCAGGGCTTTTCCCTGTTGTCCAGAACCAGGGTATCCCGGCGATGTCATCGACTTTCACTTTTAACCTGGTGAAGTACTTGGTTACCTTTTTTCCTCCGCTGACTTCCTCACGGCTCAACAGGCTGTTCACAAAATTTTCGTTGGGTTTTAAATCCAGGTACATAAACAGACTGTCCTTCTTCATTCCTGCGTTACGCTTCATTTTTATTCTCAGCGTATCAGCCACCGCGCCTGCTTTAATCACAAACTTTTCATTCATGAACTGATAATCCAATCCAGCTTTCATCGTGCTGCTATCAGCAATAGAAAGATGGTAAGCTCTGTCATGATCTGCAACACTACCAATCGCCCTGACCACAATTTTAAGTGTAGTATCCGGCACATCAGGTTTGATATAACCAAAGGAAAAATCGAACCTCGTAGCTGTTTCTGCCAAAGGGAAATAAATGCTGTTTTGGCTACTCTGATCATCAAAAAGGGCGAGGCCTTGTTTTTTGCATGCCATTGTTATCGTCATGAACAACAGGCTTAAATAAACTAATCTCTTTTTCATAATTTTATTTAATTGGGTTCAGGTTTATCTTGGTGTGGTTTCGGATAAGGGTACAGGAAACACGTAGCTGGAGGCATTGATATTCATTGAAGTATTTGTCGCACCGGCAATCAGTGATGCCGCTTTTGTACGCTTATAATAATAGAACAACTGCCCCTCCCCATAAAACTCCCTACGGTACTCCTTCATGATGTTCGTATTTAACTCTGTCGCCGATAGCGTTAAAGGCAAAGCAGCTATATTTCTTTTGGTTCTCAAAGTGTTTAAATAACCAATACCTGCGGCGTTATCCGGATCGGATTCTGCGGCAATCAGGTACATTTCAGACATCTTGATCAGAGGTACAGTGTTATTGAAATTATAGGATATATTTCCTCCCACCTGATATTTAAAAAACGTTGGATAGGGCTTGCCCGCTACTTTCCATATAAACTGACTACGATAGTCGTTGGGCAGATTTTCAAACACTGTGTTGTTGATAAATGTGCCGGTGGAATTTGGAGCAAGGATTTTATCATCAAAAAGTGTAGGGCTAAACACGTTCAGGAACTGATCCTGCATCCGCGGACTTTCTGCTCCAAAGATCATTTCTGTGGCGAAAACCTTGTTGCTTACCGCAGGGACATTGAGGTCTGCAAGTGTGGTCCAGGGAAATTTATCCTGCTGTACGATTAAACTTTTAGCGATCGTCAATGCCGTTGTTTTATCCCCTTTCCACAAATTCACACGTGCCTGCAATGCTTTAACCGCATAATAATTCATTCTGTAGGTGCGTCCATCCCTGCCATAGCTAAGGGAAGGCTTGCTTACTCTGGCCTGCGTAAGAACAGGATCGGAGTTCAGAAGCAAAGACTCCGCATTACTCAGATCACTCAATACCTTTTGCATTACAAAATTTGCAGGTTTAAATTCTGAAATGTCATACCCCACTTTATCGTAATAAGGAAGGACCACGGTTAAAGAATCAGCAGTAGTATACGGTTTGCTGAACATCCGCATCAGGTCGAAATAATAAAAAGCCCTCAGGCCGATCGCCTCCCCCTTATACTGATCCAGTGTTTTAGCATCCAATACCTGCCCATAGGTATTCAGGCTCTCCAGAAACTTATTGACATTTGCGATGTTCGCGTATAAATTGGTCCAGATCTCATCAATCTTTGACTTTGAAGTCTTCTCTTCATAATTGTAGACCGACATGGTGTACTCTTTATGTGTAGAACCGACATTGTAGAGCTGTGCAAGCACGTCTATGGTGGTCATCGTTAAAGTACCACCATACAGCGAGGCACTTCCATTATTGATGTAAAATCCATTTAAGGCATCCGCAAAACCCTGAGGCGAAGAATACAATTGATCTTCTACGAATTTATCTTCGGGTTTCACATCCAGCCATTTGCTGCAACTGCCCAGCGAAAACAGGACGATCGCCAATAATATGTATTTATAAAATTCCTTTTTCATCGTTATAATTATTTAAATGTTGCCCGGATACTCATAGACACCGAACGCGCGAATGGATAATTGATACCACGTTCTCTTCTGATGGTCGAAGTATAAAACAGGTCGTTTGAATACGCCGTGATGTTCAATGCAGAGAGGTAGGCATGGTCAAGCCATCTCCTTCCTTTAATCTCATAGCCAAGATTTAAAGATTCTCCACTAAAAGAGTTTTCCTTTTGGACGAACCTGGACGACTTTGGTGTGGTGGCCGAGATGGAGATTCCTTTAAACTGGGATACGTCTCCAGGCTGTTGCCATCTGTCGTACAAAGCACGTTTATCCTGATTGGTCCTTATAGATTCATAAGAAATGTTTTCAACTTTAGCATACAAAGCCTCATTAAACTGATCCCTTCCAAATATGTATCGGATAAATATGCCCGCAGTAAAACCTTTGTAATAAAAGGTACTGCTAAATACCCCTTCTGCCTTTGGGCGGGAATTTCCAACCACCACCTGATCATCTGTACTGTAGACAAAAGTCTGCTGCCCATCTTTCTTTAAAAAAACTTCTCTGCCGGTTCCGGGATCTATACCAAGAGAAGGCACGGCCCAAATGTCGTTCACACTATATCCATCACGATACCTCACAAGGGCATTACTTTCGCTAAGCTCTGTATTCAGAGAAGTCAGCTTATTGTTAAACTCGCTGTACTTTTGGGTGGCCATTGCTCCGGTTGCCCCAAGGGTCCAAACCATGTGACCAGGTTTTCTGATAGGTGAGAAGGAAATCGTAGATTCAATTCCTTTAACAGTAGATACTCCCGCATTAAATGGGAAATTATACAATCCTGTAGAAGATGGGAGGGTCACTGCAACCACTAATGGATCGGTATATTTACGGTAAGCATTGAATTGCAGGTTTAACTTACTATTGAACAATACCGCGTCTAGGCCCAGGCTCGTTTGCAACGTTTTCTGCCATTTCAGGCCCGGAGCCCCCAATGCAGCCAGGGAAACCCCTTGTCCAGAACTATTTATACTGGAATAGTACTTATATACAGACTGACTGACATTCCCAAAATTCTGATTTCCGGTAAGCCCGATATTCCCCCTCAGACGTAACCCGTTCAGCCAGGTTAAATGTTTCATAAAGCGTTCTCTGTTGATGTTCCAGCTCAGTCCTCCCGAATAATAGGGCGCATAACGGTTTTCTGATCCAAAGGCTGTAGAACCATCTACATTCAGGTTTAAATCGACATTATAGCGCTGATCATAAGAATAATTGACTGAAGCTACAATGCTGTTTCTTCTGGACAGAGAATTAGCGGCATTAGGGTTTGAACCTAAATCATACCCGTAAGCAAATGCCGGATTTCCGTTACTTGCATTAGGAAAGCCCAACGCATCGTATCCATTCAGGTTTTTGTTATTCTGCGCAACTTCAGTCCGCAGGTAGGCCGTAAGCGAATGGAGCTGTCTGAATACCTTTGCATAGGTTAAACTTGCGTTGATGGTATAGTTCAGTTCCCCCTTTTTTTGGTACTTGTATGATCCTCTTAAAGTAGGATCTGTTTCATTTTCGTATTCCGAATTTAATGGAGATACAAAAACCGTACTATCCGAAGTATTCTTTACGATCTGTGCATTTAATTGCAACCTTAATGATTTAGTAAAATCAGCTGTTAACTGAAAGTTATTCTGAACATTAAAGCTGGATGATTTATTGAAACTGTTTAGCCCTGCATTATATGCCGGGTTTACAATCCGCTCATTTTTATGGCTATCCACACCTTCGGCATTATAACTGGCAGAAGGCACAACTTCCAGATAACGCTGGCTGCTTCCCATATACCGGTAATATGGATTTGTTCCTACCCATTCTGAAAACTTACCATAGGGAGAATCTGCTCCTTCAGATCCATTGACATATACCCTGTTTGAGATATTGAATATTCCGGAACGGTAGCTGAGGTTTACGTTTGCCCCCCAATCGTCCCGTTTCGAACCGATCATGGTGGCATTATTTTTTCGGATATTTGCCCCAATATCATAGCGTAAGGCCTGATCTCCACCCGATGCATTAACAGAATGTCTCTGAGAAAATCCGGTCTGTATAGGTTTATTTAACCAATAGGTATTCACCCCTTTTTCCACTTCCTGCAAACGGGCACTATACAAGCTATCCAATCTGATTTGCTGATCTACACTGGAATTTCTTTCCTTATACCTTCCTGCAAGTTTTTCAAATCTTAACTTTTCAGCAGCATTCATCATGTTGTAGGAAGAAAGGTCGGGCATTTCCACACGAAGGTCAGAAGTATAACTGAACCTGATTTTCCCAGGTTCAGGTTTTTTAGTTTCGATAACAATTACCCCATTGGATGCTCTGGAACCATAAATTGCAGTAGAAGAGGCGTCTTTTAAAATGGTAATGGAAGCAACTGTATTCATATCAAGATCGATGATTGTCCTCAGCGAGCTTTCAAATCCATCCAGAATAAACAAAGGCTGATTGGGGTCTGAAGAAAACTGATCCCTTAAACCCTCGGTAGAAATACTGGTTTGTCCACGCAATTCAATGGTTGGTAAAACATTAGGATTAGAACCCAGGGCATTATTCTCGATCTGGATAAAAGAAGGATCCAGGGTCTTGAGGCTTTGTATGATGTTCTGATTGCCCAGCATTTTCAGTTCATCCCCGCTAAAAGAGGCTGTTGCCCCGGTAAATGAAGTTTTCTTACGGGTCATCATCCCTGTAATCACCACATCTTTCATCGCAGTTTCAGAAACTTCCATCCTAACCAGGATCTGCGATTGGTTTCCTTTTAGCCGTATTTCCTGAGTTTTATAACCGATATAAGAAATCAATAACACATCCTTTTCCGGATCTGCAACAATTCTGAACTGTCCCTCACTGTTGGTTGCTACAGCTTTTGTATTTGCCCCTTTAACTCTGACAGACGCTCCTGGGATGGGTTTCCCTGTTTCATCCAGAACTTTTCCTGTGATCATCAGCATCCTGTTGACCAGCATACGGAACTCCGCAGATTGTAAAACAATCGTTTTCTGTTCTATCCTGTAGCTGAGTGGCTGATCTCTAAAACAAAGCTCAAGCACCTCCTCTACAGAAGCATTTTGCACGTCAAGTGTAACAGGCATTGCTCTGGCCAGAATTCCGGCGTTATAGAAGAAGTCATAACCGCTCTGCTTCCGTATTTTTTGTATGATCTGCTCCAGGGGAGCTTCTTTTTCTTTGAGCGTAATCTGGGCATAGCCCGTTGCGCTAACCTGCAGAATCACAGTGGTCAATATGATAAATGTCAGTTTCAATTTTAATAATATCCTGGCATAAACATGGCTGGATATGCCATGTTTAGATGTCCTGTAAAAATTCATACATTTGTTTAGTTTGGGTTTAGGTTCCTAAGTTTATGATTCGATTTATTTAACAGCCTTTCCCGAACTTTACTCCAAAAGAGTATACAGGCCAGGGGCGTTGCAACCGCTCCTGGTTCTAATGAAGTTCCGGAAAATGCTGGGAGAAAGTAGAAGTTTATGGCATCACCGTAATCCTCCTTCCCTCGATCTTAAAGTGAACACTTTCTGTTAATTCCATGATTCTGAGCGTTTGCTGAATGCTTCGGTTTCTTGATCCTGAACCTGCAAAAACCATCTCTGCCAGGTCTGGCGGACAAATCACTTCGACGTCATACCATCTGGCTATTTTACGCATGATGCTACCCAGCTTTTCGTTGTTAAAAACGAAAGAGTTGTTCTTCCAGGCCACCACATCTTCAGTCATTACTTCTGCCACCTTTAAGGAATGGTTTACCAATACTGCCTGCTCCCCGGGCTTAAGTATTTCAGATGAACCGGTTTTCTCTGTTTTCACCCGTACTTTACCCTTCAGCAAGGTCGTTTTCACCTCTTTATCATCATCATAAGCGCTGATGTTAAAATGAGTTCCCAGCACCTCTACTGTCTGGTCATTTGATTCCACTTTGAATGGTTTGTTCTGATCATGCGCCACTTCAAAGTAACCCTCTCCTTCAAGGCTTACTTTTCGCTCCTGACCGGCAAATGTTGTTGGATATTTTAAAGAAGACCCCGCATTTAACCAGACCCTGGTTCCATCAGGCAGGATCACCTGATATTGGCCGCCGGCAGGCGTACTGATCGTATTAAAGGATTCCTTCCCGCTTCCGGCTCCCGGAGCAATATGATATTCCAGTTGTCCGTCTTTATTTTTGGTAATGGTCATTCCCGGCTGACTTGCCAGGGTTCCATTGGCCACATCATTCAGAGAAATTTCCGAACCATCTGCAAGCGTCAGCATTGCTTTGTTTCCTCCAGGCAATATTTTAGCGACCTCTCCCTTGCCGGATGCAGGATTTACGACACTCTTGTTATTAAAAAACCACCACCCAATTGCCAGGCAAAGCACAATGGAAGCTACCGCAGCTATTCGTGGCCATAGCCGGACGACTTGTGGCCGGTTTTGATGGACTGGCAGCTTTGCCCAGACCTTAGCCCTGGCCTCCAGCAATTCTTCAGGGCCTAAATCGGATGCTTCGTCCTGATAATCCAGGTACCAGCTTTCCAATTGGGCCAGTTCCTCTTCCGTACAGTTTCTCTGCCTGTATTTACTCAGTAATTCTTTCGCTTCTTTATTTTGCATACGCTGGAAAGGAATAACTTCCTTTTAATGATAGACGGCAAGGCCAGGGGGCATGGGGTAGAAAAAAATAATATATTTTTAACGATAAGGTCACAAACTCAGAAAAAGCATCATTCCAAGCTTCAAACGCAATATTTTCAATGCGTTTTTTACCTGTGTCCTTACGGTTTGCTCCGATAGATTTAATTGTTCCGCGATCTCCTTATGGCTCATCGCCTGCTTTCTGCTCAGCTCAAATATCTCCCTCATCTTAGGTGGCAAATCGGAAATGCCCTTGTCAATAAGCGCAGCGAGTTGCCGCTCCCGGACCTGATGATCCGTAACGCAATATCCTTCCTGCAGAAAATGCTGTAAAGAACTGACGTACCTGGATTCCACCTGCTGATGAGCGATCACATCCAGGATTTTGTTGCGTACAGCAGTGTAGAGATAGGCAGGCAGACTGGATTTAAAGATCAGTTCAGCCCTTTTGTTCCAGAGCGTAGCAAACAACTCATGAACCACATCCTGTGCTTCTTCTTTATCCCTCAATCTGCTGTAAGCATGAACATAGAGTTCATTAAAATAACGGTTATAAATTATGGTGTAGGCCGCAGCATCCCCCTCTTTCAGGAGTACTGTTAATTCCAAATCTGAAAGTAAACTGTAAGTCAACATTGTCGCCCCCGCTGTAAATTGAACTTTAAAAACCAGATTTTGTTACCTACACAAAAAACGATCAATTATCTGTATGACAATTGATTTATCTGCCTAACCGAATAAAATTTTGTGAATTTCAAAAGTAGTATTAAATAGATAAAAACCAAATGCTTATTCGCCTAAAACCTACCTTTGTCTATATAAACTGATTAAGGATGACCAACTGGAACAGCATACGCGAAGAATATCCGATTTTTAAAGAACGTATTTATTTACAAACCCATAGTGGTGGGCCAGTGACTACCGGATTAATCGCTGAAACCAATCGCTTATTGACCGAACTCAGTCTTTGGGGTGGTGATATTTGCGGGCAATGGGATGAGGAGGTCGGCGCTGCAAGAACAGAGCTGGCAGCGTATTTAGGCATTAGCCCTGAGGAAACAGCCTTTATTCCGAGTACTTCTATGGCAATGAATATCATGGCCTATACTTTTCCAAACAACCAGAGGCTGCTTACATTTAAGGATGATTTTCCCAATAGCTACCTTCCCTGGCTACATCAGGGCTTTGAAGTAGATTACGTAGACTCTGATGAACAGGGAATGATTCATTTGTCAGAGATAGAAGCGGCCATAACACCAGATACAAAAATCCTGATCAGCAGTGATGTCATGTACCGTACTGGATTCAGACAGGACCTGCAAAAGCTTGGGGCTATCTGTAAAGCCAGGGGAATCTTATTTATTGTCGATGCTACCCAATCTTTTGGCGTACTCCCGATTGACATTCAAGCTTGCCAGATTGACATCCTCATGTTTCATGCCTACAAATGGCTGTCTGCAGGTTTTGGTGTAGGTGGAATGTATGTCCGCAAAGAACTCCTTTCTTCCCTGAGAAAACCTTTTATTGGCTTTTTTAATGCTGAACATGGTGCTGATGTTTCGTCAGTTTCAATCAAAGAAGCCGCAAGTGCTTATGAATTGGGAAAAACACCATACCTCAACATCCTTATGTTCCGTTATATGCTGAAGCACTTTTCAGAAATTGGAATGGAGGCTATTAGTGAAAGAATGAAGTATCTGGCAAATTACCTGGTGAATAAATGCAGGCAGCATCAGCTTAACCTGATTTCAGATTTTGCGCCGGAGCACCGTTCAGGGATTTTTAATATAAAGGCAGATGGAGTGACCAAAGCAGAACTAAATGAGCAAGGGATCGCTGTTCGTGCGTCTCAGGGTATAATTAGTTTGGGGATTAGTTTTTATAACAATGAAGCCGACATTGATACACTGGTACATTACCTGACAAAAAGAAAAAACAATGAAAAAGGGTAACAGTAAAAATGTCTTCGAGGTGTATAATAAAATAGCAGATTGTTTTGCAGAAAACCGGTATCAGGGTTTAATGGAAAAAAAGTATCTTGATGAGCTGATTACACATTTAGATGCCCGTTCCGAAGTCCTGGACCTGGGTTGTGGAACGGGAATTCCTATTTTAGGTTATCTCCGGAATCAGAATTTAAACGTCACTGGTGTTGATGCCAGCGATAAAATACTGGCACTGGCAAAGAAGAATTTCCCCTCCACCTTATTTATCCAGTCTGATATGCGCCATCTTTCCCTAAACAAAAAATTTGATGCAATTATTGCCTGGCATAGCTTTTTTCATCTGCCTGCTGAAGACCAACCCGCCATGTTTGCCACTTTCGAAGCACACCTCAATCCCAATGGCATTTTACTTTTCACTTCTGGTACTACACATGGTGAGGCCTGGGGCTCCATTGGAGGTGAAGATCTGTTTCATGGATCACTAAGTACCCGGGAATATCAGGACCTTTTAACAGCCCACGATTTCAGCGTATTAAAACATCAGATCAATGATCCTGACTGCGGAAATGCCAACGTTTGGATGGCAAAATATACGCCCGTATTCAAAACTGTATAATTGCGCTTATCTTTGCAACATGTCCGGTATCTACATCCACATTCCATTCTGCAAAAAAGCCTGCACTTATTGTGATTTTCATTTCAGCACTTCCTTAAAGTATGTGGATGAAATGACAGCAGCCATTTGTACAGAAATCATCAGGAAAAAAGACAGAATTGCAGACCAGCAGGTGGGCAGCATTTATTTTGGTGGCGGAACCCCTTCCGTATTGCCCTCCGCAGCATTTGAAAAGATCTTTAACACCATCACAAAGCACTTTTCCGTCTCCTCAGACGCAGAGATCACGATTGAAGCCAATCCCGATGATCTGGATGCGAAAAAGATCAAAGAATTAAGGCAATTGCCTGTGAACCGCTTCAGCATCGGCATCCAGTCTTTTTATGATGAAGATCTGATCTGGATGAACCGGGCACACAATTCAGGGGAAGCAGAAAACTGTATCAAAAGAAGTCAGGATGCCGGATTTGAGAACTTAAGTATCGATCTGATTTATGGATACCCGATGCTGACAGACCAGAAATGGCTCAGCAATATCAATAAAGCCATTGAATTTGAAACCCCACATATTTCTGCCTATTCCCTGACAGTAGAACCCCGTACTGCACTCGCCAGTGCCATCAAGAGAGGGAAGCAGGTTCCTGTGAATGATGAACAAAGCGCTGATCAGTTCATTTCTTTAATCGCGCAGCTTGGAAAAGCAGGTTTTGAGCATTATGAGATTTCCAACTATAGCAAACCAGGGAAATATGCTGTCCATAATACCAATTACTGGCGTGGCATCCCCTATATTGGAATTGGCCCTTCGGCTCATGGCTTTGACGGAGAAACACGCTACCTGAACATTGCCAATAATGCCGCTTACCTGAGTGACATCAGGGAAGGCCGTTTACCGGAAACCATAGAAACACTGGATCAATATGACCGTTTCAATGAGTATATGATGACCTCTCTGAGAACCATGTGGGGCAGCAGTTTAAACAAGATAGAGGCCGACTTTGGCAAGGCATTTCTCAACGACACCCTCAAAAGCATCAAACCATTTATAGAACGGAAATGGCTGATGAATGAAAAGGAACACCTAACTTTGACCCTGGATGGGAAACTCTTTGCAGACCATATTGCTTCTGAATTGTTTCTGATCCCGGAAGATCACCATTAATGAGCATCACATGAAAGATAAAGTTGTTTGGATTACCGGAGCATCATCCGGCATCGGAGAAGCATTGGTATACGCTTATAGTCAGCTGGGTGCCAGGCTGATCATTTCTTCCCGTAACCGTGATGAACTGTTTAGGGTAAAGAACGGGTGTAAAAACAAAATCAATGTTCATGTCCTTTCTTTAGACCTGGAAAACACCCCAATATTAGCAGATAAAGCCGAAGAAGCCATCCGCATCTTCGGAAAAGTTGACCTCCTGATCAATAGCGGAGGTATCAGTCAGCGGAGCCTGGCTTTGGATACTGACCTGGCAGTAGAGCAACGCCTGATGAATGTCAATTTCTGGGGAACTGTGGTATTGAGCAAAGCGGTATTGCCCCTGATGATCGCCAATGGAGGTGGACAAATCGTTTGCATCAGCAGTCTGGTTGGGAAGTTCGGTACAAAGCTCCGCTCTGCTTACGCAGCTTCTAAACATGCCCTTCACGGATATTTTGATTCTTTACGTTCTGAGCTGTTTGACCAGGGTATTCACATCACGATGATTTGTCCGGGTTTCATTAAAACGAGCGTAACCCTAAACGCATTGACTTCCAATGGAGCGCCACAGGGAACGATGGATGCAGCGCAGGAAAACGGGATGCCCGCTGATGAATGTGCGAAACTCATTGTAGATGCCATCAGGCTCCGCAAAGAGGAAGTCTATATCGGAGGAAAAGAAGTGAAAGGGGTATGGTTAAAAAGATTTTTCCCCTTACGCTTCTCTAAATATTTAAGGACAGCAAAGGTTACTTAATCACCTTGCCGTCAATCTTAATACTTTTCCAGTCTTCGTCCAGTCCTGAACCTTTAATATAGCTCACTTTGTGTGTGCTTCCTTTCAGGTTTGGATGGTAGACCATATCGAACTCAAAAGTCATCTTCTTATCGGTTTTTTCCACCACTTTGACTTTATAATCGTTCTGCGATTTGTCGCCAATGGTATAAAACTCGTCGTTTACTTTCGCATTGAATTTGGCATGTGTGTAAATCAGTTTAGGCTGGTCCGGATAAGCTTCCAATAAATCATTATTTTCATCTATTCTCATGTATTTAACATCAGTAGCGTCTCCGCCTACTAAAGAATAGAATTTATAATACAACTTATTGTCGATCCTCATGGTATCCTGAATTTCCGTATAGCTGTGGTCTCCCATTCTCCAGGAGTTTCCAATCTGCATCGGCATAAAGGAGTCGGCGGCAGCAATTTCTTTTGTAGTCACTACTTTCTGTTGACATGAAGCAAAAAGTATCATTATTAAAAATGATAACAATTGAGCGTTTTTCATAGGGTTAATTTTTAAGTTAGTATAACATACTAAACGTAAGATAAATAAGATTCGCTACAAACAGGGTGTAATTCTTTTATTTTTTCTATTTTCAGGAAAATCAATTTCTGGATTGATTTTTGAACCCCACAAAACTTAAAAAAAAAGACATGAAGTTTATCATCACCCTGCTTATCAATGCCGGAATCCTTTTAGGGATGACCTTTGTATTGCCAAGTGTTAGAATTAAAAACTACAGAACAGCTATTTTGGTAGCCCTGGTTATCGGTTTATTAAATGCAACGCTGGGTATGTTTCTCAGATTCCCGATGAACGTAGTTACTCTTGGGTTAATCTCATTTATCGTCCATTTGTTGGTAACAGCAATCATGATCAAACTGGCGGATAAATTTTTCGACGATTTTGAAATTAAGGGTTTTACTCCAGCCCTGATCATTGCTTTGGTAATGGCTGTTGCAGGCGCTATTATTTAAACCTTCAGGAAGAGTCGAAGGTTATGCGGGAATTCCGGGCGCAAACGTTTGCGCAGTGATTTTCAACCCACTATAAAACAAACGGTTAAAACCCAAAAACAGCGATAAAAAGCAGGGCTCCGGATGATGATCCGAAGCCCTGCTTTTTATATTGATCGTGTCTTACTTAATTGGTTTTATCCAGTAAGAATACTGATGTGCAGCAAAAGGCACCCTATACTCTTTCAATGGCATAGAACCCCAACTGTCTATTCCCTGCAAACCACTCTGAATCAAATCCAGGTGCATATAGATCTGATCTCTTTTAACCAGCTCGCCGGAGTGGTATTGCTTTTTCTCCACTTCAGGATCAAGATCATCAACACTGTATGGAAGCGCAGAGAAGTTCAGTAAACTATCGGCCATTCCAAAGCTCAATCCTTTGCCTTTTTTGTCGGTGAAATTTACCCAGCGAACATCGGTTTTGTTTCCACTTTCCTGAGGACGCGCATAAGGAAAATATTGCTCATCGATGGTTTGGTTATATAACCCTACAAAAGATGCAGTTTTACGGTCCCAATAATTTTCACCTGGTCCGCGGCCATAGAAACTGATTTTACTTAATGAAGCATTCAGCTGTAAGTCATTCCCGATACGTTGCATCAGCGGGTATTTTCCTTTATTGGCTGTAAAACGGTTGTCGACCTTTACAATACCATCAGGTCTGATGGTAAAAGTTTGCTCTACTGTTGCTTCTCCTCCAATCAGTTCCTTTTTAAAAGTAGCAACGACCTCCCCAGAACCACCTGTCTGTACATCAGCAGCTATCAGCTTACCTTCTGAATATGCATTTCTCCATTTCCTCAGACTGCTGTTAAATCCTGCACCAATGTCATTGTCTGTAGAAGCGCGCCAGAATCCTGGTTGCGGTCCTTCAGTTAACAACTCGCTTCCTTTTAGGGTATAACCGGTCATCAGTCCTTTTTCCATATCAAAGGCTACAGAAAAATCTGATCCCTTAACTATGGCTTTTCCTGAAGGTTTTTCCAGACTCAATTTTCCATTTCCCGCAGCAAATGTAAATGGTTTTGGAGCGCCATTCCATGCAAATTGCTCAGTAGAAATGGTGTATCCGGCAGGAAGGAAAGGTTCTGCGACTTTCAGGTCGTAATATACGTTCAGAAAATATTCTGCTCCGGCTTTCGCTTTTGTTTTGATCGGAAGGCTCAGGTCTTTTTCTGTCCTGGGTTCAATTACCGGAAGGTTCTGTGTTCCTTTTTCTACCACTTTACCGTTTTCCAAAAGCTCCCAGTTCAATTTCACATTGTCCAGGTTTCTAAAGAAATAAGAATTGTTCACCTTGATGGTATTGTTTCCTTCGTATTTCGTTTTGATGTACTGATAGATTTTTTTTACTTCTACGGCCATCGGAGTCATGCCACGATGGTTGGTTACTACACCTTTTACGCTAAAGTTATTGTCGCTGAAATCTTCATTCACCGGTCCGCTTAAAGGGAAATCCCCTCCATAAGCATTGATACGCTTACCATTTTTTACGGTATCAATGGCCTGATCTATCCATTCCCAGATGTAACCACCCTGCAGGTTAGGCTGGCTCTCGATCACATCCCAGTATTCTTTAAAGTTACCAAGACTGTTGCCCATGATGTGCGCAAACTCACTCATGATCAAAGGACGACCCGGGTTGCTGTTCGCATATTTCTTCAACCAGTTTGGATCAGGATACTGCGGAACGATCATATCGGTATTGTAGTCGAACTCTGCACGCTCATATTGTACCGGACGGATGTCATTTGCTTTTAACCAGTCGTAACCTTCATAAAAGTTCCTTCCATTACCCGCCTCATTTCCTAAAGACCAGGTGATCACTGAAGAATGGTTTTTATCACGCTCATACATCCGCTGAATGCGCTCCAAATGGGGAACTCTCCATTGTTTATCATTTCCAAAAGAATAAGAAAGGTCGTAATAACGGCCATGAGATTCGATATTTGCCTCATCAATGACGTATAAACCATATTCATCACAAAGCTCCATCCAGTAAGGATCAGGAGGATAATGAGAATGTCTGACCGAATTCACATTCAGCTTCTTCATCATTTCCATATCCTTGCGCATGTCCTCTTTCGTTAAAGTATGCCCCTGAGTGGCATTGTGCTCATGACGGTTTACCCCTTTAAAGAACACTCTTTTCCCATTCACCAGGAAGTTATTATTGACCAGCTCTACAGTACGGAAGCCGATCTTTTGAGGAATTACTTCCAGCACTTCTCCTTTTTTGTTTTTCAAAGTGATAAAAAGGGTATATAGATTCGGGGTTTCTGCAGTCCATGCGGCCACATCCCCTACCTCGGTATTGAACTTCACATTGCTTTTATAATTACCAAGCACGGTCTTTATCCCTTTCGTTTCGTCCTTATAAACAGACTTTCCCTTAGGATCGATCAGTTCCAGTGCAAGGGCAAAAGTATCCGGTTTACTATGGTTGGTTTTTCGGTCTATTTTGTAGCTGTTGATTTCCGCATCCAATGACAGCAATCCATTCTTATAGGATTTATCCAGGGTAGCGACCGCCTTGAAATCCCTCAGGTCCAGCTTTGGAGTGGAATACAGGTAAACATCACGTTCAATTCCTGAGATCCTCCACATGTCCTGACACTCGAGATAACTGCCGTCACTCCAACGGTATACCTGCAAAGCAATGAGGTTCTCCCCGGCTTTTACATATTTGGTGATGTCGAATTCTGCAGCAAGCTTGCTGTCTTCACTATAACCTACTTTCTTCCCGTTTACCCAGATGTAAAAAGCAGATTTCACTGCACCTAGATGAATAAACACCTGTCTGCCGTCCCAGTTCTGAGGAATGTTGATCTTCTTACGGTAAGAGCCTACAGGGTTGTTATCTTCAGGAATATCAAAAGGAGGGTCCATCCTTGCCCCGGTATTTTTACGTCCTGCAAATTCGTATGGCTGATTGACATAAATCGGCAAACCGTATCCATTGGTTTCCCAGTTGGCAGGAACCTTAAAATTGTCCCATTTGGTATCGTCGAAAGTTGTTTTATAGAATTCTTCAGGACGTTTACGGGGATCCTGAACCCAGTTGAATTTCCATTGCCCATTGAGGGTTAAGAAGTATGCAGATTTTTCTTTTTCGCGCTTAGCGGCCAGCTCCCTGCTTTCAAAAGCAAATGCTGAAGCCCTCATCGGCATCCGGTTCACAGAAACCACCTCGGGAGTCTGTAGTTCAGCCGGTAACTGCTGACTCATTACTGCTGATGAGGCCAATAATAATGATAATGATGTAAAAAGTTTTTTCATTCGTGTGTTTGTGGGTTGTATTGCGATATCTAACGTAATTATATTTTGCTCAAATCATTAACGCAAACGTTTGACTGAATTTTGATCCTTCTTTTAGTCCCTGTTTTCCTAATTTCATCAAACAATCAACACACAAACCAAACACACAAATGAAAATGAAAAAATTAACCTTATTCCTTCTTGCTTTTCAGCTGCTGCTCCTTCCGGCATTATTTGCCGGAAGCAGGGCTGAAACCGGGCCGGAACCTATCACCATCCCACTTGGAGGCAATGGGTATGTAGAAAAGAACGGACAGGCAAGGATAAAAAACGATGGCCTGAGCAATTGGAACAATGCTTCAGATGTGATTGCCATTTACTTCCGCACCGAAGCTGCCGGAGACGCAGAACTCTCTCTTCGATTGAGTGTTCCTGAAGGAAGCAGCAAAATCAGCCTAACCGTCGATGGAACTACACTGGAGAAGGAAGTAAACAATCTCGGTGCTGCAGTTGTTAAGCTGGGTACCGTAAAAATCAAAGCCGCCGGATATGTAAAAGTTGAACTGAGGGGCTTAAGTAAAACCGGACAGGTATTTGCCGATGTTTCCGATCTTCTGGTGAGCGGCAGCGCACTGGACAATGGCGTTGTTTATGTAAAAAACAATGAAGGAAGTTATTTTCACTGGGGCAGAAGGGGTCCTTCTGTGCATCTAAACTATACCATCCCTGCAGCTGCAGAAAATAAAGTAGAATGGTTTTACAATGAGATCATGGTTCCTGAGGGAGAAGATAAACTAGGCACCTATTATATGGCCAATGGATTTAGTGGTGGATATTTTGGGATGCAGGCCAACTCCCCTACAGAACGCAGGGTACTTTTTTCTATCTGGAGTCCTTTTTCTACAGATGACCCGAAATCCATTCCCGATAGCATGAAGGTGATTCTGTTAAAAAAAGGAAGTAAAACAAAAACAGGGGAATTTGGGAACGAAGGTTCCGGCGGACAAAGCTATATGATTTACCCTTGGAAAGCAGGTAAAAGCTATGCTTTTTTAACTCATGCCAAACCCAATACGGCTAAAAAAACCACGGTCTATACTGCTTATTTCAAAGACCTGGAAAAGGGCGAATGGCAATTGGTGGCCAGTTTTGAGCGCCCACAGTCTGCAGTGTATCTGAAAGGCATCTATTCTTTCCTGGAAAACTTTTCGCCACCAACGGGTGATCAATCCCGTCGTGGAGATTATAAAAACCAATGGGCGGTAGATGCAGATGGAAAATGGCATGAGGTCACCTCGGCCACATTTACTGCCGATGCCACTGCCAGAATCAATTATAGAAAAGATTATACCGGAGGTTCTGACAACACGTCTTTCTACTTAAAAAATTGCGGTTTCTTTAATGATTTCACACCCATTAAGACTCCATTTCACAGGAAATCAACAGGAAAAACACATCCTGCAATAGATTTCAGCAAGCTGCCGTAGGTAGGCAGCCATCAGGACTGGATAAAGAATATCATTTGGAAACACACCGGAAGCCGGTATTCTCCAGTCCTGTATCCATTGAAGACTTCATTTTGGAAGTTACCCGATACCCTTTGCAATAAGAAGAATGACACATAAATGAGCCTCCTCTGATGATTTTCTTAGGAATCCCAGGCTCTGCAGCATCATAACTGTCCTTTGGCCCTTTAGGATTAACCGTTTGTCCTTTCAGGCCCTGATAATAATCCTCACGGTACCAGTCGGCAGTCCACTCCCACACGTTTCCGGCCATATCATATAAGCCATAGCCATTCGCAGGAAATGATTTTACAGGTGCCACAGTACCATACCCATCAGTTTTTTTATCCGAATAAGGAAATTCTCCCTGCCAGGTATTCGCTTTCACTTTACCTGCAGCCAGGTCTTCATCCCCCCATGGATACTTCTTTTCCCTAAGACCACCTCTGGCTGCATATTCCCATTCCGCTTCTGTAGGCAGTCGCTTCCCGGCCCATTTCGCATAAGCCGCAGCATCGATCCAGGAAACCTGGGTTACCGGAAGGTTTCCTTTCCCGTTAATATTACTTTCAGGTCCTTGAGGATGCTTCCAGCTCGCTCCAGGAGTCCAGCTCCACCATTGCGAAACATCGTTGATATCCACTCTCCCTTTTGGCGGACTAAAAGTCAACGACGCAGGTTGCAACTGCTCTTCTGCAGGTTTTGGAGTTCCCGGAGGCAATTGTTTTTTTATTTCTTCCCAGTCCGGTTTCTGCTCTGCCTGGGTCAGGTAACCTGTAGCCTTCACAAAGGCTGCAAACTCTGCATTGGTCACTTCAGTTTCATCGATCCAGAAACCATCCATTTTCACCTCATGTGCAGGATATTCGTCTCTTCGTCCTTCTTTATCCGCAGCTCCCATTCTGAAAGAACCTGCAGGGATAAATTTCATTCCCTGATGAGAGGTAAGTCCGGCTTTCTCTTCTCCTGACAGCGTTTCTATTCCCGTCACCGCTCCGTATCGTTTAGGCAGGTTGGAATTACAACAAGCAGAATCAGTATGGGTTGAATGGTCCACACCGGCGACAGTATCTGCAGTAACACCTGCTGATCCTTTTTTATCGCTTTTCTGATTGCAGGCTGTTATTGCCAACATTAAAAACAAATACAAAAGTTCTCTTTTCATAAAAAAATAAGATCATATTCAGGAATCATCACCAGCAATTAAGCCTGATCCTGAACGCGGAATAATGAAGGGCAAAATAATGATAAAAACTTAAACTCTTATCTCATTACGCCTATTTTACTTCCATCCCAATCCGGAAACAGCACTTTATCGTTATGCAGATTTAAGTGTTTGTCTGCCACCTCACTAAATACGCTTCTAAAATCTGTGGTCACGGCGAGATCCCTGCCATCTTCCAGATTTTCGACCGCCATTGGCTGCACATTCCCATGAACTAAGCCTCCGCTTACGCCATTGCCCAGAATGAAATTACAGGAAGCCCTTCCATGGTCTGTTCCACCCGTTCCGTTCTGCTTCACTGTACGTCCAAATTCGGTCATGGTCATCACCGTAACATCATCTTGTAAAGTGCCCATGTCTGTCCAGAAAGCCATGATGCTATTGCTGAGGTCATTTACATTCCTTGCAAAAATCCCCGTATCCGTGCCCTGATTAAAATGGGTATCCCAACCTCCGGATTCTGCAAACGCAACTTCCATTCCCACATTCATCTTGATCAGCTGTGCGATTTGTTTCAGGGAATTTCCCAGTGCTGTATTTGGATATACCGCGTTATTTGCGGGCTTATAATTCTTAGTATCGGTTTTCTGCAACATTTTGATCGCTTCAAAGCTCTCCTTTCCGGTATCTTTCAACAATCCGGAAGAAGTCTGGTCATAAAGATCTTCGAAACTCTTAGCCGCCATATTTGCCCCTTTGACATTTCCCCTCATCTGAATATTAAAATCCTGCAGGTTGCTGATGGCTACTGCCGGATTTTCTCCATAGAATGACCGTGGCAGAGAAGAGGTTAAGCTCACCCCCTGAAATGGCGTTGCGCCATCATGTCCTAATAATCCGACGGCCCTGTTGAGCCAGCCACTATCTGTTCCTTTTTTAAAAGGGGTTCCTGATTCCATATAATCCTGTGCATCAAAATGGGAACGGGTATTATTAGGTGATCCAATGCCATGTACAATCCCCATTCTCTTTTCCCTGAACATAGGCTCAAAGGCAGACATAGAGGGGTGTAGTCCAAAACGGCCATCCAAATCAATCAATGGTACATTCTTTCCACCTTTAGCGGCAGACATGAATAAGTTTGGTCTGGCTGCTTTCAGGTACTCATCAGTAAAAGGCGTTACTGCCATTAAGCCGTCCATGGCACCCCGCTGGAAAATGCATACCAATATTTTCTTCCTGTTAAACAGACCTAAAGGTTTTGTACCTGCCACTGCTTCTGCCAGAAAGGAGGGAATTCCGCCCATTCCTATTCCAAATAATGCCAGGCCACCTGCTTTGATAAATCCTCTTCTTGAAGTCATGATTTAAGTTTTATTTACGTTGAAATTCCGGGGAACCGATGATCACTCCGACTACCTGTGCCAGCATTGCGTTGTTATTTACCGGGGCTTTTACCGCAGGTTTTACCGGAGCAGCCTGCTCTCCCATCATGCTTTGCTCCTGCTGCGGTGCAGTCTTCTCCGCAGCATTGGCCACTTTCGTGGATAATGAAGGGTCATTTAACATTGGTTTCAACCGCTTTACCGTTTCCGTCAGGTTTCTTTCCGGCATAATAATCTTACTGTAGGTCAGCAGGGCTGCTTCCGCACTTTCGGGTTCATGATGGTTGTTCAGTGCAGAAAGGTTGATCTTCACTCCCGGAATACGTTGTGCTGCAAGTGCCAGTCCGAAGTTCATTCTATTGAGCAATGCTCCTGTATTGATCCAGTATTGTCCTCTATCAGGAAATCCTGTAGGTGCCTGATAATAATACATTTTTTGTCCCATTCTATTGATCCAGTTGAACAGCTGATAAGGCTGATTAATGTCTGCATCCAGTCCACGTACCGCACTGATGGCCAGCTCAAAAGGAGATTTTGTTTTCTCCCTTAGAGATGCGGGACTCCAAAATTCGGGAGAAGAAACCATTGTCATCAATACCTCCCTGATATTGCCATCTGTTTTGGTAAAGGTCTTTGCCATTTTATCAACCAGACTTTGGGGAGGACTATCATTGACGAACCTTGTAGCTATCTTTTTAGCAATAAATTTAGCCGTAGACGGATGTTGCGCAAGCATATTCAATAAAGCAAGACCTTCCTCGTATCCACCACCTGCAGCAAAATGTTTACCCATAACTGTTTTCTCCTCATTATCGTGTCTGTTTGGAACGAACAGAAAATCTCCATCTTTCACAAAGCCACGTTTCTTCAGGTTCTCTTCTCCGACATTATCGATGATCTTTTGCATTGCCGCGCCATATCCATCTTCTCCCATCGGGGCCAGCGTCCATCCGGTGAGCACTCTTGCAGCCTGGGTCACATCTGATTGGGTATATCCCCCATCTACCCCTAAAGTATGCAACTCCATCACTTCCCTTGCATAATTTTCATTTAGTCCGCCTTGCTTCCGTTTTGGTGGCACTCTTTTCTTTACAGGTTTCCCCGCCTTGTTCACCTGCTCATCCTCCCCAGGCAAAGCAACCGGTTGTCCGGTACTCGTAAAATTATCCAGGTAAATCAGCATTGCCGGAGATTTGGCTGTTGCCAGTAGCAGGTCTGAAAATTTCCCTGTCACATTAGGTCTGATGATATCCCGTTCATAGGCAGGAACGAAGGACGCGCATTGGTTTTTAGTTAGGGAAACGTTGAAATGGTTAAACCAGAAATCGGTAAGCAATTCCCTCAACTGGTTATGTGTATACGCTGCCCTTAATATTTTTTGATTGATAAATTGTCTCAACAGCTCCTGTTCCGGTTTAAATCCTTTCTTTTCCATATAGGCCCGGATTTGCTCCCGATAAGCTTTCTGATCTCCTTTATTCACAGAATCTTTATTGATGGAGCCATCCTGGATCGCCATCCTCAACACCCTTGGTTGTCTGGGGTATTTATTTTCCACCTCGGTATTGCTGAGGTTAATGTCTTCAAACTTACTCAACATCAGGTTTAAAGAATCATCTTCCTGCTTCCCATCCAATTGCTGGCGGAACCATTTTTCCAGTCCTGTTTTAACCATTGCATCCACATCCCCTTCTTTACTGCCATAGGTAAACCTGCTGAGTAAATGTGCCGCAGCCTGACGCTCGGTAAGTCCGGCCTTCCGATAAGGAAAAGAAGGCTTAGCTGCAGCTAAAGATCCAGACTCCTCCAATCCCTGCTCCCTGAAAGAAGAGAAGAAAACGGTAACGAGGAAAACCAATACAAATGAACAGATAACCTTTACTGGTGTTTTCATAAGAATGATGCTTGATTAATAACCTTATGACCATTAAAACGTCAAAAAGATTAATAACATATAAATTATTTTTACGCCCCCTCAAATCCGTCCCAAAGATTTCCCCGTATCTGATCATATGAAAACTACCACTATGAAAAGAACTCTTTTATCAGTAATTGCCTTAGTAGCTTTGGCATTCACGACACAGGCTCAAAAAAATCCAATGGTTGGCGGTGCAGCGATGTATGCCAATAAAGACATTGTCGATAATGCCGTAAATTCAAAAGACCATACCACCCTCGTGGCGGCTGTGAAAGCAGCAGGACTCGTAGAAACCTTAAAATCAGCAGGTCCATTTACTGTTTTCGCCCCAACCAACGAAGCCTTTGGCAAACTCCCTGAAGGAACAGTAGAAACCGTACTAAAACCAGAAAACAAAGCCCTCCTTACCAAAATCCTGACCTACCATGTAGTTGCAGGAAAAATGACCAGTAAAGAAATTGCAGCGGCCATTAAAGCAGGTAAAGGAAAAGCAGAGTTGACCACGGTAAGCGGTGGCAAACTATGGGTCTGGATGGAAGGCGACAAACTCGTATTAAAAGATGAAAAAGGTGGCATGGCCACCGTAACCATTGCCAACGTGCATCAAAAAAACGGGGTCATCCATGTTATCGATTCCGTACTCATGCCAAACTAACATCAGTCATTCACAATAGGGGCGGGGAAATATCCCGGAGGGCATCTCAAACGAGGTGCCCTTTTTTTATGCGCCAGATCAGTATATTACCCTGCTCATATGAATCATGCTGTGCATTTTGCTATACATCTTGCTAACAACCCTGCTATACGCGCCATACCCCGTACACCATACCCTGTACACCATGCCCTGTAACTCCTGCCTTGTACACCCTGCAATATGCATCATGCTACAGAAAAAGTTGTTCCTTTTCGAAGGCCTGCAAATGTTTCCCTTCAAACATTTGAGCCTGAGAACAGGAACAACTTTTTCCATTTGTCAGAAAATTTCCATTTTTCCCCCACCTCAATCACCGATTTTACATTTTTGTTAATTTTGCTTTTAACAATAAATTAACATGTAACCTGAGCATGTTTCATGATCCATCAAAGGGGGATTGATTTCGATCGTGCGTGCCCATCTGAACAATAAAATATAAACAGATGAACTTTGAATTAACTCCAATTGATGTCGTCAACGACATTTCCAAAGAAGATTTTGAGAAAAACTACCTGAATACCCGCCGCCCGCTGATCATTAAAAACATGTCAAAAAACTGGCCTGCATACGAGAAGTGGAACCTTGACTATATGAAGACTGTGGTTGGAGACCGGACTGTTCCTTTGTATGACAGTTCCAAGGCAGACCCTTCGAAGCCCATCAATGCATCGGCTGCGGAGATGAAATTTGCCGACTACATTGAGCTCATAAAAAACACGCCTACTGACCTGCGGATTTTCCTTTTCGACCCTATTAAACAGGCTCCAAAATTACTGGAGGATTACCGTGCACCCAAGGAATTGATGGGAGGTTTTCTGGACAGCTATCCGAATATGTTTTTCGGTGGTAAGGGCTCAGTAACCTTTCTACATTACGACATTGATCTTGCCCATATTTTCCATACCCATTTTGGAGGAAGAAAACATGTGATCTTGTTTGAAAACAAATGGAAAGAGCGTTTATATCAGATTCCCTATGCCACTTATGCATTGGAAGACTACGATGTTGAGAAGCCGGATTTCAATAAATTCCCTGCATTGCAAGGCGTTAAAGGGATTGAAGCTTTTCTGGAACATGGTGATACGCTATTCATGCCTACCGGATACTGGCATTGGATGAAATACCTGGACGGCTCTTTCTCGATCAGTTTACGGGCATGGGATAAATCACTGCTGGTAAAGGCACATAGCTTATACAACCTGACTATTCAGCGTAAATTCGATGATTTCATGAAGGCAAACTTCAGGGAAAAGTACATGGCATGGAAGGAAAGACTGGCAATAAAAAGGGCAAATAAGGCGCTTGCGAATCAGGAACCCAGATAAATTGGGGTAATCAGGCTCCCGAAATGGTAAAAAATAATCAATGTCAGATGAACAAGTTTAAATTTTAATTTACACTTTTGTTCTTTAACCTTGATAATTATGAGCTTTATACTGAAGCCGGTAGATACCGTTGAGAACATTAGTCCTGAAGATTTCAAAAAGAATTATTTAGATCCCAGACGTCCTTTAATTATTAAGGGGCTGACTAAGTCGTGGCCTGCCAGAGAAAAATGGACAACTGAATATTTAAAAGAAATTGGTGGCGACATCAATGTAAGCCTGATGGACAACTCAAAAGCTGACCCATCAAAGCCGATTAATTCCTCTGTTGCCACCATGCGTTTTGGTGATTACCTGGACCTGATCAAAAGAGAGCCTACAGAACTTCGTATCTTTTTCTTCAACCTGTTCAAGCACGTTCCTGATTTGATTAAGGACATCACTTTACCTAAAGACCTGATGGGCGGCTTTATTGAAAGCATGCCAGCCATGTTCTTCGGGGGATCAAACTCTGTTACCTTTTTACACTACGATATAGATTTGCCTCACCTTTTCCATACGCATTTTGGAGGAAGAAAGCACATCATCCTGTTCGACAATAAATGGAAGAAAAGGCTCTATTGTATCCCTAATGCCACTTATGCTTTAGAGGATTATGATGTAGCAAATCCTGATTTCGAAAAGTTCCCTGCTTTAAAAGGCGTGGAAGGATATGAAGTATTCTTAGAACATGGAGATACTTTGTTCATGCCTACAGGGATGTGGCACTGGATGAAATACCTGGATGGTTCTTTCTCCCTAAGCTTAAGGGCATGGGATGCTTCTATCACCAGGAAAGCACAAAGTGTATTTAACCTGGCGATAAAAGGTGGTCTGGACAGCGTGTTAAAAATGGCATTTAAAGCTCCTTACGCAAAGTACAGAGAGCGTTTAGCAATAAAAAGAGCAGAGAGAGCCCTGGCAAACGGCTCCCCTAAATAATTTAGCTGCTGTGATCAGATACGACCTGCCATACTCCTTTGATTTTTCTCAGGATTAAGGTAAAGTATCCCTGCGGCTCATCCTTTTCTCTTTTCAGATGCCAGCCACCCAATACAAATGCGGTGTCTTTTGATAAGAGCTCTACTTTCTTGATATTAAAAGTCAGGGTACCCATTGCACTTTTGTCGGGGTACCCTTTCTTGTAATTGTCCATTGTTTGCTGCCATCCATAGGTAGGTCCGCTTTTGCCGACAAACAACAGGCTGTCATTTTTCCAGTACCCTTCCATAAAATTTTCCAGGTTTCCTTCATTCCATGCAGAACGTTGTTTCTCTAATAAGGACAGAATCGATTGCTGATCTGCTCCCTTTTGTGCCTTTACGCTAAGGCCCAATCCTATAAACAGGATTAAAATTAATTTCTTCATATTGACTGGTCTGATTTCAAATGTCAAAAAATACAGATAAAATGTACTTCTCGCAGAGCTAAATATAGCAAGGTATTTTTACAACTGGATAACATTACTAATACCTCAAACTTTTACCTTCGATATTCCGTTTATACTAAACACATGAGAGGTTTCCATTTTTCTAATTTTCAACCAGATGACTTGCCAAAAGGCGGTTTTGAGGAATTGCTTAAGCTCTTCACTCAACTGCTCAATTATACTGCCGGTGACGCGGGAGAAACCTTGTCATGGATGAACGAATTAGACAAGCAATACAAGTTCACCAATAACGATTATGGGATGGGGGATTTTATCGAGGACCTTAAAGATAAAGGCTACCTGAAAGAAAATCCTGCCAATGGCGATATGAGCATCACCGCCAAGACAGAACAGACCATCCGGAAATCTGCACTGGAAGAGATCTTCGGTAAGCTAAAGAAAGCAGGAAAGGGAAACCATAACAGTAATATTTCCGGTATCGGAGAAGAAAAGAATGCCGACAGGAGAGAATATACGTTCGGGGATAGCCTCGACCAGATCGACATGACCGCCTCCATTCATAATGCACAAATCAATCATGGGATAGGAAATTTCACCCTTACAGAAAGAGATCTTGAAGTAGAAGAAAAAGATTATAAAACCCTGACCTCTACTGTGCTCATGATCGACATCTCCCATTCTATGATCCTTTACGGGGAAGACCGGATCACTCCGGCTAAAAAGGTAGCGATGGCCCTCGCGGAGCTGATCAAAACACGCTACCCGAAAGATACACTGGATATTGTGGTGTTTGGAAACGATGCCTGGCCGATTACCGTTAAAGACCTTCCTTATCTGCAGGTTGGCCCTTACCATACCAATACTTTTGCCGGACTGGAGCTGGCAGCAGACCTCCTGCGCCGCCGGAAAACACACAACAAACAGATTTTTATGATTACTGATGGCAAGCCTACCTGCCTGAAAGAAAACGGCCGCTATTATAAAAACAGCATGGGGCTCGACAGAAAAGTGATCAACAAAACACTCAACATGGCGGCACAATGTAAGCGCCTGAACATTCCGATCACCACATTTATGATCGCACAGGATCCTTATCTGCAGCAATTTGTACGGGAGTTTACCCAGATTAATGGCGGAAGGGCTTTCTATAGCTCCTTAACCGGCCTGGGAGAATATATTTTTGAAGATTACATTAAGAACAGAAGAAAAACGGTTCGATAGAACAGCTCAACACGACGATACAACATGGATCACATCACTATAAAAACACTCGGACAGCTAAAAGCGTCCAACTATAAATCACTGGCCGTAAAGGACGAACTCCGCAAAAACCTGATCACCCAACTTCAAAGTAATGAGGCTGGTTTCGAAGGGATTCTAGGATATGATGAAACGGTGATCCCGGAGCTGCAAACTGCCATCCTTTCCAGACACAATATTCTGCTCCTTGGGTTAAGAGGTCAGGCAAAAACCCGGATTGCACGCCTGATGGTAAACTTATTGGATGAATACATTCCCTATGTTGCCGGAAGTGAGATCTTTGATGATCCATTGAACCCCATCTCCTGGTATGCAAAACACGAGATTTTAATTCATGGTGATGAGACGCCAATCAGCTGGCAGCACCGCAGCGAACGCTACACAGAAAAACTGGCCACGCCTGACGTAACGGTTGCCGATTTAATTGGTGATGTAGATCCGATCAAAGCAGCCACCCTGAAATTAACGTATAATGATGAAAGGGTAATTCACTTCGGACTGATTCCAAGGGCACACCGCAGCATCTTCGTAATCAATGAACTTCCCGATCTGCAGGCCCGTATCCAGGTCGCCTTATTCAATATGCTACAGGAAAAGGACATTCAGATCAGAGGATTTAAACTCCGCCTGCCATTGGATGTGCAATTTGTATTTACCGCAAATCCTGAAGATTATACCAACAGGGGTTCTATTGTTACTCCTTTAAAGGACAGAATAGAAAGCCAGATCCTGACACACTACCCTAAAACAATTGCAATTTCCAGAAAAATCACTTTCCAGGAAGCGAAAATCAGTGAAGAGCAAAATGCCTGTATCGAATCTGATGGATTGGTTAAAGACCTGGTAGAACAAGTGGCATTCGAAGCCCGCCAGAGTGAATTTATAGATCAGAAATCCGGAGTATCAGCAAGGCTGACGATCTCAGCCTATGAAAACCTGATCAGCTCCGCAGAACGGAGAATGCTGGTGAATAGGGAGAAAAAAACCTTTGTCAGGTTGTCAGACCTGGTGGGCATTGTACCTGCAATTACCGGTAAAATCGAACTGGTTTACGAAGGAGAGCTGGAAGGCCCGGCAAAAGTAGCACATACCTTGATCGGAAAAGCGATCAAGTCTTTATTTAACCGCTATTTCCCGGATCCTGAAAAGGCGAAGAAAAGCAAATCTGCAAACCCATACCTCAGCATCACGGAATGGTTTACAGAAGGAAATACACTGGACCTTTCCGACCGCCTTACCCTTGCCAATTACAAAAAAGAATTGATGCAGGTAGAAGGTTTGAATGCCCTTGTAAAACAGTTTCACCCTAAACTGAGTGAGAATCAGACTTTATTAATGATGGAATTTGTATTGCATGGACTGGCAGAATATTCACAGTTAAACAAGAAATACCTGGAAAGTGGCTTCGGCTTCTCGGATATGTTCGACAGCCTGTTCAGCACCGGACCAGATGAAGAAGAAGATGACCTTGATTTCAGATAGATCATATAAAAGTACTTTAATAATAACCTACAAATAAAACCTGCGAATGGGCCGATTACCCGTCTTTATATTTTTATCTGTTCTGCTGCTAGCATTCGACTATTATTGCTACCGTGCCGTCCTTAGTGTTTTCAAAAAATGGAAGCCCGGAACAAAAAAGCTGTTTACCATAATCTGGTGGGGCTATACCACCTTACTGGTGATTGGTGTCTTTACCTCTTTTTATGCGAACCTGTTTCTAAGCATGAAATCCGTCATTCTGGTGGCGTACTTTTTAACGGTTGCCTGTAAACTGGTGATGCTTCCTTTTTTAGTTGTCGATGATTTGAGAAGGTTCATCATTCACCTTTCCCGTTCCGCAAAAAAAACTTCAACAACGCAATTAGCAGACCCCACTTTACCAGAAACCATCACCCAGCCCCTGCGGGGTGAGCCCATCAGCCGTTCTTCTTTCCTGGTCAAAGCAGGATTGATTACGGCAGCCATCCCCCTTACTTCCTTAACATGGGGTATTGCAAGAGGAGCCTATGATTATAAGGTAAAACGCAAAACACTGGTACTCCCTAATCTGCCTGCATCATTTGAAGGAATGAAACTGGGACAGATCTCAGACATCCATTCCGGAAGTTTCTATAACCCCAGAGCAGTGCTTGGCGGGGTAGAAATGCTGCTTGCCGAAAAAC
Source organism: Pedobacter caeni (assembly GCF_900129215.1). Classification (GTDB taxonomy): domain Bacteria; phylum Bacteroidota; class Bacteroidia; order Sphingobacteriales; family Sphingobacteriaceae; genus Pedobacter; species Pedobacter caeni. The sequence continues at coordinate 295,169 of NZ_FQUQ01000003.1, read as the reverse complement.
CTGACCTCATCTTTTTTACCGGCGACATTGTAAATGACAAGGCGACTGAAATGCGGGACTATCAGGACATTTTCAGCAAGATAAAGGCACCATTAGGGGTCTATTCCGTACTTGGAAACCATGACTATGGAGAGTATTTCTTCGGTAAAACCCCCTCTGCTGCCAAGACTAAAAACCTGCAGGATGTAATCAAAACCCATGAGCGAATGGGCTGGGACCTGTTGATGAACGAAAATCGCCGCATCAAAATAAATGGGGAAGAGATTGGAATCCTTGGAATAGAAAACTGGGGAACCGGACGCTTTCCAAAATATGGAAGAATGGACCTGGCAGTTAAAGATACGGATGACCTTCCTGTAAAACTATTGCTGTCTCACGATCCTTCACACTGGAGGGCCGAAATATTGCCTAAATATCCCCAGATAGATGCCATGTTTAGCGGGCATACCCATGGAATGCAGTTTGGGGTAAGAACGGAAGATTTTCAATGGAGCCCGGTGCAATATATTTATAAGGAATGGGCTGGTTTATACCAGGAGAAAAATCAACAACTGTATGTAAATGTTGGATATGGCTTTCTGGGATACCCCGGACGGGTTGGAATTTTACCGGAAATAACGATATTTGAATTGAAACGCGCTTAGCTAATCTTTCTCCGGACATGGTAAAAAAAGTACTGTTTTCTACCCTTGATTTTCTACTGTTCAGCAATTTATTCATTGCCATCTGTGCGGTTGCCCAGGGCCTGCTCACTTACCATTTATTACAGGTACCTCCGGATAAGTATATTCTTGCCATTGTGTTTTTCGGAACGCTGGCGCTATACAATTTCAGCATGCTGATGTCTAAGCCAAAAGATCCTGCCAACTCTCCCTATATCAGGGTTCGCTGGATCTTTTCACATCACCGTCTGATCATTTCGATTACGCTGATTTCCGCACTCTGTCTGATTCCTCTGGGATTGTTATACCTGAGCATAGAAGGGAAGCTGTTGATGATCTTTACAGGCGCAATGGCCGTTAGTTATAATATCCCTTTTCTGACCCTAAACCACCAAAAGATCGGACTAAGGAATATTCCCGGCATCAAACTCTTTCTGGTTGCCATCGTATGGGCCATCAGTTGTGTTTTATTACCTATAGTGGAGGTAGAACACAACTACCCGATCAACATCTCTACAGGCGCCACTTTACTGCTGGTGGGTAAACGGTTTTTATTCATCGCTGCACTCACCATTCCCTTTGACATCCGGGACCTCTTTCAGGACAAACTATATGAACTAAAAACGATCCCGGTGATGTTCGGAGAAAAAAAGGCTTATATTTTTTGCCAGTTCCTCCTTTTGGGTTACCTGGTATTGTTGCTATTGTTCCGTCAAACCATCAATATGGAGGTTATCGCCCTAACGATGACCATCCTGATCACAGGATGGCTTATATTTAAGTCGGGCATCAGAAAGAATGAATATTACTATTTTTTCTTCTTAGACGGCATTATGATCTTACAATACCTTGTTGTAATCTTATTCAGTATCAGGCTTTAAGCCGGATTAAAACGATATCCAACCCCTCTTACCGTTTGCAACAGCTGAGGATTATCCGGGTTTAGCTCTATTTTTTTACGTAAACGCACAATGTGCATATCCAGCGTCCTTGTATTTACATCGGAGTTATATCCCCATACTTCCAGCATTAAGGCGTCTCTGTTGATCACCTTGTTCGGGTTTCTCAGGAAATAAAGTAAAATCCTGTTCTCCAGAATGGTCAGCTCTATTTTCTTTTCGTTCCTGAATAAAGTGTGGATATTGGGATGATGTTCCATATTTCCAAACCTGTGGATCTCAGAACGGTCGTTGTTTAACAGGAATTTCACCTTGTTATCCAGCATGGCAACGAGTACATCCATATTAAAAGGCTTGGTCACATAATCAGAAACACCAAAATTATAGGCATCAATCTTGTCTATATCCTGAGCTTTTGCAGTCATCATGATGATCAGGTTTTCAAATCCCTGTTTTCTCACTTCCTCACAAACCTCTGAACCTTGTTTACCAGGTAACATCCAATCCAGCAAAACGATATCCGGTTTTTCGCTGAGGATCATTTTTTCCGCAGCATCTCCGTCCCCGGCTTCAATAATCTCGTATCCTTCTGCTTTTAAGCGATGTACTACTAGAAACCTTAAGTTCTCATCGTCTTCAACTATTAATATTTTAATTTCCTTAGACATACTTTCTAATCATTATATGGTAGTACAATTTTAAATTCTGTTCCTTTATTCACCTTGCTTTTAACGGTAATTTCGCCCTTCATAAAGTTAACGAGTTCCTTACAGAAAGCCAAACCCAGTCCAACGCTTCCATTCTGGTTGTATTGGTTCTGAATGCGGAAAAACTTCTTAAAGATATTATTAATTTCGGAGGATGGGATTCCAATGCCATGATCCGTAAATCTAAACACAACTCTTCCTTTGATTAAGCGCGCACTGATGTGTAGTTTCTTCCGCTCCGGCGGAGAATATTTATAGGCATTCTCGGCCAGGTTATCAAAGAGACTACCCAGAAGGACCGGATCAGTCACGAAAGTACTGAACCCGCTGACTTCAAAGGTAAAGTCAAAATCAGGATGTTTCAGCCGATGTGACTCCACCGTACTCTCGATAAAGTCTTCTATGTAAATTTCATCTCTGTTTAACTGAATCGCTTTATTTTCTATCTGTGTAAAAGCAAGTAACTTGTTCATTAAGCCATTCAGCTTATCGGCCTCTTCATCCAGTATCTTTCCGTAGAGCTTCAGCTCCCTGTCGGTAAGAACGGTTGCACTTTTTATATTGTTCCCTGCAATCTTTATCACGCTGACCGGAGTTTTAAATTCATGGGTCAGGTTATTCACAAAATCGTATTGTAACTTAAACATCCGTTGATTGATGTTCAGGTTCCTGTAAATGAGAAAAGCAACCAGCACCACAATTCCATAAAACACAAGAATCGCCATGGCAATGGGTAAAAAATAGCTGCGGATCTCTTTATCGACAAAAGATTTTGAAGAGATGAAATACAACTTATAATCGGAAAAAGCTCCTGGCAAGGTAATTTCCGTACTCAGATAAGCCTGTGAGGTATCTAAAGGATCATAAGTTGAAGGCTGGATCTTGATAAACTGATAAAGCAATGGCCTGGAGTTAATGATCTTGATCTTATATGGGTCCAGATGGAAACACATCATATCCTGCTGATACACCGGCTGCGGGTCGAGCACGTTTCGTAACATCTGTTTATATACTTTAAGTTCCTCCATTCTCGGAATATTGAGATAGGTGATCTTATTGGAGCGGACATTACTGAAATTGCTGAACAACTCATCCTGATCAGGTACTTTCGTCGTATCCAGGCTTTCAATATAAGAGGCCAGCTTCAGTGCTAAAGTGTTAAAGTCATCTCCTACAATAAAATTCCGGGTATTTTCCCTCGAAAATAACAACACAGAATCTTGTGGGATCAGGCTTCCAAACTGATAAATATCTTTTGGTCCGAAAGAGAACTTTCCGGTATTCAATCCGTCACTTACAGGGGTATTCTTTACCTCAGAATCATAAAACACGACCTTGGAAACAAAAGGATATTCCAGCAATACCGTGTCGACGAAGCTGGCTGCGGTGGCAGAGTCCAGGTAACCGTTGTAATAAGACACTTCAGGCAGTTTCTTTTGAAAGAAATCATTATAAGGCTTGATGCTCTGCTCCAGCACATTGACTTTCTCGGATACAAACTCGTTTTCGATGTATTTTTTGCTGAAATTATAAGCCAGGTATAAAGACAGGCAGAACAATACAGACATCAGTACGATGAAAGTAAGGATTAAAGAAAAATTCTTACGATAGCCCGTTTTTTTTTCTGAGATCATGAGATCTGAATTTACCTGTTTTTAAGATTAGTCTCTAAAAATTGCTCGAGGGCAGTATAGAACTGATGTCTGCTTTCCTGATTTTTGGCAAGGAATAGAATGCCTTCATTTTCGAGATAGGTCACCTTCACATTTCTCTTTTTAAGATTCTTAACGAACTGCAGGGTTTCGCCGGCATTCGTATTCTGATCCTTTACATTCTGACAGACAAATAAAGGGATGTTAATTTTTTCGGTCTGAAATAAAGGCGAAGATTTCCGCATCTGATCAGCATCTGTTAAGGGATTACCAACAATGCCATAGTAAAACTGAAGACTGGTTTTAAGGTATGGAGGAATGGATTTCAAATAGGCAAATAAGTTAATTACACCAGAATTTGATGCTGCACAAGCATAAATCCCCGGGTTCAGATAGGAACTGTTTAAAGCGATATTCCCCCCAAACCCGGTCCCATAGATTCCTATTCTCTTTGGATCAGCAATCTTTTTTTCAATTAGCCAGGCTACCCCATCGTTAATGTCATTCTGAATCTTTCCTCCCCATTCTTTAAATCCCGCCGACATGAAGTTCTTACCATATCCTGAGGAACCCCGGTAATTGATCTGGAACACCACGTATCCCCTGTTGGCCAGAAATTGAACCTCTGCATTATAACCCCATAAATCCCGGCTGGCAGTACCATCATGAGGCAAAACCACAACCGGCAAATGAGTTGCCCTAACGTGCAGGGGAAGTGTCAGGTAACCATTAATTTTAAGTCCGTCCCGGGAAGTAAAGCTCACGGCTTTCATTTCACTCATCTCCCCTTCACGGATAGCGGAATTAAAGTCACTTAATTTCCTTAGTTTTCTTTTATCAGCAAAGTAAAGATAATAGGAACCCGGATTCCGGTCGGTAAAGGTTCTGATGACAAATACATTTTCTGCTTTATCACGGGATAAAATCTGCGTCTCCGTTTTAGGCAGCAAACGGTCCAGGTCATCATATATAATTTTTATAGAATCGTCCAGGTAATGCTTCTCTTTCTTCCAGGTTTCGTAGGTCAGAAAAGACATCTTTTGTTTTTTTCTTGAATATTGAGCTTCCGTAATGTTTAAAGTATCATTGCCAAAAAGCACTTTTAACTCTTTTCCTGTATTACAATCCACTTCTACCAATGCACTTTTATCCCTGTTTACACTGGAAATGGCATAAATGATATTAGGACGATCGTGTTTAAAGGCAACGGGCTTGAAGGTAGTGATGAGGTTATTGGTCATAATTGGTTTAAACACCTGCCCTTCCTGTGCCCGGTAGAGCATAGTAGTCGTTCCTCCATCTGTACTCACTGCAAGTCTCAGCTTTCCTTCAGAATCGGTTTTCCAATCTATAATATTGCCGGGGTTTTTAGCAGCCATATCCATAGCACCATTCCTTACATTCAGCCGGTAGACATCAAACACAGTAGAATCTCTTTTATTAGACGATACCAGCAGGAATTTATCATCGATTAACTGGTCTTCCAACACCCTCATCTTTCCTTGCTCATTCCTGCTCAGCTGCCGTTCATTTGCTCCCTCCTTATTAATGATGAAGGCATCGGAACGACGTTTTGCAGGATCAATCTCCTTATAATAAATCAGGTCGTTATTACTCACCCAGAAATAAAAAAACACATTTTTGTCTTTCAGGTTCGTAAGCTTCCTTGTCTTTCCGCTGGCAATATCCTCAACATAAAGATTCAAAGCGGAATCTTCCTGTTTAAGGTAAGAGATATTCAATCCGTCAGGAGAGACACGGTAGGTAATCTTCTCCTGAGATTTAAAAAAATCGTCCAGAGGGATCAAACGTGCTCCACCCTCCTTCTGCTGACAAGCAAAAGAAAGAGATATTAAAAACAGGAAAAAGTATTTTTTATATACAATCATATTATTTAATAGCCTGCAAAGCTACACAACGCTGCCTTTCTAAAAAGGCTATACACCAATATTGTTACTTTTATACTCCTTTACCTCTGGCGTATGATGTTGAATATAAATACTTTTTTGTGGTATGGGAATATAAATGAGTAACATTTAAAATACCGGTATGTATTAATCTTGTGCAGTTACCGCATAAATTAACCTTTAAATCGTTAATTTTAGATTCCTGTACACCTTATCTTAATGAAAAAATTAATTTTAATCGTCACTTTTAGTCTCTCTGTTTTCTATTCTTCGGCCCAGGAGCGTATAGATGATGCACTTGCTTATCAATATTATCAGCAAGGTCAGTTTCAGGAAGCTTCCATTTTGTTGGAAAAGCTATTTAACAAGACGAACAACGACACTTACTTTGAGCTCTATTTCAACTCATTGCTAAAGATCAAAAAATTTGATGAGGCAGAGAAGCTGGTCAGGAAGCTGATTAAACAGAGTCCTAAAAAACCGGGCTATAGCATCGCTCTTGGCCGTTTTTATCAGGAAAAAGGGCAGATTCAGGAAGCCAATAAGCAATACCTTCAGGCCATTAACAATCTTCCCGCAGAGGAATATAAAATCAGGGAACTGGCCAACAATTTCTATAATTTCCAGGCTTATGACCTGGCCATCACGACCTTTCTGCAGGGAAGAAAGCTCATGAACGACAATAAGCCTTTCACCTTTGAATTGCTCAGCATTTACCGCTATAAAAAGGATAAAAACATGCTGATCCAGGAGTACCTGAATGCACTTCCTGAAATGCCACAACTGCTTCCACAGGCGGAAAGTGTATTGTCTACCGTCTTTGAAGACAATGCAGATTATCAACTGCTTCAGACGGCCTTGTTAAAGAAGATCCAGAAGGAACCACAGACGGAGATCTATACCAAATTATTGATCTGGCAATACCTGCAACAACAGGAGTATGAAATGGCCCTGAGACAACTGATCGCACAAGATAAACGAATTAAGGACGACGGCGCGATTTTATATCAGACTGCAAATACGTTCCTCAGTAATCAGGCTTTTCCTGTGGCCATAAAAGCTTATGAATACCTGTTGTTAAAAGGAAAAGAAAGTGAATATTACCTCCCCGCAAAAGTAGAACTGGTGAATGCCAAATATCAATTGCTGATTGAAGGAAAGTTTGAAAAAACAGCCATCGCTGAACTTGCAAGTGCCTACCAGTCCATCCTGGATGAATATGGCAAAACACCACAAACCGTCTTTGCTTTAAAAAAATGGGTGAACCTTCAGGCCTATTACCTCAATGACCTCGAAAAAGCCGAAAAAGGCCTCGAAGAGGCGCTTAAAATCCCTGGCCTTCCAGGTCCTGAAACCGGACAGCTGAAGCTCGACCTTGGAGACATTTACATCTTAACCCAACAACCCTGGGAAGCGATCCTGCTCTATGAACAAGTGGCCAAACAGTTCGAAAATCAGGCCATCGGAAATGAAGCAAGATACCGCTCTGCAAGGTTGTCCTTTTATCAGGGGAATTTTACCTATGCAAAATCACAGGCGGATATACTCAAGGCATCAACATCCCAGCTGATTGCCAATGATGCGCTAAACCTAAGCCTCCTGATCTCCGATAACCTGCAATCCAGTACAGACAGTAGTGCACTAAAGATGTATGCAGATGCCGAAATGCTTCAGTTCAGAAACCTTCCTGCCAAAGCAATGACAAAACTGGACAGCATCGCAATAGCTTTTCCAAACAATAGCCTGCTCGATGATATATTGATGGCAAAATCCAAAATCTTCATCAAGAATAATGACATCAGTAATGCAATAGTAGTATTGAAAGAGCTGACAGAAAAGCAACAGACGAGTATCTGGGCAGATGATGCCTTATTTACACTTGCGGGGCTTTATGAGAACAATCTCAAAGATACTGAGCAGGCAAAAGTATTATACCAGAAGCTGATCAATGATTATCCGGGCAGCATGTATACGACTGAAGCACGTAAACGTTTTAGAAAACTTCGTGGAGATATTATTGGTACATAGTTCCTATCTTTGCCACATGTTATTATATAATGTTACTTCAATAATTGAAGATGCCTCTGCCGACCGTTGGTTGCAGTGGATGCAGGAGTCGCACATTCCGGCAGTAATGTCTACAGGAAAATTTGTTTCTCACCGTTTACTCAGAGTACTGGATTCTCCAAATGAAGGGGTTACTTACTGTGCTCAATATGTAGTGGACAACATGGCCGATTACCTGGATTATCAGGCAAATCATGCCCCGGCCTTCCAGGCTGAATCAGCAGCGAAATTTGAAAATCAGGCGGTCGCCTTTCGTACGCTAATGGAATATGTAATCTAATCCCTAATATGAATATAATAAAAACGCCCATTGAAGGTCTACTGATCATAGAGCCGAAAGTGTGGAAAGACAACCGAGGCTATTTTTACGAAAGTTTCAACGCGAAAACCCTGGCAGAAGCCGGAATCAATGTCAACTTTGTTCAGGACAATCAATCCTTTTCACAGAAAGGAGCGTTACGCGGTTTACATGCACAAAAAGATCCTTTTGCCCAAGGGAAACTGGTAAGAGTAATCCAGGGAAAAGTGATGGATGTAGTAGTAGACATCAGAAAAGATTCAGCGACCTATGGTGCGCATTATGATGTTGAACTTAGCGGAGAAAACCACAGACAACTTTGGATTCCACCAGGCTTTGCACATGGTTTTTTAACCCTGGAAGACGACACGATCTTCACGTATAAAGTAAGTAATTACTATGATAAGAATTCTGAAATCGGCTTGATCTGGAACGATGCAGATCTGAACATCCAATGGAGCAAGACCGTTCCTGAAGAAGAGTTCATCATTTCTGATAAGGATCAGATACTCCCGGCATTTAAAGATTTCAACAGCCCTTTTTAGCCATAAAAAAGAAGGGAGTGTAAAAACAAGATACTCCCTTCTTTTTGAGTGCAATTTAGACTTCTAATTGCTGTTAATATTATTATCTAAAGGATTGATTTGTCATAATTTATCTTCACACCAAAAAAAGGATCATTAGGATTAAAATTACCGGAAAAGATATCTCTTCCCAGAGCTCCCCTAATTTCAAAATACTTGTTATAGATAAAACCCACATACTGAATAATCGCCTCTTTATTATCTTCAAGAAATGGGGAGGTAACCTGCCCTGGAAATAAGCCCAATTTAGGTCTTTCGTCAGTAACTATTGGACTAAACATATATATTTGTTTGCAGTCGTCCACATCAAATTTTTCGGGAAATTGATCAAAATATGATTGTATGGCCACTCTCTGGGCATTTCTATCGGCGGGTACTTTTACAACTTTATTGACATCGCCAAATACATCTAATATTATTTGATTATATCCGCTTAGCCTATCTTTCAACTTAGTCCACGGCTCTAAATATATCCCATTCATGTCATATATAGGCTTATAGGCTCCCAAATAGCTCCAAAAGGCAAACATTAAACTATATTCTTCATGAGCATATAAACAATCCGGACATGGTTTGGGAGGGAAATGGCTAGCTGAGTAGGTCCACCATGGATACGCACCACTTGCAAGAGGGATCTTATTCGTGCCACCTAGTGCACCGTCTATACAACCTTCATATTTTTCCCCATCTTTATCTTTAACGAACTGAATTGTACAGCCAATTGTACCCCCAACTCCAGAATCCCTGTCCTCACCAGTACTGGACATCTCTTTAAGAGAAATTGATTGGTTTTTAGAAGAAACCAAATCACGATTTGTTTCATTTTTTTCACATCCTGTCGTAAACATCAGGAGGGATAGAAAACACAGAGCGGTTAATTTATTTATTCTCATTTTTATATAAAATTACGACTAAAAAATACAACAATAAGGCCCAATAACAACATTTAAAATCACCATTCATAAAATTTAGTTATATAATAATTGAATTTTATTATGACGACAACACAAGATAACAAAAGTATTTAATATACAAAATATTAAAAAATAAAATCACAAAGTGAAATTAAAAAACACTAGTAGAAAATAAACACCATTGTACGCGGACCTTTTGTTTGGATCAAAAAATAATGTCAAAAAACTCTAGTTATCAACATTCATTAGAACGAGACTATCCCTCCAGGCTTCTAGCCAGAGTATACACAAAAAAAGGCGTTCTGAATAATATTCAAAACACCTTTTTTATATAATTGATAAAGTCTATTGCTTGATCAGATTGTACAATTCATCCAGTTTCGGAGAAAGTACAATTTCTATTCTTCTGTTTTTACTTCTGCCATCTGCGCCGGTATTGGGTGCCAGAGGCTGGAATTCTCCTTTACCCGTTGCGGTCATACGGACTCCTTCGACTTTGGTCACTTCGGTCAGGTAACGCACCACAGAAGTAGACCTCAATACACTTAAGTCCCAGTTGTCTTTAATCTGTCCAAGATTGGTGATCTTTTGAGAATCGGTATGTCCTTCTACAGCAATATTGATTTCTGGCTGTTCCTTTAATACTCCTGCCAATTGAGTAAGGGCAAGTTTTCCCTTTTCATCAATAATGATACTACCGGAAGGAAACAGCAGCTTATCCATAAGCGATACATATACTTTTCCGTTTTTAATCTCTACCGTTAAACCGCTCTTGGTGAAACCAAGCAAAGCTTGTTGCAACTTTTCTTTCAGCTGGTTGGTCGCCTCATCACGTTTACGCAGAATCTCCTCTACTTCTTTCAATCGTTGCTCTCTTTTTTTAAGGTCCTGAGAAAGCTTACTGATCTCCGTAGAGCTGTTATTCTTTAGTTTGGCATAGTTACCATCCATTTCGGAATACTTACCTCTAAGATCGTTCAAAGTTGCGCTCAGACCAGTGGTATCCTTTTTCAATCTTGCGATCAGGCCTTCCAGGTATTCACCTTTCAGGTGTGCCTGCTCCAGACCAGAGCTCAATGAATCCTGTTTAGCCAGTAAAGCTTTATACTTTTTAGGAGACAACACGACACAGGCGCTAAAGGCAGTCGCCAGCAACCCGGCAAATAAAAATAAAATGGTTCTTTTCATAATAACTATTGCGCTACGGCATTTCTTAAAAATAAGATAAAGGGATAAACGTTCTCAAAAGCTGTCTTTAACTGATCAACGATTTCCGGTTTCAGAAAATCTTCGTCTTTTAAGGGGTAAACAGCAATAAAGCTTTTCAATTTTAAAAGGTCTATCTGAGGATGGTCTACTTCATATCCCTTTGGGGCATTCTTCAGTTTATCATCCTGACTCAATTTAAACGTGCTTTCAAAGCTTTTAGCATGTATGATCTCCAGAAATTCAGAAGTATTGTAATCAATTTCTTCCCTGATCTTTTTAAGGACAGGAGCTTCGGGCATCCAGAAGCCTGCACCAAAAAAACATTCTCCTGGCTGGATATGAAGATAATAACCAGGATCAGGAATTCCTTTTCCCTTCACGTTAAAAGAAATTCCGTAATTGTTCTTGTAAGGATCTTTGTTTTTACTGAACCGTACATCCCTGTAAATGCGAAGCAGGCATTTTTTTGCAGGGGTATCTATAGAAAATTCAGGGTCAACTGCAGCCAGCATTGGGATCAGCTGATCTACAAATGCCAATACATCATCTTTCGCAGTTTCGTATCTGGCTTTATTTTCCGCAAACCATTCACGGGTATTATTCTGAGCTACATCTGTTATAAAAGCGAGTGTTTCTGGTTTAATCATAGCTTATCGTAATAGGCGTTGTACTTAATTTTTGGTGATAGCCAATGTAATAAAATCACGCGGGAATAGCGATAGTTAAATGGGGCCAAGATCAAACAGCCGGAGAAGATCACAGTGATGTATAACCAGAAAGATTCAAATTCCAGCCAGCCCCCGGATAAGATATAAGCAGCAACCCCAAGGGAGATCATCTCTGCGCAGTTCATCGCATAGCTGACATACATCGCTGCATAAAAATATCCAGGCTCTATCTCAAAGCGAAAATCGCAATGATCACATACCGTATTCGTACGTTGTATATTGAACCCATAGAGACTTCCGGTAAAGATATCGCCTCTGCGACACTGTGGGCATTTACCATGCACAAGTGCATACAACTTTGATGTTCTTTCCATATCTATCAAAAACCCGCGAAGGTGCAGGAAGGCTGTTTGAAACTTATTCTGAAATGTTAAATACCTGATCTGTATTTTTCTTACGAAACTTTACATACCATAAAATCCCCATTCCTGTAATTAACAGGTAAGGAATCGCCAGAAGGTAGATAATTCCGGTGTTCAGGCCCTTTCCTTGTGTATTTCCATTTTTAACACTTTGCTCAGCACTAACGGTACACATGGCGCACTGTGCATTAGCAGATGGAATATTGGAGGTGACCAATAAAACCATAAAAAGGAAGACAAAAGCTATCTTTTTCATCCTGCAAATATAAGGAAAGAAGCTTAGAGAAAAGCGACTTCGTATTGTAAAAAATATCACATAAAAAAGGCCGGAAAACCTAAGTCTGCCGGCCTTAATAAAGGGGGGGGTATTAATACAATAAACTAAATGTTATTATTGAAACTGTATCCATAACCTGGCATCTGCCGCACTCACAAGATCAAAAACTCCGTCTCTTGCCTGAATCACATAGAAGCCCTGCGGGATTTTAAAATTGTTTATAAACGTGGTTACCTTAGTTTTAATCGGTTCAGCATTGTAGGGTGCAGATCCTGCTCCGGCTACTCCTGTAATTTGTACATACTTCATGATGCCATTATTAATTTCCGGTTTAGGCAACGCATACGTAGAATAATAATCAATTTGCGTCCTGACAATACCGAACAGGTCTCTGTTAGGAGCTCCCAATGCTGAGGTATTCATCCAATAAATGATGTTTCTATAACCAGGAATTGACCGAAGGCCCAGGTAGTCAGGAACTCCATCCTTTGTAAATCCACCTGAAGAACGCCATTGTCTATCCACATTTGCAGCAAACCTATCGGCCGCCGTCTTGTCATACTCAAGTGGTGCTATCGCCTCTTTGAAAATCAATGGTTTACCACCAGAAGATCCATTTATTGCACCGGTGGTAGGTTCGTAAACCAGATCCTGTACATTTGTAATTGCAGTATTACCAATCTTTAATGGCTTGAAGAAAATCATTTTAGGACCGTCAATATAGAACAATGACGTTTCCGAAGTCTTCACTCCAGCCGTAATACTCGTTACAGTAAAACTCTTCGCAGCAGCATCAATACTTGCTTCATATTCTGCTCCATTATAACTTAACCTTTTAAAATAGGTTTTAATCTTATTTAGGTTTTCAACCAGGGAGTTGACTGCGGGTAAAACCTGATCAGCCTCTTCCTGTGTTTTTAAACGAACCAATAACAACTCGCTATTGTTAAAAGTACCTTCCATTTTGATGGTGTCCGCAGAGGCAGATTTAAAAATAAACTCAAAGTCTGAAGATCTTCCCTCACCTGCTGTTCCTCCATTAGTTCCCGGATCAGGATCTACCGGAATATGGATATAAGAATAGGTATCAAACAACAGTGTTGGTTGTTGCATAGATTTTAAACGATAGGAGCTTGTCGCAGGAGTTGCGGCTTGGCCCGTCACATCTGAAATCATGGTCACCCGATTCTTTTCATCAAATTTCAGTGTGAAGGTATAAACTTCTTGTCCTTTTGTCGCTAAAAAAGCTTTCCATCCATATTGAGCTCCTGCCAATTGTGTCTGATAAACCTTTGCCTGCTCGCTTAAGCGTTCATCAGGGTTTCCTAATTTCGACTCGAATTCACTTTTACTGCATCCTGCAAAGGATCCCAGAATAAGTAAGCCGTATATATATTTTTTCATATTTTAATTTCTTTATCCTGTTTAATTAACCGGGCCAAATGTAAACGAGTCAGGGTTGGCAATTTTCTTCAATCCACCATATTCCGTCTTTTTATCCGCGCTGTAGAAGTTGCCAGACTGGAATTTGGTATTGGTAAAATAACTTGTCAATGGGGTTACAAAAGGAGCATAGAACTCAGCATTACTTCCAGCTATGGGAGCAACCATTGTTCCAAAATCAATCTGACCCGTTACACTATTAACAGTAACATTATAAATAAAGTCAGAGTTATAGGGGCCACCTGCATTGTCATGAGTAACGAGTCTCAAAATTGCTCTTGTAGCTGTTGTTCCGGTAATCCCACCAAAATACAAGGAGATATCATCCAGTTCATCCACTACCAGGTCCTTAGCAAAGGTGGCTTTTACATCCTCAAAAGCTTTAACAAAATCAGCGGACATTCCTTTAACCTTATCAGGGTTGTTATTGATATTGGTAAATGCTTTATTAAAACCAAGATAGTTGGTTAATGGAGTTGGCGTAGAATAATCGTTAATGGCATATTGTGTCCTATCTCTTAAGCGATAAAAATCAATACCCCAGGCTTGTTTGTAATAATTTACAACGATGGCCTCTTTAGCTCTTAATTGTGCCTGTGCTGCTGCTGATTGCGCTCTTACAATCGCTTCATAGCCTAATTTTCCATTGGTTAACATCACTGCCACCATCTCCACGAAATCTTCACCCGGAGCAGCTCTCGCATAACTGGTAATGAAGCCCAATGGATAAGCGACCTCATCAGTAAAGTTAAACCAGGTCGCAGTATACCCATTAGGGGTTATCCTTTGATAATCAGGACTGAACATGATATTCTGATTCAGAATATGGCCGTATTCATGATGGATCGTTTTTAGCATACGTTTAATTTCGGGTGCGTTGTTTCTGTCAAATTTATTCAACACAAACAAAACAACTTTTCTTCCGCCTTCAGCAGTTCCTAAAGTAATGGTACCATTCGAATTATACTCCGGACTACCTGCCAAAACAAATTGTTTATGAGAATAACTTTTAATAAATGTTTCTCCTGCAATGTCAATATATGGGTCAATCCATATTTTCTTTACCGCATCCATTACCGGAATCACCATTTCCTCCTTAATAGGAACAATGTCCTTAATCATGTTGAATTCAGAACGATCCCATTTATACTTTACCTCGATATTGTATGGTGTAGTGAAGTTATCGGCAATATATTTATCAATGGGACCTTTTGTCCAGGTATCTCCGCCTAGTCCCACTACAGTCTGACTTAAGTCCTCACTCTTCTTACAAGAAGTGATCATTAAGACGATGCCTAAACAATAGGCTATTTGTTTTATAATTTTCATAATAATTTCCGTTTAAATTAAAGCAACTAACGTGGATTTGGAGCCAATCCAACAGAGCCTGTCTCCCTTGGTATCTGAAGTACTCTGCGCGGATCATTGGCGGCATAAGTAACTCTCTTATCTCCTTTAAAGGAAGTATGGGTAACTGGTCTGTTGTGTCTCAGTATATCAAACCACCTCAACCCTTCATGAATATATTCCTGTCTTTTGTAATCAAGAATCGACTCAATCAATGCATCCGTAGCACTCTTTCCGGCATAAAAAGTAGTTGCTTTAGCCAATGTGAAATTATGTTGTATCGGATTATAAGATGCTATACGTTTCGATAGATAAACATTCAAATCAGCAATTGCTGCAGGAAACTGTCCCAACATCACGTTTGCTTCTGCCCTGTTGAATAATACTTCTTCAGTGCTCAACAAGGGGATAACCATAAATGGCTTACCTGTTACTGCGCTAATGCTCTCTTTAATTTCATAGGCCCTGAATTTTGGCACATTGTAGAACTCCGGCTGAGCACCAAACACAACCCTATATAATTCAGCACCCACTGGATTAAGTGAACCTAAAACCTGCCCGTTAAGGGTATTTCCCAATCCATATCTATAACCTGGATATCTGTCACCCCATTTAGAATTAGCCTCTGCAAGCAATAAATTTCCCGGATCTTCTGATTTAGTATAAAGCGCTTGTATATCATAGAAGTTATTTCCAAATGCAAAGTAAGTCGTGTTGGCTGGTCTCAGATAAGTAGAGATTCCACTTGTTGGAAAAGCATCATTGGCAAATTTAACGACATTTGGATAATCCTTCTTGAAGAGATAAAATCTGGTGGCAAAAGCATTTGCCGCAACTTTTGTAAAATGAAATTTTGGAATCCGGTAGGTATTGTCTTTAATTAAAGGTAAACCAGCCAGTAAATCTTTTTCTATCATGTCATAAACATAAGCCACTGTTTTACGCTCGTAAGTTCCTTCAGGGGTTCTTTCGGGTGTAGTCACGTACGGAATACCAGGATCGGACTCTGCTGTAGCTTTATTATAAGTTTTCGAAAATAAAGAAACCAGCATAAAATGACTGTAAGCACGGGCAACCAGGGCCTCCCCTTTACTCGCAGAATAAGCAGCTGGATTTGATGCTTTCTCAATGGTTTCGAGGGCATGGTTAGCTGCTGCAATTGCAGTATAGCAAGCATTCCAATAAAAATTCGGAGTATCTTCAATGATATCCAGCTGATCTTCATAATTCCATGGACGGCTATTTACAAGGTTAATTTCAGTTGTTCCTTTATCCTCCACATTGTCTGACATTGCCTCAATAAACGTGATGTAACTTGCTCTTGGATATGCCGCAACTAAAAGCTCTGCGACTTTCTCAGGTGTATTTAAGGTCGTTCTGTTATCAGGCTGATGTTCTAAGAATTTCTTACATCCTGAAAGGGTGGTAGAAAGAAATAGCGCTGATAAAAGTATATGTATATTATATTTTTTCATTTTGTTTCCTTGTTTAATTAAAAGCCAATTTTTAATGACAGGGTATATTGCTTAGGTATTGGCAATGCAACCCCACCTGAAGAGAAAAACTCAGGATCCTGTCCGTTCAGTTTTTTATCTGAGTAAATCAACCAGAAGTTATTCCCTACCAAGCTGACAGAAGCGTTACTTGCTCCGATTGAAGACAAAATATTCTTAGGCATGTTATAGCTTAAAGATATTTGTTTTAACCTGATAAAACCACCATCTGCTACGCGAACTGAAGAGTAATTATAATTATTATAAGGGAAAGCTGCATCTTGAGCAACCTCATTATAGGCAGCCCGGTCAATTATAGAGGGAACATTTGTGATCAATTCATCTCCAGGCAATGTCCAGCGATCTTTAAATTCAAGAGGCGAAGCATCTAAATCCGAATAATTGGCATTAAACATTGGATTAAGTCTTACCTTATTTCCCGCAGAGAAGGTAACCAATGCAGATAAAGTAAATGCTTTATAACGGAACTGGTTATAAAAACCACCGGTTAGCTTAGGATCAATAGCACCTTCATATTTCAGGTATTGGGTCTGGTCACTAACTAAATCTACCGCTCTGCTCACTTGTCCTTTTTCATTTAAGAATTCAGGCATACCATCTTTGTTTCTCAAACCTTTAAAATCAAGTGAATACAATCCTCTGTAAGGATATCCTTCTTTTGGGCCTCCATCGGCACCCACCAATTCAAAGATATTCGGTTCACTTTTCAGGCTGGTCACTTTATTTTTATTGTAGCCAAAATTGAAACTGGTTCTCCATCCATAATCTTTGGTATTAAAGATCGTAGCTCCTAAAGCAAGTTCTATACCTTGAGATTTCATATCGGCATAATTCACACTCTTTTTAGGCTGTCCACCAATACCTGAAGTACGGATAGGACTGATCAGATCAAAACCATTCCTGTTATATAAATCAAGGGATAAAGTGAACTTTTCATTAAAAAATCCTGCATCTAAACCAATATTTGTTTCATATTGCTTCTCCCAGGTAAGTTCAGAATTTTCCAAAGCTTCAAGGTTCATTACCGACTCGATTTCAGATGAATAAGGACGTAATGTACTTGCATTTCTTAAAATCAAACTCGAGTTTGTTGCTGATCCTAAACTTGCAGTAAGACCATAAGTACCACGAAGTGTCAATCTGTTGATTGCTGTTTGCTTTTTCATGAAATCCTCAGTGTCGATGTTCCATGCACCTGAAACGTTCCAGGTAGGCAGCCATCTTGCTGTTGGAGAGTCCCCCAACTGGTTAGATCCATCATATCGGGCTGTAGCATTAAAGGAATATTTACCTTTATAAGAATAAGCTGCACGCGCCATGAATGCGGCAAAACGATCGAACTCATTAGTTGCAGTGTAATAAGGCAAATTATTTTGTACTGCTTGTTGTATCACACGGGGATCTATAAAAGCAACTCCACCTTTATCATACTGATAACCGTAGCCTATATTTGACTTGTTTTGACGGTTTGCAATCCGCATTTCCTGGAAAGCATAAACGTTGATGAGGTGATCCTCATTGATCGTTTTATTATATTCCAACGCGTTTCTAACCAGATAAGCTTTCAAAAAGTCATCGGTTGTATTATAGAAACCACCATATGGCAATACTACAACAGGCTGAGCGGCTGAATTCAGCGGATCTCTATACAGGAAACGGTTGTTCTCCTGAATATGAGAATCACCCGCAGCACGATAGGCATTGGCCATGTTTGAATTTTCATATACTTTATGCTCCCTGCCGGTTTTTACATAACGAAGTGAACCAAGGACATCATATTTTAAATCCTTTGTGATTTCATACTTCAGGCCTCCCTGTAATTTGAAATCCAACATGCTCAATTCAATACGGTTATTTTCTAACTCCGTAAGGATATTAAAAGGAGCATAGTTTCTTGTGAACGATTCCCTGTTTCCGCTTTCATCGTAAGCAGTCATCGTACGACTGGTATTCAATGCATAACTAAATGGGTTAATGTCAAAGTCCCTGGAGTATTTCCCTTGTTCAGGAGTACTCACACGACCAACGGTTCCCGGAGCAGTCTGATCACGAATTGCCCCTGTGGTAATGATATTGGCAGATAACTTTTCAGAAAACTTAAAATTAGCATTTAAATTAGCCGTGTACCTTTGTACACCATTTCCCTTTGCCCAACCATTGTCATCAAGAAAACTGGTAGAAAAATACATCTGAGATTTTTCTGTTCCGGTAGATATACTGATGGAATGCTCCTGCATCAGGGAATTTTTAAACAATTCGTCAAACCAGTCGGTATTTGCTCTTGCATACTTTGTCAGGAATGCTTCTTTTGCTTCCTGTGTATTCGCCAACCCAAAAGATCCGGTTGTAGCATCATAGGTATTGATCAGTTGATACATTTTTGAAAACACACCTCCATCTGCACTCCGGGAAGTACTTGAGTGATTCAACCAGCCTTTACGATCCAATTCACCGTATATTGACATCTGATCAGCAGAGTTCATGATGTTATAATTGTCGTAAGTAGGTTTCAAGAATGTAGAAAAGTTACCAGTATAATTAATTACCGGACTTCCTACTCTTCCTTTTTTTGTGGTAATAACCACAACCCCGTTCATCGCCCTTGCTCCGTATTGTGCCGTCGCAGCTGCATCTTTCAGAATATTAAAGCTTTCAATATCATCCGCATTAATTCCCGCAACAGAAGATCCGATTAAAGTGGTGGCATCTCCCGTAGACAATTGCTCATTAGAAATGTTCACCACATCTTCTAAAATTACTCCATCTATTACCCAGAGTGGTTTGTTTTCACCAGTAATGGAAGTTGCACCACGAACCCTGATTTTAGGTGCAGCACCAAACGTTCCGGATACATTCTGTACAGAAACCCCCGCAACACGGCCTTCCAACATCCTGCTCACATCAGTGATACCGTCTTGCTTTACATCCGATCCCTTTATGCTGGTCGCAGCACCGGTAAACAATTTCTTATTCAGGTTTTGATACCCTGTAGAAATCGTCACCTCTTTTAGTTGGCTGATATCTTCTTCAAGAACAATATTGATTGCCGTTCTTCCTCCTACAACCGCTTCTTCAGTTTTGTAACCGATAGCAGTAAATACAAGGGTAGCGCCATCCTTAACTTTGATTTGATATTCGCCATTTCCATTCGTAGAGACCCCATTTGAAACCCCTTTTTCACGAACGCTAACACCTGGCAAAAAATCATTGTCTTTCTTGGCACGAACCGTCCCTTTTACCACGATATCTTTGCGTGCAATAACAGCAACCACTACCTTTTTCAAGATAACTTGCTTACCTACAATATTGTAGTTAATACCTTTTACCTTTAAGGGTTCAAGATCTGATTTGATGGAGATCAATTTAACTGGAACATCAATACTCATTTCTTTATTAATCTGAGTAGCGTCATAAACAAAACTTACTTTGTAAGCATCCTCTATTGTTCTTAGATAGTTTTCTAATCTCTCTGTCTTAATTGCGCTCTTTTGCACTTCATCAGCCTTAGCAAATGAAAAACAGAAGAAACTGAAGAACAATAAAGCCCTGAGGCCGTACTTCAATTTCCGCAATTTTCTTTGGTAGTTTTTCTCCATAAATTATTAGTTGATTGGTTTATTAGTTGATTATAAGCTCTTGATGATAATTTTCTGATCTGCTAGTTTTATGTTTATAGAATAAGTCTCTTTCAGCGCGGTTAATGCTTCCTCCAGACTTGTATTTTTAAAATTGGCATTGAATTTCTTTGCCGTAAGCTTCTGGTCATGTAGTTCAATACGTACATTATAGTATTCGCTCAATTGCCTGCATACCTCATCAAGTGGGGTATCTACGAAGCGCAACTCCTTTGTAAACCAGGCTGCAGCATTGTCATCCTTATTCATCTGTAAAGTATTTTCCACATACCGGTAATTAAGTCCCTGCCCTGCTTCTAAAATGGAAGGTTTACTTTTTTCATTAGGAGTAAACATTACTTTTCCCGTTTTCACAGATAAGTCAATACTGCTTTCAGAATAATTGATATTAAATGAAGTTCCTAGAACTTTTACGGTAGAATTACCAATGGCGACTTCAAAAGGCCGTTTTGAATCCTTGGCAACCAGGAAAAAGGCTTTCCCTTTCAATAAGTCTAATGGCCTGAGATCATCAGTAAACTTTTCAGGATAGCGAATTGTACTGTTTGCTGCCAGGATCACTTTTGAGCCATCATTCAGTAATACTGAATCAATAGCTGAGCTCGTATTCTTAACGATATAATTTACCGCTGTCTCTTTACTGTATATCCAGATTCCTACTGCAATAACTACCACTGCAGCAGCTGCAACCTTAGTCCAGCTAAAAAGTCTTCTAGGTTCAATATAAGTAGCCTCATCAAGGCGTGCCCTGAAAGAACTTACAGATTTTCGTACATCAATCCCTTCCAACCGTTTTGTTTCGGCGGATGTCTCCCATATTCTCTTGGTCTGCTGAAAATAAATCTCATTTTCTTCAGAAAGGATTCTCAATTGATTGACCTCTGCCGCTAAAATCTGATTCTCTGGTTCATTGAAGTGCTTCAGGATCATATCCTGAAAGGTTAGTTTGTCTTGCAATTCGGTTAGGTTTGTATATAAGACAAACGGGTGACTAAAAACCCCTAGTCATTATATGAATAAAAAATAATATTTGCTTAATATCCCCAACGGGAGGGAGCCTTAGTATAAATACACGGCTAAAAGATAGAAATATTTAAATTTCTTTTTCACAGGACTCTGCTCTGCGGCTTTAGAAACACGACTTCTCAGGATTTTAAGTGCATTTCCCATGTGATTTTCTACTGTTTTTTCAGAAATATTCAATTGCAGGGCAATGTCCCGGTATTTCAACCCTTCCAGCCTGCTTAGCTTGAAAACTTTCTGGCATTTTTCCGGCAAGAGCTCAATTTCATCATAAAGAAGTGTAATCAGCTCATTCTCCTCATCATGTCGTTCGGTATCATCAGTAATAACATGATCTGCAATTTTAAGATGATGCTTTTCAATATTCTTTTGACGATTTACAAAATTTATTGAGGCATTCACTACGCTCCTGTATAAATATGCTTTGATGGATTTGATCTCCGATAACAATTCCTTTTCCTCCCATATCTTCAGAAAAACATCCTGCACGATTTCTTCTGCAGCAGGAACCCCCTGAACATACTTATCAGATACAAGAATTAATTTTCTAAAATTATGAGAATAAAAGTCAGTGAATGCATCCTTATTGTTATCCTCAATAAGTAAAAGCAGATCATTCCCTGAAATTACATCTATCGATTTTCTAGCACTCATCACACTCCTAACCAATTAGAATAATTTGAATAAAATCGAAATTATTACGTTAATAGCTCTAAAATATGATTTAAGAAGGAATTATTGATGATAAAATAAAATTATTATTGCCTCCAATAGATTTTATCAGAAATACTGTCGAAAAATTTAAAGAATAAGGCTAAATAAAATAACCCTTGTGATAATTAAAAGTTATAGTAAGGAGAAATCATTAAGTAGACTATAACCCCCGTAACGGCCACATACAACCAAACAGGATAAGACCAGCGAACGATTTTTTTATGAAGCGCGACCTGCATATTTAAGCCTCTGTAGAAGCTCACCAGGATTAACGGCAATACCACCACAGCAAGAATAATGTGTGTGGCCAGAATGAAGAAATAGATATATCTCGTACTCCCCACAGCGGCAAGCTCTGCCACAGATAAAACTCCATTATGATCTATATCGCCAAACTTAGTATCCTTCTCATATAAATGGAACAGGATATAAAAAACTAAAAATATAGCCGATAAGATAAAGGTGATGATATTTGTGATTTTATGCGCTTTAATATTCCCCTTGCGGATAAAGATCAGGGAGATGATCAGTAACACAGAACAAGTGGCATTAATTCCCCCAATAATATGAGGCAACAGATAAATGAAAGAAGGTTTAGTGGTTGGCGGTGGAACAAGCTTTAACGCAATAACAACAGTCAGCACTACAGCTGTAACAATCCACACTAAGCGTAAAAAAAACTTATCATTCATCTTATCAGGTATTATGGGAGGACCTACCTCCCGTCTTTATTATTTCTTAATTCTTCAGTGATCAGAACTTTGATCTCATCGTCCAGTTTAGATAATGCTTCCTGACTGGTTGCTTCATAATATCCACGAATGCGACGCTGAGGATCCAGCAATACAAACATATTGCTATATACAAACTTCTGCTCACCATTCTGTAACTCCCGGTGTGCATCAATAAACAACCCTTTATTGATCAGGTTATAAACTGAAGCGCTATCGCCAGTCAGCAAGTCCCATTTACCAGGTTTAGCTCCAAGGCCGGCCGCATAATCAGACAACACTTTAGGCGTATCCCTGGATGGATCTATGCTTAAACCCACGAAATTAACAGTCTTATTATTCGCATAGGTGGCTTCAAAAGCCTTCATGGCCTTATTAGCGAAATTTACAGAATAGGTATTCCCTGTGGTATAAAACAGGTTCAGGATTAATATCTTTCCTTCGTAGCTTTTCCAGTTGACCGTATCTGCCTGCTGGTTGACTAGTTTAAAATCAGGTACCAGGTGATAAATCGTATCCGGAATTTGTTTTCCACGAACCGAATGAAAGGTTTTTGCTACTTCTTTAGGACCGAAAAAAGGCAATGGCTTATAACGGTTTTTACCTTTGTCCTGTAGCAAATAATATAAAAATCCTGGTACCGCTAAAATGGTGACCAGGATTAATATTTTTTTTATTTGGGAACTCTTCATTAAACAAGGGGCATGTGAAGATGCAGGTAACCGCCTTCAATCAGCATTAATGTTATAAAATAGAGAATAAAAATAAATGATACGGTTAATGACAATTGTAAACCCAGCTTCTCATACTTTAAGTGCATGAAATAAGCCACAATATAAAATGCTTTTAATAAAGTAAGTGCGATGTATAAGAAATTACCAACACCATGGCTCATTAAGCCTTTTGGCAATATCACAAGGGCGATGATAAACTCAATTACTGTGATCAGTAAAAGGATACCAAATACCTGCCATATTTTTTTCTTGGTTAAGCCGGCATGTTCGCCGTGTCCATGCTCTTCTGTATGTGCGTGCTCTGACATAATATTTTTTTTTGAATGATTAAACTAAATAGAAGAATGTAAATACGAATACCCATACAAGGTCTACGAAGTGCCAGTATAAACCAACTTTTTCTACCATCAGGTAATGTCCACGTTTTTCGAACGTACCATTAATGGTCATACACAGGATGATGATATTGATAATTACCCCACTAAATACGTGAAATCCGTGAAATCCGGTAATGGTAAAGAACAGGTTTGAAAACTGCTGTGCAGATACGGTCGAAACCTCACCTGTAAACAAATGTTTTAAGGTCTCCATTGGAGGAATTTTTCCCCATCCGAATCCTTCATGGAATAAGTGTGTCCACTCTAAAGCCTGACAACCAAGGAACATGAATCCACCGATGATCGTTGCAACCATCCACCAGATTACTTCCTTCTTAGAACGTCTGTGTCCTGCTTCTACAGCTAATACCATTGTCACAGAGCTCATGATCAAAATAAAAGTCATGATACCCACAAACACTAATGGCGCACCGTGGTCCATTATTCCAGGAATAGATTGAAAAACCAAATCCGGATCTGGCCAGGTTAATTTAGTGAAACGCTGAGCTCCATAATAAACCAATAATGAAGAGAATGTGAATGCATCAGAAAGCAAGAAAAACCACATCATTATTTTACCGTACTCTACCGACCACGGTGAGCGACCGCCGCTCCAAGGAGTAGTTTTTACCTGATCTAATTGTGATAATGAATTCATTTTATAAATTGTAATAGTTTGTTAACAAATCTAACTGTTCAAAAGTAAAAAAACATACAGATATATCCATAATATATCTATAAAATGCCAAAATATAGAAGCAATTTCCATCCTGTATTTAGCCTTTGCCGTTGGTATTTTACCATAAGCGCCAAATAAACAATTCAAGATAAAACAAAGTCCTCCAAAAATGTGCAATAAGTGAAATCCAGAAACAATATAAATTAAAGATATTGCTGCGTTATTGTTCACTAAGGTTGCCCCTGTCTGGAATAAAGCACTCCAGGCATCTACCTGAAGATAACCAAAAACAAGCGCAAGAACCATAGTTCCCCACAACAGGACTTTCTGAGATCCGATATTTCCTGCTTTCAGTGCCTTTGCGGCCAGAAAAAGACAGATGCTGCTGCCAATCAGGATTAATGTACTGTACATAAAGGCGTCCGGAAGTACCAATCCATGACCTTTACCTTTTGATGCTGCGAATACGATGTAAAAGCTCGTAAAGCCCCCAAACATGATCGTCGAAGATACCACAAACAACCAAAGAATAAACTTCTTCGGCTTTGTGTTTAACTCCTCACCATATTTTACATCCTGCTCTTTTAACGTATGTACCATATTTAAATTATTAAGCTATAAAATCAAACAATAAAACCAACTGAACAATAGGCAGGTAAAAGAAAGAGCAAAACATCACCTTTCTTGCACTCGCAACCTCCAGATCCATCCACATTTTAAACGCCAGCCACGCAAACACGAGCCCGGCAAGGAGGGACACCCCTGCAATATAATATCCGCCAAAACCATAAAAGGTTGGCATTAAACTAACCGGAATCAATACCAGCGTACTCAGAAAAGTAATAAATCCACTGATCTTATCTCTTTTTGTTGTCGGTAAAAGACGGAATCCCGCTTTTTTATAATCATCATCCAGCACCCAGGCAATCGCCCAGAAATGTGGCAGCTGCCATACAAACTGAATCAGAAAAAGAATGACTGCAATCTGGTCTATCTTTCCGTGTGCAGCTACATAACCGATCAGCGGAGGTAAAGCCCCTGGAATCGCGCCAACAATCACCGCTATCGGCGACTTCCTTTTCAATGGAGTATAGGCAAATGCGTATAAAAAGATAGAGAATACAGAAAGTAATCCCGTTTCGATATTTAATTTTCCAAGTAACCAGGTTCCAAGCAATCCCATAACCAGTCCTGAAACCAAACCTTGTCCGGTTGTCATATGACCTGAAGGCATTGGACGGTCCTTAGTTCTGGTCATTAATTTATCCAGATCCACTTCAATCACCTCATTAAAGCAATTCGCTGCAGAAGTTACCAGGAAACCACCAATAATTAAGATCAGCCAGTTCATCCAGTTTATATCCGGGCTTACCCCATTGATTGGTACTTTGGAGCCTATTAAAAACGTAACTGATGCAGAAAATACAACCAGAAATGTTAATCTGAATTTAATGAGCTTAGAGAAATCTGCTAAAAACTGTTTCAATTTATATATAATTAATACTACTGATTGTAAGTGTCTGTTCTGTACACCAACAGGTACAGGTAATACTGTAAGGTAAATAATACCGTAGAGAACAATATGTGTAATGCCTGTGCATATGGAGGCAGTGCAAAGTTAGATAATAATAAGCCTGTTAAGAGCTGAATGATCAAAACTATGGCAATTGCATTACCAACTCTTAAAGCTGTTGCTTTTCCATTGAACTTGTCTTTTACGATCTTATAAATTACCAGGTTGATGATCAGTACCAATACGGCTACATCCCGGTGATAAGAAAAGGTTGCACCTACTTTACTCACCCAACTGCCCCTGTCATTATACATCATTCCTTTTGCAATCGCATCTATAGCTTCCCTTACTTCTGTACCCAACACAATCTGAAGCGTACTGAATGCTACAGAAACCAATGCCAATACCTTCAGCCAGACAATATTCGACATGATCACAGTCGTCTCTTTCTGCATCTGTATGGCATAGTTATAAGTATACACCAGAATAGCCAGAATTACGAGTGCCAGCAACATGTGTACCGTTACAATCCAGGGCATCAGGTTTGTGGAGACCACAATAGAACCCAACCAGGCCTGGAAACCAACAATGATCACATTCAGGATACTCAACACCAAAATTCTTTTTGCGGCCTTACGATAAGCAAAAGCATAAACAACCAGACCCAATAACAAAAACCCTGTGATTGCTCCCATTAAACGGTTCAAATACTCCGTCCATGTTTTCGCCACATTAAAAGGTTCATGTGTTAAGATCGATTCATCATGTCTGATGCTGTCTGCAAGGTGTGCCTTTCCCATTTTTTCCAGCGTCTTTGCAAAACGTTCATTTTTCGCAAGTCGTTCCGCGACATACTTTTCTTTATAGTCTGCGGGCAACTGTGATGCTGACGTTGGTGGAATATACTGATCGAAACATTTCGGCCAATCCGGACAGCCCATGCCTGAACCAGTACTACGTACGATTCCCCCTGCCAGAATCAGCAATAAGGTGACAATGATGGTGATGAGGTTTAGCCTGATAAATCTCTTTTCAGATTTAGGAACCATGGTGTGTGTTTAAGAAAAATGGGGCATCTGTTGTAAGTATTTACCTACTGCAGATACCCCATTGTGTATTTTAGAATACGATGTATTAGTCTAACTTTTCTGTTGCAGGAACGTTTTTAGCTTCCCACTCTCTTTGTATACGCTCAGATTCAGTGTTACCTTCAAAATCATGAGGCATGTTTGAAGACATGGTCTGAGAGAAAGGTACCGTCTGAGGAATGAAATCCGCTTCCGAACCTGGTTTGCTATAATCATATGGCCAACGGTATACTGTTGGGATTTCTCCCGGCCAGTTACCATGTAAATGTTCTACTGGTGTAGTCCACTCTAAAGTATTGGCTTCCCAAGGATTCTGAGGAGCTTTTTTACCTTTAAAGATGTTATAGAAGAAGTTCCATAAGAAAGCTACCTGTGCCAATGCACCGATAATTGCTGCCCAGGTAACAAATACGTTCACTGTTAACCATTTCTGCATAAACTCAAACTCAGTGAATGCATAGTAACGACGAGGTACACCATCTAAACCTAAGAAGTGAAGCGGGAAGAATACCAGGTAAGCAGAGATAAAGGTCAACCAGAAGTGAAGGTATCCCAGTTTGCTGTTCATCATTCTACCGAACATTTTAGGGTACCAGTGATATACACCTGCAAGCATACCAAAGATCGCAGCAGAACCCATTACTAAGTGGAAGTGGGCAACAACGAAATAAGTATCATGTAAGTTGATATCCAGGGAAGCATTACCTAAGAAGATACCGGTCAAACCACCAGAGATGAAGAAAGATACCAAACCGATTGCGAATAACATCGCAGGCGTAAATTTGATATTACCTCTCCATAAAGTAGCCAGATAGTTGAAAGTCTTAACCGCTGAAGGAACAGCAATAATCAATGTGGTGATCATAAATACCCCACCCAATAACGGGTTCATACCCGTCACAAACATGTGGTGACCCCAAACGATAAATGACAATACGGTAATACCGATCAATGAATAAATCATCGCATGGTAACCAAAGATCGGTTTTCTTGAGTTTACTGAAATGACCTCAGAAGAGATACCCAAAGCCGGCATAATTACAATATATACCTCCGGGTGACCAAGGAACCAGAATAAATGTTGCCACAGGATTGGGGAACCACCTTCGTTAGGCAATACCTGAGTACCCATAACAATATCAGAAAGGTAGAAACTTGTTCCGAAACTACGGTCAAAGATTAAGAGTACCACCCCCGCAACAAGTACAGGGAAAGATAAGATACCTAAGATGGCGGTTAAGAAGAACGCCCAGATCGTCAATGGCATTTTCCAAAGATCCATTCCTTTAGTACGCATGTTCAATACTGTACTCACATAGTTGATACCACCCATTAAAGAGGAAGCAACAAACATGATCATACTGATCAACCATAAAGTCATACCTAATGCAGAACCTTTAATCGCAGTTGGTAAAGCAGATAACGGAGGATATACTGTCCATCCCGCACTTGCCGGACCTGTCTGGATAAAGAAAGAGCTCATCATAATCACACAGGCTCCAAAGAAGAACCAGTAAGATAACATGTTCAGGAATGGCGACGCCATATCCCTTGCTCCGATCTGAAGAGGAATTAATAAGTTACTGAAAGTACCACTCAGACCAGCTGTCAATACAAAGAATACCATGATGGTACCATGTATCGTTACCAGTGCCAGATAGAAATCAGGTTTGATTCTTCCGCCTTCTGCCCATGTTCCAAGGAATGTTTCCAGGATAGGGAAGTTTGTATCCGGCCAGGCCAGTTGCAAACGAAATAGGATAGACAAGCCCATCGCAATAACAGCCATAATAATACCTGTTATCAGGAACTGCTTAGCGATCATTTTGTGATCCTGACTAAAGACATACTTCGTTAAGAAGGTCTCTTTGTGATGCCCATGATCATCATGGCTATCGTGGTTATGTGTATCGTGTAATGATATAGTTGACATAATGTGCTATTCCAGTATTATTATTTTTTTAAAGCTAATTGATTTGTTTTAACTGCAGAAGTATCTTTTGCTACGCTATCTGCTGGTTTAGCTGCAGCTGGTGCCGGTGCTGCAGTTACAGGCAGGTTAAATTCTTTTCTCAAATCGTCAGTTAAATAAGTTCCTTGCTTTTTAACCCAAGCCTCATACTCTGCTTGTGAAACAACCCTTACTTCTTTCTGCATCTTGTAGTGACCTTCACCACAAATCTTAGCACATAAGAATAAGTAAGCAAACTTAGGATCATTGGTTTTCGCTTTCATCTCTTCAGTAGTGATGGTTGGCGTAAACTCAAAGTACGAAGTCATACCTGGTACCGTATTCAATTGAATCCTGAAGTGTGGCATGTAGAAACTATGTAATACATCTTTACTTGTCAAAATCAAACGAACCGGTTTGTTCACAGGAATTACCATCTCATCAGCAGTCTGGTCATCTAAAGTGTTTTTGTCTTTAAAATCAATACCCAACTGGTTAACTCCATTGATCAGCTTGTAATTCTTTACCCCTACAATACCATCAGCTCCCGGATAACGGATCGCCCATGAAAACTGAGATGAAGTGATCTCAATACTTAAAGGCTTGTTATTAGGATCTTCGATCTTGTAGAAAATTGATCTCCAGGTAAGGAAACCCATTAATACCAATACGGTTAGAACCAATGCCGGAACAATTGTCCAGATACGCTCTAAAGCATTATTATGTGGATAGTAATACGCTTTTCTTTTTCCGGTGTTTTTATAGAAATAAGCAAAAGCAAAAAGGATGATATGCGTCGCGATAAACACGATAGTCGTAATGATCAACGTGATGTTAAACATCTGGTCAATTTTCTTACCATGCTCTGATGCTGCTTCCGGAAGGATCATCTTTCCATGAACCGTATATTCCCAATATACTCCGTATAAACCTACAATAAGGAATAATGCGAACAATACGCCGTTTACCGTATTCCAGTTGATGCCTTTCGGTTTGTCTTGAGCCTCACGGGTCAATTCATATACCTTTAATGCTTTTCCAATGATTGCTATGAATAAGCAAAGCAGTAGAAATGCCATGGTATAAAATATAACCGTTTTATAAACCGGACCCATATCAACAGGTTTGGCGACGGTTTCAGCGGCAGCGCCGGCAGCCTGTGCAAATGCGCTATTGCTTGCAAATGCAGTTAGAATCACTGCTAGTGCCGCTATTGTTTTGTTACTTATAAATTTTCTTAAACTCATTTCCTTAAAAGTAGTAACGCTGTACTTCTATTATACTATTATTTTATTTACTGTATTAAGATCACCTATTACAAGTGATGATTCAAACTTTCCTGTAAGAACGGGTGGTTCTTGGCGATCAAAGGTTGTTTACTTAATGCTCTTAAAACGGTAAAGGTAAACAATCCTACAAAACCTACGGCTGTTCCGATCTCAATAATACCAAATGCATGGTGTTCTTCGACCGTTCCAGGCATAATCATTTGGTAATAATCAACCCAGTGACCACACAATACGATGATACACACCGTCAGCATGATGTTTTCCTGTCTTTTATTGTCTCTGTCCATTAATAACAATACCGGAGCTAAGAAATTCAGGATTAAGTTAAGGTAGAACCAAAATTCGTAATGATCGAACCTTTTGTAGAAGTATACAGTCTCTTCCGGCATGTTTGCATAGTAGATCAGCATAAACTGAGCGAACCATACATAAGTCCAGAAAATAGAGAAACCGAAGATAAACTGTCCAAGGTTGTGTAAGTGACTATTGTTCACCCAGCTCATGTAACCTGCTTTTCTCAACAGGATGATGATGATGGCAATCGTTGCTAAACTGCTTACCCACATGGCGGCGAAGTTATACCAGCCGAACATGGTAGAGAACCAGTGTGCCTCTAACGACATGATCGTATCAAAAGCAAAGATTGGTGTAGTGAAACCATAGATAACTAAAAATATACAAGAGTATTTAAAGCTTTTTCTGTAAGAGTTTAATCCTCCTGTCAAATCCTCATTTGTCGATAACTTCGCAAGAAGAACGGCAAAAATACAATAAACACCTAAGAAGATCACCTGACGTGCCATAAAGAAAGGTACGTTCAAAAAGGCTGACTTTCCGTCGATTAATTTATCATAGTTAGGACTGTTTACATCCGTTAAACCCGGAGCATTCCAGTGATGATATAAGTTGTGTGTATACAAACCTAAAGCCATTACCGCGATCAGAATAACCACCGCAATAGGTAATGTTTTGGCCATAGCCTGAGGTACACGTAGTATAGAAGCAGACCATCCTGCCTGTGCTACAAATTGAACAGCAAGAAAGAATGCACCTGACATGCAAACACATGCGAAGTAATAAGCCATCAGTAACAGGTTGGCAAAAGTACGCTCATGAAGCTCCTTAGCCGTAAAGCCATAACCTATAGCTAATACCCCAATGGCAATAGCAACAATGCTTAAGGTCTTTGCTTTACCTGTAAACTCAAACTGCTCAGTTAAATTATAATTGTGAGTTCCCATTTATTTGTGCTTTTCTATTGTATTTTTTGTAATTGTTGAACATACATCACTACTTTCCATCTCTCTTCAGGAGACAGTTGTGAAGCATGTGAACCCATGTTGTTTAGACCATACATAATGGTATGGTAAATTTTTCCTGCGCTCAGGTCTTTCATGTTACCACCACGTGATGAAGTTGCATCGCCATGGTAAGAAGGAATACCACTCACCTTTTCGATTTTTACAAGGTGACCTTGTCCGTCGCCTTTTTCTCCATGACATGGAGCACAAAATACAGTGAAGTAATGCTTTCCTGAAATCAGGTTCTGCTCATTCGCAGCAAGCGGATTTACTAAAGCTGCACCTGCTGCTTCATAACCTTCCTTAGTATTCGGATAATCATATTTATCGAATCCTACCGGAGCGGTATGAGCCGGTGGCGTTTGTGCCGTTGCTCCGTTCTTAAAGTTCTTGTTTGGCTGATCCGGGTTATAAGCAATCGGATCATACATGTTCCTTGCATATTCTAAACCTGTACTCTGCTTATCCTTACATGCTGAAAATATTACAGCACTGGCAAGAATACAAAATGAGGCTAAAACTACTTTATTCTTATTCATAGCTAATGTACTTCCTTTCATTGTGCTTAATTTCTAGAGCACCTGCATCTTTTAATAAACCATCTATCTTACTATGTTCTGCATTTTCTTTTGCATCAATAGCGATAATAAACCTGTCGTCTGTTGCCCTTAAGTCCATCACTCTTGGTGCTCTTCCAGGGAATAAATGTGTAGAAGCATAATAGGCACCTACCAAACTGAATGCACAGAAAAGGATCGTCACCTCAAACATAATCGGAATAAAATCCGGAAGTGCTAAAGCTGGTTTACCACCAATATTATGTTTCCAATCTACTACCGAAGTAAGGTAGATCAGTGCAAATGCAGACATGGTTCCTGTAATCCCGCAAAAGAAAGCGAGAATATCTAACCTGGATCTTTTGACCCCTAATTTAGCTTCGATGCCGTGAATAGGCATTGGTGTATAAACATCATGTATCTTAATGTTATTTTCCTGTAACTTTTCGATGCCGTGCATCATTTCGTCAGGATCACCAAAACTGCCTAAAATATATTTGATATTACTCATTGTTATATTTTTGCGTATTCTTCTTGTTTAACACTATCAAATTTCTCCAGAGACTCTACGTATTCCGCAACTTGCTCCTTATCTAAATGACCTTCTTTAATCTGCTCCATTTTAGATTGCTCACTCGCACTCTTCAGTAATAGTTTCACCTCAGCAATCGCGATTGAAGGTAATACCCTTAAGAATAAAAGGAACAAAGTAAAGAACACTCCGATAGATCCTACAAAGACACCTACGTCTACCCATGTCGGATAGAACATCGCCCAGCTTGAAGGAATATAATCACGGTGTAATGAAGTCACGATAATTACGAAACGCTCGAACCACATACCAATGTTCACAACGATAGACAGAATCCAGGTTGCAGGAATGTTCGTACGGATCTTTTTGAACCAAAGTAACTGAGGAGAGATTACGTTACACGTCATCATCATCCAGTATGCCCACCAGTATGGACCGGTTGAACGGTTAATGAAAGCGTATTGTTCGTATTCTGAACCTGAGTACCAGGCAATGAAAAACTCAGTGATATAAGCCACACCTACAATAGATCCCGTTAGAATGATAATTTTATTCATCGATTCAATGTGGAACATGGTGATGTAGTTTTCAAGACCTAATACTTTACGTGCTACCAGTAATAAGGTTAACACCATCGCAAATCCTGAGAAGATCGCCCCTGCTACGAAGTATGGAGGGAAGATCGTGGTATGCCATCCCGGAATTACCGAGGTTGCAAAGTCCATCGATACAATCGTGTGTACCGAAAGTACCAGTGGTGTAGAGATACCTGCAAGAATTAAGGACACTGCCTCAAAACGTTGCCAGGTCTTTACGTTACCAGACCATCCGAAAGAGAAGATAGAGTAAATCTTACGTCTTAAACCTGTTGCACGGTCACGGATTGTCGCGATATCAGGTAGTAAACCTGTATACCAGAACAATAGTGATACCGAGAAGTAAGTAGAGATCGCAAACATATCCCAAACTAAGGGAGAGTTAAAGTTCACCCATAATGATCCGAATTGATTCGGTAATGGAAGTACCCAGTAAGCCAGCCATGGTCTACCCATGTGGGATACTACATACGTAGCCGCACAGATTACCGCGAAGATCGTCATCGCCTCTGCTGAACGGTTAATTGAATTCCTCCAGTTCTGACGGAAGAGTAACAGTACCGCAGAGATTAGTGTTCCAGCGTGACCGATACCTACCCACCAAACGAATCCGGTGATGTCCCATGCCCATCCTACTGTTTTATTTAATCCCCAGGCACCTATACCAAACCAGAAGGTATACCCTACAGAAACCAACCAAAGTGTGGCTCCGCAAAGTGCTAGTATAAATCCTATCCACCATGCCTTATTAGGCTTGTTCTCAACTGGCATTAAAATATCATCCGTAATTTTTGCATACGTGATATCATTGCCGGTGATTAATGGTTCTCTTAATATTGATTCCTTATGTCCTGACATAATTTATTTTCTTTAATATCAGCTTACGCTTGTACTGTTGTATCTGTGTTTCTAATTTTTGTCATATAACCTATACCCGGTTGTACGTTGATCTCTTCCAAAACATAGTAAATACGCTCACTACGTAATGCTTTAGATACTTCCGATTCAGGATCATTAGCGTCACCAAAAATGATGGCATTTGCAGAACATGCTTCCTGACAAGCCATTTTGATATCTCCGTCTTTTAATGGACGTTTCTCAATTTTAGCTTTTAATTTACCGCCCTGGATACGTTGGATACACATCGAACATTTCTCCATTACCCCTCTTGAACGTGTAGTTACATCAGGGTTAAGTACCAGCTGAGTAAATTCGTTGTTCAGGTAGTTATCGAAACGGGAATCATTCCAGTAGTTAAACCAGTTGAAACGACGCACTTTATACGGACAGTTATTCGCGCAGTAACGGGTACCTACACAACGGTTATAAGCCATATGGTTCAAACCATCAGATGAGTGTACTGTTGCCAATACCGGACAAACGGTTTCACAAGGAGCGTGATCGCAATGTTGACAAAGCATCGGCTGGTGAACAACAGATACGTTATCAAGGTTGTCTAAATGAGCAATTTCTTTCTCTTTAGTCACCGCATTGATGCCGGTACCATGTGCGCCATGAGCTGCTTTCTCACCATGAGCTTCACCCTCTACATTAAAGCTGTAGTAACGGTCGATACGGATCCAGTGCATCTCTCTGCGCTTACGAACCTCGTCCTTACCTACAACAGGAATGTTATTCTCTACGTTACAGGCAACAATACAAGAACCACAACCAGTACAAGCGTTCAGATCGATCGCCATTACCCAGTTGTTACCTGGTTTCTCATATTTATCCCACATATCGTAGGTTTTATGCTTAGCATGGTCATTACCTGAACCAGCTGCAGGATTCTTTTTGTATTCCGCAAAAGTAGCTTCACGAATGATGTTTCTACCTTCGAAAGAGTGGTGCGTTTGTGTTTGCGCCAGTTCTTCTCTGCGACCAGTTCCTGTTAACTGAACCGTTGTAGCATATTTAGAAGTACCATTGCTAAAGCTGACAAAAGGGAAAGCGTTTTGACCAACGTTATTTCCGGCTTTACCAACTTTAGTACGTCCATATCCTAAAGCGATCGAAGCAGTTCCCTGAGCTTGTCCCGGTTGAATCAACACAGGTAAGTCAACAGTATAGCCGTTTGCCGCTTTCACAGATACGATATCGAATTCTTTATAACCTAATTTCTCAGCGAATTTAGGCGCGATAGCGATGTAATTGTCCCAGGTTACTTTCGAAACCGGATCAGGCAATTCCTGTAAAAATGCGTTGTTTGCATGTTTACCATCACGCATCGGTACACTTTCGTAAACCTGTAACTCGATGTCTTTCGCTAAAGATTTGCTGTTATTTAAAATGGTAGGAATTACCGCTGCCAATGACAAGCTGAAGTTATACGCTCCTGCTGGTTTCTCTGCTACCGTAAACACACCTGTTTGCAACACTTCTTTCCAGTTCTTTCCAAATAATGGAAGGATACTTTTTTCCCAGTTGTTGCGTACATACTGATAGTAATCTTTAACCGCGTTATCAGACCAGATCAATAAACTCTCTTCTGCCTGACGGGTATTGAATACCGGGTTGATGGTTGGCTGTACGATAGAGTAAGAACCTTCGTAAGCATTGGCATCACCCCATGACTCTAAGTAGTTATGGTTAACCGCAATCACATCACACAAAGTAGAAGTCTCATCCTTACGGTCAGAGAAAGATACTTTTAATGGAACTTTTGCCAAACCATCAGCGAATGCTTTTGCATTTGCCACATCATAACCAGGGTTGGTATCCAAGAAGAATACTGCTGCAACTTCTCCCCTGCTCATTTCATTGATGAACTCAGCAAATTCTGCATCATTACCTGCGTAACGTTTGCATGGATTGTCTAAGTCAATCGTTGTGCCGTAGCTGCCAATTGCAGAGTTGATCGCATTTACCAGAATCTGAGTAGATACATCATTTGATCCTGAAACAACTACTGCTTTTCCTTTATTCTGAGCCAGCTCTTTCGCTACCAGCTTAATTGCTTTATCAGCAGTTACGTTATTAGGTAAAGCGCCACCAGCTAAGTTATTTCCGGTAATGGTATTATATAAGGTAATTAATGCAGGTCCCTCTTCTGATAATTTTACAGGAACACGCGTATCTGCGTTAGTACCTGTTAAACTCATCCCAGCTTCGAACTGGAAGTGACGTGACATTTTACCAGCCTTTAATGACTTGTGATTTCTGTTCGCAATGTACTGGGCAGTAAATTCTTCACCGCTGATCCAGGTACCTAAAAAGTCTGCACCGAAACTTACGATCAGGTCAGCTTTATCAAATCTGTATTTAGGAACTACTGCTTTACCAAAACTATTTTCATTCGCCTTGATAATCCCAGTATAAGAAACTGCATCATATTGTACATGCTTGGTATTAGGATAAGCAGTAGCGAAGTCAGCAATTACATTTTTTGTAGAAGGACTGTTTACAGTAGAGGAAACCACACGGATTTTCTTTCCTGAAGCCTGAGCCTTGTTTAGCTCTCCTTTTACAAACTCATCAATCTTAGCCCATGTTGCTTTCTCATCATCCTTTAATACAGGACCCTGTAATTTAGAAACATCATAAAGATCTAAAACCGAAGCTTGTGCCTGTGAATCTGTACCGCAGTTGAATTCTCCTGCATTAGGATTCGCATCAATTTTAATAGGACGTCCCTCTCTGGTTTTCACCAAAATACTCTGACCATTAAAACTTGAAACATAGTAGTTAGGGATACCCGGAACTACATCCTCAGGTTTAATGACATAAGGAATTGATTTATGAACCGGAGCTGTCTGACAAGCTGCAAGCGTTACCGCTCCCAGGCCGAAGCCTAAAGCTTTTAAAAAGTCACGGCGCGGGGTTACCGTACTCAACCCTGCTTCATTTAAAACATCTTCTATTGGAAGGGGCTCAGCAAATTCGTTTTTGTTGTTTTCAACAAAATCGGGAGTGTTTTTATACTCCTCTAAGCCTTTCCAGTATTTTTTATTGCTTTCCATTTAAGCTATATTACTGTTTATCGAACGTTCTTTTATTAAACTCTACTAATTAATAGTGGCACTTACCACACTCTAAACCACCCAATAATGCTGGTGTGATTTTCTCACCTTTTTTGATCTTCTCGTGAGCTGCAATGACTTTAGCATAGAATGCATTGTCTTTACCTGAAACCTCAGCGTCTTTATGGCAATTGATACACCATTTCATCGTTAGCGGAGAGAACTGATAGATTTCTTCCATCGTATCAACCGGACCATGACATGCGAAACATACCGGCTCGTTAGGTTTTAAACCTTTTTCTTTTCTGATCGCCTGCTCACCTACGACTACGTGTTGAGAGTGGTTGAAGTAAGCAAAGTCAGGAAGGTTGTGTACACGTACCCACTCTACTGGTTTCTCTTTGGTCTTGTCATAAGTCAAGGTTGCAGGATCATAACCAATTGCAGTGTAGATTTTCTGAATCTCAGGAGAGATCTCGCCATTGTATTTTTCAGTCGCCTGTACCGATTTGTGACAGTTCATACAAACGTTCACAGATGGGATCGTTGAATTTTTAGACTTGAATGCACCAGCATGACAATACTGACAGTCAATTTTATTTGTACCAGCGTGCAACTCGTGAGAGAATTTAATCGGCTGTACCGGTTGGTAACCAGTGTGTACACCTGTATTCCACATGCCCATCCATCCGAATGAACCTAAGCTCACTACTAAACATAGAATGAAGAAGAATACAAATTTCTTGTTTTTGAATAATCTGCGAACGCCTGTTGCAAGAGAAACGTTTTCTTCTTCCGCAAGGACAACACCTTGTTTCTGTAGAATCAGACGCTCTAACATTTTAATGGCACGTCCCAGTATAACCAATACCGCAATCGATATTAATATAATAGCAACGATACCGGCGATAGAAAAATCAGACACACCTGTTGAAGCAGCTTCTCCAGTACCTTCACCAGCTACAGCTTCTTTTTTAGGCTCGCCTGCTTTTGCATACGCGATTACATTTTTAATCTGATCGTCCGTCAACTGAGGGAACGTAGTCATCTCCGATGGAGAAAACTTTGCAGCTTCGATCGCCTGCTTGTCGCCGGCATCTACTAAAGCTTTCCAGTTCCTAACCCATTTGATGGTAAATGCTTCATCCAGCTCGTTAACTTTAGCAGTTAAAGCCGGACCCGTACTGTTACGGTCTAATTGGTGACAAGAAGAACATTTATCTTTAAATATTTTTCTTCCCTCCACTACATCTTGCGCTTGTGTTGCAGAAACGATTAAAACAGATAGGGCCGTTAACATGACTGTTGACTTCCAAACTCTTCTAATGATCAATGAGATATCCCTCATAATGAGTATTTTATGCTATTTTTTAAAAAACTTGTAAACCGCATTTGATGTTCGAACTTAGGTTCTTCACCAAAACGTCCACAAAAGTAAAATTTATTAACTTACCAATGACAAATAAATGACAGTAAATACAATTTATAATCAATCTAAATAGTTCGTTTTTGGGGCTTTAAACGAGGAAAATCAGCAATTTTTAAAAAATTGCTGATTCCCGATAGCCAAGCTCACATTGGCAATATTTGTAAATTCAATTTACATTTTTAATATCCATGAAAAGATCAGTGGAGCAACGATTGTCGCATCTGATTCCACGATGAACTTAGGCGTGTTGATATCCAGTTTACCCCAGGTGATTTTTTCATTAGGCACTGCTCCGGAATAAGAACCGTAAGAAGTAGTAGAATCGGAGATCTGGCAGAAATAGCTCCAGAATGGAATATTCTCCATTTCCATATCCTGATAAAGCATTGGAACCACACAGATCGGGAAGTCACCGGCAATACCTCCACCAATCTGGAAGAATCCGATTCCTTTGCCTGAACTGTTCTTAATGTACCAGTCTGCTAAATAACCCATATACTCAATTCCACCTTTCATTGTGGTTGCAGTCAATTCAGACTTCATCACATAAGATGCGAAAATATTACCCATCGTAGAGTCTTCCCATCCTGGTACTACAATCGGAAGATTTTTCTCTGCCGCTGCAAGCATCCATGAATTTTTAGGATCAATCTCATAGTATTGCTCTAAATCTCCACTCAATAACATCTTATACATAAACTCATGCGGAAAATAACGCTCACCAGCTTTTTCTGCATCTGTCCAGATTTTATGAATGTGTTTTTGCAATCTGCGGAAAGCCTCTTCTTCGGGAATACAAGTATCGGTAACCCTGTTATAATGGTTCTCCAAAAGATCCCACTCGTCCTGAGGACTCAGGTCACGGTAGTTAGGTACTCTTTTATAGTGTGAATGCGCAACAAGGTTCATGATATCTTCCTCCAGGTTGGCACCGGTACAGGAAATGATCGAAACTTTATCCTGACGGATCATTTCGGCTAAGGAGATTCCCAGCTCTGCAGTACTCATCGCACCTGCAAGGGTAATCATCATCTTACCACCTTCATCTAAATGTGTTTCATATCCTTTAGCCGCATCCATCATAGCTGCCGCATTAAAATGGAGATAATGTTTCTCCATGAATTGCGAGATAGGTCCTCTTGTTGTACTCATCTTTGATTAAATTTTGTTGTTGCCGCAAAAATAGGCAAATAATCGTAAAGGACTAATCATAACAGCCGAACTGTTACCAAAAAGAATCTTTGCGCTAAAAACAATTCTTTAAAAATAAATCCGTTAGGAATAACTGGCCTCAATCTTGCTAATGGATCGCGGATATCAGAATAATTTAAATCTTTATACTATTTTAGGCCAATGAAGAAAATTTCGCTTTGCATCACTATACTTATTATTACTGCCGCAGACGTATCAGCGCAAAAGAAATTTATCAAAAGATACTTATCAGATAAAACAGACAGTTCCCGCAGGGCGAGTTTCATGCCTGTTCCTATATTTCGCTACTCTCAGGAAATCGGTGCCGAGTTTGGGCTGGGTGCACTCTATTCTACTTATGTAGACAGAAAAGACAGTACCAACCGCAGCTCTAACTTTTCCGGAGTAGCCACCATATCTACCAAAGGCCAATACAACTTCTCTTTAAAGAGCGACATCTGGACTAAAGGAAATGAATATCACCTGATCTCTGAGTTCAGGTTCAAAAGAATGCCCTTCAACTTTTATGGCCTGGGCAACGAAACCCTCGAAGCCAATTCCGATCGTTTGATCCAACGTCAGTCGAGGATCATGTTTGAAGCAGAAAAAAGATTATTACCACATGCCTATACAGGTTTATCCATCGGTTACGAAAACTATAACTATAAAGATGAAGTTGCAGGAGGAATATTCACAACGGATCAGACACTGATCCATAAAGGCGGTGGCAATGTCGCTTATATTGGAATTTCTCAAAGTTACGATACCAGAAACTCCAACAACTACCCTACTAAAGGATTCCTGGGCCGCGTCACCTATCAATATGCACCAGACT
Organism: Pedobacter caeni; assembly: GCF_900129215.1. Classification (GTDB taxonomy): domain Bacteria; phylum Bacteroidota; class Bacteroidia; order Sphingobacteriales; family Sphingobacteriaceae; genus Pedobacter; species Pedobacter caeni. The sequence goes on along the minus strand of NZ_FQUQ01000003.1, from coordinate 254,465 downwards.
TCTGGGGAGGCGAAAGTTTTACAGGAAGTGTCATCAAAGCGAATGTCCGGAATTTCTGGCCACTCTCTAAAAAATTCGTGCTTGGTGTAAACGCTTTATTCCATAGCGTACAGGGAAAGAATACCCCATTCTACCTCTTACCTCAAATGGGTAACGATGAAATGATGAGAGGCTATTATACCGGGCGCTACCGCGATAGAAACCTTTTGGCAGGACAGGCAGAATTACGATACCGTTACAACAACCGCTTCGGGGCAGTCGTCTTTGCCGGAACCGGACAGGTTTTTGACAATGGTGATTTCTCTATGAAAAGCTTCAAACCATCTTTCGGAGCAGGGGGAAGATATTTCTTCGATCCCGAAAAAGGACTTAGCGTCCGTATGGATTATGCCGTTGGGGAAAAGAGAACAAATGAAAAACGCCAGAGCGGATTTTACATCACCCTGGCAGAAGCATTTTAAAACATAGCCTTAGCATCTGCAACTTCAAACTGGCCTGTCTTCAGGTCAAAAGACCAATTGCCTCTTTTAGGGCTTGCGCCAACCGACGAACGGATCATTGCATGACTTGCAATACCTGTAGATTCCTTTGCATTGATGAAAATCTTATCTGCCTCAATGTTCATGTTTTCATAACTGAGCTTCGCATTCCCATAAAGATAAACCAACCCTCCCTTCTTATCTACTTTGGTAGAATCCTGGGCGGAATAAGTGATCTTGCCATGGGTTTGAGAAACCGGCTCATAAAACTTTCGGAAGAGCTTTTCATTCTTAACACCATATTCCCTGATGTTTTTGGAAATCGCAACCCAATCATTAATCAAATAAGATTTAGCGCCGGATTTAACTTCATGCACAAATCTTAATCTCACCGCATCCCCATTTGTAAACTTTGCTAAAGCCGCTAAACCAACCTGTGTTTCATCGAAGTTTACCATAAACGTATAACCATTCGCAACAACAGTCAGCACGACCTTGCCTCCTCCTTTTTCTACGATTTTAGTGATATGCCCATCGGTGAACCTAACCCTGTTTGCTTCATATAAAAAAGGATAAACCTCCTCCCCTGCTCTTTTGGTTTGATAAATAACCTTTCCATCCCTTTCAATATCGAAAGCAGTTAAAGACAAGTATGGATCTTTCTTATTCATCCCTACTCCGGAAACCTTAAAGCTGATTACATCATTGACATGAAGCAAGCCCTTCGTTGGCTCCCCACCATAACCAATATCCAACACATAAGTCTCCTTATCAAACTCAAACAAATACCGTTGTCCCCTGAGGCCATTGCCATCTGAATAGACACCCTTTAAAACTCCGCTGACTGACCTTTCCAACAATTTATCTGCCCTGGATCGTCTAAGTTTAAATTCTGCTGTTTTCTGCCAGTCCGTAAATTCCTTCCTGCCTTTAAGCATAGCCTTGCTCATTTTTATTTTTTGTTGGTAGCGGACCGTACTGTCACTCGCCTGCTCTTTCTTTTTAAAAGCCAAAACATTTTCCTTCTGATCCACAACTTTATCAATACGCTTTATGGAAAAACTCCAAAGCAAAACAGCCAGCAGCGGTAGTCCCGCCAAATACATTAACTTTTTCATACGATTTGAGGGTTTAGTGAATATCATTTTAATTCTTTCCTTGACCGGAATCAGGGCGAAACCATGTGTCAGCGCTGGAGTTCTTTTCTTCAGCGCCAGTTTTAACAATAATCCTGCATACAAAGTTGTTCCAAAAGAACCGGAAGAAGCTTCCTCATCAGCTTCATACTCATGAACCAGTTCTATTGCACGCTCATATAAATAAATAACCGGATTGAACCACAACAGAATTTTGCAAACCGAGATCAGCAACTTATCAAGAGAGTGGTATTTTCTGGAATGAAGTTCCTCATGCCTGAGCAATGCCTCCACCTCTTCTCCAGAAAGACCATTGTCATTCACAAAAACACAATTGAAAAAAGAACAATTCGTAAAGCCTTCAGATTTATAGACTAATTTTAAGCGCCCAAAACGTTGGCCTGAGCTTAACATCGCTTTCAGCAGTACGGCCATCCGAACCAGAAAGGTCAACAGCATCAGCAAGGCTACAATGCAATACAAATACCATAGCAACAACTTCCAGTGATCACCGCTGAACAGATCTGGCTTCTCAGATAAGGGCAGAGCAGAAACCACTGCCGGCTTTACTTCAGAGAAACCTCCCTTAGCAACTAAAGGAATGCCCAGGGGAACCGCAACAGACTCCTTTGCAGAAACTACCCGCTCTACTTCAATCTGAATAAGGGGAACAACAAAGCTCAGCAACAAGCCCAAAAGCAGGAAATACCTGTTGCCTTTAAAAAACGTAAGTCTTCGTAAAAAGAAATGATAGCAGCCGTAAAACGCCGTCAGACAAACCGACACTTTGACCATATAAAACAGCCAGTCCATTACTTACTGTTTTTTTCTATGAGTGCTTTCAACTCTGCCACATCTGCATCACTCAGACTCTTCTCCTTCACCATAAAGGACAAAAGCGAAGCTGGCGAGTTATCAAAATAACCAGAAAACAATTTATCAAAAGTTGTCCTGGTGTACACTTCCTTGCTAATGGCAGGAAAATACTCATAAGTTTTGCCGTAGGCTTTATAGCCGAGATAGCCTTTCTTTTCCAAAAGACGGACTATAGAAGAAATCGTATTGTAAGGAGGCTTGGGTTCCTCCTCCATATCTGCAATTACATCCTTAACAAATGCTTTCTCCAGTTTCCATATCACCTGCATGACACGCTCTTCCGCTTTAGTTAATTCTTCCATAAACTAAAGGTATAACTTATTTTTCAGTTATACAACTTAAAAATAAGTTATACACCTTAAAAAACAGTTAAAGAAGCAATGCAGCGATAAAGACCTTTAAAACTTGATTTTAAAATGCTCTTTAGCCTGCCCTTTTTTGAAGTAAACCAATCCGATCCAGAAAAGATCTACTGTCACCGTTACCTCCGGATGGCTCTTGATTTCTTCCCAGGCTTCCTTCATGCCTTCACTCCAGTAAATATCATCAAAGATCAGTAAGGAACCTTCATGCACTTTAGGCAAACACCAGTTAAAGTAATTAATGGTCGCTTCTTTTCTATGGTTTCCGTCAACATACACAAAATCCAGTCTTGGCTCCTGCTCAATCACTCCTGGAAGTAAGGTATCAAAGTTCCCTACCCTCAGTTCTACATTATCCAGTTCCAGTTCCTGAAAATTCCGGTACGCAACTTTCGCCGTTTCCGGACATCCTTCAATGGTAATCACATCCGCCTCCGGACAAGCCTTAGAAAGATAAGCACTGGTAATCCCTAAACAGGTTCCCAGTTCAATGATACTTTTCGGCTGATTGTCTTTTGCCAGACGATAGATCAGCTGCGCCAGCCTTGGGTTCTTTAAGGCATTTTTAGCAATCTGTTTCACCTTTTTGCTTCTGTTCTTATTCAGGTGAGAACCGGCTCCCAGATCAGTTACAGTGATCAATGAATCGTCATTGAAAAGTTTTTTTCTTTGCAGCTCAATGCTTTTATAGTCACTTTTAGCGTTAAAGTCGTAAATTACCTCATCCGTAAGCTTATATACGAAGGGTGAGTGGGTACCATGTCTGCTTTTAGAGGTAAAGCGATGCTTCAGATAGTCACTGATGAAATTGAAAACCATAGCTACAAAAATAAGCAATCATAAGATTCTAAGTTGCATGTTTAATGGAAAATAGTAAAGAAATAAGTGCATTGGTCAAATTGCTTGATGATCCCGATCCGGAGATCTATGAGCATATTGAAAAACGCCTGCTGGAGTATGGTGAAGAAGTAGTCCATTTTTTAGAAAATGCATGGGAACAATCCCTTGATTCCCTGCTTCAGGAAAGAATCGAAAATATCGTTCACAAAATACAATTTGCAAGTGTCAGGGAAGACCTGAACCTCTGGTTCCAGAGTGGAGCCTTTGACCTGCTGCAGGGAGCCCTGGTCATCAACAGATACCAATACCCGGATCTTGATGAACAGAAAGTAATGCTCCAGATTGAAGAAATCAAAAGAGAAATCTGGATGGGGCTTCAATATGAAATGAGTTCAATTGAAAAAATCAAGCTCATCAATCATATCTTTTATAATGTATATGGCTTCAGTGGAAATACAAAAAACCACCATGATCCACAAAACTCTTATATCAATCAGGTCCTGGAAAGTAAAAAAGGAAACCAGATTTCGCTGGCCATCATTTATTCCACCATTGCACAGAAGCTGGACATCCCGGTATATGGCGTAAATCTTCCGCAGCATTTTATACTGGGCTATATTGATGAGAGTAAAAGAGAAGAACATGAATTTGGGGTACTCTTTTACATCAATGCCTTCAATAAAGGAGCGATATTCGGGAAACACGATGTAGATCAGTTCCTCAGACAACTCAACCTTGATCCGATGCCAGGCTTTTATGCACCCTGCAGCAATGTCGAGATCATCAGAAGAATCATCAGAAACCTGATTTCTGCTTATGAAAACCTGGGCTCAAAGGAAAAAGTAGAAGAATTGAAGGAATTGCAGGATATCCTGACCAATACCGACCTTTAAATAATTTTATTGCCCTTCATCCAGTTGACAAGGCGGTCGAACCACTGATCAGCAGTGGTTTTATTGTTTAAGCCAAAACCATGGCCTCCACCCTGGTAAAGGTGCATTTCAGATTTAACTCCGGCCTTCACCAATGCCCGGTTAAAAACCACACTGTTTTCCACAGGAACAGTCTTGTCATCGTTGGCATGTACCAAAAAAGTAATGGGGGTCTGGGCGTTCACATATTTCTCATTGGAGAAGTAATCCTTCTGCGCTTCGGTTGCATTTGGTCCGGCCAGGTTTTTCGCTGATCCTGTATGCGGAGATTCCCGGAAAGAGATCACCGGATAGATCAAAATTGAAAAGTCAGGACGAAGCCCCAACTTTTCCTTATTCTCTATTTTAGGATCTCCATAATGTACAGTCAGGCTTGCTGCAAGATGTCCACCCGCAGAAAATCCCATGATTCCGATTTTATCCGGATTAATGTTCCATTTCCCGGCATTTCTTCTCAGTTCATAAATCGCCTGCTGCGCATCCTGTAATGGTCCCAATGATTTATCCAGCATAATCGCCTGGTCCGGCAAACGATATTTAAGGACAAAAGCTGCAACACCAATCTCATTAAACTTCTTTGCCACATCATAACCTTCATGGCCTATGGCCAGAATGCCATATCCTCCACCCGGACAAATAATCACAGCCGCTCCGGTAGCTTTTTCCTTTGCAGGCAAAAACACACTCAATGTGGGCTGAGAAACCTTACTGACCCTCAGAATTCCATCTTTTCCATTTTCAACGAGCTCTTTAAAATCAGCAGGTGCTGGTTTTGATCCCGGAATTGCTCCAGGATATAAAAGTACATTTTCCTGCGCCCGAAGGCCGGTTACTGAAATAAGACTGGTCATGAATAGTGCAATAAGGTATTTCATCTTTAGAATTCCATTAAATATGCTTTCAAAAATTCGTTGAGTTCTCCATCCAATACCCCCTGTGCATTGGAGGTCTCAAAATTGGTCCGTAAGTCTTTCACCAGTTTATAAGGATGCAGCACATAATTCCTGATTTGCGATCCCCATTCAATCTTCTTCTTAGAACCTTCAATTACCGCGGTTGCTTCCATACGTTTCCGCATTTCTGCCTCATATAATTGCGACTTCAATAAACGCAATGCGTTTTCCTTGTTCTGTAACTGAGAGCGGGATTCCTGGTTTTTGATGACAATACCTGATGGCTTGTGGTACAGCCTTACTGCCGTCTCCACTTTATTCACATTTTGTCCACCAGCACCACCGGAACGGAAAGTTTCAAACTCAATTTCTGAATCCTTTACTTCAATCTCTATGGTATCATCTACCAAAGGATAAACGTAAACAGAAGCAAAAGAAGTATGCCGGCGCGCATTGGAATCAAATGGTGAAATCCGAACCAAACGGTGAACCCCGTTTTCTCCTTTCAGGTAACCATAAGAAAAGTCGCCCGCAAACTGAAGGGTTACCGACTTAATCCCGGTCACCTCACCTTCCTGAGAATCCTGTTCGGTCACTTTGTATCCGTTCTTTTCCCCCCACATGATGTACATCCGCATCAGCATTGCTGCCCAGTCGCAACTCTCCGTACCTCCTGCACCTGCCGTGATTTGCATCACTGCCTGCAACTGGTCTTCTTTACTGCTCAACATGTTTTTTAACTCCAGCTCTTCGACCATCAGCAAACACTTATCGTATTGCTCCTGCATCTCCTCTGCTGTTGCATCTCCTGCCTGTAAAAAATCGAAAAGGACTTCTGTGTCTTCCAGTTCCGCATTGACCGCCTGCCATGCATCGGTCCAAACCTTTTTAGAATTGATTCCTGCAAGATGTTTCTCCGCTTTTTTGGGATCATCCCAGAAATCAGTTTGCAGGGTAAGTTCCTGCTCTATATAAATTTCATCTAAACGTGTTTCGACGTCAAAGATGCCTCCTCAGCGACGCTACTCTGTCCCTTAAATCCTGTATTTGTTCTTTTGTCATAATCACAAATATATAAAATACAAAAGGCTATTTAAACAATGTTTAAATAGCCTTTCAAAAATAATGATAAGTCTTAATTAAAAAGTCCTTTCAGCTTATCTACAATTCCGCCTTCCCCTTCTTTCGCTTCTCCTTCTTTATTTCCATTGAACAATTCCGTCAGGTCCGATAACTGGAATTTACCATCCTCACCGGAGATCTTGGTCAGTACATCCTGAATATTGAAAGAACTGTCATTAGGATCATTTGTTTTATTGATAAGTTTACCTATAATTCCAGGGATAACAGATGCTGCAATTGCTTTGGCAGAGTCCAGATTAATCCCCATTCCAGCAAGTTTATCCACAAAGCCAGACGAGGCATCCTGTGCCACTGCACTTCCTTCTACGTTTCCACCTTTAAAAGCGTCCACAAGGCCTCCAATATTTCCGGATGATAACTGTTGCTTTAGTGAATCAAAGATCGAACCTGAAGCGGCCTGAATAGCGGCCTCGTTCTGCTCATTAGGGATTGCAGGGTTATTTACAATCGCATCCTGAGTGCTTTCTTTTACCAATTCATTTAAATTTTCTAACATGGTTGTTGTTTTTCTAGGTGACGTATTATTTTCTTTAATTAAATATAATCAAATAAAATGATGCCAAAATCAAAAAGATGTTGTTATTTCTTTAAGTTCATGTAATCAAGTGCCAGGTTACTTAACGCGTTCACACCAAGAGTAAAACCACTTTCATCGATAAAAAAATCGGGTGTATGATGTGAAGGCGCTTTCAACGGGTCTCCTCCTTTTGGCATCCCACCCAGAAAAATAAATAATCCTGGTATTTTCTCCTGATAAAAGGAGAAATCTTCTGCCCCCGTAACCGGAGGTTTCAACCGTACATGATCCTTACCCGCAGTAGCCTGTAAACTTGGCAGCATTTTTTCCGTGAGTGGAATATCATTGAAAGTCACCGGATAATGATTGCTGTACGGAATCTTAACCTCTGCCGTTCCCCCTCCAGCCTCCGCAGTTTTCATCGCTATTGTTTTTACCCTTTCAATAAACATCGCCTCATCTTCCTTCGAAAAGTTGCGGATGGTGCCCAGCATTTCTACCTTCTCCGGGATAATGTTAGACCTTACTCCACCATTAATGGCACCAATGGTTACCACACCTGGATTTTCTGTCACATTCAGGTTCCTGCTCACAATTGTCTGCAGGTTATTCACAATTTGTGCAGAAATCACCACCGGATCAATACTGCTCCATGGATAGGCACCATGTGCCTGCCTTCCGGTCACGATGATCTTCAAATCATTTACTGCGGCCATAATGCCACCAGGACGATAAGTGATGTCGCCAACAGGAGTCTGCGAATTGATGTGCAGCCCAAAAATGGCCTCCACTTTCGGATTTTCTAAAACCCCTTCTTTTACCATCAGCTCTGCTCCCCCTTCCTCTCCATGGGGAGCACCTTCTTCAGCAGGCTGAAATATAAATTTTACCGTTCCCGGAATGTCTTTCTTTATCGAAGCCAGCACTTCCGCTACGCCCATTAAAATGGCCACATGGGTATCATGACCACAGGCATGCATCACCCCTACTTCCTGACCATTATAAGTTGTTTTTACTTTAGAGGCAAAAGGTAAATCCACCCGTTCCGTTACCGGCAAGCCATCCATATCGGCCCGCAAAGCGACAACAGGACCTGGCTTCCCCCCTTTTAAAATCCCTACCACCCCTGTTTTTGCCACTCCGGTCTGCACGGCTATCCCAAGAGATTCCAGATGTTTCGCGATAATACCTGCCGTTCTGATTTCATTATTGCCCAGTTCGGGATGTTCATGGAGGTCTCTGCGCCAGTCAATCACTTTTTTTTCAATGCTTGATGCTTTTTTGGAAACCTCCATTCTTAAGCTCCCTTTCTGAGCAAGAACGTTTGACGAAATCATGACCAACAGGACAAAGTAAAATCTTCTCATAAATATCATTTTTACGTTAAATATATGATTATCAACGGAGATTCATTTCCATTGATAAATATTATTAATGACATTTCAGCAAATAAAATAAACCCCTACATTTACAAAAACACTAATATTATGCTACCAACGATAAATTTCACAGAAACTGAGGCCTATAAGTACCTTGCCGATCATTTTATTGACATCAATGAGAAAAGTCTGAAGGATCTTTTTGCTGAAGATGAAACCCGTTTTGAGAAATTCTCTCTGCTGTTTGAAGACATTCTTGTCGACTATTCGAAAAACAGGATCAACGATACCACAATGGCTTTATTGATTCAGCTGGCGAGGGAATGTAAACTGGATGAAGCGATTAAAGCCATGTTTAATGGAGATCAGATCAATCAGACAGAAGGCAGACAAGTATTACATACCGCTTTACGTAATCAAAGCAACAACCCTGTTCTTGTAGAGGGAAAAAATGTCATGGACGAAGTGAACCGTGTCCTGGCAAAAATGGAAAAATTCAGTACAGAAATCATCTCCGGAGCATGGAAAGGTTATACCGGCAAAGCCATTACTGATGTGGTGAACATCGGCATCGGCGGTTCTGATTTAGGCCCTGTTATGGTTACTGAAGGGTTAAAAGCCTATAAAAATCATTTAAACATGCATTTCGTCTCCAATATCGACGGAACACATATTGCAGAAACATTAAAGAATGTAAACCCGGAAACGACTTTATTCCTGATTGCCTCTAAAACATTTACCACCCAGGAAACCATGACCAATGCCAACAGTGCAAAGGACTGGTTCTTAAATAGTGGTGCAAAACAGGCCGATGTGGCGAAACATTTTGCCGCCCTTTCTACCAATGCGAAAGATGTTGCTGCTTTTGGTATTGATACCGAGAACATGTTCGAATTCTGGGACTGGGTAGGCGGAAGATACTCTTTGTGGAGTGCCATTGGCCTTCCTATTGCCCTGAGCATTGGTTATGACAACTTCAAACAATTACTTGCTGGTGCACATGCCGCTGATGAGCATTTCGAAAATGCAGAATTTGAAATCAACGTTCCTGTAATCCTGGCACTAATCGGGATCTGGTACATCAATTTCTTTGATGCAGAAACTCAGGCCATTTTACCATACGATCAGTATATGCACCGCTTTGCGGCCTATTTCCAGCAGGGAGATATGGAAAGTAACGGAAAACACGTAGACCGCAACGGAAAAGATGTGACCTATGAAACAGGACCGATCATTTGGGGAGAGCCGGGAACAAACGGACAACATGCCTTTTACCAACTGATTCACCAGGGAACACGCCTGATCCCATGCGATTTTATCGCTCCTGCCCAAAGCTTAAATCCTTTAGGAAACCACCATCCCATCCTCTTGTCGAACTTCTTTGCACAAACTGAAGCGTTGATGAACGGAAAAACAAGAGAGCAGGTCACAGAAGAGCTTAAAAAAGAAGGAAAAACGGCAGAAGAAATAGAAAAACTGGCGCCATTCAAAGTTTTTGAAGGAAACAGACCAACCAACTCTATTCTCTTGAAAAAAGTAACCCCTTTCAGCCTGGGTAGCCTGATCGCCATCTATGAACATAAAATATTTGTTCAGGGCATCATCTGGAACATCTTTAGTTTCGACCAATGGGGTGTGGAATTGGGTAAACAACTGGCCAAAAGCATCCTTCCTGAACTGGAGGGCGACAAAGCAGTGTCGAGTCATGACGGATCTACCAATGGTCTGATCAATCAGTATAAGAGCTGGAGATAAAATCTCCCACAAATTAGCGTTTGGAATTAAACCTTTTAAACGCTAATTTGTTCTAATACAGAAAAATACACAAACATGAAAACATTTAAAAAATTATTAGCACTACTTATTGTTTTCAGTACGGTACAGGCATTTGCCCAGACAGATAAAGAAACCACTGCAAAACTGGTGGCAGATCAGCATCTGGTATTCAATGCAACCTCAGCAATGCCCATGGCAAATGCCGAAGTAAATGCAGTATTGAATAAAATGCAAAATGGAAGCGGAGGAGGCATGATTCAGCTTTCAGGCTCCCAATATCAACTGAAGATAAATAAAGACAGTGTAGAGGCTTATTTGCCTTACTATGGACGTGCTTATACCGCCTCCATGAACCCGGATGATTCCGGCATCAAGTTCAAGTCTAAAAAATTCAGTTATAAAACCACAAAAAAGAAAAAAGGTGGCTGGATCATCAACATTGCACCTAAGGACAACAGGGAAGTACAAAACCTTAGCTTAAGCGTCTCTGAAAATGGTTATGCAGTACTGAATGTCAACAGCAACAACAGACAGTCGATTTCTTTTAATGGCACCATCGCTGAGCCCAAAGAAGACAAAAAATAACAAATAAAAAAACCTCATACCTTGCAAAACAAAGTATGAGGTTTTTTTATCAATAAGCCTTTATGATTTAGGGCTGATTTTTACTTCAAACATCTTCGGCCATTTTTTGCCGGTCACAAACAGTCTCTTCCCTGCTTTATCCCAGGCAATGCCATTCAGAACATTGTTCGCCTGATCCACTTCATCCTTATAAAAACCGGCTGGTAAAAGACCTGAAAAATCAATTTCCTGTTCTATTATCCCGGATTTCGGATCAATTACCACAATCACGTTCTTGGTATAAACATTGGCATAAATCTTTCCATCAATGTACTCCAACTCATTCAGGCGGTCAACAGGACCAGTGTTGTTGTATACTTCTATCGAACTTTCTTCTTTATAATTGTCTTTGTTCAGGAACCAGATCTTATTCGTTCCATCAGATTTGATCAGTTGTTTTCCGTCAAAGCATAAGCCCCAGCCTTCCATACTTGCCTGATAAGGGAAAGTAGACAGTTGTTTGAATGATTTTGCATCGAAAACCAAACCCAATCTGTTTTGCCAGGTCAGCATCACCACCTTGTCATCAACCAGACTGGACCCTTCACCAAAATACTGCCCGTCCAGTTTCGTTTGCTGTAATACCTTTCCGGATTTAACATCTACCCATCTTACCGTAGAGTGTTCCTCCTGCCCGGTACTTTCCAGAAATTTACCGCCATGATATTCCAGTCCCTGTGTATAAGCAGAGGTATCATGCGGATAAGTATTCACGATCTTATAGGTGTATTGTACCGGCTTAACGCCCGACCTTAATTCAATATTAGTAGTCAACGTATCTTTCTTCCCATCGGCTTCGATCACCGCGGTGATCAGCTTATAACCCAGGGTCAGGCCGGTCGTACTGATCGCCACCCCTTCTCCGTTATTTTTTGATCCTACGGGCTTACCATCCAGTGTGTAGGTCGCTGAGCTGATGTTTGTTCCCGAAGGCACATCCAGTGCGATTTTAACCTCCTCACCCAAACCAAACGACTGCCCCTGTTCCGGGAACTTAAATCCCACTCCTGCCCCCGAAGAGCCGGTGTCTTTACAGGAAATGATCAGTGAAATGCCCGATAGTACCACTACTGCCAGGACTAATTTAGATAGATTGATGATTTTTTTAACTTGGCCAGAATGCATCTTCAATATGATTAATTTTATAAAGGTCTTTATTTTCGAAAACAATTGCAATAATATCAAAACGAACCTCTCCCTGGTGGTTCTTCATTTCTATGTAGGCAGCAGAAGCAAATTCGAGTTGCTTCTCTTTTTTTCTGTCCACAAATTCTTCAGGATGGCCATAATCTGTAGAAGTCCGTGTTTTCACTTCCACAAAGATCAGCTTTCCTTCCTGTTCAGCTATAACGTCAACTTCCGCCCTGGCGTATTTCCAGTTTACATTTAAAATCCGGTATCCGGCCTGCTCCAGGTATTCCCTGGCAATCTCCTCACCTCGTTTTCCAAGCTCATTGTGTACCGCCATTTATTTTAAAATAACCGTCCCCAGAAACTTGGAGATCTCTTTTTCCACACCTTTGATAAAGACAAACCGCTGCATCAGAATCTCCTGGTTTACCGGATCTGTTTCCGTTTTAAGCTCCTTGGCAATGTCCATTAACATCCTGGCTACCTTCCCTTTTTTCAGGTGAAACAATCCTCCCAGAATGGTCGCTTTTAAATTGATGCTTTCATCACGGACATAAATATTGTGTTTATTGTACCAGTTCTCACTCAGGGAGTAAGGGGAGGTTGAAAGCGTGATCGCCAACTCTGCAATCTTCCGGTTTTCATTGTTGATAAACTGGCTGGCCACAGGCAAATGCCCGTTTTCAATTTCATCCCTATAGGTATCAATAATCGTTTTGCAGAGCTCATCCTGGAAACTGACATCCGCAAGATTTTGCATGATGAAAGAACCGATATACATGTTATCGATCTTATCCCAGCTCACCAGTTCATGTCCGTAAGCCAGTAAAAGCCGCACAATTTCCTGTTCCTGCAGCAAGTCATTGTCTTCTGCAACAGGGGCTTCTACAAATTCCGAATTGGAATCCGGATTTTCAAATAAGTTGTCAGGAGGTCCGTCAGGATAAGGTTGATATTGGTTCTGCCCCTGGTTCTGCTGTTGAAAAGAGGAAGAACCCTGTCCTGAAGAACCACTTCCCGATTTCTTGAATTTAGCAACCCTGATCTTATTGAGCTCAGAAAGCAGGATTCTTTCTTCCACCTGCAATAAACCACTGCACTCCCTGATGAAAATAGACGCTTTAATGTCATCCGGAATTTTAGCAATACTCTCTACGATATCCCTGATGATCCCGGCCCTTTTTATCGGATCGGTACCCGCTTCTTTCAGTAAGATGCTGGCCTTATAAAGGATAAAATCTTTCCGGTTGTTCTCTATGTATTTCTTGAATTCACCAGAGCCCACATGGTGCATGTAAGAATCCGGATCATGTCCGTCCGGAAACAGCACCACCTTCACATTCAATCCTTCTTCCAGGATCATGTCCAGCCCACGCAGGGAGGCCTTGATTCCCGCAGCATCCCCATCGTAAAGGATGGTCACATTCTGAGAGAACCGACCGATCAAACGGATCTGCTCTGTCGTTAATGAAGTACCCGAGGAGGCCACCACATTTTCAATCCCTGCCTGATGTACAGCGAGCACATCCGCATATCCTTCTACCAGATAACAGTTATCGGTATCTCTGATGGCCTTTTTAGCGTGAAACAAACCATAAAGTACATTCGACTTATGATAGATGTCACTTTCAGGAGAGTTAACGTATTTGGGGACGTTTTTATCCGTTTTCAGGGTCCGGCCGCCAAATCCAATCACCCTGCCGGTGAAATTATGAATCGGGAACATTACCCGGCCTCTGAAGCGGTCATATAACTTGCCTTTATCATTCCTGATCGACAAGCCTGTTTTCTCCAGGTATTCTTCTTTATGTCCCGCCGCAACGGCACTCTGTATCAAAGCATCCCAGACATCGGGCGAATAACCCAGCTGGAATTTTTTGACGATATCTTCCCTGAATCCGCGTTCTTTAAAATAGCTTAAACCGATTGCCCTGCCCTGTTCGCCGGTCCACATTTCGTTGGCAAAATAAGTTGCCGCATATTCCGAAACGATATACAGACTTTCCCTGGCATTCTGTGCCTCGATATTCTGGGGCGACTGAGCCGTTTCCTCAACTTCAATATTGTATTTCTGAGCCAGAAACTTTAAAGCCTCCGGATAGGAATACTTTTCGTGGTCCATGATAAAATGGACCGAATCACCACCTTTACCACAACCGAAACACTTGTATATCCCCTTGGCCACAGAAACGTGGAAAGAGGGAGTTTTCTCATTGTGAAAAGGGCAATTCCCAATTAAGCTGGTACCACGTTTTTTTAAGGACACAAAATCACCGACAACCTCCTCAATACGGACGGTTTCCATGATCTTGTTTATGGTATCGTGGTTAATCATTTGTTCTTCTTTTTTCTCTTTCTCTAATCACCCTTATTGGCTTTCTTTCCAGCTTCAGCACAGATCTGACAGCTGTAAATTTGCTGTTATTTAGATTCACATCTGTGAATAATCAAGACACATTGTGTCCAGCATCCAGACTACTATTTCAGTAAAGGCAGTAACGCTTCTGCCAAAGTCTGGTTCCCTTTATCATTCAAATGTACACCATCTGTCGTTAAAATCCCTTTCGCCAGATCTGAGGGATTGTTTTGTGCTCCATAAGCCTTAAACAAGCCTCTAAGGTCACATATCGGCAATTTATTTTTAACAGCAAGTTCCCTGATCGCAGCAGAATACTTATCCAGATCAGCATCCATCTCATTCGCTCCATTCTTCTTCTCACCAATTACTGCTGGTGTACATAAAACAACTTTTGCCCCTCCGGCCTGGATTTTATTGATCAATGCCTGATAAAAAAGAATAAACTTATCATAGTCCGTCCCTGTATGCGCAGATTGTTTATGCCATACATCATTCACACCGATATAGATCACGACCAGGTCCGGCTTTTTAACCAGCACATCCTGTTCCATTCTCAGGTAAAGATCGTATACTTTATTTCCACCGATTCCTGCTCCAATCACCTCGTATTTTGAGGGATCCAGTGCTTTACCAATCAGGTTCACATATCCACCAGGAGCAACCCCCATTTGCGTGATAGAGTCACCGAAAAAAATGATCTTTTTAGGTTTAACAATCATGGAAGTAAATAAAATAAGTAACGCAAATGGTGCCAGTAAAAGGCTTAATTTCTGAATGGATCTCATGGGCTTTATTTTTTAACAGACCTTGTAAAATCAAGGTCCTGAAAATCGTAACTAAAATCGGTTGCAGGAGAAACAGCTTCCATTTTCATGCCGGAAGCCTTTCCGTCTCTACCCAGAGAAAAGATCACAAAAGCATCTGCATGCATGCTCCGGTCAGTCCATTTTGCCACAAAGGTATTCCCTTTATAAAAGGCCATTTCTCCACCTAACTTTGGAGAGTTTACAGACTGGAAGAAAAGTTTATTTCCCTGGTTTTTAATCGTCACTTCACCAAACCATGGATCTGTAAACGAACCTTCATAAACACTCAGATTGATCTTCTGCGTATTTTTTTTCACCTCAGCAGCAACATCTGCCCAGATCTTATCTGTTAGTTTTTTATCTTCTGCCTCATTCGCCAGGACATTGGCTTTATAAGCAGCAATTCTATCTTTTCCTTTAATGTCAAAATACCCGTCTTTTATGGAGTTCGAAATTGCGGTAAATGCAGCCCCACTCTCCTGATTGGTCAGCACAATAATTCCAAGTTTCAATTCCGGAATTAAGGTCACCTGAGTAACAATCCCACTTAAACCACCTGTATGTGAAACCTGAAGTTTCCCGTTTACTGAGCTTAAAAACCAGCCCAGGCCATAACTGTTAAAAGAAGAACCTGCGATTATGGTTTGAGGGCTCCACATCTCCTGATGAACTTCGGTACTGAATAATTTTTTACTTAAATCCGGTCCATACTTACCACCATTCATCTGCATGATGGCCCATTTGCTCATCTCCGTTACATTAGACCAGATGCCACCTGCAGCATTTGAAATCACCGGAAAACCTTTACTGATCACGGTTAATTTGCCATCAATGGAGGTATGTGCATCAATAGAATTATTTTTATCTTTTAGTCTTGGATAATCAGCGGAACTTTCTGTCATCCCTATCGGACGCATGATTTTAGTTTCCACAAAGTCTTCCCAACTCATTCCCGAAACTTTTGCCAGTACTTCACCAGCCACAATATACAACAGGTTATCGTAATCAAATTTCGTTCTAAAACCGGAAACAGGTTTCAGGTAACGCATATTGTGGATCAGCTCCGCTTTGGTTACCCGGTTGGAATCCGGGAAAATCATCAGGTCACCTGCCCCCAGTCCCAGACCACTCCGGTGTGTCAACAAATCTCTTACCGTAAATTCCTGGGTCACATAAGGATTATACAACTTGAAACCAGGAATGATGTCCACGACCTTGTCATCCCATTTCAACTTCCCTTCGTCTACCAGTATTCCCAATCCGGCAGCCGTAAAGGCCTTACTATTGGATGCAATTCCAAAAAAAGTATGTTCATTTACAGGCTCCTTTGTGCGCAGAGAACGCAGGCCATATCCTTTGGAATGGATTACTTTTCCATCCTTTACAATCGCTACCGCAATTCCGGGCACGTTAAAAGTAGTCAGTGTTTTTTCCACCAGGCTATCCACCTGTTTACTGCTGAGAACCTGTGCATATACAGGAACGATCCCTGCCACTAAAAGTAAACATAACGGAATCAGGAGTCGGAGTCTATTCATAAAAATAAAGTTAACGTTTTTCGCTATGATAGTCTTTATGAACGATTAAAAAACTCGCCCGTTCTTCTTTCTTAAAGGGATAATCCCAGTTCCCCTGATAAGAGATCTTAGTCGGCAATTTCTCTCCTTCAAAATAGCTCATTTCAATGTTCATCTGTACATTAAAATCGAACAGCATATTGCTGTATTTCATGTCCACATAACGGCCCAGGATCTCAAAATTTCGCTTGTCAAAAATGGTGGTCAGCTCTTTAATCATCAGGCCATCCTTCGTTCCATTACTGAGATCGGGCTTTACCGTCACCTTAAAACGGTAAACGGGAATAGAGTCCAGGTACATTCCGCTATGGTAGCTATAATCATAATACTGGCGCATATTGGCTGTAAAGATCTGGGTTTTACTTCCGATAAAAGGCAAACCCTTAATCGGTCTTCCCGGAGCAAAAATCAGCGTTTTCAGCTTATCCTTATAACTTTGATTGCTTTCTCCGCCCTTACCGGCGGTCATAGGTCCCTCCGCAACAAACTCCGAATTATAGGCATTCATAAAGATGTAATCGAACATCTCTATCGTATACAACTGGTATTTTCCGTTTTTCTTATACACCTTCCCTGTATCCTGTTTAACGAGGTATTCCATTTTAACCGGACCCGAAGGATGATGTTTGATTTTCCGGTAAATTTTACCGTCTACTTTATTCTTTTTGTCGTAAGTAAAGATCCTGTTTTCTGCAATGAAGCCATATTTCTTCATATTCCGGAAAGCCTGATAAAAGCTGTTATCCGTAATAATGGCGTTTATAAAGGTTTCCACACCAAATTTCTGGGTAGTGATGTTCACTACCGAATCCAGCTGAATGGTCTTGATAGTATCCGGATTAAACCGTACAATTTCCTGACCTGAGTTCTTTAAATAACAACAAACGAAAACAATTAATAACCCCAGTTTCTTCATACAGATGAGACTAGTTCCCCAATTGTTTTAATGCGATATAAGCCATTAAACCAGTAGACAACTTTAATGCATCTTCATCAATATCAAAGTTCGGTGTATGTACCGAGAAGCTCGTTCCTTTTTCCTTATTTCCTGTCCCTAACCTATAGAAACAGGCATCCGTAACCTGAGAATAGTAAGCAAAATCTTCTGCGGCCATCCAGATGTCCAGATCCAGTACATTTTCTTTACCCAGATAATCCTCGGCATATAAACGTGCATTGTCGCTCAGCTTCTCTTCATTGATCAGGTAAGGGTACCCGTTCATGATGTTGAAATCACAACTTCCGCCCATACTTTCAGCGATTCCTTCCGCCATTTTTTTCATCAGTTTCTTTGCTTCCTGACGCCATTCCTCATTCAATGTCCTGAAAGTACCTTCCATTTTCACTTCATTGGGAATGATGTTCGTTGCCCCGTTGGCCTGCACCTTTCCAAAAGAAAGGACCGAAGGTAAACGCGGATCGGCATTCCTGCTGACGATCTGTTGCAAGGCAACCACGATATGCGCAGCAATCAATACCGGATCAATATTCTGATGAGGTTGTGCCCCATGTCCACCTTTACCATGAACAGTCACATATAACTCATCCGTAGAAGCCATATAAATGCCCGAGCGGAAGCCAACCTTCCCGGCATCGATCAATGGCATCACATGCTGTCCGATGATCGCCTGTGGCTTAGGATTCTCTAATACCCCCTCTTTAATCATGATGCTTGCTCCACCGGGCAATACTTCTTCCCCAGGCTGGAAAATCAGCTTAACCTTTCCTGCGAAATCTGCTTTCATGCTATTCAGGATATAGGCTGTCCCCAGTAAAGAAGAACTGTGTACATCATGTCCGCAGGCATGCATTACTCCCTGGTTTTTCGAGGCATAAGGTTTGTCATTTGCTTCAATGATAGGAAGTGCGTCCATATCGGCACGCAGTGCGATAATCTGATCTGAAGGAATCCCGCCTTCGATCAATCCAACCACACCTGTATTTGCCATTTCCGTATAGGGAATGCCCCATTCTTCCAAATGTTTTTTGATGTAAGCAGAAGTTTCAAACTCTTTAAAGGAAAGCTCAGGATTGGCATGAATGTGCTGGCGGTAACCAACTACCTGATCAAATATATCTGCGGAAAGGCTTTGGATCTTATCTTTAATTGTCATTGCTGTAATCTAAATTAGGTGCATTGATTTTTTCCCTGAAAATAAACAGGGTTGGGAACATTGGTTTCAGTTCATTTAACAAACGCTGGGCTTCCAGTCTTGTTCTAAAATCACCAACCCGTAAATAATAATTCGGTTCCTTATAGGTAATATAGGTATTCAGTGAAGAATAACTGGACCTGAAGCGTGCCTGTTCAGCAAATACTTTGCGCCGGTCGGAGCCATAGAACACCTGTACCCGAAATCCCATCTGGGAAACGATAGCAGTAGATGGTTTCCCCGTAGCAACTGCCGGGGTGGCAGATCTCGTATTTAAAGCAATACGTTTGGCAATCAGGCTGTCAATCATGGGATCTTTAACAATCCTCACCTGACCTTTGTCCTGAGCAAGCAGGGCAATGGAAAAACAACAAAATATACCTGTAAATAATATTTTCATGAAATGGCTAAAAAAAAGAATGCCGAATTTTTGTTACAAAAATCGGCATTCTATATGTGTATTACAAATTACAATCCCGCACCATGGCAGTTTTTGAATTTCTTACCACTTCCACAAGGGCATGGTTCGTTTCTTCCTGTTGTAACTTCTTTACGAATCGGTTGCTGTGGAGCAAGCTCGCGGGTATCTTCCATTGGCATTCCGTCAACATCAGCACCGGCACCGGCAAACTCTGGTTTCGACATGGTTAATCTGCTCGGAGCAGGCCTGGGAGCCTGAGCTTCCCTCACATCATTCGGATCAGTCTGAACAGGGATTCCTCCTTTATACAGGAAGCTCACCACTTCTTTGTTAACTGCGTTCAACATGTTTTTAAACAAATTGAAGGCCTCCATTTTATAAATGATCAATGGATCTTTCTGCTCATAAACCGCATTCTGAACCGATTGTTTCAACTCATCCATTTCACGTAAATGCTCTTTCCATGATTCATCGATCAAGGCAAGTACGATCGTTTTTTCAAAAGATTTAGTCACCTCACGGCCACCATTATCTATTGCTTTTTTCAGTCCTACCGGAACCTGAATGCTACGAAGACCATCTGTAAAAGGAACGATAATCTGCTCGATGTGCTCTCCGCGTTCTTCATATACCTGGTGCAATACCGGCATGGCCTGTGCAATGATCGCATCTGATTTCCTTGCATAGAAAGCAGTTACTTCTTCGAACAATTTATCAGTCAGGTGATGAATGTTTCTGGAACTGAATTCCGACTCATCAATTGAAGTATCAGCAGAGAAGTTTTTGATCACTTCCAGTTTGAATCCTTCATAGTTTCCTTCTTCTTTGTATTCTGTAACGATATCCTCAGCAACATCAAACGTCATGTTGTTCATGTCTACATCCAGACGTTCGCCAAATAAGGCATTTCTACGTTTAGCATAGATCACGGTACGTTGTGAGTTCATCACATCATCATACTCCAGTAAACGCTTACGGATACCAAAGTTGTTTTCTTCTACTTTCTTCTGTGCACGCTCAATAGATTTGGTGATCATAGAATGCTGAATCACTTCACCATCTTCGATACCCATTTTCACCATGATGTTAGAGATTCTTTCAGAACCGAACAACCTCATTAAGTTATCTTCAAGAGACACAAAGAACTGAGATGAACCCGGATCTCCCTGACGACCTGCACGACCACGTAACTGTCTGTCCACACGACGAGACTCATGACGCTCTGTACCTACAATCGCCAAACCTCCTGCTTCTTTAACACCTGCACCAAGTTTAATATCCGTACCACGACCAGCCATGTTGGTTGCAATCGTTACCTGACCCGGTTGCCCGGCTTCCGCAACAATATCCGCCTCTTTCTGGTGCATCTTCGCGTTCAACACATTGTGTTTAATTCCACGAAGTTTTAGCATACGGCTCAATAGCTCCGAAATCTCTACCGAAGTAGTACCTACCAATACTGGTCGGCCTGCCTCCGTTAGTTTTACGATCTCTTCTGCTACCGCATTATATTTCTCACGAACTGTACGGTATACATAATCCTGATGATCTTTTCTCGAAATTACTCTGTTTGTAGGGATTTCCACTACATCCAGTTTATAGATCGACCAGAACTCACCCGCTTCAGTAGTCGCCGTACCCGTCATACCGCAAAGTTTGTGGTACATACGGAAGAAGTTTTGTAAAGTTACCGTCGCATAAGTTTGTGAAGCATCTTCTACTTTCACATTCTCTTTTGCTTCAATCGCCTGGTGTAAACCGTCAGAATAACGACGGCCATCCATGATACGACCAGTCTGCTCATCTACAATTTTGATCTTTCCTTCATCGATGATGTATTCCACATCAATCTCAAACAAGGTATATGCTTTCAACAACTGGTTTACCGAGTGGATTCTTTCTGCTTTGATCGAATAATCACGCATCAGGGCATCCTTCTGTGCAATTTTCTCTTCGCTGCTCAAAGCAGACTTTTCGATATCAGCAATCTCAGTTCCAACATCAGGCAATACGAAGAAATGCGCATCTTCACCAGATTTGGTGATCAGCTCAATTCCTTTTTCTGTAAGTTCTACCTGGTTGTTTTTCTCATCGATATAGAAGAACAATTCCGAATCTACTTTCGGCATGTTCTTCGACTGATCCGCCATATAATGGTTCTCCGTTTTCAATAAGGTTTGTTTCACACTACCCTCACTTAAAAACTTGATCAGCGCTTTATTTTTAGGCAAACCACGGTGAGCACGT
The DNA here is from genome assembly GCF_900129215.1 of Pedobacter caeni. Classification (GTDB taxonomy): domain Bacteria; phylum Bacteroidota; class Bacteroidia; order Sphingobacteriales; family Sphingobacteriaceae; genus Pedobacter; species Pedobacter caeni. Next base: position 232,814 of record NZ_FQUQ01000003.1, on the reverse strand, counting down.
AATAGTGCTAAACCACCTTCTCCCTCTTCGGTTCCGGCTTTACCATCATTAATTAATTTCTTAGCTTCATTTAAAGCTCTGGTTACATATTCTCTCTGTGCAGCAACCAGTCTTTCGATTCTTGGTTTCAGCTCATGAAACTCATGCTGATCCCCAAAAGGAACCGGACCGGAAATGATCAAAGGTGTACGGGCATCATCAATCAAAACTGAATCGACCTCATCCACCATCGCAAAATGTAATTTACGTTGCACCAACTGGTCAGGTGTTTGCGACATATTGTCACGCAGGTAATCAAAACCGAACTCATTGTTCGTACCATAAGTGATGTCAGCAAGGTAAGCATCCCTGCGCTCCTGAGAATTTGGCTCATGCTTATCAATACAATCTACCTTAATTCCATGGAATTCAAATAAAGGACCATTCCACTCCGAGTCACGTCGTGCAAGGTAATCATTCACCGTTACGATATGTACCCCTTGTCCGGCTAAAGCATTTAAGTAAGCAGGTAATGTACTTACCAAAGTCTTACCCTCACCCGTTGCCATCTCAGCGATTTTACCACTGTGTAACACCATACCACCGATCAACTGTACATCGTAATGTACCATGTTCCACTTCACTTCAGTACCGGCAGCATCCCATGTATTTGCCCAGAAGGCTTTATCTCCCTGGATTTTAACATTGCTTTTACGCGCAGCATAATCTCTGTCATGCTGGGTAGCAGTAACCTCCAGATTTTCATTTTCAGAGAAACGTCTTGAAGTTTCCTTTACCACTGCAAAAGCCTGTGGAAGGATATCCAGTAATACAACTTCTAATTCTTTATCACGATCTTTGATCAACTCATCGATCTGATCATATAGTGCAGTTTTTGCAGCCAATGACAATTCCTGACTTTCAGCATCAGTTTTTAAACCGCTGATTTTTCCGTCAATCTCCGTTAAGGCTTGTGCAATAACATCTTTAAAGTAAACTGTTTTATTACGCAATTCATCATTGCTCAGTACAGAAAGCTTCGAATATTCTTCGTTTATCTTGATAACTATAGGCTGTAATGCCTTAATATCTCTTTCCGATTTGCTTCCAAATACCTTGGTTAAAAATCCTAACATCTTTTATGTTTGTGTTTGTTATTTATTACTTATTGAAAAATGACTAAATTACAACAACCAAGCCATATCAAACAATAAGTCAGAATGGCAGTTGTCGGGCGCTAAAATTACAAAATATCCTGTACTTTGCTTTAGTATGCCAACTTTATTTGAAAATCTTTATCATTTTATCAAAAGTATCTGCAGCCTGCGGTAAAGCGCTTAAACCCAACCGCTCTTACCTGCAATGTCTATTGATCGTACGATTTCAGATATTTGCTGAAATTCTTTTCCAGGAGTTCTGTCATTGTTTTCGATAAAGCAATGATTTTGGGTGGGCTGTACTCATGTGCATAAGAAAAACAATTTCCTGTTGTCAGGTCGTATAAAAGCAAATCGCCATCACCATAAAGCCAAAACTCTCCCAGGACCAAAAACTGCTTTTTATCAAACGTTTCCGCGTATATATCGTCAAAATCTATAGTGATCCCCTCAAGGATCAGCTTTGAAATATTTGAGAAAAATGTATTCAGCTCTGCAGAGAAAGTTAAAGACAGGGCTTGTTCCTTTCGGGAAATTTCAGGTGCAAGTTTACCTTTTTCAATCGTGTTGGCAGTATCGAAACTCTTTTGCAGCTGTTTGAAGAATTTAGGGTACAGATTTTCCAGATAACCGAAATCAACTTTTACTTTTTTCTGCCTTTCTTTATCCTTTTCCTGCTCATGTTTACAAAATTCTGAAAACTCATGCTGATATGCTTTCTGGTAAGTGTCACCAACAACAACAGCTACATTTTTCTTCTTTAACCAATCAACCGCAGCAACCTGTCCACTATAGGCATTTCCAATGTCACTTAAATTGTCTTTGGGTTTAATCCTTAAAAATGTGGTTCTTCCACAAATTTCCCCGACTAATTCTTTATTATTATTAAACCAGGTCAGCCAGTCAGTCGCAGTAAGCCGGCATTCCGCCAAATTTATAAAGGTATCGATCAGATTTTTATTCATTATTTAAAGTTTTTCAGGGAGATCGCGGCCAGGCGGTTTTACCCAAAAAATAAATATAGGAGTTTTTTTGAGCTGATCAGCTGTTCTTCAACTCCGATGCCATCGCTTTCAGTTCCTCCAATTCTTTGATGATGACACTGAAGCTGTACCAGGAACGTTTAACACCTCCCTTTTTCCTCGCAATGACATAAGTAACCACATTTGAAACTACGATAAAGATCAACAAGCTAAAGCTACTGAACAGGGCAGGCCATAGTCCTAATCTGGCAATGCTTCTTGACAGGAAGCTTAGCGGGAACAAGATACAAGTGGAGAAGAGTATAAAATAAATGACAACATCCAGGATTTTCCAGGTTTTACAGTACTCCTTAATAACGTTCTCCAGATAGTTCAATAACGATTGTTCAGGAAATTCCAGCTCCTTTATGGAAGCCCTCGCTTTTAGCAGCACAAACAGAATAAGCAGCAAGGCTACGAACATGATCTGCAAAGGAATCTGTTCATAGTCATGGGTATAGTCGAAAGGGTTCCCCAGATTAAGGGCACCAATCGCCAGGAGGTAGAAACAACAGGCAAATATACCATACAGATAGCTTTTCCTGATGTTCGCAACAGCAGAAACAGATCTTTTTCTGATCATACCAGCGATAACCTGATCATCGATGTCCTTTGTTGATTTAAGTTGATCATCATATGCTGACCAGGCTCCTTTTAGTTCATCTAAGTTCATAACGATCTGATTTAATAGTTTTTTCCAGTTTGATTTTTATCCGGTTGATTTTCACGCCGACATTCGTTTTGCTGATCCCAATGATCTCACTGATTTCTTCATAACTTTTCTCTTCCAGATACAATAAAATGATCGCCTTCTCAATCTGTGTCAGGGTATTTATGGCCTGTTTCAACAAGCCCATCTGTTCCTGCTGATCTGTAAATGTATCCATATCAGGAATTTCAAATTCAGCATCCGAAATACTTCTCCGCTCAGGAGCTCTGCTTTCTTTTCTGAAAATGGTAATGGCAGTATTTAAAGCGACCCGATACATCCAGGTACTTCGCTGTGATTCATTTCTGAATGAAGGAAATGATTTCCAGAGCTGTAACACGATTTCCTGGAAAAGATCTTTTTTATACTCCTTTTCCAGACAGTACAGATTACAGACTTTATAGATTATTCCCCGATGTTCGTTTATCATTTTGATAAATGCTTTCTCCATCTTCTTTTATTTGTGGGGTAAGTCGTAAAGGTTGGGAAAAAATTACAGGTTCCTGAAATATTATGGTGGCACAAACAAAAAAAGAGAAGAAGCCAATGGCCCTTCTCTTTTTCAACAACCCGGTTGTTTGCCTTTTATATTTTAATCGCCAGATTTGCACTGAACCTGCTTGGCATCATCTGGTTCACATAACTTCCCCAATACACTTTATTGGTCAGGTTATCCAGTTTAACACTCAAACGAAACCTTTTGGCATCATATCCTGCTACCGCATTTAAGACGGTATAAGAAGGAATATAAAATTCTCCTGAGCTACGGGACTGACTGATATAGGTCTTGCTGTTATAATTGCCTCCGATTCCCATCGACAACCCTTTTAAGGTCTTGTCCTGAAAAGCATAATTAACCCATAAATTGGCCGTTTCGCCCGGACCTGTCCACTGCCTTAGCCCATCGATATCCGCATTTGTATTGATGGTATAAGCTTTATTGTGGGAATAACCGGCAATCACATCTAATCCTTTTGCAAAATGAGCAATCAGCTCTCCTTCAAACCCTTTACTGGCCTGACCTCCGTCCTGAACACTAAATCCATCGGTATTGGAACGGACGATATCCTTCACTTTGATATCATAATAACTGAAAGTCGAATTCAGTTTACCATCAAGGAGGTTGATTTTGAAACCCAACTCCCATTGGTTTGCATTACTAGGCTTAAAAACAGTATTCTCTCCATTTGGCTGCAGCACAGGACCGTTATTTGCAAAACCGTTCATGTAATTTCCAAACAGGGAAATCTTTTCCGGAAGAACCTGATAAACGAGTCCTAATTTTGGAGATAAATTGGTTTGGTTAAATTTTCCTGTAGTGGCATCAGCGTCAGGATCATAAGAGCCACCAGACCGGAAGTTATCAATCCTGAGACTTGCCATTACCATAAAATCTCTTGTGATGTTAAACACATCTGAAAAATAGGCACTGTAAGTACTTTGCGTATCCTTATTTCTCGACGGACTTACCTGATCAAACAAAGCGTCTACAGAAGTTCTTGTAATCCTGAAATACCCCGGATCCTCGCCGGTCAATCGTACCCTGTCAAATGGCAAGGCGAACTTTGAATTCTGATTAGACCGCTTTGTAAAATAATCCAACCCGATGACCAATCTGTTTCTATGACCGGCGATCTCGAAATCACCGGTAAAATTCTGCTGAACTTCAATCGTATTGTAAGTCGAATTCGCGTATCGGATATTTCTGTTCACAGAATCTCCATCCATCACATTCCAAATCCGATAACCTTTACTCGTATGCCAGGTTTGAGAGAAAACAGTCTGCGACTTCCAGCTTTCTGATAATTTGTAGTTTACTTCAGCGAGCAAACTTCGGGATGGTTTTGACTCCGTCAGATCATTACCATGATAATATCTTTTCCAATTTAATCCCAGGCTTTCAGTACTCGGTTTGGTAAATGAATTTTGCGGGAACAGGCGATGAAAGTCATTCGCTTTTTGCTGATAAATTTCTGCATCAACCAACACCGACAAACGGTCATTCACCTTATACAATAGCGAGGGGGCTATAAATAAACGTTTTGTAAATCCGGCATCCATATAACTGCCTTCATAATGGTAAGCAAGATTAGTCCGCAACAACAAGCCATTTTTTTTATCCAGAGGCGTATTCAGATCAGCTGTAACTCTGTTTAAACCATAACCACCAACCGTATAAGCTACTTCCCCTTTAAAGACATCAAATGGTTTTTTTGTTACTCTATTGATCAAACCTCCATATGAGGTTAAACTGTTTCCATACAATGTGGCAGATGGTCCTTTTAACACCTCAATATGCTCAATATTGGCTACTTCAATGCTATTGTCCTTATTGTCCTGAATGCCGTTTCTGAGAAAACTTCCATTCTCAAAGCCCCTCATGTAAAATGAATTGCTCCCGTTAACCAATCCCTGACTCACCCCAGTCACATTTTTCAACACATCATTATAGGTCACGATCACCTGCTCCTGCAAAATTTCTTTAGGTACAATGTTATAAACCTGTGGGTTTTCCAGATTCTTTAAAGGCAGTTTTGCCACCTGTTCGGATTCCTTTTTACCAAACCTTTTGTAGCTCGAAGATATTTCCACACCACTGAGCAGGTTATCCACATCTGTAAGTATAAAATCCAAAACCGAAACCTGTCCTTCATTAACCACAATGGATCTGGTCTGAGCATTCATCCCTACAAACCTTGCGGTGATTTTATAAGTCCCCCTCTTCACATTATTTATTTCATATATACCCTGCTCATTGCTCAGTACTTTTGTTTTGTTGTCAGTTAAAGAAATAGTAACTGAAGGAAGTAAAATCCCCTCTTTTGATTGTACCTTCCCTTTAATAGTCCCGGTCTGGGACATCGCTGCAGGGAGCCCCAGAACAGTAAACAGTAAAAACATAAACCCTAAAGGTTTATAGCGCAGTAAACGTCTTAACATCATTTTTGATTTTTAGTATATCCTTGGTTTGTTGATCTAACTTGCTGCGAAAGTAAGCGTTAGCCTTCATTAGCTATTTAGATTAATTAAAAACAATGACAAACAAAAGACAAAATGACTCAATAATGACACTCCGTTACACCTCCCTCCAGCCCGCTTTGAATGATATTTCGCAGCAGGCTTTTTGGAAGGCAAAGTAAAAAAACTAAAAATTTATTTCCGCTTTCTGCGGATCAGCAAGATCATCCCCATCAGGAATATCGATCCCGGGATAACCCCATAATACAACACCTGTATTGTTTTCACACTAGCTTTGGTCAACCTTGTAGTATTGTCCTTAGGGAACGGACGGCTCGCATCGATTGGAAACTCACCGTAAGAAAACCATTTAAAAATGCTTCCGACAAAGCCCGAATTGATGGTCCGTATGTTACTCCTCGCCAGTTCCGTATTGCTGAAAAAGTCAGCATCACCAGCCACAATAATCCGCTGCTCTTTATTGTTCAGCTTACGGGTCAGCATCAATGCCGTTGGAAAAGCCCCCTTCTGGTCACCTGCCTTTGCATCAAAAGTCAAGGCTGCAGAATCCAGCACAAATTTCTCATTTTTAATCCAGCTCGTTTCCGCATCTGTTAATAAAAGAGGATGGATGTCAAAGGGTCCGTTTTCAGCATAACTTAAAGCCGCTGCATCAGGCATAGAAACTACCCAGCGCTGCATATAAAAAGGCTGTAATCCAGGAGCCATTGCCACCGCTCCGGAAGCAAGCCCCGGCGTAACCAATCCATAGGAATAATCTCTGCTGCGCTGAACAAGGGTGCCGTTCATCATTTGAACACCAAGGGAGTCTAACAAAGGATTGACCACACTTTGTTTACCAGGTTCTCCGGCAATCATCAGATTTCCCCCCTCCCGGATGTAACGTTGAAGCTTCGCCAATGCTGCCGGACTATAGGCTACTTTTGGATCAGCAATGACCAGTGCAGAAATATCGGCTGGAATCTGATCCTTTTCCAGGGATATACTGTCGACATCAAAGCCCTGATTGATCATCGACTGTCGGCCAGACTTGGTATTGATCAGCTTTTTATAATCGCGGTCCCCTATTTTATCCATACTGCGCTGATAGCCATCTGTAGCAAAAACCAGCTTCGGTGGCGTCATCATCAAACGCTTCAAGGCAGCACCCGTCTCCTCTTCCTTAGGCCAGAAATCATTGTCAGGAGCTGGAAACGTCCGTAAAGAAGTTTCTTTTCCTTTATACTTTAAACGCATGAATACACGTGATTCTTCAGACTGCGGTTTAAGCTGCTTATTGATCTCAGCAGGGCTCAGAAAGTCACGAAGATCGAGTTGCTCGATGTTTGACATGAACAGCACATATTGACTAAAACTCGTCTTATTTTCGACAAGTCCTGCAGTCAGACCAGGAATGCTGTCGTAGTAATAAACCCATTTCAGATTGATATTGGGCTTAAAGCGCAAATAAGGTTCCCAACGGGCAATGTCAGCAATTCGCTCACTGGGTTTTGCCCGGAAATAACTATCTTCAATTCCGTTGACATACTCCGTCATCTCAATAGGCTCATCCCCCATCTTTTTAAGTAAATCCTGACTCGTCTTAGTGATGGTATTTACCTTCGTAGCCGTCGCATCATAATAACCAATCATTGGCTGACGGGAGCTGGTATAAGCAATCCCCAACCCGATCAATACAATCAGGCTATACCGGCCAACCTGCTGCAAAACCGGCTTCGACAACCGTTCCATTTCCAGTTTGGTAATCGTAAAAGCCAGAAACATCCCTGAAATGACCAGGTAATAAATCACATCCCTGGTATTGAGCAATCCCGCCATCATACGCCCTGCCCGACTTGGCATCGAAAGGCTATGTGTCAGATCGCGCACAAAATCCAGACTTTGTCCAACCGTCCCGATATAATTCATAAAGGCCAGCACCACAAAGGTACTGATCGCCGCTACCGGCTGATAAGTCGTTAAACTGGACACAAAAATACCGATGGCCGAATAAGCACTTAATAAAAGATAAGCAGCAAATAACGCCACCGCAATATGTGGATAATCAAAATTTGGAATAAATAAAACGCCGATCAGTACAAACAAACTCATGATCCCCATAATGACCAGATTATAAACGAGCATGGACGCAAACTTACCATAGACAACATGGCTCAGTTTAACCGGAGAAGAGTAGAGTAACTTTATACTCCCGCTACTGGTTTCCCGGCTGATGATCCCCATCGTAATCAATGGGATGTACAGATACAAACTATCCAGAATGCGACTAAGGAGCCCGATTTTTTTGTAATCGGTAAACAGATGACTGGTTAAAAAAGACATCCCTTGTGTCCGTTCTATTTCTGGCATTGCCACGATAAAAGTGAGACTCATCTGTACAAACAGCACAATCATGAGGATCCAGGCAATCGGGGAGTAAAATAGCAGGCTGAGCTCCAGCCTGGCTATCTGTATGATTTTCTTCATATGTTTATCTTCAATGTTTAGTTTTTTCCGGCATCAGAATGAGCTTAACCAGGTTTTTATCGGAAATATACTTTGCTGCCGCTGCCTGAACAGACTTTACAGTGATGCCATTCAATGCCGCATCATAATCATAAAACTGAGTCAAAGGCTCTTTATTCATCACCTGAGAAACCAGATAGCCCAACCAGAATTCATTATTTTTAGCACCCGTTTCCAGACCGACTTTACGTGCAGCTTTAAATTTCTGCAGGTTCTCAACAGATGGTCCGGACTGCTTCATTTTATCCACTTCTTCCTGTACCAGGGCAACCAGTTTGTCCACATTTTGTGGTGCACAATCAAAAGTAACGGACAGTACAAACCTGTTTTTAGGATACTTAGACAGGGTCATCTGTGCATTTGCGACATAAGTTGCTCCTTCTTTATCACGAAGTAAATCCGTCAGGCTGATTTTCAGCACATCAGCAATGGCATTCATTTTAATCGTATTTTCAAAATTATAATCCAAAGCACCGGAATAAGCCAGAATCACACTCGACTTTTGTTCGGTTCCTTTACAGACCGTTTTAGAAATGCGGCCGGGAGGAACGTTAATTCCAAGATCACGGACGGTTTCATGGAGATGCCTGGAAGGCAATGATCCAAGATATTTTTCCAGTAAAGGCTTAACCCGCTCTACATCCAGATTTCCTACAAAGAGGAAAGTAAAAGCAGAAGCATCAGAAAAGCGTTCTTTATAAATCTCAAAAGCCCTGTCCAGTCTGATCGCATTGAGCCGCTCCGCAGTTTGAGGCCGCTTACGGACATGATTATTCCCCAATACCAGGTTTGCCGTATCCATGAATGTTCTGCTCCTGTCGTTCCCCAGACTTGCCAGTTCCTCCTTAGAGCGCTCTACGAGGATGGTATAAGCCTCTTGATCTTTACGGGGCTCAGCAAAACAGGCATGCAGCAATTCCAGCATTACAGGAAGATCTTCCGTAGTTGTATTGCCATCAAAGCCATGATACTGGTCCAGAATAAAGGGATTAACCTGAACCTTTTTACCTACCATAAATTTACCCAATTGCAATGCATTGTAATTGCCTGCACCTGCTGCTCCGATTACACTTGCAGCATTAATCGCGCTTTCATAATCGGCATCCGGATATAAAGAAGCTCCACCACTTGCCAGCCCTTTGAACAAGATCTGGTCATTTTGAAAATCTGTTTTTTTCAGCAATACGGTCATCCCGTTACTGAGCGTAATTTTTTGGATCCCTGCAACTTTCAACTCTTCCACCGCACTGATCTTTCCGGGAACGGGTTCCTTTTTAAGCAGGGAAAGGTCTTGCAGGTCATCTTCAAAATCAGTCAGGTTTTGCGCATAGACATTTTCTATCCAGCCTTGTACTGTGCCCTCATCCGGAAGAAATGCTTTATTATGCTCAGATGCCTTTACGATAAGGTCACGATCTTTACTTTTCAGGCAAACATCCATCAGCTTGTTGATTTCATCCAAAGAAATGTCCGGAATCAGTTCCCTGCTCAGTTGATATTCCCCGGCAATTCCAATTGCAGTATTTCCTTTCAGAAAATGCTGGAGATAAGGTTTGATCAGCACTTCTGAAGCTGTTTTATTCTTTTCTTTCATCGCATCAGCCATCTTCTGCTGATAAGCCTTCTTAACCCGGTCCAGTTCCCCTTGTGTAAAACCCTGTTCCTGCATCCGCCGAAGCTCCAGCCATACACTTTTCAGGGCATGCTCTGTTTCGGCAGGCTTGGTGGTCACATTAACAGAGAAAGCCGTTAAACCACCCTCTAATGTGATGAAACTGGCAAGTGGCAAACCTCTGAACCTGCTGCTGATCATTTGCCCGAGCAGGTTTTTCAAAAGACTAGCCCGATAGTCTGCTGTTGTAGTGATCATTGGGGCCTGCTCTTTCAGGAGAATCTCTACACTAACCCCACCCAAATCAGGATCAATAAATTGCATGTACTGATTTTTACCGCTCAGTTCTGAACGGTAAACCGTCCGTTCCTTCTCTTTATCTGGATTACGAAGGTCCGAGAATTTAGCCTTAATTTCTTTCTCCATCTGGTCAACATCAATGTCTCCGACCACGAGTAAAGCCTGCAGGTTTGGACGATACCAGTCCTTATAAAACTGACGGATTTCTTCAGGTGTCACCTTCCGCAATACCTCTTCGGTGCCAATTGGCAAACGGGTTCCATAGCGCGATTTATTGGTATAAAAAGGAATGCTTTGTTCCTGGTAACGCTGTGACATTCCCTGACGGTAACGCTTCTCTTCCAGAATGACATGGCGTTCTCTTTCCACATCCTCCGCCTGCAGATTGGCATCCTGTGCCCAATCCCGCATGATCTGCAGGCCATTTGCCAGTAATAAAGGTTGGTCAGAAGGCAATGGAAGCTGATAAACGGTTTCATCAAATCCGGTACTGGCATTGATGTCTGCACCAAAACGCACTCCTGATTTCTCCAGGTAATTCGACAGCTCCTTTTTAGGGAAATGTCTGGTCCCGTTAAAGCTCATGTGTTCTATAAAATGTGCGATACCTCTTTGCTGATCTGTTTCCAGGATAGAACCGGCTTTACTGGCCAGATACATCGTCACCCGTTTTTCAGGTGTTTTATTTTTACGGATGTAATAGGTAAACCCATTGGGCAATTTTCCCATCCGCAATTCCGGATCCGCCAACAAGGGTTGTGTATCCAGCTGTGTTTTACAGGCTAAGGAAATGCAAAGTGCAACCAGGCCGAAAAAACTTAAAAATCTATATTTAAATAACATGTTACAGTTGTAAATGAGGTTTGGTAATTGAAGTCTCGTTTGCATGGATCAGCGCTACGATCTTTTCGTTTTCAATGATGATCATCCCCTGTCTGTCGGTTGTGATCCCGCTTGCAAGTGTATATGGATAAGTGGGCAGCCCTTCTTTCATGACCGTTGGCAGGAAGGAGAACTGCAGGTTATCACAAACTTCCCCCAATGCTTCCCCGACTTCAATAATGTGGGTAGAGATGACAAAGAAGCTGTTCCTGTTTTCTGAAAAAGCCTGTGTTACCGCCAGTGTAGCATCATACGCATCCTTCACATTGGTCCCTTTAAACAGCTCATCAAACAATACATACAGGTCCAGAGATTCACTAACTGCTTTAGCAACCGTCTTGGTCCGTAGTACTTCTGCGTAAAAATGACTATAGCCCATATCCAGGTTATCAGAAACGTTGATGGAAGAAAATAATCCGTCCTTAACCGAGAACTCCATTCTTTTTGCAGCTATAGGAAAGCCCATATGGGCAAGATAAACGGCAATCCCCATCGATTTCATGAAAGTAGATTTACCTGCCATATTTGCCCCGGTTAAAAACAGCACGTTTCGTTCCTTCGTTAAATGCAGGTCGTTACGAACCCCATTTCTAAGTCCGGGATGGCGGAAACCACTGATGTCCAATAACATTTGTTCCGAAGGCAAGGCCTTTGCATACACAAAGTCCTGATCTGCTGCAACGGCAGCCACACCAATAAATACATCTAGTTCATAGATCAGCTTCAACAGCACTTCCATCTGGTTCATCATCGCATGACGAATGACAAAATCATTGCGGATCAGTTGTAAGAGTGAAGGCTGCCCTTCTTCTGCCTTCAGTATGACCTGAAGCCTGGAATCCTGCAAAATCTTTTCTGCAATTTCCAGATCCTTTTGATACACCAAAATCCCATCTTTTCCTTTCAACTCTGAAAAGAAATCAGAGAAAGCCTGCAGGACCTCTATCGTCACCGACTGTCCCGCCTGCAACTGCAACAGCTCTGCATTATGAAAAAGAACCTGTTTGAATTTCTTGGTAAATATGCCCCATGCTACTCTCGGCAAAGCGGCACCAGCTCCACCAGAAAGGTAATCCTCCATAGATTCCACCTGCGAACGGATCACCGGAAAAATCACCCTGTGCTCCTGAAAAAAAGCAAACAAAGAACTTCTCCTGTTGATCTGTTCCGGTTGGTTTAAAGGCTCAGAAAACATTCCTTCGAGCAGCTTCTCTCCTCCACGGGTCTGCAGGTGATTGAACAAACTATAGACAGATTGCTGTTTAAACTTACCCTGCAGGTTCAGATCTTCTACCGTTTGCTTATCCGCTAAAAAGTGCTGATGTGCCTGTTTCGCCTGCTTTTTATCTTTGATGAGTTCCAGCACACCTTCATTGTTCACAATGATCATCCCATGGCGGTCGTCGGTGATCCCTTCCGTCAGGGTGTAGGTATATACCGGTTTCCCTTCTTTCATTCCGGTTGGCAAATACCTAAAGATCATGTTGTCACATTTTTCTTTCAATACCGCTCCTGCTTCCATGATATGGGTAGAGACCACAAATAAAGAATGTGGCTTCTTCGCAAAAGCACCCATAATGGCAATTGTACCTTCGTAAGCATCTTTGACATTCGTCCCGCGGAACAGCTCGTCAAAAATGACAAACAGGTTTTTACCTGCCCCAAGTTCAACCGCAACCTTTTTTACCCGCAGCACTTCCGCATAAAAATGACTGGCACCCATGGCCAGATTATCCGGAAGGTTAATGGTGGTATACATCCCGTCGCACACTGAAAACTCCATTTCCTCAGCAGCAATCGGAAAGCCGAGGTGTGCCAGATACATCGCGATCCCCAATGATTTCATAAAGGTCGATTTACCCGCCATATTGGCACCGGTGAGGAACACAATATTACCCTTCGGGTCCATCTCCAGGCTATTGGCTACCGCATTGTTCAGCAATGGGTGCGCAACACCCTTCAACCGGAGCCGGTTCTCATCCCGTTTTAACGCTGTTGCAAAAACATACCCCCGCTCCGTGGCCACTCTGGCAATGGAAAGGTACACATCCAGGTCATAAATATGCTGCAGGATCTTATCCATCAGGCCGCGTTGCTGAAAACGCAGGATGTTATCATATTCAACGATCTTACCTGAAGAGATTTTTCCCTTGCCATGATCGGTAAAAATCAGTTCCAGCTCTTTAGTATTCAATAGAGCCAGGATAGTTTCCACCCGCTGCCCATAGGGATTTCCGGATACTTTCGCCTGAATATCCAGCATAAACCCTTTCAATCCCTGCAGAATCTCCATCAGCGCGGTTACACTCTCCGCAGCGGCTTTAAAGTCGGCCATACTAAAACCTTGATTAGACAGCCGGCTCCTCGGATCGGTATTCGACAAATACCGTTCGGCTTCTTCAAATCTGTTCCCTTGTAAAGGAAAAGCCGTTTTACTTTCCTGAAAATACCGCAGAATGGCAACCCGCTCATTGATGGCCTTTTCGTCCGAAAGCGGAGCCCTGAATAACTCTTCCAGCAGGATGGCACCACCCTGTGTAAACGTTTTATTAAAAATATAATAGATCGAATCGCTCCCTGATCTGGAGAAAATATTCAAATCATCGATCGTTTGTTTATCGGTTATAAAGCTCATAATTATTTACGTTTTCTACGGATCAACAGAATAGCTCCTAACAGAAGTATAGTTCCTGGGATCATTAAATAATAACTTATTTGTAAGGTCTTCACTCCAGCTTTGCTCAGCTTCAGTGTGGTATCTTTTGACTCCGGACGGACCATATCTACCGGAAACTCATCATTGGAAAACCAACTGAACAGGTTTACCGCAAAAAAACCATTCACGGTTTCCATGTTCGTCCTTCCCAGTTCTTTATTGCTGAAAAAATCAGCATCTCCGGAAACAATGATCCTTTGTTGTTTATGGTTTACTTTCCTGCTCAACAGCAATACTGCTGGAAATGCCCCCGGCTGATCACCCTTATTCTTTTCCACCACCAGGGCAGCTGAATCCAATACGAATGCTCCTTTTTTAATCCAGCTTGTTTTCGCATTTGTCATTAAAAGTGGCTGAACATCAAAAGCACCACTATTCAGTTCAGCTAAAGCAGCCGTACCGGGCATGGAAACTGTTTTTTTCTCCATAAAAGCACTTTTTAATAAGGGAGCCATCTTCACTGCTGCTGCAGTTAAATTCGGAGTAACCAAGCCATAAGAAAAATCCCTGCTGTGCTGAACCAGGGTTCCATCGAGCATTTTAACGCCTAAAGAATCCAGCAAAGGGTTTAGGACCACTTGTTTTCCCGGCTCTCCTGCAATCATCAGGTTTCCACCCTCAGCAATATATTGATGAAGTTTTGCCAGCGCGGCCGGACTAAAAGCAACCTTCGGATCAGCAATAACCAACGTCGCAATACCAGCCGGAATCTGACCATGCTCCAGGGACACACTGTCTATATCAAATCCGGTATTGATCAGCGAATTCCTGGACAGTTTTGTATTAAACAACTGCTTATAGTCTCTGTCGCCAATTTTATCCACACTACGCTGATAGCCATCTGTTGAAAAAACTATTTTTGGCGGAGTAACAATCAGGCGCTTTAATGCCGCAGCAACTTCTTCCTCTTTAGGCCAGATATTTCCTCCATCAAATGTTCTTAGGAAAGTGGTTTTCCCTTTGTATTTCAACTGGATCACTACACGGTCGTTTTCTCCACGCAGATCGATTTGTTTACGGATCTGCGCCGGGCTTAAAAATCCGGCCGTATCGATGTCTGATGATTTTGCCTTTTCGGCAAACATCGTTTTCAAACTTTTCCCAGGATTTACAGCATACAGCTGTGGATCAAAACTATCATAATAATATACCCAGTGCAGGTTGATATTCGGTTTAAACCGCAGGTAGGGTTCCCATTGGGCAATAGAAAAAATCCGGTTAACAGGTGCAGCATTTTCGTAAGTGTAATGCAGCCCATTGATGTAGGCAGTCATTTCAACCGGCTCATCTCCCATTTTCCGGAGGATTTCCTGCGTAGCTTTAACAATCGTATTGGCTTTGGTTGCCGTGGCATCATAATACACAATCACCCTTTGGCGCGAACTGAGATAAGCTACCGCTAATCCAACAACCAACACCGCTGTATAACGCCCCGTTTGATAAACAAAGGATCTAGACACCCTACCCAACTCCAGTTTTGCAATGGTAAAGCCCAGAAAAATTCCCGAAACCGCTATATAGTAAATGACATCGCGGCTACTGAGCAAACCTCCAACCATACGTTCCGCCCGACTGGGCATAGAAAGACTATGGGTCAGGTCCCTTACAAAATCTAATCCCTGTCCAAAATTCCCAACATAGTTCATAAAAGCCAGGACTGCAAAAGTACAGATCGCCGCTACCACCTGATAAGTGGTCAGACTGGACATAAATATCCCAATGGCAGAATAAGCACTCAATAGTAAAAAGGAGGCCAATATCGCAACCAGCACATACGGATAATCGAAATGGTCTACAGATAGGGAGCCTGCGATAAAAAACAAACCCATTAAACCTGCAATAACCAGGTTAAACACCAGCATGGCCGCAAACTTTCCATACACAATATGGCTGAGCTTTACCGGGGATGAAAACAGTAGTTTAATGCTTCCGCTACTGTTTTCCCGGCTAATGATTCCCATGGTAATCAATGGGGTATACAAGTACAATTTTCCCAGAATGGAGAAAAATACCCCTTGCGAAATGTTGCCCGAGGATGAACTGCTGGTGAAGAGCCTTTCTGTCAGAAAGGAAAAGCCAGGGATAAATTCCTGAAGATGTCGTATCTGAGCTATCCCAGGGATCAGAGCATGGCTCATGTGCACGAACAAGACCATGATGAGCAACCATGCAATGGGCGAATAAAATAGCAGGCAAAGTTCCAGCCTTGCTATTTGTACAATTTTTTTCATGTAGGTCTGGTCTTCTTAATTAGAGATTCTGGACAATTGAGCGAAAGTTTCATCTAGAGAGTTCTTTTCCATATTCAGCTCCCGCAGTCGCCAACCCTGCCTTGCACTTTCCAATACAATGGCTTCAGAGATATTCCTGTCGCCGTTGAAATAGATCCGCAGCTGTTTTTCAGTTAAAAAATCTACCCTGGTAATCCCTTCTATGGCTTGTAAGACATCGACAGTCGGGGCATTCTCCATGATCACCAGCATGCTGTGCGGAGCGATGTAGTTGTCAAACGCCTCCATGGTATCGGCAAAGACAATCCGTCCGCTTTCAATCATAACAATATCCTTACAGAGGTACTGCACTTCCGTCAGAATATGTGTAGAAAGAATCACTGCTTTGTCGGTTGCGATGTCCTTAATGAGTGCCCTCACCTCAAGGATCTGGTTAGGATCGAGTCCATTGGTTGGCTCATCAAATACCACCAGTTTTGGTTTGTGAATGATGGCCTGGGCAATCCCTACCCGCTGCTTGTAACCACCAGATAAATTCTTGATCAGCCTTTTACTGATGTGAGTCAAAGCACAGCGTTCTTTTACCTCATCCATCGCGGCTTTCAATTGGGATTTTTCAACCGAGCGTAGAATCGCACAGTGTTTCAGGTATTCATCTACCGTCAAATCCAGGTATAAAGGTGGGGTCTGCGGCAAAAAACCGATTTCCTGCTTGGCTTTTTCCGGCGCTTTGCTCAAATCAATGCCATTGATGATCACTTCTCCGGTAGTTGGGGTAAGTACCCCGCAAAGGATATTCATGGTGGTTGATTTACCTGCACCATTAGAGCCCAGCAGGCCTAAGATGCCGGTTCTTGGGATCTCTATATTGATATCACGTATAGCCCAACTGGTACTATAACGATGTGAGAGTCCCTTAATACGGACGATTGGTTCCATAGTTTAATTGAATTAAATGTTATTTTCGGGAAGAAGCCTCTTAGCGGCTTTTGTTTAATGGCTAATAATCGTTGATCAGTGTGACGAACTGTGCAGCCCCTGGATGTTTGGCACCAGGCCCTTTAATCAGGGCAAGGGTATAGTTGCGATAACGCCATCGGTTATTTGTAATCAGGCTACCAACCCCATCGAGCTTATAAGCTGCCAGCAAAGTACCAGATGTCTGATCATAAAACTCAACGAGCAGATCAGCAACTTTTGAAGTCGCCGGTACAGAAATATAATCAGTGATTCCTTTATAGGTCAGACTGGTACTTTCCATATTTACACCTTGTCCGGTAATTTTGACCCGTACAGGGGCGGTGCCCGGAGAAAGGTTAGCAAGACGTAAACCAACCAGACTGTCTTTGCTCGAGTAATACGGGGGTGTTTTCGTCACCAGCATCGTTTCAGGCTGAGCAAATGTCCCCATCAGAAACAAGGTACTGATGTCGCCTGCAACCAGAGGTATAGTCATCTTATGAACTGGTTTATCGCTTACCGTGGTATCCGGATACCTATAGAATTGCAATGGTTGTTCCCCGGCAGGTAGAGACAAATGATCCGCAGGATCATATTGGTCAAAGTCCACAAAAAGGACCTCAGCCCACCTCTTAGGTTGTCCCCAGCTAAGATGGGCCAGCATTCTGGGACAATCCGGAATGGCATTAACAATGGTGAGTCCCGCAGTACCCCCGGATTTGACATCTTTCTTACAAGAAACAGCGGCTGATAATACCAGGGCTACAGAAAGGTATAATAAAATGAAATGTTTCATCATGACGTTCAATCGTTTAGAATGGAATGGTTTCTAATAATTTGGATTCTGAACCAGAAATGCACCTCTCAGGATTTCTGATTTTGGGATTGGATACAGGAGCTGATAATTTCCTCTCCAGGGTTGTTTCACAGGAAGCGCAGAAAGAACTTCCTGTGCTTTACCTGTTCTTTTCAGGTCAAACCAACGGTGTCCCCACTCTGTAAAGAGCTCTGTTTGCCGTTCCTTAGCAACAGCAGCCAGCACCTCTTCTTTTGTAAGTGAGACCGGCAATTCTCCAAGACCTGCACGGTTCCTCAGGATATTGAGGTCAGCCAGGGCAGCTCCAGTCTGTCCGTTGAGCGCATTAGCTTCTGCACGGATTAAGTATTGTTCTGCAAGTCTTAATACCATATAGTACTCCGTAGATACCCCACCCAGCACCCGGTTATGTTTGCCTGACTTATACTTAAAAGGAAATATAGTCCGGGTAGTAATTCCCATATTGGTATAGTCTGCGCTATCCACCCAGAGTGATCCTCTAAGGTCTCCGGCCTCAAAAGTTTTAAGTAATGCCCGGGAGAGCGTAAAGCTCAGAGTCCCACTATGCAGCGGATTGGGCAAATGTACATCTCCTTCCGGAGTAGAGGTTCCGGGGCCTGCATTGGTATTTTGCTGCAGCTGCCAGATCGATTCGGAACTGTTCTTTAAAAAAATTTTATCCAGCTCTTCCAACCGGTAAAGACCTGTCTGCGCAATCACCTCATTCGCTTCGGTCAGCGCCTGGGTATATGCTCCGGTAAAAAGATAAACCCTCGCAAGCAGTGCCTTTGCCGCCCATTTATTTGCCCTGATCCGTTCTCCTCCTCCTGCACTGTAATCTGCCGGCAATCCATTGACGGCGTCATTGAGGTCATTGATGATTTGCTGATAAACCACAGAAACCGCGGCTCTTGGTAAATTTTTCGTCTTATTAAAGTCGGTGGTCATCGCAAGTGGTACGTCACCGAATAAATTCAACAGGTAGAAGTAACTGAAAGCCCTGATAAATTTGGCTTCTGCGGCCAGTTCAGTTCTTACCTTTTGGTGAAGGGTGGGAGACTTGGAAGCCTCTATCCCTTCCAGAATTGCATTGGCACCATACACAGCCTGGTAGGCACTCTCCCATAACTCCCCCATGAAACTAACGTTAATATTGAGGTTGTTACTGTTAAACTGATAATAAGTGACTGTTGGACCGCTGATCTGAGAATCGAACTCATCTGCAGAAAGCCCCCCCAATAATGTGGTTAATCCATTGCTAAATGTCCTGGTTCCAAGTGTGCCGGTACCATTGATCATCTGAGTAAGTATGCCAGCCATGACACTCTGTGCCTGCGCGTCATTTGTGAACACTTTAACGGTCGTGACTGTATTTTTTGGTTGCGGTATTTCTACCAGCTTATTACATGAAAAGCATAAAAGAGCTGAGAGAGACAGCAGTATTCTTTTGGTATGAAAATGATAAATAAACATAATCCTGAATTTATAATGTCAATGAAAGACCACCCGTAATCACTTTGGCGGAAGGCATACCTCCGAAACTCTGCATGTCCGGATCAATTCCCGGATATCCTGAAATCAGCCATAAATTTTGGGCGTTCATAAAAAACCTAAGTTGTGTGTTCCCCTTGATGATACTTTTTGGCAAGGTATAGGACAAAGAAACATTGTTCAGCCGTAGATAAGACCCATCTGTATAAGCGCGGTCAGAGGTATTTACATTCCCATCAGCGGCTGACTGTGCAGTTGTGAAGCGCGCATATTCCGCTTGCTGACCAGGCGTAGTCCAACGGTTTTTAAACATTTCTACAGATATGTTAGTCATCCCTCCAGCGATGAATCCACCGTAAAGTGGGTTCCTGGCCATCTGATTTCTATATTGGAAGAAAAAACTGAACTGCCAGTCTTTGTATTGAAATTCCGACCCGATTCCGCCGCTAAATTTAGGATCTAAACTGAGGGCAATGTTCCGGTCACTGTACCCTGTTCCCGGCAGGCCATCATTACCAATCTGTCCATCATGATTGTAATCTTCGAAAACGTACTGTCCGGTTAGCGGGTCAACACCTATATAATGCAAAAGGTAGTTCATATTAATTGACTGGCCTACCAGATATTGCTTTGCATAGGGCGACTGCAATATATTCGGGTAGCTTAACAGCACATTTTTGTTGCTCCCTCCATTCAGGTTCAGGGACCATGTGAAGTTTTTATTGCTGATCAGCCTGGCTGTCGCCGAAAACTCCCATCCACTATTCTGAACACTTGCCTCCCAGTTGGCGGTTACATCTCCAAAGCCAGTAAACATTGGCGTCGGAATCAGGGTAAGCTGATTGTCACAACGGTTCTGATAATAGGCAGCTTCCAGATTGATCCTGTCATCCAGGAAACTAACATTGATTCCCCCCTCGAGCTTTTTATTTACCTGCCATTGATAGTTCGGGTTCACCGCATGCTGGCTTACCAGTGGAGTAATGCCACCATAAGAATAAATCGGCACATATCCGGGTGCCATATTTGTCCATTCCGTGAGGTATCGGTAATCCCCTACATTGTCACTTCCTGTAATTCCATAACTCCCTCTTAATTTTATAAAACTGACATAAGAGGGCAGCACGCTTTTGATCCAGTTTTCCTGAGATGCAATCCAGGCCAGGCCAATGGCGCCAAAATTTCCGTATTGATTTCCGGGTCCAAAACGGGAAGAGCCATCTCTCCTTCCACTGAAGTTCACAATGTACTTGTCATCCCAGGTATAATTAAGTCTTCCAAAGATGGCTGCATATTTATACTGACCCAATTTGTCAGTTGTCATCAGCGTAGGGGCAAGCTGAATACTTCCCAGGAAGCTGTCATCGGTATAGCCCAGGCCAGAAATGGTTTGTCCGGCAGTGCTGGTTGATTGCAGACTCGCGCCGAGTAATGCGGTAAAACGGCCTTTTCCAATTGTGGTCTGGTAATTTAACTGTGGTTCAATGATCCAGTTCTGATTGTCATTGGTCCCAACTCCCAAAACCCCTGTAGGATTGCTTTTCGGGTCTTGTGAGGAGATGGGTATGGTGGTTTCCATCGAATTGTGGCTATTGTTGTAACCAAAATTACTGCTAATGTCAAAGCCTTTAAACAATTCATAAGAGATGTTCAGGTTACTCGTTACAAGGGTAGTTTTTGAACTCGCGGGTTGCTTTAGCGATGAAAAGGGATAAATGCTTTGTGTGGTTCCGTTACTCCAGCCTTCAAAATTAAGTTCCCCTTCATTGTTATAGATTGCCGGGGCATTGGGCGCCAATGTTACTGAACCAGGTACCGCAATTGTATTCACATCTGTATAAGAATAGTTGACCGAAAAATTGATTTTAAACTTACTGTTTAAAGATTTATTGATCAGGTTAAAGGCTGCGTTTCCTGATTTGTTTGAGCCACTCGCAGTGAGGATTTCCTTTTGCCTGGTAAAGTTACCAGCGATGCGGAACTGGGTATTGTCGTTCCCTCCAGACAGCGCTATCGAAGATTTGGTCAGCTGTCCTGTACCTCCCCACAACTCTTTTTGCCAATTGGTATACCTTGTGCTGTCCCAAAGCACCAGGTCCGGAGCATTAAGTGCTGTAGGAACGATTCCGTCGTTCTTAAAAGCCTCTCTCCTCATTTGAAGGTAATCCTTTGTACTTAATAAATCCCAATAACGGGTCACCTTATTGATTCCCTGAGAAATATCTGCAGTAACCACTGTTGCACCGGGTTTCCCTTTTTTTGTGGTAATCAGAATTACCCCATTGGCTCCCCGGGATCCATATATCGCAGTAGCATCGGCATCTTTTAACACTTCAATACTGGAAATATCAGCAGGATTCAGGTTAAACAGCGGGCTTTGACCTCCACTGGTACCGAAGGAGCCATTTTGCAGGATACCAGAAGACCCCAGTTCATAACTGGATACGCCTCCGATTTCAAGGTAGGTCAGAGGAACCCCATCAATGATGTACAGGGGCTCAGAGGTAAAACCAGAATTGATTGAACTACGGCCCCGAATCTCCACTTTAACGATTCCACTGGCATAGCCACTTGGCGAAGTGACCACCACCCCCGGGACTCTGCCCGCCAGTGCAAGCAAAGGGTTCATTACCGGTTGTTTTTCAATTTCTTTTGCGGTAACGGTACCAATATTTCCTGTGGCCAGACGGCGGTTGGTAGTTCCATAGGCCATCACCTGAACTTCATCTAATTTGGAGGTGCTTAATTCCATCAAGACCCCCACATAATCGCCGGTCACGATGACATCTCTGGTCACATAGCCCATATAGGAAACCTGTAAAACGGCATCTTTGGGAACATTGGCTAAAGAGAACTCCCCTTTAATATTTGTTGAGGTACTGCGCTGTGTTCCTTTAAGGGTAATTGTGGCGCCTGGCAGGGGCTGCCCCTGTCTGTCCAGCACGGCACCTTTGATGTCTATCCCGGTAAAGGCAGCCACTACTCTATCGATAAAAGTAGTTTCTTTGGGCTGTATCACGATAGAATTCTTTACGACTGCATAAGTATAAGGAAGTCCTTTAAACACTTCTTTTAAGGCTTCTTCCAGAGAAGCATTCTGAAGTTTAACATCGATCTTAATTTTGGTAAGGTCTTCATTTTTCCAGAAGAAGCTATATCCTGTTTGTCGCTCTATGGTAGAGAAAACATTGGTCAGCATGGCTTCTTTTTGTTGAATATTTACATGTTGTGCGTATCCAATAGCCGATACCTGTACACAAGCGATGGTGATTATGAAAAAAATCAATTTCATCACGATAATGATTTTAAGCATCGGTCGCCCTAGACATAAGGGGACTTTAGCATATGAGCATAAATTCATATGTTTGTATTGTTTGGGTTGGATTAATTTTCAAGAATTATTTATCGTTCCGATTTTTTCGGATAGAGGTTAACCCAGGCGCATTCCGGAGAAAAGTGTCGAAGCCTTCTCCGGAATTTTTTTGCTCAGCAAACCTCTTTAGCTGCTAATCGCTCTTCTGTAAAGATTTTTTCATGTTGGTTTGGTTTAGGTTACTTATTCAGTTGATATCCAGGCACCCGGTTCATGGCGCCCTTATGCTATTGCATGACTATAATTTTCTTTCCTTCAATTCTGAAATGAACATTGCCCAGTTCCAGTACTTTCAATACTTCAGACAGGGTATAACTCCTTTCAATTTTACCATAAAACTGCTCTTCCTTTACCATGCCTTCATAGACTACTTCCACATCATACCAGCGTGCAATTTGCCGCATTAAGGTTTTGATGTCGGTATGGTCAAATCTAAACAGGCCATCTTTCCAGGCTACGACTTCATCCACATTCACAGGAAGCACGCGGATCTGCTGGTTGTCCAATAAAATAGACTGCTGGTTAGGCTTCAGGATTCTGCCATTCACATTGACACTGCCTTCCAGCAATGTTGTTTTTACATTCGGCTCATCCGTATAGGAATTGATGTTGAAATGTGTGCCCAGCACCTCTACCGTTTGTCCTCTGCTGATGACTTTAAAAGGCATGGTTTTATTGTGGGCAACTTCAAAATATCCTTCTCCAACAAGCTCTACAGTTCTGTCCTTGCCTTTAAACTGCGTTGGATATTTCAGGGAAGATGCGGCATTTAAAATCACCTTTGTGCCTTCTGATAAGGTTAAAGTATACTGTCCTCCTCTTGGTGTGGCAATGGTATTGTAAGCAGAAGCCGCATCAGCTGATGTGCCCTGATAAAGCAGTTCCCCATCGGCAGTTTTTTTGATGACCGCATTTTGTTCATTGGCCAGCTCACCATTGCTTGCATCTGTTAAAACAATTGTTTTTCCGTTACCGAGGGTCAGTACTGCTTTATTGGAACCCGGTGCGATGTCATCCTGCTGAGCCACATTCAGATGAGTATCCACTGTACCTGGCTCCTGAGTATAATAGAACAAGGCCGCTCCGGCAATCAAAATCACCGCTGCAGCAGCAGCAATACGAGGCCATAGTTTAAAGCCTCTGGCAGGGCTTTCTTCCGGTTCCGGCAGACCTGCCTGACTAAACACCCTCCTCTTCATCTCCTCTTCAATCAGGCTAAAATCTATTTCATCCTCTTCCAGAGAAAGGCTGTCAGATTTTTGCATATACCAGTGTTCCAGCCCGGCTTTTTCTTCAGCCGTGGCCAATCCCTGATTGTATCTTTTAACCAATTCTCTTGCCTGTTGCTTATCCATGCTTTTTGGAATTCATTTACAGGTAAACGGGCGAAAAGGAAACTGGGGGTAGAAGAATTTTAAAATAATTCAGATTACCGCAACAACAATAGAAATGCAACACTGATTCCTAAGTCGTTGAGTTTTGGTTTTATGACCTTTAAAGTATTTTGAACCTGTTTTTTAACCGTTTGTTCGGAGATGTTCAATTTAGCAGCAATCTCTTTATGTGAGAGCTGTTCTTTCCTGCTCAGCTCAAAGATTTCCCTCATTTTAGGAGGCAATTTTTGAATTTCCCTTTCCAGAATTTCCATGATCCGCTTTTCATCAATGGTATCCACCTGATAATTGCGCTGATCAGACAGAAAGCTGGCAATCTCTCCAACGTAATCCGTCCGTACTTTATTTTTTTCGATCAGGTCAAACACCTTATTCCTTGCCGCAGTATACAACAGACCGGAAATGTTGGTATTGTTTTTTATCGATGCTGCCCGGCTCCAGAGGTTACCAAAAACCTCCTGAACAATATCCTTGGCATCATCCTCTTCCCTCAGCATTTTATAGACATGCGCGTAGATGAGTTTCCAATGTCTGCTATAAATTTCCGTGAACGCAGCCTGATCTCCACCCTGCAATAAGGTGGTCAATTCTGCATCGGGAAGTTGGTTGTAGGCAGTCATGATACTGGTCGATTCTTGAAATTTAGCTGAACTTAAAAACAATGTTAACAAATTACAACGGAAATAAAAGCCTTGTAACAAGATAATCTTAAACCCTGATGCCTGACCATCGGGATGAGCAATATTAACTATACCCCGTAGATTTTCAGATTCAAACAGGGGAATAATCATGAGAATTTTGCTTAATATTTAAACTTAACTGTGATAATTTAGCTAAAGCGGTATATTTGCCAATATGAACCGTATGTGGTTCTCCATCAAAACAATTCAAACAACAAACCATACATAGATGAATATCTTACTATTAGGTTCTGGCGGCAGAGAGAGTGCTTTAGCCTGGAAAATGAGCCAATCTTCTGAATGTTCCCAATTATTTATTGCTCCGGGTAATGGCGGAACAGGTGCTTATGGTAAAAACATCAACCTGAATCCAAATGATTTTGAAGCCGTAAAAGCTTTTGCATTAAAAGAAGCCATCGATATGTTGGTGGTGGGACCTGAAGAACCATTGGTAAATGGCATTCATGATTTTTTTGCCAATGATGATGAGTTATCACATATCCCGGTTATCGGTCCTAAAAAAGAAGGTGCAATACTGGAAGGAAGTAAAGATTTCTCTAAGCAATTCATGGCTCGCCATGGCATTCCTACTCCCGGATCTAAGTCATTCACCAATGAAACGCTGGAAGCAGGATTAAAATACCTGGAAACACATGCCCTGCCGATTGTTTTAAAAGCAGATGGCCTTGCAGCAGGTAAAGGGGTATTGATCCTGGATAATATTGCTGAAGCACAAGCAGAGCTAAAGCTGATGCTGGGTGGTAAATTCGGCAATGCCGGAAGCACCGTTGTGGTAGAAGAGTTTTTAAATGGAATAGAACTTTCGGTTTTTGTACTGACCGATGGGGAAAACTATGTGATCCTTCCCGAAGCAAAAGATTACAAAAAAATCGGACAAGCTGATACCGGCCTGAATACAGGTGGTATGGGCTCTGTATCCCCGGTTCCTTTTGCAGACCAGGCTTTCATGAGCAAGGTTGAACAGGAAATCATTATCCCTACGATTGAGGGTCTAAAGAAAGATAAAATTGATTATACAGGGTTTATTTTCTTCGGCTTGTTCAAAGTTGGCGATAAACCACTGATCATTGAGTACAACTGTCGTATGGGTGATCCGGAAACGGAAAGTGTGATCCCACGCATTGAGAATGACCTGGTTGAGCTTTTTGTAGCAAGTTCACAAAAGAAATTAAAAGATTATAAGTTAAAAATCAGTCCTAAGAACGCTGCAACGGTAATGATTGTGGCGGGTGGCTACCCTGGAGATTATGAAAAAGGGAAATCGATTACAGGGATTGACAATGTGCGCAACTCCCTGGTATTCCAGGCAGGAACGGCTTTAGAAGGTGGTGTCGTGAAAACCAATGGCGGAAGGGTATTGGCCGTAACCAGTCTTCAGGACAACCAGTTTGATGCCTTACAATCTGCAACAGGCGATGCTGCACGTATTTATTTTGACGGCAAGTATTTCAGAGAAGATATCGGGTTTGATCTGATGTAACTGTTCCTGAATCAGGATAGAAATAAGGCTCCCTGCTGATGAAGCAGGGAGTCATTTTTATGAGACCAGTTTAGTCCTTTCTCTTTAAATTTAATCCTCAAAAATTGTTAACTTTACTTGAAAATAAAAATATATTCAAGTCATGACAACCATAACATTAGAAGTTCCTGACAGCTTAGGAGAGTATGAAAACGATACTATAAGATTTATCGCAGCTAAATTATATGAGTCTGGAAAACTTTCTCTTGGTCAAGCTGCCGACATGGCGAGATTAACCAAACGTACTTTTGCCGAGTTACTAGGTGATTATGGCGTTTCTTATATCAATTACTCCTCTAATGATTTGAATGATGAGCTTGACAGGATCTCGGGGATATAGCATTATCATCACTGATACCAGTTGTTTTATTACCTTAGATAAGATTGATGCCTTTGAAATATTACATCAGGCTTTTACGAATATCGTTACTACACCTGAAATCCAGCAAGAGTTTGGTTCGGAATTGCCAAAATGGATTGAAATCAGATCTGTTCAGGATACCACTCTGAAAGACGTGTTTAAGGAGACCGTTGACCCGGGTGAAGCGAGTGCAATTGCGCTTGCACTGGAAACTTCAAATGCAATTTTAATTATAGACGATTTAAAAGGACGCAAACTAGCGTCAAAAATGGCATTGAATTTCATGGGTACATTTGGACTGCTGGTAAAGGCTAAAGAGTTTGGAATTATTGCCGCTGTGAAACCTTACATAGAAAAAATTCAGGCAACCAATTTTAGGGTATCATCGGCTTTAGTTGATCTGGTTCTTGAAAGAACCGGTGAAAAATAGCTACCACGAAGATTGTAAAGCAGCAAGCATAGTGCAGGAAACCATATTACTCTATAATCCTTTATACAAAAAAAGCGCTAAAATTTAGCGCTTTCTATTTATTCTTATTTTCTCTTCAGCGACCTGCTTCCAAAAATATTATACCTCAATCCAAAAGCCTGCTGACTATCGATCACCCCATCCACAAAGTGGAAAGATAAAGCCAGTTTTGCTTCCAGGTTCTTATAAATAATAGGTCTCCAGGTCAGGTCTGTCCTGTTATAAGTTTTAGAAGTATAAAACTTATCTCCCATAATCAAATGATGACCTTCTCCTTTATAAAAGAAATTGGTGATCCCAAACTTATGGTACTCCAAACTCAGGTCTACCACAAAACCCTTTGGCGTTTGCCAGCCTCCAATACTACGTGTACGCTCAAAGGAGATCATTCCTCCTGCACTCACTGTTAAAGAATCAAGAAAGGTTTTACCCGAAAGGTCTACTCCCGCTTTAACCATAGCTGCACCATTATCCTGAATATGATCATCAGGGATAGGAATACCGGGACCTGCATTATGCAGCATCATGGCATAGTGGGAAACAAAAAATGCATCTTTTTTATAACGTCCTGAGAACCCGAAAATAAAGTTTTCTCTGGCTGTTGCTGTTTGTCTGCTGGTCCAGTCGATAAAGATCACCTGTCTCCAGTTTTCATTTTCATACTTTACCAACATCCCTTCCACATTCGGACGGTAATAATTGAGCGTATCATTCATGATTGCTCTTGGAAAATCAGAAATCAGTCCTTCTCTTGGAAAAGCTCCCAGATAGAAATTCCAATTCTTCTTCATGTACTGATAGTAAGCAAGGATATCCGCTTTATTGCTGAATTTTGGAGATCCAAATTCATGCATGACATTCACACCAAGTCTGATTCTATGGGTACTATCCATCAACAGACCCACTGATGGCGTTACCCTCAGTCCGAAAATGGTTTCAGAAAACCGATCTGACCTTGCATACTCCCTATTGTCTGCGAAACCGTGAAAATTCAGGTTTCCTTCCAGTTCCTGGGCATAAAGGTGATTAAAGGCTGTACATAATACAGCAAAAGTTAATAGTAACCGAATCCGCATATATTCTTTTTATGGTTCAAGCCGTTTTGATAAACGACAGCCAAAAATAATAATATAATCCTTTTGCAGGTCAATTAAATCATCATCCTATTGTAGCCTTTTTTTGCAGGTCAACCCGGCTTCCCCGGTAGGTGTTCCAGCTTATTTTTAAGCACCTGATACTCCTTTTCGAGGCTTCGGAAAGCCTTGCTATCCACTGGATTCCCCCTGTTGTTCTTCATTTGATGTAAATAATCAGCTTCTACTACATCAAACCGCTGTTTTACTTCAGCATATTTCTTTTTCTCGCTGATCTGTTCCTCAGTTTCTGCTTCTCCGTTCAGGTTTCCTAAATACGCACTGTCGGAAATTTCCTTGCCATCGGCTGCTCTGAAGCAGATATAGGCTTCTATCGGCTCATCGAGGAATCCATCGTGATGCAATTCAATAAAGCAGGTTCCTGCATCTCTCCGGCTGGCATT